>CAVUYP010000002.1:0-383535 GCA_963745755.1 uncultured Conexibacteraceae bacterium | reverse complement strand
GTTCGGTCCCGTCCCGTTGCAGCAGCTGCAGTTCCGCGGCCGCCTCGACACGGACGGTCGCGTCGGTCCGGGCGCCGCCGTCTACGGCGAGGTCAACTGCCGGACGTGCCGAATCTCGGCACCGCCCTGATCGTCGCCGGCCTCTGCAATCAGGAGCAGAAGCTGATCGCCGGCGGCTCCTATCTGACCAGCGACTACAGCGGCTCGGCCAACCGGCGGCCGAAGGGCGTCGGGATCGGATCGGTGACGCTCGACCGGCCGACCGCCGGATCGGACGGCTCGGTACGGGTCCGGCTCGACCTCGACCGGGGAGCGAGGTTCGCCACCAGGCGCCACACGGCCGACGTGATGCTCGTCGATGCCGCCACCGACCAGCCGCTGCCGCTCGACTACAACGGCCTGACGACGCTGCGCCGTTCCGGCGACGACATCACCGGACTCGATCTGCGCCTGCCGGCCGGATCCGACATCCCCGACCGGGTCGACGCCTGGGTGATCACGGACGTCTTTCCGCTCGGCGCTCGCGCGATCGGCTAGTTCTCGCTGACCTCAATCCGAATCGTCGAGCATCGAATTTAAGTTAGGAACGGCTTGAACAAGCCTCTTGCAACCGCTCAACCGATCACGCGCCTTTCCACAGCCAGGCTAGACGAGTTTCACGGGTTGCGTAGCCCAGTCCCGGGCAGCTACCGCACTTCCCTCTGGACGTCGACAAGGGCCGCTCCGGCTAGGGGGCAGCGCACAGCACCTCCGCGCGCACGCCCGTGTCCGCGGTCGCGGCGGCGTCGTTGGAGACGCTCACCGACCAGCCGGTCGTGGCCGCCGGCCCGTCGTTGTAGACGCGGGAGTGGGTCGCGTCCCCGAGCGCGAAGTAACCGCCGCCGACTGCGACCTCGCCGGCCTCGCAGCTCGCCGTGTCGGATGTGAAGTGGCCCGCACCGACCATGGCCGACCCGGGGCCGAAGCGCAGCGTCACGTTCGTGGCCCCCGGTCCCCCTGCTCGCCCTTCGGCCCGGGCGTGAGCTCGATCTTCTTATCGAGCTTGCTCGCCTGGTTCTTGGAGATCTTTCGGACCTGCTTCTTCTCGTTCTGGTCGAGCTTTCTTACCGCTACTCCTGCGACCGCGCCGCCACAGACTGCCGCGACCAACGCAACCACAGCCACGACGAACGCCGGTGAGGGCTTCGCTTGTGATCCTCCCCATTGGGTACTCCTCCCCGAGTCGGTTGGAACGAGCCTATATCGGACGACTGGCAGGAGCTATCAAGAAGCCGGCCGTCAGATTGAGAACCGGACCGACCAGCTCCGTCCTCTACAACCCACGATTCGCCTGACCGTCGAGTTGAATTGGTTCGATGCGTACCGACGCCCTGATTCAGCCAACCGTGGGGAGTAAGGTCGACTGCGGAAGCGACTCTGACGGTCCTGTTCACCGATGCGGTGGCATCCACGGAGGCCTTGGCGCGACTGGGCGATGAGCAGTTCGGCCTCGTGCAGCAGTTGCATCTGGATCTGCTCCGCGCCGCCGTCGGCACGCACGGTGGTCGCGAGGTCAAGAGCTTCGGCGACGGCTTGATTGGTCGAGTTCACCCGGGGCGGCGGACGCCAGGTGGCGGGCTCCAGTGGTCTCGATCCAAGTTGGATGCGTCAAACAAGGAGGACCGTATCCGCAACGAACTCAGGCGCCGCTGCGGCCTCCCTGGCCAAGCGGTGGTAGCGAGAACCGATACCCGACCGATTTGTTTCCCGCTACCGGCAAAGGATCGTGGAACGGGCGCGGCTGGGGACCTGATCGTCCTTGGCGGTCTTTCGGCTCCCGCTACCTTTGCCTCTCATCGTTCCCGTCCGCTGCAGCGAAGCGGCCCGGAACCACGCTCCGTAGGATCACGCGCGATGAGTAAGCCAGCGTTCGAGGAGATCGAGGTCGCGGTCACGGGACCGCGGGGCGAGCTCCTCCTCAACCGCCCGGAGAAGCTCAATCCGCTCGCCCCGGGGCCTGCGTGAACTGGTCGAGGCAGCTAGCTGGTTCGATGCCCACCCCGATCTCAAGGTCGTCGTTGTGGCGGGCAGAGGACACTCGTTCTCCTCCGGAGCCGACGTGGCCGCGTTCGCCGAATCGTCGGCCAGAGGCGCTTGGGAGGATCGGCTGGATACGGATGCGGGACGGCAGATGGCCGACGCGCTCGAGCGGATGAGGGCCGTCACGGTTGCCAAGGTCCGCGGTCACTGTGTGGGTGGTGGCGTGGTGCTGGCCGGCGCCTGCGACCTTCGCGTCGCCGCTGAGGACGCCCTCTTCTCGATCCCTGAGGTCGACCTCGGGATCCCGCTCGCCTGGGGCGGAATCCCGCGGCTGGTGCGCGAGATCGGCCCGGCGCTGACCAAGGAGCTGGTGATGACCTGCCGCCCCTTCGACGCGACGGAGGCGCTCAAGGCAGGGTTCCTCAATCGGGTCGTCCCAGCAGAGGAGCTCGATGAGTCGGTTGAAGCGCTGGCCGCGTCGCTGGCGGGCAAGCCCAAGCTGGCGCTCCTTGCGACAAAGCGCCACGCCAACGCTGCCGCCGATGAGCTGGCCGGCGTCGGGCACAGCTGGACCGACGCCGACGGCCTGCTCGCCGCGCTTCGCGACCCCGAGGGCCGCGAGTCTGCAGAGCGTTACCTGGCCCGGATGAAGAGCGGCGACCCGGAGATCCGATGACCGTCACCGCGGCTCCTCCCAGCCCAGCCCCTCGCACCTTCAGCTCAGCCGGCGAGGCCCTGAGCGATCTGGCTGGCGTCCTTCGGCGCGCCGTGCCACTTACCGGCGTCTACCCTACGTGGCGGTCTCGATCCAGAGATAAGGGAACGCGTCATGGTTGCGGTCAGTCGCACGAATGCCTGTCGCGGCTGCAGTCTCGTTCACCAGCGCTGGGCACTCCGCGCCGGGGTGGGCGCCGAAGAGCTCGAATCGATCGGCCTTGACGACCTCGCAGCACTCGATGAGCGGAGCCGCGCCGCCATTCTTTACGCGACCGCAGCGGCGGAGGGGCGTTTTCGACAGCCCGTCGCGGCCGAGGTCGTTGCCTACGCAGCGGAACGGTTGACGAGTTCCGAGCTCACCGCCGTCGATGCGATCGCCCGGGCAATGGCACTCGCCAATCTGTCGGCCAACACGACCGAGGCGATTCTCGGGCTGAGCCGGACGAAGCGGATTCTCGGCCGGCGCTGATCAACCGGCCGAGCCCGCAGCGGCGAGCCGGTCCGGCGGTGCTCAAGCGATCCGCGCGAGCAAGCGGTGGTAGCGAGAACCGATACCCGACCCGATTCGTTTCTCGCTACGACGCACGGATTGTGGGGCGAGTGCGTCTGACTGCGTGAGCGGAGGGTGGTCTTTCTCCGCTCGCGTAGCGGCGCGCTAGTCACCGGGGACCGGGCGCGAACAGCGGGATCTTCTCGATCGGACAGGTCGGAGCTCCCTGCTCTGCCTGCTCCGCGTACTCGGTGTAGTCGCCGTAGATCTCGTCCCGCGACAAACCGTCGAGAGCGAGAATGGAGTCGCCGGCCGCGAGCACTTGGGAGCGCATGTGCCTGAAATTGATCGCGCGCCGTCCGAACACAGGGTCATAGAGCGACCACGGTCCCGAGATCATCGCCAGCGTCGGGATCAGCTTCGGATGGAACGCATTGCCGAGGCCGCCCATCGAACAGATCGGGGGCACCTGACCCGATACGGGCGTCCCGAGGCCGCGGAGCACCGCGGTGCGGTTGAGGTTTCGATTCTTCGTTGTCGCGACCGCGGCGTCCTGCAGGACATCGCTGTCGCCGGCCGCGAAAAGGAACGGGTCGCCCTGGCCTGTGAACTCGAGGTGCCGAGCGGAACCCTCGCCCGTCGGCAGGATCTCGCGCGTGCCGAGATGCTCGATCGCGAACGCGAACGCGATCTTGTCCCTGCGGGCGTTGTAGTGATCGAGGCCGTCGTTTCGGTACCCGTCATGGGAGCTGGAGAACACCAACTGCAGGGCGCGCGGCCGACATCTCAGCGGCAGCTTCGCGTAGTAGCGCGCGAATGCCAGCATCCCGATCACGCCGTCCTCCTGGACCCATGAGTTGCCGTCCGTGTTCGCCGCCATGACGATCTTCTCCGAGCTCCTCCCGGCAAGCGTCGCGATCAGGTTTCGGGTCCTGCCCCGATCAACCGTCGCTCGAACGACCACATCGGCGGAGGCGCCCCCGGCGGCCGCGGCCTTGAGTTGCTCGGCCTGAGCCCCGCCGGCGAAGACCGCCGGGACCCTGTAGAGCATCCCGACATGGGGGTCGTAGTAGCCGCGAACCTCCTTCCGCGGCACGTCGAAGGTGAAGATGACCCCAGCAGCGCCGGCCAGGCCCGCATCGACAAGGTCGGGATGAATGTTCGGGCTCAGGTACGGCCGGGTGTACTCGGTCTCACTGGCAAGATCCGGCGTCACATAGAGGCCGAGAAGCGCCTGCGCCGCGCCGAAGGGAAGCGAGCCGAGTTGGAAATCGCGGACCACGATTCTTCCGGCGGCATTCTCCGGGGTGATGTCCTGATCCGGAGGCAGATAGACGAGGGGCGCCTCGACACCGCCCTTCGACGTGGGCTTGGACCAATGCACGGCGCCCGCGTCGGGCACGTTCACCGTCCCTCCGCCGGGCGGGGTGACTGTAATGCCGCCGGCGCGGCCGATGTCGAGGCCGGGCCCACCCTTGACGTGAGTGCGAGGTAGCCAATTGTATGAGCGATACGGCTGCGTCTTGACGCGGAATCCGTCGATCGCCCGAGCCTTGCTCTCCAGCCAATCGATCGACTTGTTGTGAGCGGCGCTCTCAAGGATGCGCGGGCCGTAGCTGTTGAAGGCCCTGGTCATCTTGCGCAGCCGGAGCTTGCTGGCGAAATTGGCGCCGTCGACAACGCTGGGACAGGTCGCGGCGCTGGCCGCGGAGGCCGATGCCAGGGAGATAGCAAGGATCACCGCGCATGCCAGAGCCGTCCGCAAGAATCGTCCCATCGCCAGATCCGGATCCGGGTAGCCCCACGTACTCGGCCCCATCTTGTCTCTCATCGGCCTTCCGCCCTCCTCATGTGACCAAGCTCTCATATTCCCTCCATTGATCACGCCAGTCAATTGTTCACGCCGGTACTTCCCCTTCAGTTGGGGGAGCACAGCCAGTTCGGCCGCCAGATGTCTGCTCACTCATGTCCGGTTGCCTTCGTATCGATCGCCCACCGGACCCGTTGGTCGCCCCCAGGTCGTGCCTTCACCGTCGCGGACCCATGAGAGAAACGGGCTCGAACCGGCTGGCCGTCGACGCGGACGGTCGTCGCCTTGGCTCGAAACCTCCCGGGCGGATCGAGCCGCAACGTGAGCGGAGCCATCGAATCTGTCCGTACGTACCCGCGCATCGTGTGTGATCTGACAGCGATGCCCACCCCATGCAGCCGGATCGAGAAGCGCGGAAGCGGGAGCACCGGCGCGAAGGTGTAGCCGCGGCGGCCGGCACCTACCCCTGCAAGTCGCAGGGCCGATATCAGGCCCCACGCGGGCTGGTGGGTGATCTGTCCGTTGTAGTCGTGGTCTGCCAGATCCAGGAGAAGACCGATGCCGCATTGATCGGGCGATGAGGCGTAGAAGGAGTTGCAGGCATCGTCGACGCTGAGGACACCGCTCCAATGGTCGGGGAAGGAGACTGTGTGGGCGGTCAACGTATTGCGCTTCAGTTCGTCGAAGGCCTTCCCCGCCGCGTTGGGCACCTCGCCCACGAGATTGCCCAGCGCCCAGACGAGTGGCCCGTTGAGCGCGTACCAAGAACCTCCGACGAAGACCGCATTGCCATCGCCGACACCGTCGACCGGGTCGAACTCGGTGACCTCGGGGTCGGCGGCGGCCGGGGACTGCGAGGCGCCGATCCGGGTCGGACCGTTGAGCTCCGCCGGAGCGCCGCGTCCGAGCAGAAGCCGCTCCGTCCTCGACACGAGAATCCTCGCCCTCCGTTTCCCGACGGCGCCGGCGAGGATCGCCCACGGCTGCGGCTCCAGGTACTCGGCGCCGCCGCCGACCCGATCGCCGTGGTAGTAGGCACGGGCGAACCAGCCGCGATCAGTCCACTCGGAGCGCACCTGCCCGAGGTCACGTTCGCCGAGACGATCGAGGCGGCGCGCGAATCGACCGTCGCCCCGCAACCGGGCGACTCGGGCGAGTTGCGGATAGGCGTAGGCAAGCTGCGCCGTAACGAGCACGGACTCGGTCGCCGGGAATATCGCCGACGAGAAATCGGACCAGTCGCCGGCGGTACCCATCAGGTAGTTGCCGTCGGGGCCGAGGCCGAGGGGCGGGCTCTCCTGGTGTTGAACCGCGAGCTTGAGATGGCTCCAGACTGATCCGCTGGAGTGCCGGTCCAGGTAGGGGACGCGGCGATCCAGGAAGTCCGTATCGCGGGTGGCGAGGACGTAATCGGCGACTGCCTGGATCAGCCAGAAGTCGAAGTCGTTGGAGGTGCCGAGGTCGAGCGGTTTGCACATCGACGCCATCCCGTAAGAGACATCGCCCGTTCCCGACGCCTGCTGCTGGAGCGAGTAGATCAGCACGTCCTTCGCCAACGCCGGATCGGCGTAGATCATCGGCAGCAGGTGCTGCAACGGGTCGCGGTAGGCCTCTTGGGCGCCGAGCGCGTACTGGTAGTAGCCGCCCTGCGTGATCACATGATGGCCACACGTCTCCTCATACAGCGAGGACGAGCGGGTCATGTATGCGTCCCAGGTGAGCTCGCGAGCGAGCCACCGGTAGCGGGATCCGAGGTTGACGGACGGCAGCCAGCGAGCCCACTTGGCGGCGCTTGCGGCCGCAGTGTTGTCGGGCTTCGTCACGCGCCTGACCACGTCATCGATCTGGGCCGGGTGGGCCATTCCGAAGACGAAGCGCAGGGTGACCGAGTGACCGGGCCGGATGCGTAGCGGTGTTCGGGTGGCGAACATGGCGCGCCCGGCCTCACCGTCGGCTGTGGGGGGAGCCGTCGTTCCGGTGGCTGAGTCCTCGGTGACAGCCTCCGGCGCAGACCGGGAACCGGAGCCGAAGAAGGCGGAGGTATCGGCCTCGAACCCGCTCACCTTCGTGTCTGGGGTCGCCAAGAAGATGCTCAACGGGTTGTTGTCGGCAGAGTTCGGCTTCTGGGCAATCGTGATCAGACCATCGCCGTCGGAATGCGGTGATTCGAGCCCGCGCTCCGAGTCATTCCCCTGGTCGTAGGGATTGACATCCCAGTACTCCCACCAAGAGAGCCGTTGGGCTTCGGACGTGTCGTTGGTGATCTTCACCTCGTCAACGAGAGCGGGATCGTCGCCGAACGGTGCGGTCGTCGTCTCGCTCACGCCCAGCCCGGCGAACTGCATCCGCTTCCGGAAGTAGCCGACCCCGAAACGGCGTTGGAAATGGGAGGCCGGCGGGCGGTCGGCATAGAGAGTGCTGGCCGTCCGGCCGTCGGCGAGCCTGAGCCAACCGAACCCGCCGGCGAAGTGATCGGCGCCGGCGTCGTAGCGGTTCGCCCACTGATAGATACGCGCCGAGCTCCAGAGCTGCACGTAGCCGTGGTTGTAGGCGTTAGCGACGATCGCGTCGTTGCCGATCTGGCTCCAGTTTGCGGTGTTGCCGCCGAGCTCGGCCTGCTGCGCGCGGGGATCAGCCGCCTCGTCGAGCTCGTAGTCGTAGGCGGGCATCCCGTGCGAGTCGGTGGTCCATCTCCCGAAGACCCCGCTGCCCCGGCTGCTCGTGATGTTTGATCCGGAACGGTTTGCTGCGACCGCGGTTGAAGGGAACAAGACGGCGATCATGGCCGTGGCCGCAGCCACGGCCAAGCATCGCCGCAGCAGCCCCAGGCCGCCCTTAGCCGGCTCCGGCGAGGACAAGCTTGTCGCCACCAGCAGGCTTCGGAATGGAGGTGTCTTGCCGAGCGCCTCGTTTATCCCTCCCAGCCTAGACCCCCCCATGCTTCACATCGTAGACGCCAGCATCTCAATGCTTGAACGCCGCGGCTAGTCCTCCACTGGATCCTCTTGCTCAGGGATCGGCACACGCTTCCGAGGCTCGGCGCGCTAGATCGACGAGCAGCAACAGTCGTTGATCTCGAGGTAGCGGGATATCCGCATCGGCAAGCGGTCGTAGCGAGAACCGATACCCGACCCGATTCGTTTCTCGCTGCGACGCACGGATCGTCGAGCGAGCATCGTTGAAATGACCGTTCGACCCCCAGTCGACGGGTTGGGAGCGTAGATCCGCCCCAGAGCGTCCGATGCGTCCCTCCCGTCCAGGGACGGGACTCCCTGGAAGGATTGGACGCATCAGTCGGTACCACGGTGGTACCACGCGATCGCCCGGCTGGAAGCGGCGCGGCTCGCCCGGCCCCTTTCGGGCACGAGTATCGTTGCGCTCGTGCAAGTCGAACAAGCGACGGGTCCCCTCCCGTGACTCCACGGACCAGATATGCCGTCAACGGTGGCGTCAATATCGCCTACCAGGTCGGCGGCGAGGGTCCGGACCTGGTGATCGTCCCTGGCTTCGTCTCGCACCTCGAGATGGATTGGGCGGGGTCCGACGCCGCGGCCTTTCTCAAGCGGCTCTCCAGCTTCTGCCGTCTGATCCGCCTCGACAAGCGCGGCACCGGCCTCTCGGACCCGTCAGCGGAGATACCGACGCTCGAGACCCGCATGGAGGATGTGCATGCGGTTCTCGATGAAGTCGGCTCTGAGCGGGCGGCGCTTCTCGGCTACTCGGAAGGGGGGCTTGCACGGGCTCTACCTATTTCGGAGGCGTCGGCCTCTGCCGACCAGCGCGAGCGCCGTCGCAGCGCACTATTGGGCGTCTACTACGCTCGCGCCTCAATGAACTCAATAGCGCCTGGGCGGTACGGGATCCAGGCACAGGGTGTCCGGCAGGGGCGAAGCGGCGAAGTCCTCGAACGGCGTTGAGAGCTCGACCTCGCAGGACCTGGTCAACGGCGGATCCGCCTGAGCTCTGTCGACACGCCGGTGATAGTAGCCCGAAGGCAACACGGCTATTCCGTCGGGGGCGATACCTCGCCGGCGAGGTATCGTCCGGCCTCGCCGGCGGCAAGTGAGTCAGCGCTCGGAGGCCCGGACCGATCCGGGATCTCGGAATCGCCTCGGTTCGCGCGGATGATGTCGCTCGGGTCGCCGTGCGTGGTCCAGACCGCTCGTCATCCCAGAGAGCGCAAATGCCGCAACTACGTGTCTCATCTGTCTCACTCCTTGATGGCTGTGGTCGATGACAAGACCGTATGCCCGCTGGACCGAGATAGCACCGGGCAATCACCTAGCTTCAGCGGCCTTGCGCGTGAGCCTGCGAGGCGTAGCCTGACCTCATGCTCCTCGGACGGGCTCGAGAGCTGGACCGGATCAGTCGCTTGGTGGAGAACGTGCGGCGGGGGGATGGCGGCGCACTGTTGTTGGTCGGCGAGCCGGGAATCGGGAAAACGACGCTTCTCGCCCGGGCGTCCATGGAAGCGAAGGACCTACGCGTAATCAGGACGTCAGGGGTCGAGGTGGAGGGGAACCTCCCGTATGTGTCTCTCGCCGAGATCATTGATCCGATACTCGGCGGGCTTGGAGCGCTACCCGAAGCACAGGCGAATGCGGTCAAGGCGGCGCTGGCCCTCAGTCCGTCGCCGGGGGCGTCGACCGACCGATTTGCGACATGTGCGGCATTTCTCCGTTTGCTCACGAATGCCGCCGAATCAACGCCCTTGCTCGTCGTGGTCGACGATGCCCAGTGGCTCGACGTACCGTCCGCTGAGTGCCTGGCATACGCAGCCCGGAGGCTCTCCGGTACTCGGGTCGGCCTGCTGGTCGCTGCGCGACCGGGGCGAGATGGACCGCTACTCGGATCGCGCGAGCCGGAACGGTTGGAGCTCCCGCGTCTGATCGGAGAGGATGCACGAACGCTGATCAGAGGTTCGGCGCCGGATGCGACCGGAAGCGTCATCAATGCCCTCGTTGACGTCGCCGCCGGCAACCCTCTGGCTCTGAGTGAGCTGCCTTCGCGGCTGACCAGGGAGCAGCGGCTCGGCATCGCGCCGATCAACCACCGAGGAGTTGTCGGAACTGCCCTAGCCGAGGCGTTCGAGGGCGAGATACGGGCCCTCGATGATGATGCGCGGTCAGCGGTCGTACTCGCGTCCTGCGCGACCGGACGCGAGCTTGCTCCTGTGGTCTCCGCGGGCCGCGAGATCGGGATCAACCCGCAGGCGTTCGAGAGAGCTGAGTCTGCGAGGGTTATCGCTCTCGCGGGAGGGCGGATCGACTTTTCTCATCCGTTGGTCAAGGCAGCTGCCTACGAGCATGCCGCTCCAGCGGAACGACGCCGCGCTCATCGGGCCCTGTCCGAACACTGCAGCCCCGACGCGCAAGCCTGGCATCTCGCCGCCGCGACAATCGGCCCGGATGAGACGGTCGCCAAGCTGCTCGACGGCGCCGCCGGAAGGGCGAGCGCTCGCGGAGCCCACAGTGTCGCGGCGGATGCACTCGCGCGGGCGGCGGACTTCAGCGAGGGGGACCGCGCCGCTGCCCGTCGACGTTATGGGGCGGCGCTGGCGGCGGCGCTGGGCGGGGCCTACGATCGCTGCGCCGCGCTGCTGGAATCCGAGCCCGAAATCGACGATCTCCTCCTGCGGGCGAGGGTCCGGCACGCCCTTGTCGTCGTCAAGATGACCGGCGGCCTCGGCCTTGCCCGTGACGCCCACTCCCAACTGGAGGATGAGGCCGATCGGATCAGTTCGATCGATCCCGCGACGGCAGCGCCGATGCTTGCAGATGCTTCGCTGCTGGCGGGCACAGCCGGGCAGTTCCGTGCCGCGGCCCTGGCGGCCGGGCGGGCCGCCGCCGTAGTACCGGATCGGGCTTCGGCGATGGTCCGCTGTCAGGTCAAGGCGATGGAGGGAGGCACCGTGGCACTCACCGGCGCCGCTGCCGACGCGCGTGAGTCGCTCGATGATGCGGGGCGGCTCTTGGCCCAGATCGACGTCCTCTCCCCGGCGATCCAGTCGGTGGTGCTTGGCATGCACACGCGGGTGTGTACCGGCCAGGAGCTGATCCTGCACGCCGAGCTCAATCGGCTCAAGGAGTTGGCTCGCGCGACCGACACCTTCGGGCTGCTCCCTTACCTGCTCGCGGTCTCGGCGGACGTCGCGTACCGGATCGGGGATTGGGAGGACTCCGAAAGCGTTCTCAGCTCAGCGCAGCTCGCCGAGGAACACGGCCAATACGGCATCCTGCCCTACTCTCTCGTCGTCAACGGGCAGCTTCTCGCTGTCCGCGGGAGGACCGCGGAAGCCCGGGATGACCTCGAACGTGGGATCGAACTGGCGGAGCGGGTCGGATCGGCGACGGTCGTCGCCTGGGGCCATTCGGTGCTCGGGTTGCTCGAGCTTGGCCACGGACGTGCCGAGCAAGGAGTTGCCGAGCTTGTCCGCGTCGAGGCCTTCGCCGCGGAATCAGGGCTGGAGGATCCGGCCTACATTCCCTGGGCCCCCGATCTCATCGAGGCGTATACCCACATCGGCCGCGCGGAGGACGCTGAGCGCGTGGCTTCGGCGCTGGCGGTCAGGGCGAGGCGTGCAAACGTGCCCCTGTCGCTCGCGTTTGCGGCGCGGGGCCTCGGCCTTGTCGGCAGCGAGAGCTTCGACCCGCATTTCGAGGCTGCACTCGGCTACCACGAGCGCGCCCCGACGCCATTTCAAACCGCTCGGACGCTGCTGGCCTATGGATCCCGGCTGCACCGCGCCCGTAGGCGGGTCGAAGCCCGAAAGCGATTGCGTTCGGCGCTTGAGATCTTCGAGGGTCTCAGCGCGGAACCTTGGATCGAGCGCACGGATTCCGAGCTCACCGCGTCCGGGGGCGTCAAGCGCGAACCCATGGCCAACCCCGACGAGCTCACCGCCCAGGAGATCAGAGTTGCGCGGGCGGTGGCCGACGGAGCCACCAACAAACAGGTCGCGGCGAACATGTTTCTGAGTCCGAAGACGATCGACTTCCACCTCGGTCGCGTCTACCGGAAGCTCGGCATACATTCGCGGACCGAGCTCGCCGGACTGGTTGCCGCGGGAGCTCTGGACAAAGCGGGCGCCGCGCAATCTGCACCGACCCGCACGCGGTCCGGCCGCGAGGACGATTGAACACTTGGCATGCGCGTCACCGTTCGAAGCACAAGCCACAGGGAGGAATCCGGCTTCGGATAGTCCCCTCACTTGGCGTTGGGTGGTTGGGCAGAGCGTCCGGGCTGGCCTCCCTACCGGCCGGGTCGGAAGCTCGACCGGTCGTCGGAGTCAACAATGGGTAGGCCGCCGTACAAGTTCCCGCGCAGCCTGTCGCACACGACAAAGGGCGACGGGGTCACAGCTCCCGGGCACTTCGACGAACCGCGAGTAACAGCGCTTGCCAGGCGACTCCTCAGGCGAGACGCCGCAACACAGACGCCGCAATACTTCGGCAATGTCTCGGGAGAACATCCCGCCTGAAGTTCCGCAAGGTCGAGGCACGGCAGCGGCCCAAGACAAGCCGTCAGGTGGACGAAGGGCGATGCAGGTTCTTGGGGCGGTCGTTGTGGCGGTTGTTCTACCGGCGCTGCTGATGGGCGCTGTGGCGGGCGAGTTGGGTGTCTGGGCGATGCTCGTCGGGCTTCTTCTCGGCGTGGCCGGCTCCAAGATCGGCGGCACCCGCCGGATGACGTATGTCGCCCCTGGGATTGGCCTTGCCGCAGGACTCGGAGCTCTTGCCGCCTATGACTGGTGGTGGGTGGCGTTGCTGGCGATCGTGGCCGTCATTGCCGGGGCCGGGTTCCGGGTCGGGTGGTTCCCGACACTGCTGATGGTTCCGTTTGCCGCCACGTTTGTCCCTCCGGTGCCGTCGGTGACGGACGCCGTGATCTACGGCGTCGTTGTCGCGATCGCGAGCTGCTACGGCATCGTCCTCGCGCGCCGTTTCGGCGCTCCCGAGGTCGTCAAGGGAGATCGCCTCTCCCCGCCGGCCGCAGCCGCCGTGGCGATCGCCTTCGGCATTATTCTGGGCACAAGCGCGGCGATCGGAGTCGCACTGTCGTGGACCGAGCCCTACTGGGTTCCCGATCCGATCCTCGTGCTGATCCTTTACATCCTGATCGGAAAACAAGACCGTATCCGCGACAAGGCGATCGGCACTGCGCTCGGGGCGATCGCCGCGATTCCCGTGGCGATCGCCGCTCCTCCCCCTGGGGTCCTCACCGGTATCGCCATCGTCGCGTTCCTGCTCGCGCTGACGCAAGCCAAGAGATACTGGCTCTACTACAGCCTGTACACGTTCTCCCTCGTGCTCGTTCTCGCCGCCCCGGGCCAGGTTGCCTACGAGGCAAAGGAACGCGGCCTCCAGATCCTCGTCGGCATAGGTCTACTCGTCGTCGGCCTGGCAGCCGTTCGTGCTCTCGGCGCGAGGCTGGCGAAGCGTTACCCACAACCCGAACTCGCACCGGCAGGATGACTGCGGAAAGCAGGCACACCTCCCGCCCTAGGCTGGACCCCGGCTACTGCAAGGGCGTAGAAGGGCCACGGCCTCCGGAAGCGTTCACGGGGACCGCCCGAAAAGCAGCGTTGCCAGGCAATCCCTTGGCGCGCCCGACTGGATTCGAACCAGTGACCTTCGGTTTCGCAGCTTGCTCGCCAATCCCAGACCGCTCATGCGCCGCATCCGAACGACGGCCGCCTCGCCAGACGTCGGCCGAGGTCGAGGTAGTCATCTGTTAACCCCGACGTGATCGATGCTGCCGTCATCCCGGTCGAGAAGGACCAGGGAAAACCGAACTGCCCTCGACGGCAAGCACCAGACTCATATCAGCAGGAGAGGGCGCGTCGGCCGGTAACCGCGATACAACGGGGGCGGGTTTCGGAAAAGAGAAGGAGAACGATGTCGGAGCAGGTTGAGGGCGAACCACTGGCAAGCCGAAGGCGGAGCGGGGGCACATCGGCGCCGGACTTGCCATGGGCTCAGCGCGCCACACATCGCAACAAGCGACAGGCTGCCCGCTGGGCGGCGATATGCCTAGTGGCAGCCGCCGTCGTGCCGTCAACGGCATCGGCGATCCCGCTGGATCTCGGCGGTGAGATTCCGCCCAACAAGACCCCGCCCGCCTCAAAGCCGGACCCCAACTGCCTCGAGAGCTACGCCGACGACACACCAAAGGACGGTCCCCGCATCCGCTTCGGGACTGGCCCGCGGCTTGCCGGGGAATCAGGGTCCGGGCAAACCGTTCCGGTGATTCCCGAAGACGAGGGCAAGGCCGACGCTGCCCTGAAGCAGTTGAAGGGCCATCGCTATTTCGCGGTCCGGCTCAACCGATTGTTCATGTCCGATGGCAACGCGGGCATCCGGCAGTTCAAGCGACTGGCGCGCCGGTACGCTCGCCTCGGCCTCGACGTCGAGTTACAGGTCCGCTACCACCCCGCCGACGCCGACAACGGCAACATCCATAAGTGGCTGCGCTACGTCAAGAAGGTCGTCCGCAAGTTCGGTCCGAACAAGCACGTGACCGGGCTCCAGCTCACAAACGAGGTCAACATTGGGATCTCACCGAATACCTCGGACGGTTACTACGACCGGGCGCCCAGGGCGCTGGTCCGGGGGGTGATCACGGCTGACCGTGAGTCACGCCGGCTCGGTTACGACCAGCTGCAGATCGGGTTCAACTACGCTTGGCGCTTCGACTTGACCGGCGAGGACAACGATGCCGCATTCTGGGAGAAGATCGGGCGCATCGGC
This sequence comes from uncultured Conexibacteraceae bacterium, assembly GCA_963745755.1. Classification (GTDB taxonomy): domain Bacteria; phylum Actinomycetota; class Thermoleophilia; order Solirubrobacterales; family 70-9; genus RHKX01. The sequence continues at coordinate 368,750 of CAVUYP010000002.1, read as the reverse complement.
GGCAAGCGGCTACGCAAGCACACCGACTGGGTGGGGCTCGACATCTATCCCGGGACTTGGTATCCGGGCGCTTTCCATCCGACAACGATCGTCGATTACGGTGACACGTGGCTTGAGGGCGTCGCCCAGACGCGCCAGTGCTTCATGCCAAAAGCCGGCTTCACCCGCAAGACGCCGCTGCGTATCGAGGAGACCGGGTATGCGACGGGACCGGGGCGTTCCGAGGATGTCCAGGTAACGGCGACGAAGGAGTTCGTGCGGACTGCCAACCGCTATCGCCGCACCTACAACATCAGCGACTTCCGCTGGTTCAACCTGCGGGACAACAACAGCGAGGGACCGAGCTTCCAGCAGTACTTCGGCCTGCTGCGGAGCGATTACACGAAGAAGCCAGCCTTCAACGTCTATCGCAAGCTGGTCAAGCGCCTGGGAGCCCGCCGCTGAGCGGGCGACGGTGCGCTGTTTCGGTTCAGGCTGAACGGTGAACCGAGCCGCCGTGTACCCGCCCGCCCCGCATGCGAGGTCGAGTTCGATCTCGAGCTGAAGCCAGGCGTCGCCGTTCATGTCGGGGCGCTGGCCCTCGGGCATCGACTGGCGACGTGCGTCGTGATGCTGAGGCTCATCGCCTTCCCCCTCCTGGTGGAGTTTCGGGTGGTCCAGCGAAGCTGAGGTCGGCTTCGGCCGTTTGCTTGCCACCGGGGCCGGCGTCTTCCTGCTTCCTATTCGGTGGCGTCGGTCCCGCGTCTAGCCGTCCTTGGCGCTCGACGATCCCGGCGCAACTACGGCACCGACGGGTCTTGCCGATTCGGATCGGGTCGGGCTCCGGGCAGGTACAAGCCGTTTCCGAGAGGGGCGATCCGAGCGACGGGAGGCTTGTCGGCCAGGAACGGCGAGGGAAGTTCATCAGCTTCCCCCCGTTGTGTCGCACCCTGCGACACTCTTACTACTGGTAGAAAGAGAGCGGGGGGAACTTGGCTCGGGAAGCAGCCGATACACGTTTGCTGCCCGCGTCGAGATTCTCGGCCGCTTGCAGCGCGGCGAGTACGTCACGCCGGACAAGCTCACTCTCGCGGCGTTCCTCGAGGACGAATGGTTGCCGGCGATCCGGGCCACCGTCCGGCCGTCGACGTTCATCTCCTACGATCTCAACGTCCGGCGAGTCGTCGAGCGGATCGGCTCGACGCCGCTTCAGCCCTTTCAGGACGCCGTAGCTCAGTTCACCGTGCCCCGGATCCGCTTGCACGACCTCCGGCATACCTGGGCGTCCCTGGCGCTTCAGGCGGGCGTGAATCCGAAGGTCGTCTCCGAGCGGCTCGGCCATGCCACGGTGAGCTTCACGCTCGACGTCTACTCGCACGTCATGCCGGGCTTGCAGGAGGACGCCGCGGCGACGGTTGCGGCGCTCGTCGTCGACTGAGCGGCCAAAGGGTTGCAGAATCGTTGCAGTCGGCTTTCTCGCCGTTTGTGGTCAACCGCCAAACATGGCGATTAGCGGGGCTTTTCTAGTGGGCCGGCCTGGACTCGAACCAGGGACCTACGGATTATGAGTCCGCTGCTCTAACCAGCTGAGCTACCGGCCCGGGGGAATCGATGCCGCCTATCGGGGCGGCCTCTGGCCTATTCGAGGGATCGCCTCGCCGCTGAGCTCTTGCGACCGCACGGTCCGGCGAGGTTACCTGTCCGGGCGGAGGCCGATTCGAGCTCATTCGGTCCCCGGTCGCGGTTTGCCAGGCAGGCGCAGGGGCACCGGTGGCGGCCCGGACCGATCGCGCGCACCGGCCGTCCCCGGACCGCCCCACCGGCCCGGGGGTTAGGCTGAGCCGATCGTCGCGACGACGACAGCAGTGGAGACCGCGGTGCCGGGAGGCAGGTCATGAGCGCGGCCGTCGGCGGGCTCGCGGTCGGGGCCGCTGTCGGAGCGCTGATGTCGCGGCACACGGTCTGCTTCAACGCCGGGCTGCGGCGCGGCGTCTTCGATCGCGATTCGACGATCCTGAGGATCTTCGCGGTGGCGGTCGCCGCGCAGCTGCTGCTGATCCCGGTGCTGATCGCCTTCGACGTGAAGCTGTTCAGCTCGCCCTCGGCGCTGCCGGCGATCGGTCTGTTCCCGCTCGCCCAGGTGATCGGCGGGCTGCTGTTCGGGGCCGGGATGGCGGTCGCCGGCGGCTGCATCACCGGGATCCTCTGGAAGACCGGCGCCGGCTCGATCGCGACGGCGATCGCGATCGGCGGCTTCGTCGTCGGCGAGCTGCTGATCCGCGGTCCGCTGGAGAGCGTCGCCGTCGACCTCGACGACGCCGTCGCCAAGCCCGCCGACGACACCCTCTACGGACTGCTCGGGATCGGCTATGTGCCGATCGCGATCGCGCTCGGCCTGCTCGGCCTCTACCTGCTTCGGCGCAGCTCCTCGACGGCGCTCCGCGCCGGCCTGATCCTCGGCCTGCTCGGCGCGATCGCCTGGGTCGTGGCGGGCTGGGCCGACTACTCCTACGGGCTCGGCTTCGTCGGCGTGCCGAGCAACATCCGCGACTCGGTCGAGGCCGGCGACCTCGGCTCGCTCAGCTTCGCGGCGTTCCTCGCCGTCGGCGTGATCGCCGGCGCCGCGGTCGCGATCCGCGGCCCGCTGCGGTTCCCCGACCCGAGCCGCTCGATCCGGGCGGCCGCCGGCGGCGTCGCGATGGGCGTCGGCGGCACGCTCGCCCACGGCTGCAACATCGGCAACGGGCTGACCGGGGTGCCGCTGCTCTCGCTCGGCTCGATGCTGGCGATCACGATGATGGCCGCCGGCGCCCTGATCACCTGGCGGCTGCTGCTCGCCCCGCACCCGCGCCTGCGCGGGATCGAGCGGCCGGCGCCGAACTGGTAGGCCGACCCGGCGGCTCCGGGCCCGGGGCGGCGGTCAGGCGATCAGGTCGCGGCGTTGCAGGAGCGCCGCGCCGAGCGCGGCGAGGACGGCGCCGGCCACGGTCAGACCGATGAAGGCGAGCGGGTCGATGCCGTCACGGATCGCGTCGCCGTAGTAGCGGAAGGCGGAGATCCAGCGCAGCGGCTCGAGGTCGGAGGAGATCTTGCCGACGACGTCGAGCAGGTACATGGCGACGAGTGCGCCGCTGGCGACCGCGGTCACCGTTCCGGCGCTGTGCAGGCGCCCGGTGGCGAGTGCCGCGAGGCCGGCGAAGAACATCGCCAGCGGCCAGACGTTCGCCACCCCGCGGCCGATCACCGCCGCCGACGGATCGGTACCCGAGACCAGGCCGGCGAGGAGCGCGATCGCGGTGGTCAGGACGAGCACCAGCGCGATCAGCACGCCGGTCAGCAGGAACGTCCCGGCGACGAGCGCCGAACGCGACAGCGGCGTCGTCAGCAGGGTGTCGAGCCAGGCCGTCTCCTCGGCTCCGGAGATCCCGCGAGCGACCGTGCGCACGGCCAGGAAGGCGATCGCCAGCGGCACGATCAGGCTCAGCATCTCGGCGTCGAAGTAGGCCTCGACCGAGTCCAGCGCCTCGATCCCGAAGGCCTGCTTGAGCCCCTCGGGGTAGCTCTCGACGAGCTGGCCGACCGAGCCCTCGATCGACGGCCAGGTGAAGATGATCAGGGTGCTGAAGGCGCCGAGCGAGCCGCCCCAGGTCAGCGGCGCCCGCCGGTTGTCGCGGAGGCCGCGGCGGAGCAGCGCCCGCAGCGAAACCCACGCCGGCGGCGGCCGGTGCGGCGCCGTCGGCGCGGTGGCGGAGCCGTTTGTCGCGGTCAATCCGCCCCCTGCCGTCCGTAGTAGGCGAGGACGAGCTCCTCGAGGGTCGGCCGCGTCATCTCGATGTCGGTCAGGGGGTGGCCGGCGGCCGCCTTGACGACGGCGTCGAGCTGTCCGCGCGCCTTGAAGCTGATCAACCGTCCCGACTGCTCGACGTCGGTGACGCCGTCGATGCGGCGGAACTCGCCGGCATCGACGACCTCGGCGAACTCGAGCCGGACGTGCTTGAAGCTCCGGCCGGTGATCTCGGCGACGTCCTCGACGGCGACGAGCGACCCCTCGCGGACGATCGCGACCCGGTCGCAGGCGCGCTCGATCTCGTCGAGCTCGTGCGAGGAGAAGAAGACGGTGACGCCGCGATTTCGCTCCTCGGCGACGAAGCTGAGGAACTCCTCCTGCATCAGCGGGTCGAGGCTGCTCGTCGGCTCGTCGAGCAGCAGCAGCTCGGGCTCGTGGAATGCCGCCTGGATCAGGCCGATCTTCTGGCGGTTGCCGCGCGAGAGCTGTCCGAGGCGGCGGTCGAGGTCGGCCTCGAAGCGCTCCGCGAGCCGCTCGGCCCGCCCCAACCCCGACACCCCGCGGAGCTCGGCGAAGAAGGAGACGATCTCGCGGCCGGTCAGTCGCGGGTCGTAGGCGTAGTCGCCGGGCAGGTTGCCGAGCCGCGCCCGGATCGCCGCGCTGTCGGCCCGGGTGTCGAGCCCGAAGATCGTCGCCGAGCCGCCGGTCGGGTGCAGGAGGTCGGTGAGCAGGCGGATCAGCGTCGTCTTGCCGGCGCCGTTCGGGCCGAGGAAGCCGAACGCCTCGCCGGGCTCGACCGACATCGAGACGTCGTCCAGCGCCCGCGTCGCGCCGAAGTGCTTGCTCAGCCCGCGGGTCTCGATCAGTGCCGGCACGCGGCGATCATCGCACCCCCCGCCGAGGTCGAGATAACCGGTGACAGTTGCCGGTTTCCTCGACCTCGGCGGTTGGAGGGGCTCAGAGCGTGCCCGGCGTCACCCGCATCGTCCGGTTGCGGCCGGCCCGCTTGGCGGCGTAGAGCGCCCGGTCGGCGTCCTCGACGAGGTCCTGGGGACCGCCGGCGGAGTCGAGATCGCAGACGCCGGCCGAGAGGGTGAGGCTGCCGACCTCCTCGAACGGCTCCTCGGCGATCCTCATGCGGGCCCGCTCGGCGGCAGCGAAGGCGGCATCGCCGTCGGTGTTGGGCAGCAGCCAGGCGAACTCCTCGCCGCCGATCCTGGCGATCACCTCGTGCTCGCGCTTGACGCGGTCGAGACGCCGGCCGACCTCGGCGATGATCCGATCGCCGACCGGGTGCCCGAAGGTGTCGTTGATGCGCTTGAAGCGATCGAGGTCGAGGACGACGACGCTGAGCGGCCGGCCGCTGCGCCGGGTCTCGCCGAGCTCGCGGTCGAGGTGCTCATGGAAGCTGCGGTGATTGGGCAGGCCGGTGATCGGGTCAGTCGTCGCCTGGCGGGTCAGCTCCGACCAGGCGGCGGCGTTGCCGATCGCCATCTCGACCATCTCCGCGAAGCTGGCGAGGCGCTTGAGCGTCGATTCATCGACCGCCCCGGGAGTCCGCGATCCGAGCGCGACGGTGCCCCAGATCTCACCGCGGATCCGGATCGGCGCAGCACCGCCGGAGCGCATGTCGCTGGCGTAGAGCTGTCTGCCGGCGCCCTCGCTCTCGGCCTCGTAGCTGGCCAACGCCGGCGCGCCGGTCCTGGCGACGATCGCGGTTGCGCTCGGGTCGCCGGGTGGGAAGACGAGCTGGTCGGGAAGCTCCGGCATCGCCGGGCGGGCGGCGAGGATCGTCGCTCGGTCGGGGGCGTCGAGGCGCAGCACCGCGGCCTGCTCGAAGTCGAAGACGTCGTGCATCCGCTCGGCGATCGCCGCGACGACCTCGTCGAGGGACGCGTTGCCGGCGATCAGGGTCGCGATCGCGCGCAATGCCCGGGCGATCACCTCCGCGCGGTGCTCGGCCGTGATGTCGGTGCAGACGACCATCCCGGCGAAGACGCTGCCGCCATGATCGCGGACCGGTCCGGCATTGAGCCGGAACACCTTGTCGCCCGCGACCTCGTCCCAGGAGACCGCCTCGCCGGCGAGCGCCCGCCGGTAACGCGGCGCCAGCTCGGCGGCGACTTCGGGCGAGTGCGCCTCCTCCAGCGTGCTGCCCTCGAGCAGCGCGGACTCGTATCCGAACGCAGCCAAGGCCTCGCCCTCGGCGATCCGGTAACGGAGCTCGGGATCGAACAGCAGCACGAGGCCGCCGGGGATGCTGCGGACGAGTGCCCGGTACTGCTCGGTGCTCCGCTTCAGCTGCGTCTCCGCCTGGACCCGCGGAGTGATGTCGGTGACGAGGACGAAGAACCCCCGCACCTCGCCGCCGCGGACGTCGGGGATGTAGGAGGCCTGGGTGTGGCGGGTCGCCGCCTGCGCGTCGACGATCGTCCGGTCGAAGAGCTGCTGCTCGCCGGCCAGCACCCGCTCGATGTGGGGCCGGTTCTTCTCGTAGAGCTCGGGGCCGAGCACGTCGCGCATGTGCATGCCGTGCATCTGCTCGGGGGTGAGCCCGAACCACTCGATGTAGGCCGAGTTCGCCATCCGGTTGCGGAGGTCGGCATCCCAGTAGCCGACCATCGCCGGCAGGCCGTCGAGGATCGATCGCAGTATCGCCGAATCAGGCGCGATCGATTGGACGTCCGCGATCAGCATCTGGGTGGGGTCCGGCCCCGCGTCGTTCACCAACTCACCCTCGGCACCCGGCGCCGAAACCTTCAGCCGGGAGCAGCGCGGTGGACTACCGTGATCGGTGATGCCCAAAGAGCGAGCCCAGATCGCGATCCTCGCGCCGAGCCCGATCCTCACCGTCACGATCGAGCCCGGTGACGAGAGCGGCCCCGAGACCCACTACCACCCCGGTGGACAGGGCGTCTGGGTGGCCCACATGGCGGCCGCCCTCGAAGCCGAAGTCGTGCTCTGCGTCGCTCTGGCCGGCGAGGCCGGCACGGTCCTCGAGGGCCTGCTCGAGGCGCCCCGCATCGAGGTCCGCAGCACCGCCGCCCACGGACGCAGCGGCTCCTACGTCCACGACCGCCGCAGCGGCGAGCGGGTCGTCGTCGCGTCCACCGACGGCCCACGCCTATGGCGCCACGAGACCGACGAGCTCTACGGAGCGACGCTGGCGGCGGGGCTCGAGGCCGGCACGGTCGCTCTGACCGGGCCGCAGCCACCCGACGCACTGCCGCCCGACTTCTACCGCCGCCTCGCCGTCGATCTCGGCACGAACGGCGTCACCGTGATCGGCGACTTGACCGGCGGCGCGCTCGAAGGGGCCCTGGCCGGCCGGCTCGAGCTGCTCAAGATCAGCCACGAGGAGCTGATCGCCGAGGGCCTCGCCGAGGGACCGGCGCCCGAGCAGCTGCTCGCCGGCATCCGTGAGCTGCGCCATCGCGGTGCCCGCGGCGTGATCATCTCCCGGGCCGCCGAGCCGGCGCTGGCGATGCTCGACGGGCGTCTCTACGAGCTCGCCGGCCCGCGGCTGGAGCCGAGCGACCCGACCGGAGCCGGCGATTCGATGTTCGCCGGAATCGCCGTCGCGCTCGCCGACGAACGGTCGATCATCGAAGCGTTCAAGCTCGGAGTCGCCGCCGGTGCGCTGAACGTCACCCGGCGCGGCCTCGGCACCGGCCGGCGCACCGAGGTCGAGCGGCTGCTCCCCCACGTCCACGTCAGCGACCTCGGCAACGTCGACTGATCGCCGGCGGCCGCGGGCCCGGCCGCCGCGGCTGCCCGGGATAGGATCGCCGGCGGTGAGCGGCGAATCGACCCCAGACGAGGACGAGGCGGCGCGCCCGGAGCTCGCCGAGCTGCGCGAGCGCAAGGCGCTGCTCGGCGACGAGGCGCGGCCCGAGGCGGTTGCGAAGCGCCACGCCGGCGGCCGGCGGACGGCGCGCGAGAACCTCGCCGACCTCGTCGACCCGGGCAGCTTCGTCGAATACGGCGGCCTCGCGATCGCCGCGCAGCGCGCCCGCCGCGAGGTTCGTGAGCTGCTCGAGCGGACACCGGCGGACGGGCTGATCGCGGGGACGGCCCGGATCAACGGCGAGCAGTTCGGCGACGGTGCCGCCTGCGCGGTCCTCTCCTACGACTACATGGTCCTCGCCGGCACCCAGGGCGTCTTCGGGCACCGCAAGAAGGATCGGATGTTCGAGCTGATCGAGCGGCTGCGCCTCCCCACCGTCCTCTTCGCCGAGGGTGGCGGCGGCCGCCCCGGCGACACCGACTACCCGGTCGTCTCGGCGCTCGACACCCGCGCCTTCGCACTCTGGGCGCGGATCTCCGGCGTCGCACCGCGGATCGCGGTCGTCGCCGGACGCTGCTTCGCGGGAAACGCGGTCCTCGCCGGCAGCGCCGACCTGATCGTCGCCACCGAGGACATCGCGCTCGGGATGGGCGGGCCGGCGATGGTCGCCGGCGGCGGGCTCGGCGAATTCGCCCCCGAGCAGATCGGCCCGATCGACGTCCAGGCGCCGAACGGCGTCGTCGACCTGCGGGTCGCCGACGAGGCCGCTGCCGTCGCCGCAGCGAAGCGCCTGCTCGCCTACTTCCAGGGGCCGCTTGCCGACTGGGAGGAGCCCGACCCTGGACCGATCCGCGAGGTCGTCCCCGCGAGTCGCCGGCGCGCCTACGACGTCCACAAGGCGATCGACGCGCTCGTCGACGTCGGCTCGGTGACCTACCTGCGCGACGAGTTCGCGAAGGGGATGGTCACCGCGCTGGCGCGGATCGAGGGCCGCGCCGTCGGCATCGTCGCCAACAACCCGATGCAGATGGCCGGCGCGATCACCAGCGACGGCTCCGACAAGGCGGCGAGGTTCATGCAGCTCTGCGACGCCTACGGGATCCCGCTGCTGTCGCTGATCGACACGCCGGGGATGATGGTCGGCCCCGACGCCGAGGCGACCGCCCTCGTCCGCCATTGCTCGCGGCTGTTCAACGCCGGGGCGAACCTGCGGGTGCCGCTCGTGGCGCTGATCCTCCGCAAGGCCTACGGGCTCGGCGCCCAGGCGATGGCGGGCGGCGGCCTCCACGAACCGCTGCTGACCGTCGGCTGGCCGACCGCCGAGCTCGGCGCGATGGGCCTCGAGGGCGCCGTCCGCCTCGGCCTCCGCCGCGAGCTCGAGGCGATCGCCGACCCCGACGACCGCGAGCGGCGCGTCCGCGAGGTCACCGAGCATGCCCACGAGCATGCCAAGGCGCTCAACGCGGCGACGATCTTCGAGCTCGACGACGTGATCGACCCGGCCGACTCGCGGCGGCTGATCGCCGCCACGCTCGCCGCCGCCGGCGACGCCGCCGCGCCCGCACGACGCCCGGTCGACGCCTGGTAGCGGCCGCCGGCCCCGGGCCGGCCGGCGCTACTTGTTCTTCTTCGACTTCAGCTTGCCCTCGAGCTTGGCGATCTGGTTGGAGAGCTTCTGCTGGCCGTCGACGAGCTTCTGCTGCTGATCCTTGAGCGCCGAGATCTGCTTGTCCTGGTTTTTGACCTCGGTGTTGAGCTGGGCGATCGCGGCGCTCTGGCGCTTGTCCTGGTTGTTCAGCTTCTTCCCCTGCTTGGCGATGCCCTGCTTCGCCTGGCTGTTCTCGCGCTGCGCCTGGCGCCGCTGCTTGGCAGCCTCGCCCTGAAGCGCGGCGACCTGCGTCTGCACCTCCTCCTTGACGGCGGCGTTGCTCGTGTTGTTGTCGTTCTTGGCGGTCACCGCGAGGATGACCGCGACGACCGCCACGACCAGCGCCAGCGCCGAACCGGCGATCAGCAGCTTCTCCCTACGTTCACTGAGCATCTCTGTTCACTCCCATCGACTGCGCCGCCCGTGCGGAAGCGCGATTTTGCCTGTCCCGAGAACCGGCAAGTTCCCGCTCGGACGGTTGATCGGCGGCAACCGGGCGGCCCTTGAACGCCGCAGCGCGACCGTCGTCGCCGGCGCTCACGCCGAGAACCCCGAGATCGCGTCACCGATCAGCTTCGCGCCGATCAGCAGGCAGAGCGTCGCCATGATCGCCGCGTTGCCGCGGCCGAGCCGGTCGCGGAGGTGGTCGAGCGTCGCCACCGACCGCTCCCCGAGCGCCAGGTAGAGCCCGACGGCGCCGCCGATCGCGGCGCTGGCGACGACGATGAAGACGAGCAGGGCGACCGCCTGCGAACCCGCCGAGATCCCCGCCTGGGCGATCGTCGTCGCGGCGCCGACGACGAGGATGAAGTTCTTCGGGTTGGCAGCGAGCACCGCGCCTACCGCCGCCGAGCGGCCCGCCGTGAAGGTGTCGAGCGAGCGCATCCAGCCCGGCAGCTCCGGCTCCTCGCCGGATCGCGGCCGCGAGCGCCACTGCCGCCCGGCGAGGACGAGCAGGCCGATGCCGAGCAGCAGCTTCAGGACGTCGACCCAGCCACCCGATCCGCTCGTGCTCGCGTCGGCACCGCCGGAAACGAGCAGGAAGACGACGCCGACGATCGCCAGGCCCGCAACCCAGCCGAGCAGGAACGCCGGGCCGTTGCTACGGGCCGACGGCGTCGTCAGCAGCAGCGCCACGCCGATCAGCGGGATCGGGCTGATCGCCACGCCGACGGCGAGAACGAGAACCTGACCGATCGCATTGCCCATTCGCGACAGCCTATTCCGGTCGGCGGTCGCCGCCCGGTGGCGACCGGACCGGGCGCGCCGCGCAGCTAGAGTCGCAACCGATGGCCGAGCAGATCGCCCCCGACGTGACCGAGCGGACGACGCTCGCCGGCGAGCGCACCGTGCTGGCCTGGTGGCGGACCGGGCTGGCGGCGCTGGCGGTGGCGATCGCGGTCGGCCGCGTCGTCCCCGAGCTCGCCTCCACCGAGACGGTCTGGCCGTACACGGTCATGGGCGTCGCCTACGCCGCCTACGGCATCGCGCTGACGATCTACGGAACGCTGCGCGGACGCGACGTCGACGCCGCCGCCCGCAGCGGCCGGCTCAGCGAGCCGCGGCAGGGCGTCACCCGCTGGCTGGCGCTGGCGGGAATCGGCCTCGGCATCGGGACGATGGCCCTGATCGTCGTCGGCTGAGGAGGCGAAGTGACTAGCAGCGAAATCGGCGAGCGGCGCGGGGCACGCGGATGAGCGGGTCGGGCCTGCCGAACTCACGCCAGAGCCTCCTCGGCATCTCGGCTGACGGTGACGAGGTCTGGCTGATCCGCGGGATCGCGCAGAAGCAGTACACCTGCCCCGGCTGTTACGGCGACGTCGAGATCGGCGAAGACCACGTCGTCGCGCAGACGGTCATGAAGCTCGGCGGCACCGAGCACCGGCACTGGCACCGCGGCTGCGCGCAGCGGATCCTCGAGCCCGGTCTGAACCGGGTCAAGGCGGTCAGCGCCCGCGAGTCGGGACGCCGCAAGCTCGAGAGCCGCGGTAAGCGGCCGGCCGGAAAGCGCGGGCGGCGGACGCCGCGGCGCTGAGGACGGCGCCGGTCAGGAGGAGGGCTGGATGCCGGAGGCGGCGTCGGCCTTGTCGATCGCGTCCTCGAGCTCCTGCTTGCTGAACGCGCCCTCGATCCTCGTCGAGATCTTGCCGTCGGCGTCGATCACGAACAGCCACGGCTCCGACGGCAGGTTGAATGTCTGCACCTGCTCGCGCGGGCCCTTGTTCGGGTCGTTGTCGGTGTAGATCTCCATGTGGATGTAGTCGGCATCGTCGGGGCGCTCGTTCTTGACCTCCTCGGCGATGTCGACGACGGGCCGCAGACCCGGCTCGTGCAGAGCGCCGGCGTCGCGAAGACGAGGACGATCGGCTTCTTGCCGAGCGCGTCGGCGTAGTCGACGGCGTGCATCGAGCTCGGCGGCTGGCGGGTGTCGATCTTGGTCAGATCGCCGCCGACGTCGTCGGCCGTCGGCGTGTGCATCATCGGCGCCTCGTCGCCGACGTTCGGGACGTTGGCCGACTTGCCGACCACGGCGCTCGGGACCCGGACGTAGCTGTAGGAGCCGTCGCCCTCGCGGAACATCGCCATGATCTGCCACTCGCCCTTGCTCGGCAGGTCGACCTCGGAGGTGTAGACGTACTTGGCGGCGTCGGGGTCCTGGGAGGTCGTCTGCGAGGCGAACGCCGCCGGCGTCTCGAGCGAATGGACGGTGGCCGGGTAGGGGCCCTCGGCCTTGCCGTTCGGCTTCGCCGCGTAGATCGCGACGTCGGCGTCGGAGACGTTGCCGTGGTTGACCGTGAAGACGCCGAAGCCGTAGCGGTTCTTGCCCTCGCTGAAGACCTGCTGGGTCGGGGCGACGACGAGGTCGCTCGACGAGCCGGCGGCGGCGAGCTGCTGGAGCGTCTGGCCGTCGGTGGCGGGGAACTGATCGGCGCTCGGCGCGGCGCTCGCCGAGGAATCCGCGGAGGAGTCGCCGCCGCAGCCGGCGAGCAGGGCCAGCGTCAGCGGCAGGGCGAGCAGGGTGAGGGTTCGGGGTCGGGGAAGGTCGGGCACGGCGGCTCATCCTAGAGAAGCCGGCCCGTTTACTCGACGGTTAGGCTCCCGGCGACAGCGAACGAGGAGGAGAGAGCGTGGCGGACCGAGCAGCACTGGTGACCGGGGGATCGAGCGGCATCGGCCTGGCGATCAGCCGCGCCCTGGCCGAGGACGGCTACGCGGTGACGATCTCCGCCCGCCGCCCCGACAAGCTCGAGGCGGCGGCGGCGAGCCTCACCGCCGACGGGCTCGATGTCACCCCGGCGCCGGCCAACGTCGCCTCCGAGGACGAGCTGAAGGCGCTGATCGACGGCCACCGGGAGCGCTGCGGCCGCCTCGACGTGCTCGTCAACAACGCCGGCGTCGGGATCGGCAGCGCGATCGACGAGGTCGACACCAAGAAGATGGACATGCAGCTCGACGTCAACCTGCGCTCCTACGTGATCGCGATGCGCGAGGCGATGCCGCTGCTGCGCGTCGCCGGCGCCGAGCACGGCAAGGCGCTGGTCGTCAACACCGCCTCGATCGCCGGCAAGGGCGGCCAGGGCTGGCTGGCGGTCTACTCGGCGACGAAGGCCGGCGTCATCGGGCTCAGCCAGGCGACGCAGATGGAGGTCGGCCAGGCCGGCATCCAGGTCACCGCCCTCTGCCCGGCGTTCGTCGACACGCCGATGACCGAGTGGGTGCAGGGGCAGGTGAAGCCGGAGGAGATGATCCAGCCGCAGGATCTCGCCGAGACGGTGCGGCTGCTGCTGCGCACGTCGCGCTACTGCCTGATCCCCGAGATCGTCTTCACCCGCCCCGGCGACCCGTCGTCGCTCGCGACCTGAGGGCCGCGGGGATCGATCTACGCGACGCCGATCGGCTGCGGCGCCTCGGCGGCCTCGCCGGCGTCGCGAGCGCGGCGGACACGGCGGATCCGGAACGGTGACCCGGGGCCGGACCGGCGCCCTCGTCCGCTCGGGAGCAGCGGCAGGCAGCTCGACCTCGTCGACGAGGCTGCCCTCGAGCAGGGCGACGAGGGTGCGGATCTCGCGCTTCGTCGCCGGGCGCGGCCGGTCGGCATCGGTGTAGCGGTCCCAGCTGCGCGCGAAGCTGGCGAGGCTGACGCGGCCGCCGTTGCGGTGCGCCGCCAGCATCGGGCAGATGCCGCCGCTGGCGGGGTCGGTGTAGGCGCCGACGATGATCGTGTTGCCGGCGATGCCGCGGAGCATCGCCTCGCGGGCGTGGCGGGGCATCGCATCGACCGCCGCCCGCAGGCGCAGGCAGGCGTTGCGCGGCCTCTTGTTGCGACGGCGGAGCATCGGTGCAACGAGGATGGCGCGCCGCCGCGCCGCCGGCAAGCGGGCCGGCCGCTGCCGGGACGTCGATTGCAGGCTGGCTCGTGAGGGCGCTGGTCGCGGCGTTCGGCGATGCCGGCCACGCGTTCCCGGCGATCGCGCTGGGCCGGGCGCTGGCCGGGCGCGGTCACGACGTCGTCGTGCAGACCTGGGAGCGCTGGCGGCAGCCGATCGAGGCGCTCGGGCTGAGCTTCGCCGCCGCCGAGGAGTACGTCGTCTTCCCGCCGCCGCGGCCGGGCGAGGCGGCGGGCGCCGGCGAGGCGGCGCTGGCGATGATGCCGCTGCTCGATCGCTTCCGCCCGGAGGTCGTCGTCAGCGACATCCTCACCCTCGCTCCGTCGCTGGCCGCCGAGCTGCGCGGCGTCCCGCGGGCGACGCTGATCCCGCACCTGTACCCCGTCCACGAGCCCGGGATGCCGTTCTTCGGAGTCGGGATGGCGCCGCCGCGGACCGGATTGGGCCGCCGCGCCTGGACGGCGGCGAGCCGATCCTCGAGACCGGGCTGCGGATCGGTCGCCGCGAGCTGAACGAGACGCGGGCGCGGATCGGGCTGCCCCCGCAGGAGCACTTCCACGGCGGCATCAGCGATCGGCTCGCGATCGTCGCGACGTTCCCGCAGCTCGAGTACCCGCGGACCTGGCCTCCGGAGGTCGTCGTCACCGGACCGCTCGAGTTCGAGCTGCCCCACCCCGACGTCGACCTGCCGCCCGGCGACGACCCGCTCGTCCTCGTCGCCAGCAGCACCGCCCAGGACCCCGGCTGCGATCTGATCCGGCGCTGCTTCGACGGCCTCGCCGGCGAGGCGGTGCGGGTCCTCGCGACGACCAACGGCCACCGACCAGAACGGTCGATCGCGGTCCCCGCCAACGGCCTGCTGGTCGACTGGCTCTCCTACTCGCAGGCGATGACGGCCGCCGACATCGTCGTCTGCCACGGCGGTCACGGCACCCTCGCCCGAGCGCTGGCGCTCGGCCGGCCGCTGCTGATCTCACCGTCGGCCGGCGACATGGCCGAGAACGCCGAGCGCGTCGCCTGGACCGGCGCCGGGCTGACCGTTCCCGGCCGGCTGCGTCGCGCCGCGACGATCCGCTGGGCGGTCCGGGCGCTGCTCGACGACGACCGCTACCGGCGCGCGGGCCGAGCGATCGGCCGCAGCGAGTGGGCGCGGGACGGCGCCGAGCGGGCGGCGGCGGCCGTCGAGGGCATCATCTGAGCGCCGTCTGCGCCGAGGTTGCAGAAATCCAACCCATTGAGGGATTTCTGCAAGCTCGCGACGAGGCGCGGTCGCCGACCGCGACGACGGCCGAGGCCGGCCCAGTCCAGGTACGGGATCGCGACGACCGCGACGAGGGCAATGGCGACGATCAACAGGTTGAGCCGTCGCTCTCGATCCATGCGGTCCAGCAGCTCCGGGGGAGGGACTCGAACCCTCAACCTATCGGTTAACAGCCGATCGCTCTGCCATTGAGCTACCCCGGATCGAGTCTGCGCGGCCGCCGGGACGGCCTCGCAGGAGGCGTCAGGTTACAGAGAGTTCGCCGACGCCCGAACCGCGGCGATCAGCTCGTCCACGTCCGCGGCGCTCGTGTCCCAGGAGCACATCCAGCGCACGATGTTCTCGTCCTCGTCCCAGACGTAGAAGGGGTGATCGCCGGGGAGCTCGGCGAGGAGGCCGTCGATGGCCGGGCGGGAAAGCCTCGCGAAGACGCCGTTTGCCTCGACCGGGTGGACGAGCTCGACGCCGGCGACGCCCTCGACCCCGGCGCCGAGCCGGGCGGCCATCGCGTTTGCCGACTCGGCGTTGCGGCGCCAGAGCTCGCCGGGGCCGAGCAACGCCTCGAACTGGGCGCTGAGGAAGCGCATCTTCGAGGCCAGCTGCATTCCCTGCTTGCGGAGAAACTCGAAGTCGCGGCCGAGGCCGGGATCGAGGAAGACGACGGCGTCGCCGACCAGGCCGCCGTTCTTGGTGGCGCCGAGCGAGACGACATCGGCCTCGACGCCGACCGCCAGCGTCCCGAGCGGCACGCCGAGCGCGGCCGCGGCGTTGGCGAGGCGGGCGCCGTCGACGTGCATCAGCATCCCCATGCCGTGCGCCTCGTCGGCGAGCGAGCGCAGCTCCTCGACGGCGTAGACGGTGCCGACCTCGGTCGACTCGGCGACCGAGACGAGGCGCGGCTGGTTGTGGTGCTGGTCGCCGCGCCGCGGCTCCCACGCCCGCAGGCCGGCCGCGGTCAGCTTGCCGTGCTCGGTCTCGGCCTTGAGCAGCTTGACGCCGGCCCAGCGCTCCGGAGCTCCGCATTCGTCGACGTCGATATGGGCGCCCTCGGCGCAGATCACCGCCTCGTGCGGCCTCGTCACCGCGTCGATCGCCAGCACGTTGGCGGCGGTTCCGTTGAAGACCGGGAAGCCGACCGCCTCGGGGCCGAAATGGTCGCGAATCAGGTCGTCGAAACGTTCCGTCCAGGCGTCCTCGCCGTAGGAGCCGGCGTGGTCGACGTTGGCGCGGGCGATCGCCTCCAGCACCTCGGGATGGGCCCCCGAGTGGTTGTCGGAGGCGAAGCCGCGCGGATCGGCGCGGCTCACGGGTGCAGCTCGAGGCGCTGGCCGTTCATCCGGCCGGCCGCGTCGGAGCAGAGGTAGGCGAGCGCGTCGGCGATCTGCTCGGCCGGCGTGAACGACGGATACTCCTTGTCGGGGTTCCGCTCCCGCATGCCCTTGGTGAGGATCGCGTTGATGACGACGACGTTGGCCGTCGCCTTCGAGCCGGCGAACGAGTCGGCGAGCGCCAGCGTCCACGATTCGGCCGCCGCCTTGGTCGCCGCGTAGGCGGCGTTGTTGCCGTCCGGCGCCTGCGCCTGGGTCGAGGAGACGATCGCGAAGCGGCCGTGCTCGCTCGCCGTCAGCGCGCCGTGGAAGGCGCGGGTCGCGGTCTGAACCGTCCGCACGAGCAGGTCGTGCAGCCATTCGTAGTCGGCCATGTCGAAGCTCTCGATCGGATCGCCGCCGCGCCAGCCGCCGACGAGATGGAGCAGCCCGTCGACCCTGCCGAAGCGCTCCTGAAGCGATTCGCACCAGGCGACGGCGGCGTCGGCGTCGAGCAGGTCGACCGCCTGCATGTCGAGCCGCTCCGCGTCGATCCCGAACGGCTCGACCGCCGCCTCGATCCGCTCGACGCCGATGTCGGCGAGGGCCAGGATCGCTCCGTCGGCGGCGAGCCGCTCGACGACGGCGGGGCCGAGCCCGCCGCCGACGCCGGCGACCGCGATCACGCGGCCGTCGAGCGCGGCCATCAGGCGGCCGCCCCGGCCGCGACGGGCTGACGCGACGGCCGGCCCTCGAGGGCCGGCTGGAGCTTCGGCGCCAGCTGCGTGTAGAAGAGGCTCAGTGGGAACTCGTCGTCGCGGACGAGGTCGACGAGCTGCTTCGGCTCCTCGACCTCGGGCAGGTCGCGGCGATCGACGGCCCAGACCGAGCTCTCGGCCGGCGGCACGTAGGTCGCGACGAGGTCGTGGGCGGCGATCCACTGGCCGAGCTTCGAGCGGTCGATGCCGGAGTGGTAGAGCTCGCCGACGAGCTCCTTGAGCCGGCCGACGCCCTCGGCGACCCTCCCCCACTCGATCACGAGCCGGTTGTCGGTCCAGTGCAGGTAGCCCTCGTGATGGAGGAAGGCGAACAGCAGCTGGCCGCCGAGGCCGTCGTAGTTGCGGACCCGGTTGCCGGTCAGCGGGAAGCGGAACAGGCGGTCGAAGAGGATCGCGTACTGGACGTGGCGGGCGAGCGCGAAGCCCTCCGCCTCGAGCTTGACGGCCTCGCCGAACGCGGTCAGGTCGCAGCGCAGCTCCTCCAGCGAATACATCCAGTAGGGACTGCGCTGGCGGATCATGAACGGGTCGAAGGGCAGGTCGCCGCGCATGTGCGTGCGATCGTGGATCAGGTCCCAGGCGATGTAGGCGTCGCGGGACAGCTCCGGCGAGGCGAGCAGGCAGGCGGCGTCCGGCGGCAGGTTGAGCCTGAGGACCTCGGCGGCGCTGCCGCCGACGCGGCGGAAGCGCTCGGCCTCGCGATCGCAGAAGATCGCGCCGAAGTAGGCGGGCGGCCGCTCGGCGACCGAGAACGTCTCCGGGAACAGCACCGCGCACTCCGAGTCGTATCCGGACGTGTAGTCGACGAACTCGACCGGCAGGAACTTGGCGTTGTCGTAGCGGCTCTCGAGCTCGACCGCCCAGCGCGGCCAGGGCACCCGGACGATCAGCGCCTCGAAGCAGGTGTCGGGCGAGCCGTTCTGCTTGTACATCGGGAAGACGACGAGGTGCTCGATGCCGTCGCGGCGTTCCTGCTCGGGCCGGAAGGCCTCGGTCGAGGCCATGAAGTCGGGCTTGCCGAAGCCGGATCCGACCCAGGCGTCGAGGTCGCCGGCGAGCGCCTCGAAGTAGGCCGCCTGGTGCGGGAAGTGCGGCGCCAGCGCCGTCACCGACGACTTGATCTCGGCGACGAGCTCGCTGCAGGCGCGGCTCCTCGGCGCCGCTCGGGTCGATCGAGCCGTCCGGCGCCTCGTGGACGCGGAGCTCCTCGACGGCGTCGCGCAGGCGCGGCCAGGCCGGGTCGGCGGCGGCCGCCGATTCGACCGCGGCGCCGCCCGCCGCGAAGGCGGGCTCGGCGGCGAAGTAGACGAGGTTGACCCAGAACGCCTCATGGTCGAGGGCGCCGATGCAGTCGTCGCCGAACAGATCGGAGTCGGCGAGGACGACGACGCGGCCGTCGCCGTGGCTCGTCACCGCCGCCAGCGGCGCGTCGGGCGCCGACGCGCTCGGGAAGGCGCGGGCGAGGATCCGGCCGCCGTTGCCGAGCGCCAGCGTGCCGGCACGGTAGAAGCAGGCCTCGTTCGATGCCGGCGAGCGGGTCGGCGCCGCTGCCGCCGGAGTCGACGAGGTTGGCGAGGATCCAGCTCGGCGCGTCGCCGCGGTGATGCTCGTAGTCCTGGACGGTCGCGTTCTCGATCTCGACGCCGAAGCGGGCGAGCAGCTCGTTGAGGTTGTTGCCGTACTTCTCCTGCTCGGTCTCGCCGAGCACGATCAGCCCGCCGCCGGACTCGACCCAGGCGACGATCGCCTCGATCTCGGCCCCGGTCAGCCGCGGTTCGCCGACGCCGGTCGTCGACTCCCAGCGCGGCTCGGATGGATGGGCGATGACGAGCACATCGGTGCCGCCGAGCACGGTCTGCATCGAGCGGCGCCGCGGCGTTGGCGGCGACCTCGAAGTCGCGGCGCCCGAGCGCGGCGGCGGCGGCGGCGAGCGAGGCGTCGGCCGGATGGGCTGCCTGCATCCGCTCGGCGACGTCGCTGCGGATCGACCACGCCTCGGAGTGAGCCTCGTCGAAGAGGACTCGGGCGCGGCGGGTGTGCTCGGTGACTTTCCATGCGTGTGCTCCCCTGTCGGGTATCGCCGGGCCGGTGCCGTGGCCGTCGGCGCAGGCCCTAAGTTAGCGCGCCGCGGGGCCGGGAACCGCCCCGCCGATGCCGAGCCGCTCGACCTTCGCGATGCCGGTGGCGACTCGGCCGCGCTGCTTCTGCATCGCGACGATCTCGGCCTGGCTCAACCCCTCGGTATGGCGGAGGCTGCGATCGAGCCGGTCGCGCTCGAGCAGCAGCCACCGGAACTCGAGGTCCTGCTTCGTCGCCGGCTCGTGATCGATCGCCCGCAGCCTGATATCGCGTTGATCAGCGCCGCGTCGGAATCGCCGAGCCCGTCGAGCGGATCGGCGGGATGCTCGCGGATCCGCTCGAAGACCGAACGCAGGATCGGTGACGTGAAGTGGTCGGGGCCGAGCCGCTCGAGGTAGGCGGCGGCGGGCTCGGGCGCGTCCATGCAGAGCGTCAGCATCATCGCTTCGCGACGCTCCTCCTGGGTCGGCTCGCGCCGCGGCCGCGACGTCGCGGCGTCGATCCACCGTCGGCGCCGTCGCCGCCGATCGAGGCCGGACGGGCGGCGGCGGGAGCCTTGGCGCCGGTCTTCATCCGGTGGGCGATCAGCTCCGGCGCGCGCGTCGAGGCGGTCGGCGACCTCGCGGACCATCTCCTGGCGGGTGATCGTCTCCCCCATCGCGACGAGCACCGGAGCGACCTCGTCGAGCGCCCGGTCCCGGCCCGGCGGGCTCGACAGGTCGGCGTCGGCGAGGATCGCCCGGACGTGGAAGACGGCGAGGTCGACGGCGTCGGCGAGCAGCGCCCGGAGGCGGTTCGACCCCTCCTCGGTACCCATCATGTCGGCCGGATCCTCGCCCTCCGGCATCGCCGCGACGAGCAGCCGCAGGCGGCCGCTGCCGGCGACGCGCTGCGCCCGCAGCATCGCCTCGCGGCCGGCCCGGTCGGCATCGAGGGCGAGCACGACCTCCTCGGCGTAGCCGCCGAGCAGCTTCAGCTGCTCGGGCGTGATCGCCGTCCCCATCACCGCGACCGCCTCCTCGACGCCGGCCCCGTGCAGCGCGATCACGTCGGTGTAGCCCTCGACGACGACCGCACGGCCACCGCGGGCGATCGGCCCGCGGGCGCGGTCGATCCCGTAGAGCGTGCGGCTCTTGCGGTAGACCTCGCTCTCGGGCGAGTTCAGGTACTTCGGCTTGGCGTCGGGTCCCATGCCGCGGGCACCGAAGCCGACGACGCGGCCGCGATGGTCGCGGACCGGGAAGGTGATCCGGGCGCGGAAGCGGTCGTAGTGGCCGCCCGGGGTCTTCTGCGAGCGCTGGATCAGGCCGGCGGCGAGCAGCTCGTCGACCGAGTAGCCGGCGCGCTGGCCGCGGGTCAGCACCGAGTCCCAGGCGCTCGGGGCGAAGCCGACGCCGAAGCTGCGCAGGACCTCCTCGCCGAGCCCCCGCTCCTCGATCAGGTAGGTCCGCGCCTTCGGCGCCTTCGGCGACTCCCAGAGGTAGGCCTCGTAGAAGGCGGCGACGCGCTCCAGCGCCTCGCCGAGCCGGCCGCGGCGGCGGCGCGCCTCCTCGGCCTTCGGGTCCTCGGCCTCGCGCTCGATCTCGACCCCGTAGCGCTCGGCGAGCGCCTCGACGGCGTCGGGGAACGCGAGCCCCTCCTTCTCCTGGACGAAGCGGATCGCGTCGCCGCCGGCCTCGCAGCCGAAGCAGTAGTAGAAGCCGTCGCGCGGCTTGACCGAGAACGACGGCGTCCGCTCGTCGTGGAACGGGCAGAGGCCGACGAACCGCTCACCCTGCCGGCGCAGGTCGGTGTAGGCGGAGACGATCTCGACGATGTCGGCGGCGTCGCGGACGCGCTCGATCGTCTCCGGGGTGAAGCGGCTCATGCCTCAAGAATGCCGTGCGCGCGCAAGCGTGCGCCGCCTGGGTCCACGGTGGGGGCACCGCAGGGCCGTGCGGGAGCGGCACCCAGCGGGGCAGCTCGCTGCGCTCGTGCTCGAGTCCCGCTGGGCGCGCCCCCGCACGGCCCCGTCGACGTCGCGCGGGGCCCGGGGGCGCGGTGCCGTGGGCCTTCGCTGCAGGAGGGTGCTAGAGGCGGGATTCCTCGGGGAGGGCGATCCGGCGGAAGGTGGCGATGCAGAAGCGGTCGGTCATCCCGGCGACGTAGTCGGCGACCCGCTGGAGCGGATCGTCGCCGGGGCGGCCCGGCGGCATCCGCTCCGGGATCCTCGAGGTAGTGGTCGATCAGCGTCGTCAGCGTCCGCAGCACCCGGTCGTGCTCGGAGCGCGCCTCGGGGCCGAGGTAGACGCGGTCGAACATGAACTTGCGCAGCCGCAGCATCGCCCCGCCCATCTCCTCGCTCTGGACGATGTCGCCGGCCTCGCGAGAGCGCTCGACGATGTCGCGGACGAGGGCGTCGATGCGCGCCGAGCCGGTCGGGCCGAGCCGGTCGATCTGCTCGGCCGGCAGGTCCCGCTCGGCGATGATCCCGGCCCGGACGGCGTCGTCGATGTCGTGGTTGATGTAGGCGACGCGGTCGACGAGGCGGACGACCCGTCCCTCGAGCGTCGCCGGCTTCAGCGAACCGGTGTGGTTGAGGATGCCGTCGCGGACCTGCTCGGTCAGGTTCAGGCCGCGCCCGTCGCGCTCGAGGTGCTCGACGAGACGCAGCGAGTGCTCGTTGTGGCGGAAGCCGGCGCCGCCGCGCTGCTTGAGCGCGTCGTCGAGGACCTCCTCGCCGATGTGGCCGAACGGCGGATGGCCGAGGTCGTGGCCGAGGCCGATCGCCTCGGTCAGATCCTCGTTGAGGCCGAGCGCCCGGGCGACGGTGCGGGCGATGAAGCAGGTCTCGAGCGTGTGGGTCAGCCGGGTCCGGTAGTGGTCGCCCTCGGGCGCGATGAAGACCTGGGTCTTGTGCTTGAGGCGTCGGAACGCCTTCGAGTGGGCGATCCGGTCGCGGTCGCGCTGAAACGGCGTCCGCACCGGGCTGTCGGGCTCGGCCTCGAGCCGGCGGGCCGGATAGGAGCGGGTCGCGGGCTCCCAGAGGAACTCCGCCTCCTGGGCCCTGATCCTCGCCTCGAGATCGGCTGCCGGCGTCGGTCACGGGCGGCTCAGGCGACGGCGCGGAGGTTGACGTGGGCATGGTGGGCGAGCGTGTCGCCGATCGCCCGCTCGACCTGGCGGAGCGCCGCCTCGGAGGCCGTCCGGGAGCTCGGCGATCGGGCTGCCGATCGCGGCGACCATGAAGCGGTGCGCCTCGGGCGAGATCGGGAAGCCGCCCGCCTCGCAGGAGCCGCAGACGACGCCGCCGGCGGCGCCGGAGAACGAGACGATCCCCTCCCGCTCGCCGCAGCGCGCGCAGGAGCCGAGCTCCGGGCGAGAAGCCGGCGGCGAGGGCGAGCTTGAGCCGGAAGGCGAGGCCGACGGCGTGTCCGTCGGGGCCGAGGCCGGCGGCGGCCGAGCCGCCGGTGCGGCGGTCGAGCAGCGCCAGGTAGCGGCAGAGCAGGTTGTAGGCGGGGCGGTTCGGCTCGGCCGAGTCGAGCAGCCGCAGGACGGCGTCGCAGCCGCGCGCGGCGGCGCCGATCGCGACCCCGTCGGAGCGCAGCGCCGGGTAGCCGTCGACGGTCGCGGCGCCGGTCACCGTGCAGAGGTCGCTGCGCCCCTCGTGCAGCATCAGGTCGAGCCGGAAGAACGGCTCCAGGCGCCCTCCGAAGCGCGACTTCGGCCGCCGCGAGCCCTTCGCGATCGCGTTCACCCGGCCGCGATCGGCGGTGTAGAGGTGGAGGATCCGATCGGCCTCGCCGAAGCGGATGCTGCGCAGCACGACTCCCTCTGTCTTGAAGCTTCCGGGCATGGCTATCCACTTCGGAGGATGACGAACGCGGCGGTCGGCTCAGGCCGCGGCGCGGCGCGACGCCGTCGCGGATCGCCGCCGCGACCAGCGAGGCGGCGACCGAGCCGACCCGGATCAGCTGCCACGGGATCGTCCCGCGGCTCGCCGTCGGCGAGGCAGAAGACGACGTCGCCGTCGAACGGCGTGAAGACCGGATCGACGGCGCGGGCGATGCCGGCGCTCGCCATCCGCGCGACCTTCGCGCAGCCGAGCTTGTCGAGGCCGGCGTCGGTGAGCACGCAGGCGAGGGTCGTGCTCTGCCGCTCCGGCGGCGGCCCTGCCGGCTCGTGCCCGGCGGCGAACATCTCGACGCTGCGCAGCATCCGGCCGTCTCCGTCGCGCGGGCCGGCGATCAGGCCGCCGTCGGCATCGAGCACGTCGCCGGTCGCGTTGACGACGGCGATCGCCGCCACGACCTCGCCGGCCCCGGTCGTCGTCGCCGCGTAGCCGATGCCGCCCGGGGCGGCCGCCTCGCGGCCGAGCGCCTTGGCGACGGCGGCGCCGCGGCCGGCGCCGACGCGGCCCCGCTCGGGGACGCCCGGGCGGGCCGCGTCGCAGGCGGCGTAGCCGGCGTCGGCGCCGGGACGGACCGGCGGCGCTGCGGTCGGGGTCGGCGTTGAGGTCGTAGATCACGGCGGCGGGGACGAGCGGCACCAGGCCGGCCGGGGTGCGGTAGCCGCGGCCGTGCTCCTCGCACCAGCGAACGACGCCGTCGGCGGCGGCGAGCCCGTGGGCGCTGCCGCCGGTGAACAGCACCGCGGTCGCCTCCTGCGGGTTGGCGAGCGGATCGATCACGTCGGTCTCGCGGGTACCCGGGCCCGCCGCCGCGGACGTCGACGCCCGCCCGCGTCCCCGGCGGCGGCAGGATCACCGTGCAGCCGGTCGGCGCGTCCGGAGCCGTCCAGTGGCCGATCGCGAACCCCGTCGGTGGCGGCGGCGCGCTCATCGGCGGGCCCGGGGCTCGGCGGCGCGGCGGCGGCGGCGCAGCCGCACCTGACAGGCCGGGCAGAAGTAGGTCGAGCGGCCGCCGACGACGATCCGGTTGATCCGCTCGCCGCAGCGCGGGCAGTCCTCGCCGGCGCGGGTGTGGACGAGGAACTCGTCCTGCATCGAACCCTGCTCGCCGCGCGAGTCGCGGTAGTCGTCGATCGAGGCGCCGCCGTTGCGGAGGCCCTCCTCGAGTGCGGCGACGATCCCCTCGCGCAGCGCCTCCCAGTGCTCGGGCCGCATCGACCCCGCCGGCGAGAGCGGATGGAGCTCGGCGCGGTGCAGCGCCTCGTCGGCGTAGATGTTGCCGATCCCGGCGATCCCCTTCTGGTCGAGCAGGAACGACTTCAGCGGCACCGTCCGGCCCTCGGCGAGGCGGCCGATCAGCTCCGCCGTCAGCTCCTCGCCGAGCGGCTCGACGCCGATCCGCGCGTCGAGGTAGTCGTCGAGCTCGCCGGGGCCGAGCAACGAGGCGTGCCCGAAGCGGCGCGGGTCGGTGAACCGCAGCAGCCTGCCCGTCGTCGAGCTCGAGCTCCGCCCGCAGGTGGAGCGGATCGCTCGGACGACGCGATAGAGCCGCTCGCCGCCGAGCCGGCGCGCCTCCTCGCCGCGCTCGGCGAGCAGCAGGTTGCCGGTCATCCGCAGGTGCATGACGAGCGTCGAGCCGTCGTCGAGGCCGAGCAGCAGGTACTTGCCGCGGCGACCGACCGACTCGATCTCGCGCCCGCTCAGCG
Source organism: uncultured Conexibacteraceae bacterium (assembly GCA_963745755.1). GTDB lineage: Bacteria > Actinomycetota > Thermoleophilia > Solirubrobacterales > 70-9 > RHKX01. The sequence continues at coordinate 344,140 of CAVUYP010000002.1, read as the reverse complement.
CCGCCGCGATCGGCGCCGGCGGCAGCGGCCGGGTCCAGCGCTCGTCGAGGATCCGGGCGCCGACGATCTTCCGCCCGACGACCTCGGGCTCGATCTGGCGGCGGATCGTCTCGACCTCGGGAAGCTCGGGCACGACCGCAAGCGTATTTCAGACGCCTCGGCGGCGGCCCGCGCGGCGGGGCTCGGCGATCGCGGCCGGTCGCAGCCCTACGACTTCGCCCGCGGATGCGCCTCGAAGTAGACCTCCTTGATCCGGTCGGCGGACAGGTGCGTGTAGATCTGGGTCGTGGCGACGTCGGCGTGGCCGAGCATCTCCTGGACCGAGCGCAGGTCGCAGCCGCCGGAGAGCAGGTGGGTGGCGAAGCTGTGGCGGAGCGTGTGCGGGCTCATCCGCTCGTCGAGGCCGACCGCCCGGGCGCGCCCCTGGATGATCTTGTAGAGGCCCTGGCGGGAGAGGGCGCCGCCGCGCTGGTTGAGGAACAGGGCGCGGACGTCGCTGCCGGCGGCGAGCTCGCCGCGGCCGGAGCGCAGGTAGCGCCGGACCGCGGCATTGGCCTCGCGGCCGAGCGGGACGATCCGCTCCTTCGAGCCCTTGCCGTGGGCGCGGAGGAAGCCGCGCTTGAGGTCGATCGAGCCGACCTCGAGGCCGACCGTCTCCGACGCCCGCAGGCCGCATCCGTACATGACCTCGAGGATCGCCCGGTCGCGGAGGTCGGCCGGGTCGCCGCCCGACACCGAGTCGAGCAGCCGCTTGACCTCCGAGTAGCCGAGCACCTTCGGCAGCGTCCTGCCCTTCTTCGGGGGCCGCACGTCGGCGGTCGGGTCGGCGTCGATCAGCTCCTGGCGGCGCAGGTGGCGGTAGAAGGAGCGCAGGCAGGCCGTCTTGCGGTTCAGGGTCGCGGCGCCGCAGGCGGGCTTCTCGCCGGCCCCGGCTGGCGAGGCCGGCGAGGAACTCGGCGACGTCGGCGCCCTCGGCGTCGGTCGCCGTCCTGCCGCGCTCGGTCAGGAACGCCCCGTACTGGAGCAGGTCGGTCCGGTAGGCGGAGAGCGTGTTCCGGGAGAGGCCGCGCTCGAACTCGAGGTAGGCGAGGAAGTCGAGGAGCAGCGCCTCGAAGCGGGCATCGACCGGTTGCGCGGCAGCGGGAGTCGCGGTGATCGCGGACACCTCCCCACCTTTCGGCCCGGCGCCGGGTCCCCTGCCGGTGCAACCGGCCACCCGCCCCCGGAGCCCGCCCACCCCCTGCCGACCCGCTCCCCGCGACCGACCCGCCGGTCCCCGCCGACCCGAGCCCCGTCGACACGCTCCCCGCCGACCCGCTCCCCGCCGACCCGCTCCCCGCCGACCCGCTCCCCGCCGAGGTCGAGGAAACCGGCAACTATTCCGCCATTCCTCCACCTCGGGGGAGCCGCTTTTCGCGAGGTCGAGGAAGCCGGCAACTATTCCCCGTTTCCTCCACCTCGACATGGAGCGTTGCGGACGGCAGGCTCGGCGGGACTCGTGGCGGCGGCTCGGCGGGACTCGGCGGTTGGCTCGGCGACGGCTCGGCGGAGGGCTCGGCGGAATCTTCCGGCGGCTGGACGTGGCGGCGGTCAGCGGGCGGCGGCGTCGGCCAGGGCGGCTCCGGCAGCCAGCGGGGCGGCGAAGAAGAGCCGGTCCTGTTCGAGATCGCGGCCCATCGTCCGCCGCGGCAGGCCCGACTCGGCGTAGGCGGCGAGGTCGACGGGAAGCTCGCGGACCCGGTGCAGGCCGCCCCGCGCCCGCTCGATCGTCCCGCCGGGGTCGCCGGCCGCCTGCGGCCAGAGCTCGCCGAGGCCGCTCGGGACGGGCACCTCGACGCCGGCGAGGAGCAGGTCGAGGACGGAGCCGGTGTGATGGCTGAGGCCGAGATGGCGCGGCCGCGGGTCGCCGGAGGACATCCGCGGCGAGATCAGCGTCGGCAGCTCGAGCGCGAGGGCGGCGTGGGCCGCCTCGAGCGCCGCCATGCCGCCGTGCCCGTAGCGGGTCGAGGAGCCGAGGATCCCCGGGCCCGGTCCGACGATCGACCGCATCCCAGTCGAGGCCGGCGGCGGCGTGCAGCGCTCCGACCAGGCTGATCGCCTCGCGCTCGCCCCCGTAGGAGGGCGAGGAGGTGATCGCACCGGCGAGCAGCCCCTGCTCGCGGAGCCGGCGGACGTCGGCGGAGAGCCCACCGGGAAGCCCGCCGCCGGCCGCCTGCACGAAGCCGACGCTGCGCAGCTCCCCCTCGCGCCGCCGCCCAGGCGGCCGGAGCGAGGTGGCCGTGCAGCGGCAGGACGAGCACCGGCAGCATCCGCGCCGGCCGCGGCGGCGAGTCGGCGGGCAGCTCGACCGGATCGACCGGATGCTGGAGCGAGCTGTAGTTGAGCTTCATGACGTGGATCCCCGCCGGGGTCTCGCCGCCCTCGAGCCCGCGGGTCAGGTTGACGTGGACGATGTCGTAGCCGCCGGAGCCGAGCCCGAGGTCGAGTGCGGCGGTGTTGACGACGACTTCGTCGCCGACCTGCGACGGCCCGACCATCGACTCGTCGGCCCAGGCGCGTCGCCGCTCGCCGTCGACCTCGACGACCAGCATCTCGGCCTCAATCGCGACGACGGAGCCGCGGCGCAGCTTCAGCACGTCAGGCGCGCCCGGCCTCGGCGACGATCGCCGCGCAGACCTCGAGCATGCTCGACGAGCGCCGTCGCCGAGACCGACTCGTCGGGCGTGTGGTTGGCCTCGGTCCCGTTGGCGAGCAGCAGTGCGTCGAAGCCCGCCGAGCGCAGCGCATTGGCGTCGCTGCCGCCGCCGGTCGGGATCTCGGCTCGGCTCGATGCCGCAGCTCTCGCAGCGCCGCGCGGGCGATCGCCAGCGGCCGCGAGCCCGGCTTGATCCGGTAGCCGCGGAAGTAGGTCTCGACGAGCAGATCGACGTCGACTCCGGCCTCGCCGGCCGCCCACGAGCAGGCGTCGACCATCGTCTGGGCGACCGCCTCGGCGCGGCCCGAGTCGAGCGCCCGCGCCTCGCCCTCGAGGTGGCAGTGGCCGGCGACGACGTTCGGCGCCGTGCCGCCGTCGATGACGCCGATGTTGGCGCTCGTCTCGGGGTCGAGCCGGCCGAGGTCCATCGTCGCGACCGCCGCGGTGGCGGCGCCGATCGCGCTGCGGCCGTCCTCCGGCCGCATCCCGGCGTGCGACTCGACGCCGCGGAACTCGGCGATCAGCTTCTTGTAGGTCGGGGCGGCGACGATCACCTCGCCGATCGGAGTCGCGTGGTCGAGCACGTAGCCGAACTTCGAGCGCAGCGCCTCGACGTCGAGGGCCGCGGCTCCGCGCAGACCCTGCTCCTCGGCGACCGTGAAGACGAGCTCGAGCCCGACCGGACCGGGCTCGGCGACGAGCATCGCCGCGAGCTCCATGACCACGGTCACAGCCGCCTTGTTGTCGGCGCCGAGGATCGTCTCGCCGGCGGTGCGGAAGACGCCGTCGTGCTCGACGACGACGATCGGCTCGTCGTGGGGCACGGTGTCGACGTGGGCGAAGAACGAGACCCACTCGGCGCCGTCGGCGCCGCCCGCCGGGGGAACGTGGGCGATCAGGTTGCCGGCGCCGGCGCGGGCGAGGCCGGCGCCGTCGTCCTCGCGGGACGGAATCCCGAGCTCGGACAGCTCGGCGGCGAGGGCGTCGATCATCGCCCGCTCGTCACCGGTCACGCTGGGGATCTCACAGAGACGGACGAACCGCTCGAGCAGCCTCTCCTCGCTCACGTTCGGCAGGCTAGCGGTCGGCGCCCTGGCGGATCGAGATCTCCTCGTGCTCGCCGCCCTCGTCCTCGCCGCCCTCGCGGCCCGCGGCCCGCGCGGTCGCCGCGCCGACGAACTCGCGGAACAGCGGCTCCGGCCGGGTCGGCCGCGAGTTGAACTCGGGGTGGAACTGCGAGGCGACGAAGAATGGGTGCTCGGGGAGCTCGATGATCTCGACCAGCCGCTCATCGGGCGACGTCCCGCTCATCACCAGTCCCTCGTCCTCGAGCCGGCGGCGGAGCATGTTGTTGACCTCGAAGCGATGCCGGTGGCGCTTGTAGATGACGGCCTCGCCGGCGAAGATCTCGCGCGCCTTCGTGCCCTCGTGGAGCTTCACGGGGTCGGCGCCGAGCCGCATCGTGCCGCCGAGGTCGGTGACCTCCTTCTGCTCGGGCAGCAGGTCGACGACCGGGAACGGGGTCTCGGGATCGAACTCGGCCGAGTTGGCGCCGTCCATGCCGCAGACGTGGCGGGCGTAGTCGACGACTGCCATCTGCATGCCGAGGCAGATGCCGAGGAACGGGATCCCCTGCTCGCGGGCGTAGCGCGAGGCAGCGATCTTGCCCTCGATGCCGCGCTCGCCGAATCCGCCCGGGATCAGGATCCCGTCGGCGTCGCCCAGCGCGCCGGTGTCGAGCTCCTCGCTGCTGACGAGGTCGACCTCGACGTTGACCCCGTGGTACCAGCCGCCGTGCTTGAGCGATTCGATCACCGACTTGTAGGCGTCCTCGAGCTGCACGTACTTGCCGACCAGGGCGATCCGGACCGTGCCCTCGGCGGCGTCGGCACGACGGCAGAGCTCCTCCCAGTCGGCCAGGTCGGGAGGCGGCGCCTCGATCCCGAAGTGGTCGAGGATCAGGTCGTCCATGCCCTCGGCGCGGAAGGCGAGCGGCACCTTGTAGGTGTTGTCGACGTCGCGGGCGGAGATCACCGCCGATTCCGGCAGCGATCCGAACAGGGCGATCTTGCGGCGGATGTCGCGGTCGAGCCCGGCCTCGGAGCGGCAGAGGACGGCGTGCGGCTGGATCCCGATCCGGCGCAGCTCGTTGACCGAGTGCTGGGTCGGCTTCGTCTTCAGCTCGCCGGCATGGCCGACGTAGGGCACCAGCGTCAGGTGCAGGAACATCGCCCGCTTCGGGCCGAGGTCGGTGTAGAGCTGGCGGATCGCCTCGAGGAACGGCAACGACTCGATGTCGCCGACGGTGCCGCCGATCTCGGTGATCACGAAGTCGACCGACTGGGCCTCGGCGACGATCAGGATCTTCTGCTTGATCTCGTCGGTGATGTGGGGGATCACCTGGACGGTCCCGCCGAGGTAGTCGCCGCGGCGCTCGCGGGCGATCACCGTGTTGTAGACCGAGCCCGCCGAGACGCTCGAAGCGCGCGAGGTGTTGTGGTCGGTGAAGCGCTCGTAGTGGCCGAGGTCGAGATCGGTCTCGGCCCCGTCCTCGGTGACGAACACCTCACCGTGCTGGAACGGGCTCATCGTCCCCGGGTCGACGTTGATGTAGGGGTCGAACTTCTGGAGCTGGACCCGGAAGCCGCGGGCGACGAGCAGCCGGCCGATCGAGGCCGAGGCGATGCCCTTGCCGAGGGCCGAGACGACACCTCCCGTGACGAAGAGGAAGCGGGTCTCCCCTGCTGGCATCCGAACGCTCAAACCGGGATCCGAGTCTAGCCGTCGCGAGGACGGAAGCCGCGCCGGCCGGCGACGCCGCGGAAGCTGATCCCGCGTTTTGCGGCGGCGGACGGGCCGCCGCTGCGGCCGACGGCGGCGCGTCCCGGGCGGGGGACGGGGCCGTGAGCGGAAGCTAGCCGCGGGGGCGAGGAGCGGCTTCCTCGGGGAGCCGGCCGATCCGGTCGAGCGCCCGCAGCGGCGCGATCCGGTCGATCGCCGCCGAGATCGACCGGAACTCGCCGTAGAGCGTCAGCAGCGCGACGACGACGAGCGCGATCAGCCGGGCATCGGTGCCGAGGGCCGCGAACAGGGCCACACCGGCGACGGCACCGGCGAGGTTGGCGCCGGCGTCGCCGAGCATCGCCCGCTCGCGCAGGGTCAGCGCCGCGCCGACCACGAGCGGACCGATGAAGATGCCGAGCAGTTGCAGCGGGTAGATCGTCGCGGCGCCGATGCAGACGCCGGCGAGCAGGATCACCAGCGCCTTCTCGACCCGGCCGGGACGCAGGTCGAGCAGGTTGAACAGGTTCGTGGTCAGCAGCAGCAGGGCGAGGTCGGCGAGGTAGCCGGGCCACTCGCGACCGAGCCCGGAGACCGCGAAGGCGGCGAGCCCGAAGGCGCCGGCCGCCTTGATCGCCCCGGTCGACAGCCGCCCCGACAGCACCGCCCGGGCGTGGCCGCGCCAGCCGCGGGCGGAGTCGCCGGCGGCACCGCGGCCGAGCATGTCGTCGAGCAGCCCGAGCAGGGCGATCCCGAGCAGGTAGGCCGCCCAGCGGGCGAGATCGGGTTCGAGCAGATCGAGGTCGGCGCGGTCGTTGAGGACCGCCAGCGGCGCCAGCGCGATCACCGAGACCGAGATCACCAGCGCGCCGCTCGGGAAGGCGACCATGCGCCCGCGCCAGTTCTCGCGGCTCAGGCCCGTCCGCAGCATGTCGGCAGTCCAGGCAGGCAGCAGCCAGATCGCCAGCGACGCCGAGACGACCAGCCCGGCGATCGTCACGGCGTCGCCGTCGCCCGGAGCGCGAAGTCGGGCAGGTAGCTGCCGGCTTCCGCCTTGATCCCGTAATTGCCGGCGACGCCGTCGAGCGCGTAGACGAGCCCGATCTCGCCGGCCGGGAGGTCGAGGTGATCGACGGTCGGAATCCCGGCGTCGATCAACGGGCCGAGCGTCGTCGGGTCGGTGCCGGTCAGCTCGGCGCCGACGCTTTCAGCTCGCGAGCTGGCGATCCCGTCGAGGACTGCGGACTCGAAGTCGGTCGTCGCCTGCCGATCGGCCTGGTTGAGGTCGTCGGGTGGGGTCCTCGCGACGACGATCCCGTCGACGCCGCGGAGGTTGCCGCTGAACTTCGTGAACAGATCCGGGGTGAGCGCCTCGATCACCGGACCGCCGCCGGCGAGCTGGGTGCCGATCGCCTCGCCGAGTTTCGCCATCGCGTCGGGATCGCGGCGAAGCCGGCCGAGGCGCGGCGGCAGGTCGGCGAGCAACGCCTCCTCGTCGGGCGGCAGCGCCACCTGGGCGACCGCGGCGAGCTCGCCGTCGGCCGTCTCGACCGCATCGCGGGCGGCCGAGGAGAGCTCCTCGTCGGCGCCGCCGAGCTGAACGAGCGCGACGCGACGGCCGTTGAGGCGTCCGGCCAGGACCTCGGGGAGGATCTGCGAGCTGAAGCGGTCGCTGCGGTCCAGCTCCGTCTGGGACTCGTCGGCGCGATCCTCGGCCGCCTTCAGGTCGGAGCGCAGGCTCGTCTCGAGCTCCTCGGAGGCGCTCGAGACGACGTCGTCGGCGAGCCCGATCCCGATCAGGATCCCGACCGCGAGGGCGATGAAGACGGCCGCCAGCGAGGCGGCGTGATAGCGACCGCTATATCCCATTGCGGCCGAAGACTGGCACGGCGGCGACCCCGGCGCGGTCCGCCGCGGCGGTCCGGCGCTCAGCCACCGAAGGCGTCCTTGATCTTGATCCAGAGCAGCTGGAAGACGTTGTCGAGGCCGGGCGAGGCGATCACGACGACGACGACGAGCAGCAGGAAGGCGAGCGCGAACAGGGCGATGCCGGGGGTCCCGATCCCGGGCCGGTAGAGGCGGCTGACGCCCTTGGCGTCGACGAGCGTCTCGCCGACCCGCAGCCGGGTCAGGAACGTCGAGGACATTCCGGCCCGGTTCTTGTCGAGGAACTCGATCAGGTTGAAGTGGGCGCCGACCATGACGATCAGCTCGGCCCCCTTCTCGTGGGCGAGCAGCATCGCAACGTCCTGGCTCGTCCCCGGTGCCGGGATCACGAGGTGCTCGAGGCCGGCGCCGTCGAGGCGCTCGTGGCCCGGCGCCCGGCCGTCGGGATAGGCGTGGACGATCAGCTCGGCGCCGCAGCGCAGCGCCACGTCGCTGGCGCTGTCCATGTCGCCGAGGATGACGTCGGGCTTCAGCCCCGCCTTCAGCACCGCGTCGGCGCCGCCGTCGACGCCGACGATCAGCGGCCGGACATCGCGGATGTAGGCGCTGAGCGCGGCGAGGTCCTCGCGGTAGGTCGGGCCGCGAACGACGATCAGGACCTGGCGCCCGGCGAAACGGGTCCGGGTCGGCGGCAGGGCGATCTCGCCGGAGAGCAGGCCGCTCTCCTCGCGGACGTGCTCGATCGTGTTGGTGGCGAAGTCGGCGATCGCCTGATCGATCCGCGAGCGCTGCTCGGCGAGACGGCGCTCGAGGTCCTCGATCGCGGGGCGGACGCCCTCCGCGACCAGCTCGCCGGCGAGCAGCACCCGGCCGCCGTCGAGCTCGACCACGTCGCCGCGGCCGAGGGTCTCGAACAGCGGCGCGCCGGCCACCTCGACGAGGACGATCCCGGCCCGGGCGAGGATCAGCGGCCCGACGTTCGGATAGCGGTCGGTCGAGAACGGGGCGACGTTGACGACCGCGACTGCCCCCGAGGTGGCCAGGTCCTCGGCGGCGATCCGATCGAGATCGGCATGGTCGATGACCGCGATCTCGCCGAGCTCGAGGCGCTTGACGAGATCCTTCGTCTTCCTGCCGAGCCGGACCGGAGCGATCACGACCCGCCCCGGGTCGGCGTCGGGCTCCGCCCCGCTGCCGCGAGCGAGAAGTCCGCGCAGCTTCCCTCCCGAGCTCATCGCTCGATTATGCGGCAGTCAGCAGCTCCCTTGCGTGCCTGCCGGCGGCCTCGTCGCCGCTGTCGGCCCCGAGCATGCGCACGATCTCGGCGTGCTGGTCGTCGCCGCTGACCGCCTCGACCCTGGCCATGGTCGCCCCTGCGGATGCCTCCTTGACGACGCGGAAGTGGGTCGCGGCCAGCGAGGCGACCTGGGCGAGGTGGGTGATGCAGACGACCTGCCGTCCCTCGCCGAGGGCGCGCAGGCGCTCGCCCACCCGCCGCGCGACCTTGCCGCCGACCCCGGCGTCGATCTCGTCGAAGGCGAGCGTCTCCACCTCGCCGGCGCGGCCGGTGCCCGACAGGGCCAGCATCACCCGCGAGAGCTCGCCGCCCGACGCGGCCTCGCTGAGCGGCGCGATCGGCATCCCCGGGTTCGTCGCCACCCGCATCTCGACCGTCTCGCAGCCACTCGCTCCGTAGCCGCCCGGCGCCGGCTCGAGGGCAACCTCGATGCGGGCCCCGTCCATCGCCAGCTCGGCGAGCTCGGCGGCGACCTGCTTTTCGAGCTTCGGCGCGGCGGCACGCCGTGACTTCGAGAGCTTCGCGCCGAGCCGGGCGCGCCCGGCCTCGGCCTCGGCGAGCGCGGCGGCGAGCTCGTTGCCGCGCTCGGCCGCCCGCTCGAGGCGCTCGAGCTCGCCACGGCAGTGCTCGGCGTGAGCGAGCACCGCGTCGGCGCTGCCGCCGTGCTTGCGCATCAGCCGGTCGATCTCGTCGAGCCGGGCCTCGACCTGCTCGAGCCGTCCCGGCTCGGCCTCGATTCCGTCGAGGTAGCCGCGCAGCTCGGCGGCCAGGTCGGTGAGCTCGACCGCAGCCGCGACGGCGCGCTCGCCGAGGGCGTCGAGCGCCGGATCGACGCCGCCGTTGCGGCCGAGCGCCGCCTCGGCCGCGGCGAGCTCGGCGGTGGCGCCGCCACCCTCCTCGCCGCCGGCGATCGCCAGCAGCGCCGTGCCGGCGCCCTCGCGCAGCGACTCGGCGTGGCGGAGCCGGTCGCGCTCGGCGGCGATCTCCTCCTGCTCGCCGGGGGCGATCGCCGCCGCCTCGATCTCACCGAGCTCGAAGCGGAGCAGGTCGATGTCGCGCTCGCGCGCCCCCTCGCGTGCCGAGAGCTCCTCGCGTTCGCGGATCAGCCCGGCCACCTCTGCGTGGGCGGCGCGGTAGGAGCCGAGCAGGTCGAGGTGCGCGGCGCCGGCGAAGCCGTCGAGGATCTCGCCCTGGGCGGCGGTCAGCGTCAGCTTGCGGTGCTCGTGCTGCCCGTAGAAGGCGAGCAGCCGCGAACCGAGCGCCCGCAGGTCGGCGGCCGATGCGGAGCGGCCGGCGATGAAGGCCGACGAGCGCCCGGAGCTCGCCGCGACCCGCCGCGCCAGGACGACCTCCTCGCCGGGGGGCAGCCGTTCGGCGAGCTCGCTGAGCGCCGGGTCGGAGCGGATCGCATCGGGCACGTCGAAGGCCCCCTCGACCCAGGCCTCCTCGGCGCCGGGCCGGACGATGCCGCTGCGCGGCCGCCCGCCCATCAGCAGGTCGAGCGAGTGGGCGAGCACCGTCTTGCCGGCGCCGGTCTCGCCGGTGATCACGTTGAGGCCGGGGCCGAAGCGCATCTCGGTGCGCTCGATCAGCAGCAGGTTCTCGATTCGCAGCTCGCGGAGCATTCCCCGGTGGGATAGCAACCGCCGCCGACGGATCGGCCCTCTGCAGGGCAAACCAAGGCCGACGGTCAGTGAGCCAGGCGGCCGAACTTCTCGCGGATCCGCCGGTAGAACGTCTCGCCCTCGAGCTGGGCGAGCAGTGCCAGGTTGTCGCGGAACGCGACGACGACCTCCTCGCCGGGCAGCAGCGTGCCCGACTCGATCCCGTCGATGCCGATGTCGACGGCGTCGCGCTCGCCGACGTTGGCGACGTGGAGGACGTCGGCCGGCGCGACGACGAGCGCCCGGGCGGTCAGCGTGTGCGGGGCGATGAAGCTGACGACGTAGCCCTCCACGCCCCAGGCGAGGATCGGCCCGTTGTTGGCGAGGTTGTAGCCGGTCGAGCCGGCCGGGGTCGCGGCGACGAGGCCGTCGCAGCGGACGCGGCCGACCTCGCGGCCGCCGACGCTGTAGCTGAGCTCGGCGACGCGGTGGTGCGGGCGGCGGGTGAAGGAGACGTCGTTGACGGCCACCTGCGGCTCGCCGGCGACGACGACCTCGAGGCCGGGCAGCGAGACGGTCTCGAAGTCGCCGGCCATCGCTCGCCGCAGCCCGGTTTCCAGCTCGTCCGCCTCGGCGGCGGCGAGGAAGCCGACGGTGCCGTAGTTGATGCCGAAGACCGGGACGCCGGTCCCCGCGTAGCGGCGCAGGGCGCGGAGGATCGTGCCGTCGCCGCCGAGGGCCAGGCAGAGATCGGCGTCGGCGGGCAGCTCGTCGGCGAACGCGATGCCGTCCATCTCCTCGCGCCCCCCGTTGCCGTCGGGCTCGCGCTCGACGACGACGAGCTCGCAGCCCGCCGCCGCCGCCGCCTCGGCGGCGGCGCGAATCGCCTCGTCGGTGTTGCTCGGCCGTGAGTGGGTGAGGACCGCGACGCGCCTCATCGGACGACCGCCTCGATCGCCGCGCTCAGGTCGGTCGCGGCGGCGCCGGGCGCGAACCGCACGAAGTACTCCTGGTTGCCCTTCGGGCCGCGGACGCCGGCGGCTGCCAGCGCGGTCGCCGCGAGACCGAGCGGGCGCGCCGCCGCGATCACGTTGTCGATCGCCTCGCGCCGGTCCTCGGCCGAGCGCACGACGCCGCCCTTGCCGACCCGGCCGCGGCCGAGCTCGAACTGGGGTTTGACCATCGCCAGCACCTCTCCATCATCGGCGATCGCGGCGGCGACCGGCCCGAGGATCTTCGCCAGTGAGATGAAGCTGACATCGATGACCGCCAGCGAGGCGGTGAACGGGAGCTCGGCGGCATCGAGCTCGCGGGCGTTGACGCCCTCGAGGACGACGACCCGCTCGTCGTTGCGCAGCGACCAGTCGAGCTGCCCGCGGCCGACGTCGACCGCGATCACCCGGGCGGCGCCGCGCTGCAGCAGGCAATCGGTGAAGCCGCCGGTCGAGGCGCCGACGTCGAGGCAGTCGCGCCCCGCCGGGTCGATCCCGAGCTCGTCGAGCGCCGCCTCGAGCTTGAGGCCGCCGCGGGAGACATAGCGGCGCCCCGCCTCGACCTCGATGCGGATGTCGTCGGCGACCATCTGCCCCGGCTTCAGCGCCCGCTCGCCGCCGCGGCCGATCCGCACCTGGCCGGCGCGGATCGAGCTCGCCGCGGCGGTCCGCGACGGGGCGAGGCCGCGTTCGGCCAGCAGCGTGTCGAGACGGGTCCGGCTCACCGCCGGGACGGTACCGGCCCCCCGGGCGCCGTCACGTTCGATCCCGCCCGGGCCGTGTGATCGGACTCACACACAAGACGGACAGGTGTTCGTATATTGGATCCAAGCTTAAGGACCGGTTGGGCACCGCCACATATCGCGTTGCCCCTGAGGCCGGTCTCTCTCAACACACATAACTCTCCTCCCTGTACCCGAGAGCGCCCCACTTGTTGGGGCGCTTTCGCATTCTCGGGGGGTTCATGCCGTGACGACGGCAGCGGCCGCGCTCGCAGCGTTCGGAAGCCGAGTGCAGCGGTCCTGGCTGAATCCGGGATCGCTTGCGCTTCCGGCACCCGCCGTTTGCAGATTTCGGACCCGGGCCGTCCGTTTTCGTCATCGCTCCAACCTGGACGGGGTCAGCCGGAACCGCCGCGGACCGCCCGCATGGCCGGCCCGGCACCGGCCTCGATCCGCCTACCTCTCGACCGTGACCCGCAGATAGGTCGCCGGGATCGACGTGGCGTCGTCGCTGGTGTTCTGCTCGGCGAACAGGGCGTCCAGCTCGGCTTGCAGCTCGGCGTCGCGGCCGTCGGCGGCGGCCGCCTCGAACGCGTTCATCGTCGGCGAGTAGAAGGTCCTGAACTCGGCCAGGAAATCCGACGGCCCGCCGGCATGGTTGAACGTGAAGGTGTCCCGCTCGTAGGAGATCCGCTCCGCGGGGATGCCGGCCGCCGTGAACCGCTCGGTCACCTCGTCCTCGATCCCCCAGGTCATCGGGCTGACGAAGCCGTCCGGCGGCGGCGGCGAGTAGGCGGAGCTGATCCTGAGGATCTGTGCGACCAGGGTCGGGTCGTTGGGGATCCAGTTGCCCATCACGATCCGGCCGCCGGGCCTGGTCACGCGGACGATCTCCTTGGCGACGTCGAACGGCTTCGGAGCGAACATCGCCCCGAAGATGCTCACGACCAGGTCGAAGCTCTCGTCGTCGAGGTCGCTCAGATCCGATGCATCGCCCTGCTGGAAGCGCAGGTTGTCGAGGCCGAGTGCCTCAGCGCGGGCGCGGCCGGCGGCGACGAGGTAGGCGGCGATGTCGACGCCGAGGACGTCGGCCCCGTGCCGTGCCGCCGGGACCGCCGTCGTCCCGTCGCCGCAGCCGAGGTCAAGCAGGTCGGCCCCGACGGCGATGTCGAGATCGCCGACCAGGGCCTCGCCGCTGTCGCGCATGGTCGCCGCGATGCGGGTGAAGTCGCCCTTCTCCCACAGTTCCTGGTTCGCGTTCATCGGGTGCCTCCCCGTGCTGCCGTCGGTCCGTTGATCCCTGACACTAATGGCGCAGATCGCCGTTGCCAAGCCGATCTTTCGCACCCGCCGACCGGCTTGTCCAAGTCTTTACCCGGACTTGGACCGCCACTTCCCGGCCGCTCGACAGACTCGCCGCTGACCACCAGGAGCGACCGAAGGAGCACCCATGTTCTCGACAGCGACGAAGCTGATCGCCACGGTGATCGCGGCGATCGCGCTGACCCTCGGCGGTGCCGGTGTCGCCGCCGCCAGCAACGGATCCCACGACCCGTCCGGCCACGACCATCACCATCACGGCAATCACCATCACCACGGTGGCAAGCACCACCACGGCGACCATCATCACCACGGCGGCAACCACCGCTAGGCGAATCGGAGGTATCCAATCGGCGGCCCCGCAGGCGCCGGGGCCGTCACTCGTTCCGACTGGCGACGGCCGCCCGTTCCGGCGAGGCCCGCGCCGGGCGCCCCGCGGCTAGGCCTTCGCGGGCGAGCCGAGCGCGGCGAGGACCCGGCCGGCGACGGCGTCGCCGGTGAGGCCGACCTCCTCGCGGAGCAGCGCCGGCTTGCCGTGGGTGACGTAGCGATCGGGCAGGCCGACGCGCATGATCCGGGCCCGGTCGCCGTTGAGCTCGTCCTCGACGTGCTCGAGCACGGCGGCGCCGAAGCCGCCGGGCAGGACGTTCTCCTCGATCGTCACGATCAGCTCGTGCTCGCCGGCGAGGCGGTCGACCAGGGCTTCGTCGAGCGGCTTCGCGAAGCGGGCATCGGCGACGGTCGGGCGCAAGCCGCGCTCGGCGAGGATCGTCGCCGCCTCGTTGGCGACCTGCACCCCCCAGCCGTAGCCGAGCAACGCCACCCGCTCGCCCTCCTGGAGGACCTCGCCCTTGCCGATCTCGATCTCGCGCGGCGGCTCCGGCAGCGGCACGCCCTCGGCGGTGCCGCGCGGGTAGCGAAACGCGATCGGCCCGTCGTCGTAGGCGAGCGCGGTGCGCAGCATGTTGACCAGCATCGCCTCGTCGCGGGGCGCCATCAGCACGACGTTGGGAAGCGGCCGGAAGTAGGAGACGTCGAAGGCGCCGTGGTGGGTCGGGCCGTCGTCGCCGACGAGGCCGGCGCGGTCCATCGCGAAGACGACGTTGAGCTCCTGGAGGCAGACGTCGTGGACGATCTGGTCGAACGCCCGCTGCAGGAAGGTCGAGTAGATCGCGCAGACGGGCTTGGCCCCCTGCAGGGCGAGGCCGGATGCGAACAGGACCGCCTCCTGCTCGGCGATGCCGACGTCGATGTACTGCCCGGGCACCTCCTTGGCGAGCTTGTCGAGCCCGGTCCCCCCCGCCATCGCCGCGGTGATGCCGATCACCCGGTTGTCGCGCTTCGCCTCGCTGACGAGCGCGTTCGCGAACACCGCCGTGTAGGCGGGCGGCGCCGGCTTCGGGGCGGGAGTTTCGAGCTTCTCGGGCGCGATCGATGCGGGCGCGTCGGACTCGGTGACCGGGACCAGCTTCGGCTTCGGCTCGGCCGGGACCGGCTCACGGTTGACGATCGAGCCGGGCTTGGCGGCGTGCCACTTCTCCATCCCCTCGAGGCCGCCGTTCTCGGCGGCCGCGAAGCCGCGCCCCTTGACGGTGTGGATGTGGACGACGACCGGCCGGTCGGCCTCGAACGCCCGCCGCAGCGCCCAGCGCAGGTCGGCGACGTCGTGGCCGTCGATCACGCCCATGTAGGCGATGCCGAGCTCCTCGAACAGCAGCCCGGGGGCCCAATAGGCCTTGATCGCCGACTTGATCTCGGGACCGAGCCGCTCGATCCGGCGGCCGAGGCCGAGCGGCAGCTTCGTGAGCCGCTCCTCGACGTCCTCGCGGGCATGGAAGAGCCGCGGGTTGAGGCGGAAGCGGTTGAAGTAATGGGAGAGCGCACCGACGTTCGGCGAGATCGACATGCCGTTGTCGTTGAGGACGATCACCATCGGCGTCTCGAGGCCGCCCGCCTGCTGGAGGGCCTCGTAGGCGACGCCGCCGGTCATCGCCCCGTCGCCGATCACGGCGACGACCTTGCCGTCGGGGCCGATGCCGCGGCGCATCGCCTCCTTGAGGCCGACCGCGTATCCGATCGAGGTCGAAGCGTGGCCGGCGCCCATGATGTCGTGCTCGGATTCGGGGATCGAGCAGAACGGCGCCAGCCCGTCGTACTGGCGGATCGTCGCGAGCCGGTCCCTGCGCCCGGTGAGGATCTTGTGCGGGTAGGACTGGTGGCCGACGTCCCAGAGGATCTTGTCCCGCGGCGACTCCATGAGGCTGTGCAGCGCGACCGCCAGCTCGCAGGTGCCGAGGTTGGCGCCGAAGTGGCCGCCGACCTCGCCGATCGTGTCGATGATCATCTCGCGGGTCTCCTGCGCGATCTGCTGGAGCTGCTCGTCGTCGAGACCGTGCAGGTCGGCCGGTTCGTCGATGGCGGCGAGGAGGTGCGGGCTGTCGGTGCGGTCGCTTGCGCTCATTTTGGCGGTGCGGAAGGTCTGCCGCCGGGGCGGCTTCACCCGATTGTCACAGGTTGCCCGCTCCGGGTCACGGCCAAACGGCGGCTTGAAACGGGGGTTGAAGCGAGAGCGACCCGGAGCGATCGCATTCCCGCGCCGGACAGCGGCGGGCGGCTGCCCGTCAGGAGGTCCGCGTGAAGATGAAGTCGGCGATCTGGTGCAGGGCGCCGACCTCGCCGCCCGCCCCCTCGAGGGCGGCGAGCGCGTCACGATGAGATTGGAAGGCCAACTCGCGGGCCCGCTCCAGTCCGTAGAGGCTCACGTAGGTGACCTTGCCGTGGCGCTCGTCGGAGCCGCTCGGCTTGCCGAGCTCGGCGTCGCTGCCGGTGACGTCGAGGATGTCGTCGACGATCTGAAACAGCAGCCCGAGCTCGGCCGCGAAGCTCCGGTAAGGCGCCTCCTCGTCGGCGCTCCGCCCGGCCATCGCCAGGGCGGCACCGACGCTGGCGGCGATCAGCCGGCCGGTCTTCAGCGAATGGAGCAGCCGCAGCGAGTCGGGGTCCTCCCCGCCGCCGACGACGTCGACGTACTGGCCGCCGACCATCCCGTCGACGCCGGTGGCGGCGGCGATCTCGCGGACCGCGGCAAGGACCCGGGCGGGATCGCCCCGCTGTTCGCAGGCGAGCCGGATCGCCTCCGCGAAGAGGGCGTCGCCGGCGAGGATCGCGACGTCCTCGCCGTGGGCGACGTGTGAGGTCGGCCGGCCGCGGCGGAGATCGTCGTCGTCCATCGCCGGCAGGTCATCGTGGATCAGCGAGTAGGTGTGGATCAGCTCCAGGGCCGACGCGGCCGGCAGCAGCTCGCCCGGCTCGATCCCCAGCGCCCGGCCGGTGGCGAGGCAGAGGACCGGGCGGATCCGCTTGCCGCCGGCGAGCAGGGAGTAGCGCATCGCCATCTCGAGGCCGGCCGTCTCGGGTCGCGGTGAGTAGGCGAGCCGCTCGAGATGCTCCTCGACCAAGCTCCGGAGGTCATCCGGGTATCCGCTCACGGCTCAGGAGCTCTCGGCGCGCTCCGCCGCAACCCGGGCGGCGTCGGCGGCGGTCGCGCCGGCCTCGGCGGCGATCCGGGCCGCCTCCTGGGCGAGCTCGACCGCGGCCGCGTCGCCGGTCTCGGGATCGGTCAGCTCGGCGGCGATCGCCTCGAGCCGGGCCGAGGCCTGCCGGAGCTCGTCGATGCCGCGGCCCTCGCTCACGCCGGCGCCTCCTCGGCGCCGACGGCGCGGGCGATCGCCGCCAGGACCCCGTTGACGAACCCGGGAGCCTCGGTGCCGCAGTAGCGGCGGGTGATCGAGACGGCCTCGTCGATCGAGACGGCGACGGGGACCTCCTCGCGGTGAAGGATCTCGAAGACGGCGATCCGCATGATCCCCCGCTCGAGCGGGGCGATCCGCTGGATCGTCCAGCCGTGCGAGTTGGCGGCGATCTCGCCGTCGATCTCGGCGAGGTGGGCGTCGGCCCCCTCGGCGAGGTCGCGGGTGAACGGCTTCGTGCCGGCGAGCAGGTCCTCGAGCGAGCGCCCGGTCACGTCCCGCTGGTAGAGGGCGAAGGCGGCGTCGCGGCGTTGGTCTGATCGGCGCACGGCGGGGAGGTTACGCGCCCCGGTGGCCGGTTCAGGTGCTCAGGGATTCGAACGCGCCGCGGAGACGATCCGGAAGCGCTCCCAACGGCCGCGCGCTCTCACCCGGCCGGCGCGGACCTGCCGGCGCCGGCCGGGCGGTCAGGAACGCGAGACGTACTCTCCGGAGCGGGTGTCGACGCGGACCCTCTCGCCCTCCTCGATGAACAGCGGGACCTCGATCGTCACGCCGGTCTCCAGGGTGGCGGGCTTGGAGCCGCCCCCGGAGGCGGTGTCGCCCTTCAGGCCGGGCTGCGTCTCGGTGACGGCGAGGTCGACGGCGCTGGGGATCTGCACGCCGGCGGGGCGTTCGTCGACGAAGAGGATCTCGACCTCGTCGTTGGGACGGACCCAGCGCATCGAGCCGGGGTCGAGGTCGGCGGGGATCTCGAGCTGCTCGTAGCTCTGGTTGTCCATGAAGACCTGGGCGTCGCCGGAGTCGTAGAGGTAGGCCATGCGACGGGTCTCGGTGCGGACCGGGCGGAACTTCTCCCCCGCCCGAAACGTCTTGTCGATCACCGACCCGTCCTCGATGCGGCGCAGCTTCGTCCGCACGAACGCGCCCCCCTTGCCGGGCTTGACGTGCTGGAACTCCATGATCCGGAAGACCTTGCCGTCGATCTCGATGTGGGCGCCGTTCTTGAACTGGTTGGTCGAAATCACGGCGCGGAGCGTAGCGGCGCCGCGCTCCGGCGCGAGAGGACACCAATCTGCCTATTGTTCTTTCCTGTCTTGCCAAACGCCTACCGGGCCTTTCCGGCAGCCGCGGTGGCGACGACGGATGTCGCCACGCCGAAGAGGAGGAGTAACCGTGACGGACGGCAGGTCGATTCGGATCAGGCGGATCGTCCTTGCCTCGGCCGCGGCGCTGCTGCTCTCGCTCGGTCTGCTCGTGACCCAGGCCCGGACCGCTCCCGGCTGCACGACCCAGACGGTCAAGACGGGCATCGTCACGGCGACGGCCTGCTTCACCAGAACCGCCAACAGGTACACCGCCGACGGGGTGGTCGACCTGAACGGCTTCACCGTCTACGCCACCCCGCAGGCGCCGCTCAGCATCGAGACCGACACGCGCCGGGTCTCGAACGGCGGCAAGACCGTCGATTTCGCGGTCCGCGGACTTCCCTCGCAGAGCAACCCGTCGAAGGTCCCGATCAAGGGCATCAACTTCGTCGCGCCGCTGAGCGGCGAGCTCCCGCTCGAGAACCTGAGGCTCGTGCCGCCGGTCCTGGCTGGCCTCGCCGGGGTCGGCGCCGGCAACGTCTCCGTCCCGGTGTCGCTGGTCGAGGAGGACTGCCGCCCGAACGAGGCACCGCCCTGTAAGCAGGGTGAGGTCGACTTCACCTACGGCCTGCCGACGATCCTGGCGATCCGCGGCACCGGGGCCTCGGCGAGCGCCGAGTTCGACGTCAAGCCTGGAGTCGGTGCCGTCGTCAACGGAGTCGACTTCGAGGCCGACGGGCTCACCTTCGCCAACGTCTTCGGCATCAACCACTTCGACGCCAACTACCGGGCGGCCGAGAACAGCTTCGGAGGCAGCATCGAGCTGATCTTCCCGAACTTCACGAAGGCCAAGCTCGGCAACGACGGGATCGCGCTCGGAGCCGGCTTCCAGGTCGTCAACGGGAACTTCAAGAGCTTCAAGGTCTCCGGCGACAACCTCGATGCCCCACTCGTGCCGGGGGTGGACCTGCAGAGGATCGCGGGCGGGATCGAGGTGACCCCCTCGTTCGGCTTCTTCGTGGCGGCCGAGGCCACCGCGGGACCGCAGCTGACGCTGCCGTTCATCGAGCCGAAGCCGCCGCACAAGGTCGCGCTGTTGCGGATCGGCGGCGACGTCCAGCTGAAGACGCCGTACGGGCAGACGCCCGGGAACCTCCGGCTCGGCGCCTCGATGCGCCTGCTCAACAACATCAAACTCGCCAACGCCGACCTCTCGATGGACGTCTACAGCGCCACGCAACGGCCCCCAAACGGGGCGCTGGGGCTGGTCACGTTCAACAGCCGGGTCGAGCTCGGCCTGCCGAACTTCACCCAGAGCCGCAACAACCCGCTCTACGTCGGCGGCGGTATCCGCGGCTGGGCCCTCGACAAGCAGTTCAACTTCGAGGGTGACGTCCGGCTGACGGTGCTCGGCTGGGACGTGGCGGGGGCACAGGCGGTCTTCTCCGACCGCGGGATCGCGGCCTGCGTGAAGCCGATCTGGTGGAGCCCGTGGGTCGGCGGCGGCTACATGTTCGGCCCGCGGAAGTTCGACCTACTGGTCGGCTGGAGCTGCGGCATCGGCGGGTACCGGAACCCCGACCGGGTCGTCGCCCGGGCCGCCCCGCCGGCGGCAGGGGCCGCACCGCCCGGCGCGGCATCAACCGCTGGATCGCGCGCGGTCGTGGTCGACACGCTCGATCTCAAGCGCGACGAGCAGATCATTCGGCTCGACGGGGACGAGCGGGTCCCGAAGTTCGAGATGACCTCAGAAGACGGCACGACCGTGAAGCGCCGGCGGGACACCGACGAGCCGATCTTCGGACCGGACCGCGACTGGGTGGTGCTTTCTGATCAGCGCACGAACACCGCCTACGTGCTCCTCAAGGACCCGGCCGGCGAGTGGAGCCTCGACGGACACGGGGGCCGCAGCGAGATCGTCGACATCGACATCGCCGAGTCCGTTCCACCGCCCGAGGTCAGCGCGCACGTCACCGGCAGTGGCCGCCACCGGGTCCTGCATTGGAGCGCCGACGGGATGCAGCCGCGGGACCGGATCGCGTTCTCGGAGAAGGTTCGCGGGGACGTCGCACGGCCGGTCGTGAAGACCGACGAGAGGTCGGGGAGCTTCCGGTTCAGGCCGCGGCTCGGACCGCACGGAAACCACACGCTGAAGGCGATCGTAACCCGAAGCGGCACCCCTTTCGACGAGCTCAACGTCGACGAGTTCACCGTCCGCCCGCCCCGGCCTCCCGCCCGACCGCAGCGGCTGCGGGTCCTGCAACGCCGCCACGACGTGGTCGTCCGCTGGCGCCGGGCGCCACGGGCCCGCGGCTACGTCGCCGTCCTCAAGGGAGCGGGAGGATCGTTCGCGATCCCGAAGACGACACGGCCGAGCCGTCGCCGGGTCAGCTTCCAGTCGCCGCCGGTGACGACGAGGATGAAGGTGCAGGTCTACGCGATCGGCAAGCTGGGAGCACCGGGCAAGCCGGCGACGAGGACGTTCCGGACCCGGAGCCGCTTGAAGACCGTCGAGGCGGCGGCGCGGCGGCTCGTCCGGTCGGCGAACCCCCTCGGCGACGGCGACCTCGAGCTCCTCGGAGCCTGCCCGGCCCGCGGCCACTGCCGAGCAGCAGTCGCGATCCGCCGCCACGGCAGGGTGATCGGACACCGCAACGCCGTCCTCGTTCCCGACACGCTGCGCGACCTGATCGTCGAGATCGACGACAAGGCGAGGCGGCGGCTCGAGCGTCGCGGACGGTTGCGGGTCACCGTCGAGGCGACCATCCAGCAGGGCCAGCGTCTGGCCACGAAGCGACGCGGCCTGACGCTGCGAGTCGGCGACTGACTCAGGCCGAAGCCGTGGCGCCGTCGTCGGCGGCGCCGTACTTGGCGAGCAGCTCCCGCTCCCGCTCCCGGTCCGGGAAGTACCGGAAGACGACGAAGGCGCCGATCAGGATCGCGACGATGCCGGCGATGTAGGCCCAGTGGTCGCCCTGCAGGAACGCGTCGCGGGCGGCGGCGATGATCTGGTCCTTGTACTGCGGGTACTGGGAGGTCGAGGTTGGCGGCGCTCGAGAACGACTTCTGGAGCTCGCTCTCGGTCGCTTCGGTCACCTTGCTGCTGTTCGGCGAGGCGGCGATCTGACTCGAGATCGACGACGCGTATCCGGCCGTCAGCACGGCGCCGAGGATCGACTGCATGATCGCGCCGCCGAGGTCGCGCTGGAGGTCGGCGGTCGCCGACGCCATGCCGGCACGGCTGACCGGCACCGAACCGGTCAGCGAATGCGAGGCGGGCGTGCCCGCGAAGCCGATGCCGATGCCGACGAACCCGTAGGCGAGGCCGATGTGCCAGTACGGGCTCGACTCGCTCCAGAGCAGCAGCATCGTCAGGAATCCGAGCAGGATGAACAGGTAGCCGAGCAGCAGCGTGAACCGGGCGCCGCGAGACTCGACCAGGGTCGCCGAACGGGGGGCGATGACGATCATCAGCAGCGCCGCGGGCAGGATCGAGACGCCGGCGTCGAAGGTCGAGTAGTCGAGTACGTTCTGGAGGAACTGCTGGCCGATGAACGCCGCCGCCATCAGCGACCCGAAGACGATCACGCCGGCGACCGCGGCGACCCAGAACGTCGGCCGCGCCGCGACCTCGAGGTCGTAGAGCGGCGTCCTGACGCGGCGCTGGCGGATCACGAAACCGACCACCGCGGCGATCGCGATCACGAACAGGCCGACGACGAGCGTCTTCTCGCCCGGTACCGCGGCGAAGTTGATGCCGAGCACGAGCGCGGCGATCATCAGCACCGAGAGGATGCCGCCGAGGTTGTCGACCGGGTCGCTCGTCTCGTGGACGTGTGCGGGGATCAGCCGGATCGCCGCGAGCAGGGCGATCAGCGCCAGCGGCGTGGTGACGAGGAAGACCGAGCCCCAGTCGTGGCTCTCGAGCAGCGCGCCCGCGACCATCGGCCCGAGTGCCGATATCGCGCCGCCGATCGCCGACCAGAGCGCGATCGCCTTCGTCCGGTCCGCCCCCGACCAGAGCGCCGTGATCAGCGCCAGCGTCGTCGGGAACGCCATGCCGGCGGCGAGGCCGCCGAGGACCCGGGCGACGAACAGCACCTCGACCGACGGCGCGAAGCCGGCTAGCAGCGAGGCGGGGATCGTCAGCGCCATCCCGAGTACGACCATGCGCTTGCGCCCGTGGCGGTCGCCGAGCGCGCCGAGGTAGAGGACCGACGCGGCCAGCCCGAGCGAGTAGCCGACGGCGACGAGGTTGAGCTCGGTCTGGCTGGCGTCGAAGGCCTTGCCGATGTCCGGCAGCGCGACGTTGGCGACCGAGAGGTTGAGGTTGGCGACGGCGGCGACGAGGATCAGGACGCTGAGCACCGCCACGGCGTGCGCTGGCTTGACCCCCTCCCCGTTGTTGGCTGATTCCGGCATGAGACGACCGCGATGTCGGCTGCACCCTATCCGCGCCGGAGGCGGCCGCGGGTCGCCCCCCGGACCGGTGGCTCAGCCGATCCCGGGCGGGTTGATCTCGTCGACGTAGAGGTCGACGGCGGGCTCGGCCCCCGGCGCCGCCGCATAGGCGTCGAAGTCGGTCGCGCCCTCCTCGGCGAGGACGTCCTCGGCGAGGAAGAAGTTGCCGGTGCACTCGCGGCTCGGCCGGGTCAGGATCGCGTGCGCGGAGTCGGACATGATCTCCGGGGTCCTCGAGCGCGCCATCGCCGCTTCGCCGCCGAGCAGGTTCTGGACCGCCGCGGTCGCGACCAGCGTCCGCGGCCAGAGCGAGTTGAAGGCGACGCCGTCGTCGCGGAACTCGGCGGCCATGCCGAGCGTGCAGAGGCTCATCCCGTATTTGGCGATCGTGTAGGCGACGTGGTCCTTCGCCCAGCGCTCCTCGAGGCTGAGCGGCGGCGAGAGCGTCAGCACGTGCGGGTTGTCGCCCCGCTTGAGGTGCGGGATCGCGGTCTTCGAGAGGACGAACGTGCCGCGCGTGTTGATGTCCTGCATCAGGTCGTAGCGCTTCATGTCGATCTGCTCGGTGCCGACGAGGCTGATCGCGCTCGCGTTGTTGACGCAGATATCGATGCCGCCGAACCGCGCGACCGTCTCCTCGACGGCCTCGGCGACCCGGCCCTCGTCGCGGATGTCGCCGAGGATCGGCAGCGCCTTGCCGCCCGCCGCCTCGATCTGCTCGGCGGCGGTGTGGATCGTTCCCTCGAGCTTCGGGTGCGGCTGGTCGGTCTTCGCGATCAGGGCGACGTTGGCACCGTCACCGGCGGCGCGAAGCGCGATCGCGAGGCCGATGCCGCGGCTGCCGCCGCTGATCAGCATGGTCTTGCCCTGCAGGCTGCGGGATTCGCTCATCGCCGGGACGCTATCCGGTGGGGGTGCGCCGGCGGCTGCGGCTGCGCTTCTTCTTCTTCGAGCGCGAGTGGGTCGGAAGCGCCGGGGCGCGCCGCTCGGCCTCGACCTCGGCCTCCAGCGCCGTCTCGAACTTCGAGTCCTCGCCGACCTCGAGGACGTCCTCGGCCTCGGCGGCGAGCGCCGCCGTTCCCGACGGCACCGCCGGCGAAAGGCGCCAGAAGGTGATCTGCTGGCCGAGGGTCCAAAAGCTCGTCGTGATCGAGTAGATCGCCAGGCCGGCCGGGAAGCGCATGATCACCGTCGCGAACAGCAGCGGCAGACCCATCGCGAGGCCGCGGTGGGTGCTCTGCAGCGTTCGCGTCGCGATCGCGCTCGAGGCGATCTGCGAGCAGACGTAGACCAGCAGCATCGCGACCAGCACCGCGCCCTCGGGCTTGGCGGTCAGGTCGGGGATGAAGAGGAAGCCGCTGTCGCCGAACAGTCCGTTGGTCGCGTCGTGGCGCAGCAGCATGTAGAGCGAGATGAAGATCGGGATCTGCAGCAGCAGCGGTCCGACCGAGGCGAGCGGGTTGATGCCGTGCTCGCGGTAGTAGGCGCTCATCTCCTGCTGGAGCTTCTGCTTGTCGCCCTTGTACTGCTTCTGCATCCGCTTCAGCTCCGGCATGTGGAGCTTCATCTCGCGCTGCGAGCGGAACTGGCGGACGACCAGCGGCAGCGTCAGCGCCCGCGTCAGCAGGGTCAGCCCGACGATCGCCAGGCCCCAGGTCAGGCCGATGCCGTGGAGCCTCTCGAGGACCCATTCCTCGACGTCGTTGAGCGGCTGCAGGATGTTGGCGACGACGAGCACGCGGCCCGGAAGCGTACTGCCGCCGCCCCGCCGCGTTCCTAAAGCGCGCCGGCCCCGGTCCGCGTAGGATCGCCCGATGCCTCTCGCCCGCACCGCGCCGCTGCGCCGCCAGCTCGTCCGGGCGCTGCCGCAGCGGCCGTTCGCAGTCGAGTTCTGGGACGGCACCCGGGTCGATCCGACCGACGGCGGCGGGCCGACGTTCCGGGTTCGCTCGCCGCGTGCCGTCGCCCACGCGCTGCGCGCCCCCGGCCAGCTCGGCATCGGCCGCGCCTACGTCAGCGGCGAGCTCGAGGTCGACGACATCGACCTCGTCATGGAGCTGCTCGAGGACTGGAGGCCGCCGGCGATCGCGACCGAGACGCGACTGCGGCTGCTCGCCGCCGCGCTGGCGGCGAACGGCCTCACCCTGCCGCCGGCGCCGCCCCGGGCCGAGCTGCAACCGCAGGGGGCGCGGCGGACCAAGGAGCGCGACGCCCGCTCGGTCCGCCACCACTACGACCTGCCGCCGGAGTTCTTCTCGCTGTTCCTCGACGAGTCGATGACCTACAGCTGCGCGATCTTCTCGCGTGGCGCCGAGACCCTCGAGGAGGCGCAGGAGCAGAAGCTCGAGATGGTCTGCGCGAAGCTCGCCCTCGAGCCCGGCGAGCGGATCCTCGACATCGGCTGCGGCTGGGGGAGCTTCGCGACCCATGCCGCCTCCCGGCACGGCGTCGACGTCGTCGGGATCACGCTCTCAGAGCCGCAGGCGCGGGTCGCCCGCGAGCGCGCCGAGGCGGCCGGCGTCGGCGACAAGGTCGATATCCGGGTGATGGACTACCGCGACCTCGCCGGCGAGCAGTTCGAGGCGATCGCCAGCATCGGCATGGTCGAGCACGTCGGCGCGCGAGCGGATCGACCTCTACGCCGAGCGACTCGCTGCGCTGCTGCCGTCGGGCGGGCGGCTGCTCAACCACGGCATCGCCCGGCTCCGCCACAGCGACCCCGAGGCGGGCCCGTTCTCGGAGCGCTACGTCTTCCCCGACGCCGACCCGCTGCACCTCTCGCGGGTCCTGCTGGCCCTGGAGCGGGCCGGCTTCGCTCCCGAGCACGTCGAGGGCTTCGCCTCCGACTACGCCGAGACGCTGCGCCACTGGGCCCGCCGCCTCGACGACAACATCGACCGCGCGACCGAGCTCGCCGGCCCCGAGCGGGTCCGCGTCTGGCGCCTCTACCTGCGCGCCGCCCGCAACGGCTTCGAGAGCGGCTTCACCTCGATCTACCAGGTCCGCGCCCGCCTCGCCTGAGCCGCCCCCGGCCCGCCCCTTTTCGCCGAGGTGGAGGAAACAGGCGACTATTGCCCCTTTCCTCGACCTCGGCGGGAAGCGGCGGGAAGCGGCGGGCGGCCGGCGGCGGGCGGCCACCAGCGGCGGCCGGCGGCGGGTCGGCGGAGGTTACTTCGGGTGGGTGCTGAGGTTGCGGTAGCCGTCCTCGGTGACGACGACCAGGTCCTCGATCCGGATCCCGAACTCGCCGGGGAGGTAGATGCCGGGCTCGACGGTGACGACGTCGCCGGCGAGCAGCGTGTCGTCGGAGCGCTTCGAGAGCCGCGGCGGCTCGTGCACCTCGATGCCGACGCCGTGGCCGAGGCCGTGGCCGAACCGCTCGCCATAGCCGGCCTCGGCGATCACGGCGCGGGCGATCGCATCGACCGCGCGCCCGTCGGCGCCGGCGCGGATCGCCTCGAGCGCCGCCTGCTGAGCGTCGAGGACGAGCTCGTAGACCTGGCGCTGGGCCGGGGTCGGGATCGCCGTCGACGATCGTCCGCGTGCAGTCGGAGCAGTAGCCGTCGACGATCGCGCCCATGTCGACGACCACGTACTCGCCGGCGGCGATCTCGCGATCGCCGGGTATCGGCGTGCGGCAGGGCGCCGTTCTCGCCAGCCGCGACGATCGAGGTGAAGGACGGGTCCTCGGCGCCGAGCTCGCGCATCTTCGCCTCGGCGCCGAGCGCGATCTCGCGCTCGGTCCGGCCGGCGATCCCGCGCTCCTCGATCCACGCGTAGACCTCGTCGGTCAGCGCCGCGGCGGCGGCGATCGCCTCGATCTCGACCTCGTCCTTGACCCGGCGCAGGTCGGTCAGCAGCCCGTCGGCGGCGACGATCTCGACCCCCTCGCCGATCGCCTCGAGCAGCTTCGCGTGGGTCTCGACGCTCGTCTTCGCCGGATCGATCCCGACCCGGCCGTCGAGCATCGCGGCGATCTCCTTGAGCATGCTCCGCGGTCGCATCGACGATCCGAAACGACCCTGGCACCGTCTCGGCGGCGCGTCGTCGCGTAGCGGAAGTCGGTCACGAAGGCGCGGACGTCGGGGCCGATCGACGGCGATGCCGCTGCTGCCACCGAAGCCGGTCAGCCAGGCGACGTCGGCCATCGCGTCACGTCCGGAGTCGCCGGGCCGGACGAGGTCGCCGACGATCGCCATCTCGAGATCCGCGCGCGGCGACCGCCTCGGCGAGCCGCTCGGCCCGGCTGTCGGGGGCGGGGATCAAACCGCGAGCTCGCGGGCGAGCACCTCGAGGCCCTCGCGGTAGCCCTCCACGCCCCTTGCCGGAGATCTTCGCGGCGACGAGTCCGTCGAAGACGGAGATCGAGCGCCAGTCCTCGCGGCCCTCGACGTCGCTGATGTGGACCTCGACGGCGGGCTTGGCGGCGACGTCGAGCGCGTCGCGGATCGCCCACGAGTAGTGCGACCAGGCGCCGGCGTTGACGAGGACGGCGTCGGCGGTCTCGGGGACGCGGTGCAGGTACTCGCAGAACTCGCCCTCGTGGTTGGTCTGGAAGAACGAGACCTCGAGCCCGAGCTCGCGGCCGAACTCGTGGATCCGGTACTCGAGCTGCGAGAGCGTCTCGGTCCCGTAGATCTCCGGGTCGCGGCGGCCGAGCATGTCGAGGTTGACGCCGTGCATCACCGCAACCCGGTTGTGAGCGCTGCTCACGCTCCTGCCATCCCCTCGACCACGCGGCGCAGGCTATCGGCATCGACGCGGCAGCCGAACGAGACCGAACCCGGGCTCCTCGATCAGCACGAAGCCGATTCCCTCGGCGGTCCGCTTCTTGTCGCGGCCGATCGCTTCGAGCACCGCGTCGGCGTCGATCGCGGCGTCGAGTGAGACCGGCAGCCCGGCCCGCCCGAGCAGCGCCGCCACCTCGCTCGCCGAGCGGCTCGGCGCCGGACAGCCGCAGCGCCGCGACCAGCCCGATCGCGACCGCCTCGCCGTGCCGGTAGCGGGCGTAACCGGTCGCCGCCTCGATCGCGTGTCCGACCGTGTGACCGAGGTTGAGCACCGCCCGCAGCCCCGACTCGCGCTCGTCGGCGGCGACGATGTCGAGCTTCGTCCGCGCGCAGTCGAAGACGAGCGGCGCCATCGACTCGGCGTCGATCGAGTCGAGCGCCCGGACCCGCTCCCAGAGCGCACCGCCGGCGATCAGCGCCGTCTTCACCACCTCGGCGAAGCCGGCCGCGAGCTCGGCGGCGGGCAGCGTCGCGAGCGCCGCCGGATCGGTCAGGACCGCGGCGGGCTGATGGAAGGCCCCGACGTAGTTCTTGCCCTCGGGCAGATCGACCCCGGTCTTGCCGCCGTAGGCCGAATCGACCTGGGCGACGAGCGTCGTCGGCACCTGGACGACCGGGACACCGCGCTGGTAGACCGCCGCGCAGAATCCGACGAGATCGCCGGTGACGCCGCCACCGAAGGCGAGCAGCGCATCCTCGCGGCGGACGCCGGCGCGCGCGAGCTGACGCAGCAGCGACTCCGCCTCGCCGAGGCTCTTCGCCTCCTCCCCGCCGGTGACCTCGATCGGAGCACCGCTCTCGATCACCGGCATCAGCCCGCCGGCGGCCGCGAAGGCGTCGCGATCGGCGAGCCCGAACAGGCGGGCGCCCGGGCGCAGATCGGCTCCGGCGCCGTCGAGCAGCTTCGTCGCGCCGGCGCCGACGAACGACGGATTCGCCCCGTCCGCAGTCTGCGACCAGTACATCCGGACGCCGGGGGCCGAGCGCAGCAGTCGCAGCCAGGGGGCGGTCGCGACTCCGATCGCTTCGCCGCCGGTCGGCAGGACGACGCGGCCGCACCGCTCGTAGAGGGGCTGCCGCGCCCGGTAGCGGCGGCGTGAAGCCGTCGCGGTCGCGGGCCAGCGGGCGGTCGGTGCCGCTGCAACGCTCCCAGGCGACCTCCTCCTCGACCCGGCACCAGGCGGTGACATGGCCGGCGAGCGCCGCCCGGACCGGCTCGCTCTCGACGGCGCCGCCGCCGAGCGCGACGACCGCCCCGGGCTGCTCGAGGGCGGCGAGGACGATCCGCTCCTCGATCTCGCGGAACCGCGCCTCCCCCTGCTCACGGAAGAATCCGGCGATCGAGCCGCCCGGGATCTCCGCCGAGATCAGGTGGTCGGTATCGACGAACTCGGCTCCGAGCGCCCGCGCCGCGGCGCGGCCGGCGGCCGACTTGCCGGCACCCATGAAGCCGATGAAGACGATCGAGGCGGGCTCGTCAGCGGACACCCGCCAAGCCTATCGGCGCCCTCCGCCGCCGCCATCGCCGCCCGCCCCAAGGCCGAGGCCGCGGAACCCGCTCACCCGCCGAGGTCGAGGAAACACGTGACTATTCCCCCTTTCCTCGACCTCGCGGCGAGTCGGGAGATCTCCATCCGCCGAGGTGGAGGAAACTGGTGACTATTCCCCCTTTCCTCGACCTCGGCGGCGGGCGGGCAGGCGGCGGCGGGGGGCGGGCAGGTGTCGGCGGGAGGCGGGGCCGTGTCCGGCGGCGCGACTCAGGTGGTGATGCGGCGGCGGTAGGCGTCGATCGCGGCGCGGACGTCGTCGATGTGGTCGCCGCCGAACTTCTCGCGGTAGGCGCGGGCGAGGGTCAGCGCCAGCATCGCCTCGCCGACGACGCCGGCGGCGGGGACGACCGTGGAGTCGGTCCGCTCCTTGTGGGCGGCCTGCGGCTCCTTGGTGTGGATGTCGACCGAGCGCAGCGGCTTGGTCAGCGTCGAGATCGGCTTGATCGCGACCTGGACGACCAGCGTCTCGCCGTTGGTCATGCCGCCCTCGAGGCCGCCGGCCCGGTTCGTCTCGCGGTAGTAGCCGCGCTCGGGCGAGTGGAAGATCTCGTCGTGGGCCTCCGAGCCCGGCGCCGCCGAGACCTCCCAGGCGGGGCCGATGCTGACCCCCTTGACCGACTGGATCGAGACCATCGCCTGGGCGATCCGGCCGTCGAGGCGCTCGCTCCAGGAGACGTGGGAGCCGAGTCCGGGGACGAGCCCCCAGGCGCGCGCCTCGAAGGTCCCGCCGAGGCTCTCGTTCTCCTTGCGGAGCCGGTCGATCTCCGCGACCATCGCCTGCGAGGCGCCGGGGTCGAGGCAGCGGACCGGATCGTCGTCGACGCCGTCGAAGTCCTCCGGCGTGAGCCCGTCCGGGGCCGGGGCGTCGACGCCGGCGATCCGGGTCACGTGGCTGCGGATCGTCACCCCGACCGCGGCCAGGAACTGGCGGGCGAGCGCTCCGGCGGCGACGCGGGCCGCGGTCTCGCGGGCACTGGCGCGCTCGAGCACGTTGCGGGCGTCGTCGAAGCCGTACTTGAGCAGCCCCGGCAGGTCGGCGTGCCCGGGCCGCGGCAGGTGCACCTGCTTGACGCCCTCGCCGCTCTCCCAGGGACCCATCCGCTCGACCCAGTTCTCGTAGTCGCGGTTGGCGACGAGCAGGGCTATCGGGCTGCCGAGCGTCCGGCCATGGCGGATCCCCGAGCGCACCTCGGCGGTGTCCTTCTCGATCTTCATCCGGCCGCCGCGGCCGTGGCCGAGCTGGCGGCGCGCCATGTCGCGGTCGAGCGCCTCGCGGTCGAGCTCGAGCCCGGCGGGCATGCCCTCGACGATCGTCGTCAGGCCGGGGCCATGGGACTCACCGGCGGTTACGAAATCGAAGCGGGCCATCGCGCCTGAAGGCTAGCCGCGCGACCGGGGCCGCCGCTCCGCGCCCCGGCCGGGTCAGCCGGCGGCGTCCGGAAGCGGGACGAGCTTGCGGTGGATCGCGAGCAGCTCGAGACGGTAGGTCTCGGGCTTGTCGCCGTACTCGAACTTCTGGAGGTCACCCACCTTCATGGACAGGTACTGGCAGTCGTCGCGGCCGGGAGCGCACTTGCCGTCGCCCTCCGACGAGAGGACGGAGGGCGAGACGACGAAGCCGGCCTTCTTCGCCTTGGGGTCGCTGTTGATGTACTGGACGACCGGCTGCTTCTTGCCGGGAAGCAGGCTCAGCGCCTCGACGTCCTTGAGCACCTTGGTGTCGCCGGCGCGACCCGACGCGGACGTCGATCGTGTACTTGACGAGGTGCCACTGGGACTCCGTCGAGCCGCCGGTCGAGGTGCCGCCGCTCGTCGAGCCGCCGGTGTCGGTGCCGGTCGACGCGCTCGTCGAGGAAGCGGTCGAGGCGCTGGTCGACGAGCTGTCGGTGCTCGAGCCGCTCCCCGAGCCCGAGCCCGAGCCGTTGCCGCCGCCCGAGCCCGACGAGCCGTCGTCCTGCTGGATGAAGGGGTTGCGTCCGTCCTTGCCGTCGAGCCGCTTGCGGTAGTCACGCAGGCCCGGCACGTCGGCGAGGACGACCGGATCGACCTGATCGGCACCCTCGATCGACGCCGGCGCCGCCGTCACCGCCGGCGCCGTGGCGCCGGAGCCGCCGGAGTCGCCGCCGCCGAGCAGCAGCGGCACGGCGACGATCGCCGCCAGCAGCGCGATCGCGGGGATCAGCAGGTGGCGGTCGCGGAGGTCCTGGACCAGGTCACCGGCGAATCTCGAGACGCTCGTCACGGTGCCACCGCCGCGGTGCCGGGAACGGGAGCGGTCGAGTCCGCCGAGGCGACCGTCGACTGGTCGGCGACCGGCGAGGGACCGGCCGGGGAAGCGCCGTCGGAGAGCCCCTGTTCGGCCGGAACCACGTACGTGTTCAGGGACATGCTCGCCTGGACGAGCGGGAAGCCGTGGGCCGGGTCACCGACCATGGCGAAGCCGTTGACGGTCATCAGCCGGCCCTTCACCTCGGGATCGCCACCGTGGTTGACGACGTTGACGGACTTGTCGAGCGCCGCGAAGAAGTCGGCCATGTTGAAGAAGCTGCCGCTGAAGCGAAGCTTGTAGGGCATCACCGGCAGTCCCGCCGAGCCGACCGTCGCCCCGATCGGCAGCGCCGCCGCCGCCGTCTCGGTCGCCGCGACCGGCGGCGCGACGGTCGCGGTCGTCGAGTCGGTCGTCGTCGAGTCGGTCGGTCGAATCTGTCGAACCCGACCCGCCGGTGTCGCTGGTCGTCGAGTCGGTCGTGGTCGTGTCGGTGGTCGTCGTCGGCGCCGCCGCGGCCGGAGCCTCGGTGGCGTCAGGCGTCTCCGACAGCTCGAAGGAGCGGAACTGGACGTTCGCCTCGTCGCTGACCTTGGTCAGGTCGTAGATCAGCGTCGCCTGGTCGCTGTCCTCGGGTACGGCGCTGCCCATCGAGACGATCCGGCTGTAGTTGCGCGGAAACGACTTCCGCGCAGCCTCGGCCGCGGCGACCTCGTCGTCGGCGGTCGCGATGCGGCTGCTGAGGCCCGAGATCTGGTCGTCGAGCTCGCCGATCTGCTTCTGCTTCGGGGAGATCGCGAGCAGGTAGAAGGCGATCACCAGCGCCACCAGGGGCAGGATGAGGAGGATCGTGCGGTCGCTCTTCTTCATCTCAGCCTCCCGGGCACCAGGTTCGTGGCCTTGGTCACCTTCGCGCCGGCCTCCTGGGCCGCCTGCTGCTCGCCGGTCGGCGCCGCGGAGTCGCTGCCGCCGGGAGCGGCCGGCGGCACATCGGCCCCCTCGACGGCGATCGCGTCGAAGGCGGCGACGATCTGGAAGCTCGGCGCCGAGCGCGGGCAGGAGCCGCCGGTGTCGGGCGGCTGGGCGCCGCCGCCCCGGAGCCGTCTGAGCTGCCGGAAGAGGTATCGGGGGTCTTGATGCCGTTGGCGGCGGTCACCCGGGTCACGCCGTCGATGTCGTGCAGCGCCGCGATCAGGCTCGCGATCGCCGGTTGCGAGCGCGCGCAGCCGACCAGCTCGAGGGCCGGTCCGGGAACCGAGGCACGCAGCGCGATCGCGGCGGCGTCGTCGAGCTGGACCTCGGGCGCGACCGTGCCGGTCAGGTTCGAGAGCCAGACGTCCTTGGGGATCACCCGCGAGAGCTCGCGGACGACCCGCTCCCAGTCGAACCTGCTCTTCGCGAGCGAGTCGATCGTCGTCGCCCGCGACTCGCGGATCTGCTGGAAGGAGACGTAGGAGGCAAGGCTGCCGGCCCGCGCCTCGGTCTCGATCGCCTGCGCCTCGAGGCGGTCGACCTCGGCCTGCTTGTCGCTGACCTTGCTGCCCATGAAGACGACCGCGCAGACGCCGACCAGGGCGAGGGCGAGGGCGCCGACGACGAAGTAGGCGACCGAGCCGGTGCGGCTCGGCGCGGCGGCGCCGCGGCGCTCCTCGTTCGGAATCAGGTTGACCGGACGCATCGCTACTCCTCCAGCGCCAGTCCGTAGGGGACGGCGAGCCGGGCCGCCTCTGCGGCGTCGAGGCCGGCGAGCGCCGGCGGGTGACCGACCCGGAGGGCGAGGCCGAGCTGCTGCTCGAGCCCCCCGCAGACGCCGGGGATGACCGAGCCGGGACCGCAGACGACGATCTCCTCGATCGCCTGCGCCCCCTCCTGGGCCCCGTAGTAGTCGAGCGAGAGCCGCATCTCGTCGGCGAGCCTGGCGACGCCGTCGTCGAGCACCTCGCGGGTGGCGGCGACGATCGCCGGATCGCCATCGATCGCCTCGACCGGCTCCTCGACGCCGACGTGGGCGAGCCACCGGCGGGAGTGCTCGAGGGTCAGCTCGCGACGCTCGGCGAGGCGCTGGGCGATTCCCTCGATGCCGAACGGCGAGACGCGCGTGAACAGGCAGTCACCGTCGCGGGAGACGGCGAGGTTGGTGATGTCGCCGAGGCAGCAGAAGAGTTGCGCCGGCCGCGGCGCCGCCATCCCGTCGCCGCCGTCGGCCTCTGCCGCGTCCGGGACGGGGGCGGCGAGACCGCTGCGGTCCTTGCCGAGGGCGCGGATCAGGCCGAAGGCGGAGACGTCGAGGCCGATCGGGCGCAGCCCGGCGTCGCGGACGACCCGGATCAGGTTCGAGACCATCTCGCGGCGGGCGGCGACGACGACGACGTCCATCTTGCCGGCGGCCCGCACCTCGGGCTCGTGGCGGAGGACCTGCCAGTCGAGGACCGACTGCTCGAGCGGAATCGCCAGCTCCTCCTGGGCCTGGAAGCGGACCGCGGCCTCGATCTCGGACTCGTCCTCGATGAACGGCAGGCGCAGCGTCCGCACGGCGACCCGCTGGTTGGCGATCCCGAGGCGGACGTTGCGCGAGAGCCTGTGGTCGGCGAAGAGGTCCTTGATCGCCGCCGTCAGCGCCGCCGGATCGCTTACCTCCCCCTCGCGGGTGACGCCGGCGGCGAGTGGCGCGATGCCGGACTTGCCAAGCCGGACGTCGCCGTTGACGACGACCTCGGTGGCAGCGACGGTCGCGGCCTCGATGTCGAGGCCGACGGTCGTGTTCACCTTGCGCGCGCCGAGCGACAGTCCCATGCCCCGAACTCATCGGCCGCGAGGGGCCCCCGCTTGAATCCGGCGGCCGCGGCGGTAAACGCCTTTCAGGCCGATCCTCAGCCGGATAGGAACGAGTCGACGTACCAATCGACGATCGCGTCGCCGGCGAACAGCCCGACGACGCCGCCGAAGGCGAGGAACGGGCCGAACGGGACCGCCCGCTTGCGGGCCTCGGAGCCGTGCCTGGCGATCAGCGCCAGCCCCCAGATGGCGCCCACCGCGAAGCCGATCAGCAGCGCCGGCGCGACGGCGCGGCCGAGGAACAGGCCCATCACGAACGCCAGCTTGACGTCCCCCATCCCCATCCCGCGCGGATGGGCGAGCGAGACGAGAAGCAGGACGCCGCCGCCGATCGCCGCAGCGAGCAGTCGCGGCGGCAGCTCGCCGGGATCGCCGAGCAGGGTCAGGGCGATCGCCGCGACGGCGGCCGGCGCGAGGACGACGTTGGGGATGATCCGCTGCTCGAGGTCGGTCAGGGTGACGATCGCAAGCACGAACAGGAAGCTGCAGCCGAGCGCCACCTCGGCGGCGCCGTCGTCTTCGAGGGCCAGGTAGGCGGCCGCGAAACCAACCGCCAGCCCGAGCTCGACGAGCGGATAGCGCGCCGGGATCGCCGCTCCGCAGCTCCGGCAGCGGCCGCGCAAGAGCAGCCAGGAGACGACCGGGACGTTGTCGCGGGCGGCGACGACGGTGGCGCACGAGTCGCAGCGAGAACGACCGCCGATCGGCGACTCCCCGCGCGGTACCCGGTAGGCGACGACGCCGGCGAAGCTGCCGATCAGCAGCCCGAGCAGGGCCATGAAGAGGGCGACGACCAACATCGGCGGGAGAAGCTATCCGCGGCGGCGGCGGGACACGGGCTCAGGGATCGATCGTCTGGCGCTGCATGTGCCAGGCCGATTCGACCGGATCGAGGAAGTTCGGCGGCGCCAGGTAGCGGAGCCGGTCGTCGTAGGAGTAGTTCTTGCTGTAGCCCGACACCGGATTGGTGCCGCTGACGGTGCCGACCGGGCCGCGGAACTTCTGCGAGATCGCGCCGTTGACGGTGAGCGTGCCGAGCGGGTTGCCGCAGTTGTAGTGATCGACGACGAACGAGTGCTGGATCGCCAGCATCGCCGCATCGATCCGCAGGTTCGTCTGCGTGCCCGACCCGTTGCTGGTGCCGTTGCAGTCGCCCCAGGCGGTCGTCCTGTTCGTCGGGGTGAGCGGGTGATAGACGCGGATGAAGTTGTTGGCGATCAGGCCGAGCAGGCCGTTGCCGCTGGGGCTGCCTGAGCAGCTGCCGCGGCAGAGGTCGTCGTCGATGATCACGTCGTTCTCGGCGGCGATCGTCAGCTGGCCCGAGTAGCTCCCGGAGACGTAGACGTTCCCGCAGGCCGAAGAGGACGGGTACATGGTCGTGTTCCGCGCATAGGGCGAGTAGGCGTTGCTGCACGACGACGTCGTGCTGTTGGCTACGTAGATCACGCCGCTGCTCGGGATCGGCGTCGTGCTCGTCGAGCCGGAGGCCGTCTTCACGGTCATGTTCGTGCCGCTGAGCTGGATGTCGGTCTGGCCGGTGTAGACCGCCGCGCCCGCGACGTTCTTGAGGCTGTCGTTGGTGCTCGGCGGCGTCAGCACCGGCGCGTTGGTCAGGTAGGTGCCGCGGAAAGTCGGCGACGTGGAGCCGCAACCCGACCCCCCGGAGCTCCGGTAGCCGGCCGGCGGCGAGCTGACCTCGATCAGATCGCTCGGGGAGCGCCCGAACACCGGCGAGCCGCAGATGTTGAGCTCGTCGTTGGTGTGCAGCGGACCGTTGATCGACTCGCCGCTGACGAAGACGATCTCGGTGCAGGGCAGGCTGCTGTACTTGCGGCCGTCGCGGTAGGTCTTCTCGCACTGCTGGTAGGCCTGGTTGATCTCCCAGCTCGAGCCGTAGGTGACCGGATCGGAGGTCTCGTACTGGGTGAAGTAGACGTAGTCGAGGAACGAGGCCCGCTTGAAGGAGGCGACGATGCTCTGCTTCGAGTCCGCCGCGTAGCCGGTCGAGCGGATCCGGAAGGTGCCGTTGCTGGTCCCGCCCGACTGTTCGATCATGCTGCCGACCGGATCGGAGCTGGAGCAGACGCTCTTGCCGGTCGCCGGGATCAGCTCGAGCGCATAGCTGGCGCCGGTGTTGCCGGGCACGTTGCGGCGCTTCGCCGTCGAGCCGGCGTTGTTGACGGCGTTCGGCGTCGGCACGTTCGTGCACTTCGCCCAGTAGGCGTTGTCCTTGTTGAGGTGGAACGAGTAGTCGGCGAGCCCGGCCTGAGCCGCCTCGTAGGCCCGCTTCTGGTCGAGGTCACGGCTGGTCAGGCTGATATCGCCGTTGACCGCGGTGACGGTCGCCGCCATCGCCAGCGAGACGACGACCAGCGCCAGCATCGCGGTCGCCATCGTGAACCCGTCCTCGGCGCCGAGGCGTCGCCGGATCCGCTCGCAGCGCGGCAGCCTCAGGTGCATGGCAGACCCGCCTGTTCGGTGTCCTCGTTGCTCGGCGAGAACCGGACCAGCGCCGAGTTCGTCAGCTCGATCGGCGTGCCGGCCTCCGCGGATGTCGCGCTCGTCGCCGGCGAGACGGTCAAGGACATCGCGACCTCGACGGTGCGGGCGGCGTCGTCGGAGCTCAGCGGCACCGGCAGCGGCGTGTCGGAGATCGCCCCGTTCTCGTAGGCGTAGTAACGGAACAGCGGCGTCGAGCCGATCGTTCCGACCCGGCTCAGCAGCAGGTAGGTCGAAGTCGGCGACGACGCGAATGTCCAGTCCGGTGCCGTCCCGCCTGTCTTCGCGTAGACGGCGTCGCCGAGGTCGCCGCCGCTCAGCGAGATCGTCCGCTTGACCGGCGTCGGCGCGACCTCGGCGCCGGTGCCGTGGATGAACGAGATCGAGCTGCCGGTGCTGCCGGGCAGGATCGGCGCCAGGCCCGGGGAGATGCACGCCGAGTGCAGCTCGGTCATGACCCGCTGGACCATCGGCCGGGCGACCTGGTCGGCGGCGACCCGCTCACTGATCCGACCGCTGCTTCGCGCCGTCACGGTGACCAGGGTGACGACCCCGCCGAGCACGGCGATCCCGATCACCATGCCGACGAGCATCTCGACGAGGGTGAAGCCGCGCTCGTCGGCGATCGGTCGCGGCGCTCTCACGGGCAGCTCCCGCTGCTGCTGCCGGCGGCGCTGCTGCCGACGTAGATCGTCCGGGTCGTGTCGGTGGCGGTCGTCTCGACCGGGACCGCCGACAGCGTGTTCTTGCGGTTGGTGCTGCTCCGGTAGGCGCAGATGTCGTAGGTCCCGTAGGGCAGGCCGGGCGTGTCGAGCCTGCCGGTCGAGTTCGTCGTCATCGTCCGCTTCACCGGGTTGCCGCCGACGCTGCACTGCGTGTCGGCGATCTTCACCGTCGCGCCGCTCACGGGTGACCCCGGCGAGCTGCTCGAGTTGCCGCTCATCACGGTCAGATCGAGGGCCGGCAGCTGGATCGTCGCCGTCGCGATCTGGCTGGAGACGACGTTGACGTCGGCCAGCGCCGCCGCCGCGGGTGGGTCGGTGAGCTCGTCGGGGTTCGGGTTGTTGGCGGTGCAGCTGCCGGCGTAGACCGCGTAGGGCGAGGAGAACGGGAACAGCGAGGTGGCCTGGAGCGTGGTCACGCGGCTGCCGACGGTCCCGAACATCCGCTCCTGCGACATCCCGTTGTTGAAGGCG
Source organism: uncultured Conexibacteraceae bacterium (assembly GCA_963745755.1). Classification (GTDB taxonomy): domain Bacteria; phylum Actinomycetota; class Thermoleophilia; order Solirubrobacterales; family 70-9; genus RHKX01. The sequence continues at coordinate 306,408 of CAVUYP010000002.1, read as the reverse complement.
ACGACGGTGTCCTGGGTCGTGTTCTGGACGCTGCCGTTGATCCGCGTCTTGAAGGTGACGTCGATGCTCCCCGGGGTGTCGTAGCGGAGCACGAGCGTGTTCGTGCTCTGGCCGACGACGCTGGTCGCGATCGGGGCGGGCGGATCGCCGTCGGCGTCGACGACGCCGGCCGCCGTGCTCGGGGTCAGCGTGTAGTTGCCCTCGGGCAGGTCGGTGAAGAGGATGCAGCCGGTCGGGCCGGTCGAGCCGCTGAACGACCCGGCGCCGGAGCCGGTCAGGGGGACCCCGGCGAGCCCGTTGCCGGCGCCGTCGCGGACGACGACGGCGAGCGCGCCGGCATCCTCCGAGAGTGAACCGGCAGGAGGCGCGACGATGCTCTTGATCACCGTCGGCGGCCGGCCGCCCATCGCCGGCCAGGTGACCGTGGAGGTGATGCTGATGTAGTCGGAGGTGTTCGTCCCCTCCTCGCAGGAGGCGGTACCGGTGACGTCGTTGACGAACTGCCCGGTCGACTCGACGCTGTACTGGGTCCCGCCCTGGTTGACGGTGTTCGTCTCGCTCAGCCCGGCGAGCTGGGAGATCTGCAGCGACCGCAGTCGCGCCTGGTCCTGCTGGGCGAGGGCATAGGCCTCGGCGTGGTGGCGCTGATCGGCGCCGGCGCGGCCGGCCGATTCGAGCGCGCCGAACGTCGCGATCATCACCGTCACGACCACGACCGCGGTGACCACCACCTCGATGATCGTGAACCCGTCCTCGGCACCGACGCCGGAGCGGGGTGCGGCCGTTGCCTTCTCAGTATTCATGCGCGCAAGTCACCATCGGCCGCCGGAGGTGTGTTCTTGAGCTCTGCCGCCAGAACGCGGACGAGGCGGACCCGCAGGCCCGCCTCGTCCATCCCCCCGTCCGATCCAGCTGGATCGGGTTGGTTCAACTACCAATTGCCCCCGTTACAGCCACCGCTCGCTCCGGTGCAGGTCAGACTGGTCGTCCCGTCCGCAAGCCGCTCGATCGAGAACGTGTTCCCGGTGTCGGAGTCGGTGGTGACCTTGTAGGTCTTGGCGCCCTGGTTGGCGACCGTGATCGTCTGGTCGTTCAGGGTCGGTTCGATCACCTTGAGATCGGAGCCGTCAGCGGCCGCGGTGGCGTAGGAGCCTCCGTGCTCGGTCGCGAACGTTTCGATCGCCGTCTGTGCCGTTCGGGCCCCCGACTTGGCGTCGGAGTCAGTTGCCTTGTCGCGCTGAGCGAAGAACGACGGGATTGCGATCGCGGCCAGGATGCCGATGATCAGCATCACGACCAACAGCTCGACCAGGGTGAAGCCTGATTCGTCGGTGCTCCGAGCGCGGAGTCGGTCCAGCATAGTTACCCTCCTCGGGGTCTACTAAGTGGAGCCGGAGCCTGTCGCCAAGCCATTCGGAGTTCGAACCCCGGTGGTAACCCGGCTGGCTCCCCTGACGGAGAGTCCCGTGGCTTTGCGCCCCCACCTCGCGATGAGTTTGCCTTTGCACCAGAGCCCCAGCTCGATTTCTCTTGCCTGCGACCTATCGGCGCCCGGGGAGGCCACCTTTAGCGGCTTTGAAGGATTTCTGGACGATTCGCTAAAGGAAGGACCCCAGGATCGGCTGGGGGCGGCCCCCCAGACCGCTGAGACGGTGCTCTGAATGGCCGCTCGCCGGCTGATCATCGTCCTCGTCGTCCTCTTCGCCGTCTCGATCGTCGCGGCGCTGATCGCCCCCGACCGCCGCGGCCCGCTGCTCGGGAATAGCTCTTCGTCGAGCACCGAGTCGACGACGACCACGACGACGAGCTCGACCACCGTCGCCGACACGCTGCCGCCCGGCGAGGCACTGACCGCGCGAATCGACGCATCGGCGACGAAGCCGGAGACGGTCGACGGCTTCGTCGGCGACCAGCTCGAGCTCAACGTCGGCAGCGCCCGCGCACGGGCGATCGAAATTCCGGCGTTCGGGGTGACCGAGGACGCCGCCTCCGATGCGCCGGCGAGCTTCAACCTGCTGTTCCGCAAGCCGGGGCGCTTCGAGATCCTCGACGCCGACAGCGGCACGGTGCTGGGTCGGCTGTTCGTCCGCCGGCCGCGCGGCAGCGGTAATAGTTAGCTTGCTAATAATTGTCGTGCGTGGCAACCGCACGACCGACAGCAGCCGCCTCCCCCGCCGCCGGCCTCGACGCCCTCAACGCCGCCTGGGACGACTTCTTCTCCGCCGTCCGGCGAGCGAAGGGACGGGCGGCTCACCAGCAGGACGAGCTCACCGTCCCTCAGGTCCACCTGCTCGAGCCGCTCGCCGCCGCCGGCGCCGCCCGGCTCGGTGAGCTCGCCGAGGCCGCCGGCGTGGCCGCGCCGACGGCGAGCCGGATGATCGACTCGCTCGAGCGCGACGGCCTCGTCCGCCGCGACACCGCCGGCGACGATCGCCGCGCGGTCGCGGTCGAGCTGACCGGCCGCGGTCGCGAGCTCTACGAGCGCAAGCGCGCCGCGATCGAGGCGAAGCGGATGGAGATCTTCGGGTCGCTGTCAGTGACCGAGCGCGAACAGGCCGTCCACCTGCTCGGGCGGATGGCGGAGCTGATCGAGGAGCTTTGAGCGCCGTCGCCGACACCCCGGTGCGCCAGCATTACAACGTCACCCTCGCGGTGCTCGTCACCGGCGCGCTCGCCTACGCGCTCTCGCAGACGATGATCGCCCCCGCCCTGCCCGAGATCCAGGCCAGCCTCGGGACGACGACGACGCTCGTCACCTTCGCGCTGACCGGCTACCTGCTGACCGCCTCGATCGCCACCCCGATCGTCGGCCGGCTCGGCGACATGTTCGGCAAGGAGCGGCTGCTCGTCGTCACCCTGATCGTCTTCGGCCTCGGCTCGCTCGTCTGCGCGCTCTCGCACTCGATCGCGCTGCTGATCGCGGGCCGGGCGATCCAGGGCATCGGCGGCGCGATCTTCCCGCTCTCGTTCGGGATCATCCGCGACGAGTTCCCGCGCGAGAAGGTCGCGACGGCGATCGGGCTGATCAGCGCCACCTTCGGGATCGGCGGCGGCGCCGGCCTCGTGATCAGCGGCCTGATCGTCGATCACGTCGCCTACGAGTGGATCTTCTGGCTGGCGCTGATCGTCGTCATCCCGGCGACGATCGCCACCCACCGCTTCATCCCCGAGTCGCCCGTGAAGACGCCGGCGAAGATCGACTGGGGCGGCGCCGCGCTGCTCTCCGGCGGGCTCGCGTCGCTGCTGATCGCCGTCAGCGAGGGCAACAGCTGGGGCTGGACGTCGGCGACCTTCATCGGGCTCGTTCGCGCTGGCGGTCGTCCTGCTCGCCGTCTGGGTGCGCTTCGAGGCCCGCCACCCGGAGCCGCTCGTCGACATGCGGATGATGCGCGATCGGCCGGTCCTGACGACCAACCTGACCGCGTTGCTGATCGGATTCGGGATGTTCGGCTCCTACATCCTCGTCCCGCAGTTCGTCCAGGTCCCGGCCTCGACCGGCTACGGCTTCGGCGCCTCGGTGACGACGGCGGGGCTGTTCATGCTGCCGTCGGCGCTGGTGATGCTCGTCGCCGGGCCGATCTCGGGGCTGATGGGCAGTCGCTACGGATCGAAGCTGCCGCTCGTGATCGGCACCGTGCTCGCCTGCCTGAGCTTCCTGATGCTCGCCGTCTGGCACGAGAGCCACCTGGCGATCTACCTGGCGACGGCGCTGATGGGGCTCGGGATCGGCTTCTCGTTCGCGGCGATGGCGAACCTGATCGTCGAGGCCGTCGACCAGAGCCAGACCGGCGTCGCCACCGGGATGAACACGATCATGCGGACGATCGGCGGCGCGATCGGCGGCCAGGTCGCGGCCAGCATCGTCGCCGGCCACATCGTCGCCGGCGGCCTGCCCGCCGAGAGCGGCTACACGACCGCGTTCGCCGTCTCCGCCCTCGGCGTCGGCCTGGCGGTGATCGCGGCGCTGGCGATCCCCGGTCGGCTGCGGCTGCGGCCGGGCGTGCCGGCGCGGCCCGGCGCCGCGGCGCTCGACGGCTAGATCGCCTCGGCGATCAGCACCGCCGCACCGAAGACGAAGGCGATCGCCGTGACCGCGCCGACGAGCCTCAGCGGCGGCCCGCCGTGGACGCCGGTTGCGTGGACGGCGGCGTGCCCCTTGCCGCGGGCGATCAGCCAGCGGTTGACCGGCACCGCGAACAGGAACGCGACCGCGAGCGCAAAGGACAGGCTGCCCCAGAACAGCAGGTCGCCGAGACCGGCATGGAGGGCGCCGGGGATGACGACCATGATCAGGTTGTCGACGATCTCCATCGTCAGGATGCTGAACGTGTCGGAGGCGAGGGCGATCGGCACGACGGCGGCGAGCGCGAATCCGGCACCGAGCAACGGCAGGCTCGTCAGCGAGTAGCCGAACAGGAAGGCGAGCGCGATCGAGAGGACGATCGTCGCCCCGTTCGACATCCCCGCCGCGGTGCCGATCGCCATGCCGGCGACCTCGCCGATCGCGCAGCCGGTCAGGCAGTGCAGGGTCGCCGAGATCGAGACGGCGGTCAGGGCCCGTCCCTCGGTCGGCAGCTCGTGGTGGTGGCCGGCGTGTCCGTCTGCTGTGGTGTCCATGAGGAGCACCGTACCATACCCCCCTAGGGTATGTCGGCCGGGCACCGCTCGGCCCGCCCGGCGCCACCTCCCACTCCCGGCGAGGGGGTCAGCGGATGAGCTGGACGATCGCGGCGGTGCCGACGACGACGATGATCGCCCGCAGCCACGGATCCGGCAGCCGCCTGCCGACGCCGGCCCCGAACAGCCCGCCGGCGGTTGAGCCGACGGCGATCAGCAGCGCCGGCAGCCAGGCGACGTCGGCGATGAACAGGAAGACGATCGCGGCGACGAGGTTCGCGATCCCGGCGAGGACGGCGCGGATCGCGTTGACGTGACGGAGGTCGCCGCCGAGCGAGCTCGCCAGCAGCCCGAACAGCAGGATCCCCTGGCCGGCCCCGAAATAGCCCCCGTAGATGCCGGTCGCGAAGATCCCGGCGATCAGCAACGGGCCGCCGTGGGGGCGGTGGGTCCGGCGCCGGGCCGTGATCCAGGCGGTGATTCGCGGCTGCAGGACGATCAGGACCAGCGAGATCGCGATCAGCACCGGCACGATCGCCTTGAAGGCGGCCTCCGGCAGCGTCAGCAGCAGGACGGCACCGGCGACGGCGCCGCAGGCGGTGGCGGGCGCGTAGCGGCGCAATCGCGGCCGGCTGCCCCGCAGCTCCTTGCGGTAGCCCCAGGCGGAGCTGATCGCGCCGGGGACGAGGCCGATGTTGTTGGAGACGTTGGCGACGACCGGCGCGTAGCCGAACGCCAGCAGGACCGGGAAGGTGATCAGCGTGCCCGACCCGATCAGCGCGTTGATCGTCCCGGCGCCGAACCCGGCGGCGATTATGGCGATGACCTCGAGCGCGGACAAGCGGGCAATCTTCCCGGATCGGATGAGAGGACTCTCATCGCGCTCAGAAAGCGGCTTGAGGGTACGGCCATAGCTTCGCCGTCATGCACGACGAGCACCTGCTCAGGATCGACTGCTTCGGCGGCCGCTGCACGGTCACGCTGACCGACTCCGACGCGGCCCGGCTGCGGGCGGTCGAGGCGGCGCGCTTCCTGCTCGAATGCCATCGCCGGCTGTCGCGCTTTCTCCCCGACAGCGAGCTGTCGCTGCTCAACGCCGACCCGCGACCGACCGTCCGGGTCAGCCCGCTGATGCTCGACTTCCTGCTCGCCGCCCGCCGCGCCGCCGAGCGGACCGGCGGACTCGTCGACCCGACGATCCTGCCGATCCTCCGCGACGCCGGCTACGGCGACTCGATGAACGGCGCCGACCCGGGCCGGCTCGCCGCCGCGCTCGCCGCGGCGCCGCCCCGGCACCCGGCCGCAGCCGACCCCGCTGCGCGCTGGCGCGAGATCGACCCCGACCCGACCACCGCGACGGTGACTCGGCCACCCGGGCTCGAGATCGACAGCGGCGGCATCGCCAAGGGCTGGGCCGCCGACCGTGCCGCAGCGCTGCTCGGACGGTGCCGCGACTCTCGCGGTCGAGTGCGCCGGCGATCTGCGCGTCGCCGGCACCGCCGGCGTCGAGCGGCCGATCGCCGTCGCCGATCCGTTCGGGGGCGATCCCGTCGGTGTCCTCGCGATCGCCGCCGGCGGCGTCGCGACAAGCGGCATCGGCAAGCGCAGCTGGCGGGACGAATCCGGCGCGACCGCTCACCATCTGATCGACCCCGCCGGCGGCGGACCCTGCTTCAGCGGCATCGTCCAGGTGACCGCGATCGCCGCGACCGCCGAGGAGGCCGAGCATCGGGCCAAGGCGGCGCTGCTGAGCGGCCCCGACGGCGCCGCCGACTGGCTTCCCGACGGCGGCCTGATCGTGCTCGACGACGGCTCGGTGACCGACCTCGCCGGGATCGCCGCCGACGCGCCGTTCGCCGCCGAGGTGGCCGCATGAGCCCCGAGGCCGAACGCAACCGCCGGGTGGCGATGGCGCGGCTTCGCGAACGCGCCCGCCGGATCAGCCTGATCCGCCGCAGCGTCTTCGTCGCCGCGTCGGCGACGTTCGTGCTCGCCTGGGGGCTGGCGCTCAACGACCAGCTCGCGCACGGCACGAAGACCAGCCGAGCCGACACGACGACCGGCCGGTCGCAGAGCTCCAGCTCGTCGGCGTCCACGAGCTCCGGCGACGACGGCCTGCAGGCCGCAGAGGACTCGGGCGTCGTCGTCACCCCGGCGCCGACGACGGTGGCGCCGGTCACCCCCACCCCGGCGCCGCTGACCACCTCGCAGTCCTGATGAACGCCCTGCTTCAGACCGGCGGCCTGTTCTGGGTCACCAGCCGCGCCGCCGGCACCGCGGCGCTCATCCTCGCCAGCCTCTCGGTCAGCATCGGGCTGCTGAGCAGCTCGCGGGGCACGCTGGGACGGCGGATCGCCGAGCTGCGGCCGCTGCACGAGGCACTGGCGCTGGCGACGCTCGCCGCCCTGGTCGTCCACGGCGTCTCGCTGCTCGGCGACACCTTCGTCGGCTACACGCCGACCGAGATCGCGATCCCGTTCACGTCCAGCTATCAGCCGTTCTGGACCGGACTCGGCGTGATCGGCTTCTACGGGCTGGCCGCGCTCGGCCTCGGCTACTACCAGCGAGGCCGGATCGGGGTCGCCCGCTGGCGGACATTGCACCGCTTCACCGCGGTCTTCTGGCTGCTCGGGCTCGTCCACTCGCTGGGGATGGGGACCGACCGCGGCGCCAGTTGGTTTCTGGTCATGGTCATCGCAACCGCGACGCCGGCGTTGCTGCTGCTGCTCTGGCGGATGCTCGAGCCCCCCGACGTTCCCGCCGCGACCCGCCGGCCGGCCAGCCGCCGGCCCGCCTCAGGCGTAGCCGATCTCCCGGGCCCGGGCACCGAGTTCGTCCCGGAACTTCGGGTGCGCGATCGCGATCAGCCGCTCCGTGCGTTCACGGATCGACCGTCCCCGTAGCTCGGCGACCCCGTACTCGGTGACGACCCGGTCGACGATGTTCTTGAACGTCGTCACCGCCGCGCCGGGATGGAGCTCGGGGACGATCCGCGAGCACGACTCGTCGTGCGGGGCCGAGTGGAGGACGATGAACGACTGCCCCCGCTCGGAATAGAGGGCGCCGCGCGCGTAGTCGGCCTGACCGCCGCTCGACGACCAGTAGTCGGTCCCGATCGACTCCGAGGCACACTGGCCGAGGAAGTCGACCTCGAGGGAGGCGTTGACGGCGGTCATCAGCGGCTCGAGGCCGATCCGCCGCGCGTCGTTGGTGTAGTCGACCGGCCAGAACTCGACGCCGGCGTTGGCGGCGACGAACTCGTGCAGGCGGGCCGAGCCGAGCGCGCTGGTCGTGATCGCGCGATTGCGGTGGGTCAGCTTCCGCGACCCGTTGACGACGCCGGACTCGATCAGATCGATGAAGCCGTCGCCGAGCAGCTCGGTGTGGATGCCGAGGTCGCGATGGTCGCCGAGCATGCCGAGGACCGCGTTCGGCACCGAGCCGATCCCGATCTGCAGGGTGGCGCCGTTCGGGATCCGCTCGACGATCAGCTCGGCGATCCTGCGATCGACGTCGGTCTCCTCGCGCGGCGGCAGCTCGGCGAGCGGGTAGTCGGCCTCACACCAGCCGGCGACGTCGCTGACGTGGACCTGGTTCTCGCCGAAAGTGCGCGGCATCTGCGCGTTCGCCTCGCAGAAGAACGGCACCTCGCCGACCATCGAAGCGACGTACTCGGCGTGGGTGCCGAGCGACATGTAGCCGTGCCGGTCCGGCGGCGAGGCGGCGGCGAGGACCAGCGAGCGTTTCGTCGCCCGCTGCATCAGCGCCGGCACCTCGCTGAAGTTGTTCGGCACGAGGTCGCAGTGACCGGCGTGGAAGGCCGGCCGGTCGAACGGCGAGAGGAACCAGGAGACGTGCCGCAGCCCCGGCACCTCGCCGTCGATGTAGCCGCGCCTGCGGAGCGGCAGCATCTGGTGCAGCCGCACCTCCTCGAGGCCGCGCTCCTCCGCCCCGGCCTCGATCGCGTCGATGACGGTATGCGGCTCGGCGTTGCCGAGGCCGACGATCAGGTCGTCGCCGGAGCCGAAGTGCTCGAAGACGTCCTCGGGGCGGCAGCGCTTCGCCGCCACCGCCGCCTCGAGGGTCGCCGAGCGCTTCACCGGCGCGGTTCCCGTCCGCTTCGTGCCGCCATCGCCGCAACCGTAGCGGCGCCCGGGGCGGCAGCGCCGGGGAGCGACCGCGTGCGGCTCAGCCGTCGGCCTCGCCCGCGGCGGCCGCCCGCAGCGCCCCGATGTCGAGCTTGCCCATCTTCAGCATCGCCGCCATCGCCCGCTGCGCCTTCGCCGGATCGGGGTCGGAGAAGACGACCTCCATGCCCCGTGGGACGACCTGCCAGGAGAGCCCGAAGCGGTCCTTGCACCAGCCGCACTGGCCCTCGGTGCCGCCGTCGGCGAGCCGCTCCCAGTAGTAGTCGACCTCGGCCTGGTCCGCGCAGCTGATCATGAACGAGACCGCCTCGTCGAACTGAAACTGGGGACCACCGTTGATCCCGACGAAGCGCTGTCCGTTCAGCTCCCACTCGACCGTCATCACCGTCCCGGCCGGGCCCGGCGAGCCCTCCGGATAGCGGCTGACGGCGACGATCCGCCCGTCCGGGAAGACGTCGCAGTAGAACTCGGCGGCCGCCTCGGCGTCGCCGTCGAACCACAGGTTCGGGGTGATCTTCTGTGCCATCTGCAAATCCTCTCTGTCGGCGGGTCACTGCCCGCGGCTGATTCTGAGCTGTTGACCGGGCCCGACACCGATACTCATCGCTCGACGGCATCGCGCCCTGCCCGTCGGCGGATACGAGGTCTGCCGCCAGCTCGGCGGCAGCGAGCTTGCCGGCGTCGCGCGGGGCGGCGCACCGGTCGAGGCCCGGGCGGGATAGGCTCGTCGGCAGCTGTCCACTTCGGGGTTCCCCCCGCCCACAGAGAGGCCCACCATATGGCTGACCGACCCGTCTTCCTGTTCGCCGCCGTCTACGACGAGATCGCCGATGCCGAAGCCGACTTCGAAGGCGTCTTCGAGCTCCACGCCGCCGGCGCCGTCGGCACCTTCGACGCCGCCGTGATCGAGAAGGAGGACGGCAAGGTCCGCGTCCACAAGACCGAGAAGCCGACCCAGCACGGCGCCTGGACCGGCATCGCCGTCGGCGCCGTCGCCGGCATCCTCTTCCCGCCGTCGATCATCGGCACCGCCGTCGTCGGCGGCGTCGCCGGCGGCGTCGTCGGCCACCTCTGGAAGGGCATGTCGCGCGGCGACCTCAAGGATCTCGGCGAGGCCCTCGACGACGGCAACGCCGCCCTGATCGTGATCGGCGAGTCGAAGGTCGACGAGCAGATCGAGAAGGCCGTCAAGCGCGCCAAGAAGGTCATCGAGAAGCAGATCGACGCCGACGCCGACGAGCTCAAGCACGCCGTCGAGGCCGCCGAGGTCTGATCCCGATGTGGCCGGTCATCATCACCGTCGTCGTGCTCGTGCCCCTGCTGATCTACGCCTGGTGGCGGATGCAGCAGCGCTGAGCAAGGGACCCCGGGGATCGTTCTCCTGCGTCCCCCTTAGGGCTTCACGAGACGGTTCGGCATCGGCGCCCGCTACCTGATCTTGTCGTAGATGCTGAAGATCGGCAGGTACATCGAGATGACGATGAAGCCGACGACGACGCCGACGAAGATGATCATCAGCGGCTCGATCAGGGAGGTGAGCGCCTTGACCTTGGCGTCGACCTCGGCCTCGTAGAAGTCGGCGACCTTGGCGAGCATCTGCTCGAGCTGGCCGGTCTCCTCGCCGACCGAGACCATGTGGGTGACCATGGTCGGGAAGACGGCGGAGCGGCCGAGCGGGGCGGCGATCGTGCCGCCCTGGCGGACCGAGGCGTAGACGTCCTCCATGGCGTCGGCGACGACGGCGTTGCCGGAGGTCTCGCCGGCGATCTTGATCGCCTGGAGGATCGGCACGCCGGCGGCGATCGTGCCCGAGAAGACGCGCGACCAGCGGGCGATCGCGACCTTCTGGACGACATCGCCGATCTTCGCCGGCAGGCGCAGCTTGAAGGCATCCCACTGACGGCGGCCGCGCTCGGTCTTCTTCCATTGCGAGAAGCCGAAGGCGAGCCCGGCGATCGCCGGGATGAGGATGAACCAGCCGCCGGTCAGCGCGTCCGACATGGCGACGGTGATCTTGGTCATGAACGGCAGCTCGGCGTCGCCGCCGTTGTCCTTGGCGAGGTCCTCGAAGATGCCGGTGAAGACGGGGACGATGAAGGCGACGACGATCGACATCACGATGACGGCGAACGTGAAGACGAGCATCGGATACATCATCGCCGAGCGCACCTGGCGCCTCAGCGCGTCGAGCTTCTCGAGCTGGACGGCGACCATGTCGAGCGCCGACTCGAGCCGGCCGGAACCCTCGCCGGCGCGGACCATCGACCGGTAGAGGGGGTCGAAGACCGCCGGGTTGCGCTCCATCGAGTCGGCCACCGAGCTGCCCGCCTCGACGTCCTTGCGGAGGTCGACGATCGCGGCGGTGATCTTCTCGTCCTCGGTCTGGTCCTCGAGCGTGTAGAGGGACCGCAGCATCGGCATCCCGGAGGCGATCAGGGTCGCGAACTGGCGCGAGAAGACCGACAGGTCGCGCATGCTGACGCTCTGGAAGCGGTCGAGGAAGCCGTCGACCCGCATCGCCTCGCGCTTCTCGGAGACGTCGAGGACGATCAGCCCGCGCTGGCGGAGCTGCTCGGTGACCTGGCCCTTCGATTCGGCCTCGAGCTCACCCCGGGACGGGGTGCCGGCGACGTCGATCGCGCGGAAGGCGAAGGTGCTCATCCTAGCCCACCGCTCCCTCAGACCGGCGTTCCCAGCGTCGTCGAGGCGCCCTGGTACTGGGGCGCCGTGGGGCTGCGGCTGCGGCACCGCCGAGCAGCCGCCGCAGCTCCTCGGGGACGGCCGCCCGCTGCTCGGCGAGCTTGCGGGAGATCGCGCCCTGGCGGACGAGCTGGGCGAGATGAGCGTCCATCGTCTGCATCCCGGTCGCACCGGAGGTCTGGATCGCCGAGTAGATCTGGTGGGTCTTGCCCTCGCGGATCAGGTTGCGGATCGCCGGCGTCGGGATCAGCACCTCGCAGGCGCAGACCCGACCGGAGCCGTCGGCGGTCGGCAGCAGCTGCTGGGTGATGATCCCCTGCAGGGCGATCGAGAGCTGCATCCGTACCTGATGCTGCTGCTCGGACGGGAAGACGTCGATGATCCGGTCGACCGTCTGCGAGGTCGACTGGGTGTGCAGGGTGGCGAAGACGAGGTGGCCGGTCTCGGCCGCGGTCAATGCCGTGGAGATCGTCTCCAGGTCGCGCATCTCGCCGACGAGGATCACGTCGGGGTCCTGGCGCAGCGCCGCCTTCAGCGCACTGCGCGAAGTCGGGGGCGTCGGAGCCGATCTCGCGCTGGTTGACGATGCAGCGGTGGTGCGGGTGGAGGAACTCGATCGGGTCCTCGATCGTGAGGATGTGCTCCTCGCGCTCGCGGTTGATCGAGTCGAGCATCGCCGCCAGCGAGGTCGTCTTGCCGGAGCCGGTCGGACCGGTGACGAGGACGAAGCCGCGCGGCTTGCGGGTGAACTCCTCGAGCACCGCCGGCAGGCCGAGCTCGGGCAGTCCCTTGATCTCCTGGGGGATGTGGCGGAAGGCGGCGCTGACGGCGCCGCGCTGGAAGAAGCAGTTGACGCGGAAGCGGGCGACGCCGGGGATCGCGTAGGCGAAGTCGAGCTGCATGTTGTTCTCGAACCGCTTGCGCTGGTCGTCGTTGAGGATCGAGTAGACGACGTCTCGGGTCTGCTGCGGCGTCAGCACCTCGAGGTCCTCGAGCGCCTGAATCTTTCCGCGGACGCGCACGGCAGGGTGAAATCCGGGGGTCAGGTGCACGTCGGAGGCCCGCATCTGGACCATCCGCGTGAGCACCTCGGCGAAATCCAAGTCACTCATCCCGGTTTATGTCGTCACTGAACCCCCATCGCTTGAGTCCGGGGCGTCGGGCGGCAGGCTCTCGGTCAGCTCGCCGCCCATCCGGTCGAGGTCGCCGCGCCGGTAGAGCATGAACTCGCGGACGCCGATCTGGCCGGCGGCGGCGACCGGAATCGCCAGCAGGGCACCGACGATGCCGAGCAGGGTGCCGCCGAAGATCGCCGCGATGACGATCACGAACGGGTCGAGCTGGACGGCGCGGCTCTGAATCCGCGGCTGGATCACGTAGTTCTCGAACTGCTGGTAGGCGATCGCGAAGATCAGCCAGATGATCGTCACCGTCGGGAAGTCGGTGAACACGGTGACGACGCCGACGAGGAAGGCGCCGATCGTCGCGCCGATCAGCGGGATCAGGTCGAGGATGCCGATGATCACCGCCAGCGCCAGCGGCGCCGGCACGTCGAGGATCGAGAGGACGATGAAGGCGACGACGCCGGCGATCGTCGCCTGGGTGAGGGCGCCGCCGACGTAGCTGGAGACGGCGATCGCCATCCGCTCGAGCGCCTTGTCGATCGCCTCCGCCTCCTCCGGCCGGCGGGTGGCGAGCAGCGCCCGCGTCCACTCGTGGCCGCGCGAGACCATGAAGATGCTCATCACGATGATCGTGAACGCCGCGAACAGCGAGCCGATCAGGCCGGCACCGATGTCGGCCAGGGTCGAGGCGACGTTGTCGAGCGAGCCGGCGGCGTTGTTGGCGGCCTCCTCGAGCTTGCCGACGAGGTCGTAGTCCTGGTTGAGGCCGCGCAGCGTGTCGCTCTGCTGGACGGTGTCGTTGAGGTCGCTGACGTAGCTCGGCAGGTCGTTGACGAGGTCGCTGCCGGCGGTCACCGCGGGCGGCACGAGGATCACCCCGATCCCGATCGGGATCAGCACCAGGGTCAGGTAGACGACGGCGATCGCCACTCCGCGCGGCATCCGCTGCTCGAGCGTCCGCACCGGGGCGGCGACGGAGACGGCGACGAAGGTCGCGACGCAGAGCCAGCCGATCGGCGTCCGCAGCAGGTAGACGAGGTAGAGGGCGATCGCGCTCGCCACGACGGTGACGACGACGCGGATGATCCCCCGCAGGGTCGGCTCGTGCTTTTGGACGACGACCGCGTCGGCGGGCAGGACTTCCGCGTCGGAAGAGGGGCCCTCCCCGCCGGGAGATGCGGGATGATTCGCCATCCACATGGATCCTAGGCCCGCGTCGGACGTCTTCACGGACCCGCTTCAGGTGCTGAAGCGTTCGCTGATCGTCGTCCTCGTCGACGCCGTCGTCCTGCTCCTGCTCGCCCAGATCCTCGACCGTTTCACGCTCGACGGGGTCGGGGCCGCGATCGGCGCCGCGGTGCTGATCGGCGTCTTCAACGCGCTGCTCTTCCCGACCCTGGCGCGGCTCACCCTGCCGCTCAACGTGCTCACCCTCGGCCTCGCGGCGATCGTCATCAACGCGATCCTCGTCGCCTTCGCGATCGACCTCGTCCCCGGCGCCGAGCTGACCGGCCTCGCCGAGGCGATCCTCGTCACCCTGGCGCTGACCGTCTCGACCTCGGCGACCTCGGCGCTGCTGGCGATCGACGACGACGAGAGCTGGTACCGCAACGTCGTCCGCGCCGAGTCGCGCGGCCGCGACACCGTCAACCGCACGAACGTGCCCGGGGTGCTGTTCCTCGAGATCGACGGCCTCGCCCACGAGGTGCTCGAGCGGGCGATCGCCGCCGGGCACGCCCCGACCATCGCCCGCTGGCTCGAGCGGGGCTCGCACGAACTGCACCGCTGGGAGACCGACTGGTCCTCGCAGACCGGCGCCTGCCAGGCCGGCCTGCTGCACGGCAACAACCACGACATGCCGGCGTTCCGCTGGTGGGAGAAGGAGCGCAACGCGGCGATCGTCACCAACCACCCGAAGGATGCAGTCGAGATCGAGCGCCGCCAGTCGAACGGCCGCGGGCTGCTCTACGCCGACGGCGCCAGCCGCGCCAACATCCTCTCCGGCGACGCCGTCCACTCGATGCTGACGATGAGCACTGTGCTGACCCGGCGCCGTCCGATCGGCCGCGACTACGCCGCCTACTTCGCCCGCCCCTACGCGACGTTCAAGACGCTGAATGCGGTGATCGCCGAGTACTTCCGCGAGCGCTGGGCGGCGATCCGCCAGAAGCGCCGCGACGAGCGGCCGCGGATCGACCGCGACCGCAAGTACGGGCTCGTCCGCGCCTGGGCGACGGTGATCCAGCTCGACCTCCAGGTCGCCGCCGTCGTCGGCGACCTGCTCGCCGGCCGGCCGGTCGTCTACACGACCTTCCTCGCCTACGACGAGGTCGCCCACCACTCCGGGATCGAGCGCGAGGACACGCTGGCGGTGCTTGCCAAGGTCGACCGCCAGGTCGGCCGGATCGAGAAGGCGACCGCCGAGGCGCCACGTCCCTACCGGCTGATCGTCCTCTCCGACCACGGTCAGTCCCAGGGCGCGACGTTCCTACAGCGCTACGGCTACAGCCTCCAGGAGCTGGTCGAGAAGGCCTGTCACTCGGCCAGCACCTACACGTCGAGCGGCGACTCGGCCGAGGCCAGTGCCTACATGGGCGCCGGGCTGACCGAGCTCGATCGCGACCAGACCCGGGTCACCAGGGCCCTGCAGTCGACCGCCGAAAAGCTCGACGTCGCCCACCCCGCCGACGGCCGCGGCAACGGCAAGGTGGCGATCGACCAGCTGCCCGAGGTGGCGGTGATGGCGTCGGGGTGCCTGGGGCTGATCAGCTTCCCGCGCGAGCCGGGTCGGTTGACCCTGGAGCGGATCGAGGCGCTCCACCCGACCCTGATCGAAGAGCTCCGCGGCCACGAGGGCATCGGCTTCCTGCTCGTCGACTCCGAGCACGACGGAGCGCTGGCGATCGGCGCCGAGGGCGTCAACCGGCTCGAGCGCGGCGAGGTGCTCGGCACCGACCCGCTGGCGCCGTTCGGAGCCAACGCCGCCCGCCACGTCCTCCGCACCCACCGCTTCCCGCACTGCCCCGACATCGTCGTCAACAGCCGGATCTGGCACGAGCCGACCGAGGTCGCCGCCTTCGAGGAGCTGGTCGGCTCACACGGCGGCATCGGCGGCTCGCAGAGCTATCCGTTCGTGCTCGCCCCGGCCGACCTCGAGTGGCCCGCCGACGACGTCGTCGGCGCCGAGGCGGTCCACGCGATCTTCCGGCGCTGGCTCGCCGGGCTCGGTCAGACCGCCTACGCCGACGAGCCGGCGGAGACCTCCAGCGAGGCGCCGGGCTCGAGCAGCTCGGCGGCGACTCCGGGCGCCAGTCCGCCGAGCTGAGTGACGAAGCGGCGGGCCGGCTCGGCGCGGTGGCCGCTGCGGCCGCATCGCGATCCGCTCGTAGGAGCCCCAGTGGATCGGGATCGCCACCCGCGGCTCGATCAAGGCCGCCGCCCGCGCCGCCTCGTCGGGGTCGAGGTGGCCGGGGCCGAGCCGCGGCCCCCAGCCGGCGACCGGCAGCAACGCGACGTCGACCGGCCCGACCTCGCCGATCGACTCGAACCAGCCGGTGTCGCCGGCGAAGTAGACCGATCCGGACGGGCCGCGCAGCACGAAGCCGAGCGAATCGTCGCGGCGATGGTGCGGGCAGGCGCCGCCCGTCGTGGTTGGCGTGGACGGCCTCGATCTCGACGGCCCCGACCCGGGCCTGGCCGCCGGCGCCCATCACCTCGGGGCGGAGCCCGGTCGTGGCCACGGCGCCGCGGGCCGGCAGCGGGCAGAGCACCCGCGGCGAACCGGCGATCAGCCGCAGCGAGCGGGTGTCGAGGTGGTCGTGATGGGCATGGGAGACGAGCACGAGCCCGGTGCCGGCGAGCTGCCCGGCGCCGACGTCCGGAGCGACGCGGCGCAGGTGCCAGACCCGCCGGCGCAGCAGCGGGTCGGTGAGTACCTTGAGCCCGTCGAGCTCGATCAGCACCGAGGCATGTCCGAGATAGGTGATCCGCATCGCCCCCGGAGTCTGACGCCGTCCACGCCGCGCCACCGTCGCCGGCCCCCCGGCCCGCCCGCCGCACCGCCTCGCCCCTCCCCGCCGCCCACTGCCGCTCAACGTCGCCGCCGCTCAACGCCGGACCATCGCTAAACGCCGGTCATCGCCGCTCACCGCCCCTCACCGCCCCTCGTCGTCGCTCGTCGCTCCTCACCGCCGAGGTCGAGGAAACAGGGAATACCCACCCCTTTCCTCGACCTCGGCGTGGGTGGAATCCCGCCCGGTTGCCGAGGTCGAGGAAACGGGGAATAGCTGCCCTTTTCCTCGACCTCGGCGGGAGGGGACGCGGGCGGTGGCGGCGGTGAGGCTAGACGGCGACCCGGGTTACCTCGGCGATGCTCGTCAGGCCCTGGTTGACCTTGGCGAGGCCGTCCTCGCGGAGGGTGAGCATGCCGTCGGCGCGGGCCTGGCGGGTCAGCTCGGCCTGGGCGGCGTTGGCGACGGTCATGTCCTTGAGCGTCTCCGACATCCGCATCACCGAGAAGATCCCGATCCGGCCCCGGTAGCCGGTGCCGCCGCAGCGGCCGCAACCGACCGGCTCCCAGGCCTCGACGTCGTTGCCGACGTGGAAGCCGGCATCTTCGAGGATCCCGCGCTCGAGCACCGTGCGACGCTTGCAGTCCGGACAGAGCATGCGGGCGAGCCGCTGGGCGACGACGCAGTCGACCGCCGAGGCGGTCAGGAACGACTCGATGCCCATCTTCGCCAGCCGGGTGATCGGCGCTCGGGGCGTCGTTGGTGTGCAGCGTGGTCAGGACCATGTGGCCGGTCAGCGCCGCCTCGATCGCGATCCGCGCCGTCTCCGGGTCGCGGACCTCGCCGACCATGATCACGTCGGGGTCGGCGCGGAGGATCGACCGCAGCCCGGTCGCGAAGTCGAGCCCGGCCTTGCGGTTGACGCCCATCTGGTTGATACCCGGCATCTGGTACTCGACCGGGTCCTCGATCGTGATGATGTTCTTGGAGACGCTGTTGAGCTCGGCGAGCGCCGAGTAGAGCGTCGTCGACTTGCCTGAGCCGGTCGGCCCGGTGACGAGGACGGCGCCGTATGCCTGGTTGTAGGCGTCGGTGAACTGCGCCCGGGCGTCGCCGAGCAGACCGAGTTCGTCGAGCGTACGCAGCGCCTCGGTCTTGTCGAGAATCCGGATCGTCGCCCCCTCGCCGCGCTCGGTCGGCACGGTGACGACGCGGAGGTCGACCCGGCGGTCGTTGACGTTGACGGCGACGCGTCCGTCCTGCGGCACCCGCTTCTCGGCGATGTCGAGCTCGCTCATGATCTTGATCCGCGAGACCACACCGGCGACCATCCGCCGCGGCACGCGGGCGGCCTCGCTGAGCACGCCGTCGACGCGGAACCGGACCCGCATGTCCTTTTCCTCGATCTCGAAATGGACATCGGAGGCGCCCTCGTTGACCGCCTGCCCGAGGATCGAGTAGACGAGCTTGATGACCGGCGCGTCGTCGGCGGACTCGCGCAGCTCGGTGACGTCGGCGCTGCTGAGGCTGGCCTCCTCCTCGTCCTCGGAGACCGCCTCCGAGACCGCCGACTCGAGCGAGTTGAGGCGGCTGATCAGCGCCTCGATATCGACCTCGGCGGCAACCGCGACCCGGCAGTTGAGCCCGGTCATCATCTGCATGTCGTCGACGGCGAGGACGTTGGCGGGGTCGGCCATCGCGACCAGCAGCGTCTCGGCGTCGACGTAGCCGACCGGGACCGCGTGGAAGCGGCGGGCGGTCTGCACGGTGACGAGGTTCGCGGCCCCCATGTCGACGTGGTAGATGTTGAGGTCGACGTGGTCGAGGCCGTAGCGCTCGGCGATCGCGCGGGAGAGCTGATCGGCGCTGAGCACTCCCCCCTCGACCATCAACGCCTCCGGCGAGCGACCGGCGACGCGGGCCTCGGAGATCGCCTGATCGACGCGCTCGCGCGACAGGTAGCCGAGCTCGACGACGACGTCGGTGATGAAGCGGCCGCTGTGGGAGCGGGTCTGCGGCGCCGTCAGCCCCGGGGTGCCCTGCTGCTCCGGTGCCGGGTCCAGCGCCTCGCTGCCGCTGACCGGCGGCGGGACCGGGCGCAGATGCCCGTATCGGTCGGTCGGGTCGCTCATCGGCTGTCTCTGATTGCGCTTCGCATTGCTTCGGTCGGTGGTTCCTGCCCGACCCAGATCCGCAACGAGTCGGCTCCCTGGCGAACCAGGATCTCGAGCCCGTCGATCAGGGTCGCCCCGCCGCTTGTGCACGTCGCGGCCAGCTCCGTCGGCTCGGGCCCGTATACGAGGTCCACCGCCAACAGGGGGGCAACCAACTGATCGGCCGGAAGCCGCAGCGCCTTTAGGTCGGCCCCCGGCGGCACCGGCGGCGCACCCTCCCTTGCAAGCCCGACCGAGGTCGCGTTGACGAGCAGATCGAAGGGCGCGAGGTCGATCGCCTCGTCGGTGCCGACGCCCTCGAGCGCGTAGGTGCCGAGCTCACGCGCCAGCCGCACCGCCTTCTCCTCGGTCCGGTTGGCGATGGTCACCGCAGCGCCGGCGCCGTCGAGCGCCCAGGCGACCGCCCGCGCCGACCCGCCGGCGCCGAGCACCAGCGCCTCCGATCCGGCCGGGTCGAAGTCGGCGGGAAGCGCCGCGATCAGGCCGCTGGCGTCGGTGTTGTCGGCTCGAACCGCGCCTTTCGTGAAGGTCAGCGTGTTGGCGGCGCCGATCGCCGCGACGGCGTCGGAGCGCTCGTCGGCGAGCTCGTAGGCCGCCCGCTTGTGGGGGACGGTGACGTTGACGCCGGCGTAGCCGCGATCGCGCAGGTCGGCGATCCCGGCGGCGAACTCCGCCGGCGCCAGGTCGATCGCCTCGTAGCTCCACTCGTCGGCAAGGCCGAGCGCCGCGAACGCGGCCGTCTGCATCGCCGGCGACAGCGAGTGGGCGACCGGGTGGCCGACGACGGCGAGCCGGTTCATCGCGTCCGCCCGGGCCCGCGGAGCGCCATCAGCAATCCGTCGGCGATCCGCCCTCGGCCTCGCGGGCAGTGTTGTAGCGGTCGACGGCGGCGTTGAAGTCGTCGACGTTGTTGGTGAAGTAGTGCTTGCCGCAGGTCCCCGGCTTGACGACGTAGTAGGTGTAGTCGACGTTGGCGGGGTCGGCGGCGGCCTGCAGCGAGTCGAGGCCGGGGTTGGCGATCGGCGTCGGCGGCAGGCCGGTGACGAGGCGGGTGTTGTAGGGGGAGTCGGTCGCCAGCTCCGACTCGGTCAGCGGCTTGTCGAAGTTGTCGAGCTCGTAGCGCAGCGTCGCGTCGATGCCGAGCGGCATGTCCGCGGCGAGGCGGTTGTAGATGACCGCGGCGACGATCGGCCGCTCCTTCGGCACCTGGACCTCGCGCTCGATCATCGAGGCGATGATGACGATGTCGTACATCGTCAGGTTCTTCTTCTTGGCGGCCTTCAGGTCAACCTGGGAGATGTTGTCGTCGAAGGCGGAGAGCTGGTCCTTGACGAGGGCATCGACGTTGGCGCCCTTCTCGAGCTCGTAGGTCGCCGGGAACAGGAACCCCTCGAGGCTGGCGTCCTTGGGGGCGCCGGTCTTGGCGATGTCGAAGCCCTTCGGCGCCCGCTTCGTCGCCTGCTCGTAGTCGCCCTTGAGACCGGCGTCCTTGGCCAGCGCGGCGATCTGCGAGCGCGTGAAGCCCTCGGGGATCGTCACGTCCTCGGTCTTCAGCGTCGCCGGGCCCTTCGGCGCCGGCGTCGACTCGCCGCCGCCACCACCGGAGAGCAGCGCATAGGCGACGATCGCGATCACGACGACGACCGCGACGGCGATCAGCCGGCGGATCAGCAGCGTCCGGGCGGCGCCGGACGGCGGCGGGGTCGGCGGCGGCAGTGGCGGATAGTCGCCGGTCGCGACCTCGCGGCGCTGCGGGGGGACCGGCGGCGGTGCGCACCGCATCCCCATCGGCATCGGCGTCGGCGAACCAGTCGTGATCCTCGGTGACCGGCGTCGCCGGCGGGACGTCGACGGCCGGCTCGGGCGCCGGCTCGGCGGGGGGCCGCGACCGCCGCCGCGGCATCAGCTCGTCGGCGGCGAAGCGGCCGGGCTCGGCCGACGTCGGCGCCGGCGCGTTCGGCTCGGCGCCCGCGGCGGGTCCGTCGCCGTCGCCGTCGAGCGCGGCGGGCTCGGGCGGCGGCCGGCGCAACGAGGGCGGCTCGGGCGCGTTCGGCGGCGGGCGGCGGTTGGTGGCCCGCTCCTTCGTCTGTTCGATCGCCTCGCGGCCGCGGTCGGCGACGCCGTCGAGGGCACCGCTGACCCGGGCGCCGAGCGACTTGCGGCCCGAGCGGGCGCGCCGCTTCGCCTCGCGCTCGAGGCGCCGGCGCTCGCGCTCGAGCGCCGCCGGGATCCTCGGCGAGGAATGGATCCACCGGCGCCTCGCCGTCGTCGCGGCCGTCGCTCATCGCCGCGCCTCGCGGGCGAGCAGGAAGGAATCGAGCAGGTGGGCGGCGGCGAGCGAGTCCTCGGCCGCCCGCGAGCCGGCGCGACGCGAGGCCGCGGCCATCTTCGTCGTCAAGCGCTCGTCGTAGGTCTCGACCGGGACGTCGAGGAGCGCCGCCAGCTCGTCGGCGAACTGCCCGGGCGGCGGCGGCCTGCGAGCCCTCGCTGCCGTCGAGGCTGACCGGCAGGCCGACGACGACGGTGCCGACGTCGTGCTCGGCGACGATCGCCGGGACGGCGGCCGGGTCGGGAGGCTCGATCGGGTCGATCGGCCGCACGATCGTGCCGCTCGGGTCGGAGAGGGCGCAGCCGCAGCGGGCGGCGCCGTGGTCGAGGGCGAGCACGCGCACCGCGGCTATCGGCCCCCGCCGAGTCCAGCGAGGACGGCTTCTCGTGCTGCGTTCAGGGCATCACCGATCTTCTCGACGTGGCGACCCCCAGCCTGAGCGACCTCCGGCTTTCCGCCTCCTCCGCCGCCCACTATGCCAGCCGCCTCGCGGACGACGTCGGCCGCCGAGAGGCCGCGCTCGACCGCGGCCGGGCTGAAGACGCCGACCAGCGACACCTTCTCGCCGCTGGTCGCCGCGAGGACGACGGCGGCGTCGCCGATCCGCGACTTGATGTCGTGGGCGCTGCCGAGCAGCGCCCGAGCGTCGGGCAGCTCGCCGAGCTCGCCGACGACGACGCCGATCCCGTCGACGGTCTCGGCGCCGGCGGCCAGCTCGGCGGCGCGGTTGCCGGCCGCCTCGGCGCCGCGATCGGCGGCGGCCGCCTCGAGCTCGCGCAGCCGGGCGGCGAGCCGCTCGGCGGCGGCGGCGGCGTCGCGGCCGCCCAGCGCCTCGGCGGCGCGGGCGAGCTCGGCGCTGCGCTCGCGGTAGAGGTCGATCGCGACCGGGCCGGTGACGGCCTCGATCCGGCGGACGTTGGAGGCGCTCGATCCCTCCGAGAGGATCTCGAAGATGCCGATCTCGGCGGTGTTGGCGACGTGGGTGCCGCCGCAGAGCTCACGGGAGACGCCCTCGACCTCGACGACGCGGACCCAGTCGCCGTACTTCTCGCCGAACAACGCCATCGCGCCGAGCCGCTCGGCCTCGCGGCGGTCCATCTCGATCGCCCGGACCGGGCGCGCTCTCCTTGATCCAGCCGTTGATCCGATCGGCGATCGCGACGAGGTCCTCGGGGCTGAGGCGGCTGCCGTGGGTGAAGTCGAAGCGCAGCTTGTCGGGGCGGACCGCCGAGCCGGCCTGGCGGACGTGGGTGCCGAGCCGCTCGCGCAGGGCGGCGTGGAGCAGGTGGGTGGCGGTGTGGTTGCGCATCGTCGCGTGGCGATCGAAGTGCGCGACCTCGGCCTCGACCCGTGGCGCCGGCCTCGGGGGCGCCGCCGCGGACCTTCAGCGCCTGATCGCCGCCGACCCGGTAGACGTCGACGACGTCGGCCTCGCCACCGCTCCAGCGGAGCCGGCCGGTGTCGGCGACCTGACCGCCGCCCTCGGCGTAGAACGGGCTCTCCTCGAGCTTGACGAGCACCTCGGAGTCCGTCGGCCGGGGCGACGGCGACGACGCCGGTCTCGGTCCGCAGGTCCTCGTAGCCGACGAAGCGGCTCTCGGTCGCCGCGCCGACGAAGCCGATCACCCGGTCGTGGTCGCCCTCGCCGCCGCCGACGCCGCCGCGGCTGCGAGCCCGCTCGCGCTGCTGCTCCATCAGCTCCTCGAAGCCCTCGTCGTCGACGCTTAGGCCGCGCTCGGCGACGAGCTCGCGGGTCAGGTCGTAGGGGAAGCCGTAGGTGTCGTGGAGCTCGAAGGCGTCCTCGGCGGAGATCCAGGAGGTCCCGGAGCCGAGCGCCTCGCCGATCAGGCGGTCGAGGAGCTGGCTGCCGCGGTCGAGGGTGCGGCCGAAGCTCTCCTCCTCGGAGCCGATCCAGCGCATGATCGTGTCGCGCTCGGCGACGAGCGCCGGGTTGACCGGGGCGAGCATCTCGATCGCGCGCTCGGCGAAGCGGCCCAGGTAGGGGGCCTCGAGCCCGAGAACGCGGCCCTGGTGGATCGCCCGCCGCATGATCCGCCGCAGGACGTAGCCGCGGCGCTCGTTCGAGGGGACGACGCCGTCGGCGATCAGCTGGACCGAGCCGCGGACGTGGTCGGCGATGATCCGCATCGCCCGGGTCGGCGACGGCATCGTCGCCGCCGTATGGGCGCCCGGAGAGCTCGGCGGCGAGGTCGACCAGCGGCCGCAGCAGGTCGGTGTCGAAGACCGACTCGACGCCCTGCTTGATCGCCGCCATCCGCTCGAGGCCGAGGCCGGTGTCGATGTTCTTCGCCGGCAGCTCGCTGAGCGAGCCGTCCTCGTGCAGGTTGTAGGCGGTGAAGACGAGGTTCCAGTACTCGAGGAAGCGGTCGCTGTCGTCGCCGGGGCGGTCGCCGGGGCCGCCGAAGGATTCGCCGCGGTCGATGTAGAGCTCCGAGCAGGGGCCGCAGGGACCCTTGCTGCCGGCCTGCCAGAAGTTCTCCGAGCGCGGCAGCTCGACGATCCGCTCGTCGGGGACGCCGAGCTCCCGCCAAAGCTCGATCGCCTCGGTGTCGGGGCCGAGGCCGAGCTCGTCGTCGCCGCCGAACACCGTCACCCAGATCTGCTCGGCATCGAAGCCGAATCCGCCCAGAGACAGCTCCCAGGCGAAGGCGATCGCCTCGCGCTTGAAGTAGTCGTCGAAGGCGAAGTTGCCGAGCATCTCGAAGCAGGTGAGATGGCGGGCGGTGCTGCCGACCTCCTCGATGTCGGGCGTCCGGAAGCAGCGCTGCGAGGAGGTCAGCCGCGGCGACGGCGGTCGCTCGCGGCCGAGGAAGTAGGGCTGGAACGGCTGCATGCCGGCGGTGGTCAGCAGCACGCTCGGATCGTCGGAGGCAGGGATCAGCGACGCCGACGGCACCCGCAGGTGGCCGCGCTCCTCGAAGAACGACATGTAGGTCTCTCGGATCGACTCCGAATTCACGGCGGCGAAGGCTACGGGACCCGGACCGGCGGCCCCGCGCCGCCCGGCGCCGGCGCCGGGCTCAGGCGATCGTGCCGTGGCCGACGACGAGATCGCCGTCGCAGAGGACCGCCGTCTGGCCCGGCGCCGCCGCCGTCGCCGGTGCCTCGAGCTCGAGCTCGAGGCGCTCGTGGACGCCCGGCTCCGCAGCGGTGCCGACCCGGCAGGCGAGCGGCAGCGAGCGATAGCGGAGCTTGACGGCGCCGACCCGGGCTCCGGACCGATGCAGGACGGCGTCGCGGATCCGCACCCGGCGGGTCTCGAGCTCGGCGGCGGCGCCGACGACGACGCGGTTGGCGACCGCGTCGGTGGCGACCACGTAGAGCGGCTCCGGCGCGGCGATGCCGAGCCCGCGCCGCTGGCCGACCGTGAAGCGGTGATGGCCGCTGTGGCGGCCGACGACGGCGCCGACGCCGTCGACGACCTCGCCTTCGCGGTCGCCGAGGCCGCCGTGGCGAGCGAGGAAGCCGGCCTTGCCGACGCCCGCCAGGAAGCAGAGGTCCTGGCTCTCGGCCTTGTCGGCGACGGCGAGGCCGGCGTCGCGGGCGATCGCCCGGACCTCGGATTTGGCGAGGCCGCCGAGCGGGAAGCGAAGCCGCGCCAGCGCCGCCTGCGGCAGCCCGGCGAGCATGTAGGTCTGGTCCTTGGCCGGGTCGGCGGCGGTGGTCAGCAGCGCCCCGGCGCCGTCGTCGCGGAGCCGCGCGTAGTGACCGGTCGCCAGCCCGGCGGCGCCGAGCCGCTCGGCGATCGCGATCATCGGCGCGATCCGGACCCGGCCGTTGCAGAGCACGCACGGATTCGGGGTCTCCCCCGCCGCGTAGCCGGCGAGGAACGGCTCGACCACTCCGGCCCGGAACGAGTCGCGCAGGTCGACGGTCAGATGCGGGATGCCCTGCGCCTGGGCGACGGCGCGGGCGACCCGGACGGCGTCGGCGGAGCAGCAGCTGCGCTCGCCGTCGTTCGCCGGGTCGGACCAGAGCTCGAGGGTGACGGCGAGGACGTCGGCGCCTCCCCGCCGCTCCCGCAGCGCCGCGACGGCGCTGTCGACGCCGCCGCTGACGGCGACCAGGACCCGCTCGCGCCCGTCATCGGGCGGCGCCAGGATCGGTCCGGAGGCGGTCGCGACGGCGACGCCGAGCGCCCGGTGCGCCGCCTCGGCGGCGAGGTCGGCGCCGTGGGCTCCGACCGGGCTGAGGCCGCCGAGCTCGGCGGCGACCGCCGCGGCGTCGAGCAGCCCCGCCGCGTGCAGCGTGGCGCCGTCGAGCAGCTCCGCCGCTGCGGCGGCGGCGGCCCGGGCGGTTCCGCAGCCGCTCGCCTCGACCCGCACGTCCGCCACGAGCCCGTCCACGAGCCGCAACGAGATCGCGATCAGGTCGCCGCAGGCGGCGCCCCCGGCCGTCCCCCGCGCTGCGCCGGCGACGGGTTCGCCGCGCCGCGAGTCGTCGTCGAGATAGGCCTCGAAGGCGGTCGTATCCATGCCGCAAGGGTAGAGCCGAGCGGGGGCCCGCAGGCGGAACAGGTCGCCATCCCGCCGAGGTCGAGGAAACAGGTGACAGTTGCCCCTTTCCTCCACCTCGGCGGGGAGCGGATCAATGCCACTGCGCCGAGGTCGAGGAAACAGGTGACAGTTGCCCTTTTCCTCCACCTCGGCGGGGAGCGGGACGCATGACCTCGGCGGGAAGCGGGATGGCGGCGGCGGGGAGCGTCGCCGGAGCCGGGGCCGGGGCCGGGGGGCGCGTGCCTACCGTGCCTACGGGTAGGCGGGGATCTGCTTGCCCTTGTAGAGGGCGTCGTCGATCGCCTGGCTGACGCTGCGGGGGCCGCGGAAGCCGTAGGAGACGGTGGCCGTCGGCACCGAGCCGGTCAGCTTGCGAGGGCGGACGACGACGAGCGCCGGCGTGCGGCTGACCGAGACGCCGGCGGTCACCCGGGCGTACTTGGCGATGTCGCGGACCTTGACGACGAAGACCTCGACGTCGTCTCGGGAGCGCAGCGCGCCGGTGAAGCGCTCGACCTTCTTGTCGGCGAAGCCCTTCGGGTCGATGACGAGCAGGGCGATCGTCTTGTTCTTCGCGAAGGCGACGAGGAGGTCCTCGGGGAGGCCCTTCGAGGGCAGCAGCCCGTCGGCGACCGAGCCGCCTGCGGGCGGCGTCGCCGCGGCGGCGTCGGGCGTCGCAGTCGGGGAAGCGGCACTCGCCGCGCCCGAGGGCGCCGCCGCCACGGACGGGTCGGTGACCGGCGCCGTGCTCGTCGCCGTCGCCGGGTCGGTCGCCGACGACGCCGCCGGCTCGTCCTTCTTGAGGACCGAGGTGAAGAGGATCACGGCGAAGGCGACGCCGCAGACTGCGAGCACCGCGAGCTGCACCATCGGGTTCTCGTTCAGCGCCTTTCTCATTCGGCGCTCCCCGGCGCGGCGACGGGCCGGACCGTGCGGACGGTCCGGCGCATCGCGGAGATCATGGGCTCCAACTCGCCGGTGCCGCCCGGCTTCTGAACCCTGAGATACAGGGGGGAACCTGCCAACACGCCCAAGGGCGCACCGGACGACGGCTCCCGAGCCATTCGTGTTGGTTCACAATTAGAGCGGCTGTCGAACGAGTTCGGGCCCATGGGGAAACTACCAAGCCAGTTCGACCGCCGGGCCGTAAACCTTGAGCGCGGCGGACGGTCCGCCGCCACCCCGCAACTCAGCTTTCGAAGGCGTCGAGGGCCGCGGCGGGATCCTCCTCGACGGTGAGCGAGCGGACGTGGTCGCCCTCGAACTCGAACCGCAACGCGATCGGAGTGCTGTCGCCCACCTCCCCCTCCTCGCGCCATACGTACTCGACCGAGCCGAGGACGAGCACGGCATCGCCCCGCGTATGGGTCGCGGCGATCGTGTAGCGGCGGTCGAGGTGGTCGTAGGTGCTCTCGGCCCAGACGATCGCCGCCTCGATGCCGCGGTGGACGTTGCGGGTCGTGCGGATCTCGGTCAGCGGGTCGAAGGCGGCGGCGATCAGCTCCGGATCGCCGGAGTTGATCGCGGCGATCGCCCGTGCGGCCTGCTCGGCGCGCTCGCCGCTCACCGCTCGGCGGGAGCCGTGACGGTGACGCCGAGCTCGCGGAGCTGGCGTGCGTCGACGGGCGCCGGAGCGCCGGTCAGCGGGTCGCCGCCGGAGGCGGTCTTCGGGAACGCGATCACGTCGCGGATCGACTCGCTGCCCGCCGCCAGCGCACAGATCCGGTCGATCCCGTAGGCGATGCCGCCGTGCGGCGGAGCGCCGAAGCGCAGCGCCTCGAGCAGGAACCCGAAGCGGGCCTCGGCCTCGGCGGCGTCGATCCCGAGCAGCGCCAGCACCCGCTCCTGGTCGGCCGCGTCGTCGATGCGGATCGAGCCGCCGCCGATCTCGGAGCCGTTCCAGACGAGGTCGTAGGCGCGGGCGCGGATGCTGCCCGGATCGTCGCGGTCGAGCTCGCCCTCGAAGGCGGTGAACGGGTGGTGCAGCGGCGTCCAGCGCTTCTCCTCCTCGCTCCACCCGAGCAGCGGCCAGTCGACGATCCAGCAGAAGCCGTTGGCGCCGGCGGGGATCTCGCCCCAGCGCTCGGCGAGCCGGACCCGCATCGTGCCGAGCACCTGGTTGGCGACCGCCGGCCCGTCGGCGACGATCAGCAGCAGGTCGCCCTCCTCGGCGCCGAGCGCCTCGTTCAGTTTCGCGAGCTCCTCGGGGGTCAGGAACTTCGCCGTCGGCGAGCGCCAGCCGTCGCCCTCGCGGAACGCCCAGACCAGCCCCTTGGCGCCGAGCTCCTGCGCGGTCGCGATCAGCCCGTCGAGCTCGGAGCGCGGGATGTCGCGCTTGCCGGCGTTCATCCCCTTGACGACGCCGCCGCCGTCGATCGTGCCGCGGAAGACTCGGAACTCGGTCTCGCGGAGGGCATCGGAGAGGTCGGTCAGCTCCATCCCGAAGCGGATGTCGGGGCGGTCGGTGCCGAACCGGGCGAGCGCGTCGTCGTGGGCGATCCGCGGGATCGGCAGCTCGACCTCGATGCCGGCGGCGGCGAGCACGTGGGCGATCAGCCGCTCGTTGGCGGCGATCACGTCCTCGACCTCGACGAACGACATCTCGATGTCGAGCTGGGTGAAGTCGGGCTGGCGGTCGGCGCGCAGGTCCTCGTCGCGGAAGCAGCGGGCGATCTGGTAGTAGCGCTCGAAGCCGGCGACCATCAGCAGCTGCTTGAACAGCTGCGGCGACTGCGGCAGCGCGTAGAAGGAGCCCTGCTGGAGCCGGCTCGGGACGAGGAAGTCACGGGCGCCCTCCGGGGTCGAGCGGGTCAGCACCGGCGTCTCGATCTCGACGAAGCCTTCGCCGTCGAGCTGCTCGCGCATCGCCCGGACAAGCTTCGCGCGCAGCAGCATCGCCTCGCGCATCGTCTCGCGGCGCAGGTCGAGGTAGCGGTAGCGCAGCCGCGTCTCCTCGCCGGCCTCGCTGCCGCCGCGGCCCTCGATCTCGAACGGCGGCGTCCGCGCGTCGGAGAGCAGGTCGGCCTCGGCGACCCTGACCTCGAAGGCGCCGGTCGGGATGTCGGGGTTGACGGTCTCGGCCGAGCGCTCGACGACGGCGCCGCGGACGCTGATCACGTCCTCGGGGCGGAGCCTGTGACCGAGCGCGAAGGCGCTGCCGGCGTCGTCGGGGTCGAAGACGAGCTGGACGATCCCGGTCCGGTCGCGGAGGTCGATGAAGACGAGGCCGCCGTGGTCGCGGCGCCGGTTGACCCAGCCGGCGAGGCGGATCTCGGTGCCGACCCGATCGGCGCGAACCTCCCCCGACCAGGTGTCGCGGTAGCCGTTGCCGCGCTGGGCGGGGAACTCGGGGATCTCGGTGGGCTCGGTCACGGTGGCGCAGTCTTGCAGCCTCTCAGCGAGCGGCGGCGAGCTCCGCGACCAGCGCGCCGGGGTCGGCCGGGCGCTGATCGCCGCTGCGCATGTCGCGCAGCTTCGCGGTGCCGTCGGGCTCGAGAATGACCGCGTGGCGGGCGCCGCTGCGGTCGGCCTGCTTCATCTGGCCCTTGAAGCTGCGCTCGGCGAGGTCGAGGTCGGCGGCGACGCCGGCGTCGCGGAGCTCGCCGACGAGCGCGAAGGCGCGGGCGCGGTCCTCGGCGGCGACGACGAAGACGGCGATCGGCTCCGGCTCCGGGGCCGTCTCGAGCGCGAGCAGGATCCGCTCGATCCCCGCCGCCCAGCCGATCGCCGGCGTCGCCGGGCCGCCGATCAACTCGATCAGCCCGTCGTAGCGGCCGCCGCCACCGAGCCCGGACTGGGCGCCGAGGCGGTCGCAGGTGAACTCGAAGACGGTCCGGTTGTAGTAGTCGAGGCCGCGGACGAGCGAGCCGTCGAGCGTGTAGGCGACGCCGGCGTCGTCGAGCAGCGAGCGGACCGCGGCGAAGTGCTCGGAGTCGGCGCCCTCGAGCCGGTCGAGCATCCGCGGCGCCGACTCCATGACCGCGCGGGTCCCGGCGTGGTCGGAGTCGAAGGCGCGCATCGGGTTCGAGTCGATCCGCTCGCGGACGTCGGCGGAGAGCTCGCCCTCGTGGTCGCGGAGGAATTCGCGGAGCTCGTCCCGGTAGCCGGCCCGGGCCGCCGCCGAGCCGAGCGAGGAGAGCCGCAGCTCGGCGTCGGCGATGCCGAGGTCGGCGAGTATCCGCGCCAGCAGGACGATCAGCTCGGCGTCGACGAGCGGCGAGTCGGAGCCGATCGCCTCGGCGCCGATCTGGTTGAACTGGCGGAAGCGGCCCTCCTGGGGGCGCTCGTAGCGGAAGTACGGTCCGCGGTACCAGAGCTTGACCGGCTGCGGGAGCCGGTGCATGCCGTGCTCGACGTAGGCGCGGCAGATCGGCGCCGTCCCCTCCGGCCGCAGCGTGATCGACCGCCCGCCCTGATCCTCGAAGGTGAACATCTCCTTGCGGACGATGTCGGTCGACTCGCCGACCCCGCGCTCGAACAGCCCGGTGTCCTCGAATGCCGGCGTCTCGATCCGCCCGTAGCCGGCCGCCGCCAGGCGCGCCGCGGCGGTCGCGGCGACGGCGGCGCGCGCGGCCTCGTCGGCGGGGAGCACGTCGAAGGTGCCCTTCGGTGCCTGGTGCTTCGCCGCCACGGCAGCCGCGGGTTACTCGGCCGCCGCGGGCAGGTCGGCGAGGAAGGGGTTGGAGCCGAGCTCGCGCTCGAGGGTCGTCAGGCCCATGTGGCCCGGGTAGACGACCGTCTCCGGCGGATGGGCGTCGACGAGCGACCGCAGGCTCGCCGCCAGCGTCGGCCAGTCCCCGCCGGGCAGGTCGACGCGGCCCACCGACCCCTGGAAGAGGACGTCGCCGCTGAACAGCGCCGCCTCGTCGGGGATCGAGTAGCTGAGGTGGCCGATGCTGTGGCCGGGCGTGAAGATGACGTCGATGTCGAAGCCGGCGAGCTCGAGCCGCTCGCCGCCGCCGAGCGTCTCGTCGGCCTCGTAGCCCTCGAACGGGCCGATCCCGGGGATCGGGGTCCACTTCATGATGTCGGCGAGCATCGGCGTCTCCAGCTCCGGGCAGTAGACGGGCGCCCCTGTAGCCGCGGCGACCGGCGCGACGGCGCCGACGTGGTCGACGTGGGTGTGGGTGAGCAGGATCGCGTCGACGCCGACGCCGAGCTCGTCGATCGCGCCCAGCAGCCGCGGCGCCTCGTCGCCGGGGTCGACGACCAGCGCCCGGTCGGAGCCATCGCGGCGGAGGATGTAGGTGTTCTCGGCGAACGGACCGACCGTGAAGCTGCGGACGTCCATCGCCGGCTCAGTCGTCCTTCTCGGCCTGGGCGGCCTCGCGCTTGCGCTGCTCGCGCAGCCTGCGGCGGTTGAAGAAGAACGTCTCGGTGTAGAAGCCGAGCGGTACGTAGACGATCGCGGCGATCACGGTCAGCGCGATCGCGCCGCCGAGCGGCTGGCCGAACAGGAGCGACACCGGCAATAGCAGCGCCGCGAACAGCAGCCCGCGGATGCCGGCGCCGCGCCAGGTCGGCGGCAGGTCGCGGCGATCGACGCGCTGCTTGCCGCCGCCCTTGCCGCCGCCCTTGCCACGGGACCGCGCCTGCGCCATCGCCTCCTGGCGATTGCGGGGCCGGCGGCCCCGTCCGCGGCTGATGCTTCCGGTCTGGGTGCCGCGGTGCTTGCGGCGGCGTGGCTTGGCGTTGCCCGGCATAGGCGACGATTCTAGGCGCTCGCCGCGGCAGCGAGGCGCGACTCGATCGTCCGCCCGGCCGGATCGCCGCCGGCGATCGGCAGCTCCTGCGGCCAGCCGGCCAGCGCCGCCGCCGGGACCAGCCCGACCAGCTCGGCCGCGACCGGCCGCGTTCCCCGCGGCTCGCAGAGCCGCCTGGTCAGCTCGACGACCTCGGCCAGCGGCACCGCGACCGGGTCGTGGACGTTGGTCGAGATCTGGATCCGCCCGGGGCCGAGCTCGATCGCCAGCGCCCGGACGCCGGCCAAACCGCCCCCGGACTCGCGCAGGCCGGCGGCGATCGCCCGGCCGGAGTCGAGGGTCGCTCCCGGAGCGAGCTCGAGGTTGAACGCCGCCAACGGCGGCCGGGCGGTGACGAGGACGCCGCCGGCGGTCGGGTGCGGTCGGCCCGGTCCGAAGTCGGGCGCTAGCTCGCCGGCGAGCATCCGCCGGGCCAGCTCGACGTGGCCGCCACGGCGGAAGTAGGCCCGCTCGCGGCGCTCCGGCGCGCTCGCCGGCTCGCCGTAGAGGAAGACCGGCAGCCCGAGCGAGCCGAGCTGCTCGGCGACCGCCATCGCCAGCTCGACGGCGCGGGGCCGCTGCGACTGCTCACGCCAGACGACCGGGCAGACGTCGATCGAGCCGATCCGCGGATGGGCGCCGCGCTGGCTGCCGATGTCGATCCGCTCGATCGCCACGGCGGCGAGCCGGCCGAGCGCCCCGAGCAGCGCCGAATCGTCGCCGGCGATCGTGAACACGGTCCGGTTGTGGACCGCGTCGGAGTGCTCGTCGAGCAGCGTGACCGGCGCGGCGAGGGCCTCGCGAAGGTGGGCGACGACGCCGGGCTCGGCGCCGTCGGAGACGTTCGGGACGGCGAGCAGGCGCTTGTCCGCCGCGGCCGTCAGGGGATCAGACGAGCAGCTCGCCGTCGCGGACGACCGCGGTCCCGTCGACGGTCAGGGTCGGCCGCATGACGACGCAGTCGAGGTGGACCGGCACCTGGATCCGGCCGCCGATCGCCGCCGAGGCGCCGAAGGCGACGTGGACGGTCCCGAGCAGCTTCTCGTCCTCGAGCACGTTGCCGGTCAGCTCCGCCTTCTCGTTCGTGCCGACGCCGAGCTCGGCGATCGTCCTCCCCTCCTCGCCGTGGGCGGTGAGCAGCTCGACCAGAGCGGCGCCCTCGGGGCCGCTCGCGTCGGCCAGCCGGCCGCCGGCGACGGTCAGCCTGACCGGCTCGGCGGGGATCCCGACCCCGGCGATCGTGCCGTCGACGATCAGGGTCCCCTCGCAGGCGCGGTCGTCGGGCGAGATGAAGCCCTCGCCGCAGGGCAGGTTGCCGAACGCCGCCGGCCCGCTCAGCTCGCCGGCGTCGGGGATCGCCGTCCGGCCCTCGAGCCCGAGCCGCAGATCGCTGCCGTTGGCGCAGGTGATCCGTGCCTCGCTGCCGGCGTCGAGGATGTCGGCGATCGCGCGACCGCGGCGTCGCAGCTCGGCCATGTCGGCGCTCATCACCCGGGCGAGCATCTGCTCGGTGACGCCGGGCAGGGTCGCGATCCTGGCGCCCGCCTCCGAGGCCGCCTTGCGGGCGGCGGTGTGGGAGAGCGACTGCACGGTCGGGGCGAGGACGACGTCGGCGGCGCCCATCGCCGCCGCAACCGGGGGCGGCGGCTCGGCGGCATGCGAGTCGCGTTCGGCCATCAGCGCCAGCACCGCGTCGGCGCCGGCGCGGCCGGCCTCGCCGCGGAGCCGCTCGCCGAGCCCGAGCGTCGCCGGGTTGGCGATCACCAGCACGTTCTCGCCCGGCTGCACGCCGAGGCAGTCGTTGACGACCGCCGAGACGGCGCGCTCGAGATCGCTGCGCGAGGGGTCGCTCATCGTCGCTCGACCCTAACGCGGCGACCGGCGCGCGGGATCTGGGGCTCGGCGCCGCTCAGCGCCGGGCGGCGCCGGATCCGCCGGTCACTCGCCGGCCGAATCCTTCTCGTCGGCCTCCGATCCACCCTGGCTCAGCTCCCGGGCTGCGTAAGCGGCCTGGGCGAGCACGACCGCGTCGAGCGCTCCCATGCAGACAACCACCGGTGACATTCGCGACCTCCTTGTGGAATACGTCAGATTCAGCTTCGCTCGCCGCGACGCCGATGTCCAGCCCTCCCACCGAGGTCTTAGGCAACTATTAGGAAGCGGCAACGGTGCGCCCAGCCGGACCCGGCTGCAGCCCGCCGGAGAGCGTCCCGGCGTCGCCCGCTAGCCTCGGAGACCGATGGCGCAGACCGTCTACTACGCGGCGATGAGCCTCGACGGCTACATCGCCGAGCCCGAGGAGAAGCTCGACTGGCTGACCGGCTTCGACGGCCCCGGCTACGGCGGCGAGGCGGCCAGCGCCGGGCCGGTCGAGGAGTCCTATCCGGCGTTCATGGACGGCATCGGGGCCTTGGTGATGGGCTCTAAGACCTATCAGTTCATCCTCGACGAGGAGTGGGTCTACGACGACCTGCCGGTCTGGGTGATGACCTCGCGCGAGCTGCCTGCGGTCGACGGTGCAACCGGCCTGCGGTTCGCCTCGGGCTCGGTGGCCGGCCTCCACGCCGAGATGCTCGCCGCGGCGGCCGGCAAGGACCTCTGGGTCGTCGGCGGTGGCGAGCTCGCCTCCCAGTACGTCGAGGCGGGCCTGCTCGACCTGCTCCGCGTCACCGTCGTCCCGCTCGTCCTCGGCGACGGCCTGCCGCTCTTCGCCGCGCCGGTCCCGCCGATGAAGCTGCTCGCGACGACCGCCTTCGACAACGGGATGGTCGAGCTCAGCTACGGGATGGTGGGCCATCGCTAGCGCGATTGACCGGGACTATCCCGGTCAATGACACGAACGTCCGGGCGGCGGCGCATATCCTGCCCGGGCCGATGGATGCGCCGCGAGTACTGATCCTGACCGCGTCGATCGGCGAGGGCCACGACCTGCCGGCCCGGGTCCTCGCGGCGGGCATCCGCGAGGAGTGCCCCGGCGCCCGGGTCGAAGTCGTCGACTTCCTCGATGTGGTCGGTGGATTCGCGAAGCGCATCGTCCTCGACGGTTCGCGTTTCGACTCCGACTGGGGAAACAGGATGTTCGACCTCGAGTACCGCCTGATCGCCCAGATCGGGCCGACCCGGCGACTCGCCGGCGCGATCACCGGCGGGCTGGCGGGAAGGCCGGCGAAGCGAGCCGTGCGCGAGGCATCGCCGGACCTGGTCGTCTCGACCTATCCGGGCTCGACGGAGGCCCTCGGTCGGCTCCGGGCCAAGGGCCGGATCGGCATGCCGGTCGTCTCGGCGATCACCGACCTCGCCTCGCTCTGGTACTGGGCCCACCCGGGCATCGATCTCCATCTGATCACCCACCCGGAGTCCGCCGCCGAGGTCGAGTCGATCGCGCCCGCCAGCCGCATCGAGTGCGTGCGCGGCCTGACCGATCCCGACTTCTACGAGCCCCGCGACGAGCGCGCCGCCCGCCGCCGGCTCGGGCTGCCGGCCGAGGGCCGTGTCGTCACCGTCTCCGGCGGCGGCTGGGGCGTCGGCGACCTGACCGGCGCGGTCGAGGAGGCCCTGCTGCTGGCGGACGCCCGCGTCGTCTGCCTGGGCGGACGCAACGAGGACGTCCATGGTGAGCTTCAGCGCCGCTTCGGCGCCGATCCGAGGGTGACGGTGCTCGGCTTCACGGAGGAGATGCCCGACCTCCTCGCCGCCTCCGACGTGCTCGTTCACTCGACCGCCGGCCTGACCGTCCTCGAAGCACTGATGCTCGGCTGCCGGGTCATCTCCTACGGCTGGGGACGTGCCCACGTACGGATCAACAACCAGGCATACGTGCGCGAGGGCCTCGCCGAGGTGGCCACCGACCGGGCCGAGCTGGGAGCGGCCCTGCGCCGCGCCGTCGAGCTGCCGAGAAATCCGGACCCGTCCTTCGCGGCCCTGCCGAGCGCCGCGTCGGCCGTCCTCAGCCTGCTGCCCGGGTAGGCCGGTCGCCGCTCGCAATCTCCTCGTCCTCGTCGCTCGGCCGTTCGGCGATCACGTCGGCGACCGCCGGCGAGCTTCCGAGCAGGCCGACCCCGACCGCCAGCGCGGCGACGGCGGCAACCAGGACCCCGCCGCCGAGCGCCGTCCCGCCCCAGCCCTCGCCGCCGACCAGCGGCGCCAGCACGACCGGCACGGCGATCTGGATCACCAGCACGGCGGGCGCGACCCGGGTCGCCGCCGAGCGCTGCAGGGCCGTCGTCTCCGCGATCACCCCGAGGACGACGACCGTGCCGACGACCGCGACCGCGAGGACGACGGCCGCCCACGCACCGGAGGACAGGTCCTCGGCGATCAGCTTCGCAACGAAGGCCGCCAGGGCGTCGGCGGCACCCGCGCCGGCGACGAGGAGCGCCACCGGGCTGCGTCCGGCGCCGAGCAGGGAGTGGCCGAACGGGGCCAGCGCGACGAGTGCCAGGGCCCCGAGGGCGATCGCGAGACCGAGGTTTCGCGGCACCTCACCGGATTCGCGCGGACCGACCCAGCCGATCACCGCCACCGCGGCGACGATGATCGCGACCGCGAGGATCTCCCGCCGGCCGACCGGCTCGCCGAGCACCCAGACCCCGAGGGCCAGCAGGAGCAGCAAGCCGAGGGCGAGGGTCGGCTGCACCAGCGTCAGCGGCGCGTGGGAGAGGGCGAGGATCTGCAGCGGCCAGCCGATCAGCGAGAGGACCGTCGCCGCCAGCCAGATCGGCCGATTGAGCAGGTAGCCGAGCAGCGACGGTCGCAGCGAGTGGCGCTCGGGCGCCCGGCGCGCCTCGAGCGCCTGGATCGCGTAGCCGGTCTCGTAACAGAACGCCGCGGCGAGTGCGAACGCGAAACCGAGCCAGAGGGTGCCGTCCATCAGTGCGAGGATCCGATCATGCCAGGGCCATCTTCACCCGCTCGCGCCGGCGCCGCAGCGGCGATCGTCGCCGCGGCCGCCGGAACCGCCTGGGCGGCGCCGGCCCTGGCCCCGATCGTGCCCGCCGTCGCCCGGGCGCTGGGAGTACCCCGCCGGGTCGCCGTCGCGGCGGCGGTTGCGGTGAGCTTCGACGACGGGCCCCACCCGGCCGGCACCCCCGCCGTCCTCGAAGCGCTCGCCCGTCGTGGCGCCGTCGCGACCTTCCTGCTCGTCGGCGAACAGGTCGACCGCGACCGCTCGCTCGCGGCGGAGATAGTCGCCGCCGGGCATACGGTCGGCGTCCACGGCTACCGCCACCGCAACATGCTGCGCCTCACCCCCGCCCGGTTCACCGATGACCTCGATCGCGGGCTGACCACGATCGCCGAGGCGACCGGAACCACGCCGCGGATCTATCGCCCCCCGTATGGGATCTTCAGCCCGCCCGGACCCGCGATCGTCCGTCGTCACGGCCTCACGTCGCTGCTCTGGTCGAAGTGGGGTCACGACTGGCGCCGGCGGGCGACGGCGGCGTCGATCGCCGGCGAGGTGACCGAGGATCTCGGCGCCGGCGACGTGCTGCTGCTCCACGACGCCGACCACTACAGCGCCGCCGGATCGTGGCGCGCTACCGCCGAGGCGATACCGCGGGTGCTCGATGCCGTCGCCGGCGCCGGGCTTGAGACGATCGCGCTCTGAGGCGCTCGCCGCGGCTCAGGGCCCGGGTTCGGTGACGACCTCGGGAGCCGGGATCCGATCGGAGGCGGCCACGACGCCGAGCGCGCCGACGGCGCCGAGGGCGGCGAGGGCGAACGCCCCGACGTGGGGGATCGACAGGTGCAAGGCGTGATGGGTGGCCGGGACGATCAGCAGGACGACGTACAAGCCGGTCAGGCCCCAGGCCAGCGCTCCCGACCAGGTCCGCCGCGAGGAGAGGGCCGCGACGATCGCGATCAGGGCAACGAAGACGACCGTCGTCGTCTGGCCGGTGCCGAAGTCGTCGGTGCGGATCGAGAGCAGCGCCGCAAGGAAGGTGCCGAAGGCGACCGCGACGGCCCAGGTCCCGATCGGGAACCGCTCGCCGGCCCGCGAGCGCGCCCCCGGCGCAGCGGGCGGGGCGCCGGCCGTCGCCGCGGCGGGCGCCGGCGCCGGCGTCGGCTCGAGAGCGGCGGCGGGAGCCTCGCGGAGCCAGTCGAGGTAGCGCGAGACGCCCTCCTCGAGCGGTGTGTCGGCGCTCCAGCCGAGCTCCTCCATGGCCCGGACGTTGGCGATCTCGGCGCCGCCGAAGTCGCCGTTGCGGCCCGGGGTGTGGACGATCTCGGCCGACCCGACGACCTCGCCGACGACGTCGGCGAGCTTGCGGATCGTCACCGTCTCGTTCGAGGCGAGGTTGTAGACGCGGTTCGCGGCCTGCGGCCGGAGGCCGCGAACGATGCCCTCGGCGAGATCCTCGACGTAGACGAAGCGCCTCGTCTGCAGGCCGTCGCCGGCGATCGTCAGCGGTTCGCCGGCCAGCGCCTTGCGGACGAAGATCGGGATCACCGCTGCCGGCCGCGAGCGCGGTCCGTAGGGAATGCCGAAGCGGAGGATCGTGTAGGGGACGTCGTAGAGCTCCTCGTAGGAGGTGCAGTACATCTCGCCGGCCAGCTTGCTCGCCGTGTAGAGGTGCCGCGGCAGGCCGACCGGCGACTCCTCGTCGATCGTCCCCTCTCCCGACTCGCCGTAGACCCAGATCGTGCTCCCGTAGACGACCCGCTCGACGCCGACCGACCGAGCCGCCTCGAGCACCGAGATCGTCCCCCGGGCGTTGGTCTGCTCGGCGGCGACGGGCTCGGCGGCGACGATGCCGACGTCGGCGGCGGCGGCGAGGTGGATGACCGCGTCGCAGCCGCGCAGCGCATGGCAGAGCGCGTCGGTGTCGAGCAGGTCGCCGACGACCGTGTCGATCCCACCCTCGGGGTGGTGCGGCGAATGGCGCAGGTCGTAGATCCGCGGGTCGATCCCGGCGGCCGCCAGCCGATCGACGACGTGGGAGCCGATGAACCCCGATCCGCCGGTGACGAGTACGCGCTTCACGCCGTCCCGACCTCGGCCGCCAGAGGCTCCGCTGCGGGGGCGTAGTAGAGCGGCACGCACCAGTGGTTTGCGGCGATCCAATCCGTGTTCGGCAGATCGTCGCCGGTGCCGACGATCCGGTGGCAGGGCTGCTCGTAGACCTTTCCGGTCGAGCGCTCGATCTCGTCGAAGACGATGTACTTGTAGAGGCCGGAGGTCATACCCTCGGGCAGCCGCAGCCGGTTCGGGTGCTCGGGGTCGAGCAGATCGCGGGCGATCTCGTTCTTGCGCTCGACGATCTCGGGCAGCCGCTCGGTCTGGATCGTCCCGAGCGCCGCCGTGAATTCGCTGATCCGGAAGTTGAGCCCGCCGACGACGTGGTCGGGCTTGCCGTAGTTGCGGAAGGAGCGCGCGAACTCGAGCAGGTCGGCGTCATCGGCGACGAGCATGCCGCCCTCGCCGGTCGAGATCGTCTTCGTCGCGTAGAACGAGTAGACGCCGGCATCGCCCCAGGAGCCCGGTCGGCGGCCGTTCCAGTCGGCGCCGTGGGCGTGGGCGCAGTCCTCGAGCAGGAAGATCCCGTGGTCGCGGCAGTAGTCGGCGATCCGCTCGACGTCGAAGGCGATGTGGCCGCCGATGTGGACCAGGACCGCGGCCTTCGGAGCATGCGCCTCGGCCTTCGCGACGAAGTCCTCGAACGACATGCAGAGGTCGTCCCGCCGCGAGTCGACGAAGACCGGCCGGCCGCCGGCGTGCTCGATCGCCAGGACCGTGGCCATGAAGGTGTTCGACGGGCACAGCACCTCCTCGCCGCGGACCCCGGCGTACTCGAGCGCGGCCAGCGCGCCGCCCGTCCAGCTGCCGGTTGCGACGGCGCCGAGCCGGTTCCATTCGCTCCACGCCGACTCGAACCGCCTGGTCATCTCGCCCTCCGACCATTGCTGGGAGGCGATCACCTCGTCCCAGAGGGCATGCAGGCGTTCGACGTCCCGGCGATCGAATCCGATCGCGAAGCGACTATGAGCGGGAGGTTGCAGGAGAGGGCGGGAGGTGAAGCAGGAAGAGTGAAGCCGCAGCTTATCGGCCCGAACCGGATGACTTCCGGCTGCTCAGCCCCGCATTCAGGAGATACTCAGCTCGATGGGAAGGATCCTGCTCCTCGCTCTTGCCGCAGCCGTCTACCCGACCCTGCTCGCGATCGTGATCCTGATCCTGACGCGACCGCATCCGATCAGGTTGTTCAGCGGCTACCTGATCGGCGGGATGGCGATGAGCGTGACCGTCGGCCTGCTGATCCTCGCCTTCGCCGACACGTCGAATCTCGGCACCGGCTCGAGCTCCTCCCCGAGCCCGTCGATCGACCTCGCCCTCGGGATCGCGCTGCTGGCGATCTCGCTGACCCTCGCCACGGGGCGGGACCTGCCCGGAGCGAAGCGCCGGGAGCGACGAAGGGTCGGGAAGGCGGAGCAGCAGGCCGCCGCGGCGGCGGCCGGTCACGCGCCCAAGGAATCCTCGGCCAAGCGCCTGATCGCACACGATTCGATCCTGCTGGCGGTGGCCATCGGCGTCGTCCTCAGCCTGCCGAGCGTCTGGTACCTGGGAGCGCTGAAGGACATCGACGGCGGCGGCTACTCGACCGCGTCCTCGGTCGGGCTCGTCCTCGGCTTCAACCTGATCATGTTCGCGCTGATCGAGATCCCGCTCGCCTTCTACCTGCTGACCCCGGACCGGGCCGCGGCAGCCGTCGCCCGCTTCGACCGCTGGACGCGCGATCACAAGCGCCGGATCGGCGTCTGGGCGACCGGCGTCGCCGGGGCTGTGCTGGCGATCGACGGCCTCCTCGGCATCCTCTGAGCGCGGCTGCGTCCGGGCCGCAGCGAGCGAGGACTCAGTCAGGTGCCGATCCGCGCCGCGACGGCGTCGACCGCCTCGCGCTCGAAGTCGCGGAGCCCGCGCGGGATGTCGAGCTCGAGCGGGTCGTCGCTGAATGCCTGCTCGAGCCCGCCGAGCTGCTCGGCGATCGCGAGGTTGCAGAACGGCAGCTGCTCGAGGCTGTAGCCGCCCTCGAGCGCGACGACGAGCCGGCCACCGCAGAGCTCGTCGGCCAGCGCCATCGCCCGGCCGGTCAGCTCCCGGAACCCCTCGCTGGTCACGCTCATCCGCCCGAGCGGGTCCGATGCCGCCGGGTCCTGGCCGGCGGAGACGAACAGCAGGTCGGGAGCGAAGTCACCGACGGCGGGCTCGACGATCCGCTCGAACGCGTAGGCGTAGCCCTCGTCGCCGGTCCCGGGCGGCAGCGGCACGTTCACCGTCGCCCCCTCCCCCGCCCCGCCGCCGCGCTCGCCGGCGGCGCCGCGGCCGACCGGGTAGAGGTCGTCCTGGTGCAGGGAGACGAACAGCACCGACGGGTCGGACCAGAAGATCGTCTCGCTGCCGTTGCCGTGGTGGACGTCCCAGTCGACGATCGCGATCCGCTCGATCCCGTCGCGCCGCTGCGCGTGGCGGGCGGCGATCGCGACGTTGTTGAACAGGCAGAAGCCCATCGGCTCGCTGGCGGTCGCGTGGTGGCCGGGCGGGCGGACGATCGCGAAGCCGTTGCCGGCGGCGCCGTCGAGGACCGCGTCGGTGACCGCGAGCACGTTGCCGGCGGCGAGCAGCGCCGCATCCCAGGAGTCGGGGCCGACCCGCGCCTCGGGGCCGACCGTCGCGAACCGGTGCTGCCCGCAGGCCGCCTCGATCCGCTCGATCATCGCCGCCTCGTGGACGAGCGCGAGCTCCTCCCGCGTCGCCGCCCGCGAGTCGAGCCGCTCCAGCCTCGCGGTGACGCCGGCTCGATCGAGCACCGCGATCGTCCGCGCCAGCCGCTCCGGCCGCTCGAAGTGCGGCACGTCGAGCCACTCCGACGCCGGCCGGCGGACCAGCATCGAGCCGTTGTCGTGGGCGAGGCAGCGCTCGTCCCAGGCGTAGGCGGTGCTCACGGCAGTGATCCTGACACCTCCTTCCGGTGCCGGCCCCGCGGACCGCAACATGCCGCATGCACGTCCCGCCGCAGTGGATCCCAAACACCGGCCCGCGACCCCGATCACCGCCCGGAGTCCCGCTACGATTCCCCGTCCCCGCCGGAGTAGCTCAGTCGGTTAGAGCAGCGGAATCATAATCCGCGTGTCGGGAGTTCGAGTCTCTCCTCCGGCATCCACGAAAGCCCCGCTACCGCGGGGTTTTCTAGTCGCTCGCGGCGCCGCCCGGTTAGGAGAGAAACCCGTTTCTTTGGCGGTACCTGTTCCACCTGGCCTCGCTCACTTCCGACGCCGACCACTTCATGGTCTTTCCGCACGTCTTGCCCTTCAGGGTCTTCACCCTGATACGCAACTTGCCGACCGGCGACCCTGGGACGCCGCTTCCCCTCACCCGGAAGACGTTGCCCTTCTGCAAGACGGGGGGTTTCGCGGCGGAGGAGAACCGGCCGTCAGCGAGCTGCGCTGGATCGAGGCCGGCCGTGAGCGTCCCGGAGCCTTTGCTGCAGGGAACGCGGGTCTTGAAGGCGATGTCGCTCACCTGGTCACTGGTCGCCTTGAACGCCAGCTTCGCCTTCGACTTTCCATCGAACTTGGCCACGAAGTAGCTGGCGTCCGCGGCGCTGGCGGCGCCCGGAAGCACTGCGATCACCGCAGCCGTTGCGATCGGGCCAATCAGGATCCTCTTCAACCCACTCATCCCCTCTATCGCTCACGATCGGCCCTACGCCGAAGCGTCGGCCCCTTCCTTCACCTCCCGACTGTACGCCGGTAATCCCAAGCCCCGTTGCAGGTGGCAACGAAGTGACGGCGACCCGACTGGAATCGACCGAAACCGGCCCGAATCGGCTCAGGCATGTCGGGACGATCGCAGAGGAATACGATCGATGGGTGACCGTCGCCTACCCAGCCCACAGGGAAGCCGATGTGGCGCTTCGCGACGGCTCCACCGTGCACATTCGACCGGTTCGAACAGACGACGAGCCACACCTGGTCGAGTTCTTCGGCGCCCTCGGGTCCGATTCGCTGGCATTCCGGTTCTTCTCGGCCGGCGCGAGCCTCGAGGGAGCCGCGCGACTCACGGTCGACGTCGACTACGAGTCCCGCTACGGCCTGATCGCGACGCGTGGCGGCGACGACCACCTCGTCGGCCAGGGCACCTACGTGACCTCCGGGCCGGGCCGGGCGGAGGTCGCCTTCGCGATCTCCAACGAGCTCAAGGGGAAGGGCGTGGGGACGATCCTGCTGGCCCATCTGGCTGAGGTCGCCGCCGAGTTCGGCATCTCCGTGTTCGAGGCGGAGGTGCAGCCGGACAACCGTCGCATGGTCGAGGTGTTCCGCCAGAGTGGGTTCCCGGTCGAGATGTCCTCGGTCCCCGGGGCGATACACATCGAGGTTCCGACCTCGTTCTCCCCAGATGCGGTGGAGCGCTTCGAACAGCGAGACCGACTCGCCGCCTCCGCAGCGGTGGCCCGCTTCTTCGAGCCGCAAGCGGTCGCGGTCGTCGGCGCCTCGCGGCGGCGCGGCACCGTCGGCGGCGAGATCTTCCACAACATGCTGGAAGCAGGCTTCGGCGGCGTCGTCTATCCCGTCAACCCCTCGGCGGACGTCGTGCAATCCGTGCGTGCCTATCCCACCATCGGCGACATCCCGGGCGAGGTCGACCTGGCGGTGATCGCCGTCCCCGCCGGGGCCGTCGCCCACGCCGCCCGCGGGTGTGCCGAGAAGGCGATCCCGGCGATGGTCGTGATCTCGGCGGGATTCGCCGAGGTCGGCGAGGAGGGGGCGGCGCGACAGCACGAGCTGGTCGAGATCTGCCGTGAGGCGGGGATCCGGCTGATCGGCCCGAACTGCCTGGGGATCCTCAACACCGCCTCCGAGGGCAGCCTCAACGCCACGTTCGCGCCGTCGATGCCGCCGCCCGGCAACGTCGGCTTCGTGACGCAGAGCGGTGCCCTCGGCCTGGCGCTGATAGATCTCGCCGAGGATCGCGGTCTCGGAGTCTCCTCGTTCGCCTCGATCGGCAATCGTGCCGACCTGACGGCCAACGACCTGCTCGAGTACTGGGAGGACGACGAGAGCACCCGGGTGGCGCTGCTCTACATCGAGTCGTTCAGCAATCCGCGCCGGTTCTCCAAGGTGGCGCGGAGGGTCGGGCGCCGGAAACCGATCGTGGTCGTCAAGAGCGGTCGATCATCGGCCGGCGCGCGGGCGACCGGGTCGCACACGGGGGCGCTGATCTCGGCTTCCGACGTGACGGTCGACGCGCTCTTCGACCAGGTCGGCGTGATCCGCACCGATAGCCTCGCGGAGCTGCTCGACGTGGCGTCGCTGCTTGCGAATCAGCCGCTGCCGAAGGGGCGACGGGTGGGGATCATCACCAACGCCGGCGGGCCGGGAATCATGTGCGCCGACGCCTGTGACGCGGTCGGCCTCGAGGTCCCGACGCTGCCCGAACCCGTACAAGCGACGCTGGCGGAGGGGTTGGCACCCGAGGCGTCCCTCGCCAACCCCGTCGACATGATCGCGACGGCCAGCGCCGAGCAGTTCCGGCGGACGATCACCGCGCTCGCCGAGTGGGACGGGATCGACGCGCTGATCGTGATCTTCATCCGGCCGCTGCTGACTCGGGCCGAGGACGTTGCCGAAGCCGTGCGGGCCGCCTGCGCGGAGCTGCCCCGCGAGATTCCCGTGCAGGGAGTCTTCATGTCGGCCCACGATCATGCGGCGATGGCCGCCGCGGGAGGGGTGCCCGCGCACCTCTATCCCGAGGATGCCGCTCGGGCCCTGGGACGGGTGATGCGCCACGTCGAGTGGCGGTCACGGCCGCAGGAGGAGCCGGCCGGGGTCGACGGCACCGATGCCGGACGTGCGGCCGCGGTGATTGCCAGGGCCCTCGCCCGCGGTGGGGGATGGCTGGGCCTGGATGAGGTCACCGAGTTGC
This sequence comes from uncultured Conexibacteraceae bacterium, assembly GCA_963745755.1. Classification (GTDB taxonomy): domain Bacteria; phylum Actinomycetota; class Thermoleophilia; order Solirubrobacterales; family 70-9; genus RHKX01. Next base: position 262,126 of record CAVUYP010000002.1, on the reverse strand, counting down.
TGAGCTGCTACGGCGTGGCGATGCCCGAATGGCGCTCGGCCAGCGACGCGGTTGCCGCCGGTCACGCTGCGGAGGAGTTGGGGGGACGGGTGGCGCTCAAGGCCGCAGGTCCGGCGATCGTGCACAAGACCGATCTCGCCGCAGTACGGGTGGGCCTCGACGGGGCAGCCGAGGTCTCCTGGGCCGCCGTCGAGATGGACGAGGCGCTCGGCCGGGCGGGTGTCGAGCGCGCGAGCTTCATCGTCCAGAGCATGGTCGAGGAGGGCACGGAGCTGCTGGTCGGCGTGGTCAGCGATCCCGTGTTCGGGCCGGTCCTCGCCTGCGGTGCGGGCGGCACGCAGGCTGAACTGCTCAAGGACGTCGCGGTGCGAATCTGCCCGCTGGCCGCACGCGAGGCGGACGAGATGGTCCGTTCGCTCGCGATCTTCCCCCTGCTGACCGGATTCCGCGGAGCTCCCGAGGCCGACCTCGAAGCGCTGCGGGGGCTGTTGTTGCGGGTCGGCGTCATGGTCGACGCCCATCACGAGATCGCCGAGCTCGATCTCAACCCCGTGATGGCGGGGCCGCAGGGCGCGCTCGCGGTCGACGCGAGGATTCGGGTGGAGGACGCGCCGCCCCCACGGCCATGGCCCAGCACCTGGAAGGTCGACGACACCTGAGGCCGGCTCCGGGCCGCGGCCCAACCTCACCTCAGTCCTCGATACGCAGGCAAAGCCCGTACTCCTCCCGGTCGCGAGTGAAGGCCCGGCGCCCGATGCAAAGGGACAGCATTCAAAGCCGAGAGGAAGAGGTCACGGATGACCGCAGGCACTACCCATCAACCCCACTGGGAGTCCTCCGGATCGTGCTCCACGGCGCTGGAAGAGACGCCTACGTCGGCCGCGAACCGCGGGCATCGGCACAGCCGCGCCACGCTTCCTCTTCTGATCCTTGCGTTGATGCTCTTCACAACACCAGGGACCGCCCAGGCAAACCCGGTTGTCTTGACGCTCCACGGTGGTGGCTACGTCTTGGGAAGCACCGATGGCATGAAGGTGACCAACGCTTCGTTCGAGGCCCTCGGCTACAAGGCGGTCTCCATCGACTACACACGCGGCAACATCGGTGCCGGATGGGGAGACGTAAAGGCTGCTGCCCAGTCCTACGGCCCACGGCGGCACGTCTTCGCGTTCGGGACTAGCGCCGGCGGAGGCTATGCGGCGAAGCTCGCAGAGCGTGGGATGGTGAACGCTGCCTTTGGCTCTTCTCCGCTCGTGGACCTGACCGGGAAGTGGGCGGCCTCGGGCGTCTACTTCCGATGCACGACCGGCCACTGTCAGCGAAGATTCAGCCCGGCATTGCGAAGCCCCATGAGTCCATATCGGGCGCTGGTTCCACTCGAGGATTCCGTCGTTGACCCAGCCGATGCCATCGGATGGGCAGCCCGGGAGATGAACGTCACCGCGACCACCTATGACGGTGAGCACTGCTCACCGACATCGGCGGGCTATAGCCGCGATGTCGGTGACGCTTCCGATTGGTTTGAGCGTAAAGCGCCACGACGGCATGCCCCTCGATAGCCGGCCGATCCGCAGGGCCGTTTCCCGGCTGAGCCGGACCTAACCAATTGTCCCTTCTTCTGGCGTGGATTCGCCATGCCGATCTGACCAGGCGATCGTGAAAGCTCGCAATAACGCAAGAGCTCCCAGCGCGAATATCACCGAGACTGTGCTCTCGGTCACCTCGACCTGTGCGTGGGAGTAGTCGTAGTAGTGACCCGCATAGAGGTCGGGGTGGGCGTCGTTGAAGGCGCCTGAGAGATTGGCGACAACCTGATTCGCGATCAGGAATATGGCGACCCATAGAGGCAGGACCGGCAGAAACCGTTTGACCGTGGCGCGGAAACGCTGCGAGACGGCTGCGGCAAGCGGGAGCAACACACCAAAACTGACCCAGAAGATCTGAAACATTCGCTCGGCGTTGATCCAGCCTTCGATGATCTCGTTGTTATGCAGGTTCAGCTCGCCTTGGGCGTTGGTCTCCGCGATCTCCTGCGGAGTGCTGAAGCCGAGGATCCGTTGGCCCCAGCTGATCTCCTCGCCGGCCCCGATGAAGAACAGGATCGCCAGACCAAGTAAGACCAACTGCATGGGGCCCCCGAACCGAGCCGCCTTCCGGCCCCTGAGCAGGATCAGCAGGAAGAAGATCGAGGTCGCCAACAAGGCGGTCGCCCCGATCCACTCCACCACACGATCCTCCTTCACATATGCGTCCGCCGCGTCCGGGCCGAGGACGAAGAGAAGCCCGTAAGCGAAGACAAGGAGAATCGCGCCAAGCAGGAAGGAGACGTTGCGGTTCATCGCATTTGCGACCGGTGTGCGAAGCCGTGCCACCGACCGGTTCGGCCAACACTAGGCGGATCCAGACGACGAGAGCCGAGGAACGATCAGCTGTGAAATCGCTGGCCCAGACAGTCGTCAACTGGACATCGCCGGAATTCACATGAGCCAAGAAAGCGCACGCCGAAACCGATTCGCGGTCTCAGCACGCCATGGCCGCGGTATCCGTCCGGGGAGTTCGAGTCTCTCCTCCGGCGTTCATGAGACGCCTGCGCGGCGCCTCTGCCGCGAGACGGCTCAGGCCAACGTCCCAGCCGCCCGCTCGTGCACGTACCGCACCACCGCGGCGCCCTCCCCGACGGCGATCGCGCAGCGCTTGATCGAGCCGGCGCGGACGTCCCCGGCGGCGTAGACGCCGGGGACGCTCGTCTCCTGGAGACCCGCGGCGCCGGCCTGGGGGCCGGTGAGGATGAAGCCCTTGTCGTCGCGGGCGACGGTGTCGCCGAGCCAGTCCGTGGCGGGGACGGCGCCGAGGAAGAGGAAGAGGAAGGAGAGCGGCAGCCGCTCGCCGTCGGTCAGGGTCACGGCCTCGAGCTCGCCGTCGCCGCCGTGCAGCTCAACGATCTCGGACCGGTCGCGGACGGTGACCCCGTACTTCTGGAGGTCGTCGATCAGGTACTGCGACATCGTCTCCGTGAGGTCTCTTCGCCGGTGCAGCAGGGTGACGAGCGCGCCGCCGCGGGCGAGCCAGATCGCCGCCTGGGCGGCCGAGTTGCCGCCGCCGACGACGCCGACCCGCATCGCCGCGCAGCGCTCGCCCTCGAGCGGGCCGGCGGCGTAGAAGACGCTGATGCCCTCGTAGGCGTCGAGGTCGGCGACCGGCAGGCGCCGGTAGTCGGCGCCGGTGGCGATGACGACGCTGCGGGCGGCGACCTCGTGGTCGTCCTCGAGGCGGACGAGATGGGAGTCGGCGCCGGGCTCGAGCGCGACGGCGCGATATGGCGTAGCGGTGCGGGCCTTGAACTTGCGCGCCTGGGTGACGGCGCGGCTGGTCAGCTCGGAGCCGCTGATCCCGGCCGGGAAGCCGAGGTAGTTCTCGATCCGCCGCGAGGTGCCGGCCTGGCCGCCGAGCGAGGAGCTCTCGACGACGAGCGTGTTCAGTCCCTCGGAGGCGCCGTAGACGGCGGCGCCGAGGCCGGCCGGGCCGGCGCCGATGACGAGCAGGTCGACCTCCTCGCGCGGGGCGAGCTCGAGGCCGACCCCGATCGCCCGGGCCAGCTCGCCGTTCGTCGGCCGGCGCAGCTCGATCCCGCCGGGGAGGCGGACGAGCGGCAGCTCCTCGGAGCCCAACCCGGCGACGAGCGCGGCGATCTCGGGGTCGTCGCTGTGCTCGGGATCGTGCCACTGGTGCGGCAGCCGGCTGCGGCCGGCGAAGTCGACGATGCGCCGCGTGTCGGCCGAGGAGCGCGGGCCGATCACCTCGACCCCGATCCCGTCGACCCGCTGGAGCGCCTCGCGGCGGTTGATGAAGGTCGAGAGGAGCAGGTCGGCGAGCGAGCCGTCGTCGTTGAGCAGCGGGCGGAGCGCCTCCCGCTCGACGGCGATGTAGCGCATCGGCTTCGTCGCGACGGCGGTCAGGAAGACGGTCTGCCCGGAGAGGAGGTTCATCTCACCGAGGAACCCCGAGGTCCCGTGGCGGACGATCTCGTTGCCGGCGGCGTCCTCGATCGCCGCCTCGCCCTCGAGGATCGCGATCAGCGGATAGGTCCGGTCGCCGACCCTGAACAGGACCTCGCCGACCTCCGCGGTCCGCTCCTCCCCCACCTCCGCGAGCGTGTCGAGCTGCGCCTGCGAGAGGACGGGACTGACGGGAGCGGCCACGGGAAAAGGGTAGCCAGCGTGACAAGTCCGATCAGGATCGGGCAATGGCTGCCACCCGCACCCTGAACGGCCCGATCGGACTGGTCGGCGCGGGCTACATCGGCCATCTGTTCACCCAGCAGTTCGCGCTCGCCGAGCCCGGTCGTATTGACGATCCACGCTGGCCGGTTGCGATGATCGCAGCGATCGTGCCCGCCGCAGGGGCCAACGGTGGGTTCGCCCGGGAATCTGAGCGCACGGGGCTGACGCCTCACTCGAGCCGCTCGAGCTCGTCGAGCAACGCCAGGTCGTCGGGTCCGAGGTCGATCGCCGCCTCGATCAGCGCGAGCTGATCGCGGAGGATCGCGGCGAGGCGGGCGAGGTCGCCGGACTCTCCCCCGCCCCCGGCGCGCTCGCGGGCTTCGACGAGCCTGCCGCGCTCGCGCAGGTAGGCGAGCCAGCGCTGTGGATCGCCGGCCAGCAGCAGGGTCTCGATTCGCTCCGCCTCGAGGTCGGCGTCGACGGTGCCGGGCTCGGCGACGCGGCTGAGCAGCTCGGGGACGAGACGCTCCACCTCGGGCGGCAGGTGCATCCAGTCCTCGCGGCGGGTCAGCTTCGCTCCTCGGCCTCGAGCTCGGCGATCCTCGGCAGCAGCCGGCGGAGCTGGCGCTGGAAGCGGACGACGGAGACCTCCTGCTCATCGTTGAGCACGCCGGAGCGATAGGACGGGCGCGACGACGCCGCGCTGGACGCGGCTGGTGATCTCGACGTCCTCGGCCATCACGTCGTGCATCAGGCGGTGCGAGGTCCAGCGGGCGAGCCGGTCGCGGATGCCGGCGTCGGGATCGACGAGGGACATCGTCCAGGCGCGAGTCCGGTTCAGCCCGAGCGGCTCGAGCTGCCAGGTGTCGATGTGGTGGGGGTAGATCTCCAGGAACGTCGTCGGCCAGATGTGGGCGTGGCCCCAGCCCCGCTCGAAGCGGTCGGGCAGACCCGGCATCTTCCGGACCAGCCGCTGGTAGAGCCGCTCCAGGGGCACCCGCGAGGTCCGCTCGCGCAGCGGTACGGTCGACCACTCCGACCACTCCTCGCCCTCCCCCTCGGTCCGCTTCAGGTCGTTGAGACGGACCAGCGCCGGGTGGGCGACGGGCACGTGATAGTCCTCGAGGTAGTTGTCGGCGAGGATCTTCCAGTTCTCCTCGAAGTCCTCGTGGAAACGTTCGTGCCGGCGGTTGCGGAGGCCGCGAATGGCGCCGGCGCGGCCCTCGCCGCTCGGGCCCCAGCGATAGACCTCGAGCCGGCCGAGATTGAGCGACTCCAGGAAGGCGGCCGCCGGGCCCATCACCTCGCGCAGCGGCATCGGATCGTCGCTCGCCGAGGCGAAGACGAGGCCGGCGACCTCCTCGACCGCGAACTCGGGCAGTCGCACGGCCTCGCGATCGAAGTCGTTGAAGCCCCGTGCCGAGGGCGCAGCGGCGAGCGAGCCGTCGAGCCGGTAGGTCCAGGCGTGGTAGGGGCAGCGGATCACCTTGCGGGCGGTGCCGGCGCCGCCGACGATCGTCGAGCCGCGGTGACGGCAGACGTTCGACAGCGCCCGCAGCTCGCCGTCGGAGCCGCGAATCACGACGACCGGCTCGCGGCCGATCGTCATCGCCACGTATTGGCCGACCTCGGCCACCTCGGAGGCATGCCCGACCAGCGCCCAGCCGCGCTCGAAGACCTCGCGCATCTCGTCCTCGTAGAGCTGCGGGTCCGAGTAGGCGGAGGCGGGCAGCGAGCGCGTCTCCAGGCGTGGCCCGGAGGGGTCGAGGCGAGCCGCCTCGTGTTCGGTGAAATTCCTCATCCGGCGGCGAAGGGTACGGGCCGGCCGCCGATCCGGCCGACGCGGCCCCGCGACCGGCCGATCATCCGGCGCTAGCGCCGGATCAGCTTCAGCCGCCTCGTCTGGGTACTCGGGTCGCCGTATCTGGGCAGAAACGTGACCCGGGCCGAGACCTTGATCGCGCCGCGCCTGCGCAGCCAGTTCCTCGCCCGGCGGCGTGGCTTCACCGGCAGCTTCACGGCGACACCCGGCTTCGCCTGGCGTCGCACGCCCCGCACCCGTTTCGTCCCGGCCAGCCGCAGCCGGCCCGGGCCGGGCGCAGCGATCAGCGCCGTCGCGGTGCCGCGGTCGCGGTGCTTGTCGAGGCCGGAGAAGCGGATCGGGATCGAGACGTTGCAGGAGCCGGGATCGATCCCGAGCGTGCTCCACTCGCCGCTGAACGAGCCGTCGAGGCCGGTGAGCACGTCCGAGGGGTCCTCGACGAGCGAGAGCCGGTAGTCGATCATCGGCTTGCGGTCGAGGCCGGGAGCACGGGCGGCGATCTGGTTGACGTAGGCGAGGACGCCATGCATGCCGTCGCCGGGCGGGTACCCGGGCGAGCCGCTCGGCGCGGCCAGTGGGACGAGCTGATCGGCGCGGGCCAGCCCGTGGACCCGGCGCGGCACCCCGCTCGGCTGCTGCTCCCAGAGCCAGGCGGTCCACGGGTCGACGCCGTCGCGGCGCGCCGCGTACTCGCCGTAGGCGTGGACGGTGCGGCAGAACCGCAGCAGCCTCGGGCCGTGCTCGGGGGCACCGGTGTCGCCGGCGAAGCCGCGGACGCCGAGCAGGTCCTCCTTGTTGATGACCGGGACGATGCGCAGATCGAGATCGGGCCAGCGGCGCTCGTAGTGCCTGATCAGCTCGAGGGTGTCGTTGCAGCGCTCGGGCGCCGCGCCGACGTGGTAGGCGCCTCCGTCGATCCGGCAGGGAAGCCGGACCTGCTGCTCCTCGATCCGATTCTCGAGATCGGCGAGCTCACCGGGATCCTCGCGCAGGTCGTGGGCGGACTGGTCCCAGAGCCGCGTGTTCGGCGACCCCGACATCGGCGCGATCGTCAGGCTCGCCCGCGGGAACTCGGCGATGTCGTCGCCGATCCGCCAGGCGTTGTACCAAGCGCCGAAACCGCCCGCCGAGGAGCCGGCGATCAGGAACTGGCCGCGGGAGATATCGAAGCCGTGCTCGGCGAGCAGCGCCTTGATCAGCGGGTACGCCTTGGCGAAGTCGATCCCGCCCTCGTGGCGGATGTCGATCCAGACGCCGTCGACCTTGCTCTGCGGACATGTGCCGCTGACGTCGATATCGATGTGGAACGACGCCTCGAGGTCCTGCGGCGAGAGTCCGCAGTCGGCGTTCAGCCGCGCCTTGATCTCGTTGACCAGCGACCCGACGCTCGAGAAGTCGTAGCGCTTGGCCTCGCTGACGTTGCCGGAATGGAAGTCCTGGGTGCAGTAGGGCAGGATCACCCAGTCGGCGTCGCCGATGAAGGCATCGTTGGCGGGGTGGTCGAGGAACGGCAGCACCCCCGAGCTCGGCACCGCCTGCGGTCCGTTGGCGGGAGCGGTGAGCCGGCCCCTGACGTCCGAGAGCCGGCGGATCGGCGAGCCGAGCTGGCCGTCGCGGTTGTAGGAGGTCGACCCGCCGCCCGGGAACCAGAAGACGACCCGGTTCGTCGACGGATCGCCGTTGCTCGCCGAGAAGAAGAAGCGGTACGGCGTTCCGGCGCCGCAGCTGGCGCCGGGAACATCGACCTTCTCCCACGGCTGGTGGTCGTAGAGGCTCCAATCCCCGGCCGCCCTGGCCGGGCCCGGCGCCGCCAGACCGAGCACGAGGGTCAGCGCGATGACGAGCAGCGCGGCGCGCGTCGCGGTTCGCCTCGTCCTGAAAGCCATGTCGTGAGTCAGAACACTCGAGGGCCGCGGAGGTTGCGATCCAGCTGCTTCAGGGCTGAGCTCAAGATCGACCGAGAAGGCAGGCCCTCGCATCGGCCGCGCAGCTCAACCCCCGGCAAGCGCGCCGGCGTAGACCTGCCAGGCGAGGGCGCTCTTGGCCGCCAGGCTGAGGAGCAGATAAACGCGCTCGGCGAAGACGGAATCCGACCAGCGGCCGCGGGCCCGGTACTGCAGCCACATGTTCACGGCGAACGAATTGAAGAGGACGAACAGCGTGATGAAGATCGCCACGACGAAGCCGGGTACTCCGTTGCCGTCGACGGCGGAGATGACGAGCTGCGCGGAGATCGCGATCCACGGAACGGCGCCGATCAGGGCGCCGAAGATGAACGGTTGCCAGTCGACGTCGTCACGGTCGACGTTCATGCGTTCCTGAAGCAGTCCGAACAGGATCATCGCCGCGTTGGCGCCGAACAGAGCGATCAGCGCGACCAGCTCGCTGACTCCGGAGAGCATCGCGATCAGCACGATCATCAGCGAGGCGCTGATCGAGTACTCCCACCAGCGCGCCGGATTGATGCCGCGGGCGACGTTCGACTCATACCACCGCCGAGCGCCCCCGAAGCTGACCGTCAGGTGGTCGGCCGCCGCGAGCAGTAGGAACGCGGCGACGAGCAGATCGATCCGCACGCTGCCGAGGCTCGCATCGCCGAACTCCCCTGTGCCCGGAGGACCGGTGAGAAACGAGGCTGTAACCGGCAGCGAGGCCGCGGACGCGATCGCGAGCAGGATGGCGGCCTGCAGCGCATGCGCGGAGCCGACGATCCGGTTCAGTCGGCGCAGCCGACCGGCCTCGCCGCCGTCGAGCTGGGGTGATGCAGGCGGCGACATGATGCTCAGGCGTAACCGCGGGATAGCCGGAGGGGCAGCCCAGCCTTGATGATCAGCCGGTCCCGGCCGAGTTGAGCTCGGCGGCTCGCTCCCTGACCTGAGCCTTCTCGGCGATCGTCATCGCTCCAGGGTGACCGGAACCCGGCCAGGGAGTCAGCAGGAGCAGGAACCGGGAGTCGGAGCGGGCCTCGACCCGATGTCGCTCGGAGGGATCGAACTCGACCGCGAAGCCGACGCCCCCGACGATGCTGGGCTCGTCCGGCGACGCCAGCCCGTCGACGGCGATCTCGCCGGCGACGACCACCAGCCAGGCGCGCTCGTGCACCTCGTGGTCCTCGAGGCTCTCGCCGGCCGGCAGATCGACCACGATCGCTCGCGAGTCGTCGGTGGAATCGAGTATTTCCGGCTTCCGCGGCTCGGTCTCGAGCTGGTTGATTTGCCACGTCTTCATCTCGTCCTCCTCTCTGCAGGGTACCCGGCGGTCATCGAGTGGGGGTCGGGAAGCGCCGCCCGTAGAGGACGGGGGAGCGACGCGCCGCCTGGATCCAGTCGTCGGGGATGCCGTCCCGCGCCGCCTGCTCGCGCACCGCGAGGGCGACCCTCAACCGCCGCTGCGAACGGTGAACTCGGCGCTGCCGGCCGACTCGTACTGGTCGGCGAGCAGGTAGTGGACGACGTAGTCGCCGGGCGGCAGCGGCCAGGGGTTGCCCTGGCTGTCGGGGCCGAGGACCGCGTCGCCGACGGTCCGCGGCGGCACGGTTCCGGCGGAGTGGCCCTCCGAGTAGTCCCAGATCAGGTAGCTGTCGGTCGCGGGGTCGGCGGCCGAGGCCTTGTAGACGCCGAGCCAGTCCCAGCGGTTGGCGGGGCCCCTGGTCCAGGAGACGTCGATCGGCTCGCCGCGGGCGTAGCTCTTCTTGCTGGTCGTCAGCTTCAGCTTTGCCTTCGGGTCACGCAGGTAGAAGGAGACGCGAGCGACCTCGGCACCGTCGCCGCCGCTCAGCACCGCCTCGTAGGAGCCCGGGTCCCAGCCGGCGGTGTCGAGCTTCGCCGTGCCCCGCTCGTCGGTTGCCGGCAGGGTCTCGAGCGCCGCGCCCCTGTCGCCGCCCTCGGGCACGATCGCGATCTCGTCGCCGCTCGATCCCGGGTCGTTGTAGGTGACGGTGATCTCGTCGCCGACGTCCGCCAGGCGGGCGTCGACCGCGACCACGGTCGGCATCGCCACCGGGGTGACGTCGAACGTCGACAGCACCGCCCGGTGGTCGGAGCTCCACGGCGCCGCCTCGATGTCGACGTTCTCACCGCCGGGCTCGCCGACGAGCTTGCTGTTCAGCGTCTTCGAGGGTCCGGCCGCGTAGACGTAGTCGATGCGCTCGCCGCTGCTGTCCTGGGTGATCGCCGGCTCGGCGACCGGATCGGGGTGGATCTCGCGGTAGCTGTCGCGGAAGCCGAGACCGGCGAGCTTCTCGCTGACCGGCCACGGCACCGGCTCGTCGACCCACTTGCGGGTGCCGACCGTGTCGGCGCCGTAGTCGAGGCTCGAGGGCTCGTTGAAGTCGCCGGTGAGAAAGACCGGATAGCCGCCGTCGAGCAGCTGCCCCATCGCCTCGATCGGCCGCGCCAGTGCCGATGTGCGCACCTTGTTCTCGTTGTCGACCACGGCGGCGACCGGCTCGCCCTTGCGGATGGCGCGCGGGCCCCACTCGACGTAGTCGAGGTGGTCGTTGAAGAACGGGATCACGTAGCCCGGCTGGACCTCGATCAGCCCGTAGAGGCCGTCGCCCCCGGACGGCTCGAGGATCGGGTACTTGGAGAGCAGCTGCAGCGAGGTGTTGTAGTACGGGTAGCCGGTCTTCCTGGCGATCTCCGGCAGCCGCTCGTAGGACTCGAGCACCCCGACGACGTCGGCGTCGAGCTTGCGAATCACCTTGTCGGTCGAGCTGTCGCCCCCGTACTCGATGTTGTAGACGAGCAGATCGAGGCGCATCGAATCGCCCTTCGCGGCCGAGTCGGCCGTGGTCGACCCGTCGTCGCCGCCGAAGCAGCCGGTGAGCGAGAGTGCCGCGAGGACGAGGGCCGCACCGGTCGCGAGCATGCGGAAGCCGCTACTCCTCCCGGTGGCTCGATCGAGTTTCACCTGACTTTGTAGTCAATCATACGTTGCTCGGATCACCTCACCGGGGTGGCCTCGCCACCTCGGCAGGTCGGCGCCGCCTCCGCCGGTCAGGTCCGCGGCGCCGCTTCCCAGACCTGCTCGCCGGCCTTGAACACCGACCGGATGAGCGGCACCCCGGGCCGGTAGATCAGGTGCGAGAACGAGGGCGCGTCGAGCAGCACGGCGTCGCCGCGGCAGCCCGGCACGAGCCGGCCGACGTCGTCGCGCCGCAGCGAGCGGGCGCTGCCGGCCGTCGCCGCGGCGACGGCCTCGGCGATCGTCATCCCCATCTCGCGGACCGCGAGGGCGATGCAGAACGGCATCGAGGTCGTGTAGCTGGAGCCGGGATTGGTGTTGGTCGCGATCGCGACCTCGACGCCGGCGTCGATCGCGAGGCGGGCATCGGGGTAGGGCTGGCGGGTCGAGAAGTCGGTCGCGGGCAGAAACGTGGCGACGGTGTCGCTCGCGGCGAGCGCCTCGACGTCGGCGTCGCTGAGGTAGGTGCAGTGGTCGACGGAGGCGGCTCCCATCTCGACCGCGACCTGGACGCCGTCGCCGGGGCCGAGCTGGTTGCCGTGGACCCGCATCCCGAGGCCGGCGTCGCGGCCGGCGGCGAGGACGGCCCGCGACTGGTCGGCGTCGAAGGCGCCGGTCTCGCAGAAGACGTCGATCCACCTCGAGTCGGGCCGGCAGGCGGCGAGCATCTCGCCGCAGACGAGCTCGACGTAGTCGTCGGCCCGGCCCTCGTACTCGGGCGGGACGAGATGGGCGCCGAGGAAGGTGACGTCGTCGGTCAGCTCGGCGGCGAGCCGGCAGAGCCGCGCCTCGCTGGCGACGTCGAGGCCGTAGCCGGACTTGACCTCCTGGTGGGTGATGCCGGCGGCGAGCGCCTCGGCGACGCGGGCCCGGGCGAGGGCGAGCAGCTGCTCGTCGCTCGCGGCGCGGGTCGCGTCCATCGTCACCGCGATCCCGCCCGCCTCATACGGCGCGCCGGCCATCCGCGCCGCGAACTCGTCGGCGCGGTCGCCGGCGAAGACGCAGATGGGTGTGGCTGTCGACGAAGCCCGGGATCAGGCAGCGGCCGCCGGCGTCGATGGCGGACGTCGCCGGCGGCGCCGGCCGGCCCGACGGCGGTGACGACGCCGTCCTCGAACACGACCGCGGCGTCGCGAACGATCCCCAGCGGCCCCTCCCCCAGCCCCGCGTCGTTGGTGACGAGCAGGCCGATCGAGTCGATCACGGTCGCGCTCACGAGCTCATCGCCACACCGCCGCAATCGAATCGGTGCAGCTCGCCGGCGACGTCGATCTCGCGGTGGGCGCCGTCGCGAGCGATCTCCGAGCCGCCGCTGATCACCCGGCTGACGTCCTCCGGCGCGGACGCGAATACCGTCGCCTCGAGCCCCGTAGCGGCATCGGCGCCGGCGGTGCGGACGCCGTCGAGCCGGATCGTGACCAGGTCGGCGATCGCCCCGGCCTCGATCCGGCCCGCCTCCGGCCAGCCGATCGATTCGTGGCCGTCCGACGTCGCTGCGCGCAGCAGTCCCGCCGCGCCGTGGCGGCCGCGCTCGCCGCTCGCCAAGCGCTCGTCCAGCTCGACAGCTCGCGCCTCCTCGCATCGGATCGATCATCGCGTGCGAGTCGGAGCCGAGCGCCAGGCTCGCGCCGGCGTCGAGCAGCCGGCGGGCCGGGCCGATCCCGTCGGCGAGGTCGCGCTCGGTGGTCGGGCAGAAGCAGCAGCAGCAGCGGGCGCCGCCGAGCAGCCCGACGTCGGCCGCCGTCAGGTGGGTCGCGTGGACGGCGGTGAAGCGCGTCCGTGAGCGCTCCCGCCTCGGCGAGCAGGCCGGTCGGGGTGAGGCCGTAGGCGGCGAGGCAGTCCTCGTTCTCGGCGGGCTGCTCGGAGACGTGCGCGTGCAGCGGGCAGCCCGCGGGCCCGCGGCCCACGCCGGCGACCGCATCGCGCGACTCGCGGGTCGACGGCGCGGACGCTGTGGATCGCCGCGCCGACCCGGGCGCGCGGCCACGTCGGCGGAGCCCGTCGACGCGCTCCGCCCACGCCTCGGCGTCGCCGTCGGAGAAGCGCCTCTGGACCCCGCTCGGCGGCCCGGCCGATGCCGCCGTGCAGATAGCAGGCATCGAGCAGGGTGATCCGGATCCCCGCCTCGCCGGGCGGCATCGATCAGCGCCGCGCCGATCTCGTTGCGGTCCTCGTAGGGCGCGCCGCCGGGACCGTGGTGGAGGTAGTGGAACTCGCCGACCGCGGTGATCCCGGCCAGCGCCATCTCCGCGAAGGTCGCCCGGGCCAGCGCCAGGTAGGAGTCGGGATCGAGGCGCCGCGGCCAGCTCGTACATCTGCTCGCGCCAGCTCCAGAAGCTGCCGCGCGCCTGCTGGGTCCGCGCCGCGCAGCGCTCGGTGGAAGGCGTGGGAGTGGGCGTTGGCGAACCCCGGCAGCGGTCAGCCCACCGAGCCGTTCGGCGCCGGCGGGCGGGACCGGGACGCCGGACTCGACCGAGCCGATGCGCTCGCCGTCGATCGCGACGACGACGCCGCTCTCGGCGTGCTCGCCGCCGAGCCAGGCGAGCTCGCACCAGTAGACGGGGTTGGCAGGGTGGGTCGCGCTCACGAGCCGAGCCGCTCGGTCAGCCGCCGCGCCCGGGCGATGAACTCGTCGCGGCCGAAGCGCTCGAACTGCTCCCAGGTCGTCAGCGTCGCTCGGGTCGGTGACGCGATCGACGAAGAGGATCCCGTCGAGGTGGTCGACCTCGTGCTGGAAGGTCCCGGCGGTCAGCCCGCGCTTGACCTCCTCGTGGGCGCCGACCGTCGCGGTCGAGGTAGCTGACCTTCACCCGCATGTGGCGGGGCAGCTCGCCGCGCAGGCCCGGGACCGACAGGCAGCCCTCGTTGATCAGCTCGACGTCGTCGTCGAGCGGCTCGATCACCGGGTTGACGAAGACCGTCAGCGGGATCGGCGGCTTGTAGGGGTAGCGCGGGTTGGCGTCGACCTCGGCGACGGCAACGCGGACGGTCTCGCCGACCTGGTTGGCGGCGATCCCGGCGCCGGCGGCGGCCCGCATCGTCTCGATCATGTCGTCGATCAGTGTCTGCACCTCGGCGGCGGCGAGCGCCTCCGCGGTCAGCTCTTCGGCCCGCTCGCGCAACACCGGATGGCCGATCTCGACGATCTCGCGGACGCTCAAGGCGCTGCGGCGTCGGACTGTCCGGGCGGACCGGGGTTGCCGGGCGCCATCGGCACCCTGACGCCGCGCTCGGCGGCGACCTCGATCGCCCGCTCGTAGCCGGCGTCGGCGTGGCGCATCACCCCCATGCCGGGATCGGCGGTGAGGACCCGGTCGAGCTTCTCGTCGGCGAGCGTCGGTGCCGTCGGCGACGCAGACCATGCCGGCGTGGATCGAGCGGCCGATCCCGACCCCGCCGCCGTGGTGGATGCTCACCCACGACGCCCCCGAGGCGGTGTTGACGAGCGCGTTCAGCAGCGGCCAGTCGGCGATCGCGTCGGAGCCGTCGCGCATCGACTCGGTCTCGCGGTAGGGGGAGGCGACCGAGCCGGAGTCGAGGTGGTCGCGGCCGATCACGATCGGCGCGCTGAGCTCGCCGCTGCGGACCATCTCGTTGAAGCGCAGCCCGAGCCGGCGGCGCTCGCCGTAGCCGAGCCAGCAGATCCGCGCCGGCAGGCCCTGGAAGGCGATCCGCTCGCCGGCCATCCGGATCCAGCGGACGAGCGCCTCGTCGCCCGGGAACTCATCGAGCGACGGCGCGGTCGGTCGCGGCGATGTCGGCGGGATCGCCGGACAGCGCCGCCCAGCGGAACGGTCCCTTGCCCTCGCAGAACAGCGGCCGGATGTAGGCGGGGACGAAGCCCGGGTAGTCGAAGGCGCGCTCGAAGCCGCCGAGCTCGGCCTCGCGGCGGCAGGCTGTTGCCGTAGTCGAAGACCTCCGCCCCGCCGCTCCTTGAAGCCGACCATCGCAAAGCAGTGGGCGGCCGCCGAGGCGCGGGCGCGGCGGATGTAGTCGTCGGGGTCGCGACTCGCGCAGCTCGTCGGCGCTCGGCGAGCGACAGGCCGGCAGGGATGTAGCCGACGAGCGGGTCGTGGGCGCTGGTCTGGTCGGTGACGACGTCGGCGTCGAAGCCGCGGGCGAGCAGCTCGGGCACGACCTCGGCGGCGTTGCCGAGGAGCCCGACGCTGAGCGGGCGGCGCTTCTCCTTCGCCGCGCGGCAGCGGCCGATCGCGTCGTCGAGGTCGGTCGGCCTGCTCGTCGAGGTAGCGGGTCTCGAGCCGGCGCCGGATCCGCTCCGGATCGACCTCGATGCAGAGCGCGACCCCGTCGTTCATCGTCACCGCCAGCGGCTGGGCGCCGCCCATGCCGCCGAGGCCGGCGGTCAGCGTGATCGTGCCGGCGAGCGAGCCGTCGAAGCGACGGCGGGCGATCTCGGCGAAGCATTCGTAGGTGCCCTGGACGATGCCCTGGCTGCCGATGTAGATCCACGAGCCGGCGGTCATCTGGCCGTACATCGTCAGCCCTCAGCGCCTCGAGCCGGCGGAACTCGTCCCAGTTGGCCCACTCGCCGACCAGGTTCGAGTTGGCGATCAGCACCCGCGGCGACCACTCGTGGGTGCGGAAGACGCCGACCGGCTTGCCCGACTGGACGAGCAGCGTCTCGTCGTCGCCGAGGCCGCGCAGCTCGGCGACGATCGCGTCGAACGCGTCCCAGGACCGCGCCGCCCTGCCGGTGCCGCCGTAGACGACGAGGTCGTCGGGCCGCTCGGCGACGTCGGGGTCGAGGTTGTTCATCAGCATCCGCAACGCCGCCTCCTGGCCGCCAGCCGCGGCAGGTCAGCTCCGGCCCGTGCGGGGCGCGGACCTCGCGGGGGCCGCTCACAACAGCTCGCCGATCTCGGCCTCGACGGCGGCGAGCGACGGCTCCGCTCGCGAGCAGAGCCTCGACGGCGGCGAGCTCCGGCGCCAGCCAGCGGTCGGGGCCGGCGCCGGCGACCGCGCCGCGCACGCTCGCCAACGCCGCTCGCCGTCCCGCGCGCCGGCTCCAGCGGCGTCCGCAGCTCGAGCCCGCGGCCGGCGCAGGTGAGCTCGACGGCGAGGATCCGCCGCAGGTTGTCGAGGCTGCGGCGGCAGCTTCCGCGCCGCGCCCCAGCCCATCGATACGTGGTCCTCCTGCATCGCGCTGGTCGGCAGCGAGTCGACGCTGGCCGGCGCCGCGAGCCGGCGGTTCTCGGCGACCATCGCGGCCTGCGTGTACTGGGCGATCATCAGCCCCGAGTCGACGCCGGCGTCGGGGGCGAGAAACGGCGGCAGCCCGTGTGAGCGGCCGTGGTCGAGCAGGCGGTCGGTCCGGCGCTCGGCGATCGCCCCGACCTCGGCCGCGGCGATCGCGAGGAAGTCGCAGGCGAGCCCGACCGGGGCGCCGTGGAAGTTGCCGCAAGACTCGACCCGCCCGTCGGGCAGCACCATCGGGTTGTCGATCGCCGCGCGCAGCTCGGCATTCGGCGGTCTCGGCGGCGTTGGCGAGGGTGTCGCGGGCGGCGCCGTGGACCTGCGGCGCGCAGCGGATCGAGTAGGCGTCCTGGACGCGGGGATCGTCGTGGCGGTGGCTGGCGACGATCGCCGAGCCGTCGAGGAGGGCGCGCAGGTTGGCGGCGCTGTCGGCCTGGCCCGGCTGCGGCCGCAGCGCGACGAGGTCGGCCGCGAAGGCGCGATCGGTGCCGAGCAGCGCCTCGGTCGTCGCGGCGGCGGTCACGTCGGCGGCGGCGAGCAGCCGCCCGCAGATCGGCGAGGGCGAGGACGAGCATGCCGAGGATCCCGTCGGTCCCGTTGATCAGCGCCAGGCCCTCCTTCGGTCCGAGCACCGGTGGCTCGATGCCGGCGGCGGCGAGCGCCGGCGCCGGCCGGCGCCGGACGGTCGTCGGCGGCCGAGCACCTCGTCCCTCGCCGAGCATCGCCAGCGCGCAGTGCGGCGAGCGGCGCGAGGTCGCCGCTCGCTCCCAGGGAGCCGTGCTCGGGGACGACCGGATCGAGCCCGGCGCCGATCATCGCCAGCATCGTCTCGGCCAGCAGCGGCCGCGCCCCGGAGAACCCCATCGCCAGTGACCGGGCCCGCAGCAGCAGCATCGCCCGGACCACCTCGCGCTCGACCGGCGGCCCCATCCCGGCCGCGTGGGAGCGGATCAGCGCCCGCTGCAGCTCGGTCCGGCGGTCGGCGGGAATCGGCGTGTGCGCGAGCGAGCCGAAGCCGGTCGAGACCCCGTACGCCGGTTCCTCGGAGGCGGCGATCCGGTCGACGACGGCGGCCGTCTCCTCCATCGCCGCCCGCGCCGCGGCGCCGAGGCGGACCGGGACGCCGTGCCGGGCGACGGCGACGACGTCGTCGGCCGCCAGCCCATCCGGGCCCAGTTCGATCGCTGCGATGGATCTCTCGCTCAAGTCCTGGACTGCCCTATCGCCTTGCTCAGGTTCGCCGATCGACACTAGCCACAAAGCGGTCGTCTCGGCGGACGCGCCGCGGTCCGCCGGGCGGCATCAACACCAGCATCCGCAACCGTCTCCGCAGGCCGCCGGAGGCGGCGAGCTCGCGGCGGGCGGAGCGGCGCTCGGCCGGCGACGGCGTCGCGACGTCGTCCGCCCCGTAGCGGCACTCCCGGAACCGGCGGACATAGTTCGCGGCGGCGCCGAGGTGGCCGGCGCGGAGCCGGCCCTCGGCGACGAGCAGGGTCGTCGACTCGCGCCGCGACCAGCCAGTGCTCCGCAGCACGGCGCGAAGCTCGGCGAGCTCGCGCCGCTCGGCGTCGGCCGGCGAGAGGCGGCGATGACGGAAGCCGCGCAACGGCGGCACCAGGGCGAGCCCGGCGGCGACGGCGAGCAGTCCGAGCGGCGGCAGCGGCGCGCCCACTCCCCCGCCCGCCGCCGCACCGGCCCGCGCCGCGCCGGCCCGGGCCCGCGCGCGCCGGTCGCCTCGACCCCGCTCGATCCGGCCGAGCCGGCCGAACGCGCCGGCTCCGAGGCCGGCGAGGGCGCCGCCGCGGATCTCCGGGGTCGCCGGGGCGGTCGGCGGGGTCGGGTCGAACGGGACCCAGCCGATGCGGTTGAAGTAGACCTCGACCCAGGAGTGGGCGTCGAGGTCGGTGACCTCGAAGCCGCGGCCGTTGGCGAGCGGCGTCCCCGGCGCGAAGCCGGCGGCGACTCGGGCGGGGATGCCGACGGTGCGCAGCATCAGCGCCATCGCGCCCGAGAACTGCTGGCAGTAGCCGATCCGGTCGCGGAACAGGAAGGCGCGGAGCGGCAGCCGTCGCTCCGGCGGCCGCTCGTCGTAGCGGTAGCCGGTCCGCAGGTGGCTCTCGACCGCGACGGCGGCGTCGTAGGCGTTGCCGCTCCCGGCGGTCAGCCGCGCCGCCAGCTCCGCCACCCGGTCGTAGGGGGTCGCCGCCAGCAGCCGGGCAGCGGCCACGCCGCTGCGGCGGTGCCCCCAGAGCGGCACGGCGAAATGGGTCGGCGCGACCAGCGACTCGAGGTCGGCGCCGTCGGGAAGCGCCAGCGCCGTGTAGGCGGCGAGCGGGATCCCGTATCGGCGCGAGGCGGCGCGAAGCCTGCCCGGTCGCGGATCGGGCGCGTAGGCGTTCAGCGAGTAGGAGGATCCCGGCGTGATCGGCTCCGCCCCGGTGTGCATCGTCCCGTCCGGGTCGCGCTCGGTCCCGTCGAGGCCGCGGACCTGGAGGGCGCTGCCGGGACTGATCACGAGCGGGCTCTCGAGCCCGACGACGTCGAAGCTCGCCCGCTGCGTCCAGACCTGGTCACGAGCGACGCCGGGCGCGTCGCCGACCGGCTCGCCGGCGACCGGCTCGCCGCCGCCGCCGGAGCGCCGCCAGCGGTCGGCGTAGAACTCGTCGAGGACGGCGGCGCGCCAGTAGTTCGGGCGCTCGCTGCGGACCCGGAACAGCAGCTGCCCGGTCCGCGGCCAGTCGATCGGCCCGTACGACTGGCTCCAGTCGAACGTCGCCCCCTGCTCGGCCCCGGGGAACGCCCAGCCGCGGTAGTCGATCGGCGGCTCCTCGCCGGCGAGGCTCGTCGCGGCGGGAACCGCGACGACGCCGCAGCCGGCGATCAGCGCGGCCGCGGGCAGGACCCGGGCCCGCTCGCCCCAGAGCCAGACCGCGGCAGCGACCAGCAGCGCCGCCCCCCAGAGCAGCGGCAGCCCGGTCGGGCGGGCGGTGGCGGGGATCGCAAGGGCGGCGACCAGGACCAACAGGCCGGCGAGCGGCGGCCGGTCCGGATCGCGGCCGGGCCGGAACGACAGCGCCGCGGCACCGATCAGCAGCGGCACGACGGCGACGATGAGAAGCAGCCGCGACCATTCGCCGGGTGCGCTGAACGGGTAGTCGAACGATCCGCCGAGCCCGCGCAGCCCGACGTCGATGCCGGCGCCGAGCTCGTCCCAGTTCCACGGCGGCAGGACCCGGACCGGCAGGCCGAGCAGAACGAGCCCGCCGAGCAGGCCGGCGCCGATCAGCGCCGGCGCTGCGAGCCGGTGGCCGAGCCGGCGGCCGGCGTCGCGATCGGCGGCCTGCAGCCGGCTCAGCGCGGCGGCCACGAGCACGGCGACGAGGGCGACGGCGATCAGCCCGGCGAGCGGCGGCTCCGCGAGGAGCGAAGCCCATTGCAGGGCGGCGAGCACCGCCAGGGCCGCGAAGGGGGCGAGCCTGACCGGGGCCGCCGGCGGGGTGGCGGCGGTCGCCGGGTCGCCGGCCCCGCTCACGCGGCGGCCCTCCCTCGCTCGGCGGCGCCGAGCGGGTAGCCGGCACAGCCGGCGACCGTGAACGCGGCCGGGAGCCCCGCGGCCTGCCCGGGGGTGACGAGGAAGCCGCGCGAGAGCGGCGCCGGAGCGCGCCCGGACGGCCCCGCGGCGACCCAGATCACCGGCGAGCGCCGGTCGTTCGGCGCCAGCCGCGGCGCGCCGTCGCCGCGCTCGACGACGGCCAGCGCGGCGAGGGCCCGGAACCAGGCCCGCGGATCGCGGCCGACGCGGAGCCGCTGCCGCGAGGCGCCGACGAGGAGCTCGCAGCCGCCGAGCCTGGCGAGGTGGGCGATCAGCGAGGCGGCGGCGCGCACCGCCCGGTCGAGGTCCTCGCCGCCTTCGCCGGACGGATCGAGAGCGACCAGCGGCGCCGAGTCGCCGGCGGAGACGAGATGGCGCTCGGCGAGCCCGGCGCCGCGCGCCAGCGCCGGCCAGTAGATCCGCGTCGCCCGCGTGCCGGGCCGGTAGGGGCGGATGCCGTCGAGCTCGGGATCGGCCGGTGACTCGCGCTCACCGCCCGCCGCCTGCTCGCCGAGCCCGCGGCTGAGCCGGCCGACCGCCGGCCCGCGCGAGCCCGGCGGCCCGGCCAGCGGCTCGATCCGGGGCAGGACGAGGATCGAGGCCGGGGCGCCCGCGGGGAGGCGGACGGCGGCGATCCCGAGCGGGTCGCCGATCCGCAGGACCGGGGCGGCGAGCTGATGGCGGCCGCGACGCGCCGCCGACCCCTCGAGCTGCAGCCGGAAACGGGTCCGCGGCCACAGCACCCGCACCGGCAGCGGCGCGGCGGCAGCCTCGTCCTCGATCCGGCCGACCAGCGGCAGGCGGCCGCTGACGCCGTCGACGACGATCGCGAAGCTCTCGCCCTCGTCGACCTGCGCCGGCAGCTCGGCCCGCCGAACGGCGACGCCGGCGGCGCTGAGCCGCACCCAGGCCGAGCAGCCGGCGACGAGCACGACCAGGGCGACGCCGGGCAGCAGCAGCACCGGGGCGGCGAAGAGGATCCCGGCGAAGGCGAGCGGGATCGCGAGGCGCAGCGCTGTCGCTGCGCCGGCCATCTCAGAGCGCCGGGACGGTCTCGACGGCGTCGGCGACGATCTCGGCCCGGGCCGACTCGGCGACGCCGGGCGCGAGCAGTAGCCGGTGTGAGAGGACCGGCACGGCGAGCGCCTGGACATCGTCGGGGAGGACGTGGTCGCGACCGCCGAGCGCGGCCAGTGCCTTCGCGGCGCGGAACAGCATCAGCGCCGCCCGCGGGCTGGCGCCGAGGTCGAGGCGGGGGTCGTCGCGGGTCGCCCCGGCGAGGGCGACGACGTAGCGGCGCAGCTCGGAGCTGCCGTGGACGGCCGCGGCGGCCGCCTGGGCGCGGCGGACGTCGTCGAGGTCGGCGACCGGCTCGAGCTCGGCGACGAGGTCGCCGCCGGCATGGGCGGCGAGCATCTCCGCCTCCTCCCAGGGATCCGGATAGCCGAGCTCGAGCCGGACCATGAACCGGTCGAGCTGCGCCTCCGGCAGCGGGTAGGTACCGGCGTACTCGGCCGGGTTCTGGGTGGCGACGATCATGAACGGCCGGGCCAGCTCGTGGGTCTGCTGGTCGACGGTGACGCGCCGCTCCTGCATCGACTCGAGCAGACCCGATTGGGTCTTCGGAGAGGCGCGGTTGATCTCGTCGACGAGGACGACGTTGGCGAAGATCGGCCCGGGGTGGAACTCGAACGCCGACTCGCGCTGGTTGAAGACCATCGTCCCGGTCACATCGGCGGGGAGCATGTCGGCGGTGCACTGGATGCGCGAGAACTCGGCCCGGATCGAGCGCGCCAGCGACCGCGCCAGGGCCGTCTTGCCGACGCCCGGATGGTCCTCGATGAGGACATGGCCGCCGGCGAGCAGGGCGACGAGCAGGTCACGGACGGGCTCGTCGCGGACCTTCAGCGCCAGGCGGATGTTCGCCCGCAGCGCCTCCCCGACCGAACGCGCGGCCGATGGATCGAAATCCGGGACCTCCTCCACTCCAACCGCAATCGTAGGGGGCGGCGGAAGCCGGCTCGCCGGCGCCGGCCGCTCAGCCGCCGAGCCGGCGGTCGATCGCCCTGACCGTCCGCCGCATTTGCGCGGAGAACCTCACGCTCGGGCGCCGCTACTTGTACTCGTTCTCGTACTGCTTGCCGATGTTCTCGCCCTCCTTGGCGTCCTGCTCACCGGTCTGCTCGCCCTGCTTGGCCTCGTTCTCGCCGGTCTGCTCGCCCTGCTTGGCATCCTGTTCGCCGGTGCTGATGCCGGCCTCCTCGGCCGACTTGCCGATCGACTCGCCCTGCTCGGCGGCGGAGCTGTCGTCGTTCGAGTTGCCGCAGCCCGCCCACGCGGCGCCGGCGATCGCCAGCAGGCCCGCGGCCGCCGCGGCGGCGGCCCGGCTCCGCAGTGTTGCACCGGCCTGCGCCCTCGCGTTGATCTCCGTCATCGGGTCTCCCGTCTCGTCGTGGCCGCGGAGCGATCGAGCGCCCACCGGTTGTCGCTGCTTCTATCGGCACGGTCGGCAGATCCCTAAGCCCCTCGACAGGCGGCGGCGTCGCCGAGGGTTTGCGCCCGGCGGCGGCGGGTAACGATCCCCGCGACCGCCGAGCAGGACCGACCGGGAGCAGAACGCCGTGGCCGAGTCGACGCCCGAGACCGCTGAGGAAGACAACGAACGCGGGCGCGCTCCCGAGCCGGCGGCGACGCGGCCGATCGCCTTCCGGCGCTACACGGCGGGGGTGCGCGAGCGCGCCGCCCGCTCCGGGGCGGAGGCGCGGAAGCGGCTGCTGCTGCTGGTGCCGCTGGTCGCGGTCGTCGTCGTCGCCTACTTCTTCCGCGAGGAGCTGTTCGGTGCCAACAGGTACGTCCGGCTCGCCTTCGCCGGCGTGATGCTCGTCGTCGGCTGGGCGCTGGCGACGAACCTCGGCCGCGCGGTCGAGCCGCGGCTCGTCCGCAACGTCGATC
Source organism: uncultured Conexibacteraceae bacterium (assembly GCA_963745755.1). GTDB lineage: Bacteria > Actinomycetota > Thermoleophilia > Solirubrobacterales > 70-9 > RHKX01. Next base: position 239,361 of record CAVUYP010000002.1, on the reverse strand, counting down.
AGAACGCGGTCGGCGTCGGCCGGTTCGTGATCCGGCTCGTCGTCCTGCTCGCGATCGGCGCGATCAGCCTGCGGATCGCCGGCCTCGACCCGACCGCGCTGGCCGCCGGCGCGACCGTCACCGGGATCATCGTCGGCCTCGCCGCCCAGCAGACGATCGGCAACGTCTTCGCCGGGGTCGTGCTGCTCTCCTCACGGCCGTTCAAGGTCGGCGACCGGGTCCGCTTCAACGGCTTCGGGATGGACGTCGAGGGGACCGTCGCCTCGCACGGCCTGCTCTACGTGACGATGGCGGCCGGCGACGACCTCGTCCTCGTGCCCAACAACACGGCGCTGACGAATGTCGGTGCGGCCGCTCCGCGAGCCGGCCGGCGTCGACATGTCGGCGCGCTTCCCGCCCGAGGCCGACCCGGAGGCGATCGAGCTGAGCATCGTCGAGGAGGTCACGGTCCCGACCCGCTCGCGGCCGCAGGTCTCGCTCGAGGACTTCGACGGCCAGAGCGTCGCGGTCCGGATCCGCGCCACGCCGGAGGACCACCGCGACGGCGGCCGGCTCGCTCGCCAGGTGCTGCGGGCCGTGTCGGCGATGCATCAGCACGAGGTCCAGAGGACCGGCGAGCACGAGCTCGTCGGCCCGGGCGGGGGCGGCGAACCCACGCTCCCGCGCTGACGGAGGCCGCGAGCGTCGGTAGTCGCCGCCGAGCCGGCCTCGAAGCGAATGCGGACGCGATCCTCGAGCGGGCACCCGAGAGTGGGACGATGGCGGCGATGACCGAGGTCCGCATCCCCACGGAGGGTGAGATCCCCGCCTACCTGGCGACGCCGGAGGGACCGGGACCGTGGCCGGGCGTGATCCTGATCCACGACGCCCTCGGGATGTCGAGCGACGTCCACAACCAGGCCGACTGGCTGGCCGCCGAGGGCTATCTCGCCGTCGCCCCCGACCTGTTCCACTACGGCGGTCGCGCGCGCTGCCTGGTCGCGACGATGCGGGCGATGATCAGGCGCCGCGGCCGGGCCTTCGAGGAGATCGAGGCGGTACGGCGGTGGCTCGCCGGCCGGCCCGACTGCAGCGACCGGATCGGCGTGATCGGCTACTGCCTCGGCGGCGGCTTCGCGCTGCTGCTGGCGCCGCGCGGCGGCTATGCGGCATCGAGCGTCAACTACGGCGACGTGCCCAAGGACGCCGACGAGCTGCTCGCCGGCGCCTGCCCGATCGTCGGCAGCTACGGCGGCCGCGATCGCAGCATCGGCAGCAAGGCGCCGGCGCGGCTCGTCGCGGCGCTCGATCGTCACGGCGTCGAGAGCGACATCAGGGTCTATCCCGACGCCGGGCACGCGTTCATCAACGACCACAGCGGCGACGAGCTGCCGGTGCTGGTCCGCGTCCTCGCCCGCGTCTCCAACAGCGCCTATCACGAGCCCTCCGCCCGCGACGCCCGGCAGCGGATCGCCGCCTTCTTCGCGACCCACCTACGCGACGGGACGGCCGAGGGCGGAGCCGGCGGCTAGAGCGATCGCAGTCGCCGGCGTGAGCCGGTTGAGGATCGCCGGCTCAACGGCGGCGTGGCCACGGCGGCGTGCGACGGCGGCGCCGGAAACCCGGTAGTTCGAAATCCTGAATGTGTGATATGTAACTAGGTTTCGATTCGGGAAGACTATCGCCGCCGTGTGTCACCTTCCCCCGGGTGGCGCACGGCTCTCCTTCGCCGCAGCCCGGGGCGCGGCCGGTCGCTAGTCGCGGACCATCCGGCTCGCCCGCGAGAACGGAGCGCTGCCGGCCGGATCGTGACCCGACCGCAGGTCCTCGACGGCGAACAGCGACTCGCGGCAACCGGTCGCGGCGAGCAGCTCCCCGGCCTCGTCGCGGACGTTCGCGGGAAGCTCCTCGAAGGCGCGGCGGAGCTGGGCCAGGGCCCAGACGCGATAGCGGCTGGTCGGGACGTCGCGGTAGCTGTAGCCCTGGACGGTGAAGTCGTGGTGGTCGCGCCCGGCGCCGTGGGCGGCGGCGTTGGCGGCGAGCATCGGCAGGTGGGTCGCGCCCGCTTCGGCGAGCAGCGGATGGAGGTCGGCAGGCACCGCGTCGACGAGCTCGCCGCCGCCGATCCGGCTCGCCCTCGCGTTCCAGACCCGCGCCACCCACTCGTAGACGGCGGGAGCGCGGGTGCGCATGATCCGGGCCGGCGTCGGGTCGAGCGAGAAATGCCGGAACATCGACCCGTAGAGGCCGTAGTCGGCGACCGTCGGGCGCTCGCCGAGCAGGAACGGGCGGGCGGCGAAGACGGGCTCGAGGACGTCGAGGACCCGGGTGTAGGCAGCGTCCATGTGCGGCCTCGTCGAATCGTCGACGCCGTCGCCGGCGACGAACAGGCGTCGCTGGCGGCGGGCGAACCAGGGGCGCCGCAGCGCCATCGGCACCGGGACGCGGACGAGTTCGGCCGGCAGGAGCGTCGCCAGCAGATGGGCGTCGGGTCGGTTGCTCCAGCGGTAGTGCATCGCCGGCCGCCACAGCCACTCGTCGCCGAAGTCCTCGATCAGCAGCGCGAAGAAACGCTGCAGCGGGTCGGCGGGGATGACGGCGGGCTCGGGATGCTGTTCCTCCAGCCAGGCGATCATCGGCGTCGTGTCGGTCATCCAGCGGCCGTCGGGCAGCCGCACGGTCGGCAGCTGGGCGGCGCCGAGTAGCCGCGGCAGCGTCCACGAGTAGAGCCGCACCCCGAGCGGGCGGCGCTCGTAGGCGATCTCCTTGAAGCGGAGGTAGGCCTCGAACTTGCCGGTGAAGTACGAGTACTCGGAGCCGTAGACGATCACCGCGCGAGCCTAGCCCGTCCCGGCCCGGCTGCGGTCGTTTGTGGGCCCGCGGGGCGGGCGGTCCTCTCCGACCACCGCGGCGTCGGCCTCTCCGACCACGTCGTCGGAGCGCCGACCCTCGCCGGCCGCCGGCATCGTCCAGCGGAAATCCTTAGCCGCGCTTCAGCCGCGTCGGCGAGGATCGGTCTGCGCTGGGCGGTCAGCCCTCCCGCCCAACGCCCCCGGCAAGCCGAGGGCAGCAAGGAGTTGGGCCCGATGACAACCGCACGGCCGGCGGCTCCGCGCTCCTGGGACCGCCATCACGATCCGGTCCTCGAGCGGATCATCCGCGACTACGGCGGCATCCGGCCGGCTCGCGCCGCCGGCCCCACGCCCACCGGCGCCGTCAGTCGATCCGGTCGGGGAGGCCGAAGCGGAGGAAGAAGTCCTCGGTACGGCGCCGGTCGAGCGGCTGCTCCGGGAACCGGACGTAGTCCTCGGGGTCGTCGCTCTCGATCGAGCGGTTGATGAAGCAGGTGACGTCGCTGATCTTCCGGTCCTCGAAGCTGAGCACGTTGAGCGCGAACGGCCGGTGGGTCCGGTCGGGCTCGTACCAGCAGTAGAAGCCGAGCGCATACTGGCCGTTGGCCCTCGTCAGCAGGTGGCGCCAGCGCCAATCGCCGGTCAGCGGGCCGGCCTGCAGGAACCCACGCAGGTCGTCGTGGCCGCTGAACCAGGAGACGATCGGCGGCATCGAGAACGTCGCGTCGGCGGTCAGCATGCTGACGACGCCGTCGATGTCCTCGCGGTCCCAGGCGTCGACGTAGGCGGCGACGACCTCGCGGACGCCGTCGTCGCCGAGCGCCCGCATGGTCGCCTGCTGGCTGCGCTCCGGCAGCCGCGCCTCGACGGTCGCCCGCGCCCGCTGCAGGGCGCTGTTGACCGACGCGACCGAGGTCTCCAGTGTCGCCGCCGTCTCCCGCGCCGAGTAGCCGAGCACCTCGCGGAGGATCAACACCGCCCGCTGGTTTGCCGGCAGGTGCTGAAGCGCGGCGATGAAGGCCAGCTCGACCGCCTCGCGGGCCTCGTAGCGCGCCTCCGGCGCCATCGGGCCGTCCTCGACGATCAGCCGCTCGTCGGGGAACGGCTCGATCCAGACCGACTCGGCGGCCGGCATGCCGGGGACGCCTTCGTCGGGATCGGTCCGCGGGCCGTAGTCGATCGGATGCAGGCGCGGCCGGCGGCGCTCGATCGCGTTCAGGCAGGTGTTGGTCGCGATCGTGTAGAGCCATGAGCGCAGCGAGCTGCGGCCCTCGAAGCGGCCGATCCCGCGCCAGGCGCGGAGCATCGCCTCCTGGAGGGCGTCCTCGGCGTCGTGGATCGAGCCGAGCATCCGGTAGCAGTGGGCGATCAGCTCGCGGCGATAGGGCTCGACGAGGGCGGTGAACGCCGCCTCGTCGCCGCCTCGTGCGGCCTCGAGCTCGACGGCCTCCTCGGACCCGCTCGCTCTCGCGCTTCCCGCCATCGACGTCGCAGGGTAGCGTCGCCGGGACGTGGGCTCAGCCTCGGCCACAACCGCTCGCCGCGTCGCCGTGATCGGCGCCGGATTCGCCGGGCTGACGGCCGCCGAGCGGCTGGCCGCCGCCGGTCGCGAGGTCGTCGTCTGCGAGGCCCGCGACCGCGTCGGCGGCCGCGTCTGGTCGCAGCGGCTTCCCGCCGCCGACGGCCCGGCGGGGCTGATCGAGCGCGGCGGCGAGTTCATCACCGGCGGCTACGACCTGACCGAGGCGACCGCCGCGCGGCTCGGCCTCGGCCTCGACGGGATGGCGATCAACTACCCCGACCGCGAGCTCCGCCCCGGCCCCGGGCCGGCAGCCGGGGAGCTGCTCGCCGGCGCCGAGTCGGCCGCGGCTGCGGCGGCCGGATCGCCGGCCGGATCCGATGCGGCGGCGGTCCTCGCCGCCGCCGTCGAGCGGGCCGAGGTCCGCGAGGTGCTGGCGACGCGGCTGCAGAGCGCGCTCGCCCACCCGTTCGCCGATCTCGACTGCCGCTTTCTGCTCCACCTCCCCTATCTCGTCCAGTCGGCGGAAACGAAGCGGGTCCGCGGCGGCAACCAGGCGATCGCCACGGCGCTGGCGACGCGGCTGCCCGCCCCGGTCCGGCTCGGCTGCCCGGTCCGGCAGCTGCGGCGCGACGAGGACGGCACGATCCGGCTGCGCGGCGACGACGGCGACGTCGAAGCCGGCGCCTGCGTCGTCGCGGTGCCGGTGGCGCTGCTCCCCGAGTTGGACTTCGACCCGCCCCTCCCCACGGCGACCGCCGCGGCGATCGCGGCGATCACGACCAGCCGCGCCGCGAAGCTGGCGGTGCCGCTGCGCTCGCCGGCGCCGCCGCGGGCGCTGATGTCGGCGTCCGACCGCTTCTGGGCGTGGACGACGGCCTGCGACGGGTCCGGCGGCCGCATCGCCAACGCCTGGGCGGGCGCCGCCCCGGTGCTCGACGCGCTCGCGGTCGGCGCCGGCCCGGAGCGCTGGATCGAGCGCCTCGCCGCGCTCTGGCCCGAGCTCGACGCCGATCCGGCGGCGGCGCTGCTGACCGACTGGCAGCGCGACCCGTGGGCGCGCGGCGCCTACTCGGTGCTGCCCGATGTCCCCGACCCGGCCGGCGACGCCGCCGCCGCGGCACCGGCCGCCAACGTCGTCTTCGCCGGCGAGCACACCGCCGAGCCGGAGTGGACGGGGACGATGGAGGGGGCGCTGCGCAGCGGCGTCGGCGCCGCCGAGCGGCTGCTCGCCGCAGGCTGACCCGGGTCCTAGGACCAAGGTCCGATTGAAAGGCGGACCGCGGGAGCGGGATCGTCTCCTCTCAGTCCGAGACGAAGGAGAAGAACCGTGACCAGAAGGATCCCGATCGCGATCGCGCTGCTCGCCACGGCCGCGCTCGTCCTCGCCGCATGTGGCAGTGACTCGAGTTCGACCGCGACCAGCTCCGAGAGCAGCGGCTCGCCGGCGACCTCCGCCTACGGCGGCGGATCGTCAGGCGGCGATAGCACCACCGACAGCACCGGCGCGAGCTCCGCGGGCGGCGCCACCGTGAAGATCGAGGCCGATCCGAACGGCGACCTCGCCTTCACCAAGGCCACGATCGACGCCCCGGCCGGCTCCGACACGATCGAATTCGACAACCCCTCGTCGACGGGTCACAACGTCTACCTCGAGGATGGCGGCGGCAGCGTCGTCGCCGAGACGGACACGATCAGCGACGGCAAGACGTCCGCTCCCGCCGACCTCAAGCCCGGCACCTACACCTTCTACTGCGCCATCCCCGGGCACCGTGAGGCAGGGATGGAAGGCACCTTGACGGTCAAGTGAACAACGACAACGGAGGACAACCGATGATGAACAGAATCACCAAGCTGATCGCCACGGCCATCGCCGCGATCGCCCTGAGCCTCGGCGGGGCCGGGGTCGCGGCAGCCAGCAATGGCGCCGACGATCCGCCGGGGCACCAGCACCACCACGGCGGCAAGCACCACCACGGCGGCAAGCACCACCACGGCGGCAAGCACCACCACAACGGCAACGACGACGGTCCCAACCACACGTAGAGCGGCACGGGACCTCGATGCGACGGCCCCGGATCTCCGGGGCCGTCGCTCGTTTCGCTAGGTTTGCCGGGAGGCCAGAGGCGAAAGGAATGTCTGCGATCAGTAATCCGACGGAAGGCCCGGCGAACAGCGGCGAGCAGCCCTACGCGAGTCGCGAGCTGACCAGCGCCGCATTCGCCGCCCACGTCAACCGCGGCAAGGTCAGGGCGCTGGAGGCGATCGGCGTCGACATCGTCATCGGCGACCGCGAGGGCGCCCGCTTCCAGGATGCCTACAGCGGCCGCTGGTACTGGAACTGCCACTGCAACGGCGGCGTCTTCAACTTCGGCCATCGCAATCCGCGGGTCGTCGCCGCGGTCCGGGCCGGGCTCGAGCACCTCGACGTCGGCAACCACCACCTGCTCAGCGGCTGGCGCGCCCGGCTCGCCGAGCAGCTCGCGGCGAGCACCGGCGACGCCCTCCCCTACGCCGTCTTCACGCCGTCGGGGACCGAGTCGGTCGACCTCGGCCTGCGGCTGGCCCGGGCCACGACCGGGCGGCCGAAGGTGGTCGCCGCGCTCGGCGCCTACCACGGCCTCAGCGGCTTCGCGCTCGCCGCCAGCGACCCACGCTGGTTCGAGCCGTTCGGCTACCCGCCCGCGGGCTTCGCCCACGTCCCCTACAACGACGCCGACGCGATCGCTGCCGCGATCGACTCCGACACCGCGGCGGTGATCCTCGAGTCGATCCCGGCGACGCTCGGGTTCCCGGCCCCCGCACCCGGCTACCTGGCCGCCGTCGCCGACGCGGCCCGCTCCGCCGGGGCGCTGCTGATCCTCGACGAGGTCCAGACCGGCCTCGGCCGGACCGGCAGCAACTGGTACTTCCAGCAGCAGGGTGTCGAACCCGACATGCTGATCACCGGCAAGGGGCTCGGCGGCGGCGTCTACCCGGTCAGCGCGCTGTTGCTGCGCGACGACCTCGAGACGTTCTTCGACGCCAACCCGTTCGCCTACGTCTCGACCTTCGGGGGCGCCGAGATCGGCTGCGTCGCCGCCTCGGCGGTGATGGAGCAGGTCGCCGAGCCCGGGTTCCTCGATCGGGTCGAGATGCTCGGCGCGCGATTCGAGCGCGCCTTCGCGGGGCTGCCGCTGAAGCTGCGGCGCTACGGGCTGACGATGGGGCTCGAGTTCGAGGGCGAGCAGGGCGGCGTCCTCGCCGCGAAGCGCCTGATCGACGCCGGGGTGTTCGCCGTCTACGCCGAACACGACCACTCCGTCACCCAGTTCAAGCCGCCGCTGACGATCACCGACGCCGAGGCCGACGCGATCGCCGCCGAGGCGAGCACCGCGCTGGCATGAGCGCCGCGGGCGCCCTCTCCGACGCGGAGCTGAGCGCCCTCGACGAGCGGGTCGAGCGTGTCCTCGGTGCCGGCGAGGAGGAGAGCCTGCCGGTGCTCGGCTTCGGCGAGATCTCGCTCGTCCTCGGCTGGCCGACCGCGGATCCGCGGGTCGCCTGCAAGCGGATGCCGGTCTTCGACACGCGGGTCCGCTTCGAGGCCTACCGGCGGACCCTCGACGACTACGTCGCGGCGCTCGCCGGCGCCGGGATCGCCGTCGTCGCGACCGAGATGCGCGGCGTCGACCACGGCGACGGCAGCGTCGCCGGCTACGTCGTCCAGCCGGTGCTGGAGGCCGAGACGCTGGCGCCGGCAGTCCTCCGCGGCGGCGATCCCGGCGCCGGCCATCCGCTCGTCGCCGCGATCGCCGATGCCGCCGCCGCGACGGTCTCCCCCCGCGTCGGCCTCGACGCCCAGCTCTCGAACTGGGCCTGGGCGAACGGCGGCCTCACCTACCTCGACGTCTCGACGCCGATGCTCTGGGACGACGACGGCCGCTCGCTGCTCGACCTCGACCCGCTGGCGAAGGCCTATCCGGCGCCGCTGCGGTGGCCGCTGCGCCGCTTCGTCGCGCCCGGCATCCTCGACGGCTACCGCGACCTCCGCAAGGTCTACCTCGACCTGACCGGCAACCTGCTCAAGGAGCGCCTCGACGAGTGGCTGCCGGCCTTCCTCGCAGCCGCCAACCGCCACATCGAGGAGCCGCTGAGCACCGCCGACGTGCACCGCTACTACCGCTCCGACGCCCGCCTCTGGGCGACCCTGCTCTGGCTGCGCCGGCTCGATCGCGCCTGGCGGCGGCGGCTCGGCCGCCCCTATCCGTTCCTGCTGCCGGGACGGATCGAGCGCTGAGCCGGGGCGGCCCGGGACGCCCTCAGCCTTCGGTGGGATCGCCGCCGATGCCGTGGCCCCGGAACCACAGCGCCGCCTGGGTCCGATCGGTGACGCCGATCTCGCCGAAGATCCGGGTCAGGTGCGCCTTGACGGTCTTCTCGCTGATCTCGAGCCGGCGGGCGATGAGCTTGTTCGGCAGGCCCTCGCCGACCAAGGCGAGGACTTCGCGTTCGCGAGCGGTCAGCTGCGGCGATCGGGCCTCGCGGCGGTCGGCGAGGAGCTCGCGCGCAACCTTCGGGTCGAGCGGCGACTCACCGCGCGAGGCCGCCCGGAGCCCTTCGATCAGCTCGGCCGGCGAGGCGTCCTTGAGCAGGTAGCCGAGCGCGCCGGCGTCGACGGCCCGCAGCATCTGATCGCGGTCGGCGGTGGCGGTGAGGATGACGACCCGAGTCTCGGGGCGGAGCTCGAGGATCCGCCCCGTCGCCGCGATCCCGTCCAGCTCCGGCATCGAGACGTCGAGCAGCGCGATGTCGGGCTCGCAGTCGGCGAGAGCCGCGACGGCCTCGGCGCCGTCTTCGACCGCGGCGACGATCTCGATGTCGGGCTCGGTGCCGAGCAGCTCGGCGAGCCCGGCGCGGACGACCGGATGATCCTCGGCGAGCATGACGCGGATCATTGCCGCGGCAACGATAGAGCCACGACCGTGCCCCGTCCCGGCTCGGAGTCGATCGAGATCTCGGCCTCGGCAGCGGCGGCCAGGTCGCGCAGCAGGTCGGTGCCGATGTGACCGGAACCCGGCGCTGTGCCAACGTCGAAGCCGTGCCCGTCGTCGGCGACCGTCAGCGTCACCGTCTGCTCGCCGCCGTCGAGCTTGATCGAGACGCGGTCCGCCCCGGAGTGCTTGAGCGAGTTGCGCACCGCTTCCTGGGCGACCCGGAAGCAGAGGGCCTCGCCGGCCGCATCGAGATCGACCGCCCGATCGACGCCGAGCGACGTCTCGACTCCGCGCGCCTCGAGCGGCGCGAGCATGTCCTCGAGCGCCGCCACGAGGCCGGCACGCTGCAGGCTCGGCGGGTAGATCTCGACGAGCAGGTTGCGCAGCGAGCGGACGCTGCCGCGGGTACGGACGGCACCGTCGCGGAGCTCCTGAGCCGCGGCCGGGTCCTCGTCGTCAAGCCTGCGGGCGGCCACCTCGAGCGAGAGCGCGACGCCGGTCAGGTCCTGGACGACGCCGTCGTGAAGGTCGCCGGCGATCCGGCGCCGCTCGCGATCGGAGGCGTCGACTGCCCGCTCGAGCAGCCGGACGCGCTCGCGATGGGCGCTGCGGACCCGCCGCGCCAGCGACGAGGCGAGCGGCAGCTGGATCAGCTCGAGCAGGAGCAGGGCGACGACGAGGGCGGGTAGGAACGCGAGCCAGAGATCGCGGCCCGAAGCGGTCACGGCGCCGTACTGCATATAGGTCTCGAACAGCAGCGGCTCTCCGTCGGGCGCGCGGATCCGCGCGTAGGCTTCGAGAAGGTCCCCCTTGTCCCGCTCGTACTGATTCTCCGGCTCTGAGACATCGCTGAGCTCGGCGTCCGGGGCGCCGGTCCGGAGCGCCTGCTGCTCGTCGGCACCGAGTTCGAACCGCTGACCATCGAGGCGCGCCTCGTCCGAGTAGACGATCCGCCCGTCCGCCTCCCAGAGTTTGACGCGGACGATCTGATCGCTGAGGATGGTCTCGCGGATCAGCTCGTCGAAACGGGCGATCGCCGCCGGTCGGCCGCGGAGCAGCGCCGGGGTCAGATTCGGCTCGGCGACCCCCTCGCCGATCACGCGCGTCACCTCGCTGGCGTTGTCGGTCGCCTGCGAGGTGCCGATCCGTCGCATCAGGAAGAAGCTGCCGAGGCCGACCAGCGCGACCGCGATTAGACCGGCGAGCGCGAAGCGGAGGACCGCGGTCGAGACCGACGGCTCGCTGTCGGATGCTTGCGGGGCTCGCCGCGGGATCCGCACCGCCCCGGTCAGGCGCCGTCGAGCAGCGGGCAGACGGCGTGGCCGTAATCGCGGCGCAGCAGCTTGAACGTCTGTGACGCCGGCTCGGCGGGGGCGTCGGGAGCCAGCCGGCGGTTGACCGAGAAGGTCAGCCCGCGGTCGCCGGGTGCAGTTCGCTTGCTCATCGCGATGCCGAAACTCTATGGCGAGTGGGGCGGAACCGTCCAGAGCGATCCTCCACTTGTTGACGCCGTCGGCTGGGTCAAGCGCGACGGCGAAGCCGTGCACGTGATCCTCGAGCTCGAGCCGCCGCACCACTGAGCAGCGATTGGGGCGCGGAGCAGCCCGAATCGAGGGTGACTGACCTCGGATTCCGTCCCGTAGCGACTACTGACATTTCTCCAATTGAACTGTGGGAAAGTCGGCGCGGATATGGACTCGACGCCGACCGACGTGCACCCCCGTCCCCGGGCCACGCGACTACTCGCGGTGGCGATGCTCCTGGCGCTGGCAGGCGTCCTCGCGATCCCCCCGCAACGGGCCGCCGCCGACGTCGTCTCGGTCAGCCTCGTGACCAAGCACAAGCGGGTCAAGATCGCACCCGGCGTGAGGATGCGGGCCTGGACCTTCAACGGGACCGTGCCCGGTCCGGTCATCCGCGCCACCGAGGGCGACACGATCGAGGTCACCCTGCGCAATGCCGACAGGTCGATGGCGCACTCGATCGACCTCCACGCCGCCCAGATCTCGCCGCAGACCGGGTTCGCGGACGTGCTGCCGGGGCACAAGCGGACGTTCTCGTTCGTTGCCCGACGGCCGGGAGCGTTCCTCTACCACTGCGGAACGAGCCCGGTGCTCCAGCACATCGGCATGGGCATGTACGGCGCGATCATCGTCGACCCCGCCGGCGGCCGGCCGCCCGCCAACGAGACGGTGCTCGTGCAGAGTGAGTTCTACGGGCCCGTCAAGCATCACCGGATCAGGCCCACCTACAAGGCGATGCGGACCAAGGACCCGACCTTCGCGGCCTTCAACGGCCGCGCCTTCCGCTACCGGGACCGGCCGATCGACGTCGCGGTCGGCGAGCCACAGCGAATCTACGTCGTCGACGCGGGGCCGACGCTCGGCAGCGACTTCCACGTCGTCGGCGAGATCTTCGACACGGTCGAGCCCGACGGCAACCCGTTCAACGAGATGCATGGCGTCTCGACCTACGGCGTGCCGGCCGGCGGCGGCGCGATGTTCGAGCTCAGCTTCGACGAAGCCGGCAGCTACCCGTTCGTGACCCACTCGTTCCGCTGGGCGGACGCCGGTGCGCTCGGACTGTTCAGGGCGAGCTAGGGCGGCTCCGCGATCTTGGACGGGCCGGCCGAACAACCGCATGACCCCCTCGCCCAGCCGACGGCATCAAGGCTGTTCGGCTCGATCGTCGCGGCGCGACGGCCGCTGTCGACGGCGGAGCTCGCCGAGCGAACCGGCATGCATCCGAACAGCGTGCGCCTGCACCTCGGCAGGCTGCTCGACGCCGGGTTGGTCGAAGCGGGCGCCGGGCAGGGAGCGCGGGGCCGGCCGCGGAAGCTGTGGCGCGTCGCCGCCGATGCGCGAATCGGCGGCGAGCCGCCGCAGGCCTACCGTGAGCTGGCCGATTGGCTGAGCCGCTCGGTCGAGGGGATCGGCGCCGACCGCGGTGACATCCGCGCCCAGGGTCGCCGGATCGGCCGCGAGATCGCCGCCGATTCGTCCGGCGTCGCCTGCGCCGACGTCCTCGAGAGCGCTCTCGCCGCGATGGGATTCCAGCCGCGGCGAAGCGACCAGGGCGCGCGCACCGCCTTCACGCTCTGCAACTGCCCCTATCGCGAGGTGGCCACGGCGAACCCCGGCGTCGTCTGCGCCCTGCACCTCGGCGTCGCCGAGGGTCTCGTGCAGGCCACCGACCCGGCGACGCGGCTGACCGAGTTCGACGCCAAGGACCCGACCGAGGCCGGCTGTCTGATCGAGATCGAGGGCCCCGCGCCGGCGACCGCCGCGGAGGCCACCAGATGACCGATGCCGGCGAAAGGCCCGATCCGGAGGGGAACGGCCGCGAGCTGGTGCTCGCCACGCTCGCGTTCACGATCTGCTTCTACGCGTGGTCGCTGCTCGGTCCGCTCGGCCCCGACCTCCAGGACCAGCTCGGCCTGAGCGACGGCCAACTCGCCCTGACGATCTCGATCCCGGTCATCCTCGGCTCGCTGATGCGGATCCCGCTCGGGGTCCTCACCGACCGTTTCGGCGGCCGGATCGTCTTCACGGCCCTGATGGCGTATACGCCGCTGCCGCTGATCGGGCTGGCGCTGTTCAACGATTCCTGGGCGGTGGTGCTCGCCTGCGCCTTCATGCTCGGGTTCGCCGGCGCCTCGTTCGCGGTCGGGATCCCGTTCGTCAACAGGTGGTACCCGCCGCATCGCAAGGGCTTCGCACTCGGCGTCTACGGGGTCGGGATGGGCGGCACGGTGGTCGCCGCGCTGACCGCGCCGGGGATCGTCGATGCGACCAGCCTCGATACCCCCTTCTGGCTCGCCGCCGCGATGCTGGCGGCGATGGCCGTGGCGTTCTGGCTCACCGCCTCGGATGCCCCCGGCTCGGTCCAGGGCAAGACCGGGTCGATGCTCTCCGCCCTTTCCGCCTTCCGCGGTCGCGGCAGCGGCCGGGCCTGGGCGCTGACCCTGTTCTACTTCATGGCCTTCGGCGGGTTCGTGGCGATGTTCCTCTACCTGCCGAAGCTGCTCGTTGACGTGCACGACCTGTCGAAGCCGGACGCCGGCGCCCGCGCCGCCGGCTTCGCGCTGCTCGCCGTTCTCGCCAGGCCGATCGGCGGCTCGCTCGCCGATCGCTTCGGGGCGCGGACGGTGCTGACCGGATCGTTCGTCGGGACCGCGACCCTCGCGCTCGCCCTCGCCGGGCTCTACGAATCGATGGTGCCGCTGACGATCGCCTGTCTGGGAATGGGGATCTTCCTCGGCCTCGGCACCGGCGCCGTGTTCAGGCTCGTGCCGGAATGGTTCCCCGATCACGTCGGCGCCGTCACCGGGGTCGTCGGCGCCGCCGGCGGCCTCGGCGGGTTCTTCCCACCGCTGGTGATGGCCCTGGTCAAGGCTCAGACAGGCAGCTACGCGCTCGGGTTCGTGCTGATGGCAGTGGTCGCCCTCCTCGCCCTGCTCGTGCTCTGGACCGAGGGCCGCAGGTCGGCGCAGGCGCGAACCGGCTCCGGCCACGCCGAGATCGCGCCGGCATCGTGAGCGACGGCCGCGCACTGCTTCGCGCCCGGCAGTTCTTCGGGCAGGGGGAGCGGTCGGCCGACGGCTGGAACGAGGCGTCGACCTACGCCCGCGACTGGGAGGCGGCCTACCGGCGGCGCTGGCAGCACGATCGGGTCGTCCGCTCGACCCACGGAGTCAACTGCACCGGCTCCTGCTCCTGGAAGATCCACGTCAAGGACGGACTCGTCACCTGGGAGACCCAGCAGACCGACTATCCGTCGAACGGTCCCGAGGCCCCCGACTACGAGCCGCGCGGCTGCCCGCGCGGCGCCTCGTTCTCCTGGTACGTCTACTCGCCGCTGCGCCCCAAGCACCCCTACGTCCGCGGCGTGCTGCTCGAGATGTACCGCGAGGCACGGGCCGAGACCGGCGACCCGGTCGAGGCCTGGGCCTCGATCGTCGAGGACCCGGAGCGGGCGCGGGCCTACAAGTCGCAGCGCGGCAAGGGCGGCTTCCTGCGCGCCTCCTGGGAAGAGGCCGCCGAGCTCGTCGCCGCCGCCCACGTTCACACCGCCCGCCGCTACGGACCCGACCGGATCGCCGGCTTCTCACCGATCCCGGCGATGTCGATGGTGTCCTACACGGCGGGGACCCGATTCCTGTCGCTGATCGGCGGCGTCTGCCTGTCCTTCTACGACTGGTATGCCGACCTCCCGCCCGCCTCGCCCCAGGTCTGGGGCGATCAGACCGACGTCCCCGAATCGGCCGACTGGTGGAACTCCTCCTACATGATCCTCTGGGGATCGAACATCCCCCAGACCCGGACGCCCGACGCCCACTTCATGACCGAGGCGCGCTACAAGGGACAGAAGGTCGTCGTCGTCTCCCCCGACTACGCGGGGCATACGAAGTTCGCGGATCACTGGCTGCCGGCCGAGGCCGGCACCGACGGCGCCCTGGCGATGGCGATGGGGCACGTGACCCTGAAGGAGTTCTACGTCGACCGCGAGGTTCCCTACTTCCGCGACTACGCGCGTCGCTATACCGACATGCCGATGCTCGTATCGCTGCGCGAGCGCGATGACGGCTCGGTCGTCGCCGACTCCTTCCTGCGCGCCTCCGACCTCGGCGAGGAGGGCGAGAACGCCGAGTGGAAGACCGTCGTCTACGACGCCACCGCAGGCCGGGCCGTGGTCCCGAACGGTTCGATCGGCTTCCGCTGGGGCGAGTCGGGAGCCGGTCGCTGGAACCTCGATCTCGACGACGTCGACCCCGCACTGACCCTGCTCGGCGTCCACGACGACCTCGTCGAGGTCACCCTGCCCCGCTTCGAGGGCGGCGAGACCGAGGGCGGCTCGACGATGCGCCGCGGCGTCCCCGCCAAGCGGGTCGGCGACCGGCTCGTCACCACCGTCCTCGACCTCGCCCTCGCCCAGTACGGAGTCGGCCGCGGCGACCTTCCCGGCGAGTGGCCGAGCGGCTACGACGACTCCTCGGTCCCCTACACCCCCGCCTGGCAGGAGCCGATCACCGGCGTCGACGCCGGCCTCTGCGTGCGGATCGCCCGCGAGTTCGCCGACAACGCCGAGCGCACCGGCGGGCGCTCGATGATCGTGATGGGCGCCGGCACCAACCACTGGTTCCACTCCGACCAGACCTACCGGGCGATGCTGGCGCTGGTCGTCTTCTGCGGCTGCCAGGGCGTCAACGGCGGCGGCTGGGCCCACTACGTCGGCCAGGAGAAGGTGCGGCCGATCACCGGCTGGGCCACCGTCGCCTTCGCGCTCGACTGGTCGCGGCCGCCGCGGCAGCAGCCGGCGACGCCGTTCTGGTACCTGGCGACCGACCAATGGCGCTACGAGACGTTCGGGACCGAGGAGTTCACCTCGCCGGCCGGCAACGGCTCGATCGACAAACGGCACATGGCCGATTGCCACGCGCTGGCGGCGCGGCTCGGGTGGCTGCCCTCCTACCCGACCTTCGACCGCAACCCGCTCGAGATCTGCGACGAGGCCCGCGAGCGCGGGCGTCGAGCCGGCCGAGCACGTCGTCTCCGAGCTTCGCGAGGGCAGGCTCGGCTTCGCCTGCGAGGACCCCGACGACCCCGCCAACTTCCCGAGGGTGCTGTCACTGTGGCGCGCCAACCTGCTCGGATCGTCGAGCAAGGGCCACGAGTACTTCCTCCGCCACCTGCTCGGAGTGCCCGACGCCGCCGTGCGCTCCGACGAGTCGCCGCCCGAGCAGCGCCCCGAAGACGTCGAATGGCATGAGCAGGCGCCGGCCGGGAAGCTCGACCTGTTCACGACGCTCGACTTCCGGATGAACGGGTCCTGCATCTATTCCGACGTCGTCCTCCCCGCCGCCACCTGGTACGAGAAGCACGATCTCTCGAGCACCGACCTGCACCCGTTCGTCCACCCGTTCAACGCTGCGATCCCGCCCCCGTGGGAGACGAAGACCGACTGGGAGGCCTTCAACCTGATCGCCGCCGAGTTCAGCAGGCTCGCCGCCGACCACCTCGGCACCCGCACCGACGTCGTCGCCGCGCCGCTGCTGCACGACACCCCCGACGAGCTCGCCCAGCCCGGCGGCAAGGTCCGCGACTGGCGCGCCGGCGAGTGCGAGCCTGTGCCGGGCCGGACGATGCCGAAGCTGATTGCCGTCGAGCGCGACTTCACCGCAGTCGCCGAGAAGATGAACGCGCTCGGGCCGCTCGTCGAGTCGCTCGGCATCGGCGCCAAGGGAGTCTCCTGGAAGCCCGAGCCGGAGGTCGCCGAGCTGGCCCGTCGCAACGGTCGCAGCAACGGGGGCGGCACCGCCGACGGCCGCCCGTCGCTGCGCCGCGACGTCGACGTCTGCGAGGCGATCCTGGCGCTGTCGGGCACGACCAACGGCCGCCTCGCGGTCGAGGGCTTCCGGGCGCTCGAGCACCAGACCGGGCTCGAGCTCGCCGACGTTCCCGGCGAGCGCGCCGACGAGCGGCTGACGTTCGCCGAGATCGGGATCCAGCCGCGCAAGGTGATCGCCTCCGCCGAGTGGTCGGGGCTGGAATCGCGGCAACGCCGCTACTCGCCGTTCACGGCGAACGTCGACCTGCTGATCCCGTGGCGGACCCTGACCGGCCGCCAGCAGCTCTTCGTCGATCACGAATGGATGATCGACATGGGCGAGGGCCTGCCCGCCTACCGGCCGCCGGTCGACGCCGGGCAGTTGGTCGGGCTCGGCGGCAAGCCCGACGCCGGCGAGGGCGTCGAGGTCACGGTCCGCTACCTGACCCCGCATTCGAAATGGTCGATTCATTCCGAGTTCCAGGACAACCTGCTGATGCTGACCCTGTTCCGCGGCGGTCCGGCGATGTGGCTGTCGATCGAGGACGCGGAGAAGATCGGCGTCGCCGACAACGACTGGCTCGAGGTCTACAACCGCCACGGCAACGTCGCCTGCCGGGCCGCCGTCTCGCACCGCGTGCCGCCCGGCGTCGCGCTCTTCTACCACTCCCAGGACCGGCACGTGAACGTTCCCGTCTCGGAGATCTCCGGCGCCCGCGGCGGCACCGACAACTCGCTGACCCGGATCACGATCAAGCCGACCCATTTGATCGGCGGCTACGCCCAGCTCTCCTGGGGCTTCAACTACTACGGGCCGACGGGCCCGCAGCGCGACCAGCTGATCATCGTCCGAAAGCGCCGCAGCGAGGTCGAGTACGAATGAGGATCCGGGCGCAAATGGGGATGGTGATGAACCTCGACAAGTGCATCGGCTGCCACACCTGCTCGGTCACCTGCAAGAACGTCTGGACCAACCGGCCGGGCACCGAGTACGTCTGGTTCAACAACGTCGAGACGAAGCCCGGACGTGGCTACCCGCGTGACTACGAGGATCAGGACCGCTGGAACGGCGGCTGGAAGCTCGACCGGCGTGGGCGACTGAAGCTGAAGGCCGGCGGACGGCTGAAGAAGCTGGCGAACATCTTCTGGAACCCGGATCTCCCCGATCTCGACGACTACTACGAGCCCTGGACCTATGACTACGAGCACCTGATCAGCGCCCCGAGCTCCGAGATCCAGCCCACCGCCCGGCCGAAGTCGCTGCTGACCGGCGAGGACCTGAACCTGCAATGGGGCCCGAACTGGGACGACGACCTGGCCGCTTCGCAGGTCTCGGCGACCGGCGACCCGAACCGACGCAATCTCGAGGACAAGGTGAAGATCGAGTTCGAGCAGGCGTTCATGATGTACCTGCCGCGGATCTGCGAGCACTGCATCAACCCGTCCTGCGTCGCATCCTGCCCGTCGGGTGCGATGTACAAGCGCGAGGAGGACGGCATCGTCCTCGTCGACCAGGAGGCCTGCCGGTCGTGGCGGTTCTGCGTGTCCGGCTGCCCCTACAAGAAGGTCTACTTCAACTGGAACACCGGCAAGGCCGAGAAATGCAACCTCTGCTACCCGCGAATCGAGGCCGGGCTGCCGACCGTCTGCTCGGAGACCTGCGTGGGGCGGCTCCGCCACCTCGGGATCGTCCTGATCGACACCGACCGGGTCGAGGCCGCCGCATCGGTTGCCGACGAGCACGACCTGCTCGACGCACAGCTCGACCTGATGCTGGACCCGGAGGACCCCGCCGTGCGCGAGCAGGCGCAGCGGGACGGGATCCCCGACGATTGGATCGAGGCGGCGCGGCGCTCCCCGGTCTACGCGATGTGCAAGCGCTGGCGGATCGCGCTGCCGCTGCACCCCGAGTACCGGACGATGCCGATGGTCTGGTACGTGCCGCCGCTCTCCCCGGTGGAGTCGATGGTCGACCCGCGCGGAGGCGAGCTCGACCCGGAGCGGCTGTTCGCGGCGGTCGACGAGATGCGGATCCCGGTCGAGTACCTGGCCAGCTTCATGACCGCCGGCGACCCCGAGCCGGTCCGCCGCTCGCTGTCGCGACTGGCGGCGATGCGCCGGTTCATGCGTGCCGCCAACGTCGACGGACGGGTCGACACGGCGGTCGCCGAGGACGTCGGGATGACCCCCGACGAGATCGAGGCGATGTTTCGGATGGTCGCGATCGGCGACTACGACGACCGCTACGTGATCCCGAAGCGCCACGGCGAGGAGGGACGCGACGCATTCGGCGAGCAGGGCTCGGTGGGACTCGACTTCTCGGGGTGCTCGGTGACGGTCGCCCCGGCCGCCGCCAACGCGGAAGGCATCGAGAACTACGACTCACCGGCGATCGCCGCCGATTTCGACCTGCGCGACCGCCTCATCCAGCGAAACGGAGGCGGCGATGGCTGACCACGTCGATCCGCTGAAGCTGGCTTCGCTCTTCCTCCAGTATCCGTCCGACCCGCTCCGCGAGGCGGCATCCGCCGTCGCCGGCGTCGAAATCGCGCCGGCACGGGGTAGCGAGCGCGAGCGGCTGCTCGAGTTCTGCCGCTGGTACGCAGCGGCGCCGGCCGCGGAGCTGCAGCGGCTCTACGTGGACGCATTCGACTTCACCAAGCAGTGCAGCCTGCACCTCACCTACCACGTCCACGGCGACCGCCGGCAGCGTGGAATGGCGATGCTGCAGCTCAAGCAGTCCTACCGGGCCGCCGGATACGAGCCGCCCGGCGACGAGCTTCCCGACTTCCTGCCGCTGATGCTCGAGTTCGCCGCCCTCACCGGCGACGGTGCCGGACGGGCGATGCTCGAGGACAACCGCGTCTCGATCGAGCTGATCAGAGCCGGACTGAAGCGCGAGGGGAGTCCATTCGCGCCGCTTCTCGACGTCGTCGTCGCCGGGCTCGGCCGGCTCAGCGCGGCGAAGCTCTCGCGGATCAGGCGCCTCGCCGCCGACGGGCCCCCGGCCGAGGAAGTCGGCCTCGAACCGTTCGCGCCACCCGAGGTGATGCCGACCGACGGGCCGGAACCGGCGCGGCCGATGGTCGGCGGCTGGGAGGTCTCGTGAGCAGCGGCGACGTCCTCCTCTACGCAGTCCTTCCCTACGCGGCCCTGGCGGTCTTCGCCGTCGGTCACTGGTGGCGCTACCGGACCGACCAGTACGGGTGGGGAGCGCGTTCCACGCAGCTGCTCGAGAGCCGGGTGCTCAAGTACGCGAGCACGATCTTCCACTTCGGCGTCCTCGCCGCGATCGGCGGCCACGTGCTCGGACTGCTCGTGCCGCGGTCGTGGACGGCGGCGGTCGGAGTCAGCGACGAGGCTTACCACGCGATCGCGGTGATCGGCGGGATCGCCGCCGGCGGCGCCGTCTGCGTCGGATTCGCGATGCTCGTCTACAGGCGGTTTCGCTTCCCGCGGGTACGGGTGACGACGACGCGAGCGGACGTCGTCGTCTTCGCTCTGCTGGGGGCCGGGATCCTGACCGGGATGCTGGCGACGCTGACCAACATCGGTGACGCCGTCCACTACCGGGAATCGGTCGCGCCCTACTTCCGCAACCTGCTGATCTTCAATCCCCGGCCGGAGCTGATGTCCGGCGCCGGCGTGACCTTGATCTTCCAGGCGCACGTGACCGTGGTCTGGCTGCTCTTCGCCTGCTGGCCGTTCAGCCGGCTCGTCCACGCCTGGAGCATCCCGGTCGACTACCTGCGCCGCAGCCCGATCCTCTACCGCTCGCGGGCACCACGCCACGTCGCCCGCCCGGCAGCGGCCGCAGCGCCGATCGAATCGAGCCGGCGATGAAGCGAAGCCCGGAGCTGACCCCGCTCTCCCACGATCACCATCAGGCCCTGTTCGTCGCCCTGAAGCTGAAGCGGGCCGAGGATCCGGCGGTGGCCGCGGCCTACCTCGAATTCCACGACGGCACCGGTGGCCGCCACTTCGAGATCGAGGAGACGATCCTGCTGCCCGGCTGGCTCGCTGCCGACCCCGAGGCGGACGCCGCTGCCGCGCAGCGGGTCCTCGGCGAGCATCTCGAGCTCCGCACCGGGGCGGTCCGCCTGCGATCGGGGGAGCCGAGCACCGCCGAGCTGCACAGCCTCGGCGAGCTCCTCGAGGCGCACGTCCGCTTCGAGGAGCGGGAGCTCTTTCCGATCATCGAGTCGCGGCTGGACGCAGCGACGATCGCGTCGCTCGGCGCGGCCATCGCGGCAGCCGAGCAGCGCTGAGCCGGCCGACCTGAGCGGTCCGTCCGGCGCCTCGATCAGGCTGCCTGCCCACTCACGGGTCGAGGAGGAGAAGGTTGAAGCTGGTCATCGGGATCGTCCGCCCGGAGCGGGCGAACGAGGTCCTCGAGGAGCTCTACAGGGCGAACGTCCGCGGAGTGTCGATGAGCCGGGTCCAGGGCCACGGCGGCGAGCTCGACCGGGTCGAGACCTACCGCGGCACGACGGTGAAGATGGGCCTGGCGGAGAAGGTGCGCTTCGAGATCGCCGTCTCCGAGCAGTTCGTCGACCGGACCATCGACGCGCTCGCCAGGGGCGCCCGAACCGGTGCGGTCGGCGACGGGAAGATCTTCGTCCTGCCGCTCGATCGCACGGTTCGGATCCGGACCGGCGAGACCGGCGAGGGCGCGGTGACGCCGATCGGCGGTGACGGGCAGTGACCGGCCTCGATGCCGGCATCGACAGCGGCGACACGGCCTGGATGCTCGCCGCGACGGCGCTGGTCGTCCTGATGACGCCGGCGCTGGGCCTCTTCTACGCCGGGCTGGTCCGCTCCAAGAACACCCTGAACACGTTCATGATGTGCGCGGCAGCGCTCGCGGTCGCGGTCGTCTCCTGGGCGGCGATCGGCTACTCGTTCGCGTTCTCGGAGGGGAACGCGATCATCGGCGGCTTCGACCATGCCTTCCTCAACGACGTCGGCTTCGCGCCACTCGAGGGCCAGACGATTCCCCAGCTCCTCTTCTTCGCCTTCCAGGGGAGCTTCTGCGTGATCACCGCGGCGCTCGTCTCCGGCGCGGTCGTCGAGCGGATGCGATTCGGGCCGTTCCTGGCCTTCATCACCCTCTGGTCGATATTCGTCTACCCGGTCCTCGCCCACTGGGTGTTCGGCGGCGGCTGGCTGGCCGACCTCGGCACCCTCGACTTCGCCGGCGGCGTGCCGGTCGAGATGGGCTCGGGGTTCTCGGCGTTGGCCGCCGCACTGGTGATCGGCGCCCGTAAGGACTACGGCCGCCAGGCGCTGCTCCCCCACAACGCCGTCTACGTCCTGCTCGGCGCCGGCCTGCTCTGGTTCGGCTGGTTCGGCTTCAACGGCGGCAGCGGCCTCTCCGCCGGTCCCGTCGGCGTCCTCGCGTTCACGAACACCTTCCTCTGCCCGGCCGCGACGCTGGTCGTCTGGTTCACGCTCGACCTGCTCCGCGGCGGCAAGGTCACCGCGATCGGCGCCGCGACCGCGATCATCGTCGGCTGTGTCGGCATCACCCCGGCCGCCGGCTTCATCAGTCCCGGCTGGGCGCTGGCGCTCGGAGCGCTGGCGGCGATCCCGAGCTACGCGATCATCGTCTGGCGGCCGCGGACGCGGGTCGACGAGACGCTCGACGTCCTCGCGGCACACGGCGTGGCCGGTGCGACCGGCATCCTCTTCATCGGCTTCGCGGCCCAGCTCGCCTGGAACGGCTCCGCCGACGGGCTGCTCTACGGCAACGCGGCTCAGCTCGGCCACCAGGCGGTCGCCGTGCTCGCCACCCCCGCCTACGCCTTCGCGGCGACCTTTCTGATCCTCAGGCTGGTCGGAGCGTTCACGACGCTGCGGGCGAGCAACCACGAGGAGGCGCTCGGCATGGACGTCTCCCAGCACGGCGAGGAGGCGTACCTGACCGGCGAGGGCGCGATCCTGCTCACCGCGACGCCCGAGGAGGCCGACCGGGTCACCGCCGCCGGCGGCTGAGCGCCGTGCCGGCGCGGCCCCCCGCGGCCGGCGAACGCTCAGCGCAGCTCCCACTCGGGGCCGTCGACGGCGACCTGGGTGCCGGCGGTACCGTCGACGATCGCGTCGAGATCGGCGAGCGAGCCGATCGCGCCGCGGTTGCCGGTCGCCTCGGCGAACCGGCAGACCGCCTCGACCTTCGGCCCCATCGAGCCGCCGGGAAAGGACTCGGCTCGGAGCCGCTGCGGGGTGGCGCGGGCGACGGCACGCCGGCCGGGGCCGCCGTAATCGAGATAGACGGCGTCGACGTCGGTGGCGAGGACGAGGAGGTCGGCGCCGAGACCGACTGCGAGCAGCGAGCTGGCGAGGTCCTTGTCGATAACCGCCTCGACCCCCTCGTGGCCGCCCGCGTCGGCGACGACGGGGACGCCGCCGCCGCCGACGCAGACGACCAGGAATCCGGCTTCGACGAGCTGCCGGATCGCGCCCAGCTGGATGATCTCGCGGGGCTCCGGAGAGGCGACGACGCGGCGCCACGCCTCGCCGTCCGGCTTGACCGTCCAGCCGTGCTCGGCGGCGAGCTCGCGGGCCCGGCCTTCGTCGTAGACGGGGCCGATGAACTTGGTCGGGTCGGCGAAGGCCGGGTCGCCGGCGTCGACCAGCACCCTGGTGATCAGGGCGACCGTGTCCTGGTGATCGATGGCGTTGTCGAGCTCGAGCTCGATCACGTAGCCGATCTGGCCGCCGCTCTCGGCGTCGAGGACGTCGAGCGGGTAGGGCTCGCCGTCGGCGTAGGCGTCCTCCTTGAGCGCCAGCAGTCCGACCTGGGGGCCGTTGCCGTGGGTGACGACGAGCCGGGCCCGCTCCGAGACCGGCCCGAGCACCCGGGCCGCAGCCTTGGCAGCCGCGTGCTGGTTGGCGGCGCTCGACTCCTCGCCGCGGCGGAGCAGGGCGTTGCCGCCGAGGGCGACGATCGCCAGTGGCCCGGTCGTGCTCACGCCAGCGTCGCGACGAGGACGGCCTTGATCGTGTGCAGCCGGTTCTCCGCCTGGTCGAAGACGATGCTGGCCGGCGAGCGGAAGACCTCGTCGGTCACCTCGAGGCCGCCGGTCATCCCGGTCGCGGCGGCGATCTCGGCGCCGACCACGGTCGCGGCGTCGTGGAAGGCCGGCAGGCAGTGCATGAACTTCACCTTCCGATTCTCGGTCGCGGCGAGCAGCGCCGAGTTCACCTGGTAGGGCTCGAGCAGCTTCGCCCGCTCCGCCCAGACGTCCTTCGGCTCGCCCATCGACACCCAGACGTCGGTGTGGACGAAGTCGGAGCCGGCGACCGCGGCGACGTCGTCGGCGACGGTGATCCGAGCGCCGGACTGCGCCGCCAGCGTCTCGGCGATCTCGATCACCTCGGCCGGCGGCCGCAGCTCGGCCGGAGTGATGATCCGCACGTCGGAGCCGAGGATCGCGCCGGTGACCAGCAGCGAGCGGCCCATGTTGAAGCGGCCGTCGCCGACGAACGAGAAGGCGATCTCGTCGTAGGGCTTGTGGCTGCGCTCGTGCATCGTCAGGAAGTCGGCGAGCATCTGGGTCGGGTGCCACTCGTTGGTGAGGCCGTTGTAGACGGGGACGCCGGCGTGGCGGGCGAGCTCCTCGACGTTCTCCTGGCCGGAGCCGCGGTACTCGATCCCGTCGAACATGCGGCCGAGCACCGCCCCGGTGTCGGCGATCGACTCCTTGTGGCCCATCTGCGACCCGGTCGGATCGAGGTAGGTCACGTGGGCCCCCTGATCGAAGGCGGCGACCTCGAAGGCGCAGCGGGTCCGTGTCGACGTCTTCTCGAAGATCAACGCGATCTCCTTGCCGGCGAGGCGCGGGGCCTCGTTGCCGGCGTACTTGGCGGTCTTCAGCGCCTCCGAGAGCGCCAGCAGATGGAGTAGCTCGTCACGGCTGAAGTCGAGCTCCTTGAGGAAGCTCCGGTTGCGCAGGTTGTACATCTCTACACCTCAGTAGGCCGGGTCGCGGTCGATCGGGCAGGTCATGCAGTGCGATCCGCCGCGTCCGCGCCCGAGCTCGGACCCGTCGATCGTGATCACCTCGATCCCGGCCTTGCGGAGCCGGGTGTTGGTGTCGACGTTGCGCTCGTAGCCGACGACGACGCCGGGCTCGAGGCAGACGACGTTGTTGCCGTCGTCCCACTGCTCGCGGGCCATCTCGGCCGTGTCGCCGCCGGTCGGGATGACCCGGATCCCGTCGACGCCGAGCGCGTGCTCGAGGGCGTCGACGACGGTGCCGGCGAACGGCTCGACGACCGGCAGGCCATCGGGCTCGTCGCCGGGACGGAGGGTCCAGATGCGGACGTCGTCGTTGACGACGGCCGGGTAGAGCGTGATCGCGTCGCGGTCGACCATCGTCATCACCGTGTCGAGGTGCATGTAGGAGCGCGAGGGCGGCAGCTTGACGGCGAGGACCAGCCGGGCGGCGTCGCGTGCGAACAGGCTGCGGGCGAGCAGCCCGACCGACTGCGGGCTCGTCCGCTCGCCCATCCCGATCATCACCGCGCCGTTGCCGATCGTCTCGACGTCGCCTCCCTCGATCGTGCAGCGCCCCCAGTCCTGCTCGACACCGCCGAGCCAGACGTCGACGCCGCCGTCGGCGGCGAACATCGGGTGGAAGCGGTAGATCGCCTCCATGATCGCCGTCTCCGGCCGCCGCGCCGGCTTCGTCATCGGGTTGATCGTCACGCCGCCGTAGATCCACGAGGAGGGATCGCGCTGGAAGAGGAAGTTGGGCAGGGGCGGCAGGACCATGTCGATCGGCCCGGCCGAGCTCCAGAACAGCCCGGCGCCCTCGTCGACCTCCTCCTTGGTCATGCCGCCGATCAGGAAGTCGGCGACCTCCTCGTCCCCCGCCGATGCCGCCCACTCGCGGCCGCTGCGGGCCAGGTATTGGCCGACCTGGCGCTCGTCGAGGACCTGGTCGAGCACCCATTCCCGGCCGGCCGGGACGCCGAGCGCCTCGGCGAGCAGATCCTCGGCGTCGAAGACCTCGATGCCGCGCTCCCGCATCACCTGGACGAACGCGGCGTGCTCGACCTTCGCCTTGCGGACCCAGATGACGTCGTCGAAGAGCAGCTCCTCGGCGTTCTCGGGGGTGAGGCGCCGCTGCTCGAGCCCGGGACGGTGGACGATCACCTTGCGGAGCTTTCCCACCTCGGAGTCGACGCTGAATGCCATGTTGTCCTCGCTTCGGTCGGAGTTTCGAATCGGCCGGCCGGACGCCGGCCGATCAGCTGACCGCGGCGCCGATGAACATGAAGGCCATGCTCAACACCAGCAGGATCAGGAAGTAGGGGATCGCGAACCGCAGGTAGCGGTCGTAGCCGATCTTCGACAGGGTCAGTCCGCCCATGATCACCACCGATGTCGGCGTGATCAGGTTGACCAGGCCGGAGGCGGTCTGGTAGGCGGTCACCGACAGCGATCGCGGCACGTCGGCGAAGTCGGCGAGCGGCCCGAGGATCGGCATCACCAGCGCCGCGTGCCCGGACGACGACGGGACCAGGAACGCGATCGGCAGGTTGACGAGGATCGCGACCGAGGCGAAGACGCCGCCGCTCAGGTCGGTGACCGCGTTCTCGGTCCAGTGCAGGATCGTGTCGGTGATGAAGGCGTTCTTCATCACGACGGTGACGGCGCGGGCGAGGACGATGATCAGCGCCGCACCGAGGAACTCGCCGGCGCCGACGATGATCGCGTCGACGGTTCCCTTCTCGCCGAGCCGGTCGATCAGGCCGATCAGCACCGACACGACGATGAACAGCACCGTCGCCTGGGCGAAGTAGAAGGAGTTGAAGACCGGCAGCGGGAAGTCGGCGCCGAAGATCGTGTCCCAGATGTCGCCCCAGGGGATGAAGCCGTAGATCATGATCGCGAACGCCCCGAAGAACAGCGTCAGGATCAGCTTGTGGCGGCTGGTCAGCGGCTCAACGTCGCCGACCGCCTCGTCGGCCATCCGCAGCCCGCCGCTCTCCATCCCCTCGAGGCCCATCACCGACTTCGTGTTGTCCTTGCGGACCCGGAAGGCGTAGCGGAGGACGAAGAGGATGCCGACGGTCACGAGGACGACCCACATCGCCAGGCGCAGGCCGATCCCGTCGCCGATCTCGATCCCGGCGGCGTCGGAGGCGACTCCGGTCGCGAACGGGTTGACGGTCGACGCGAGCACGCCGGTGCCGGCGCCGAAGAAGATCATCGCGGCGCCGGTCATCCGGTCGAAGCCGAGCGCGAGCGCGAGCGGGACCAGCAGCGCGAAGAAGCCGAGCGTCTCCTCCCACATGCCCTCGGTGGTGCCGCCGATCGCGAAGACGAGCATGATCACGATGATCAGCGCCGCCGGCCGGTCGCGGAAGCGCAGGGCGAGACGGCCGATGCCCCGCTGGATCGCGCCGGTCTTCATCGTCACGCTGATGAAGGCGCCGATCGCGAGCACGAACAGGAAGATCTGCGCGGAGCCGTACAGGTAGCCGTTGTTGTCGACCGAGACGAGGCCCTTCGTGTTCTCGATGCCGTAGAGGCCATCGGTCGGCGATGCCCAGAGGTTGCTGAACTGGTGCAGCAGCGAGCGGTCCGAGCACGGCTGCTTGTCGCCGGTCGAGTCGCAGGACGGCAGCTCGGTGTAGGAGCCGGGAACCGGCCCGCCGGTCTCGGGGTCGAGCTCGTACTGGCCGGCCGGGATCACGAACGAGGCGAGCCAGACGACGAGCAGGACGATCGCGAGGACCGTGAACGCGGTCGGGAACCGCTTCGGCTTGTTCTCCGGCGCAGCTTCGGCGCCGTCGCCGGCAGACTCGGAGTCGGCGGCTTCGGTGGGCTCATCGTCGGCCATTCGGACCTCCCTCAGGGCCCTCCCGGGCCGCGGACTCACTGAGGCCCAACCTACGCGGCCGCCCTGCGGCCCCGTATCCGTGCCGACTACGCGGTCGCCGGCGGCCGGCTACGCAAACCGCTCCGCCGCGCCGATCGATGCAGTCGGGCGGAGCGCGGCCGGTCAAGCCGCGCTCCGCCCCTGCACCTACTCGTCCTGCGGAGCCGCGAGGACGTTGCCGGTGGCCGCGTCGACCTTGACGTCGTGGCTGCCGACGTCGACGTTGTAGACGAGCTGACCCTCGTAGTCCTCGAGGTCGACCTCGTTGAGCGGACCGGATGCGGCGGCCTGGGCCGCGCTGATCGCCTCCTGCTCGCTGATCTTGGCCTGCGACAGCAGCTCGGCGCCGTCGTCGAGACGGGAGCCGCTGCGGTCGGGAGCGTGGATCGTCTCATTCTCCTGACCGCCGTTGCCGGAGTCGGCCGGCCCGGCGGCCGAGCCGCCGCTCGCCGTGGCGATCCCGGCCCCGCCGAGGGCCAGGGCCGCCACCGCGGCGGCTCCGGCGTAGAGGCCTCGCTTGGGTGTCCTCATGTCGTTCTCCTTGGTCGTTTGCATCAGGCCGGCAGCGTGGCGACGGCCGATGAGGCGACCATGAGTGGGACTTTTAGGGCGGCGTTAGGGCGCCACGAACCCGCGACGTCCGCGCTCAGCCGGCGGCGATCCGGCGGTACTTGGCGACGGCGAGCGGCGCGAAGATCGCGATCAGCGCCAGGCACCAGACGACGGCTCCCCAGACGTTGTTGCCGGCCGGCACGCCGAGCCAGAGCGCCCGCATCGCGTCGACGACGATCGAGATCGGGTTGATCTCCGCGAACTTCTGCAGCGCCGCCGGCATCGAGTCGACCGGGACGAACGCGGAGGAGATGAACGTGATCGGGAAGATGATCGTGAAGCCGATCCCGTTCGCCGCCTCCGGCGAGGAGACCGACATCCCGATCAGCGCGAAGATCCACGAGAACGCGTAGCCGAACAGGAGCAGCAGCGCGAAACCGGCGACGATCTCGATCGCGCTCGTGCCGAACGAGAAGCCGATGATCAGGCCGGTGACGACGAGCACGACCACCGAGATCGAGTTCGTGACGACGTCGGCGAGCGTCCGGCCGGCGAGCACCGATGCCCGCGAGGTCGGCAGCGACCGGAACCGGTCGATCAGGCCCTTGGTCAGGTCCTCGGAGAGGCCGAGGGCGGTGACGAAGCCGCCGAAGGCCGTGTTCTGGACGATGATCCCGGGGATCAGGAAGTCGACGTAGTCGAATCCCGGCGTCGAGATCGCGCCGCCGAAGACGAAGGCGAACAGCAGCACGAACATGACCGGCTGGATCGTGAAGCCGATCAGCAGGTCGGGCGAGCGCGGCAGCCGGACCAGATTGCGCTCGGCGAGGACGAGGGTGTCGGGGACGAAGCGGGTCATGCCGCCACCTCCTCGTGCTCGGACTCGGCCTGCTCGGCGCTCTCCTCGGGGCTGAGCTCACGGCCGGTCAGGGTCAGGAACACGTCGTCGAGGGTCGGGCGGCGGACCGCGACGTCGTCGGCGTCGATACCGGCATGATCGAGCCGGCGGGCCGCCTCCATGATCGTGCCGGTCTCCCGGCTGACCTTGACGCTCACCTTGGCGCCCTCGACCGTCGGCGCCTCCTCCGACATCGGCGCGAGGATCTCGGCCGCGGACGGGGCGGTCGCCGGATCGGTGACGTGGACCTCGACGCGGAGGCCGCCGACCCGCTCCTTGAGCTCGTCGGCGGTGCCGTCGGCGATCACCCGGCCGCGATCGATGACCGCGATCCGGTCGGCGAGGCGATCGGCCTCGTCGAGGTACTGGGTCGTCAGCAACACCGTCGTCCCCTTCGCGGCGAGACCCTCGATCGTCTCCCAGAGGTCGAGCCGGCTGCGCGGGTCGAGCCCGGTCGTCGGCTCGTCGAGGAACAGCACCGGCGGGTCGGCGACCAGCGCCGCCGCGAGGTCGAGCCGGCGCCGCATCCCGCCCGAGTAGGTCTTGACGATCCGGTCGGCGGCGTCGGCGAGGCCGAAGCGCTCGAGCAGCTCGCCGGCGCGCGCGCCGGCGTCGGCGCGGCGCTTGCCGTAGAGGCGCCCGACCATGACCAGGTTCTCGGCCCCGGTCAGGTTCTCGTCGACTGCCGCGTACTGGCCGGCGAGGCCGATCTCGGAGCGCAGCGCCGGGGCATCGTCGACGACGTCGAGGCCGATCACCTCGGCGCTGCCGGCGTCCGGCTTCAGCAGGGTCGTCAGCACCCGCACCGCGGTCGTCTTGCCGGCCCCGTTCGGGCCGAGCACGCCGAGGACGGTGCCGCGCTCGGCCTCGAGATCGATGCCGTCGAGGGCGCGGACGTCCCCGTAGGACTTGACCAGCCCGGAGACCGAGATCGCCGGCCGGTCGTTACTTCGCTCCGTCATGCAACTCCTTCTACGGTCGTTTCCGAGTTCGACCCCGGCGCGACCGGAAACTAATCGCGCCCCCGCCGAACGTCCCTTTGTACAGGACGGGCCGGGCCGGTCCCGGCCCTCTCATCGCGCCTCAGACAGGCGGCGAGAGCCGTCCCCATCGCCCCGATATGGGTTGGCGCCGGCCGCTCCACTGCCGATGGCAATTGGGTGAATGCTGGACTTCCTGCCCCATCCCGCATCGGATACCGGGCGGTGGCTTCGGTTCCGGCGGTGAGGGCACGCGGGAGGAATCGCGCGCTTTCGCCGCGATCGACGACTGCTGTCAAGACCATCTACATTGCTTGAGGGGGCATCCGCCTCGAACAAAGGCAAACCCACCGTGAGGTGGGGACGCAAAACAAGGGGCCTGGCGAAGCCAGGCAGCCCCGTTGCCGAAAGGACGGATCGATGAGAACGAGAAGACGAGTGCTGGCATGCACTTTCTGGGTCGTGCTGCTGTCGCTGTTGATTCCATCGGTTTCTCGCAGCTCCGACTTCTACCTTTCGGACAACCGGCCGCCTGGACCCACGCGAGGGATCATGATCTCCTTCCACGGCGGCGGTTGGCTGGGAGACCTGGGTCAGCGTGCCGACCGCGCTGCCGGTTGGCTGATCTCGGAGTACACCCGGTACGGGTACCGGACGTTCAATGTCGGCTATCGAACCAATCACTCCGTCGAGGATGGGACAGCCGCATTCGACAAGGTCCGAGCGCACCACCCCGGTGCTCCTATCTGCACGTCCGGAGTGTCCGCCGGGGCCCAGATCGCCCTCGCGGTTGCGTGGCGCCGCAGAGTCGACTGCGTGATCGCAATCTCCGGGCCGCCCGACCTCCTCGATTGGGGCGGTATGCCTCAATCCTCGCCCGGTGAGCGTATGGCGGCGACGGCATTCGGTGACCGTGCGGGGAGGCTGAGCCCTGTCAACCATGTGGCCAACCTCGATCAGCCGACACTGATCGTCGCCGCAAGATGCGACGCGATGATCAACTTCCGCCAGCAGCGACAGTTCGCCGCAGAGCTTCCACGCGGCGCTCTCGCACGAATGCACCCGGGCGGCAACGGTTATGCACTCGCACACTGCCGATCGCTCATGGACACGACCGCCATGGAAAGACGATCGGGCCGTCTGTTGAGCCGGGTTGCCTCGGCTCCACGCTTCGGGCGTCGTTGATGCGGCCGACGGGTCGAGCCTGCCGCCTTCAGCCCCCCGCCGACTCGAACTTGGCGAACAGCTCCGAGAAGAAGTCGGCCCGGGTGACGACGGCGTGGACGCGGCCCGCGGTCGAGATCGGCACGATCAGCACTCGGTGGTGGAGGAAGGTCTCGGCCAACTGGGTGTCGGAGTACTCGTCGTCGACGTTGACGTGGTCGACGGTCAGGTAGTCGCGGATCGGCTGCATCCGGCAGGTGAGGCGGCGCTCGATCGTGTCGTCGATCGAGCGCTTGATCATCGCCGCCGAGCCGAGCTCGCCGACGTAGCCGGGAAACAGCGCGGTCATGAACTCGCGCTCGCCGAAGATGCCGGCGAAGCTGCCGTCCTCTTCGACCGCCGGCAGGGCCGGCAGGCCGCTGTCGAGGACGCGACGGGCGGCGACGCCGATCAACTCGTCAGCGCCGAGCGGCTCGACCTCGCGGATCACCGATTGGACGATCGAATCCGGCATTCAGCCTCTATACCACCACGTATCGCATCATCACGTAGCCGGTTGCGATCAGCAGCGACGTGACCGTGACCGGGATGCCGACCTTGAGGAACGCGACGAATCCGATCGGCCGCCCGGCCCGCTCGGTCAGGCCGGCGGCGGCGACGTTGGCGGCGGCGGCGATGATCGTCGCGTTGCCGCCGAAGCAGGCGCCGAGCGCCAGCGACCACCAGTAGGCGTCGTCACCCCCGCCCACGTTCAGCTCCCTGACGACCGGGATCATCGCCGTCGTGAACGGGATGTTGTCGACGACGGCGGAGCCGACGCCGCCGATCCAGAGAATCCCGATCAGCTCGGCGGTGCGATTGCCGTCGGTGATGTCCTTGACGGCCTCGGCAACGTGATCGATCGCCCCGGTCTCCTCGAGGGCGCCGACCATCACGAACAGCGCCACGAAGAAGAACAACGTCGGCCACTCGATCTTCGCGAGCGCCGTCTCGATCGGGATCCGGGTCACCAGCAATCCCACCGCGGCGCCGGTCAGCGCCACCGTCGCCGGCTCGACGCCGATCAGCTGGTGGACGAAGAAGGCGAGGACGGTGAGGACGAGGACCGGGAGGGTGCGGCGCAGCTCGTCGCTGTCGCGGATCGAGGCCCGGGCGTCGAGCTCCATGACCAGGGTGCGGTTCTTCGGCTCGATCTGCAGCCGTCGCCGGTAGAACCCGTAGAGGCCGGCGATGACGACGACGAAGGTGACGGCGACGATCGGCGCCAGGTTGACGATGAACTCGTTGAAGGTCAGGCCGGTGGCGCCGGCGATGATGATGTTCGGCGGGTCGCCGATCAGGGTCGCGGTGCCGCCGATGTTCGAGGCCATCACCTCGATGATGATCAGCGGGATCGGGTCGATGTCGAGTGCGTCGGCGAGCAGGAAGGTGATCGGGACGATCAGCAGGACCGTCGTCAGGTTGTCGAGGAACGCCGACAGGAGCGCCGTCGTGCAGGCGAGACTGAGGACGACGCGTAGCGGCTCGCCGCGGGAGATCTGACCGGCCCGGATCGCGATGTAGTCGTAGATCCCGGTCTGCTGGGTCAGGTAGACGAGGATCATCATCCCCGCGAGCAGCCCGATCGTGTTGAAGTCGACCGACTCGATCGCCATCTCCTGGCCGAAGCCGGGCACGAAGAGGATGACCAGCGCGGCGCCGAGCAGCGCCACCTTGGTCCGGTGCAGGCGCTCGCTGGCGATCAGCGCCAGGGCGATCAGGAACGTGGCGACTGCTACCGCCATTGCGGCCTCGGCTCGGGGATGAGATCAGGGATCGGCAAAACGCGTTGCCGACCAGACTTCCCGGCGCACCGGCCGGGAAGCTACCGCACGCCGCCGTTGCGGGCTCAGGCGATCCGGACCGAGAGCTTGCCGGTGTTGGCGCCGTCGAACAGCATGTTGAGAGCCTCCGGGAGCCGCTCGAAGCCGTCGACGACGGTCTCCAGCGGCTCGATCCGGCCCTCGACGAGCAGCCCGCCGATGTCCGCCGCTGCCTGCGGTGCCTTGCCGAAGTGATCGAGGACGATGAAGCCGCGCAGCATCGCCCGCTTGATCAGCAGGTTGCCGAAGCTGCGCGGGCCGGGTGGCGGGTCGTCGGCGTTGTAGCCGGAGATCAGGCCGCAGAGGGCAATCCGGGCGTTGAGGTTGATCCGCGCGAAGACGACCTCCATGATCTCGCCGCCGACGTTCTCGAAGTCGACGTCGATGCCTTCCGGGGTCGCCGCGGCGAGCTGCTGCTGCCAGCCGTCCGCCTTGTAGTCGACGGCGGCGTCGAAGCCGAGCCGGTCGGTCAGCAGCGCGCACTTCTCGGGCCCGCCGGCGATGCCGACGACCCGCGCCCCGTCGGCCTTGGCGAGCTGGCCGGCGACCGAGCCGACGGCGCCGGCGGCGGCGGAGACGACCACGGTCTCCCCCTCCTGCGGCTTGGCGATCTCGCGGATCCCGACCCACGCGGTCAGGCCGGTCATGCCGAGGACCCCGAGGTAGGCGCTCGGCGACTCGACGCCCGCCACCTCGTTGACCGGCAGCAGCGGCGCCTCGTCGGAGGCGACGAGCCAATCCTGCCAGCCGGTGAAGCCCTGGACGAGCTGACCCTCGTTGTAGGCGGGGTTGTTGGAGGCGACGACGCGGCCGAGCCCGCCGGCGCGGACGACCTCGCCGATCCCGACCGGGGGCAGGTAGGTCGGCGTGTCGTTGAGCCAGCCCCGGTTCGTCGGATCGACGGAGATGTACTCGACCCTGACCAGCGCCTCGCCGGGACCGATCTCCGGCACCGGCTCGCTGACGAGCTCGAAGTTGTCGGCGACGACGCGCCCCTGCGGGCGCTCGCGAAGCAGGTAGCGGCGGTTGCTCTCGGACATCGATGTGCCTCCTCGGTTTCGGATCTGCACGAACCAGACTCCCAGGTCCGACCCTCCCCGCCGCCACTCCCCCGATCCTCCGCCGCCGCCGCTCCCGCCCCCAACCCCCAACCCCCAACCACCGCCGAGGTCGAGGAAACCGGTGACAGTTGCCCCTTTCCTCCACCTCGGCGGGCTTGGCTCCCACCTCGGCGGGGCTTGGCTCCGACCTCGGCGGGGCTTGGCTCCCACCTCGGCGGGAATCGGGGCCCGGCCGCGGGCTATTGAACGGCAGTCAATACCGGTCGGCCGCGGGTATGCTGGCGCCGGATGGCCGCCGCCCGCACCCGTCTCGATCCCAGCGTCCGCCGCGAGCAGATCCTCGCCGCAGCGCGGGAGGTGTTCGTCGCCGACGACTACGCGGAGGCGTCGATGGAGGCCGTCGCCGCCCGGGCCGGGGTGACGACCGGGCTCGTCAACCACTACTTCGGGACCAAGCGCGATCTCTACCTGGCCGTGGTCGCCGATCTCGCCGCGGGGCTGCCGGAGATGGTCGTCACCGACCGCCCCGACCTGCCGCTCGAGGAGCTCGTCGCGCTCAACACGGCGCGGTTCCTCGACGGCTTCGAGCGCCACCACGAGATCCTCTCGATGCTGTTCGGTTCCCGGGGCGGGCTCGGGCACGACGAGGGCGCGGCGGCGATCATGGCGCAGGCGCGAGACGACGTCGTCATGCGGATGGCACGCAACCACACCGGCGGCGGCGAGCCCTCCGCGGAGCTGCTGCTGGCGCTGCGGGTCTTCCAGGGCGCCGCCGTAGCCGCCGCGGGCGAATGGCTGCAGCGCGGCCGGGCTTCGCGCGAAGAGGTCCACCGGCTGTTGACGAGGACGCTGATCGCGATGATCGGCGACCTCTCATCGCGCTGAGGCGCCGCCCGATCAGCCCGCCTCGGAGTACGCCGGCTCGGGCTCGCCGCGTCGCTCGGCGTGCGGATCGGCTCCCACCTCCGACTCCTGGCCGGCCGGGCCGTCAGATTCGAGAACGGTCAGGGCAACGACGATCGCGGCGACGACGAGGCCGGAGGCGACCCAGAAGGAGAGCTCGTAGCCTCCGGTCAGGGCGACCGGAGTCGACTTGCCCGACGCCAGGAGCTCGTCGGTGCGGCTCGCCGACAGGGTCGCGAGAACGGCCAGCCCGATCGCCGCACCGACCTGCGCGGTCGTGTTGACGAGGCCAGAGGCGAGGCCGGCGTCCTCGCGGGTGGCCCCCGACATCGCCAGCGTCATCAGCGCCGGGAAGCAGGTGCCGACGCCGGCACCGAGCAGCAGCGTCGAGGGCAGCACGTCGGCGAGGTAGGTTCCGTCGACCGGAACCATCGCGAACAACGCCAGGCCGAGCGCGATCAGCACCAGCCCCGGCAGAAGGGTCCGGCGGGCGCCGAATCGCATGATCAGCGGCTCCGCGTAGCGGACCGACAGGGTGCCCATCACCAGCGTCGTCGGCAGGAATGCGAGCCCGGTCTCGAGGGCGTCGTAACCGAGCACATCCTGGAGGTAGAGAACCCCGAGGAAGAACAGCCCGAACATGCCGGCGACCGTCAGCGCCTGGATCAGGTTGGCGCCGGAGACGTTCCGCGAGCGGAAGATCCGCAGCGGCACCAGCGGATTGCGGGTCGTCGACTCGCGGATGACGAAGCCGACGAGGAGCGCCAACGACGCCGCCGACAGCGCCAGCGTGGTGCCGTCGCCCCAGCCGTCCTTCGCGGCCGGCTCGACGATCGTGTAGACGCCGAGCATCAGCGAGGATGTGATCAGGATCGCGCCGAGCACGTCGGCGCCGTGGCCGAGGCCCGGTCCGCGATCGCGCTCGAGCAGCCGCAGCGACAGCGCTCCGGTGAGCAGCCCGATCGGGATGTTGATGAAGAAGATCCAATGCCAGCTGATCGCCTCGGTGAGGACGCCGCCGGCGAGCAGGCCGACCGAGCCGCCGGCCGATGCGACGAACGCGTAGACGCCGATCGCCTTCGCCTGCTCGCGGGGCTCCGGGAACATCGTCACGATCATCCCGAGCACGACCGCCGCGGTCATCGCGCCGCCGATCCCCTGGACGAAACGGGCGGCGACGAGCATTGCCTGGCTCGTCGCCAGGCCGCAGGCCAGCGAGGCGGTCGTGAAGACGAGCAGGCCGACGAGGAAGACGTCGCGACGCGAGATCAGGTCGCCGAGCCGGCCGGCGAGGAGCAGCAGGCCGCCGAACGCGATCAGGTAGGCGTTGACGACCCAGGCGAGGCTGGACTGCGAGAAACCGAGATCTCCCTGGATCGCCGGTAGGGCGACGTTGACCACGGTCGCGTCGAGGACGATCATCAGCACGCCCGCGCAGAGGACGACCAGGGCGACCCACCGTGCCCGCTCGCCACCGTCCGCCGCTCCGTTCGTCGCTTCGCTGCCCCTGCCGCTCATCTCACCACTCCTCATTTCCCGTTTTCTTCCGGTCGCTTTCACACAGAGACCACCCGGCCCGGCGGGACTCATCGCTCGACCTCGGAACCCCCTCGCCGCCGGTCGTCCCGGCGGCGGCCCGGCTACTGCTCGTAGCCCTCGACGGTGCCCTCGTCGCGGACGGAGGTGTTCTCGGGATCGAGCCTGAACTCCTCGTGCGCCTCACGCTGGCGGAGCAGGTCCCAGCACTGGTCGAGGTCGATCTTGAGCCGGGCGAGCCGCTCGTGCCGCTCGTCGTCGGGGCCCTTGCCGACGGACTCGGCGAGCAGCCTTCGCTCCTCGGCTACGAGCTCCTCGATCCGGTCACGAAGCGATGCGTCGTCCATGCCGGCCACCTTAGCGGGCGAGCCGATCCTTGCGACGGGCGCTCAGACTCCGAGGACGGCGCTGAAGGCGAGCATGAACACAGCGCCGAGGGCGGCGCCGATGAACGCGTCACGGGCGCGCTCGCGGATCGCGTCGGGGAAGACCGAGAC
Organism: uncultured Conexibacteraceae bacterium; assembly: GCA_963745755.1. Lineage (GTDB taxonomy): Bacteria > Actinomycetota > Thermoleophilia > Solirubrobacterales > 70-9 > RHKX01. The sequence goes on along the minus strand of CAVUYP010000002.1, from coordinate 202,367 downwards.
GACGACCAGCGCCAGCATCGCGCCGGCCGCGAACGCGAACGAGATCGGCAGCAGCGCGGTGATCTGCTCGACGAGCAGGTAGGCGATGACGGCGCCGATCGGCTGCGGGACGCTGCTCAGCACTGCGGCCCAGAACTGCGGCCAGAATCCGTAGCCGGCGGTCGCCATCGGAATCGCAGTGCTGGTCCCCTCGGGCACGTTCTGGATCGCGATCGCGACGACGATGAAGAGCCCGAGCCCGGCCGTCGCCGAGGCGTAGGCGGTCCCGATCGCGAAGCCCTCGGGAAGGCTGTGGACGAACAGGACCGCGAAGACGAGGATCCAGGTGCGGTTGCCGTCGGCGATCGCTCCCGGCGGAGCCTCGTCGATGAGCCGGCGGGCGAGCAGCAGGAAGCCGATCCCCGCCGCCAGCCCGATCGCGACCTCGGCGTCGGTCCCCTCGTCGAGCGCCGGCAGCAGCAGCCCGGCGACCGCCGCCACCGCCATCACCCCGGCGGCAACGCCGAGCAACCCGGCCCGCAGCTCCACCGCCCGCTCGCCGAGGAACGCGACCGGGATCACGCCGAGGCCGGTCGCGAAGGTGGTCGCCGTCGCGACGATGATCAACTCGAGCATCCGTCAGTCCTATACGGCGCCGGCGCGGAACGCCTCAGTAGTCGCCGGGGAACCCCCTGCGGCGCCGCGTTCCGACGGCTGCCGCCGCCGGCCCGGGTCAGTGGCGGATCTGCGGCTCCGGCGCCGGCTCCGGGTCGGGAGCCGGCAGCGGCTCTCCGGGCGGCGTCGGGTCCGGCTGCGGATCGGGCGCCGGGCCCGGCGGCGAAGGGTCGGGCTGCGGCGGCTCCGGCGGGCCGGGGTCGGTGGGGTGCGGGGTCGGAGGACTGGGGATCTCGAGCGCCGGGCCGACCATGCTCAGCCGCCCTTGCGGTTGACGGCGGCGAGAAGCTGCTGCTTGGTCATCTCCGACCGTCCGTCGATTCCGAGCCTGCGGGCGTCGTTGTAGAGCTGCTGCTTGGTCCTGCCGCCGGCGCCGTTGCCGGAGCGCCGGCCGCCGCGCTGCCCCGATGACTGGTCGTCGGTCGAGCCCTTCGAACTGGTCCGCGACTCGCCGGAGCGGGCCTTCTCCTTGTTGACGGTCCGGGCGGCTATCTCCTCGGCCCGCTCGTTCGTGCGGCCCGACCGCTTCTCGCTCTCCTTGACCTGCTCGTACTGGCGAGCGCGCTTGCTGCCCTTCTTGACTCCCCGCGGTGGCATATCGGATCCTCCTCGTTCGCCTTCGTCTCGTGCCTACCCCGGCGCTCCGGCCGCAAACCGCCCGCCGAGGTCGAGCAAACAGGCAATAGTCACCGGTTTCCTCGACCTCGCGGGAGGGAGAGCGGGGTGGCGTCGAGGTCGTCGGCCAGCTCGACGACCGACTCGTAGACGGCGACGGCACCGGCGTCCCGCAGCTCGGCGGCCGCGAAGCCGCCGGTGAGGACAGCGATCGTCGCGACCCCGGCACGGCTCGCCGCCTCGACGTCCCAGGTCGAGTCGCCGACCATCACCGCCGCCGATCCGGCGAGCTTGCCGAGCGCGGCGTTGATCAGGTCCGGCTCCGGCTTCGTCCCCTCGACGTCGTCGGACGTCGTGTAGGAGGAGATCGCCTCGTCGCCGCCGAGCAGCTCGATGTAGTGCTCGACCTCCTCCTTCTTGGCGGAGCTGGCGAGGACGACCTCGCTGCCGCGCTCGGCGAGCTCGGCGATCAGCTCGGCCGCGCCCTCGAACGGGCAGACCTCGTCGACGAGCTCGCCGTAGAGGCGCTTCTCGGCATCGCGGAGCGAGTCACCGTGAGCGGACTCGACCTGATCGCCGGCGACGGCGGCGACGAGCTGGTCGCCGCCCATGCCGATCTGGCGATGGATGCGCCAGATCGGCGGCGTCACGTCATGCTCGCGGAAGGCCCGGTACCAGGCGAGCGCGTGCTGGTAGTTGGAGTCGACGAGCGTCCCGTCGACGTCGAGGATGGCGGCCGGCGGCCGGTCGGCATCGGTCATCTCAACCCTTCTCCCGGCCCCGCACGAGCGGGGCGCCGAACCAGGTCCAGACGATCAGCGCGGCGACGACCGCGCCGGCGAGGATCGCGAAGCCGTCGCTGAAGACGACCATCGTGACCAACAGCAACGCCGCGGTAATCGCGCCGCCGAGGCAGATCAGGCCGGTGACCATCAGGCGATTGGCGCTCGCCACCACCCAGCCGAGGTCGCGCTCGCGAAACCGCAGCCGGTGGCGGGCGGTCGGTGCGATGAAGCAGATCGAGGCGGCTGCGGTGAGGACGAGGGCGACGTAGTAGATGTGGCGCTCGGCCGAGTCGACGCCGGTCCAACCCTGCTGGAAGGGGACGACGAGCAGGAACGCGAACAGAAACTGGATCCCCGGGAAGGCGACCCGGAGCTCCTGCATGAGATCGGACAGGTTGCGGTCGATCCGCTCCTGCTCGGTCTCGCCGCGGCGCTCGGCCTGCTCGGACTGCTGCGACGTCATGCCCGCATAGTGCCGCGCCGGCGGCGCCGCAAACATCGCCCTCCCGCCGAGGTCGAGAAAGCAAGCAATAGTCACCTGTTTCCTCGACCTCGCGGGAGGTGGCGGGGCGACCTCGCGGGAGGCGGCGGGGCCGGCCCGCCGGACTACTCGCCCTGCCTGACGGCCTCGACGTCGAGGGCCAGCTTGACCTTGTCGGCGACGACCGCGTTGCCGCTGCCGAGCGCCGCGTTGAACTTCATGCCGAAGTCCTTGCGGGAGAGCTGGCCGGTGACCTCGAGGCCGGTCCGGTGCTCACCCTCCATGCCGACGTCGACGCCGCCGAGCTCGGCATCGAGCTCGACGCTCTGGGTGACGCCGTGGATCGTCAGGTCGCCGACGATCCGGTAGTTCTCGTCGTCGAGGCGCTCGATCCGGGTCGACTCGAACTCGATCTCCGGGTAGCTCTCGGCGTCGAAGAAGTCGGCCGAGCGGAGATGCTCGTCGCGCTGGTCCTGGTTGGTGTGGACGGAGGCCGCCTTGACGGTCCCGTAGGCGCGGAGGTCGCCGTTCTCGTCGGCGACGAGGGCGCCGCTGAATTCGCGGAACTCGCCGCGGACGGTCGATACGCCCATGTGCTTGACGGCGAAGCCGACCTTCGTGTGGGCCTCGTCGATGGTCCAGGTGCCCGCCGGAATCGCGGTCTCGGTGACTGTGCTCATCGGATGTCTCGCTTTCCTCTGTCTGGTAGTTGTGCGTACAAACTTTGCTAGTGCAATGACTTTACCAGAGATCGTTTGTGTACGCAACTATTGCCCGCTCAACGGTGGTCGAAACCTCAGCCCGCGGCTCCGCCTCTACCCTGACCGCCGTGCAGGCAACGCCCGCGAAGATGTCGAGCAAGCGGACGCCGCCGCGGGTCGCGGTCGTCGACCGGGTCGAGCCGATCACGCCGCAGCTGATCCGGATCACCTTCGCCGGCTCCGGGCTCGAGGGTTTCGGCGCCGGCCCATTCAGCGACCACTACGTGAAGCTGCAGCTACCGCCGGCGGACGCCGGCTACGCGCCGCCCTTCGACCTCGAGGAGGTCAAGTCGACGCTGCCCCGCGAGCGCTGGCCGCGCGTTCGCACCTACTCGGTCCGCGATTGGGACCCGGGCCGCGGCGAGCTGACGATCGACTTCGTCAACCACGGAAGCGCCGGCGTCGCGGGGCCATGGGCGGCCGCGGCCCGCCCCGGCGACCGGGTCCAGATGATCGGTCCGGGCGGCGGCTACTCGCCCGAACCCGGCGCTGAATGGCACCTGATGGCCGGCGACGCCTGCGTGCTGCCGGCGATCGCCGTCTCGCTGGCGCGCGTCCGGGCCGGCGTCCCGGTCGTCGTCGTTGCCGCCGTCGACGGACCCGAGGAGGAGCTGCCGCTGGAGTCGCCCGGCGACCTCGAGGTCCGCTGGGTCCACCGCGAGGCCGCTGCCGAGCTCGATCCCGATCCGCTCGTCGAAGCGGTCCGCCGCCTCGAGCTGCCGCCGGGGCGCGGGCAGGTCTTCGTCCACGGCGAGGCCGGCGCCGTCAGGGAGCTGCGCCGTCACCTGCTCGTCGATCGCGACATCCCGCTCGCCGCCCTGTCCGCGTCCGGCTACTGGAAGCGGCGCCGGACCGAGGAGGGCTGGCGCCAGGACAAGGCGGAATGGAAGCGGCTCGTCGCCGCCGACGTCACACCCGACCCGGAGGCCGAGCGCGGCTAGGCGCCGGTCGGGCCGAACCGCTCGGTCCGGATCCGCTCGGCGGGCAGGCCGGAGCCGAGCAGCAGCTGCGACGCCGACTCGACGAAGCCGTTCGAGCCGCAGATGAACGCGATGACGGGCTCGTGGCTCCAGCAGGTCAGCATCGCCGCGTCGATCCGGCCCGTATGGCCGGCCCAGCCCGCCGGCGCCGACCGCGTGTAGGTCAGCTCGGTCTCGCCGCCGAGCTCGGCGGCGAAGATCGCGTCCTCGGCACCGCGAACCGAGTAGACGAGCCGCATCGGCACCGCGGGCATCGCGGCGCGACGGTGCCGGAGGATCGCCATCAGCGGCGCGACTCCCGAGCCGCCGCCGACCAGCAGGGCCGGGCCCTCGCCGCGCCAGACGAAGTAGGACGCGAACGGGCCGCGAACCTCGACCCGGTCGCCGGGCTCGACGACATCGTGAAAGTAGGGCGAGACCTCGCCGTCGGCGAGCCGGTCGATCGTCAGCTCGATCGTGCCCTCGTCGAGCGGCGATGAGGAGACCGAGTAGGAACGCTGCGCCGCGTAGCCGTCGGGGGCGGTGAGCCGCACGTCGTAGTGCTGGCCGGGCAGGTGCGGCATCCAGATCGGCAGATCGAGCCGGAACGACTTGACCGTCGGCGTCTGCCGCTCGACGGAGGTGACGGCGGCGATCTGCCAGCGGCCCGGCGCCCGCGGTGCGACGGTCGCCCGGTTCAGTCCGTCCAATAGCGCTCCTCGTTCCAGGGGTCGCCGCGATTGTGGTAGCCGTTCGCCTCCCAGAAGCCGGGTTCGTCGTGGTCGCTGATCCGCAGGCCGGCGACCCACTTGGCGCTCTTCCAGAAATAGAGATGCGGGACGAGCAGCCGGGCCGGGCCGCCGTGCTCACGGGGCAACGGCTCGCCCTCGTGACCGGTGACGACCCAGGCCCTGCCGTCGGTCAGGTCCTCGACCGCGAGGTTGGTCGTGTAGCCGCCGAAGCTGTAGGCCATCGCGAACGCGTCGAGCGGCTCGGCGGCCTCGAGCAGGACGTCGAGCGAGACGCCGCTGAAGCTGGTCCCGAGCTTCGACCACTTGGTGACGCAGTGGATGTCACAGGGGACGTCCTCCTGCGGCAGCTCGTTGAACTCGGCCCACGACCAGCGCTGCTTCGCCGCGACCATGCCGTCGATCGCGAAGCTCCAGGCACCGGCCGTGTCGACCTCGGGCGTCGGGCCGGCGGTCAGCACCGGGAAGCCGCGCTCGAGGTACTGGCCCGGCGGCAGCCGGCCGGCCAGCTCCTCGGGGACCCGCCGGCGGTTGCCGCCGAAGCCGCGGGAGACGAAACCCCCCTCCATCTCAGCCGCCGAGCGGAGAGGGCGGGATCCGGGTCTCGCCGGCGACGTCGGCGATCCGCATGACGAGTTGGTCGGGAAAGCACCACGACCATTCCTCGCCGGGCTCGAGCGATCGGATCAGTGCGTGACCGCTGGCGCCGGCGTGGCCGCTGGCGTGGCGATTCGGCGAGTCGTCGCAGCAGCCGACGTGACCGCAGCTCAGGCAGATCCGCAGATGCAGCCAGGGATCGCCCGTCCTCAGGCAGTCCTCACAACCCGCGACCGATTCCGGCAGCCGGGTGATCCGGACCTGATCGAGGTGAGCGCAGCTCGGCATCGAGCCGAGATCATCTCAGGTCGCGAGCTCTTCGCAAAGCCGCTCGAGCTCGGCGATCAGGGCGACCTCCCTGGCCCGGCCGAGCGACAGCAGGGCGCCGCCGATCCGCGCCGCTGCCGCGTCGTCTGCGACCCGCGGCACCGCGTCGAGCGCCGCCAGCCGATCGCGGGCGGCGGCGATCAGCGAGTCGATCTTCGCCGCCAGCTCGTCGTCGCTCAACCGCGACGCGAACAGCAGCTTCGTCAGCGGATGGTCGATGAACAGCTCGTAGCCGACCGTCGCCCCCTCGTCGCGGTCGCCGAGCAACCACTCGCGGAATGCAGCCTCTCCCGCAGCGGCAACCGAATAGACGCGGCGCGGCCGGCCGCCGCCGCGCTGCTCGCTGGCGGTCGCGAGCCCGCGCCGCTCGAGCCGCCCCAGCAGCGGGTAGAGGATGCCGTCGTTGATCAGCCGCTCCGGCGGCAGTCCGGGGCCGAGCCGGGACCGCAGCTCGTAGCCGTGGGCCGGGCGCTCGCAGAGCAGGCCGAGGACGACCGCCTCGAGGCGGGTCAGCTGCGCCACCGGCCGGCCCGTCAGCTCGCGATCGGCCGGTGCAGCGCCGCGACGACCCCCTCGTAGAGGCCGGCCTTGATCCCGGCGACCGTCGCCGGGTCCTTGCCGGCGAGCAGCGAGGCCCGCTCGGCGGCGACCGCGACGACCCGGTCGGCCGCGGCGACGGCGTCGACGATCCCGGCCTCGCGCGCCTCCGGCCCCGGATAGCGGGCGCCGGTGAGCATCGCCTCGTGAGCGGCCTGCGGGGCCAGGCGCGCGGCCACGAGAGCGCTCATGCCCGGCAGGAAGACCATGTTGATATCGACCTCGGGAAGGCAGAGGAACCCGCGGTCCTCGCGCATCACCCGGCCGTCGCAGGCAAGCGACATCATCGCCCCCGCCGCGAAGCAGTGGCCGTTGATCGCCGCGACGACGCCGAACGGTGCGGTGAGAATCCGCGCCAGCAGCCGCATCGTGCGCTCGACCATCGCCATCGCCTCGGCGGGTTCGGCCCCACCCATCCAATCGAGGTCGAGACCGTTCGAGAAGAACTTGCCCTCGCCGGCGACGACCGCGGCGGGATGACCGTCCATCGCCTCGATCTCGTCGAGGGCGCCCTCGAGCTCGCCGAGATGCTCGGGGTTGAACCGATTCTCCTCACGCTGCATGGTCAGGACGACGACGTCCCCGTCGCGCTCCAGCTGCATCCGTTGCTCCTTCCGATCGCTGTCCGGGATTTCGCACCCTACCTAGTATCTAGGTATTGACCCGCCGAGCCCCGGCCCCGGCGTAAGATCGGGCGCCGCCATGCCCCTCCTCGCGCCGCATCCGGGCCCCCCGGCGAGTCGATGAACGGACTCGACCGCCGCCTCATCGAGCGGGTCGCCGGGGTCCGGCGGATGCTCGCCGCCGATGCGGCCCTCGGGCTGCTGGCGGCGCTGATGGTCCTGGTCCAGGCGGTCCTGATCGCGCGGATCGCGGCGCGCGGATTCGCCGGCACGCCGATCGCCGAGCTGACCCCGGAGCTGATCGGCCTACTCGCAGCCGTGCTGATTCGCGCCATCGCCGGCTGGGGCTTCGAGGTCGCAGGTCGGCGAGCCGCGAGCGCGGTGATGTCGGAGCTGCGAATGGAGCTGATCGGCAGCCGCCTCCGCACCGCGCCGGGAGCGACGCCGCCGAGCGCGGAGGCCGGTGAGGTGGCGGCGACGGCGGTCGAGGGCGTCGACGCGCTCGAGGCGACGTTCGCCCGCTACGTCCCCCAGGTATTCCTGGCGATGACGGTTCCGGTCGCGGTGCTGATCGTCGTCGTCACGATCGATCCGATCTCGGCCGCGATCATGCTCTTGACGCTGCCGCTGATCCCCGTCTTCATGTGGCTGATCGGCCGCTACACGGAGGTCCGGGCGCGCGAGCGGCTGGCGGCGCTGAACCGGCTCGCCGGGCACTTCCTCGACGTCGTCCGCGGCCTGCCGACGCTGCGGGCGTTCAACCGCGGTCCGGCGCAGGCGGAGCGGATCGCGACCGTCAGCGACGACTACCGGAAGGCGACGATGGGCACCCTCCGCGTCGCCTTCCTCTCCGGCACGGTCCTCGAGCTCGCGGCGACGCTCGGCATCGCCCTCGTCGCGGTGACGGTCGGCGTCCGCCTCGTCGAAGCCGACGTCGGCTTCGAGGCGGCGCTGATCGTGCTCCTGCTCGCCCCCGAGCTCTACCTGCCGCTGCGCAACCTCGGCGCCCAGTTCCATGCCAGCGCCGACGGCCGCGCCGTCTCCGAGCAGCTCCTCGAGCTGATCGGCGACGGCGGCGAGGCGGCGGCGGGCACGGCGGCTCCGCCCGACCCGGAACGCGAGCCGGTCCGGCTCGAGGCCGTCGGCTTCTCCTACCCGGCTCGCGAGGTGCCGGTGCTGGAGTCGGCCGACATCGAGGTCGGCCCCGGCGAGACGGTTGCGCTGACCGGCCCGAGCGGCGGCGGCAAGAGCACCGTGGCGTCGCTGCTGATGGGGCTGCTGACTCCGACCGCCGGCCGGGTCCTGGTCGGCGACGTCGACCTGCGCGAATGCGAGCCGGAGGCGTGGCGCCGGAAGCTGGCCTGGGTCCCACAGGTGCCGACGATCTTCCGCGGCAGCGTCGCCGAGAACGTCCGGCTCGGCGATCCCGGCGCCGGGACCGAGGCGGTCGCGGCGGCGCTGGCCGCCGCCGAGGCCACCGATTTCGTCGCCCTGCTGCCGGACGGGATCGAGACGATCGTCGGCGACGGCGGCCGGCCGCTCTCGGCCGGGGAGCGTCAGCGGGTCGGCCTCGCCCGGGCCTTTCTGCGCGACGCGCCGCTGGTCGTCCTCGACGAGCCGACCGCAAACCTCGACCCCGTCAACGCCGCCCGGATCGAGACCGCGATCGAGCGGCTCGTCGCCGGCCGCAGCGCCCTGCTGATCGCCCACCGCCCGGAGCTGGCGGCGCTCGCCGACCGGACCGTGACGCTTGCCGCCGGCCGGGTGGCGCCCGCGGAGGAGATCGCGGCGTGGTGAGCACGCCCGCGACGATTCGCCAGCTCGTCGAGCTCGCGCCGGTCGGCCGCCGCCGGTTCGCCGCGGCCGTCGCTCTCGGGGCGCTGGCGGTTGCGTTCGGCGTCGCGCTGATGACCACCGCCGGCTACCTGATCTCACGGGCCGCCGAGCATCCCGACATCCTCTCGCTGACGGTGATCATCGTCGGAGTGCGGTTCTTCGGGATCGGCCGGCCGCTGCTCCGCTACCTCGACCGCCTCGTCTCCCACGACATGGCCCTGCGGGCGCTCGGCCGCCTGCGGGCCGGCTTCTACGAGCGGATCGAGCCGCTCGCGCCGGCCCAGCTGCAGGGCTTCCGGCACGGCGAGCTGCTGAGCCGGATGGTCGGCGACGTCGATGCCCTCCAGGGCCTCTACCTGCGCGGGCTCGCGCCGCCGCTGGTCGCGCTGCTCGTCGCCGTCGCGGCGGTCGTCTTCGCAGCCGTCTTCCTGCCCGCCGCCGCGGCGATCCTCGCGATCGGCCTGCTGCTCTCCGGCGTCGCGGTTCCGGCCCTGGCCGGGCGCCCTGCAGCGGCGCAGCGGCCGCCGTCAGCGCTCGGCGCGCGCGGAGCTCACCGCCGACCTCGTCGAGCTGCTCCGCGGCACCTCGGAGCTGCTCGTCTACGGCGCCGCCACGGCGGCATTCGAGCGGACCGCGCGGCGCGACCGCGAGCTCGCCGCCCTCGCCCGCCGCGACGCCTTCGTCGCCGGGCTCGCCGACGCGCTGACGGTGCTGATCACCGGGGCGACGGTGGCGACCGTCCTGGCGATCACGGTCGCCGCCGACGACGGCGGCTCGCTCGACCGGCTGATGATCGCGACGCTGGCGCTGCTGGCGATGTCCTCGTTCGAGGCGACCGCGCCGCTTCCGGCCGTCGCCCGCGAGCTCGGGGCGACGGTCGCCTCGGGGCGACGGGTGCTGGAGCTGACCGCGACGAGGCCGGCGATCGCCGACCCCGCGGATCCGGCGCCGGCGCCGGCCGATCCGACCGTCGCGCTGGAGTCGGTGACGGCGCGCTACCCGGGCGCCGCCGCGACGACCTTCCGGGACCTCAGCCTGCGGATCGATCCCGGCGAGCGGGTCGTCCTGCTCGGCGCCAGCGGCACCGGCAAGACGACGATCATCTCGCTGCTGCTGCGCTTCCTCGACCCCGAGTCGGGGCGGGTCACGGTCGGCGGCACCGACGCCCGCGAATTGCTCCAGAGCGACCTGCGCAGCACCTTCGCGCTGGCCGGCCAGGACGCGCACCTATTCAGCTCGACGATCGCCGCCAACCTGCGGATCGCCCGCCCCGACGCCGGCGACGACGAGCTCCGCGCGGCGCTCGACGCCGCGAAGCTCGGTGAGTGGGTCGGGTCGCTGCCGGACGGGATGAACACGTTCGTCGGCGAGCAGGGGCGCGAGCTCTCGGGCGGGCAGCGGCAGCGGCTCGTCGTCGCCCGGGCGCTGCTCTCCCCCGCCCCGGTCCTGCTCCTCGACGAGCCGACCGCCCACCTCGACCCGGCGACGGCGGAGCGGCTGATCGCCGACACCTTCGCGGCGGCCGGCGATCGTTCGATCCTGCTGATCACGCACCGTCCCGAGGGGATCGACCTTGCCGACACCGTGCTCCGGATCGAGGCGATCGCCGCCGCGGTGGAACCCGGCGACTGACCGCGGCGGCATAGGATGGGCGCGCGGCCGAGATCGCCGCACCACCGACTGCGAGGAGACCCACCGATGCCCGATCACGATCGAACGATGCCGCCGCTGATCACCGGCCACGAATGGCTGCTCGAGGGCGCCCCCGACAACCAGATCCCGGCGCAGGGCGTGGAGCCGCTCGTTGCGATGCGCCTGATCGACGAGGAGATCGTCCTCGACGGCATCCCCGAGCGCAACCTGGCGACGTTCGTGACGACCTGGATGGAGCCGGAGGCGCAGCAGGTGATCGCCGCAAACCTGCACCGCAACTTCATCGACCATGCCGAATACCCGCAGACGGCGGAGATCGAGCAACGCTGCATCCGGATGCTCGCCGACCTCTTCAACGCGCCCGGCGAGACGACCGGCGCGCGGACGCAGGGCAGCTCCGAGGCGATCATGCTTGGCGCGCTGTCGCTGAAGTGGAAATGGCGGCAGCGCCGCGAGGCGGCCGGCAAGCCGACCGACAAGCCGAACCTCGTGTTCGGTGGCGACGTCCACGTCGTCTGGGACAAGTTCTGCCGCTACTTCGACGTCGAGCCGCGGATCGTGCCGCTGCAGCCCGACAAGTTCACGATCGGCCCCGAGGACGTCGAGCCGCACGTCGACGAGAACACGATCGGCGTCGCCGCGGTGCTCGGGACGACCTTCACCGGACACTCCGACGACATCGTCGGGATCAACGATCTGCTCGTGACGATGAAGAACGACCGCGGCCTCGACGTGCCGCTGCACATCGATGCCGCCAGCGGCGGCTTCGTCTGGCCGTTCCTCTACCCGGAGCGCGAGTGGGACTTCCGGCTCGAGCAGGTCCGCTCGATCAACGTCTCCGGCCACAAGTTCGGGGGCGTCTACCCGGGGATCGGCTGGCTCGTCTTCCGCGAGCAGGCCGACCTCGCCGAGGACCTCGTCTTCTACGAGAACTACCTCGGAAAGACGGGACGCGACGTTCACGCTGAACTTCTCGACCGGCTCGGCGATGGTCCTCGCCCAGTACTACAACCTGATCCGCTTCGGCCGCGACGGATACACCCTCGTGATGGAGGTGATGAAGAAGAACTCCGAGTTCCTCGCCGGCCGGCTCGAGTCGATCGGGCCGTTCGAGGTCGTCGGCGGCGACGCCGAGCAGCTGCCGCTCGTCGCTTTCCACCTCGCCGAGGATGCCGACGTACCCTACGACGAGTTCGACATCGCCTGGCAGGTCTCGGCGGAGCGCGGCTGGATGCTGCCCGCCTACACGATGCCGCCGAAGGCGGAGAGCGTGAAGATGCTGCGGGCGCTGGTCAAGATCAACCTCAACCGGGCGCTCGTCGGCACGCTCGCCGACGACATCGCTCAAGCCTGCGAAACGCTGGAGAAGAAGGGCGGCGCCTCCAAGCACGAGCGCCAGCGAGTCAAGACCGGCGTCGGCTACTGACCGCGGGCAGCAGCAGGATCGCGCCGACGAGGAAGCAGAGCGCGCCGATCGAGGTCGTGAAGTTCGCGGCGCCGAGGGCGAGCACGTCACCCGTCTCCGGAACGACGAAGGAGGCGACCGCGGCGATGCCGAAGGCGGCGCTGCCGAGCAGGTTGATGAAGCTGATCAGCGCCGGGGCGTTGTGCCGCCGTCGCCGCCCGAAGCCGCCGTTGGCGGAGCGGTAGGCCAGCAGGCTGGCAGCCAGGAAACAGACCGACCCGTAGACGTCGGGCGCCCAGACGAGCCGGTCGGTGGCCCTCGTTCCGAGCGATTCCTGCAACGCCTCGAAGGTGCTGATGTTGAAGAACAGCGTGCCGGCGAACTGGATCCCGCCGGCCCACCAGTCGATCCGGCCGCCGCCGAGGACGCCCGTCGTCAGAAGCTGCATCAGCGCCGCCGACGTGAAGAAGATCGAGCCGACGAAGAACGTCACGCCGTCGGCGTGGGAGCCGACCGTCTGCAGGTATCCGGGAAATGGACCGACTACGAAGCAGGCGGAGCCGACCGAGAAGAGGATCCCGATCCAGAGGTTCGCCCGTGCGGCGCCGCGGCTCACCGGGCCGAGCCTATTCGTCGGCGGGCGGCGCTAGGTTTGCGGGCATGATCCACGGCCGATTGCGACGGCACCATGCCGAGGCGGAACCGGCCGCGGAAGAGGATCAGCTCGTCGAGATCGACCCGGCCGAGCTGACCGGGGTCTTCAACGTGCCCGATTGGCTGCGGAACATCGGGCTGATGTCGTGGCTGCTGGTCGGCGTGACGCTGCTGATCTGCGGTCTCGTCTGGCTCGGCGCGCTGACGCAGGTGATCACGATCCCGCTGATCATCGCCGGCGATGCTCGCCGTCGTCGGCTCGCCGCTGGTCAGCATGATGCAGCGCCACCGCGTCCCCCGGGCACTCGGCTCGATCCTGCTGATGCTCGCGAGTCGTCGCCGTCGGCGCCGGAATCGGAGTGATGGTCGTCGTCGGCATCGACGGGCAGGCGAGCAGCATCGCCGGCCACCTCGACGAGGCGAAGAACACCCTGTCGGGGTGGCTGCAGGACCTCGGCCTCGACCCCGGCCAGGCAGACAAGGCGAAGCAGGACCTCGGACACGGCGCCCAGCAGGGCGTCACGGCGCTTCTCGACGGCGTCCTCTCCGGGGTCGCGAAGCTCTCCTCGCTCGCATTCTTCCTGGCGATGACGATCCTCAGCCTCTTCTTCCTGCTCAAGGACGGGCCGGTGATCCGCGCCTGGACGGAGCGTCACATGGGCGTTCCGGCGCCGGTCGCGCGGATCGTCACCCAGCGGACGATCGGCTCGATGCGCGGTTACCTGCTGGGGACGACCATCGTCGCGGTGTTCAGCGCCGTCGTCGTCGGCGATCGGGTCGCTGATCATCGGCGTGCCGCTGATCGGGACAATCATCGCGGTCACCTTCATCGCCGGCTACATCCCCTACATCGGCGCCTGGAGCGCGGCGATCTTCACGGTCCTGCTCGCGCTCGGCAGCGACGGAGCGGCGGCGGCGGGGGGCATGGTCTTCGTGCAGCTGCTCGCCAACGGCCCGCTCCAGCAGATGATCCAGCCGTTCGCGATGGGAGCCGCCCTCGGCATCCACCCGCTCGCCGTCCTCGTCGTCACGATCGCCGGCGGCGCCCTGTTCGGCGCGGTCGGCCTCGTCGTCGCCGCTCCGCTCGTCTCCGCCGTCGTACGGATCTCCGCCGACCTCGCCCGGGTCCGGGCAGCCGAGCAGGCAGGGTCCGGCGACGAGGCGGCCGGCGGCAACGCCGCGCCGGCGCCGGCCCCCGGGTGAGGCCTCTAGGATCGTCCGTTCCCCGACCCGCGAATCCCGAGAGCGAGCCACATGGAGCATCTGAGCCACCACCACCGCAACACCCTGCAGGAGATCTTCGATCACCAGGCGACGGGGAACGTGGACTGGCGGAAGGTGCACAACCTGCTCGGCGCGCTCAACGCGATCGACGAGGAGCACGGCGACAGGATCACGGTGACGCTCGGACCGGAGACCGAGGTCCTGCCGATCCCGAAGAAGAAGGAGCTCGACCGCCAGACCGTCGTCGACCTGCGGCGGATGCTCAGCGAGGCCGGCTACGGCCCCGACGCGGCCCCGGTAGCCGACGGCCGCGACCGCGACCACGGCGACTCGCGCTGGGGCGAGCCGACCTGAGCGACGCTCAGCGCTCCCGGCCGCCCGCCTCGTAGTCGTAGAGCCCGTCGATCCGCCTGCTCAGCTCGCCATAGAGCTCCGGCCGGCGCGCCCGCAGCAACCCGGGCAGCGAGTCGAACTGCTTCGGCTCGCGCATCGAGTCGTCGGCCGATCGCAGCCACCGCGCCCTGGCGAGATCGCACTCGGCGATCAGCAGACCGGCATCGCCGCTCGAGCCGAGCAGGCGCTCCGGGCCGGCGATCAGCGCCGATCCCTCCTCGTCGCCGAACAGCGCCTGGGTGAGGCCGACGTGGAGCAGGTTCTCGATCGCCCGGGCCCGCGCGATCAGCCGCCAGTTCGGCGCCACCCGGCGCAGCGATCCGCCGGCCGGCGCGAGGATCAATTCCGCCCCGGCCACGGCGAGCGACCGGGCGACCTCGGGCAGCCAGAGCTCCGAGCAGATGGCGATGCCGACGCGAACCCCGCCGAGCTCGGTAAGCCCGAGGCTCGCGCCGGGGGCCATCGCCACGCCGGAAAGGGTCGGATGGACGTCGCCGGTCGCCGGATGGGCGCGCTCGTAGCGAAACGGCGCGGCGCCGTCGCCGCCGGTCAGGTAGGCAACCGTGCGATAGCAGCCGTCGGCGCCGCGCTCGACCCGGCCCCAGCAGACGGCTACGCCGGCTGCGGTGGCGGTGGCGGCGATCTCATCGCTCGCGTCGAACCAGTCGCCGGCGCGGATCGGGCCCGGGTAGGACTCCGGAAACAGCAGCAGCCCGGCTCCGGCGGCGCCGGCCTCGACGATCGTCGCGAGCGCATCGCCGAGCTTCCCCTGCTCGGGTTGCCCGGCGCGGGCCGGCGGCTGGGCGACCGCGAGTCGCAGCGAGTCCGGCGCCGCGCTCACCCGGCGTCCGGCCGACGGGCCCGCAGCACCGCGATCGGGCCCGGATTGCGCCGCAACGGCTCCGGCTCGAGCCCCGCCTCGCGGACCCATCCGCCGATATCGGCCTCGGTCCAGGTACCGCCGCCCTCGTTCTCGACGAGCATCATCAGCGCGAACAGCGCCACCGGCGGCGGCGAGACGGCGTCGTCGCCGAGCACCCAGTCGTAGATCAGCAGCGTTCCGCCCGGCGCCAGCAGGCCGGCGGCGGACGCGATCAGCTCGCGGCAGCGCTCCGGCGGGTGATCGTGAAGGATGTTCGCGAGCAGGACGTAGTCCCAGCTCTCGTTCGCGGGCCTGCCGAAGCGCGGCCGCTCGAAGTCGCCGACCACGAACCGCAGCTCGGGATGGCGCTCGCGGAGGACCTGCTCGGCCTCGGCGAGATCGAGCACCGTCGCCTCGAGACCGGGGACGGCGGCCTCGAGATAGGCGGCGTGCGAGCCGGCGCCGCCGCCGACGTCGAGCAGCGATCCACCCCGCTCGAGCCCGGCGAGCTCGGGCAGTCCGGCGCCGAACCGGGAGGCGAGGTCGTCGAGGGCGCGGAGGAAGGCGAGCGACTGGGGCAGCTCGTCGCGAACCCGGTCGCGCCAGGGTGGGATCCGCGCGTGGCCGTCGGTCACGGCCTCCGGCAGGCCGGCCCAGACACGGTAGAAGAACCACTCCTTGCGGACGATCGCAGCGATCGACCCGGGCACGCCGTCGACCAGTCCCCGGCCCTGCTCGGTCAGCTCGTAGCGGCCGCCGGCCCGCTCGGCGAGGCCGAGCACGGTCAGCGCCCCGAGCAGGTAGCCGCTCGCCCGCACGTCGGTACCGAGCTCGGCGGCGACCTCGGCGGCGGTCCGCGGGCCGCCGGCCAGCGCCGCCGGGAAGCCGAGCTCGATGGCGGTCCCGAGCACCGCGGCGCCCTGGTAGCCGGTCAGCAGCTCGAGCGGGTCGGCACCGCCGTCGCCGGCCGAAGGGCTCATGCCGAGCTCCGCAGCGACCGGGCCGCGCGGGCCGCGTCGCGAAGCAGCGCCGCCTGCGATCGCAGGCGCTCGATCCGCCCCTTCGCGCGCAGGCCGAGGTCGCGGAGGACCACCGCGGCGGCGTTGCGGCCCGGCATGCCGGTGACGCCGCCGCCCGGATGGGAGCCGGCACCGCTCAGATACAGGCCCCGGATCGGCGTTGCGTAGCGGGACAGCGACGGCGAGGGGCGCATGCCGAGCAGCTGGTCGAGCGACATCTCGACGTGGTTGGGGCATGCGTAGGGGTTGCCGTTGCGGCGCACCCAGTCCTGGGGACCTGTGATCAGCCGCTCGACCGGCTCGAGCTCGGTGCGGAGGGCCCGCTCGGCCGCCCGCCAGGTGAAGTCGGCGGCCGCTTCGAGCGAGTGCTCGTCCCACGGGCCCTCGGCCGGCTTCCAGGGGACGAACGTCGACAACCAGATCACCGCATTGCCGGGATCGCGGGTCCAGCCACCCTCGCGGGCCGACGGGAATCCGATCATCAGCGGCGGTCGCTCCGGCAGCGCTCCGAGCCGGATCCGCGCAAAGGCCGCCTCGATGTCGGCGTCGGTGTTCGGCGACAGCATCAGCGCCCGCTCGAACCCGGACGGTACGCCGAGCTCGGGCGGCTTCGCCAGCACGGCGTCGACCTTGAGCTCGGAGACGTTGCGACGGCCGACGTGAATCGCCGCCACCTCGCTCGCGAGGGCGGCGGGGACGTCGCCGGGATCGACGAGCCGCTCGAAGACGCGCTTGGCGTCGATCGCGGAGACGACCGCGCGGCGGGCCTCGAAGCGCTCGCCGGCGGCGTGCACCGCGACGGCCCGACCGCCGGCGATCTCGATCCGCTCGGCCGCGGCGCCGGTGCGCAGCTCGCCGCCGTGGGCGGCGAGGCAGCGGGCGAGCGCATCGACGGTCCCCCGGGAGCCGCCGGCCGGGCGAGCGGACGGAGCCCCGTGGAAGGCGGCGAGCATCATCGCCCCGGCGCCGGTGCCGGGGTCGTCCGGCGGCTGCTGAGAATGCGCGGCCCAGTGCTGGAGCAGGCCGCGCAGGCGAGGATCGCCGAGATGGGCGGCGCAGAGGTTGGACGAGGAGGCGTAGAGGGCCTGGATCAGCCGCTGACCCTCGGCGCCGAGGGTCAGGTCGGCAAGCGCGGTCAGCTCCCGCATCGTCGGTGGCGGGCCGTTGTTGGCCTGCGAGAGGACGGCCACCGCCCGCTGCGACCAGGCCGCAAATCGCCGGTAGCGCTCCGCCTCCTCGCGCCCGAGCACGGCGGCGAACCCCTCGACGGTCCGCTCGAGCGAGTTGTGGAGGGCGAGGTCGACGCCGTCGTCGCAGGGGGCGAGGACGAGCTCGTCGGAGAGCAGCCACTCGAGCCCGAACTGCGAGCTCAGGCCGAGGTCCTCGTCGACGCCGCTGGCGCGGATGCCACTGTGCTCGAAGGCGCCGAGCTCGAGTCGCCCGGCGCCGCTCGGGAGCTGCTCGGTGACGATGCAGCCGCCCGGCTCGGCCGCCTGCTCGAGGACGACCGTGTCGAGGCCGGCGCGGGCGAGATAGCTGCCGCAGGCGAGCCCGTTGTGGCCGGCGCCGATGACGACGACGTCGCAGGCCGGCATCAGCCGGCGGTCCCGTTGCCGAACGCCCGCCCGTCGCCGGCGTAGACCGACTCGCGGCCCATGCCGGCGCGGCGTACGAGATCGGCGCCGGCCTGACGCGCCTCGCCGGCCAGCGCCGGGACGTCGACCCCGCGTACCGCACCGTCCTGGACCCGGCGGTGGCCGTCGATCCAGACGTCGCTCACGCAGCGGGCGGTCGCGCAGTAGACGACCTGCTGCCAGGGATCGTGGATCGTCGCCAGCTCCGGCGTGTTGCCGTCGAGCAGCACCACGTCGGCGCGCTTGCCGGCCTCGAGCGATCCGGTCACGTCGTCGATGCCGAGCGCCCGGGCGCCGTCGAGCGTGGCCATCGCCAGCACCTCGCGGGCCGTGATCACGGTCGGATCCATCGTGTTGACCTTGTGGAGCAGGCCGGTGGTCTTGATCACCCCGAACATGTCCTGGTTGTCGTTCGAGGCGGCGCCGTCGGTGCCGAGGGCGATCGTGATGCCCTCGCTGCGCAGCCGCGGCACCGGGCAGACGCCGTTGCCGAGCAACATGTTCGCGACCGGGTTGTGGGCGACGGCGACGTCGTGACGGGCGAGCATGCCGATGTCGCGCTCGGTGCACCAGATGCAGTGCGCGGCGATCGTCTCGGCGTCGAGAAGCCCCTCGCGGCCGGCATGTTCGATCGTCGTCGCCCCGTAGCGGAGCCGGGCCCCGGTCACCTCCTCGCGGACCTCGGAGAGATGGGTGTGTACCCCCCACCCGTGCGCGCGGCAGGCGGCGACGGTGTGCTCGAAGAGCGAGTCACTGAGCCCGAGCACCGTGCCGACGCCGCAGCGGAAGCCGATCAGCGGCTCCGCCGCGGTCCGCTCGGCGAGGGCCTCGTGCTCGGCGATGAAGGCCTCCGGCCCGGGAGCCTCGTCGTAGATGTCCTCGGCGCCGAAGCTGACGACCCCCCGCATCCCCGCCCAGGCGAGCCCGTCGACGGCGCCGAGCGTCGCGAGGCTGCCCATGTTGCGATGGCAGGACATGTCGTTGACGGTGGTGATCCCGCTGCCGAGCATCTCCACGGCCTTCAGCCGCGTCC
The DNA here is from genome assembly GCA_963745755.1 of uncultured Conexibacteraceae bacterium. Taxonomy (GTDB): domain Bacteria; phylum Actinomycetota; class Thermoleophilia; order Solirubrobacterales; family 70-9; genus RHKX01. The sequence continues at coordinate 183,506 of CAVUYP010000002.1, read as the reverse complement.
CCAGCGCGACCTCCTCGCGGTCGATGACCCGGCCGACCGGGTTGACCACCCGCTCGAACCATTCGAACAGGACCGCGTCCTCGCCCATCCCCGGGATCAGGCACTCGGTCAGGTGGGTGTGGGCGTTGACCATCCCCGGCATGACGACGCCGTTGCCGTCGCCGACCACGGCAACATCGGGGTTGCGAGCCACCAGCTCCTCATAGGGGCCGACGGCGGCGATCTCGCCGCCCGATCCGATCAGCAGCGCGCCGTCGCGGATCGGGTCGGCGCCCGGGGCCATCGTGAGGACCCAGGCGCCGCGGATCAGGACCGGCGCGGCGGCGGCGCTCACAACCGTGCTCCGATCTCGATCGCGTCGGCGGCGGGCTCGGCGACGGTCTCGTCGTTCGCCTCGTTGCGGGCGTCGTGGTACCAGGGCAGCAGCAGCCGCTCGAGCAGGACGACGAGGCCGAACAGGGCGATGCCGATCATCGCCAGCAGGAAGATCGTCGCGAACATCGTCGTCGTGTCGGTCGCGTTGTTGAGGACGAGGATCAGGTACCCGAGCCCTTCCGAGGCGCCCACCCATTCGCCGAAGACTGCACCGATCACCGAGAGCGCGGCGGCGACCTTGAGACCGCTGAACAGGAACGGCAGCGAGGCCGGGAGCTGCGCGTAGCGGAAGCGCTGCCAGCGCGAGGCCTTCAACGTCTTCATCAGCCGCAGCAGCTGCGGGTCGGCGGCCCGCAGGCCGTCGATCGTGTTGACGGCGATCGGGAAGAACGCGACAAGGGCGATAACCATGATCTTCGGGCGCAGGTCGAACCCGGTCCAGATCACGAAGATCGGCGCCACCGCCGGAACCGGCACCATCTGCGAGACGACGAGCCAGGGATAGAGGGCCCGCTCGATCGTGCGCGAGGAGCGGATCAGCATCGCGAGCAGGACGCCGAGGACGATCGCGACCAGGAAGCCGATCAGGATCTCCTCGACCGTGATCCAGGTGTTGTCGAGGAGCAGCTGGCGCTGCTCCCAGCCCGATTTGGCGATCTCGGTCGGCGACGGCAGCGACGACTCCGGCACGTCGGAGACGACCGTGTAGAGCTGCCAGAGGGCCAGCACCAGCAGCGCGAAGACCAGCGGCGCGGCGATCCGCGCCGCCCGCGAATCGAGGTTGAACCTGCTCCGGCCGTTGCCCATCAGCGGGATTCTCCGCTCGCCCCCGCGGACGCTCGCCGCAGCGGCTCGATCAGCTTCAGCTTCAGCTCGGCGAACTCGGGATCGAGCGTCGTCCGCTCGATGTCCCGCGGCCGCGGCAGACCGACGTCGACGCAGAGCTCGATCCGCCCGGGACGCCCCGACATCACGTAGACGCGGTCGGAGAGGAAGAGCGCCTCCTCGACGTCGTGGGTCACGAAGAGGATCGTCTTGCGGTCCTGCTGCCAGATCTGCAGCAGCCATTGCTGCATCTCCTGCCTGGTCAGCGCGTCGAGGGCGCCGAACGGCTCGTCGAGCAGCATCACCTCGCGGCCGGCGAGGAAGGTCCGCAGCAACGCCGCGCGCTGTCGCATGCCGCCGGAGATCTGCGACGGCCAGACCCGCTCGAACCCGGAGAGCCCGAACCGCGGAAACTCCTCCAGCGCCCGCTTGCGGGCCTCGCGCCGGCCGACGCCGTTGAGCTGCAGGCCGAGCGCGGTGTTGTCGAGGACCGTGCGCCACGGCATCAGCAGGTCGGCCTGCGGCATGTAGCCGATCTCGCCGAGCAGCTGGTCGGCGGGCCGGCCGTCGAGCAGGATCTTCCCGCCCGACGGCCGGTCGAGGCCGGCCAGCAGGTTGAACAGGGTCGACTTGCCACACCCCGACGGCCCGACGATCGAGACGAACTCGCCGGGGTCGATCGTCATCTCGACCCCTTCGAGCGCGCTGACTCGACCGTCGGCCCCGGACTGAGCCGGGAACGCCTTCGTCAGACCCTCGGTCTGCAGACGTGCCGTCGTGGCCGGCATCGGGCTACTTCGAACCGTCGACGAACTCGTTCGTCGCGTAGCGGTCCGGAGCGATCGGCTCCGAGGCCAGGTCGTTGTCGACCATGAACTTCGAGAGCTGCTCGAGGTCACCGGTGTTGAACGAGCCGTACTGGTCGGTACCGGCCTTGAACAGCGGCATGTACGCGTCCAGCGACGCCTTCGCGAACTTCTCCGGGATCGCCGGGTTCTCGCTCAGCAGGTCGTCGAGACCGGTCTGGGGATCGGCGATGACGTCGTCGTATCCCTTGATCGTTGCGTTGACGAACCCCTGCATCAGCTCCGGGTCGGCGCTGATCTGGTCCTCGGTCGAGAACACGACCAGGCCCGGGTACTTCGGTCCGCCGTACTCGTCGAGCGGGAACGACGTCGTCGGGAATCCGTCGACCTCGATCTGCACCCCGTCCGCCGGGATGAACCCGGTGAAGCCGTCGACCTTGCCGCTCTCGAGGTTCTGCACCCCGTTGAACCCGATCGTCACCTTCTTGACGCTCGACGGGTCACCGCCGGCGTCGGAGATCGTCGTGTTCATGATCGCGTCGTCGGACGGCACCCCGGTGACGCCGACGGTCTTGCCGTCGAGATCCGCGGGCGACTGGTAGCCCGAGTCGGCGAGGGTGATCAACCCGCCGAGCGGCCGCTGGACGAGCGCGAGGATTCCCTTGGCGCCGCGTCCGTCGGCGATCTGGCTCGCGACGTCGATGCCGTCGGCGATGCCGAAGTCCGCCTTGCCGGCGTCGATCAGCTTCAGCGTGTCGGCCGTCGAGGTCGGCTCGATGATCTTGAGGTTGATCCCTTCGTCCTCGTAGTAGCCGTTGACGACCGCGTCGTAGATGCCGGCGTGAACCGGGCCGGGAACGAAGTCGAGGACCAGGGTCGCATCCTTCATCTCACCTCCGGACGTCGAATCGGCGCTGCTGCTCGTGCTCGAGTCGTCACTGCCGCAGGCGGCGAGCGCAAGCGCTCCCACCGTCAGCGTCAGGACGGCGAGGATCCCGAACCGGGAGCCTCGCGTATTGCGTCGTCTAGTCACTGTCTTCTCCTTGGTCGCTGGGCATTCGATCACGCAGGGCTTCTCATCTCGACCCGCAGGTCCCCCCGGCGCCAGCCGGGGATATCCGAATCCGGACAGGCCGAGACTGCTGCGCGGACGTCCCGCAACGCCCGCAGGGTGATGTGGTCACCCGGTTCGATGCGAACCTCGTCGAGGCCGCGATAGGCGGTGGTGTCAACGGTGGCGTTGACGAAGAAGGAGAGCATGCCGGTGATCTCGGTGCGCTCGATCGCGAGAGCCTCGGCGATCAGGTCCCGGCACCCGGGCCGGCCGTCCTCGTAGAGCTCCGACCAGCAACCCGGGTACATGATGTCGTTGCGGCCGTCGCCGACGCATTCGCCGACCTCCATGACCGCCTCGCCGTCGCCGTCGCAGAGGCGCATCCCGGGATCGGCGCTGAAGACGAGCCAGGGACGGCCGAACCGCTCCCAGCCGTTGATGTTGCGGGTCATCGCCTGGTCGAAGCCGAGGAAGCTGAAATCGCCTCCCTGGGCGCCGTCGGGGGTCGAGATCCGGATCTCCTCGCCGGCGGACAGATCGACTCCGGCCCCGGTCCCGGAGACGACGGTCAGCTCGCGCAGCCCCATCATCGATCCCCCTCCCCGAACCGCGACCGCAGCCATGCCGACGCCCGGATCGTCTCGGCCGGATAGTGGCGGCTGCGCTCGTCGAGCTCCGCCGGCGACAGCCCCGGCGGCCGATCGGCGGCCAGCCAGACCCGGGCCCGTTCCTCGAGGAACCAGGCGCGGACCGCCGCCTCGGCGAGGCTCGGGGCGGTGACGACGGCACCGTTGCCGCTGATCAACAGGCAGTCGGCGGCGGCGAGCGCCGCCGCGGCGCGCTCGCCGGCGGCGCCGTCGGTCACGAGCTGAGGGTCTTCGGAGCAGGCGACCGTCCCACTGAGCCCGCCGAGGCCGTGGACGACGGGCGGCACGGCGCCGATCGCGCCGGCCGCGACGGCCGCCGGCGAGTGGATCCGTGCGATCGCGCCGACGTCGTCCCGGGCCGCGTAGACGGCGGCGTGAAGAGCGGTCTCGAGCGGCAGGTCCTCGGCGGCGACGGACGGCTCGCCCGCCGCCGTGCAGACCAGCACCGTCGCGGTCGCCGCCGTCGCCAGCGGCGCCGTCGAGGTGATCGCCAGGCCGCCGCCGGGGACCCGGGCCGATACGTGCCCGAACGCCTCGACGAGACCGGCCCGTGCGAGCAGGCGGGCGTGCGCCGCCACGTCGGTGGCGACTCCCTCGGCCCGCGTCTGCTCGGCGGTGCCGCTCACCTCAGTCGCCCACCTCCCAGATCCGCATCGCCATCGAGGTCGGGTTGAACGCGTTGCAGGGCGAGAGATCCTGCGGGCAGGCGGAGAGCACGACGACGAGGTCCTCGAGGACGTCGAGGTCGATCGAGGCCCCGGCCCCGTGCTCGGGCTCGTAGGTGACGATCCGGCCGTCCTCGTGGCGGTTGTTCATGAACACGTTCCAGGCCGACTCCCCGGGAGCGGCGAAGTCCGAGCCGAAGCCGGCTAGAGCGGCCTGCAGGGAGCTCAGGCAGGACGGGTGATCGGGCTGGCCGTAGTCGCGCCCGTAGCGCTCGGGATCGCAGCAGGGAACGACCATGTCGTGGGTGCCGACGTCGTCGCGGGTGATTCGCAGCAGCGGCGTGCGGTGGTTGGAGAAGAGCTCGTCGCCGTCCTCGGGCATCAGCCTGACCAGGCAGGAGAGCGTGTGCGCGGGCGACAGGTACTCGCCCGGATCGGCCGGGCGATAGGCCATCAGGTCGCCGACCTGCTGGCCCTCGAGGTCGACGACCTGCAGGACCTGGCCCCGCTTGACCTCGGCGACGGCGGCCGTGGACGCGGGGACGTGGACCTCCTCGATCATCCGGCCGCGCTCCTCGATCGGTGCCTTGGTGCTCATACTCTCGCCTCCTGGTCGGTGAGGATCCGGCAGGTGCCGTCGGGGGCGGGCGTGTTGCGCGACCGCAGCGCCCGCACCTCCCCGTCGATCACCATCGCCGCGATCCCGGGGATGTCGCCTCGTTCGATGCAGGTCAGCGGGTCGCCGTGGGCGCTGCCGAGCGGCGAAAAGAGCAGCGCCAGGTCGGCGGGCCGGCCGACGTCGAGGACGCCCTCGTCGCGGCGCAGCACGGCGCCGTTGTTGCCGCAGGCGAGCGCCAGCGCGTCGGTCGCCGCGACCCCGCCGAGCGAAGCGATCTCGACGACGGTCTTGATCATTCCGAGCGGCATCACGCCGGTGCCGGTCGGGGTGTCGGTGGCGAGGACCAGCCGGTCGAGCGCGTCTCGCTCCTTGGCGAGCGCGACGATCCGCAACGACGAGCGCAGGTTGCCGGCCTGGACGAGCTGGAGGACGCCCGGCGCGTCGAACAGGGCTGGCAGATCGGCGTCGGGCAGCGCCGTCGGACCGCCGTTGGCATGGCCGACGATGTCGCAGCCGAGCGCCAGCACGTCCTCGATCGTGACCGGCGAGGAGTCGGGGATCGAGGCGCCGCCGGTGTGGTTCATGACGACGATCCCGGCAGCCTGGGCGGCGCGGACCAGCGGTGCCGCGTCGCCCTGGCGGTCGAACGAGCCGAAGCCGACCTTGGCGAGGCCGACTCCGGCGGCGGCGAGCTCGGCGAAGTCGGCGGGCTCGAGGTCGGGCTCGATGATCAGCGAACCGCCGAGGACCTTGACGCCGCCGGGGCGGAAGTCCGTGAAGGCGCGCTGTGCGGTGATCGCCAGCGCCTTGACGCCGACCCGGTCGCGGGGACGGCCCGGCAGGTGCACCTCCGACGCCGACATCATCATCGTCACGCCGCCGTGCATCGAGCTCTCGATCCAGCCGAGCGCCGACTGCCGCGGCGTCCAATCGCCGAAGACGACGTGGACGTGCGAGTCGATCAGGCCCGGCACCGCGATGGCGCCGCCGGCGTCGAGGACGACGTCGGCGGCGCCGGAGGCGTCGAAGCCGGCGATCCGGCCGTCCTCGACCCTGATCGCCTCGACCGCTGCCGGGGCATCACCCAGCCGGCCGCTCACCAATCCCCCGAGTCCGGTGATCTCGAGGCTGCTCATCTCAGCCGCCGGCTCCCTCGGCTGCTTCGATCTCGGCCAGCGCCTGCTGCTTGGTCTTGCCGCCGAGGCGGGCGTTGAGCCGGCCGCGCGAGGCGACCGCCCCGACGAGGACGATCTCGTCCGGCGCCGGCGCGTCGGCTACCGCGACGGTGATCGTGTCGTAGTGGGAGCGCACCCAGATCTCGTCCTTGAAGCAGAGTGGGACGTCGACGGAGGCACCCGGGGCGCAGCGCTTCGTCGTCGACGGCAGCCAGGCACGGCCGCCGTCGAAGGCCTCGCGGAAGGGATTCCCGAAGGTGGTCGTCTTCGCCGCATTGCCGTGCTCCTGCTCGCCGGCGGTGCCGACGAGGACCGCCTTGCCCTGGCTCTCGATCGGCCGGCCGACTGCCGCCAGGCAGCGTTCGCCGATGATCCGGCCGAGCTCGGCGCTCGGCTCGACGATCTCGGCGAGGTCCTCGCTGAACTCGCGCCCGGCGTAGGGATTGGCGAAGACGACGGCGACGGCGGCCTTGATCAGCGGCTCGCCGTCGGAGCGGCCGCCGTCGCTCCGCACCTCCTCGACGAACGTGGCGATCTTGCGTATCTGCAGCTCGGTGCTCACCCGGGACTCGTTTCTGCGGCCGGGACCGCCTCGTCGCCGTTCGGGACCCCGGTCGGGGTCCGCGGACCGCAGGGCCGCGTCGGCAGCGACCGCAGGTAGGCGATCACCTCGTCGGTGCCCTTCACATCGCCGTACTTCATCTGGATGTCGAGCAGGTTGACCTTGTGCGAGATCGTCGAGCGGTCCCAGACGCACTCCTCCGGCACGATCGATCGGTAGTTGTATTGGGCGGCGTCGACGGCGCTCGCCCGCACGCAACCGCTCGTCGTCGTACCGGTCGTGATCACCGTGTCGGCGCCGAGGTAGATCAGGTAGTCGAGCAGGTGGGTGCCGTGGAATGCGCTCGGCTTGTCCTTGACGAAGTAGACGTCGCGATCGCGGGGAGCGACCTCGGCGACGATCTCGTTGCCGAGCGACCCCTTCACGTCGGAGGCGTCTCCGGCGCGGTGGCTCTTCCAGTTCCAGGCGCCCTGGTCGAAGCCGTCCGGGCGGCGGTCCATGCCGGTGTAGAAGATCGGCACCTCCTGCTCGCGGGCGGCCTCGATCAGCCGTTGCAGCTGTGCGACTCCGTGCCAGCCACGCTCGCCGCACGAATAGCGCCAGCGCTCGATCGACTTCAGAATCGGCTCGGGCACGTCGCCGACGAAGTTGTAGATCACGTCGACTACGAGCAGGACCGGGCGCTCACCGAATCCGACCTCCTTGCCCCATCCGGCCCGCTCGAAGACGAGTCGGTCCTCCTCGGGCAGCACGTCGTCCCATACGTTCGCCATCAGCCGACCCCCACGCCCTCGCCGACCGGGACCCGGCCGCGACCGGGAACCCGCCGCAGGTACCGCCCGTCGGCGTCGCCGATGAACTCCGGCTTCGGCGCGCCGTCCTGCCAACGCGACATCTGCTTGCCGCGCAGGAACGTGGCGACGCCCCAGCCGTGCATCTCGTGACCGTCGAGGACGGTCCAGCCCGAGCGGGTCAGGACCATGTCGTTGGAGACCTTGACCGTGCGGTCGAGGTCGGCGAGGACGAGATCGGCGTCGGCGCCGACCTCGAGCGATCCCTTCTGCGGGTAGAGGCCGAAGATCTTCGCCGGGTTCTCGCAGGCGACCTCGACCAGCCTCTCGAGCGTCAGCTTGCCCTGGTGGACGCCCTCGAGCAGGACCGGCAGCAGCATCTCGACGCGCGACGTGAAGCCGGTCTTGAGCTCCCAGATGTTCTCGTCGAAGGAGCTGTCGTAGTCGGAGGGGGGCCAGGAGACGACGTGGTCGGAGCCGACGCTGTTGATCACGCCGTCGCCGATCGCCTGCCAGATGTTCGGGTTGTTGGCGCGCGAGCGCAGCGGCACGTTGATCCGCCAGGCGTTGAACTCCTCCTTGCCGAAGTGCAGCCAGTGCGGCCCGGTCTGCGCGTGGACGGTGACGCCACGGCCGCGGAGCTCGAGGATCTCGCGGTAGCTCTCCGGCGTCGTCGCGTGCTGGATGTAGATCGGGCAGCCGAGCTCGCCCGCCATATCTCCGTAGGTACGGATGTGGGTCGCCTCGAGGAAGTGCGGCGAGCGATCCGACCAGGTCGCCCAGTCGGTCCGGCCCTCGGCCCGGAGGCGCTCGTCGAAGATCCGGGCGATCTCCCAGTTCTCGCAGTGCATGCAGACGACGCCCGGCTCGCCGAGCTCGGCGACGGCCTCCATGGTCAACCAGCAGGTCCCGTCGTCGAACCCGTGGCCGAGGCCGGCGCGCCGCCCGGGCCAATGCGGCTCCGCCGCGGGGCTCATCGACTGCAGGTAGAGCTTGTAGGAGGTGACCCCGTGGTCGCGCGCGTACTCGGGGATCTCCTTCGCCTGGCGATCGGTCTCGAGCATGTAGGTCGCGAACACGTCCACCGCGGAGTCGGATTCGACGAGCGCGGTGAAGTGATCGATGACGTCGTGGAAGCTGACCACGTCATCGGGCTGGACGAACTCGGGAAAGTCGGGGTGCCCCATCCGCGTCGACGGTGCGTGGATTCCCCAGGTCGTGACGCCGGCGGCGACCGCCGCCCGCGACTCGGACGCGAGATCGTCGGCGAGCGGCACGTAGCAACCCGGGTGGGCCTCGGTGTCGACCAGCCCGGGAAGGACGTGGAGCCCGCTCGCATCGTGGTTGCGGCGGGCCGGCGGCAGCAGGTCGTCGGGAGCGACGGCGACGATCTTGCCGCCGTCGACGGCAATGCCGACGCGGCGGGGACCGCTGGGCGTGACGACGGTGCCTCCGGTGATGGTGAGGTCGACTTCGCGGCTCATGGATCTCCTCTGCTCGTGCTCGCTGCTGCGCTGCCGTGTTCAGCTGATTGAACTCAGTGCGACTTGTTGAACCAACCCTATCCGATCCGGGCGCCGCTCGCGGCTTCGGGCTCCCCGCGGCCGCCGATGCCGGCCGCGGCGCGAATCTGACCGGCGAGGTCGACGAGCATCTCCCCCGTCTGCTCGATCCGCTCGCCGCCGAGCTGCTCGGCGAAGCCGAGCGCCACGAGCAGCAGCGCGATGCTGCCGTTGCGGCCGCGGACGAAGGCGGCGACGGCGTTGTTCTCGTTCAGCTCCTGGACCGAAGCGCCCCAGCCGCGCTCGCGGACCTGCTCGACCTCGGCGATCAGATCGTCGGGCCGGGTCAGGGTCCGGTCGGTGTGGGCCGGGATCGACCGCTTGGCGAGGATCCGCTCGACCTCCGGCTGCGGCAACGACGCCAGCATGCACTTGCCGAGCGCGCCCTCGTAGAGCCCGTAGGCGCTGCCCAGCCTGATCCCGACGTGAACGCCCTCCGGCGGGTAGAAGCGCTCGACGATCACCGACTCGTAGTCGCCGACCGGCTGGGCGACGGCGAACGAGAGGCCGAGCTCGATCGTCAGCGGAGCCAGCCGCTCGGTGGCGATGTCGATCAGCCGGGTCTGCCCGGTGGCCGCGGCGCCGAGCGTGATCAGGGCCGGGCCGAGCCGGTACTCCTTGGTCCGCGAGTCGCGGCTGACGAGCCCCTCGTCCTCGAGGGTGGCGAGCAGGTTGTGCATGGTGCTCTTCGACAGCTCGGTGGCGCGAACGAGCTCGCTCTGGGTCGCGCTGCCGTCGCCGACTCGCCGCAGCTCGCGGAGAATCTTCGCGGCCGAGACGACCGCCGGCACCCGGTAGCCGGCGCTCATGGGGCCAGCCGCGGGGAGAGCGTGTCGCGGAAGCGGCGCAGGACGATCGTCTTCTCGCGGCTCAGCTCCTCGATCGTGTAGCCGAGGCCCTCGCGACCGACGCCGGAGAGCTTCACCCCGCCGAACGGGATCACCGGGGGCCGGTAGTTGTCGCTGCCGTTGATGACGACGCCGCCGCATTCGAGCCGCTCGGCGAGCGCCCAGGCGAGCTCGAGGTCACGCGTGAAGACGCTGCCCATCAGACCGTAGTCGGAGGCATTGGCGATCTCCAGGGCCTGCTCGGGTCCGGCCGCCGGGATCAGGTTGAAGACGGGGCCGAAGATCTCCTCGCTGCGGGCGACGTCGCTCTCGGCCGGGACCGCGGCGAGGACCACCGGGGGGAAGTAGGCGCCGTCGGCGCTGGCACCGCCGGCGGCCAGGCTCGCCCCGGCCGCGACCGCCTCGGCGACCTGGGCGGCAACGCGCGCCGCGGCGGCCTCGTTGATCAGCGGGCCGATCGTCGTCTCCTCGCTGCGGGCCGGGCCGAGCTGCTGGCGACCGGCCTCGGCGGCGAGCCGGGAGGCGAGCTCGTCGTGGAGCGACTCGGCGACGATCACGCGCTTGGTCGCCGAGCACGCCTGCCCGTTCATCATCAGCCGGCCGCGGACGATCTCGGCGACGGCGAGGTCGAGGTCGGCGTCGGCGAGCACCAGGCAGGCGTTGTTGCCGCCGAGCTCGAGGTGGAGCTTGCGGAGCGTCGGCGCCGCGGCCTCGGCGACGGCGATTCCCGCCGCCGTCGACCCGGTCAGCGAAACGGCGGCGACGCCGTCGGCGCCGGCCAACGCCGCGCCGACGTCGGCAGCGCCCTGGACGAGGCCGATGACATCGGCCGGGACGCCGCCGTCGACGAGCGCGGCGTGGATGCGCCCGATCGTCAACGGCGCCTCGAGCGGCGGCTTGGCGACGACCGCGTTGCCGGCGACCAGCGCGGCCGCGCACTTCTCGACGAACAGCTCGGCGGGGAAGTTGAACGGCAGGATCGCGGCGACGACGCCGAGCGGCTCGCGCCGGGTGACGGCGAGGTCGTCCTCGGTGCCGGCATTTCCCTCGGTCGGGAGGACCCGGCCGACGAGCCGTCGCGCCTCCTCGGCGTTGCCGCGCAGCAACGCCACCGTGCCGCCGATCTCGAAGCGGGATTGGCCGATCGGCTTGCCCGACTCGGCGGCGAGCAGCTCGGCGAGCTCCGCGGCCGCCGGCTCGAGAGCTGCGGCGGCGCGGTCGAGCGCGGCAGCCCGCTCCCGGATCGGTACCCGCGCCCAACCACGCTCACCGGCGGCGGCGCGGTCGACGACGGCCTGCACGTCGGCCGCTGCGGTCAGTTCGATCGAGCCGATCTCCTCGGCGGAGTCCGGCGGGGTGATTGTCTGCATGCTCTCCAATATTTCGAACTGCTTTCAGCACACTGTACCGAGGCTCACGGCACGCCGATGCCAGGCCGATCGGGGCAGTCGGGTCGCGTCAGCCGGTCGCGACCGGCGTTGCGGCGAGGCAGCGCTCGACCGGGCCGCGCAGCGCCGCGACCGAGGCGTGGGCGAACAGCCCATAGGCGGGCGGCGGGTCGACGGGGTCGATGTAGTCGCCGACCCAGAAGCCGCGGTCGCCGTGCAGCAGCTCCACGCAGCGGCCCGCGTCGAGCGGCTCGAAGGCGGAGTCGAGCAGCTCCCGGGCCGCCCGCTCGACGCTCGCGGCGACCCGTTCGAGCCGCTCGGCGCCCCACTCGCACCAGCCGCCCTCGCCCTTGCCGAAGGAGGTGCCGTCGCTGTGGGCGACGAACCCGCAGGCGGCGAGCTCGCGGGCGCGGCCGAGCTCGGCCCGGCGCGCCGCCACCGATCCCCTGTAGGCGGGCAGGTCCTCGTAGAGGTCGGGGCGCAGCCGCAGCGCGAAGCGCTTGGCGAGGCCCGAGGACTTGTAGCCGCGGCGGTGCTGGGCGAAGCGGATCTCGGCGTCGCGGGCGCTGGAGCCGACGTAGACCCAGGGAATCCGCGGGTCGCGGCGACGACCGGCGCCCCGGTCGAGCTCGATCACGTAGACGCGTGCCGCCATCGGTACCCGTTCGCCGCCGTCTGCGCCGCCCCTCGCCGGGGCGCCGCGATGCATTCGCCGTTTCGGAGCGTCCGTTTCCGTCCGGCGCCGGGAGCGATCGCTAAAGGTCGCCGATTCACGACTCGATTAGGCAAGCATGGTCCCGGAGACGAGCCTCCACGGCGGGCCGGCGGCGGCCGGTGACGCGCCCGTGCTCAGCCTCGCGGACGGGCCTGAGCGCCGGCGGCTGCCCACGGTGGCGCTGGAGCTGCTGGCGTTCATGGCGATCGGGATCGCCGTGATGCTGCTGATCCCCGGCTCGGCGCTCACCCGCGCCGCCGGGGCGCTCGCCGTGATCCTGCTCGCCTGCTGGCGCGCCTACGCCTACGGCCGCGACCTCGACCCGGTCGTCAGGGCGCTGCCGCCGGTCGCGTTCGCAGTCGCCATCGGGACGCTCGCGGTGACCACCGGCGAGGCGCTCTACGACGTCATCCTCTGCTTCAACGTCCTCGTCGTCGCGATCCAGGAGAGCCGGCGGACGCTGGCGATCGTGATCGCCGCCTCCTGGCTGGCGCTGGCGACCCCGGCCGCCCTCCATCCCGGCGAGCTCGGGTTGCGGGCCGTCGTCTGGGGGATCCTGCTGCCGCTGCTCGCGGTCCCCGTGCAGCGCCGCTCGCAGGAGCTGCGCGACCGGGTACGCCTCGGCCCGAGGCTCCGGGCCCTGCAGGCGGCGATGCTCGCCGCCCCCGACTCCCGCGAGACCCTCGTCCGGGCCGCCCCCGACCTGGCCGGCTGCGACGTCGTCACGCTCGTCGAGCCCGACAGCAGCGGCCGGTTCGTCGTCACCGCATCGAGCCGCTCTGATCTGACCGGGATGCCGATCCCCGACGACGATCGCTCGCTCGTCCACCGTGCGGTCAGTTCCGGCAAGCCGGTGTTCGTCCCCGACGCGGACAACGTGGCGGCGCTGCTGCCAGAGCTGACCACGAGGTTCGGAGACATCCGCTCCTGGTTCTCCGCGCCGGTCATGCGCAGCGGCCTCGTCGCCGCGGTCCTCACCGCCGGATGGCGGGAGCCGGTGCGTCACCCCGATGAGCTGCGGATCGACGTCGTCCGCTCGCTCGCCTCGGAGGCGTCGACGACGATCGACCACACCGACCTGCTCCGCTCGCTGTCCGACACCGCCTCCCGCGACCAGCTCACCGGTCTGATCAACCGCCGTGGCTGGGACGGCCTGCTCGCCAAGGAGATGGCGATCGCGCGCAGCCGCCGGACCCCGCTGTCGGTCGCGATCGTCGACCTCGACCTGTTCAAGGACTACAACGACGTCCACGGCCATCGCGCCGGCGACCGCCTGCTCCGCGAGGCGGCCGGGTCCTGGACGGCGGCGATCCGGCACGGCGACGAGCTCGCCCGCTGGGGCGGCGAGGAATTCACGCTGCTGCTGCCCGACTGCGGCGGAGCCTGCGCGCTCGACGTCGTCGAGCGGCTGCGCGCCAGCACGCCCGGCGGTCAGACCTGCTCGGCGGGGATCGCCTCCTGGGACGGCTCGGAGACCGCGATCGAGCTGTTCGAGCGGATGGACGAGGCGCTCTACGCCGCCAAGGCCGCCGGCCGCGATGTGGCGATGCTGGCGCCGGCGCGGGCGATCAGCGCCACCGCACCGCTCGGCTGAGCGCCCGCAGGCGGCGATCAGCCCGGCAGCGTCCGCTCGTCGATCGGCAACAGCTCGGGCCGCTTCGGCACGCGACCGTCGCCGGATGAGACGCCGCGCAGCCGGCGGAGCAGCCACGGCGTCAGGTGCCGGCCCATCCAGACGGCGTCGGCGGCGTAGCGCGCGGTCGCCGAGCGCGGCGGCGGGTCGGGCAGCGGCGCCGCCCACGACCGATCGGCGGCGAGCCCGAGCGCGGCGGCGGCGGCGCCGGCGATCCGGTCATGGCCCTCGCCGTTGGCGTGGAGGCGATCGGAGGACCACAGGTTCGGGTGGGCGATGCCCTCGCGCTCGAGGTCGACGAGCACGGCGCCGCGCTCGGCGGCCATCCGCCGCACCCGCGCGTTGAAGTCGACGACCCTGGCCCGGATCCGCGCCGCGGCGACGGTGATCACCGCGGTCGGATCGGGGAACGTGAAGGTGAGCACGGTGGCCCCGGCGGCGCCCAGCGCCGCCGCCATCTCGTCGAGGTCGCCGATCACGCGATCGAGGTCGAGGCTGCGGCGGAGGACGTCGTTGATGCCGCCGAGGATGCTCGCCAGGTCGGGCCGCAGCCGGATCGCCGGCTCGAGCTGCTCGGCGCGGATCTGCGGGACCTTGCGGCCGCGGACGGCGAGGTTCGCGTAGGTGAGCTGCGGATTGGCGGCCGCCAGTCGCTCGGCGAGGCGGTCGGCCCAGCCGCGATAGCCGCCGCCGTCCGGATAGGGATCCTCGAGCCCCTCGGTCGTCGAGTCGCCGAGTGCGACGAATCGCTCGAACGCGGCGACGGGCGGGCTCGGCACGCTGCTCGTCATGGCGGAATCGTAAGCATTAGCGTGGCGTCGGTGAGCGGCGAGGGAGGAAGCGGATCGGCATCGCCGGGGGCTCCGGGGCTGTGGGTGACGCTGGTCGCGATGACGCTGGCCAGCAGCATGATCCTCGTCGATCAGACCGCGGTTCCGCTGGCGACCCCGGACGCGATCAAGGGCCTTGACGCGAGCCTCGACGAGAGCCAATGGCTGCTGACCGCGAACATCCTGCCGCTCGCCGCGTTCATGGTCCTCGGCGGCCGCCTCGGCGATCTGCTCGGCCTCCGCAGGGTGTTCCTGGCCGGGGCGGTGATCTTCCTCGTCGCCACCTCGCTCGCCGGCGCGGCCCAGGACATGACCTGGATGCTGGCGGCGCGGGCGGTCCAGGGGCTCGGCGCCGCCTGCATGATGCCGACGGCGGTGGCGATCGTCAGCGCCGTCGCGCCCGGCGACCGGCGCGGGATGGCGCTCGGGGTGCTCGCCGGCGGCTCGGCCTTCTTCGCGGCGCTCGGACCGGTCCTCGGCGGCCTGTTGACCAGCGTCGACTGGCGCCTCGTCTTCTTCGTCAACGTGCCGCTGGCGGCGCTGGCGATCGTCCTGACGCTGCGCGGCACGCCGGCCCTCGCCCCCTCCGAGCGGGGCCGGGTCCGCGACCTCGACTTCGCGGGAATGGCGACGCTGGCGCTGGCCGCGGCCGGGCTCGTCTTCGGGCTCTCGCGGGTCTCCGACGTCCCGCTCACCGACCCGCAGGCGCTGGTTCCGATCCTTGCCGCCGCGGCGCTTGCGGTCGCCTTCGTCGTCATCGAGCTGCGGACCGCCGACCCGCTGCTCGATCTGCGCCTGTTCCGCCACAAGAACTTCCTCGCCTCCAACATCAGCCAGCTGCTGGCCGGATCGATCGAGCTGGGCATGGGCTTCCTGCTGCCGTTCCTGCTCCTGCTCGTGATCGGCGTCAGCCCGATGCTGGCCGGCATCGCGCTGATCCCGGCGACCGTCCCGATCATCCTCGCCGGGCCGCTCGCGGGCCGGGCGTTCGACCGGATCGGCGGCCGCCTGCCGCTGACCATCGGCTTTCTGATCCTCGCCGCCTCGGGAGCGGCGCTGGCGCTCGCGGTTCCGAGCGAGACGGCCGTCGCGCTGATCCCCGGCCTCGTCCTGCAGGGCATCGCGCTCGGCATCGTCCTCACCGTCAACGACCCGGTCGGCCTCAACGCCGTCCCCGAGGCCGACCGCGGCCGGGCAGCGGGGATGATCAACACGTCCGAGCAGCTCGGCGGTGCGATCGGGATCGCCGTCCTGCTCGCGGTCGAGCTCGGCTACTACCGCCACAAGCTCGACGAGGACTTCGCCGCGCGCGGGATCAACCCCACCGAGGAGCAGATCGACAGGGTCCGTGACTTCATTCAGGTGGCCGAGCAGAAAGGGCTCGACAACGCGCCGCAGACGCCGCTCGTTCGCAGCGTCATCGACGACGTCGTGACCACCCACGTCGACGGCTTTCAGCTCTCCTTCCTGGTCGGCGCGCTGATCGCGCTGATCGGTGCCGTCAGCTGCTTCCTGCTCGTCCGCAAGGAGGACCGCGTCGGCCTCGGCCCGGTCTTCGGCCGGCGCTCGCGCTGGCTCTACGCGACGAGCGGCCGCAGCCCCGGGATCACCCGGCACCCACCGCCGGCCGAGGACTAGTCGCCGCGCGGGCCGGGGATGTTGCGGAAGCGGAACGCCTCCGCCTCACGGCCGGGCTGGACGTACCAGCACTCGCCGCTCATCTCGCCGGCGAAGAGCGCGAGGACGGCGTCGGCGACCCGCTCGGCGGGAATGATCGGCGTCCCCGACTCGACGAGGGCGTCCCGGATCGGAGCGATGATCCCCGACTCGGCGAATCCCGGGCAGATCGCGTTGAAGCGGATGCCCTCGACAGCGAGGCCGAGGCCGAGCGAG
Source organism: uncultured Conexibacteraceae bacterium (assembly GCA_963745755.1). GTDB lineage: Bacteria > Actinomycetota > Thermoleophilia > Solirubrobacterales > 70-9 > RHKX01. The sequence continues at coordinate 167,118 of CAVUYP010000002.1, read as the reverse complement.
CGGGCGAGTCCGACGACGGCGTGCTTGTTGGCGGCGTAGATCGGGTCGAACGGCACCGCGGTCAGGCCGGCCAGCGAGGCGGTCGCGACGATCGCACCCCCGCCCCGCCCGCGCAGCGCCGGCAGCGCCGCGACGGTGCCGTAGACGACCCCGTCGAGGTTGATCGCCATGACCCGCCGGTAACGCTCGGCGTCGAAGTCGTCGCCGAGGCCGATGCCGCTGGCGACGCCGGCGTTGAGGTGGACGAGGTCGAGGCCGCCGCACTCGCGGCCGACCCGGTCGACGAGCTCGCGGTTGGCGTCGAGGCCGGAGACGTCCGCGGCGACGAAAAGGCCGCCGATCTCGTCGGCGATCGCCGCCCCGGCCGGGTCGAGGTCGGCGAGCGCGACCGTGGCGCCGGCGGCGGCGAGGGCCCGGGCGGTCGCCGAGCCGAGGCCACCGGCGCCCCCGGTCACCAGCGCGACCTTGCCGGCGAGGTCCGCCGGCGGCGTCTGCTCGAGACCCGCGTCCATCGCGCAACCCTATGCGACCCGCGCCTCGATGCCGATCGCCGCGCCGGCCGGCGGCGCGGACGGTAGGTTGCAGCCCGTGAGTCTCGGAGGAGGGAGCCGACGATGGCGCTGATCTTGATCGCGGCGGTCGTCCTCGCGGCCGGGCTGTTCGTCCTGATCACCTACAACCGCCTCGTACGCCTGCGGCTGGCGTGCGACAACTCCTGGGCGCAGATCGAGGTCGCGCTGAAGCTCCGCCACGATCTCGTCCCGAACCTGGTCGCCACGGTCTCCGGCTACGCCGGCCATGAGCGCGCCACCTTCCAGCGAACCGCGGAGGCGCGCGGCGCCGCGGTCGCCGCGGTCGGCGCGGGCCCGGCCGCCCAGGGGCCGGTCGAGGGGACGCTCGCGACCGGAATCGGCAACCTGATCGGCATCGCCGAGGCCTACCCGGAGCTGAAGGCGAGCGAGAACTTCGCGGCCCTGCAGCGCGACCTCGGCTCGGTCGAGGAGCGGATCTCGATCACCCGGAGGGTCTACAACGACACCGTCGAGACGCTCAACACCGCCGTCGCCGTCTTCCCGCAGTCGCTGGTCGCAGGCGCCTTCCGATTCGAGCCGCGCCAGTTCTTCAGCGCCGACGCCGAGGTCCATTCCGCCCCGGCGGTCGAGCTCGGCGGCTCGGAACGGCCGTGAAGCGCTTCCTGCTGCGGCTGTCGGGAGCGATTCTCGTGATCGCGATCGTCGCCGCGGCGATGGCGATCATCCCCGCGGTCCCGACCTCGGAGAAGGAGTACGAGATCTCCGATCCCGAGGTCACCGTGAAGCTGCTCGGCGATGGCAGCCTGCTCGTCCACGAGTCGCTGCCGTTCGATTTCACCGGCCAGTTCAGCGGCGCCTTCCGCGACATCGTGCTCAACGGCCCCGCCCGGGTGACCGGCGCGTCGGTGTCGGAGGACGGGAAGCGATACCGGCCCGGCGGCAACACGGCGCTCGGCTCCTCCGACGCCCCCGGCAGGTTCGGCACCGAGCGGCGCGGCAACGTCGAGCGGATCGTCTGGCACTACCGGCAGGACGGCGGCACCCGGACCTTCGATCTCTCCTATCGGGTCGAGAACGCGGTGACCGTCTACGACGACGTCGTCGACGTCGCCTGGACCGTCTGGGGCAGCCAGTGGGACTTCTGGGTGAGCAACCTCGACGCGGCGATCTTCGCCGAGTCCGGCACCGCCCCGGAGGCCGGATGGGTGCGGCCACGCTCGCTCGGCGCCGACGCCGAGACCGGCGATTACGGCACCAAGCAGGCCGTCGGCACCGAGATCGACCGGGTCCCGCAGGGCGAGGACGTCGGCCTGCGGGCGGTCTTCCCCCGTGACGCGATCCGCAGCACCGGCGGAGCGGTGGTGGTCCCCGGCGACGGCCTCGGCAAGATCGAGAGCGAGGAGGCGACCCTCGACGACGGCTACGCGACGATCGACCGGCTGAAGAACTTCGTCGTCGCCAACTCGCTGCTGCTGGCGCTGTTCATCGGCGGCGCGGCGGTGCTGGCGGTGGCGGTCCTCTGCGCGCTCGCCCGCGAACGTGACACCGGCACCCCCGAGTACCTGCCGGAGCCGCCCGAGGACCTGCCGCCGGCGGTCGCCTACGCGATCGCCAACGAGGGCGACTACGACAAGCGGGTCGTGCCGGCGACGCTGATGGACCTCGTCGATCGCGGTTTCTACGAGTCACGACCCGCGGCCGGCGGCGATCTCGACCTCGAGCTGCGAAGGAGCGGCGAGCGGGCCGGCGGGACCGCCGGGCTGGCCGACTACGAGACCGAGGTCCGCGGCTTCTTCGACGAGCTGATCGGCGAGGACTGGGTCGCGATCGGCGCGATGAAGGACCGGATACCCGAGCACTCCAGCACCTGGCGGACCCGCTGGGAGACGATGAACAGCAGCCTCGAGGACGCCGAGGAGGGCGAGATCGGCTGGGACCGGGACCTACGCGGCTGGCGGACTCTGATCGCCCTGCTGGCGCTGGTCGCGTTCGGCCTGATGATCGCGTTGGCCTGGTCGCGGACGCACCGCGTCGGCATCCCGGTCACCGGCCTCGTCGCGACGCTGCTGCTGATCTACGTGCCACCGTCGAACTGGCTGCGCCGGCTCGATGCGGCGGCACGCGAGCGCAACGAGCGCTGGAGCGCCTTCGCGAAGTGGACGAGGGACTTCCCGCGGCTCGACGACGACCCGCCGGCAACCCTGAAGCTGTGGCGGCGGATCCTCGTCTACGCGATCGCCTTCGGTACCGCCGAGCGGGTCGCGAAGTCGGGACGGATACCGGCGCCGGTCACCGAGGAGGCGGCGAGCAGCGGCATCTGGACCTCCTACGCGATCACGTCGGGAACATTCGGACCGAGCTTCGACGGCTTCTCGTCCGGTTTCGCGAGCCAGGTCGCGCCAGAGTCGAGCTCCGGCGGCGGTGGTGGTTTCTCCGGCGGCGGCGGCGGTTTCTCCGGCGGCGGCGGCGGTGGCGCCTGGTAACCGGGTGCGACGACGGCGAATCGGTGCTGGGGTAGGCTCCGGATGCAGAAACCCGTATCGAAAGGAACTTAATGCTTGTAGCCGACTACTCGTTCGGAGAGGCGCTGGGGACCGTCCTCGCCGTCTTCATCTTCGTTGCCTGGATCATGGTCCTGTTCACGATCCTCTCCGACCTGTTTCGCGACCACGAGATGTCGGGATGGGGCAAGGCCATCTGGGTCGTATTCCTGATCTTCATCCCGTTCCTGACCGCCCTGATCTACCTGATCGCCCGCGGTAGCGGCATGCGCGACCGCGCGCTCAAGGAGCAGTCCGAGCAGAAGAAGCACTTCGACGAATACATCAGGGACACGGCCGGGACGTCGAAGGTCGACGAGCTCGCCAACCTCGCCGAGCTGCACGACAAGGGCAAGCTCAGCGATGCCGAGTACGAGCAGATGAAGGCGAAGCTGCTGGCCTAGAGCCACCCGCCAATCGCCGCCCCTCAATCCCCGCCGTAAATCCCTGCCCTAAATCCCTGCCCTCAATCCCCGCCGAGGTCGAGGAAACCGGTGACTATTCCTGGTTTCCTCGACCTCGCGATGGGGTGGGTGGACGTTGGGACGGCGCCGGCGGCGCGGCGGGGCGGCGGGGCGGCGCTCAGGTCGACTGCAGCGGGGTCCGCCGCGCGTAGCGCGGGATCGCCTCACCCTTGGCGACGCGGAGGCGCTCGTCGGCGATCCGCAGCAGCGACTCGGACGAGTCGGCATCCTCGGGGAAATGGGCGCAGCCGATCGACGCCCCGATCGGATATGCGTCGGCGACGATCGCGGCGATCCGGCTGCGCAGCCGCTCGGCCAGCAGTCGGGCTTCCTCGGGGTCGGTCTCGGGGGCGATGACCGCGAACTCGTCGCCGCCCTGGCGGACGACGACGTCGTGGAGGCGGACGGCGTCGCCGAGCGCCTCGGCGACCTCGCGCAGCAGCATGTCGCCGCGCTGATGGCCGAGCGCGTCGTTGACCCGCTTGAAGTCGTCGAGGTCGATCGCGATCAGGGCCAGCTGACGGCCGTAGCGGGCGTGCCGCCGCAGCTCGAGTGGCACCCGGTTGACGAGCATCCGGTAGTTGCCGATGCCGGTCAGCGGATCGCACTCGGACAGCCGCCGGTAGCGGGCCTCGCTGGCGGAGAGCTGCTCGCGCAGGTAGGTGACCATGCCGGAGGCGATGATCAGCGTCGGGATCAGGACCAGCGCCTGGATCGCCAGGTTGCGGGCGTTCCCGGTGTCGTAGGCGATCGGTGCCAGGACGGCGAGGATGACGATTCCCATGTGGGCGGCGATCGCCCGCCGGTCGGAGAAGATGTAGGCGACGAAGATGGCGACGAGGACGTAATAGACCGCGAACACGTTGTCGGCGAGGGCCACTGTCAGCGCGACCTCGAGGGTGGCGACGACGGCGACCACGTGCAAGCCCGAGGGCGCCGCCCGGTCGGCGATCAACCAGGCGACGATGCCGCTGACGATCGCCAGCAGCGGCAGCAGGAAGATCGACGCGGGGTGATGCGGAACCTGCAGCAGGTCGGGCGGGATCGCCGCCAGGCCGCCGCCGACGAAGAGCACCCCGGAGAGGCGGTAGTAGAGGCGGGTCTGATCCCGGGCCTGGCCGCCACCCTCGTCGAATCGAGGCTCGGGCAGGCCGACGCCGGCCCCATCGCCGGATTCGCTCATGTCTTGCCTCTCCCGTCCCCGTTCACCCGGTTTGCGATCGATGCGGGCCCCCGAAACGGCCCCTGTCAGCTATCGGCAACTCGGGCCGCTCCCTGAAGCCCGGAAGCTATCGGCTCGCGGAATTGCAGAGCGAATCGATCAGATCCTCGCGGGCGAGTGCCGGGGCACCGAGCTCGGTCGGCCGTTCCCGGCTCGTCGCGAGACCGTCGATGACGATCCCCAGATAGCGGCGCCAGAGGTCCGGCGCATGCGCGTGGGTAGCGACGCTGACCGCCGAGATCATCTCAACCAGCATCGGGAAATCCTCGAACCGAAGGTCGGAGCGCAGATCGCCGGACCGACGAGCGCGCTCGATCAGCCGGCTGACGAGCGGCTCGATCCGAGCCCGGGCGGCGGCGAGGCGCTCGGCGCCGCGGGTCGGCACCAGCAGCGCCTGCTTGAGGCCGCGGTCGGCGGCCTGCATCTCCTGTGACCGGACCAGGAACGCGACCAGGCCCTCCCAGGGATCGTCGATCTCGAGCGCGTCTGCGGCGATCGCCTCGATCGCGGCGGTCTTCTCCTCGAGCAGCTCGTCGACCAGGACCTCGCGATCCGGGAAGCGCCGGTAGACGGTGCCGACGCCGACGCCGGCGTGATCCGCGATCTCGTCGAGGCCGACGTCGACGCCGCGCTCGGCGAACAGCACCTTCGCGGAGGCGAGGATGCGGACGCGGTTGCGCTCGGCGTCCTTACGCAACGACCGGGGCGCGACGGCTGCGTGGGCCTCCTCACTCATCGCCCAAATCTTATCCCGTAAACGGAACCAGTCCTCCGGTTTAGCTACGGATCCGGGTGGATGCTTGCCACGGGTGGCAAGCCGGCGAGGCCGCCCGCGGGCGGCTGTCGTCACACTGAGGGCGGAGATCGACCGACGCCAGGAGGGGAGGATGCCGCAAGCGAGCGGGGAACCGGAGGGGATCGCCTACGGCAGCGGACCGGGGCGCTGGGTGCTCGCGATCGCGGTGCTCGGCTCGGGCATCGTCTTCCTCGACGGCACCGTCGTCAACGTCGCGCTGCCGCGAATCGGCGAGGACTTCGGCGCGCCGACGAGCTCGCTGCAGTGGATCCTCAACGGCTACATGCTGACGCTCGCGTCGCTGATCCTGCTCGGCGGCTCGCTCGGCGACCGCTACGGCCGCCGCCGCATCTTCGTCGTCGGCGTCGCCTGGTTCACGGTCGCGTCGCTGCTCTGCGCGATCGCGCCGAGCGCCGAGGCGCTGATCGCGGCGCGACTGCTGCAGGGGGTCGGCGGAGCGCTGCTGACGCCGGGCAGCCTGGCGATGATCGAATCGAGCTTCCGGCCCGCCGACCGGGCCCGGGCGATCGGCGCCTGGTCGGGGCTCGGCGGCGTCGCCACCGCGCTCGGCCCGCTGCTCGGCGGCTGGCTGGTCGAGGCCGTCTCCTGGCGGGCGATCTTTCTGATCAACGTCCCGATCGGCGCGTTCGTGGCGCTGATGGCGACCCGCCACGTCCCCGAGACCCGCGACGGCGACGCCCCCGACCATCTCGACGGCCTCGGAGCCCTGCTCGCCGCGGTCGGACTCGGCGGCACCACCTACGCGCTGATCCAGGCACCCGAGCAGGGCATGTCGGCGTCGATCGTCGTCGCCGCGCTGGCCGGCGTCCTGGCGCTGGTCGCCTTCCTCTTCGCCGAACGCCGCAGCCCGCATCCGATGATGCCGCTCGGGCTCTTCTCCTCGCGGCAGTTCAGCGCCGCCAACCTCGTCACCTTCGTCGTCTACGCCGCCCTCAGCGGCGTCTTCTTCCTGCTCGTCGCCTTCCTGCAGATCGCCGCCGGCTACTCCCCGGTCGCCGCCGGCGCCGCCTCGCTGCCGGTGACGGCGCTGATGCTGCTGCTCTCGGCCCGCTCCGGCGCGCTCGCGCAGCGGATCGGCGCCCGGATCCCGCTCACGGTCGGGCCGCTGGTGATCGCGCTGGGGATGCTGATGATGGCCCGGATCGACCCCGGAGTCGAGCTACGTCAGCTCGGTGCTGCCCGCCGTGGTCGTCTTCGGACTCGGCCTGACCCTCGTCGTCGCGCCCGTCACCGCCACCGTCCTCGCCGCCGCCGACGCCCGCCACTCGGGGATCGCCTCGGGGATCAACAACGCCGTCTCCCGCGTCGGCGGCCTGCTCGCGGTCGCCGTCCTGCCGCTGATCGCCGGCCTCACCGGCGACGCCTTCTACGACCCGGCCGCGATGACGTCGGGCTTCCACACCGCGATGTACGTGACCGCGGGACTCTCCGCCTTCGGCGGGATCATCGCCTGGTTCACGATCGAGGCCCACCTGCTCGAGAGCGACGAGCCGGCCGAGCCGATCACCGGCGAGTTCGCCTGCGACTTCAACGGCCCCCCAGTCCTCCCCAGCCACGGCGAGGCCGATGCCGCCGCGGTGACGGTGACGGCCGCCGGTCGGCGCGAGTAGAGCGCCACGCCGCCTTCACCCGGTCGGGGTCATCCCACCCGGCTTCGTCGCCGTCACCATCGCGTCGCCGGCGCCGCCGGCGATGATCCGGCGGACCAGGCGCGGCGCGATGACCCGCAGCACCGCGATCAAGCCATAGAGGCGCGGGACGTAGCGCTCGGCACGGCCGTGCAGGCCGGCGTCGACGATCGCCTCGGCGGCCTTCTCGGGGGTCGAGACGAGCCACCGCGTCGCCGCCCTCGCCCGCAGCTCCTCGGCCGGGAAGCCCTCGGTGGCGATGAAGCCGGGCAGGACGAGGCCGACGTGGACGCCGTGATCGCGCTCCTCGGCGTAGAGGGAGTCGCTCCAGCCGATCAGCGCGTACTTGCTGGCCGAGTAGGCACCGGCACCGGGCCGCGAGATCCGCCCGGCGGTGCTGGCGACGTTGACGATCGCGCTCGGCGCCGAGCGCCGCAGCAACGGCAGCAGCGCCTCGGTGAGGCGGACGACGGCGTCGAAGTTGAGCCGCATCGTCCGCGCGACGTTCTCCCAGCCGTGCTCCGCGAAGCTGCCGCGCCAGGAGGCGCCGGCGTTGTTGACGAGCAGGTCGAGGCGGCCGTGGTGCTCCTCGAGATGAGCGCCGACCCGCCCCGGCGCATCGTCGTCGGTGAGGTCGGCGGCGACCCAGCTCGCCGCCACCGGCAGCGACTCGGCGAGCGCTCGGAGCCGGTCCTCGCGACGAGCGACGAGGACGAGCTCGGCACCCGGCTCACGGGCGAGTCGCCGCGCCGTCGCCGCGCCGATCCCGCTCGATGCGCCGGTGACGAGGAAGACCCGGGACGCCATCAACCGACGTCGAGGACGACCTTGCCGGTGGCCCCGCGGCCGTCGATCAGCTGCAGTGCCTCGCTCGCTCCGGTGGCGGTGAGCGGGAACGAGGCGCCGACGAGCGGACGGAGATCACCGGCGGCGATCAGCTTCGCCAGCTCGGCGGCGATCTCGCGGTTGAGCTCGGGCTTGCCGATCACGTAGGCGCCCCAGCCGGCACCGATCACCTCGGTGTTGTTGAGCAGCAGCCGGTTGACCTTGACCTCGGGGATCGATCCGGCGGTGAATCCGACGACGACGAGGCGGCCGCCCTCGGCGAGCGCGCGCAGCGAGTCGGTGAAGCGGTCGCCGCCGACCGGATCGAGGACGAGGTCGACCCCGCCCCCGGACAGCTCCTTGGCCTGGTCTCGCCAGTCGGCGTCGGAGCGGACGACCTCGTCGGCGCCGGCCGCACGGGCGACGCGCTCCTTCTCGTCGCCCGAGACGACCGCGATCGTCTTCGCGCCGACGCCCTTCGCGACCTGGATCGAGGCCGTCCCGACGCCTCCGGCGGCGCCGTGGATCAGGACCGTTTCGCCGGCGCCGAGGCGGCCGCGCAGGACCAGCGAGAACCACGCCGTGTGGTAGTTGAGAATCAGCGCCGCGCCCTGCCGGAAGTCGAGCTCGTCGGGCAGCGGGAAGGTCAGGAACTCGGGCGCGACCGCGACCTCGGCGAAGCCGCCGAGCATCGGGAACGCCGCCACCCGGTCGCCGGCGGCGAGGCCCGAACCGGCCGGCGCCGAGCGCACCGTGCCCGCCACCTCGCTGCCGGGCACGAACGGCACCGGCGGCTTGACCTGGTATTCGCCCCGGGTCTGCAGCACCTCCGGAAACGAGACTCCGGCGGCCGCGACGTCGACGAGCACGCCGCTGCCCGGCGTCAGCATGTGGGACGGCTCGGGCTCGGGCAGTTCGGCCTCGCGCAGGGCCGTCTCCGGCCCGCTCAGGTCGACGATCTCGATTGCCCTCATCAGGGCCGCAACGCTACTTGTTCTTGCGGTGCCCGTCGAAGGTGATCACCTGCTGGATGCCGCTCGGCCGGTTCGTGTACCGCATCGTCTTCAGGTTGATCGGCGAGAACTTGATCTGCTCCCGGGTCGCGTCGGAGCGCCACTGGGTCGGATCGTCGGTCCCCTGGGCGGCGGCGATCTCGTCGCCGGAGGCGTCGATCGCCTTCCAGAGGTCCTTCTGGCACTTCTTCAGCTTGCCCTTGCCGCAGTAGGAGTTGCGGAACGGGCTCGGCACGTGACTGCCGAGCAGGGCGCTGATGTCGCGGTCGAAGTACTGGTACCAGCCCGAGTACTGGCCGCCGGGCGGCAGATCGAAGCGCGAGAACAGGCTGCTCAGCTCGTCGAGCTGCGAGCCCAGCCGCGGCTCCATGAAGGCGTTGGCGATGTTCGTCCAGGAGCCGTCCATCACCGCGGCGCCCGGGGCGTCGATCTTGCCGTCGTTGTTGAGGTCGAGCCGGCTGCCGCCGCTGTTTCTCCAGTTGACCATCGTCTGCAGCATCTGCGCGTCGCGCTCGCTGGGCGCCTGCGAGCCCTTCAGGACCCGCTTCAGCAGCGGCACCGTGTCGATCGCGCGGATGTCCTGGGTGGCGGCGGCGTTCATCGCCGAGGTCACCGAGGCGAGCGCCCCACTTGCCGGACTTCGACTGCAGGCGGTTGAGGTTCTTGTTGAGCAGGTCGACCCGCTCGGCGGAGCCGGTCCGGCCCCACTCGTCGTCGGCGGATCCGAAGCCCTTCGCGACGACCTGGTTCCAGTTCGTCATCGTCCCGTCCTTCGGGTCGCTGCCGTGCGGATGGCCGTTCTTGCTCAGGAAGCCCTTCCACTCGTACTTGCCGTTGCCGTTCGTCAGCAGGCCGGGATCGACCTTGCCGGGACGGATCGGCAGCTTGCCGGCCGTGTACTCGGCGACGTGCTCGTTGTCGATGTAGAACGAGTTGAACGTCTGCGGCGTCTTCGACGCGGCGTTGAAGAACGACTTCGGGTCATGGACTTGGCCGTTCGAGATCCGCCGGTTGAACAGCAGGTCGAGGACGTCCTCGCCGTAGCTCGAGCGCTTCGACGCGATCGCCACCTTGCGAGCCGCCGACCGTCGCGTAGCCGGTCACCGGACCATGCACCGTCGTCCGGAACGAGACCGGGTCGCCGTTCAGCGTGCCGGCGTTGAAGACGCCCATCTTCCGGCACTTGCCCTTGTAGCTGTACTTGGTGTCGCTGCCGGCGCAGAGCCGCTCGGCGTATTGGTCGATGACGTCGCCGCTGGCCGAGGTCAGCGTCGTCGCGAAGTCCTCGCCGCGGCCGATCAGCAGGTAGCCCGGGAACGGAGCCGAAGTCGCGCCGCGCCACTTCAGGCCCGGCGCGTTCATGTCGATCTCGTAGGTCAGGCCCGGGGTAGAAGTAGCCGATCTGCGGCCCGCCGACCATCAGCGGGTTGCCGCTCTTCGAGCGCTGCTTGGTGATCATCAGCGTGTTCGACGCCTGGACGGGCTGCGGCGCGAGCTGCTTGGCCAGTGCCTTGTTGGCGACCGCCGGAGTCGTCTCGTAGCTGTCGTGATCGATGAGGACGTTGCCGGCGGCGTGCTTGGGGATGCTGCCGTAGCGGAACTTGCCGTCGATCGTCGTCGGCACCCCCTTGTTCTTGAACTGGCGCAGGTCGTCGAAGACGCTCTTGCCTCGCTTGTTGCCGAGCCGGTCCTGGAGGCCGGACAAGAACTGGGTGCGCCGTGCCTCGTCGCCGCCGCCCTCGCCGAGGAACTGGTCCTTGAGCGCGTTCAGCGCGTAGATGTCGTTGCGGGTGAACGGCGCCGTCGACGGGCTGTTGGCCGCGAAGTAGGCGTTGATGCCGCCGATGTAGGTGTCGATGTCGTCGAGGACCTTCTGACCCTCCTTGCCGGCGCCTTGCAGGGCCGCGGTCTGCTGGGCGACGACGTCCTCCGTCTGCTGGCTGGGAACGAAGCTCTTCAGCTGGGTGACGAGGCCGATCGCGCTGAGCCCGGGAGCGTCGATCGCGGCGACGCGAGCGTTGTAGCGGGCCTGGCTGAGCAGCAGGCCGCGGTCCTCGGCGGCGATCCAGCCGGCGGCGAAGATCCCGTCGTCGTAGGTCTGAGCGTCGACGTGGGGAACGCCGTAGGTGTCACGGGTGATCTCGATGCCGGGGTGGCCGGGAATCGTCTCGAGCGTGCCGGGGCCGTCGGTGCCGAGGCTGTTGAGGGCCTCCGACTTGAAGTAGGTGGTCAGGTCCCCCCTGGTGACGTTGTCGAACAACGGCGTCAGGCCGTCGTACATCGTCGCCTGGGCGTCGTTCGGCTTCGGCGCCGCCGGCTGGCCGGGCTGAAGCTGCCCGGACGGGATGATGTTCAAGGCGGTCGGCGCGTAGTCCTTCGCGGACGCGGCGGCGGGTAGGGCCAGCATCGCGGCCAGACAGACGATGATCGCGCTCAGACGCTTGGACAACTGCTCTCCTCTGATCGGTCGCCCGCGGATCGGGCGATTCCCAGCGGCCACGATAGCCGACGGCCGGTGCCGGAAGCGCCGGTTGCCCGGCACTATGATCGTCGCGGTCCTGCCCGCCGCGGACCGCGCCGACCCCGAATGGGACCGACCGCCGACACCCGCCCTCAGCGTGCCGCAACCGCGGGCGGCCGCGGCGCGCGCCGCCTGCGCGACAGCCCGCGGCGCCCGCTGACCGGCTCGGCCGGCAACGGCATGAGTGCGGGCGCGGGCCCGGGCGCGGATCGCCGGGTGGCGGTCGGGCTGGTGCTCTGGGGCATCGCCTCGGTCCAGCTCGGCTCGGCACTGGCGACCAGCCTGTTCGACGAGGTCGGGCCGGCCGGCACGGTGCTGCTGCGGACGATCTTCGCCGCCGCCGTCCTCGCCGCCGTCTGGAGGCCGTCGCTGGCGGGCCTGAGTCGGGTGACGAGGCGCGACATCGGCCTGTTCGCGCTCACGCTCGCGGGCATGAACCTGTGCTTCTACGAGGCGCTCGAGCGACTGCCGCTCGGGATCGCGGTGACCCTCGAGTTCGTCGGACCGCTGACCGTCGCGGTCGCCGGCACCCGCAACCGCCTCGACGTCCTCTGGGTCGTCCTCGCCGGCGCCGGGATCGTTCTGCTCGGGCCCGATATCGGTGACGGCCTCGACACCGCCGGCGTCGCCCTGGCGCTCGCCGCCGGCGGGTTCTGGGGCGCCTACATCCTCATGTCGGCCCGGGTCGGCCGCGGCCCGGCGGGGCTCGGCGGGCTGTCGCTGGCGATGATCATCTCGGCCGTCCTGCTGGTCCCCGCCGGGGTCGTCGACGGCGGCGCCGCCCTCGTCGAGCCGCTGACGCTGGCGATCGGGCTCGGCGTCGCCGTGCTGAGCTCGGCGATCCCCTACACGGTCGAGCTCGAAGCCCTGCGCCGATTGCCGGAGCGAACGTTCGGCGTGCTGCTCAGCATCGAGCCGGCGGTCGCCGCGGTCGTCGGCCTGGCGGTGCTGAACCAGCACCTCGTCGGTCGCGAGGTGCTCGCGATCGCGCTCGTCGTCGTCGCCTCGGCCGGCGCGCTGAGCTCGGCCGAGGCGGTCGAGGCGCCACAGAGCTGAGCTGAGCGTCGCTCAGCCCGGCCCGGCGTCGCGGGCCTCGAAACCGGCGCAGCGGAGCACCGGCAGCGGCGGGTACTTCGGGAATCCGGGATCGCTCCGCGACCGCTCGCACAGCGAGAACCGCGACCCGCGGGTGTTGCGGACGATCCGCTGATGTCGGCAGCGCTCGCAGAGTCCGGCCCCGGCTGGCATCCCGCGAGTCTAAGCCTTCACTTCACTTTGTATAGTGAGGCGCAGATGCCGACCACGTTCCGCCGCCTGCTCGCCTTCCTGCGCCCCTACAAGCGTCAGAACGTCGCCTCGATCGTGCTCGCCTCGCTGGCGATGGCGGTGACCGTGCTGATCCCCTGGCTGGTCGGCCGCGTCGTCAACGCGATCCAGGACGGCGACAGCTCGGCGCTGCTGCCGCTGGCGCTGACGATCGTCGCCGCCGGGCTGCTGCGCCTGGCCCTGACGGCCTCGCGGCGGATCGTCGCCGGCAAGGTCTCGCTCGCCGTCGAGTACGACCTCCGGGAGCGGATCTACGAGCACCTGCAATCGCTCGAGCTCGGCTACTTCGACAGCCAGCAGACGGGCCAGCTGATGTCGCGGGCGACCGTCGACCTGCAGTCGATCCGCTTCTTCCTCGGCTACGGGCTGATCTTCATCACCCAGAGCGCCCTGACCCTGATCCTCGCCGGCGCCGTCATGTTCGTCCTCCAGCCCGAGCTCGCCGCCCTCGCGCTGCTGCCGGTCCCGTTCGTCGTCTTCACCGCCTCGCGCTACAACCGCACGTCGCGGCCGGCGCTGCAGGAGGTCCAGCAGCGGATCGCCGAGCTCACCGTCGAGGCCGAGGAGTCGGTCTCCGGCGTCCGCGTCGTCAAGGCGTTCGCGCGCGAGGACCACATGCTCGGCCGGTTCCGCCATCGCGTATCCCGGGTCTTCGACCAGAACGTCTACTCGACCCGGCTGCGCGCCTTCTACAACCCGATGATCGCCTTCCTGCCGAACCTCGGGCTCGCGGTCGTGCTCCTCGTCGGCGGCCGCCAGGTCGTCAACGGCGCGCTCTCGCTCGGCGATTTCACCGCCTTCTACACCTACCTGGTGATGCTGATCGGGCCGATGCGGATGCTCGGCACGGCGCTCGGCATGTCGCAGCGGGCGATCGCATCCGGCAACCGCCTGTTCGAGGTGCTCGACCGCGCTCCCGAGATCGAGGCCCCGCCCGGCGCTCCGGACCTGCCGCCCGGCAACGGCGCCGTGGTCCTCCGCGACGTCACGCTCGGCTATGGAGAGGCCGAGCCGGCGCTCACCGACATCGACCTCGAGGTCGAGGGCGGCACCGTCGTCGCGCTCGTCGGCCCGTCGGGCTCGGGGAAGACCAGCCTCGTCGCCCTGCTCGCCCGCCTCTACGACCCGAGCTCCGGCTCGGTCACGGTCGACGGCGCCGACCTCCGCGAGGTCGACCTCGGCTCGCTGCGCCGCCAGATCGCCTTCGTCGCCGACGACAGCTTCCTGTTCAGCGCCACGATCGCCGAGAACATCGCCTACGCGAAGCCCGACGCGACCCGCGAGGAGGTCGAGCTGGCCGCCCGGCGGGCGCAGGCCCACTCGTTCATCGAGCGCCTCCCCGACGGCTACGAGACGATGGTCGGCGAGCGCGGCCTGACCCTCTCGGGCGGACAGCGGCAGCGGATCGCGATCGCCCGGGCGCTGCTCGCCGATCCGCGCATCCTGATCCTCGACGACGCCACGTCGTCGGTCGACGCCCAGACCGAGGCCGAGATCAGACGCGGCCTCGACGAGGCGCTGCGGGGCCGGACGACGTTCATCGTCGCCCACCGGCTCTCGACGATCTCGCTCGCCGACGAGATCGTCGTCCTCGACGAGGGCCGGCTGGTCGATCGCGGCAGCCACGAGGAGCTGCTCGATCGCTGCCCGCTGTACCGCGAGATCGCCGACCACGGGCTCGTCGACCGGACCTTCCTGCAGCACGACCTCGAGGAGCGCGAGGAGGTGGCGCGGCTGTGAGCTCCCGCAACGGCGCCAACACGCCGCCCGAGGAGGAAGCCGACGCGAAGCTCGAGCGTGAGGATGAGGCGCGCGAGTCAGAGACGCGTGCGCCCCTGGGCGATGCCTGGCTGCTCGTCAAGAGCGTCTGGCGGACGATCCGCGGCGAGGACGGCCGCGGCCGCAAGGTCCGCTGGCTGTTCGGCCTGCTGCGCCCCTACCGGGGCCGGGTCGCATGGATGATGCTCGCCCTCGTCCTCGCCACCGCCGCCTCGCTGGCTCCCCCCTACCTGGCCGGCCTGGCGATCGACAAGGGGATCGTTCCCGGCGACCTCAACGCGCTGACCCTGATCGTCGTCGCGTTCCTCGCCTCCGCCGCCATCTACTGGGCGGCCACCTACGTGCAGACCTACCTGGTCGGCTGGGTCGGCCAGCGCGCCCTCCAGGATCTCCGCGAGCGGATCTACACGCACCTGCAGAGCATGTCGCTGGGCTTCTACACGCGCAACCGCCCCGGGGTGCTGATCTCGCGGATGACCAACGACGTCCAGGCCCTCGACACGCTCGTCACCGACGGCATCGTGACGATGGTCTCCAGCGTCCTGACGCTGATCGGAGTCGTCGTGATCCTGCTCGCGATCGACGTCCAGCTCGCCCTGATCACCTTCCTGACCTTTCCGGTCCTGGCGATCGGCAGCATCGTCTTCCGGGTCGCCTCGGCGAGCGCCTACCGGTTGACGCGCGAGAAGATCGCGAACATCACCGCTTTCCTGCAGGAGAGCCTCAGCGGGGTCAGGGTGGTCCGCAGCTTCGGCCAGGAGCCTCGGCACCTCGCCGAGATGTCGGTCCTCAACGAGGAGAACCGCGCGGTCAACATGCGGACCGTCTACCTGAACGCCTCCTACTTCCCGGCCGTCGAGCTGCTTTCGGCGATCGGCACCGCGGCGATCCTGCTGTTCGGTGGCTACCAGGTCATCGACGGCAACGTCGAGATCGGCGTCCTCGTCGCGTTCGTCGGCTACCTGCAGACGTTCTTCGACCCGATCCAGCAGATCAGCCAGCTCTACACCACCTACCAGCAGGGCATGGCGGCACTCGACAAGATCTTCGAACTGCTCGACACCGAACCCGACCTGGTCGACCCGCCGAACGCGATCGACCCCGGCGAGATCCGCGGCGCGATCGACCTCGAGGACGTCTGGTTCGGCTATGGCGACGAGCCCGATCGCGAGCAGGACTGGGCGCTCCGCGACATCGACCTGCGGATCCTCCCCGGCCAGACGGTCGCGCTCGTCGGCGAGACCGGCGCCGGCAAGTCGACCCTGGCCAAGCTCGTCGCGAGGTTCTACGACCCGCAGCGGGGACGGATCCTGATCGACGGGGTCGACGTCCGCGAGCTCGACTCGAACGCGCTGCGCAGCCGGCTCGGGATCGTCCCCCAGGAGGGGTTCCTGTTCAGCGGCACGATCGCCGACAACGTCGCCTTCGGACGACCGGGAGCCGATCGGGAGGACATCCTCGACGCGCTGCACACGGTCGGCGGCGAGCCGCTGATCGAGGGACTTCCCGCCGGCCTCGACACCGAGGTCGGCGAGCGCGGAACCTCGCTGTCGGCCGGCGAGCGTCAGATCGTCGCCTTCGCCCGGGCGCTGCTCGCCGAGCCGCGGATCCTGATCCTCGACGAGGCGACGTCGAACGTCGACGTCCGCACCGAGCGCCGGATCGAGCGGGGCCTCGAGCGGCTGCTCGTCGGCCGTACCGCGATCGTCATCGCCCACCGGCTGTCGACGATCAGGCGGGCGAGCCGGATCGTCGTCCTCGAGCACGGGACGATCGCCGAGAGCGGCACCCACGAGGAGCTGATCGAGCTCGGTGGCGCCTACGCACGCCTCTACGGCACCTGGGCCGGCCGGGCCGCCGCCTGAGCGCGACCGCGCCGTGATCAGCCGCCGGGGCTGATCCCGCCGGAGTTGCCGGAGCCGCCTGACCCGCCGCCCGTGCCGCCGGAGCTGGTGCCGCCGGAGGTACCGCCGGACGGCGCCGGGGTGACCGGCGCCGGGGTGACCGGCGCCGGGGTGGTCGTCGGCGTCACCGGCGCTGTCGTCGTCGCCCCGTCCGACGGCGAGCCGGTCGTCGAGGAGTCGGCCGACAGGGCCGAGCCCTGCTGGCCGCACTCCTCGAAGCCGAACGAGACGGCCGCGGTCTGGGCATCGCTCTCGGCCTGGTCGAGCTGCACGCCGAGCGTGTCGGCGGCGGCGCTGTCGCCGGAGGCGAGCGCGCTCTGCTGCTGGCCGAGCACCGAGATCTCCTGCTTGACGGCGTCGTAGAAGTCGTTGAGCGACCCGTCCGGGTCCTCGGGGGTGCCGAGCGACTTCAGCCCCTTCAGGGTCTGCTTGGTGATGTCGATCTGCTGCTGGATCACCGTCGAGCTCGCCGAGCCGTCGGCGACGAGATTGGCGATCGCGGCGTTGGCCTCGGCGCAGCGGGCGTCGGCGGCGGTGATGAACTCGTCGGTGGCGACGGCGGTCGTCGTCGTCGACGACGACGACGTGACCGTCGAGGTCGTCGCATCGTTGCCACCGCAGCCGGCCCCCCAGAGGGCGAGCGAGCCGGCGGCCGTTGCAATCGCAATCGCCGTCTTCCCTCTCATCGCATCCAGGTTAGCGGGCAACCGCGACGGCTCCCTCCCGCCGAGGTCGAGGAAACCGGTGACTATTCCCCCTTTCCTCCACCTCGGCGGTGCGATGCGGCGGAGGACTCGACGGTCGGGCGTGTCGGCTCGGCGGCAACCCCAACACCACGAAACCCCGGCCCACGCAACCGACGTGGGCAGGCCCGCAGGCGGTGCCGCCGCCGACACTCCACCTCCCGGAGACGGTGGTACCCCTGCCGGCTCTTCGGACACCCAGAGCTGCGGGCCAGGGATTCGAACCCCGAATACCTCTTCCAGAGAGAGGCGTGTTGCCGTTACACCAGCCCGCAGTGCCGCGGCGGAGGTTAGCTAGACGATCGCGTCGAGGTCGGCGCCGGCGTCGGCGATCGCAGCCCGCCGCTCGCCGATCTGCTCGCCGGCCTCGATCAGCCGCCGGGCGGCGAGCAGATCCTCGGATCGGCCGACCGAGAGGGCGGCGACGACGCGGTCGGAGCTGAGGTACCAGGCCGAGAACTCGGCGGCATCGGGGTCGCCGCGCCAGAGGATCTCGTCCCATTCGCCGGCACCGCCGACGTACTCCAGCGATGCCCAGTCGGAGAAGTCGCTGAAGAAGTAGGGCACGACGTTGTAGGGCGACTTCTCGCCGAGCATCCCGCGAGCGGCGTGGCGGCCCTGGTGCAGCGCCACGTCCCAGTGCTCGAAGCGCACACGGCCGCCGTGCAGCACGCTCTCGTAGCTGCAGCAATCGCCGGCGGCGAAGATCCCCGGGACGGAGGTCTCGAGGCTCGAATCGCAGACGATGCCGTCGCCGACCTCGATGCCGGCGCGGTCGGCGAGCATCGTGTCGGGCCGGACCCCGGCGCCGACGACGACCGCGTCGCAGGCGATCGCCGCACCGCTCTCCGTCAGCACCGTCGTGACCCGCTCGTCGCCCTCGAAGGCGGCGACGGTCTCGCCGGTCGCGAACTCGACCCCGTTGGCGGCGAGCAGACCCTGGAGGCGTCGACCGGCCTGCTCGCCGAAGCCGCGAGCGAGGACGACCGGCTCGATCTCGACGATCGTGCAGCGCTTGCCCATCTCGGTCAGCGACGCGGCCACCTCGGCGCCGATGTAGCTGCCACCGACGCAGACGACGTGCTCGGCACCGGCGACGTCGTCGCGAATCGAGTCGGAGTTGCCGAAGGCGCGCAGGTAGTGGATCCCCTCGAGCTGGGCGCCGTCGACGCGGAGGATGTTCACCATCGCCCCGGTGGCAAGCAGCGCCTTTCCGAACGCGACCTCCTCGCCACCCTGGATCTGCGCCGTCCGCGACTCGGCGTCGAGGGAGATCACGCTCCTGCCGGTCAGCAGCTCGACATCGTTGTCCCCGTACCAGTCGCGCGGGTGGACGAGCGCATCCTCGCGATCGAGCTCGCCGCGCAGGTACTCCTTCGACAGCGGCGGCCGGTCGTAGGGGGCCTCGGGCTCGCGACCGGCGAGCAGGATCGTGCCGGCGGCGCCGCGCTTGCGGAGCTCGGCAGCGCAGTAGGCGGAGGCGATGCCGCCGCCGACGAGCAGGAAGTCGACCTCGCGATCGGCCACCGTCGTCAGTCGTCCGGCGTGCGGTCGACGGTGCCGTCCTCGAGCCCGAGGTACTTGGTCAGCTCCTCCTCGATGCGCGGGTCGAGGACGGCGAGCACCTCGTCGCCGGCCTCGAGCACGGTGTCGGGGGTCGGCACGAACCCGGTGCCGTCGCGCATGACGCTGATCAGCAGGCTTCCCTTCGGCAACTGCAGCTGGTCGAGGCGGCGGCCGACGACCTGGGCGTGGTCGCCGATCAGCAGGTCGATGATCTCGATCTTGGCATCGGCGAGGTCGAGCAGGTGAACGAGGCCATAGCGGGGAACCTGGCGCTCGATCAGCCGCAGGATCAGATCGGTGGCGGAGACGTAGGGCTTGACGCCGAGCAGCTCGAAATGCTGGCGGTTGCGCGGGTTGTTGACCCGGGCGATGACCCGCTCGACGCCGTACTTGTCCTTGGCGACCTGGCAGATCAGCAGGTTGTCCTCGTCGTCGCCGGTCACGGCGATCACCATCGCGGCCCGGGCGATGCCGGCCCGCTCGAGAACCCAGAGCTCGGAAGCGTCGCCGTAGAGGACGCGATGCTCGAGCTCCTGCTCGACCGTCAGGTACCGCTCGCGGTCGGACTCGATCAGGGTCACCTCATGGCCCTTGTCGATCAGCTCGCGGGCGAGATTCCAGCCGACCTTGCCGCCGCCGACGATCAGCATGTAGTCGGGCTCGGCCCGCTCCTCACCCATCGGCCCGCTCGTCCTTTCCGGCCGCGACCTCGCGGAGGTTGCTCTCGAGCATCTCGATCGCGGTCCGCGTCGGGCAGATCGTCGTCAGGCCCTGGGTCCCGTACCACTCGGCCCGGTACGGATCGAGAATCCGCGCGATCACGGTCTCGACCCGGAACCGCCGCTGGGCGATCTGGGCGATGACGATGTTCGTGTTGTCGCCGTTCGTCGAGGCGACGAAGACGTCGGCGCGCTCGATTCCGGCGGTCGTCAGGGCGTCGATCTCGAGGCCGGTGCCGACGGTGAACTGCCCGCCGGCATCTTCCCACGACGTGTCGAGGCCGAGCTCGAGGCGGGCGTGCGAATCGGGATCCTCGTCGAGGCACGAGACCGCATGGCCTTCGGCCAGCATCGTCCGCGCCACTGATGAGCCGACGCGCCCGCAGCCCACGATCAGGATCAGCATGGGCCGATCTTATTCCTCCGCGGGGGCGGTCAGCAGGACCCGGCAGGGCGCGTTCCGCAGCACGTACTCGCTGACCGGTCCGATCTCCGCCGGCTTCGAGCCGCGGACGCCGCCGAGCACGGCGCCGCCGCGGATCATCGTCGGTGGCTCGCCGCCGACGATGATCGCCTCGACCCCACGCTCGCGGGCCCGATCGACGATCGCCTCGCCGACGTTGCGGGCGAGCACGAATTCGCTGTCGGCCTCGACCCCGGGGTACTCGGCGGCGATCTCCATCGCCCGCGCCAGCGCCCGCTCGGCAGCGGCGACCCGCTTCTCGGGAATCGGCCCGGTCAGCGGCACGGTCAGCGGCAGGTCGATCACGAAGAGCAGCTCGAGTCGCGGGTTGCTCTGCCCCTCGAGCGGATTCGACTCGGCGAGCCGGCAAGCGGTGGAGACGATGTCGTCGTCGAGCTTGCGGGTGCCGAGCACGGGGACGAGGACGCTCTCGAGGGCGACGTCGGGCTCCTGCTTGAGCAGCGCCTGCTCGGGGACCGAGACGCGCGTCGTCAGCGGCAGCCCCTGCACGACCCGGCGGTAGACGAAGTAGGAGACGAGGCCGAAGAGCATCCAGCAGCCCCCGGCCCAGAGCGCCGCCCCGTGCAGGACGAAGATCGAGACGAATCCGGCGCCGGTGAGGAGCAGGCCGAGGACCGCCGGGATCGGCACGATGGCGCCGCCGACGCGGACCCCGAGCGGCACCGAGTAGGGGCGCTCGCGATCCGGATCGGTGAAGCGGAGCCGGATCAGCGACAGGTGCGCGATCGATATCGCCAGCGTCGCACCGAAGGCGAAGATCGCCAGCGAGCAGCTCGACGTCGCCGGGCAGGACGAGCCCGATCGCGAACGCGGCGGCGATCAGGATCGCCACGTGCGGGGTCGAGCGGCGTCCGCCGAGCTTGCCGAGCCAGCTCGGGATCTGGCGGTTGGTCGCGAGCACGTAAACGTGCCGGGAGAGGCCGAGCATCGTCACGTTGGCCGCGAAGAAGAGGATCACCGGGGCGATCGCGACGACCGCCCACTTGAACACGCTCGAGAGCCAGCCCGGCTCGAAGGCCGAGGTGACGCCGAGCACCGGGGCGTCCTCGAACGTCGTCGCCAGCGCCGTCGTCGGACCGTCGGGACCGGCCACGACCGGCAGCGCCATCAGCGCGACGAGCGACATGCCGACGTAGACGAACGGGACGACGAACGTGCCGGCGCGAAGCACGTTGCGGAGGTCCTCGCGGCGCCAGGCGAGGTCCGGCGCCAGGTCCGATGCGGCCTCGATGCCGGCCAGCGCGACCATCGAGATGACCAGCGCCTCGGCGATGCTCTTGATCCCCGGCGTGCCGAAGGCGTCGATCGAGTTCGTCAGCGCTCCCGGATCCCAGACGACGATCAGGCCGACGATCACGAGCAGGAACTGGAGCAGCAGGTCGGCGCCCGTCATCGCCACCAGCAACCCCTGGCGGCGGCTGCCGGTGAAGCCGACGATGTTGACGGCGGCGACGGTGACGACCACCCCGACCGCGACGATCTGCTCGCCGGCGCCGATCGAGAGATCGGTCGAGATCGGGCCGAGGTAGTGCGGGATCGTGATCGCCGCGAGCGCGATCACGATCACGTAGTCGATCAGGATCGCCCAGCCCGCGACGAAGCTGGCGAGCTCGTTGAAGGCATGGCGGGCGAGCGTGTTCGAGCCGCCGCGCTCGCGGAACATCGCCCCGCCCTCGACGTAGGTCATCGTCGTCAGCACGTAGATCAGGCCGGCGATCGCGAAGACGACCGGGGTCAGCGCAAGCGCATCGTCGGCGACGACGCCGAGCGAGTAGTAGACCGAGAACGCGATCGCCGAGTGCGCGACGGCCCACAGCCAGGGCACGCCGAGAAAGCGGCGGCCGAGCGCCGGCCGGGCGATCCGCCGCTCCGTCACGCCGCCCTCAAGCCGGATGCCGCGTCGCCAGGTACAGGCGAGCGCCGCCGATCGCCATGAAGACGGCGCCGAGCAGGACGCCGAGGGAAGCGGGGCCGCCGCCGGCGACCAGCGTCCGCACGGCGATAACGACGCCGAGAACGAGGATCGCCGACGAAAGCACCTTCGTTCCGCTCGAGCCGATCCGCTGCCGGGACGCCATCGGCGGCGATTCTAGTTGCCGCCGCCGAAGCTGCACCGGCATGGCCGCGGCGGCCGGGCGGAGGTCAGGCGGCGGTGAGCAGGCCGGTCTCGGCCC
Source organism: uncultured Conexibacteraceae bacterium (assembly GCA_963745755.1). Taxonomy (GTDB): domain Bacteria; phylum Actinomycetota; class Thermoleophilia; order Solirubrobacterales; family 70-9; genus RHKX01. The sequence continues at coordinate 144,860 of CAVUYP010000002.1, read as the reverse complement.
TGTCGCCGTGCGGGTCGGCGGCGACGATCACCCGGCACGGTCGCTTCCCGAGCACACCCTGCAGGGTCTTGCCGTAGAGCGGCGAGCCGTTCCGGTAGGTGAGCTGCATGACGATCGCCACCGCCTTGATGTCGACCGCCTCCTCGATGATCGCCTTCGCCGCCTGGCCGGGCCGGACCCGCTGGACGTGGCCGGTCACCCGGCGCCCGCCGATCAGCTTCGCCCGCTCGATCTTCGACTGCGCCTTCTCCTGCTGACGCTGCAGGGGCGCGTCGATCGGCAGGTGGGCGGGCACGTTGAGCAGCGAGATGACGTGGATCCCGCGCCCCTTGCGGGCGGCGAGCCGGGCCGCGGTCCCGATCGTCTGCTCGGAGAACGGATCGTCCTCGAACGGGACGAGGACCGATCGGTACTCGACCTCCTCGACGTCGAGCGGCTCCGGCAGGACGACCGTGACCGTCTTTCTGATCGGCAGGTCCTGGTTGCGGCGGTAGAGCAGATAGACGCAGATGCCGAGCGCCATCCAGCCGAGGCCGATCGCCATCGTGACCGGGTTCATCGCCATCACCACGATCCAGGCCGCGAACGTGCCGAGGCCGCCGAGGACCGCGGTGATCGGCAGCTCGACGCCGGCGATCCGGAACTCGCCCCGCGGCTTCCACTTGCGCTCGATGCCGGCGTGGCGGCGACGCATCCACAGCACCGCGACGTGCGCGATCGTGAACGAGAGCATCGCCCCGAACGAGTACATCGTCGCGAGCAGGTCGGCCTGGCCGGGGATCAGGGCGATCGAGGCGATGATCGAGAAGGTGATGATCGCGACGTGTGGCGTCCGGAACTTCGGGTGGACCTGCCGGAGCCGCTCGGGAAGCTGACGGTGCTGGCCCATCGAGAACGTCAGGCGGGAGACGCCGATCATGCCGGCGTTCGTCGCGATCACCAGGATCACCGCCGCGAGGACGCCGACGTAGACGCGAAGAACGTCGGTGATCCCAGCGCCGAGCCCGAGGTTCTCGACGATGCCGAGCACCGGGTCGCCGGCGAAGGTCGTGCCGAGCTCGGTCGTGTAGCCGTCGGGGCCGAGCGTGACCGGCATCGCCGACAGGGCGATGATCGGCAGCAGGGCATAGAGGCCGATCACGGCGAGGACCACGAAGCCGGTCCCGCGGGGGATCGAGCGCTCCGGCTCGATCGCCTCCTCGGACATGTTCGAGATCGTCTCGATGCCGGTGTAGGCGATCATCCCGAGCGCGATGCCCAGGGCGAAGTCGCCCCAGGTCGGGGCGACGCCGAGGTCGATGTTGCCGATCAGCGTGTCGGGGCTGAGGACGAGGACGATGCCGACGATCACCAGCAGGACCTGGGTCGCGAGATCGCCGATCGCGAGCACGAGATTGAGGCGCGCCGACTCCTGGGTGCCCTTGATGTTGAGGGCCGCGAGGGCGGCGATCAGGACGATCCCGCCGATGATGTCGCCGGGGCTCTCGCGCAGCGGCTCCCAGAAGACGCCGAGATAGTGGGGCACGAAGAAGGCCGAGATCGCGACCGTGATGATGTAGTTGAGCATCTGGCCCCATCCGGCCACGAAGCTGACGAGCTCGTTGAACGCGTGGCGGGCGAAGCTGGCCGAGCCGCCCGCCTCGGGGAACATCACCGTGCCCTCGACGTAGGTGGCGGCGGTGCAGACGAAGATCAGCCCCGAGATCATGAACGCGACCGGCGTCAGGCCGAGCGCGAAGGCGGCTACGACCCCGAGCGCGTAGTAGATCGACGACCCGACGTTTCCGTAGGCGGCGCTGAACAGCGAGCCGACGCCGTGGACGCGCTGCAGGGACTGGTCGCGGGGAACACGGTGCGCCATGCGGTGGGCGACTATACGACCGCGTGGTCAGCGAGGCGGTGGGCCGCCGGCGCCCTCGTTGCCGCGCTTCAGCCCGAGCCAGAGGCGCCCGAGGCCGAGCAGCAGAAACAGCGCGCAGATGCCGAACTCGGGCGAGCCCGGCCCGGCCTTCCCGAACCCGGTCACGAGCAGCCCCGCCACCGCGAATGCGATCACGACCGCCGCGAAGAAGCTGCTCGAGATCTCATAGAGCGTCCGCTCGCGCTTCGGAGCCACCCCACGAGGATCGCAAACCCGACCCCGCGGCCGGGGGGATGCACTCCCGGAAGGTGGTGGCCCGGGGAACGGTCCCGGGAGGTGGCAGGCCCGGGGGATGCGCCCCCGGGACCAGGCCTTCGGCCATTCGGGTGGACGGTCCCGGGACCGCCTCCCCCGGGCCCTCGACGCCGTCGCCTCCCCGGGGGACGGGCGCCCCGCAGCGTCGAGAGGGGCGCCGCCGCGCCACCCGGGGAGACCGGACACACAGCGGAGCCCCCCGGCTGGCGGAGACACAGATGTCTTCCCGTCCCGTTCACCGCGCCGACCGCGGAGACCGGACGCGAAGCGGAGGATCTTCCCGGAGTGATCTAGACCCCCCGGCCGGCGAGCCGGCCGGGGGTTGGATGCCTAGAAGTGGATGATCGGGATGATCAGCAGGGCGACGATGTTCGCCACCTTGATCATCGGGTTGATCGCCGGGCCGGCGGTGTCCTTGTAGGGATCGCCGACCGTGTCGCCGGTCACCGAGGCGGCGTGGGCCTCCGAGCCCTTGCCGCCGAATGCGCCGTCCTCGATCAGCTTCTTGGCGTTGTCCCAGGCGCCGCCGCCCACGGTCATCGAGATCGCCATGAAGAAGCCGACGACGATCACGCCGATCAGCAGGCCGCCGAGGGCCTGGACGCTGATCACGCCGACGATCACCGGGACGATGATCGGGATCAGCGAGGGCAGGATCATCTCCCGCTGCGCCGCCGCGGTCACGATCGCGACGGTGCCGCCGTAGTCGGGACGCTCGGTCCCTTCCATGATCCCCGGGTGCTCCCTGAACTGCTTGCGGACCTGCTCGACGACCTCGCCGCCGGCCCGTCCGACCGCCTCGATCGCCAGCGCCGCGAACAGGTAGGTCATCATGCCGCCGATCAGCAGGCCGATCAGGACGGCCGGATCGCTGATGTCGAACGGGATGAAGTCGACGCCGGCCTCGGCCTGGACCTCGACCTTGAAGGCGGCGAACAGGACCAGCGCGGCGAGCACTGCCGAGCCGATCGCGTAGCCCTTGGTGACGGCCTTCGTCGTGTTGCCGACCGCGTCGAGCGGGTCGGTCACGTTGCGGACGTCCTCGGGCAGCTCCGCCATCTCGGCGATGCCGCCGGCGTTGTCGGTGATCGGGCCGAACGCATCGAGCGCCACGATCAGACCGGTCAGCGAGAGCTGCGCCATGACCGCGATCGCGATCCCGTAGATGCCGGCGATCTCGTTGGCGCCGAAGATCGCGAGGATGATGATCAGCGCCGGGATCGCGGTCCCCTGAAAGCCCTGAGCGAGCCCCTGGATGATGTTCGTCGCGTGGCCGGTGATCGACGCCTTCGAGATCGTCTTGACGGGCCGGAACCGGGTCGACGTGTAGTAGTCGGTGACGACGAACAGGCCGGCGGTGACGCCGATGCCGATCAGCGCGCAGAACCAGAGGCCGGTCACCGAGGCGTCGGCCAGGGCGCTGTCGGGGTTGGCGACGCTGAACTGGAGCGGATCGGACATCAGCCAGTCGGTGATCGGGTAGAACGCGATCGCCGAGATCAGCCCGGAGACGACCAGGCCCTTGTACAGGGCACCCTCGACGTTGCCCGACTTGCTGCGGACCGAGAGGGCGCCGACGATCGAGGCGAGGATCGCGACGCCGCCGATGATCAGCGGGTAGACCGCGACCTCGCGCGAAGCGTCGAGGTTGAAGCTGAGGACGCCGAGCAGCATCACCGCGACGGCGGTGACCGCGTACGTCTCGAACAGATCGGCCGCCATCCCGGCGCAGTCGCCGACGTTGTCGCCGACGTTGTCGGCGATGACCGCCGGGTTGCGGGGGTCGTCCTCGGGGATGCCGGCCTCGACCTTGCCGACGAGGTCGGCGCCGACGTCGGCCGCCTTCGTGAAGATGCCGCCGCCGAGTCGGGCGAACACGGAGATCAGCGAGCCGCCGAACCCGAGCCCGATCAGCGCGTCGATCGCCTCCTTGTCCTCGTCGCCGGTGATGACGAGGATCCCGAAGTAGCCGGCGACGCCGAGCAGGGCGAGGCCGACGACCAGCAGGCCGGTCACCGAGCCGCCCTTGAAGGCCGCGTCGAGAGCCGGCGGAACGCCGCCGCGAGCGGCCTCGGCGACCCGGGCGTTGGAGCGCACCGAGACGTTCATGCCGATGTATCCGGCGGCCCCGGAGAGGATGCCGCCGATCACGAAGCCGATGCCGGTCGCGAAGCCCTGGAGGATCACGAGGATGATCGCCAGGACCACGGCGACGATGCCGATGATCGTGTACTGGCGGTTCAGATAGGCCTTGGCGCCCTCCTGAACGGCGTTCGAAATCTCCTGCATCCGGTCGTTGCCGGGCGAGAGGCTGAGCAACCGTCTGGTCACCAGCGCCCCGTAGATGACCCCGGCCGCCGCGCAGACCAGCGCGATCACGATGCCGTGGTCGGTGAGGAACTCAGTCAAGGTTCGTTTCCCTCCGTCGGTGTGGACTCGCGAAGAAGCCGCCCCTGTCTCCTTACACGCGGGACGGCTTCGAAAAAAAGCCGGGCCAGCATACCCGGCGGGGGCGGTTCAGTGCGCTTCGGGGCTAGTCCGAACCCGGAGTCCAGAGTCGCGGCGGAGCCTGTCCCGCCGAACCCGGGCCGCCGGCCGGCGGAGCCTCTCCCCCGGCTTCCGGCTCGGCGCCGGACTCGCCGCCGGCGCCGACCGCCTGCGCGTAGAGCACCTGGACCTGCGAGAGCGCCTTCTTGATCTCCTGCTGCGACTCCGGATCGAGCACGTCGACCATTCCCCGGATCGCCTCGATCCCGACCCGCGCCTGCTCGAGGTCGCGCTCGTCGTCCTTGGCGATGCGGCGGTAGGAGAGGTTGAGGATGCTGACGACGCTCTGCGCAACGAGGTCCTGGACGCGGACCTTCCGCATCTCCTCCTCCATCTGCCGGAGCATCTGCTCCTGCTCGGGACTGAGCTGCTCGGCCTCGGGATCGCCGCCCGGGGGTGGGCCTGCCTGCGGTTCGCTTCCTTCTGGGGATTCGCTCATGGGCTTGACCTTACCCCGCCGCGAGGTACGTGTCCGCCGTCAGGCCGACCGCGCTCCGGTAGGCGTCGGCCACGGTGCCGCCGCGCTCGAGCTCGGCGCGCGCCCGCTGGGCGCCGTTCGGCCCGGCCGGGTCGAAGTCGCCGAGGTCGATGCCGAGCCGCTCGCGCGCCGGCTCGGTCCAGACGAGCAGCTCCTCGACGACGGCGGCGGTCGCGACCTCGGTGCCCGTGTCGAAGTCGATCATCCGGCCGTCGAGGCCATGACGGATCGCCCGCCAGAGGTTCTCCTCGAGCTCGCGGGCGCGGCGCGGCGGCGCGAGGATCCCGTCGTCGTAGTCGGCGGCGGCCTGCGCGACCGCGGCGATCATCAGCCCGGCCAGGGCGAACGACTCCTCGCCGCCGCTCTGCGCGTCGCAGATCCGCACCTCGACCGTCCCGAAGCTGTGATGGGGGCGCACGCTCCACCAGAGCTGGGTCGATTCGACGATCGACCGGGTGCGCTCGAGCAGGTCGACGAAGTCCGCGTAGGCGGCCCAGTCGCCGAACGGCTCGTGGATCCCGCAGCGCGGGAAGGTGCGGGTGAAGATCTGGGTGCGGACCGAGGCGAGCCCGGTGTCGTGGCCGTCGAGGAACGGCGAGTTGGCGGAGATCGCGAGCAGCACCGGCAGCACGTTGCGAAGTCCGTCGCAGACCGCGACGGCGCGGTCGGCGCCGCGGACCCCGACGTGGACGTGGAGGCTCCAGGTGTTGTTGCGCTGCGCCACCCAGCCGAGCTCGGCGCGGAGCCGGCGATAGTGCGGGGTGTCGATGATCGCCTGGTCGAGATAGTCGGCCCAGGGGTGGGTCCCGCAGGCGGCGAGCACCCGCCCCTCGCGGGCGGCGAGGTCGAACAGCCGGCGGCGGCGGTCACGCTGGAGCTCCTTCATCTCGGCGAAGCTCTCGGAGCGACCGGAGCGGATCTCTACCTCGGTGTCGATCAACTCGCCCCGCACCGAGTCGGCGAGGATCGGGTCCTCCTGGGCCTCCGTCTGGAGCCGCTCGAAGCCGTGGGCGAGGTCGAGCGTCCGCGGGTCGAGGATCGCGAACTCCTCCTCGACGGCCATCGTGAAATCCGTCGACTCCTCGAATCGCTCGCGAGCGGCAGCGAGGTCGAGGCTCTCGTCCCGAGCCAGAGTCAACGGGTCAGGCCAGGTAGAAGTACAACGCGTAGAGCAGGTCGACGGCCGGGCTCGATGTATGGACGGTCACCTCGGGGGGGACGTCCAGAAGCTGCTCGGAGTAGTTGAAGATGACCCGGACGCCGGCTTCGACGAGCCGGTCGGCGACCTCCTGAGCCGCACCGGCGGGTACCGCGAGCACGCCGACGACGACCTCCTCGGAGCTTATGAACTCCTCGAGGTCGTCGAGCGGCCGGACCTCGATCCCGCCGATCTTCTTGCCGGTCAGCTTCGGCGAGACGTCGAAGATCGAGACGATCCGGAAGCCGTGGTCGGCGAAGATGTCCGAGGTCGCGATCGCCTGCCCGAGGTGCCCGGCGCCGAACAGCGCGATGTTGTGCTGGCCCGAGGTGCGGAGGATCTTGCGGATCTCGGCGACGAGCGAGTCGACGTTGTAGCCGACGCCGCGCTTGCCGAACTTCCCGAATCCGGAGAGATCGCGGCGGATCTGCGTCGAGTTGACGTGCGTCCACGAGGCGAGATCCTGGGAGGAGATCGTCTCGCGGCCCATCTTCCGGGCCTGGATCAGCACCTGCAGGTAGCGGGCGAGCCGCGCCGCGACGCCGAGCGACAGCCGGTCGGAGCCGAGGCCGTTGCGAGCGGCGCCTGCGGCAGGGGTATCGGTTGTACGCCGCGCGCTCACGCGGGAAAGGTATCGAGCCGGGACCGGACGGCGTCGCCGTCGAAGAGAAGCTCGCTGACCCGACGGCCGTTCACGGCGACGACCGGAATCAGTTCGAGCATCCGCCGGTGCAGGTCGGGGTCGCGTCTCGATATCGACCTCGCGGAGCTCGAAGCGGGCGCCGCCGCGCCGCATCGCAGCGAGCGCCTGCCGCGCCTCCTCGCAGAGGTGACAGCCGGGCCGGCCGTACAGCGTGACCACGTCGGGTTCCGGCACCGGATCAGCGCGGGGCCGCGTCGAGATCGAGGTAGTCGGGATAGGCGATCTGCTCGGCGAAGCGCGCCGCCGAGCCGATCATCGCCGCGTTGTCGGTGCAGAGCTCCGGCGAGACCAGCTTCAGGCGCACGCCCCGCTCCGCGCAGAGCTCGGCGGCCCGCTCGCGCAGCAGCGAGTTCGCGGCGACGCCGCCGCCGAGCGCCACCGCCCCCCAGTCGCCGATGTCGAGGGCGCTACGAAGCTTGGCGATGAGCTGCCCGACGACGGCGCTCTGGAAGGCTGCGGCGAGGTCGGCGCGGCGCTCGCGCACCCCGTCCTCGCCGAGGTCGCGGACGGCGTAGACGAGCGCCGTCTTCAGCCCGCTGAAGCTGAAGTCGAGGCTGCCGTCGCGGCTCATCGCGATCGGCATCGGGAAGCCGTCGGGGTCCCCCGCCTCGGCCTCGCGCTGGATCGCCGGGCCGCCGGGAAAGCCGAGCCCGAGCAACCGCGACGCCTTGTCGAGGGCCTCGCCGGCGGCATCGTCGAGGGTCTGACCCGCGATCGTGAACGAGCCGTGGTCGCGGACCTCGGCGAGCAGGGTGTGGCCGCCGCTCGCGATCAGCGCCAGAAACGGCGGCTCGATCGGATCCGGGTCCAGATAGGCCGCGGCGACGTGGCCCTGGAGGTGGTCGACGGGGATCAGCGGCTTCGCGGTCGCGGCGGCGAGCGACTTCGCCGAGTTGACGCCGACGAGCAGGGCGCCGATCAGGCCGGGCTTGGCCGTCACCGCGATCGCATCGATCGCCTCGAGCTCGCGGCCGGCGTCGACGAGCGCGGCCTCGACGACGGGATTGATCAGCTCGAGATGGCGGCGCGATGCGACCTCGGGCACGATGCCGCCGAAGCGGGCGTGCAGGCCGGCCTGCGAGGAGACCACGTTGCTGAGCACGAGCGGGCCGTCGAGCACCGCCGCGCAGGTGTCGTCGCAGGATGTCTCGATGGCGAGGATCTGCGCCATCTAGAGCCCGGGCTCGCCGAGCCACATGATCATCGCGTCCTCGCCGTTGTCGCTGTAGTAGCGCCGTCGCCGGCCGGCACGGCGGAAGCCGAGCCGCTCGTACATCGCGATCGCGCCATGGTTCGAGACCCGGACCTCGAGCGTGTAGCGCTCCTCGTGACCGGCCTCGGCGAGCATCCGCTCGACCATCCGAGCGGCGATGCCGATCCGCCTGCGGTCGGGGTCGACGGCGACGTTCATCAGGTGGAAGACGTCGGCGTAGCGCGAGCAGACGAGGTAGCCGACGATCTCGTCGCCGGCGATCGCCGCCAGGCAGACGCCGCCGGGCTTCGAGACCTCGAGCACGAACATCGCCAGCGACCAGGGCGCCGGGAACGAGCGCCGCTCGATCGACAGCACCGCCGGCAGGTCGGCGTAGGTGAGCCGCCGGAACATGACCTCGCCCGGTTCGATGATCGCCGATTCAGCTGCCGTCGTTTCGCTCAAGCCAACGCTCCGCGTCGGGTCGTCTCATGTACTTCGGGGTGACACCGGCGGGAAACTGCGCCCGGCCGGGGTCCATCTTGGCGGCCAGCAGGCAGATCTGCCGCGCCGAGAGCCTGTTCGCAGGATCGGCGTCAGCGGGGACCGTGCAGCCGAGCGCCTCGATCTCGGACCGGAATCGTACCGCTCCGTCACCGCCCGCCAACGCGCCTTCGACGCCGCCGCCGAGCGCCTCGAGGATGTCGCCGGGAGCGCAGACGACCGGCTCGCCGGCCCCCTGACCACGGTCGGCGGCGGCGAACACCTCGCCGCGACGCGCGTCGACGACGCCGATCCGAGCCCTCGCCGCCGCCCCGGGGGGCGCGGCGAGCCCGGCCGCGAGCGCGGCCGTCGAATCGACTCCCGCAACCGCGATCCGGCGCGCCTGCGAGAGGGCCCGGGCGGTGCTGATCGCGATCCGCAGGCCGGTGAACGAACCCGGGCCGCGTCCGACCGCAATCGTCGCGATCCGCTCCCAGCCGCCCGCTTCGCCGACGGCGGCATCGATCATCGTCAGCAGCGCCCGGCCGGCGACCGGCCGCCCGTCGTCCCCCGGGCCCTGCGCCGCCTCGAAGACGATCCGCTCGTGGTCGAAGATCGCGACCGTCGTGATCGGAGTCGCGGTGTCGAATCCGAGGATCACCGCCGGCGCTCGATCGTGATCTCGCGGACGTCGCCGCCGGCATGGGCGAGCTCCACGGTCGCGGCGGGCGCCGCGATCAGCGGTGCCGCGGGCTCGGGCCACTCGACGAACGCGACGGCGTCGGCGGTCAGGTAGTCGTCGAGCAACGCCGGGTCCTCGGCGCTGAGTCCGGTGTCGCCGGCGAGGCGATGGAGGTCGAGGTGAGAGACCGGAACATCGCCCGCGTAACGCTGCCCGATCGTGTAGGTCGGCGACGTCACCGGCGCGGTCACGCCGAGGGCTCGGGCGGCCCCGCGCACGAAGGTCGTCTTGCCGGCGCCGAGCTCGCCACGGAGCAGGACGACGTCGCCGGGGCGCAGCTCGGCAGCGAGACCGGCCGCGATCGCCTCGGTCCGGTCCGGCCCGGTCGAGCGAAGCCGGTCGATCTGCGGGGGGCGCGAATCCACTACGGGGCGAAGATGTCGAGCTGATCGTCGCCGGCCGGGGCGATCGGGTCGGCGGGATCCGGCTCCTGCGCCGGCGCCGGCTCGGCGAGCAGCCGGCCGAGCGCCGCGAAGTCCTCGCTCATCGTCTCCCGCAGCCTCGGGGTCCGCAGCGCCGCCGCCGGGTGGAGGATCGGGAACACCCGCACCGTCCGCTCGCCGAGCCGGTGGATCTGCGGCCGTCCCCGGACCTTCGTGATCCCGGTCTGGTCGCCGGTGATCAGCTTCGTGGCGAAATTGCCGAGCGTGACGATCACCTTCGGCTCGATCAGCCGCACCTTCTCGAGCAGGTAGGGGCGGCAGGAATCGAGCTCGACCGGCTGCGGGTCGCGGTTGCCGGGCGGCCGGCACATCAGCGTGTTGGCGATGAAGACGGATTCGCGATCGAGGTCGATCTCGCCGAGCAACTCGTTGAGCAGACCGCCGGCGCGGCCGACGAACGGCAGACCGCGGCGATCCTCCTCGGCCCCGGGAGCCTCGCCGATGAACATCAGGTCGGCGTCGGCGTCGCCGGCGCCGAAGACGACCTTCGTCCGGGTCCGGGCGAGCGGGCAGAGCGTGCAGCCGGAAGCCTCCCGGTAGACCTCGACGAGCGCCTCGCGCCGTTCCGCGGCCCCGCTCACGATCCGGGCTTGCGCTGCCGCTGCTTGGCGAGGCTGCGCTCGAACCGCTCCCGGGCTCCGCCCCGGTCGGTGCCCCGCCGCTCCTCCATCCGCCGCTTCTGCGTGGCCGTCGGCTGCCTGCTCAGTCCGAACGTCGAGAACCGCCGCTGCGCTCCGGCGGCGCCACAGGCCGGGCAGTGGGCCCGATCGGTCCCGACCGGCACCATCTCCTCGAAGCGCTCGCCGCATTCGCCGCACTCGAACTCGTAGATCGGCATCGCTGCTGATCGTAGTCGGGGACGCGGATCGGGCCATGCCCACAGGTATCATTCCGTCAGGCCTTTGGCCGCCATCCCGCCGAGGGAGGCGGACCGCGACAACGGCCCCGTCTCGAATCCGACAACGACCGTCTGGTATCTCCGCGAGAACTGGAACGGATGCAGCCCTTCCGCGCGCACACCACCCCGATGTCGCCGATCACGCTGGTCGGTCGCGGCCGCGTGGGCGGCAGCATCTCCCGCGCCCTCGCCGCCGCCGGCGTCGCGACGACGATCGCCGGCCGCGACGAGGTCGAGGCCGCCTGCGCCGAGGCTGAGGTGGTGCTGCTCTGCGTGCCCGACGCCGACATCGTCGCCGCCTGCTCGCGGGTGGTCGCCGCTGCGCCGGGGCTCCGCTTCATCGGCCACACGAGCGGCGCGACGCCGCTGGCGGCGCTCGCCGCCGCTGCCGATCGCGGCGCCGCAACGTTCTCGTTGCATCCGCTCCAGACCGTTCCCTGCGCCGACGCCGACCTGACCGGTGCGGCGGCGGCGGTCGCCGGCTCCGACCGGGTGGCGGCGGACCTCGCCCGGGCGATCGCCGAGCGCTGTCAGATGGCGCCGTTCGAGGTCGGTGAGGGTTCGCGGGCCGCCTATCACGCCGCCGCTGCGATGGCATCGAACTTCCTGGTCGCCCTCGAGGCGAGCGCCGAGGAGTTGCTCGCCGCCGCCGGGATCGACAGCGGCCGCGAACTGCTGGCGCCGCTCGTCCTCCGCACCGCCGCCAACTGGGCCGAGCGCGGTCCGGCGGCGCTGACCGGACCGATCGCTCGCGGCGACGAGGCGACGGTCGCGCGGCACCTCGAGGCGATCGACGAGGCGGCCCCGCAGCTGGCGCCGCTTTACCGGGCGATGGCCGAGCGAACCCGCGAGATCGCCGTGACCGGAGAGCGGCGATGAAGATCGTCGAGACGAGCGACGAAGTGCGGGCGGCCCTCGGCGCTTCGCGCCGCGCGGGGCTGACGATCGGCCTGGTGCCGACGATGGGATCGCTCCACGAGGGCCACCTGTCGCTGCTGGCAGCAGCCCGCGAGGAATGCGGCGTCGTCGTCATGAGCCTGTTCGTCAACCCCACCCAGTTCGGCGCCGACGAGGACCTCGAGCGCTATCCGCGCGATCGCGCCCGCGACGCCGCCCGCGCCGCCGCGGCCGGCGTCGACCTGATCTACGCGCCGGCGGTCGCCGACGTCTACCCGCCCGGATTCGCTACGACCGTCGAGGTCGGCGGTCTCACCGAGGTGCTCTGCGGCGACGTCGACATTCGCGGCCCGGAGCACTTCCGCGGCGTCACCACGATCGTCGCGAAGCTGCTCAACACGGTCGGGCCCGACGTCGCCTACTTCGGGCAGAAGGACGCTCAGCAGGCGGTCGTGGTGCGGCGCATGGTCGCCGACCTCGACTTCCCGGTCCGGGTCGAGGTCCGGCCGACGGTACGCGAGCCCGACGGCCTGGCGATGTCCTCCCGCAACGCCTATCTGGCTGCCGGCGACCGCGATCGGGCGCCGGCTTTGCACCGGGCGCTGCTCGCCGCCGCCGCCGCCGCCCGCTCCGGCGCCGCGGTCGACGACGCCCTCGCGGCCGCCCGCGGGGAGCTGGCCGGCGCCGGCGTCGAGACCGAGTACCTCGAGGCCCGCGACGCCGCTGACCTGAGCCCGATCGAAAGCTTCAACGGACGCCCCGTCCTGATCGCCGTGGCGGCGCAGGTCGGGGACGCGAGACTGATCGACAACATCGTCGTCGAACCGGCGACGACACCCGACCCCGAGAGGCAGGAACCGAGATGAGCACCGCCCCGCGAGTACCGAACACGCCGCCGGACGAGCGGCCGAAGGTCTCGATCCCACGGCTGACCGAGATGAGGGAGCTCGGCGAGCCGATCGCGATGGTCACCGCCTACGACTACCCCTCCGCGCAGGTCGCGGAGGAGGCCGGCGTCGACATCGTCCTCGTCGGCGACTCCGGAGCGATGACGGTCCTCGGCCACGACTCGACGGTTCCGATCGGCATGGAGGAGATGCTGATGCTCGCCGCCGCCGTGCGACGCGGGCTGAATACCGCGCTCCTGGTCGGCGACATGCCGTTCGGCTCCTACGAGAACTCGAACGAGCAGGCGATCGCGAACGCCCAGCGGTTCATCAAGGAGGCGGGCTGTGACGCCGTCAAGCTCGAGCGCGGCGGCGCCTCGGTCGACAGGGCGCGGGCCATCGTCCGAGCCGGTATCCCGGTCATGGGCCATGTCGGGCTGACGCCGCAGACAGCGACGGCGCTCGGCGGCTACAAGGCGCAGGGGCGGACCGGCGAGCGCGCGGCACAGATCGCCGAGGACGCCTTCTCGCTGCAGGCGGTCGGCTGTTTCGCGGTCGTTTTCGAGGCCGTGCCGGCGGCGGTCACCGCGGCGATCATGCCGCGCATGGACGTCCCCGTCATCGGCATCGGCGCCGGCGGCGCGACCGACGGTCAGGTGCTCGTCTTCCACGACCTGCTCGGCATCCACACAGGCCACACGGCGCGGTTCGTCAAGCGCTACGCCGACGTCCACGGCGCGATGGTCGACGGCGTCGCCGGCTACGTCGCCGACGTCCGCCACCGCCGCTTCCCGGAGGACTCCCACACCTACTCGATCGACCCCGACGAGCTCGCCGCCCTGAACCGCTACCTGGAGCAGGACACGCTCGCCGGCACGAGCCCCTGGGACTGGTAGGGCGCGACGCCGGCGGCGGACGCGGATCGCCTGACCTGCGCAATGCGCCGTTGAACCGACCCGCGCCCGATTCGGCGCTTGCCGCCGGGCCCGGCGGGAGGATCCCGGCATCTCCACGAACTCGATCCTGATCGGCCTCGGGCTGGCGGTCGTCCTCGCCGTCGGCACCCGCCTGCTCGCGGAGAGACTGCGGATGCCGGCGATCGTCCTGCTCCTGCCGGTCGGCTTCGCCGCCGGGGCGATCACCGCCGACATCAACCCCGAGAACCTGTTCGGCGACAGCTTTCAGCCGATGGTCTCGCTCGGCGTCGGGGTGATCCTCTTCGAAGCCGGCCTGCGCCTGCGCCTGCGGGACCTGACCGAGCTCCGTTCGGTCGTCGTCCGCCTCGTCTCGCTGGGAACCGTTGGTCACCGCGATCGCCGTCACCGCCGTGGTCCGGGTGGTATTCGACCTCGACCTCGGCGTCGCGGCGGTGCTGGGCGCGATCCTCGTCGTCTCGGGGCCGACTGTCGTCCTGCCGCTGCTCGACTTCGTCCGGCCCGCCGAGCAGGTGCGATCGACGCTGAAGTGGGAGGGCGTGTTGATCGATCCGATCGGCGCCCTGCTCGGGGTCCTCATCTTCAGCGTCGTCAGCGCCCAGGGGAGCGGGACCTCCGGCTACCACCCCGGCGAGCTGATCTCCAGTCTCGCGGTCGGCGCCGCGGTCGGCCTCGCCGGCGCCGCGTCGATGTCGGCGATCCTCGGCCACCTGCAGCGCGCGACCCCGAGGAACCTGGCACCGGCGGCGCTGATGCTGGTGGTCGCCGCCGTGGTCGCGGCCGACCTGCTTCGCGAGGATTCGGGCTTCGTCGCGGCGACCGTGATGGGGGCGGCGCTCGCGAACCAGGATCGCCTCGACGTCGGCAGGATCCTCGAGTTCCACGGAACCCTCGTCAGCCTGCTGATCGGGATCCTCTTCGTCCTCATCTCGGCGTCGGTCGAGCCCTCCCAGGTCGGCGCGGTGCTGCCCGAGGGGCTGATCCTGATCGCGGTGATGGTCCTGATCATCCGCCCGGTCGCGGTTCTCCTCTCGACGCTCCGCTCGGCGCTCGATTGGCGGCAGCGCGCCTTCATCGCCTGGATGGCGCCACGCGGGATCGTCGCCGCGGCGACGGCGTCGGCCTTCGGACTCGAGCTCACCCAGGCGAACGTCGACGGCGCCGGCCGCATCCTCCCGATCGCCTTCGTGGCGATCTTCGGCACCGTCCTCCTCTACGGACTCACCGCCGGGCCGGTCAGCCGGCTGCTCGGCGTCGCCGGCAGGGGCGAGCCGGTCGTGCTGATCGTCGGCGGCCAGAGCTGGTCGCGGCGGCTTGCCTCCTTCCTCGACGCGGCGGGAATGGACGCGCGGATCCTCACCGGCGACGACGGCGAGCGCGCCGCCGCCGCGGCGGCCGGCATCGAGGTCGTCGAGACGGACCTCGCCGAAGCCGACTTCGAGGAGGAGCTCGAGGACGTCGAGACAGTCCTGCTGCTGACCGGCAGCGACGACTTCAACGCCCTCGCCGCCGCGCAGCTGCGCCAGGAGCTCGGCTCCGACCGAGTCTTCCGACTGCCGCCGCGCGGCGGCGAGATCGACTTCGAGCCCGGTTACGCGGAGGGCGGGATCCTCTTCGACGAGTCGCTCAACTACGACGAGCTCGAGCGTCGCTTCGAGCGCGGCGCCGAGCTGGTCGAGGCCCCGGCGCCGGCGCCCGGGTCCGGTGGCGAGATCCCGCTGTTCAGGATCGACCGGCGGGGCGACCTGGCGGTGGTCGCCGCCGGAGCGAAGCGAGGGCCGGAGCCGGGCGAGCGGACCCTGCTGCTGACGGCCGGCGGCTGAGCTGCGCTCAGGGGCCGACCGGGACGTTCGAGGTGATCCTGTCGATCTTCCAGCCGCGCGGGAACTTGAGAACCGTCACCTTCAGCGTCTGACCGCCGAATACGCCGCCCCGCGGCTTCACGGTGACGATCGTCGAGCGGCCCGGGCCCGGCCTCCTGGCGAGGATCGTCACACCGTTGGCGAGAGCGCTCGGCTTGCGGGCGGCCACGCACCCGGCCCGGGTGCCGTACGAGCGCTTCAGGAAGGCGGGCGTGATCAGCTCGTCGCAGACGGTCGGGTCCTTCGGCTTGACGAGGAAGTCGGTGATCGTCGCCCGGATCAGCTCCTCGTCGGTCGCCGGCGCGCCGCCGTTGCCGCCGCCGGTCGAGGTCGTCGCCGTCGTCGTCGGCCCGGTCGTCGTCTGGGTGACGACGGGGCCGGTCGTCGGCGGCTCCGACTTCTCGCCGCAGCCGGCCGCGAGCAGCGCCGGCAACGCAGCGGCGAGGGCGAGGGCGATCAGTCCGAGCTTCACGCCCGACAGGCTAGCCGTCAGCCGGGCGGGGCTCGATCTCCCTGATCACCCGCGCCGGCGCCCCCGCCGAGATCGTCCACGGCGGCGTGTCCCGGGTGACGACCGAGTTGGAGCCGATTACGCCGTGCTCGCCGATCGTGGTGCCGCCGGTGACGACCGCGCCCTTGCCGAGCCAGCTGTTCGAGCCGATCCGGACCGGCCCCCGCGATACGAACCCCTGCCAGGTGACCGGCAGCTCGGGATCGTCGTAGCGATGGTCGGCGTCGCCGACGAAGCAGTGGTTGGCGAACATGACATGGTCGCCGATCTCGATCAGGTCCTGGGCGGCGAGCATCGTCTCGCGGTTCAGGAAGCAGCCCCGGCCGATCTTGATCCGCGCCGTCGGCCCGAGCGTGATCCAGCAACCGGGCTCGAGCAGCGTTCCCTCGCCGATCGTCAGGCGGCCGTCGTCGAGAGCCTCGAGCACCTCGCCCTCGATCGGGTGGCGAACGAAGAAGCCGCCGCGGGCGGCGTGCCGGTTGATCCGCCAGCGATTGCGAAACCGGTGGGTCCGCTCGTACCAGCGTCGTTTCACCCACCAGATGCGCCAGCCGCGCTGCGGCGTCACATAGGGGTCTTCGGCCGCCACGCCTGTAGCTTCCCAGACGTGGCATTCGGAGACGCGGCAGGCGAGCAAACCGGCGAGGAGCGGCTCGAGATCGCCCGCCGCTATCGCGCACGGCGCGGCGACGAGCTCCGCGAGCTGGCCCGTCCTGCCGTCGGCGACGGCGAGGTCCTCGCGGCGGGCGAGTTCAGCACGGTGCCGACCGAGGCGATCGCCGCGATCCCCGGCCTCGGCATGCTGCTGCTGCCGATCGCCCGGCGGCGCAGCCGCAGGGCCGGGCTCTCGCCGAAGATCATGCTCGCCCTCACCGCCGACACGGTGCACGCGCTCGCCGTCCACGCGGCCGGCCTGCGGCGCGACGAGACGGCGGTCGAGCCCGCCGAGTCATGGCCGCGGGATCAGGTGTCGGCCGAGCGCGCAGGTCGCGCGTTCATGCGCGACAAGATCCTCCTCCACGTGCCCGACGAGCCCGAGCCGCTGACCCTGTTCGCCCCGACGCTGCGGACGAACCCGTGGAGCGCCGAGGTCGTGCGGCTGCTCGGCGGCGAGGCGCCGGACCCGATCGACCTGACCACACCTTGAGCGCCGCCATCGCGTTCGCCGTCGGCTGACCCACCGCCTAGCCGGACCAGGTGACGTGCCACCACTCGCCGGGCGCCTCGATCCTTCCCCAGCCGTAGCGCCAGCCGATCTGATCGACGACGTCGCGCATCGCCGGAGTCGCCAGGTCGACGGACGCGCCGAGCTCGTGCGACGACGCGCCGGGCGGGTTCGCAGGCGCTCCCGCTCCGGACAGGAAGAGCTCGTAGAGCTCGCCCTGCTGGACCGACGTCCGGTAGGCGGAGAGGGGCCCGGCCGGATAGAGATCGACCCCGTAGGTCCCCAGCGCCTCGGCCCGCATCGCGTTCCAGGCAGCGGCGGCGCCGGCGTCGAGGTAGAGGCTGCCCCAGGGGCTCGGGATCGAGCCCAGCCACGAGGGCGTCGTCGTTGCGGCGGGCGCGGCGACGACCGGGTCCGTCGCCACCGGGGCCGGTCCCGCCTCCGCCGCGGACGGAATCGAGATCGTCCTGCCGGCGATGAGGAGGTAATCGCCGGAGACCCCGTTCCAGGCGGCCAGCGAGTCGGTCGTGATCCCGTTCGCGGCGGCGATCCCCGACAGGGTCTCGCCGGGCTGGACGGTGTGGGCGACGGCGGCGCCGGCGGGTGCCGCGAGAATCGCGCAGGCGACGATCGCGACGGCGGCGGCGGTCGAGCTTCGTTTCGTAGTCATTCCGACCCATTCAGCGGCCGGCACTCACGGACCTGCGGAAACGCATGTCCGGTGCCGGGCCCGCAACGGACCGTTCATCGGCCGCGCTGCGCCGCGGTCAGGCGGCGACCGGCTCGCGGCGCTTGCCCGCCGCGCGCTCGACCCGCGGCTCGACGAGTTCCTCGAGGAACCTGCCCGTGTAGGAGCCGGCCTCGGTCGCCACCGCCTCCGGGGTCCCGGTGGCGATGATCTCGCCGCCGCCGTCGCCGCCCTCGGGGCCGAGGTCGACGATCCAGTCGGCCGACTTGATGACGTCGAGGTTGTGCTCGATCACGACGACGGTGTTGCCGGCGTCGACGAGCCTGGAGAGGACGTCGAGGAGCCGCTCGACGTCGGCGAAATGGAGGCCGGTCGTCGGTTCGTCGAGGATGTAGAGGGTCTCCCCCGTCGCGATCTTCGAGAGCTCGGTCGCGAGCTTGACCCGTTGCGCCTCGCCACCGGAGAGCGTCGTCGCGGGCTGACCGAGGCGGATG
This sequence comes from uncultured Conexibacteraceae bacterium, assembly GCA_963745755.1. Taxonomy (GTDB): domain Bacteria; phylum Actinomycetota; class Thermoleophilia; order Solirubrobacterales; family 70-9; genus RHKX01. Next base: position 126,561 of record CAVUYP010000002.1, on the reverse strand, counting down.
TAGTCGAGGCCGACGTCGTGGAGCGTCTGCAGCCGGCGGTGGATCTTCGGGATCTTCGCGAAGAACTCGACCGCCTCCTCGACCGGCATCTCGAGCACGTCGGCGATCGACTTGCCCTTGAAGCGGACCTCGAGGGTCTCACGGTTGTAGCGGCGGCCGTTGCACTGCTCGCAGGGGACGTAGACGTCGGGCAGGAAGTGCATCTCGATCTTGATCTGACCGTCGCCCTTGCAGACCTCGCAGCGGCCGCCCCTGACGTTGAAGCTGAACCGGCCCGGCTGATAGCCGCGGGCCCGCGCCTCCTTGGTCTTCGCGAACAGCTGGCGGATGTGGTCGAAGACGCCGGTGTAGGTGGCGGGGTTGGAGCGCGGCGTCCGGCCGATCGGCGACTGGTCGATGTTGATCACCTTGTCGATCTGCTTCAGCCCCTCGATGCGATCGTGGGCGCCGGGCCGGCTCCGCGCCCGGTGCAGCCGGTTGGCGACCGAGCGGTAGAGCGTCTCGTTGACCAGCGTCGACTTGCCCGACCCCGAGACCCCGGTCACGCAGGTCAGCGTCCCGAGCGGGATCGCGGCATCGACGCCCTTGAGGTTGTGCTCGCGGGCGCCGCGCACGACGAGCTCGCCGCGGCCGCTGCGCCGTCGCTCCGGAACCGGGATCGTCAGCTTCCCGGACAGATAGCGGCCGGTCAGCGAGGCCGGGTTGCTGATCACCTGCGCCGGAGTCCCGGCGGCGACGATCCGCCCGCCGTGCTCGCCCGCGCCCGGGTCCGAGATCGACGAGGTAGTCGGCGGCGCGCATCGTCCCCTCGTCGTGCTCGACGACGATCACGGTGTTGCCGAGGTCGCGGAGCCGCTCCAGCGTCGCGATCAGCTTCGCGTTGTCGCGCTGGTGCAGGCCGATCGACGGCTCGTCGAGGATGTAGAGGACACCGACGAGGCTGGAGCCGATCTGAGTGGCCAGCCGGATTCGCTGCGCCTCGCCGCCGGAGAGCGTAGTCGCCGCCCGCTCGAGGGTCAGATAGCCGATCCCGACCGAGACCAGGAAGGTCAGCCGCTCCTCGACCTCGCGGACGACGAGCTTGGCGATCGCCTGCTCGGTCTCGGTCAGCTCGAGCGAGCCGATCCACTCCAGGGCCGCTCGCGCCGAGAGCTGCGAGTACTCGGCGATCGAGAGCCCGCCGACGGTCACCGCGAGGCTCTCCGGCCGCAGCCGGGCGCCCCCGCAGGCCGGGCAGGGCTGCAGGGCCATCAGGCCCTCGATCCGCTCGCGGGTCTTCTCCGAGTCGGTGTTCTCGTAGCGCCGCTCGAGCCCGGTCGTGATCCCCTCGAAGCGGGCGTTGTAGCTGCGCCGCCGCCCGAACCGGTTCTTGTAGGTGATCTGATGGCGCTCGCTGCCGGTTCCCTCGAGCAGGACCTTGCGGTCGGCAGCCGGGGAGATCCTGCCAGGGCACCTCGATGTCGATCCCGCGGTCCTCGCAGACCGCCTCGACGAGCCGCCGGTAGTACATCGACGCCGCCCCCATCCAGGTCGCCAGCGCACCCTCGGAGATCGACAGGGTCGGATCGGGAATGCAGAGCTCGGGATCGATGACCCGCTGGAAGCCGAGGCCGTGGCAGCGCTCGCAGGCCCCGTGCGGCGAGTTGAACGAGAAGATCCGCGGCTCGATCTCGGGCATCGAGGTCCCGCAGTTCAGGCAGGCGAACTTCTCGCTGAAGACGAGGACCTCGCCGCGCTTGCCGGCGCTCGGGCCGGAGAGCGTCTGGGCGCCGGCGACCGCGATGGCCCCCTCGCTGTCGACGATCTCGACCTCGACGAGCCCATCGGCGAGGCCGGCCGCCGCCTCGATCGACTCGGCGAGCCGCTTGCGCAGACCCTCCTTCATGACGAGGCGATCGATGACGATCGCGATGTCGTGCTTGTAGCGCTTGTCGAGCACGATCTCCTCGTCGAGCCGGCGCAGGTCGCCGTCGATGACGGCGCGCGCGTAGCCCTGCTGGCGCATCTCCTCGAGCAGCTTCCCGTACTCGCCCTTGCGCTCGCGGACGACCGGGGCGAGCACCATGAAGCGGGTGCTCGGGCTCGATCGTCATCACCCGGTCGGTGATCTGCTCGATCGACTGGCCGGCGATCGGCTCCCCGCAGGTCGGGCAGTGCGGCTTGCCGATCCGCGACCAGAGCAGCCGCAGGTAGTCGTAGATCTCGGTGACCGTGCCGACCGTCGAGCGCGGGTTGCGGGAGGTCGTCTTCTGGTCGATCGAGATCGCCGGGCTCAGCCCCTCGATCGAGTCGACGTCGGGCTTGTCCATCTGGCCGAGGAACTGGCGCGCGTAGGCGGACAGCGACTCGACGTAGCGGCGCTGGCCCTCGGCGTAGATCGTGTCGAAGGCGAGGCTCGACTTGCCCGATCCCGACAGCCCGGTCATCACGACGAGCGCCTCGCGCGGCAGGTCGACGTCGACGTTCTTCAGGTTGTGCTCGCGGGCGCCGGAGACGACGATCCGCCCGCTCTTCGAGTTCGATCCCACCACCCGAAGTCTACGCGCACGAACGGACGTTCGGGCGGGCCGGAATCGGGTTTCCGGCCGCCGGCGGCGCGGTCAGCGCTTGACGCGCCGGAAGACGTCGTCGAGCAGCTCCTCGACTCCGTCGACGCTGCCGAACTCGGTCTCGATCTGCTCGGTGATCTGCTCCCGCGAGGCGCCATCGAGCGCCATGTTCATCGCGACCAGACGGGCGGCGCCGTGGTCGGATCCGGAGACCGGCGGGCGCCGGCGGCTGCCTCGGCGACGGGCTCGCCGCCGCCGCGCAGCTGCGCGATCAGCTCCTCGTCGCTCGGCGCCGCCGTGGCGGCGGGCTTGTCGGCGGCCGGTATCGGCGCCGGCTTCGCGGCCCGTCGCCTGCCGCGGCCGCGGCGCTTCGGCGCGGCCTCGCTCGACGACCGGCTCCTCCGGGTCCGGGCCCGGAGGCTCGGGCTCGGTCCGGTTCGGGCTCGGGCTCGGGCTCTGCGGGCATCGCGGGAAGCTCGTCGTCGACGGCCGGTCCCGAGCCGGAGCCGATCCCGGGGACGCTGGCGGCGAGGTCGCGGCCGAGCGCGCCGACCTGGGAGCGCAGCTTGTCGGCCTGGGCGACGAGGCCCTCGACGGCGGCCTGCGCCTGCTCGATCCTGCCCGCTCGCCTCGCGGCCGGCGGCGCTGACGGTCTGCTCGGACTCGGTCCGGGCCGCGGCGCGGATCTGATCGGCCTCGGCCCGGGCGGCGCCGAGGATCCGGTTCGCCTCCGACTCGGCCTCCTCGACGATCTCGGCGGCGGTCGACTCGGCGGCCGCGAGCACGGCCCCGACCCGCTCGCTGGCGACGTCGGCGGCCGGCGTCGGCTTCTCGCCCTGCGCGGCCGACGAACTCGGCGACGGCGATCAGGTGGACCTCGACCGCATCGGCGCTCCAGCCCTTGCGCACGACCGGGAAGTCGTCACGGACGATCTGCTCTCGCTCCATGACCGGGAGCGTAACGAACCGCGGGTGGCGACCCGGAAAGTTCCCGCCTGCCCGGGCCGCCTCGCGAGGCCGCAGAAACGCTCTCCCGGAGCCGCTTTCGCAGGGCGAGGGCTCCGCGCCCGGAGGAGACGAGGACGCCGAGCGGCAGCCCCCGGACCGTCAGGCCCTCATGCCCTCGAGGTCGCGGCGCAGCTCCTTGAGCTCGTCGCGAAGCCGCCCGGCCTCCTCGAAGCGCAGCTCCTCGGCGGCGGCGAGCATCTCCTCCTCGATCGAGACGATCACCTTCTCGAGGTCCTCGGGGCTCTCGATCGGCCTGCCGTCGATCGTCGCGCTCGCTGCGGCGACGCTTGCGCGGCGCGTTCGACTCCATCGCCAGGAAGTCGGACATGTCGCTGATCCCCTTCGTCACCGTCTCCGGCGTGATCCCGTGCTCGCGGTTGTAGGCGAGCTGGATCTCGCGGCGTCGGTCCGTCTCCCCGATCGCCGTCCGCATCGCCTCGCTCTCGCGGTCGGCGTACATCAGCACCTTGCCCTCGACGTTGCGGGCGGCCCGGCCGATCGTCTGGATCAGGCTGGTCGAGCCGCGCAGGAAGCCCTCCTTGTCGGCGTCGAGGATCGCGACCAGTCCGACCTCGGGGATGTCGAGCCCCTCGCGGAGCAGGTTGACGCCGACGAGGACGTCGTACTCGCCGAGCCGCAGATCGCGGATGATCTGGATCCGCTCGATCGTGTCGACCTCGGAGTGCAGGTAGCGGACCCGGAAGCCGTGCTCGAGCAGGTACTCGGTCAGGTCCTCCGACATCTTCTTGGTCAGCGTCGTCACCAGGCGTGCGCTCCCTGCGCTCGACCCGCAGCCGGACCTCGTTCATCAGGTCGTCGATCTGGTTCTTCGTCTCGCGCACCTCGACCTCGGGATCGACGATCCCGGTCGGGCGGACGATCTGCTCGACGATCCGCTCCGACTTCGAGCGCTCGAACTCGCCCGGCGTGGCCGAGACCATCACGACCTGCCCGACCCGGTCGAGGAACTCGTCGAACTTGAGCGGCCGGTTGTCGATCGCGCTCGGTAGCCGGAACCCGTGGTCGACCAGGGTCAGCTTGCGGGAGCGGTCGCCCTCGTACATGCCGCCGATCTGCGGGATCGTCTGGTGCGACTCGTCGACGAAGACCACGAAGTCGCTCGGGAAGTAGTCGATCAGCGTGTGCGGGGCGGAGCCGGCGGGGCGGTTGTCGAGGATCCGCGAGTAGTTCTCGATCCCGTTGCAGAAGCCGAGCTCCTTCATCATCTCGAGGTCGTACTGGGTCCGCTGCCGGAGCCGGTGCGCCTCGAGGTCCTTGCCCTCCTTCTCGAACTGCTTGCAGCGCTCCTCGAGCTCGAAGCGGATCTCGTCGACCGCCCGCTCGATCGTCTCCTCCTTGGTGACGTAGTGGGTCGCCGGCCAGACCGAGACGTGGGTGACCTCGTCGAGGACCTCGCCGGTGAGCGGGTCGAAGTGGGTGATCGCCTCGACCTCGTCGCCGAACAGGTTGATCCGGTAGGCCGACTCCGCGTAGGCCGGGAAGATCTCCAGCGCCTCCCCCATCACCCGGAAGCTGCCGCGGGTGAGGATCGTGTCGTTGCGCTGGTACTGCATCGCGACGAGCTGGCGGAACAGCGTCTCGCGCTCGACCCATTCGCCGACCTTGAAGAGGATCATCTGCTCGCGGTAGAGCTCCGGCGAGCCGATCCCGTAGATGCAGGAGACCGAGGCGACGATGATCACGTCGCGGCGCGCGAACAGGCTCGCGGTCGCGGCGTGCCGGAGCCGGTCGATCTCGTCGTTGACGGTCGCGTCCTTTTCGATGTAGAGATCCTGCGCCGGCACGTAGGCCTCCGGCTGGTAGTAGTCGTAGTAGGAGACGAAGTACTCGACCGACGCCTCCGGGAAGAACTCGCGGAACTCGTTGCAGAGTTGCGCGGCGAGCGTCTTGTTGTGGGCGATGACCAGGGCCGGCCGTCCGAGCTGCTCGATCGTCGCCGCCATCGTGAACGTCTTGCCGGTGCCGGTCGCGCCGAGCAGGGTCAGGAAGCTCTCGCCGGCCTCGACCCCGACGGCCAGCGAGTCGATCGCCTGCGGCTGATCGGCGGTCGGCGAGTAGGCGGAGTTGAGGCTGAAGTCGGGCACCGGCCGAGGTTAGCGGCCGGCGCCGGCGGCGCCCGGCGGCGCCGCCGGCGCGGTCGATTCTGGAAGACTGGACGTCGTCCGCAATCGAGCCGAGAGGTCTGATTTGAGCGTGGCGGAGATCCGATGAGCGGCCCGGCGATGGAGCACGACGACGCGGTGGCGGCCGCGCGGGACCATCTCGCCGGCGCCGGCGACCGGCCGCTCCGACCGCTGCCGGCCGGCTTCGCGGCGTTCCGCGCGGCGATGCACGGGATCGCCGAGGAGGTCCTGAAGCCGCGACGCGTGCTCGAGACCGGCAACGAGATCGCCCTCCGGTTCACCCCCGGGGGCTTCGGGACGCCGCCGTGGCCGGTCGGAGCGGCGAGCGGCCGCAGCGGCCAGATTCGCGTCGAGGGCCTCGAGCTCGTCGCCGTCGACGGCGACGACGAGAGCCGCTCGCCGCTGCCCGGGCTCGACCCGGCGACGGCCGCCGACGCCGACAGCGCCGCGGCCCTCGCCGACTGGTTCGCATTCGCGACCGTCGCCCTCGCCGAGCTGCTCGAGCGACACCCGGGCCTCGATCCGGCGCCGATCAGGCTCTGGCCCGAGCACTTCGACGTCGCGACCGAGCTCGGATCCGAGCCGGCCGGGCGGCGAGCCAACTACGGCGGCTCGCCGGGCGACGAAGACCACCCCGATCCGTACCTGTACGTCGGCCCCTGGGATCAGTCGGTGTCCGGATCGCCGTGGAACGCGACCGGCTTCACCGGCGCCGAGCTCGGCTACGCCGACCTGCTCGCCGCCGACGACCAGCTCGCGGCGGCGATCGGCTTCTGCTCGTCGCGGCTCGAGGTGCTCGCAGGCCGCTAGCCGGAGCCGGCCTCGGCCGCGTCGGCGAGCCGCTCGGCCAGCCAAAGCCCGGCCAGCCAGCGGCGCCCGCCGGTACCGTCGAGGACGACCTCGATCCCCTCCGGGCCGCCTCTGACCGCGACGCCCTTCCAGTCGACCGACGCCGGCACGAGCCGCAAGGCCGACTCGATCTCGGCCGGGACCTCGCCACTGCGACCGCGGATCCCGCCGTCGCTGCTCTTCGCCTCGAACTGCGCCGAGGCGGCGTGGACGCGAACCCGCGTCGTCCCCCCGCCCATCGCCACCGAGACCGCCCGGCCGTGCCGCTTGCCGCTGATCAGCAGCGCCCCGCGAACGTCGGCCTTCAGCGATGCCGGCGGGCCGAGCCGCTGGCCGACCCCGACCGCCGGGCGCTCGTCGACGGCGAGACCGAGTGGCTCGATCGAACGGCCGAGGCCCTCGTAGACACGGTCGAGCTCGCCGCCGCTGCCGATCACGGCAACGCTGCGCCAGACCGCGTAGCCGGCGATCGGAACCGCGCCGAGGACGGCGATCCACGGCTTCTCGAGCAGGTAGGCGGCGGGAACGAAGACGAAGATCATCAGGCTGATCACCCAGGCCGCGCGGTGTGAGGAGCGGGCGATCCCCCACGACTCGCCGCGTGCCGCGATCGCCTCGGGGCCGATCGGCGCCACCGCCAGCGACGCCCATAGATCGGACTCGCTCGCGGTCATCGGGTTGTCGACCGGCACCCCCGCCGTCGCCGGAACGTCGGCGCGGCGGGCTGCCGTCGCGATCTCGCGCCCCTGCACGAAGAGGAGCAGGAACACGAAACCGCCGACGATCGCGAAGATGACCGCCAGCGTCGCGGTCGGGTTCGCATCGCCGGAGCCGGTCAGGGCAACCGCCGAGACGGCGACCGCGACCAGCGGGATCCCGACGATCGCCAGGATGCGGGAGCTCCTGAACACGGGGAGCGCAGTCTAGGGCCGCCGCTGCGGCCGATGCCGCGGCGGGTAGGGTTGCCCCGATGAGCACCTCCCAGCGCCTGCTCGCCGCGTTCTGGGTCGCCGCCGGCGTCAACCACTTCCGGATTCCGAAGGCCTACCAGTCGATCATGCCCGATTACCTGCCGGCCCACCCGGAGATGGTCTTCTGGAGCGGCGTCGCCGAGGTCGTCGGCGGTGTCGCGGTGATTCCGGCGGTGACCCGGCGGCTGGCCCGCTGGTGGCTGCTCGGCGTCCTCGCCGCCGTCTATCCCGCGAACGTCCACATGACGCTGCACCCGGACCGCTACGAGCGGATCCCGCCGCTCGCCCTCTGGGCGCGACTGCCGCTTCAGTTCCTCTGCGCCGTCTGGGTTTGGCGGGCGACCGCCGATTGAGCGACCTCAGAGGCCGAGCTCGTCGCCGTACTTGTCGCGGTACTGCTGGCGCCGTTGGAGCACGTCGTTGACGTAGTCGTAGGTCTCGGGGAACTCGATGTCGTCGATCTTCATGCCGGCCCCGCCCCACTCGTCGGCATTGCCCTCGCCGGCGTTGTAGGCGGCCAGGGTCGCGACGACGTCGCCGTCGTACTTGTCGAGCAGGTAGGCGAGGTAGAAGGTGCCGTAGCGGATGTTCAGGTCGGCGTCGGCGAGGTCGTCGTAGACGAACGTCTCGCCGCCGGACAGGGTCTCGATCGTGTCGGCAGTGTCGGGGGTGATCTGCATCAGGCCGCGGGCGCCGGCCGACGAGGTCTGGTCCTCGAACTTCGACTCCTCGTAGATGACGGCGGCGATCAGGTCGGCCGGTACTCCTTTCTCGGCGGCCTGCTGGCGGATGATGTCCTCGTGGCGAAGCGGCAATGTCAGCTCGTCGAGCTTGTCGCCGAAGTTGAACCGCGCGACTCCGATCACGATCCCGACGACGAGCAGCACCGCGACGGCGAGGAACATCCGGCGCAGCCGGATCACCCCGGCCGACCGATTGCGACGGGCCGGGCTCATCCCGCCGCGACGAGTGCCGGGTAAAGCCGCTCGAGCTCGGCCTCCAGGTCGGCGACCGAGCCGTGGTTCTCGACGACCCAGGTGGCCCTGGCGGCCTTCTCGTCCTGGGTCAGCTGGCGGCCGTCGCGGGCTTCGAGGCCGCCGTGGCCGCGGGACGCGGCACGAGCCAGGCGATGCTCGTCGGCGGCGACGACGGTTACGGTCGCGTCGAACGTCGGCCCCATCTCCCCCTCGAACAGCAATGGCACCTCGACGACGGCGACCTCGGTGCCGGCGGGCAGGCCCTCGGTCCAGGCGCGGACCCGTTCGCGGACGAGCGGGTGCAGCAGCGCCTCCAGCCATTGCAGCTCCTCGCGACGCTCGAAGACGACCGCTGCGACCGCCGCCCGGTCGACCTCGCCGTCCGGGGCCACGTCGGCCCCCCAGCGCCCGACGAGGCTGTCGCGGACCGATTCGGTGCCGAGCAGCTCATGGACGAGCCCGTCGGTGGAGACCGTCGCGGCGCCGAGCTCGGCGAGGATCCTCAGCGCCTCCGACTTGCCGGCGGCGATGCCCCCCGTCAACCCGATCAGCGACGGACCGGGCACGCGATCAGGAGTCGTCGGTCCCTGCGTCGGAGTCGGAGTCTTCGGCGGGCGCCGCATCGCCGGCATCCTCGGCGGCATCGGCGGCCGCCGCGGGCTCGGCCTCGGCGGCGGGCTCGGGCTCGGCCTCGACCGCGGGCTCGGCAGCGGCAGCGGCCTCGGCAGGGGCTGCGGGCTCGGGCTCGGCGGCGGCCTCGGGCTCGGCCTCGACCGCGGGCTCGGCAGCGGCAGCGGCCTCGGCCTCGACTGCCGCATGGGCGGCGGCGAGGTCCTCGTCGGTGATCTCGAGCCCGCCGGGCTTCGGTGCCGAGTCGGCGAAGACCTCCTCGGAGAGCCCCAGCTCGGTACCGCCGGCGTCATCGGCGGTCTCCGGAGCCTGACCGGCGGCGGCGGCCTGGAAGGCGTCGCGGAGCGGCAGGCCGCCCTCGCCGACGCGCTTGATCGAGAGTGAGATGCGGCGGCGCTCCTCGTCGATCTCGAGGATCTTGACGCGGACCTCCTCGCCGGGCTGGACGACCTCACCCGGGGTCTCGACGTGATGCTCGGCGAGCTCGGAGATGTGGACGAGGCCCTCGACCCCGGGGACGATCTCCACGAACGCGCCGAAGGCGACGACCTTGGTGACCTTCCCAGACAGCGAGGACCCGGGGCCGTAGGCGTTGAGGACCGTCTGCCACGGATCCTCCTGCGTCTGCTTGAGGCCGAGCGAGATCCGCTGGCGGTCACGATCGATGTCGAGGACCTTGACGTTGACGGTCTCGCCGATCTTGAGGACCTCGGAAGGATGGTTGACGTGGCTCCAGGAGATCTCGGAGATGTGGATAAGCCCGTCGATCCCCTCGAGGTCGACGAAGGCGCCGAAGTCGACGATGTTGGAGACCTTGCCCTCGACGATCTGACCGGGCTGCAGGCGGGTCAGGATCTGCTCGCGGACCTCCTTGCGCTCGTCCTCGAGGACGGCGCGCCGTGAGAGGACGACGTTGTTGCGGCTGCGGTTGAGTTCGATGACCTTGCACTCGATCGTCTGGCCGGTGAACTCCTCGAGGTTGTGGACGCGGCGAATGTCGACCAGCGAGGCGGGAAGGAAGCCGCGGACGCCGAGGTCGAGGATCAGGCCGCCCTTGACGACCTCGATGACGACGCCCTCGACCGGCTCGCCGGACTCGGCGGCAGCTTCGATCTTGCGCCACGCCTTCTCGAAGCGGGCCCGCTTCTTGGAGAGGATCAGACGACCCTCGGCGTCCTCCTTGGTGAGGACGAGCGCGTCGATCTGCTCGCCGAGCGAGACCTCGTCGGCGGGATCGACCGAGCGGCGGATCGAGAGCTCGTGGGAGGGGATGACGCCCTCCGACTTCCAGCCGATGTCGAGCAGGACCTCGTCCTTGTCGATGCGGACGACGGTGCCGCTGACGACCTCCCCCTCCTCGAAGTGGGTGATCGTGGCGTCGTAGTTCGGGAAGATCTTGCCGTCGAGCTCGAGGAGGAGCCCGTCGGAGCCCTCCACGGGGGTCGCTCCTTCGGGCGCCAGAAGCGCTCCGCCGGCTGTCTGAGTCGCGGACATGGAGGCGGGATGATGGCAAAGTCGCCCCATCGGCGCGGCTACCCCCACCCCCTCACCGCCGAGGTCGAGGTAACGGGGAACTATTGCCGGTTTCCTCTACCTCGGCGGGAGCGGGGGCCGTCCGGCGGGATCGGGCGGGACCGTCGGCGGGATCGCGCGGGGACCGTCCGGCGGGGATCGGGCGGGGGCCGTCGGCGGGATCGGGGTGGGGCCGTCGGCGGGATCGGCGGCGGCCGCGGCGGGACCGGGCGCCGAATCGCGAATCGCGGCCTTGATCTACGCTCCGAACCGAGATGCCGGAGCGGAAGACGAAGCGCGGAGCCGAGCGCACGGAGATCGGTGGCAGCTGGGATGTGATCATCTGCGGCGCCAGCTTCGCCGGGCTGACGATCGCCCGCGAGCTGACCGGATCCGGCGCCCGGGTGCTGGTCCTCGACCGCTACGAGATCGGCGAGCGGCAGACCTCGGCCTGCGCGGCGCCGACGCTCTGGCTCGAGGCCCTCGGGCTGACGACGTCGGTGCGGCAGACCTTCGACGACCTCGTCTTCCACACGCCGCACGCGGACGCGCGGATGCACCTGCCGTGGAGCTTTTCGACCTTCGACTACCCCGAGCTCTGCGGACTGCTCTGGGCCCAGTCCGACGCCGACTTCGAGACCGCCAAGGTCGAAGGGCGGGCAGCGCCGGCGGCGCCGGTCAACGGGTTGCGGCCGATCGCGATCGAGACCGACCGGGGGGTCGTCGAGGCGCCGCTGGTCGTCGACGCGCTCGGCTGGCGGCGGGTGCTCGGCGACGGCTACCAGCCGCCGGACGCGCCGCTGTCGCGCGGGCTCGAAGTCCATCCGGCCGGCAGCGGCGAGGACCTCGAGCTCTGGATCGAGCGCGGCGTCGTCCCCGCCGGCTACGGCTGGAGCTTCCCGGCCGGCGACGAGCTCCGCGTCGGGGTCGGCAGCTTCGACCCCCGCCACCACGTCCGCCGTCCGACCGTCGAGCTCGCGGCGCGGCTCGACCTGCCGCCGCAGGGCTACCAGGGCAACTGGATCCCGCACCGGCTCCGCGACGGCGTCGACCGCGACATCTTCTTCTGCGGCGACTCGGCCGGCCACTGTCTGCCGGTCACCGCCGAGGGCATCCGGCCCGCCTTCTACTTCGGGATCGCCTGCGGACGTGAGCTCCGCTCGGTCGTCGAGGGTCGCTCGAGCCGCGACGCAGCGCTGACCCGCTACGGAGCCTTCAACGACTCGCACCGCTGGAAGTACGAATCGATGCTGAAGGTCCAGCGGCTCGTCCCGAAGGTGCCGCCGCGGGTCCTCGGCCCAGCGCTGCGGGCGATGAGCAGCGACGGATTCGCCCGCTGGTCGTTCGACCATTACCTGGGGATCTGCAGCCCGGCGATCGTCGCCGCCCCGGCGGCCGACCCGCGGCCGATCGCCGCCTGAGCCCGGCTCAGGCGACGATCAGGCAGGTCCCGGCGATCAACAGCCCGACGGCGGTGATCCGCAGCGCCGTCAGCGGCCGCCGGTCCAGTCCGAGCGCGCCGACCCGGTCGAGGGCGACCGAGGCGGCCAGCTGCCCGGTGATCGTCGCCGCGGCGATGCCGCCGGCGCCGATCGTGCGGACGAGCAACACCGAGGCGGTCACGTAGACGGCCCCGATCAGGCCGCCGACCAGGTAGCGGCGCGGGATCCGCAGCGCCGCCGGGACGCCGCCCGCGCTGCGGCCGGCGAGCACCGCGACCGCGAGCACGATCGAGCCGACGACGAAGTTCACGAGGGCCGCCTCGAGCCCGCCGACGTGGTCGCCGAGGCCGGCGTTGATCGGCGCCTGCGCCGCCAGGGCGAGGCCGGCGACGACGATGAACGCGGCCGCCAGCCGGCGGCCGGCGCCACCGGTCCGCTCGGCGCCGTCGCCTCGGCGGAGGATCAGCACGGTGCCGAGCAGCAGCAGCACGGCGCCGCCGGCGCGGGCGGCGCTGACCGGATCGACGTCGAGCCCGAGCGCGCCGCGAGCGTCGAGCACGATCGAGCCGACCATCTGCCCGGTGATCGTCGCCGCGGCGACGCCGCCGGCGCCGACGACGGGAACGGTCGCCAGCGCGGTCAGCACGAAGGCGGCGCCGATGATGCCGCCCGTGAGCTGCCACGGCGCCGCCTCGCCGATCCGGGCGAGGCCGTCGGTGCCGCCGCTGACGAGCACGACGACGGCCAGCCCGGCGACGCCGACGAGGAAGCTGACCAGCGCTGCCGGCACCCGCCCGGTCGCGACCGCCAACCGGGCGTTGACGGGTGCCTGCAGCGCAAACTGGGCGCTGACGGCGAGCATGATCAGGACGGCGGCGGCGGGACTCATCGCAGCCATTGAAGCGCGGAACCGGCCTCGGCCCACCGAGCGTCGGCGTGATCTTCGTCACGCCGTCGTGTTCACGAGGAAGGGACTCTCATGAAATCGACCGCAGCAGCCGACATGATCGGTGGAAGATGACGCCGCCGACCGGATCGCTCGCGCGCACCGCCCTCGCCACGCAATCGGATGAGCGCCTCGTTCGGCTGCTCCGCGACGGGCACGAGCGGGCATTCGACGAGCTCGTCCGCCGCTACCGCGGCCCGCTGGTCGCCTTCTCGACCGTCATCGTCGGTCCCGACCGCGCCGAGGATGCCGTCCAGACCGCGTTCGAGAAGGCCCACCGGGCGCTTCTCCGCGACGACCGCCCGATCAACCTGCGTCCATGGCTGTTCACGATCGTCCGCAACGGTTCGCTGAACCTGATCCGCGCCGAGCCGATCACCGACGAGCTCGAGCCGTGGCTGACCTCCACCTCGACCGCCGACGACCCCGAGCTGGCGGCGCAGCGCAACGAGCAGATGGAGCGGGTCGTGACCGCCATCTGCGCGCTGCCGGCGGCGCAGCGGGAGGCGCTCGTCAGGCGCGAGTTCGAGGGCGTCGGCCACGGCGAGATCGCCGCCCAGCTCGGCACGACCGCGACCGCCGTGAGGGGCCTGATCTTCAGGGCGCGCACGCAGCTCCGCAACGCAATCGGGGCGATGGTCCCGGTGCCGCTGCTCCGCGCGATGCTCGTCCAGGGCAGCGGAGCCGGGATCGCCGGCGGTGGCGCCTCGGCCCTGATCGGCGGCGTCGGCGCCAAGGGTGGCGCCGCGGCGGCCGCGGCCGTGATCGCGCTGGCGGCCGGAATCGCCGTCGAGCGCCGTCACGGCGACGACGGCGGCGGCGGCGACGTCGCGGTGGCCCAGGCGGCCGAGCGCTCGCACCGGGGCGGCAGCGGGCACGGCGGCGGCGCGGACGGCACCGACCTCGACGCCGCCGCGCCTCGTTCCGGTCGCGACGACGAATCGCCGGGCCGGCGCCCGGAGGGCCGGGCGGGCGATGCCGGGTCCGGCGGCCGATCGGAGGGAGCCGGCGGCGGCTCCGGCAGCGGCGGCGGCGACGCTGATTCGCAGGGGCCGGGCACGAGCGGCGGCGGTCACTCGGGCGGCGATGACTCCGGCAGCGGCCATTCCGTCGGTGAGACGCCCGAGTCGCCCGAGCAGGAGGACCCACATGGCGACCACTCCGGCCCGAGTGGCCACGAATCGAGCGACGACGCGGAACAGCCCGATCCTGCGGAGCCGGCGGACGAGCCAGAGGACGATTCCGGACCCGGCGACGACGCCGAGGACCCCGACCACGAGGGCCCGGGGTCCGCGCAATCCGCCACCGGCGATCACTGAGCCGTGATCTTCGCCGCCCCGGCGGGTTCCACATCGACAAGGACGAACGGAAGGCCGCGAACGCGGTCGATCGACCCCACGGAGGCGAGATGATCAAGAAGGCCAGAAACGCATCGATCGCGATCGCGGCGCTGCTCGTGCTCGGCCTCGTCGCAGCCGCTCCGGCTTCGGCGAAGGACCGCAACCACGACCGGATCCCGGATCGCTGGGAGAAGCGACACCACCTGTCGCTCAAGGTCAAGCAGGGCAGGCGTGACCAGGATCACGACCAGCTCAACAACCGCGGCGAGTTCAGGTCCGGCAACGATCCGCGCGACGACGACAGCGACGACGACGGGATCGAGGACGGCGACGAGAACGCGGGCGTCATCGCCTCCTTCGACGGCACGACGCTGACGATCGACCTGCTCAACGGCGGCTCGATCACCGGCACGGTCGACTCGGGCACCGAGATCGAATGCGACGGCGACGGCCACGGCGACAATTCCGGCCCCGGCGATCGCTCCGGCCGCGGCTCGGCCGCCTCGGCCGGCCATGACGAGGGCGACGACGAGGAGGGCGACGAGGAGGGCGAGGTCGAATCCGACGACGATTCCGACGAGCACGGCAACTGCTCGGCCGCCGACCTGGTGGCCGGGGCGATGGTCCACGAGGCGTCGATCGAGGTCGCCAACGGCAGCGCGGTCTTCGCCGAGATCGAGCTCGCGAACTAGGCCCGGCAACGGGGCCCGGCAGGGTGAGTAGCGGACGGAGGGCGCCGGCGGGCGCCCTCCGTCGTTCCGCTCAGTCGACGAGCCGTCGCTCGACCGCCCAGCGGCTGAGCTCGTGGCGATTCGAGAGCTGCAGCTTGCGAAGCACCGCGCTGACGTGCGCCTCGACGGTCCGCGGCGAGATGTCGAGCCGCTGCGCGACCTCCTTGTACATGTAGCCGCGGGCGATCATCCGCAGCACCTCGCGCTCCCGCATCGTCAGCTGGTCGAGCTCGGGGTCGATCTCGGCGGCGGGAACCGACCCGGCGAAGGCGTCGAGCACGAAGCCGGCGAGCCGCGGCGAGAAGACGGCGTCGCCGCCGCGGACCCGCTCGATCGCGGCGGCCAGCTCGACCCCGGAGATCGACTTCGTGACGTAGCCGCGGGCGCCGGCGCGGACGACGGCGATCACGTCCTCGGCGGCGTCGGATACCGACAGCGCCAGAAAGCGGCGGCTCGGGTCGGTCGCGGAGACGCGGCGGATCACCTCGACGCCGCCGCCGCCGGGCATGTGGACGTCGAGGAGGACGACGTCGGGCCGCTGCTCGCCGATCACCCGCACCGCCTCCTCGACCGAGCCGGCCTCGCCGACGACGTCGACCAGCTCCTCGACCTCGGAGCGGACGCCGCTGCGGAACAGCGCGTGGTCGTCGACGATGACGATCGTCGCGCGCTCGCTCATCGGCCGTCCCGGTCGATCGACAGCACGACTTCGGTTCCGGACCCGGGCACGGCGACGATCGTCGCAGCCCCGCCGTGCCTGCGCATCCGGCCGACGATCGACTCGCGGACGCCGCGGCGGTCGGCGGGGATCCGCTCCGGATCGAAGCCGGGGCCGCGGTCGCGCACGAACGCCTCGATCAGCTCCGGCCCGGCCTCCGCGTAGACCGACACCGGCCCGGAGTCGGCGGCGAACTTGGCGGCGTTGGTGAGCGCCTCGCGCGCCGCGGCGACGAGCGCGGCGGCGGGCTCGTCGAGCTCGCAATCGCCGACCGCGACGACCTCGACCTGGATCCGGTAGGCGTCCTCGATCTCCTCGGCCGCAGTCCGCAGGGCTGCGGCGAAGCCCCCCTCCCCCGCCCCGGCCGATCCCGCCGACAGCCAGCCGCGCAGCTCGCGCTCCTGACGGCGGGCCAGCGCCGCGACCTCACGCGGGTCGTCGGCCCGCTTCTGCATCAGCGTCAGCGTCTGCAGAACCGAGTCGTGCAGGTGAGCCGCCATCTCGGCCCGCTCCTGAGAGCGGACCCGCTCGGCCCGCTCGGCGGCGAGGTTGCGGCCGAGCCGCCAGATGAACGGCGCCAGGATCAGGGCGAGGGCGAAGATCGCGACGATCGCGGTGAACGCGGCGTCGCGGGCGGCGCCGAGCGCGTCGACCTGGGAGAGGAAGAGCAACGCCGCGCCGATCACGAGTGCGATCCCGAAGCCGCCCCGGTAGAGGTCGCGGAAGCGGGCGGCGGCGGGCGGCGGCGGGCGCACGCCGGGCCGCTCCGCCGCCGCGAAGTCGGCAGGCGGCGTCAGATCCGGCTCGCGGTCGGGGCGGCGCGACTGCGCCCAGAGCAGGGTCGCGCCGGCGACCGCGAGCACCGCCGGCCAGACGATCGCGTCGCTCCACCAGATGCCGAGCTCGCGGAAGACCAGCAGCCCCGACGTCGTCAGCAGCCCCGCCCCGAGGCCGAGCTGCCAGCCGCGATGCCGGCCCGGCCGGGTCAGCATCGGCGCCGAGCGGTCGCCGGCGGCGGCGGGGACCAGCAGCCAGCCGAGCGCGTAGGCGGCGAGCAGCAGCCCGCCGCTGAGGACGACGCCGGCCAGGAAGAGGATGCGCAGCAGCCAGGGATCCCAGCCGAGCCGGGCGGCGATCCCGGCGATCACGCCGCCGACTACGCCCGAAGCCGGATCGCGACGCAGGCTCGGCCTGCCGCGATCCGGCTTCGTGACGGTCTCGGCCTCAGTCATCCTCGGCCCGTTCCGGCGCGAGTCCGGCGGCGACCAACGTCGCCCCGGCCGCCGCGCAGAGCGCGGCGGCGACGAGGCCGGCGCTGAGCGCGACCAGGTCGAGCTGGTCGAGGCAGAGCAGACCCCCGAACAGGGCGAATGCGATGCCCGCGACCAGCGAGACCCGATCGGCTCCCGCGCGGGTCATGCCGAGCATGCCCTTGCGTTCGCGGCCCGCATCGCCGGGTCGTTGCCGAGGTCACCGTCCGTGCCCTGGTCCCAGCGCCGGTGCGGGTCGGTGATGTCGGCGTCGTCGTCGTTGACGACGACGATCTCGCCGAGGTCGACGTCGGCGTTGAGCCGCAGCTGCGGCGTTCCCCGCGCCCCTCCGGCGGTGGCGAGGTCGACGTCGACGCCGTCGGCCTGCTGACCGGCGACGAGCAGGTCGCCGGCGCCGGCATGGGTGTCGGCGACGACGCAGACGTCGGCGGGAACGGCGATCACCGCCTGCCCGGCGCCGACCCGGACGTCGAGGTCGACGATCCGCTTCGGCGCCCAGCCGATTCCGCGGAGATCGACCGCGAGCCGGCCGACCCCGAGCTCATAGCCGCCGGCGGGAATCGCCGCGGCGCTCGAGGGCCGGTAATCGCGCTCGCCGATGCCGCCCTCGAAGTCGAGGTCGGCGGCGGCCGCGGCGCCGACTCCGACCGACAGGGCCACGGCCGGCACGAGCAGCCAGCGCGCGCCGCCGCGGAACGACAGCACCGCGAGGGCGATGCCGATGACCACGACGGTCGCCGCGACCGGCAGGCCGAAGCCGAGCCCGGTTGCGACGGCGGCGCCGGCGACGAGCACGCCGAAGCCCGAAAGGACCACGACCGCGATCGCAGCGATCCCGAGGACCCGGGCGATCTCCCGCCCGCGACCGCCCGCGACCGGCGAGCCGGTGCCGTCGTCGACCGGGGCGAAGATCGCCACCGCCAGGTAGGCGAGGATGCCGAGGCCGCCGAACAGGACCGACACCGCGAAGGCGATGCGGATGATCAGCGGGTCGATGTCGAAGTAGCGACCGAGGCCGCCGGCGACGCCGGCGATGATCCGGTCGTCGCGACTGCGCAGGAACCGCCGCGGCGAGCCGCCGGCCTCCGGCGGCGGCGTCGCGCCGATCTCCTCGGTCTTTTCGGTGTCTTCTCTTTCGTTCATGTGGACGTCTCCTGACTGGATGGATTGGACTCCATCCAGGCTGACCATGGCGCCGCCCTGCGTCTATACGGGATGACCCCTATGCGACCCGTGTCCATCCCGGGGCTCGCAACCGCGCTCCCCCGCAGCTACTTGGCGCTGAGCCAGTCGGCGCCGACGCCGATGTCGACTGCCAGCGCCGGGTCGAGCGGGAAGGCCGCGACCATCTCGCGGCGGGCGAGCGCCGAGACCGCCTCGGTCTCGGCGGCCGGCCCCTCGAAGAGCAGCTCGTCGTGGATCTGCAGGATCAGCCGCGAGTCGAGGCCCTCGGAGCCGAGGGCGCGGCTGCTGTTGATCATCGCCAGCTTGATGATGTCGGCCGCCGTCCCCTGGATGACCGTGTTGACGGCGAGCCGCTCGCCGAGGGTCCTCGTCTGCCAGTTCCGCGATCGCAGCTCCGGGATCAGCCGGCGGCGCCCCATCAGGGTGCGGACGCAGCCCTCCTCGCGGGCGGCCTCGATCGTCGCGTCGATGAATCGCTTGACCCCTGCGAAGCGCTCGAAGTAGCGCTCGATGTAGGTGGCGGCCTCGTCCTGGGGGATCGAGAGGCGTTCGGCGAGGCCGTAGGCGGAGAGCCCGTAGGCGATGCCGTAGTTGACCATCTTCGCCTTCGAGCGCTCGCCGGCGGTGATCGCATCGGGATCGGCGCCGATGATGCCGGCGGCGGTCGCGGCGTGGACGTCCTCGCCGGAGGCGAAGATCTCGCGCAGCACCTCGTCGCCGGAGACGTGGGCGAGGACCCGCAGCTCGACCTGGTTGTAGTCGCAGGAGACGAGCCGGCTGCCGGGCTCGGCGACGAAGCAGCCCCGGATCGGCCGGCCGAGGTCGGAGCGGATCGGGATGTTCTGCAGGTTCGGGTTGGTGCTCGACAGGCGCCCGGTCGCGGCCCGGACCTGGCTGAACGTCGTGTGAATCCGTCCGTCATCGGCGTCGATCAGGCCGGGCAGCGAGTCGAGGTAGGTGTTGGTCAGCTTCGTCACCTCCCGCCAGCGCTCGATCTTGGCGACGATCTCGTGCTCGTCGCGGATCTGCGCGAGAACCCGAGCATCGGTCGAGAACCCGGTCTTGCCGCGGCGCTTGCGGCTCAGCCCGAGATCCTCGAACAGGACCTCGCCGAGCTGCTGCGGCGAGCCGATCGTGAACTCGCGCCCGGCCAGCTCCCAGATCTCGGCTTGCAGGGCGTCGGCCTGGCCGGCCAGCTGCTCGGAGATCGCGGCGAGCTTCGCGGTGTCGAGCCTGACCCCCTCCCGCTCCATGCCCGCGAGCACCTCGACGAGCGGCATCTCGACCTCGCGCATCACCCGCTCGAGGCCGAGCTCGTCGAGCTTCTGCCGCTGCCGGGCGGCCAGCTCCCAGACCAGTCGCGCGGTGGCGGCCGGATCGCCGCTCTCCTCGCCGCCCTCGAGCGACAGCTGGCCGTCGTCGGGCGCCTCGGCGGCCCCGGCCACCGAGATCCCCTCGTCGGCGGCGAGCTCGTCGAGCTCGTAGGTCCGCCGCGCCGGGTCGATCAGGTAGGCGGCGACCATCGTGTCGTGAGCGAGATCGAGCGAGCCGGCGGCGAGATCGGCCAGCAGGCCGCGCGGCGAGTGACCCGCCATCGACTTGATGTCGTGGGCGACGAGCGGATGGCCGGCCAGCGCCGCGACCAGGTCGCCCGGCTCGGGCAGCTCGCCGCCGACGAGCCGCTCGCCGTCGTAGCCGCCCCAGCGCCCGGCGGCGATCGCGAACGAGATCTCACCGGTGGCGAGGTCGCCGATCGCGCCCGCGGCCGGCTCGACCGCGATCGTCGAATCGGCGGGCCGGTCCGGCACCTCGCCCTCCCAGGCGTCCTCGAGGCGCTGGATCACCTGCCGCAGCTCGAATTCGGCCGCCGTCTCGCGCAGCTGCGAGAGGTCGGGGCCGCGCTCCATCAGCGCCGCCAGGTCGAGCTCGAAGTCGATGTCGGTGTGCATCGTCGCGAGCTGCTTGGAGATCCTCGCGGCCTCGGCGTGCTCGGCGAGGTTCTGCTTCCGCTTCGGGCCGGAGATCGCGTCGATGTTGTCGAGCACCGCCTCGAGCGAGCCGTACTCCTGGAGCAGCTGTGACGCCGTCTTCTCGCCGATGCCGGGAACCCCGGGGATGTTGTCGGAGGTGTCGCCCTTGAGGCCGATCAGGTCGGGAACCAGCTCCGGCGCGACGCCGTAGCGCTCGATGACGCCCTCGCGGTCGTAGATCTTCGTCTCGGTCACGCCGCGCGACGTCGACATCACCCGGACGCCGTCGCCGACGAGCTGGTAGGCGTCGCGGTCGCCGGTGACGACCATCACCGGGATCCCGTCCTCGCGCGCCTGGCGCACCATGGTCGCGATCACGTCGTCGGCCTCCCAGCCCTCGATGCGGACGTTGGCGAAGCCGAACGCCTCCGAGAGCGGCGCCAGGTGCGGCCACTGCTCCTTGAGCAGGTCCGGCCGCGACGTGCGCTGCGCCTTGTACGGCTCGTAGACCTTCTCGCGCCCCGACATCCCCGCGTCCCAGGCGACCGCGACGGCCCGCGGCCTGAAGTCGGTCAGAACCTTGACCATCATCGACGCGAAGCCGTAGATCGCGTTCGTCGGCCGGCCGTCGGAGGTGGCGATCGACTCGGGCAGCGCGAAGAACGCCCGGTAGGCGAGGCTGTTGCCGTCGATCAGGAAGAGATCGCCGCTGCCCTCGGTCGGTCGCCGTTGCTGGCCATCGCCTGATCATAGGTGCGGCCGCGCGGCGGAAGGGGGCGCGCGGCCCCGGTCGATCGCGCGCGGCCGCTCCGCGATCTACTCGGGGAACATCCGGTAGACGCGGTTGCGGATCGTGTCCATGGTCTCCGGGCTGAGCGTGTCGACGGTCGCGAAGAGGTGGGCGAACGGCGGCGCGACGCGGCGCGGCCGGCCGCTGATCGCCTCGGCGACGAGCCGGCCGGCCTCCTCCGGGGTCAGGGCGGGAATGCTCTCGTACTGCCTGGTCGGCGAGATCATCGGCGTCCGCACCAGCGGCATCGAGATCGTCGTGAAGCGGATGCCGTCGTCGAGCGACTCGGCCTGGACGGCGTCGGAGAAGGCCTCGAGCGCCGCCTTCGAGGCGATGTAGCCGGAGAAGCGCGGGGTCCGGATCTGGACGCCGGCGGAGGAGACGTTGACGATCTGGCCGTGGTGCTGCGCGCGCATCGCCGGCAGCAGCCCGAGGATCAGCCGGATCGGCGCCGAAGTAGTTGAGCTGCATCGTCCGCTCGAAGTCGTGGAAGCGGTGACCGGAGTGGTCGACCGAGCGGCGGATCGATCGGCCGGCGTTGTTGACGAGGACGTCGACCGCCGTGTGGTCGGCGAGGACGCCGCCCGCAGAGCGCGTCGATCGCCTCGAGGTCGGTGAGATCGCACGGGTACGGCTCGGCTCGGCCGGGGCCACCGGCGGCCTCGATCTCGGCGGCGATCCGCTCGAGCTTCTCGGCTGCTTCGGGCGACGATCAGCACCGTCGCGCCCGGCGCCGGCCAGTCGCCGCGCCGCCGCCTCGCCGATCCCCGAGGAGGCGCCGGTGACCATCACGACGGTTCCGGCGAGGTCCCCCTCGCCGCTGCCGAGCGCCCCGGCGATCGGCCCCAGGGCAGCGTGACGGAGCCCGCCACCGCCCCCGATCGGCTTGCTGGCGACCCGAAACAGCGCCCCGGCGGGGCCGAGCGCGGAGCGGCGGAGCCGTCTCAGCGTGCGGGTTCACGGCGCGCAAGTGTTTCAGGACCGGTGCCGGAAACCGCCTGCTCCTATGATCCAGCGGCACCATGGCTTCCGTCAGCGCCCAGTTCTCGGTCACCGTCCGCGTCGAGCTCGACGCTCGCAACGAGCCGCTCGGCCGGATCACGGCGGCGATCGCCGAGTCCGGCGGCGGCCTGCAGAGCGTCGACCTCGTCCCCGGCGCCGGCGCCGAGGGAAAGCGGGTCCGCGAGTTCACGATCGACGCCCGCGGGCCCGAGCACTGGGAGCAGATCCTCCGCTCGATCGGCTGCATCCGCGGCGCCCGGGTGATCGACTACACCGACCGCACGTTCGCGATGCACCGCGGCGGCAAGATCGAGCAGCACAACAAGTACCCGCTGAAGACCCGCGACGACCTCTCGATGGCCTACACGCCGGGCGTCGCCCGGGTCTGCACCGAGATCGCCGCCGATCGCGCCAAGGCCTTCGAGTTCACGATCAAGAAGAACACCGTCGCGGTCGTCACCGACGGCAGCGCCGTGCTCGGGCTCGGCGACATCGGCCCGGAGGCCGCGATGCCGGTGATGGAGGGCAAGGCGATGCTGTTCAAGGAGTTCGCCCAGGTCGACGCCTTCCCGATCGCCCTCGACACCCAGGACCCCGACAAGATCGTCGAGGCGGTGAAGCTGATGGCGCCGACGTTCGGCGGCATCAACCTCGAGGACATCTCGGCGCCGCGCTGCTTCGAGATCGAGGACCGGCTGCGCGACGAGCTCGACATCCCGGTCTTCCACGACGACCAGCACGGCACGGCGGTCGTCGTCATGGCGGCGCTCTTCAACTCGCTGAAGATCGTCGGCAAGCCGATCGAGTCGCTGCGCGTCGTCATGCTCGGCCTCGGCGCGGCCGGCATCGCCTGCACGAAGATGCTGCTCAACGCCGGCGTCACCGACATCATCGGCTGCGACCGGCGCGGGCGCGATCTCCACCGCCCGCGACGACTATGCCTCCGACGGCATGCCGGCGATCAAGAAGTGGTTCGCGGAGACGACGAACCCGGAGCGCTCCAGGGCGGCCCCAACGACGTCCTCGAGGGCGCCGATCTGTTCATCGGCGCTCTCCGGGCCGGGGCTGATCGACGCCGATTCGCTGGCCGGCATGAACCGCGACGCGATCGTCTTCGCGATGGCCAACCCGACGCCGGAGGTGATGCCCGAGGAGGCCGGCCGGCACGTGCGGATCATGGCGACGGGACGCTCCGACTACCCGAACCAGATCAACAACGTCCTCTGCTTCCCGGGGATCTTCCGCGGCGCCCTCGACGCCGGGGCGCCGACGATCACCGAGGAGATGAAGCTGGCCGCCGCGAAGGGGATCGCCGCCGTGGTCACCGACGACGACCTCAACGAGGACTACATCATCCCCAGCGTCTTCGACCGCGACGTCGCCCCGGCCGTCGCCGCGGCGGTCGTCGCCGAGGCCAAGAACGCCGGGATCGCGAGGGTCACCGAAGAAACGGGTACCTTCGCCGCGATCGGGTAGGGAACGAGCTATGAAGGTCCTCGTAACCGGAGCCAGCGGCACGATCGGAACGGCGGTATGCGACGCGCTGCTCGCCCGCGGCGATCTGGTCGTCGGCCTCTCGCGCAGCCCCGACAGGTCCAAGCAGACGAACCCGCGGGTCAGCTGGCACGCCTGGAACCCGACCCTGGAACGGCCGCCCGAGGAGGCCTTCGACGGCATCGACGGCGTCATCAACCTCGTCGGCGAGCCGATCAACCAGCGCTGGACCGATGAGGCGAAGAAGCGGATCCTCGAGAGCCGCGAGACCGCGACGAGGAATCTCGTCGCGGCGATGCTGGCGGCGCCGGGCACCCCGGGCGTCCTCGTCAGCCAGTCCGCGGTCGGCTACTACGGTGACCGCGGCGATCAGGTCGTCGACGAGTCGGCACCGGCCGGAACGAGCTTCGACGCCAGGGTCTGCGTCGCCTGGGAGGCCGCCGCCGAGGAGGTCACCGGGGGCGGCGTCCGGCTGGTGATCATGCGCACCGGCCTGCTGCTCAGCAAGGACGCCGGCCTGCTCGCCGAGCTGCTGCTGCCGTTCCGGCTCGGCGTCGGCGGCCCGGTCGCCGGCGGCCGCAACTACATGCCGTGGATCAGCCTCGACGACGAGGTCGGGCTGCTGCTCTGGGCGCTCGACACGAAGACCGCCGCCGGCGCCTACAACGCCTGCGCGCCGAACCCGGTGACGAACCGCGAGTTCTCGAAGGCGCTCGGCCGGGCGCTGCACCGGCCGGCGGTGATGCCGGTCCCGAAGCTCGCGGTCAAGCTGCGGCTCGGCGGCGAGCTCGGCGAGGTCGCCACCGGCGGCCAGCGGGCGCTGCCGCGGCGCGCCCAGGACGAGGGCTACAGCTTCCGCCACACCGACATCGACGCGGCGCTCGCCGACGCCCTCGCCTGACCCTGACCGCTCAGGGAGCGGTCAGCGGCTCGGGCTCGGCCTCGAGGCCGCCGTCGGGCCGGGCGACGAAGGCGCCGACCCGCGAAAGCGTCGTGTCGCCGACGTCGTCGATCGAATAGCTGCCGAGGATCGAGTCCCGGTCGGTCGTCGCGAAGAACGAGTCGATCACCGAGCTGCGGTCGAGCGGATCGTCGGCCCGATCGATCGAGTCGAGGACGACGGCCATCGCCTCGTAGCCGTAGGCGGCGAAGCGGCCCGGACGCGCCTTCGCCGCCCGGAACCCGGCAGCTGCCTGCGGCGGCGCATCGGCGCCTGGAGACGAGGCGGGAGCCGGCGGGCAGCCCGGTTCGCAGCGGCGCGGCCGGAGATCTGTGCGTCGGCGCCGTAGACGGCCGAACCGCCGGCGGCGGGGAAGGTCGCGCTCGGGGCGGCTGGAGGCCACGTAGACGGCATCGGCGGACCCGGCCGCCGACAGCAGCGACGGTCCGCCCGACACCGACTCGAACCCGTCGAGGAGCGACCCTCGGTAGGTGTCCCCGGAGCCGACGACCGCGACCGTCTCGATTCCCGCTCGCTTCATCGACTCGGCGGCGGCGGCACCCTGCGCCGCATCCGACGGGATCACCCGGCCGAAGGTCCGCGAACCGCTCGGCTGCACCTCGTCGGGGACCTGATCGCTGCCCGGCGCGGCCCTGGTCAGATCGACCGCCGAAGCGCGCGGCCGACACCTGCAGCAATCCCGCCTCGTTGGTGATCGGCAGCGAGGTCCGCGTCGAGCCCGAGTCGACCTCGCCGATGTAGGCGATCGCGGTCGAGTCCTCGGTCGCCGTGCGGGCGTTGGCGCCGGCCCGGGCGTCGCCCGAGTTCCGGACCGGGTCGTCGAGGACGTCGAGCCGGACCGGCACGCCGCCGGCCTCGTGGCCGGCATCGGCGATCGCCATGCGGGCGCCGGCGGCGATGTCGGCGGCCTCGGGGACGTCCCGTGGCGCGCTCAGGTAGACGGACAGCTCCGGATCGCCGCCGCCGGAGCCGCAGCCGGCGATGAGCGCAAGCGGCGATCGCGACGACCAGCGCCGGCCCCGTTCTGCGCAACCCCGGCATCGGCCGATTATCGCCGGATGGGCTACGACACCGACTTCGCCCGCAGCCCGAGCCTGCCGAGCAGGCCGCGGTGGCGGGAGACGAAGCCGTAGGTCGCGGCGGTCTGCGGCGGGAAAGCGGCGCATCGCCCGGGCCGGGACGTGGCCGCCGCGGAGCAGCCGGGCGAGCGGCGCCGCCGCGTCGGGACCGGAGAGGACGCTGCCGCCCGGCGTGACGAGATGGAACGAGTCGAGGCGCGATTCGGCGGGGACCTCGGTCAGCAGCCGCTGGCCCTCCTCGCTCTGGATCGCGACGGCGCGGAGCCGCTGGTCGTCGTCGAGGCGCAGCGCGCGCCTTCGCCGACAGCCGGCAGAAGCCGCAATCGCCGTCGTAGAGCAGGGCGTGGTCGCGGCGGGCCTCCATCGGCCAATTATCGACATCTGGACGAGGCGGCAGCGCCCGGCCGTCGCTAGGGTCGGCCCATGCGGATCGGAATGCTCACCGCCGGCGGCGACTGTCCCGGGCTGAACGCCGTGATCCGGGCCGTCACCCGCTCGGCGATCGATCGCGGCGACGAGGCGGTCGGGATCATGCGCGGCTATCAGGGCCTCGCCGAGCGCGACTACATGGAGCTCGACCAGCGGGCCGTCGCCGGCATCCTGCCGCTCGGCGGGACGATCCTGCGGACCTCGAGCTTCGAGCCGTCGACCGAGGGCGCCGTCGACCGGGTCGCGGCGGCCTTCGAGCGCGACCGGCTCGACGCCGTCGTCGCGATCGGCGGCGAGCACACGATGGAGATCACGCGGATGCTGCACGAGGACGAGGGACTGCCGCTGATCGGCGTGCCGAAGACGATCGACAACGACATCGTCGGCACCGACTTCACGTTCGGCTTCGACACCGCCGTGCACGTCGTCATGGAGGCGATCGACCGCCTCCACACGACCGCCCAGTCGCACGACCGGGTCATGGTCGTCGAGGTGATGGGCCGCAACGCCGGCTGGATCGCCCTCTACGGCGGCCTCGCGGGCGGCGCCGACGGCATCGTCATCCCCGAGGTCGAGACGACCTGCGAGGAGCTCGCCGCGGCGGTCACGAGCCGCCACGATCGCGGCAAGGACTTCTCGATCATCGTCGTCGCCGAGGGCGCCAACCTGGCGTTCGCGAGCGGCGAGGTGCGGCAGATCCGGGTCAACGAGGAGACCGACGAGTACGGCTACGAGCGGCTCGGCGGGATCGGTGCCGCGCTCGCGACCGAGCTGGAGCGGATGACCGGCTACGAGGCGCGGACGGTCGTCCTCGGCCACATCCAGCGCGGCGGCACCCCGACCGCGCACGATCGGATCCTCGCGACCCGCTACGGCGCCAAGGCCTACGAGCTGGCGCGGGCGGGCGAGTTCGGGCGGATGGTCGCCCTGCAGGGCAACGAGATCGGCTCGGTGCCGCTCAGCGAGGTCACCGGCATCAAGACCGTCGACCTGGAGCTGCTCGAGATCGCGAAGCGGTTCTTCGCCTAGAGCTTCGCGGCGGGGCCGCGCATCCACTCGATCAGCGGATGCCAGGCGCGCAGCAGCGCGCCGATGAAGAGCACGAGCAGGAAGATCAGCGCGCAGACGGCGCCGCCGAGATCGAGGGCGAAGCCGATCATGAAGGCGAACAGGGCCGCCGCGAGGAATCCGAGCAACTGCATCGGCGCGAAATCTACAGGGCCATCCGGGTGTCTGCCATGAACGCAGAGACGGCATCGACCGCCGCATCGGCATCGGCGGCGTCGGCGACGGCGCGGACCAGGCGGGTGCCGATGATCACGCCGTCGGCGATCTCGCCGACCCGCGGCCGCCTGCTCGGGCGTGCCGATGCCGAACCCGACCGCGACCGGCGCCGTCGACTCCTCGCTGACGGCGCCGACCATCTCGCCGAGCTCCGGCGGCAGCTCCGCTCGCTCGCCGGTGACGCCGGTCAGCGAGACGACGTAGGTGAAGCCGACCGCCTCGCGAGCGATCTCGCGGCGAGCCGCTCGGGCGAGGTCGTCGGCGATACGAAGCCGATCGGCGCCAGGCCGCGCGTCGAGCAGCGCGCGCGGCGACCGACGGGTCCTCGCTGCGCGGCAGGTCGGGGATGATCGCGCCCGCCGCGCCGGCGGCCGCGAGCGCGGTCGCGAAGCGCTCGGCGCCGAGCGTGAGGACGACGTTCGCGTAGACCATCGGCAGGACCGGCAGCCGCGGCGGCGACCCGCTCGCAGAGCTCGAGGACGCCCTCGAAGCGGACGCCGGCCGCGAGCGCCGCCGTTCGCGGCGGCGTGGATCAGCGGCCCGTCGGCGAGCGGGTCCGAGTAGGGCACGCCGAGCTCGATCAGGTCGGCGCCGGTGTCGGCGTAGGCGTCGATCACCGCCGCCGAGGTGGCCATGTCCGGGAAGCCGCCCATCAGGTACGGCATCAGCGCCGCCCGACCCTCGGCGCGAGCCGTCGCGAACGCGGCGGCGATCCGCTCGATCCCGGTCTCAGCCATCGGCGTCCAGCGCGCTCGAGGCCGGCGAGGGCCTCGGCGAGGTCCTTGTCGCCGCGTCCCGAGAGGGTCAGCACGTCGATGCCGCCGGTCGGCTCACGGCCCTCGCCGAGCAGCCAGGCGACCGCGTGCGAGCTCTCCAGCGCCGGGACGATGCCCTCGAGCCGCGACAGCTCGCGCAGAGCCAGCAGCGCCTCGGTGTCGGTGATCGCCACGTAGCGGGCGCGGCCGCTGTCGCGCAGCATCGCGTGCTCGGGGCCGACGCCGGGGTAGTCGAGCCCGGCCGAGATCGAGTGCGCCTCGAGGATCTGGCCGTCCTCGTCGGCGAGCACCGGCCGAGAGCGCGCCGTGGAGGACGCCGGTCCGGCCGGCGGCGAGCGAGGCGCCGTGACGGCCGTTCAGCCCCTCCCCCGCGGCCTCGACGCCGATCAGCTCGACCGCCGTCGTCGGCGACGAACGGGACGAAGCTGCCGATCGCGTTCGAGCCGCCGCCGACGCAGGCGATGACCCGATCCGGCAGCCGGCTCGGCGACGGCGAGGATCTGCTCGCGGGCCTCGTCGCCGATCACCCGCTGCAGGTCGCGGACGAGCGCCGGGTAGGGAGCCGGGCCGACCGCCGAGCCGATGATGTAGTGGGTGTCGGCGACGTTGGTGACCCAGTCGCGGATCGCGGCGCTGACCGCCTCCTTGAGCGTCCGCGCGCCGGCCTCGACGGGCTCGACGACCGCGCCCATCAGCCCCATGCGCTCGACGTTCGGGCCGCTGGCGGCGCATGTCCTCGGTCCCCATGTAGACGACGCAGTCGAGGCCGAGCAGCGCGCAGGCGGTCGCGGTGGCGACGCCGTGCTGGCCGGCGCCGGTCTCGGCGATGATCCGGCGCTTGCCCATCCGCTTCGCCAGCAGCGCCTGGCCGACCGCGTTGTTGATCTTGTGGGCGCCGGTGTGGGCGAGGTCCTCGCGCTTCAGGTAGACGGCCCGGCCGACCCGCTCGGAGAGCCGGGCGGCGTGATAGAGCGGCGTCGGCCGGCCGACGAAGTCGCGCAGCAGTCCGTCGAGCTCGGCTCCGGTAGACGGGATCGCCGCTCGCCTCCTCCCAGGCCGCGGTCAGCTCGTCGAGGGCCGCGATCAGGACCTCGGGAACGTAGCGGCCCCCGTAGGGGCCGAACCGTGACTCGACCGGGCTCACCTGCCCTGCCGTCCGTGCGCGACCGCGCGCCGCACCCGCTTGAGCGCCCGCCGGCGGTCGCGCTCGGCGCGCTGCAGCTCGCCGGCGCGGCCGGCGGCCGCCATGAACGACGTGATCAGGTCGTGGTCCTTGACCCCCGGGAGATTCCTCGACGCCGCTGCAGACGTCGACGCCCCAGGGGTTCGCCGCGGCGATCGCGTCGCCGACGTTGTCGGGGTTGAGCCCGCCGGCGACGATCGCCGGCACGCCGCCGCGCCGGCCGGCGACGAGCTCCCAGTCGAAGCTCGCCCCGGTGCCGCCGTGAACGCCGCGCCGGTAGGTGTCGAAGAGATGGAAGTCGGTCCGGTAGGCGCGCGCCGCCGTTGATCTCGGCCGGCGACTTGACCCGGAAGGCCTTGATCACCTTGCAGCCGGTCCGCCGGTGGACCTCGGCGCAGTAGCTGGGTCCCTCCTCCCCGTGCAGCTGCACGAGCGTCAGCGCCGTCGCGTTCGGCGATCTGCGACGACCTCGTCGAGGTGGGCGTTGACGAAGACGCCGGCGACCTCGCAACGTCGCTTCATCGCCGCGCCGATCTCCTCGGCGACGGCCGGGATCGACCAGCCGCGGGCTCTCGGGGCTGTGGTTGAGCCCGATCGCCCATGCGCCCGCCGAGACCGCCGCCTCGGCATCGTCGATCGTGGTGATCCCGCAGATCTTGACCTTCACGGGATCAACGATCGCATACCGCCCGCGGGGCTTCGGGGGCAGCGAGCCGGACTGGGCGCCGAGAGCGGGCAGGGCGACGCCTGGGAGTGCATCGGCGCATCCCCTCCGGCCCCCCACGTTCGACCCGGCGGGCAGCGATCTCCAAAGTCAGGCGCGGATGGCGATTGGCCGACTAACGATGTCAGCACCAGCGCGGTTCACTCCGTCAGCTCCGGTCGGGATCCGTCCGGCCCTCAGCCCTGAACGCGGACGCCGGCCGATCGGCGAGCTTGACCGTGACCTCCTTGCTCGAGCCGTCGCGGAGGACGGTCAGCGTCACCGAGTCGCCCGGCTGCTTGGCGTTGACGGCCGAGATCAGGTCCTCCATGCCGGTGATCGGCTTGCCGTCGACCGCCGTGATCACGTCGCCGCCGGCCTTCACCTGGGCGCCCTCGATCGCGACGGTGGCGTTGCCGGCGACGAGGCCGGCGTCGGCGGCGGGGCCGTTCGGGCGTGACCTTCTGGACGAGCGCGCCCTGGTCGACGTCGAGGTTGAGGACCTTGGCCAGCTCGCTGTTCAGGTCGGCGCCCTCGATGCCCGAGATACGCGTGCTCGACCGAGCCGCCGTCGATGATCTGCTGGGCGACGGACTTGGCGGTGTTGATCGGGACGGCGAAGCCGATCCCGACCGAGCCGCTGCCGCCCGAGCCGGTCGCGATCTGGGAGTTGATGCCGATCACCCGGCCCGTGGGCGTCGATCAGCGGGCCGCCGGAGTTGCCGGGGTTGATCGCCGCGTCGGTCTGGATCACGTCGGAGATCGTGAAGCCGTTCGGGGCGCTGATCTGGCGCTGCAGCGCCGAGATGATCCCCGAGGTCACGGTCCGGTCGAGGCCGTAGGGGTTGCCGATCGCGATCGCACCGTCGCCGACCTTGATCGGCATCGGAGTTGCCGAGCTCGAGGGGATTGGCGTCGATCGTTGCTCGGGATCGACCGCGAGGACCGCGACGTCGGTGGAGTCGTCGACGCCGAGCACCTTCGCGGGCAGCGCGTCCCCGTCGCCGAACTTGACCGTCACCGAGCTCGAGCCGTCGACGACGTGGGCGTTGGTGAGGACGTGGCCGTCGCCGTCGATGAGGATGCCCGGACCCGGTCGCGGTGCCGCCTCCGGAGGGCATCCCCGAATGGCGAGGTCGCGGCGCTCGGCTTCTGCTCGGCCTCGATGAAGGCGACCCCTTGGGCATCGTCCTGGTAGACCTGCCCGACGGTCCGGTCGGATGCCCGGCGCGGGCTCGGTCCGCGGCGCGATCGGCGGCGAGGCTCGCGACGGTCGAGCCGGAGGAGTTGTCGACGGAGATCAAGCCGGTCGCGATCGCGACGACCCCGAGGGCGACGGCGACGACGCCGCCGAACAGGGCCGATCCGAAGGAGCTGCGGAGGAACGATCTGATTCGAGTCATGAGCGCGCCATGATCCGGCGCCGTCCTTCAGCCGCTCCAGAACGATCGCTGAAGGGTGGCTAAGACTTTCCCGTCGTCGCGGCTAAATCCAGCCGCGGGGCGCCTCAGCGCTCGTCGGAGAGCAGGTGCTCGCGGGTCTTCTGCTCGTCCGATGACGCAGCGACGCGGACCGCCGCCCTCGGGATCGCCGGCGCGCATCAGCGACTCGCCGATCAGGACGGCGTCGACACCGATCCGCTCGAGCTCCTCGACCTGGGCAGGATCGCTGTAGCCGGACTCGGCGACGACGGTGATGCCGGCGGGAACGTCGGTGATCAGCTCCGGGGTCGTCCGCGTGTCGACCGAGAGATCGGCGAGGTTGCGGTTGTTGATCCCGATCACGTCGGGGTCGAGCTGCAGCGCCCGCTCGAGATCGTCCTCGTCGTGGACCTCGACCATGCAGTCGAGGTCGAGCGCCAGCCGCCTCGTCCCAGAGGAGACGCAGATCCTCGTCGGCGAGCGCCGCGACGATCAGCAGGACCGCGTCGGCGCCGGCCAGCGACGCCTCCCAGAGCTGGTACGGATCGACGATGAAGTCCTTGCGGAGGATCGGCAGGGCGGAAGCCGCCCGGGCCGCCTCGAGGTCGGCGAGCGAGCCGTGGAAGTTCGGCTCGTCGGTGAGCACCGAGATCGCGGCGGCGCCGCCGCGCTCGTAGGCTCTCGACGACGTCGGCGACGTCGGCGTCGGGGTTGATCAGGCCGGCCGACGGCGAGCCGCGCTTGAACTCGGCGATCACCGACAGCCCCGGCCGGACCAGCGCCTCCTTGAACGGCCGGTGGCCGCTGCGGCCACCGAGCCGCGCACGGAGCTGATCGCCGGGTTTTTCCGCGCTGCGCCTGCGGACGCCGTCGCGCGCCGCATCGACGAGCTGATCCAACCTGCTCATCCGACCGGGAGGCTACCGGTCCGGCCCGGTGACGAACGCTCGTCAGCCATCCTGGTCGGCCCGTCGCATCTCGACGAGATCGCGGAGCACCGCGGCGGCCGCCCCGGTGTCGATCGCGTCGCGGGCGGCCGCGACGCCCGCCGCGAGGTCGTCGGCGGCGCCGCCGACGTAGATCGCCGCGCCCGCGTTGAGCAGCGCGACGTCGGCGGCCGGGCCCGGCTCGCCGGCGAGGACCGCCCGCGCGGTGGCGGCGTTCTCCTCCGGCTCGCCGCCGGCGATCGAGTCGAGGCCGTGCTCGTCGATCCCGTAGTCGCCGGGCTCGGCGAACCATTCGCTGGTGCCGCCGTCGCGCACCTCGATGACCCGGGTCGGCCCCGAGATCGAGATCTCGTCGAGCCCGTCGTCGGCGGTGACGACCATCGCGTGCTCGCAGCCGAGCCCGGCGAGAGCCTCGGCGATCGTCTCCTGATAGCGGCGGTCGGAGACGCCGAGCAGCTGCCGCGTCGCGCCGGCGGGGTTCGTCAGCGGGCCGAGGAAGTTGAAGATCGTCCGCACGGCGAGCTCGCGGCGGACCGGGACCACGTGCTTCATCGCGGCGTGGTGGGCGGGCGCGAACATGAAGCCGAAGCCGGTGCGGCGGATCGCCTCGCCGACCTGCTCGGGCGTCAGCTCGATCTCGACGCCGAGCGCCTCGAGCATGTCGGCCGATCCCGATCGCGAGGTGCTCGAGCGGTTGCCGTGCTTGGCGACCGCGCAGCCGGCCCCGGCGGCGATCAGGGCGGCCGTGGTCGAGACGTTGAAGGTCGAGGGGCCGCCGCCGGTTCCGGCCGTGTCGACGAGGTCGCCGCGGCCGGTCTCGACGTGCGCGGCGAGGCCGCGCATGGTCCGGGCCAGGCCGATCAGCTCGGGCACGGTCTCCCCCTTCGCCCGCAGGGCGACGAGGAAGGCGCCGGTCTGCACCTCGCCGGCCCGGCCCTCCATGATCTCGGCCAGCACCGCGGCGGCGTGATCGGCCGTCAGGTGCTCTCCGGAGCAGACGGCGTCGATGGCGCGGGTCAGGATCTCGTTCGGCATCGTCGGCCTGAGCGCGTCAGTCTCTCACGACGCCGCCGCGGCGGGGCGGCCGAGGAAGTTCGCGAGGATCCGCTTGCCGTCGGGAGTCAGCACCGACTCGGGGTGGAACTGGACGCCCTCGGCGGGCAGCGCGCGATGGCGGACGGCCATCACGATGCCCTCGAAGGAGGCCGAGAGCTCGAGCTCGTCGGGGAGCTCGCGGCGCGGCGACCAGCGAGTGGTAGCGGCCGACCGTGAGCGGCCGCGGCAGGCCCTCGAACAGGGTCCTGCCGTCGTGGTCGATCGTCGGCCTCCTTGCCGTGGATCGGCTCGCCGCGCAGGACCGTGCCACCGAACGCCTCGACCATCGACTGGTGCCCGAGGCAGACGCCGAGGGTCGGCACGCCGCGCTCGGGAAAGCGCCGCGACGCCTCGACCGAGATGCCGGCCTCGGCCGGGGTGCACGGCCCCGGCGAGATCACCAGCCGGTCGACCGGCCGCCCGAGGAGCTCGTCGACTGATGCCACGTCGTTGCGGATCACCTCGGGCTCGGCGCCGAGCTCGCCGAGGTACTGGACGAGGTTGTAGGTGAACGAGTCGTAGTTGTCGATGACGAGGACCCTCATTCCCACTCCGGGTGCTCGGCGGCGACGTCGACGGCGCGGAAGATCGCCTTCGCCTTCTGCAGCGACTCGCGATACTCGTAGTCGGGCTGGGCGTCGGCGACGGTGCCGCCCCCGGCCTGCACGTGCGCCAGCCCGTCCTTGACGACGACCGTGCGGATGTGGATCGCGACGTCGAGGTCGCCGCGGAAGTCGAGATAGCCGATCGCACCGCCGTAGGAGCAGCGCTTGTGCGGCTCGACCTCGTCGATGATCTGCATCGCCCGGACCTTCGGGGCCCCCGACAGGGTTCCCGCCGGCAGCGCCGAGCGCAGCACGTCCATCGCACCGAGGCCCTTCCGCAACCGGCCCGAGACGCGGCTGACGATGTGGAGGACATGGCTGTAGGTCTCCACGGCCATCAGCTCGTCGACGGTGACGCTGCCGTATTCGCAGACCCGCCCGAGATCGTTGCGCCCGAGGTCGACGAGCATCACGTGCTCGGCCCGCTCCTTCGGGTCGGCGAGCAGCCGCTCGGCGTTGGCGCGATCCTCGTCCTCGTCCTCGCCGCGCGGGTAGGTGCCGGCGATCGGCCGCGTCTCGACCCGCCGGCCGCTGACCTTGACGAGCGGCTCCGGGGAGGCGCCGGCGATCTCGAAGTCGCCGAAGTCGAGGAAATACATGTACGGCGAGGGATTGACGGCGCGCAGGCCCCGATAGATCGAGAACGCCTCGACCGGACAGGCGGCGGTGAAGCGCTGCGAGGGAACGACCTGAAAGGCGTCGCCGGCGCGGATGTACTCGACGATCCGCGAGACGTTCGCCTCGAACTGCTCGCGGGTCATGTTCGACTTCCACTCGACCGCGCCGCCGCCCGGTCCGGCCGGCTTCGCGGCGCCGGGGATCGCCCCCCGCAGCCGCGCGCGGGCCCCGTCGATCAACCCGCACGCCCGCTCGTAGGCGGCGTCGATCCCCTCGTCGCCGGCGAAGGCGAGGGCGATTATCGACACCTCGTGCTTGTGGTGGTCGAAGGCGATGATCAGCTCGCAGACCATCAGCGCCAGGTCGGGCAGTCCGAGCGGATCGGGGTTCGGGTCGCCGAGCGGCTCGACGGTGCGAACGAGGTCGTAGCCGAAGAGGCCGACGGCGCCGCCGGCGAACGGGATCTCGTCGGCGTCGGCGAGCCGGAAGCGCTCGAGCCTCGCGGCGACCGCGCCGTACGGATCCGGCGCCGGGCTGCGTCGGCTCGGCTCCGGCCCGGCGGCGGCGCCGTCCCACTCGAGCAATTCGCCGTCCGCCCAGCGGATCAGCAGGTGCGGGCTGAAGCCGAGGAACGAGTAGCGGCCGAGACGGCCGCCCTGCTCGGCCGATTCGAGCAGGAAGGACGGACCGTCGTCGCGGAGCTTCAGGAAGGCCGATACCGGGGTCTCGGTGTCCTCGACGAACGTCTCGACGACGGGGACGACGTTGCCGTCGCCGGCGAGCTCACGCGCCCGCTCCAGTGTCGTGACGTTCGCGCCCACGGCGGTCTCAGTCGTGGTCGGCGCGGCGCTCGTTGAGGACCGCGAAGGCCCGGTCGATGCCGAGCCGGCGCGACGCCAGCGCGACCTCGAGGTGGTAGAGGAGGTCGGCGGACTCCTCGGCGACGCGATCGTCCGATTCGGAGGCGACGGCGCGGGCGACCTCGTCGGCCTCCTCGCGCAGCTTCGCCCCGATCAGCTCGCGATCGGCGAGCAGACGCGCCGTGTAGGAGCCCGCGGGGCGCTCCTCGCCACGGGCGGCGATCGTCCGCTCGAGGACCGGGAGCGCCTCGTGGGCAACCGGTTGCGGCTCGCCGTCGAACGCCCTGTGGAAGCAGGTCCGCTCGCCGGTGTGGCAGGCCGGCCCGGCTGGGTCGACGAGGGCGAGGACGGCGTCGGCGTCGCAGTCGTAGCGCAGCTCGCGGACCCTCTGGACGTTGCCGGAGGTCGCGCCCTTGTGCCAGAGCTCGTCGCGGGAGCGGCTCCAGAGATGCATCTCGCCGGTCGCGATCGTCCGCTGCAGCGATTCCGCGCTCACCCAGGCGAGCGTCAGCACCTCGCCGGTGCCGGCGTCCTGGATCACGCACGGGGCGAGTCCGCGTTCGTCGAAGGCGATCGTCTCGATCATCTCCGTCAGTCTAGGCGCGGAGGCCGGTGCGGCATCGCGACCGGCCGGGCCGATCCGTGATCAGTACTGGGGATCGTCGCTGGCGTCGGGCGTCAGGTAGGCCTGCGAGAGCCCGCCGTCGACGAGAAAGCTCGACGCGGTCACGTACGAGCTCTCGTCGCTGGCGAGAAACAGCGCCCCGCTGGCGATCTCGCTCGCGGTCGCGAACCGCCCGAACGGCAGGTGGACGAGGCGGCGCGCCGCCTGACTCGGATCGCTGGCGAACAGGTCCTGCAGCAGCGGCGTGTCGACCGGGCCCGGGCAGAGCGAGTTGACGCGTACGCCGCGGTGCGCGAACTCGACCCCGAGCTCGCGCGACATCGCCAGTACCGCGCCCTTCGAGGCCGTGTAGGAGATCTGCGAGACCGCCGCCCCCATCACGGCGACGAACGATGCGGTGTTGATAACCGAACCGCCCGCCTCGTTCTCGAGCAGATGCGGGATCCCGTACTTGCAGCAGAGGAAGACGCTGCGGAGGTTGACGTCCTGGACCTTCTCGAACACCTCCAGCGAGGTCTCGAGGATCGACGCGTCCTCGGGCGGGTTGATGCCGGCGTTGTTGAAGAGGACGTCGATGCGGCCGAAGCGCTCGCGCGCCTGCGCGTACATCCCCTCGACCTGCGCGGGGTCGGTGACGTCGGCGACGATCGCCAGCTCCCCCTCCGATCCGGCGGCGAGGTCGACGCCGACGACATGTGCCCCCTCGGCGGCGAACAGGCGCGCCGACTCGGCGCCGATGCCGCTGGCGGCGCCGGTGATGACGCAGACCTTTTCCTCGAGGCGCCCGGGACGCTCGACCATCGCTAGTCCTCCTCGGTCCGGTAGTAGACGTTCTTGACGTCGGTGTAGTGCTCGAGCGCGTCGGGGCCGAGCTCGCGGCCGACGCCCGACTGCTTGAAGCCCCCGAACGGGGTCGAGACCCGGACCGACGAGTTCGAGTTGATCGAGATCACCCCGGTCTCGAGCGCCCGGGCGACCCGCAGCGCGCGGCCGCCGTCGCCGCTCCAGACCGATCCCGAGAGCCCGTAGACCGTGTCGTTGGCGATCGCAATCGCCTCCTCCTCGCCGGCGAACGGGATCACCGCCGCGACCGGCCCGAAGATCTCCTCGCGGGCGGCGCGGGTGTCGTTGCCGGCCGGCTCGAGCACCGTCGGCGGGAACCAGAAGCCGGAGCCGTCGGGCACGTCGCCGCGGAACGCGACCGGGCATTCGCCGTCGAGGAACGAGGCGACCCGCTCGCGGTGGGACGCCGAGATCAGCGGCCCCATCTGGGTCGCCTCATCGAGCGGGTCGCCGACGACGATCGACTTGACGCTCCGCTCCAGCGCCGCCATGAAATCGTCGACGACCGCGTGCTCGACGAGGATCCGCGAGCGGGCGCAGCAGTCCTGACCGGCGTTGCCGAAGACGGCGAACGGCGCCGCCGCGGCCGCCGCCTCGACGTCGGCGTCGGCGAAGACGACGTTCGCCGACTTGCCGCCGAGCTCGAGCGTGACGCGCTTGATCGTCGCGGCGGCGCCGGCGGCGATGCCGCGGCCGACCTCGGTCGACCCGGTGAAGGCGATCTTGGCGACGTCGGGATGCTCGACGAGGCGCTGCCCGCAGACCGAGCCCGGCCCGGCGACGACGTTGAGAACCCCCGCCGGGATCCCCGCGTCGAGTGCGATCCGCTCGAGCTCGATCGCGGTCAGCGGCGTCAGCTCGGCCGGCTTGAGGACGACGGTGTTGCCCGCCGCCAGCGCCGGCGCCGTCTTCCAGGAGCTGATCACGAGCGGGAAGTTCCAGGGGACGATCAGCCCGACGACGCCGAGCGGCTCGCGGAAGGTCATGTCGATCCCGCCGGCGACCGGGATCGTCTGGCCGAGCAGGCGTTCCGGGGCGGCGGCGTAGTAGCGGAAGCACTCGACGACCATCGCGATCTCGCCGCGGGCGTCGGAGATCGGCTTGCCGGCGTTGCGCGCCTCGAGCACCGCCAGGTCCCCGGCGCGGTCCTCGAGGCCGTCGGCGAGCCCGCGGAGCAATCGCGAGCGGTCGCCGGGGATGAGGTCGCGCCAGGCCGGGAAGGCGTCGCGGGCCCGGGCGACCGCCTCGTCGACCTCCTCCGCCCCGGCCCGCGGGACCTCGGCCATCAGCTCGGCGCTGGCGGGCTCGATCACCTCGATCATCCGTCTACCTCCTCCGTCGCGGCGTCGACCAGCGACCCGATCACGTTCGACTCGACGTCCTCCTCAGGGTGCCAGAGGACGCCGAGCGCATAGCTGCGCGCGGGCAGCTCGATCGCCTCGATCAGCTCGTCGCCGGCCGAGCGGCCGCTGACGGCCAGCTCGTCGCCGAGCCGCTCGACGCCCTGGTGGTGATGCGACTTGACCACCGCGCGCTCGCCGCCGACCGCCCGCGCGGCCAGCGACCCGGGCGCGATCTCGACCTCGTGGTCGCTGAACGTGCCTGGCGACCTCGCGGTGGCCGATGCTGCCACCGAGCCGCTCGGGAACGTGCTGGTCGATCGTGCCGCCGCAGGCGACGTTGAGGATCTGCATGCCGCGGCAGATCCCGAGCGCGGGCAGATCGCGCTCGATCGCCCGCCGCAGCAGCGCCAGCTCGAACTCGTCCCGCTCGCGGCGATAGCCGGTCGTCTCCGGCGCCGGCTCGGCACCGTAGGTGGCCGGGTCGATGTCGGAGCCGCCGGCGAGAAGCAGGGCGTCGAGCCTGTCGAGCAGGACGTCGGGCTCGGCGGTCGCCACCGGGTCCGGCGGCAGGATCGCGGCGAGCCCGCCGGCCGCCTGAACGGCGCTCGCATAGGTCCGCGGGGCCATCGTCACGACGACGTCCCAGGAGGCCCAGCGCGCCTGCTCGACGGCGGCGCAGATCCCGATCAGGGGTCTCATTCAGCGACGGCTGGACCGTTGCTCCCCGGCGGCGCCGTGCCCGTCACAGGCGTTCGAAGCCCCGGTAGAGGTCGAAGTCCGTGACCGCCGCCTCGGCCGCCAGCAGCTCGATCCGGGCCCGGTTCATGTAGTGGTCGACGACCTCCTCGCCGAACGCCTCGCGGGCGACCTCGCTGGCACCGAACAGATCACGGGCCGCGTAGAGGTTCGTCGAGACCCGCGGCGCGCCCGACATGTAGGCGTTCCCCTCCAGAGGCCGGCTCGAGCGGCAACTCGGCGTCGATTCCGTGCAGGCCGGCGGCGATCATCGCGCTCAGCGCCAGGTAGGGGTTGACGTCGGCACCGGGCAGCCGGTTCTCGACGCGCAGCCCCTCGCCGTGGCCGACCACCCGCAGCGAGCAGGTCCGGTTGTCGTGTCCCCAGGCGACCGCGGTCGGTGCGAACGTGCCCTCGGCGAAGCGCTTGTAGGAGTTGACGTAGGGGGCGAACATCAGCGTCATCTCGCGCATGCAGGCGATCTGGCCGGCGACGAAGTGGTCGAACATCCGCTGGTCGGCCGCGAACGCGTTCGCGCCGGTCTCGGCGTCGGCCAGCGAGCAGTGGATGTGGCAGCTGTTGCCCTCGCGCTCGTTGAACTTCGCCATGAAGGTGATCGCGACGCCCTCCTGGGCGGCGATCTCCTTGGCGCCGTTCTTGTAGATCGCGTGCTCGTCGGCCGTCACCAGGGCCTCGCCGTAGCGGAAGTTGATCTCGTGCTGGCCGAGGTTGCATTCACCCTTCGAGCTCTCGACCACGAGGCCGGCGGCGGCCATCTCGTTGCGGATCCGCCGGATCAGCGGCTCGATTCGCGACGTGCCGAGCAGCGAGTAGTCGACGTTGTAGAGGTTGGCGGGCTCGAGGTTGCGGTAGCCGCTGCGCCAGGCCTCCTCGTAGGGGGTCTTGAAGACGATGAACTCGAGCTCGGTGCCGGCGTTGGCGATCAGCCCGCGCTCGGCGAGGCGATCGAGCTGGCGGCGGAGGATCTGCCGCGGCGAGGCGACGACCGGGCGGCCGTCGGCCCACTGCAGGTCGCCGATCACCAGCACCGTCCCCTCCAGCCACGGCACCGGGCGCAGCGTCTCGAGGTCGGGCTTCATCTCGAAGTCGCCGTAGCCGCGCTCCCAGGACGCCATCTCGTAGCCGTCGACGGTGTCCATGTCGACGTCGACGGCGAGCAGGTAGTTGCAGCCCTCGGCGCCGTTCTCGGCGACCTCGTCGAGGAAGTGTGAGGCGGTCAGGCGCTTGCCCTGCAGCCGCCCCTCCATGTCGGCGATCGCCAGCAGCACGGTGTCCACCGTGCCGTTCGCGACCGCCTGCTTGAGCTCGTCGAGCGTCACCC
Source organism: uncultured Conexibacteraceae bacterium (assembly GCA_963745755.1). Lineage (GTDB taxonomy): Bacteria > Actinomycetota > Thermoleophilia > Solirubrobacterales > 70-9 > RHKX01. The sequence goes on along the minus strand of CAVUYP010000002.1, from coordinate 86,183 downwards.
GTCGCGCAGACTACGACCCGGCCGGCGAATCGGGCTCCTCGCCCGCGAGGACCCGACCGGTGTCGTCGGTGGCGATCTGGCGGATCGGGCCCTCGAACCTGTTGCGGGCGCTGATCAGCCACCAGGCGCCGACCGCGATGATCACAACGGCGACGGTGATCGGCGCGTAGTTGACGTACTTCCAGTCGAACGCCGCGTCGCCGGGGACCCCGGCCGGCGACTGCGGCAGGCTGAAGATGATCACGCAGATGATCACCCAGAGCACGGCCGCCGGGTTGATCCACCTGTACTTCTTGCCGAGCGTCCAGGGCCCGGGCTCGAACGCGTCACCCATCCGCCAGCGCAGGAAGGTCGGGATCACGTAGGCGATGTAGAGCCCGATCACGGTGATCGAGACGACGGCGGCGAACGCGTAGGTGAAGTTGTTCTCGTCGCCGATCAGCGCCGGCGCCGTGACCAGCAGCGCGCAGGCCGCCATGAAGATCACCGAGTAGGCGGGGACGCGATGATGGTTCAGCTTCGTCCACAGGCGGTGGCCGGGGACGGCACGGTCGCGGGAGAACGCGTAGCACATCCGCGAGGCGCTGGTCAGGCACGCCATCCCGCAGAACAGCTGGCCGACCGTGGCGATCATGATCACCGCCTTGGCGCCGCCGGAGCCGAGGGCGCTGTCGAATATCGCCAGTGACGATCCGAGCCCGAAGCCGTTGCCGGGGTCGTTGATGAAGCCGACGTCGGTGGCCGCGAACGTGATCGCGAGCAGGACCAGCCAGCCGATCGTCCCGGCCCAGAACACCGACCGCCAGACGCCCTTGGCGGCGCCCATCGCCGCCCCCTTGGTCTCCTCGCTGATGTGGGCGGAGGCGTCGTAGCCGGTCTGCGTGTACATCGTCAGCAGGAAGCCGAGCGGCAGGACGTAGAACCAGAACATGCCGCCGCCGATCGCGCCGTCGGTGAAACCGGAGTTGTTGAAGCGCTCGGTGAAGACGAAGTCGATGCTGTTGTGCTGGTCGGGGACGATGATCAGGATCGCGATGATCACGGCGACGCCGGAGACGTGCCAGAAGACCGAGACGTTGTTGAACATCGCGACCAGCGGCGAGGAGAAGATGTTGATCAGCGAGTGGATCGTCATGAAGAAGACGAACAGCACGAAGGTCTCGAGCAGGATGTGCGAGCTGTCGCCGAAGTTGATGAAGCCGAGGTCGAGGCCGTAGAGGCTGAGCAGCGAGTTGGCGAACTGGGCCGACGCGTAGACGACCGAGGCGACGACGCCGACCAGGCCGATCAGGTTGAACCAGCCGGTGAACCACCCCCAGGTCTTGCCGCCGAGATCGGACGCCCAGTAATAGATGCCGCCCGCGGTCGGGTACTTCGAGACGAGCTCCGACATCGAGACGGCGACGAGGAGGATCAGGCCGCAGATGATCGGCCAGCCCCACGAGATCGCGATCGGCCCGCCGTTGTTCCAGGCGATGAAGTAGGTGGTGAAGCACCCCGCGAGGACGGAGATGATCGTGAACGAGATCGCGAAGTTGGAGAAGCCGCTCCAGGCCCGATCGAGCGACTGCGTGTAGCCGAGCCCGGCGAGCGTCTTCTCGTCGTCGCTCTGGCTCTGGTCGGTTGCGGCCATTTCCTCCCCCTATCCGTCGGCGCTGCTCGGCAGCGCGACCCTACGGCGCACCCCGGCCGCGGTCAAGACGTATTCCGGGCCTCAACCGGGCGCCGCGAGACGCACTTCTTTGAAATCCGCTTCTGGAAAGGACTAGCTGTCTTGGTGAAGCGACTCGTCGCCGTCGGTTGCCGGTTCGGTCAGTCGATCCCGAGCCGGTCGAGCAGCGATTCGTCACGACGCCAGTGCTCGCGGACGCGGACCCTGAGGTCGAGGAAGACCTTGGCTCCGAGCTCGCCCTCGAGCTCGCGTCGAGCTGCCGTTCCGACCTCGCGGACCATCCGGCCGCCCTTGCCGACGAGGATCTTCTTCTGCGACTGCGACTCGACCCAGACGTCGGCTCTGACCGCGACGATCCCGTCCTCGCGCCGTTCGATCGACCCGACCTCGACCTCGACGGCATGGGGGATCTCGTCACGGGTGCGGCGCAGGATCTGCTCGCGGATCAGCTCGGCGAGGTGGACCTCGCTCGCCAAGTCGGTGTGATCGCCGGCCGGATAGAGCAGCGGGCCGGCCGGCATCAGCTCGGTGAGCCGCTCGCGCAGCGCCTCCACCCCGGTCCCGCGACGGGCGCTGATCGGGAACACCTCGTCGACGACCTCGAGCTCACCGGCTGCGGCGAGGGCCTCGATCAGCTCGTGACGCTTGAGCCGGTCGATCTTGTTGACCGCGCAGATGACCGGCGCCCGCGGCCGGCCCGCTTCGACCATCGAGGCGATGAAGCGGTCGCCGGGCCCGATCCCCTGCTCGCCGTTGAGGACGAACAGGATCGCGTCGGAGTCGGCGAGCTCGCGCTCGACGCGCCGCTGCATCCGCTCGGTGAGCACGTCGCGCGGCTTCTGCACTCCGGGAAGGTCGGTCAGCACCATCTGCCAGGAGCCGTCTGCCGCGGTGGCGACTCCGCGGACCGCCCGCCGCGTCGTCTGCGGCCGGTCGGAGACGATCGCCACCTTCGAGCCGACGAGGGCGTTGGCGAGCGTCGACTTGCCGACGTTCGGGCGCCCGGCGAGCCCGATGAATCCGGAGCGGGTCGCGGCGCTCACGGCGCCTCGCCGAGTCCATGCCAGCCGAAGCTCAACGATCGCGAGTCGGCGCCCTCGCGCTCGTAGAAGCGGTGCGCGTCGACCCGCACCTCGGCGCTGTCGAGCTCGAGATGGGAGGCACCGTGGGCCGCCGCCCAGGCGCGGGCTGCCGCCAGCAGGGCGCCGCCGATCCCCCGCGACCGGCGGGCCGGGTCGACGGCGAGGTCCTCGACCCAGCAGCGCAACCCGTAGCGGACCGAGAGCAGATCGAGGTAGGCGGTACAGAAACCGGCGATCCCGTCGCCTCCCGGCTCGATCGCGACGAGCACCGTCGCCGTGTCGGAGTCGATCGCGTCGATCAGCGCGATCCTCGCCCACTCCGGGTTCCAGCGCGGTGGCCGCGCTCCCGGTGGAGCGAACAGCCACTCGTAGCAGCGCAGGACGGCGTCGACCTCGGCGAGCGTCGCGGGTCGGATCTCGACGCCCTCAGCCATCGCCGCCATCCCCGCGCAAGCCGGCGAGGACCCGGCCCTGGAGCTCGAGCATCTCGCCGTCGTCGGTCTCGTGGTCGTAGCCGCAGAGGTGAAGGACGCCGTGGACCGCGGCCTCGGCCAGGTCGGTCGTCTGCGGCGGGCAGATCAGGACGTCGCCGAGCTCGCGCGGGCCGGGGCTCGGACCGGCGCCGTCGATCGGGAACGAGAGGACGTCGGTCGGCCGGTCGCGGCCACGGTGCTCGCGGTTGAGCTCGCGGATCCGCTCCTCGTCGACCAGGTCGACCGAGAGATGCCCCTCGGCGACGCCGGCGGCGTCGAGCGCGGCCGCCACGGCGGCGGCCAGCTCCGGGGGAACGTCGGCGAGGTCGGCGCTCAACCGCCGGCTTCCGCGGATCGTGCCCGCTTGCGGTCCCCGTACTCGCCGTAGGCGGCGACGATCCGCTGGACGAGCTGGTGACGGACGACGTCGGAGCCGCCGAAGCGGATGAAGCTGATGTCCTCGACCGCGGAGAGGATCTCGCCGACGACGACGAGGCCGGAGCGCTGGTTCGCCGGCAGGTCGATCTGGGTGATGTCGCCGGTGACGACCATCTTCGAGCCGAAGCCGAGCCGGGTCAGGAACATCTTCATCTGCTCGGGGCTGGTGTTCTGGGCCTCGTCGAGGATCACGAACGAGTCGTTGAGGGTGCGGCCGCGCATGAACGCCAGCGGCGCCACCTCGATGATCCCGCGCTCGAAGTAGTCGTTGACGCGATCCGGGTCGAGCATGTCGTAGAGCGCGTCGAACAGCGGCCGCAGGTACGGATCGACCTTCGCCTGGATGTCTCCGGGCAGAAAGCCGAGGCGCTCCCCGGCCTCGACCGCCGGGCGGGTCAGGATCAACCGGCTGACCTCGCGTGACTCGAGCGCGGCGACCGCCATCGCGACCGCCAGGAAGGTCTTGCCGGTGCCGGCCGGGCCGATGCCGAAGGTGACGGTGTGGTCGCGGATCGAGTCGACGTAGCGCTTCTGGTTCGGAGTCCGCGGGGCGATGCTGGTGCCGCGATGCCGCCAGACCGAGTCGCCGAGCATCGCCGCCGGGGCGACGCCGGCGTCGCGGGCGCCGTCGACGGCGGCGATCGTCTCCGGCTCGAGGCCGTGCCCGCGCTCGATCAGGCCGAGCAGCTCCTCGACGAGGCCCTGGCCCTCGCTGACCGACTGCTCGGGGCCGTCGAGGGTGATCACGTTGCCGCGCAGGTAAACGTCGCAGTCGAGCCGTTCCTCGAGCTCGCGCAGAACCGAGTCGCCCGAGCCCGCCAGCTCCGCGGCGATCTCGTTGTCGATCGTCAGCTGCCTACGCGCCAAGCCGCTCCCGGACCATCGTCGAGACCCGCTTGCCGTCGGCGCGACCCTTGACCTGCGGCATGACGACGCCGATAACCCGGCCCATCTCCTTGACGGTCGCGGCACCGGTCGACTCGACCGCGGCGGCGACGATCGCGGCGAGCTCGTCGTCGCCGATCTGCTCGGGCAGGTACGACTCGATCAGGGCCGCCTCGGCCTGCTCGGCCTCGGCCTGCTCGGCGCGGCCGCCGGCCGCGAACGCCTCGGCCGCCTCGATCCGCTTCTTGCGTTCCCGCTGGAGCACCGCGACGGCATCGCCGGCACCCTCCTTCTCGTCCTGCAGGAGGGAGCTGGCGATCATCCGCAGGGTGCCGACGCGCTCGCGCTCACCGGCCTTCATCGCGGTGCGGGTGTCCTCCTGGATGCGTTCGAGGATCGGCTCGCTCATCCACTCAAGAGTAGTGCGAGCCGATCAGACCCGTTCGACGTCGCCGAGCGGCATCTGCAGGAACCGGGTGCCGAGCTCGCGGAACGACTCGGCGTCGCCGGTGCAGAGGAAGCGATAGGTGCCCTCGCCGCTGCCCTCGCTCTGCAGCGAATCGGCCTCGAGGATCCGCTGGGCGGTCGCCGCGATCGCGTGGCCGGCGGTGACCAGGCGGACGTCGCGGCCGAGCATCCGCTGCAGCATCGGCGCGACGAGCGGGTAGTGGGTGCAGCCGAGGATCAGCGTGTCGACCGCGGCGGCCCGCAGCGGCTCGCAGTAGGCGCGGACCGTGTCGACGACCGACTGGTCGAACGGGAAGCCGCTCTGGATGATCGGCGCGAGGTCGGGGGCCGACACCTCGGTCACCTCGAGGCCACGGCCCTGTCGCTCCAGCGCCCGCCGGTAGGCGCCCCCCGCGACGGTCGCCGGCGTCGCCAGCACGCCGACCCGTCCCGTCTCGGTGATCGCCGCCGCGATCTCCGCTTCCGGGTCGATCACGGTGACGACCTCGACGCCGTGGGCGGCGGCGATCTCCCGCGCCTCGGCGGCACCCGCCGAGGTCGCCGAGTTGCAGGCCACGATCAGCAGCTTCGCTCCGCGATCGAGCAGGAACTCGGTGTTGGCGACGACCAGGGCGCGGAGCTCGGCGACGGTCTTCGTCCCGTACGGGAAGTGGGCGCTGTCGCCGAGGTAGAGGAAGTCCTCCGCCGGCAGCGAGACCAGGCATTCGTGCAGCACGGTCAGGCCGCCGACGCCGGAGTCGAACATCGCAATCGGCAGTGATCGGTCGGGCGCCATCTCAGTCGGTCAGGGATGAAACCGGGTCGGCGGCAGAAATGTCCCGCGCGGCGGGACGAAGCTGCATCCGGGCCAGGGACGCGGGAGGCGAAGCGGCCTCAGGCCGTGAGCCGACGAGGACGCCGGCATGCGCCGGGCCGGGCCGGCCTCTGAGGGTGGCCTGGGCCAAGCAGACCAAGGACGCAGGAGGCGAAGCGGCCTCAGGCCGTGAGCCGACGAGGACGCCGGCATGCGCCGGGCCGGGCCGGCCTCACAGGAAGGGCTTGGCGGTCATTACGTAGATCGTCAGGATGATGACCAGGCCGGCTGCCGTGCCGACCTTCGCGACCTGCGAGTTGAGGGCGTTGAACTCGGCGGACAGCTCGCCGCCGGGGGCGGCGAGGTCGCGCTCGGCGAGCGCCACCGCCTGCTTCGTCTTCGGGATGAAGTAGCCGTGGGTGATCCCGAGCAGGAGGACGATCGCGACGAAGCCCCAGCTGATGAAGAAGCTGCCCATCCCGTAGGGGCCGTCGGAGGCGAGATAGATCCCGGTCAGCAGGATCAGCGTCATCGCCGCCGTGTTGACGGTCCGGTCCCAGAAGACGATCGTGCGGCCGACCATCGGGATCCCCTGCCCGCCCTCGCGCTGGGCCGTCGCCAGATAGGCGGCGTAGGCGAATGTCGGGCCGAAGCCGATCACCACGGCGGTGACGTGGAAGAAGACGACGACGTCGTAGAACTGGACCGCTGCTGTCGAGATCATGGCCGCAACGCTAACGCCGCCGCCGGAGCGAACGCAAGGTTCAGCGGCCGAGCAGCAGCGCCGCCCAGTCGCCGCTCTCGAGCTCGGCGGCGACCGCCAGCCCGGCGTCGGCGTAGGCGGCGGCGACGCGATCGCGCTCGGTCCGCAGCAGCCCGCTCACGACCATCCGCTCGGGGGCCTCGATCGCGCCGGCGGCGATCCGCCCGGCGAGCGGGATCAGCAACGGCGCGGTCAGGTTGGCGGTGACCGTCGCCGCGGCCGGCGGCGCCTGCTCGCGCAGGTTGATCCGGGCGACCGCGACCGCGGCGTCGTTGGCGCTCGCGTTGGCCGTGGCCGCCGCGACCGCCGCGTCCTCGTGATCGCAGCCGCTGACCGGCCGCCAGCCCAGCTTCGCGGCGGCGATCGCGAGGACGCCGGATCCCGTCCCCCAGTCGGCCAGGGCACCGGTCGCCCGACCCTCGTCGGCGAGCCGCAGGAGCAGCTCGAGGCAGCATCGGGTCGTCGCGTGAGCGCCGGTCCCGAAGGCGCGGCCGGGGTCGATGACGATGTCGAACTCGGTGGCCCGCTCGCCCGCCTCCCAGGAGGGCCGGACGACGAGCCGGCCGCCGCCGACGACGACCGGCTCGTGGAAGTCCCGCCAGCGGTCGGCCCAGTCGTCGGGAATCTCGGTCGTCTCGATCTCGACGAGCCCGTCGCCGGCCGCCGCCTGCAGGTCGGGAAGGTCGGGAAGCTCGCCCGGGGGTCCGTAGATCGCGTACTCGACGTAGCCGCTGCCGCGATCCTCCTCGACGCCGCCGGGGACGAGCTCGACGAGCTCGGCGAGGACCAGCTCGGCCTGTTCGGGACGGCAGCGGACGGCGAGCCTGATCATCGCCGCCACGCGCCGCTCAACGGAATGCGCGGCGGACCCGCTCGAAGATGCCCGCTCGGGCGTCGCTGGGAGCGTTGCCGGGGCCGAGGCTGGCCTCGAGCCGCTCGGCGAGCTCACGCTGCTCGTCGTCGAGGTCGACCGGCGTGACGATCTTGATCGCGACGTGGAGGTCGCCGCGGCGGCGCTGGCTGCGGAGCGCCGGCAGCCCCTCACCGCGGATCCGGATCGTGTCGCCGTGCTGGGCCCCGGCCTCGAGCTCCACCTCGGTCTCGCCGGTGACCGTCTCGACCGGCAGGCCGGCGCCGAGCATCGCAGTCGTCGCCGTGACCTCGAGGACGGTGACCAGATCGGTCCCCTCGCGATGGAAGCGGTCGTCCTCGGCGATCTGGACCTGGACGTAGAGGTCGCCCGCCGGACCGCCCGCCGAGCCGGCGTCGCCGGCGCCGGAGATCCGGATCCGCTGGCCGTTCTCGATCCCGGCCGGGACGTCGACCTCGAGGGCCTTGCGCTCCTCGACGACCCCGGCCCCGGAGCAGACGCCGCACGGCGTCTCCGGCACCTTGCCGTCGCCGCCGCAGGTCGGGCAGGGGGCCGCGCGGACCATCTGCCCGAATGGCGTCCTCGTCACCTGGCGAACCTGGCCGGCGCCGCCGCAGGTCCCGCAGGTCTCGATCGGCGTTCCCGGCTCGGCGCCGTTGCCGTGGCAGTGCCCGCAGCGGACGACGGCATCGAACTCGACCTCGCGGCGGACCCCCTCGATGACGTCGGCGAGGCCGATCTCGACCCGCACCCCGATGTCGCCGCCGGCGGCCGGGCCGCCGGCCCCGCCGGAGCCGAAGAGGTCGCCGAACATCGGATCCGACTGGCCGAAGATCGCCTCGAAGATGTCCTGGAATCCGCCGGCGCTCTCGGCTCGCGAGTGGAAGCCCCCGGAGCGGAGGCCGTCGTAGCCGAACGCGTCGTAGGTGCGGCGGCGCTCGGCGTCGGAGAGGATCTCGTAGGCCTCGGCGGCCTCCTTGAACTTCTCCTCGGCGGCCGGATCGGAGGTATTGACGTCGGGGTGGAGCTCGCGCGCGAGGCGCCGGAAGGCCTTCTTGATCTCGGCCTCGTCGGCGCTGCGGTCGACGCCGAGGATCTCGTAGGGGTCGCGGGGCATCTGCCTCTCCTACCCCTCGTACACCGTCGCGAACAGGCGGGACAGCTCGCCGGCCGCGTCGCGGACCGAGTCGATCGCCTTCGCGTAGTCCATCCGCAGCGGGCCGACGACGCCGACCGCCCCGAGGTTGCGGTAGCCGAGACCGTAGCCGGCGCCGACGACGCTCACCGACCGCAGCGCCGGCTCCGGGTTCTCCCCGCCGATGCAGAGGAACACCGACCGCTCGCGCAGCGCCGACCGCAACACCGAGAGGACGCTGACCCGGCCCTCGAGCGCGCTGACGACCCCGTCGGGGTGGGGGATGTCGCCGGCGTGGCTTTCCGAGAGCAGCCGGCCGGTGCCGTCCATGTAGAGCTGCTGCGGGGTCGCCTCGGCGAGCTCGGCGATCGCGGCGCCGATCCCGACCAGGAACTCGCGCTCGCTGTCGCCGAGCTCGGGGTCGTCGAGCCGGCTCGAGACCATGTTCGATCCGATCCCGAGTCCGGTCAGCCGCTCGTTGAGGAAGGACGAGGCCCACTCGACGAGGCCGGGATCGACGGGCGAGGAGAACGTGAACACGCGCTTGGCGACGTCGCCGTTGTCGGCGATCGCGACGACGGCGACGACGCGCGGCTGCAGGAGCAGCACCTCGACCCGATGGATCGTCGCGGTGCTGACCGGCGGCGCCGTCGCCAGCGCCAGCAGGTCGTTGGCCTGGGCGAGCGCAGCAGTCGTCTCGCGGAGGGCATCCTCGACCTCGCGGCGGGCCTGCGCCAGCCCGTCCATCGCCACCGGCGGACGACTCGCCGGCCGTGGCCCCGACTCGATCAGCCGGTCGGCATAGCGCCGGTAGCCGGCGTCGGTCGGGATCCGCCCGGCCGAGGTGTGCGGCTGCGAGAGATAGCCCTCGCGCTCGAGCGCGCCGAGCTCGGCGCGAACCGTCGAGGGACCCCAGTCGAAGCCGGCCCGCTCGGCGATCGCCTTCGATCCGACCGGGGTGCCGGTCTTCAGGTAGGCGTCGACGGCGATCTCGAGGATCTGCTGCTGGCGTTCGCTGAGCACGCCGTTGATTCTAGGTAGCGGGGGAAGCGCTTCCCGCCGCGCCTCCCCGCTCAGGGCAGCCGCAGCTCGGCCTCGGCGTTGCGGACGATGCCGTTGTCGCCCTGGTGCGCCTCGGTCGCGACGACGACGCGATCGCCGTCGCGCTCGCGGACGGTGCCGGTGACGACGATCTCCTCCTCGGGGACGCCCATGCCGCGGAACTGGACGCTGAGCCGCCGCAGCGAGCGGGGGTCGCCGCCCGCCGCCTCGGTCTCGGCGCGGGCGACCTGGGCCATCGAATAGAGGCCGTGGAGGATGTTGCGCGGCAGCCCGACGAGCTGGGCGAAGTCGTTGTCGATGTGGATCGGGTTGAAGTCCCCCGATGCACCGGCGTAGCGGTGCGGCAGGTACTTGTCAGGCGTGACCCGCAGCTCCGGGATCGCGTCGCCCTCGTTCAGGTCGGCCATGCAGCTCTCCTCAGACGCCCCGGACGATGTTCGTCCAGGTCCCACGGACGACCTCGTCGCCGTCCTGGTTGGTCGAGACGGATTCGAAGACGTAGAAGCCCTTGCCGTCCTTCTCGTAGATCTCGCCGACGGACGCCCGGGTGGTGATCTCGTCGCCGGCGCAGACCGGCTCTCCCCAGACGAACTCCTGGCCGCCGTGGACCATCGCCGCAAAGTTGATGCCGACGTCGGGATCGAGGACCGCCGGCCCGAGCGCCGGCGAGCTGTAGACGACCGCGAACATCGGCGGCGCGACGACGTCGCGGAAGCCGGCCGCCCGGGCCGCCTCGCGGTCGTGGTGGACGGGCTCGGCCTGGCCGACGGCGTTGGCATACTCGCGAATCTTCTCGAGCCCGACCTCGTAGGTCGTCGGCGGATATGCCTTGCCGACCGCTTCCCGGTTCACTGGCATCGGGCGATCCTTTCAGACCCTGCGGACCTGGGACCCGCCGGTGATCGTCTCGACGCCGTCGTCGTCGAAGCGGACCAGCGCCTTGTTGCCGCCGTCGTAGTCGGGCGCCCACAGCAACAGCGTCGCGTCGCGTCGGTCCTCGTCGCCGGGGCCAACCGTGCAGCGCTCCGCGCCGGGCTCGTCGAGGCCGCGCCAGAGGCGGATGAAGGGGTTGCTCTCCCACTCCTCGATGACCGTGGTCGGCTCGCGATGGCCGGGATGGAGGCGGACGTCGTTGGGCAGCGCCATGACCCGGTCCATGATCGAGGCCTTGAGGTCGGCGAGCCCGGTCGCCCCCGGCGCCCCGGTGCCGCCGACCGTGCCCTTGAAGATGACGTCGGCCGTGATGCAGTCGTCGTCGTTGATCCGCAGCGCCAGGTGGTCGCCGCAGTGGCCGGGCGTGTGGATCGCCTCGATCCGCAGGCCGCCGGTCTCGAGGACGTCGCCGTGGTCGATCGTGCCGGTCACCGCCTCGCCGACCAGCTCCCGGCATTGCGGGTGGGCCAGCACCGGGACCCCGCCGAAGCGCTCGGCGAGCTCCTCGACGCCGACGACGTGGTCGTGGTGGTGGTGGGTGAGGAGGATGTGGGTGATCTCGGTTCCCTCGCGCTCGGCGCGCTCGCAGAGCGGGTCGGTGGCCAGGTTGGAATCGATCAGCACCCCGGTGCCGCCGATCTCGTCGACGGCGAGATAGGCGTTGGAGAGCCATTCGGACTGTTCTACGCGCTGAAGAATCATGGCCGGGAAATTACCCCACGCGTGGGTCGTTCAGAACTCGATCACGCTGCGGATGCCGTCCTGGGCCTCCATCAGCTCGAAGCCGCGGTTGACCTCGTCGAGGGTGATCCGGTGCGAGATGAACGGATCGACGTCGATCTCCCCCTCCATGTAGAGATCGACGAGCTTCGGGACCCCCTCGCGGCCCTTGACGCCGCCGAACGACGACCCGGCGACGCGGCGGCCGGTGATCAGCCAGCGGGGGATCACGTCGAGGGTCTCCCCCTTGCCGGCGACGCCGGCGATCGTGCACAGGCCCCAGGCCATCCGCGCCGCCTCGACGGCCTGCTGCATGACCTTGACGTTGCCGGTCGCCTCGAACGTGTAGTCGGCCCCGAAACCGCCGTCGGTCATCTCGAGGATCCGTTCGACGGTGTTCTCGTCGGCCTTGATCACGTCGGTGGCGCCCTGCCCCTTCGCGAGCTCGAGCCGATCGTCGGAGAGATCGACGCAGATGATCCGCTCGGCCCCCTGCAGCCGGCAGCCGGCGACGGCGCCGAGGCCGACCATGCCGGCACCGAAGACGACACAGGTGGTTCCGGGGTCGACCCTGGCCGTGTTCATGGCGGCGCCGAGGCCGGTCGACAGGCCGCAGGCGAACAGACAGGCGCGGTCGAGCGGCGCCTCCGGATCGATCTTCGCGAGGGCGATCTCCGGCATCACCGTGTACTCGGCGAAGGTCGAGGTGCCCATGAAGTGGCGGATCTCCTCGCCTGACTCGGGCCGGCTCAGCCGCACGGTCCCGTCCGGGAGGTGACCGAGGTTCTGCTCGGCGCGGATCGCCATGCAGAGGTTGGTGCGCGGGTCGACGCAGTGGACGCACTCGCCGCACTGCGGCGAGAACAGCGTCACGACGTGGTCGCCCTCGGCAAGCGAGGTGACCCCCTCGCCGACCGCCTCGACGACGCCGGCGCCCTCGTGGCCGAGGACGGCGGGCGCGTAACCGGAGGGATCGACGCCGGAGGCGGTGTAGAGGTCGGTGTGACAGACGCCGCAGGCGACGAGGCGGACGAGGACCTCGCCGGGCTGGGGATCCTGGAGCTCGAGCTCCTGGACCGCGAGCGGCTCGCCGAACTCCTCGAGCACCGCTGCTCTCATCCTCATCGCCGAACCTCCTCCAATTGACAAACCCGGGGACGCGCCCGATCCTAGTGCGCCGCCGGTGTCGGCGGCTCAGCGCGCGCGAGCGGCCTTCAGGTCCTTCTTCGTGGCGTCGAGGGAGACGAGGTAGCTGCGCTTGCCGAGCCTGGTGGCCAGCCCGCGCTTTTCGAGCCTCTTCATCGCCGCCGGGCAGCGCTTGCAGCGCGGTCCCGACTTGCAGCACTTCTTCTTCGTCCTGACCTGGCGTCCCCGGGGCACGGCGGGGAGGCTAGCAAGATCGCGTTAGGGACCCCTAACGCAGGCCCGTTCGCCTGATCTGCGCCCGTCGGGCCGCGGTCCGCGCCGGGAAGCCCTAGCCGGCGCCAGGTTCGGCCGCCGCGGGACCCGCCCGGTCGCGGCGCTGCGACCACTTCGCGCGAATCCAGCGAACGCCGAAGTAGACGCTGACCGCGTAGACCCAGCCGAGCAGGACGTCGAATACGTAGTGCTCACCGCCGTAGACGAGCGTCCACCCCATCGCCAGCACGTAGCCGACGCCGAGCACGCGGGCGATCGGCCCGCTCCGCCAGAAGAAGCAACAGAGCAGCATCGGGAACGCGGCGTGCAGCGACGGCAGGGCCGCGACCGGGTTATAGAGCGAGTTGCCCTTGTCCCAGATCGCCGCCGCGGGCTGGACGCCGAGCTCGGTCCAGACGCTGCCGGTGACCCGGGCGACGGGGCCGATCAGGCCGCTGTCGTTGGCCATCCACGGCGGCGCCGCCGGAACCAGCGCATAGGTGAGGAAGGCGGCGATGCTGAGCGTCAGGACCATCGCCCGGAACTCGAGGAAGCGCAGGTGCGACACCCGCCACAGGTAGGCGGCGGCGATGAAGATCATGAAGTAGTGGGTCATGTAGACGGCCCAGGAGAGGACGTCGTACCAGGGCAGGGAGCCGACCTCGAAGAGCCGGTCCTGCAGCCAGTTGGTCGGCACGGCGCCGCCGAACAGGAACTTGTCGGCGTCGATCTGCGGCAGGTAGTGCGGCTGAAAGAGCGGGTGGTTGCCGACGAGGCCGCGCAGCAGGTCGTAGCCGACGAGGATCAGGTAGAACGGCAGCCAATCGAAGATGACGCCGCGCGCGAAGCCGCGGACATCGGCCAGCGAGACCGTCAGCAGGCCGACGAGGAGCCAGAGGAAGATCGTCTCGCGGGCGACGAGCACGCCGGTGAACGAGATCAGCGCGATCGTCGCGACGGCGTAGAGCGTGAGGCCGATCGCGGCGTTGCGGCGGCCCGGATTGCGGGCAGCGCGCGTCGACGGCGCCTCCTGGGCCCGCTCCTCGACTATCGTGCCCGACTCCAAGGCGCCTACCGCCCCGGCGGGCGAATCGCCTGCCCCGGCGGTTCGCATCGCATCGGCGCTGATCATAGGCCGCCGGCGGGCGGGCGCCGGCGGATCGACTCAGCGGCCGAGCCCGAGCACGTCCGGCAGGCTCACGCAGCCCGAGACCGGATCGAGCGACACCACGGTCCCGGTCGGAGTCACGTTGACGGCCTCCCAGCAGCCGTAGTCGCCGACCGTCGCCCGGTAGATGCGCGAGTCGCCGTCGGTGCAGATACCAGGTGTCGCGCCGGTGATGGCAGCCGCCCGGATCGCTGTCGGCGCTGCGCGCGATCGAGGTCGCCAGCGCCTCGTCGCTGATGCTGAGGATCGTCCCCGGCCGCAGGGTCAGGCCGACGGCGGCGGTCGCCACGAGCGCGATGAAGAACAGGGGCATCAGCTTCGCCATGCACCCAGGCTAGGTCGGCGCGGAGCCGGCGACGGCAACTTTCGTTGCGTGGGAAGGACCTTGCGGCGGCGGCGGCGGTCAGTCGTCGTCGCCGAGCGTCAGCACCGCCAGGAACGCCTCCTGCGGAACCTCGACCGACCCGACCTGCTTCATCCGCTTCTTGCCCTTCTTCTGCTTCTCGAGCAGCTTGTTCTTGCGGGTGACGTCGCCGCCGTAGAGCTTCGCGGTGACGTCCTTGCGGACCGCTTTGACGGTCTCGCGCGCCAGCACCCGCGAGCCGATCGCGGCCTGGACGGGGACGTCGAACTGTTGACGCGGGATCGTCTTGCGAAGCCGCGAAACGAGCTTCTTGCCCTGCTCGAAGGCGTTGTCGCGGTGACAGATGATCGAGAGAGCGTCGACGGCGTCGCCGGCGAGCAGCACGTCGAGCTTGACGAGGTCGCCGGGGCGGTTCGGCAACGGCTCGTAGTCGAGCGAGGCGTAACCGCGCGTGTTGGACTTGAGGGCGTCGTAGAAGTCGAGGACGATCTCGCCGAGCGGCAGGTCGTAGCGGATCTGGACCCGCTCCGGGCTCAGGAAGTGCATGTCGACGTGAGTGCCCCGGCGCGACTGGCAGAGCTCCATGACCGGCCCGACGAACTCCTTCGGGGAGATCAGCGACGCGCGGATGTACGGCTCCGTGATCGTGTCGATGGCGCCGGGATCGGGGAGCGCCGTCGGGCTGTGGACCTCGATCTGCTCGCCGTTCGTCTTCGTGACGACGTAGCTCACGTTCGGCGTGGTGGCGAGCAACTCGAGATCGTACTCGCGCTCGAGGCGCTCGCGGACGATGTCCATGTGCAGCAGGCCGAGAAAGCCGCAGCGGAAGCCGAACCCGAGCGCGTCGGAGGTCTCCGGTTCCCAGCTCAGGGCGGCGTCGTTGAGCGCAAGCTTCTCGAGCGCCTCCCGCAGGTCCTCGTAGCGGTCCGTATCGAGCGGGAAGAGCCCGCAGAAGACCACGGGCTGGACCTCGCGGTAGCCCTCGAGCGGCTCGGTCGCCGGGTTGAGACGGGACGTGAGCGTGTCGCCGACGCGGAGCTTGGCGACGTCCTTGATCCCGGTGATCACATAGCCGACTTCGCCGGCCGCCATCTCGCCGACGGCCGTCATCTGCGGCCTGAAGAAGCCGAGGTCGTCGATCTCGGCCTCGGTGCCGTTCTGCATCGCGCGGATCTTGTCGTGCTTGTGGAAGCTGCCGTCGATCATCCGGATGTAGGCGATCACCCCGCGATACTGGTCGAACTCCGAGTCGAAGATCAACGCGCGCGGCTCTGCATCGGGATCGCCGGTCGGAGGCGGAACGCGGGCGACGATCGCCTCCAGAACCTTGTCGATGCCCATGCCGGTCTTGGCGGAGATGTGGATCGCGTCATCGGGATCGGTGCCGAGCAGGTCCGAGATCTCATCCGCGACGCGCTCCGGCTCGGCGCCCGGGAGGTCGACCTTGTTGAGGATCGGGATCAGCTCGAGGCCGGCGTCGATGGCCGCATAGGTGTTGGCGACCGTCTGGGCCTCGACCCCCTGAGCGGCATCGACGACGAGCAGCGCTCCCTCACAGGCGGCGAGCGAGCGCGAGACCTCGTACGAGAAGTCGACGTGGCCGGGTGTGTCGATCAGATGCAGGTGGTAGCTCTCGCCGTCGGGAGCCTCGTACTCGACGCGGACGGCCTGCGCCTTGATCGTGATCCCGCGCTCGCGCTCGAGGTCCATCGAGTCGAGCAGCTGCGAGCGCATGTCGCGCGGGTCGACGGCCCCGGTCAGCTCGAGGATGCGATCGGCCAGGGTCGATTTCCCATGGTCGATGTGGGCGATGATCGAGAAGTTCCTGATTCTGTCCATGGCTGCGGGCATGTCGGGGGCGCGGCCGCCGGGCGGGCCGGCGATCCGCAGCGCGAAGGGTAGAGCGCCTAGCGCTTGGCGACCGCGAGCAGCTGCCGCGCCTCGGGAACCCGCAGCGCCAGGATCGCCCCGAGGTAGACGAGGCCGCCGGCGGCGAGGGCGGCGCCGAGCGAGACCGCCTGGGCGAGGGTGCTGCGGCCGAGGGCGGCGTCGAGCTGGTCCCAGGCCAGCCAGGAGACGGCGGCCAGCGCCGCCGAGGCGACGGTGATCCGGAGGGCGGCGTTGAGCAGCGCCGGGAACTCGATCCCCTTCAGCGGCCGGCGCAGGACGATGACCTGGGCGACGACGCTGACCGCGGTGGCGATCGCGGTCCCGGCGACGATGCCGGCGACGCCGAACGGCTTGTAGAAGGCGAACGCGGCGGCCGCCGTGATCACCAGGTTGAGGGCGGCGATCCAGGTCGGCGTCCACGGCCGCTGCAGGCTGAAGAAGGTCCTGGTCAGGATCAGGAACAGGCCGTTGAACGGGAGCGAGAACGCGAACCAGAACAGCGCCGTGGCAACGAGCGGAGTCTCCTGCGGCGAGAACTCGCCGCGCTGGTAGACGAGCCTGATCATCGGCTCGGAGAGGACGAGGATCGCCGCCGCGGCGGGAACGAGGACGAGCAGGATCATCCGCATCCCGTTCGCCATCGTCCGCCGCAGGTCGTCGAAGTCGCGGCGGGCCGCGTACCGCGACAGCGTCGGGAAGATCACCGTCGTCACCGCCACCGAGAACATGCCCTGGGGCAGCATGTAGATGCGGAACGCCTTGTCGATCGCCGCCGGCGCGTAGTTGGCCAGCGCCTCGCCGGTACCCGCCAGGGTGCCCGGGACGAGCGCGCCGACGAGGCTGTTGATGACGAGGTTGACGTTGATCAGGCCGAGGCTGATCGTCACCGGCAGCATCAGCAGCAGCACCTTCTTGACCAGATCGCTGCGCCACTCGAAGACGCGGAGCATCCGAAACGGCGTGTTGCGGAGGTCCCAGGAGACCATGCCGAGCTGCAGGGCCGTGCCGACGAGGACGCCGATCGCGTAGGCGTAGATCCGGTCGTCGCCGGAGAACACCGGCGAGAGGGCGACGAGGACGCCGATGATCGCCAGGTTCCAGAACAGCGGCGCGATCGCGAACATCGCGAAGCGGTTGTAGCTGTTGAGGACGCCGACGACGACGCCGGAGAGGCCGAGCAGCAGCAGGATCGGAAAGAGCAGCTGCGAGAGCGCGACCGTGAGGTCCTGGGTGGCCGCATCGAGGTCCGGCACCAGCAGCGGGATCAGCAGCGGCGCGACGAGGATGAAAAGGGCGGTGATGATGCCGAGCACCGCGACGATCAGGAAGACCAGGGTCGAGGCGAGGCGGAACGCCTCGCGCTTGTTGCCGGCCTCGAGCTGCTCGGTGAAGACGGGGACGAAGGCGCCCTGCAGGGCGGCGTCGGCGAACAGGCTACGGACGAGGTTGGGGATCTGGAAGGCGATCGTGAACGCCGACATCGCCGGGCCGACGCCGAAGTAGCTGGCGGCGATGATCTCGCGGATCAGCCCGACGAGCCGCGAGGCGCCGGTGGCGATGCTGAAGAAGGCAGTCGAGCGCCCGATCCGGCGGCTCTGCTCGGTCGGCTCCGGTCCGAGCGCCGATCCTGCGAACTCCTCGTCGATCGGATCGACCGCGTAGGCCGGGTGGAAGCGCTCGGCGCGCGGCGGCAGCGGCGGCAGCTGCGGCTTGTCGTTGGGTTCGCCCATCAGTCGCTACAGTGTGCGGCCGCTGATGGCCAACATTGCCTCACAGAAGAAGCGCATCCTCCGCTCCGAGCGGGAGCGCGACGAGAACCGCCGTGTCACCGGCGCCGTCAAGACGCATTTCCGTCGCCTCGAGGACGCCGTCGCGGCGGGCGACGCCGCGACCGCCGAGGGCGAGCACCGGGCGCTCGTGTCGCGGATCGACAAGGCCGTCCAGAAGGGCGCCCTGCACGAGAACACCGGCGCCCGCAAGAAGTCCCGGGCCGCGCGGATCCTCGCCGGCTCCTAGCCCCTCCCGAGATCCCGATCACCCGGGCGCCGTCTCGCCGGCCGCACGCCTGACCGCGAGGGTCAGCGCGACCACGTCGTCGTAGTCGGAGCCGCCGCGCGTCCACCACTCGAGGTCGGCGACCGCCCCGATCGCGGCGGAGAGCTCGGCGGAGTCGACACCCTGGACCGACCGGACCAGCATCTTCGCCGGATAGGGGGCCATCGGCAGGTCCGCCTCGACCCGCCCGGCCGGGGCTCCGGCCTCGATCGCCGCCGCCGCCGCGTAGGCGCTGCGCAGGCGCGAGCGCCATTCCGTAGACGAGCGGCGTGACCGCCTCGCCCTGCTCGATCAGGTCCTCGGCGGTGGCGACGGCGCGATCGAGGTCGCGGGAGACGATCGCGTCGGCGAGCGCCCACCCGGCCCGCTCGGAGCTGTCGATCGTCATCCGCTCGACGTCCTCGAGGCCGACGGCGCCGCCGTCGCCGGCCCAGAGCGCGAGCCGGTCGAGCTCGACGGCGAGCCGCTCGGTGCCGGAGCCGACCCGGGTGATCAGCGCTCGCGCGGCCTGCGGAGCGAGGGCGAAGCGGCGCTCGCGGGCGCCGGCGACCAGCCAGGACGGCAGATCGCGCTTGCTCGGCGCGGCGAAGACGGCGGACCTCGCCGCCGGCGGCCTCGACCGCCTCGGCGAGCCCCTTCGGGACCTTGCCGCGGGCGACGAGCACAACCGTCACCTGCGGCGGCGGCGCGGCCAGCGCGGCGGCGATCGCCTCGACCTGTGCGGCCTTCCAGCGTTCGACGCCGTCGGCGAGCAGGTAGCGGTGCTCGGCGGTCAGCGACATCGCCGGAATCGGCACCGGCGAGCGCGTCGGCGTCGGGGGCGGCGCCGCCGCCGGCACTGAAGTCCTCGAGCGCGCCCGGCCCACCCTCCCGCTCCGCCCGCGACCGCAGCCGGCGCAGCGTGACCGAGAGCTTCGCGGCATCGTCGCCGGCGAACAGGTAGGCGGATCGCATCTGCTCTGCCACCGGCCTGAGTCTACGTCCGCGGGCGGTCCGATCACCCGGCCCGGGCCGCAGCCGGGGCGGCCGCCGAGGGCCGCTCCCGCGCTCGTCGTGGCGCTGATCCCGGACCGGCCCGAGCTCGACGGTGAGCTCGCCGTCGAGGTCGGTCCGCAGCGTGCAGACGCCGTGGGCGGCGAGCTCCTCGAGGGTCGCCCCGGTCGGGTGTCCGTAGCGCGTTGCCGGCGCCGACCTCGATCAGCGCCACGCGCGGCACCGACCGGTCCAGCAGCGCCCCGAGGCCGGCGTCGTCGCTGCCGTGGTGGGCGACCTTGAGCACGTCGAACGGCCCGGGGTCGAGTCGGCGTCGCCTCGGCCTCGGCGTCGCCGCGTGAGCAGCACGTCCCAGCCGCGAAAGCCGGCGGCGAGCACGAGCGAGTCGGCGTTCGGGTCGCGCGCTCGGCGCCGTCCTCGCGGGGCGGCCAGAGGACGTCGATGCGGAGCGGCCCGAACCGCATGCCGCTGCCCTCGGCGACGGTGACGACCCGGACCCCCGCGCGCCCGCGCCGCAGCCTCGAGCCGGGGCGCCGGGCGGGCGCGGACGAGGGCGCCGACCGGGCCGGGTGCGCGAGGACCTCGAAGACGCCGCCGGCGTGGTCGAGCTGGTCGTGGGTGACGAAGACGGCGGCGAGCCGCCCGACCCCGAGCCGCGCGAGCGCGTCGACGGCGGCGCCGCCGGGCGGCCCGCCGTCGACCAGCACCGGATCGCCGCGCGGCGGCTCGATCAGGATCGCGTCGCCCTGCCCGACGTCGAGCCCGGTGACCCGCAGCGCACCGGCGGGCGGCACCGCGACCCGGCCCCGGGCCAGCGCCGCCGGCATCAGGCCGCGCGAGGAGCGCCAGCGCGGCCGCCAGCCGCGCCGCCGCCGGGCACGCGCGAGGCCGGCGCCGGCGGCGCAGCGACGCGATCAGCGACCAGCGCCGCCGCCGCCGAGCAGCGCGTAGACGGCGGCCACCGCCGCCGGGGCCGGCAGCGCGACCGGCGCCTCCGCCCAGCGCGGTGAGCCGAGCAGCGCGCGCAACGGCGGCGACGTAGTCGATCAGCACGCCCGTCGACGGCGCCCAGCGGCGCCGTCGGGACGCCGGGCAGCTGGCCGAGCATCGCGATCAGCATCCCGATCCACATCACCGGAGCGATCGCCGGGCAGCGACGAGCAGGTTCGCCGGGATCGAGGCCACCGAGAGGCGCTCGAAGTCGTGGGCGATGAGCGGCGCCGTCGCGACCGTCGCCGCGACCGTCATCGCGGCGCCGTCGGCGAGCGCCCGCGAGGCGCGGCGCGGCAGCGCGGCGGGCAGCCGGTCGGCGATCAGATCGCGCAGCGGCGCCGCCCAGAGCATGATCCCGGCGACGGCCGCGAAGCTGAGCTGCCAGCCGGCGTCGCCGCGACGTTCGGGGGTTGATCAGCAGCGTCGCGACGACGGCGAGGAGCAGCGGGTAGGCGCGATCGGCGGGACGGCCGGCGAGCGTCGCTGCGATCGCTGCCGCGCCCATGATCCCGGCCCGCTGGATCGAGGGGCCGGCGCCGGCGACGGGCACGTAGAGGGCGATCAGCAGCACGATCGCGACCAGCCGCAGGCGCAGGCCGAAGCCGAACAGGGCGAGGCCGAAGCCGGCGAGGATCGCCAGCAGGACGACGTTCTGGCCGGAGACGGCAAGCAGGTGCGCCAGGCCGGAGCGCCGGAACTGCTCGCGAACCAGCGGTTCGATGCGATCGTCCTGGCCGAGCACGAAGCCACGCCCGAGCGCCTCCTGACCGCGATCGAGGCCGGCGCCGAGCGCCGCCTCAGCCCGGGCGCGAATCCGGTCGAGGGCGCCGGCAGGTCCGCCGCGGCGCGCGCCGGTGACCCGCAGCCGGTCCGCCGCGAGCTCGAGGGCGGCTCCGGCCCGCTCGAGCTCGGCGGCGCGGAAATCGTCGGCAAGCCGCAGGCGACCGCGGGCGGCGATTCCGGCGCCGATCGCGACATCGGCGACGGGCTCGGAGGCGACGACGACGACGCGGCCCCGCGGCGTATCGACCTGGAGGCGGACCTCGCCGTAGCTGCGCCGCGGCGGCGCCGTCACCCAGCCGCGGATCGCGGCGGGCTGCCCCGGCGATCCCCGCAGGGCACCGGCATCGATCGCGGCGAGCCGCGACGAGCCGACCCCGAGGCCGAGCAGCAGGGCCACCCCCGCGGCGGCGGCGAGCCCGGCGGCGCTCGCCGCCGGCGCGCGGTCGCGGCCGCTGCGCCGGCCCTCGAGTCGCAACGACCGCGAGCGCTGCCGTCGCGGCGCCGGCACAGGGCTGCCAGCCCGCCGGCGCGGCGACGTGCCCGGCGAGCAGCAGCCCGCCGCCGAGCGCGGCGAGAAGCGAGGTGGCGCCACCAGGAGACGAGCCGCTGCGGGGACGGCATCGCCGCCGGCCCTCAGGGCTGCAGCCGCTCGCTGAGGGCCTCGATCGTCGCCGGGCCGATCCCGGGGATCTCGTCGAGCTCCTCGATCGAGGCGACGCCGCCGTTCTCGTCGCGGAAGGCGATGATCTCGGCCGCGGTCACCGGGCCGATCCCGTCGATCGTCTCGAGGTCGGCCTGCTCGGCCGCGCCGAGGCTGATCGGACCGTCCGCCGCGGCTGCGGCGGCCCCCTCCCCCGCCCCGCGCGCCGGCACGACCACCTGCTGCCCGTCGGCGAGGCGGGCCGCGAGGTTGATCGCGTCGGCGACGGCGCGGCCGCTCGGGCCGCCGGCCCGCTCGATCGCGTCGGCGACGCGGGACCCGGCCGGCATCCGGTAGACGCCGGGCTCGGCGACCGCGCCGGCGACGTGAACGACGACGTCGCCGTTCGCCGCCGCGGCGCCGGTACCGACCGGCTCGGCGGCGAGCCGTGCCGGACCTCCGCCGGGCGCCTCGGCGCCGCCTTCGCGGACCGCCCTGACCCCGAGCAGCAGCAGCGCCACGCCGATCGCGGCGAAGACGGCGATCTGCAGCCTGTTCATGCCCACGGGGAGATGATCGGGCGCGGCAGCGCACGGGTGGCGCAGCCGGCGTCAAGCACCGTCACCGGAGCGTGACGAAATGCCGGACCATGCGGCCCGGCGGGCGGCTCAGTACTGGTCGGCGTCCTCGTCGTAGCCGACCGTGGCGGCCGACTGACGCCCGATCGTCTCCTCGACCGAGACGGCGGGCGACTGCACCGAGACGAGGGCGAGGGTCTCGCTGCCGCGGTTGGCGATCACGTGATCGCTCGCCGGCGGGATCAGCGCCAGGTCGCCGGGCTCGAGCTCCTCGGTGTCGCCCGCCGCCGAGAGCGCGGCGACGCCGCGGACGACGACGTAGACCTGCTCGGCCTCCTCGTGGCTGTGCAGCTCCTGCTCGGTGTCCGGCGGGACCTCGATCCAGGTCACGGTCATGTGCCGCGAACCGAGCTCTCCCGCATCCATGAGGATGTGAGAGCTGAGCCGGTGGAAATCCTGTACGGCGGCGTCGGGGAGGCGCCTGACGAGCATCAGCGGGGTTTCTACCAGACTGGTGGCCGTCGCCGGGCCCGCACCCGCTGCAGCGGTCGCGAATCGATCACCGGACGACGAGGTTGACGAGCCGCCCAGGCACGACGATCTCCTTGATCGGCTCGCGCCCGGCGAGGTAGTCGCGCAGGCGCTCGCTGGCGTGGACGAGCTCGAGGATCTGCTCGTCGGTCGCGTCGGCGGCGACCTCGACGCGGTCGCGGAGCTTGCCGTTGACCTGGACGACCAGCGTGATCACGTCGCTGGCGAGCAGCTCCTCGTCGGCCGCCGGCCACGGCTCATCCCAGACCCTGCCGCCGACGAGCAGCTCCCAGGCCTCGGCGCCGAGATGGGGAGCGAACGGGAAGATCAGCGATGCGGCCGTCGCCGTCGCGAAGCGCAGCGCCCGGTCGCCGTCGCCGTCGCCGCGCAGCTCGTCCTTGAGCCGGTAGGCCTCGTTGACGAGCTCCATCACCGCGGCGATCACCGTGTTGAACTGGAACCCGCGCTCGAAGTCGCGACTGGCCTTGTCGATCGCCCAGTGGGCCTTGGCGAGCAACTCCCGGACCGGCCCGGCCGACCGCCGCTGCCAGTCGCGGTCGAAGCAGCTCGCGTCGTCCGTCGCGGCGGCCTGCTCGACGGCCAGCCGCCAGAGCCGCGAGAGGAAGCGCTGAACGCCGTCGACGCCCTCGTCGACCCAGTCGCCGCCGCGATCCGGCGGGCCCATGAAGCAGACGTAGGTTCGGGCGGCGTCGGCGCCGTAGCGGGAGACGTAGTCGGCGGGGTCGACGACGTTGCCCTTCGACTTGCTCATCTTCGCGCCCTCGCGGGTGATCATCCCCTGCGTGAACAGGTTGGCGAAAGGCTCCTCGACGCCGATCAGCCCCTCGTCGGCGAGCGCCTTCGTGAAGAAGCGCGCGTACATGAGGTGGAGGATCGCGTGCTCGACGCCGCCGATGTACTGGTCGACGGGCATCCAGTGGTCGGCGATGCCACGATCGAAGGGCAGCTCGGCGTTGTCGGGATCGAGGTAGCGAAGGAAGTACCAGGAGGAATCGACGAACGTGTCCATCGTGTCCGTCTCGCGGCGGGCCGGGCCCGAGCAGCGCGGGCAGCTCGTCTCGACCCAGTCGATCGCGGTGGCGAGCGGGCTGCGGCCGCGCGGCCGGTAGTCCTCGACGTCGGGCAGCTCGACCGGCAGCTGATCGTCGGGGACCGGCACCGCCCCGCAATCCGGGCAGTGGACGATCGGGATCGGACAGCCCCAGTAGCGCTGCCGGGAGAGCAGCCAGTCGCGGAGGCGGTAGTTGACCGCGAGCCTGCCGCGCCCCTCGCTCTCGAGCTCGGCGATGATCCGGCGCTTGGCGCCGGCGGGCGTCAGGCCGTCGAGGTCGCCGGAGTTGACGATCCGTACGTCCTCCGACTGGGTCACGAACGCCTCGTCGCCGGGGACCTCGGCGCCGTCGGCCGGAACGACCACCGGCCGCACCGGCAGGTCGAAGCGGCGGGCGAACTCGAAGTCGCGCTGGTCGTGCGCCGGCACGGCCATGATCGCGCCGGTGCCGTACTCCATCAGCACGTAGTCGGCGACGAACATCGGGATCCGCTCGCCGTTGACCGGGTTGACCACGGTGCGCTCGAGCCGGATGCCGGTCTTCTCGCGCTCGGTGTCGCCGCGCTCGCCGGTCGACTGGCGCAGCGAGGCGGCGACGTAGTCGCGCACCGCATCGGCGTTCGCGGTCCCCTCGATCAGCCGGTCGAGGTCGGGGTGCTCGGGCGCGAGCACGAAGAAGGTGGCGCCGTAGAGGGTGTCGGGGCGGGTCGTGAATACCGGGAAGTCGATCGCCGGGTCCTCGCAGCGGAACACCGCCTCGGCGCCCTCGGAGCGGCCGATCCAGTTGCGCTGCATCGTCACCACGTGCTCGGGCCACGACTCGAGCCGATCGAAGTCGGCGAGCAGCCGGTCGGCGTAGTCGGTGATCCGGAAGTACCACTGCTCGAGCTTCTTCGGGACGACCTCGGTTCCGCAGCGCTCGCAGCGGCCGTCGATCACCTGCTCGTTGGCGAGCACGGTCTGGTCCTTCGGGCACCAGTGCACTGCCGCGTCGGTCCGGTAGGCCAGCCCGGCCTCGAACAGGCGCAGGAAGATCCACTGCGTCCAGCGGTAGTACTCGGGCTCGTGGGTCGCGATCTCGCGGCTCCAGTCGATCGAGATGCCCCAGTCGAGGAACTGCTTGCGGAAGCTGGCGATCGAGCGCTCGGTCGCGACGCGGGGGTGCTCGCCGGTGCGGATCGCGTGGTTCTCGGCGGGCAGCCCGAAGGCGTCGTAGCCCATCGGCTGCAGAACGCCGTAGCCGTTGCGACGCCGGTAGTGGGCGATCGCGTCGCCCACCGAGTAGACCTTGAGGTGGCCGACGTGCGGCTCGCCGGAGGGGTACGGCAGCATCGCGAGCACGTAGGCCTTCGGCTTGTCGGGATCGAACCCGGGATCGCCCGGGTTCGGGACCTCCCAGGTCTTCTCATCGGCCCAGACCGCCTGCCACTTGCGCTCGATCGAGCGCCCGTCGTAGCGGGCCGGACGCCCCTCCTCGCTCGCCTCGTCTCGCATTTCGCCGCTCATCGGATGGGCAAGTCTAGGAGGCGGGCTCGCGATCGCGGCGGGGCCGTCGGCCCCGCCGCCGCCGGACACCGCGTCGCGGCTACTCGGCCGGGATGACGATCTGCGCGCAGGGCGGTGCCGGCGCGCTGGCGTCGCCGGTGTCCTTGACCGGGTCGTTGTGGTCGTCGAGCAGGTCGAGGGTCAGCTTCCTCTTCGTCACCTCGACCTCGGCGTAGCTGAACTGGTCGGTCGCGGCGCACTGCATGCCGACGCCGGCCGGAGGTTGCGGCTTCAGGAACGCGCTCGTCACCAGCGCCCCGGCGATCGGGTTGCCGACGGCGCCGCTGATCTCCCCGGCGTAGTTCTCGGTCGCGACCGGGCCGGTCGTGATGTCGAAGATCCCCGAGTCCTTGACGCCGGGGCCGCCGAGGGTGTTGAAGCGGGCATCGTTGACCATGTTCGCGTGCACGTCGGTGGTCAGAAACACCGTGTTGTCGACCTTCTTGTCGAGGAAGCGGAGGAGGTTCTTGCGCTCCGACTCGTAGCCCTCCCAGCGGTCGTAGGGAAGCGCGTAGTACTGCTGGATCGGCACCTCGTTGAAGATCACCTTGAACCGGGCCTTGGAGCTGGCGATGTCGTTCTTGAAGGTCCGCAGCTGGCGCTTGCCGAGCATCGTCCGATCGGGATCGTTGATCGCGGCCAGGCAGCCGGGCGGGACCGGGTTGGCGAGCGGCGGCGCGATGATCGAAAACGCGTTGCGGGTGCTCTGCGGCGCGGTCGGTGCGAGGTCGGGGTCGCCGCTGCCGGGTGGGTTGTCGCAGCTGCCGTCGTAGTCGGCGCTCGCCGAGCGGAACGAGCGCTCGTCGAGGAAGAAGACCTCGAGGTTCTTGCCCCATCGCTGGGTCCGGTAGAGGCCCGTCTTCTTCGTGAACGGGGCCGGGTTGTAGTCGCGGAAGGCGCGGACGCCGCGCTTGTAGAGCTTGTTGCCGTTGATCTTGTTGACGCCCTGAAAGACGCCGTCGTTGCTGTAGGGGAAGCGGTTCTCCTCACGGGAGAAGTCGTTGACGAACTCGTGGTCGTCCCAATGGGCGTAGTAGGCGGCGGTCCCGCGTGCCTTCCACCACGGCTTCATCTTCAGGTTCGTCTTGTAGGCCGTCCACTTCTGCTTGACGGTCAGCGCGACGTCGCTGAGCGTGTAGCCGGGGACCTCGGTGTCGGAGTAGATCGTGTCCCCCATCAGGACGTTGAAGTCGTTGCCCTGGCGGCGGATCCGGTCCCAGACCTGGAAGTCGTTCCAGTACGGCTCGCTGCCGCCGGGCACCGGCCGGGCGTCCTGGTCGCCGGCGAGCGCGAAGCGGATCTTCCGGTACTCGCCCTTGCGCGGCGCCGTCCTGAAGCTGCCGGTCGCGCTGTAGCGGCCGCCCCGCATGCAGAAGCGGTACCTGTAGTGGCGATCCGACTTCAGCCCGCCGATGCGCCTCTGCACGGTCAGGTCGTTCGACCGCTTCGACTTGACCGTGAGCCGCTTCGGGACCCGGTTCGCACGGCAACCGCCGAGCTTGCCGCTGCGGACGATCCGCAGGTAGGCCTTGCCGGGACGCGTGGTCCGCGCCCAGAAGATCGCCGAATGCGGGCGCACGTCGGCCGCGGTGACGCCGAACTTGAAGCCCTTCGGCTTCGCGTCGGCGGCAGCGGCGACCGCGAGGGCCGCGAGCAGCGAGGTGAGGATCAGGACCGGGACGAGGCGATGACTACGGAACTGCATAGCGGTCATCAAACAGCCTCGGGGACGCATCCGCAAGGGTCAACCGAAGCCGGAAAGGGGTGAGTGGAGCTGAAGGGATTCGAACCCTTGACCTCCCGGCTGCCAGCCGGACGCTCTAGCCAACTGAGCTACAGCCCCAAGTCCTCGGCCGGAGTTTATCGGCCCGACCGACCGCCGCAGGGCGCAGGAGAAGCGATCGACGCCGAGTATCCTCAGCCGTGAAGATCGCCCCCTCGGGGTGAGCACCGAGAGCAAGGAGCAAGCGAGGAATGGACGAGCAGTACGGGACGACTGCGGTGCAGGGCGCCGACGTGCAGCTGGCGCGGCAGTCCTTCATCACCACCGTCTTCGGGTGGATGTTCCTGGGGCTGGCGCTGACCGCCGGGATCGCCGTCTACGTGGCGGCGAGCAGTGACATGATCTCCTGGTTCGAGGACAACCCGCTCGCGTTCCTGGTCATGTTCATCGTCCAGCTCGGCCTCGTCGTGACGATCTCGGCCGGCATCAACCGGATCAGCTATTCGGTCGCGGTCTTCCTGTTCGCGCTCTACGCGGGGCTCAACGGTTTCATCTTCTCGGTGATCCTCGAGGCCTACACGACCGCCTCGATCGCCAGCGCGTTCGGCGTCGCGGCCGGGATGTTCGGCGGCATGGCCGCCTACGGCTACGTCACCAAGCGCGACCTGTCGGGAATGCGCTCGATCCTGTTCATGGGCTTGATCGGGATCCTGATCGGGCTCGTCGTCAACATGTTCTGGGCGAACTCGGTCCTCTACTGGTTCGTCACCTTCGGCGGCGTCCTGCTGTTCTGCGCCCTGACCGCGTACGACATGCAGAAGATCAAGCGGATCGGCGAGAGCGGCGCCGACGGCGAGTCGCTGCGCAAGGCGTCGATCCTCGGCGCCCTCTCGCTGTATCTGGACTTCATCAACCTCTTCCTGTTCCTGCTGCGGATCTTCGGATCGGCCCGCTGACGGTCCGTAGACGGCGATGAGCAGCGCAGCACAACGGACCTGGGTCGTCTACCTGGCCGGTGAGATCCACTCCGACTGGCGCGACCGGATCAGCGCCGGCGTCGCCGCAGCGGGGTTGCCGGTCGTGCTCACCCACCCGGTCACCGACCACGCGGCCAGCGACGACTGCGGCGCCGCCATCCTCGGCGCCGAGGACGAGAAGTTCTGGCACGACCACAAGGGCGCCGGCGTCAACGCCGTCCGCACCGGCACGCTGCTTCGCGAGGCCGACATCGTCGTCGTCCGCTTCGGCGAGCAGTACAAGCAGTGGAACGCCGCCTTCGACGCCGGTCAGGCAGCCGCCCTGGGGACGCCGCTGATCACCCTGCACCCGGCCGCGCACGACCACGCGCTCAAGGAGGTCGACCGAGCCGCCCTGGCGGTCGCCCGCGAGCCCGAGCAGGTGGTCGCGATCCTCCGCTACGCGATCGGCGGCGAGCTCTAGGCCTCGGCCGCCGGCGGGCCGGCGGCCGTGCCGGGGTCGACGTCGAGGACGATCTCGTCGTCGTTTCGCGATCGCACCGCGAAGTCGAGATCGCAGTTCTCCTCGAGCTCGCGCAGCAGGTCGACCGGCTCGCTCAATGCGACGTCGATCCGGGCGCGGCCGCCGGAGAAGCGCTTGATCGAGATGTCCCCGGTGGCCCCGATCGCATTTGCGGCGTCCTCGAAGCGAACGAGCTGCGAGAAGTCGTCGAACGGGCCGATGTCGACGCTGACCCGCTGCCGCGCCGGCCCGCCGAGCTGGCCGCCGGCCAGCGAGACCCTGCCCGCCGCCGAACGCGCCAGCGGCGGCGCCGGGGCCGGGGCCGGGTCGCGCTCCGGCTCCCACTGCGCGGCGACCCGGTCGATCGCCCGCTCGAGCGCGTCGAGGATCCGATCCCCGGCATCGGCGGCGCGCGGATCGGTGGCGTCGAGCAGCCGCGCGTTCAGCTCGGCCGCCTCGCGCAGCGCCGCGAGGCGGATCCGCGTCGCGGTGCCGCGGGCGCCGATCCGCAGCTCCTCGAACTGACGCGCGAACACGGCCATCGTTCGCAGCTCGTCGGCGGCCATCGCCTTGACGTCCTCGAGCTCCGAGCGCAGCTCACCGCTCTCGGCGCGGCTCGCGGCCAGTCGCCGCCGCAGCGCCTCGACCTCGTCGGTCAGCGCCTCGACGTCGGCCTCGCGACCGCGCAGGGCCTCGGCCCGGCGGCCGAGCTCGGACTCGAGGATGTCGATCGCCTCACCGACCTCGGAAGGGCGGAATCCGAACAGGGACCTGCTGAACGTCTCTCCAGCGATGCGGCGAGACTAGGCCCGGCGGCGGACGTCACCGGCGAGCTCGCCGAGATCGAGCCGCGGCGCCTCGCCCCAGAGCTGCTCGAGACGGTACAGCTCGCGGGTCTCGGCGACGAACACGTGGAGGATGCAATCGAGGTAGTCGACGAGGATCCAGCGCGCCTCGGGCAGGCCCTCGACCCGGCGCGGCAGCAGCCCGTCGTCGTGCTTGAGCCGGAATTGGACCTCCTCGGCGACCGCCTTGGCCTGCCGCTCGTTGCGAGCGGTGCAGATGACGAGGAAGTCGGTGTAGCCGAGCAGCTCGGAGACGTCGATCGCGACCAGGTCGGTGCCGCCCTTGTCGTCGGCGACGGTGGCGATCCGCCGAGCGAGGGCTGCCGGGTCCATCAGCGCGACCCCCCGTAGAGGCCCCGCGCGGCGATCAGCCGCTCGACCAGCTCCGGAACCATCCAGCGGATCGGCCGGCCGGCCGCGACCCGCTCGCGGACCAGCGTCGAGGAGATGCCGATCGGCGGCATCTCGATCGGAGCGGCGCCGCGGGCGCCGAACCGCGCCAGCTTCGCGTCGACGGCGGTGAGGTCGACCCCGGGGCGGGCGGCGACGGCGACGGCGGCGAGCTCGAGAACCCGCTCGGGACGCTTCCAGCGATCGAGGCCGGAAGCGACATCGGCGCCCATCACGAAGGTCAGCTCGGTCCCCTTGGGAAGCTCATCGACAAGCAATTCAAGCGTACGGTAGGCGAAGGACGGGCCCTCGCGACCGACCTCGAGGTCGGAGACGCGGAAGCCCGGGGCCGCAGCGACGGCGGCCGCGGTCATCTCGAGCCGCACCGACGGGCCCGGCTCGGGCTCGATCCGCTTGTGCGGCGCCTCGCCGGTCGGGACCAGGATCAGCTCGTCGAGGCCGAGCCCGGCGACGGCCTCCTGGGCGAGCAGGAGGTGGCCGATGTGCGGTGGGTTGAAAGCGCCCCCGAGGACGCCGACGGCACGGCTCACCCGCGCGTCTGACCCGTGCCCCGCAGGACGTACTTGGTCGAGGTCAGCTCGCGCAGGCCGATCGGCCCGCGGGCGTGCAGCTTCTGGGTCGAGTTGCCGATCTCGGCGCCCATCCCGAACTCGAAGCCGTCGGTGAACCGAGTCGACGCGTTGACGTAGACGCAGGCGGCGTCGACGCCGCCGGTGAACGCGTCGGCGGCGGCTTCGTCGGCGGTGACGATCGCCTCCGAGTGACCGCTGCCGTGACGGTTGACGTGGTCGATCGCCTCCACGACCGAGCCGACCACCGCCACCGCCATCTTCAGGCCGTGGTACTCGCGATCCCAGTCCTCGTCGCTCGCCGCCGCCACGGCGACGTCGCCGGCGGCGGCGCGGGTCGCCTCGTCGCCGACGATCTCGACGCCGGCGACATCGAGGTCGGTGAGGATCGCCGGCAGGAAGTCGGCGGCGATCGCCTCGTGGACGAGCAGCGTCTCGGCCGCATTGCAGACGCCCGGTCGCTGGACCTTGGCGTTGTAGGCGATCCGGCGAGCCATCTCCGGGTCGGCGCCCGCATCGACGTAGACGTGGCAGTTGCCGGAGGCCGCATAGAGGATCGGCACCTCCGCGACCGCCTCGAGGGCTGCCTTGAGCCCCTCGCCGCCGCGGGGAATGATCAGGTCGACGAGGTCGCGCTGCCGGGCCAGCTCGCCGAGCTCCTCGCGGTCGCCGCCGGCGACCGCCTCGACGGAGCCCGCAGGAAGCGACGCCTCGGCGCATGCCTCCTTGACGATTCCGACCAGCACGGCGTTCGAGGCGGCGGCCGAGCTCGAGCCGCGGAGGACGGCCGCGTTGCCGCTCTTCAGGCAGAGCGCGGCAGCGTCGATCGTGACGTTCGGGCGGGCCTCGTAGACGATCGCGACGACGCCGATCGGCACCCGCCGGTGCTCCATCTCGATGC
Source organism: uncultured Conexibacteraceae bacterium (assembly GCA_963745755.1). Lineage (GTDB taxonomy): Bacteria > Actinomycetota > Thermoleophilia > Solirubrobacterales > 70-9 > RHKX01. The sequence continues at coordinate 54,950 of CAVUYP010000002.1, read as the reverse complement.
CGCTTTCGAGCGTCCGCCGCTCGAGCAGCTCACCGACCGGGTCGGCGAGAGCGATCACGGCCTCGACGCCGGCCGCCATCGCCTCGATCCGGTCATCGTCGAGGCGGAGCCGATCGATCAGGGCCTCGTCGAGGCCGGCCTCGCGGCCGCTCTGCAGATCGACGAGATTGGCGGCGAGGATCTCCCCGGACCTCCTGCGCAGCAGCCGCGCGAGCGCTCGCAGCGCCGCGTCCTTGTCGGTGGTCGCGACGCCGGGAAGGATCAGCGAGGCGGCCCGCGCCCGGCGGCAGACCTCGGTCACGGATTCAGCGGCGATCGCCATGGCGATAAGGGTAGGGAACGACCGACGCGATGACAGTTTCCGCCCAGCCGATGCCCGCCGCAGTTGTCCGGCCCACCCCGCCTCGGCTAGCTTTCCGAGGGTCCAGGACCGTCCCCAAGGGGCTACCCCGGCCGGACGGCAAATGTCTCGGCCCGGAGTGGCCGAGACGAATAGAAGGAGGCACGAGATGCCGCGCGCGAGGTGGTAGTAGCGCCTCTCGCAGCGTGATGAAGCCTCAAGAAACCGCGAACGCCCACCCGCCGACGGGTAGTAGCCGCCGACGGGCGACGCTCGAGGCGACCTCGAACGAGGTCGATTGACGCGTTCAGTCGCGCTGTGTGGCGCAACCACGCAATCACACCGCAGGGCCGGCAATTCGCCGGCTCTGCGTCTTTCTAATCGGCCCCTGCGAGATTTCCTTTAGAGGAGAGAGGGCGACACCGACCGGATGACAAACATGATCAGAGCAGTTCACGACGCCCGGCTCGGCCGGCTGTTCGTCGCCCACGTGCAGTCGGCGCTCGGGACGGGCGCCGGCTACGTGGTGCTGCTGCTGCTCGTCTACGAGCGCTTCGACTCGACCTGGGCGCTGACGGTGATCCTCCTCGCCGGATTCCTTCCCTCGATGCTGTTCGGCCCGCTGCTCGGGGCGCTGGTCGACCGCTGGCCGCGACGGACCTGCGCGATCGCCGCCGATCTGATCAGAGCCTGTGCATTCGTCGGGATCGGCGTCATCGACAACCTCGCGGCGATGACCGCGCTGGCGTTCGTGGCCGGGGCCGGCGAGTCGCTCTTCAGGCCGGCGATCCTCGCCGGGATCGCCGACTCGGTCCGCGACGAGGACGGCTCCCTCGCCCCGGTGACCTCGCTCTACTCGGCGATCGAGGACCTCGGCAACACGCTCGGCCCGGCCTTGGCGGGTGCCGCGTTGCTGGTCATTCCGCCGGGGGGCGTCATCCTCGTCAACGGGATGACCTTCGCGGTCTCGGCGCTGCTGCTCGTCGGCGTCGATCTCGACCGGCACCGCTCCGAGCGGCCCGAGGGACCGGCACGCCCGTCGCTGCTCGCGGCAACCGGCGCCGGCGTTCAGGCGTTGCGCGGCATGCCGCGGGTGAACATCGTCATCGCGGCCTCGAGCCTGGCGCTCGCCTTCGCCGCGATGATCAACGTCGCCGAGGTCCTGCTCGCCAAGGAGACGCTCGCCGCCGGCGACTCCGGCTACTCGGCACTGGTCGCCGTCTACGGCGTCGGGATCGTCGTCGGCGCATCGCTGGTCTCCCGGGTCGGCAGGGGCGGAGAGATGCGGCTGCTGATCGGCGGGATCCTCCTGTTCGGGATCGCGACCGTGGGATCGGGCCTGGCCGGGGTGCTCGGCGTGGCGTTGCTCACCTTCACGCTGGCGGGTTGCGGCGAGGGGCTCGAGGGGGTCAGCGGCCGGCTGATCGTGCAGCGCGACGTCCCCCACGACCTCCAGGGCCGCATCTTCGCGGTCAAGGAGACCGTCGGCTCGTGGGGCTTCGGGCTCGCGTTCGTCGCCGGCGGCGCGCTCGCGAGCCTGCTCGCGCCCGGCCAGGTCTTCCTGATCGCCGGCGCCGGGGCGGTCGCGGTCGCGCTCGCGACGGCGACGGTGTTGCGACGCCGGACCCCGCGCGAGGCCCCCGAGCCGGTCGGCTGATTCGCCTCGCGCGACCGCGAAGCCGGCGCTCTTCGGAGCGTCCTAGGTGAGCACGAAGCGGTCGCGGTGGACCGCCTCCTCGGCGCCGCCGGGGAGGATCGCCGCGACCTCGCTGCTGCGCTTGCCGAGCAGGCGCTGGAGGACCTCGGAGGAATGCTCGGCGATGCCCTTGCCGACGATGCCGCGGCCGTCGACGATCTCGACCGGATCGCCGGCCGCGAAGCTGCCCTCGATGCTGGTGATACCGACCGGAAGCAGCGACGAGCCGCTCTCGCGGAGGACGCGGCCGGCACCGTCGTCGACGACGATCCGCCCGTGGGCCGGGGTCGCCCAGCGCAGCCAGAGCTTGAAGCTCGGAGCGCGATTGTCGCGACCCGTGAAGGCGGTGCCGACCGACTCGCCGCGCGCCGCGCGCAGCAGCGTCCCGGCAGCGGTGCCGTCGCAGATCGTCACGCCGATGCCGGATCCGCTCGCCATCTGGGCGGCGACGACCTTGCTGCGCATGCCGCCGGAGCCGAACTGCGACGCGCGCGAGCCGATCTCGTAGCGGTCGAGCTCGGCGGTGTCGCCGACCTGCTCGACGAGCTCGGCCCCGGGGTCGGTGCGCGGATCGGCGCTGAACAGTCCCTCCTGGTCGGTGAGCAGGATCAGGTGCCGGGCCTCGATCATGATCGCGACCTGGGCGGAGAGGAAGTCGTTGTCACCGAAGGTGATCTCGTCGGTGGCGGTCGTGTCGTTCTCGTTGACGACCGGCACGACGTGCCAGGCGAGCAGCCGCTGCAGGGTCTGACGGGCGTTCAGGTAGTGGATCCGCTCCGACATGTCGAACGCGGTCAGCAGCACCTGAGCGGCGCGGACGTCGGCCGTCGCCAGCCGCTCCTCGTAGGAACGGAACAGCGAACCCTGCCCGACCGCCGAGGCGGCCTGCAGCTCGTCGACCGCGGCGGGACGTTCGGCGAGGCCGAGCAGGCGGCGGCCGCGGGCGATCGCGCCCGAGGTGACCATGACGATCTCCTCGCCGCCCCGGTGCAACTCGGCCACCTGCGTGCAGACGCCGTCGAGAACGTCGCGGCGCAGCGCGCCGTCGGCGCCGGCGACGATCGAGGATCCGAGCTTGACGACCAGGGTCATGGCTCTAAGTATCTAGATCGAAGGCATCGTCGCCGACCCGGACCTCGTCACCGGTCTCGAACCCGGCATCGCGCAGCGCCTTGACGACGCCGATCTCGTTCAGGCGGCGCTCGAGGTAGGAGAGCGCCTCCGGGTTGGCGAGGTCGTGGCGCTCGACGAGCATCTCGACCCCACGTCCGACCACCTCGAAGACGCCCTCGTCGACCTTGACGACGTCGAACCCCCCCGCCCCCTGGGGCCGGTAGATCCGGTGCTCGGACTCGAACTCCGGCTCGCCCGCCGTGGCCGCCCCGGCCGCCGGCGCCGGCGGCGGCGCGGCGCCGGCGACCGCTCGGAAGATCGCCGCAACGAGCTCGTCGATCCCGGCGCCGGTGGCGGCCGAGATCGCCAGCGGCGCGCTGCCCGGGTGACCCTCCCGCCATCCGTCCAGCTCGAGCTCGACATCATCGGCCGGGAGCAGGTCGCTCTTCGAGAGCACGACGATCTCGGGCAGGCGCTCGAGCCCGGCGCCGTGGGCCGCGAGCTCGCCGCGGACGACGGCATAGGCGGAATCGGGATCGGTTCCCGGGCCGATCTCGAGCAGGTGCACGAGCACCCGGCAGCGCTCGACGTGGGCGAGGAACTCGTGGCCGAGGCCGGCGCCCTCGGCGGCGCCCTCGATCAGGCCGGGGATGTCGGCGAGGACGAGCTGTCGCTCGCCGTCGTCGATCGTCCCGAGCACCGGCGACAGGGTCGTGAACGGATAGCCGGCGACCTTCGGCGCCGCCCGCGTGATCCGGGCGAGCAGCGACGACTTGCCGGCGTTCGGCAGGCCGACGAGCCCGGCGTCGGCGAGCAGCCGCAGCCGCAGCTCGATCCAGCCCGACCTCCCCGGCAGGCCGCTCTCGGCGAAGCGCGGCGCCTGCCGCGTCGACGCGGTGAAGCGCTTGTTGCCGTGGCCGCCGATGCCGCCCGCGGCCACCGTCGCCCGCTGGCCCGGCTCGACGAGGTCGAAGTACTCGCCGTCGAGACCCGCGACCGTGGTCCCAGGCGGCACCAGAACGATCAGGTCGTTGCCGCGGGCGCCGTGCTTGTTGGCACCCTGTCCATGCCTGCCGCGATCGGCGCGGTGGTGGGCGGCGACGCGCATCGATGCGAGGTCGCGCCGCGAGGGATCGCAGACGAGGACGACGTCGCCGCCGTGGCCGCCGTCGCCGCCGTCCGGCCCGCCGCGCGGGACGTGCGCCTCGCGGCGGAAGCTGACGACGCCGTCGCCGCCGCGCCCGCCCTCGACGAATATCCGTGCGCGATCGTGGAACACACCTTGAGGCTAGTGCCAGGCGAGCCGACCGTCCGGCGAACCGGCGGCGGCACCGGCGCTAGTCGGCGTCGGCGACCGAGACGACGCGGCCGCGGCGACCGGGCGTGAACTCGACGGTGCCGGGGCGGGTGGCGAAGATCGTGTGGTCGCGACCGAGACCGACCCCGTCGCCGGGGTGAAAGCGGGTGCCGCGCTGGCGGACGATGATCTCGCCGCCCTTCACGGTCTGGCCGGCGAACACCTTGACGCCGAGGTACTTCGGGTTGGAATCGCGGCCGTTGCGGCTCGAGCCGAGCCCCTTCTTGTGTGCCATCAGTCCGTCTCCTTCTTCGCGGCGGGCTTCTTCGCCGCCGGCTTCTTGGCGGCAGCCGGCTTCTTGGCGGCAGCCGGCTTCTTGGCGGCCGGCTTCTTCGCCGCCGGCTTCTTGGCGGCAGCCGGCTTCTTGGCGGCCGGCTTCTTGGCGGCGGGCTTCTTCGCCGCCGGCTTCTCGGCCGCCGGCTTCTTGGCAGCCGCCGGCTTCTCGGTGGCCGGCTTCGCCGCGGTGGCCTGCGCCTTCGCGGCCGGCTTCTCCTCGGCCGCCGGGCCTTCGGTGGCCTTCGCCGCGGCCGGCTTGCGGGCCATCATCTTCACCTCGGTCACCTCGAGGCGGGTCAGCTCCGAGCGGTGGCCCTGGTGCTTGCGGTAGCCCTTCTTCGCCTTGTACTTGAAGACCTTGATCTTCTCGCCGCGCTCGTGGCCGGCGACCTTCGCCTCGACCCTGACCTTCTCGAGGTCGGCCGGAGCGACGACCGTGTCGGAATCGGTGCGGAACATGACCGCGCGCAGCGGTACCTTGGCGCCCTCGTCCTCGGCGATGCGGTCGACGAGCAGGGACTGGCCCTTCTCGACGCGGTACTGCTTGCCGCCGCTTTCGACTATCGCGTATGTGGACATATCGCTGTGCTCGTCTCCGTGGAGGGATTCAGGATTCTTGGCCGGGATTCGACCCGCTCCCGGCGCGGGAACGGCGCCGTCCGCCTCTGCGGCCGCGGCGCCGAGTGCCGGATTCTAGCCCGTCGGCGGAATCCTGCTCGTCCGACCCCTCGGGGATGCCGTCGACGAGCGTGGCCACGCCCGACGAGCGGCCGATCTCCTCGATTCGCACGAGCTTGCGATCGCCGACCAGCGGTGCGGCGCCGGTGACCGTGATCACCAGCGCGTCGACTCGGGCAACGGCGTCGCCGGGGTTGTACATGTGCGGTTCGTCGATCGTCAGCAGCACCTCGTCGCCGATCTGAAACGGCAGCGCGCGGCGCTCGATCTCGGCCCGCTCGCCCGATTCGGCGACCTCGAACGTGTCGATCGGCAATGCCTCGCCGCCCTCGAACAGGAACGTCTTGGCGGTCTCCTCCTCGAGCTCGAGAAGGCCGCTGTCGTGCCGCATCAGCTCGCGGGCGACCCGCGGATTGACGCGGATCAGGTGCGCTTCCTTGTCGGGCCGGTCGGTCGCGACGTCGCGGAGCTTGCGGAGCGCCTCGATCGCCACCGTCTCGGCCGATCGCACGACCCCCTCGCCGTCGCAGGTCGGGCAGCTTCGTGGTGAGGATCTCGCGGACGCCGTCGGTGACGTTCTGGCGGGTCATCTCGACGAGGCCGAGCGGCGAGACCTCGACGACGTAGGTCTTCGTCCGATCCTCGTCGAGCGCCTTGCGGAGGGTCTTCAGCACCTGGTCGCGGTTCTTGGCCCGGGCCATGTCGATGAAGTCGATGACGATGATGCCGCCGATGTCGCGGAGCCGCAGCTGGCGAACGACCTCGTCGGCGGCCTCGACGTTGACCTTCGTGATCGTGTCCTCGAGCCGCCCCTTTCCCTTGCCGGTGAAGCTGCCGGTGTTGATGTCGATCACCGTCAGCGCCTCGGCGTAGTCGATGATCAGGTAGCCGCCCGAGGGCAGGTCGACCCGTCGCGAAAGCGTCGAGCGGAAGGCCTCCTCGGCGCCGTGGCGCTCGAACAGGTGCTCGGCGTGCGAGTGCATCTCGACCGACTCGACGAGCTCCGGAGCGGTCCGCTGGAAGAACGACGTGACCCGCTCGAACTGCTTTTCGTCGTCGATCTCGGCCCCGTCGAACTCGCTGCCGAGGACGTCGCGGAGGACCCGGATCGGCAGATCCGCCTCCTGGAAGATCAGCGACGGCGCCTCGGCGCCCTCCGAACGCCGCTCGAGGACCTCGTGGAGCTTGTGGAGGTAGGCGATCTCGCGCTCGAAGTCCTCCTTGTTGGCGCCCTGCGCGGCGGTGCGGACGATGTAGCCGCCCTTCTCCTTGCTGGCCTCGTGGATCTTCTCGAGGCTCTTGCGCATCTGGCTGCGCTCACCGTCGGGGAGCCTGCCGGCTGACCCCGATGCCGCCGCCCTGCGGCATGTAGACGAGGTAGCGGCCGGCGATCGACAGCTGCATCGAGAGCCGCGCGCCCTTCGTCTTCAGCGGGTCCTTGACGACCTGGACGACGATCTCCTGGCCGCGCTTGATCAGCTCGTCGATCCGCCGTCCCTGGCCGCGGCCGCGCTTCGGCACCGCCTTGCCGTCCGGGGTGACGATCTCGTCGACGTGGAGGAACCCGTTGCGCTCGAGTCCGATGTCGACGAACGCCGCCTCCATCCCGGGCAGGACGTTGTCGACGACGCCCTTGTAGATGTTGCCGACGATCGACCGCGAGCCGCGGCGCTCGACGTAGAGCTCGCCGACCCGCCACTTGTCGCCCTTCGCGGAGCCGCCGCGGCCGCCGGAGCGGCCCTGCGGCTGCTCGCCGTCGCCTTCCTTTGTGTCCTTGCCGCCGTTGCGGCCGGCGCGCGCCGACCCCTTGGCTTCGAGCACGGCGACGCGGGTTTCGCCGGCGTCAACCGATACGAGGATCTTTTTCTTCAAGTTGGCTCACCTCACAGAGCAGTTCTAAGCCTGCCCGGCGGGGAGAGCTGCGATTGGACGTAGATGCTCTGAAGCAGGCCGATTGCCATGAAGGTGACCAGAACCGAGGTACCTCCGTAGCTCACCAACGGCAGCGGGATGCCCGTGACGGGCATCAGCCCGACGTTCATCCCGACGTTGACGAAAACCTGGAAGAGCAGCATCGTGGCGATACCCGCCCCGACGAGGCTCCCGTACAAGTTCTTCGAGAGAGTCGTTATCCGCAGCGCTCGCCATATGAGCAGCGCATAGAGGGATAGAAGGAGTGCAGCACCGAGAAATCCCCATCGCTCCGCGATCGCGGAGAAGATGAAGTCGGTGTGGGCTTCCGGAAGGAAGTCATTCTGCACCTGGGTTGCGTCATCGCCTCGGCCGGTCTTTCCGCCGGAACCGATCGCGGTGAGCGCCTGATTTGTCTGATAGCTGGAGTCGGCCGGGTCGTCGCTCGGATTGAGAAACGACGTCAGCCGGTCGAGTTGGTAGCCCTGGAGCACCGGTTGTCCGACCGCCGGCGCGATTACGAGCACGGCCGCGAACGCTGCCAGCGCGATCCCCCCGAGCGCAGCGAAGTGCTGCCACGGGGTTCCCGAGATGAACAGGATCGCGAGCGTGACGACGCCGTAGACCAGTGCGGTGCCCAGATCGGGCTGCACGAAAACGATCAACGCGGGCACGAAGCCGAGCAGGAGCAGTCGCGCGGTGCGCTGCCACTCCGTCTGGCGCCGGGCCCGGTCGATCGCGAAGCCGGCGAGAGCGAGGACGAGCAGAAGCTTGCCCAGCTCCGACGGCTGAAAGCGGAAGAAGGGGAGCTCGATCCAGCGCCGCGCTCCGAGCGCGGCGACGCCGAGGACGAGCACCGCGACGATCGTGAAGATCATGCCGCTGTAGATGCCGACCCGGAGCTCGCGGAAGCGCGAGTAGTCGACCCGGGCGAGGGCGAACATCAGGGCGATTCCGATCACCGCGTAGATGCTCTGGCGAAGCGTGTAGTAGTAGGGATCGCCGCTGACGTCGCCCTGGGTCGTGAACCCGAGCGCGACGATGCTGCAGACGATCAGCCCGATCCCCGCGAACGCCGTCAGCGGGTCCATGCGCATCAATCCGGCGCGCTCGCCGAAGCCGGCGCTGCGCTCGTCGAAGGTCTGTGGTCTGGCGATCGTGGGCATGTTCAGTATCGGTTCATCTAAGCAGCGTTGCCGGGGGCTAGCGCGTCTGGCTGCTCCCGCTTGCGCAGCTTTCCTTCAGCCCGTAGATCTGGTTGAGGATCTTGCAGACCGCGGGGGCGGCGGTGGAGGCGCCGAAGCCGCCGCGCTCGGCGGTGAAGGCGACGACGTACTTCGGGTCGTCGGCGGGCGCCACGGCCACGTACCAGGACTGGTCCTCCTGGTCGGTCTTCTCGGCGGTGCCGGTCTTGCCGGCGATCTCGATCGGGTAGCCGCCGAACGTCTGGTAGGAGGTGCCGCCGGGCTCCATCGCCGCCTCGCGGAGGCCCTCCAGCATCGTCGTGCGGGTCGCGTCGGAGAGGTCGACCTCGCGGCGCGGCGCCGGCTCGATCGCCTGGGTCTGGGCGCCGCTCGGATCCTCGGCCTCCATGCCGAGGTGCGGGCGGACGACCTCGCCGCCGTTGGCGATCGCCGCGTAGGCGGTCGCGAGCTGCAGCGGCGTCGCCTGCAGGTCGCCCTGGCCGACCGAGAGGTTCATCATGTCGCCGACGCTCCAGGCGCGATCGGTCTCGTAGCAGCCGGGCTCGAACAGCCGCGCCTTGCCGCCGCAGGAGTCCGGGCTGGCGGCCTGCTCGTAGAGCTTGTCGCGCCATTCCGGCGTCGGCACCAGCCCGGCCCCCTCGCCCGGCAGGTCGACCCCGGTCAGGGCCCCGAAGCCGAGCTGCTTGGCCCAGTCCTGGATCACCTCGTCGCCGCTGTCGTCGTAGACCCGCTCGGCGGCGATGCCGATGTCGTAGAAGAAGACGTCGGAGGAGACCCGCAGGGCGCTGGTCATGTCGACGACACCGTTCGCCTGCTTGCCGGCGTTGACCCATTCGCGCCCCGCGTAGTCGAACGAGCCGGCGTCGTTGAAGGTGTGATCGGGGGTGATCAGCCCCGCCTCGAGTGCGGCCGAGCCGGTGATCAGCTTGAACGTCGAGCCGGTCGGGTAGCCGGACTGGATCGCCCGGTCGAGCAGCGGGTCCTGCTCGTCGTTGCTGAGCGCCTTCACGGTGCTGGTCGAGACCGGCGGCGTGAACACGCTCGGGTCGAAGGTCGGAGTATGAGCCCATGCCGAGGATCGAGCCGTCGTCGACCTTCATGACCACGAAGGCGCTCGGCAGGCCGGTGCTCGCCATCGCCGACTCGCCGGCCGCCTGGATCTTCTTGTCGAGGGTCAGCTTCAGGCTGTCGCCGGCCTTCGGCTCGACCCGCGACAGCTCGCGGCCGCGCGGCTCGCCGGACGCAGTCGACCTGGACGCGGATGGCGCCGTTGCGGCCGCGGAGGATCGGGTCGTACTGGAGCTCGAGGCCGGTCGCGCCGATCCGGTCGCCCGGCTCGAGGCCCTCGTAGGCGGGCTGCTTGAGCTGGTCCGGACCGATCTCGCTGACGTAGCCGAACAGGTGGGCGCCGAGCGTCCCGTTCGGGTAGTCGCGGACGTAGACCTGCGAGGCGGTGACGCCGGGGAACTGGTCCTGGCGCTCGCGCGAGGAAGTAGACGAGATCCTTCGTCGACGTCCTGCTGGAGGGTCACCGGGTTCGCCGGCAGCAGCTTCGTCTGCCGGCGGATCTCCTGCTTGACCTTGTCGTAGGGCATGTTCGCGACCGCGGCGAGCTTCTTGAGCTCGCGGTTGCGGATCTGCTTGTTCTTCGGCAGCTCCTCGGCGCGGACCTGGAGCGAGAGCACGGTCTTGTTGTCGACGAGGACGCGGCCGGCGCGGTCGAGGATCTCGCCGCGCGGCGCCTGGATCTTGATCTCGCGGACGCGGTTCGCGTTCGCCTCCTTCAGGTACGCCTCGCCGGACAGCACCTCGAGGAACCAGAGCCGGAAGAAGATCGCCGCGAAGGCGACCAGGGCGATGCCGCCGAGCACGGCGACCCGCATCGCGAACTGGGCGTGGGTCGGGGCGGCGTTCTCGTCGTGGCGGAACATCAGAGGCTTCCCTGCCCCCTCATCATCCCGAAGGTGCCGCGCCGGCTCGCCGGCAGGGTCCGGCCCGAGCGGGAGCGCGCGCGGGTCGCGTCGTCGACCAGCGCCGGCCTGACGATCCGCCTGACCAGCGGGAAGACGGGGATCGCGAGGAGGATCGCGAGCAGGCCCTGGACGACGACCTCGCGAAGGGCGAGCACGCTGATCGGCGCGTCGACGCCGAGGGTCAGCGTCAGCGCCCCGTAGATCAGCGCCGTCAGCGCCGTCAGGGCGCCGGTCAGAAGCGGCGGCACCAGCGAGCTGACGATGTCGTAGCCCTCGCGCCAGCGGCCGGCGAGGTAGCCGGCGGCCATCAGCGACAGCGAGGCGACGCCGAGGGTGCCGCCGATCATCACGTCGATCAGCAGGCCGACCGCGAAGCCGGTCACGGCGCCGGTCACGGCGCCGCCGAGCAGGCCGATCGCGACGACGACGACCGGCAGCAGGTTGGCGACCGAGCCGAGCAGCGGCACCTGCGAGAAGAACCCGAGCTGGAGAAGCACGGCGACGAAGACGATCAGAACCAGCCTGACGAGGATCGGCGGGGTGACGATCATCCCGATCCTCCGTGTCAGCACCGTGACCTCGTGGAGGTCGGCGAGGTCGGCGAACGGCTTCGACGTTGACCTGCTCGCGCTGTTCCTGCTCGGCCGGGATCGTCTCGACGACCTCGCCGATCGGGATGTCGGCCGGATAGCGGGACGTCAGGCCGCCCTCGGTGGTGAAGCCGGCGGTGACCAGCCGGTCGCCGTCCTTGACCTCCTTGTTGCCCTGGATCAGGCTGAAGTCGAGCTCGGCCGGGAGCGCCGACGACGCCGCTGACGAGGCCCTCCGGGCCCTTGCCGACGACGCGCGCGGTGACCGCGTTCGACGCCGTCGGTGATCAGGGTGACCTCGGAGGTGCCGCCGGTGACCTGCGATACCCGTCCGATCAGGCCGTCGTCGGTGATGACCGCATCGTTGCGGGAGACGCCGTCGGAACTGCCGGCGCTGATCTTGATCGTCCCGTACCAGACGCTGAACGAGCGGCCGACCACGCTGGCGTCGACAGCCTGTAGCCGCTCAGCGCGCTCTCCTTCATGAGCTTGCTCGAGCTGGTCGGCGTAGCCGGCCTTCGCGGCGGCGTCCTGCGTCTGCGAGCAGCTCCGCGCGCAGCGATGCGACCTGCTCCCTGAGTTCGTCGTTCTCGCCGCGGGCCTGCCAGGTCTCGTCGAACCAGTCGACCAGGTCGCGGACCGGCTTCAGGGCCCGGCTCGCGCCCTCGCCGACCGGCGAGAGCACCGACGAGACGCCGGTCTGGACCGAGTGCAGCGGCCCGTCCTCGGCCTCGCTGATCGAGATGCTGATCAGCATCAGGCAGGCGACGACGAGGACCACGAGGATCGCGCGGCGCCTGCGTACCTGCTTGCGGTACATCGGTGCCCCTGCTCAGCGCCGACGCCGGCGGCGGCTGTTGGCGTTGACCCGGTGGATCGTCTCGAACTCCTCGAGCGAGCGGCCGGAGCCGACGGCGACGCAGGTCAGAGGGGAGTCGGCGAGCTGGGCCGGCATCTGGCATTCCTCGCGGAGCCGCTCGTCGAACCCCTGCAGCAGCGAGCCGCCGCCGGCGAGGGTGATGCCGCGGTCCATGATGTCGCCGGCGAGCTCGGGCGGGGTCCGGTCGAGCGTCTCCTTGACGGCGTTGACGATCGCCTCGACCGGGTCGCGCAGCGCCTCGCGGACCTCCTCGGAGCTCAGCATCACCGTCTTCGGCAGCCCCGAGACGATGTCGCGGCCGCGGATCTCGGTCCGCACCTCGTCGTGAAGCTCGGTCGCCGAGCCGGCCTCGAGCTTGACCTCCTCGGCGGTCTGCTGGCCGATCATCAGCTTGTGGTGGGTCTTGCACCAGTTGACGATCGCGTCGTCCATCTCGTCGCCGCCGACCCGGATCGACTGCGAGACGACGATGCCGCCGAGCGAGATCACCGCGACCTCGCTGGTGCCGCCGCCGATGTCGACGACCATCGAGCCGGTCGGCTCGCCGACCGGCAGGCCGGCGCCGATCGCGGCCGCCATCGGCTCCTCGATCAGGTAGGCCTGGCGGGCTCCGGCGGCGAGGCACGCCTCCTCGACGGCCCGCTTCTCGACGCCGGTGACGCCGGATGGGACGCAGACGACGACGCGCGGATGCGCGAAACGGTTCTGGTGGACCTTCTGGATGAAGTGGCGGAGCATCTCCTCGGTGACGTCGAAGTCGGCGATGACGCCGTCCTTGAGCGGCCGGATCGCCTGGATCGTGCCCGGGGTCCGGCCCAGCATCCGCTTCGCGTCCATGCCGACGGCGTGGACCTCGCCGGTCCGTGTGTCGACCGCGACGACGCTCGGCTCGGAGAGCACGATGCCGCGGCCGCGGACGTAGACGAGCGTGTTGGCGGTGCCGAGATCGACGGCCATGTCGCGGCCGCCGAAGCCTGTCAGGTAGCTGAAGATGCCCATAGCGTGGAGTTTGAGGAAGTCTCGGAGTTGCTTGGCTGCTGGGAGGGTCTGGAAGGTGGCGGCGGTGGCACCGACGCCCGCGGAGACGGTCCCCGGTGTCGCGTCCGCGTCGGCCCGCCGGCCCGAACTGGATTGAGCCCCCGGTCTGCGATCGGCGGCGGCGTTCAGGGGCGCGTGCGAGTCTAGCGAACGACGCCCGTCACAGCGAATATGTGAGCAGAACCCAACAGAAAACCAACACTCCCTTAGCGATCCTGCAATTCCGCGATCATCCTGCTCAGCGTCGGGATCGGCAGACCGATCACGTTCGAGAGGTCGCCCTCGACCCGTTCGACGAGCGATGAGCCGAGGCCCTGGATGGCGTAGCCGCCGGCCCGGTCGCGCCATTCGCCGGAGGCGACGTAGGCCTCGATGTCGCGATCGGCGAGGTCGCGGAACGTCACCGCGGTGCGGACGAGCTCGCTGCGCTCCGCTCCGCCGCCGATCAGGGCGATCCCGCTCATCACCTCGTGGGTGCGGCCGGCGAGCGCCCGCAGCAGCGCCGTCGCGTCGCCGTCGTCGGCCGGCTTGCCGAGCAGGCGGCCGTCGTAGACGACGTCGGTGTCGACGCCGAGCACGAGCGCGCCGGGCGCGCTCGACCGCATGCGCCTTGCGCAGCGCGTTCTCGACGACGATCACCGGCGGATCGCCGCGCGGTCAGCTCGGCGACGCCGGACGGAACCGCCTCGAACTCGAGGCCGAGCAGTTCGAGCAGCTCGGCGCCGCCGCGGCGAGGCGGAGGCGAGGACGAGCTTCATCGGCGGAACCGGGCGGCGGCCCCGGCGGGGCTCAGCCGAGCTCCGGGAACCAGATCCAGATCTCGCGCTCGGCCGATTCGTCGGAGTCGGATCCGTGGACGAGATTGAAGGTCACCTCGGTGCCGAAGTCGCCGCGGATCGATCCGGTCGCGGCGTCGATCGGGTTGGTGGCGCCGATCAGCTGCCGGGCCGCCGCGACCGCCTCGACGCCCTCGAGCACCGCTGCGACCAGCGGGCCGCCGGTGATGAACGAGACGAGCTCGCCGAAGAACGGCTTGTCGGTGTGCTCGGCGTAGTGCTCGTTGGCGGTCGCCTCGTCGGCGGCGATCAGCTTCAGGGCGGTCGGCACCAGGCCCTTGCGCTCGAAGCGGGCGAGGACCTCGCCGGTCAGGCCGCGCTCGAAGGCGTCGGGCTTGACGAGGATCAGGGTGCGGGACGTCTCGGACATGTGGGGACCTCTCGGGTCTCGGGATCGGGAACTGACGGGGCTCAGGAAGGAGTGGTCGAGCGCCGGCGGGGACCGGCGTCGCCCTCGTCGGCCGGCGGGTCGCCGCCGGAGCCCTCGGCGCGCTGCGGGCGCTCGCTGCGCTTCGTGCGGGCGGCGGCCTCCGTTTCGGACTTCGGCGTGCGGCTGCCCGAGGACTTCGCGCGCCGCGCCGGGGCCGACTTGCGCGTCGGCGCCTGTGAGCCCGCCGCCTGCCGCGCCGCCGTGGAGCTGCGCGAACGGGTGCGCTTGCGCGGCGTCCTCCTCCACCCGCTCGTGGCGGAGCGGGGTCTCGCAGTAGGGACAGACGGCCCAGCGCGGGTCGACCGGGCGGTTACAGGAGACGCAGGGGTCCTTGAGACGGTGCTGGCACTCCGGGCAGCGCAACCAGCTGCGCTCGATCGGGTGCTCGCAGCGCGGACAGGACTGCGCGGTCAGGTGTCGCATCCGCAGCTCCGAGGCCTGGGTCTCGACCTCTCGCTCGCGGGCATCGGCGAGGAACTCCGGCGGCCGCAGGATCGTGTAGACGATCGTGCCGATGAACGGGACCAGCGACGCGACCGTGGCGGTGCCGACGAGAACCGGGTCGGCGACGCGCCGCCGGGCATCCGCGAACGTCCAGTAGACGAGCGAGAACCAGACCACGACGAGGACGAGGAGAAGCAGGTTGACGGCCAGGTTCAGCGAGCCGTCTTCGATTCCGAACAGCGCTACGGGCATCTAAGGCGCGGCAGTCTACCCGGATCGGTACCCCTCACAGAGGGGCGCCCGCCCGCTGAGCGTCCGATTTCAGAGGAACAGACGCCCGAACAGATAGCCGAGGCCGAAGAAGACGAGGATCACGATGGCGACCACGGTCGGCCACCAGACCCATCATCGAGAGCAGTTCCGATCGTGCCTCGCGTTCCATACGTAGCGGAGAAGGTAGTGCGAACCGGCGAACAGCGCCACCCCACCGCGCTCGCGGGCGAGCTCGGCCGTCCGCGCGACGGCGGCGTCCGGATCGGACTCCACCTCGACCTCGACCCCGGCGGCGGCGACTATCCCGGCGAGCTCGACGGCCCCGAGCGCGCGGGCTCCGGGCCGGCCCATCGCCGGCCCCGGGTCGGCGGCGGTGCAGACGCAGCGGTCGAGCGCCGGCGCCAGCGCCGCGGCGATCGCCCCGGCGTCCTTGTCGGCGAGGATCGACAGGCAGGCGAAGACGGGCCGCCCGGCGGCCAGCCCCGGCAGCGCCTCGGTGAGCGCCCGGGCGCCCGCCTCGTTGTGGGCGGCGTCGGCGATCCACGGTGGATCGCCGGCGAGCATCTCGGCCCGTCCCGGCAGCGCCGCCTGGCCGAGCGCGGCGGCGATCGCGCCGGGGGCCAGCGGCCCGGCGACCGTCTCCGCGAGGGCGACGGCGACCGCCGCGTTGCGCCGCAGATACGGTGCCATCGGCCCCGGCAGCGCCGCAGCCGGCAGCGGCGGGGCGACGATCAGCTCGGCGCCGAGCTCGGCTGCGACCGAGGCGGCGAGCGCCGCGACCTCGGCTCCGAGCCGGCCGGTGACCAGCGTCGTCCCCGCGCGCAGCACGGCGAGCTTCTCGGCGGCGATCTCGCGCTCGGTCGAGCCCAGGTACTCGACGTGATCGAGCCCGACCGAGGTAAGCGCCGTCGCCGTCGAGTCGATCACGTTGGTGGCGTCGAGACGGCCGCCGAGCCCGGCCTCGACGACCGCGACATCGACGCCGGCCGCCGCGAAGGCGACGAACGAGACCGCGATCGCGGCCTCGAACTGGGTGATGCGCTCGCCCGGCTCGAAGTCGGGCTCGACCGCATCGACGGCCGCCTCGACCCTGGCGGCGGCGGCGGCGAAGGCGGCCGGGGCGATCTCGGCGCCGTCGATCCGGGTCCGCTCCGCCCAGCGCCAGACGTGCGGGGAGACGCAGGCGCCGACCCGCAGGCCAGCGCCGTCGATCAGCGCCGCGGTCATCGCCGTCACCGACGACTTGCCGTTCGTGCCGACGACGTGCAGGGTCCGGTAGCGCCGCTGCGGCCAGTCGAGCGCGGCGCAGAGCGCGCGCATCCGTTCCAGCCCGAAGCGCCATCCGACCGGCTCGAGCCCGGCCAGGAACTGCTCCGGGTCGGTCAGCCCAGCTCCTCGAGCTCGGCGCGGTAGCGCTCGAGCTTCTCGCGCTCACCGTCGACGACGTCGGCGGGCGCGTTGGCGACGAACTTCTCGTTCGCCAGCTTCCCCTCGGCACGGCGGACCTCGCCACGGAGCTGCTCGCGGAGATCCTCGATCCGGGCCGCGACGGCCTCGGGGTCGAGGCCGTCCGAGGGCAGCAGCTCGATCGCGCCGACGGCGGCAACCGCCGTCTCGCCACCGGCCCCGTCGAGATCGAGGCGGGCGAGGCGGAGGACGAGCGGGTGCACCTCGCCGGCGGCGCGGGCTCGCAGCGTCGATCCCGGAGCGACGCCGGCGAGCTCGCGCCAGCGTCGCAGCGAGCGGGTCAGCTCGATCGCCGCGGCAACCTCGGCCTCGGCATCGGCGTCGAAGCGGTCGGCCGCGGCGATCGGGTAGGGCGCGACGATCAGCTCCGACCGCCGGTCGGGCATGTAGCTCCAGATCTCCTCGGTGACGAACGGCATCAGCGGGTGCGCCATCGCCAGCGTCCGGCCGAGCACGTGCAGCAGGTTGCCGGCGGCGCTGTTGTCTCCGGCGGACGGCCCGTCGTAGAGCCGCGGCTTGACGATCTCCAGGTACCAGTCGCAGAGGTCCGAGTAGACGAACCGGTAGAGCTCGAGCGCCGCGTGGGCGAAGTCGAAGGCGTCGAGGCGATCGCCGACGAGCTCGACGGTGCGCTCGAGCCGGGAGAGGATCCAGCGGTCCTCGACGGTCTCGGTCGCGGGCTCGGGCTCGGCGTCGCCGGCGTTGAGGAGGATCAGCCGCGAGGCGTTCCAGAGCTTGTTCGCGAGGTCGCGGCCCTGGTGGACCTTCGCCTCCGAGAAGCGCACGTCCTGACTCGAGGACATCGCCAGCAGCCCGAAGCGGAGCGCATCGGCGCCGTGCGTGTCGATCAGCTCGAGGGGGTCGATGCCGGTGCCGAGGCTCTTCGACATCCGCCGGCCGTCGGGGGCCTGGATGACCGAGTGGATGTAGACGTCGCTGAACGGGATCTCGTCGAGGAACTCGAGCCCCGACATGATCATCCGCGCGACCCAGAGGTAGATGATGTCGCGCGCCGTCGAGAGCACGTCGGTCGGGTAGAAGGCGCGCAGCTCCGGCGTGTCGTCGGGCCAGCCGAGCGTCGCGAACGGCCACAGCGCCGAGCTGAACCAGGTGTCGAGCACGTCCTCGTCGCGGCGCAGCTTCTCGCCGCAGGACTCGCACGCCTCGCCGGCCGGCTCGTGCTCGGCGACGATCGTCGTCCGGCAGCGGTCGCAGTACCAGACCGGCAGCTGATGACCCCACCAGAGCTGCCGCGACACGCACCACGGCCGGATGTTCTCCATCCAGTCGAGGTAGACCCTCCCCCACCGCTCCGGCGTGAACGTGATCCGGCCGTCGCGGACGACGTCGATCGCCGGCCGGGCGAGCTCGTCCATCCGGCAGAACCACTGCAGGCTGATCAGCGGCTCGATCCGCTGCCCGGAGCGGTGTGAGAACGGGACCGAGTGCACGTACGGCTCCTCGGCGCTGAGCGCGCCGGCCGCGCGGAGGTCGCCGACGACCCGCTGCTGGGCCTCGGCTGCGGTCAGGCCCTCGTAGCGGGGACCGGCGACGCCGGTCATCCGGCCGTCCTCGTCGATCACCGAGATCTCCTCGAGGCCGTGCTTGCGGCCGATCTCGAAGTCGTTGGGGTCGTGGCCGGGGGTGATCTTCAGCGCCCCGGTGCCGAACTCGATGTCGACGTGCTCGTCGGCGATGATCGGCAGCCGCCGGCCGACCAGCGGCAGGACGCAGTGGCCGCCGACGAGGTCGCGGTAGCGCTCGTCGCCGGGGTTGACGGCGACGGCGGTGTCGGCCAGCATCGTCTCCGGGCGGACGGTGGCGACGGTCAGCACCCGGTCGGAGTCCGCGACCGGGTAGTCGATCGAGAACAGGGTGTCCTCGACCTCGCGGTTTTCGACCTCGAGGTCGCTGATCGCCGAGTTCGAGCCCGGGTCCCAGTTGACCATGTAGTTGTCGCGGTAGATCAGGCCCTTCTCGTAGAGCGCGACGAAGACCCGGTAGACGGCGGCGACGTAGCCCTCGTCGAGCGTGAACCGCTCGTTCGCGAAGTCGCCGGAGACGCCGAGCCGCTTCAGCTGCTCGATGATCCGCCCGCCGTACTGCTCGCGCCATTCCCAGACCCGCTCGATGAAGCCCTCGCGACCGAGCTCGTGGCGGTCGACGCCCTGGCTGCGCAACTCCTTCTCGACCACCGACTGGGTGGCGATGCCGGCGTGGTCGGTGCCGATGATCCACTTCACCCGCCGCCCCGCCATCCGCTGCCTGCGGACGAGCGTGTCCTGGATCGTGTTGTTGAGCCCGTGGCCCATGTGCAGCGAGCCGGTCACGTTCGGCGGCGGGATCGCGATCGAGTAGTTCTCCGCGGCGGTTCCCTCGGCCGCGGGTGTGAACCAGCCGCCCTCCCACCAGGCTGCGTAGACGCGTCCCTCGACCTCGGCCGGGTCGTAGCGGGTCGTCTCCTCCAGCTTGGCGCGGCGATCGGGGTCCATCGGGAACGATGTTATTGGCGCGGCGCCGACGCCAAGATCGACCGCAGGTGCGCGACCAGCCGATCGGGCTCGACCGCGACGTCGCGCCATCCCGCCCGCAGCGGCAGGTAGCCGGCGGCGGCGAGGGCGCGATCGCGGGCGATGTCGAGGCGGCGCCGCTGCGCGGTGCCGTGGAAACGCTCGCCGTCGAGCTCGAGTACGACCCGCTGCGGCAGCCACAGGCAATCGACGACGATCGTCCCGGAGGGGAGCTCGATGGCTGCGTTCGCAAGCGGCCGCGGCAGCCGGTGGTCGTCGACGAGGGCGATCAGGCGGTCCTCGAGCTCGCTCAGGGTGAGTCCGGTCCCGAGCTTCTCGAGGGCGAGGATCTCACGGACCTTGCCGGCGCCGGGGCTGCGAGGGTGTCGGGCAAGCAGAAGCGGCAGCGACGTGGGGCTCGCGTGGCGCTGGACCTCGGCCTCGTTGATCGCCCGCTCGAGGGCGTTGCGATCGAGGACTGCGGCAAGGTCGAAGAGGGTGCGGGCGACCGTCGTCGTCGGGATCGCGTCGTCGATCGTCAGCTCATCGCCGGGGAGCCGGGAGCGGTGCGGACGAATGGCCCCTCGCGGACGCAGGGCGCGGGGGCAGACGATCTCGATATTCGCCGGCCGAGAGCGGATCAGACCGAGGTGGGCGGCCGCGGAAAGCCGGAACAGCGCGGAATCGTCGCCGCAGGCCAGGACGGCGGCCATCCAGATGCCCTCCCAGCCTCGAGACCGGTGCCCGACGGAGTAGACGCCCCGATGTTCGCGCCGCAGATGCCCGGAGGCGACGCGATCGTCGATCTCGTCGCGGGTCAGGCCGGCCGAGAGGAGCTGAGAGCGGGCAACCCTCCCATGCTGTCGCGACGCAAACGCCGCGATCACCTCGTCCCGATGGGCTCCTGCGAGTCGTTCGTGCGATTGACCGGCTTTATCCCGGCGAATGACACGACCGTCCATGCCGGCGACGATGGCAGCGCCGGGCGCGCCCGTGGGCCTGCGATCGTCTCGATTCGGCGCCGAAAGCGCGCCAATTGCGACCGGTTAGGCGGATTCCTCGCCGAGGTCGTCAAGCGGGTCAGCGGCCGGCTCGGGGACGGCCTGGGTGACGAGGGTCGGGGAGAGACCCTTCTCGATCGTCTCGCGGGTGACGACGCACTTCTTGACGTCGCGGCGGGACGGGAGCTCGAACTGGACGTCCATCAGCGTGTCCTCGATGATCGAGCGCAGGCCGCGGGCGCCGGTCTCGCGCTCGATCGCCTTGTCGGCGATCGCGTCGAGCGAGTCGGGCGCGAAGACGAGCTCGATGTCGTCGAAGTCGAAGAGGCGCTGGAACTGCTTGGTGAGCGCGTTCTTCGGCTCGGTGAGGATCGTGATCAGGTCCTCGCGGCGGAGCTGGCTGATCGACGCGAGCACCGGCAGGCGGCCGATGAACTCGGGGATCAGGCCGAATTCCATCAGGTCCTCGGGGAGCACCTGCTCGAACAGCTCGCCGACCTCGCGCTCCTCCTTGCTGACGATCGAGGAGCCGAAGCCGATCCCGTTGCTGCCGACGCGCCGCTCGATCACCTTGTCGAGCTCGGCGAAGGAGCCGCCGCAGATGAACAGGATGTTGGTCGTGTCGACGGTCAGGAACTCCTGGTGGGGGTGCTTGCGCCCGCCCTGCGGCGGCACCGAGGCGGTCGTGCCCTCGAGGATCTTCAGCAGCGCCTGCTGCACGCCCTCGCCGGAGACGTCGCGGGTGATCGACGGGTTGTCGGCCTTGCGGGTGATCTTGTCGATCTCGTCGATGTAGATGATCCCGGTCTCCGCCTTCTTGACGTCGTAGTCGGCGGCCTGGATCAGCTTCAGGAGGATGTTCTCGACGTCCTCGCCGACGTAGCCGGCCTCGGTCAACGCGGTCGCGTCGGCGATCGCGAACGGGACGTTGAGGATCCGGGCGAGCGTCTGCGCGAGCAGCGTCTTGCCGCAGCCGGTCGGGCCGAGCAGGAGGATGTTCGACTTCTGCAGCTCGGTCAGCTCAGGGCCCTCCTCGCCGGCCATCTGAACCCGCTTGTAGTGGTTGTAGACGGCGACCGAGAGCGCCCGCTTGGCGGCGTCCTGGCCGACCACGTACTCGTTCAGGATCGCGTTGATCTCACGCGGCTTCGGCAGCGCCTCGAGCTCGAAGCTCGGCGGCGCCGTCAGCTCCTCGTCGATGATCTCGTTGCAGAGATCGATGCACTCGTCGCAGATGTAGACGCCGGGACCGGCGATCAGCTTCTTGACCTGCCGCTGCGACTTCCCGCAGAAGCTGCAGAGAAGCTGCTCGTTGGAGTCGGTTGGACGTGCCAGGGCTTCTTTCCTTCGACCTCGGGGTGGATTGAAAACCCGCGCTGCGAAGGTTACGGAACCCGGCAAGGCGCGAACGCCCTTCAGTTACTCCCCCGGCGGCGTTGTCCCTTCCCGGACGGCCGCATTGCACGCAGCGCCCGGCGCTGACGCCGATCCGGCGCCGGCGAACCGCCTCAGCGGTTCTCGATCACCCGGTCGACGATGTTGTACTCGACGGCCTCCTCGGCGCTCATGAAGTAGTCGCGCTCGGTGTCCTTCTTGACCCGCTCGATGTCCTGGCCGGTGTGCTTGGCGATGATCTCGTCGAGGCGCCGGCGGATGTCGATGATCTCGCGGGCGTGGATCTCGATGTCGGTGGCCTGGCCCTGGAAGCCGCCGGAGACCTGATGGATCAGGATCTTCGAGTTCGGCGTCGCCATCCGCTTGCCGGCGGCGCCGCCGCCGAGCAGCAGCGCCCCCATGCTCATCGCGATCCCGACGCAGATCGTCTGCACGTCCGGCTTGATGTACTGCATCGTGTCGTAGATCGCCAGGCCCGCGTAGACGGATCCGCCCGGCGAATTGATGTACATCGAGATGTCCTTGTCGGGATCCTCGGACTCGAGGTGGATGAGCTGGGCGACGATCAGGTTGGCGATGTCGTCGGTCACCGGCGTGCCCAGGAAGATGATCCGCTCGTTGAGCAGGCGCGAGTAGATGTCGAAGGCGCGCTCGCCGCGCGAGGTCTGCTCGACCACCATTGGAACCATCGGGCTCATCGGCGCGGCAGTCTATAGAAGCGTCCCAGCGGGCCGCCCGGCGTCGGCGCCGCCGCCCGTTGCTACGGTGCGGACCCGGGGGAAGCACAGTCTCGATCCGGGTCGTGAGCGCAACCGTGGCCGCGTTCGCGAGTTATCGCTTAGACCATCGCAACGAAACAACGCTTCAGCGGCAGGCGCGCCCTGGCCCTGGAAGGGAGAACGATGAAGAGAACCGCCAACGCCGTGATCGCCCTGACGATCGTCGCCTCGCTCGCCTTCGCCGGTACGGCCCTCGCCGGCTCGAAGACGATCCGCCAGACCGGCCAGATCGTCGGCGACAGCGGCTCGCAGGTGAAGCTGCGCGTCAAGGTCTCGAAGGGCTCCCCGAAGAAGATCTCCGGGTTCAAGGCCACCGACGTGATCACCCGCTGCGACGGCGTCAGCAAGCGCTACTCCTACCAGGCGCTCTCGCCGATCCCGGTCAACGGATCGCAGTTCAACGTCGTCCTCACCGACAAGTCGATCGGCCTGAAGATCAAGCTCCAGGGCAGCGTCAAGAACGGTGGCAGGGCCGTCGCCGGGACGATCAAGACGAACAAGTTCGAGGTCAAGAAGGCGACCTGCAAGGTCACCAAGCAGAAGTTCAAGACCGCCAAGTAGGGCGGCCGGGCCGGGGGAGCCGGCCTACGCCTCGTCGTCGCCGGGGGTCCAGAGATCCCCGGCGGCCGCCTGGCCCTCGCCCTCCGGCGTCCACAGCTTCTCGGCGGCCTCGGCCCGGTCCATCGCGGTCGGCTCCGCCGCGTCGACGATCAGGTCGGCCGCCTTCCGCATCCTGATCTCCTCGACCAGCAGAGCGTCGCGGCCCTCGGCGCGGATCCGCTTCAGCAGCTTCTCGGGCTTGCCCTTCTCGCCGGCGGGCGGAGCGAGCGCCTCGAGCATCTCGTCCTCGCTGACCTCGACGTCCTCGGCGGCGGCGACGGCGGCGAGCACCGCCTCGCGCTTCAGGCCGGCCTCGGCGTCCTCGCGGGCATCGGCGATCGCCTCGTCGCGATCCTTGCCCTGGATCTGCAGGTAGGTCGCCGGGTCCATGCCGCGCTGCTGGAGCGAGCGCTCGATCCGCTCCCAGATCTCGGTCGCCCGCGCGGCGACGATCTCGTCCGGGACCTCGACCTCGGCGTTGGCGACCGCCGCGTCGAGCGCCGCGTCGCGGAACTGGTGCTCGGCCTGGTGCTCGGCCGAGTGAAGCAGGCGGGCTTCGATGTCGGAGCGCAGCTCCTCGAGGGTGTCGAAGTCGGAGTTGTCGGCCGCGAAGTCGTCGTCGAGATCGGGCAGGCGCTTCTCGCGAACCTCTTTGACCTCGACCTCGAAGCTCGCCTCCTTGCCGGAGAGGTGCTCGGCGTGGTACTCGTCGGGGAAGGTCACCGCAACGGTCCGGGTCTCCCCCGCCGTGCCGCCGGTCAGCTGCTCGTTGAAACCCTCGATCAGGGTCTCGGAGCCGAGCTCGAGCAGGAAGTCGGTTGCGGCGCCGCCCTCGAACGGCTCGCCGTCGACCTCGCCTGCGTAGTCGATCAGGATGAAGTCGCCGTCGGCGGCCGCCCGCTCGACCGTCTCGAGGCCGGCGATGCTCTCGCGCAGGCGCTCGATCTCGGCGTCGATCGCCTCGGCCGGGACCTCGGGATCGGGGCGTGGGACCTCGATGCCCTTGTAGTCGCCGAGCTGCGCCGCCGGGCGGACGCCGACCTCGATCGTGAACTCGAGCGGATCGCCCTCGTCGGGCGGCTCCGGCATGTCCAGCTTCGGGTCGCCGACCGGGGTGACGCCGGAGCTGATCAGCGCCCGCTCGTACCACTCCGGCAACCCCTCGCGGAGCGCCTCCTCCATGACAGCCTCGCGGCCGATCCGCTGCAGGACGAGCTGCGGCGGCACCTTGCCCTTGCGGAAGCCGGGGACCTTCATCTCGCTCGCGAAGCTCCGCGCCGCCGATTGCAGGCGCTTGTCGACCTCCGCTGCGGGCACCGTCGCGGCGATCTTCACCTTCGATTCGGGCAGGTCGGTGACTTCGGTCTTGACTTCGAGCTGAGCTGACATCGGGCGGGAACCTTAGAGACTGACCGCCCCTCCCGTTCGCCCCGGCGCCGCCGCGGGCGAGCCTCTACGGTTCCGGCCATGAGCGCCAGCAGCAGCCCCGCCGTCCGCCCCGGCCACGCCGCCGTCGGCACCTGGAGCGGCGGCCGGTTCATGAACTTCGGCGCCAAGGTCGAGGAGGCGCGGCTCGAGGCACTGCTGCGTCCCGACGAGGGGATCGCAACCGTGATCACCGCCGACACCTACGGCCAGGGCGAAGCCGACCGGCTGCTCGGCCGCGCCCTGCACGGCGTCGATCGAGCCGGCTACAGCCTGATCGGCGCGGTCGGACACGACTTCTACGAGGGCGAGCGGGTCGGCGCGAAGGGCTTCCCGCGATTCACCGATCCGCGCCTGCGCGGCCCCGACGGGTACGCCTCCTACCTGCGGATGGCGGCCGAGAAGAGCCTCGAGCGGCTCGGGCAGGACCGCTTCGACGTCCTGCTGCTCCACAACCCCGACCACACCGGCTACTCGTCGGAGACCGTCTGGGACGGGATGAGCGCGCTGCGGACGGAGGGGCTGGCGGCAGCGATCGGCATCGCCCCCGGCCCCGCCAACGGCTTCACCCTCGACATGCTCGACTGCTTCGAGCGCTTCGGCGACCGGATCGACTGGGCGATGGTGATCCTCAACCCGCTCGAGCCCTGGCCCGGCGAGATGGTGCTCGGCGCCGCCGCCGAGCAGGGGATCGGGGTGATCACCCGCGTCGTCGACTACGGCGGCCTGTTCTGGGGCGACGTCGGCGACCTCGACGACTTCCCGGCCCACGACCACCGCCGCTTCCGGCCGGCCGGCTGGATCGAGGCCGGCAACGCGAAGATCGAGGCGATGCGGCCGCTCGCCGAGCGCCACGGCCTGACGCCGCTGCAGCTCGCCTGCCGCTGGAACCTCGCCCACCCGGCGGTCGCCTGCGTCGTGCCGACGCTGATCCAAGAGGCCGGCGAGGGCGCCCGGCCGATCGAGGACAAGCGGGCCGAGCTGGCGGCGCTGCCCGAGGTCGAGCTTGAGAACGCCGAGGTCGACGAGATCCGCCGGCTCGGCGACAACGCCGGCTGCATGGCGCTGAAGGGGGCCAGCCCCGCCCACGAGGGCGAGCCCGCCGCCGACGCCTGGCCGCTCAGCCCCGAGCTGCTCGCCGCCGGGCGGCGCTGGGGGATCGACCCCGAGCGCGACCTCGTCAAGACGCGCGAGCCGGCGTGAGCGCCCGCGACCGGACGCTGGCGCGGACGGTCAGCGGCCCACTCGGGCGAACCGTCGCCTTCGCCGCCGACCTCGCCGCCGTCCTCTGGCGCCTGCTCCGCCGCCGGGCCGACCAGCCGCTCGGCCGCTGAGCCTCAGAGCCAGCGGATCCGCTTGAAGAAGCGGTACATGACCATCACGACGAGCGCCATCGCGAGCAGAGCCAGCGGGTAGCCGACCTCCGAGTGCAGCTCCGGCATGTCGTCGAAGTTCATTCCGTAGACGCTGGCGATGAACGTCGGCAGGGCGATGATCGCCGCCCACGCCGAGATCGCCCGGACGACCTCGTTCTGGCGCAGCGTGATCAGCGACAGGTTGGCGTCGAGGGCTCCGGTCAGCAGGTCGCGCTGGTCGTGGAGCTGCTCGTCGATCCGCCGAGCATGGTCGGCGACGTCGCGGAAGTAGCGGCGGATCTGATCGTCGAGCTGGATCGCGACGCCGGTCTCGAGCGACTCCAGCGGCCCGACCAGCGGCTGCACGGCACGGTGGAACTCGATCACCTCGCGACGCAGGAAGTAGATCCGCTGGGTCGCGTCGACGTCGCGGGCGGCGAACACCTCCTTCTCGACCTCGGCGATGTCGTTGTCGATCCCCGCCGCGACCGGCTCGTAGTCGTCGACGACCTTGTCGAGGATCGCCCAGGCGGCAGCGGCGGGTCCGATCGTGACGAGATCGGGGCGAGACTCGAGGCGCTGCCGGGCGACCCGCAGATCGCTTCCCTCGCCGTGGCGCACGGCGATCACGTAGCCGCTGCCGAGGAACAGGTTGATCTCACCGAAGTCGATCTCCTCGCGGTCGTCGTGGTAGCGCGCGGTCTTGAGCACGACCAGGAAGGAGCCGTCGTAGTCCTCGAGCTTCGGCCGCTGGTGCTTGGCGGTCGCGTCCTCGACGGCCAGCTCGTGGAGGCCGAAGGCGCGGCCAACCTCGTCGAGCTCCGACTCGTTGGGCTCGTGCAACCCGAGCCAGATGAACCCGTCGGCGAGCTTGGCGCGCTCGGCGGCCGTGACGACGTCGAGCGGCCCGACGTTCTGGCGGACCCCATGGCGGTACTGAGCGCAGTCGACGATCACGGCATCCTCCGCCTGCCCGTTTCGGGATCGCTCCCGACCCTCCTGCCGCGCTTCCCCCGCCGAGGTCGAGGAAAGGGGCAGATATCACCGGTTTCCTCCACCTCGGCGGAAAGCGGCGGGCGGCGGGCGGCGGGCGGCGGGCGGCGGGCGGCGGGCGGGGTGGGTTACCGGTCGCCGGCGTAGCCGAGGATCGACTTGTCGATCAGCCACTCGACCGGCGCCTTGTCGTCGGTGTAGACGGGCCCGCCGGTCAGCATCGGCGCCACCCGTTGCGACTCGATCGCGGCGAGGTTCTTGAGGTCGTCGGGCAGGATCGCGATCGACGCCAGCAGCCCTTCCTTCGAGGCCGGCGCCTCGCTGCCGAGCAGCAGCGTGTTCGAGTCCTCGAGCGGGTCGCGGATCACGGTCCCGAAGACGTCGGCCATCGTCGCCGACACGGCGCGCTCGAGGTCGTCGTTGCCCTCGGGGTGGCCGACGTTGACGACGACCACGCCGCCCGGCGCCAGCCGGTCGCGCGCGAGCTCGAAGAACTCGCGGGTCGCCAGGTAGAAAGGGATGTAGGGCTGCCGGTAGGCATCGACGACGATCACGTCGTAGTCGCCGTCGGAGCGGCGCAGCCACGGCCGGGCATCATCGGTGTAGGTGTGCAGGTTCGGTCCGCCGAGGTCGAAGTAGCGCCGGCCGATGTCGGTCAGCTCGCCGTCGATCTCGACGCCGTCGACCCGGGCCTGAGGGAAGTAATGGCCGTACATCCGCGCCGCGGTGCCGGCCGCGTTGCCGAGGATCGCGACCCGCTCGGGGGCCCGTCCGAGCGCCGCGAACGGGAGGACGATCAGGCCGTCCCAGTAGCGCCCGGTCAGGTACGAGCCGGGCTTGTACAGCGAGTGGATCGCCTGCCCCTCGTTGAGCTGGAGGATCCGGTCGCCGTCGGGCTCCTCGACGACCTGCGCGTACTGGGTCTCGGTCTCGGTCTCGTAGATGACCTCGCCGTCGTCGGAGGCCTTGACGGTGCCGACCGGGATCGCGATCGCCACGGCGATCAGCGCCGCCGCCGGCGCGAAGCGGAACCCGAGGCCGGCGACGGCGGCGATCGCGATCACGAGCGCGAACGCCAGGAAGGTCCGCTGGGTGCCGAGCACCGGGATCAGCAGCAGCGAGGAGAGCATCGTCCCCGCCAGCGAGCCCGCGGTCGAGATCGCGTAGAGGC
The DNA here is from genome assembly GCA_963745755.1 of uncultured Conexibacteraceae bacterium. Taxonomy (GTDB): domain Bacteria; phylum Actinomycetota; class Thermoleophilia; order Solirubrobacterales; family 70-9; genus RHKX01. The sequence continues at coordinate 27,214 of CAVUYP010000002.1, read as the reverse complement.
GGCCGGCGATCCTGCCCGCGTGCTCGACGTCGGGGACGGCGAGCCGCAGCGCGTAGGGCGAGGCGGCGCCGAGCAACAGCACCGGGACGGCGATCAGGACGAGGACGGCGAACAGCGAGCCGGCGAACGCCCCGGCCGAGATCGAGTCGAGCGCGCTGACCGAGATGTCGAAGAACGGCTGGGCGACGAACGGCACCACCGCCAGCAGCAGCGCCGCCAGCAGGACCATCTTGCAGAGCCCGCGCAGCGATGGGTCGCGATCGGCGAGGCGGCCGCCGAACCAGTAGCCGAGCGAGAGGGCGACGAGGACGACGCCGATCGTGTTCGCCCAGACGATCGTCGACGCCCCGAAGAACGGCGCCATCAGCCGGGCGACGGCGATCTCGGCCCCCAGCGATCCGGTGCCGACCACGAAGACCAGCACGTAGAGGAAGCGGATCCTGCTCAAGCCGGACCGCTCAGCTCAGACCGCACCGCGCCTGACTCGATCCGCTCGCGGAGCCGCTCCCCCTGCCCGGCGCTGACGGCGCGCTCGGCTCGAGCCGGATCGAGCTCGATGCCGCGGGCGGCGGCGAGGTCGAGCAACTCCTGGCGCTCGGTGTCGTGCTTGGCCCAGCGCAGGATCAGCCAGCTCAGGATCGCGATCGTGATCACCGTGCTCTCGGCCATCATCACCACCCCCGCCATCCCCTGGTCGGTCAGGGCGGAGATCCCGTGGGCCGCCTCACCGCTCGCATAACGCGTGTAGATGACCGAGCTCGACCACATCAGGATGTTGGCTAGCACGGCGCCGATCAACCGGACGGCGAACACGAAGCCGGCGCTGGCGGCGCCGGTGAACCAGGACGGTTTCGGCAGCGGGCCGAGCAGCGACATCCAGAAGGCGACGCCGGCGAAGAAGAAGCAGAGGTGCTGGAGGCCGTGGACGAGGTTGCTGTCGAAGGTCGCCGCCTCGTAGAGCGCGGGGATGTGCCAGACGTAGAGCAGGAAGGCCCAGGCCGCCAGCGCGAAGACGGGATTCGCCAGATGCCGCATCCAGCGGAAGCCCCGCATCGCCAGCAACGGCTGCATCAGCGGGCCGGTCAGGCCGAGGACGAAGAACAGCGCCGCGACGTCCATGATCAGCAGGTGCTGGACCATGTGCCAGGTCAGCAGCTCGTCGGAGAGACGGTCGATCGGGGAGACGTAGGCGACGGCCAGCGTCAGCAGTCCGGCCAGGAAGAAGGCCTGGCGCCAGCGCGGCACCGGGCGGCCGGCGTCGCCGAGCCGGATCATCCGGATCGCGTAGGCGGTCGCGATCACGATCAGCGACAGCGGCGGCAGCCATTCGGCGAGGACCGAGTCGAGGTCGGCGACGGGGACCATTACCCCGATCAGGCTAGATGATCGATTCCCCCGCCCCACCCTCGATCGGCGCCGGCAGGACGCCCTCGAGCTGCAGCAGCTCGCGCTTGACGTCGAGCCCGCCCCCGTAGCCGCCGAGGGCGCCGCCGCTGCGCAGCACCCGGTGGCAGGGGACGACGATCGGGATCGGGTTGGCGCCGAGCGCCCGCCCGGCCGCACGGAAGGCGCGCGGGCTGCCGGCCTCGGCGGCGACCTCGCCGTAGGTTCGCGTCTCTCCGAACGGGATCGCCGCGGTCCGCTCGAGCACCGCCCGCACGAAGCCGGCCGTCAGCTGCCAGTCGAGCGCCAGCTCGAAGCTCCGGCGGCTGCCGCCGAAGTACTCGTCGAGCTGGCGGCGGACCGCGTCGAGCTCGCCTGGCGACTCGACGATCCGCGGCGAGATCCGCGTCGCCAGGGACTCGAGCTGCGAGTCGAGCGGGCGGTTCGGGTAGCCGAGGTGAACGAGCCCCGCCGGGGTGGCGACCGCGAGCAGCCCGCCGAGCGGCGAGTCGACCTCGGCATAGACGAGATCGAGGATTCCCTCGGCGGCGGCGCGGCTGCCGACCGCGGCGCTGAGCGCCGCGACGTCGACGTCCCCGGCGGTCGCGGCCTCGGCGGCGCGCTTGATCTCGGTCTCGCTGGTCATCGTCATACCTCCTGGTCGGCTTTCGATTCGATGGCGGGCGTGCGCAGCCTGCGCACGCCCTCGTGAACGCTTCGGCGCGCCGCCTCCTCCGAGCAGCCGAGCGCCGCGGCGACGTCCCGGTAGCGGAGGTCGACGGCGAACCTGAGGACGATCGCCGCCCGCTGCTTCGGCGGCAGCGCCGCGACCCGCGCCCAGAGCTCCGGGTCGCGATCGTCGGCGGGCTCGCCGGCGGCAAGATCGTCGGGCTCGGCCAGCGGGCCAGGCCGGCGGGCTCGCGCCCGGTGCTCGTCGACCGCCTTGCGGCGGGCGATCGTCAACAGCCACGCGCGCGGGTTGGCGCCATCGAAGCCCGGGTAGGTGCGCAGGGCGGCGAGCAGCGTCTCCTGGAGGACGTCGTCGACGTCATCGGCGGGGAGCATGCCGCGCAGGAAGGCGGCGACGGCGCGGGCGTGGCCGTCGATCAGCGCCTGGAAGGGAACCTGTGTCTGCGTCGCTGCCATCTCCGTTCAATGCTCTCAACGACCGGGGTTGCCGTTTCGTGAGATCAACGGATAGCTTCGTCCCATCGCGATCATCACGCTGACCATCAACCCGACGCTCGACGTCAGCACGTCCGTCGCCGAGCTCGCCCCCGAGGTGAAGCTGCGCTGCGAGGCGGAGCGCATCGAGCCCGGCGGCGGCGGCCTGAACGCGGCGCGGACGATCGTCGCGCTCGGCGGCGAGGCGGTCGCGTTGCACTGCTGCGGCGCCGAGACCGGCGAACGCCTCTGCATCCTCCTCGACGAGGAGGGCATCGACCACCGGCCGATCCCGATCGCCTGGCGGAACCGGGAGTCGTTCGCGGTCACCGAGCGCTGCACCGAGCGGCTGTTCAGGTTCGTGCTCCCGGGCCCCGCCCTCTCGACCCACGAGATCGCGGCGATCCTCGCCGCGTTCACGACCACCGTCGCCGCCGGCGACCACGTCCTCGCCAGCGGCAGCCTGCCGATCGGCGTGCCGGGCGATCTCTACGGCCAGATCGCGGCGATCGCCGACGAGGCCGGTGCGCGGATGATGCTCGACACGCACGGCCCCGCCCTCGAGCAGGCGCTCGGCCGCAACCTGTTCATGATCAAGCCGAACTGGCGCGAGCTCGACGCCCTGCTCGGCCGTCCCCGCGAGCTCGAAGACCCACAGCGGCGCGAGGACGCGGCCGAGCTGGTCGCCGGCCACGCCGCCGAGGTCGTCGTCGTCACCGAGGGCGAGCGCGGCGCCTTCGTGGTCTCGGCCGAGGGTCGCTTCGAGATCCGCCCGCCGGCCGTCGAGGTCCTCAGCGCCGTCGGCGGCGGCGACGCGTTCGCCGGCGCGACGCTGCTCGGCCTCGAGCGCGGGATGGCGCTCGAGGAGGCGTGCCGCTTCGGCGCCGCCGCGGCGGCGGCCGCGGTCGGGACGGTCGGGACGGCACCGCCGGCGCGGGACGACGTCGAGCGGATCCACGCAGAGGTCCGCTCCGGGCCGCCGGGCCGAACCGGCGGGCCGGAGCGGGACGCTCGCTAGGCTTGCCGGGACCGGAGGCCGGACCGAGGAGGAGAGCGAGTTGTCGGTGAGTGCTGCTGAAAAGACCGGACCCGTCCACGGGCGGACGATCGCGGCGATGCTGCTGGCCGCCGCCCTGCTGCTGCTGGCGGCGCTCGCGCCCGCCGGTGCCGACGCGAAGACGAAGTGGCTCTGCAAGCCCGGCGCCGATCCGAACCCCTGCAAGGGCAGCCTGAAGACGACCGTCTTCGCCGGCGACGGCTCGGCGACGGTCACGAAGGCGAGGAACGCGCGCCGGCCGAAGTACGACTGCTTCTACGTCTACCCGACGGTCAGCGAGCAGCAGACCGAGAACGCCGACAAGCACATCGATCCCCAGCAGACCGCGATCGCCGAGAACCAGGCGGCCCGCTACTCGGAGGACTGCCGCGTCTACGCGCCGGTCTACCGGCAGCTGACCCTGAAGGCGATCGGCGGCCAGGAGTTGGATCCGAATGCCGCCAGGATCGCCTATGGCGACGTCCTCGCGCGCATGGCGCACCTACCTGCGGAAGTACAACCACGGCCGTGGCGTCGTTCTGATCGGCCACTCGCAGGGCACCGGGATGCTGAACGAGCTGCTCAGCACCGAGATCGAGAGGAAGAAGCGGCAGCGCCGCAAGCTGATCTCGGCGATCCTGCTCGGCGGCAACGTCACCGTTCGCAAGGGCGAGGACGTCGGCGGCACCTTCAAGCGGACCCCGCTCTGTCACTCGCGCAAGCAGATCCGCTGCGTGATCGCCTTCTCGACCTTCAACGAGACGCCGCCCGACGACGCCGTGTTCGGCCGCACCGACGGCCCGTTCGCGGCGGTTCCGGCCGGGGCCGACCCGAACGACTACCGGGTCGCCTGCACCAACCCCGCCGCGCTCGGCGGCGGCGCCGGCCGGCTCGAGACGCTGGCCCGCAGCGAGCCGTTCCCGGGAACCCTCGGCGTCGGGATCACGATCATGTACGGCGGCCCGCAGCCGACCGCTGACACCCCCTGGCTGACCCCCCAGGATCACTACTCGCGGCCGCTGCGTCCACGCCAACGGCGCCGATGCCCTGATCATCTCCTCGATCGACGGCGCCAGGGTCCTCAGCCCCTCGCCGCTGCCGAGCTGGGGCCTGCATCTGCTCGACGCGAACGTCGCGCTCGGCAACCTGGTCGACATCGTTCGCACCCAGGGCAAGCGTTACCTGAAGCGCAACTAGCGCGCTAGGTTGCGGCGATGAGACCGGCACTCGCCCTCGGCCCGATGCTCCTCCTGCAGGGGCTGTCGGTGAACCGGCGCCGTCCCGATCTCGACGCGCTCGCCGCCGAGACCCGGCCGGAGCGTTTCCTCTGGCGGATCCTCCCCCACGCCGCCCGCAGCTTCGCGGCGAGCATCGTCGTGCTGCCGCAGGAGCAGGCCCGCGCCGCCGCCGTCGCCTACCTCTACTGCCGGATGCTCGACACCTACGAGGACCTCTACCCCGACCCGGCGGCGCGGACGGCGGAGCTGAGCCGCTTCGCGGCCCGCTTCGACGCCGAGCCGCTGCCGGCGCCGACCCCGATCCCCGACCTGCTCGCCCGTGACGACCGCGACCGCGTCCACCTGCTGCTCGTCGACCGCTGCCGCCACGTCGACGCCGTCTACCGAACCCTCGACCCGGCCGTCCAGGCGCGGATCGCCGAGCTCGTCCGCTCGATGGCGACGGGAATGGTCTGGTCGACGGAGACCTTCGCCCGCCAGGGCGGGGCGCTCGCCGACGAGGAGCAGCTGACCCGCTACTGCCGCAACGTGATCGGCCATCCGGCGGTCTTCGTGATCGATCTGATCAGCGGCGGCGAATGTCCCGCCGCCGGCGCGCGAGGACGCCTTCCTCGTCAGCGAGATGATCCAGCTCGCCAACGTCACCCGCGACATCGAGACCGACCTCGCCCGCGGCGTCGCCTATCACCCGGCGCTGCGGCCCTACCTCGGCAGTGACGCCGACCGACGGTGAGGCCGAGGCGGTCGTCCGCGACGTCCGCGAGGACTACCTGCGGCTGGCGCTCGGCCGCGCCGGCGCCTACCGGCGGCTGTTCGAGCGGCTCGACCTCGGCGGCACCGCCGCTGTCCGGACGGCCGCCGTGCTGATGCTGCTGTTCACCGACCTCCACTACCGCGGCTGCGCCGAGCGCACCGGCCACCGGCCCTGGCCCGGACCCGGCGGCCGTCTGGCGGTCGTCGCCGGATCGCTGCCGGCCCTGCTCTCGCCGCGCTGGGCGACGCTGATCGTCGGTCGCGTCGAGCGCGATTTCCTGCGTGCCGCCGGTGGTCTGCGGTCGCTGACTCCGGCGACCCCCGCCGCCGCCTAGCCCCGCCGCGCCGACCAGCAGCCCAGCCACGCCCCCCTCCCCGCCGAGGTCGAGGAAAGGCGTGACAGTTGCCTGTTTCCTCGACCTCGGCGGATTCTGGGAGGCGGCCCGACCCGCGTGCGGGCACGGGCCGGGCCGAACCGGGCGGCCGCCGCCGGTCAGGCGTGCTGGCCGTTGTGCTTGCCCTCGGCGAACTCCTCGACGATCTTCGCGTTGAAGGCCTCGAGGTCCTCCGGCTTGCGGCTGGTGACGAGGCCCTGGTCGACGTGGACCTCCTCGTCGACCCACTCGGCGCCGGCGTTGCGGAGGTCGGTCTGCAGGCTCGGCCACGACGTCAGGGTCCGGCCGCGGACGACGTCGGCCTCGACCAGCGTCCACGGCGCGTGGCAGATCGCCCCGACCGGCTTGCCGGCTTCGAAGAACGCCTTGATGAAGCCGATCGCCTCCTGCCTGGTCCGGAGGTTGTCGGGGTTGGCGACGCCGCCGGGCAGCACCAGCCCGTCGTACCCGGAGGCGTCGGCCGATCCGACCGTGGCGTCGGGCGTGAAGGTCTCGCCCTTGTCGAGGTGGTTGAAGGCCTGAATCTCGCCGTCCTCGGGAGCGAGCAGGTGGACCTCGGCGCCGGCCTCCCGCACGGCCTTGAGCGGCTCGGTCAACTCGACCTGCTCGACGCCTTCGTTGGCGACGAGGAAAGCGATCTTCTTACCCTGAAGCTGGTCCGACATCTCGTTCCTTTCGTCGATTACTCGTTCACCACGCAACTACCCGGCGCGGGCCGCCTCTAACAGCCACCGCGGGAGGCGCCGCGACGGCCGACTATCGTCCCGGCGGTGAGCCTCGACTTCGACGAACGCCCCGCCGCCGGCGAGCCCGAGGGCCTACTGCTCCTTCATCACGGCCGCGGCACCGACGAGCACGACCTGATCGGCCTCGCCGAGGTCCTCGACCCCCAGCGCCGCCTCCACGTCGTCACCCCCGGGGGCCCGCTGCGGATTGCCGGCTGGCCGGGCCGGCACTGGTACCGGGTGCCGAGGGTCGGCTTCCCCGACCCGGAGACGTTCCGGGCCGCCTACGACGCCCTCGCCGACTTCCACGACCGGACCTGGGAGCGGCTCGGGATCGGAGCCGAACGGACCGTGCTCGGCGGCTTCTCGATGGGCACGGTGATGAGCTACGCGCTCGGCCTCGCCGGCGAGCGTCCCGCCCCGGCGGGAATCCTCGCCTTCAGCGGCTTCGTCCCGACCGTCGCCGGATGGGAGCCCTCGACTGCGGATCGCACCGGACTTCGCGCCTTCATCGCCCACGGCCGCAACGACGGGGTCATGGAGGTCGGCTTCGGTCGCGCCGCTCGCGACCTCCTCGAGGGCGGCGGCCTGACCGTCGAATACCACGAGTCCGACGCCGGGCACCAGATCGATCCCGCGCATGTCCCCGCCGCGCAGGGCTGGCTGGCGACGACGCTCGGCTGACCGCTAGGCGGCGCTCGCGAAGCCCTGGGCCCGGAAGTGGTCGAGCGTCTCGGCCAGGCCGCGCTCCCACGGCGTCACCTCGAGGCCGAGCTCGTCGCGCGCCCGGCCGCCGTCCGGCACCGGGTGCGACTCGAGGAAGATCAGCGCCCCGTGCGGTATCAGCGGCGGGCGGCCGCTCAGCGCGGCGATCCGCTCGCCGACCGCCGACACCGCCCGGGCGACGGCCAGCGGCATCACCGGCGGTTTGCGGGCGCCGGGCGCCGCGGCGGCTACCGACGCGGCGATCTCGCTCAGCGTCAGGTAGCGGTCGGCGACGATGTAGCGGCTGCCCGAGGCCGCGCCGTCGGCGGCGCGAACGTGGGCGGCGGCGACGTCGTCGCAGTGGACGACCGGCATCCCGCCCGGCAGCAACATCGGGATCTTCTTCGTCGCCAGGCGGACGAGCAGGTCGTTGAGGCCGGCGGCGAGCGCCGGCACCGGCCCGTAGACGGCGGCGGGATGCAGGAAGACGGCGTCGAGACCGCGCTCGCCGAGCCCGACGACGACCCGGTCGGCCTCCTGCTTGGAGCGCTCGTAGACGGTCGGCCGCGGCTCCGGATCGAGCACCGACTCGTCGAATCGAGCGCCGGGCGTCCAGGCGAAGACGTCGATCGTGCTCGTGTAGACGAGCCGGCGGATCCCGGCGGCGAGCGCCTCCTCGGCGACGTTGCGGGTGCCCTCGACGTTGACGCGGGTGAAGTCGTCGTCGTCGCGCCGCCACTGCTCGGGCAGCCCGGCGGCGTGGTAGACCAGCTCGGCGCCGGCGACCGCCCGCCGGACCGAGTCGCGATCGGTGACGTCGCCGGGCACCGGCTCGGCGCCGGGCGGCAGCAGCGCCCGGGCCCGCTCGGCGTCGCGGACCAGCGCCCGGACGGCGTCGCCGCGGGCGATCAGGTCGCGGGCGATCGGGTAGCCGACGGTGCCGGTCGCGCCGGTGATCAGGACCGTGCTCATCGCGTCGGCAGCCTAGTCGCCGTCGCCGTCGCCATCGCCGGCAGCGACGGCGGCGAGCGCCTCCTCGTAGACCTGCAGGTCGGCCTCGCTGAACAGGCAGATCCGGATCAGCTCCGGGGCGCAGGGCTCGGTGGCGGCGCTGCGCAGTGCCGAGATCGCGGTCGCGGCGGCCGATTCGATCGGATAGCCGAAGATGCCGGTCGAGATCGACGGAAACGCGATCGAGCGAGCGCCGAGGTCGATCGCCATCGCCATCGCCGACCGGTAGGCGCCCGCCAGCAGCTCCGGCTCTCCCTCCTCGCCGCCCGACCAGACCGGGCCGACCGCGTGGACCACCCACCGCGCCGACAGCGCTCCCGCGGTCGTCACCCCCGCCTCGCCGACCGGGATCCGCGGATGCTCGGCCGACTCGCGCCGCAGATCCGGCCCGCCGGCGAGGGCGATCGACGCGGCGACGCCGCCGCCGTGGGCGAGGTCGGAGTTGGCGGCGTTGACGATCACGTCGACGCGCTGGCGGGTGATGTCGCCCTGGACGAGCTCGATCATCGGCCCGGCGGCCGGTCAGCCGCCGCGCTCGACGACGACGTTGAAGTCGCCGCTGCCGAGCTTCCCGTACAGCGACAGCCAGAGCGGCAGATACATCTCGGTCCCGCGCGCCGCCTCGATCCCACCGAGGTCGATGATCCGCTGCGCCGGCCAGCCGAAGCCGCCGAGCAGCTCCCCGACCCGGCGCTTGGCGTCGTCGTCGTTGCCGCAGACGAAGACGCAGTGCGCGCCGGGGACGCGACCGGGATCGACCATCACCGCGCAGCTCATCGTGTTCAGCGACTTCACGACCCGCACCCCCGGAAACGTCGCCTGGATCCGCTCGCCGAGGCTGTCCTCGTTGCAGATCGAGAGCGTCGGCGGCATCCCGGCCGAGAAGTCGAGCGGGTTGGCGACGTCGACGAGCACCTTGCCGCGCATGTTCGCCTCGCCGGCGGCCGCGAGCGCGTCGAGCGAGGCGCCGCCGGCGGTGCAGTTGAAGAGCAGCTCTCCGAAGCCGGCGGCGTCGCCGAAGCTACCCTCGCTCGCCGCCTCGCCGGCCGCTTCGGCCCACTCGACCGCGGCCTCGTTGCCGGCCGCACGCGAGCCCATCCGCGCCTCGTGGCCGAGCGCGACCAGCTTCGAGCCGATCGTCCGCCCGACGATCCCGGTTCCCAGCACCCCGACCCTCATCCGCCGTCGCCTCCGCCGTCGGCGGCGGGGCTGAGCAAGACGTCGGCGTCGAACCTCGGCAGCGCCGCGAACGTGCCCGGCGGCCGCCCGAAGACGGCGTCGAGCAGCTCCGGTGGATAGGCGCTGAGCGCCGCGGCGACGCCGTTGTCGGCGGGCAGCTCGTGATCGAAGAAGACGGCCAGGTGCGCCTCCTCGTCGCCGAGCGTTTCGATGTGGTGGAAGTAGGCGCGGGGGATGAAGCTGATGTCGCCGGCGCCGAGGTCGACGGTCTCGACGTCGCCGCCGGGGCTGACGATCGTCAGCCGCACCGAGCCGGCGATCACGTAGTTGAGCTCGGCCGCGTTCGGATGCCAGTGCGGCTCGCGGACGGCGCGGCCGTTCATCCGCAACGAGTACATCGCGAGGCCGTCGAGGACCGGAAAGCCGTCGCCGCGGCCGAAGATCAGCGAGCCGCCCTCGTTGGCGACGTCGGGCTCGAGCCGCTCGAGCTGCAGGCGGTAGCGAGCGGTGGCCGGCGCGTGCTCAGGAGCGCTCTCGGGCACGGCGATGAAGGCAGGCTCGCGGGCCGGCTCGATCGCCTCGAAGGCGGCCGGGCCGGTGCCGAACGTGGCGGCGAGGACGTGCGAGGGCATCTCCGCGGTGACCGCCGGGAGGCTCAGGTCCTCGTAGCGCTCGTCGCCGAAGCAGACGACGAACCGGGCCGCCGAGCCCGATGTCGTCTCGATGTCGTGGACGAGCCCGGCCGGCACGAAGACGAGATCGCCGGGCTCGACCGCCGTCGTCACCCGCCCGCCGCCGGGCTCGACGATCGTCATCCGCGCCGTGCCCTCCAGGCAGTAGCTGAGCTCGGCCGCGTTCGGGTGCCAGTGCGGCTCCCGGGCGGCGCCGGGCTCGAGGCGCAGCGTCGCCAGTGCCATCCCCGACAGGATCGGCATCTGCTCGGCGGTCACGTCGACGCGTTCGCCGCCGGAGCGCTCGATCCGCGCCGGACTCGACTCGACGGTGTAGGCGTGACGGCTCAAGGCTGAAACCCGCTCATCGGCACCCACCCGCTCGCACCGACGAGCCCAGGGCTAGGCCGGCGCCGGCGGCTCGGGGGCGAGGGCCGCGCCGCCGTCGCCGAACGGCTGTTGCGGGTCCTGCTCCTGGGCCAGCGCGACCGCGCCGATCGCGGCGAAGGAGGCGGCGCCGGCGGCGACGAGGATCCGCGCCTGCGGGGACATCCCGCGGATTCCCCGCAGCGAGGCGACCGCGTCGGCGGCGTCGATCGCGATCCCCACCCGCAGCGCCTGGCGACGGGTCGGGCCCGAGCCGGCCGCGATGACGGTGCCGAGCGCGAACTCGCGGGCCCCGAACAGCTGGCCGATGATCGGCTGCGGCAGCGGCTCGAGCCCGAACAGCCGCGCCGCAAGCGACGGCGCGAACCAGGAGACGAGCCCGATCGCCAGCCGGGTCACCACGAACGTCCTCAGCAGCGTCGACATCTGGCTCGCAGCTTAGTCGAATGCGCTTTCGCGCTTGTCGCAACCGACGACCGGCCGGGTGACCCGATCATCGCCGCCAGCCCCGGCGACTCCATCGCGCCCGATTCGCCTTGCGCTCGGGGTGCCCTTGGTATTTAATGGTTGCGTTAATTAATTGAATCGTTACATGCCGACCGATCAGCTCAGCCTCACATTCGCCGCCCTCGCCGACCCGACCCGGCGCTCGATCCTCGCCCGGCTCGCCGAGGGCGAGGCGACGGTGAGCGAGCTGGCGGAGCCGTTCCCGGTCAGCCTGCCGGCGATCTCGCGACACCTCAAGGTGCTCGAGCGGGCCGGGCTGATCGCCCGCAGCCGCGAGGCGCAGTGGCGCCCGAGCCGGATGCAGGCCGAACCCCTCGACGAGGCGGTCGAGTGGATGGAGGACCGCAAGCGGACATGGGAGAACCGGATGGACCGACTCGACGCGCACCTGCGCCGGAAAGGAAGACGAGATGAGTGAGACCCCAGCCGAGGCCGACGATCGGGAGGTTCTGATCACCCGCATCTTCGAGGCGCCGCGCGAGCGGGTGTTCAGGGCCTGGACCGACCCCGACGAGGTGGCGGCGTGGTACGGCCCCGACCAGTGGGACGCGCCGCGCGAGCGGATCCGCATCGAGCCCCGCGTCGGCGGGCGCTGGGAGCTGACCATGGTCCGGCCCGACGGCGGCGGCGAGTTCGCGATCGGCTACGAGATCCTCGAGATCGTCGCGCCGGAGCTGCTCGTCATGCGCTCCGACCCGATGCCGGAGATGGGCATGGACGAGCCGACGGTGGTGCGGGTCGAGCTCCACGACCACGGGCCGAAGACGCGGATGACGCTCAGCGACTCGCCGCTTCCGGCCGCAGGTCGCGGACCCGCCGAGGCCGGCTGGAACGCCGCCGCCGACAAGCTCGCGAAGCTCGTCGCCGCCTAGGTAGCGAAACGGGAGCGGCGGTCGGCCGGCCGGCGGCGCGCTAGTGCTGCAACCGCTGCAGCAGGGCGGCCGCGCCGACCGCAGCGAGGACGCCCCCGAGCAACAGCAGCGCGATCTGCACCGGGCTGCGGACCCTGCGATAGCGGACCCTGCCGGCGGCGATCTCGATGAAGCCGTGCGGGGCGGCGACCGCTCCGCCGCCGCCGCCGTATCCCTCGTCGTCGGCATCGCCGCCGCCACCGCCGCCGGCGCCCCACGAGGCGCGGGCGACTGGGATCACGGTGACGCCGTCGCGCTCGACGGGCTCGCCGAACACGGCGCTGGCGCCGGCCGCCGCCCCGATCCGCTCGACGATCGCCGCCACGAAATCGCCACCCTCGACCCGCTCGCGCACCGCGGCGCGGATCTCTTCCTCGCTCATCGCTTCTCCTCGGTGTGGATCGCCACCTAGACGATCCCCTCGGAAATCAGGCTTCGGGCGGTGTCGACGATCGTCTCGTCGACCGGTCGCGGCTGCCAGCCGAGCACCGAGCTCGCCTTCGCGTGTGAGTAGTCGGTCTTGACGCCGAGCTCGGAGGCGACCGTGCGCAGGCTCGGATCGAAGATCGCCAGCGCCCGCACGGCGAGGTCGGGCACCCTGCGCTTCGGCACCTTGGCGGCGTCGGCGCCGAGCCGGTCGCGGAGGACCTCCCCGGTCTCTTGCATCCACTGAAACGGTCCGGCGGCGATGAACCGCTCCCCGCCCGCCGCGGGCGTCGTCATCGCCAGCAGGTGGGCGTCGGCGACGTCGCGGACATCGACGATGCTGAAGCCGATTCGCGGTATGCCCGGCCCGCCCTTCAACAGCCGCTCGACGATCTCGACCGAGAAGGAGCGATCGGCGCTCAGGACCGGGCCGAGGATCGCGCCGGGGTTGATCACCGCGAGCTTGCGCTCGGCGCCGCGCTCGCGGACCAGATCCCAGGCGGCGCGCTCGGCGAGCGTCTTCGAGCGGGTGTAGGGAGTCAGGCCGGCGGAGTCGGGATCGGTCCAGTCCGCCTCGGTCAGGGGCCCTGGGTGGGGATCGGCCGTGTTGCGGACCGCCGCCACCGACGAGGTCAGGACGATCCGCTCGACGCCGGCGTCGAGCGCCGCCCGCAGCACCCGAAGCGTGCCCTCGCGGGCGGGGACGATCAGCTCGTCGGGATCCTTCGGCTGAGCCGGCGGGAACGGCGAGGCGACGTGCAGCACGTAGTCACAGTCCGCGACAGCCGCCGGCCAGCCGCCGTCCTCGTTGAGATCGGCGGCGACCACGCTCAGCCGATCGTCGTCGACCTCCTTGCCGACGACCGCGCGGACCTCCGGTTCGCGGGCGAGATCGCGGACCGTCGTCCGCACCCGGTGGCCCCGCCGCAGGGCCTCGATCACGCAACGGCTGCCGAGGAATCCCGAGCCGCCGGTGACGAGGATCGTCCGCTCTCCGCCGCCTCCGTCCGGCTGCTCCACGTGCGCGTCAGGCCGGCGGGTTCTCGGCGTACTGGGGAACGTTGTCGCCGATCTCGTGCCAGGGGGCCTTGAAGGCGACCTGGAGGTGGAAGCTCGGCTCGAGGTCGAGCTCGCGCATCAGGCCGGCGGCCACGAAGTACTTCTCGCCGAGATCGTCGTAGATGCTGGACCCGCAGTTGCCGCAGAAGTTCCGCGGCGCGAACTCGCTCTCATAGGTCTTGACCAGCTCCTCGCCCTTCGTGAACTTGAAGTTCTCCTTGGCGACGACCACGCCGGCGAGGCTCTCGCCGGTCCAGCGCTGGCAGCGGGTGCAGTGGCAGTAGCCCAGCGCCTCGGGATCCTCAACCTCGTACTCGACGCCGCCACACAGGCAAGCTCCCTTGAGCGTTTCAGTCATCACGACCCCTCCTCGGATTGGCGTTCAACGATTCGCGACAACGCTACCACCGGCAGGCCGGCACGGTGCGATCGATTCCGGCGCCGTCGCGGGTCGCTGGGATCGCATTTCGACTTCACTGCCCGGCGGCGGTACTCAGAGGCCGGCGCACTGGCCGACCTTCCGCCCGGTCACCCTGTTCGCCTGCCCCTGAGAGTCGCCGACCTGCGGAGCCGGTGAGTTCCGGTGACAGACGAGGTCGCCGAAGATCACGTTCGTGACGTATTCGTTGGCATCCGGATCGTCCATCACGTTGTTGGCGAGTGCGACCTTGCCATGAACCCGGTTGCGGATGAAGCCGAGCCAGACGCCGGTGTAGCCCTTGATCCTGGCGCCGCCGCGGATCGTGTTGTCCTCGACGGTCGAGAAGTAACCGTTGCCGCCACGCATCCTGAGACCGCCGTTGACGTGGGCGAAGTGGACCTGCAGCGACGCCGGCGAGTTCGCCTCGATTCCGCCGCGGATCTTCCCGGTGTTCTCGGTCTTCAGGTCCTCGCTGCCGAGGATGAAGGTCGCACCGCGGGCGACGCGAACACCGCTGCGGACCCTGATCTTCGCTGCCGTTCCATCGCACGTGGCGCCGGCCGGAACCGTCAGCTTCCGATACTTGCCCGAGTCCAGCGTGCCCGTGCAGGCCGTCTTCGACACGGCCGATGCCGTTGCGGTTGCGGGAACCAGCATCATCGCGGTCACCGCGACCGTCAACGCGACCAGCAGCCGAATCCTGCCCATGCCATCTCCTTCGCGGCTCGTCATCCCGGGAGGAGGTTAATCCCTGCGGGTGCTCAACCCTGCGGTTCGACGGAGACATCCATCGGCACGTCGATCTGCGTAGCACGCCTCGGCCCGTCCGTCTTGCCCGGGAGCTCGTAGAAGATCGTCCGCTCGTCGGCCAGCGATTTGAACGGCGCCGAGCGGGGATCGGTGTTCGGTATCCCCTGGTTGACGAAGACGCCGCTCGACCCATAGGCCGCGTTGTCGCCGGTGCACTGCTTCTCCGCGCCGGTCGAGGTCGGAGTCCTGTCATCGAGGTAGTAGGAGGTCGAGTCGAAGTTCGGGATGTCGGTCTCGACCCGGTGGACGATCGAGAGCCCCCCCTGGGAGCCGTCGACGGTCTCCCAGCCGATTCTCCCGGCGTTGACGTCGTCCGGCTCGCCGTCGATCGTGGCGCCACGCGGGTCGGCGTCGCTGCGATAGACCATTCCGGTCGCATTCGGGCTGTAGTCGAAGAAGTCCATCACCCCGGGGATCGCGTGGACCCTCAGGGTCGTCGTGATGTCCTCGCGACGCTCGTAGAAGATGTGCTGGCGCGCCGTCAGCGGCCCGCTGTTGGCACCGATGTAGGTCCGAATCGCACGGACCGGTCCGCCCTTGTTGACGATGAAGGCTCCTTCGGCGTCATCGAAGGTGTCCTCGCTGCGACCGCAGACGCCGGGGGCGAACAGGTTCTTGTGCCGGTCGAGGATGTCGACGCCGGACGCACCGGGGGTCTTGATGCGGAGTCCGTCGGAGGCCCAGCGGTCGGAGAAGTGGCGGCTGTAGAACGCCGTCTCGACGGTTGAGTCCTCGGGGTTGGGACCGTCCTGGAGCCGGTAGGTGCTCTTGTACTCGCCCGAGAGCAGGTTGAAGTCATAGTCGACGTATGGGCGGCCGGCGCCCTGGTCGAGGTTGCCCGTCTGCCGGTAGAGATAGATGAAGGTATCGGTCGGGTCGCCAACGCTGTCGTGGAAGCGGACCTCCTCGCCACTGCCGGCGATGACTCCCGATGGATGCGATCCCGGTTCGGCCTCGGTTCCGCCGTCGATCCCCATGAAGGCGATCTCATCGTTGCCGTCGAGCGTCGGATCGGGATCCGGGCCCGCGAACGTTCCCGGGTCCGTGTAGGACATCAGCTCGACGCCGTTGGCGGGCTCGTCGTAGACGGTCCCGAGGTCGATCATCGCCCGCTCGTCGACCTGGACCGGCACCTGCTGCCACTGGCCGTTGAGCTGGCGGAAGGCGAGGACCTTCCCGGGAGGCACCCCGATCAGCCGCGGGACGTCGGATCCGTTCAGGACCACGGGATCCTCGGGCCGCTGGAACGCGCAGCCGGACAGGAGCACGCCGAGCACCGCGATTGCAGCGACCGCTGAAAGGGCCGATCTCCTCCCGAGCGCCTCCACCTTCCGGCGAGTCTATTCGCGTTTCGTCCCGGTCGGCGCGTGGATGAGGTCGTCGCCCGGCGCGCGTCCGTTCGATCTTGCCGAGCTTCGCCGCCGGTTCGAAACGCAGAGCTCGAGCCTCAGTGGTCGGCTCGATGCCCCACCTTGCTGGAGACGCACTTGCCGAATGCGTTGCCACCCGGCTTGTACATCCACAACGGATCGTCCTTGTCGATGCCGTACTTCTCCTCGAACGCCGCCCACGACTCGGAGGTGTCGCCTCGTTCCGCCCGGCATTGCTTTGCCGCGTTCTTGAAGTCGGAGCGCTCGTCGCGACGTACGTCCTTGACGCCCGAGGAGACGCAGTTCCCGAAGGCGTCGTTGGCACCCCTTCCGGAGCGGTGCTCTGCGCGGAAGCCATCATGTGAGCGGCCGCTTCGTCCGCGCTCCTGCCGGCAGGCCTGGACGGCACCGCGGATCACGCCGGTGGTCTCGCGTCGCTCGGAACGGACGCAGGACCGTGCCCCCGGCTTGCCGTACACGGCTTCGAACCCCTCCGAGTCGGCCCCCGCGAGCGCCTCGCACATCTGCGTGGCCGTCTGCTTGGGGCCCGGCGCGGGCCTCGGCTTGGCGACGGCGACGCTCGACGTGAAGAGCATCGCGCCGAGCAGCGCCACGAAGATGATCGCAAGCTTTTTCATTTGAGGGTCTCCATGGTTGGGGTGAGCCGCAGCCCCTACTGGCAGGCTGGGTGCAGGCCCCATCGGCAGGTTGGCCCGCCCCCTGGCGGGCCCAGAGCGCCGGCTGGACGTCTGTACGAGTCGATGCCCGGCGATCGAGGACCGGGCATCGGGGGTCGCGGTCAGCCCCCCAGCATCAGCTTGCGACCGATCGACTCGAAGAGGCGGGCCGGCAGGAGACGGCGCAGCAGCACGGTCGAGCGCTCGCCGCGGCTTCCCGAGGTCACCCGTCGCGGCGGCCGCCTCGCCGCAACGACCCCGGCGATCGTCCTGGCGACAACCTCGGGTCCGACGGCCTCGCCCTCGTCGCGGATCATGATCTCGATTGCCCGGCGGTAAGCATCGCCGTAGGGCTCGCGATCGGCCTCTCGGGCCTCGCGTCGAGCGGCCGTGAAGCCGCTGCTGATGTTGCCGGGCTCGACGAGCGTCACGTCGATGCCCGATGGCCCCACTTCGTAGGCCAGCGCCTCGCTCCAGCCCTCGAGCGCGAACTTGCTCGCCGTGTAGTAGGCCTGAAAGGGGATCGCGAAGACGCCGGCGAGCGAGCTCACGTTGACGAGCAGCCCGGCCCCGGCGGCCCGCAGAGCCGGAAGCACCTCTCGCGTCACCCTGACCGTGCCCCAGAAGTTCGTCTCCAGCTGCCCACGGGCGACGGCCAGCGACGTGGTCTCAACCGGCCCGGCGAGCCCAAAGCCGGCCGCGTTCACGACGACGTCGAGGCGACCGTGCTCGGCGAGCACAGCCGCGACGCCCGCGCGCACCGACTCGTCGTCATCGACGTCCATTCGGACGGCGCGGACGCCGGCGGGCGCCTCACCGCGGCGACTCACGCCGACGACGGTATGGCCACGCCGGGCGAGCAGGTCCGCGGTCGCCGCTCCGATTCCCGACGAGGCGCCGGTGACGAGGACGACCGGGCGCTCGTCCGGCGTCCTATGGAGCCGAGGGCGCGCGAACGGACCTCCGCCGGACCCTGAGATGACTACCAGCCCATGCGTTCATCGGCCGCCCGCAGCAGCCGGGCGCGCAGGTCCGCGCGCTCGCCGCGAAGCGGTTCCAGATGACCCGGGGCGACGATCTCGGGTTCGAGCTCGGCCAGCTTGCGGAGGCTTGCGATCGTCGTCTCCGGATCCTGGTCGAAGACCGGATGCGGCGGATAGATGCCGGGGTGGTGGCCCAGCGGCCGCATCGAGTCGGTCAGGTAGACGGTGTCGCTGCAGAGGCAGAGCCGATCGCGCTCGCGCCAGAGGCCGATCTGCCCGGGGGCGTGGCCGGGGAAGTGGACGACCTCGAACTCCCCGATCCGATCGCCTTCTCTGAGCGTGCCGGCGATCTCGACTGGGCCGCCGTCCCAGATCGGATAGACGGCGCGATAGAGCCAACGTGAGTAGGTGACCGGGACCTGTCCGAGCGGTTGGTAGTGGACGCCGCCGTCGCCTTGCGCATCCGCAACCTCGTCGACGTGGCAGTGGACCGGGACGCCGAGCCGCGGGGCGGAGCCGCGGTGGTCGACGTGGCTGTGGCCGAGAATGACGCGGGTCAGTCCGCCGAGGTCCGCGGCGGCCCTGCGGATGCCCTTCGCCATCACCTTCGTGCCGGCGTCGAAGGCGAACGCACCGTCACCGTCCGGCTCGGCGACCAGGTAGACGTTCATGCCGCGGCGGATGTCGCCGGCGTGGCGCCAGACGCCCTCGGCGACCTCCTCGGTCAGCGGCGCGAGCGGATTAGGGGCCATCGTTCAGCTCGCGTCCTCGGCGCAGATCCCGGCACGACGGTATCTACTGCCTCCCCCACCAGATGTACGCGAGCGAGATGCCCATGACATCCTGCCAGGGCTCCGAGTTGTCGTAGCGGGCGGTCAGCTTGTAGTCATGGCCGGCGATGACCTTGTTGTGCATGATGCACGGGCTGATCGAGGTGATATGCCCCATGTGGTATTTCGGAACGCCCCGGCATGTCGGAGCGTTGGCGGTGTCCTCCCTCAGCGTCATGTCGACGCCCCCCGCGTGCAGGTGATTGCCGGCGAAGATGACGAGCCCATCGTCAGGCGCCTGCCAGGTCCGTGACTTCTCGTGGATGCTTCCGGGGCCGCCGTTGCCCGGCACGTCATAGGTCGACCCCCCGCAGCCGGTGACGTCGAGGAAATATGGCGTCACCGGTCGCGAGTTCGCTGCATTCGCATCGGGCTGGTAGCCGAGCTTGTACTCGATGTAGACCTTCTTGGCCGGGGTTCCCGGGGGCGTTTCGTTCATCAGGTGATAGAGCGAGCCCCAGCGGTCGTTGGCGCCGACCAGGTAGGTGTAGGGACCCCAGAGGTTGATCATGGTGCGCTCGCTGCCTGAGCCCATGAACCGTTCGCGCCTGCCGGGGCAGAGCTCGTCGTTCCGCGCAGATGTGGTCATCACGATGTGATGGAGGTGGATGTCGTGCGAGCTGACCGGAGTCCCGTTCTCGTCGACGACGTCGAACTGCGCGGTCTTCAGGCCGAACGAGCCGGCCGGACGCGGCATCCCCGACGACGGCGAGCCCTGCGCCTCGTCGCCGGGGCCGAGCGTGAACGGGCCGTATCGGAAGGTCTTGGTCACCACCTGGCCCCCGCCCGGAGGCGCGTTCAGCAGGGGCTCGCAACCGGCCACGGCAAGCCCTAACACCACCACCGCGATGAAGAGAACAGCCCTTCGCGGGACCTGAATCGACACGTGCCCTCCCAGACTCGACCGAACGAACTTCAGCGTAACAGTCGCCGCCGCACCTGCCGCCTCATCCCGACGGCGCGACGTACCCGACCATGATTCCCATCACGTCGTCGAGGGTTTCCGGCGCGTCGTAGCTGCTGCTGAGCCGCAGGTTGTCGCCGGGGGCGAGCGTCGCGATCGATCGACCGAGACACCCGCCGACGGTGTCGATGTGCCCCATGTAGGACGGATCGTTGTCGTAGCCGGCGGCCGCGTCGCAGAGCTGCCGTCCAGTGGTCGTATCGGCCGCCTCGATGTGCGTTCCGTGGTCGTGGAGGTGGCCACCGATGGCCACCACCCTGCCGGCCATCTCCGGGGTCACGGTGAAGTCGCGGACCTCGGTGTGGTCGCCCGCGGGAGTCTCGTACTGCGAGTTCCCGCAGTTGTTGATGTCCAGCCAGAACGGCTTCACGGCCTGCAGGTCGGTCGTGCCGTCGACATAGGCGAAGCTGACCTTGATGTAGAGGTCCTTCGTCTGGTCGCTCATGTTCATCAGGTGGGTGATCAGGCGCCAGCGATCGCCGGTCGCGACCTCGTAGCCGAAGCCCCGGGGAAGCAGGAACGGGGTGCGCTCGTTCCCGGAAGCGAAGAAGCGCTCGGGCCAGCCCGCGCAGGTCGCATCCTTGGCGCTCTGATTGAAGAGGACGACGTGGTGCAGCATCGCCTGGGTGTCGAAGTTCGCCGTGCGGCCGTCCGCCTCGCTCAGGTCTGCCGACATGCCGACGATCGAGCAGTCCTCACAGGGCTTCTCGATGTCCGCCAGGGAGGTGTTGAGACCGCCGTGTCCGTGGCCGGAACCCATGCTGGGCTCGACCGAGAAGGGGCCGTAGGTCACCGTGCGCTCATGGATCGGCGGCGCGTTACCGAGGCGGGCCTGGAATCCCGACGCACGGCACGATCCGTGGCCCAGCCTCCGATCGAGTCGCAGGATCGCCCCCTTGGCGCGGTTCATGCTGGTGAACCGGCCCCGCGCCTTGAAGATCGTTCGCCCGCCCCTGCGCTTCCGGGCGACGAAGCGCCCGTCATCGGTGCTGAAGCGAGCAGTCACGCCGGCGCACCGGAACCGGACCACTCCGCGTAGCTGCTCCGAGCTGTTGCGAGAGCGGACCTTGACCACGATCCGCTTGCCTTTGCCGGCGTCCGTGGTCCCGGCGTACTTTCCGCCCGGCAGCGGTGCCGACGGAGCCGCGCTCGCGGCTGCTGCGAAGAGCGCCACCATCGCCATCGTTGCCACCGCCAGGGAAAAAGACCCAAACCTCATCTCATCACTCCCGCAATCCTCGATCGCTCTCGTTCGCTGAGGACCTCATTGAGTATCAGAGTCGAGCGGAGCATGTGACAGTTGTCATAAACAGGACGCAACTGTCGTCAAAGTCCTGATCCGCAACCCTTGTCGAACGAGAAGTGGCCGGGCGGCGCATCGCGCCCCCGGCCATGACGGAAGGCTTGAACGGTCCCTCCGCAACGACGCCATCGACCGCCGGACGAAGAAGCTCCAGGTTCGGGCCTCGATTCTGGACGCCGGCGTCCTACTGACCGAAGACATTCAGGGGGCCGGGCCGCGATATGCCGTTCCCACACCGCGAACCCGGCCATCCCCTATTCCAGCGGCCGGTCGGCCCTTGGGGGTTTGGGCAGACTGCCGCCCCTGTCGGGTTCGACGTTCGTCCGTCTCGACCTTTACCGCTGAGTTCGCACCGGGTATTGGTGGCCCTCTCGTGGTCTTCTCGTCGCCCGCATCGGAAGCGACTCAGGTGCCGTCGCGATACCCTCCGCCCATCGCTGAGCAGGGTCCTCCTGACGACAGTTTCGCCGCCGCGGTACGAGTCGGTAGGGGGCTCCGGCCGCTCGCATTCAACGGCGCACTGATCGTCGAGGCCGGCCAGGTGACGCTCTATGACGGCAAGGAGCGAGTCATCGCGCAGGGGCCAGTCGACCAGGTATGGGCGCACAAGGCCCGGTTTCCCCTCAGTGGCCTACAGCTGACCATCGAGGGCACCAGATACACGCTCGATCGGGCTCCGGGGTGGGAAGCAGCCGCCTCGCCGCTCCTTCTCGGCAAGACGATCCACAGCACCGGCAAGCTCGTGGCATCGTTTCTGGAGTGGTACCCGACCCAGGGCGGCAGGGTCGGCAAACCCCCGTCCTGAGGTCGGCGACGACCGGCACGGATCGCCGGCCGAGTCAGCGGCAACTTCACCACCGACGACTCCAGTACCTCCGACTCCTTCGACGGCTGCGTTGCGGTCGGAATGGCCTTCAGCGGCTGAGTGGTACGGGTCAGTTGACGACGGGCCGATCGCGGATCCGCAACGTCGATCGGGGAGGTTTCACCACCGGCACGACCGGAGGGAAGCTCGACCGCTGCCTGATCAATCGGCAGGAGCCGGATGGGATTCGCCCCTCGTCGGTGCCGATCCGCTACGTCCCAGCGCTGCCTGCAGCGCATCCACGAAGGCCTCCGGTTGATCTCGCGGGGGGTCATCGGCGCAATCGTCGATCACGTGCAACGACCACCCGTACCGGTCGCTGGCTGCCTCCGCAACCCGAAGCCGGTTCGCTCGGTCCTGCCGACCCCAGATCAAGGTGGTTGGAACGGCGATTCGAGCGAGCTGAGGAGGCGGGATCCGCGGCAGGCCGATATCGCGCATCATCTGACCAACAACCTTCGCGCCAGGCGAGCGCGCAAGCTCGAGGTTGTATTCGAGGACGGGTCCCCACCGCCCACCCATTTGCTCACGCAGCGCATCGAGGTCGCGAGAGCACTGGCGCATGAACCGGTTGTAGCTGCGCTCGGTGGGGTGCATCTGGAACGCGAGCATCGTCAGCGCGAACCGCGGGGCGGGCCGGAAAGGCGCCAACCCGAGGCTGTCGACGAGTACGAGTCGGCGCAGGGAGTCGGGGTGCTCGATCGCGAAGCGCGCTGCGATCGCGCCGCCGAGCACGTGCCCGACCAGGACCGGCCGCGACTTGCAGGTGCGCGCGACGAGCTCGTCCAGCCAACTCACGATCTGCTCGCTACCGAGTCGCTCGGCCGGCGGATCCGAGGCACCGTGCGCGGGCAGATCGGGCGCGATGACTCGATGGTCCACCGAGAGGCTGGGGATCACTCGCATCCACTTCGCCCCATATTCGCCAGGGCCGTGCAGGAGCACGACCGGCGGACCCTCGCCTGCCTCCAGCACCGCGGTGGAGATGCCCCCTGCCTCAAGTCGGCGCTCGTCCGCATCGACGAAGCTCAGGACGCGTCTGCGGGCTGCAGCAGACCCCTCCGTGTCGCTCGGGTCCCGCATGCCTCGGTCTTTGACCGTCGTACCCATCGTGGCCTCCCTCGTGTTGCACCGTGGAACCGACGGTAGGAGGAGATGCGGCCCCCCGCATCGGACGAATCACCCAATTCCATCGGAAGCGGCGTATGCAGTTCTACCCATGGACCGCATGGCCCACAGGCGACCGCCTAGAGAAGATCGTGTTCGTAGGCGTAGGCCGTCGCCGCCGCGCGTGTGGTGACGCCGAGCTTCGCGAAGATGTTGCTTACGTGCCGATCCACCGTCCGTCGGCTGACCACGAGCTCTGACGCAATCGCCCTATTGGTCTTCCCCGAGCAGACGAGGCGCAGAACGTCGAGCTCGCGCGTAGTCAGTCCCGCCGGGGGGATGTCCGCCGCAGCGAGCGAGTCGATCCGTGCTTTGTCGGGCTCAGCCCCGAGCCACGCAAAGGCCTCGCTCGCAGCCTCCAACTCCAGATCTGCGGTGTCGCCGTCGCCGACCGCCCGGCATGCGCGCCCCGCCAGCTCACGCACCCGAGCCGTCTCGTACGGTGCCTTGAGCTGCTGCCAGATCTCCGCGGAGCGGCGCAGCACGAGCAGACCCTCTCGGTAACGCTCCGAGGCGACCGCGACTGCTCCCCTGGCCTGGCTTGCCATCGCCAGCATCACATCGCTGTCCTGCTCCTCGGCAGCCCGCTCAAGCTCGCCGGCCGCTTCGGCCGCCGCCTCGCGGTCGCCGACGGCGAGCATGATCTCCACGCAGCCCGGGAGCAGGCCGACACGCTCGAGCGGATCGGTGACCTCATCCAGCGCGCGACGGATCGACGCTGCCCCAGCCTCGGCGTTTCCCTGGGCCAGACGCAGCAGCGCAAGGCCGGGCTGCGGCTCAAAACCGCAGCGGCTGGCTGCCCTGAAGGAGTCCTCTGCCTCGTCAAACTCACCTCGAAGCCGCTGCACCTCAGCCTGACGGTAATGGGCCGATCCCTCGCGGTGGGCAGCGGGCCTGGAGTCGGCTGCCTCGGTGAAGCGCTCGCCGGCCCTTCGAGCTTGATCGATCGCCTCGCCCCACGCACCACGCAGCTGCAGGATCTCGGCTTGGTGGACCAGGCACTGGCCCGAGTAGGCCACCATCTGCGGCTGCTCCTCACACCATCGGGTCAGCGCCGACGTCCACTGCTGAGCGCGCTGCAGCTCGTAGAGGCTCTGGCAGTAGGCGATCACCCCGCAGTAGACGAGACCGGTGACGAGCGGGGAGACCTTTCCCGAGGTGACCTCGACCATTGCCTCGTCGAGCAAGGCCATCCCTTTCTCAAGGTCCCCATGCTTGGCCGTCGCATATCCCTGCTCGTGGATGGAGAGTGCGAGCAGGTCCCGGTCATCGAAGCTCTCGGCGATCCGCGCCGCCTGATCAGCGATCGCGGCGGCGGCCTCCCACTCGCCGGCACCTTCATTCCGCAAAGCCGCAGGCAGCAACAAGTAACCGCGCTCCACACAATCGGACTCGGCGCGCTCAATCAGCCGCTCACCCCGCGCGAACCAACCGCCGGCGAGGCCCGGCTCGCCGCGGGTGGCGAGGTTGATCCCGACCCAGAACGCACAGCGCACGGCGCTCGGTATCTCCCCTCGTTCGAGGTGTGCGCCGTGGGCTCGTTCCATGCCCCGGACGAACTCATCGTCGAGACCAATCATGTAGGCCGCTACCGCCAGGCGCTTGAGATCGCCGACATCCAATGGGGCGATCTCGTCGGCTCTGGACAGGGAATCGTAAGCGTCGCGCCAGGCTCGAGCTTCGTAGGCGCCCTGGCCCGTCTCGAGCTCCTTCGCGGCACCCATCGCGACTACGGGGCGCAAGAGCGACCTTCCGAACGCTCTTGCGTGCCTCGGGCCTGCATCGCCACCGATCCTAGAGCCGCCGGCGCCCCCATCGGCACCGAGATCGGATCGGGAGCGGGCTCAATCGTGTAATAGCGGCCGTATGAGATCGCCTCGGGTGGTTCCGCGGGGTGAAATTCGCCTCACAACCGGTCGACGACCGACTCGGCTATGCCGACTCCGCGCCGGCGGCGGCGAGCTCCGGGACGATCGGCCCTGCGGGGTAGCCGGCGCGCTCCAGGCATGAGGTGAGGCCGGCGAGTGCCTCCTCGTCGAGGTCGTCGAGGGCGGGATCAGGGGGCTCCGGGCTGAGGCTGGCGACGGAATACACGACGCCGACACTTCCGACCGCCCGCACATCGCGCGGCGCCGGCAACCGGGTACCACGCGCACCAGCTCGCCTGATTCGCGTTCGAAGCTCATTCCGGAGTTGCTCGACGCGCTGCCCCGCGACGCGCTCGTTCTCGAACTCAAAGACCTCGAAGGTCAACAGCGGCAGCTCTGTGATCGTCCCGTCCTCGTCGGTCGGCCCGCCCAGCGTGTACTCGAGACCGTTCGACGCCTCGGGCGTGATCAGCTGACCGGCCGGACTGGGGGCGTCGGCATCATTCTCGCCTCCCGGCAGCTCGAACACCGTGACCTCGTTGACCCCCTCGGTATCACCCAGACAGCCGGTAAGGCCGGCGAAGCCCCGCTCGACCTTCTCCTCGCTACCGCCGTCCCCGCAGCCCGCCAACGTTGCGAACGCCACCCCCAAGATCACGCCCACCACCGTCCGCGCGGATCGGCTCGGCACGCTCAGCATCCCCTCGATCGGTAGACGGTCCGAGCACAGCCGTGCACGAGCCCCGGTGCGCAGGCTGCGCGGTGCATCTCGAGGTGATGATGGACCAGTGGCATTGGGCGCGCCGGCTCCGGAGCTGGAGGCCCGGCTCGCACCAACCCTAGAGAATTGGTCGGCGCAGCCCATAGGGGCGCCGATATGATCCTCGCCCTAGTGCCGTAGGAGGTTCCGATGACCAGGATGCGCTTCAGCCATGCGACCGTCGTTGCCTACCTCGCTCTTTTCGTGGCTCTAGGAACGGGTGGTGCCTGGGCGTTGGACAAGGTCACCTCCAAGCAGATCGCCAAGAACGCGATTCATTCCAAACACATCAAGAACGGGGCGGTGAAGAGCCCAAAGCTCGCAGATGGCACCGTCTCGACCAGGAAGCTCGCCGACGGAGCCGTCACGGCTGACAAGCTCGCGGCGAACGAACCCTTCCGTGATGTTGGCTCGCCGGGCCAACCCGCCTTCGAGAACGGCTGGGCCAACTACGGCGACGACGACAGCCCCGCCGGCTTCTACATCGATGTTGGCGGGACGGTGCACTTACGGGGCGAAGTGATCACGCAAGGGGGCAATACGGCGCCGCAAATCTTCACGCTTCCGCCGGGTTACCGACCGTCTCAGGATGCCTCGTTCCCGGCCGCTCGAATCGGTCCACCGGCGGAACTCGCTCAGTTGTCAGTCAGCCCAAACGGGGCGGTTGGCGGGTCTTGCGCGACCCAGAGCACGTGCGCGGTCAGCCTCGACTCGATTGCCTTCCGGGCCGAGCCCTGACGTTCGGTTTGTAGATCCGGCTCAGGGCGAGAGAGCTGGGCGCCAGGTCACTCGAGGGAGCCGCGCAATGCCATCCTCCTCGCCCGTCGCCCCTACACCGTCCCGGCTCTGGCATCTGCCACTGGCTTTCCGGGGCCCCTCCGGCAACACCGTAGGAGGGTCGAAGCTCTCGACGAGGTTGTCGTTCGGCGGCGCCTGCTGGGCACCGCCCTGCTCGTCGACACGGTTGGGGGGCTGCTCAAGACGTTGACGGCGACCAGATGCGCCGCAACCGTGCCTCCGGCCTCGGCCATTGCCCCCCGCGCTTCACCTCCGTGCTCTCCCCTCGCCGTGTCCATGGACAGGTGAGATTTAGGACGATCGACGGATGTAGACAGGATTGATGACTTGATACGCAGTCTTTTGAGACAGGCCGTTTTGATACTTGTTATGTTTGTCGCAATCGTCCAGAGTGCTCGATCCGTGGGGAGTGGAGATGTCGGGCCAGGTCTTGGTTGCAGAGGTTCGCGGCGGATGGCTTCGCCCGCGGATCACCGCCTTGGCCCTGGCTCTCGCGGCCCTTCTCCTCGGCGGCTGCGCCTGGGGCATCACCCAGCCGGCTGAAGACGTCGGCCTGACCTCGGCGACGGTGACGGGCATCGTCGCCGAGCTCAGCGACGGCACCGCCACCTACTGGTTCGAGTACGGGCCGACGAAGAACTACGGCGCCGAGACCGCCCACCAGTCGATCGACCTCGCCGCCGGCGGAACACAGCCGGTCTCCGAGGATCTCAGCGGACTCGACCCCGAGAGCAAGTACCACTTCCGGCTCTGCGCGAAGGAGCCCGGGGCGACCCAGCCACAGAAGGCCTGTGGCGCCGACGACACGTTCACGACCGATAGCGGGCCCTCGCAGCTCGCGATCACCA
>CAVUYP010000001.1:555000-2886205 GCA_963745755.1 uncultured Conexibacteraceae bacterium | reverse complement strand
CCCCGGCCTCTATCCCGAGTGGGATCCCGACGTGCCCGACTACGTGACCCGCTGCGACAACGGCCCCGTCGACGTCAGCGTCGAGGCGCCGGTCGACAACGAGGTCTCCGTCGACGGCGGACCGGACCAGAACGGCTCATTCACCGAGACGGTGCCGCTGAGCTCCGAGCAGGAGTTCTCGTTCAGCACGCAGACCGACGTCGGCACCTCGAACTACCACGTGCGCTGCCTGCCCAACAACTTCCCGAACTGGACCTTCGACAAGTACGGGCCAGCGGATAAGAAGTGGTACATGGTCTCGCCGCTGCAGTACGCGACCATCTTCGACGGTAACGGCGTGCCGGTCTGGTGGCACCGAGACGCAAACAAGCCAAACGACTTCAAGCTGCTCGCCGACGGCACGCTCGCCGCCTCGAGCGGAGGGACGAAGTACGAGATCCGCGATCTCGACGGGAACCTCCTGAACACGCTTCAAACGGTCGGTAGCGAACTCGATTCGCACGACATGCTGCTGCTCCCGAACGGCAACTACATGCTGATGACCTACAAGCCGCGGGCCAATCCGACGGACCTGACCCAGTACGGCGGTCCCGCGGACGGGATCATCCTCGACGCCGAGTTGCAGGAGGTCGCGCCCGACGGCACGGTCGTCTGGACCTGGAACAGCAAGGATCACATCAGCCTCGACGAGACCGACCATTGGTGGGACGACTTCGCGATCCCGCAGGCCAAGGACAACCAGTTCGACGTGTTCCACATGAACGCGGTCGATCTCGACGGTGACTCGATCGTGATCTCGCTGCGCCACACCGACGCGATCTACGAGATCGACCGCGACAGCGGCGACATCGTCTGGAAGCTCGGTGGCACGCCGACCCCTCAGAGCCTCACGGTCCTCAACGACCCCCATGCCTCCAACCCGCTCGGCGGCCAGCACGATGTCCGCATCCTCGGCGACGGCACGCTCACCGCCCACGACAACGGGCAGTTCCAGGGTCGGCCGCCACGCGCGGTCCACTATGAGATCGACGAGGACGCAGGGACTGCGACGATGCTCGGCTCGCTCAGCGATCCCGACGTGCCGGCGGCAGTCTGCTGCGGCTCGGCGCGTCTGTCCGGCTCCGGGAGCTGGTTGGTGTCGTGGGGTGGCTCCGGCACCACCGACCATCCGGTCGTCGAGTACAAGCCGGACGGGTCCCGGACATTCGCGCTCGACTTCCCCGGCACGTTTTCCTACCGAGCGGTGCCGATCCCAGTCGGCAAGCTGAGCCGGGGCGAGCTTCGAGCCGGCATGGATTTCCAGCACCCGCGCTGAAGCAATTCAGCACCTCGCATCCGAAGACCGAGCTCGATTCCGCGCGCCGGTTGCGTTCGTGAGGGGTCCCTGATGGGATGGCTTTCGAACCCCAAGGCCGTCGAGGCCATCATCCGCCTAAGTCCGTTCATTGCCAATCGAAACTGACCGCCTTGCGGGCGGCCCTGCACGCTAGTCCAGCCCACGCCGACGTTGTTCCGCCTCGCTGTCCATCCGCCTGGCATCAGATTCGTAGCCGGAGGCCAGATCTCTCAAGACCGCCGCAATCCTTGGCCATCGGGCCGAGAATGCGTTCGCGGACTCCCGGTACTTCGCCGCAAGCTCCCGTTCCTGATCTCCGCCCGCTTCAGGCGAGCGCGACGTCGTGCCTCTGTTATTGAAGATTTGCGTGCGAAGCCCCTGCTCGACTCGCTCGTTCTGGAGTTCTTCCAATAGCTCCCGCACCGGCTCACATGGCCAAGAGCCGTCCGGATCCGCAGGGGAATGGGAGAGAACATGGCCGATCTGGAGTTCTCCAATTTCAAGCCGATCCGCTTCAGTCAATTGTTCGATCGCCTCTGCGACCCAGGCCCTCAGCCGCGCCCCGTCCATCTTTCCGTCAGCGTCTGCCCCTGGGACTCGTCTCCACGACGAAAGAAGTCGATAGCCGTTGTGGGCAACCGCGGCCTCTTCCGGCGTTGGAGCGGGGCGGTCTTCCGAGGAATGCGGCTTATAGATCGCGCTAATCACCTGAGTGAAGAACTCCGAGCTTTCGGAGAGCTGCTCATGAAGGGCACGAGCGTCCGGCACGAGGCCGAGTGCAGGCAGGTAAGCCCACTCAAGTCGAGCAACGCGCTCCACGCCAATGATCTCCTTGTGGCGCTCTAGGTACTGGAATGCACGCTGAAAGTCATATTGCGTAAGCCCGTGGAACTCCGGATCCTTGTCCTGGACGGCAAGTAGTACATCCAAGGAGTCCGCCATGCAAAGTAGATCCGCTGGGCACGACGCCGCGCCTTCCAGTAGCGCTCTGAGGCGCCGAACCGCATCGTCACCCGTTGACCGACGCCATTCAGCATCGACGCTCCATTCGCGAGATTGGTCGCAGTCGAGTCATGGCTTCAGTATCTGCCGCTGCACGGACGACGACCAGACCGCCACATGACCATCCGCGAAGGGCGGCCGGCGCGTCAGCTCTTGTATGCGGGTTGTCGAGCGAACGTCCTCGGCGTGGAAGAGAGCCCTGACACATTCTGCGTGGTAGTTGCGCGGTGGTTTCTTTCCGCATGACCATGCGGTTCGCCGATCCTGACGGATTCGCGGCGCATCGCAGGAATAGAGGCGGAGGCGCGGCGATCGCAATGTCCATGCTGCATTGCGGCCTCCTCCTAAAGCGCCCGACTGGATTCGAACCAGTGACCTTCGGTTTCGCAGACCGAATGCTTTCGAGCGCCAGGATGGGCTCGGGTCAGCTGGTAGTGGGGCTAAGCTCGGCTCCCTGGAGGTGGCGCCGCAGTCGTTGCCGGTTCGGTGGTGTTCATTCGGAACCGAGGCTTCAGGCGCCTTCGCGACCCCCCCTCCCCCCCGGTCCCTGCCTGGAGGCGGGTATCAGTTGGCGACTCACCCACGCCTGATGACGAGGATAGGTCGGAGGGCGGGCGCTAAACGGGAAGAGTTCTCATGCCTCGCGCGTTTTCGTGGGCCGATGCGCCGCGAGACGGCCCGGATCTGGATCGAGAGACCGGGATCGAGAATGTGGCCCCTACCGCTTTAATGTCACTGCGAGCTTCGTCTTCTTTGAGTTGCTCGCGTCGTCGGTGAGCGTCACCTTGAGCTTCGCCTTGCCCTTCTTGCCCTTCTTCAGGGCCTTGGCGATCTTCTTTCCATCGTCGCCCTTCTTCAGCTTCAGCTTCAGGTTCTTGCTTTTGCCTGAGGCGATGCCCTTGGTCTGCCGATCAACGACGGCGAGCCCAAAGGAGCCGGAGCGCCTGTCTACCTCGGCGTGCCAATTCCCTGGCGATCGCGGCCCCTGGCGATGGCGAGCACGGTCGCGTCCTCGTAGCTGTCACCGACGCTTTGGTCGAGCAGCGCCAGCTGCGCTTCGACCGCCGGGCGACGGTGCTCAGGCGCGACTGCCCGCAGGTCTTCGAGCAGCGCCCGCAGCCGGCGCATCACCTGAACCGAACTCGCCCCGAAGAAGCGGGTCTCGTCAAGGGCGATGCTGAGGAAGTCCTCCCATCTCGAGGTTGGGAAGCGGAAACGGGTGACTCCGGACTCGTCTCGGAGAACCCCATCCCCGAGCCTCTTACCCGCGAGCTGTCGCAGAAGCAGCTCAATCTGATCGAGTGCCTGAACCGATGTCGTTGGGTCGTTTACACCGGGCGAGAGAGCCTTGGAACTGATATCGGCCAGCAGCCGAAAGATGAAGGCCGGGTCCTGACGCATCGTGCGCTCATCGCCCACGGCGACCGACCGGCGGAGCTGCTCGTCGCCGATCGCGTCGCCCTCACCTTCCATGTATTCGGAAGAGCGGCACATCGGGTGGGAGCAGATCGCCCACGTGAGGGACCAGCTCGATCACCACCCCGGCGTCGCTCGCCAGCTTGACCAGGCCCCGAGCATCGAGACTCTGCAGGACTCCGGGCTCGTCGACGAAGGCGACCTCCCGGACCGCGACGCTGTCGGAGGCGAGCTCCAGGCCGGGATCGGGTCCGCTCGACGGTTCGGCATAGATCCGATCGATCACGGCTCTACCCTCCCGGCCGAGGTCGGCGACGACGGCGGCCACGCGCAGACCCTGGGTTGTGCGATTGATCAGGCGCAGGAACATGATCATGCTCAGCAGAAGCAGCAGCAAAGCGATGCTGATCGAGTTGTCGGGCACGAAGTCCTGGTTGCCGCCTGAGCCGATCGTACGCAGGACTAGCAGTGCGTAGATGAAGGTCGCCATGAAGATCCCCAGCGAGAACTTCGTGGTCGGATCCCGGAGGAATCGGCGGAGCATGCGCGGCGAAAACTGGCTGGAGCCGAACTGCACCGCGAGCAGCAGAATCGAGAACACGAAGCCGGTGAAGGTGATCATTCCGCCGGCGATCGCACCGAGCATTCCCTGTGCGGCGCCCGATCCGAACGAGATCCCGATCGTCTTCGAGACGCTCTCGTCGAGATCAGGGAGGAGGATGCCCATCGCGATAGCGAGCGCGCCGAGAATCGCCGGCACGATCCAGAGGCTGTTGCGGACGTACTCGTAGATTCGCCAACGTGTGCGCCAGGACAAGGGGTGGTCCCTTCAATTGCGGGCCCGAAGGCTCCGAGGAGATTGCGGGAAGACTATCCCGCCGGTTATATCGGGTCGCGGGCCGGTCGCTGCTCGCGCTGACCCAGGGGGGCTCGACGACTGGCCGACAATCATCCCGTTTCCCCTTTCGATCCCGAGTCAATCCGATTGTTGGGGGGTTCAGCCGATCTAGACGTAATCGTGTGTGGGGGAGTCTCAAATGATGAAGGCTTGGGACTCCTGCGAAGGGGTGGTAGGGCACCTACCCGCTAGCGCGTTAGTACCCCACCGAGTACCTCTGTTCTCCACGCCCTGGCACGTCTGGTCGATAGGACCGCTTGAACGTGCCGGATGATGAGGGGTGAGCGACGGGACTCGAACCCGCGACCGCCTGGACCACAACCAGGAGCTCTACCAACTGAGCTACGCCCACCGTGCGTGCGCCCAATCTAGCTTGCCGGCGCTGCGGGGCCCTTCCCGGCTCAGCGCTTCCGGCAGGGCGTGCCCCGTGCGGCGGCCCGCCCGATCCGGTCGTCGCCGAGCAGGGTCGGGAAGCTGTCCTTGATCCGGTAGCGGTTGATCGCGACGACCGCGCCGGGGTCGCAGCGGGCGCGGAGCTCGACCCCGCAGGTTCCCGAGCTGCCGCACGAGTTGCCGACGATCCATTCGCCGGGATCGCCGCCGGCGGCGGCGATCGACTGCCGCGCCGCAGCGTCGGCCGCCGGACCGGGCCGCGAGTCGACCCCGAGACCGCAGCCGGCGAGCAGGGCCGCCGCCACGACGGCGATCAGGGTTGCGAGCTTCATCGACCCAGGCAACGGACGCGCAGGCCACCCGGATCAGCCGCCCTGGCGCTCGTCCTCGCGCAGGAACCAGACCCCGACGAGCGTCGCTCCGGCCGCCGCGACCAGCTCCAGCCCGCCGATGCCGACGTAGGTGAGGACGGGGCTGTCCCGGTAGTCGGCCCAGAGGTTGCTGATCGCGCCGAGCGCGAAGTAGAGGAGGAGCGCCGCAGCGAGGAACATGATCGCGGCGAGGAGCTTGAGCACGCGGCAAGGCTAGCCCGCCGGCGCAGTCTCGACGCCCCCGGCCCCCGCGCTGATCGGCGGGCAGGTTCGCGCGCCGCTCGATAACGTGCGGCGTTATCCCAGGTGGGAACCTACCCGGAGCAGGAACTGCTGATGCCCAACCCGATCAGCCTGGGCCCGCCACGCCGGGTCGTGGTGCGATCCTGTTCTGCCGGCCCGCGTCGCGCCGCCTCTCCCTGATCGCCGCTACGCAGTACGAGACGGCGCTTCCAGCCAGGGACGAGCTGATCGCCCACTTCCCGGCGCTCGAGGAGGCGGTCGCCGCCGCCTTCGAGCTCGCCGGTTGGGCGCGAGTCGGGGAGGAGGAGAGAGTGCGGGTGCTCGTGGTCGAGGCTGCCGGGCCGGAGCCGGTGCTCGGGGCCTGGGAGCGGGGCCGGCGCCTGCTCGAGCAGGCGCCGCCCGAGGTGCCGTGCATCGACGCCGCTGCGCTGGATCGCTGCGCGATCGGCTGGATCTCGGCGGACGAGCCACGGGAGGCGGAGGGGGCCGGCGCTGTGGCGGCCCTGCACTGGGCCGGGCCGGGCAGGCGCCCAGACGCCCCGCCGATCACCGCGCCACTACCGACCGAGTCGATGCTCGGGAGAGAGGGGGAGTTGATCGAGCTGGCGCGCCGCTGGCGCGCGAGCTGCGAGGGCGGGCACTCGACCGTCCTCGTCGCGGGTGAGCCCGGGTCCGGAAAGACACGACTGGCGAGCGAGGCGGCGGTTGAGATCGGCCGGGCCGGCGGGCAGGTGCTCTACGGCGTCGCCGACGAAGCCGAAACGCGTCCCTATGCGCCGTTTCTCAGCGCTCTCGGCAGGGGATCGCCGGTGGACGTCGGCGATTCGCCATCGTTCGCCGACCTCGTGCGCGGGGCATCCGCCGCCTCGGCGCGGCTGCCGAGCGCGACGGTGGCTGCGGAGCGCAGCGCCGCTTTCAATGCGGCGATCAACGAGCTCGAGCACAGGTGTCGAGCTGCGCCGGCCGCGCTGGTGATCGAGGACCTCCACCAATGCGGGCTCTCGTCACTCCAGCTCCTCGGGCATCTGGCCCGCTCGCCGGACCTCTCCCGCCTGCTGATCATCGGCACCTATCGGCCGACCGATCTCGCTCCGGACTCGCCCGAGGCGCGGCTGATCGCGGAGCTGGCGGGCCAGGCTGGAGTCGGGCGTATCGACCTGGGCCCCCTGGAGATCCGCTCGCTCCGGGGCCTCGGCGCCGCCTTCGGGCTCGAGCGCCCGAAACTCGAGCGGGCGGCGGAGGTCGCATTGGAGGAAACCGGGGGGCTGCCGCTGTACGCAAGCGAGCTCGTCCGCAGCATGGTCGCCGACGGGACGGCCGAGCCGGGCGCCGGCCTGCCTCGTTCCCTTCAGGTCCTGATCGCGAGCCGAGTCCATGCCCTGGGCACCGAGACCCATCGCCACCTGGAGACGGCGGCGGTAGCCGGGGTGAGCTTCGATTCGGGTTTGGTCGCCTCCGCGGCGGGCGTCGAGCCGACCGTGCTCGCCGACTCGCTCAGGAACGCCGAGCGCGCCGGCCTGATCAGCTCCGGCACCTCCGGGGCGTACGCGTTCGGGCACGCCCTGACCAGGCGATGCCTCTACGAGGAGCTGGACGCGCCAACTCGTGGCGAGCTCCACCGCCGGACCGCGATCGCAATGGAGGAGGCGGCCGAGACGGGTGCCTCAGTGGAGCCGGGCGAGATCGCTCATCACTGGGAACGTGCGGAGCCCGGCGACGAGCAGCGCGCCGGCAGGTGGGCGTTGCGAGCGGCCGAGCAGGCGCTCGCGAGCTTCGATCCGGGGGCGGCCGTGCGCTGGTACGAGCGCGCCCTCGAGCTCGATGAGCGGCGTCGCCCACCCGATCAGGCTCGCCGCTGCGACCTGCTGCTGGGGCTCGGAGCGGCGCTGCGACTCGACGGGCGCGCTCGGTTCCGCGAGGTTCTGCTGGAGGCTGCGCACCAGGCTGTCGAGCTCGACGACCCCACGCGGCTCGCGTCAGCGACGCTGACCAACACGCGCGGCTTCGTCAGCGCGATCGGCGAATTCGACCGCGAGCGGCTGGCGATGCTCGAGCTCGCCGCCGAGCGCGTCGAAGACGGGTCCCTGCGACCCCTGGTCCTCGCGGAGCTCGCGCTCGAGCTGACCTTCGCTCCCGAGCGCGAGCGCAGGCACGAGCTGGCGGAAGAGGCGCTGCGCCTCGCCCGAGAAACCGAGGAACCCGAGCTCCTTGCCCGAGTCCTGAACCGCTACCTGATCGCACGCTGGGAGCCGGGTAACGCGCGCGCGCGAATCCGGATCGCGGACGAGAGCATCGCGCTCGGAAGCCGTCTCGACGACCCACTCGACCTCTTCCACGGCCTGCACTGGCGGGCCGCCGCAGAGGTCGAAGCCTGCGAGCTCGAGGGTGCGCACCGTTCGATGAGCGAGGAAGCCCGCATCGCCGCGCGGCTCGGCGATCCAACCGCGAACTGGCTCTCCGCCTGCTCGCAATCCCTGCTCTACTCGCTCCAGGGCAGGCTCGACGAAGCCGAGGCTGCGGCCGAGCGCGCTGCCGAGCTCGGGCAGGAGAGCGACCAGCCCGACACGCTCCCCTTCTTCGCGAGCCAGATCGCCAGCATCCGCTGGCAGCAGGGGCGACTCTCCGAGCTCTCGCCGTTGCTCGATGCCGCGCTCGAAAACCACCCCGGCCTGCCGGGCTTCCGCTCGCTGGTCGCCCTGGCCCGGCTCGAGGTTCAGAACCCCGACGGCGCCCGAGAGGCGCTGGCGGTGGACAGCGAGGAGGGCTTTAAGACCCTCCCGCGTGACCCGACCTGGTTCGCCGGGGCGGTGACCTACGCTCACGTTGCGGCCGAGCTCGAGGATCGGGCGGCGGCCGAGGCCCTGTTCGAGCTCCTGCACCCGCTTCTCGGGCGGATCGCTACGACCTCGGTCAGTTGCTGGGGGCTCACCGACCACGCAGTCGGACGGCTCGCCGCGACGCTCGGGGAGGAGGCCATCGCCTCCGACCTCCTCGGGCGCTCCCTACACGAGTACAGGCGGCTCGCGATGCCCGTCTGGCGCGGCCACGCGGCGCTGGACCTGGCGAACGCCCTTCCGGGACTCCAGCCCGCCGGCCGCGCCCGCGAGCTCCGCGCCGAGGCACAGGCGATAGGCGAGCGCCACGGCGCCGGCCTGCTCACCCGGGACGCCGGCGGCACAGCGGGCGAGCAGGCGGAGCCCACCGCGGGCCGCTCCGTCACCGTGCAGCTCGAGGACCTCGACCTGACCGAGCGCCAGCGCGACGTCGTCGCCCTGATCGCGCGCGGCAAGAGCAACGTCGAGATCGCCGAGGAGCTGACGATCAGCCCCTCGACGGTCAAGCGACACGCCGAGAACGCATTCGCCCGCGCCGGCGTCCGCGGCCGCAAGGGCCTGCTGGCGCTGCTCTACGAGGAGTCGTGATCGCCGGGGCCGAGGCTCGTCCTCAGCACTTGTCGTCCTTGCGCTCCTTCGCCTTCTTGAACGCCTTCTTCGCCGTCTTCAGCTTCTTGCTCGCCTTCTTGGCCTGCTTGGCGGCCTTCTTCTTCGCCTTCTTCGCCTTCTTGGTGGCGGCCTTGCTCTTCGCCTTCTTCAGCTTCTTCTTCGCCACCTTCAGCTTCTTGCTCGCCTTCTTGGCTTGCTTGGCGGCCTTGCTCTTCGCCTGCTGCGCCTTCGAGAGCTGGGCCTTGGCGCGGTCGCAGGCAGCCGAGTCGGGCTTGTCGGCGTCGGTCTCATCGTTGTCGGCGGCGCTCGAGCAGCCCGGGTCAGCCGGATAGTCGATCTTGCCGTCGCCGTCGTTGTCCACCCCGTCGGAGCACTGCGGGGGCGGCGGGGGCGTCGGCGGCGAGTTCCGCGCGTAGAAGACGCCGTCGTTGCCGTTGGCGATCCAGCTGGCGAACGCCTCGCCGTTGCGAGCGGCGGCGACCCGCGGCTCGCGCACCGAGCCCTGACCCTCGGAGAGGAGCTCGGGGGTGGTCCAGCCGGAAGCGCCCGGCGAGCGCTCGGCGGCGACGATCTCCTGATCGCCGCTGCCCGGGTTGGTCCGCTCGTAGACCAGATAGCCGTTGCCGGCGTTGTCCATGTCGAAGTCGAAGTCGCCCGAGTAGTCCTCGCCGGAGCTGATCACCTCGGTCGGACCCCACGTACCGCCGCTCGGTCGCTGGCGAGCGAGCATCGACTTCGGGTTGCCGGAGCCGCCGGTGTCCGAGTCGTACCAGACGACGACCGTGTTGCCGGCAGCGTCGGTCCGCACGCGCACGTCGCTCGAGGTGGTCTCGGTGCCGCCCGGATCATCGAGCCGCACCTCTGCGGCCTCGAGGTTCGAGCTGCCGGCAAGGGCCCGCGCCTTCGGCAGGTCGAGGAAGTTGACGCTGCCGTCGTCGTGGTGGCTGTACGCCATCACGATGTCGTTGTTGGGCAGCCGGTCGTTGCTCGGGTAGACGCCGTTGTACTTGCCGGCGGCGCAACCGTAGGCGAATTGGTCGGGGTCGGTCGAGCCGGTGCCGTTGTTCTCGAGCACCGCGGTGTCGAGCCCCCAGCACGGGCCGACGTTGAAGTGGTTGATCCCGAGGAAGGCCGATCCGTCGGACCCGATCGAGACCTCCGTCCCGCGCGGGTCGTAGACGTCCGCGTTGAGATCGGCACCGGCGTTCCAGGTGTTGGTCGCCGCGTTTGTGAGGATCCTGCCCTCGATCGCCTCGGCGATCCCCGTGTAGCTCGGCGGGTAGTAGTAGTCGCGGGCGAACATCAGCATCCCGGTGCCGAAGTCGTTGACCGCCACCGAGGGCTGCGCGGCCGAGGGCGGATCGTTGTAGGGCGGGCCGACGCCGTCCCCGGAGAACGGTGTCGCGGCGGTGAAGGACGAGGACCCCGAGGCCTTGCTGGCCGCGTGAACCGAGGTGCTGCCGATGCCGTCCTCGAAGGCGAGGAGGCCGACCGAGTTGCCACCGATCGCGACGTCTGGGTCGTCGAAGTCGCCCGCGTACTCCTGCGGCGCCCCCGGCGAACCGCCGGCCGCCTTCAGCACCGCGGCGATGTCGGCGTCGCTGCTCTGCTTCCAGGCCGCGACGAAATCGCCGAGCGCGTTCGCATCGGTCACCAGCTGCACGGCGTCGCGGCTGGTCGGGCTCGAGAGCTCGGATGGTCCCGACCACTCGTCGGCGCCTGCCGGCGAGGCCAGCAGCAGGGCCGCGACGAGCAGGATGCCCGGCACAATCCCGAGCGAAGAACGGACACGACCCAGTGTGGCCGAGGCGACGGCCGGCGATTCCCACCTGTGCATGCGCGGCAGTCTTGCCAACCCCGGGCGCTCGTTCAATGGGCCGTTCGGCCCAACTTCGCTATCGGCACCGGGGTGCCGATTTCAGCTTGACCGAGCTTCACCCTGCTGGCGTTGCCGGTGTCCAGACCAACGAAACCCCCGCATCTCGGGGGTTTCGTCATGCCCCCGGCAGGATTCGAACCTGCGACATCCGGCTTAGAAGGCCGGCGCTCTATCCAGCTGAGCTACGGGGGCTCGGGTCGGGCTTTCGGCTTAGCGGTGCGGAATCCTCGGCTCGGCTCACCTCAACCCACTTCACGGCCCCAGCGTAGTCCGTGGGAAGGGCGGTCTCGATCGCCGATCGGGGCGCGACAGCTTCCTTTCCATTCTCGGCGCATGATCGGTGGCCAAATCGACCCTAGGGCCGCGAGCGCCACCGGTCCCAGGGCCACGTCCCGTCGATCTCGACCTCGAGCGAGAAGCTGAGCACGATCCGGATCAGCACGATCGAGCCGAGCACGCCGACGCTCTCGAGCGTCGGCGTGACGACGATGGTCCGGATGATGTCGCCGATGATCAGGACCTCGAGGCCGAGCAGGATCACCCGCCCGAGGTTGCGCCGCAACCCGGTGTAGGCCCCCGCCGCCCGCCTGGACACCTCGCGGACGCACCAGCCGAAGGCGCCGATCGCGCCGACGACCAGGATCGCGACCCCCACGGCCTCGACCGCCTTGGCGACATCGCCGACCGTTTCCTCGTAGGACACGGCGGCACCGTATCGCTAATCGATCGGCGTCTCCGCCATGCTCTGCCGGTGAGCGCAGCGACGATCAGCGAGCGGATCGAGGCGATCTGCGGCTACGAAGCGCGGCTGCCGGGAACCGACGCCGAGCGGCGGCTGACGAACGCGCTGGCGGCGGAGCTCGAGGCCGGTGGTCGCCGGGCCGAGGTCGAGTCGATCTGGGTGCAGCCGCAGTGGGCGGTCGTGCACCTGCTCCACTGCCTGCTCGCGGTCGTCGGCAGCGTCGTCGCGGCGAGCGACCCGGTGGTCGGTTTCGCTCTCGTCCTCGTCGCCGCGTCCTCCGCCTACCTGGACCTGTCCGCCCGCTGGTACCTGCTGCGGCGGCTGCTGTTCCGGCGCGCCTCGCAGAACCTGTACTCGCCGGCGCCTGCCGGGCGCACCGCCGACATCACCTCCCGCCTGATCGTCTGCGCGAACGTCGACGCGCCGCGGACCGGCGCCGCCTACAACCCGCTGCCGGTGCGGCTGCTCGGCGGCGCCGCCCGCCGCTTCCCGGTGATCTCCTCGCCGACGCGGATCTGGTTCTGGTCGATCGCCGCGCTGCTGGTCCCGATCGGGGCGCGGATGGCAGGGCTCGAGGCGGCCTGGCTGGACTACGTGCAGCTGGCGCCGACGCTGGTCCTGATCGTCACCTGCTTCGCGCTCGGCGATATCGCCCTCTCCCCCGCCTCGCCGGGCGCCAACGCCAACGCCTCCGGCGTCGCCGCCGCCCTCGAGACCGTCCGCCTGCTCGACGAGGACCGCCCCGACAACGTCGCCGTCGAGCTGCTGCTCTGCGGCGGCGGCGAGACGACGATGCAGGGGATGCGCTCGTTCCTGCGCTCGCACCGCAAGGCCCTCGACCGTGAGCGGACCCGATTCGTCTCCTTCGAGTCGGTCGGCCGCGGCGAGCCGCGGTTCGCGCTCAGCGGCGGCCTCGCGGTCAGCCTGCCGCTCGATCCGCAGCTCGCCGAGCTCTGC
The DNA here is from genome assembly GCA_963745755.1 of uncultured Conexibacteraceae bacterium. Classification (GTDB taxonomy): domain Bacteria; phylum Actinomycetota; class Thermoleophilia; order Solirubrobacterales; family 70-9; genus RHKX01. Next base: position 2,873,525 of record CAVUYP010000001.1, on the reverse strand, counting down.
GCGGTCGTCGCGATCGCCCACGACGGCGACGCCGAGCCGTTCGATGCCGAGCCGCTCCGCGACGCCCGGGCGACGGCGGCGATCGTCGCTCGCGCCTACCGCTATCCGGCGATCGCGATCACCTGTCGCGAGCCCGGCGAGACGCTGCCGGCAGGCCACCACACCCCCGCCGACCTGCCCGCGAACGTCGATCCGCAGGCGGTCGAGCGGGCGGCGCGCCTGGTCGTCGACGCCGTCCGGCTGCTCGACCGTGACCTCGGGCGGGCGGCCGCCGGCGCTAGCCGCGCAGCCGGACCGGCAGCGACTTCAGCTGATTGACGAACTGCGTCGCCGCGTAGAGCGGCCGGCCGTCGAGGGCGACGTCGGGGTACCTGCGCAGCGTCTCCTCGATGAGGATCTGCAGCTCTAGCCGCGCCAGCGCCGTGCCGAGGCAGAAGTGGCGGCCGCCGGCACCGAACGCCTGATGCTCGGGGTTGCGGGCGGCGTCGAAGCTGTCGGGGTCGTCGTAGCGGGTCTCGTCGCGGTTCGAGGAGACGTACCACATGACCACCTTCTCGCCCTCGCGGATCGTCTCGCCGCCCAGCTCGGTGTCCTCGGTCGCCGTCCGCCGGAAGTGGGCGAAGGCCGGGAACATCCGCAGCGACTCCTCGACGGCGCTCGGGACCAGCGCCGGGTCGTCGAGCAGCTTCTGCTTCTCCGCCGGGTCCTCGAGCAGCGCCCGCATGCCGCTGCAGTAGGTCGCCTTCGTCGAGTCGTTGCCGGCCGCGACGAGCAGGAAGAAGCCCATCACGATCTCGTGCTCCTCGAGCTTCTCGCCGTCGATCTCGGCGTGGACGAGGACGCTGGTCAGGTCGTCGGTCGGGTTCTCGCGCCGCTCGGCGATCAGCTTCCGGCAGCGCTCGAAGATCTCCGGGACGTCCCGCTCCATGATCGCCTCGTTGCCGCCGGGGTTGAGGTCGGGGTCGTTGACGGCGAGGACCGAGTTCATCAGCCGGGCCCAGTCGGCGTCGTCCTCCGCCGGGATGCCCATGAAGCTGTGGATGACCCGCGAGACGACCGGCTGGGCGACGTCGCTGACGAGATCGCAGGTCTCGCGGTCGCCGAGGCCGTCGAGGACGTCGATCGTGATCGCCCGGATCGCGTCCTCGTGATCGGCGATCCGCTTCGGCGTGAAGCCGCGCTGAAAGAGCGCCTTGAGCCGGTCGTGCTTGGGCGGGTCCATGCCGATGAACATCGCCTGCTGGAGCTCGAGCGGCAGCACCGAGTGGGTCAGCGCGGTGATCCCGTGCGCCGAGGAGTACGTCTTCCAGTCGCGGCTGACGGTGTGGACGTCGTCGGCGGTCGTCACCGACCAGAAGCCCTCCTCGTCCGGATACTGGGAGATACCGCCGCTCCAGTGGACCGGGCACCCGCCGCGCAGCCGCTTGAAAAGATCGTAGGGCGCCCCCTCCTCCCAGTAGGCGTCGTCGGCGACCTGGAGGTCGTCGAGCGGCACGTCCAGCGCCCCCGCCTCGACCGCGCTGGACGAGTCCTTCTCGGTGGTGCTCTGCTCGTTCGCCATGCCGCTCTCTCCTCGGATGCTCAGTTGGTCAACCAGCCAGCCGGGAGTCTATGCCCCTTCGCAAGCGCGTCGCCCGCCGCCGGTGACATGATCCGACGGTCTCCCGTCGCGAAAGGAACCCATGGCCGAGCCCGACTTCTCCGACCTCAGCGCGCTGTTTCTCAACTGCACGCTCAAGCCGACCTCCGCGGCGCCCTCGAACACCCAGGCGCTGATCGACAACTCGATCGCGATCATGGAGGCGAACGGGGTCGCGACCGAGGTGATCCGCGTCGCCGACCACGAGGTGCCGCCCGGCGTCGAGGAGGACATGACCGATCACGGCTTCGACCGCGACGACTGGCCGGAGATCCAGCAGCGCGTCTTCGACGCCGACATCCTCGTCCTCGGCACGCCGATCTGGCTCGGCGACAAGTCGAGCATCTGCACGAGGGTGATCGAGCGGCTCTACGGCTACTCGGGGGTCCTCAACGAGCAGGGGCAGTGGATCTACTACGGCCGCGTCGGCGGGGTCCTCGTCACCGGCAACGAGGACGGCATCAAGCATGTCGCGATGAACGCGCTCTACTCGCTCCAGCACATCGGCTACACGATCCCGCCGCAGGCCGACGCCGGCTGGATCGGCGAGGCCGGGCCGGGACCGAGCTACGCCGACCCCGGCAGCGGCGGCTTCGAGAACGAGTTCACGCAGCGCAACACCACGTTCATGACCTGGAACCTGATGCACGTCGGGGCGATGCTGAAGCGCGCCGGCGGCATTCCCGCTCACGGCAACCAGCGCAGCGAGTGGGACGGCGGGGCGCGTTTCGACCACCCCAACCCCGAGTACCGCTAGCGGCCCCGGCTCGGCGGTCGCCGGCTCAGGCCGGCGTGATCGGGTTGTGGCGCTCGCTGAAGCGGCGATCCTTGCCGGCCGCCTCGGCGTAGCGACGGATCAGCTCGGCGCGGAGCTCGTCGGGCTCGATGACCGAGTCGATGACGAGCTCGGAGGCGAGGTGGAGGATGTCGATGTCCTCGGAGTATTCGGCCCGCTTGCGGGCGACGAACTCGGCCCGCTCGTCCTCGTCGGCGATCGCCTGGATCTGGTTGAAGTAGACGGCGTTGATCGCCGCCTCCGGGCCCATCACCGCGATCTGGGCGCCGGGCAGGGCGATGCAGGCATCGGGCTCGAATGCCGGACCCGCCATCGCGTAGAGGCCGGCTCCGTAGGCCTTGCGGACGACGACCGAGATCTTCGGCACGGTGGCGGAGCTGACCGCGCTGACCATCTTCGCGCCGTGACGGATGATCCCCTGGCGCTCGACCGCCTTGCCGATCATGAAGCCGGGAACGTCGGCGAGGAACAGCAGCGGCACGTTGAATGCGTTGCAGGTGTTGATGAAGCGGGCGGCCTTGTCGGCGGAGTCGACGAACAGCACGCCGCCCTTCTGCTTCGGCTGGTTGGCGACGATCCCGATCGCGCGGCCGTCGAGCCGCGCGTAGCCGACGACGAGCTCCTTCGCCCAGCGGGCGTGGACCTCGAGGAAGGTCCCGGCGTCGCAGACCCCCTCGATCAGCCGGCGGATGTCGAACGGCGTCTTCTCGTCGCCGGGGACGACCCGCGACGGCAGCGCCTCGGCGTCGGCCTCGCCGGGAGCGACCGTGGGCGGATCCTCGCGGAAGCTCGTCGGCATGAAAGCCAGATAGTCCTTGGCGATCGCGATCGCCTCCTCGTCGGTCTTGGCGAGGAAGTGGCCGCAACCGGAGACGCCGGTGTGCATCCGGGCGCCGCCCATCTCGTCGAGCGTGACCTGCTCGCCGATCACCATCTCCGCCATCCGCGGCGAGCCGAGGTACATCGAGGCGTTGCCGTCGCGCATGATCACGACGTCGCAGAAGGCGGGGATGTAGGCGCCGCCGGCCGCCGAGGGCCCGAACAGCACGCAGACCTGGGGGACGCGGCCGGACATCTTCACCTCGTTGTGGAAGATCCGCCCGGCGCCGCGACGGCCCGGGAACATCTGCACCTGGTCGGTGATCCGCGCCCCGGCCGAGTCGACGAGGTAGACCATCGGCAGCTCGAGGCTCAGCGCCCGCTCCTGGATGCGGATGATCTTCTCGACCGTCTTCGCGCCCCAGGAGCCGGCCTTGACGGTCGGGTCGTTGGCCATCAGGGCGACGCGGCGGCCGCCGATCGTGCCGAGCCCGGTGACGACGCCGTCGGCGCCGAGGCCCTCGACGTCCCAGTTGGCGAGCTGCGCCTCCTCCGAGAAGCTGCCGGCGTCGAGCAACATCGCGACCCGCTCGCGGACCGGCAGCTTGCCCTGCTCGGCGGTCTTCTCGTGATGGCGCGACGGCCCACCGCCGAGCGCCGCCTCTCGCGCCCGCCCGAGTCCGCTCTGATCGGTCGTCTCGCCCATCGCCGGAAGCTAACTACACAACGCCGGGCGGCGCGCGCTGAACACCTAGAGCAACTCGGTCAGCTTCGTCTCGTCGCTCGGCGGATCGACCGAGTCGACCGACCGGCGCCGGCGCTCGCGCTCCTCGGTATCAGGCTCGCCGCCGTCGTCGTCGGTGTCGCCCTCCGGCTCGGCGCGCTCCCCCGGTTGCTCGACGACCGCGGAGACGGTCGTCGGCGCCTCGTCGGAGCCGCCGGCGACCTCCGTCTCCGCCTCCTCCTCGACGGCGGCGGCCTCGGTCTCCGCGGCGGCGAGGAGCTCGGGCGAGTCGACCGCGGCCTCGACCCGGTCGGGGAGCTCGAGGTCGCGCTCGCCCGGACCCTCGATCGCGAGCCGCATCTCGGCGTTGAGCTGTTCGAGGTTGGCGACGACGTCGCGGCGCTTGCGGACGAGGTCGGCGATCTCCTTCTCGATCCCGCGAGTCCGCGCGGCGGCCTCCTCCTCGGCCTTCTGCAGCCGGGTCTCGGCCGCAGCGGTCAGCGCCTTCGCCTCGGCGGCGGCGGTCTCGGCGGTGACGCGGGCATGCTCGTCGGCGGCCGCGCGCGTCTCGGTCGAGTAGGAGTCGGCATCGGAGCGCGTCCGGCCCGCCTCCCGGTCGGCATCGGCGCGGATCCGGTCGGCCCCGGCCCGGGCTTCGGCGGCGAGCTTGTCGGCGCTCTCCTGGGCGGCGGCGAGGATCGAGCCGGTGCGCTCGCCGACGTCGCCCATCGCCCGCTGGATGACGGTGCGGCGGGCCTCGTCCTCGCCGCCGGTCTCGAGCCAGTCGGCGAGCTCGGCGAGATAGGCGTCGACCGCGCGGCGGTCATAGCCGCCGCGGCGCTCGGTCGGGAACTGGACGGTCTTCAGTTCTTCGATTCGATCAGAAGCCATCCATTGAGGATAGATACCCGCGAGCGGCGCTACAGGCCGAGCTCGGTGGGCACCGGCTTCTCGCCCGAGTAGTCGTAGAAGCCCTTCCCGGACTTGCGCCCGTACCAGCCGGCGGCGACCATCTTGCGCAGCGTCGGCGGCGCCGCGAAACGGCGCTCGCGGTACTCGTCGAACATGACGTTGCCGATCGAGGCGAGCGTGTCGAGGCCGACGAAGTCGGCGAGCGTCAGCGGGCCCATCGGATGGTTGGCCCCGGCCTTCATCGCGACGTCGATCTCGTCGATCGAGCCGACCCCCTCCTCGTAGGCGCGGATCGCGTCGAGCATGTAGGGGACGAGCAGGCGGTTGACGATGAAGCCGGTCTTGTCCTTGGCGTGGACCATCGTCTTGCCGAGCTTCTCGCCGACCTCGAAGCCGACCTTCAGGGCCTCCTCCGAGGTTGTCACCGTCTGCACGACCTCGAGCAGCGGCATCACCTGGGCGGGGTTGAAGAAGTGCAGGCCGAGGAAGCGGTCGGGGCGCGACGTGGTCGCGGCCTGGTCGATCACCGCGAGCGAGGAGGTGTTGGTGGCGAAGTAGGCGTCGTCGTTGACGATCGGGTCGACAGCCGCCCACATCTCGAGCTTCATCCCGAGGTCCTCGGTGATCGCCTCGATGATCAGGTCGCAGTCGGCGAGGCGCCCGTAGTCGGTCGTGCCGTCGATCCGGCCGCGGACCGCATCGGCGTCGGCGCTCTCGATCCGGCCCTTCTCGACGGCACGGGAGAGCTGCTTGTCGATCTTGCCGATGCACTTGCCGACCTTCTCGTCGTCGACCTCGCGCATCACGACCTCCCATCCCGCCTGGGCGCAGATCTGGGTGATCCCGTGGCCCATCAGGCCACCGCCGACAACTCCAACCTTGCTGATCGCCATGTTCTCCTCGGAATTTCGCGCTTGACTAGGGCGCCTGAGCCTAGAGATTTCGGCGCGCCCGGAGCCCGCCAGGGAGGAACGGCGGAGTCGCGGTCAGGCGCTCGGCTGGGTGAGGCCGAGCTCCTCGAAGCGCCGGCCCATCGCCGCCGCCATCGCGTCGACGGCGCTCTTCGGGCGCAGCATCACCTTCAGCTCGGTGATCAGGCCGTCCTCGCCGAAGCTGATCAGGTCGAGGCCGTCCATCCAGCGATCGCCGACCCGGGTCCTGAAGATCAGCGCCGCCGTCGGCTCGTCGGGCGCCTCGATGACGTGCACGTACTCGAAGTCCTCGAACAACTTCATCGGGCCCTCGGTGATGATCGTGACGACGAGGTCGCGGCCGTCGTAGGAGCGGAACGTGACCGGGCTGAAGAACTTCACCTCGGGATCGAGGGTGGCCTCGAGCTTCTCCTTCGAGAACGAGTGGACGGCATCGACGAACGCATCGGATCTCATGCCGGAGAGCCTATTCCAAAATTGATCAGGCGAGATGCTTGGCGGCGAGCTGTTCGATCGTCCCACGCGTCCGCATCGTCCCGAGCGGGAGGTCCTTCTCGATCGCCCGCAACTCCAGGTCGGAGTCGCTCATCCCGCCGCTCGGTAGCCAGAAGAGCTCGCGGGGGCCGAATCCGAGCCGATCCTCATCGGTGGCCCGCGCCAACACCGTCCTGCGAACCTTCGCCGACGGCCTGGCCACGAGCAGCAGGACCTGAAGCTTCCCGGCCGACGCCTCGACCTCGGCCGGCGAGAACGGTTCTGCCGCGGCGATCGAGACAAGCTCGTCAGCGGTCCGGAGCACGGTCGGAACCCGGTAGCCGAGCCCCTCCCCGAGCCCCGACTCGATCCGCTCGGCCAGCTTCGCCTCGGAATCACCCGGGGCCTCGAAGACGACGTTGCCCGCCGCCCTGAAGGTCCGCGCCGGGCCGAGGCCGATCCGGTCGAACTCGGCGCGCAGCCGGTCGTTGGTGATCCGGCGCTTGCCGAGGTTCATTCCGCGGAGGAAGGCGGCCCAGATCAATTGCCGCCGCCCCACTCGACCGGGCCGGCGGTGAGCAGGTGGGCGCCGAGGGGCCGGCCGAGCAGCTCCTGGACCTCGCGGGAGGCGGCGAGCAGCGCCTCGAGGTCGATGCCGGTCACGATTCCCATCTCGTGCAGCAGCGAGACGAGATCCTCGGAGGCGATGTTGCCGGTCGAGCCCGCCGGCACCGGACAGCCGCCGAGCTCGCCGAAGCTCGACTCGAAGGAGTCGATCCCCTGCCCTAGCGCCGCCACCGCGTTGGCGAGGCCCTGCCCGCGGGTGTTGTGGAAATGGGCGGTCAGCTCCGGCCCGCCGCCGGGCCGGGCGCCGAGCTGCGAACGCATCCCGTCGAAGAAGCCGTCGACCTGGAGCGGGTTGGCCATCCCGGTCGTATCGCCGAAGCCGATCTCGGTGCAGCCCGCCTCGAGCAGCCGCTCGGCGATCGCGAAGACCCGCTCCGGCGGCACCTCGCCCTCGTACGGGCAGCCGAAGCTGGTCGCGATCACGCCCTCGCAACGCAGCCCCTCGGCGGTCGCCGTCGCCAGCACCCGCTCGAGCCCGTCCAGCGATTCGGCGATCGAGCGGTTGACGTTCTTGAGGTTGTGGGTCTCCGATGCGGACAGGAAGACGCTGATCTCGGTGAAGCGATCGCGCTGGCGGAGGGCGTTCTCGAGGCCACGCTCGTTCGGGATCAGGACCGAGAACGAAACGTCGTCGGGGCGCTCGAGGGCAGCCAGCACCTCGGCGCCGTCGGCGAGCTGGGGGATGACGTCGGCGCGGACGAAGGACGTGACCTCGATCCGCTTCAGCCCCGCGGCGACGAGCATCTCGATCAGCCGGACCTTGTCGGCAGTCGCGATCACCTCCGGCTCGTTCTGAAAGCCGTCCCGGGGGCCGACCTCGCGGATCCTGACGCTGTCCGGGTAGGTGCTCATCCCCCTGACTCCGGCGCCGGTACCTGGATGACCCGGCGCTGATGAGTGCCGACCCCGATCGTCCGCCCGCCCTCGGTGACCTCGACGTCGAAGAACAGCTTGCGGCCGTCGGCGATGTCGGTGAGCTTCGCCCGGGCCGTGCAGACGGACCCCTCGGCGGCGCCGGCGACGTGCTTGACGCAGACCTCGAAGCCGACCGTTGCGGTTCCCTCGGGCAGCGATTCGAAGGCGAGCACGGCGGCGGTCCGCTCGATCATCGCGATCATTCCCGGCGTCGACAGCACCGCGACGCCGATCGTGCCGCCGACGTCGGTCAGCAGCGGCCCGCTGACCTCGAACTCGTCGGTGCGCTCGGCGCCGGGTTCGAGCGGGCCGGTCTCCTCGCCGCCGCGGCGCGGCTCGGGAAGGTCGAGGGAATCGGCGGGTCCGCTCATCGAGGGGGAGCATAGACTCGCGCCGATGAGCAGCGAACCCGAATCGGCCGTCCCGCCCATCCCGATCCTCGGCGGCACCGGCGCCCTCGGCTACGGCCTCGCGGTCCGCTGGGCGCGGGCCGGCCTCGACGTCGTGATCGGCTCCCGCGAGGCCTCGCGGGCCGAGGAGGCGGCGGCGAAGATCGGCGCGACCGTCGCCGGCGCCTCCGTCGAGGGGCTCGGCAATGCCGACGCCGCCGCCCGCGGGCCGATCGTCTTCCTGACCGTTCCCTTTCGGGCCCAGTCGGAGACGCTCAACAACCTTCGCGATGCACTCGAGCCCGGGCAGACCCTCGTCGACTGCACGGTCCCGCTCGCGGCCGCCGTCAGCGGCAAGGCGACCCGCTCGCTCGGCGTCTGGCAGGGCTCGGCCGCCGAGCAGGCACAGGAGATGGTCCCCGACGGCGTCACCGTCGTCTCCGCACTGCACACCGTCGGCGCTCCGACGCTCGCCGACCTCGACGCCGAGCTCGGCGAGGACGTGCTCGTCTGCGCCGACCGGAAGAGGGACAAGGCGCCGGTGGCGCGGCTGATCGAGCGAATCGACGGCCTCCGCGCCGTCAACGCCGGACCGCTCGAGATGGCGCGGATCGCCGAGCAGCTGACGCCGCTGCTGATCTCCGTCAACGTGCGCTACAAGGCCCACGCCGGCCTTCGCCTCGTCGGGCTGCCCGACACGGATCCCTGGGCGTGAAGGTCGTCGCGCTCGCCGGCGGGACCGGAGGCGCGAAGCTCGCCGCCGGGATCCAGGAGCTCGCCGCCGGCGAGCTGACGGTGATCGCCAACAGCGGCGACGACGTCGAGGCGCTCGGCGTCCACGTCTCCCCCGATCCCGACCTCTGCACCTACTGGCTCACCGGCGAGATCGACGAGGTGCGCGGCTGGGGCATCCGCGACGACAGCTTCACCGTCTTCGAGCGGCTCCGCCTGCTCGGCGCCCCCGACTGGTTCGGGCTCTCCGACCGCGACGTCGCGACCTGCATGGAACGACGCCGACGGCTCGATCGCGGCGAGCGGCTGACCACGATCGCCGCCGACCTGGCGCGGGCGCTGGGCGCCACGGCGACGGTGCTGCCGATGTGCGATGAGCCGGTCCGGACCAGGGTCCGGACGGCGGCCGGCTGGCGTGGCTTTCAGGAGTACCTGATCCAGGACCGGGCCGCTCCCGAGATCGAGGCGGTCGACTTCGCCGGCATCGACGCGGCGACGATCAGCCCCGAGGTGGCGGAGGCGATCGGCGCGGCGGAGGCGATCGTCGTCGGCCCGTCGAATCCGGTGATCTCGATCGGCCCGATCCTCGCCGTCCCCGGGCTCGCGGCGCTGATCGCGGCGGCGCCGGCGCCGGTCGTCGCCGTCAGCCCGTTCGTCGCCGGCGCCGTGATCAAGGGCCCGACCGACAAGTTCATGCGGGCGACGGGCCGCGAGCCCACCGCAGTCGGGGTCGCCGCCGCCTACGCGGAGCTGATCGACGGGCTCGTCGTCGACGCCGCCGATCCCGATCCCGATCCCGCCGCCGAGGGCCTGAACGTGACCCGCTTCGACACGCTGATGAGCGACGCCGGCAGCCGCCGCCGGGTTGCGGCCCAGACCCTCGACTTCGCCGCCTCGCTGAGCGGCTAGAGCGATCGTGCGCGCGACGGCGATCGTCCCGATCAAGCGCTTCGACCGCGCCAAGAGCCGGCTGTCGGCGACGGCCGCCGCGCTCCATCGCCCGGCGCTGGCGAAGGCGATGCTCGCCGACGTGCTGCTCGGGCTCGGCGAGTCACGGCTGATCGACCGGATCGTCGTCGTCAGCGCCGAGCCGGCGGCGCGGGAGATCGCGATCGCGGCCGGGGCCGAGCATCTCGACGACCCCGACGAGCCCGGCCACTCGGCGGCCGCCTCGGCCGGCGTGGCCGACGCGATCGCCAACGGCGCCGAGTGCGTGGCGCTGGTCCCCGGTGACTGTCCGCTGCTCGATTCGGCCGAGCTCGATCGCGAGCTCGACGCGCAGGCGCCGGGGGTCGCGGTGATCCCCGACCGTCACGGCACCGGCACCAACGGCCTGATCCTCTCGCCGCCCGACGCGATCACCCCCGCCTTCGGGCCCGACAGCCGCCGGCGCCACCTCGAGCTCGCCCGGGCGGCCGGGATCCGGTGCCGGACCGCGACGATCCCGTCGATGGCGCTCGACCTCGACACCGGCGACGACCTGGCAGCGCTCGCCGCAGCGCTCGCGGCCGACCCCGGCCGGGCCCCCGCGACCGCCGCCGCGCTGGCGAATCTCGGCGGTGAGTCGGCTTGACCGCCCACCTCGAAGTGCTCCCCGTCACCGGTCTTCCCGAGATCCGCGCCCGCGACCGGCTCGGGGACGAGATCGCCGCGGCCACCGAGCTCCGCGACGGCGACGTCGTCGTCGTCGCCCAGAAGGTCGTCTCGAAGGCGGAGGGCCGGCAGCGGCGGCTCGGCGAGGTCGAGCCCTCGGCCCGGGCGATCGAGCTGGCGGCGCCGCTCGGCAAGGATCCGCGGCTCGTCGAGCTGATCCTCGGCGAGAGCGAGCGGATCGTCCGCAGCGAGCGGGTCCTGATCGTCGAGACGCAGAGCGGGCTGATCTGCGCCAACGCCGGCATCGACTCCTCGAACGTCGGCCACTCCGACGAGGTGCTGCTGCTCCCCGCCGACCCCGACGCCTCGGCCCGCCGGCTGCGCGCCGAGCTCGGCGATGCCTGCGGGAAGCGGATCGCGGTGCTGATCAGCGACAGCTTCGGCCGACCCTGGCGGGTCGGTCAGACCGAGGTCGCGATCGGCTGCGCCGGACTCGACCCGCTCGACGACTGGCGCGGTCGCGCCGACCGCGACGGGCGCGAGCTCGAGGCGACGCTGATCGCCGGCGCCGACGAGCTGGCGGCCGCCGCCGACCTCGTCCGCGACAAGACCTCCGGAACCCCGGTGTCGATCGTCCGCGGCCTCGCCGACCGCGTCACCGCGGCGGACGGCCCCGGCGCCCGGATCCTCCAGCGCCCGCCCGCCGAGGACCTCTTCCGCTGACCGGAACCCCACCCCCCACCCCCGGCACGCCGCCCCCCTCGGCCCACCGACCCCTCGACCCCCTCGGCCCCCGACCCCCTCGGCCCACCGCCGAGGTCGAGGAAACCGGTGACTATTCCCCCTTTCTTCCACCTCGGCGGGGTTGAGGTTCGGCCGGGGGTTGAGGGGCGGCGGGGCGCTCGGGCCGGCGGCGCCGGTCAGTAGGTCTCGATGACGTCGTAGAGCGTGTTCCGCTGGGCGGGCTTGCGGCCGGCCGCCCGGGCCGCGCCGATCAGGTCCTCGGGCTCGAGCCGCGATCCGTGCTGGGAGCCGGCCATCCTCGAGATGCTCTCCTCCATCAGCGTCCCGCCGAGGTCGTTGACGCCCCAGTGCAGCGCCTCGGTGGCGGCGCCGAGGCCCATCTTCACCCAGCTCGCCTGCAGGTTCGGGATCGAGCGCCCGAGGGCGAGCCGGAAGACGGCGGTGTGCTTGAGGTTCTCGGCATCGGAGATCTCCTCGATGCCGTGCGTGCGACCGAGCATCGTGTGGTACGGGATGAAGCTGAGCGGGACGAACTCGGTGATCCCGCCGGTCCGCTCCTGGACCGCCCTGATCACCCGCATGTGCTCGGCGAGTTCGTGCGGCTGCTCGATGTGGCCGAACATCACCGTCGAGGTCGACCGCAGGCCGGCGCGGTGGGACGCCTCGATGATCTCGACCCAGCGCCCGGCCGGGAGCTTGTTCGGCGAGATCCGCTGGCGAACGCCGTCCTCGAGGACCTCGGCGGCCGTGCCCGGCGTCGATCCGAGCCCGCACTCGCGCAGGTAGGCGAACACGTAGTCGGGGTCGCGGCCGGAACGCTCGCACATGAAGTGCACCTCCATCGGCGAGTAGGCGTGCAGGTGGATGTCGGGGGCCACCGTCTTCGCCCGCCGCAGCCACTCGCCGTAGTGCTCGAGCGTGTAGTCGGGATGGATGCCGCCCTGCATGCAGATCTCGGTCGCTCCGAAACCGACCGCCTCGCGGATTCGCTCGGCGAACTCGCCGGGATCGAGCTCGTAGGCATCGGGGCTGCGGCTCGTCTGACCGAACCCGCAGAACGCGCAGCCGACCGTGCAGACGTTGGTGAAGTTGATGTTGCGGTTGACGACGAACGTCGCGACGTCGCCGGAGATCTCGGCGCGGAGCTCGTCGGCGGCGACGCGGATCTCCTCGACCGCCTCGGGCCGGGTCTCGGCGAACAGGGTGATCAGCTCCTCGCTGCCCAGCTCCTCCCCGGCCCGGCCGCGCGCGACGGCGCGATGAACCGGATCCGCCGGCCCGAGCGCCGGGCCGCCGTTGCCGTTCGCCGCCGACCGCGACGGTGAGCGGCGCGGCATGAACGTCGGGAACCGCTCGGCGAGGACGTCGAGGACGCTCGGGTCGACCCACTCCTCGTTCATGTACTGCGGGTAGACACAGAGCCGCTCGGTCAGCGCGTAGCCGTGCGGTCGCAACCGCTTGCGGACCTGCAGCGGGCTCGGGAACGGGATGCTCGGGCGAGATGTGGTCGCCGTTCGCCGAGAGGCCGCCGAGGTCGGTGGCGCCGGCCTCGACGAGGTCGAGCCACCAGTCGGAGAGGTTCGGCGGCACCTGGACGCCGACCTCGGGCATCAGCCGCCGGCACTCGGCGACGAGCCGCTTCATGTCCTCGAGCGAAACGGGCTCGGCCCAGGCGGGCCATTCGACGGCCTCGCCGTCCGCCGCCGCGCCGCCGCTCCAGCGCTTCTCGCTGGCCTCGGCCGCGATGTCGGCGACCTCGGCTCCGTAGTAGCGCGGGTGGGCGACGAAGTTCTGGAGGATCACCTCCTGGATGTGCCCGAAGCGGCGCTGCAGTCCGGCCAGCGCCTCGAGCGAGGCGACGCGCTCCTCCTCGGTCTCGCCGATGCCGACGAGGACCCCGCTGGTGAACGGGATCTTCAGCTCCCCCGCCGCCGCGATCGCGTCGAGGCGCACCCGCGGATGCTTGGTCGGCGACCCGGCGTGGACGGTCTCCATCAGCCGCTCGGCGACCGACTCCAACATCAGCCCCTGCGAGGCGGTGACGGTGCGAAGCCGCTGGTAGTCGCCGCGGCCGGCGACGCCGATGTTGGTGTGCGGCAGCATGCCCCGCTCGAGCGCCTGCTCGCAGGCCCAGGCCACGTAGGAGGTGAAGTCGTCGTGGCCCCAGGAGCGCAGCCGCTCGGCGACGACGGGGTTGACCTCTGGCTGCTCCCCGGTCAGGACGAGCAGCTCCTTGACGTTTCGCCGCGACGCCGCGTCGAGGCGCTCGATCACCTCCTCGGGCGGGTGGACGTGCGCCTGGTGGGTCGCGAACGCGCAGTACTTGCAGTAGCAGCGGCAGGTCCGCGACAGCGACAGCGTCAGGTTCCGGGAGAAGGTGACGCGTCGCATCGTCTTCACGCTAACGAACCGGGGCGCCCCGCCGGCAGCAGAGCGCCCCGCTCGTCGATTCCCCCGGGCTCGGCTACTTCTCGGCGCGCGACGGGCCGGTCGAGGGGCCGGTCGCCTTCTCGAGCTCCGCCTCGGGCTCGCCGGCGGTGATCACGAACTTGTAGATGACGGCGGCGATCAGGGCGCCGAGCAGCGGCCCGACGATGTAGGGCCAGACGCCGCCCCACTCGTTGCTGACCAGCGCCGGGCCGAACCAGCGGGCCGGGTTGAAGCAGCCGCCGGTGAGCGGGCCGAAGATGAACACGCAGAACGCGAACGTCAGGCCGATCGTCAGCGGGCCCCACTCGTTGCGGGCGCGCTTGTTCATCGCCACCGCGACGACGCCGAGCACGATCAGCAGGGCGCCGATGCCCTCGCAGACCATGCCCGCGAAGTTGCTGCCGAGCAGCGGGCTGATCTCGCCGGCTCCCCAGTTGACGGCGCGGCCCTCGTCGAGCAGCAGGCCCTTGACGGCGAGCGCGCCGAGCACCGCTCCGGAGAGCTGTGCGAGCACGTAGACGACCGCGTCGATCGGGTCGATCCGGCGCAGGAACGCCGCCGCCGTCGTGACCGCGGGGTTGAAGTGCCCGCCGCTGACGGCTCCGAAGGCCATGATCATCGCGAAGAGCACGAGGCCCTGGGTGAAGCCGACCACGGCCCAATCGGAGCCGAACTGGGCGGAGCCCCCGGCGGCGACGTAAAGGCTGACGACGGTCCCGATGACGAAGACGAGGAAGAACGTTCCGATCAGCTCCGCGATGTATGCGGCCAATCCTCGATCCTGCACTCTCAAACCTCCTGTAAGGCAATCTCGCGCCGAGGCGCAACTGGGCGGCGCCAGTCTAGTACCCGGGACGCCCGAATCGGCGTGTTCTCGCGGTCAGCCCTAACCGGGCAGCAGGCCGGCGACCAGATCGGGCAGCTCCCTCGCCATCCGCGAACGGGGCACGACGAGGTCGAAGCCCACCGCTTCGGCCCGCCGCCGGGTCTCGACGTCGACGTGCGAGTAGAACCCGAGAGAGGGCGGCCCGGCCGCCGCCACCGCCGCCGGATCGACCAGGTCGAGGTCGGCGACGATCGCGTCGAAGGCCGCCGGGTCGGCGCCGAGCTCGCCGCGGACGACGACCTCGTGGCCGGCGGCGGCGAGCGGCGCCTCGACCCGGCTGGCGAGCATCAGGTCGGCGACGAGCGCGAGGACGCGGGCCACCGGTTCGCTCAGATCGAGCGGCGGCGCCGGTACTCGGCGCGGACGCTCTCGGGCCGGCCCCACATCTGCTGGATCTCGGCGCGGCCCTCGTTGAGGTCGCGGACGACCATCTCGCCGGCGATCCCCTGGCGATCGAGCATCTGCAGCACCCAGGCGACCGTCTCCGGCGCCGCCGCGTGCCCGAAGCCGTTGGCGACGTTGATCCGCCAGTGCCAGTCGGCCTGCGAATGGGGCTGAGCGTTGATCTGCGTCATCGGGATCGAGGCGTCGACGTAGCGGGTCTCGTCGCTGATCCGGAGATCGAGCTGCATGTCGGTCCAGTCGCGGGGCAGCGACTCGACGATCTCCTCGAAGGACTCCGAAAGCGCCATCGGCGCAAGCCTACCGGCGCGGCTAGCCGAGGAAGAGCTGGTGGAGCAGGAACAGGTTGAGGGCGATGATCGCGGCGGCGAGCACCGAGGCGATGACGGTCAGCCACGCCGGGTTCACCAACGCCCCCATCACCCGCCGGCGCCGGGCGATGATCAAGAGCGGGATCAGCGCGAAGGGAATGCCGAACGAGAGCACGACCTGGCTGACGACGAGCGCCCGGGTCGGGTCGAGTCCGATCGCGAGGACGACCAGCGCCGGGGCGAGGGTTATCGCGCGGCGCAGCGTCAGCGGGATCCGGCGCTCGATGAATCCCTGCATGACCACCTGGCCGGCCATCGTCCCGACCGACGTCGAGGCCAGCCCCGACGCGAGCAGGGCGACGCCGAAGATCGTCGCGGCGTTGTTGGAGACGGTCTGCTGAAGGCCGGCGTAGGCGCCCTCGATCGAGTCGATGTCGAACAGGCCGCCGGCGTTGAACAGCCCGGCGGCGACGACGACCATCGACATGTTGACGAGCCCGGCCAGGGTCATCGCGATCACCACGTCGATCTTCTCGAAGTTGAGGATCTGCTTGCGCTCGGCGTCGTTGCGGCCGACGACGCGGCGCTGGGTCAGCGCCGAGTGCAGGTAGACGACGTGCGGCATCACCGTCGCGCCGAGGATGCCGGTCGCGAGCAGGACGCTCTCGGTGCCGTCGAAGCCGGGGATGAACATGCCCTCGGCGATCCCCTTCGGGTCCGGATTCGACTGCGTCACCTCGAAGACGAACGAGGCGATGACGATGCCGACGAACCCGGCCAGCACCGCCTCGAGCTTGCGGACCCCGCGGCGCTGCATCGCGAGGATCACGAACGAGCCGGCACCGGCGATCACGCCCGCCCAGAACAGCGGTATCCCGAACAGCAGGTAGAGGCCGAGGGCGGCACCGATCACCTCGGCGATGTCGGTCGCCATCGCGACCAGCTCCGCCTGGATCCAGAGCCCGATCGAGGTGCGGCGGCGGAACTCCTGTCGGCAGAGCTCGGGCAGGTTCTTGCCGGTGGCGATGCCGAGCTTCGCCGACTGGGTCTGGACGACCATCCCGATCAGGTTGGCGGCGAGCACGACCCAGAGCAGGCTGTAGCCGAACTGCGAGCCGGCGGCGATGTTCGTCGCGAAGTTGCCGGGGTCGATGTAGGCGATCGAGGCGATGAACGCGGGGCCGAGGAACGGCCAGAGCCGCGAGATGACCACGGCGCTCGCCGGACAGCGACCGCTGGGCCGCGTCGGCGACCATCGACTCGCCGGGCAGGACGGCATCGATCTCCGAGGAGACCTGATCGCGCTCGCGCTCCGGCGGCGGTGCCTGCGGCTGCACGCTCACCGAGGCGGCTCCGGGACGACCAGCATCCGCGCCGCGAGGTCGGGTCCGATCGAGCACTCCTCGCCGCCGGCGGCGACGACGACGGCGCCCCCGAAGGGCTCCCGGCGCAGCACCCGCAGCTCGGCTCCGGGACGGATTCCGGCGGCGTCGAGGAAGCGCAGCATCTCGGGGCGGCCGTCGGAGACCCGCGAGAACGTCCCCTCGCTTTCCGCCTCGAGCTCGAGCAGCGGCAGCCCGGGAACCGGATCGGTGATCGTCAGGTCGCGATCGGGGATCGGGTCGCCGTGGGGGTCGCGATCGGGGTCGCCGAGCGCCGCCGCGATCCGCTCCTCGAGCTCCTCGCTGATGTAGTGCTCGAGCACCTCCGCCTCGTCGTGCACCTGGTCCCAGGGCATCCCCAGGGCCTCGGCGAGGAACGACTCGAGCAGGCGGTGATGGCGGATCACCTCGAGCGCCATCCGCTCGCCGGGCGCGGTCAGCTCGACCCCCTGATAGGGCTCGTAGCTGACCAGGCCGAGCTCCGCCATCCGCTTGACCATCGCCGTGACCGTGCCCGGCGATACGCCGAGCCGCTCGGCGAGGGCGCTGGTGCCGACCGGGCCCGGCTCGCGGGCGGCGATCGCGTGGATCGCCTTCGCGTAGTCCTCGATCGCCTCGGTCGCGCTGGCGCGGCGGTCGCGCCCGTGGCTGCCGGGGGTGATCAGCGGCTCGCTCATCGCTGCGCGGGAAGGGCGTTTGGACGTGCCATCGAAAAAGTTTGACATATCAAAATCCTCAACGTCGGGACGGTCGGTATCCGCGGTGGAGGCTCGCGTGGCGCGGCTCCTACAATCGAGGCGATGGAGGCCACGCTCGAGCTCGATGCCCAGTACCGCGCGATCCGCGAGGAGGCGGGCCTGCTCGACCGCTCCGACCGGGTCCGGATCGTCGTCGCCGGCAGCGAGGCGGCCGAGTTCCTGCAGGGGCAGCTGACCAACGACGTCGAGGCCCTCGAACCGGGCCAGGGCTGCTATGCGGCGCTGCTCGATCGCAAGGGCAAGGTCCGCGCCGACATGCGGGTCCTCAGGCTCGGCGGCGCGGAGTTCCTGATCGACACCGAACCGGAGTCCGGCGACGTGCTGCTCGGCCACCTCGGCATGTACAACGTCGGCCGCGACGCCGCGGTCGAGGCCGACCCCAGCGATCGCGCGCTGCTGTCGCTGTTCGGCCCGCTCACCGCGAAGCTGCTCGGCGGCGCCCCGCTCGCTCCCGAGCACTCGCACCGCGAGCTTTTCGTGGCCGGGGTCGGCTGCCGCGCCGTCGCCACCGACCTCGGCGCCGACCTGCTCGTCCCCGGCGCCGGCGTCGAGGCCGTCGTCGGGTGGCTGACCGGCGAGGGCGCCCAGCCGGTCGCCGAAGCCGCCGCCGAGATCGCCCGCGTCGAGGCGGGTCGTCCCCGGGTCGGTCGCGAGATCGGACCGCAGACGATGCCGGAGGAGGCGGGGATCAACGAACGCGCGGTCAGCTTCACGAAGGGCTGCTACATCGGTCAGGAGACCGTCGCCAGGCTCCACTACAAGGGCAAGCCGAACCGCCGGCTGCGCCGGCTGCATCCGCAGCAGCCGGTCACCGCCGGCGATCCCGTGCGCGCCGGCGACCGCGAGGTCGGCACGATCGGCACCGCCGTGATCTCGCCCGCCGAGGGCCCGCTGGCGCTGGCGATCCTGCGCCGCGAGGCCGAGGACGGCGGCGAGGTGATCGTCGGCGACGACGTCGTCGCGACGGTCGAGGCGATCGGCGCCTGACGGCGAACGGCGACGCTCGCCGACCGTTCGGGTAGATTCAAGCCCGGATGAGAGGTAGATGCGCCGCAGCAGGGCTGGTCGTCGCCGCCGTCCTCGTGGCCGGGTGCGGCTCCGAGGAATTCGCCAACGACGAGCGCCCCCCCGTACCCGCGCAGCTGAGCGGCAAGGTCGACAACCGCAAGGTCGTCGTCGTCCCCGGCGACATCGGCGCCGGGCTGGCGACGGTGACGATCTCCAACCAGTCCGCCGACGCGGTCCAGGTCGCCTTCGACGGACCGAACAGCGCCGAGACCGACGAGATCCCGGCCGGCGGCGTCGGCGCCGTCCAGTTCGAGCTCGAGACCGGCGTCTACGCGGTCGAGGCCAGCGTGCCGACGATCAACTCGACGACGATGTCGGTCGGTCCGGAGCGACCGAGCGCCCAGAACGACCTGTTGCTGCCCTGAACCGGCGATGACGCCGGAGCGGCCGCCAGAGCAGTTCGGCGACCACTACCGGTCGATCTACCTGGCCGGCGCCGGCGGCGAGACGCCGACACTTCCGGTCGACTGGCGTGAGCTCGCGACCCGCGCCGAGGCTGCCCTCGACGAGCGCGCAGCCGGCTACGTCTTCGGATCGGCGGGCGGCGGCGGGACCGATCGCGCCAACCGCGCCGCGCTCGACTCCCGGCGGATCGTGCCGCGGATGCTCCGCGACGTCGCCGTCCGCGACCTGCGGACGTCGCCGTTCGGGGTCGAATGGCCCGCTCCGCTCGGCCTCGCGCCGATCGGCGTGCAGACGATCGTCCACCCCGCCGGCGAGCTGGCGAGCGCCCGCGGCGCGGCACGGGTCGGCGTCCCGGTAACGGTCGGCACCGTCGCCGGTCACACGATCGAGGCGATCGCAGCCGAGCTCGGCGACTCGCCGCGGCTCTTCCAGCTCTACTGGCCGAACGACCCCGAGCTCGCCGAGAGCTTCGTGGGTCGTGCCGAGGCGGCCGGCTACGAGGCGCTCGTCGTCACCGTCGACAACGCATTCCCGGGCTGGAAGCCGCGCGACCTCCAGAACGCCTACCTGCCGGCGATCGAGGGGGTCGGCCTCGCGAACTTCTTCTCCGACCCGGTCTTCCGCGCCGGCCTCGAGCGCCCGCCGGAGGAGGATCCGGGGCCGGCGATCGGCAGGTTCATCGGCGTGTTCGGCAATCCGAGCCTGACCTGGGACGATCTCGACTGGCTCCGCGGCCGCACGTCGCTGCCGATCGTGCTGAAGGGGATCCTCCACCCCGACGACGCCCGCGAGGCGCGCGAGCGAGGCGTCGCCGGCGTCGTCGTCTCCAACCACGGCGGCCGCCAGGTCGACGGCGCGATCGCGGCGCTCGACGCGCTCGAGCCGGTCGCGGCGGCCGTCGGCGAGGACCTGACCGTGCTCTTCGACAGCGGCATCCGCTCCGGCAGCGACGCCTTCAAGGCCCTCGCCCTCGGCGCCGACGCGGTGCTGCTCGGCCGGCCGTATCTCTGGGGCATGGCGCTCGAGGGAGCCGACGGCGTCGAGAAGGTCCTGCGCTGGATCCTCGCCGAGCTCGACCTGACGCTGGGACTGTCGGGATTCACGGCGCCGGGCCAGCTCGCGCCCGGCGTGCTGCAGAGGGTCTGAGCCTCAGTCGTCGGGCTGCTCGGCGGCGGCGACGAGGGCGTCGATCCGGTCGAGCTTGAGGCCGACCGAGTCGACCATCTCGTCGAGGCCGCCGCGGGCCTTGTCGGAGGAGGTCTTGATGCCGGTCAGCGCCGTGCGGATCGCCTGTGCCTGCTTCAGGCACGAGACCGCCTCCTCGGCGACCGCCCGCACCTCGGCGGCGTCGACGGTGAGGTCGCGGTCGCGGGCCATCGAGACCCGCGCCGCGGCGAGCCGGTAGGCGACGGCGAGCGCCAGCGACTCGGGCTCGTCGCGGTCGACGGCGACGATCAGCTTGTTGCCCTCGTACTCGTGCAGCGGCTGGCGGCCCGACGGCACCTGCTCCTCGCCGGCGACGACGAGCACGCCGAACGACGCCGCGCGAGCGGCCATCGCCTCGTTGAGCTGCGCCCACGCCTCGTTCTTGGAGAGCCGCTTGCGGTCCTTGACCTCGAAGACGATCCGCCCCGCCGAGGGGCCGTCGGCGGCGCCGAGCTCGACGAGCACGTCGCCCTTCTTGCCGCCGCCCTCGGCGCCCTCGGCGCCGGTGTGGGCCGCCGAGTCGCCGCGGCTGGAGGCGATCCGCTCGATGCCCTGGTGGACCCGCTCCTCGAACGTGAAGCCCTTGCGGGTGCCGGCCTCCTCGGCCTCGGCGACGCGCTGGTCGCCCTCGTTGCGCTCGAGGTGGACGCTGAAGCGCTCGGTCAGCTCGCGGACCTGCGCGTGCAGCGCCCGGTTCTCCTTGGCGCTGCTCTCGCGGAGATCGGTGAGCTGCTTGCGGTGGCGCTCCTCGGCATCGAGCATCGCCTTCGCGGAGCGCAGCTGCGCGGCGACCAGCGGGTTGCTCGCGTCCTCGGCGGTGAGCATCTTCTGGAGCTCCTGCTGCTGATGCTGGATCGCCGTGACGAGCATCTGCTTGATCTCGCCCTGGACCGAATCGGCGCGCTTCGTGTCGAAGTTCTCGGCGATGTGCTTGGCGATCTCGGCGCTGCCCTCCTCGAGGGTGCCGCTGAGGTCCTCGTGGAGCCTGCCGACCCGCTCCTCGAAGACGCGCTGCACGTAGTCGACGTTCGTCGCCGTGCCCTCGGAGTCGATCACCCGGGTGCCGATCTCGATCGCCTTCGTGACGGTCTCGGCCGCGGCCGTGCCGGCCTCGGCGCGCTCGCGAACCACCTTGGCGGCCCGCTCGTCGGCGACGGTCAGGCCGGCGATCACGATCCGGTCGCCGAGCGCGCGGACCGAGGCCGGCTCGTCGTCGAGCGGCAGCTGATCGGTGCGGTCGAACGGGTGTCGGCGCGATGCCTCCATCGGACTCTTCAAGGTAGTCGCGGCCCCGGATGGCTTCCCCGGCGTGCGACACCTCACACAACGGAGCGTGCCCGAGTGCAACAGTTGCACGGATGCAAGGATCTCCGCCGCCCACCGCCCCCGTCGCCGACCGCGAGGCCGTCGGCGACCTCGTCTACGACCTGGTCCGGGCGATCATGCTGACGCCCGAGGACGACCACTTCCGGGTGATCGAGGAGAACGACCTCACCGTCAGCCAGGTGCGGGCGACGGTGATGCTCGCCTGCTCCGACCCGGAGCCGATCGCCGGCGGCCGGATCGCCGAGCGGCTCGGCGCCTCGCCGGCGGCCGTCAGCCGCGCCCTCGAGGGCCTCGTCCAGAGGGGTTTCGTCAGCCGCCGCGAGTCCGAGGAGGACCGCCGGGTCCGGCTGTTTTCGATCACCGACCCCGGCCGCGAGCTCGCCGGCGATCTGGTCGCGCTGCGCCGCGCCCAGATCGACCGCTTCCTGGAGGCCGTCGAGCCCGAGGGCCGCGCCGCGATCGCTGCGGCGCTGGCGCCGCTGGCTGCGAGCGGGCTGCTCGCCGCCACCCCCGTGCGGGAGTGCCGATGACGCAGCGCTTCGGGCACCTGATCACCGACGAGAACGCGAAGTGGTGGACGCTCGCGGCGATGTGCTTCGCCCTGTTCATGATCATGCTCGACAACACCGTCATGAACGTGGCGCTGCCGTCGATCCAGAGCGATCTGCACGCCTCGATCTCCTCGCTGGAGTGGGTCGTCAACGGCTACAGCCTCTCGTTCGCGGTCCTGCTCGCGACCGGCGGCCGGCTCGGCGACATCCTCGGCCGCCGGCGGATGTTCATGACCGGGGTGATCCTGTTCGCGCTCTCCTCGGCAACCGCCGGGCTGGCGCCCTCGACCGGCGCCCTCGTCGCCAGCCGCGTCACCCAGGGGGTCGGCGCGGCGCTGATGATGCCGGCGACGCTGTCGATCATCACCAACGCGTTTCCGCCGGCCGAGCGCGGCCGCGCGATCGGCACCTGGGCCGGCGTCTCGGCGCTCGCCCTGGCGCTCGGGCCGCTGCTCGGCGGATTCCTCACCGAGCACGTCTCCTGGCGGGCGATCTTCTACCTCAACATCCCGGTCGCCGCCGGGGCGATCGTCACCGCGCTGTTCGCGGTCCGCGAGTCGCGCGACGAGACCGTCGGCCGCGAGATCGACTGGGCCGGGACCGCGGTCCTCACCGCCGGTCTCACCGCCGGCGTCCTCGCCCTGATCGAGGGCAACAGCTGGGGCTGGGGGTCGCCGCGGATCATCGGCCTGATCGCCGCGGCGCTGGCGCTGCTCGCCGCATTCGCCTGGCTCGAGGGCAAGGTGCGGGCGCCGATCGTCCAGTTCGAGTTCCTTCGCAACCGCAACTTCTTCGGCGCCCTGACCGTCGCCTTCGTCATCTCCTTCGCGATGCTCGGGATGTTCTTCTTCATGGCCC
Organism: uncultured Conexibacteraceae bacterium; assembly: GCA_963745755.1. GTDB lineage: Bacteria > Actinomycetota > Thermoleophilia > Solirubrobacterales > 70-9 > RHKX01. The sequence goes on along the minus strand of CAVUYP010000001.1, from coordinate 2,850,646 downwards.
TCTACATCCAGAACATCCTCGGCTTCTCGCCGCTGGAGGCCGGGGTCCGGTTCCTGCCGACGACGCTGGTGATCATGGTCGTCGCCCCGATCGCGGGGCGGATGACCGACCGGATCGGCGCCCGGATCCCGATCGTCGCCGGGCTCGGCCTCGTCGCCGTCTCGCTGTTCCTGCAGGCGCAGATCTCCGACACCTCCGGCTACGGCTCGCTGCTGATCCCGTTCATCCTGATGGGCTTCGGGATCGGCCTGACGATGTCGCCGATGTCGACGGCGGCGATGAACGCCGTCCACGTCAGCAAGTCCGGCCTGGCCTCGGGGCTGCTGTCGATGTCGCGGATGGTCGGCGGCACGTTCGGCGTCGCCGTCCTCGGCGCGATCTTCCAGGGCAGCAGCCGGACCGAGCTCGAGAGCGCCCTGAGCGGCTCCGGCGTGCCGGCCTCCCAGGTCGATTCGATCTCCCAGCAGCTCGGCAGCGGCGGGCTCGACCAGGCGCTCGCCGGGCTGCCGCCGGACGCCGCCCGCCAGGCCGCCGCCGCCGCCCACGACGCGTTCATCTCCGGCCTGACGACGTCGATCGGCGTCTCCGCCGCGGTCGCGGCCGCCGGCGCCGTCCTCGCCTGGCTGCTGATCGCCGCGCAGCGGTCCGAGCCGAGCGGCGAAGGGCTGCCCGCGGCGGCCGAGCTGCCGCCGCAGGATCCGGCGGCCCCGGTTCCGGAGCTGGCGCGCAGCGTCGCCGAGTAGGCCCCGCGACACCCCGGCGGCTACCGGTGCGGCGAAGCGTCGATACGATCCGGCCGCTTTAGACCGCTTCCCGAAACCGAGGAGAACCGTGGCCGTAGACATCGCTGAAGTCGCCAAGCTGGACGTGGAGCCGGGCACGCTGCCCGAGAAGATGGCCGCCTGGGTGATCCGCGCCGAGCGGGAGGGCGAGCCGAAGGACGCCTTCCAGGTCGAGGAGGTCGACGTCCCCGAGCCCGGCGCCTTCGAGGTGATCGTCCGGGTGATGGCGGCCGGAGTCAACTTCAACAACGTCTGGGCGGCGCTCGGCAAGCCGGTCTCGGTGTTCGGCTACGGCGATCACCCCGAGTACGGCCACCACATCGGCGGCTCCGACGGCAGCGGGATCGTCTGGAAGGTCGGCGCCGGCGTCACCAACTGGAAGCCCGGCGACGAGGTGGTCCTCCACTGCAACCAGGCGTCCTACGAGGACGTCGAGGTGCACGGGCTCGATCCGATGGCGGCGCCGTCGCAGAAGATCTGGGGCTACGAGACGACCTGGGGCAGCTTCGCCCAGTTCACGAAGGTGCAGGCCCAGCAGCTTCTGCCGAAGCCGGAGAACCTCTCCTGGGTCGACTGCTCGGCCTACGGGCTGACCTACTTCACGGCCTACCGGATGCTGATGAACCGGGCGAAGATCCAGGCCGGGCACAACGTCCTGATCTGGGGCGCCGCCGGCGGCCTCGGCGTCTTCGCCACCCAGCTCTGCAAGGCGGCCGGAGCGAACGCCGTCGGCGTCGTCTCCTCCGCCGAGAAGGGCGAGCTCGTCAAGCAGCTCGGCGCCGTCGACTACATCGACCGCAACGAGTTCAAGGGGATGATGCGGACCGGCGACGAGTCGCCGGAGGAGGAGAAGGCCCGCTTCAAGGAGTCCCGCGCCTTCGCCAAGAAGGTCAAGGGCATCCTCGGCGACGCCCCCGACATCGTCTTCGAGCACGTCGGCCAGGCGACGTTCCCGACCTCGGTGTTCACGGTCAAGCCGTTCGGCAAGGTCGTGATCTGCGGCGCGACCTCCGGCTACACGCTCGACTTCGACGTCCGCTACCTGTGGATGAAGCAGAAGGAGATCCTCGGATCGCACTTCGCCAACGCCTACGAGTGCATGCGCGCCAACCAGCTCATGGCCGAGGGCAAGATCCGCCCGGTTCTCTCGAAGTCGATGGGCTTCGAGGGCGTTCCCGAGGCGCATCAGATGATGCACGAGAACCGCCACTCCGGGAAGATCACGATCCGGGTCGGCGCCGGCGACGACCACGACGGCAAGTCGGTGGCCGGCGATGGTGCGATCTGGGCCGAGGTCGGCGCCTAGTCCCGGCCGAGCGCCGGCGGGCGCCCGCCGGACGAGTCCGGTGGACGCCCGCGTCGGCCGAACGGCGATCGGCGGCTAGGCCATCGCCGGGCGCGGTATCCGCAGCGCCGCGGCCGCGCAGCCGACGAAACCGATCTCGAGCAACATCGAGAGGACTCCGGAGGCCTCCCACTCGGACTCGTGAAAGCCCGGCAGGCCGAGCGTGCGCGAGAGCACGAACCCGACCGCCATCCCGGCCGCGAGCAGGCCTCCGAGCGTCCAGGCCGCCTGGTCGCGGTCGCGCCAGAGCCGGGCGCCGATCAGCAGCGCGGCGATGCCGCCGAGGATGAAGCCGATGCCGATGTAGGCCTGCTGGCCGAGGTACTCGGGGGCGAGGACCAGGTGGATCGCGCCGGTGGCGGCGATCAGGGAGGCGCCGATGCGCCGGAGCTGCGGTTCGTTCTGCATTCCGATTCCTTTCGTCGGGGACGGGTGAGGCGGTGATGCTCGGGGCGATCGATAAGCGGTCGCCGAGGGTTCGATGAGAGTCCTCTCAGGCGGCGCTCGGTCCGCCCGGCCGCCGTCATCGCCGGGTTAGAGTCGGCCGATGCGCATCGTCGTCGTCGAGGACGAACCGGCCATCGCCGACTTCCTGGTCCGCGGGCTCGAGGCCGCCGGCTACTCGGTGGCGCTCGCCACCGACGGCCGATCCGGCGAGAAGCTGATCCTCGAGGGTGAGGCCGATCTGGTCGTCCTCGATCTGATGCTGCCGGAGCGAAACGGCTTCGAGGTGCTGGCGGCGGTCCGCAAGGTGCGGCCGCTGCTGCCGGTGATCATCCTCTCCGCGAAGGGCGAGGTCGAGGACCGGATCGCCGGCCTCGACAGCGGTGCGACCGACTACGTGACGAAGCCGTTCTCGGTCCCGGAGCTGCTCGCGCGGATCCGCGCCCAGCTGCGGACCGGGGACCGCCGAGGCCGGCCGGCTGCGGGTCGGCGACGATCGAGATCGACCTGCTCAGCCGCCGAGTCTGGTCGGGCGGTGAGGAGGTCGCGCTGTCGCCACGGGAGTTCGCGCTGCTCGCCTGCTTCGCCCGCCATCCCGGCCAGGCCCTCTCGCGGGATCGGCTGCTGGCCGAGGCCTGGGGCTACGAACACGACCCCGGCACCAACGTCGTCGACGTCTACGTCGGCTACCTGCGCCGCAAGCTCGGCAACCCGGCGGCGATCGAGACGGTCCGATCGGCCGGCTACCGGCTCGTCGACGGCGGCCGCCGATGAGCCTGCGGACCCGCCTGACGGCGGCGATCGCGGCGCTCGCGGTCGCCTCGATCGCGGTCGTCGGCGTCACCGTCTACAACCTCGTCGGCAGCCGCCTCGACGATCGCACCGACCAGGACCTGATCGTCCAGGCCGACGGCCTCGTCGCCCGGATCGCAGCCGCACCCCCGGGCCGCGAGGCGGCGGCGGCGCGGTCCTACATCGACGCCCAGGCGCTGGCCGGCTCGCGACTGCTGATCGCGCAGGTGCCGGGCGCGCCGCGGCCGATCAGCAACCAGTCGGTCGCTGCTCGAGCTCTCGCAGGGGGGCGCCGACCACGGCGACGACGGCAGCGAGGAGCAGTCCGAGCAGGACCAGCTCCGCGCCCTGCTCGACGCCGGGCCGGGGTTCACGAGCATCGACCTCGCCGGTAGCGGCGAGCTGCGGCTGCTGACCCGCACGGTCGCGACCCCCTCGGGGCCGGCGATCGTCCAGGCCGGTGAGCCGGGAGCGCCGACCGAGCAGGCGCAGCACCAGGTGGCGGCGACGTTCCTGCTGGTCGGATCGCTGACGGTGATCGTCGCCGCCGGCCTCGGCCTGCTGATCGCCACCCGGACCGCCCGGCCGCTCGAACGGATGGCGGAACGAGCGACCGCCGTCGACGCCGGCCGCCTCGACCTGCGGATGGACGCCCGCACCGGCGTCGCCGAGATCGCCTCGCTCGCCGAGAGCTTCGACCGGATGCTCGATCGGCTCGAGGCGGCGTTCGAGTCGCAGCGGGCGTTCGTCGCCGACGCCTCACACGAGCTGCGGACGCCGCTGACGGCGATCCTCGGCCAGGCGCAGGTGCTCGCCGCCGACCCATCCCCCGATCCCGGCGAGGTGGCGCGGGTGACCGGCCTGATCGAGCGGGAGGCGCTGCGGATGGGCGGCGCTCGTCGACGGGCTGCTGCAGCTCGCCCGGCTCGATGCCGGCTCCGACGGCGAGCCGGTCGCGGACTTCGACCTCGCCGCCGTCGCGGCCGAGGTCGTGGCGGCGCTCCCCGAGGCGGATGCGGCCCGGGTCGAGCTCGACGCCGGTGGCCCGACCGGCGTTCGCGGCCGCCGCGAGGACACGGTCCGGATCGCCCGCAACCTGCTCGCCAACGCCCTCGCCTACGGCGAGCGGCGGGTCGTCGTGGCGGTCGAGCCGCCGCCTCCGGGCGTCGCCGCGGCGTCGCTCAGCGTCGACGACGACGGCCCCGGGATCGCCGCGGCCGACCGCGAACGGGTCTTCGATCGCTTCGCCCGCCTCGAGGCGTCCCGCAGCCGCGACTACGGGGGCTTCGGCCTCGGCCTGGCGATCTCGCGCGAGCTCGCCGACGCCCAGTCGGCGCCGGATCGAGATCGGCGAGTCGGCGCTCGGCGGCGCCCGGATGATCCTGTACATGCCGAGCGCCGCCGCGGGTCAATAAGATGCGGATCTGCTGATGGCCGAGGTCAACGTTGTCAACTGGCATATCAACCCCTGGCGGGCGGATCGCTGGTACGAGAGTCTGGATGCCGGCGCTCGAGCGGGCGCCCTCGTTCGGCGCCAGGTCGTTCTCGCTGACCCGCTCCGAGGAGGACCACCTGCACTTCGTGCAGACGACTGTCTGGGAGTCGCGCGGCGACTTCGATCGCTTCTGGTCGTCCGACGAGGTCGCCGAGGCTCGCGAGTCGGTGTTCGACCACTACAACAAGCCGGTCTACCCGGTCTGGCACATGTTGATCGCCGCCGAGCGCGACTAACCGGTCCAACCAGTTACCATTGCCGGGCCGTGGCCGAGGTCCTCTACTACGCGATCCCGTTCTTCGTCCTCCTCCTCGTCGTCGAGGCGCTGTCGTTCCGCTACGCCCGCGACGAGGACGATCTGATCGGCTACGACGCCCGCGACACCCGCACGAGCCTGCTGCTCGGCAGCGGCAACGTCGTCATCAACGTCGCCTGGAAGCTGGCCGTGGTCGCCCTCTACGCGGTGATCTACGAGCTGACCCCCCTGCGCCTGGACCCCGGCAACCCGCTGACCTGGGTGCTGCTGTTCTTCGCCGACGACCTCTCCTATTACTGGTTCCACCGCTGCAGCCACGAGAGTCGGTTCTTCTGGGCCAGCCACGTCGTCCACCACTCCAGCACCCACTACAACCTCTCGACGGCGCTGCGGCAGACCTGGGTGCCGATGACCTACCTGCCGTTCTGGCTGTGGATGCCGGCGGTCGGCTTCGAGCCGTGGATGGTCCTGCTCGCCCAGGCCTGGTCGCTGATCTACCAGTTCTGGATCCACACCGAGCGGATCAGCGAAGCTGCCGCGCCCGCTCGAGGCCGTGCTCAACACGCCGTCCCATCACCGCGTCCATCACGGCTCGAACGAGGTCTACCTCGACCGCAACTACGGCGGCATCCTGATCGTCTGGGACAAGCTCTTCGGGACCTACGCCCCCGAGGGCGAGCGGGTCCGCTACGGCCTGACCAAGAACATCCACACCTACAACCCGGTCCGCGCGGCGTTCCACGAGTACGTGGCGATGTGGCACGACATGAAGCGGGCCGAAGGCCTGCGGGCGAAGCTCGGCGTCCTCTACCACGGCCCCGGCTGGGCGCCGCCCGGCCTACCGGCAGGCGAGATGGAGTCGAACACCCGGGGCTGACCGCGGGGCCGGGGTCAGGCCGCCGCCGGCACCGCCGCGAGCTCGGCGCCGACCGCGGCCAGAGTGTCGACCATCGCCCCCGCAGCCGGGCTGCGGGCGCCGCCCTCGAGGGTCGCCGCCCAGACCCGCCGCACCGGCGGATCGGGGACGACCTCGACGAGGGCGATGTCGGGACTCGGGAGCATCAGCGCCAGATCGGGGATCAGGGTCACGCCCATCCCCGCCGAGACGAGCGCCTGCATGACCGTGTAGTCGTTGCTCTCGTAGGCGATGTCGGGGACGAAGCCGGCCCGCTCGCAGCTCCGCAGCGTCAGCTGCCGGCATGACGTCTCGCTGCTCCCGCAGAGCCAGGACTCGTCGGCGAGCTCGGCGATGTCGACCGCCTCGCAGCCGGCGAGCCGGTGGCCGGGCGGCAGCGCCAGGTGCATGCGCTCGTCGATCACCGGGCGCATCGCGATGTCGGGGTCGGCGGCGAACGGGTGCAGCTCGAAGTCGTAGAGCACGGCGACGTCGTAGCGACCGCGGCGCAGCGCCGGCAGCGCCTCCTCGGGCTCGGCCTCGGTGAGGCTCAGGCGGATCCCCGGATGGGCCTCCCGGAAGCTGCCGATCGCCCGGGTGACGACGGTGGCGCTGGCGCTCGCGAAGCTGACCATCCGCAGCTCGCCGGCCTCGAGCCCGGACAGCGAGGCGAGCTCGCGCTCGGCCTGCTCGAGCCGCGCCATCGCCGACTCGGCGTGGGCGACGAGCAGCCGGCCGGCGTCGGTCAGCACCGGGCCGCTGCGCAGCCGCAGGACGAGCGGCTCGCCGACCTCGGCCTCGAGGTTGGCGACCTGCTGGCTGACCGCCGACTGCGAGACGTAGAGATCGTCGGCGGCGGCCGAGAACGACCCGTGCTCGGCGACGGCACGGAGGAAGCGGAGGCGCTTGAGATCCAGCATCAGTCAAGCTTATCAATCGGTCTAGACAAATCTATTGCGCTTATTCAGGTTCTCCGGCACCCTGGATCCATCACCGGAATCGAACTTCCAGGAGGCGCACCATGACCAGCTCGACACTCATCGCACAGCCCCTCCCCACCCGCACCGAGACCCGGCGCCAGGAGGGGATCGCGCACACGCTCCGCGAGGCGCGCCGCAAGCGCCGCCGCGGGCTCTGGCGCCGGCCGCGCGGCAGCCTCGGCGGCTCGCCGCCCGGCGCCGGCGGCAGGCTCCTGCAGCTCTGATCGAAGCCGAAGGGCGCCCGCCGGGCGCCCTTCGCCGTTCGGTGCCGCCTCAGTGCTGCTCGAGCGGCGCCATCGTCAGCCCGGCCGCGGCCAGCTGCTCCCAGTAGTGCTCGGCGGGCTCGCGCATGCCGCTCCAGACGATCGCCTGGCCGGTGTTGTGGATCGTGTTCGCGAACGCCATGCCGTTGCCGTAGCTGACTCCGGGAATGACCCGGGCGAGCGTCCCGGCGACGTGCTCGAAGGTGTTGTGGTCGTCGTTGCGGACGATCACGCGCCAGCCGCCGGCGCCCGTGTCGGGCCCCGACGTCCGCGGTCGCTCGATCGTCTCGGTCGTCATCGCTGCCTCGGTTGCGCCCCCATGCCCATCGGCAATCTAGCGCGGGGCGGAACCGGTCAGGGGTTCGGAACCTGGACCTTGAGCTTGTCGAAGAAGCCGACCGCCTGCTTCTTCTTGACCTTCTGCTTGATCCCGTAGGTGAGCCCGGTGCCGGTGCCCTTGACGTCGTCGGGAGCAGGGTCCTTGTAGGAGATCATGCTCTTGCCGTTCACCTTGCCGATGATCTTGGCGCCCTTCGCGCGGATCTCCAGGGAGTTCCGCTTCTTCATTCCCGCGATCGCCTTGTCCTTGCCCTTCTCGAGCACGACCTTGTTCTCGACCAGCTCCCACTTGCGGGTCTTCGGGATGACCCGGAACGTGTAGCCGTCCTTGCGGCTCGAACGGACCGAGACGCCGACGTAGGCGCCCTTGCGCGTCGCCTTCTCGGTCTTCGCGGTCAGCTTCGCGTTGACCTGGACGATCAGGTCGGGCTTGGTCGTGTCCCCCTCGACCGGCGTCTTCAGCGCGCAGTTCTGCTTGCCGCCCTTGACCGTGAAGCCGAGCGCCGCCTTGTTGCGCCAGTTGCGCTTGCACTTCTTCTTCTTGCCGGACTGCTTGGTGACCTGCGAGTAGTCGGACTTCGACGAGAAGCCGTTGTTGTAGATCGCGATCCCCGCGTAGGCAGGGATCGCGACCGCGAGCGCGGCCAGGATCGTTGCTGTCAGTGCGATTCGCTTGGTCATCGTGGTGAGCGTAGCCGGGCCGGCGGACCTCCGCCGCATTGCCCGGATCGGGTGCCTCGAAGATTGCGAACACGAAAGAGGCGCAGGAGTCGCGGTCCCCGTTCAGCCTTTTCGGTGGCGCTGGTAGCGCTCGAGGCCCAGCCAGGTCTGCTCGGGGGGCATCGCCGAGCGGACGCGCTCGGCCAGATCCGGCGGCTCGGCGCCGATCCGCGCCTCGAGGCCGGCCAGGAAACGCTCGCGGTCGCGTTCCCGCGAGCTCTCCGCGAGCCGTTCGAGCTCGGCCAGCGTCGCGGCGAGGTGCGCCTCGGGGTCCTCGGCGGATCCGTAGTGGGTGAGCCGCAGCCGCTCCGGGCGGCGCTCGGCGACCGCCGCGATCGAGGCGCGCCAGCGCTCGAGGTCGATGTCGGGAGGCGGCGTCGGCAGCCAGACCGTCTCGCCGGGCGGGATCCGGACGCCGCCGACGTCGCCGACGAACGCATCGCCGCCCTCGGGATCGAGGTAGACGACGTGGTGGGAGGCATGGCCGGGGGCGGCGAGCACCTCCAGGCCCGCCACGGTCTCGCCGCCGGCGAGCGCGACGACGTTGGCCGCCGGCACCGGCAGGACCTCGCCCCAGAGCTCCTCCATCCGGTCGCCGTAGAGCCTGCCGGCGCTGCGCAGCAGCCGGGTCGGGTCGACGAGGTGCGGGGCTCCGGCCTCGTGGACGTAGACGGGGAGGCCGGGGAAGCGGACTGCCAGCGTCCCGGTCGCGCCGGCGTGGTCGAGGTGGATGTGAGTGAGCAGGATCGCCCGGGGCCGCTGCTCCCCGAGCGCCGCGAGGACCCGCTCGATCGTGCTCGCCGGCCCGGGATCGATGAGGACGCCGTCCCGCTCCCAGACGCCGATCACGCGGTCGAGGCCGAGATGGCGGGCGTCGATCAGACGGGTCGCGGTCACGGCGGGGAACGTACAAGGCCGCCGCAGCGGCGGCGCTCGGCGCTTCCGATCTAGAATGACGTCATGAGCGAGCATCGGCTGCCCGAGCGAGACCGGCCCTGGGTGATGCGTACCTACGCCGGGCACTCCGACGCCCGGCGCTCGAACGAGCTCTACCGGCGCAACCTCGCGAAGGGGCAGACGGGGCTCTCGATCGCCTTCGACCTACCCACCCAGACCGGCTACGACCCCGATGCTGTGCTCGCCCGCGGCGAGGTCGGCAAGGTCGGCGTCTCGGTGGTCCACCGCGGCGACATGGAGACGCTCCTCGACGGCATCCCGCTTGCCGAGATGAACACCTCGATGACGATCAACGCCACGGCCGCCTGGCTGCTCGGGCTCTACGTCGCCGTCGCCGACGAGCAGGGCGTGCCGCGCGACTCGCTCAAGGGGACGACCCAGAACGACATCATCAAGGAGTACCTCTCGCGCGGGACCTACGCCTTCCCCCCGAAGCCGTCGATGCGGCTGATCGCCGACATGGTCGCGTTCACCGTCAACGAGATCCCGAGCTGGAACCCGATCAACATCTGCTCCTACCACCTCCAGGAGGCCGGGGCGACACCGGTCCAGGAGATCGCCTACGCGATCAGCAACGCGATCGCGGTGCTCGATTCGGTCCGCGAGCGCGGTCAGGTCTCCGAGCAGGACTTTCCGAAGGTGTTCGGCCGGATCAGCTTCTTCGTCAACGCCGGCGTCCGCTTCATCGAGGAGCACGCGAAGCTGCGGGCGATGGGCGTCCTCTGGGAGGAGCTCGGCCGCGAGCGCTACGGCGTCACCGAGCCCCGCTTCCTGCGGATGCGCTACGGCGTCCAGGTCAACTCGCTCGGCCTGACCGAGGCGCAGCCCGAGAACAACGTGCCGCGGATCGTCCTCGAGGCGCTCGCCGTCACCCTCGGCCGCGACGCCCGGGCGCGGGCGATCCAGCTGCCGGCCTGGAACGAGGCGCTCGGCCTCCCCCGGCCCTGGGATCAGCAGTGGAGCCTGCGGATCCAGCAGATCCTCGCCAACGAGACCGACCTGCTCGACTACCCCGACATCTTCGAGGGTTCGAAGGTCATGGAGGGGCTGGTCGACGAGCTGATCGAGGGCGCCCGCAGCGAGATGGCGGTCGTCGCCGAGCACGGCGGCGCGATCAGCAGCGAGGCCGTCGCCTACATGAAGGCCCGCCTCGTCGAATCGCACCGCGACCGCCTGACCCGGATCGAGTCCGGCGACCTCAAGGTGATCGGCCAGAACTGCTTCACCGAGACCGAGGACTCGCCGCTGACGGTCGGCGACGACGGCGGCATCCTCACCCCCGACCCCGAGGTCGAGCGCGAGCGGATCGAGGCGCTCGAGGAATGGAAGGCCGGCCGCGACGCCGGCGCCGCCGAGCGCGCCCTCGCAGCCCTCGCGTCGGCCGCCGCCGACGAGACCGCGAACCTGATGCCGGCGACGATCGAAGCCGCCAAGGCCGGCGTCACCACCGGCGAGTGGGCGGAGGCGCTGCGGAAGGTCTTCGGCGCCTACCGGGGGCCGACCGGGCTCGACGGCTCAGCGGTCGGCGGCGACGCCGGGCTGCTCACCGAGGTGCGCGAGCGGGTCGCCGCGGTCAGCGACTCGATCGGCCACCGGATCCGGATCCTCGTCGCCAAGCCCGGCCTCGACGGCCACTCCAACGGCGCCGAGCAGATCGCCGTCCGCGCCCGCGACGTCGGCATGGAGGTCATCTACCAGGGCATCCGCCTGACGCCCGAGGAGATCGCCGCCTCCGCCGTCCAGGAGGACGTCGACGTGATCGGCCTGTCGATCCTCTCCGGCTCCCATCGCGAGCTCGTCCCCCGCGTCGTCGAGCTGATTCGCGAGGCCGGCGTCGAGGCGCCGGTGATCGTCGGCGGGATCATCCCGCCCGCCGATGCCGCCGCCCTGACCGCGGCCGGGATCGCCCGCGTCTACACGCCCAAGGACTTCGACCTGAACCGGATCATGGTCGACATCGCCGAGCTCGTCGCCGAGCCGGCGGCCGCCTCGCAGCCGGCCTGACGCCCGGTGGCGGCGATCGAGTTCCCGATCGGCGGGATCGACGACGGCGTCGTGCGGCTGCGCCTGCATGCCGAGTCCGACCTCGAGGAGATCGCCGCGGCCTCGCTCGATCCCGACGTCCTGCGCTGGACCCGGGTCCCCGACGACAACCATGCCGACGCGATGCGGGAGTGGATCGGCGCGTGGCGCTCCGGACCGGGCGAGGAGCTCCACCTCGCTCTCGTCGACGCCGCGGACGGCGGATTCCTCGGCGCTGCCGGCATCGTCCGCTTCGACCGCGACGAGCGTCGCTGTGAGGTCGGCTACTGGCTGGCGGCCGGTGCGCGCGGCCGCGGGGTCGCGGCGCGGGCGGTGACGCTGCTCAGCGGCTGGATCTTCGCGAGCCTGCCGGTCGACCGGATCGGGATCGCGGCCGAGCGCGGCAACGTTGCCTCCTGCGCCGTCGCCGAGCGCTGTGGGTTCCGCTTCGAGGGCATCCTCCGCTCCTGGCTGGTCATCAAGGGCACGTCCCGGGACGTCGCCATGTACTCGCTGCTCCGCGGAGAGGCGCCGCAACGGTCCTGACAGTCACCGGCGTGCCGCCGGCGCCGCCTTGCCCGACCCGCCACAATTGGGGTTACGCATGGCCGAAGAGCTCAACACCGATCGCAGCGCCTGGCTGCGCTGCTACCGCTGCTGGTCGCAGCGCCTCGAGGCGCAGGTGCACTACGACGCGATCCTCCGCATCGACCCCGAGACCGGCGAGCCGGCCGAGCGGATCGACGAGGTCCAGGAGTCGGTCGTCCAGTGCCTCGACTGCATGCACGACCAGCCCCACCTCGCCGTCGAGGAGGGCAAGGTGGTGCCGATCCCGGACCGCTGGGAGCGGCTCGTCGCCGGCACCCCCTGGGTCGCCTCCTGCACGGTCACCGTCGACCAGGACCTCGTCGAGGTCTGCTCCGGCCCCGAGGCCGCCGACAGCCTCACCTACGGCGCCTTCGGCGATGCCGGCACCCGCGAGTTCTTCACCCACGTCCGCTTCCACAAGCACGACGAGGAGCGGATCGTCGTCCACCTCCTCGTCGAGCTCTACGCCCGCTCGCCGAACGAGGCCTCCGACGTCCTCGAGGGCGCCGCCCGCGGCCCGCTCGAGATCACCTCGCTCGCCGAGGAATCGCGGCCGCCCGCGCACGCGGCCGACGAAGCCCACTGAGGTAGATACCTCCGGGGAGATCCTCCGCTTCGCGTCCGGTCTCCCCGGGTGGCGCGGTGAACGGGACGGGAGGACATGTGTGTCTCGCCCGCCGGGAGGCTCCGCTTCGCGTCCGGTCTCCCCGGGTGGCGCGGTGACGGGGCCGGAAGACATGTGTGCCTGCCCAAGCCGTAGGGGCTCCGCTTCGCGGGCGATTGGGGCAAAACGACGGAATAGCCGTCGGAATCGCCCAATCGCCACCCGTTCCGCCCCCTTCGCGAGCAACCCGGCGCCGGCCATTCCCCTTCCCTCACTGCCATACCCGTGCCGCCGCCGTGCGGGCAGCTCGCCAGGCGGCGCCCTGCCGACTGCTCAGCGGAGGAACGACTCGGCCGGGTCGAGCCTGCGCACGAATGCCTCGATCAGGCGGATCGCCCCCTCGACGTCCTCGAGGGCGACCATCTCCACCGACGAGTGCATGTAGCGGAGCGGGATCGAGATCAGGCCGGTGGCGATGCCGCCCCGCGCGATCTGCAGCGAGTCGGCGTCGGTGCCGGTGTAGCGGCCCGAGGCCTCGAACGTGAAGTCGATCTCCTCGGCCTCGGCGGCGTCGCGGAGCAGGTCGGAGACCTTCGGGCTCAGGGTCGAGCCACGAGCGACGACCGGGCCCGAGCCGAGCGCGTGGTCGCCGTTCTCCTGCTTCGAGATGCCGGGCGCGTCGGTGGCGTGGGTGACGTCGACGGCGATCGCCACGTCGGGGTTCAGCGAGAAGCCGGTCGTCGCCGAGCCGAACAGGCCGATCTCCTCCTGCGATACAGCGCAGCCGACGACGCCGACCGGCACGTCCTCCCCGGCGCCGATCCGGCGGGCGACCTCGAGGGCGACGTAGGAGCCGAGCCGGTTGTCGAGCGAGCGCGAGACGAGCCGGCCGTTCGGCAGGTTCAGCGGCTCCGCCGCGAGCACCGCCGGATCGCCGACGCTGACCAGCTTCAGCGCCTCGTCCTTGTCGCGGGCGCCGATGTCGATGTGCATCGACTTGATCTCGGCCGGCTTCTTACGATCGTCGGGCTCGAGCAGGTGAATCGGCTTCTTGCCGATCACGCCCGGCACCTCGCCGTCGCGGCCGCGGATGACGACCCGCTGGCCGACCAGGTTCTGCGGGTCCCAGCCGCCGATCGGCCCGAACCAGAGGAAGCCCTCGTCGTCGACGTGGCTGACGAACAGCCCGATCTCGTCGATGTGGCCGACGACCGCGACGGTCGGCCGGTCCTCGGCGACGCCGACCGAGACCGTCGAGGACCCGAGGACGTCGGCGGCGACGTCGCCGAACGACGCCGCCTCGCGCCACACCTCGGCCGCCGGCGTCTCGTATCCGGAGGGGGCGGGAACGCGGATCAGCGCGTCGAGGGTCTCGGGGGTATCGCTCATTCGTCGTCTCTCCTCATCTGTCGACCTGGTGCCCGCACAGCTTCGCAAGCCGCCGCCTTCGACGGCGGCAGACCGGGCGGCCGGAGAGCCGCGCTAGTCGCGCCAGCTGTCGGTGGTGACGCGAGGCGGCCAGCCGGCGACCGCGACGACGGTCGGATCGAGGCCCGCCACGGCGGCGGCGATCTCGTGGCGCTCGCGCTGCTTGTCGGCGACGAGGCCGGCGTGCTCGTAGACCCGCCCGTTGTCGGCGTAGAGGAGCCGCGGCAACAGCACCCGCGCGGCCGGGTCGTCGAGCCCCGGGACGGCGGCGGCAACGTGGTAGCCGAAGTCGGGATCCCGCTCCCAGGCGACCGCCTCGCGGGCGTCGAGGACCGCGGCGACCAGCTCCGGCTCGATCGCGGTACAGCCCGGGCGGTCGGCCGGTCCGCCGACGGCGCCGTGCTTGACGGCGAAGATCGGCTTCGCGAGGGCCGCCAGACCCGCGAGCAGCCCGTTGGCGGCCTTCGCCTCGCGCTCGGCGGCGACGTGCTCGAGCCAGAGCAGCACCGCCAGCGGCGGCTCGAGCAGCGCCACCGGCGCCAGCGGTGCCGATCCCCCGGCAGCCGACGACGGCGAACTCCGCGCCCGGCTCGAGGCTGCCGTCGGCGCCGATCAGGGCGCCACCGCGGCTGCTCACCGCGGCCGCCCACGGCGGCGGGCCGTCGGGGCGGCCGCTCAGGTCGGGGCGCCGGGTTGCGTACGGATCGGCCACCGCGACGTGCCCGCCCGCCCTACTCCCCGGGGTTCTTGCGGGGGATCAGGACCGTCCGCTTGAACTCGGCGACGAGCGTGTTGTCCTGCTTGTAGACGCGGGTGTGGACCTTGACGATGCCGCGGTCCGGCTTCGACTTCGAGGGCCGGACCTCGAGGACCTCCGACTCGCAGTAGAGCGTGTCACCGTGGAACACCGGGTTCGGGTGGCTGAGGTCCTCGGTCGCCAGGTTCGCGATCGCCTTGCCGGAGACGTCGCTGACCGACATGCCGAGCGCCAGCGAGTAGACGAGCGGCCCGACGACGACGTTCCTGCCCTGCTGGGACTCGCCGGCGTAGACGTCGTTGAGGTGCAGCGGGTGGTGGTTCATCGTGATCAGGCAGAACAGGTGGTCGTCCGACTCGGTCACGGTCTTGGCGGGCCAGTGCTTGTAGACGGCGCCGACCTCGAACTCCTCGAGGTAGCGGCCGTACGGGTGGGCGCCCGATGCCTCGCGTCCGGCCTGGTCGGTGATCAGCTCGTGGGTCTCGGTGTCGCTCATTGCTCCTCGTTGCGTTATCGGTTCGGGGACTTCGGAAGGTTTCGTGCGGCGGCGCTCAGCGGACGCGCTTGAGCTTGCCGCGCGCCTCGTGCTTGGCGATGACGCCGCCGAGCAGCCTGATCACCGCCGGGTCGCCGCCGATCTTGACGACGCCGTGCTCGTAGGCGGTCTGCCAGTGCGAGAGGTCGGCGTCGGCGAGGTCGTTGAAGTCGGCCCGCGGCAGCGAGATCTCGATCCGGGCGTCCTCCGGCTCCTCCTTGGTGATCTCCGGGCCCGGGGCGCTGACCCGGAATACCTGGACGTCGCCGCGGCCGCGCAGCTCCAGGCGGGCGACCAGCTTCAGCTTCGTCAGTGCCGGAAGCTGCTCGAGGAACCGCTTGTAGGCGATGCCGATCAGGTCTTGGGTGATGGAGCTCAAGAGGCTCAGATCTTGTTGCGCTGGAGGAGCTTCTTGCCGATGACCATTCGCTGGATCTCCGACGTACCCTCGCCGATCAGCAGCAGCGGCGCGTCGCGGTAGAGGCGCTCGATCTCGTACTCCTTCGAGTAGCCGTAGCCGCCGTGGATCCGGAACGACTGCTCGACGCACTCCTTGCCGGTCTCGGAGGCGATCAGCTTCGCCATGCCGGCCTCGAGGTCGGAGCGCTGCCCGGCGTCCTTCATCCGCGCCGCCTTCAGCGTCACCAGCCGGGCCGCCTCGATCTTCGTCGCCATGTCGGCGAGCTTGAAGAGGATCGCCTGATGCTGGGCGATCGGCTTGCCGAACGTCTTCCGCTCCTGGCTGTAGCGAAGCGCCAGCTCGAGGGCGCGCTGGGCGATGCCGACGCCGCGCGCGGCGACGTTGACCCGGCCGACCTCGAGCGCGTCCATCATCTGCGCGAAGCCCCTGCCGAGACCCTCCTCCTCGCCACCGAGGATCCGGTCGGGCGAGCAGCGGTAGCCGTTGTAGACGAGCTCGGTCGACTCGACGCCCTTGTAGCCCATCTTCTTGATCTGCGGTGGCACCTCGAGGCCGGCGAACTCGCCGCTGTTCTTGTGCTCGCCCGGCGCCTTCTCGGTGATGAAGCAGGTCATCCCGGTGTGCGGCGGGTCGGCCTTGGTGTCGTTCTTCATCAGCGTGAAGACGACCGACGAGCGGAGGCCGTTGGTGACCCACATCTTCTGCCCGTCGAGGATCCACTCACCGCTCGACTCGTCCTTCTTGGCGGTCGCCTTGATGCCCTGGACGTCGGAGCCGACCTCGGGCTCCGACAGCGAGAAGGCGGCGCGGATCTCGCCGGTCGCCATCTTCGGCAGGAAGTAGTCCTTCTGCTCGTCGGTGCCGAACTTCATCAGCAGGTAGGAGCCGATGAAGTGGGTGTTGACGACGCCGGAGATCGAGATCCAGCCGCGCGAGAGCTCCTCGACGATCATCGTGTAGGTCGTCAGGTCGAGGCCCATCCCGCCGTACTCCTCGGGGATCGTCACCCCGAACAGGCCGAGCTCCTTCATCTGCTCGACGATCGGCTCCGGGAACTTGTCCTCGTGGTCGTACTCCCCGGCGACCGGGATGATCTCGTTGTCGACGAAGGAGCGCACCATCTCGGTGATCTCCTTCTGGATGTCGGTCTTCTCTTCGAAGGTCGGGGCGTCTACGGCCATGTGTGAAGGCTCCTGCGGGGATCTGGGGCGAACGTCGGACCTCGTCGCGGCTCCGCGGGCTTGCGCGTTCTCGCGGTCGCCTGCGACGGGCGAAGGATACCGGCGGCCGGACTCCGGCGCCGGAAAGCGAAGGGGCTCCTCCGGACCAAGTCCGGAGGAGCCCCTGACGCCGATCGCCGGCCGCGGGGCCGGCGGCGGCTCAGCCGCCCGTGGTCGAGTCGGTGGAGCTGCCGCCGAGCTCGATCCCGGCATCCTGGAGCGACTGCGATGCCTGCGTCAGCTCGCTCTGGAAGTCGAGACCGGCCTGCTGAAGCGCCTGGGCGGCATCCTGGAGGGCCTTCTTGTCGCCGGAGTCGGCCGCCTCGCTGACGTCGGTCAGCTTCGAGGAGAAGTTCTCGAGCGCCGAGAGCGTCTGGTCGTGCCCCTCCTGGGCGTCGGAGGGCGGGTTCAGGGCGCTGAAGTCGTCGATCGCGCCCTGGATCTCATCCTCGGCCTGGTTGACGTAGTCGCTGAACTCGGTCGGCGTCTTCGAGTTCGAGATCTGCGTGCCGAGCTCCTGAAAGCTGTTGCCGAACTGGAGCAGGATCGTCTGCGCCTGCTGGGCGTATTCCTCGTTGCTGAGCGTGTCCGAGCTGCTGCTGTCGGTGCTGTCGCTGCCGCCGCAGCCGGCCACCGCGATCAGGCCGACGAGGGCAAGGACGATTAGCGGAATTCGTAGAAGTCGCAAGGTAACTCCCTGGTCGGGGCCCTCCGATCAGGGCCGATTGCGCGCTCAGTCTACGCCCGGGCCGGACGCGACCGTGGCGCGGGGCTGCGGTAGCGTCCGCCCTCCGAATCGTCAGACCCCCAGGAGCAGAATTGAGAAACCCACGCAGCTTCGCCCAGCCCCTCGCGATCGGCGCCCCGGACCCCGTCCTGGACGTCCCCTTCCGCCCCTCGCGGATGATCCACTTCTTCGACGCCTCGAACGAGAAGATGGCGGCCAAGGTCCCCGACATGGCCAAGCAGGCCGACATCCTGCTCGGCAACCTCGAGGACGCGGTGCCGGTCGACAAGAAGGTCGCCGCCCGCGAGGGCCTGGTCAAGGTCGCCAACGCCGTCGACTTCGGAGAGACCCAGCTCTGGACCCGCGTCAACTCGCTGGAGAGCCCGTGGGTGCTCGACGACCTGACGACGCTGGTCACCGAGATCGGCGACAAGCTCGACGTGATCATGGTCCCGAAGGTCGAGGGCGCCTGGGACATCCACTACGTCGACCGGCTGCTCGCCCAGCTCGAGGCGAAGGCCGGGATCGAGCGGCCGATCCTCGTCCACGCGATCCTCGAAACCTCGCTCGGCGTCGTCAACCTCGAGGAGATCGCGACCGCGAGCCCGCGCATGCAGGGGATGAGCTTCGGCCCCGCCGACCTGGCGGCGTCGCGGCGCATGAAGACGACCCGCGTCGGCGGCGGCCACCCCGGCTACCTGGTCATCAACGACCCGAACCCCGACGACCCCGACGCGCCGCGGGCGACCGCGCAGCAGGACCCCTGGCACTACTCGATCGCCCGCATGGTCGATGCCTGCACCTCGGCGGGCATCCTCCCCTTCTACGGCCCCTACGGCGACATCAAGGACGTCGCCGGCTGCGAGGCGCAGTTCCGGGCCGCCTTCCTGCTCGGCTGCGTCGGCACCTGGACCCTGCACCCGGTCCAGATCGGGATCGCCAAGAAGGTCTTCAGCCCCGACCCCGACGAGGTCAAGTTCGCCAAGAAGGTCATCGAGGCGATCCCGGACGGCCGCGGCGTCCACATGATCGACGGCAAGATGCAGGACGACGCGACCTGGAAGCAGTGCAAGGTGATGGTCAACCTCGCCGAGATGCTGGCCGAGAAGGACCCGGAGCTGAAGGAGGCGTACGGCCTCTGAGCCGCGCCACCGGACGGATCTTTCGATGAGCAGGGTGCTCGTCCATCCGCTGCGGGTCCGCTTCGCCGAGTGCGACCCGCAGGGGATCGTCTTCAACTCGCGCTACCTCGAGTACTTCGACGTGGCGATGACCGAGATCTGGCGCGAGGCGATCGGGCCCTACGAGGAGGCGACGGCGGCCAACGACGTCGACCTCGTCGTCGCCGCGGCGGCGATCAGGTACCGGGACTCGCTGCGCTTCGACGACGAGTTCGAGCTGCGGGCATCGGTCGCGGCGATCGGGACGACGTCGATGACGACCGCGATCGAGGTCGTGCGCGAGGCGACCGTGGTCGCCGAGGGCGAGCTGCGACACGTCTTCGTCGGCCGTGGCGGCGGCGAGCCGACCTCGATCCCGGCCGCGGTGCGGGCCGCGTTCGCGCCATACCTGGCCGCGCCGGCGGACCCGAACCCCGCCTAGCGGGCGAATGTTCGATCATCTGCGGTCGTGAGCGACGCGGAAATCATCGATCCCCGCCGGCGCCGGATCTACGTGACCGGCCACCGCAACCCCGACACCGACTCGATCGCGTCGGCGATCGCCTACGCCGAGCTCAAGCAGCAGATCGACCCCGACAGCGAGTACGTGGCGGTGCGTCTCGGCAAGGTCAACGCGCAGACCGCCTGGGTCCTCGAGCGCAGCGGCGCGCCCCGGCCGGACCCGATGGTGCACGTGATGCTGAGGGTCAGCGACGTCATGCAGGAGAGCTTCCCGATTGCCGATCACCGGCAGCCGCTCCGCGAGGTCGGCCGGACGATGGCCGCCGGCGACCTCGATCTGGTCCCGATCGTCGGCGACGAGGGCGAGCTGCTCGGGGTGATGACCGAGCGCTCGCTCGCCCACCGCTACATCCGCGAGACCGGCAAGACGCACAGCCTCGCCGATGCCCCGACGACGATCTCGGCGATCGTCGGCGTGCTCGACGGCGAGCTGATCGAGGGCGAGGACGACACCGTCTCCGGCCGCGTCTGGGTGCACTCGATCGACGCCTCGCGGAGCGACAGCAGGATCTCCGGCGGCGACATCGTCGTCGTCGGCAATCGCGCCGACGCCCAGCGCCAGTCGATCGAGCTCGGCGCGGCGGTGCTGATCACCAGCAACGGGATGCCGCCCGCCGACGGCATCCGCGAGCTGGCCCGCGAGCGCGGCACCCGGATCATCATCAGCCCGCTCGACTCCTACGTGAGCTGCCGGATGGTGACGCTCGCCTCGCCGTGTGAGGGGATGGCCGACCGCGAGCCGCTGACCGTCGATCCCGACGACCTGATCGTCGACATCTCCGAGCAGATCAAGGACGTCCACTACCGGGCCGCGGTCGCGGTCGACTCCCGTAACCGACCGGTCGGCCTGCTGACCCGCAGCGACCTCGTCTCGCCGAAGCCGCGCCGGGTGATCCTCGTCGACCACGCCGAGGCGGCGCAGAGCGTGCCCGGCGTCGAGCAGGCGGAGATCGTCGAGATCCTCGACCACCACCACATCGGTTCGATCGAGACGCGGATCCCCGTCACCGCGACCTTCGACCCGGTCGGCTCGACCGCGACGCTGGTCACCGAGCGTTTCATCGGCAACGAGATCGAGCCGATGGACTCGACCGCGACGCTGCTGCTCTGCGCGATCCTCAGCGACACGGTCCTGCTCAACTCGCCGACCGCGACCGACCGCGACGGCGCGGCGATCGACTACCTCGAGGACCTGATCGACGTCAACGCGATGCAGCTCGGCCGCGAGATGTTCGACACCACCTCCGACGTCTCCGAGGTGCCGGCGCGGGAGATCGTCACCCGCGACGCCAAGGAGTACACGCTGCCCTCCGGGGACACCGTGTCGATCGCCCAGATCGAGACCGTCGGGACCCGCGTCCTCGAGCGTCGCGAAGAGCTGGTCGACGCGATCGCCGAGGTCCGGGATCGCAACGACTACGCGCTCGCCGCGCTGATGGTCACCGACATCCTCGAGCGGCGGACGATGCTCGTCGTGGCCGGCGACGATTCGGTCGTCGCCCGCGCCTTCGGCGAGTCGAACGAGGACGGCCTGTTCGAGCTGCCGGGCGTGATGAGCCGCAAGAAGCAGGTGGCCCCGGTGCTGCTCGGCGCCTGAGCGGGCCCGGTGGGGCTTACGAGGCGGTCCCGGTCGGCCAGGCCCAGCGAGGTGGCACGGATCTTGTAGCCATGGACTGCAAAATCCGTGCCACCGCGAGGCAGCAACCGGCAGACCCCCCTCCCCGCCCGGGCCCAACACACATGTCATCCCGCTCCGTTCACCGCGCCGGCCGGCGGAAGCGGATGCGGAGCGGAGCATTCCGCCGGAGTGATCTAGCCGAGGTCGGACTTGAGCTTGTCGAGGTGCGCCTGGATCGCCGGCGGCAGGTTGTCGAACTTGGCGAGGTGCTCCGCGAGCTGCGGGAGCTCGGCGGCGAGCGCCTCAGCGTCGACGGCGAGCAGCTCGGCGAGCGCCTCGTCGCTGAGGTCGAGGCCGTCGACGTTGAGCTCGCCGGGGGCGGGCACGTTGCCGATCGGCGTCGCGACGACCTCTGAATCGCCGTTGCAGCGGCGGAAGACCCACTCGAGGACGCGGCTGTTCTCGCCGAAGCCCGGCCAGATGAACTTCCCGTCGGCGTCCTTGCGGAACCAGTTGACGTAGAAGATCTTCGGCAGCTTGTCGGCGTCGCCCTTGCGGCCCATCTCGAGCCAGTGCTCGAAGTAGGCGCCCATGTCGTAGCCGCAGAACGGCAGCATCGCGAACGGGTCGAAGCGGAGCTGACCGACCGTGCCGAAGGCGGCGGCGGTCATCTCCGAGGACATCGTCGAGCCGAGGAAGACGCCGTGCTCCCAGTCGAAGGCCTCGCGGACGAGCGGCACGACCGAGGCGCGGCGGCCGCCGAACAGGAAGGCGTCGATCGGGACTCCGGCCGGGTCCTCCCACTCGTCGGCGATGACCGGGCACTGCGCGGCGCCGACCGTGAAGCGCGCGTTCGGATGCGCGGCCGGCGCCTCCGAGTCGGGCGTCCACTCGTTGCCGTGCCAGTCGATCGCGTGCGCCGGGGGCTCGGGGGTCATCCCCTCCCACCAGACGTCGCCGTCGTCGGTCAGCGCGCAGTTGGTGAAGATCAGTGTTCTCCTCGATCGACGCCATCGCGTTCGGATTGGTCTCGACGCCGGTGCCCGGTGCGACGCCGAAGAAGCCGGCCTCCGGGTTGATCGCGTAGAGGCGGCCGTCGTCGCCGAACTTCATCCAGGCGATGTCGTCGCCGATCGTCTCGACCTTCCAGCCGGGCAGAGTCGGGATCAGCATCGCCAGGTTCGTCTTCCCGCATGCCGAGGGGAAGGCGCCGGTCACGTACTTGACCTCCCCGGCGGGCGAGGTCAGCTTGAGGATCAGCATGTGCTCGGCCATCCAGCCCTCGTCGCGGGCCATCGCCGAGGCGATCCGCAACGCCAGGCACTTCTTGCCGAGCAGGGCGTTGCCGCCGTAGCCGGAGCCGAACGACCAGATCTCGCGGGTCTCCGGGTAGTGGACGATGTACTTGGTGTCGGCGTTGGTCGGCCAGGCGCTGTCCTCCTCGCCGGCGGCGAGCGGGTCGCCGACGGAGTGGACGCAGGGCACGAACTCGCCCTCGGAGCCGAGGACGTCGAGGGCGCGGGCTCCCATTCGGGTCATGATCCGCATCGAGACGACGACGTAGGGAGAGTCGGTCAGCTGGACGCCGATCTGCGACTTGTCGGAGCCGAGCGGGCCCATCGAGAACGGGACGACGTACATCGTCCGGCCGGTCATGCAGCCGTCGAACAGGCCGGAGAGGGTCTCGCGCATCTCCGCCGGAGCCATCCAGTTGTTGGTCGGGCCGGCGTCCTGCTCGCGCTCGCTGCAGATGTAGGTCCGGTCCTCGACCCGGGCGACGTCGCTGGGGTCGGACCAGGCCAGATAGGAGCTCGGCCGCTTCGCGTCGGCGAGGCGGCGGAAGGTGCCGGCCTCGACGAGCTCGTTGCAGAGACCGTCGTATTCCTCGGCGGAGCCGTCGCACCAGTGGATCGACTGGGGCTTGGTCAGCTGGGCGATCTCTTCTACCCAGCTCGTCAGGGCCTGGTTCTGGGTCGGCGCCTCGGGCGCGGCGGTTGCGTCGGTCATCGTGGGCTCGCTCAACTCCTATCTGGGTGTCCGCATCTCAGATGCCGCCGCAGTGGGCAGGGCCGGCAATCGATGCTGGGGCTGGCCCCATTGTGCCGAAAACCGGGGCGCCGTGCCTGCGGAATTTCCCCGGCCCGATTGCGTGAAACTACGTAGAGGCGGCGACGACCGCGGCTGCGGCCTCCTGCCCGGAGCCGACGGCGCCGTCCATGTAGCCGTTCCAGACGGTGGCCGTCTCGGCCCCCGCCCAGTGGATCGGGCCGACCGGCTCGCGCAGCGCCGCGCCGTGATCGCTCCATGCCCCGGGTGGCATGAAGCCCCCGTAGCAGCCGCGCGACCACTCCTCGGCCGCCCAGGCCCGGTCGACGTAGCCGACCGGATCGGCGGCCTCGGGCCCGAACAGCCGGCCGAAGCAGCCGGCGACGATCGCCCGTCGCTCGTCACGGTCGAGATCCATCGCCTCGCGCGCGGCGCGGCCCTCGAGGAAGCCGAGCAGGACACCGGGGCTGCCGTCGGGAGGCGAGTTGTCGAAGCCGACCGAGACCGGCCCGGTGACGCTCGTGACCGCCCCCGAGAGTCCGCGGTCACGCCAGAACGGCCGCTCGTAGACGGCCATGCACTTGACGACGCTGCCCTGCGCCATCCGCTGCGAGAGACCGTCGCGGACGGCGGGCATCGGCGGGTCGTAGGCGATCCGCCCGGCCAGCGTCGGCGGGACCGCGACGATCGCCCGCCGCGCCCTGACCGTCAGCCGGTCGCTGACGACCTCGACGCCGGCGGCGCCGTGAGCGATCCTCCGCACCGGGGTCGTCAGCTCGACCGCCTCGCCGAGCTGCTCGGCCATCCGGATCGAGATCAGCTGGCTGCCACCGACGACGCGGTCCTGCTGGGCGCCGCCCTCGGTGTCGATCAGCATCTCGATCGAGCCCGCCGAGCGGATGTAGAAGAGGACGTGGAGCAGCGAGACGTCGCGCGGCTCGGCCGCCCAGACGCCGATGATCGCCAGTCTGAGGATGTCGCGGGCGACGCCGGTGCGGACGTTGCGGCGCATCCAGCTCTCGAAGGTCTGCCCGTCCCAGGCCGTCGCCTTCGGCGCCAGCCACGGCGCCTCCGGCGGTACCGCCGCCGCCATCGAGTTGAGCCGCTTGAGGACGATTCCGACCTCGGCGAGGCCGACCGGGTTGACCTTCGGGATCGTCCCCTCGTAGCGACCGATCTTGCCGCCGCGCTCGAACAGGTTGGTGCCGGCCGCATGGGTCGGGAACGTCTCGAGCCCGAGCTCGGCGATCAGGCCGTTGATGCGGTCCTGGGTCGGGCCGACCCATTGGGCGCCGATCTCGACGACCTTGCCCGCGCCGATCGGCTCGTTGAGCGTCCGCCCGCCGACCCGGTCGCGGGCCTCGAGCACGACGACCGTGCGGCCGGCGGCGCGCAGGGCCCGGGCGGCGGCGAGTCCGGCGAGGCCGGCTCCGACGACGACCGCATCGGCCTCCCGCGGGGCTGGCTGGCGGCGTCCGAACACGCGGGCGATCCTATTGGCGGAGCGAGTCGGTAGGGTTCCGCGGCGCTCAGCGACCGCCGGTCGCGACGGCGACTCCGAAATTCCATGCGCTTCTACGAGTACGAATCACGCCGAATCGTCGAACGGGCCGGGATCCCGGTCACCAAGTACGGCTTCTGCACGACCGCCGAGGAGGCGCGTGCGGCCGCCGAGTCGATCGGCGGCTCGGTCGTGGTCAAGTCGCAGGTCCTGACCGGCGGGCGGATGAAGGCGGGCGGCGTCAAGTTCGCCGACACCCCCGACGAGGCGGCCGAGCATGCCGCCGCGATCCTCGAGCTCGAGATCGGCGGCCACATGCCGGTCGGCGTCCTCGTCGACCCGAAGGCCGAGGTCGAGCAGGAGTACTACGCCGCGGTCCTCTGGGACGGGCGCGCGAAGCGCCCGATGATGCTGTTCAGCGACATGGGCGGCATCGACATCGAGCAGGTAGCCGCCGAGCACCCCGGCCACGTCGGCCGCGCCCACCTCTCCAACCTCCACCCGATCCCCGACTTCAAGGCCAAGGAGGCGGTCGCCCGCTGCGGGATGACCGGCAAGGAACTGACCCGGGCGACGATGATCCTCGCCCGACTCGCCCGCCTGCAGCGCGACTACGACATGACGCTCGCCGAGATCAACCCGGTGGCCCGGCTCACCGACGGCTCCTTCGTCGCCCTCGACGCCCACATGGAGATGGAGGACGAGGCGGTCGGCCGCCACAAGCAGATGCTGACCGAGATCGGCGTCGACCTCAGCGAGCCGCGCGAGATGTACGAGCCGAGCGAGTTCGAGCGCAACGTCAAGGCGATCGACGCCGCCGATCACCGCGGCGTCATCCAGGGCAAGGACCATGGCTTCACCGGCAACATCGGCCTCGTGATCGGCGCCGGCGGCGGCTCGCTGACGCTGACCGACGCGGTCCGCAGCCAGGGCGGCAAGCCCGCCAACTACGCCGAGATCGGCGGCAACCCGTCCGTCGCCAAGTCCTGTGGCCTCGCCAAGCAGGTCCTCGAGAAGGACGGCGTCGAGAAGATCGCGGTGATGATGTCGATCGTCTCCAACACCCGCGTCGACATCGTCGCCCGCGGTGTCATCAAGGCCTGCCTGGAGCTCGGCAAGGACCCGGCCGAGACGATCGCGATCTTCCGGATCCCGGGCGCCTGGGAGGACGAGGGCTCCAAGATCCTCGACAAGTACGGAGTCGAGTACTGCGACCGCAGCGTCTCGATGTGGGAGGCGGCCGGGCGCGCCGTCGCCAAGGTCCAGGGAGAGCAGAGCTGATGCCGGCCATCTCCTCCGCCTCGCGTCCGGCGATGTCCGGGTTTGAGGAGAACTGAGCGCTTATGGCTGTCTTACTCAACGAGGACTTCACCTTCATCGTCCAGGGCATCACCGGCCGCGAGGCCGTCAACCTGACCCGCGAGTGCCTCGACTTCGGGTCGAAGATCGTCGCCGGCGTCACCCCCGGTCGCAAGGGTCGTGAGGTCCACGGCGTGCCCGTCTTCGACACGGTCGAGCAGGCCGTCGCCCACCACGGTGCACCGATCGACGGCGCGGTCGCCACCGTCCCCCCCGCCTTCACCAAGGACGCGGTCATGGAGGCGATCGAGAACGGCATCAAGCTGATCGTGATCGTCACCGAGCGGATCCCGCGCCGCGACGTCGCCGAGATGGTCGAGCTCGCGAACGAGCGCGGCGCCCGGATCATCGGCCCGAACTGCCTCGGGCTGATCGCGCCGGGGGTGGCCAAGATGGGCGGAATCGGCGGCCCCGCCAAGGATGCCGCCAAGGCCTACGTCGCCGGCTCGGTCGGTGTGATGAGCCGCTCCGGCGGCATGACCACCGAGATCTCATCGACGCTGACGGCCGCCGGCCTCGGCGTCTCGACGGCGATCTCGATCGGCGGCGACGCGATCATCGGCTCCACCTACGCCGAGCTGATGCCGCTGTTCGAGTCGGACCCGCAGACGGAGGCGATCGTGATCTACACCGAGCCCGGCGGGCGCATGGAGGCCGAGCTGGTCGAGTGGCGCGAGCAGGCGGGCTCGACGATGCCGATCGTCGCCTTCATGGCCGGCCGCTTCATGGACGACGAGGAGATGCAGGGTATGAGCTTCGGCCACGCCGGCACGATCGTCGAGGGCAAGGAGGACTCGGCGACCGAGAAGATCGCCCGCCTCGAGGCCTCCGGCATCCCCGTCGTCGAGCGGATCGACGAGATCCCCGACCGGGTCAAGGAAGCGCTGGCGGGAGGGGACCGATGAGCGCCGACCTGAACGGCACCTTCATCGACGTCGAAGTCGACGACTCGATCGCCGGCGACACGGCGCTGGCCGAGAAGCTCGCCGAGGTCTGCCCGGTCGACATCTTCGCGGTCGCCGACGGCCGGGTCGGCGTCGTCGCCGAGAACCTCGACGAGTGCGTGCTCTGCAACCTCTGCGTCGACGCGGCGCCGGCGGGCACGATCCGGATCGTCAAGCTCTACGAGTGATGCCCCGCCGACGGGGCAGGCGCCGCTAGGCGCCGGTCGCGCCGTCGGTGAATTCGACGGTGGTCGGGTAGCGGATCCCGCCCTCGTCGTCGGTCATCACGACGTCGAGCTGGAACGGCCGGCCGTCGGGATCCTCGCCGGTGCAGGTGAAGCTCTTCCCCTCCTCGGCCTTGACGTCGGCGGGGCAGTCGAGCGACTTCGGCGGCGTCCCGTAGGCGTCCTCGAGCCCACCGCTGATCTCCTTCTCGGCCCGCTCGGAGTCGATCATGCTGTCGCCGAGCGAGATCTCGCCCTTGGCGCTGCACCCTGAGGCGAGGAGCGCGAGGCCGACCAGGGCCGGGAGGAGGAGGGACGAAGCCCGAGCGGACATCGCGGGGCAGAATACCCGGCGATGAACTTCATCGAGGACGTCATGGAGGCGAACCCGGCGGCCCGGCCGGCGCTCGTCGCAGTCGGCGAGGACGGTTCGCGCTACGTCTGGTCGCACGGCGAGCTGGTCGCCCGCAGCGCCGGCCTCGCCGGGGCGCTCGTCGCCCGCGGCGTCGGTCGCGGCGACGTCGTCATGACCCTGATCGGCAACCGCTCCGAGTGGGTGCTGGCGATGCTCGCCTGCTTCCGGATCGGCGCCGTCGCGCTGCCCTGCAACACGCAGCTGCGCCGCGCCGATCTCGCCCACCGGATCGCCGTCGCCGATCCCGCCATCGCGCTCGGCGAGGAGCGCTGGCTCGAGCAGCTCCCCGAGGGGGTTCCCTACATGGACCTCGCCGAGATCCACGAGATCCTCGACGAGGAGCGCCCGCAGGCGCCGGCGGCGGCGCCGGCCGAGCTCGCACCCGGAGATCCGGCGCTGATCGTCTTCACATCGGGAACGACCGGCCCGGCCCGCGCCGCCGTGCACCCGCAGCGCTACCTGCTCGGCCAGCGGCTGCAGGCCGAGCACTGGTTCGGCGCCCGCCCCGGCGAGCTGGCCTGGTGCACCGCGGCGAGCGGCTGGTCGAAGTCGGCGCGAAACGCGTTCATCGCACCCTGGCTAGTCGGCGCCGCCGCCTATATGCAGGAGGGCCGCTTCGAGCCCGGCGAACGGCTCGCGATCTGCGAGCGCGAGGGGATCAACGTGCTCTGCCAGGCTCCGACCGAGTACCGGATGCTCGCCAAGCGAACCGCGCTGCGTCCGGTCCCGGGCCTGCGCCGCCTGGTCAGTGCCGGCGAGCCGCTCAACGCCGAGGTGATCGACGCCTTTCGCGCCGACACGGGCCTCGACATCCACGACGGCTACGGGCAGACCGAGACGGGGGCCCTGACCGGCGGCCTGACCGAGGGCGAGGTCCGGGACGGGTCGATGGGCCGGCCGCTGCCGGGCATCGACCTGCGGATCGAGGACGGCGAGCTGTTGCTGCGGACGGCGAGCTGTCCGACCTTCTTCAGCTACTACATCGGCACGCCGCCCTTCGCCGAGGAATGGTGGCGGACCGGCGATCACGTTCGCGCCGACGGCGACGGCTACCTCTGGTTCGAGGGCCGCGGCGACGACGTGATCATCTCCTCCGGCTACCGGATCGGGCCGTTCGAGGTCGAATCGGCACTGATCTCGCACCCGGCGGTCTCCGAGGCCGCCGCGGTCGCCGCCCCCGACCCGGAGCGCGGGTCGGTGGTCCGCGCCATCGTCGTGCTGCGCGACGGCAGGCCCGGCGACGCGCTCGCCGGCGAGCTCCAGGAGCACGTCAAGCGGCAGACGGCGCCCTACAAGTACCCGCGAATCGTCGAGTTCGCCGACGCGCTCCCGAAGACCGCCAGCGGCAAGATCAAGCGGGCCGAGCTGCGCTCGGGAGCCACCCCGCAGGGGACGTGAGCCCGGCGCTCGACGGCCTCCGGGCGACGGCGCCGGGCGCGGCGTTCACGCCGCGGTCCGGGCCGACCTTCGCGGCCCTGTTCGCGGTGACGCTGCTGGTCCTGCTCAGCATCGGCGCAACCCTGCCGGTCCTTCCCCAGTACGTGAAGGGGCCGATCGGCTCGACCGACCTGGCGGTCGGGATCGTCACCGGCGCCTACGCGATCACCGGGCTCGCCTGCCGGCCGCTGGCCGGCAGCATCGCCGACGCCCGCGGCCGCAAGCCGGTCGTGATCGCCGGGGCGATCGTGACCGTGGTCGCCAGCCTCCTCTACTTCATGCCACTCGGCGTCCTCGGGCTGATCGTCGCCCGACTGATCCTCGGCGCCGGCGAGGGCGTCGTCTACACGGCGAGCTCGGCCTGGGTCGTCGACATCACCGACCCGGCGCGGCGCGGCCGGATCATCGGCCTCTACGGGCTGGCGATCTGGGGCGGCCTCTCGTTCGGGCCGCCGATCGGCGACTTCCTGCTCCGCTCGGTCGGCTACGAGGCGGTCTGGGCGTTCGCGGCCGCGGCGCCGCTCGCCGCGGCGCTCGTCGCCGCCCGGATCCCGGAGCCGCCCCGCCCCGAGCCCGACCCGACTGCGACCCGGCGCACGCGCCTGTTCGCTCCCGAGGCGGTCGGACCGGGGCTGGCGATGACGATGGCGACGCTCGGTTACGCCGCCCTCGCCGGCTTCATCGTCCTCCACCTCGACGATCGAGGGATCGACCACGGGGCGAGCATCTTCACCGCCTTCGCGCTCACCGTCGTCACCGCCCGGGTCCTGTTCGGCTGGCTCCCCGACCGCTTCGGCGGCGTCAGGTGCGCGGTCGGCGCCGGCATCCTCGAGGCCGCCGGATTGCTGGTGATCGCGCTGGCCGGGAGCCTCGCCACCGCGCTCGTCGGGGCGATCGCGGTCGGCGCCGCCTTCTCGCTGATCTTCCCGAGCCTGGTCCTGCTGGTCATGGATCGGGTTTCCCAGCAGCGCCGCGGGATCGCGATGGGCACGTTCACGGCCTGCTTCGATCTCGGCGTCGGCCTCGGCGCCCCGATCGCCGGCGTCGCGGCGGCGCTGGGCGGCTACGGGTTCTCGTTCGCCACGGCGGCGGCGGCGGCGATCGGCGCCAGCGCGATGGCGCTGTTCGTCGGCCGGCGCCGCGGCAGCGCCGCCCGCGGCCTGCCGGTCGCGCCGCAACCGGCCAGTCCGGCACCCGATCCCTAGAGTCCAGCCGATGAGCCCCCCGCCGACGATCACCCTGCACGGGCTGCCCCCCTCCCACCCCTCGAGGGCGGCCGAGCTGGCGCTGCGCATCAAGGGCGTCGAGTTCGAGCGGGTCGAGATGGAGATGGGCCGCCACAACGAGCAGATGGAGGAGATCTACGGCGCCGGCAACCGCACCGTGCCGGGAATCGTCGTCGACGGCGAGCCCGTCCACGGCTCACGGGCGATCTTCGCGCGGATCGAGGAGATCGCCCCGGAGCCGTCGCTGTTCCCGGAGCCGATCGCCGACGCCGTCCGCGCCGCCGATCGTTGGGGTGACGAGCAGCTCCAGGACCTCGGGCGCAGCCTGCCGTGGGGAGCGCTCCACTTCCGGCCCGAGGCGTTCGGCAGCTTCGGCGGCGGCGGGCCGCTCGACCCGGCCGGGACCGACTTCGCGATCAGGTTCGTGCGCGCCACCTGGAAGTACCACGGGATCTCGGCCGCCTCGCTCGCCGAGGACCTGGCGGGGCTGCCGGCCAAGCTCGACCACGTCGAGGCGCTCGCCGAGGAGGGCGTGATCGGCGCCGAGGCGCCCACCGCCGCCGACCTCCAGATCGGCTCGACGATCCGCGTGCTGATGACGCTCGGCGACCTCGAGCCGCTGCTCGCCGGCAGCGCCGGCTCGACGATCGCGATGCGCTGGTTTCCGGACTTCGACGGCCACGTTCCCGCCGGCGCCTTTCCCGCCGGATGGGTTCCCGACCGACGATGATCGAGGCACACGGGCTGACCAAGCGCTACGGCGCACAGATCGCCGTGCAGGACGTTTCGTTCCGCTGCGAGCCGGGGACGGTGACCGGCTTCCTCGGGCCCAACGGCGCCGGCAAGTCGACGACGCTGCGGATGATCTGCGGCCTGACGACGCGGACCGGCGGCGCGGCGACGGTCCTCGGCGCCGACTACCGCCGGATCGCCAACCCGGCGCGGCACGTCGGCGTCATGCTCGACGCGAGCGCCCAGCACGGCGGCCGCCGCGGCCGTGAGACGCTGCGACTCTGCGCGGAGACGATCGGAGCCGACCCGGCCCGGATCGACGAGATGCTGAAGCTGGTCGGCCTCGACCGGACCGCCGCGCGGCGCCGGGTCGGCAAGTACTCGCTGGGGATGCGCCAGCGGCTCGGCCTCGCCCAGGTGCTGCTCGGCGAGCCCGACGTGCTGATCCTCGACGAGCCTGCAAACGGGCTCGACCCGGAGGGGATCATCTGGATGCGCGAGCTGCTGCGCCACTTCGCCGCCGGCGGCGGCACCGTCCTGCTCTCCTCGCATCTGCTCAACGAGGTCGAGGTGATCGCCGACCAGCTGCTGCTCATCAAGGAGGGCCGGCTGGTCGCGGCCGGCAGCAAGGACGAGCTGCTCGCCGGAACCGGCACCCTCGTCCGCAGCCCCGAGCCGGAGCGGCTCGGGCAGGCGCTGGCCGCCGCCGGGATCGCGGCGAAGGTCGGCGAGTCGGCGCTGATCGCCGAGGCCGACCCGGAAGCCGTCGGTCGCGCCGCCCACGCCGGCGGCGTGCCGCTCAGCGAGCTGCGCCCCGCCGAAGGCGCCGGCCTCGAGCAGCTCTTCCTGTCGCTGACCTCCGGCGAGGGGAGCGACGCTTGACCGCCGCAACGCTGACCGCCCGCGGCGAGCGCCCGTCGTTGCTCCGGCTCGGCCGGGTCGAGGCTCGGAAGATGGCCGACACGCGAGCCGGGCTCTGGTTGCTCGTCCTGACCGCGCTCTCGGCGGCGGCCTCGGCCTTCGTCGGGGTCGCTTTCGAGGACACGTCGCGCGACTTCGGCGAGCTGTTCGCCGATGCGCTGCTCGCGGCGAGCATCCTGATGCCGATCGTGCCGATTCTCCTCGTCACCAGCGAGTGGTCGCAGCGCACCGCCCTCGGAACCTTCGCACTGACCCCGGTCCGCGAACGGGTGATGGCGGCGAAGCTACTGGCGATGCTGGCGCTGCTCGGCGCTGCGACGGCGCTCTGCCTCGCCCTCGCCGCCCTCGCCGCCCTCGCCGCCGGCGACGGGTTCGGCTTCGCGACCGGCGACGCGTCGCGGGCGGTGCTCTACGAGCTGCTCGTGCTGCTCTTCGGCTTCGGGCTCGCCGCGATCCTGATGAACTCGCCCGCCGCGATCGTCCTCAACTTCGTCGCTCCGATCCTGATCGCCGCGATCGCGGCGATCTCCGCCGGCGTCGAGGCCGCAATCGCCTGGGTGGATCCCTCGGCGTGGTCGACGCTGGTCGACGACACGACGGCCGACTGGGACAAGATCGCCACGGCTACGTTGGCCTGGGTCGTCCTGCCGATCGTCCTCGGACTCATCCGGCTGCGCCGCCGGGACGTCTCCTGAGGCTCAGACGGCGTCGCGCTGGCGCGGGCTCGTGATCGGCTTCAGGTTCGCCTCCACCTGCGGGCGCAGGTGCTCGTAGTCGGGCGGCAGCGAGAGCTTCTCGCCGAGGTGCTCGACGGGCTCGTCGACGTCGAATCCCGGTCCGAGCGTCGCGATCTCGAAGAGGACCCCGCTCGGCTCGCGGAAGTAGATCGACCGGAAGTAGAAGCGATCGATCACCGGGGTCGGCCGGCCGCCGCCGGCGACGACCTTCTGCCGCCATTGCTGATGCTCCTCCGGGGTCGACGCCCAGGCGACGTGATGGACGGTTCCGGCGCCCTGCATGCCGCGCTGCTCGGGCGGAGCGTCGTAATGGACCCAGCCGCCGCGGTCGCCGCCGCGCGCCTCCCAGCTGCCGTCGCCGCCCGCGAAGCCGAGCTCGCGCAGCAGTCCTTCGCCGGCCTCGGGGGCGGACGCGTAGGCGCGGACCGCGTCGAACCCCTGCAGCGCATGCACGGCCGGGATCTCGGGGTGCTCGGCCGAGAGCGGCTCGTCGGCGACGTCGCTGACGCGGAGCTCGTGGGCGAGGCCCTCGGGGTCGGCGAACCGCAGCGAGTCCCCGTCGCGCTCGGCGGCGATCCCGTTGTCGCCGAGGCGCCCGGCCCAGAAGTCGAGGGCTGCCGGTGAGCCGACCCGCCAGACGACGGTGTGGATCATGCCGTCCCCGGCCCGGCCCCGGGGAGCGCCGGGAAACTCGAAGAACGTGATGTCGGACCCGGCCCGCCCCTGCTCGTCGGAGTAGAAGACGTGGTAGACGCTCGGATCGTCCTGGTTGACGGTTTTCTTGACCAGCCGCAGTCCGAGCACGCCCGCGTAGAAGTCGACGTTGTCCTGGGCGTCGGCCGTGATCGCGGTGACGTGGTGGATGCCTTCGAGCTTCATCGTCCTCACTTCCATTCGATCGGGTCGTTCAACGTATCCGACATTATGGTTGCAGTGTCAACGATCTCGGGTTAGGATCGGCCGATGGCCGAAACGACCCGAACGCCCGACGCCCGTCAGCTCGACGGCGGCGAGCTCGCCGCCTGGCGCGGCATGCTGTTCGCATATCGCAACATGACGACGGCGATCGACGAACGGCTCGAGCGCGAACACGGGCTCTCGCTCAGCTCCTACGAGGTGCTGCTGCTGCTCTCGAAGGCCTCCGACCACTCGCTGCGGATGGGCAATCTCGCCGACCAGATGCTGATCAGCCGCAGCGGCCTGACCCGCCTCGTCGACCGGCTCGTCGCCCGCGGCCTGGTCGAGCGCCACACCTGCCCCGACGACCGGCGCGGCACCTATGCGCGGCTCACCGCCGCGGGGATGAAGAAGTTCCGCGCGGCCCAGCCGACGAACCTCGCGGCGATCCGCGAGCAGTTCCTGAGCCGCCTCGAGACCGGCGACCTCGAGGACCTCGCACGGGTCTGGGACCGGCTCGACGACTCGGGCTGCTAAGCATCGCCCGTGGCCAACCGACTCGCCGGCGAGACCTCTCCCTACCTCCTCCAGCACCGGGACAACCCGGTCGATTGGCTGCCCTGGGGCGAGGAGGCGACCCGGCTGGCGCACGAGCGCGACGTCCCGATCCTGCTTTCGATCGGCTACTCGGCCTGTCACTGGTGCCACGTGATGGAGCGTGAGTCGTTCACCGACGCGGAGACGGCCGCCTACATGAACGAGCACTTCGTGCCGGTCAAGGTCGACCGCGAGGAGCGACCCGACGTCGACGCGATCTACATGGAGGCGCTGCAGGGGATGACCGGGCACGGCGGCTGGCCGCTGACGGCGTTCTGCGACCCCGACGGGGTTCCGTTCCACTGCGGCACCTACTTCCCGCCCGCATCGCGGGGCGGGATGCCGAGCTTCCGGACGGTCATGGAGGCGGTCGTCGCCGCCTGGTCGATGCAGCGCGAGGAGATCGGCGCCGCCGCCCCGCGGACCCGTGAGCAGCTCGGCGCGATCGGCCGGATGCCGGCCTCCGCCGACGCCGTCGATCCGGAGCTCTTCGAGGAGGCGATCCCGGCGCTGCTGGCGGCGTTCGACGACGTCAACGGCGGCTTCGGCTCGGCGCCCAAGTTCCCGCCGGCCAGCGCCCTCGACCTGCTGCTCGCCCGGGGCGAGCACGAGCCGGTCGAGCTGACCCTCGACGCGATGGCGGCGGGCGGCATCCACGACCAGCTCGGCGGCGGCTTCGCCCGCTACTCGGTCGACGCCGGCTGGATCGTCCCCCACTTCGAGAAGATGCTCTACGACAACGCCCTGCTCGCCCGCAGCTACCTGCGCGCCCATCTCGAGCTCGGCCACGACCGCTACCGGGAGGTCGCCGTCGGGATCTGCGAGTGGGTGCTGGGCGAGATGCAGGCGCCCGAGGGCGGCTTCTACTCGGCCCTCGACGCCGACTCCGAAGGCGTCGAAGGGCTCTACTACACGTGGACGCCCGCCGAGGCTCGCGCCGCCCTCGACCGCGCCGGCCTCGATCACCTCGAGCCGGACCTGCTGACCCACTTCGGGATCAGCGCCCGCGGCCAGCTCGACGGTCGCAGCGTCCTGCACCTGCCGCTCGGCGTCGCCGCCCCGGCTCCGGCCGGCCTCGACGCGGCCCGAGCGGCGCTGCTGGCCGAGCGGGAGACGCGGACCCGGCCCGGCCTCGACGACAAGCGCCTCTGCGCCTGGAACGCGCTGATGGCGGGCTCGCTGGCCGAGGCCGGAGCGGCGCTCGCGGAGCCCCGCTACGTCGAGGCGGCGCGGCGCTGCGCCGACTTCCTGCTCACCGAGATGCGTGATTCCGAGGGCCGCCTGTTGCGCGCCTACAACGACGGCCGCGCCCACCTCAACGCCTACCTCGAAGACCACGCCTATCTGCTCGAGGCGCTGCTGACGATCTACGAGGCGACGTTCGAGCCGCGCTGGTTCGAAGCCGCCCGCGAGATCGCCGCCACGATGGTCGCCCGCTTCGCCGACGAAGAGCGGGGCGGGTTCTTCACGACCTCCGACGATCACGAGGAGCTGATCGCCCGCCGCAAGGATCTCGACGATCATCCCGCCCCCTCCGGCAACGCCGCCGCCGCGCACGGGTTGCTGCGGCTGGCGGCGCTGAGCGGCGAGGCGGAGTGGGAGGAGCGGGCTCACGGCGTGCTGCTGCTGCTCGCCGGCCCGGCCCGCAGCCATCCGCAGGGGCTCGCCTACCTGCTGTCGGCGATCGACCTCCACCTCTCGCCGACCCGCGAGGTGGCGCTGCTGGCGCCTGCCGCCGATCCGTCGGCGACCGATCCGCTTGCGGCGGCGTTCCGGTCGCGCTACCGCCCCCACGCCGTCGTCGCCGCCGGCACCGAGGGCGACTCAGCCCCGGCGCTGCTCGCCGACCGGCCGGCGGGCGCCGCCGGCCTCGCCTACGTCTGCGAGAACTTCACCTGCAAGGCCCCGGTCGACTCAGCCGCCGCGCTCGAGGCGCTGCTCGCCTGAGCGGCGGTGGCGGCGGCCCGGCCGCTTCGCCTTCGTCCGCAGCGTCGCCACCATGCCGAGGCTCGCGTGGGTCGGGATCGCGCACCAGAGCCGGTAGCGCGACTTGCGGCGCAGCTTCAGCCTCGAGCGAGCCCGTGTCGCCGGGCTCGACGTCACCGATCTCGCGGACGCGGTCGGCCCCGATCCGCCGCAGGTTCAGGTCGTGCGGATCCTCGCCGAAGTTGTAGAGCTGGACGATCGCCGGCCCCGCCCGGAGCTTCGCCCGCGACAGCGTCAGGCTGTACTCGCGGGCGGTGACAAGCAGCCGCGAGGGGGGCGGCTCGGCGGCCGGCGCTGCCGCTGCCGAGGCGATCGGCCCGGCGAGGGCGAGGAGCAGCGCCGCACTTGCGAGCCGGCGGATCATCCGATCAGCGCCGGTCGGGGGAAGCCGGCGGCGCCGGGGATCACGGCGGCTGCGTCGACGCCGAACCACTGCTCGAGCAGCCCGCAGTAGAGGGAACGGAAGTCGGCGGTCGAGCGCAGGTTGTCGTCCTCGTCGAGAACCTTGAGACCCGGCCACTCGCCGACCATCCGGCCGCGAGCGGGGCTGCCGATCAGAAACGCGTTGCCGCCGGCGCCGTGGTCGGTGCCGGCGGAGCCGTTCTCCTCGGGGCGCCGGCCGAACTCCGACCAGACGAGCGTGACGACGCGGTCGTCGATGCCGCGGGCCTCGAGGTCGCGCTGGAAGGCGAGCAGGCCGTCGCAGGTCTCGGCGAGATTCGTGTCCAGTCCCGCGGCCTGCTCGTCGTGGGTGTCGTAGCCGCCGGGGGCGTTCGACCGAGGCGACGGTGATCGGCAGCCCGGCGCCGAGCATCGCCGCCAGGCCGGCGAGGCTCTCCGGGAAGTGGCCGGTGTCGGGGTAGGGCACCGGCGAGGGGATGTCGTCGGAGAAGGCGCCCAGCTGCTCGCGCAGGGAGCTCGCCTGGCGGACGACCTTGCCGGCGCCGCGAAGCCGGCGGTCGCGAGACCGCTCGGCCGTCGCGCCCATCCGTGCGAAGCTCTCGAACATCAGCTCCTCGACGTCCCCCCAGACGCCGGGTGCAAAGAGGTCGTAGCCGGCGCCCCAGGTGGCGGCGACCGGGACCCGGGCGGTGGCCAGGCTCGGCGCCAGCGCGCCGTCCAGCGAAAGGCCCTGGAGCGGGTTCTCGTCGTCGCCGACGACGTCGAGAAGGCGGCCCAGCCAGCCCGTGTTCGCGTGGGCGCTGAGCTCGCCGACCTCCCAGTAGTGGCGCGACGTGAAGTGCGACTGGTCGGCTCCGGCATAGCCGATGCCCGGGAACACCGTCACCTTGCCCTCGCCGTGCAGCTTGTGCAGCGGCGCCGCCGATGGATGCCACTGCAGCCGGCTGTCCTCGCTCCAGGTCGGGCCGGCGCCGGGCGGCAGCCGCAACTGCGGACGCAGGCGCCGGTAGTCGGCGTCATCGACCGGCGCGAGGACCGACAGCGCATCGATACCGCCGTCGAGGAAGACCGAGACCAGCACCTTCCCCTGCGAGCCCGCCGCCTTCGCGATCCCCTCCGTGAACGCCTGCGGCCGCAGCAGGCTCGCCCCGTAGACGCTCAGCGCCAGGGCGCCGCTGCGGAGCAGGAACGAGCGGCGGTTCAGGCCGGTGCCCGCCGGGGCGGGCATGCCGGGCTCGATCGCGGGCAGGCCGCTGCCCGCCTCGGCAAGCGAGCGGCGGGCGAGCTCGGCTCGTGTGAACTCCCCGCAGCAGTGATGTCGCCGCGACGCGCTCATGAGGTCTGGAAGTCGGGGCTCGAGACGATCAGGGTCCGCAGCGCGTTCTGACGGACGGCCCGGTAGGTGCTCTTCTGCCACTCGGCCCGAGCGGCGTCCTCGACCCGGGCGGCGAAACGGTGGAGCTCCTTCCGCGTCTGACGGGACAGGCGCGGGTTCCCCCAGAACCGCATCGCCTTGCGAACCGCCTCGGCCGCGGTCTCCTTTTCGTCGTAGCCGTCGCCTTCGACGAGGCGCTCGCGGGTGATCTGCGCCGTCGCCGCCCAGCGACCGCTGATCCGCGCCGTGTCGAGCCAGCGCTCCTCGTCCCAGCCTGAGACGTTCGGGGGCCGGAACGGCCGCTGTCCGGCCTGATCTGAGATCCACGTCCAGGCACGGGTGTCGATGCCGCCGCGGCGCGCCCGCAGCATCCCGGCGATCTGGACGATCGGCGGCTTGACCATCCGCGGTCCCTCGTAGAGCGCCGGGTGCATGAGGATCGCCTCGATCAGCGGTCGGATCCGGTGGTTGCGGCGATAGCTCCGCTTCAGGGCCCGCAGGGTGCGCTTCGGCGGGTCGGTCGGGATGAAGTAGGACCAGAGCCGCTCGACCAGGTAGCCGGCGTGTGCAGGGTGGTCGATGCAGAGCCGGCAGGAGTCCTTCCAGTCGAACGCACCGGCCTTCCCGAAGATCCGCTTCCGGCCCGGATCGTGGCGCTCGGGATCGAAGCGGAAGTTGACCATGCCGACGTTTGGGTTCCAGTCGTTCGTCCAGCCGGTCAGCGCCCGTGCCTGCTCGCGGACGTCGTCCTCGCTGTAGCCGTTGCCGGCGCCGAGCGTGAACAGCTCCATCAGCTCACGGGCATAGTTCTCGTTCGGCGCACCGCGCCGGTTCTCGTTGCCGGAGAGCCAGACGAGCATCGCCGGATCGGCGGTGACGGCGAGCAGCAGGTCCTCGAAGGACCCGAGCCCGCGCTTGCGGAAGAGCTCGTTCTGCTTCAGGTTCAGGGCGGCCTGACCGATGTCGGCGGTCGCGAACCAGTCGTGCCAGATCAGCGCCATCCGCTCGACCAGCTGCTGGTCGGATCGGACCATGCGGTCGAGCCACCAGAGCAGGTCATGACCCCAGGCGTCGCGCGGCGCCAGCGGCAGGCCGTCGTCGTCGTGTGGGACGGGGCCACGGAGCCGCGCCCGGCCCTTCGGCCGGGTCAGCGACAGGACCGCCCGCCGCAGGCCCTTGCGACCGAGCTTCGCGGCCTCGCCGGGCTTCGGGCCGAAGCCGGCGCGCCAGAGCAGGCGCTCGGCCTGCTTGGCGCCGAAGCGACCACGGTAGACGGGGACCGACATCGCCCCTCAGTTCGGCAGCAATCGGCCGGCGGTTGAGCGATGCAGGGACACGATGGACGATCTTGCCCGCCGGCACGGACGAACGAAAGCGACCGTGGCGGCATATGCTGCAGGCGGATGGCGGCGACGACGAGCGAGCGAGGCGGCGGACCGCGGCGGCGCGGGCCGACGACGGTGGCGCGCGCCTACTTCGAGGCGCTCGACCGCCACGACGTCGAAACGGCCGCGGCGCTCTGGGAGCCGGGACGGACGGACCGGATCGTCGGCATGGTCGAGTTCACGGTTCCGGACGGCTTCCGGAAGTGGTTCGGGACGCTCTTCGACGCCTTCCCCGATGCCCGCTTCGAGGTGATCTCGATCACCGCCCAGAAGCAGCACGCAGCGGTCCGCTACCGGGTCGCGGCGACGTTCGACGGCCACGGCAAGTTCGAGGGGCTGACCCCGAACGGGGCCCGGGTCGAGATCGAGGGATTCGACCTGTTCACGGTGCGCGAGGGGCTGATCGTCGACAACCGCGGCTACCTGAACGGCGCCGATCTCGCCCGTCAGCTCGGCGCGCTGCCTCCGCAGGGCTCGATCGCCGAGCGCGGCATGACCGCGGCGCTGAACGCGAAGGTCGCCGCCGGTGGCGTCGTCGAGGCGGTCAGAGAACGGGCAGGAACTGCCCGATCTCCCAGGGCGTGACGCGGACCCGGTAGTCGTCCCATTCCGCCCGTTTGATCTCGATGAAGCGGTTGAACGTGTGCTCGCCGAGCGTCCGCAGGACGAGCTCCGACTCGGCCGTCAGCTCGATCGCCTCGCCGAGGCTCTCGGGCAGCTGCTCGATGCCGCGGCGCTGCCGGTCCTCGGGCGAGAGGTGGTAGAGGTTCTGCTCCATCGGCTCGGGCAGCTCGTAGCCCTTCTCGATCCCCTCGAGCCCGGCCTGGAGCATCGCCGCGAAGCACAGGTAGGGGTTGCAGGCGGGATCGGGGCAGCGCAGCTCGGCCCGGGTCGCCGCCTCGCGGCCGGGGTGGTAGAGCGGCACCCGGATCAGCGCCGAGCGATTGCGCCGTGACCAGGCGAGGTAGACCGGGGCCTCGTAGCCGGGGACGAGCCGCTTGTAGGAGTTGACCCACTGCGCGAACAGCGAGGAGATCTCGCGGGCATGGCTGGAGCTGCCCGGCGATGAACTGCTTGGCGGTCCGCGACAGGAAGTACTGGTCGTCGGCGTCGTAGAAGGCGTTGGCGCCGTCGCGGCCCAGCGACTGATGGACGTGCATGCCGCTGCCGTTCTCGCCGTTCAGCGGCTTCGGCATGAACGTCGCGTGCCAGCCGTTCTTCATCGCGTACTCCTTGACCGTCATCCGGTAGGTCATGCAGTCGTCGGCCATCGCGAGCGCGTCCTTGTAGCGCATGTCGACCTCGTGCTGGGAGGGCCCGACCTCGTGATGGGTGTACTCGACGTGGATGCCCATCTGCTCCAGCGCGAGGACGGTCTCGCGGCGAACGCCGGAGCCGGCGTCGAGCGTCGTCAGGTCGAAGTAGCCGCCCTCGTCGAGCACCTCGGGGATCCCGTCGGCCGGGTTCGGCGTCACGGAAGTAGAAGAACTCGAGCTCGGGGCCGACGTTGAAGTCGTCGAAGCCCATGTCGTGGGCGCGCTGGATCGCGCGGCGGAGGATCCAGCGGGGATCGCCCTCGTAGGGATCGCCGCCGGGCACCTGGATGTCGCAGAACATCCGCGCCGTCGGTTGCTCGGAGGGGCTCCAGGGCAGGGTCGTGAACGTCGCCGGATCCGGCACCGCGAGCATGTCTGATTCCTCGATCGGGTTGAACCCGGTGATCGAGGAGCCGTCGAAGCCGTTGCCGCCGGCGAAGGCGTCCTCGAGCTCGGAGGCGTTGATCGAGAAGCTCTTCAGCTGACCGAGGACGTCGGTGAACCAGAGGCGGATGAAGCGGATGTTCCGGTCGGCGACCTCGGCGATCACGTCTTCGGCTGTGGGCGCGCTGGTCGGGGTCGGATCGTCGCCGCTCATCTGGCTGCAGCTCCTTGGTCGGGAGGGCAGCACCCTAGATGATCGCCGTCGGCGAACGGGCTGTGGAGACGCTGCCGCGGTGGTGATCCGGCGGCGGTTCAGAGACGTTGAAAAGGGCAAGAGCCACCTTGAAAGCCGCCGCCGTCGGCGCTATAACTTACGCAAGGTAAGTAACCGGCTAAAAGTAAAGTAAAGGCTCGATCAACGGCCGGTAAGCGTCGAGACCAACATTCGACCTGGAGTTGCGCAAATGACCGTGAAAACTGATTACGCCCGCTTCGATATCCATGACGAGCTGACCGCCCCCGCCGGCAGCGAGCGCCTCCTGAAGAGCATCTCGACGGCCGGCGGCTCGGTGTCGAAGCTGGTCGGTGTCCTCGCAGGGTCGCCGGCGACGCTGCGCGCGTTCGCACGAATGCGCTCGGAGCTGCACGGCGGCGACCTCCCCGCGGCGACGGCGATCCGGATCGGACTGGCCGTCGCCGAGCGGCGCGGCGACGGCTACAGCGTCGCCCAGCACGCTCGCTCCGCCCGCCTCGCCGGCATCGGCCTCGACGAGATCTCGCTGGCCCGCGGGTTCGCCTCCAACGATCCCCGCGAGGCGGCGCTGCTCGCCTTCGTCGAGGCAGCGATGGACTCCGACGGACACCCGCCCCACCACCTCCTCGAGGAGGCCCGCGAGGCCGACTGGACCGACGAGCAGCTGCTCGAGGCGCTCGGCGAGGTGGCGCTGAACGAGTTCCAGTGCCTGATCGCCAACGCGGCCGGGCTTCCTCAGGACCAGATCGACGCCGCGGCCATGCCCGCTGCCGCCTGAGGGCCGCGCCCAGCGATATCGAGCAAGTAGAGAGGGCCCCGTAACCGGGGCCCTCTCCGTAGCGGGTCGCTAAGCCGGATCCTGTCGTGCGCGACCATCCATCTCGACGGGGCTGAGCCCCGAAGGGATCGCGTTCGCCGCGATCCTGCGGCCTACCTGGACCTCGCCGGGCCGGGTCGTCGGTCCTACTTGGCCTTGCACCGGGCGGGGTTTGCCCGGCCGCCGCGTCGCCGCGGCGCCGGTGCGCTCTTACCGCACCATTTCACCTTTGCCTGTGCGCCCGAGGGCGCCATCGGCCGTATGTTTCTGTGGCACTTTCCCGCGGGTTTCCCCGGGTGGGAGTTACCCACCGCCTTGCCCTGTGGTGTCCGGACTTTCCTCGAGGGATACCTCCCCCGCGATCGCGTTGACCCGCGCGACGATCTTAGGCGAAGGTGAGCAGGAGCGGCGAAACCGGCGACGGATCGCCGCCCTAGCTGAGCTCGGAGCCGCAGCCGACGCAGCCGTCGGCGTGCAGGGAGCGCTCGCCGCAGACCGGGCAGCCGGCGACGCCGGCGCTGCGCAGGTCGCCGAGGGCGCCGACGACGACGTCCTCGAGCGAGCGCGGGGCGCCGGCCTGCTCGCCGCGCCCGCCGCGCCGTTCGGTCCGCCTCAGGCTGCGCGGCCGCCGCTCCGATGTCTGCAGCGGCGCCACGTCAGACCTTCCTGAAGACGCCGATCACCTTGCCGAGCACCTGGGCCTCGCGAGAGACGATCGGCTCGTAGGCGGGATTCTCGGGCTGCAGGCGGACCGCGTCGCCTTCGCGGAAGAAGCGCTTGACGGTCGCCTCGTCCTCGATCATCGCGACGACGATCTCGCCGTTGTCGGCATCGTCGGCCGGATGGACGACGACGAAGTCGCCGCCGAGGATGCCGGCGTCCTGCATCGAGTCGCCGCGGACCTTGAGCGCGTAGTCGCCGTCGTCGGCGCCGATCACGGCGGGGATCTCGAGCTGGTCCTCGATGTTCTCCTCGGCGAGGATCGGGGTGCCGGCGGCGACCTGGCCGACGAGCGGGATCGACGGCCGCATCACCCGCTTCGTCCGCTCGACGAGGATCTCGATCGCCCGCGGCTTCGACGGGTCGCGGCGCAGCACGCCGGAGCTCTCGAGCTTGGCGAGGTGGGCGTGCACGGTCGACGGCGAGTGCAGGCCGAGGGCGCTGCCGATCTCGCGGACCGTCGGCGGGTAGCCGGTCTTGTCGAGATGGCCCTTGATGAAGTCGAAGATCTCGCTCTGGCGCTTGGTCAGGTTCAGATCCATTTCCGGCTTCGCCCTCCTGGGTGACGTGGCTTCGGCTGACGGCAGGGCCGCCGTCGGCGGCCCACCAGGGAACACATGTTCGTAGAGTAGCCGCGGCCGCGGATGGAATCAATCCGGGACCGCCCCGAGGCACCGACGATGCCTACAATGGCCGCCCCTCGCGGCTGTGGCGGAACTGGTAGACGCGCAAGGTTGAGGGCCTTGTGGGCTTTATAGGCCCGTGGAGGTTCGACTCCTCTCAGCCGCACTGTGAACCCCGGGATCGGGGTTCCCGCTCCGCCGCCACGGCGGCCGACCGGCCGGCGAAGCTCGAGCCGGCGACGGCGAGCTAGCGGATCAGGACCGGGGTTCCGACCGGCATCCGCGCCCACAGTCTGCGCAGGTCGCCGTTGCGGACGCGGATGCAGCCGTGCGACGGCCGGCCGGGAATCAGCGCCGGGCGATCGGTTCCGTGAATTCCGATCACGCCGCCGCCGGGCCAATCGCTGAGCACCGAGTAGGCGCTGGTCCCGAAAGCCATCGGTCCATACGACCCGCCCGGGTCGCCGGTCTTGAACTTCTCACGGATATTGAAACGTCCCCTCGGAGTCGGCGTTCGCCGCTTGCCGACCCCGACCGGGGCGGTCCAGATCTTCCGGCCCC
This sequence comes from uncultured Conexibacteraceae bacterium, assembly GCA_963745755.1. Classification (GTDB taxonomy): domain Bacteria; phylum Actinomycetota; class Thermoleophilia; order Solirubrobacterales; family 70-9; genus RHKX01. The sequence continues at coordinate 2,806,918 of CAVUYP010000001.1, read as the reverse complement.
GCTTGCGCAGGGTCGCCTGCTGCTTCCCGCGGTCGATGACGAGACGGGTCTGCAGCCTGTAGATCGGTCCGAGCGCCGATCTGCGCACCCAGCCCTTGCGCCCATTCGGACGCATCGGGATCCTGACCTTGAGCCAGTCGTTTCCGTGCGGGCTGCTCCAGGAGCGCAATGCCAGGTAGGTCTCCGGGAACCCGTCCTCGGTGCGCTTGCGGGTCGCGACGATCGACCGCGCCCGGCGGTTCGGCCGGGCGCGGATCGGTGCTCGCCGGACCGCGTGCGCCCAGCGGGTCAGGCTCCGTTCGTTCGACAGGGCAACCGACCCCTTGACCGGGGAGCCGGCTGCGGAAGCCGCTGCCGGGGCCACGAGTGCGACGAGCAGGATCGCGGGCAGAACGCCGACGCGACACCGCAATGCGGTGCCGCGTCGACGATCACCGGCGATGGATGTCACCGAGCGGAGACCGCAACCCGACCCGTGAAGCTCGGGTTCGCGGCTGCCGGCTTGCAGCGGCGGAACCCCTGCTTGGCGGAATCCCTGCGGCCGTTGACGTCGATCGCCACGACCCGGAGCATGTTCCGCCCCGACCGCAGCGCCCGGACTCTGACTCGAGCCGAGAACCGCTTCTTAGTGGTCCGCTTGATCAGCTTGCCGTTGACGTAGACCTTGACGCTTCGCATCTTCGCTCCACCGCGGACGACGACCTTGGCCCGGAAGCCGTGAGCGAGACAGCTCTTGCCCCTGCCGCTGCCCTTGCCGGTACCCGTGCCGTTGCCGGGAACGTTGACGTGTGCCGTCGGGCCCTTTGCCTGCGGCGGCTTCGGCGGGCCCGGGGGGTTCGGAGGACCGGGCGGGGTCGGAGGACCGGGCGGGGTCGGGGGGCCGGGCGGGGTCGGGGGTGTGACGCCGCAGGGAACTCGGGTGATCGTGTCGTTGATCAGCGTCACCGCGCCGTTGCGAGCGAGCAACCTGCCGTTGATCGCGGCACCGTTGTTGACCGAGATCGACTGCAACGCGAGGATGTTGCCGGCGAACACCGTTCCGCTGCCGAGGGTCGCCGAGGATCCGATCTGCCAGAACACGTTGCAGGGCTGAGCCCCGTTGATCAGGTCCACCCGGGAGGCGGAGCCGGTGATCAGCGTGCTCGCCGCCTTGAAGATGAAGACGGCGTCGGGATTTCCCTGCGCGTTCAACGTCAGCGCCCCGGTCAGGCCGAGCGTCCCCGAGTTCGTGTCGTAGGCCCCAGGGGTGAGGCTCTGCCCGCCGAGCTCGGTCGCGAGGGTGGTCGTCGGACCCTGGCCGGCAGCGTTGTTGTAGGCCGTGGTCAGATCCGCTTGGGCGGATGCGGCCACCGCGTCGGCGCTGTGGATGACGCCGTTGACGGTTCCATTCGGCGCACCGCCGAATCCCGTCACCGACGGGTTCGGCGAGGTGCCGAGGTCACCGTTGACGACCGACGGCCCGGTGTTAGTGACGCCGGACCCGGCCGCGATCGCGAAGCTCCCGGCGGTGCCGAGGTCGATTGCGGTGGCCGCCTGGGCGGGACCGGCAATCACGAGCATCGCGACAATCGCAGCGAACAGCGTTCCGATCGCCCGCGGACGGATGACCGATCGCGGCAAGCCGGCCGCCCATCTCACCGCCGAGCGAGACGCTGGGTCGGGGGATGATGCAGAGGTGCATCTCATGAGATCTCCTGAAGTAGAGGTGCTCGTGGCTTTGCCTAACTCGACGAGTTCGGCTCCACGGCTGAGTAGCTGTCGTTAGTGAACGCGCCGGCCGAGACTGATCCCGGCTAACGGCTTAAGAAGTCACAACGGCTAGACCATCGCTACGAGCCCTATCGGCAATGCGTCGGCATGCCTGAATCTCAAGCGGATTCCTGGACCGCGACGGGGGACACGAACCGGCACAGGAGTGTTCCGCACCTGATATACGTGATGCCGTCACAGGCCGAGCCCGGCCGGGGAAGCGGGGCTCGGGCTGCGGTCCACCGATTTCACCGAACTGGGGAGAGACAACTCGATGCTCGATCACGGCCGCCTGGCCTCACTGCGGACGCCGCTCGTATTCCTCGTCCTGCTCGCCGCGCTGGCGCTGCTCGCGCAGGCCGGACCCGCGGCCGGCGCGCAGCGCGGCAAGGCCTCCGTCTCGGTGAAGATCAAGACGAGCAGCCAGAAGCGGCTGCTCGCGAAGGGCAAGCTCGAGGTCGCGGTGCGGGCCCGGAACGCCGGCCGGATCAAGGTCGCCGCCAGCCACGCCGACCGGCGCCGGCTGTTCAAGCCGGTGACGCTGCGCGGCAAGCGCCGCATCAAGCGGACCGTGCGGGTGAGTCTCACCGGCGCCGGCAAGCGGCGCCTCGGTCGCTGCGGGGCGAAGAAGGTCAAGGTCAGGGGCCTCTACCGGATCCGCGGCAACAAGCGCAAGGCGGTCGACGTCCGCAGCCTCAAGCGCGACGCCGGCCGCTGCGAGAAGCCGTACACGCCGGTCCCGGTCGAGAACGCCGACCGCTGCGACTTCCTCGATCCGGCCGTCTGCCTGCAGCCCTTCCCGAACGACTACTTCACCAAGGACGACCCGGCGACGGCGACCGGCAAGCGGCTCGACCTGAACCCGGAGTCGATGCCGGCCAACATCAACGGCGTCCACATCGACCCGACCGACATGAACCGCGCCGACGGCTTCAGCCCCGGCAACCTGATCACGGTCAAGATCCCCGGCCTCGACACGCCGGCCGCGTTCGACAACACCGGCTTCGTCCCCGAGGACGACCTGCACGCCTACGACGACCCGAACCAGCCGGTGATCGTCATCAACGCCGAGACCGGCGAGCGACAGCCGGTCTGGGCCGAGCTCGACTCGAACCCGACCTCGGTCGACCCCAGCGACGACGGTCCCGGCGGCATCGGCGAGAACCCGGACAACACCGACCCGGTCAACCTGATCATCCGTCCGGCGGCGAACTTCGACTTCGGAGCGCGCTACATCGTCGCCCTCCGCAACCTCAGGGATGCCGCCGACCAACCGATCGAGGCGCCGATCGGCTTCCGCGTCTACCGCGACGGCGACGTCACCGACCAACCCGAGGTCGAGAGTCGCCGCCCGCACATGGAGTCGATCATCGACGACCTCGTCAACGAGGCCGGCGTCGATCGCAGCAGCCTCTACATGGCCTGGGACTTCACCGTCGCCAGCGAGGAGAGCGTGACCGGCCGGGCGACGACGATCCGCGACGACGCCTTCGCCCGCCTCGGCGACACCGACCTCGCGAACCGGACGATCGAGGGCAGCTCGCCGAGCTGGGCGATCACCCGGGTGCTCAACCAGGGCGACACGATCCCGCCCGGCGAGCGCGGGATCCCGGCCCAGATCGCGCGCCGGGTCGAGGGGACGATCGAGGTTCCCTGCTATCTCGACGAGGACGGCTGCCCGAGCGGCGCCGAGTTCGCCCACGACGGCGACGGCGAGATCACGTGGAACCCCGCCTACAAGCGGGACGTCAAGTTCCGCTGCGAGATCCCCGACTCGGTCCTGTCGGGAACCGGCCCGGTCGTGCCGGCCGCGGTCGGTATCTACGGCCACGGGCTGCTCGGCACCCAGTCGCAGCTGACCGGCCAGGCCGCGATCGCCCAGCAGGAGAACACGATCTGGTGCGCGATGGACTTCGAGGGCTTCGCAGAGCAGGACCTCGCGACCGTGCTCGCATCGCTGGCCGACATGTCGAACTTCAACAAGCTCGCCGACCGGATGCAGCAGGGGTACGTCAACTTCATGTACCTCGGCCGCGCCCTGATCCATCCCGCCGGGCTCGCGACCGACCCGGCCTTCGCGATGGACAACGGCGACGGCGACGAGCCGGTGATCGACACCGGTGCCGGCAACGACACCCGCCTGCAGTACATGGGGGTCAGCCAGGGGGCGATCATGGGCGGCGCCGTGACCGCGCTCGAGCCCGACGCCGACCGCGGCGTCCTCAACGTCACCGGGATGAACTACTCGACCCTGCTGCGCCGCAGCGTCGACTCCGACGAGTACTTCAAGATCCCCGGCATCGGGCTCTACTCGAACTACCCCGACGAGCTCGAACGGCCGCTGCTGCTGTCGCTGGTCCAGCTGCTCTGGGACCGCGGCGAGGCGAACGGCTACGCCCACAACATGACCAGCGATCCACTCGCGAACACGCCGCCCCATGAGGTGCTGCTGCAGGCGGCGCTCGGCGACCACCAGGTCGCCAACGTCACCGCCGAGGTCGAGGCGCGGACGATCGGCGCGTCGGTCTACTCGCCGGCGCTGAAGCCCGGCCGCCACTGGGACGTCGATCCGTTCCTCGGCATCCCCGAGGTGACGAGCTTCCCCTACACCGGCGGCAGCATGCTCGTCTACTACGACGGCGGCCCGGTCGGCTTCGTCAATCCCTCCGACTCCGGCAGGGAGGGGACGGCGACGGCGCCGAGCGCCAACGTCCCGCCGCGCAGCGAGTGGGGTTACGGCGACGATCCGCACGGCTACCCGCGGGCGGCCGCCGACGGCCTGCTGCAGGAGGGCAGCTTCCTGCGCGGCGACGGGATCCCGAGCTGCGCGGACGCGTCCGGCTACTGCTTCTCGAACAACTACACCGGCACGCCGTAGCCGGCCGAAACGGCCGGCTCACTCGAGCAGACCGAGCACCTCTCGCGTCCAGCGGACCGAATCCCGCTCGAACGCGATCCCTCGTTGCAGCGTCAGGTACGGTCCGAGCCCGGGCCGTGCCGGGCCGCCGGCCAGAAACGCCTCCTCGCTCGAATCCCCGAGCGCCGCCTCCTGGAGCTGCAGGTAGGCATCGAGCTTCTCCTCGTGGTGGACCAGCCGATCCCTGACCGCCGCCACGACGTCCTCGCGGTTTGCCGCGTCGAGTCCTGCCACCTTGACCAGCAGGTCGTCGCGGATCACCGTCGGCGCAGTCCGGTCGCGAACGAACTCGTCGATCGCCGCCCTCCCCGCCGGCGTCAGGTTGAAGACGCGCTTGTCGGGCCGCTTCTGCTGGCGAACCCGGCGGGCAGTGGCGAGGCCGTCGGCTTCGAGCCGGTCGAGCTCCCTGTAGATCTGTTGCCGGGAGGCGGGCCAGAAGTTCGCGACGGAGTGGTCGAAGCGCTTCGAGAGCTCGTAGCCGGTGGACTCGCCGCCCGCCAAGGCAACCATGACCGCATGCCTCAAGGCCACGTCCGGGCTCCGGATTCGTTTTCTATATAGTCAATTTTATGACTAGTCATATTGATGAGTATAGGGAGAGCTCGGACGCGCCCGCGACCGCGGCGCGCTGGGAGAAGTCGGTTCCGCCCCTGCCCGAGGAGCCGGACGTGATCGTGATCGGATCCGGCCTCGCAGGTCTAACCGCGGCCGCGTACCTCGCCGTCAACGACCGCACCGTCCTCGTGCTCGAGCAGCACGACGTGGCCGGAGGCTGCAGCCAGACGTTCCAGCGCAAGAACCGGTGGCGCTTCGACGTCGGCTTCCACTACATCGGCGGCGTCAGAACCGGCGAGATGTCGCGGCTCCTCCGGGGGCTCGGGCTGGACGAGCGAATCGGCTTCGCCGAGCTCGACCGCGATGGCTTCGACACCCTCGTCTTCCCGGACCTCGAGTTCAAGGTCCCAGCCGGCTGGGACGCGTACTGCGATCGCCTGGTCGCGACGTTCCCCTTCGAGGAGGACGGGATCCGCGAGGTCATCGGTGTTCTCCGGCGATCGATCGAGGAGCTTCGGCGGGTCGGGGTCCCGGGGCCGAATACGGACTTCGAGGAGTATGCGCGCCTGGCCCCGACGGTCGTGAGCTGGGGCATGCGCCCGCTGACCGAGCTCTATGACGAGCACTACCTGAGCGAGCGGTCGCGGGGGGTGCTGACCGCGCAGGCCGGCGACTATGCGACTCCCCCTTCGCGAACGCCGGTCCTGATGCATGCGGGCTTGATCGACCACTACATGCAGGACGGCGCCTTCTACATCAAAGGCGGTGGCCAGGAGCTCGTCGGTCAACTCGTCGAGCTCATCCACGCTCACGGCGGCCGGGTCCGGACCCGCGCCGAGGTCAGCCGCATCCTCACCGAAGAGGACGCCGACGGACGACACCGCATCGCCGGGGTGGAGCTGACCGGGGGCGAGAGCATCGCAGCGAGACAGGTCGTCGCAACCGGAGACATCAAGCACCTCTTCGGGGAGCTCCTCGGCGCCGATGCCGTCTCGGAGCAAACCCGCGAGCAGGTCGCCGGATACCGGATGGCGACGCCGCTGGTGAACGTCTATCTGGGCCTCGACTTCGACATCTCCGAGCGGATGCCCGCGACCAACTACTGGCTCCACACGCGATACGACCAGGAGGCCTACTACGAGCCCGTCGCGGCGGGCAGGCTCGACGACGACCCGCCCGTCTACATCTCCTCGGCGAGTGCGAAGGACCCCGGGGGCAGCGGCCACGCGCCCGAAGGCTGCTCGACGATCGAGCTGATGACCTGGGCGACGGCGGATCCGGAGGCCTGGGGCGTCCAGGACGAGGTCGGGCGCGGCAAGTACAGCCGCCAGCCCGCCTACCGCGAGGCCAAGGAGCGGATCACCGAGCAGCTGATCGACCGGGCCGAGGAACATCTCGGACCGCTCCGCGAGCACATCCTCTGGAAGGAGGCGGCGACGCCGATGACGCAGACGCGGTACACGCTCTCCTCGGCAGGCTCCTGCTACGGGATCGAGCTCGCGACCGATCAGTTCGGGCCGCTTCGCCCCGGACACCGGACCGAGGTCGACGGCCTGATCCTCGGCGGCGCCTCGAGCCGTACCGGCCACGGCATCGTCGCCGCGATGTCGGGCGGGTTCGAATGCGCCGCGATCGCCCTCGACCGCGACCTCCGCTCCGAGCTGGCGGAGGGCACCGTTTTCGTGAGTCGGGAACGCCTGACGACGCACCTCCCCGGCTGGGACCCGCTGGTCGCCAGCCGGAGGCTGCAGGAGAAGTCGAGGCGGGTCCGCGCCGCATAGACAGCGGCGCTCGTTCGAGCCGGCGAGACCGCAGCCGCTCGCCCCGGTTCCGGCGATCAGCGAAGGTCGGTCAGCCAGACGTCGGCCAGCGACTGGACGGCCGCGGCCGAGTCGATGCCGCGGACCGAGCGCTCGACGCCGAGCGTGACCGCGGTTCCACGGACGGCGCTGAGGAGCGGCGCCGACTTGATCCGGTCGACGGCCTTGCCGCCGAGCTCGTCGGCGATCTCGACGGCGCCGCCGAGCAGCTGCTCGAAGCGGTGGCCGGGCACCGGGTCGCTCGTCAGCTCGATCTGGTCGACTCCGGGACCGAGGCCGAGCGTCGAGCCCCACCAGTTCGCGTTGCGGGCGAGCAGCACGGCGCCGCCGTCGCGTCCGCGGAATTCGAACGGGCCGGTCCCGCCGGCGTCGAGGCGAACCGGAGACGAACCGAGACCGACCAGCGGTCCCGGCGCGATCAGCCCGAGTCGCGGGTTCGCGAGCGCCATAGGGAAGCGGCCGTCGGAGCGGTCGAGGATGAACCGGACGCGTCCCGGCCGCGGCGAGTCGGCCGCCTTCAGCGCCGGCAGCAGGGCCCGGCCGGCGGCCGAGGCCAGCCAACGGTCGACGTTGACCAGCACCGCGTCGGCATCGAGCGGCTCGCCGCTCTGGAAGGTCACGCCCCGGCGCAGCACCGCCGTCCAGGTGGTCCGACCGAGACCGGCCCGGAACGAGCGGACGATGCCGGGACGGCGGCGCGTCTCACCGAACGGACCGGTCTGCCAGCTGCGCAGCGGCTCGTAGATCTGCCGCGAGGCGAGGCGCTCGGCCCGGTCCGACGCCCGCAGCGGATCGAGGGTGGCGATGCCGTCGGCGAGCGCGATCGTCAGCGTCCCGCCGGGCTCCGGCGCCGGGGCGCGGCCGGCGGCCGGATCGCGTCCGTCGTCGCCGCAGCCGGCGAGGGCCAGCGCGGCGACGAGCAGCGCCGGCAGCGCCCGGGCGAGGCGCGACGTCGCCCGCCGCCGCAGCGGCCGGGCGCTCGGCTCAGATCTTGAGCAGGACGATCGTGTTGACGACGAAGAGCACCGCAAAGAAGATCGTCCAGCGATCGAGGTTGCGCTCGACGAGCGATCCGCCGCCGAACGAACTGCCACCGCCGCCGATCCCGAATGCGCCGGAGAGGCCGGCGTCCTTGCCCGAGTGCAGCAGCACCAGGAACATGAGGATGATCGAGACCAGGACCTGAACTATGCCGAGAAGCGTCGCCATGAGGGCGATCAGTCTAGCCGGAACCGGGAGCCGTCAACCCCACCCGCCCGCGCCGCCGTCACGGCTGGCCGGCCCGCTCCGCCTCGGCGGCGTCGATCTCCTTGAGGATCGCGATCGCGTCGCGGCGAAGCTCGGCGTCCTGGCGGGCGAACTCCTCGTCGGAGAGCTTCGACTGCGCGTGGTCGAGCTCGGTGTCGCGGATCTCCCGGTACTTGGCCTGCTTGCGGGCCTCGAGGTCGGCGAGGACCGGGTCCTCGAGACCGGGCTCGTCCTCGCCGCCGGGCCGGCGCAGCGGCACCACGATGAACGCCGCGACGGCGGCGAGCAGCAGGATCGCGATCAACAGCTCGAGCACGGGATCGGCCTGCGCCTACTGGGCGCGGTTGAGCTCGCGCGCCAGGCGGGCGCCGTAGACGTCGGATACGCGGCGGCGACGGCCCTCCGGCGTCGGCCAGATCGCGAACAGGGCGCCGCCGACGGCGACGATCACGCCGAGCCAGAACCAGACGACGAACGGGTTGACGTTGAAGCGGATCTCCGCCGGCGGCGGCGCCTGCATGTAGCGCTCCTTGAGCGCGGCGACGAGCGTGCCCTGGACGTCGGCGAGGGCCGCTGCCCCCTGCGGCGTGTCGGGCACGCCGGCCGCGAAGCGCGCGTAGCGGCGATCGCCCTCGGCGATGATCGGGTCGAAGCTGCTCAGGTCCGGCTGCATGGCGCTCCACAGATCGCGCGAAAAGCTCTCGGTGCGGCCCACCTCGCTGGTCGCCTCGCCGGCGAAGAAGCTCTGCAGCGGCGCGTCCGGATCCGCCGCAGCGCCCGAGTAGTACTCGCGCTGCGGGTTCAGCGTCACGACGTGACGGCCGTTGCGGCTGACGTCGAGAAGCGCACCGAAGGAGAGCTTCTGCTCGACCGTGTCGATGTCGCTGGTCGGGCGCTCGTAGCGCACCGTGTAGTCGCCGACCCGGGCCTGATCGCCGGGGCTGAGGCGGAGGTCGCGGCTCGTCTGAAAGCTCGAGGAGGCGGCGATGCCGAACAGCGCCAGGACGAGTCCGACGTGGACGACGTAGCCGCCGTAGCGACGGCGATTACGGGTCAGCAGCGAGCCGAGCGCCGCGAAGCGGCTGCCGCCGACGAGACGGCGGCGGGCCACCGAGCCGCGCCAGAACTCCTGGCCGACGGCGACGATCGTGAAGGTGGCGACGAGAAACAGCAGGTAGGCGGTGATGCTCTCGGCGACGCCGATCGTCAGGGCGAGGGCGACAGCCGCGGCGAGCGTCGCCCCGAGCGGCAGGGCGACCGCCCGCCGGAGTCCGGCCAGGGTGACGCGCCGCCAGGCGACGAGCGGCCCGATGCCCATGAACAGGACGAGCACGATCGCCAACGGCGTCGCGTAGCGGTCGAACCACGGGGCCGCCAGCGAGGAGGACTCCCCGGTCACCGCCTCCGAGATCAGCGGGAAGAAGGTGCCCCAGGCGACGACGGCGGCGAGGCCGACCAGCAGGACGTTGTTGAGCAGGAAGATCGACTCACGGCTGAACAGCGAGTCGAGGCGGCGTTCCGAGCGCAGCGAGTCGAGTCGCGAGGCGATCAGGATCGTCGAGCCGACGACGACGATGCCGATCAGGACGAGCAGCGGTGGGCCGACCTTCGACTCGCCGAACGCGTGGATCGACTGCAGCACGCCGGAGCGGACCAGGAAGGTGCCGAGCAGCGACAGCGCGAACGTCGCGCAGATCAGTGACACGTTCCAGACCCGCAGCATCCCGCGTCGTTCCTGGACCATGATCGAGTGCAGGAAGGCGGTGCCGGTCAGCCACGGGATCAGCGCCGCGTTCTCGACCGGATCCCAGGCCCAGTAGCCGCCCCAGCCGAGCTCGCTGTAGGACCAGCGGGCTCCGAGCGCGAGGCCGACCGACAGAAATATCCAGGCGATCAGGGCGAAGCGGCGGGTCGAGCGGATCCAGCTGGCGTCGAGACGGCGGGTGATCAGGGCGCCGATCGCGAACGCGAACGGGATCGTGAAGAAGACGTAGCCCGAGTAGAGCATCGGCGGGTGCATCGCCATCGCCGGGTGGCGGAGCAGCGGCGTCAGGCCGACCCCCTCGGCCGGAACCGGATCCGATGCGGCGAACGGCCAGCTCTCTGCGGCCGGGAAGAAGATCCCGGCGACCATCAGCCCGATGAAGAAGATCGCGACGCCGGCGAGCACGGCGGTCGCCCAGGGAACGACTTCGCGGTGGCGATTGCGGGTGATGTAGAGGACCGCGGCGGAGGCGATCGAGAGCACGAACGCCCAGAGCATCAGCGAGCCGGCCTGGCTGCCCCAGAGCGCGGTCAGCTTGTAGAGCAGGGGCGTCGTCGTCGACGAGTGGTCGGCGACGAGGGCGACCGAGAGGTCGGTGCGGGCGAACAGCGACTCGATCGCGACCACGGCGATCACCATCAGCCCGCAGACCGCGTAGATGGCCCGCCGCGAGGAGATCACCCAGCGGCGGTCGCCGCGGGTCCCGATCAGCGCCGCGACCGCCGCGTAGATCGCGACGATGAGGGCGGCGATCAGCGCCGCCGAGCCGAGGGCGCTCACTGCTCGATCACGACGTGCTCGGGGTCGGCGGCGGCCTCGTCCGAGAACTTCGACGGGCACTTCGTGATCAGGCTGTCCTTCTCGGCCATGAACGTCCCGTCGTCGCTGAGGCGGCCGGTGACGATCACCTCCCGGCCCTCCCGGAACGGGTCGGGGACGACGCCGCTGTAGGAGACCGGCAGCGCCTCGCCGACACCGTCGCGATCGGTGATCTCGAACTCGAGGTCGGTTCCGTCGCGCCGGTAGTCCTTGACCTCGCCGGTCAGCTGGTAGGTCTCCTGGCTCGGGCCCGCGGCGAGCACCTCGGAGGGCTCGCGTGCTTCGGTCCCGGCGTTGAACGACGTGTAGATCAGTGCGACGGCCAGCAGGACGGCCGCCGAGAGCGCAACGACGAGACGGATCTTTCGCTTCCGGTCTTGATCCATCGGGTCGCGGATTATCGCAGGGCGGCCGTCCGGGCCGGAGCCGGGACGCTGCTATGAATAGGCGCGATGGCCGCAGCGAGAACAGTCCTGATCACCGGGGCGGCGACGGGAATCGGCGCCGCCACCGCAAAACGCCTCCACGCCGGCGGCGATCGGCTCGTCCTCGCCGGCCGCCGCGCCGAGCCGCTCAACGAGCTCGCCGCCGAGCTCGGCGGCGGCGATGTGATGGTCAAGACCTGCGACGTGACCGAGTGGGAGCAGAACACCGAGCTCGCCGACGCCGCGATCGAGCGCTTCGGCGGCATCGACGTCGTCTTCGCGAACGCCGGCTTCGGCGCCTCGCGCGGCTTCCTCGAGGAGTCGCCGGAGCACTGGCGCGAGATGGTGCTGACGAACGTGCTCGGCGTCGCCTACACCGTCCGCGCCACCCTCCCCCACCTGCTCGAGAACGGGGGCGGCCACTACCTGATCACCAGCTCCGTCGCCGGCCGTCGGGCGCTGCCCGGATCGCTCTACTCGGCGACCAAGTGGGCGGCGACCGCAATCGGCGAGGCACTGCGCCAGGAGCTCCGCCAGATGCACGACAACGACGCCGTCAAGGTGACGCTGATCGAGCCCGGCATGGTCGACACCCCGTTCTTCGACGACCGGCCCAGCGGTGCCCTCGAGGCCGACGACATCGCCGCCGCGGTCGTCTACGCGATCTCCCAGCCGGATCGGGTCGACGTCAACGAGATCCTGATCCGCCCGGCGTCGCAGTCGACCTAGCGGGCGGCGGCACGCCTATATTTAGCCGGCCCCGCGGGTGTAGCTCAATGGCAGAGCACCAGCTTCCCAAGCTGGTGACGGGGGTTCGATTCCCCTCACCCGCTTGACCGGACGGCAACGCCGCACGTCTAACCTTCCCGCCGATGTCGAACCGTGCATTCATTGCCGTCCTCGGCGCCCTCGCGTTCATCGCCCTGCTCGCGTTCGGGCTGATCGCCAAGGGCGGCGAGCAGATCGCGGTCGGCGAGACCGCGCCGGACGCGGCGGTCGAACGGCTCGACGGCAACGGCGAGGTGAGCCTCGCCGACCACCGCGGCAAGTGGGTGATGCTGAACTTCTGGGCATCGTGGTGTCAGCCCTGCCGCGACGAGGCGCCGGCGATCGAGAAGTTCTCCCGCGAGAACGAGGGGCAGCTGGTCGTGATCGGCATCGACACCGAGGACCTCAGCGGCGACGCCCGCGACTTCGTCCGCGAGTACGGGCTGACCTACGAGATGCTCCATGACGGCGACGGCGACCGCAAGGACGCCTACGGCATCTTCGCCCTCCCGGAGACGTTCCTGATCGACCCCGACGGCAAGCTGGCGCTGATCCAGCGCGGCCCGGTCGACGCGAAGTTCCTCGCCGATCAGATCGAGCCGCTGATCGGCGCCGGGGCCGGGCAATGAGGCGCCTCGCCGCGGCGCTGCTGGCGCTCGTTGCCGGATCGGTCCTGATGCCGGTGTCCGCGGTCGCCGCAAGCGCCTCCCTGCCCGACATCGAGGACGAGGTCATGTGCACGATCTGCGGGACGACGCTGCAGCTCTCCAACGCGCCGCAGGCCGAGCGCGAGCGGGTCTTCATCAACGAGCTGATCGCCCGCGGCAGGACGAAGGATCAGATCAAGGCGGCGCTCGTCGACGAGTACGGGCCCGAGGTCCTCGCCGTCCCCGACGGCGAGGGCTTCGACCTCGTCGGCGGCTGGATCCTGCCGGCGGCGGCGGTCCTCGGCGGCGCCACGCTGGTCGGCTTCGCCGCCTGGCGCTGGCGGCGCGATCAGCGTCGCGACGACGTCGGCAACGAGCCCGCGGCCGGCCCCTTGCCCGACTCCGCCGACGAGCGGCGGCTGCGCGACGACCTGAAGCGCTACGAGACCTGAGCGGCCGTCAGCGCCGCGGCCGGACGACGAGATCGCGCATTCGCGACACGGTCGGGGTCAGGTAGGGCCAGTGGCGCTCGCGGGAAACGCGGAGCCGGAACCGGAACCGGGTCGGCTCCGAGTAGAAGCGATCGAAGCGGTAACGCATCCGCCAGCGCCCCCGGGAGTCGGTGCGGAACGCGCGGCCGACGGTGCGGAACCGCGGCACTCCCCCGCCCCGCACCTGAAGCTCGATGAGCTTGCCGTGCGGCATCGCCGTTCCGTAGACGCCGATCCGGCCCGCGAAGACGACCCGCCTGCCGGCCCGGACCCGGCGCGGGATCGGATCGAGCCGAGCCGAGCCCCGCACCGCCAGGACGACCGGGTCCGCCGCGGCGCCGAGGTAGCGGCGTGAGCCCGCGTAGCCGACCGCGACCGTCCGCGAGGGGCCTCGCGAGAGCCGGGCCCTGATCCGGCCGCGGCCGTCGGTGGTCAGCGTCCGCCCGACCGGCGCGAGCGAGGAGCCCGGCGCGAAGCGCTCGGTCAGCTCGACCTCCTGATCGCCGACCGGCTCGCCCTCGCCGTCGCGCAGGACCGCCTCGAGAACCGGTCGCGACCGGTAGCCGGCCTCGGCTCGGCGGCGCCCGCCGATCGAAGCCCGCAGTCGCGTCCGCTCCCGCAGCGGGAAGTCGACGACCATCGCCGAGCCGTCGGCCCGGGAAGTGCTGATCGAGCGGTTGCCGGCCCGGTCGGCGGCGAAAGCGCGGAAGAGGTAGGCGCCGGGCGGCTCCGAGCTCGAGTCGACCCGGGCCTGCAGATGGCCGCCGGCGAGCCGCGTCGGCAGCTCGCGCCAGGCCCCGCCGGCGCGCGGCCGATAGGCGATCGTCCCGGCGGCGAGGCCGGAGTGGCGATCGGCTGCGGCGGCGCGGATCAGCTCCGGATCGTCGCGGTCGCGGCGATCGCTGAACGCAAGCTCGGGAGCCGCGTTGTCGACGTGGATCGTCCGGTTGACGCAGCCCGGCGCGCCGCCGCTGCCGTAGTCGTAGGCGCAGACGCGCAGCGCATTGGCGCCGTCGGTGAACGGCGCGTGAGCCGGTGTCGGCGGCCGCCTGCACGGCATAGGCGGGCGGGCAGGGGCGGGTCCGGCTGACCCGCACGGAGCCGGGGATGACATCGCAGGGGAGCGTCTGCGACGGCGCCACGGCGGTGCCGTTGACGGTGATCGCGAAGCGGCGGACGCCGGACCCACCGTCGGATGCGACCGCCCCGATCGTGCTCCGGCCACGATGCCAGCCGGCGGTGCTGAGCGCTCCGCCGGCGACCGTCGCCGGCGCGACGCGATCATCGACGGTCAGGTGGACCGAGCGGATCCATGCCTTCGCGCGATCGCTCGCCCGGCAGCCGCCGGAGCCGGTGCAGGCGAGCGTCGCCGCGAAGCCGCGGCGGCCGCCGTCGCCGAGCCGGCGGCTGAAGCTCTCGAATCCGGTCGCGCTGTTGCGTCCGGTCGCGATCCGGCCGGCCTCGGTGCCGCCGTCGCCGAGGAAGGCGAGCCGCGCCTGGTGGCCGGCGTCGTTGCGCAGCCGCGCCTCGGCTGCGACGGCGACGATCCGCCCGCCCGGGGGAGCCTGCCAAGAGATCCGGCCATAGCGGCCCTGCGGCGAGCCGGTGATCGTCCGGATCTGCAGCGAGTTGGCGTCCTCGTCCTCCTCGCAGCGGAACAGGAAGCCGTAGTCGCCGCCGTTGACCCGCTCGAAGCGGGCGTCGGGAAAGGCGCGGTTGGCGCGATCGCACTGGACGACCTCGTAGCGGCCGGCGGCGGCGGTCGCCGGGCTGACGGCGGCGGCGATCGCGGCCAGCAGGAAGGCGCCGACCGCCGTCGCGGCGACGGCCGATCGACGGCGGCTCTGGGTCGGGCTGATCTGCATCGGGTCGTTCCTCCTCGTTCGGTCCGGCGCCCGAAACGGCGCTCGCCCGGCAAACCCCGGCCCACCGCCGGCCGCCCCGGAGGGCGCTCAGCGCGGCCGTCGGGCCGTGGCGATGAGCGCGGCGAGGACCGCGGCGGCGGGGCGCTCGCGGCGGCAGCCGGTGGCGAACCGGTGCCAGAAGGCGCTCCGCGCCGCCGGCGCGAGCGCCGGCAGGATCAGATCGAGCTCGGCGCCCAGATCGGGGTCGCGGACGAGCGCCGCCCGCACCGCCGCGAGCTCGTCGCGAGACAAACCGTCCTGATCGATCGCCGGCATTCACGGGGTTCAACCCCGCGGCGCCGAATCATGCCCCCCCCCGGTCAGTCGCGCTCGTCGCCGGCTTCGATCAGCGCCGTGGCGACGGCGAAGAGGACCTCACCGCGCTCGCCGCCGGGATCGAGGGCGACCTCCTCGCCACCCTCGTAGCGGACCCGGGCGAACGGGCGGCTGCGCATCTTCCGGCGCCGCAGGTAGGCCTTGCCCTCCTCGCCGTAGGAGCTGACCCGGTCGATCAGGAACCGGTGCGGTTTCTCGATCATGCCGCCGCCGGAGCAAGTCGCCGCAGCGCCGCCCGCAGATCGCAGAGCATCAGTGACGAGAGCGCGAAGCGGTCGGTGATCGCGATCACCGAGCCGTGGCCGGAGCGGACCGCGAACAGCTCGCCGCCATCGATCGCCACGTGGACGTAGGCGGCGGCCGGCCGCGACGGATCCTCGACGGCGGCCCAGAGCCGGTCCGCCTGCGCGGTCCAGTCGCCGGCGGCGCTCGCCGCCAGCAGCCGGCCGGCGGGGTCGATGAGCGCGCAGGCGTGCAGTCCGGCCGACCGATCGACCAGCCCGGAGACGAGCTCGTCGGCGGTCAGGGGCTGGTCGTTCGCCGTCCTCACCGCAGGCCGCACTGACATTCATCCGTCACCTGGGGGAAAATAGCGACGTGGATCTCGCCAGAGGCTCGTGGATAACCGTCGTCGCCATCTGCCTGCTGGCGGCGCTGCTCGTCGCCGTCAACGGCTACACCGGCTACGCGCTGACGCTGGTCGCCGTCGGCCTCGCCGCCGCCGTCAACCTCACCTGACCGCATTCAACCCTGCCGGAACGGCCCCGCCGAGCGCGGCGGGCGGTAGGACTCCTCGGGCTCGACGTGGATCAGCACGTCGGCGTTGCTGAACTCGGCCTCGATCGCGTCGCGGAGCCGATGCGCCTCGCGATGGGCCTGTTCGAGGCTCGTTCCCGACTTGAACTGGACGTGCAGGTCGATGTGCCGCCGCGATCCGGCGCGTCGACCGCGGAGCTTGTGGTAGCCGGCCATCTCCGGCGGACGCGAGCCCGCGATCACCACCTCGATGCGATCCATCTCGTGCTCGGGCAGCACCTCGTCCATCAGCACCCGCCCCGACCGCAGCGCCAGGCGGATCCCGGTCGCGACGATCGCGCCGGCGACGAGCAGCGCCGCGATCGAGTCGAACGCGGCCTCGCCGGTCACCTGGACGAGGACGAGTCCGACGAGGACGGCGACGGAGGTGAGCGCGTCGGCGCGCAGGTGGGCGGCGTCGCCCTCGAGCGCCGGCGACTCGAGCGCCCTCGCGCGCCGGTAGAGATAGCCGGAGACGACGAGGTTGGCGACGATCGAGGCGGCGATGACGGCGATGCCGATGCCGACCGACTCGACCTCGGATCCGTGGACGAGGCGCCGCACGGCCTCGATGACGATGATCACGGCGCCGAGCAGGATCAGCATCGCCTCGGCCCCGGCAGCGACGTTCTCGGCCTTCTCGTGGCCGTAGGGGTGATCCTCGTCGGCCGGCACCTCGGCCTTGCGGACCGAGACCAGCGCGATCAGCGACGCGATCAGGTCGATCGCCGAATGGACGGCCTCGGTGAGGATCGCGATCGATCCGGTCAGCACCCCGGCGACGACCTTGAGCAGGATCAGGACGCAGTTCGAGACGACCGAGAGCCACGCCGCGCCGGCCTTGGTGGAGGTCACCGCGACTCGCCGATGGCGGCGGCGATCGCGCGGGCGGCGCGGCCGCGATGGGAGATCGCGTGTTTCTCGGCGGCGTTCAACTCGGCCATCGTCCGCCCGTCGTCGATGTCGTCGGGGAGGAAGGCCGGGTCGTAGCCGAAACCGCCTTCGCCCCGGGGCCGATCGGTGAGCGTGCCCTCGCAGCGCGCCTCCCGGAGCGTCTCGACTCCGTCGCCGTCGATGTGGGCGATCGCGCAGACGTAGGCGACCGAGCGGTCATCGGCGTCGCGGACCTCCTCGAGCAGCAGCGCGAGGTTCTCCTCGTCGCCGGCGGCCTCGCCGGCGTAGCGGGCGGAACGAACCCCCGGGCGACCGCCGAGGGCGTTGGCGACGATCCCGGAATCGTCGGCCAGCACCGCCCGCCCGGTCTGTTCGTGAGCCGCGCGGGCCTTGGCGAGCGCGTTCTCGGCGAACGTCTCGCCGTCCTCGGGGGGCAGCACCACCGACTCGGGCAGCGGTTCGAGCTCGACGCCGGGCAGGATCGCCGCGAGCTCGCCGAGCTTGTGCGGGTTGCGGGTGGCGACCACGATCGACCGCCCGTGCGGCCGGCCGGTCAAGCCCCCGAGGCCTCCTCCTGGACGGCGCGGAGCTCGGTGATGCCGGCCTCGGCGAGCGCCAGCAGCTCGTCCAGCGACGCCCGCGACAGCGGCGTCTGCTCGGCGGTGGCCTGGACCTCGACGAGACCGCCGTCGCCGGTCATGACGACGTTCGCGTCGACCTCGGCGCTCGAGTCCTCGGCGTAGTCGAGATCGCAGAGCGGCCGCCCGTCGACGACTCCGACACTCAGCGCGGCAACGGTTCCGGTGAACGGAAGCGCCGCCAGTTCGCCGCGCTCGATCAGCCCGGTGAGCGCGAGGTCGAGCGCCACGTAGGCGCCGGTGATCGAGGCGCAGCGGGTGCCACCGTCGGCCTGGAGGACGTCGCAGTCGATCCAGACCGCCCGCTCACCGAGCGCCTCGAAGTCGACGACGACGCGCAGGGCCCGGCCGATCAGCCGCTGGATCTCGATCGAGCGCCCGTCGGGGCGGCCGCGCTTGGAGTCCCGCTCCTTGCGTTCGCCGGTCGAGGCGGGGAGCATCGCGTACTCGGCGGTGACCCAGCCCCTGCCCCGCCCCCGCATCCATCGCGGCACCTCCTCCTGGATCGAGGCGGTGCAGATCACCCGCGTCTCCCCGATCGAGATCAGCGCCGAGCCGTCGGCGGTGCGGACGAAGCCGGGCTCGATCGTCACCGGGCGCATCTGCGCCGCCGATCGCCCATAGCTCCTCTCCTCCTCGGCCATCGGCGCAGTGTTCCAGATCGGCGGCCGCCCGCCGGAGCGGGCGGCCGCCGTCGCGGACGGCTCAGCGGCCGAACGTGATCTTCTGGACTCCCTGGATGATCTTCTTGGTGATCGCCTCGGCAAGCTCCTTGCCGATGCCCGAGAGGCTCCCGAGCCCGCCGACGGCGGCGACCATGCCACCCATCAGCGCGGCGACGAGCAGGACGAGGCCGACGTACTCGACCGTTCCCTGGCCCGTCTCGGCCGCCAACCGCGACCGCAGGCGGTCAGCGGCCGACGCGGCCCGGAAATGGACGAGACCGAACATCGCATACATCGCGAACTCCCTTCCCGGCGTTCTCGCCGGTTCGTTTGACCGCACCGATGCTTCGCCGGTCGGGCCGACCGATCAACGCCCGCATGTGCCGATCCGCCGGAGCCGTCGTGCCGACACTGTGAAATCGCCGCTCGGCGATCGCTCCCGATCGCGTAACCTGCGGCGGCCGATGGCTCGTTGGAGAGGGATCTTCGGTCGCAAGGGCAAGCGCGAGAGCGAGCCCGAGGCGACGCCGGCCGATTCGGGGGCCGAAGACGACCCCGCGACGGCGCTGTACCCGACCGCGGCCGGCCGTCGAGAAGCCGCCGGTCGCCGAGCCGGATCCGTACAACACCGACGACTGGGAGCAGATCGCCGGATCCGGCGGCGACGCCGGTGAGCAGCCGTCCACCGAGCCGGCCCGGCAGATGATCGAGCCCGACACGGGCACCGCCGAGTGGGCGCCCCCTTCACCGGTGAGCGGCCGCCGGCAGACGCCCGGCGGCGAAGCCGAATCGGCCGGCGACGAGTCCGCCGTCCTCCGGGCCGGCGACGCCGAATCAGGCGGCGGGGCAGCCGACGCGCCTCCCGAGGAAGCGGAGGGCGGCGATTCCGAGCCGGCTGAACCCGCCTCCGCGGAGCACGCGGATCCGGCCCCCGCGGCGGCCGCGGAAACCGAGCCGACGGCGACCGGCAAGCCCGGCGGCGACACCGGCGACCGGATCCGGGTCGCGGCCGACGAGGCGGCGCGGGCGGCCGAGATCCGCTCCCACGAGGAGATCGAAGCCCTCGAGCGCAACCTCGAGCAGGCGACCGCGAACGCCGGCGCCGAGATCGACGAGCTCGCCTCGCAGCTCCGCGAGACCGAGGCGCGGGCCCGTCAGGCCGAGGAACGCGCGGTGGAGCTCGCAGTCGAGCGCGACGAGGTGGAGGCGCGGGCCCGCGAGCAGGCGACCCAGTGGCTGCGCCGGCAGGTCACGAAGCTGAAGGCGGAGGCGCAGCAGCGCGTCCGCGAGGAGGTCGAGCGGATCAGGGCGGAGGCGGCCGCCGGCGCCGACAACCCGGAGGCGGCGGTCAGCGGCGCCGAGACCGAGGGTCTGCGCAGCGAGCTCAAGCTCGCCCGCGAGGAGGCCGACGCCCGCGTCGCCGAGGCGCGCGACTCGGGTCGCCGCGACGCGCTCGAGGGGCCCGCCGCCGACGATGTCGCGCGGCGGATCGAGGCCGCTCGGGCCGAGGCACGGGCCGAGGTCGAGGCGGAGATGCAGAGCGATTCCGAGCCGCTCCGCAAGGAGCTCGAGCGCCGCGCCGCCGCGGCCGCCGAACAGCAGACGGCCGAGCGGATCGCCAGGATCGAGGCGGACGCCGACGAGCGCGTCCGGGCCGAGGTCGCAGTCGCCCGCCGCGCGGCCGAGGAGCGGTTCGCCGAGCTGCTCGGCGAGCGCGAGCGCGAGCTGCAGGACGAGCGCGAGGCGCGGGCGGAGGCGATCGCCGAGGCCCACGAGCGGCTCGAGCAGATCGAACGGCAGGCAGTCGAGGCGGCCGAACGGGTGAGCGCCGCCGAGCGGAACCTCGAGGAGGAGAAGGTCCGGCTGCGCGATGAATCCGCCGCTCAGCTGAAGATCGCCGCCGAGCAGGCGCGGGCGGTCGCCGAAGCCGCCGCGGCCGAGCGGATGCGCGATCGCGAGGATGAGCTCAGCGACGCGATCGCAGCCGCCGAGCAGTCAGAGCACGAGGTCCGGTCGAAGGTGGCCGACGCCGATGCGAAGGCGCGCGAGGCCGCCGAGCGAGCCGGCGAGATCGAGGCCGAGGCGGCGGCGGCGATCAGCGAGGTCCGCCAGGCGGCCGCCGACTGGCTGCGCGATCAGACCAAGGCCGTGCGGGCCGAGGCCGAGCGGGCAGCCCGCTCGGGCGACGCCGGCTGACCGCGGGCAGGGATCAGAACGCGTCCCTCCAGGGGTCGATCGCGGCGACCCGGCCGATCGCCGCCGTGACGAGCGGCACCGGATCGACGGACGGCGCCGGTGTCTGCCCAGCGAGCGCGCGAACCGTCGCCAGCGTCGAATCGGCGAGCGCCACCGGGTCGTAGCCGCCCTCGAGACAGACGAGCACCGGCACCGCCAGCTCGCGACCGAGATCGCGGACGAGCGCCGCCATCGCCGCATAGTCGGCGCCCCTGAGCGCGCAGTTGGCGAGCGGGTCGTCGACGTGGGCGTCGTAGCCGGCCGAGACGACCAGCAGATCGGGATCGAAGGAGCGGGCGAGCGGGCCGACGACGTGCTCGACGAGGCCGACGAACTCGGGGCCGCCGGCGCCGGGAGGCACCGGCAGGTTCACCGTCATCCCGGCGCCGCGACCGCTGCCGGTATCGGCGGCGGCGCCGGTCCCGGGATAGAGCGGGCTCTGGTGGATGCTCGCGTAGAGGACGTCGTCGCGGCGAGCGAAGATCTCGGCGGTCCCGTTGCCGTGGTGGACGTCCCAGTCGAGGATCAGGACGCGCTCGGCCCCGCACTCGGCGATCGCGTGGGCGGCGCCGACAGCCGCGTTGTTGAACAGGCAGAAGCCCATCGAGCGGTCCGACTCGGCGTGATGGCCCGGCGGCCGCAAACCGCAGAAGACGAAGTCGTGCTCGCCGGCAAGCAGCAGCCGCCCTCCCTCCGCGGCCGCTCCGGCGGCGCGCAGGGCGGCCTCCCAGGAGGCCTCGACGACGATCGTGTCGTGATCGATCGCGCCGCCGCCGCTCGCACAGAGCTGCTCGACCGAGTCGACCAGCCCGGCGCCGTGGACCCGGGTCAGCCACGCCGGCTCGGCGGGCGGCGGCTCGGCGCGCTCGAGCGACGGCCAGCCGGCCTCGTCGAGAACCGCTTCGATCGCCCGGATCCGCCCGGCGTTCTCGGGGTGCGGCCCGGTGTCGTGCAGCAGCGAGGAGGGATGGCTGAGGTAGAGACCCATCGGCTGGCGGATACGGTACTGCCGCCTTGACGTCCAGGAATTCAATCGCCGCGGCCGCCGACGTCGCCGTGGTCGGCGCCGGGGCGGCCGGCCTCCACGTCGCGCTCGAGGCCGCCGAGGCCGGCGGCCGCGTCGTCGTCATCTCCCGCAAGCCGCTCACCGAGACGGCCAGCTTCCGCGCCCAGGGCGGCCTGGCGGCCGCGATGGCCGCCGACGACTCGCCGGCGCGACACGCCGAGGACACGCTCAACGCCGGGCGCGGACTCTGCTTCGCGGCCGCGGTCGAGGTGCTCGTCGAGGAGTCCCCGGCGGCGGTCGAGTCGCTGATGCGGCGCGGCGTCCGCTTCGACCTCCAGCCCGACGGCGAGCTCGCCCTCGGACTCGAGGGCGGCCACTCGGCACGGCGGATCGTCCACGCCGGCGGCGCCGAGACGGGCCGGGCGCTGACCAGCCGCCTCGCCGAGCTCGCCGCCGGACACGAGCGGATCGAGGTCCTCGAGGGGGCGTCGGCGCTGGCCCTCTGGTCGGATCGCCGGCGCTGCCACGGCGTCCTCACCGATCGCGGTCCGATCGCGGCCGCCGCCACCGTGCTTGCCACCGGCGGCGGCGCCGCCCTCTGGCAGCGCACGACCAATCCCCGCGGCGCGATCGGCGCCGGGGCGATCCTCGCCCACGCCGCCGGCGCCGACCTCGCCGATCTCGAGCTCTGCCAATTCCACCCGACGGCGTTGGCGCTTCCCGGCGACCGCCTCGACGGCTGGCTGATCACCGAGGCGGTCCGCGGCGAGGGAGCGTTGCTGCTCGGCGCCGACGGCCGGCGGTTCACCGACGAGCTCGCCCCCCGCGATCAGGTCACGGCGGCGATCCTCGACCGGATGGCGGCCGACGGGACCGCGGCCGTCGGCCTCGATCTGCGACCGGTGCCGATCGAGCGGTTTCCGACGATCACCCGGACGTTGGCGGCGACCGGGATCGACCCGGCGTCCGGTCCGGTGCCGGTCTCCCCCGCCGCCCATTATCTGATCGGCGGCGTCCACACCGACCTCGAGGGCCGCAGCTCGCTCGCCGGCCTACTGGCAGTCGGCGAGGCTGCCTGCACGGGACTGCACGGCGCCAACCGGCTCGCCTCCAACTCGCTGAGCGAGTGCTTCGTGTTCGGGACCCGCGCTGCGCGGGCGGCGCTCGCCGGGCCGGCCGCCGATCGATCGCCTCCGCAGCCACAGGCCGATCCCTCCTTCCCGGCGCCGAGCGAGCAGACCCGCCACGCCGTCTGGGAGCTCGCCGGGCCGATCCGGGACGCCGGCCGGCTCGAGCGGCTCGGCGGCGATCCCTACCCACTCGCCCGGCTGATCGCCGCGTCGGCGCTCGCCCGCGGCGAGTCGCGTGGCGTGCACCGGCGCACCGATCACCCGCTCGCCGATCCCGGAATGGACCTGCGCCACATCGTCGTCGACGCCGACGAGAACGTCCGGCTCGACCGTTGGCCACCCGCGGTCGGCGAGCAATCGCCTTAACCCAGGCTTAACGATGATCGGCACCAAATGAATGTGCCGACCGTCACACTTGCTGATGCGGGGGGGTTACCACGGACCAGGAAAGGTTCAAGGGCACCCTATGTACCAATTCAGCCGATCGATCTATCGCGAGCTTGCTCCGAAGGTCGCGGATACCGCCAATGCCGGATGCGCCAACAAGGCGCAGATCCTCAACGCCTGCGAGGGCACGATGCGCCGGCTGCTGACCGACCGCCGCTACTTCGCGCGGCCGACGAAGGCGCTGTTCACGGAGCTGCGCGGCCATTTCCCGATCAGCGAGCAGCTGTTCGTGTTCCAGGTCGTCGACCGCAACGTCAAGCTGGCGCTGCGTTACCTCGATCAGGTGCCGGCCGAAGAGCTCGCACAGCTCGTCGACCGCGAGTGCAAGGCGCACACGCGGCGCGGCACGCCATGCCAGCGCGAGCCGCTGCCGGGACGCGACTACTGCCCCTCCCACAAGCATCTCGAGGAGGACGTCGTCGTCGATCCGGCCTCGGCCGATCGCGCCGAGGAGCTCCAGCTGGTCGCCTGACCCGCCGGCCCGCTGTAATGGGCCGGTGCTGTTGGGCGTCGACGTAGGAGGAACGTTCACCGACGCCGTCCTCGTCGACGGCGGCAGGGTCCATACCGCGAAGTCGCCGACGACCCCGGCCGACCAGTCGCTCGGAGTCGTCGAGGCGATCACCGCGGTGCTCGACGCCGCCGACGCCGAACCGGAGGCGGTGACGCGGTTCGCGCACGGGATGACGGTCGGCACCAACGCGCTGCTCGAGCGCCGCGGCGCCCGCACAGCCCTCGTCGCGACCGCCGGCTTCACCGACCTGCTCGAGATCGCCCGCCAGAACCGCCCCTCGCTGTACCGGCTCTGCGAGGACCGCCCCGCCCCGCTCGCCCCGCTCGGCCTGCGGGTCGCCGTCCGCGAGCGCGTCGGTCCCGACGGAATCGTCGAGCCGCTCACCGCCGCGGAGATCGAGCGGGTCGGCGACGAGATCGCCCGCCTCGAACCCGAGTCGGTGGCGATCTGCCTGCTGTTCTCGTTCGCCGACCCCGCCCACGAACGACGGCTGGCGGCGGCGCTCCGGAAGCGGTTCGCGGACCTCCACGTATCCGTCTCCTCCGAGGTCCTGCCGCGATTCCGCGAGTACGAGCGCTGCGCAACGACGACGCTCGACGCCTACCTATCGCCGCTGCTCGGCGGCTACCTGCGTCGGCTCGGCGAGCGCTGCGCGGAGCTCGGCGTCCCCGAGCCCCTGATCATGCAGTCCTCCGGCGGCGTCGCCGAGGCATCCCGGGCCGCCGCCGGAGGCGCCTGGAGCGTGCTCAGCGGACCGGCCGGAGGCGCCGTCGGCGCCGGCCTGCTGGCGAGCGGTTCCGCCGACGGCGACGTCCTCGGCCTCGACATGGGTGGCACCTCCTGCGACGTCTGCGTCGTCGCCGGCGGACGGGTCGGCCGGACCGAGGAGCGTGAGTTCGACGGCCGGCCGATCCAGCTGCCGATGGTCGACGTCCACACCGTCGGCGCCGGCGGCGGCTCGATCGCCTGGCGCGATCGCGGCGGTGCGCTGCGGGTCGGTCCGCGGTCGGCCGGCGCCGAGCCCGGTCCCGCCTGTTACGGCAAGGGCGGCGGCCGAGCCGACCGTCACCGACGCCAACCTGCTGCTCGGCTATCTCGATCCGCGAGCCGGGCTCGCCGGCGGCGTCGAGCTCGATCGCGACGCCGCGGCGGCGACCGTCGGGGAACTCGCCGACTCGCTCGGGATCGGGCTGATCGAGGCGGCGACCGGCATCCACGAGGTCGCCAACCAGGAGATGATCCGCGCTCTGCGGGTGATCACGGTCGAACGCGGCGTCGACCCCCGCCGCTTCGATCTGCTCCCGTTCGGCGGGGCGGGGCCGCTGCACGCGGTCGCGATCGCCGCCGAGCTCGGCATCGACCGGGTCATCTGCCCGCACTCGGGAGGGGTCCTCTCGGCGCTCGGCCTGGTCTGCGCGGAACGGCGCCGAGACACGACCCGAACGGTGATGCTGAGCGGCGAGCGGCTGTCGGGCGCCGGGATCGCCGCCGCCGTCGAGGCGACGCTCGAGGGGCTCGAGCGGGACGAGGGCACGACTCTGGAGGCGATCTACGAGCTGCGCTACCGGGGGCAGTCGTTCGAGCTGCCGATCGAGGCCCAGCTCGAGCCCGAACCCGGCGAGCTGATCGAGGCCTTCGCCGCCGAGCACGAACGGCGCTACGGCTACCGCGGCGATGCCGGGGCGGTCGAGCTGGTCAACGTCCGGCTCGCAGCCCGCGAGCCGCTGACCGACTTCGAGCTGCCGGCCGGCGGCAGCGAGGAGCCGCTGCGATCGGTGCGGCCGGCGACGTTCGGCGGCGAGCCCGAGCCGGTCGAGGTGATCGCCGGCGAGCCCCCGGTCGGCCTCGCCGTCACCGGCCCCTGCGTCTTCGAGCTGCCGGAGACGACCTTCCTGGTGCCGGGCGGCTGGCGGGCGGAGGTCGACGGGTACGGATCGATCGTCGCCCGCCGGGCTGGGGAGCGGCGGTGAGCGCGGCAGCGGTCGACCCGATCGAGCTGCAGGTGCTGAGCGGCGGCCTGCGGTCGATCTGCGACGAGATGGGGGCGGTCCTCGTCCGCGCCTCCTACTCGCCGAACATCAAGGAGCGGCGGGACTGCTCGACGGCGCTGTTCGACGCCGGCGGCGAGCTCGTCATGCAGGCCGAGCACATCCCGGTTCACCTCGGATCGATGCCGGCCGCGGTCGAGGCCGTCGCCGCGCTCGCCGGCGAGGGGCCGATCGCCGCCGACGACCTTTGGATCCTCAACGATCCGTTTCGCGGCGGCACCCACCTTCCCGACATCACCCTCGTCTCGCCGCTGCCGGTCGACGAGCGGCTGATCGGCTGGGTCGCGAGCCGGGCCCATCACGCCGACGTCGGCGGCCCCACCCCCGGCGGCATGCCCGCCGACTCGCGCTCGCTCGCCGACGAAGGGGTGGTGATCGAGCCGCAGCGGGCCGACGCCGCCCGCCTCGAGGCGATCGCGGCGCGGATGCGGCGCCCCGACGAGCGCCTCGCCGACCTGCGGGCGCAGCGCGCCGCCAACCTGCGCGGCCAGGCGCGGATCGCGGAGCTGGCCGAACGGCTCGGCCGCGACCGGCTGACGGCCGGCATGGCGGCCGTCCTCGACTACGCCGAGCGTCGCAGCCGCGACGCGATCGGGGCGCTCGCCGACGGCGTCTACGAGGCCGCCGACTCGCTCGAGGCCGCCGACGGAGGCGAGATCGCGCTGCGGGTCCGGGTCGAGATCGCCGGCGACGAGGTCGCGGTCGACTTCGGCGGCTCCGACCCGCAGGTCGACGGCAACCTGAACTGCCCGCTGCCGGTCACGCGGGCGGCGACGCTGTTCGCGATCCGGGCGCTCACCGACCCCGACGCGCCGGCGTCGGCGGGCGCCTTCCGGCCGGTCGCGATCGCGGCGCCGCCCGGCTGCGTCCTCAATGCCCATGCTCCCGCCGCCGTCGCCGCCGGCAACGTCGAGACCTCGAGCCGGGTCGCCGACCTGGTCCTCACCGCCCTCGCCGAAGTCGCCGACGGGCCCGCCCAGGGCCAGGGAACGATGAACAACCTGACCCTCTCCGCGGGCAGCGACGGAGAGCGAGTTCACCTACTACGAGACGATCGGCGGCGGCCAGGGCGCCTGCCCGTCGGCGCCGGGGCCGAGCGCCGTCCACGTGGCGATGTCGAACACGCTGAACACGCCCGTCGAGGCGCTCGAGAGCGAACTGCCCGTCCGCGTCACCGAGCTGGCGATCCGCCGCGGCAGCGGCGGCGCCGGCCGGCACCGGGGCGGCGACGGAGTCGTCCGCAGCCTCGAGGCGCTGGTGCCGATGGGGTTCACGCTGATCACCGAGCGACGGAGCTCGCGGGCCGCGCGGGCGGGACGGTGGCGGCGACGGCGAGCCGGGCCGCAACAGCCGCAACGGAGAGCCGTTGCCGGCGAAGTGCGAGGGGACGCTGCAACCCGGCGACGTGCTGCGGATCGAGACCCCGGGCGGCGGCGGCCTCGGCGGCGCCGGCGACCGTGATTGAGCTGCAAGAGAATGTGCGAGTCGTCACTTATTTGCCGTTCAGGTTGACCTGGTCTAGACTCGCGGCCCTCCGACGGGCCCAACAGCGGCCCCGGCTGGGTCGCCCTCGTCCGAGCCTCGCGACCCCGCCCTGAACCACGACCCCGGACGCTAAATCACCATGCCAATCGCTTTCAAGGAATGGTCTGTCACCGTGCGCGCGCTCGCCGAGGGCGAGCAGCTCGTCACCCTTCGCAAGGGGGGCATCCGTGAGGACAACAAGCATTTCGAGCTCGAGCACGAGCAGTTCTTCCTCTACCCGACCTTCGACCACCAGCGCAACGACCTCGTTCGCGAGTCCCATCACCCGGAGCTCCGCCGGGCGCTGGAGGAGGGCGTCTGGCCGGACGAGGAGCCGCCGCCGCGGGCGCTGCTGCAGGACGGCGGCATCCCGCAGCCGGACCGGGTCCGGATCCGCGCCTGGGCCGAGGTCGCCGACCACTTCACGACCGACGACCCGCGAATCGTCGACTCGCTCAGCCCCTACCACGTCTGGACCCAGGACTACGCCCGCAAGCGGCTGCGCTGGAAGCGCACCCATCCGCTGCACGTGCTCCTGCTCAAGGTCCACCGGATTCCGCGCCCGGTGACGGTGCGGGTACGCGACGAGCACATCGGCTGCCACTCCTGGGTCGAGATCGACCGGGACCTGCCCTTCGAGGGCGTCCCGGTGATGGCCGACGAGGAGTTCGACCGCGCCGCCGCGGCGATCCGCGATACCTGCGGCGCAACCGAGCAGGAGCCCGAGCCGGCGCTCGCCTGAGCGCCGCCGGCGGCCGGCGTTGACCGACCGCGGGCCGGCCGTCCATCCCGACGCCCTCTCCGCCGGCGAGGGCGGCGCGCTCGTGCTCGGGATCGGCGGCGGCGGCGACGTCGTCGGCGCCTTGGCCGTCGCCCGTGAGATCGAGCGCAGCGGCCGCCGCGTCGAGCTCGGCGGCGTCGCCTGGGAGCGCTTCGCCGTCGACCCCCATCACGCCGGCCCGCGGCCACTCGGACATCTGAACGGAATCGAGCGCCTTGCCGACGCCGCGGCGCTGACCGGTCCCGACGGTCGCACGCCGGAGGGCGTCCGGCTCGCCGAGGCCGGGGTCGCCGCACATCTCGGCCGCCCTGCTGCGCTCGTCGACGTCAACGACGGCCCGGCTGCGATCGGCGCCGGCATCGCCACACTGGCCGACCGGCTCGGGTGCGACCTCGTCGTCCTTCTCGACGTCGGCGGCGACGTCCTGGCGACCGGCGCGGAGCCGGGCCTGTCGAGTCCGCTCTGCGACGCCCTGATGCTGGCTGCGGCCCGCCATCTGCCCGGGCGGATCGAGACGCTGGGCTGCGCCTACGGCAGCGGTTGCGACGGCGAGCTGACCACTGCTGAGGTCCTCGCCCGCATCGCTGTGCTCGGCCGCGAGGGAAACTGGCTCGGGACCGTCTCGCCGACGGCCGACGCGGCCCGCGAGACCGTCGCCCTCGCGGCGACCGTCCCGACCGAGGCCAGCCTGCTCGCAGCGCGGTGCGCGCTCGGCGAGAGCGGTCCCGCGCCGATCCGCGGGGGCAGGCGGACGGTCGACCTCGGTCCGGTCGGCGCGCTCGGATTCGTCTTCGGCGCCCGGACTGCGATCGGCGCGGCGGCGCCGCTCGCGGAGTTGATCGCCGACAGCGGCTCGATCGAGGAGGCCCGCTCGGCGATGGCTGCTCACGGCATCCGCACCGAGCTCGACTACGAGCGCGAGCGCGTCGCCGAAGGCAGCGCGTAGCGGCCCCCGGCGGCCCGACAACCGGAGGCCCCCTCCAGCACCGCCCATAGAATCCGCCGCCATGGAACGAATCGATTCGACGTCCGCGGGCGTTCTCCGCACCCGCACCGTCCTCCTCCTGCTGCTCCTGAGCGCTGCACTCGCGACCGCCGCGACTCCGTCGGTCGCCGCGGCCGGGCCGACCGACTGGACCGAGCTCAGGACCCTCAACATCGCCCACCAGGGCGGTGAGGACGAGGCGCCGTCGAACACCATGTATGCATACGCCCGGGCGATGCGGCTCGGCTCCGACATGCTCGAGACCGACATCCACGTGACCAGGGACGACAAGATCGTGGTCATCCACGACTCGACGGTCGACCGGACCACGAACGGCACCGGCAGCGTCTACGAAATGACGCTGGCGCAGATCCAGAGGCTCGACGCCGGCTACTGGCTCGTGCCGGGCAAGGGCACCGACCACTCCGACCGGCCGGCTTCCGACTACCCGTTCCGCGGTGTCCGCACCGGGGAGGTCAAGCCGCCGCCCGGCTACAAGCCCGCGGACTTCCGGACCGCGAGCCTTCCGCAGGCCATGAGGAAGTACCCCCACGTCCCGATCAACATCGAGATCAAGGGACGCTCGGACGACGACGTCGCCTCCTACATGCACAACGCCGAAGTCCTTGCCGATTACCTGAACGACCTCGGCCGGACGCGCGGGATCGTCGTCGCCTCGTTCAACGACGCGGCGCTCGCGCACTTCCACGAGCTCGCGCCGAAGATCGACCTCGCGCCCGCCACCGGCGGCGTCGCCGGGTACGTGCTCGGCAACACACCTCCGCCCGAGGGCTCGAAGGTGTTCCAAGTCCCGATGAAGTTCAGCGGCATCCCGGTCGTCACGCCGGAGTTCGTCGACAAGGCCCACGGCGACGGCTACGGCGTCCACGTCTGGACGATCGACGACGAGCCGACGATGAAGTACCTCTTCGACCTCGGCGTCGACGGGATCATGACCGCGCAGCCGATGCGCCTCGAGAAGACCATGTGCAACATGGACGTGTCGCGCCCGCCGCTGCCGGCGGGCTCGCCCGGCAGGCACTGCACGAAGAGGTCGTCGATCGCCTGCGACGTGCGAGCCGCCAACAACGGGCTCGCGTTCTCGGGCTCTGCGGTCGTCTCTGTCAAACGCCGGGACGAGTTCGATAGCCGGTGCGCGGGCACGGTGACACTTGAGACGAAGGGCGGCAAGCGGCTCGCGAAGGGAAGGTTCAACTTCGGTTGGCAGCCCCCGTCGGCGGGTGGCCCCGCCGATCGAGAGGTCCGAATTGACGGCACCGACAAGCTGATGAAAGTATTCAGCAGGGGCAAGCCGATCCGGGCGGTCGTTCAGCCCTACGACGGCTTCGTCCGCCGAACCGTCTTCAGCACCTATCGCTAGGGCTCAGCCCGCCAAGGCGTCGCGGACGAACTGAACGTCGGCGCGCAGCGCTTCGACTTCGCGCGGGGTCTCGACCACCGACGGCGCCTCCGCCGCGCGGATCATGTGCCGGAGGACGTCGAGGTCCATCGCGCCCGTGCCGATGTTGGCGTGGCGGTCGGCCCCGGTTCCGGGTGGATCGCGCGAGTCGTTGACGTGGAGCAGGTCGATGCCGCCGGTGATCGCGATCGCCCGCTCGACGGCGTCGTCGAGATCCTCGCCGGCCGCATGAGCGTGGCAGGTGTCGAAGCAGAAGCCGACCTCGATGTCGGTCGCGGCGCCCGCGACCTCGGTCCAGAGCCGCGCCAGGGCATCGAAGCGCCGGGCGACAGCGTGGTCGCCGCCGGCGGTGTTCTCGAGCAGGACCGGCACTTCCGACTCGAGCAGCTCCAGGGTCCGAGACCAGCGACCGACGCCGGCCTCGAGGCCGTCCTCGGCGTGACCGGGATGGACGACGACCGCCAGCGCCCCGACCGCGGCCGCCGCCGCGCACGTCTGAGCGAGGATCTTCCGCGATCCATAGCGGACGTTCGGCTTCGGCGAGCAGACGTTGATCAGGTACGGAGCATGGACATAGATGCCGACCTCCGAGGAGCGCAGCGCCACGGCGTCATCGCGCTCGGGAGGCTTCTCCCAGCCCTGCGGGTTCGAGAGGAACAGCTGGATGCAGTCGGCGCCTACCTCGGCCGCCTCGGCGAGCGGGTCGCGACCCTCGACGTGTGCACCGACGGGCTGGCTGCTCATCGCCGCCGAGGATAGGGCTCGAGGGCACCGGGGCAATCATCGCGCCGGCCGCATAGACTGCCGGCCGGGAGAGCGAGCAATCGTTCAGGGAGGATCAGTTGTCGCAGCGGGTAGTGAGTACGGGAGTTTCGTTCTTGATCGCCGCTCTGGTGGCGTTCGCGCTGCCGGCGGTTGCCGACGCGTCGCCACCGGGACCAGGCTCCTATCGGCAGGACGACTACGCCGGCGGCCGGGCCTACAACATCGTGCCGCCGGGCCAGAACGGCTTCGAGAGCACGACCGACCTGCTCGCCTTCCTCGCCGACGGCACCCGGCCGCCGCACCAGTACGACCAGAACGACATGTACGCGAACCTCGTCTACGCCACCCCCGGCCTCCGCGAATCGCAGATCCTCGACTACTTCAAGGACGGCAGCTTCGGCGTCGCGGCGGGCCGCGGCGAGGGCACGACGAACCCGAACTGCCTGATCGTCACCCCGCCCGCGGCGTCGAGCCCGCATTGCGACGACGTGACGATCCAGCGCGACGACTTCGGCGTCCCCCACATCTACGGCCGCGATCGCGCCGCGCTGATGTTCGGGATCGGCTACGCGACCGGCCAGGACCGGCTGTTTCTCGCCGACGCACTGCGCCACGCCGGGCGCGGTGATCTCTCCTCGTTCGCCGGCGGCGCCAACGTCGGCCAGGACCGCGACACCTTCGCGAACGCGCCCTACGCCAACGACGCCGAGCTGCAGGCGCAGTTCGACCGCGCCGACGACCTCTACGGGCAGCGCGGCGTGCAGATCCAAGAGGACGCCGAGAACTACGTCGACGGGATGAACCAGTGGATCGCCGAGACGAAGCTGAACCCGACCAAGCTCGACGCCCTATACGTCGCCACCGGCCACCCGCTCGGACCGGATCCCTGGAAGCCGGCCGACGTGATCGCCACCGGGGCTCTGGTCGCCGGCATCTTCGGCAAGGGCGGCGGCGAGGAGCTCGGCGCCGCGACCGCGCTCCAGGACGCCAAGCGGGTGCTCGGCAAGAAGCGCGGCAAGCTGGTCTGGAAGGACTTCCGCTCCGCCGACGATCCGGACGCGCCGCGGACCGTCCACCGCGGCGTCTTCCCGTACCGGCAGCCGCCGAAGGGCAAGCCGCGCGGTTTGGCGATGCCCGACCCCGGATCGGTACGGCCGCTCGACGTGGTCGCTGCGGCGTCGCCGCAGAGCACCGCCGAGCGCGACCCGGCCGGCGGCCTGCTCGAAGGCCTCGACCAGATCACCGCGGCCTCGAACGCCCTCGTGATCAGCGCCCGCGAGTCGGAGACCGGCCACCCGCTGGCAGTCTTCGGCCCCCAGACCGGGTACTTCGCGCCGCAGCTGCTGACCGAGCAGGACGTTCATGCCCCGGGCGGCCCGGAGGGCCCGGCGATCGACGCCCGCGGGGTCGCGTTCGTCGGCAGCAACCTCTACGTCCAGCTCGGCCGCGGCCGCGACTACTCGTGGTCGGCGACCTCGGCCGGCCAGGACATCATCGACACCTTCGCGGTCAAGCTCTGCGAGCCCGGCGGCGGCACGCCGACCCGGGGCTCCCGTCACTACGAGTTCAACGGCAGCTGCCTGCCCATGGACGAGCTGACCCACACGAACTCGTGGACACCGAACGTCGCCGACCCGACGCCGCCCGGCAGCGAGACGATGCGCGTCTTCCGCACCAAGGCCGGCATCGTCACCGCGACGGCGACGATCGGCGGCAAGCCGTACGCCTACACGAAGCTGCGCGCGACCTACAACCACGAGGTCGATTCGGCGATCTCGTTCGCGGACTGGAACAGCCCCGACGTCGTCAAGGATGCGAAGTCGTGGACGAAGGCCGGCTACACGAACGACCTGACCTTCAACTGGTTCTACACCGACGACGACCAGATCGCCTACTACAACTCGGGCGCGAATCCGGTTCGCGGCAAACGGACCCACCCGAACTTCCCGGTCTTCGCGAAGCGACGATTCATGTGGAAGGACTTCGATCCGACCCTGAACACGTTCGCCCGTGACCCGATCGGCAAGCATGCCCAGGTGATCGATCAGCGCTACCTGACGAGCTGGAACAACAAGCAGGCCAAGGGCTACCGCTGCGACGGCATCCGCTGCTACTCGTCGGTCTACCGCGTCGACTCGCTCGACAAGAAGATCGAGGCCGGCATCCGCGGCAAGAAGAAGATGAGCCTGACCGAGCTGATCGACGCGATGGAGAGCGCCGGGACGACCGATCTTCGCGGGCTCGTCGTCGTCCCCTACGCGCTGAAGCTGATCGGCCGCGGCGGCAGCGGGAATCCGCAGGTCGACGCGGCGCTGGCGACGTTGCGTGCCTGGGTCCGGTCGGGGGCGCACCGCCTCGACCACGACGACGACGGCTCCTACGACCAGGCCGACGCGGTGCGAATCGTCGATGCCTGGTGGCCACTCTGGGTCAAGGCCGAGTTCAAGCCAACCCTCGGCAAGGACCTGCAGTCGGTCTTCATCGGCTCCGGGCACTCGATCCACGACGCCCCCGGACCGATCGGCTCGGCGTTCCAGAACAACGTCTACGGATTCGTCCAGAAGGACCTGATGGACGCGCTCGGCAGGAGGGTCAAGGCCCCCTACTCGCGCGTCTACTGCGGCAAGGGCAAGCGCCGCGCCTGCCGGAAGATGCTGATCAGGACGCTCGCCAAGGCGGCGTCGACCGGCTTCGCCGACCTCTACGGCACCGCCGGCTGCGAGCTCAACAACGGCACCGAGGCTTCGCCGCAGATGTGCCACGACGCCGTCAACCCGACCGACCTGACCGCCGCCCCGGTCAACGAGTTCCACTGGATCAACCGGCCGACGTTCCAGCAGGCGGTCGAGTACCGGCGACATAGGTGACTCCGGGGAGATCCTCCGCTGCGCGTCCGGTCTCCCCGGGCGGCGCGGTGAACGGGACGGGATGACATGTGTGTCTCGCCCAGCCGGGGGTCTCCGCTGCGCGTCCGGTCTCCCCGGGCGGCGCCTCCGCTTCGCGTCCGGCCTCAGCCGGGGCGATCGGCGGATTGCGGCGGCATCTGGTCCGTCGGCTGCCAATCGGGCGCCGGGGTCAGCGCCGGCGAGCAGCCGGGTCTACCCTCGTAGGGATGCCCTGGACCGAGACAGACTCGCTCAGCTTCACCGTCCGATTCGAGGAGGGCGACGAGGAGTGCGCGGAGCGGACCCTCGACCGGCTCGAGGAGCTGCGGCTGAAGCTCGAGGACCGCTTCGAGTCGGCTCCGGGCGGCGTCACCGTGATCCTCCACCCCAGCTCCGGCTGGCTCGCCGCGGCCCACCCGTTGCTGCCGGCGGCGCGGATCGCCGCCGCCCCGGCCGGACGCCGCTACCTGGCCGGATGGGCGACCCGGACCGAGCTGCACACGCTCACCGACAGCGCCCTCGAGCGCCGCGCCGGCGGCCCCGACTCGCTGCGGGCCCTGCTCGGAACCTCGGAGCGGCTCTACACGCAGCTCGTGCTCGCCGCCAACAACCCGCGGATCCCGCCGCCGTGGGGACCGCGCGCGTTCGGCCGCTACCTGCGCTGGGCCTGGCTGATCGAGGGCGGCGCGCAGTTCTACGCCGGCCAGTACGCGAGCTTCCGGCCCGCCGTCCTGCGCCGGCTCAGCGAGGGCCCGGCGCCGAGCTTCCCGCCCTCGGCCCGCGACGCGATCATCCTCGGCGGCAGCATCTTCGACCTGCTCGATCATCGGGTTGGCAGGCATGCCTGCGACCTGCTCGTCGCCAGGCTGCCGAAGAGCGGGCCGGCGACGGCGCTGGAGACCGCCTTCGGCGCGACGATCGCCGAGATCGAGCCGGCCTGGCGCGAGCACGTCGCGATGCTCGCCGGCGGCGCGGCGACCGCAGGCTCACACGGCCGCCTTGCCGACCCCTCGCCGCTCTAGCGGGTCAGCGCCCAGACGAGGCCGATCAGTGCACCGGAGACGAGCAGGAAGGCCAGCATCGCCGCCGCCAGCCTGAATGCGGCCCGGCGCTGATCGACCGGCTCCGCCGTCGGATCGGGAGCGCCGTCGAAGTTGAGCAGCTCGCGGGCGGCGCCGGCGCCGGAGGCGGGCACGAGCACGTCGCGGGGCCCGGCGGCGAGGAAGTCGGGTACGTCGAAGCCGCCGGAGCGGCGGAGGATGCTCGGGATCCCCTCCTCGAGGAGGATGTTCTGGATCAGCTCCGCCTCGGCGAGGTTGTGCCCGACCGCGACCCGCTGCGTGTCGCCACGGGCATAGCGCGGTTGGATCTTCCGCGCCCGCTCGGTTCGCTCGTCGACCGGCTCGACCTCGGCCCCGCCGGCCGGGCTGAGCAGCATTCCGCAGGTCGCGCAGAAGCGCTCCCCCTCGCCGCGGCCCGACTGGGCCGCGCCGCAGCCGCGGCAGACGAGGGGGTGCTCAGACGACGTCGAGATCGACCTCCTCGACCTGCCCATCGCGGATCGCGAAGGCGCGGACGACCGGGTCCTCGGGATCGGCGAGCGAGCAGATCAGGTAGAGCGGGTCGGGCCAGGCCGCGGCGAGGTTGATGTCGGTCTGCGACGGATAGGCCTCGCTCTTGGTGTGCGAGTGGTAGATGCCGACCATCTCCTCGCCGTCGGCTTCGATCCGATCCATGATCCGCAGCTGGTCGGTCGGGTGGACCTCGTAGCGGAGCCAGGTGGCGGCGGCGTTGCGGGCGCGGTGGACGGACCTCATCGCGCCGTCGGAGCCGCCGATCAGCCCGCAGCACTCGTTCGGGAGATCGTCGCGTGAGTGGGCGACGATCGCGTCGATCAGGTCCTTGCCGATTCGCATCGGGCGGCTACCACCAGTTGGTGGTGTCGAGGCCGCCGAGCTCGTCGATGTCGGTCGTGTAGATGCCGGAGGAGAGGTACTTCCAGCCGTCGTCGGGAATCAGGAAGACGACGTTGCCCTCGTCGAGCTCGCCGGCGATCCGGTTGGCGACGTAGGCGATCGCGCCGGCGCTGACGCCCGCGAAGATCCCCTCCTCGCGGAGCAGCTTCTGGGTCCAGACGATCGAGTCGCGGTTGGAGACCATGATCTTGCGGTCGAGGACCGAGAGGTCGATGATCGGCGGGATGAAGCCGTCGTCGAGCGAGCGCAGGCCGTCGACGAGCTCGCCCTGCATCGGCTCGGAGGCGACGATCTTCGTGTCCGGGTCGTGCTCCTTGAGCCGGCGGCCGACCCCCATCAGCGTGCCGCCGGTGCCGAGCCCGCTGACGAACGCGGCGACCTCGTCGAGCTCCTCGAGGATCTCGACCGCGGTGCCGTTGTAGTGGGCGAGCGGATTGGCCTCGTTGCCGTACTGGTACGGCATGTAGTAGGAGGGGTCGCTCTCGGCCATCTCGAGCGCCAGCTCGACGGCGCCGTTGGAGCCCTTCAGGCCCTCCGAGTAGACGACCTCGGCGCCGTACATGCTGAGCAGTTGCGAGCGCTCGGTGGTGACGTTGTCCGGCATCACCGCCTTCAGGCCGTAGCCCTTGCGGCGGCAGATCATCGCCAGGGCGATCCCGGTGTTGCCCGAGGTCGGCTCGAGGATCGTCTGGCCGGGCGCGATCAGGCCCTCGTCCTCGGCGCGGTCGATCATCGCCTTCGCGACGCGGTCCTTGACCGAGCCGGTCGGGTTGCGGCCCTCGAGCTTCGCGAACAGGCGCACGCCGGGATGCGGCGCGAGGCGCTGCAGCTCGACCAGCGGAGTGTTCCCGATCGCCTCGAGAATGCTCTCGAACTGGCCGCCACAAGGTCGGTTGAGCAGTTCGCCGCCCATAACTTCAGTAAGTGTAGTGAAGTCCGACCGCCCCGATCGGGAAGCCGCGAAGCCGGGAACGCGGGCGTGGTCGATGCGATTCCGGATATGGTGACGGGGCTTCACCGGCATGGGGCGGGTGCGGTTTCGAGACGAAACGGAGAACGACAGTGCAGAGGAAGACCAGGATTTGGTCGCTCGCGGTGCTCGTGGTCGGCCTGATCGCCGCCTTCGTGGTGGCCGGTTGCGGCAGCAGCGACAGCACCAGCGGCGACAGTTCCACCGCCAGCGGCGACGTATCGACTGATCACGTCGGGCACGCTCACCGTCGGATCGGATATCCCGTACCCGCCGTTCGAGCAGGGCCAGGCACCGGACTACACGGGCTTCGACATCGACCTGATCAACGCAGTCGCCGACAAGATGGGCCTCGACACGAAGATCGTCGATCTCCCGTTCAACGTCGTGCTCGCCGGCGGTGGCGGTCAGTTCGACCTCGCGATCGCGGCGACGACGATCACGCCGGCGCGAGCAAAGAAGGTCGACTTCTCCGACCCGTACTTCAACGCGGCCCAGGGCCTGCTGGTCCAGCAGGGCTCCGACATCCAGTCGGTCGATGACCTGAGCGGCAAGATCGTCGGCGCCCAGGACGCGACGACCGGCGAGACGTACGCCCAGGACAACACCGACGCCTCGGAGGTCCGGCCGTTCCCGCAGATCGACCAGGCCTACAACGCGCTCAAGGTCGGCCAGGTCGACGCGGTCATCAACGACCTGCCGTCCGTCAACGACGCCGCCGAGCAGATCCCGGCGGGCTCGAAGTCGTCCAGGACTTCCCGACCGACGAGCAGTACGGGATCGTCATCCCGAAGGGTCAGACCCCGCTCGTCGACGCCGTCAACTCGGCGCTCCAGGACGTCAAGGACGACGGGACGCTGACCGAGCCTCTACCAGCAGTGGTTCAAGACCGATCCGCCGGACTCGCTGCTGAAGTCCGGCCCGGCCGCCGTCGCTCGGGGGCGGCGACTCGACCACCAGCGGGGGCTGAGCCGGTGCCCGTTCGGCCGAAACGACCAGAGAGGGCGCCCCGGCGGGCGCCCTCTCTCGTTTGTGGACTGGATCACCGGTAGCGAATAGGGTTGCGGCGGACGGAGCGAGAGACGAGATGGGATCGGCGACTTGCAACAGATAATCGATCAGTTCTTCGATTTCGGGATCATGTTCGATCCCAACAACTTCGACCGGGTCATCGCGGGGTTCTGGTTCACGCTCAAGCTGGCGATGATCGCCGGGATCCTGTCGCTGATCTGGGGACTGATCCTCGCCGTGCTCAGGCAGACGCCGGGCAAGCTCGGCCGGATCGTCCGCTGGCCGACGATCGCCTACATCGACGTCTTCCGCGGCGTCCCGGCGCTGATGGTCATCCTGATCGTCCAGACCGCACTCGGTGCCCTCTCGCAGCCGAACATCGAAACCGGTGCCCCCGGCCTCCTGCCGCGCTGGATCGGCGTGCCGACCTGGCTCGGCCAGCCGTCGCCGTTCTGGTACGGGGTGATCGCGCTGATCGATCACCTACGGCGCCTACATGGCCGAGGTCTACCGGGCCGGGATCGAGGCGGTGCCGAGCGGCCAGATGGAGGCGGCGCGATCGCTCGGGATGAGCCACCGCCAGGCGATGCGCAAGGTGATCGTCCCGCAGGCGATCCGCAAGGTGATCCCGCCGCTGCTCAACGACTTCATCGCGCTGATGAAGGACACGACGCTGGTCAGCTTCATCGGCCTGATCGAGGTCGTCCAGGCCGGCTACGACATCGCCTCGGAGACGTTCAGCAGCTCGGCGCTGACCCTGGGCGCGTTCCTGTTCGTGCTCGTGACGATGCCGCTGGCACGACTCGTCGACTACATGATCGGCCGACAACAGGCCCGCTACGAGCGAGGTGTCGCATGAGCCGCCGCAGCGACGCGGCGCTCGCCGCGCGCGAGGTCAAGACCGCCGAGGACGGATCGATCCTCGGCCTCCACGAGGTCCGCAAGCAGCTTCGGCGAGCTGGTCGTCCTCGACGGCGTCGAGCTGACGATCAAGCGCGGCGAGGTCGTCTGCGTGCTCGGCCCGAGCGGTTCCGGCAAGAGCACGCTGCTGCGCTGCATCAACCTGCTCTCGCCGCCGGACAGCGGCCGGATCGTCCTCGAGGGCGAGGAGATCACCGGCAAGGGCCATGCCGGGCTCGACTTCGTTCGCCAGCGCGTCGGCATGGTCTTCCAGCAGTTCAACCTGTTCCCGCTGAAGACGGCTCTGGAGAACGTGACGATGGCGCCGGCGACGGTCCTCGGCCGCGACGACAAGGAATCCCGCCGTCGCGGCGAGGAGCTGCTCGAGCGGGTCGGCCTGTCCGACAAGATCGGCGAGTACCCCGACCGCCTCTCCGGCGGCCAGCAGCAGCGCGTCGCCATCGCCAGGGCGCTGGCGATGGATCCGCACGTGATGCTGTTCGACGAGGTCACCAGCGCCCTCGACCCGGAGCTCGTCAAGGAGGTGCTCGACGTGATGCGCGAGCTCGCCGACGAGGGGATGACGATGGTCGTCGTCACCCACGAGATCGGCTTCGCCCGCGAGGCGGCCGACCGGGTGATCTTCATGGACGGCGGCGTGATCGTCGAGGACGGCCCACCGTCGCAGGTCCTCGACGCACCGCAGCAGGAGCGGACGAA
The DNA here is from genome assembly GCA_963745755.1 of uncultured Conexibacteraceae bacterium. Lineage (GTDB taxonomy): Bacteria > Actinomycetota > Thermoleophilia > Solirubrobacterales > 70-9 > RHKX01. The sequence continues at coordinate 2,767,165 of CAVUYP010000001.1, read as the reverse complement.
GTCGTTTTTGGGCCTCGTCCTCGAACACTGATCGAGGCGGCGACGGCATCGGGCCGAGTCGCTACCCTTTCGCCCCCGTGTCCGCAGCTCCGACAAGCGGGGCATGGCTGAAGTTGACGACCCGTTGCCGTGTGGCGCTGTCGATCGCGCTGCTGGCGATGTTCGCAGCGCTCGGCCTGCCCGAAGGCTCCGACGCCGCCCAGGCCCCGAAGGGCTTCTTCGGCGTTCACCCGCTGTCGCTCGAGCCCGGTGACTTCGCGGAGATGGCGGACGCCGACGTCGGCCTGATCCGGACCGGCTTCAACTACGGAGCGACCAACCCGACCGAGCTCCCGGTGGTCGGCTGGGCATACGACTGGTCGCAGTTCGACGCGATCGTCGCCGGCGCCGCCGAGAGCGACGTCGACGTCCTCCCGGTCGTGCTCGGCACCGCCGCCTCGACCGCGCGCGGCGCGACGCCGCTGGACAGTGCCGCCGCGAAGGCGGCCTGGAAGGACTACCTGGACGCGCTCGTCGAGCGCTACGGCTCGAACGGTCTGTTCTGGACCCTGAACCCGTTGCTGCCGAAGCACCCGATCACCGAGTGGCAGATCTGGAACGAGCCGAACTCGCCCAACAACTGGGCGAAGCCGAATCCCAAGCAGTACGGGAAGCTGCTGGCCCTGTCGGCGAAGACGATCGACGCCGCCGACGGCCGAGCGAAGATCGTATCGGCCGGCGTGATCTCACAACCGGTCAACCGCAAGGCCGATGACGGTGACGTCTTCCTGAAGAAGATGCTGAAGTCGAAGGCCGCCGCCAAGGCGGCGGACGCGATCGCGATCCATCCCTACACCGGCACCGTCAAGCAGGTGCGCAAGCAGATCAAGCTGACCCGCACGGCGATCGACAAGGCGAAGCTCAAGAAGACGCCGATCTGGGTCACCGAGATCGGCTGGGGCGAGGGGAAGCGGAAGTCGAATCCGCTGATCGTCTCCGCCGCCAAGCAGCGCCGGAACCTGCGGGACTCGTTCCGGATGACGCTCAAGGAGCGCCGTAAGCTCCGCATCGCCAAGGTCGTCTGGTACCAGTGGCGCGACGGCCTCGACAGCGTCTGCGGCTGGTGCAGCACCTCCGGCCTGCTCAACGAGGACGGGTCGGCCAAGCCGCTGCTCGGCGAGTTCAGGGCGATCGCTCGCCGCTGAGGGCGACGCCTCAGTCGGGCCCGGGCGCCGCCAGCTTGCGGCGCCGCTGCAGACGCCGCTGCAGGTTGCGGAAGTAGGGCGAGGCACCGCCGCGGGCGGCGATCGCAGCCGGGTAGGGATGCGAATGACCGGCCGCCCGCCAGCCGCGGATCCGCCCGCCGAGGCCGCTCAGGGTTCGATCGATCGCCGCCTGCCCGGCGACGATGACGAAATCGCGGGCGAGGACCGCGGGAAGTCGGCGCGGCGTCAGCACGCCCCACTTGCGGAGGACGTAGCCACGGCCGAATCCGGTCAGGTAGTTCTTCGCCCGCGAGCCCGAGCCGAGCGTCGCCGAGTGCTCGTGGACCCCGAGCGCCCGCGGCGCCAGCCGGCAGCTCCCCCCGCTTCGATCATCTTCAGGACGAGATCGACGTCCTCCCAGTACGCGAAGAGCCGCTCGTCGAAGCCGCCGACGGCGAGGAACGCGTCGCGGTCGAATGCCGCCGCCTTCGGCGACGGGCCGATCGGATCGGCTGCCGAGGCGAGCGCGGTCAGCGGCTCGCCGTTCAGGTAGTCGTAGACGAGCAGGGTGCGGTCGAGCTCCATTCCGGCGCTGTCGATCAGCTGCGGATGGCGCCAGTCGCGCAGCACGCCGGAGGTCATGACGACGCCGGCCCGCGGATCGAGCGGCTCGATCAGGCGCTCGACGAAGTCGGGGTCGCAGACGCAGTCGTCGTTGAGCAGCACCAAGGTCCCGGTCGCCGCCCGCCGCGCGCCGAGGTTCATCGGCAGCGAGAACCCGGCGTTGCGGTCGAGGGCGACCACCTCGACCGAGTCGTAGCGCCCGCAGGTCGCGCTGACGGCGTGGCCGGGCGAGTCGTTGTCGACGACGATCGTCTCGTGCGCGACGGTCTGCGCGGCCAGCGACTCGAGCAGCCGGTCGAGGCGACCGCCCGGCGGAGCCTGCGAGGGAACGATCACCGTGGCGGCGGCCAACTGCGGCGCGCTCAGAAGGCGCCGGTCCCGCGCATCACGGCGGGAAGCGTGTGGATCAGGATCCGCAGGTCCTGGCCCAGCGACGGGTTCTCGATGTACTGGATCTCGACCGCGAGCCGCTCCGAGAAGGTCAGCTCGCCACGGCCGAACACCTGCATCGGGCCGGTGACGCCGGGCTTGACGCTGAGCCGGACGCGCTCGGCATCGCTGTAGCGCTCGACCAGCTCGACCTGCTCCGGCCGCGGCCCGACGATGCTCATCTCGCCGACGAAGACGTTGATCAGCTGCGGGACCTCGTCGATGCTGAACCGCCGCAGGAGAGCGCCGACGCGGGTCACCCGCGGGTCGTCGCGGATCTTGAAGACCGGCTCGTCGAGCTCGTCGATGTCGACGAGGCCGTCGAGCTTCGCCTCCGCGTCGCTGTTCATCGTCCGCAGCTTGTACATCCGGAACGGCCGCCCGTCGAGACCGGCACGGATCTGCGAGAACATCACCGGCCCGGGGCTGTCGAGCTTGATCGCGATGGCGGCGACGAGGGCGAGCGGCGCGAACAGCAACAGGCCGAGCGCGGCGGCGGCGACGTCGACCATGCGCCGGATCAGCAACGTCGAGCGCGAGGGATCCCAGGTGTTGTACTCGAGGATCGGCAGATCGGCGAGCTGCACGAACCGCTCCGAGGGAAGCGCCTTGCCGCGCAGCGGCGACACGACGCTGATCTTCACCTGGCGGCGGCGGCAGAGGTCCTTCAGGTAGCCGATCAGGTCGGACTCGACGCCGGTCGCCGCGACGACGATCCGATCGACCTGCTCGGTCAGCACCCGCAGCTCCTCCTCACGCTGCCGGCCCTCGCCGAGCTGATCGATCTCGCGGACGGCGGCAAGCTCGAGGTGCATCTCCCGGAAGAGCCGGAACTTGCGCTGCAGCGACGCCATCACCGGGCCGTCGCCGACGAGGCCGACGAGCTCCGGGGGCGTCCGCCTCCACCACAGCCAGCGGGTCAGCGAGCGAAAGCCGATCGCCGCGAGGGCGACGGCGAAGAACAGTGCGATGCCGGTACCCCAGCCGACGAGACCAACCGGCGTCAGCGAGAGCAGCAGGACGACCAGAGTCGTCGTCAGCGCGTCCCAGGTGAGGATCGAGGGCACCTCGTCGGCGGTCAGATGGCGGAGCGCCCGGTGATCGCGGTCGTAGAGACCGAACAGCTTGGCGAGGAGCAGCCATGCCGGCAGAAACAGGAACGCCCAGAACGTGCCGGTCGACGGCACCGTCGCGACCAGGGTCGCAACCGAGACGGCAAGCAGGTCGGCGAGCGCCAGAAACCGGCGCCGCATCGCGTCGCGCCACCAGCGGCCCTGCCCGCTCGCCATCCTCCCCCGATGGGGGTTGACGAGCGGCGATACGGGCTCCCGGGCCTCGGCAGTGCCCTCGGCGACCGCCTCATGGCCGGCAAACTTGGGCACCTACAGCCCCTCCCCCCTCATGTCCGTGCCTGAAGACGGAAAAGAGTGCATCATCGGAGCATAGACCTGCTGAGCGGAAGTCACGGCACCGTCGGGGCGGCCAGCTTCGGGTCGATGGCCGCGCGCGAGAGCAGCAACGGGGCGAGCGCGAACATGCGCTCGCCGTAGCCGGCGACCTGATCGTTGCCGCGGCCACTCTCGATCTGCAGCAGCAGCAGCCAGGAGCGGAAGTCATCCGGCGTGATCGCGATCGCCCGGCGGGCATCGTTGCGGGCGCCGTCGAGGTTCCCAGCCGACTGCTCGATCGTTGCCAGCGCGATCCACGGCCCCGCCGACCATGGCTCGACCGCGGCGGCGGATCGTGCCGCCGCGGCCGCCTCGCCGAGCTGGCCGCGGGCCAGCGCATCGTCGCTGGCGGCCAGCCGATCGGTGGCGACCGCCAGCACGCCTGCCGCCCACAGCGACGGCAACGCCAGGGCGATCGCAACGACCGCGAATGCCGGCGCCGGCATCCTGAGCTCGGCGCGACGGCCCGCCGGTGCCGGCCCCGAGGACGGATCGAGCGCGCGACCGCTGAGCACCGCCGCCGCGACCAGCATCGGCATGGCGACGGCCGGGAACCCCCAAGTCCAGTCGATCAGGACTCCGGCCAGACCGGTGGCCAGCAGACCCAGGCAGGCTCCGGCGGCAGCCCCGCCGGGCGCGCGGGCCCGGCGGATGCCGGCCACGGCGACGGCGGCGAAGAACGCCACGAACGCGGCCAGCCCGAGCGGCCCGAGCTCGGCGAGCAGCTCGAGCGGTTCCGAGTGAGCATTCTGCACCGGAGTCTCGAGCTCCCCGTGCTGGTTCCAGTACAGGGCGTAGGACCCGGACCCGATGCCCCGCAGCGGCTCGGCGGCGAACCCGTCGAGCGCCGCCGACCAGAACTGCGCCCGGCCCGATCCGGACACGGAGAGCGTCTCGCCGCCGGCCTTCGCCTCGCGGCCGGCGGTTGAGGCGAAGTCGCCGGCGATCTCGCCCGGCCCGACGACCAGGATCAGCGCGACCAGGGCGACGAAGACGGCGGCCAGCACATGTCGCATCCGCAGGCCGGGAATCCGGGTCGCGTCGAAGCGGGTGACCGCCGCCGGCCCGAGGGCGGCGCCGAGGCCGATCCCGGCGAACAGCATCGCGACGACCAGGTACTCGGCCCGGCCCGGCGACGTCAACGGCGCGTCGAGGATGCCGGCCGCGAGCGTCGCCGCGATCACCGCCGGCAGCGACGTCAGTGCCCCGACGACGACGACGGCGAGGGCCCGGCTGCGCGTCTCTGCGGCGGCGATCACGATCACGGCGCCGACCACGGCGGCGATCAGCGCGCCGCGGGACGACGTCATGTGGGCGGCGAGCACCGCCGGCGGGATCGCGGCGAGGGCGAGGCCGGTCGTCCGGCCGCGATGGTCGGAGGCCAGCCAGACGAGCACCGGGACGGCCATCGCGGCGAGCGCGCCGAGCGCATTCCAGTAGCCGATCGGAAAGCTGAGCCGGCCGGCGGAAACGGGGAATGCGGCGACGAGCGCGCCGTCGCCGCTGCCGATCCCGAGCAGCCGCGAGCCGAGCGCGATCAGGCAGACGGCGACGAGGCCGGCGGCGATTCCGATCAGCGCCGAGCGCCCGGAACCGGGGCGGAGGGTGATCGCGGCGAGCACGAACAGGCCGAGGTAGGCCGACATCCTGACGACGTCGACGAACCCGGTGCCGCGATCGAGGGACCAGCCGAGCGAGAAGGCGCCGAGAACGGCGAGAACGGCGAGTGCGCCGGCGGCGAGCGCGGCCGAGCGGGTGATTGCACGGGCGCCGCCGGCGACGGCGAGGACGATGATCGCGAGCCACGCGGCCGCGCCGGTCACCCCGATCGCGACCCCGCCGAACCCGCCGCTGTCGAGCGCCAGCGCGACGATCGCCGTGGCCACGGCGATCGCCGTGGCGTGGTCGGCGGTCCTGCTGGCGATCGCTGCTGCTGCTTTCACTATCTTCTTGCGACGATGAATCACCCGACCAGATGGAAGGGCAGGCTGGCGCTGGCGATCGTAGCGGCGCTCGTCGCTGCCCCGGCGTCGCCGGCGCCGGCGGCGGCCCCCGCCGGCGACGAGTACGTGCTCGACCTCCCCGGCGGCGGGCAGACCGAGAGCACCGGCGTCAACACGGCCTCCGGCGCCGGCGATCGCGAGCAGCGCGGCGTCGTCGGCGAGGCCGACCCACCGGCGACCCCGCTCGCCGCGCTCGGCGCCACGGCCGGATCGATGCCTGCACCGCTTCTCGTCGGTCTGACCGCCTTGCTGGTCCTCGCGATCATCGCGGCGCTCGGGCGCCGCCGGGCAACCTCGCGCGGCACCCGGTGAGGGGCCCCGCCAAGGTCGCGGCGATCCTCGTCGCCTGCGCCGCCTTCTGCCTGCTGACGATCTACGGATGCGGGGGCGACGACAGCGGCGATTCCACGGTCGCGGCCGATCCCTTCTTCGGAGTCGCCCCGGAGGGCCTGCAGAGCGAGTCCGATTACTCGCGGATGCGGGCGGGCGGAATCGGCACCGTGCGGGCCGTCCTGCAGTGGTCGGGAATCGAGTCCAGCAAGGGAACCTACGACTGGTCGGCCAGCGACGAGCTGATCAGGCAGATCGCAACCGCCGGCCTGCAGCCGCTGATCACGGTCTTCGGCACCCCGGCCGCCTACGCGCCGGCGACGACCGACGCGCCGACCAACGATCCGCAAACGCTCGACGCCTGGGCGAAGTTCCTCAAGGCCGCGGTCGACCGCTATGGGGCCGGCGGCGAGTTCTGGGCCGGCTTCGCCGAATCGGACGCCGGCACGGAACCGCAGCCGGTCCGGGAATGGGAGATCTGGAACGAGCCGAACTCCTCGACGTTCTGGGCGCCGAAGCCCGACCCCGGCGACTACGCCGACCTGCTGACCCGCTCGGCCAAGATCATCGGCGCCCGCGACCCCGAGGCGCGGGTGATGAGCGCCGGGATGTTCGCGACCCCGCAATCGGACGGCGCGATCGTCTCCTACGACTTCCTCGCCGACCTGTTCGCCGACGACGGCGTCGCGGCGAGCGTCGACGCGGTCGGCATCCACCCCTACGGCCCCGACGCCGACTCGGTCCTCGGCCAGGTCGAGAAGACCCGAAAAGCGCTCGAGAACGACGGCGTCGACGTGCCGATGTGGGCCACCGAGATCGGCTGGGGATCGGATCCGAGCAGCGGCGCCGACCTCGCGAAGACGCCGCAGGAGCAGGCCGACCTGCTCAGCGAGAGCTTCGGGGCGCTGCGCGACTCCAGCGACGAGCTCGGCGTCGATGGCGTCGTCTGGTACACCTGGCACGACGCCACGGGCAACTCGGTCGGCTCCTGTGGATGGTGCGCCAGCGCCGGCCTCGTCGACGCCGACAGGGACAGCAAGCCCGCCTGGGACGCCTACACCGAGCTGACCGGCGGTACCCCGTAGCGTCGGGCCCGTGGCGCGGCCTCAGCCGCGGCTGCCGCCGGCCATCGCCGGCAGGATCACGACCGTGTCGGTGTCGGAGACGGCGGTCGTGAGGCCGTCGAGGAGCCGCACGTCCTCATCGTTGAGATAGACGTTGACGTAGCGGTTCAGCTCGCCGGCGTCGTCGAAGAGCTGGCTGGTGACGCCGGGATGAACGCCGGCGAGCTCGCGGAGAGCCGAGCCGACGTCGCCGCCGCTCACCTCGACGAGCGATTCGCCGCCGGTCTGGGCACGGAGGACTGGTGGGATCTTCACCTTGGGCATCGCGGCAACCCTACAGATCGAACCGCGCTCAGCCCGCGCAGAACAGCTCGTAGTCGGGGAACTTCCCGAGGTCCGCGTCGTCGACCTGCGGCGCGTTCGGACCGCAGATCGGGCACTCCGGATCGCGCTTGACCTTGAGCTCGGTGAACTCGGTGCCGAGCGCCTCGAAGAGCAGCAGGCGGCCGATCAGCGGCCGGCCGGCGCCGGTGACGAGCTTGAAGACCTCGAGCGCCTGCAGCAGGCCCATGATCCCCGGCAGCACGCCGAGCACGCCGGCGGCACCGCAGCTCGGCGCCAGCTCCGGCGGCGGCGGCGTCGGGTAGAGGCAGCGGTAGCAGGGGCCCTCGTAGGGCACGAAGGTCGAGATCTGGCCGTCGAAGGACAGGATCGACGCCGAGACGACCGGCTTGTTGAGGCGCACCGAGGCGTCGTTGAGCAGGTAGCGGGTCGGGAAGTTGTCGGCGCCGTCGACGATGACGTCGTAGTCGGAGAGCAGCTCGATGACGTTGTCGGGGCCGAACCTGGTCCGGTGCTCGACGACGTTGACGTCGGGGTTGAGAGCCTCGATCGCCTGCCGCGCCGACTCGGTCTTCGCCATTCCGATCCGCTCGGTGTTGTGGATCACCTGGCGCTGCAGGTTCGAGGCGTCGACGACGTCGTCGTCGATCAGCCCGAGCGTGCCGACGCCGGCAGCGGCGAGGTAGAGGGCGGTCGGCGAGCCGAGGCCGCCGGTGCCGAGCAGGAGAACCTTCGAGTCGAGCAGCTTCATCTGCCCCTCGAGCCCGATCTCGGGAACGAGGATGTGCCGCGAGTACCGCTCCTTCTGCTCCTGGGTCAGCGAGCGTGGTGTGACGACCGGCAGGCCGCGATCGCGCCAGAGCGTGATGCCGCCGGCCATCGAGGCGACGTCCTCGTAGCCGAGCTCCTCGCCGAGGGTCTTGGCGGCGAACGCCGAGCGGATCCCGGAGGCGCAGTAGAGGATGACGCGCTTCGAGCGGTCGGGGACGAACTGTTCGACCCGTGACTCCAGGTAGCTGCGGGGAACGTGGATCGCGCCCTCGATGTGACGCTCCTCGAACTCGTGCTGCTCGCGAACGTCGACGAGGACGACATCGTCTCCCGCCTCGATCTCGGCGGCGGCCGCGGTCGGCTGCACCTCTTCGATCTCGGCCTTCGCCTGAGCGATCAGGTCGGCGCCGCTGGCACGCTTCTTCGTCTCGGTCTCCGGAGTCATTACTTCAGAAAGTATAGCGACTTGGAGAGAGCGCGACTAGCCGAGCGCCGGGCGCATCTGACGGAGCCTGCGGACCCGCTCCTCGATCGGCGGATGGGTGCTGAACAGGTTCGCCATCCCCTTGCCGCCGTGCATCGGCTTGACGATGTAGAGGCACTCGGTGGCCTCGTTGACCTTCATCGGCAGGGCCTTGCTCCCCTCCTCGAGCCGGAGCAGCGCCGAGGCGAGGCTCTCCGGGTTGCCGCAGATCTGCGCGCCGGTCGCATCGGCGGAGAACTCCCGCTGCCGCGAGATCGCCAGCTGGATGATCGACGCCGCGATCGGGGCGAGCAGGACGAGGACGAGCGAGGCGATCAGGCCGACCGGGCTGTCGTCGTCGCCGAACCAGAGCAGCATGTAGCCGAGGTAGGTGATCGCGCCGCCGATCGTCGCCGCGACGGCCTGGATCAGCGTGTCGCGGTTACGGATGTGGGCGAGCTCGTGAGCGATCACGCCGCGCAGCTCGTCAGGCGAAAGCAGCTTGGTGATGCCCGCCGTGACCGCGACCGCGGCCTTGTCGGGACTGCGGCCGGTCGCGAAGGCGTTCGGCTGCTCCTGCGGGATCATGTAGACGGCCGGCATCGGCATCTTCGCGGCGGTCGTCAGCTCGCGGACCATCTCGTAGATCCGCGGCGCCTGCTCTTCTGAGACCGGCTTGGCGCCGGCCGACTTGAGGGCGATCTTGTCGCTGAACCAGTAGACGCCGAGGTTCATGACGGCGGCGATGCCGAGGAACATCAGGGCCGTGTTCGGGCCGCCGATCAGCGCCCCGATCACGACGAGGAGGCCGGTCAGCCCGGCCAACAGCAGGGTTGTCCGGATGCCGGCGGCGAAGTTGGAGCTACGGGTGGTGTTCATCGGGGTGCCTCCTGGGCGTCTCGGTGAGAGCGCAATGGTTGCAGACCGCGGTAAGGGGTCCCTAATCGGCCTAAGGTGCGAGCGCCTTCCGGTCGATTGGAGGGTTGCATGCGCCGCGGCACCCTCCTCACCCAGGTCCTGCTCGTCAACCTGCTGCTGATCGCGGCCGCGGTGATCGCCGCGGCGATCGCCTCCAACCCTGACAGCGGCACCGACGAGGGTGCCTCGATCGGGATCGTGCTCGGGTTCGCCCTGGCCGCCACCGTCGCGGTCAACATCTGGCTGCTCGCCCGCCGCTTCGAGCCGCTCGAGCGGCTCGTCACCGAGATGGAGAACGCCGACCTGAGCAGACCCCCGACGGCGCCGGTGATCGCCGCCGGCCCGGAGGAGGTCGTCAGCATCGAGCGCTCCTTCCACTCGATGCTCGAGCGGCTCGAGGCGGAGCGGCGCAGCGCGGCGAACGCGGCGCTGAGCGCCCAGGAGCGTGAACGTGAACGAATCGCCCGCGATCTCCACGACGAGGTCAACCAGGCGTTGACGGCGCTGCTGCTGAGGCTCGAGGCGGTGCGCCGACAGACCGACGACCCCGCCGCCGCGGCCGAGCTGGCCGAGATCGGCGGACTGATCTCGCGGGCGATGCGGGAGCTGCTCGATCTCGCCCGCGGGCTGCGCCCGACGATGCTCGACGACCTCGGCCTCAAGGCCGCCCTGGCGAGCCTCGTCGAAGAGGTCGAACGCGAGGCCGGCCTCGCCGCCGGCTTCGAGGCGGAGGGGGACGTCGAGGGACTTCCCGAGGACGTCCAGCTGGTCGCCTACCGGGTCGCCCAGGAGGCGGTGACGAACGTCGTCCAGCACGCCGGTGCCGAGCACCTCCGGGTGCGGCTGATCGGCAGCGGCGACTCAATCGAGCTGCGGGTCAGCGACGACGGCGTCGGCTACGACGCCGGGCGCGCCGCCGAGCGGCTCGGGATCGCCGGGATGCGCGAGCGGGCGCTGCTCTGCGGTGGCGAGCTCAGCGTCGAGTCGGAACCCGGAGCCGGGACGCGGGTAACGCTTCTCGCCTGAGCTGCCGATACAGCAGGAATGAAGTGCAGCGGACACCGGCAAGGCCCGCGATGCGGGTCCTGATCGCCGACGACCACGGAATCGTCCGCTCGGGCCTGCGCAAGCTGCTCGAGAGCGAGGACGGCATCGAGGTCGTCGCCGAGGCCGGCGACGGCATCGAGGCTCGCGACCGAGCGATCGAGAAGCGCCCGGACCTGGCGATCCTCGATGTGAAGATGCCGCGGATGAACGGGCTCCAGGCAACGCGGGAGATCCGCGAGTCGGCTCCCGAGGTCTCGGTGCTGATGCTCTCGATGCACGACGAGGACCGCTACCTGTTCGAGGCACTGAAGGCCGGCGCATCGGGATACGTGCTCAAGCGCGCCGCCGATCGCGAGCTGATCGATGCGATCAGGGCCGTCGAGCGGGGCGAGCCGTTCCTGACCCCCGAGGCCCAGCAGATGCTGATCCGGGACGTCCTCGAGGGCGGCGAGAACCGCGGCGAGGAGCTGACGCCCCGCGAGGAGGAGGTGGTCAAGCTCGTCGCCGAAGCGCACACGAACAAGGAGATCGCCGAGATCCTCGGGCTGGCCGAGAAGACCGCCGAGAACCACCGTTCGAACGCGATGCGGAAGCTCGGGATGCGCGACCGCGTCGAGCTCGTCCGCTACGCGATCCGCCGCGGGCTGATCGAGCCCTAGGCCCCGGCCGGCGGCGGAGCGAGCGGCTTGCGCAGGGTCAGCAGGTCCTGGTAGGGGGCGCCCTCGGCAACCGTCCTGCCCGACCACCAGCCGCGGACGATGACTGGATCGGGCTCGAAGCCGACGGCGTCGGCGAGGGCCAGGAGCCGGCGCTCCTCGATGCCGATGCAGAACTCCGGCACCCGGTCGTCGGCCGCCAGGTACTCGGTCCCCTCGGCGTCGCGGCGGCGGTGATCGAGGCGGAACGCCGAACGCCCGCGCCCGAGCAGCTCCTCGACCTCGGCGTCGACGAGGAAGAAGGTGCAGAGGAAGGACCCGCCCGGCCGCAGGGCCCGGTACGCCTCCGACAGGTAGCGACGAACGCCGTCCGGCTCGATATGGGTGAACACCGATGTCGCCAGGGCGAGGTCGAAGCGGGCATCGGGAACGGGAAACTCGTACTCGGTCGGCGGTCGCCCACCGTTGCGGTTGTACTGGCGATTGCGGACATCGGCGACCTGAAAACGGAAGTTCGGGTGACGGGAGGTGATCTCGCGGCTGCACCAGCGGATGAACTCGGGCACGACGTCGAAGCCCTCGTAGCTTCCGTCCGTCAGCCGCGGGATGAGCGCGACGGCAATCCGGCCGACCCCGCATCCGATGTCGAGGACGTCCGAATCGGGGCGCAACCCGTGATCGCGGTCCAACCGATCGCGCCAGCCGACGCCGACAGCCCTGAAATCGACGGTCCGGCCCACGTACTGCAGCCGCCGTGGCGGCATCAGCGGGTCGCGCCGGCCGCTGACGCGTTCGAAGCCGTCGAGCGACGCGTAGGCGACAGCCCGGAAGCGCCGCGAGTAGTAGACGCTCTTCACCGCCGAACGGATCCGCCCGCGGATGATCTGACTCGAGGGCACCCCCACCTCACGTAGTTTGCTGCATCCCCGGCGATCCGACCGGGACCCCCCGTGGCGGCCGCAGCCCCACGCAAGCCCAGCCGACGAGAGCGATCCGCCCCGGGCCGACCGAGCCCTTGGCGCTCATCCCCTCGAGGCCTTCAGCGCCCGCTCCAGCAACACCAGGGCCTGTTCGTAGATTCCCGGCGCCTCGCTCTCACGCGGCCCGCCGACGTTGAGCGTCGCACCGTCCGGCAGCGAACGGATCAGGTCGCGGATCGGCTCGCAACCGGCCCGATCGGAGACATCGACCATGAGGTGCGGCCTGCCGAGCCGGGAGGCCGCTCTCGCCGTCAGGTCCGTGCCGGGGGAGCGGCGATGCGGATGATCGCGGGTGAGGATGAGCGTCGCATCGCTGTCACGGACGTTCCAGGTCGTGCGCTGGGTCGTGTCCGCGCTCGGCGTCTCCCGCAGACGGGGGTAGTCGCCGCGGATTCCCGGCGGGGTCTCACGGTCCTCCGCCCAGCCACCGCGAGGGCACCAGCCGCCGTACGGGATCCCAGCAGCGATCGCGGAATCGAGGGCCGCTCGGTCCGCTCCTGATTGACCTCCCGAGATCACCCTCGCGAGCATCTCAGCCAGGCTAGTCGAGCGGCGGGCGGCTCGGCCGATCGACCTGCCCTGAAGTACCGTGCTGCAATCCCGTCGATCCGCAACCGGAACCCCCGTGGCGGCCGCAGTCCCACACAAGCCCAGCCGACGAGAGCTCGGCGATGGCTCGATCATCGAGCTGCGCGAGGTGCGTCCCGACGACAAGCAGGGGATCGCCGCCGGCTTCGACCGGCTCAGCCCGGAATCCCGCTACCGGCGCTTCTTCTCCTCGCTCGATCGGCTCTCGGCCACCGACCTCGCCTACCTGACCGAGGTCGACCATCACGACCACGAGGCGGTGATCGGCTTCGATCCCGACGGCAACACGGTCGGGGTCGCCCGCTACGTCCGCGGCGATGAGCCCGACACGGCCGAGGTCGCCGTCGTGGTGCTCGACGACTGGCAGGGGATCGGCGCCGGGACGGCGCTGCTCGAGCGGCTCACCGAGCGGGCCGCCGAGAACGGCGTCAAGCGGTTCGTCGCCCTCGTCCTCCAGGAGAACTCCGAGGCGATCGAGCTGTTCCGCTCGATCGACGCCGAGTCGAGCGGGCCGAAACGGACGCCGGACGGCTACCTCGAGCTCGTCCTCGAGGTGCCGCCCGGCCCCGTCCCCGGGACGGCGCTCGGCCGGGCTCTGCGGACGGCCGCCACCGGACGGGTCGTGATCCACCCCTGGCAGCTGATCAAGGACCGGCTGCAGGCCCTGCAGCGAGCCGACGAGCCCGCGGAGGGGTCGAAGCGGGACGAGTAAAGCCGACCTGATCGCTAGGATTTGGTCCATGCTGTTTTCGACCAAGGCCGAATACGGGGTGCGATTGATGGTCGCCCTCGGTCGCCAGGGAGGCGAGCGCCCGGTTGCCCTCGCCTCGCTCGCCGATTCCGAGACCCTCCCCCTCTCCTACCTCGAGCATCTCGTCGCGAAGCTGCGGGATGCCGGCCTGGTCAGCTCACAACGGGGCGCCCACGGCGGCTACCGCCTGGCGCAGCCGGCGGAGGAGATCCGCATGCTCGAGGTCGTCGAGGCGCTCGAGGGACCGATCGCCCCGATGGACTGCTTCGTCGACGGCGCCGACGGCCGGATCCTCTGCTCGCACGAGTCCGACGGCGACGAGGCCTGCTCGACGAAGCTGCTCTGGACCCGGGTCCACGGTGGCATCACCCGGGCGCTGGCCGGGACGACGCTCGCCGAGCTGATCGAGTTCGAGAACCGTGACAAGAAGCTGAAACCCGTCGCGGCCGGCGCCGTCTGAGCGCCGCCGCACCCGAACGAAGAGAACTGGAGTCGAATTGGCCGATCTCGAGATCAACAACCTGCACGTTTCCGCCGAGGACAAGGAGATCCTCAAGGGGCTGAACCTCGAAGTCAGCCGCGGCGAGGTCCATGCGCTGATGGGGCCGAACGGCTCCGGCAAGTCGACGCTCGCGAACTCGATCATGGGGCACCCCTCACTCGAGGTGACCGAGGGCACGATCAGCTTCGACGGCGAGGACATCACCGAAGCCGCGCCCGACGAGCGCTCGCGGGCGGGCCTGTTCATGGCCTTCCAGTACCCGGTCGCGGTGCCGGGCGTGACCGTCGCCAAGTACCTGCGGATGATCGTCAACGCCAGGCGCGAGGCCCAGGGCGAGCCGGAGATCAAGCTCAAGGACTTCGCCCGGACGACGCAGGAGGCGATGGAGATGATGGACATCCCCCGCGAGTTCTCCAGCCGCTACCTCAACGACGGCTTCTCGGGCGGCGAGAAGAAGCGCATGGAGATGCTGCAGATGGCCCTCCTGAAGCCGAAGATCGCCGTCCTCGACGAGACCGACTCGGGCCTCGACATCGATGCGCTGCGCACCGTCGCGGCGGGCGTCAACCGCTTCGCCGGCCCCGACATGGGCGTCCTGATCATCACCCACTACCAGCGGATCCTCCACCTCGTCGAGCCCGATCGGGTCCACGTCATGAACGACGGCCGGATCGTCAAGGAAGGCGGCCCCGAGCTCGTCGCCGAGCTCGAGGAGAAGGGCTACGGCTGGATCAAGGACGAGGTCGCGGCGAGCGCCTGAGCGCCGCGACGCCGCAGCCGATGGCCTCCGTCGCCTCCGATCGCGCCGCCGCCGCGGAGGTGCCGCGGCTCGATCTCGAGCGGATCCGGAAGTCGTTTCCGACCCTGAGCCGGATGATCGGCGACGAGTCGCTGGTCTACCTCGACTCGGGCGCGAGCGCCCAGCGGGTGCTGGCCTCGATCGAGGCTGTCGACCGCTACGAGCGGCGCCACCACTCGAACGTCCACCGCGGCTCGCACACGCTCTCGGCCGAGGCGACGGCCGCCTACGAGGGCGCCCGGGCCACGGTCGCCGACCATCTCGGCGCCGGCGACCGCCGCGAGGTCGTCTTCGTCCGCAACGCGACCGAGGCGATCAACCTCGTCGCCCGCGCCTGGGGCGCCGCCAACGTCGGCGCCGGCGACCGGATCGTGCTGACCGAGATGGAGCACCACTCCAACATCGTTCCCTGGCAGCAGCTCGCCGAGGCGACCGGCGCCGACGATCGACTGGGTCGGGATCGACGACGACGGCGAGCTGCGCCGCGACGAGCTCGACGCGGCGCTCGCCCGTGAGCCGAAGCTGCTCGCGATCACCCACCTCTCGAACGTGCTCGGCACGCTCAACCCGATCGCCGAGATCGCCGCGGCGGCGCACCGCGCCGGCGCGCTGATCCTCGTCGACGGCGCCCAGTCGATGCCGAAGCTCGATGTCGACGTCGCGGCGCTCGGGGTCGACTTCTACGCCGTCACCGGACACAAGGCCTACGGCCCGACCGGCATCGGCGCCCTCTGGGCGCGGTTGGACCTGCTGCGCGAGATGCCGCCGTTCCTCGGCGGCGGCTCGATGATCCGCAAGGTCACCAAGCAGGGCACCACCTACGCCGACCCGCCCGCGAAGTTCGAGGCCGGCACACCGGCGATCGCCCAGGCGATCGGCATGGCCGCGGCGCTGCGCTGGCTCGACGCGCTCGGCATGGACGCGGTGCTCGGTCCACGAGCGCGAGATCACCGCCTACGCGCTCGGCCGGCTCGCCGAGATCCCCGGCCTGCGCGTGTTCGGTCCGCCGCCGGGGCCGGAGCGGGTCGGGCCGGTCTCGTTCGAGGTCGCGGGCATCCACCCCCACGACGTCGCCGAGATCCTCGACCGTCACGGCGTCGCCGTGCGCGCCGGCCATCACTGCGCGCAGCCGCTGATGGAGCGGCTCGGCGTGCCGGCCACGGCCAGGGCCAGCTTCGGGGTCTACACGACGACCGAGGAGATCGACCGGCTCGTCGCCGCCCTCGACGATGCCCGCAGGGTGTTCGGCCTCTGATGGACGAGCTCTACCGCGATCAGATCCTCGAGCACTACAAGCGGCCCCACAACTTCGGCCGGCTCGACGCCTACGACCTCGAGTTCGAGGACACGAACCCGTTCTGCGGCGACGAGCAGCACGTCTACATCAAGCTCGACGAGGACGGCAGGGTCAGCGACGTCTCCTTCGAAGGCCAGGGTTGTGCGATCTCCACCGCCGCGACCTCGCTGCTGACCGACGAGCTGATCGGGATGACCCGGGAGGAGCTGCTGCGGCTGCCGAAGGAGACCGTCCTCGACCTGCTCGGCATCGACATCTCCGCGACCCGTATGAAGTGCGCGATGCTCGGCCTCAAGGTCGTCAAGTCGGCGAGCCTCGGCGAGCCCGCCGACTGGGAGGACGAGGGCGAGGACGGCGACCCGGTCGAGGTCGGCGCGCTCTAGGCGCGATCCCAATCGGCGATACCGACCGCCGCCATGCGGTCTGCGAGCCTCGCCTCGAGCTCGCGCAGCTTCGCCTCGTCGAGCTCCTGCCGCCAGCGACCGACCGATCGGCGCGGATCGGCGGCGGTGCCGTGGACCCAGCGCAGCCGGAAGTCGCCGGCGAGCCCGGCGGCGTCGATCTCGACGGCCAGCCAGTCGGAGAGGTCGCGGGCGACGCCGGCGGCGTCGAAGACGAGCGACTCGTAGCTGACGAGCAGCGTCCGCGCGCCCTCGAGGCCGGCGATCCAGGCCAGACGCTCGCGCTGGCGCTCGATGAATCGCTCGAAGCGCTCGCCGGGCGTCCCGGTGCCGCCGATGTCTCCCTGGCCGACCGCGCGGCTGAAGGCCTCGATCGAGACGTAGGTGTCGCGGGGGTCGCGCAGGAGGACGACGGTCCGGGCCTCGGGGAGCGCCGTGAGGTCGAGGTCACGGACGTCGAGCAGCTTCTCGGCGTACCAGCGACGCCGGCGCGCGCCGGCGTCGAGCCGGTGCGCGCAGAATGCTCGCCAGGCCGCCGCCGGATCGGCCCCGGAGAGGATCGGCCGCAATCGCTGCTGCTCGTAGGGGTAGCGGCCCTCGACGTGGATCGACGGCGAGGTCGACAACATCCGCAGCAGCGCCGTGCTCCCGTCGCGGCCGAAGTAGTCGACGAGCAACGGCGCCGGCCGGCCGGCCTCGTCGGCCGGCGGCGGCGCTGCGGGGGGCGGGCCGGGCGGGACCGGAGCCGGGCGCTCGGGGCGCATGAACCGTCGGCGGACGGCCGCGAACCGGCGCCAGATGATCGCCCGCGTCGTCGCCAGGTTCGGCATCGTCAGCCCCGGGCCCTGCGGCCGACGAGCTTGCGCCAGAGGATGCCGCCGAAGACGACCCGCTCGCGACCGAGGGTGTCGTTGCGACCGATCCAGGGGCGGAACGACCGGGCCAGCAGCCAGGCGGCGGCGGCCGGCGAACGCTCGGCGGCGAGCAGCCTGTCGATGTCGCGTAGGTGGCGGCCGGCGATGCGATCGCGGCCGAGGCGAAGCAGCAGGATCGTCGCGAGCTGGCGAATCAGCAGGTAGCGGCCGACGTAGGCGGAGCGCCAACCCGGGCTCCGCGAGGCGAGGCGGATGCGCCGGGCGAGCCGGCGGGCGCGCATGACCACCGCGTCGCGGCGGTTGCGGGGCGGCGCGACCCAGTGGCCCTCGGCGTCGCGGATCGTCACCGACGCCTCGTGGCGGGTGTAGTCGTGGGTCGGCCGCTCGACCCAGGTCAGCGGCCCGGTCGCGAGGGCGCAGAGGGCGAGCCAGTGATCGTGGTAGAGCTCCTGGCCGGTGCCGCCCGGCGGGAACGGCAGCGCCGTCTCGAGCAGCTCGCGGCGAAACAGCGAGGCGGCGCCGGTGACGTTGTTGGCGATCATCATCGAGGCCATGCTCTCGGCGTTGTTGCGGCGCTCGAAGAAGTAGGTGTCGGAGAGGATGTTGCCCTCCCGGTCGGCGATCCGGACGTCGCTGTAGGCGAGCAGCGACGACGGCCGGGCGAGCAGCGCCGCGGCGAGGGTCTCGAGCTTGTCGGGGTGCCAGCGATCGTCCTGGTCGGCGAGGGCGATCAGCTGCGCGGACTCGGGAGCGAGCGCGATCGCCCGCTCGAAGTTGCGCAGGAACCCGAGCCGCTCCGGCGAGCGGCTGACGACGAAGCGGGGATCGTCACCGACCTGGCGCTCGATGACCGCGAACGCCGCGGTCGATGAGCAGTCGTCGCTGATCACGCAGATCCAGTCTTCGCGCGTCTGCTCGCGGATCGAGTCGAGCTGGCGGCCGAGGTGGGACGGATCGGGCTCATGGGTGGTCATGCAGATCGCGATCAGCGGCGCCCCGGAACCGGCCGCCACCGGCGCCGGATCCGGCTGTCCCTCCTCGCCGGCGGCGAGCCTGATCGCGCCGAGGTCCCAGTCCAACTCGGTGCCGCCGGCAGCGGCGAGCAGCTCGACCTCGCGCGATCCGCCCGCCACCGGGCCGCCGATCTCGACCAGCGACCACCAGAGCTCGCCGCCGCCGTAGCTGCGCTCCGGCGGCATCGAATGGGCGTCGACGGCGGCGACGCGATCGCCGACGCGAAGCCGGACGCGGTCGGCGGCGGGATCCGTCGCGAGCTCACCCTGCAGGTAGAACGCCGTCCCCCGCCCGACCCTGATCGGCTCGGGCGGGGCGGCGGACAGCGTGGCTGAGCCGGAGGATGTCTCGGTCGGAATGCGGTTCATCGGAGCCTGCCGGGCCATTGTCGAGCCTCGCGGCGAAGGCTGCCGCCGCGTCCCCGCTAAAATCCGACTCTCAGAGTAGGGATTGAATGACAGATCACAATGTATGCACAGCCGAGGAGCTCCCCGAGGGGACCAAGAAGATCGTCGAGGTCGACGGAATCGAGATCGGCGTGTTCAATTGCGGTGGCGAGCTGCTGGCCATCGAGGATCGCTGCTCCCACGACGACGGGCCGCTTGCCGAGGGGGAGTTCGACCCCGCGGCCTGTACCGTTGAGTGCCCACGACACGGCTCGCTCTTCGACCTGAAGAGCGGCCGCCCCAAGTCCCTCCCCGCCTTCGCGCCGGTCGAGACCTTCGCGGTCCGCGCCGAGGACGGGCAGATCAAGCTGGAGGTCGATTGACATGAACCCGCCGCCCGATTCCGCCACGCTCGACCCCAAGCAGGCCGAGCGCGAGGCGATCAAGGACATCAACCAGGACTACAAGACCAAGTTCGGCTTCAACGACCCCGAGACCGGCTACGTCTACAAGGCTCCGAAGGGCCTCAGCCGCCAGCTCGTCGAGGACATCTCCGAGTACAAGAACGAGCCCGAGTGGATGCGCGAGTTCCGTCTCAAGGCGCTCGACCACTTCCTCGCCCGGCCGATCCCGCAGTGGGGAGCCAACCTCAACCAGATCGACTTCGACGACATCCACTACTTCGTGCGCGCGTCCGACCGCGCCGAGCACAGCTGGGACGACGTCCCCGACGACATCAAGAACACGTTCGACAAGCTCGGCATCCCCGAGGCCGAGCGCAACTTCCTCGCCGGCGTCGGCGCCCAGTACGAGTCCGAGGTCGTCTACCACCAGGTCCGCAAGGATCTCGAGGAGGTCGGCGTCCAGTTCCTCGACATGGACACGGCGCTCCGCGAGCACGAGGACATCATCCGCGAGCACTTCGCGACGGTCATCCCCGCCAACGACAACATGCTCGCGGCGCTCAACTCCGCGGTCTGGTCCGGCGGTTCGTTCGTCTACGTGCCGCCCGGCGTCAAGGTCGAGATGCCGCTGCAGGCCTACTTCCGGATCAACACCGAGAACATGGGCCAGTTCGAGCGGACGCTGATCATCGCCGACGAAGGCTCCGACGTCCACTACATCGAGGGCTGCACCGCCCCCGTCTACTCGACCGACTCGCTGCATTCCGCGGTCGTCGAGCTGATCGCCCGTCCCGGCGCCCGGATCCGCTACACGACGGTCCAGAACTGGTCGCAGAACGTCTACAACCTGGTCACGAAGCGGGCGATCGCCGAGCGCGACGCGACCGTCGAGTGGGTCGACTGCAACCTCGGCTCGAAGATCACCATGAAGTACCCGTCGATCTACCTGATGGGCGAGCGGGCGCACGGCGAGATCCTCTCGATCGCCTTCGCCGGCGCCGGCCAGCATCAGGACGCGGGCGGCAAGATCATCCACGCCGCGCCGAAGACGACCTCGTCGATCTTCGCCAAGTCGATCTCCAAGGACGGCGGCCGTTCCACCTACCGCGGCCTCCTCGAGGTCGCCAAGGGTGCGACCGAGGCCCGCTCGAAGGTCGTCTGCGACGCGCTGCTGCTCGACCCCGAGTCACGGTCCGACACCTATCCGACGATCCGCATCGACGAGAACGACGCCAACGTCGGCCACGAGGCCTCGGTCTCGAAGATCGGCGAGGAGCAGCTGTTCTACCTGCAGACGCACGGCCTCGACGAGGAAGAGGCCTCGAAGATGATCGTCAACGGCTTCATCGAGCCGGTCGTCAAGGAGCTGCCGATGGAGTACGCGGTCGAGCTCAACCGGCTGATCGAGCTGCAGATGGAGGGCTCGATTGGCTAGCGCCACCGCCCAGTCGGCCGAGCCGGCCTGGCTCGCCGAGCGGCGCGGCAAGGCGATCGAGGCGGCGAAGGGTCTCGCTCTGCCCGGTCCGAAGACCCGTGGCTGGGAGTTCACCGACCTCGCGAAGCTCGACCTCGCCGCCTACGACTCCGCCGACGGCGGCGATCTCGCCGGCGCCGACGGCGTCGCGACGCGCCTGCAGGTGCCCGAGGGGTCCTCGGGCCTGACCCAGGTCGACGCGGTCACGCGCTCCGACGTCGAGGTCCCCGGCGGCGACTCCCGCCCCGACGGGATCGCGGTGATGAGCCTCTCCGGGGCCGCCGAGCGCTTCCCCGATCTGGTCTCCGAGCACTTCGGGACGATCGTCCCCGGGGGCGACGACCCGTTCGTCGCGATCAACGAGGCCGGCTGGGTCGGCGGCGCGTTCGTCTACGTTCCCAAGAACTCCCGCCCGGAGGCGCCGATCTCGCTGACCGCGGTTCAGCAGGCCGCCGGCCGGACGCTGAACTGGCGGACCCTGATCGTCCTCGAGGAGGGCGCCGAGGCGGAGGTCTGGGAGCGCTACGTCTCCGCCGACGAAGCGACGGACGGGCTCTTCAACGGCGTCACCGAGATCATCGTCGGCGCCGGCGCGAACCTCCGCTACGTCTGCGGCCAGGATCTCTCCGAGAGCTCCTGGGCGTTCGCCAGCCAGCGCGCCGAGGTCGCCCGCGACGGCAACCTCGAATGGGTCGCGCTCGGCTTCGGATCGGCCAACGGCAAGGTGCGGATGGAGACGAAGCTGGCCGGCCGCGGCGCCGGCGCCCGAGTCACCGGCGCCTACGTCAGCAACGGCCGCCAGCACCTCGACTACGACACCACGCAGGAGCACGCGGCCGAGGACACGACCTCGGACCTCGCCTTCCGCGGCGTTCTCGACGACCGCTCGACGGCGGTCTGGCGCGGCATGATCAACGTCGACAGGGGCGCGCAGCGCACCGACGCCTTCCAGGACTGCCGCAACCTGATCCTCTCCCCGAGGGCCCACGCCGACGCGATTCCGGGGCTGCAGATCGAAGCCGACGACGTCGCCTGCACGCATGCCGCCGCGGTCGCCCAGATCGATCCCGAGCAGCTCTTCTATCTGACCTCGCGCGGGCTCGACCGCGAGCGGTCGAGCGAGCTGATCGTCGGCGGATTCCTGGCCGAGCTCGTCGAGCGGGTCCCGGCGGGCGCCGTCGGTGACGCGCTCGCCGCGGCGCTCGAGGCGCGGCTCGGCGAGCTGCTCGCCGACTGAGTCGATGCGAGCCGGCGCTGCCGCCGCGACGCTGCTGATGCTGGTCTTGGCGCTCGCCGGCTGCGGCGAGCGCGAGTTCGCCGCCGCCGAGTTCGTCGCCGCCGCCAACGAGCAGGGTGCCGAGCTGGCCCTCGGGCGGGCGGTGACGGCGAACGACGACGGCGAGGAGGTTTTCGCGATCGAGTTCGCACCCGCTCCGGGCGCCGAGCGGAACCCTCAGCTCGAGGCCGGCGGCGGCTCGGGAACGATGGTCGTCGCCTCCGACGCCGCCCGTGCCGGCGCCGAATTCGACCGCTGCGAGACCGCCGCCGACCTGACCTGCTTCCGCGCCGCCAACGTCGTCCTTCGCTTCGAAGCGATGGAAGCCGCCGACCGGGCCCGGGTGACCGGCGCGCTGACGGCGCTCCAGTCGCAGGGCTGACGCTCAGTCGGACAGCTCGTCGCCGTCGTCGTCCGACTGGCGGCGGCGCTCCCTGACCGTCGCGACGATCACGGCGGCGAGGACGACGGCGGCGGGCACGACGTAGGGCAGCCAGTGCCCGGCATGCGCGATCGGCAGCATCACCTCAGCCGTTCGCCTGCGAGAGCAGGTAAAGACCGAGAACGCTGAAGAAGACCATCGTCGCGAGCATCCAGACCTGCGAGTAGGCGGCGGTCCGAGAGTCCTTCCAGAGCGCCAGGGCGCGATCGTGCCCGAGCGCCAGCGCGGTGACGTGGCCGACGACGATCGCACCGAACTGCACGTACCAGATCGCCGTCGCCCCGACGAGGCCGTAGTCGATGCCGGAACCCGCGGTGCCGAATAGGTTCGAGCCGTCGCCGAACGGGTCGGAGAGAAGGTAGGTGAACTGCGCCTGCTCCTGGTAGACGACGAGGCTGAAGTAGTGGGCCACCAGGTAGGCGAGGGCGATCGGGATGAACGCGTGGGCGAACTTCCGGGCCAGCTCCAGCGCCGAGCGCTTGCCGTCGACGATCCGCATCCCGTAGATGCCGCCCCAGAAGATCGCGGCGACGGCGGCCAGGGTGGCGGCGAAGAACAGCGAATTGGTCAGCCGCAGTGCGGCCACCGGAGATAAACCACTGTCGGTCAGCGTCTGAAACAGCGAGCTGATCGGCTCCTTGAGGACGCCCTCCTGGGCGCCGTCGAACGTCGTCGAGCCGATCGCGGTGAGGACGAGGGCGAGCGAACCCGCCGGCAATGCCCAGCGGGTCGTCCCGGCCAGGAACGGCCGGCGGCCGAGCCGCCCGTCGCGAACCTCGAAGATCGAAAGGCTCGCGAACATCCCGAAGTACTGGGAGAAGGTCTCGCCGCGTTCGGTCCAGCGCTCGATCCCGAACAACCCCATCGCGGCGAACGTGTAAAGCGAATAGGCGACGGTGGCGACGGCGAGCGTCCGCGGCGTCAGCCCGGCGGCGGCGAAGCCGGTCTGTCCCCAGACGAGCTCGAGGAAGACGAAACCGATCAGCCCGGCGACCGCCGGCCAGCGGCCGAGGCGCTCCGGATAGGTGAGCGGCGCCGTCTGTTTCTCGCCGACGAGCCTGCTGAAGCCGGCAGCGACGGCGTGGGCGATCGCGCGCCAGGGATTGAAGGCGCGGAAGACGTCGCCGAAGAGGACGCTGAGCACGACCAGGCCGAGCCAGAAGGTCACGAACACGAAGGTGACGGCGAAGTTCCGGTCCGGGGCGTCGACCCCGTCGATCCCCGTCCAGACGACGAGGGCGAGCAGGAGCACGCCGACCGTCCCGGCGAGCAGCTGCGCGGGCCGGCCGGCGAGCGCTCCGCTGACGCCGGCTCCGAAGCGGCGCCAGCTGTAGTCCTCGAAGCGCACCGATCGCCAGCCGAGCGTCAGGCCGACGAAGGAGACGATCAGGACGATCGAGGAGCCCCAGGCGAACAGCCAGTCGGGCAACGGCAGGTCGGAGCGACCGACGAGCCCGTGGGCGAAAGCCGAGGCGGGCAGCAGGGCGGCGGTGACCGCAACGCTGAGCAGCGCCCAGCCGGCGGCGATCGCCGCCCTGCGCCGGGGACGCGGAATCACGGGGTGACCGTCAGCTCCGCGATCTGCGTCGCCGAGTTCTCGAGCTCGACCTCGAATACGCCCTCGATGTCGGCGGGGAAGTCGAACTTGACGGTGCCGCCGGCCTCGACGTCCTTGCCGATGTCGTAGCCGTGGACGTGGACCTCGTCGGCGGTGTCGGAGTCGACCTCGAAGCGGACGTCCTCGCCCTCGCTGAACGCGAGGTCGGCGACGCCGCCCTGCGGCTGGCCGCCGACGACCTTGATCACCGATATCGACTCGGCCGCGTCCTTCTTGACCTGATTGTCCCCCTGAGCGGCGCCGTCGGCAGCGGTCGTGGGCGTCGTCGCGGTGCTCGCGGTCGTCGAGTCGCCGTCGTCGTCACCGCCGGTGAAGACGAAGAAGAGGGCGACGATCACCGCCACCGCGACGAGCGCGGCAACGATCCTGGTTGCGTTCGAATGCATCTGATCCTCCTTCGAGGAGCTACTTCTGAGCCGCCGGCGGTTCGGCCGGCTTGTGATCGAGCGAGGGAGCGTCGATCGACTGGCCCGAGCCTCCGAAGACGAACAGGACCAGTGCGACCAAGCCGATGACAAGGCCGAGGCCTATGCCGATCGCGCGGTCGGTCGGGCTCATCCCGGGGGAGGCTAGCCGATCGACTCCCGGACCCACCGCGGTTGGCGGCGGGTCAGCAGGCGAGCGGCGGGCCCCGCTTCGACAGCGAGGCGGCGATCAGCAGGCCGCCGGCGGTGATCCGGCGGGAAGGCGAGTGGCGAGGAGACGCCGCCGAGCGTGGCAGCCGGCGCGGCGGCGGCTGCGAGCGGAGCGCGTCGAGGCGGTCGACCCCCGGAGCCCTGCCGGTCAGCACGATCGGGATCAGCAGCAGCGCCAGCGGCGCCAGGGCAAGCGCGCCACCGGCCAGCACGACCGCCACGGCCAGCGGCAACGCCGCCAGCATGAATGCGACAGCGGCGAGGCGCTGGGTTCGCTCGTGGTTGCGTCGTCCCACGAACGGAACGGTACAGACGCGGCGCCGGCGGGAAGCCGGCGGGCCGCGCCCACCGCTGCATTCGTCTCGCCCTAGACGCAGTCGAGCAGCCGCCAGTTGGCGGCGAACGCGTCCTCGGCGGCCGCGACCACGGCGTCCTCGTCGGCCGGACCCGAGATCAGCTCGCCGAGCAGCTCCCGCCCCTCAGCAGCGTGCTCGACGTCGCGGCCGCGATGGACCGTGAAGTAGCGGGTGCCGGCCTCCGTTTCGACGTCGTAGTGGGCGGCGAGCCCCTCGAGCTTCGTCTTCGAGATCTCCGGCTGGCCGCTCTCGACGGCGTAGAGGCGGGCGAGCGCCGTCAGCGCTCCGTCCCGCTCGGTCCAGACCTCGACGCACCGGGCGGTCTCGGCCGTCGGTTCGGCGGCGCTGTCGCCGCCGACCGCGGCGACGAATCCGTCCCAGAGCCCGACGTGGGCGCGCTCCTCGTCGGCGTGGGCGGCGAGCTCGGGGTGCTCGGGCAGCGCGGCCGCGGCCGCGGCCGAGAGGTCGGCGATCGCGGTCACGGCATGCCGGTACTGGCCCGAGTAGCGGGCCAGCTCGTCGGCGGACAGCTCGCCGGCCGACCAGCGGACGTAGAAGGGGTGTTGAAGGACGTCGTGCCTCGCGCGCGCTTCCTCGATGCGATCCCAGACGGTCTTGGCCATGCTCTTGCTCCCTATTCCTGTGACGGCGATTACGGGAAAGTGAGCATACCCGCGGCCCCGACCGAATCGACGGGATCTCTGCGATGCTCGCGGCGTGCGCCCCGAACGCGACGACATCGCCATCCCCCCGTTCCCGCCGGGGATCACCTGGATCGGGGCCGAGGCCCCGGTCAGCGAGCGGCTGACCGCGCGGGCGGCGCTGCTCGTCCACTTCTTCGAGATCGGCGAGTTGAGCAGCATCCGCACCCTGCCCTTCGTCGCGGCGCTGGCTCGCCGCTACGCCGAGAACGGCCTGTCGGTGCTCGGCGTCCACTCGCCGCGATCGCCGATGGCGGCCTCCGACGAGGCCCTCGAAGCCGGCCTGGCCCGCCTCGACCTCGAGTTTCCGGTCGGCAACGACAGCGAGCACCGGATCTGGCACGCCTACGGCTGCAAGGGCTGGCCCTCGACGTTCCTTTGGGGGCAGGGCGGAACGCTCCGCTATGCCCACTTCGGCGAGGGCGCCTACCACGAGACCGAGGCGGCGGTCCGCGCCGAGCTGGCCGCCGGCGAGGGCGATGAGCTGCCCGGCGGGGTCCTCGGGCCACCCACCGGCGGCGAGGCGCCGCAGATCGGCAAGCCCAGCGAGGAAGTCTTTCCCGGCGGTTCCCACGACGTCCCCTGGCGGCCGCAGAGCGAGGGCGAGCCGCTCGAGGTCGAGTATGCGGGCGCCGGCGCCTGGGCCGCGCTCGACGGCAGCGGAACGGTCGCCCTCGCCGTCGACGGCGAGCCCACCGGGGCGATCACCCTCGACGGCCCCGGCCTCTACGAGCTCTGCGGCCACCCCGAGCACGGGATGCATGAGGTCCGCCTCGACCTCGAAGGCCCGGTCAGGGTGTGGTCGCTGGCGTTCGCGCCGGGACCCGAGCGCTGAGGGGGCTCAGCCGGCGGCCGCCGCCGCGAGGTCGACACGAATCTGCTTCGGCAGCATGAACCGGACGTCCTCGTCGATCGCCCGCAGCTCGGCGACGTCGTCGGTGCCGCGGGCGCGGAACATGTCGACGAGCTCGCTGACGAGCTCCTCGGGGGCGCTGGCGCCGGAGGTGATCCCGAGCGTATCGACGCCCTCGAGCCACTCCTCCTCGACCTCGGCGGCCTTGTCGATCAGATAGGAGGGCGTCCCGAGCTCGCGGGTGACGTCGACGAGCCGGTTCGAGTTCGAGGAGTTGCGCGATCCGATCACGAGCACCAGGTCGCACTCGTTGGCGAGCTGCTTGACGGCGAGCTGCCGGTTCGTGGTCGCGTAACAGATGTCGTCGGACTTCGGGCTGGTGATGTTCGGGAACCGCTCGCGCAGCCGCGCGATCACCTCGGCGGTCTCGTCGACCGAAAGCGTCGTCTGGGTGATGAAGGCGACCCGGTCGGGATCGTCGACCTCGAGGCGATCGACGTCCTCGGTCGTCTCGACGAGGATGATCGAGTCGGGCGCCTCGCCGGTGGTCCCCTCGACCTCCTCGTGGCCGTCGTGGCCGATCATGACGATCGTGTAGCCCTCCTCGGCGAACTTGCGGGCCTCGACGTGGACCTTGGTGACTAGCGGGCAGGTGGCGTCGATCGTCCGCAGCCGTCGCTTCGCCGAGTTGGCGTGGACGGCCGGCGAGACGCCGTGGGCGCTGAAGACGACCAGGGCGCCCTCGGGGACCTCGGTCTCCTGCTCGACGAAGATCGCACCGCGTTCGCTGAGCTGCTCGACGACGTGCTTGTTGTGGACGATCTCCTTGCGGACGTAGACGGGTGCGCCGTGCAGGTCGAGCGCGTGCTCGACCGTCTGCACGGCACGGTCGACGCCGGCGCAATAACCGCGCGGGGCGGCGAGCAGGACCTTGCTCGGGGCTCTCAAAGTGGCTTCGGACATCCCCTCAAGGGTAGCGGCGGCCCCGCCCCGCCTCAGCCGGGCCGGCCGGGCACGTGATTCTCCGACCACGGCGCCAGCACCCGGTTGTCGCGCCGGACCACATCGGTCGCCGCGATCCGGTCCTGGAGGCCGCGGCGATCGTCGCGAAACAGGATCGGGACGAAGCCGAGGCCGAAGGGCAGCCCGGCGAGGATCGTCGCCCAGAGGCGCCGGACGGCGCGCCGGGCGCCGATCCGCGGGCTGCCGTCGTGGTCGAGCTGGATGCCGAGGAAGCGCATCCCCGGCGTCTGCCCCTCGAACGCCCAGAAGCCGACGAAGTAGAGCGCGACGACGACGAGGCCGGCAAGCGAGAGCAGCCCCGCCACCAACGGCGGCATCTTCTCGTCGGTGATCAGCTGCACGACGCCGGAGAGCATCGCCGTGAACAGCGCGAAGCCCGCCGCGAGGATGCCGGCGTCGGCCGCCAGGGCGACGCCCCGGCCGGCCAGTCCGACGTGATCGGTCGGCTCGGGCCGTGGGCCGCGACGGAAGACCCGGCGGACGATCCGCTCGAGGAAGTCGTCGACCGCCGACGCCGCCCGGACGAGCTGCCGCCCGAGGTCGGCGACGAGGCCGACGCCCTGGGAGGCGAGGGCGACCCGGACCTCGGGCGCCTCGGCGATCCGCTCGACGAGCATCTGCGCCTTCTCGCTGGCGAGGACGTCCTCCCAGACGCGGTCGGCGACCTCGCTGTCGAGGCCGCGGCGAATCGCCGCCTCGAGCCGTTCGTCGTCGATCGACTCCTCGATCGCCTCGGCGATCCGGCCGTCCTCGACCAGTCTCGCGATCGCCCGTTCGACCGCGGCGCTCTCGAGCGCGCGGACGATCGCCTCCTCGACCGCGACCTCGACCGTCCGGTCGATCCCGGTCGCCCCGGCGATCCGCCCGACCCCCCTGGCGCCGCCCTCGAGCAGGCGGCCGCCGATCGGCACCTCGGGCCGCGAGCGGCCGTTCGAGTCACGCTCTACCACTGCGACGACAGGCTACTGCGCAGCTAGCCGGCACCGATCCGGGGCAGGGCGCGGAGCGCGGCGGCGCCGACGGCGCCGAGGCTCTGCGGGCAGACCGCGTCGAGGTCGTCGGCGTTCGTATGCCAGTAATCGCCCGGCGCCGGGCCGGGACCGTAGTCGAAGTCGATCAGGTCGACGGCGGGGATCCCCGCCGCGAGGAACGGCACGTGGTCGTCGGCGACGGCGGACATCGTGCCCGCGAACGTCGCCGGGTCGGCGGCTGCGAACAGCGAGTAGAGGCCGGGGTCCGAGTTCGCCTCCCGGGGGACCGCCAGATCGCAGTCGCCGACCATGTCGAACAGCACCATCGCCTCGATCGAATGAATCGGCGGGCTGCCGTCGCGCCCGCTGCGCGCGTAGTCGACGTACTGGCGGCTGCCGCGGGTCCCGTCGGCGGCGAAGTCGCGACTGCCGCGGGCCTCCTCGCCGTCGAAGAGGACGACCGCGACCGCCGGGCCCGGCATCGGGTTCGGCAGCGAGCGAGCGAGCTCGAGGACGACGGCGACGCCGGAGGCGCCGTCGTTGGCGCCGACGAATCTGGGGATGCCGTCCTTGGTGTCGTAGTGGGCGCCGAGAACGACGGAGCCGTCGCCGCGACCGGGAATGACGCCCGTGACGTTGCGAAGCGGGCGCTGGATTCCGACGTCGCGGAGACCGGCCTTGCGCAGGGCGGCGGCGAGACGCCGCGAGAGCACCCGGTTGGCCGCCGACCCGGACGGCCGGGGGCCGAGCGCCACCTGCTCGCGCAGATCCGCGAAGGCGCGGGCCGAGTCGAAGCCGTCGCCGCCGGCGACGCCGGTGCCGGCGGGCTCGCCTCCGCCCCCGCATCCGCCGAGCGCCAGCATGGCCGCGGCCGCCGCGGCCGCCGCGACGGCCGCACCGATCGCGGCCGTCGGGCGGTGGCGGGGCTGGGACATGCGCGATACGTTAGGGCCATGCCTCAGGGCCACATGGACCGCCTGACCGCGATCGACGCCTCGTTTCTCAGCAACGAGTCGGCGACCAGCCACATGCACATCGGCGGCGTGACGATCTTCGAAGGGCCGCCGCCGAGCTACGAGGATCTGCTCGACCATGTCGAGAGCCGCCTCCATCTGGTCCCGCGCTACCGCCAGAAGCTCGCGGTCCCGCCGGTCGAGACCGGGCGGCCGTTCTGGGTCGACGACCCGCAGTTCCACCTCGGCTACCACGTCCGCCACTCGGCGCTGCCGGCGCCCGGCGACGAGGCGGTCCTGCGGCGAATGGCCGCCCGTGTCTTCTCCCAGCAGCTCGACCGCACGAAGCCGCTCTGGGAGCTCTGGCTCGTCGAGGGCCTGCGCAAGCGACGCTTCGCACTGATCTCGAAGACCCATCACGCCCTCGTCGACGGCGTCGCCGGCGTCGACATCGCGACCGTCCTCTTCGACGTCAAGCCGGTCCCCGAGCCGGTCAAGGCCGAACACGACTGGATCCCGAGCCCGAGCCCCTCCGGCGCCGAGCTGGCCGCCCGCGGCCTCGAGGGAGTCGCGAAGTCGCCGATCGGGGCCGCCCGGCGGGTCGCCTCGGCGGTCAGCTCGCCGAAGGCGGCCGCGCGCAGCGTCCAGGACGCCGCCGAGGGACTCGGTGAGGTCGCCTGGGAGTTCGCCAACCCCGCCCCCGACCTGCCGCTCAACGTCCCGATCGGCCCGCATCGCCGCTACACCTGGGTGCGCGGCGACCTCGCCGAGCTGAAGCGGATCAAGACCGAGCTCGGCGGCACCGTCAACGACGTCGTCCTCTGCGCCGTCGCCGGCGCGCTGCGGCGCTGGCTGCATGCCCGCGGCGTCCGCACCGAGGGACTCGAGCTGCGGGCGCTCGTCCCGGTCTCGATCCGCGCCACCGACAGCAGCGGCGAGCTCGGCAACCAGATCGCCGCCGTGCGCGGGCCGCTGCCGGTCTACGTCGAGGATCCGGTCGCGCGGCTGCGGACCGTCCGCGAGGCGATGGACGGCATCAAGTCGTCGAAGAAGGCGCTCGGCGCCGAGGTGATCTCGCGCTTCAACGACTTCGCGCCGCCGACCCTGCTCGCGCAGGCGTCGCGGATCAACTTCTCGACCCGGCTCTTCAACCTGATCGTCACCAACGTCCCCGGACCGCAGATCCCGCTCTACGTCCTCGGCCGCGAGCTGCTCGACATCTTCCCGGTCGCGTTCCTGCCCGAGAACCACTCCCTGGCGATCGCGATCATGTCCTACAACGGCAAGATCGACTTCGGCCTGCTCGGCGACTACGACTCGATGGAGGACATCCTCTTGATCTCGGAGGGAATCGAGGCCGAGATCAAGCAGCTGCTCGAGGCCGCCGAGGCGTCCGAGAAGCGGACCCGGCAGCGCCGCCAGAAGCAGAGCCGCCGCAAGCCGGAGACGAGCTCCGATCAGGCCTCGACGCCGTCCGCCTGACGTGCCCGAGCCCGGACCGAGCCCGTTCCGCTACCACCTCGAGCTGACCCCGGCGCAGCTGCGGCTCACCCACGACGCGCTGCGCACCCTCGCCGTCGAGCCCGGCAGCGACGAGCGGACCCGGCGGATCGTCGCCGAGGTGCTCGAGAAGCTGCCCGACGAGGCACGCGATCGCGGCGATCCGGCTCAGCGACGACGGCGACGCCGAGACCGATGCCGGCGAATCCGGCCCGCCCGACCTTCCCGCCTGAGCGCGTCCGCGATCCGCTCGCGGCGGCGCCGGGTCGCTAGCCTGCCCGCTCTCCGATGAGCGTCTCCGTACAGATCGGCCTGCTGATGGCCGTCGCGACCGCGTTCTTCGCCGTCGTCGGCTTCCTCTACAAGCACAAGGGCGCCGTCGGCTCGCCTCCGGTCGAGTGGAGCCGGCCCGTCCGCACGTCCCTGACCCTGTTCCGCAACCGCTGGTACGTCCTCGGCATCGCGATCGCGATCGGCTCCTGGGGATTCCACGTCGCCGCCCTCGCCCTGGCGCCGATCTCGCTCGTCCAGGCGGTGATCGCCGGCGGCCTCGTCCTGCTCACCGTCGTCGCCGATCGGCTCTTCGCCCATCATGTCACCCGTCGCGAATGGATCGGCGTCGCCCTCGCCGCCCTCGGCCTCGCCTTCCTCGCCGCAACCCTCGAGGGCGCCGCCGACAGCGCCCACTCCGACTACGAGACCGCGACCCTGGCCGCGTTCCTCGCCGCCGTCGCCCTCCTCGCGGTCGACGACCGCTCTGGTCGGCTGGCGAACCGCTCACGCCGGCGTCGCCCTCGGCGCCTCGGCCGGCCTCTTCTGGGCCGTCTCCGACACCGCCATCAAGGCTCAGACCGGGACCTTCGGCGAGAGCCTCGTCACGGTCTTCGTCAGCCCGCTCGTCCTGCTCATCATCGTTGCCTCGTTCGTCGGCCTGACCGTCTCCGCGAAGAGCCTGCAGATCGGCAAGGCGGTCCCCGTCATCGCGATGACCACCGTCGCCGCCAACGCCCTGACGATTCTCTCCGGCCCGGTCGTCTTCGGCGACCCGGTGCCCGCGGATACGCTCGGCTTCGTCGCCCGGATCCTCGCCTTCGTGCTCGTCATCGGCGCCGCCGCGCTGACGCCGGCGCCGGTCCGCGCGGCGGAGGCGTAACGACGGCGACGGCCGACCGTCAGCCGCGCTCGTTGCGGCAGGCGTCGATGTCCCAGTGGTGGGACTTCGAGGAATAGCGGGCGTAGCCGCGGCAGAAGTAGGGGCCGGAGGCGCGCTCGCCCTTCGCGAACCACTTGCAGACGAACTTGTGCTTGCGCTTCTGCTTGCAGGCGCCCGCGTAGGTGGGGTCGATGTTGCGGCCCTGCAGCAGGTGCCAGAGCTGGGCGCCGAGCGCGTCCTTGCAGACCTTGACCGTCCAGTTGTTCTTCTTGCTGAGGAATGCCTTCGAATCGCAGACGTACTTGCGGGACTGGCCGAAGCTGCCGTCGGAGTGCCACTTGCAGATCAGTTTCGCCGCACCCTTCTTGCGGCGCTGGCAGGAGTAGCGGCCCTGAGTGATCCCGAACGAGTTGAACTTCTTGACGAGCCGCTTGAACAGCTTGCTGCCGGGCCGCTTGGCGGGCGAGAAGGAGAACGAGCTGCCGCCGCCGATCGAGCAGGTCGAACAGGACGAGCTGCCGCGATACTTGCGTGCGGTCAGGTAGCCGGCGCCGGAGATCGAAACGCGGTCGCTCTTGCGCCACTTGCTCGCCTTCGGGCTCACGTCGGAGGCCTCCTGGGAGACGACGAAGTTGATGAACCACGGCTTCTTCGACGACTTCTTGACCGAGATCACCCCCGACTTGTAGATCGTGCAGGGGTTGCGGTGGGCGCTCGGCCCGTGCGTGCAGCCGTAGCCGTTGTCGCCGGACAGGCGCGGGTTCGTCTCGATCACCTTGCCGGAGGGCTTCACCGCGCCCGGACGCCTGGCGAAGACGAGGCTGGCACGCTGAGTGACGTTGTAGGGCAGCGAGCCGATCCCGGTGACCGACTTGCCCTCGACGACGATCTGATCGCCCTTGCGGAGGCCGCCGACCGGCAGCGAGTAGGCGACCTGGGGGTCGCCGTCGGAGTCGTCGGGACCGACCCTGAGCTTCTTCTTGTAGGGCTTCCCGCGGCGCCAGGTCCGCTGCGGGCGGTCGCTGCCGGTGAACAGGACCGAGCTGAGCCGGCCACGGCCCTGGTGGATCTTCTTCTTGTCGTCGCTGGAGCCGACGACGACGACGTCGCCGGAGCGCGCCGAGGAGCGATCGGCGGCGAGGACGAGGTTGACGTGGCAGGAGCTCGGCGCGCACGGCAGGGCGCCGCCGGCGGGGATGTTGATGCCGCCCCAGGGGATCGAGAGGATGCAGTGGCGGTTGCGGTTCGGCTGACGCTGGGAGCACTCGATCGACTTCGTCCCGGTCAGATCGACCGTGTTCGAGCCGCCCGTCGAGCCCGGCGGTCGGGCCGGCGACGATCTTCATCTTCAGGTGCGGGTCGTAGCCGTAGGTGCGGCCGACGCAGGGCGTACCGCTGTGGCCGCCGGAGGCCTTCGCGCAGACCGTCACCTCGGCCTCGCCGGAGACCTCGAGGCGGCGGCCGGTCGCCAGCGTGCCGATGTCCTTCGGCTTCAGCGACATGATCGAGCGCGGCTTCTGCCAGGCGCCGCGGGTGATCGGCACCGTCTTCACCCGATCGCCGCCGCGGAACGGCGTCGCGGCGGTCTGGACGGAATCGGCGCCGGCGCGGGCGACGGCGCTTCTTCCCTCCTGCTCGCCGGACGCCAACCCGGCCAGGGCGAGAGTGGCGATCAGGACGACGAGGGGGGCGAGTTGTTCGGGGCGGATTCGCATGCGGTGGGAGCCGAGGTGGCGCATCGACGCCTCCCGGCCGGGGAGGCTAGAGCGACGGTCGGCTCCCGTTTTCCATCGGCACGGAGCCGTGCCGCCTTGAGGGCGATCGGGAGCGACGGCGCCCCCGCGCATCCACGAGGCGGATCGGGCCCCGGCCATTGTCGTCTCAACTTGCAGGACCGGCGAGTCCTGTCTCGTCCAGACCGTTGCCATGGGCGACGCCCAGGACTATCCTGCGCAGAAATCAAACCCGCTGAAGGGGGTATTCAGTGAGCATCGGAACAGCAAGGAAGGTCGCACCGGCGATCGTCGTGGCGATTACCGCGATCGCCGTACTGGTCGCGGGCGGCGTCTCCGCCGCAGCGCCGGTCAGTCACGCCGGCAAGGCCGGCGACGCGAAGATCAGGATGTTCGTCAAGGGCAAGAATCTCGGCTTTAAGGGAACCCGCAAGGTCAGCGCCGGCGCCGAGCTGAGCATCGTCAACCGCACCGACCCACAGCTGGTCGGGCCGCACACCTTCACGTTGATCCGCAAGCGGAAGCTGCCCTCGACCGGGAAGCAGATGAAGAGGTGCGAGCAGGGCAAGGGCGTCTGCGCGGCGATCGCCAGGGCCCATCGCTACGACCCGCAGACGAACATCGTCCACAGGCCCGACGTAGACGTCGGCAAGGCCGGCTGGGACCGCTCCTTCGGCAAGCGCGGCGACTCCTGGTACACCGAGACCGACGGCGAGAGGACGTCGCGGGTCGTCTCCGCCAAGCCCGGGACGACGCTCTACTACTTCTGCGTCGTCCACCCCTTCATGCAGGGCAAGATCAAGGTCGTCAAGTAACGGGCGCGCGCCTGCCGCGAGACGGTGGCCCGAGCCGGGTGGGAGCCCGGCTCAGAACCCGAGCGCGAACTTGGCGTCCTCGGTCATCATCTCCGGGGACCAGGGCGGATCGAAGATCATCTTCGGGTAGACGGCGCTGACGCCGTCGATGTCGCCGACGAACTCCTTCATCTGCTCGGAGACCTGCGGCCCGATCGGGCAGGCGGGGGTCGTCAGCGTGAACGTGACGTAGACCTCGTTGCCGGCCTCGATCTCGACGTCGTAGACCAACCCGAGCGAGACGAAGTCGAGCCCGAGCTCGGGGTCGATGACCTCCTCGAGCGCCTCGTAGACCTCTTCCTCGGTTACCTTCACTGCTTCGGCCATGGGCTCAAGTTAGCGGACCCGCGGGTCCGACCGCAGGGGGAACGTTCTCTAGGCTGGGCGGCGTGATCTACCTGGTCCTGCTGTTCATCGTCCTGCCGCTCGCCGAGCTCTGGCTGATCATCGAGATCGGCGGCGCGATCGGGATCTGGCCGACCCTGGCGCTGCTGCTCTTCGACAGCGTCCTCGGAGCGGTCCTGCTCCGCGCCCAGGGGCGAACCGCCTGGCGGCGGTTCCAGGAGGTCCTCGGCACCGGCAAGGTGCCCGCCAAGGAGGTCTACGACGGCGCCGCGATCATCTTCGGCGGGGCGCTGCTGCTGACCCCCGGCTTCATCACCGACATCGTCGGATTCCTGCTGCTGATCCCGCCGACGCGGGCGATGCTGCGGCGGTTCCTGCTCGCCGGGGCCCGGCGGGTCGGCCCGACCCGCTCGGTGTTCTTCCTCTACGACCGCCGGCCCGGCGCCGGGCGCCGCGAGGGCGAGGCGGCAACGCCGCCGCCGGCGGCCGGCCGCCCCTCCCCCGGCCCCGACCGCAACTACGACATCGACGGCAGCGCCCGCGAGATCCCCGTCGACGGCCCCGAGCTCGACCCCGGCCGGGACGGCTGAGCAGTGCGCCTGATCTCCTTCATCGACGGCGAGCGCGGCTACTGCTCGCTGCTCGACGGCTCCGCGGGCGCTAGCGCGCTGCGGCTCGGCGGCGGCGAGCCGCTGCGGGCGGAGTCGGCCGAGCCCGCCGCCGAAGGCCGGGCGCAACTCGAATCCGAGCGCGGCCCGGTCGAGGTCTCGTGGAGCCCGGCCGGCCCGGAGTTGGAGTTCGCGATCGACGAGGCGGTGCTGAAGATCTACGGCGTCGCCGCGAGCGGCACCGACCCGGACGGAGCGCTGTCGGGGCCCGGCGTCGCCTGGGAGATCCCCGATGGTGGCTGGTCGGCGGCCCGGACGATCTGGGCGATCACCGCGAAGAGCCGGCTCGTCGTGCTCGTCTCGCTCCGCCCCGAGGACTCCCGCGACCACGGCGAGGAGCTGGTCGGGGCGGCGAAGCTGATCCCCCGCAGCGAGCCGCTCGCCTACCACGAGCCGCTGCTGTCGACCGAGTACGACGAGGACGGGGCGCATACGCGGGCGACGCTCGAGCTCTGGGCCGACGAGGACGGCATGGCCGAGCGCGGCGCCGGCAGGCGGATCGCCGGAGCTGCCGCCACGACGCCGTACGGCCGGCTCGAGGCGGCCCGCTTCGCCTGGAGCATCGGCGGCACACCGGCCGTCGGCGGCTACGAGATCCTCACTCCCTGAGCTCCCCCGGCCCGCCGATTCGGTCACAATCAGCGCCCGTGCCGATCCGCGCCGTCATCTCCGACTTCGGCGGCGTCCTCACCTCGCCGCTGCTCGGCGCGTTCGCGCGCTTCCAGGAGGACACCGGCGTCACCCTCGAGCAGCTCGGCACAGCGATGAGCGCCGGCGCCGACCAGCTCGACGGCGTCAACCCGCTGTTCGAGCTCGAGTGCGGGCGGATCAGCGAGGACCGCTTCCTCGACATCCTTCGCGACGGGCTCGAGCCGATCCTCGGCGAGCGGCCGGCGCTGCACCGCTTCAAGGAGACCTACTTCGACGGCCTGCACCCGAACGAAGAGATGATCGCGCTGATGGCCGAGCTGTCGGGAAGCGGCTACCGGATGGCGATCCTGACCAACAACGTCCGCGAGTGGGAGCCGATCTGGAGGGCGAAGCTGCCGGTCGACGAGATCTTCGAGACCGTCGTCGACTCGGCGTTCGTCGGCTTGCGCAAGCCGGACCGGCGAATCTACGAGCTGACCGTCGAACGGCTCGAAGGGGTCGCCGCGACCGAGTGCCTGTTCGTCGACGACACCGAGGTCAACTGCGAGGCTGCGGTCGATCTCGGCATCCGCGCCGTTCACTTCCGCGAGACCGCCGAGGCGATCGCGGAGATAAGGTCGGCGCTCGATGGGTGAGATAACCGTCACCCCCGTGTCCGGCCGCGCCGACCTGCGCGAGTTCATCATGCTCCCGTTCCGGCTCTACGAGGGCGTCGAGCAGTGGGTCCCACCGCTGATCAGCGAGCGCAAGCGCCATCTCGACCGCCGCCACAATCCCTTCTTCGACCACGCCGAGGCCGAGTACTTCCTCGCCCGCCGCGACGGCCGCGTCGTCGGCCGGATCACCGCGCAGGTCGACGAGCGCTTCAACGAGATCCAGAGGAACGACTGGGGCCAGTTCGGGTTCTTCGAGTCCGAGAACGACCCGGCGATCGCCGCCGCGCTGCTCGACGCCGCCTTCGCCTGGCTGCGCGAGCGCGGCCGCGACCACGCCATCGGCCCGCTCGACTTCTCGACCAACCACGAGTGCGGGCTGCTCGTCAGCGGCCACGAGCTGCGCCCGCAGATCCTCGAGAACTGGCATCACCCCTACTACGCGGAGCTGCTCGAGGGCTATGGGCTGACCAAGGCCATGGACCTCTACAAGTGGAGCCTGCACGTGACCGGGCGCGGCGAGGTGATGCCGGTCCTGTTCGAGCTCGCCGAGAAGCTCCAGCCCGAGCACGGGATCACGATCCGCGGCATGCGTCGCAACGACCTCAACGGCGAGATCTCCCGGTTCATGGAGATCTACAACGCCGCCTGGGAGAACAACTGGGGCTTCGTGCCGCTGACCGACGCCGAGATCCGCGCCTACGCCAAGGAGCTGAAGCCGATCATTGACGAGAACTGGGCGATGGTCGCCGAGACGAAGGAGGGCGAGACGGTCGGCGTCGCCCTGACCCTCCCCGACTACAACCAGGTGCTGAAGAAGCTCAACGGCCGGTTGCTGCCGTTCGGCTGGATGACCGCGCTCCGCGAGCGCAAGAAGATCGACACGGTCCGCGTCTTCGCCCTCGGCGTCAAGCCCGAGTACCAGCACACCGGCGTCGCCGCCGGCCTCTACGCACGCCACTTCGACATGGCCGAGCGGACCCCCCAGAAGGGCGGCGAGACCGGTTGGATCCTCGAGACGAACGTGCCGATGAATCGCGGCATGGAGGCGATGGGCGGCAAGATCGTCAAGACCTACCGGATCTTCGAGACCGATCTCTAGTCGCGGCTGAATCGCGCCGGGTTCGGCGCGGTTTCGTATCCCTGAGGGCGCCACCGGTGCGGGAAGGGCTGCGAGGGTCGCCGAGTGGGTGGCGATCGGGCTGAAACGCGCGGATACAAGGCGAAATCGCCCAATCGGTTCGCCGATCTGGAGCTGCTCGCCGCCCGGCAGCGGCAGCTCGTGACGGTCGAGCAGGCGCGGCGGGCCGGCGTCCCGGCGGCGAGCCTCCGAAGCCGCGCCGCGGCCGGCCGCCTGCACCGCATCCATCGCGGCGTCTACTCGTTCGCTCCGCCGCCGTTCGGGCGGCGACAGCTGTGGCTCGCGGCCGTCCTCGCCTGCGGGCCGGGGGCCCTGCTCAGCGACCTGCCGGCGGCGGCGCTGTTCGCGATCGCCGAACCGTCCGGATCACGACCGCACGTGACGGTCCCCGCTGACCGGGGACGGCGGCGGCCCGGCATCTCCGCCCACCGCCGCGTGGTCGAGCCGGCCGACCGCTTCGTCCGCGACGGCATCCCCTGCACGAGCCCGGCGCGGACGATCGTCGACCTGGCATCGTCGCTGCCGGCTGCGGCCCTCGAGCGGATCCTGATCCGCGCCGACTCGCTGCGAATCCTCAACCGGCGGCGCCTCGACGAGCTCTGCCGGAAGCGCGCCGGACGGCCGGGGATGGCGGTGCTCGGCGCGTTGCTGGCGCCCGAGCCGGCCCGGGTCCGCAGCGAGGCGGAGGCACGCTTTCTGACCCTCTGCCGCCGAGCCGGTATCGCGGCGCCGGCGGTGAACCGGCGGATCGAAGCCGCCGGCAGGACCTTCGAGGCCGACTTCGCCTGGCCGGCGCGGCGGATCGTCGTCGAGATCGACGGCTACGGCTTCCACGGCGGCCGCAGCCGCGCCAACGGCGATCGCGACCGCGAGCAGCTGCTGACGATCGCCGGCTGGCGGGTGCACCGCTTCACGGCCGATCAGGTGCGGGACGGTCCCGGTGAGACCGTGCGGCGGCTGCGACTGCTGCTCGGGACGGGGAGCGGAGGCTAGTTGTCGGAGCCGGCCCGGTCCCAGAGATAGAGCTCCATCGCCTCGACGGCGAGCTCCTCCCGGCGGGCCGGCGAGAGCCACTCGAGAACGGTCTCGAGGGCGCGCTCCTCGGTCAGGCCACGGTCGACGGCCTCCTCGCCGCGGAAGCCGGCGGCCAGCTTCAGGGCCTCGCGGCGGTGCTGGCCGAGCGAGCCGAAGGCGTTGATCAGGAAGTCACGATTCGGGATCGGATGGGCGATGTCCATCGACGCGTGCCAGGCGGCGAGCATCGAGATGTCGTGCTCGTCGAGCTCATGGATGGCCTTCGAGTAGTGGGCCTCGAGCTCGTCGTCGGGGATCTCGTCGACCCAGGCGCGGACGGCCTCGCCGAGCAGCTGGCGCCGGGCCTCGCGACCGACCGAGTCGGCAACCACGCGGATCGCATCGGCCGGATCGATGAAGCAGAGGGGCACAAGGCGAAGATAGACCGGGCCCCCGACGGCAAAACTGTGCATGCGGGCCGGGGGCTCGCGGCGCGCCCTCACCGAGCCTGATCGAGCGCCCGCGCTGCGACCTATGCTCAGACGATGCACCCGACCGCACCAGCGAGGAGGCCGCGATGAGCCTGACCGTGATCGCCGGACCGCCCGGCTCCGGTCGTGGCGCCACGATCGCCGCCGGCTTCCGCGACGCCCTCGAGCGCGAGCCGGTCCTGGTCGTGCCGACCAGCGACGACGTCGATCGGCTCGAGCGCGAGCTCTGCGCGACCGCGGGCGGAGTCCTCGGTGGCACGATCACGAGCTTCCCGGGTCTGTTCGGGGAGGTCGCCGGCGCGACCGGCATCGACGTCCCGCCGCCGCTGACCGCGATCCAGCGGATCTGGCTCGCCCGCGAGGCGACGGCGGCGACCGGCCTGCGCCGTCTCGCTCGCTCGTCGCGCCGCGAGGGCTTCGCTCCGGCGCTCGAGGAGCTGCTCGGGGATCTCCAGGCGGCCGGGCTCGACTCGGCCGCGCTCGCCGCAGCCGCCGACGGTGCCGAGGCCGGACCCTACGAGCGTGAATTGGTCGCGCTCTTCGCCGCCTACGAGCGCCTCCGCGACGCCGGCGGTGCGATCGACGAGCATCAGCTCGCCGCACGGGGAACCGCGGCCCTGCGGGCCCGCCCGCAGGCCTGGAGTGGCCGGCCGGTCTTCCTCTACGGCTTCGACGACCTGACCCGGGAGCAGATCGAGCTGGTCGACGCGCTCGCCGCCGGCGCCGAGGTCGCCGTGACCGTCACCTTCGAGGACCGGCACGCGCTCGCGGCACGGGCCGAGCTGCTCGGGGTCCTGCGCGATGAGCTCGGGGCGAGCGTGACCGAGCTCGCCGCGGCGGCCGACCCGGAGCGGTCGACGCTGCGCCACCTCGAGCGCAACCTGTTCGAGCCGGAATCGGAACGGGTCGACCCGGACGGCTCGCTGCGCCTGCTCGAGGGCGCCGGCGAGCGCGGCGAGGCCGAGCTGATCGGCCGCAAGGTCGCCCGCCTGCTGGCGGACGGAGTCGATCCCGACGAGATCGCGATCGCCGTCCGCAGCCCCGATCGGCAGGCGCCGCTGATCGCGAGGACGCTGTCGCGGATCGGCATCCCGCTGGCGCCGGAGGCGAGCCTGCCGCTGGCGGCGACGGCCACCGGCGCCGCCCTGTTCGAGCTGTTGGCCATCGCCGCCGGCGAGGCTTCGGCCGCCACCGTCGTCTCCTTCCTGCGCCGTCCCGCGCGGGCGCGGCCGGGATCGGTCGACTGGCTCGAGCGCCGGGTCCGCCGCGAGCGGATTGAAACCGCCGAGGAGGCGCTCGCGGCGTGGGCCGGCGACTTCGACGAGCCGCGCCGGATCTGGTCGCTCGACGATCTGCGCGAGGCCGGCGACGACCCCGCCGCCGTCGCCCGCGTCCTCGCACGGACGGCCGCCGACGTCGCCGAGCGCGATCACGCCCGCTCCGGGTTCGTCCCCTCCGGCGGCGCCGCGGTCGAGCTCCGCGCTGCCGGCGAGGTCGGCCGCGCGCTCGACGAGATCATCGCCCTCGGCGACCCCGCCCCGCGGACGCTCGCCGGCTTCGCCGAGCTCCTCGCCCACGTCCGCGTACCGCTCTGGCGGGGGCCGACCGAGGGCCGGGTGCGGATCCTCAGCCCCTACCGGCTGCGGGCGACGAGGGTCCAGCACCTGTTCGTGGCCGGGCTCGCCGACGGATCGTTCCCGGCCGCAGGCGGTGCCGACCCGCTCCTCTCCGACGACCGCCGCCGGGCCCTCGGCCTGCCGGCCCGGACCGATCCCGCCGCCGAGGAGCGCTACCTCTTCTATACCTGCGTCGCCAAGCCCGAGCGCTGCCTCCACCTCTCCTATCCGGCCAGCGACGAGGCCGGCAGCGAGGCGCCGCGGAGCCCGTTCGTCGACGAGGTCCGCGACCTCCTCGATCCTCCCCCGACCCCGGCCGCCGGCAGCGACCCGCTCGAGGCCGAGCTGATCGAGCGGGCGACCCTCGCCGACTTCGTTCCCGCCCCCGAGGACGCCAGCGCTCCGCACGATCTCGCCCGGGCCCTGGCCGCCGTCGCCGGCGACGCCGCCGCCCGCGCCGCCGCGCTCGAGCTCCCCGACGGCGCCGCCGACCGGGCCCTCGGGCTGGTCGCGCTCGCCCACGAGCGCATGCTCGCCGCCCGCGAGCCGGGACCGCTGAGCGATCCCGCGGTCCTCGCCGAGCTGGCGAAGCGCGACCTGTTCGGCGCATCGACGCTCGAGGAGTTCGTCGGCTGCTCGTACCGCTGGTTCGTCAACAAGGAGCTGTCGCCGCAGCGGATCGAGCCCGACCCCGATGCGCTCGAGTCGGGCGGGATCGTCCACGAGGCCCTCGAGCGGCTCTTCCGCGAGCCGCCGGCCGGCGGTCCGCGCCCGGCCGTCGAGACCTCCGAGCGCTGGATCTCTCGGGCCCGGCAGATCGTCCGCGAGGTCGCCGCCGAACGCGGCTGGGACCTCGACTCGGCGCCGGCCTCGATCTCGATCGCCCGGCTCGACGCCGTCGTCGAACGCTACGTTCGCCGCGATGCGGCCACCGGCGGCCCGCTCGTGCCCGATCCGGAGCTGCTCGAGGCGCGCTTCGGAACCGGCCCCGAGGACCGCTTCGGCCCGGCCGACCTCGGGACGTTCCGCCTCCACGGCGCGATCGACCGGATCGACGTCCGCGACGGCCGGGCGCTGATCCGCGACTACAAGCTGAGCGCCAAGGCCGTTCCCGGAGCCAAGCTCGCGAAGGAGGGTCGCCTGCAGCTGCCGCTCTACATGCTCGCCGCCCGCGGCTTCGGCCTCGACCCGATCGGCGGCCTCTACAACCCGCTGGCGGCGACCAAGGACGACCGCCCCCGCGGCCTGCTCAGCAAGGAGCACCGGGGGACGCTGATCCCAGGCGATCGCGAGGCCCACGTCAACACCGACTTCATGGAGGCCGACGACCTCGAGGCCGTGCTCGAGACCGCGCTGGCGGAGGCCCGCGCGGTGGTCGAAGGCATCCGCGGCGGCCGGATCGACCGCAACCCCCGCGACGGCAAGTGCCCGAGCTGGTGCATGCTCGCTCCGGTCTGTCGCGTCGAGCGCGGGATCCCCGCTCCCGACGACGAGGAGGACGAGGAGGACATCCTGTGAGCGCCGAGGACGAGCACGAACAGCTCGAGCTCGGCGCCTCAGCCGCCGAGCCCGGGCCGGCTCCGGCCCCGGCACCGCTGAGCGGCCCGACCGGCGAGCAGGCGGAGGCGATCGGCAATCGCGATCGCGATGTCTTCCTCGAGGCCGGCGCCGGGACCGGCAAGACCCGGGTGCTCGTCGAGCGCTACTGCGAAGCCGTCGAC
The DNA here is from genome assembly GCA_963745755.1 of uncultured Conexibacteraceae bacterium. Lineage (GTDB taxonomy): Bacteria > Actinomycetota > Thermoleophilia > Solirubrobacterales > 70-9 > RHKX01. The sequence goes on along the minus strand of CAVUYP010000001.1, from coordinate 2,724,047 downwards.
GCCGATGGCGTCGACCCGGAGCGGATCCTCGCCTTCACGTTCACCGAGAAGGCGGCCGCGGAGATGCGACGCCGGGTTCGCGTCGAGCTGTCGCGGCGGGCGGCGGCGGTCGCCGACCGCTCCGAGCGGGGGCGCCTGCAGACCGCCGCCCGGGCCGGCGAGGCGGCGCCGATCACGACCATCCACGGCTTCTGCCGGCGGCTGCTCGCCGCCCACCCGGTCGCGGCCGGCCTCGATCCGCGTTTCCGGGTCCTCGACGCCGACGAGGCCCGGCGGGTCGCCCGCGCCTGCTTCGACGAGACGCTGGCGGAGCTGGCCGGGGGCGACGAGACGATTGCGCTGACCGCGGCCGGCTACCGGAACCGGCTCGGCTCGATCGTCCTCGCCGCCCATGCCGAGCTGCGCAACCGGGGAGTCGTCGAGCCGGCGCTGCCCGACATCGATCCGACTGCCATCGACGGCCGCGAGGAGCCCGCGACGCCGGCCGAGGCCGAGGCGATCACCGGCGGCTACGAGGCTCTCCGCCGCCTCCTCGCCGCCTTCGCCGGGCGCTTCGACGAGCGCAAGGCCGAGCGCTCCGCGGTCGACTTCGACGACCTGCAGCTGCTCGCGCTGGAGCTGCTGCGCGCCAACCCGGGGATCGCTCGAGACGCAGCGCGGTCGCTACGACCACCTGCTCGTCGACGAGTTCCAGGACACCAGCCCGATCCAGGTCGAGCTCGTGCGGATGCTCGCCGGGAGCGAGACGCGGACGTTCACGGTCGGCGACGCCGCCCAGTCGATCTACGCCTTCCGCGGCGCCGACCTCGAGAGCTTCCGCCGCGTCCGCGACGAGCTGGCGACCGGCGGCGCAACGGCGATGCTCGGACTGACCGGCAGCTTCCGCTCGACGCCCGACGTGATCGCCGCGGTCAATCTGATCGGCAACGAGCTGCTCGGCGACTTCCGGCCGCTCAGCGTCGGTCGCGAGCCCGGACCCGTCACCGGCCCCGCGGGGCCCGCGGTCGAGCTGCTCCTCACCGACGGCAAGGGATGGGGCGACGAGGAGGCGGGCACCCTGATCGCGACGGTGGCCGCCGACACGCCGCAGAGCCGCGTCGCCGAGGCGCGGGCGCTCGCGGCACGGCTGCGCGAGCTAGCCGACGCCGGCGTCGCTCCCGGCTCGATGGTCCTGCTGCTGCGGGCGTTCACCCACGTCGACGCCTATGCGGAAGCGCTCGAGCTCGCCGGGCTCGAGCCCTACGTGGTCGGCGGCCGCGGCTACTGGTCCTCCCAGCAGGTCACCGACGCGCTCTGCCTGCTCGCCTGCGTCGCCAACCCGCTCGACGACGAGGCGCTGCTCGGCGCCCTCGCCTCGCCCGCCGCCGCGGTCTCGCCCGACGGCCTCTGGATGCTGCGCCGGATCGCCGGCCGGCGCCACCTCTGGCCGGCGGTCGAGGCGCTTGCCGCAGGCGGCGAGCCGGCGGCCGCCGAGGCGGTCGAGCCGGAGGAGGCCGAGCGCGCCGCCGAGCAGGAGCGCTGGACCGAGGCCCTCGGCGCGACCGACCGCGAGCGCCTCGGCGCCTTTCACGACACCCTGGTCGGCATTCGCGCCGGTGCCGCCCGCCTGCCGCTCGATGAGCTCGTCGAGCGGACGCTCGAGTCCTTCGGCTACGACCTCGCCGCGCTGTTGATGGACGACGGGCTCCGACGCACGGCCAACCTCCTGAAGCTGGTCCGCCTCGCCGCCGAGTACGAGGTCCATGACGGTCGCGACCTGCGCGGCTTCCTGGAACAGGCCGCCGACCGCGCCGCGCTCAGCGACCGCGAGGCCGAGGCCGCCGTCGCCGCCGAGGACCACGCCGGGATCCGGGTGATGACCGTTCACGCCGCCAAGGGCCTCGAGTTCGACTGCGTCGCCGTCGCCGACCTCGGCCGCAGGCTCGCCGGCGGCGCCCATCCCCCGTCGCTGCGGATCGCCTACGACGGCGAGGGCGACGCGCCGCGCATCGGCCTGCGCCTGGCCCGTGCCGGGGCGGCCACGATCGACCTCGCCGGCTACCGGGAGCTGAACGACCGCGCCGCCGACGCCGAGGCGGAGGAGTCGGGCCGCCTCGCCTACGTGGCCGCCAGCCGGGCGCGATCGCGACTGCTGCTCAGCGGCACGATCGATCCGGAGAAGGACCTCGAGGCCGGCGATCGGCCGCTGCGCCGCCAGTCGGCGCTCGGCAGGCTGCTGCCGGCGCTCGGCGTCAGCGGCGAGGACGGACAGGTGGTCGCGGCCGACCCGCCCGCGGCGCTGCCCGGCCTCGCGGCGGGCCCGTTCGAGCCCGGGCGGATCGCCGTCCGCATGACCGGCCCCGGCGCCGGGGCCGCAGCCGCGCTCGCCTACGACCGCCGCCGCCCGGCGGCGGCGGCGTCGGCGGGCGGCGGGCGGCCGCCGATGCTCGCGCTCGGCGAGCGCGGCACCGCGGCCGCCCGCAACCTCTCCTACGCCGCGCTCGCCGACTACGAGCGCTGCGGCTACCGCTTCCTGGCCGAGCGGGTGCTCCGCCTCGGCGGCGGGGCCGAACCGGATGCCGGCAACCCCGAGGCGGCCGGCCGCCGGTCCGGCATCGGGTTCGGCCGCGCCGTCCACGAGCTGCTCGAATGGTCGGCGCGGAACTCGTGGCGGCAACCCGGAGACGAGGCGATCGCCGCCGCGACGCGACGCGAGGGCTTCGGAGCTGCCGAGGCGGAGCGGGCCGGGGAGCTGGTCGCGGCATGGACCGGATCGTCGTACCTGGCCGGCCTGCGCGACGCCGGCGCCGGCTTCCGGCCGGAGGTGCCGTTCCGGATCGGGCTCGGAGAGCAGACGGTGATCCGCGGGACGATCGACCTGCTCGTCACCCGTCCCGGCGAGCCGCCGCTGTTCGTCGACTACAAGACCGACCGCGTCGAGCCCGGGGCCGACCCGGAGCTGCCCGCGGCCTACGCCATGCAGAGGCTCCTCTACTCGGCGGCCATCGCCGCGGCCGGCGGCGCCGAGCGGGTCGACAGCGCCTACTGCTTCCTGCAGGCGGCGGACCGGCCGCTGCTGGCGAGCCACGACGCGGCGGCGATCGCGGCCGGTCGCGAGCAGATCGGCGAGCGGATCGGCCGGATCCGGGCCGGCGACTTCAGCCCGACGGCCGAACCCGGCCCCTCGCTCTGCCATGACTGCCCCGCCCGCGCCCGCCTCTGCCCCTACCCGCCCGAGCAGACGATGGGAACGGGCGGATGAGCATCGCCGTCTTCGCCTACGGATCGCTCGTCTCGAGGCCGAGCGCGGCGCTGACGCTGGGCCGCGCAGCGGTCGACCTCCACCCCGCCACGCTGACCGGCTGGCGGCGCGGCTTCACGCTGGTCCGTGACAACCGCGCCTGCGAGAAGACGTTCGCGCGCCGCGACGACGACACCGTCCCCGGCCACGTGCTCGCCCTCAACATCGACCCGGGGTCGGCGGCCGACGTCGTCAACGGGGCGCTGATCCGGGCCGACGAGGACGAGCTCCGACGCCTCGACCGACGGGAGATCCGCTACCGGCGGATCGAAGTCGGCGCGCGGATCGCGCCGGCCGGCGGCGGCTTCGAGCGCGTCTTCGCCTACGTCGCCCGGGCCGAGCACCACGCGCCGTCGCCGCCGCCGGGCGCGGTCGTTCTCGCGGCCTACGAGCGCGCGGTCGAGGAGGCGTTCGCCGGGCTCGGCCGCGGCGAGCTCGAGCGCTACCGGGAGACGACCGCGGCGGGTTCAGCCGAGCGGGTCGATGCCTACCTGCTCGACGGCGAGATCGCCACCGGCAACCCGCGGCGGTGGTGAGCGGGGCCGCGGCGGCGACCCGCCGGCCTTACGCTCCCGAGCGCCAGTCCTGAGCCCAGTCGTAGAGTGCCCGCAGCGCCGGCACGAGCGCCTCGCCGGATTCGCTGAGGCGGTAGGAGACTCGGGCCGGAGGCCCGGAATGGACCGCCCGCTCGACGAGTCCCTCCCCCTCGAGCTCGCGCAGTCGCTGTGAGAGCAGCCGGTCGGAGACGCCCGGCACCGCGGCGGCGACGTCACTGAAGTAGCGCGGGCCGTCGATCAGGCTGAACAGGATTGCGCCGCTCCAGCGACGGCCGACGAGCTCGACGGTCTCGTGATAGCGGTGACAGACGACGACCGGTGCGGTGGTCGGCGGCAGCGGCGGGATCGCGTCAGGGCCTGCTTCGGCGGAGCGGGCATCCACCCGGTCAGCGTAGCGAAGCGCCCCCGTCGGTCCGCGAAATGCGACTGGGCGCGGTCCGGCGCTCGGAGCCGGACGACCGCATCCGTCGCGCCTCACGGGGCAGTAGCCTTAGGCGCCCGCGGCCACCCGTCCAGATGCTTCGAGAACCGGGTTGCCTTCGAATTCGTGACCCAGAACCCAAGCTCGGTAACCAAGCGGAGGAGACTCCTGTTCCTGCCGCTCGCGGTTCTATGCGTCGTGGCTTTCGTGGCCGGCGCCACAGTCGCCGGCGGATCCGCCGAGCGCGACGCCGCCGAGCGCTTCGCGGCGGCCTGGGAGGCGGGGGACTTCGGCGCGATGTACGACGAGCTCAATGCCGACTCGCAGGCGAAGTACTCGCAGGGCGACTTCGAGAAGGCCTACGCGGACGCCGTCGCGACGGCGACCGCCACGGCGACGACCGTCGGCAAGGCCAGCGGGCCCGAGGCCCGCGACGGCCGCGACGTCGTCGTAGTTCCGGTCACCGTCACGACGACGGCGTTCGGGGAGGTCAGCGCCGACGTCGCGATCCCGGTCGCCGACGGCGGGGTCGGCTGGCAGCCGCACCTCGTCTTCCCCGGCCTCACGCCCGGCGACGAGCTGACCGCCGATCCGAAGCTCGGCAAGCGCGGACCGATCCTCGCCGCCGACGGCTCGGTGCTGGCCAGCGGCCCGGCGACGGCGCGGGTGACCAACGGCAGCGGCGGCATCGTCACCGGCGAGACCGGCGAGCCGGGCAGGAAGCTCGCCAAGCAGATCGACGAGCTCGGCTACCCGGAGGGCGCCGCGACCGGCACCAGCGGCCTCGAGCTCGCCTTCGACTCGACCCTTGCCGGCACGCCGGGCGGGAAGCTGCTCGCCGTCGGCAAGGGCGGCAAGTCCGTCCTCGCCAAACGCGCCCCGACCCCAGGGAAGCCGCTGAAGACGACGATCGACGCCGACCTCCAGGACGCGACGGCGGCGGCCCTCGGCTCGACGTTCGGCGGCGCCGCCGTCCTCGACGCCGAGAACGGCAACGTCCTCGCGCTGGCCGGCCTCGCGTTCTCGGCGCCGCAGCCTCCCGGCTCAACCTTCAAGGTGATCACCGTGTCGGCGGCGCTCGAGGACGGCGCGACGTCGCTCGGCGAGCAGTTCCCGGTCGAGACGAGCACGGTCACCGGCGGCCGCGAGATCGCCAACGCCCACGACGAGTCCTGCGGGGGCAGCCTGATCACCAGCTTCGCCCTTTCCTGCAACACGGTCTTCGCGCCGCTCGGCGTCCGGATCGGCGGCGCCAAGCTGGTCGACGAGGCGGAGCAGTACGGGTTCAACTCACCGCCGACGATCTACAACCCGGCCGCGCTGGCACTGACCCAGCCGCCGCAGAGCACGATCCCGAATCCGCTCAAAGACGACGTCAACGTCGCGGTCAGCTCGATCGGCCAGGGCGAGGTGCTGGCCACCCCGCTGGAGATGGCCTCCGTCGCGCAGACCATCGCCAACGACGGCGTGCGCTCGCCGACGGCGATGGTCAAGGACGCGAAGCTGGCCGGCGACTACCCCGACGTCGAGGTGATGAAGCCCGGCGTCGCCAAGGACGTCAAGAAGATGATGATCGAGGTCGTCGCCTCGGGCACCGGCACGTCGGCCGCGCTCCCCGATGCCACGGTTGCCGGCAAGACCGGCACCGCCGAGCTCGGCACGACGACGAACGCCGGACCGGTCGCCCCCGGCGAGCAGCCCGAGCAGGACGTCGATGCCTGGTTCACCGCCTTCGCCCCGGCCGACAAGCCGAAGCTGGCGGTGGCGGTGATGGTCGTCAACGCGCCCGGAGACGGCGGCACGGTGGCGGGCCCGATCGCCCGTGAGATCTTCTCGGCCGGACTCTGAGCGCGGCGCCGCGGCGCCGTCAGCTGCGCGTCGGATAGCCGAACGCGACGCCGACGAGGACGACGATGCCGCCGATCAGGGCGACGAGTCCGCCGACCGAGTCGGTCGCCAGGGAGAGCAGCGCTCCGAGCACCGAGAGGACGGCGCCGGAGGCGAGCAGCGACCACCAGCCGTTGCCCTCGCCGCGCCCGGCCGGCGCCGTCAGGACCGTCCCGAGAACGATCGCCCCGAGGCCGGCGACGTCGGCCGCGGTGCCGAGGACGCCGAGCAGGATCGCGACCGCCCCGGCACCGGCGAGGAGGAGCGCAACCTGGATCAGCCTGCGGGTCACGGCCGCCGGCCCGTTTCGCCCCTGTCCCCGAGCCCGCGCGCGGCGCGGCTAGAGGTCGAGGACGATCTCGCCGACCCCATCCGGTCCCGGGATCTCGAGGACGAGCGGTCGATTCTCGTTCGCCGTCTCGTCGATCACGAAGAGGATCAGCGAGCCCTCGACGGGCCCGTTCCTGGCCACCGTCTCGGGGGTGGGAACGGTCTCGCCGGGGAGCACCGGTGTGCCGGGCACGAGCGCCCACTCGTTGTCGAGCCGAACCTGGTCGTAGATCCGGCCGCGGGTGTCGACGATCTTGAAGGGGTCGGGGACGACCGCGGCATCGTCGCCCTGGTTGGTGACCTGCATGAAGACGCCGAGATACTCCTGATTGCGGCGCAGCGGCGGGGCCCCTTCGAGGTAGGCACCGTCCTCGCGGGAGAACCGGTTCAGCTCACGGGTGATCTGGATGTTGTAGGCGACGTCGCCGAGCACGAGCGGCTCGCCCTCCTTCGCCTCGGCGGTCGCTTCGTCGCCGCACCCGGAGGCCATGGCGGCGAACCCGGCGAGGGCGATGACGAGCAGCGGGATGATCAGCAGTCGGCGGCGCATCGGCGGCGGAAGTCTATCGGCGCGAGCTCAGAGCTGACTCGCCCCGGCGACGTGCAGACGCTCGATTCGGGCATCGCCTTCGACGAGATCGCGAAGCCTGCTCAGCGCCCGCCGCCATTGCCGGCGGTGCCAGCCGGCGGGCATCAGGCGGTCCTTGAGCTTGTCGACGTGGTGGGTCGGCTCGGTCCAGAAGCTGACCCGGACCTCGGTCATATCGCCGCCGGCTTCGGTGAGCTCCCAGGCGGTGCCGATCGCCATCCGATCGATCCGCGCTCCGCGACCCCGTTCGAGGATCAGGTGGGGGGCCTCGATCGTCGCCAGGACGGTCTCCATCCAGAAGTGGAAGAAGGGGGCTTCGAGATGGAACCGGGCGGCGGCGCCGGTGCCGACCGGATCGATCCGTTGCAGCCGGAACGACTCCTGGAAGTGGTCGCAGAAGGCGGGACGGTTGGAGAGGTCGGAGAGCACCGCGAAGACGCGCTCGCGAGGGGCGTCGATCGTGATCTCGGCGCTGACTGGGCCCATGACCGGCGAGTCTATCCGCGCCGGCAGCGCGCGGATCGGCAGGAGCCGCCGCAACGGCGGCGAATCGGACCGGCATGGAGGCAGCATCGGCGAACACCACTGCGGCGATCGCCGGCGCCACCGGCCGGCCCGCTCCCCCGACGGCCGCGATCAACCGCGACGAGCACCCGATCGACGGGGTCGTCCGCTGCGCGATCTGCCGGCGGTTCCCGCTGGTCGGCGAGCAGGTGACGCGCCACGCCGGCCGCGGCGGTGGCGAGTGGGCCTGTGAGACTTGCGAGGGCGACGGCCGCAGCGGCCGCCTCGGCGCCGTGACCGGCAGCGACCGCGTCCGCTCACTCGGCGGCGCCGCGAACGTCCACCGAGCCGCCTGAGCGGCCTCCGGCCGGCCGGCGCCGCCCCGGGCCGAGGACCGCGTCTATAGTCGCGGCCGTGCCAGCCATGCTTCGAGGGCGCCAGGGGGAGGTTCCGAGCCGATGTCGGTGACGATCGCCGTCCTCTCCCAGAAGGGCGGCACCGGCAAGACGACGACGGTGCGCTCGCTGGCCGATGTGCTCGGCCGGACCGGCCTCGACGTCCTCGCGATCGACGCCGACCCGCAGGGGAACCTCTCCGACTACTTCGACGTCGATCCCGCCGCCGAGCCGACTCTCGCCGACGTGCTCGCCGGGCAGGCCCGAGCGATCGACGCGGTTCACGGCGCGGTGATCCCGGCCAACCTCGGCCTCGCCGAGTCCGAGCTCGTCCTCGCCGGCAAGATCGGTCGCGAGGTGACGATGCGCAACGCGCTGCGCGAGCTCAAGCGCCGCCACGACGTGATCCTGATCGACTGCCCGCCGACGCTGGGGCTGCTCACGGTCAACGCCCTCGTCGCCTCGACCCATGCCCTGCTCTCGACCCAGGCCCAGCACTTCTCGCTGCAGGGGGCCGAGCAGGCGATGGAGATCTTCAACCTCGCCCGCGACACGCTCAACCCGGAGCTGGAGCTGCTCGGCGTCCTGCTCAACATCGCCAATATGCGGACCCGGCATGCCCGCCAGACCCTCGAGGCCCTCGAGGAGCGCTTTCCGGGCAAGGTCTTCAACACGGTGATCAGGCAGTCGGTCGCCTACGCCGAGTCAGCCGAGCGGGCTCGCCCGATCCTCGAGTACCGGCCCGAGCGCGGCGCCGACTACATCGCGCTCGCCGAGGAGGTGCTGACCCGCCTCGGCATGGACGATCGAGCCCGCCGCCTCGAGCGGGTTCGGCGCGAGACCCTGCCTCCCCGGCTGCTCGCCTGAGGCCGCCGCCTCCGCCCGGTGCATGCCGGAGAGCAGGTCCTGTGTCTCGCCCAGCCCTGCGGGGCTCCGCTTCGCGCCCCCGCTCTCCTCTGGGTGGCGCGGTCTTCTAGGTGATCTCGATCCGGGCGCCGCGGGGGGAGAACTGGGCGCGGCGCACGTCGGCCCAGCCGGCGGCGAACTCGCCGAGCCGGTCGAGCAGGCCCGGGCCGGACTGCCAGAAGGCCCAGACGAGGACCGTCGGGCCGGCCCCCGAGATCGTCGCGCCGATCGCGCCGAACTCGGCGGCCCGCCCGACCAGCTCCATCGAGCGCGGATAGAGCTGCTCCCGGTAGGGCTGGTGGACGCGGTCGGCGAGGCCGGCCCTGATCAGATCGAGGTCGGAGCGCTCGATGCCGAGGACGAGCTGGGCGGCGGCGGCGACGTTGTGGGTGACGTCGGCGAGCGGCAGCTCCGCCGGCAGCGCTGCGCGGGCGGCGCTGGTCGCGATCTCCTCGTGGGGGATGACGAGGATTCCCTCGACTCCCTCGGGCGGGGTGAGGCGGACCGGTGCCGGCTGCGCCGCTCCCGGCGCCGCCGGCGGGCACAGGGTGACGCCGCCGTAGAGCGACGCCGCGACGTTGTCTGGATGCCCCTCGATCGCCGTCGCCCGGGCGAGGATCGCCTCGCGGTCGTTGGCGAGCTCGAACATGTGGTCGGCCGCCAGCAAGCCGGCGAGGATCGCCGCGGCGCTCGAGCCGAGCCCGCGCGCCAGCGGGATCTCGCTGCGGGCCCGGAACGAGATCCCGTCGGCCGGATGCAGGCTCTCGAAGGCGCGAACGATCAGGTTGCTGCGGTCGTTCGGCGCGTCGAAGCCCTCCGAGGCGATCGCGAACTCGCCGGTCTCGCTGACCTCGAGCTCGAGCTCGAAGGCGAGGGCGGCGCCGAGGATGTCGTAGCCAGGGCCCAGGTTGGCCGTCGAGGCCGGCACCCGGACGATCCGGCTCCGTCCGCTCAACGGCCGGCCCTCACCAGTCGCCCGACGCCAGCCGGGCGGCGTCGCCGGCGATCCCGCGGGCGAGCACGCCACCGTCGGCAACCGTCGCCCCCGGCAGCAGCAACGCCTCCTTGACCTGGGCGCCGGCGCCGATCGACGCACCGGCACCGATCACGAGCGGCCCGGTCAGGACGGCGCCGGCGCCGACCGAGCAGCCGGGCCCGAACAGCACCCGCCCCTCGACCGCGACGTCGTCCCCCAGCTCCAGGGAGGCGGGGATGCCGTCCTCGCCGAGCTCGCCGCCGAGCCGGGGCAGCGCGACCGCGCCCTCGACGGCGTCGAGGTTGCCCTGCAGGTACTCGGGCAGGGTGCCGACGTCGTTCCAGTAGGTCTCGATCTCGTGCACGTAGAACGGCACGTCGTCGGCGAGCAGCGCCGGGAAGACGTCGTTGGCGAAGTCCACCGGGTCGGGCATCTCGTCGACCGGGAAGTAGTCGAAGACCTCGGGACTGAACGCGTAGACCATGCAGTTGACGAGATCCGACAGCGCCTCGGCCGGATCGGGCTTCTCCTGGAAGCCCTCGATGCGGCCGTCGGCGCCGGTGACGATCACCCCGTACTGGCTGACGTCGGCGACCTTCTTGACGCCGAGCGTCGCCACGCCGTCGTTGCCGCGGTGGGCTGCGGCGAGCGCCGACAGGTCGGCGTCGGTGAGGGCGTCGCCGGCGAGCACGAGGAAGTCGTCGCCCGGCGCGGTCAGGAAGTCGGCGACGCCGCGGACGCCGCCGGCGGTGCCGAGCAGCTCGTCCTCGTGCCGGTAGCCGACCTCGACGCCGAGCCCGGAACCGTCGCCGAGCCGGCCTCGCACCTGGTCGGGGAACCAGTGCAGGTTGGCGATCACCTCGTCGACTCCGTGCACGGCCAGCAGCCGGACGAGCTGCTCGACGATCGCGACGTTGCCGACCGGTACGACGGGCTTCGGGATGGCGTTGGTTATCGGCCGCAGGCGCGTGCCGAGCCCGGCTGCCATGACCATCGCCCTCACGGCCGGCCCAGGCGGTCCTTGAGGTTCTCGATGACCTCGACCGGGGTCGGGTCGACGCCCTCGCGGGCGGCGAGCTCGAGCGAGAGCAGATCACCGAGCATCACCGCCCAGAGCAGCCGCTCGGTACGGGTCTCGCCCTCCGTCTCGATGCGGATGACGTCACCGGCCCGGTCGGCGATCAGCTCGGCGGTCAGCTCGACCCGCTCGCGCTCGCGCGGATGCTGATCCTGATCCTCGAGGAAGACGGCGCTGAAGGCACCCGCCTCTCCCCCGGCCCAGCCGACGATCTCGTTGTGGTCGAGCTCGGGGAGCGAGTGGTCGAAGGCCGGCAGCTTGGCGTTCTCGTTGACCTGACACTTCCAGCGGTAGGCGACCGGAGCGGTCAGGCCGCAGCCGTAGAGCAGCGGCACCGAGCCGTGCAGCCTGGCGGCGATCTCCGCCGCCCGGGCCAGCAGCGGTTCGCGGGCCGCCTCGAGGTGGGCCGCCGAGGAGTCGATCTCGGTCCTGATCGCCGGCCCGGCGCCGGCGAGCGCGGCGACCTCGGCGGCGATCGCGAACGTGTAGCCGACGGCTGCGCGCGGCTGCAGGCCGGCCGGCATCCCGATCACCGGGACGCCGTCGCGGCGGGCCGCCTCGCCGATCGCGCCGCCGGTCGTCGCGACGACGCGCTGGGCTCCGACGGCTTCGGCGGCCGCGTAGCAGCCGAGCGTCTCCTCGGTGTTGCCCGAATAGCTCGAGCAGAAGATCGCCCGGTCGGGCGGCGTCCACGAGGGGACGCCGTAGCCGCGGACGACGTCGAGCGGCTTGCAGAGGCGCGAGCCGAGCGCCGCCGCGGCGAGGTCGCCGCCGATCGCCGAGCCGCCCATGCCGCAGACGATCAACCCGGTCGCCTCGATCGGCGCGAGGTTGGCGGAGCCGACGCGCCAGAGGGCGTCACGAAGGTAGTCCGGCAGCGACAGGGCGGCGTCGAGCTGATCGCCGGAGTCGACCGCCCCGATCCGGGTCGCGAGGTCGCCGCTCATGCCCGCTCACCGGGCTGGACGCGGGCGCCCGGCTCGAGCTCGGCCCCGCCCGAGACCGTCGCCCCGGCCCCGATCACCGAGCCGTAGGGGACGAGCGCGCCGGCCTCGACGACGGCGTCGGAGGCGAGGATCGAGCCACGGACAACCGCTCCGTCGCCGATGAAGCAGCCCGGGTGCAGCGCCGAGGCCTCGACGAGTGCCTCAGGTCCGACCTGGGTGCCCATCCCGATCACCGCCTTCGGACCGATCTCGACGTCGGCGCCGACGGTCGCGTTGTCGTCGACGAAGCTGTGCGCGGCGACCTCGGCGCTCGGATCGACGACGGCGCTCGCGGCGACGTAGCGGCCATGGTCGTCGACCATCCCGCCCGGATCCGACTCGACCTTGCCCTCGAGGATGTCCCAGCAGGCGTCGAGGTAGCGCTCGGGAGTGCCGATGTCCATCCAGTAGCCCTCGAGGCGCCGCGAGTAGAGGCCCTTGCCGACGAGCTCGGGGAAGACCGAGCGCTCGATCGAGACGTCCATCCCGGCCGGGACCATCTCGAGGATGTCCTTCTCGAGCACGTAGGCACCGGCGGAGACCTCGTCGGTGTCGATATCGGCCGGATCGGGCTTCTCGAGGAACTCGGTGATCTCACCGTCGGGGCTGCGGCGGACGAGGCCGTAGTTGGAGGGGTCCTCGACCGGATAGAGCGCCAGCGTCGCCCGGGCGCCGCTCGACTCGTGCTGGTCGAGCAGCGCGGTCAGGTCGAGATCGGTGAGAACGTCGCCGTTGAGCGCGAAGAACCGGTCCTCGAGCAGATCCTCGGCGAACTTGATCGCGCCCGCCGTGCCGCGCGGCTCCGGCTCCTCGACGTAGCGCAGGCGGGGACCGCCGGGAACCCCGTCGCCGAGCACCGCACGGATGTCATCGGGGCGGAATCCGCAGGCCATGACGATGTCGTCGACGCCGTGGCGGCCGAGCCAATCGATCATGTAGCGCAGGAAGGGCCGATCGACGAGCGGGATGATCGGCTTCGGGAGCGTCAGCGTGATCGGACGCAGGCGCGTGCCGTGACCGCCGACGAGGATCAGCGCCTGCAATTCGACTCCTCCTTCGCGGCGTCCATGGAACGGGGTTTCTACACCGTCGCCCGGTCGAGGCGTCGCCCCGGGGTCGGCTCAGCGCCCGACGCCCTCGTAGGTGAACCCGGCCGAGCGGATCGTCGCCGGGTCGAGGAAGTTGCGGCCGTCGACGAGCAGCGGCCTCCGCATCCGCGGCGCCAGGCCGGCCCAGTCGAGATCGGCGAACTCGGGCCACTCGGTGACGAGGATCGCCCCGTCGGCACCGGCGAGCGCGGCCTCGGCGCTGTCGGCGAACTCGGTCGCCGCGAGCAACCCCGAGGCGGCGCCGGCGGCTACCGGGTCGTAGGCGACGACGGTTGCCCCCTCGCCCTGCAGACGCGCCGAGAGCACGAGGCTCGAGGCCTCGCGCATGTCGTCGGTGTTCGGCTTGAAGGCGAGGCCGAGCAGAGCGATCCGCCGGCCGACGAGCGAGCCGAGGTGCTTGGTCAGCTTGCCGATCACTCGCCGCTTCTGCAGCTCGTTGACCTCGATGACCGAGTTGAGCAGCTGGAAGTGGTAGCCGGAGTTGCCGGCGAGCTGCTTGAGGGCGGAAACATCCTTCGGAAAACAACTTCCGCCATAGCCGATTCCGGCCTTCAGGAAGGCGCCGCCGATGCGCTCGTCGAGCCCCATGCCGCGGGCGACCTCGGTGACGTCGGCGCCGACCTCCTCGCAGACGTTGGCGATCTCGTTGATGAACGAGATCTTCGTCGCCAGAAAGGCGTTCGAGGCGAGCTTGATCATCTCGGCGCTGGCGACGTCGGTGCGGACGATCTCGCCACCGAGCGGTTCGTAGAGGGCGGCGACGGCGTCGGCGGCCCACTCGTCGCCGGGATCGGCGCCGACGACGACCCGGTCGGGATGGAGGAAGTCCGCGACCGCGGAGCCCTCCTTGAGGAACTCCGGACAGGAGACGTAGGCGAGGCCGGGCATGTCGCGGCGGATCGAGGCGCCGGTGCCGGAGGGGACGGTGCTCTTCATGACCAGCGCGTGGCCGCCGTCGGCGGGCAGGCGCTCGACGACGGCGCGGACTCGCGAGAGGTCGGCGTCACCGGAGTAGGTGGGCGGGGTGTCGACGCAGCAGAACAGCAGCTGGGCGTTGCCCAGCAGCTCGTCCATCGACGTCGTGAAATGGAGGCGCTCGGCGTGCTCGACGACGAGCTCGCCGAGGCCGGGCTCATGGAAGCCGACCTCGCCGGCGGCGAGCCTGGCGACCTTCGCCTCGTCGACGTCCATCGCCCAGACCTGATGGCCGCGGGAGGCGAAGCAGGCGGCGGTCACGAGGCCGACCCAGCCGACCCCGACCACCCCGACGGGTTCGCTCATTTCACTTCCTTCATGCTCTCGGCGATCGCCAGCATCTGCGACTCATCGAGCGTCTGCAGGAGGGTGTTGCTGACCCAGTAGGAGTCGTTGCCGTCGTGGAAGGCGACCATGCGAACGCGGTCGCCGTCGTAGTAGATGTTGTAATCGCGGCCGTCGACCTCGCGGGTCTCGGAGGGATCCTTGAGGATCGGCGGGTCCGACCAGCTCGTGCCCTGCACCCCGTAGTACTCGGGTAGCCGATCGGGCTCGCTGTACTCGATCACGAGCTTGTAGGCGGGCTGCTTCTTGTCGTCCTCGTCCTTGATGTCGTACTGGCGCGAGTCGGGGCTGTAGCTCGATCCCGGGGCGACGACGGTCGGCACCCAGATCGGGAGCTTGAGCCGCCGGGCCGAGGTCCTGCCGAACGCGTCGAACTTGTTGACCCCGGTCGTCGGGTCGAGCACCTCGGAGGTCGGGATCACGTTGGCGCCGTCGGTCGGGTCCGCCTTCTTGACCTTCGACTTCGACTTCGAACCGGATCCGCCCGTGTCCTTGCGCTTCTTGGTCCCGTTCTTGCCGCCGGTCGGGCCCTTCGTGTCCTTGCCGTTGAGGAACTCGTCGACGGCCTTGTTGATCTGCTCCGGCGTCGCCGTCACGTAGCTCGGGCCGAGCTCGCCGTCGAAGCTGATCTGGTTGATCGGCACGTCCTTGACGGACAGGAACGACTTCAGCGCCCCGATCATCTGCGCCGGGCTGTCGATGTCGGACGACGTGTACTTGGTGAAGATGTCGATCAGGTTGCTGCCGGTGTCGCCGCCGACGATCGGCAGGACCTCGCTGACCGGCACCTGCTGGCGGGCGTTGCGGAGGAAGTCCTGCTGGCGGGCGGCGCGGACGATGTCGGTGTCGGTGTGCCGGTAGCGGACGTAGTCGAGGGCGTTCTGGCCGCAGAGCCGCTGATAGCCGGCGTTGACGTTGATCGCCGCGAACGTGTCGAGCGAGCTCAGCGCCGTCGAGTTGTCGTTGAAGTAGTGGCGATCGACGTCGACGTAGACGCAGCCGATCGCGTCGACGGCCTTCGCGAACCCGTTGAAGTCGACGTTGACGACGTGGTTGACCTTGATCCCGGTCAGGTCCTGGACCGTCTCGAGGGTCTTCTTGACGCCGCCGGCGGCGTAGGCCTCGTTGAGCTTGCCGACGCCGTAGCCCGGGATGCTGACCTTGAGGTCGCGCGGCAACGAGAACAGCGACAGGACCTTGGTCTCGGGATCGACGCGGAGCAGCATCGTCGTGTCGGATCGGCCGGTGTCGCCCTCGATGTTGGTTCGCTTGTCGGAGCCGACGATCAGGATCGTCTGCGGGTCACCGGGATCGATCGAGGCGAGCTTGTCCTGCAGGCCCGGGATCGGCTTCAGCTTCGCGGCGACGTCGGTGAGCAGCAAGAGCGACGAGACCGAAACCGCGGTGGCGACGCTGACGACGATCAGCACCGAGGCCATCAGGAACCGCCACCAGAGCGCCGGGGTCTTGATCTCCGGATCCTCCTCCGGCTCGCCGTAGGCCGCGGCGGCGACCGGCACCGGCGGCGGGCCGCGGCGGACGACGGTGTGCTCCTCGGCGGGCTCGGGCGCGGCGGCGACCGGCTCGGGCTCGGGCCCCTCCTCCGGCGCCTCGGCGGCCGACTCGGGCTCCTCCACAGCCGGCGATTCGCCGGGCTCGGCGTCGCCCTCGGCCTCGACGGCCCACTCCTCGGTCTCGCCGCCGGGCGGCGGGGCCGCGGGCGCGGTCCACTCGCCGGCGGCCGGGCCGGCGTCGGCGTCGAGATCGGCGGGCTCCTCGGCCGCAGGCTCGGCGGCCGGCGGCTCCGCGGCGGGCTGCTCGGCCCTCGGCTGATCGGCCGCGGGCTCGCCGCCGACCTCGCGGCGGATCTCCTCCTCGAGACGGGCGAACTCCTCGGTCAGCCCGAGGCCCTTCTCCTCGTGCTCGGAGGGCGGGCCGGCGGCGCTCTCGTCCTCCTCGGACCGCTCGTCGTCGCTCACCGGATCACCTCCCCGGCCGGCCGGCGCGGGAGCGGCGCGCGCCGGGCGAAGTCGCAGAGCGTCCGCCGGTAGGCGGTGAGCGAGGCGATCGATGCCCACTCCTCGGGCCCGTGATGGCCGGAGCCGACCGGTCCGAACTCGACGGCGGGAGTGCCGGCGCGGATGAAGGCGACGGCGTCGGATGCACCGTCACGGCCGATGCTGGTCACCTCGTCGCCGTGGTTGGGCCGGGCGGCGTCGCCGAGCGCGCGGACGTAGGGCGAGGTCGGATCGACGTCGACCGGCGGCCAGCGGAAGGTTGAGACGACGTCGGTATCGGGAATCGAGGCGATCTGCTCGAGGATCGCTGCCGGGTCCTGCTCGGGCAGGTAGCGGATATCGACGTCGATAACGCAGGTGTCGGGCACTTTGTTCAAGGCATCTCCGCCCATGATCCGGCCGAGGTTGATCGACGGGCGGTCGAAGAGCTCGGAAGACTGCAGCGAGAACGGTAGCGACTCGATCCCGCGGAATACCGAGATCGCCTTGATGATCGCGTTGTCGCCCTTCCAGGGCGTCGAGCTGTGCGCGGCCCTGCCGCCGACCTCGATACGCAGCGCCATCACCCCCTTCGCGGCGACGCCGATCAGCATGTCGGTCGGCTCGCCGGTTATCGCGAACCGGCCGGTGTAGCCGGCGTCGACGAGGACCTCGGTGCCGCGGTCGAACTCCTCCTCGGTCTCCTCGTCGGGAACGAACGCGAGCACGATCCGGACATCGCCCTGGTCGCGCAGGTCGGCAAGCGCCAGCATCATCGCCGCCGCCGCGCCCTTCATGTCGTAGGCCCCGCGCCCGTAGAGGCGATCGCCGTCGACGATCGGATCGAACTGGCCGGGCCGGCCGGGGACGACGTCGATGTGGCCGTGGAAGATGATCGGCGGCAGCTCCGGTGGCCCGACCTCGGCGATGACGATCGGCAGGTCGCGGACGGTGAGCTGGCGGGTCGGGATGTCGCGGGCCTCGAACCAGCCCTTGATGAAGCCGGCGCAGAGCCTCACCCCCTCGGGGGTGGAGGTGTCGTAGCCGATCAGCTTCTCGGCGAGGAGACGCTCCTGCATTCCGAAAGCGTAGAGGTGCCGGTCACTCCCGGCAGCTGGCGGGGTTCCGCCGCGGGTCCTCGTTCGCCTCGGCCGGGTAGGCGCGGGTCACCTGAATGTAGCCGCCGTCGGCGATCTCGACGACCTCGCCCGGCTTCGCCGCCGCCCGCGAGCTCGCCAGGACGAGGTTGACGTAGCGACGGCCGGCGTCGGCGTCGCACTGCAGGACCGAGGTGACGGCGGCCGGCGTCGTCAGCTTGCAGGTGCCGTCGCAGTTGCCGCCGTTGTTGCCGGTCTTGCCGGTGTCGTAGGTGTTGCTGATCAGAAACCGGCCGTTGATCCCCGTCGGGCTGTCGCTGAGGACGACGTAGCCGGCGACGTCGGGGGCCTGCGGCAGCTTCTCGCTGACGTTGACCAGCGAGTCGATCTCCATCTGCTGATCGACGAGCCCGTCGATCGGATCGCCGGGGCCGAGCTCAACGCTGTAGACGACCTGCCGGACCTTGTTCTTGTTCGTGTGGTTGGGCAGGACGTCGATCGTGTCGGTCGCCGCGGTCGCGTCGCGCGGCAGCGTCCCGTCCGGCTCGGCGATGTCGCCGTCGGCCTGGATCCAGTACATCGCCGTGCCCTTCTGGGTCTCGACGGCGAGGACGTTGCAGCGCGACGGCTTCGGCGGCGAACAGCCGGCCGCCTGCGGGGCCGACGCGGTCGCCTCGAAGACGATCCAGTTGAACTTCCCCTCCCTGCGGACCGCCGCGATCTCGGCATCGTCGAGGATCTCCTCGTAGTCCTGCGAGATCGAGCAGTGGTGGACCGCCGTGGTGCACTTCGTCGTCACCGTCTGCCCGAGCGTCTGGCTCGGACCGTTCAGATCCGGCTGCTCGTCACCGCCGACGAGCTTGAACGCGGTCTCGATCCGGACCGGGTCGTAGCCGTAGTGCCCGGTCCCCTGGCAGGCGGTGTGGGCGCGCTGATTGGGCAGGTAGTCGGTTATCGCGCACTTCGTCAGCGTCACCGTCGCGATCGCGCGGACCCGCATTCCGTCGTTCGCCTCGCGGACCGGCGCCGTGTAGATCGCCGTCGGCACGCCCTTGGCGGTGATCGGCACCCGCTGGTCGGCATGCCCCGCCTGCGGATCGCCCTTGACCAGCGCCGGATCGCCCTTCGGGCCCATCTCGGCGCTGATCGAGACCTTGCCGTCGCCGCTGCCGCCGCCGTCGCCGCTGCCGCCGCAGCCGGCGATCGCACAGGCGAGCAGCGCCGCGAGGACGGCCCCGACTAGTGCCCTGTTGCGATCTCCAAGAATGCCTCGGCCCTGACCTTGTCCTGTTCTGCCGTCCGGTGGGCGGCCGAGTCCTCCTCGGCCTCCTCGAGCCTTCCTTCGGCATCCTCGATCCTGGCCTTGAGGTCGGCGGCGTCGAGTGCACCCGGCTCGACGGCCTCGGTGACGAGAACCGTCACCTTGTTGGCGAAGACCTCCATCCAACCCTCGGCGGCGGCGTAGCGCTTGGCGCCGTCGCCGGCACCGAAGTCGGACTCGCTCTCGAACAGCCGCATCTCGTGCGGGACGAGCCGGGCCAGCATCGGCGCGTGCCGCGCCCTGATCCCGACCTCGCCGGCGACGGTGCGGACGGAGACCTGGTACATCTCACCGTCGTAGACCCTGCCGTGCGGGGTGAGGACCTCGGCCCTGAATGTCGTCGACTCCTCGGCCATGGGTCAGGCGGCCGCCCCGGCCTCTTCCTTGTCGGCCTGCTCGGCGGCCTCGGCGTCGGCGCCGGCGGTCTCGTCCTCGCCGCGACCCTTGGCCGCGTCGAGCACCTGCTCGATCGAGCCCTTCATGTAGAAGGCGCCCTCGGGGATGTCGTCGTGCTCGCCGTCGACCAGCCTGCGGAAGCTGGCCACGGTCTCGGCGACCGGCACGACCTCGCCCGGCGTCCCGGTGAACTGCTCGGCGACGTTGAACGGCTGGCTCAGGAAGCGCTCGATCTTGCGGGCGCGGTTGACCTGGAGCTTGTCCTCGTCGGAGAGCTCGTCGATGCCGAGGATCGCGATGATGTCCTGGAGCTCCTTGTAGCGCTGCAGGACCTCCTGGACGTCGGTCGCGGTCTTGTAGTGCTCCTCGCCGAGGATGTCCGCCTTGAGGATCGTCGAGGTCGAGTCGAGCGGATCGACGGCCGGGTAGATGCCCTTCTCGGAGATCGACCGCGACAGCGTCGTCGTCGCGTTGAGGTGGGCGAACACCGACGCCGGGGCCGGGTCGGTGAGGTCGTCGGCGGGAACGTAGACGGCCTGGATCGAGGTGACCGATCCCTGCGTCGTCGAGGTGATCCGCTCCTGCAGCTGACCCATCTCGGTCTCCAGCGTCGGCTGGTAGCCGACCGCCGAGGGCATCCGGCCGAGCAGAGCCGAGACCTCCGAGCCCGCCTGGACGAACCGGAAGATGTTGTCGATGAACAGCAACACGTCCTGGCCGCCGACCTCGCGGAAGTACTCGGCCATCGTCAGGCCGGTCAGGGCGACGCGGAGCCGCGCACCGGGCGGCTCGTTCATCTGCCCGAAGACCATCATCGTCTTGTCGATGACCCCCGACTCCTGCATCTCGACGTAGAGGTCGTTGCCCTCACGGGTCCGCTCGCCGACGCCGCAGAAGGCCGACAGGCCGCCGTGCTCGGTGGCGATGTTGGAGATCAGCTCCTGGATCAGGACGGTCTTGCCGACGCCGGCGCCGCCGAACAGGCCGACCTTGCCGCCCTTCGCGTACGGGGCGAGCAGATCGATGACCTTGATGCCGGTCTCGAGGATCTCCTGGGTCGGCGTGAGGTCCTCGGCGCTGGGAGCCGGACGGTGGATCGGCCAGCGATCCTCGCCCTCGACCGGCGCACCCTCGTCGATCGGCTCGCCGAGCAGGTTGAAGATCCGGCCGAGCGTGTCCTTGCCGACCGGGACGCTGATCGAGGAGCCGGTGTCGATCACGGGATCGCCGCGGCGCAGGCCGTCGGTCGCGTCCATCGCCACCGCCCGGACCCGGTCGTCGCCGAGGTGCTGCTGGACCTCGCAGGTGAGGTCGATGGCGTTGCGGCCGCCTCCCTCGGGGATCTCGATCTTGAGGGCGTTGTAGATCTGCGGCAGGCCGTCGGGGAAGACCACGTCGACGACGACGCCGATCACCTGCTCGATCGTGCCCTGGTTGCCGCTGTTTCCGTTTTCAGCCATTCGTTTCTCCTAGCTCAGTCGTGTTCAAGTTCGCTCTCAAGAGCCGCCGAGTGCCTCGGCGCCGCCGACCACCTCGAGGATCTCCTGGGTGATCTCGGCCTGCCGGACCCGGTTCATCTCCAGCGTCAGCCGGTCGATCATGTCGCCGGCGTTCTCGGCGGCGCTGCGCATCGCCGTCATCCGGGCGCCGTGCTCGGATGCCGCCGACTCGAGCAGAGCCCGGTAGACGGAAAGATTCACGTACTCCTCGAACAGCGCCCGCAGGGCGTCCTCGGGATCGGGCTCGTAGATCCACTCGGCGCGCTGGTGCGCCTCGGCGAGCTCGGGATCGACCGGCTTCTCCGGCTCCGGGATCCCCTCGCCGAAGACCTCGGCCTCCTGCAGCGGCAGCAGCGTATGCCTGCGCACGTACTGCGTCAGCGGCGAGACGTAGCG
Source organism: uncultured Conexibacteraceae bacterium (assembly GCA_963745755.1). Classification (GTDB taxonomy): domain Bacteria; phylum Actinomycetota; class Thermoleophilia; order Solirubrobacterales; family 70-9; genus RHKX01. Next base: position 2,703,003 of record CAVUYP010000001.1, on the reverse strand, counting down.
GTTGTAGATCAGCTCGACGCGGTCGATCTCCTCGTCGACGTAGGCGGCCGAGAGCCGGTCGCCGATCTCGCGCGCGTCGGCGAACGCCGGCTGGTCGGTGAAGCCGGTGAACGAGCCCTCGACGTCCTCGCCGCGGAAGCTCAGCGCCGAGTTGCCGCGGCGACCGACGACGAAGTAGGCGACGTCGGTGCCCTCGGCCTCGACCTCGCGCTGGAGCTGGGCACCGGCGCGGATGATCTGGGTGTTGAACGATCCGGCAAGTCCGCGGTCGCCGGTGACGAGGATGATCCCGACCCGCTTGACGTCCTCGCGCTGCTGCAGCAGCGCGACCCGGTTGCCGCCCTGGCCGGCGGCGTCGGCAACCTGCTGGGTGACCCGGCGGATCGCCTGCGCGTAGGGGCGCATCTGGTCGATCCGCTGCTCGGCCCGGCGCAACCGTGCAGCGGCCACCATCTCCATCGCCCGCGTGATCTTGCGGATGTTCTTGACGGAGCTGATCCGGTTCTTGACTTCCTTCTGGGTAGCCATGATCGCCTAGACGGTCGCCGCCTCTTCCTCGTCGGCGCTCCGATCGGAGCCCTCGGCCTCCTCGTCGGCGTCGCTGCGGCCCGGCTCGGAGCGCTCGCCCTCGTCGCGGATCCGATCCGACTCGCCGGCCTCGAGCTCGTTGCCCTCGGCGTCGAAGTCGGGGCCGAAGTCGTCGACCATCTCGGCGATCGCGTCGCCGAGCTGCTTCTCCTGCTCGTCGGAGAGCAACCCGTCGTCGTTGATCGAGTTGACGAGGTCGGCCGCCTCGCTGCGCAGCCGGTCGCGGAGGTCGCCGAGGAACGCCGGGACCCGCTCGACCTTGATCCGGTCGAGGTAGCCGCCGGTGCCGGCATAGATCGAAGCGACCTGCTCGGCAACCGAGAGCGGCTGCCGCTCGCCCTGGTTGAGCGCCTCGACGAGGCGCTCGCCGCGGGCCAGCGTCCGCTGCGTCTCCGGGTCGAGCTCGGAGCCGAACTGGGCGAACGCCTCGAGCTCACGGTACTGCGAGAGGTCGAGGCGAAGCTTGCCGGCGACCTTCTTCATCGCCTTCGTCTGCGCGTTGCCGCCGACCCGCGAGACCGAGATGCCGACGTTGATCGCCGGGCGGACGCCCGAATAGAACAGATCCGACTCGAGGAAGATCTGCCCGTCGGTGATCGAGATGACGTTGGTCGGGATGTAGGCGGAGACGTCGGACGCCTGCGTCTCGATGATCGGCAGCGCCGTCAGCGAGCCACCGCCGAGGTCGTCGGAGAGCTTGACGCCGCGTTCGAGCAGCCGCGAGTGCAGGTAGAAGACGTCACCGGGGTAGGCCTCACGCCCGGGCGGGCGGCGCAACAGCAGCGACATCTGCCGGTAGGCGTAGGCGTGCTTGGTGAGGTCGTCGTAGACGCACAGAGAGTGGCCGCCCTTGTAGGTGAAGTACTCGGCCATCGCCGTGCCGGCGTAGGGAGCCATGTACTTGATCGGAGCGGCCTCGTCGGCGGGCGCGGCGACGATGATCGTGTTGTCCATCGCGCCGGCTTCCTTGAGCGTCTCCATCAGCTGCACGACCGTCGCCATTCGCTGGCCGATCGCCACGTAGACCGAGACGAGGTCCTTGTCCTTGTTGTTGATGATCGTGTCGATCGCGATCGCGGTCTTGCCGGTCTGGCGGTCGCCGATGATCAGCTCGCGCTGGCCACGGCCGATCGGAATCATCGAGTCGATCGCCTTCAGGCCGGTCTGCATCGGCTCCTTGACGCCCTGACGCTGGATCACGCCCGGAGCCTTGAACTCGGCCGGGCGGGTCTCGCTGGTGTGGATGTCGCCCTTGCCGTCGAGCGGCCGTCCGAGCGGGTCGACCAGGCGGCCGAGCAGCTCGTCGCCGACCGGGATGTCGAGCAGATGGCCGGTTCGCTTGACCGTGTCGCCCTCGACGATCTTGTCCCACTCGCCGAACAGCACGGCGCCGACGTTGTCCTCCTCGAGGTTCAGCGCCAGGCCGGTGACATCGTGGGGAAGCTCGAGCATCTCGAGCGACATGCAGTTGTCGAGGCCGTGGATGCGGGTGATCCCGTCGGCCACGGAGAGCACGGTGCCGACCTCGGCGAGGTCGGCGCTGCCGGTGTCGAGGCCCTCGATCCGCTGCCGCAGGATCGAGGAGATCTCGTCGGGCTTGATTTCCATCTGCTCTAACGCTCCTTGTCTTTCGAAGTTCGTGTCTGAAGTCTGTCGGTTGCCGTGTCCGGGCCGGTCATGCCGCCTGCGCCACCTCGCGGCGCAGCTTCTCGAGCCGGTTGCGGATGCTCGCGTCGAGCACCCGGTTGCCGACCTGCAGCACGAGGCCGCCGATGATCGACTCGTCGACCCTGCTGTTCAGGTCGATCGTCTTGCCGGTCTTGCGCTCGATCTCGGCGCCGACCGACTCGACGACCGACGGGTCGAGCTCGATCGCGCTGGTCAGGGTCACCTCGAGCCGCTCGTTCTCGACGTCCCAGAGCTCGTCGAAGCGGCGGCGGATCCGAAACAGCGCCGGCATCCGGTGCTTTTCGGCGAGCAGCTCGAGGAAGTTGACGAGCTCCGGGTCGGCGCCGCTGATCGTCTTGCCGATCCCGTCGCGCTTCTCGGCCGAGGAGAAGTAGGGGCTGAAGAAGAACACCTGCAGGTCGCGATCGGCCGCGATCGCGTCGGCGATCTCGCCGAGCTGTTCGCGGATCTCGTCGAGAGCGTCGTGCTCTCTGGCGACGTCGAACAACGCCTCGCTGTAGACCCGGGCTACCTCCTCCATCGTCCTAGTTCCTCGACGCTCCGCCGGCGTCGTCGCCGGCGAGGGCGCTGAAGTCGACCTCGGCGAGGGCGTCCTCGACGAGGCGCTTCTGGTCCTCGGCGGTCAGCGATTTGCGGGCGACCTTCTCGGTCGCGAGCACGGTCAGGTCGGCGACCTCCTTGCGGATCTGCTCCAGCGAGCGCCGCGTCTCGGCCTCGATGTCCTTGCGGGCGGCGGCGACGAGCTCGTCGTGTCTGGCCTTGCCCTCGGCGACCGCCTCCGACCGGGCGGCGTCGCTGGCCTTGCGGGAGCGGGCCATGATGTCGTCCGCCTGCTCGCGGGCTTCGGTGAGCCGCTGGCGGTACTCGGTGAGCAGCTCGTCGGCCTCGGCGCGCAGGCGCTCCGACTCGTCGATGTTGCTGTTGACCTTCTCGGCCCGCTCCTCGAGCGCCTGCGTGATCCGCGGGAACGCGAACTTCGAGAGCACCCACATCGTGATCACGAACGCGAGCAGGGTCCAGATCATCAGCCCGATGCCGGGCTGGACCAGGAAGCTGCCTCCCCCCTCCTCGCCACCTTCGGTGGCGGCCGTGAGGACGAGGCCGGTTATGTCGCCGACGAACTCCACAGGCCTAGAGGAAGAACGCGATCAGGCCGAAGATGAACGTGTAGAAGGCGACGGCCTCGGTGAGCGCGAAGCCGAGCCAGCGGATGCTCTGCAGCTCGTCCTTCATCTCCGGCTGGCGGGCGACGGCCTGGATCTCCGAACCGAAGATCACGCCGATGCCGATGCCGGCTCCGATCGAGCCGAGCCCGGCGCCGACGCCGAGCGCGATCGCCTTGCCAGCATCGGTGACTCCGGTATCGGTCACCGCCTGGGCGGCCTGTGCCAGAAGCACTGGATCCATTGAATTGACTCCTTTTCCTAGTGACCCTCGGAGGTCGCGCCCCCGAGGTAGATTGCGGTGAGAATCGCGAAGATGAATGCCTGCAGGCCGGCGACGATGACGATCTCGAAGACGTAGAACGCGAACGCCATCGGGAACGTCAGGACCCCGAGCGCCGCGATCCCGAGCAGCACCGCGAGGCCGCCGCCCATGAACAGCAGCAGCAGGTGGCCGGCGAGGATGTTGGCGAAGAGTCGTACCGAGAGCGAAACGAGCCGGACGGTGTGCGAGATCACCTCGATGCCGAACACGAACGCCTTGAAGGCGCCCGGCATGTCCTCGATGCCGGCCGGCAGCCAGGTCTTGAAGTACTTGAAGAACCCGTGGGTCCTGATCCCCTCGGCGTTGTAGCCGATCCAGACGACCAGGGTGAGGACGAGCGGGATCGAGATGTTGGCGGTCGCCGCGTAGAGGGCGAAGCTCGGCACCTCGACGCCGAAGATGTCGATCGGGTGCTCGGTGTTCGTCGGCAGCGGGATCAGGCCGATGATGTTCGAGAAGAGGATGAAGAAGAACAGCGTCGCCAGGAACGGGAACCACTTCGCTGCCATCTTCTCGTCGAGGTTGTCGGTGACGATCTGGCGGCGGATCAGGTCGTAGATGCCCTCGACGGCGATCTGGGTCTTGTTCGGGCGGGCCTGCATCCGCTTCGCGATCCAGACCATCGCGAAGCAGGTGATCACCGAGGCGAGGACGATGTAGAGGACGGCCTTGTTGATGCTGAGGTCGATGCCGGCGATGTGGATGCTGACCCAGCTGTCGAGCTTGAACTCGTTCTGCGGCTGGAACGCGTCGTTCTTGCCGTCGCTGCCGAAGATCACGCCGATCGCGATCAGCAGCAGCGCGTAGCCACCGAAGACGATCCCGAGCTTCTTGCCGGCGCTCACCGCAGGCCCCCGTCGGCCTCGGGATCGAACAGGTGGGTGAGGAAGGAGGCGCCGAGGTGCGCGGTGACCAGCGCCAGCGCCAGCAGCGCCGCGGCGAGCCCGGCCTCGCGCTCGGCCAGCAGCCCGACCAGCAGGATCGCCAGCGCGAGCAGCCAGACCCGGCCCATCAGCGCCATCGCGGTGACGCCGAGGGCGGCGTTGCGGTTCGCGGCGGCGAGGGCGCGGCGGCGCTTGCGGGAGGCGAGCTCCATGCCGACTCGCCCGGCGATCCAGGCGCCGCCGGCGACGACCCAGGCGATCATCGGGGCGCCGAGGAGGATGAACGCCGGCAACGCGGCAGCGAGCACGATCAGGTCGATGTTGCGGAGCACCTCCATGTTCAGCGGGCGCGCGGCTACCGGCACGTCAGCGGCCGGAGGCGAGCTCGGCTCCACCCCCCCGTCGCGCCGGGCGCGGCGTAGACCTCAGCGGGGCAGCGCTCGTCGCGCCGGCGCGGTCGCTCGACCCGGGCGCCGTCGTCGGACGGGCCGCCGGCACGGCGGTGCCGGGAGGGGTCATGGTCTCCAAGGTTGTCGAAGTAGGGGCTTTCCACGTCAGGTGATTTCCGAGTCATGAACCTGCCGGCGGATGAAACTTCTCTCCCAGGCCGGCGACTCGGGAGCGGGGTCCGCGAATATACCCGATAGGGGCCGCCGCGACCGGCCCCCCGGAGGGGGGCAGTTCCGCCTGGGCGACCGGCCCTTCTCAGGCCGGCGGATCGACCTGCTCGAACTCGCCCGTTTCCGGATTCGGCTCACGGAACTGGCCGGTCTCCAGTTCGTGCTCGACCTCGCGATCGACCGCATCGGCGACCGGCGGCGCGCCGGTCGCGGCGACCTGCCGGAACCGGAACCGGCGCAGCTTGAGGATCTCGAGGACGTAGATGACGTAGAAGCTCGCGGCGACGGCGGCGAGCAGGATCGTCGCCATCAGCGCCGACCAGACCGGGTCGAAGTTGCCACGGTCGTCGCTGTAGGGGACGAACCGCAGCGCCAGCGCGACCGCGGCCATCACCAGCGTCCATCCGTACAGGTAGGCGAGCGTGCGCCGCTGCGAGAAGCCGATGTTGGCCATCCGGTGGTGGAAGTGCCAGCTGTCCGCCTCGTAGATCGGGCGCCGGTACTTGAGGCGCTTGGCGACGACGAAGCCGGTGTCGAGGATCGGCACGGCGAGGACCAGCAACGGGAACGCGAGCGCAACCACCGCGTTCGTCTTCAGGGCGCCCTGGACGGCGGCGACTCCGAGCAGGTAGCCGAGCAGGTTCGAGCCGGTGTCGCCCATGAAGCTCGACGCCGGCGGGAAGCCGTGGCGCAGGAACCCGAGGGCGCCACCGGCGGTGATCGCGGCGAGGATTCCCGCCGGGTTGCGCTGCAGCGAAAGGGCGATGATCGCCAGCGTCGCAGCGCTGATCAGGCAGACGCCCGAGGCGAGGCCGTCGACGCCGTCGATCAGGTTGACGACGTTCGCCATCGCGACGATGCCGAGCACGGTGCCGAGCTCGCCGAGGTCGACGTGCCCGAGCAGCGGCACGTTGAAGAGCTCGGTCCCGCCCGGGTCAACGCCGCCGAAGAACGGCAGCGTGAAGACGTCGACGGTGACGCCGGCGCTGACCGGGATGATCGCGGCGAGGATCTGGCCGAGCAGCTTCAGCAGCGGCGGCAGGTCGAAGACGTCGTCGATCATCCCGACCGTCGCGATCACGACTGCGCCGAGCAGGATCGCCCGGGTCTGGTCGTCCCAGGGCAGGAAGATCGCTCCCGAGGCGCAGACCGCGATCAGGATCGCGATCCCCGACAGCCGCGGCGTCGGGACGACGTGGAGGCTGCGCTCGCTGGGCAGGTCGATGGCGCCGATCCGCCAGGCGAAGGACTCGGCGACGGGAACCAGCAGCCAGGCGATCGCGGCCGCTGCCGCGAACGCGAAGAGGGCGTCGACCGTCCCCGGCATCAGCCCCTGCCGGCCGCCCCCAGGGCGCCGTCGGCGAGGATCGCCGGGTCGCGGGGATCGACCGGGCCGGGTTCGCCGCTGCGCTTGCGGAGCTCGAGGTCGCCGGGGTCGCGGAGCTCACCGAGCCGGCCGTCGGCGATCAGGCGCTCGTCGACCGCCCCCATCCGGCCGCTGAAGATCGTCAGTACCGGAACCCCGAGCGCCACCGCCTCGCGATTCATCGTGCCGCCGGCGCTGACGACGAGGTCGGAGTAGGCGATCAGGCTCTGGGCATCGACCGCCGTCGCGGGGACGATCAGCGACGGATCCCGTCGCTCGGCGGCGGCCCGCCGCTGGCGCTCGGTTCTCGGGATCAGCACGGTGATCGCCTGAGGATCGCCGCAGAGCCGGTCGACGACGCCTTCGTAGAGCGGATTCTCGGCGTGATAGGCGGAGGTCTCCGGAGGCGGCCTGACGACGACGACGATCCGCTCGTCGGCGCCGCGGTCGCGATCGACGCCGAGCTCGGTGAGCCCGAGCGCCGCCAGCACCGCCGGGTCGGGAGTGAAGTCGGCGAGGTAGTAGTCCTCCTTCAGACCCGGGTAGCGAACCAGCTTCGACGCCCGGGCGCCGGCGGCCTCGAGGCGCTCGATCGGGATCGCGTCGGGGACGATCACCCGCCGCGCGGCGCGCCAGGCGAGCTTGCGCTGCAGGCCGGCGAACTCGTAGTCCTGCATCTGCGCCTGCGGGATCCGCAGGACGGTGCCGACCGCGGCGACGTCGACGGAGCCGTGCCCGATCGCGAGGTCGAACCGCCGCGGTCGCGCCCACCGCGCCAGGGCGGCGCTGCGGCGGCCCAGCGCCAGCGCCTTCGACCCGGTCGCGGCGCCGCCGTGGGTTCCGAACGACTCGTACTCGAGGCCGAAGCGCTCGAGCAGGCCCTCGGTCTGCCCGTAGTCGCGGGCCGTGATCGCGACCTCGTGGCCACGCTCGCGCAGCAGGGCGATCACCGGCCGCAGCACGACCGGGTGCGCCGCGGCGGTGCAGTCGACCCAGATCCTCAAACGGTCGCTGCCGAGAGCTGCGGGTAGAGCGGGTGGGCTTCGACGAGCGCCCGGGTCCGCGCCTGCAGCGCCTCGCGATCGCTCTCGTAGGAGTCGGAGAGCGCGGCGCAGACGACCCGGGCGATCTCGCGCATGTCCTCGGCGCCGAGTCCGCGGGTAGTCAGCGCCGGCGTGCCGATCCGCAGCCCCGAGGGATTCATCGGCGGTCGCTCGTCGAAGGGGATCGCGTTGCGGTTGACGGTGATCCCGATCTCCTCGAGGCGCTGCTCGGCGGTGCTGCCGTCGTAGCCCGCCGCGGTGACGTCGACGAGGACGAGGTGGACGTCGGTGCCGCCGGTCAGCACGGTCAGCCCGCCGGCGATCAGCTCGTCCGCGAAGGCGCGGGCGTTGGCGATCGTCTGCCGCTGCCGGGCGCGGAACTCCTCGGTCGCGGCGATCCGCATCGCCACCGCCTTGGCGGCGATCGCATGCATCAGCGGCCCGCCCTGGGTGCCGGGGAAGATGCCGCGGTTGATCTCCTTCGCGTACTCCTCACGGCAGAGGATCATCCCGCTGCGCGGCCCGCACAGGGTCTTGTGGACCGTCGTCGTGACGACGTCGGCGTGCTCGACCGGGTTGGGATGCTCACCGGCGGCGACGAGGCCGGCGAAATGAGCCATGTCGACCATCAGCAGGGCGCCGACCGAGTCGGCGATCTCCCGGAATGCGGCGAAGTCGAGCCGGCGCGGGTAGGCCGACCAGCCGGCGACGATCAGCTTCGGGCGATGCTCGGCGGCCAGTGCCGCGACCTCGTCCATGTCGACCAGATAGCTGTCGCGATCGACGTGGTAGGGGACGGGGTTGTAGAGCTTGCCGGAGACGTTCAGCTTCATCCCGTGGGAGAGGTGGCCGCCGTGGTCGAGGGCGAGGCCGAGGAAGGTGTCCCCGGGCTCGAGCAGCGCCGAGTAGACGGCGTTGTTGGCCTGCGCGCCGGCGTGCGGCTGGACGTTGACGTGCTCGGCCCCGAACAGCTGCTTGGCGCGGTCGATCGCGAGCTGCTCGGCGACGTCGACCTCCTCGCAGCCGCCGTAGTAACGCTTGCCCGGGTAGCCCTCGGCGTACTTGTTGGTCAGCACCGAGCCGGTCGCCTCGAGCACCGCCTGGGGCACGAAGTTCTCGGAGGCGATCATCTCCAGGGTGTTCTGCTGGCGCTCGAGCTCGCGGTCGAGCACCCGGGCGATGTCGGGGTCGACGGCGCTGAGCGACGCGGTCTGGAAGTCGTCGGGAAGTTCGGTCATCGATCAGCCTCTCTCTTGATTCGTCTGCGGTCGGGCGCCGTTCTCGAGCGCCGCGATCTTGTCGACCCGGCGGGCGTGGCGGCCACCCTCGAACTCGGTCGCCAGGAACGTCGCGACGATCGGCTCGGCGGTATCGGGTTCGAGCCGGCGGCCGGCCAGGGTGAGGACGTTGGCGTCGTTGTGGCGGCGGCTCATCTCCGCCTCCTCGGCGTCGTGGGCGTTGACGGCGCGGACGCCGTCGACCTTGTTGGCGACGATCGCGACCCCGACCCCGGAGCCGCAGACGATCACCGCCCGCTCGGCCCCGCCGTCGCCGACCATACGCGCCGCACGGGCCGCCGGATCGGGGTAGTCGACCGACTCCGGCGAGTCGGTGCCGACGTCGATCAGCTCGTGGCCGGCCGCCCGCAGGGAGGGGGCGACGGCCTCCTTCAGGTCGTAGCCGGCGTGGTCTGATCCGATCGCGATGCGCACCCGATCGAGCCTACGCGATCGGGTCGACGGTTCGCGCGGGCCCGGGCGGGGCCGGAGGTCATCCGCGCGCCGTGCGGAACTCGCAGCGGGGCCCGGCAGCGGCCGCAGGCGGGCGATCGCGAGAGCTCCGATCGAAGGCGCATCGATCGGAGTTGTGTGGCGAATGCGCACCCAATCCCGATCGCTGTCCGCGCTCACCCCAGCCCGGCCGCCGAGAGCTTCCGCTGCAGCTCGGCGGCGGGGACGGCTCCCGCGCGGAGGATCGTCCAGCCGCCGCCGCCCTCGAGCCCGGTCAGATCGACGACCGTCGAGGGCAGGCCGGTGAGCTCGCCGCCGTCGATCGCCAGGTCGGCGGCGGCGAGGATCGCCGGATCGATCGCGTCGAAGCGGGACGGCGCGGGCTCGCCGCTGCGGTTGGCGCTGGTCTGGAAGACGGCACAGGCGGCGCCGGCGAGCGGCCCGGCGAGGAGGCGGACACCGATCCGGCCGCGATCGTCGCGGCAGGCGAGCGGATAGCGGTGCTCGGGGTTGGCGAGGACGAGGGTCAGCGCCCCCGGCAGCATCGCCGCGACGGCGGCGCGGCTGCGCTCGCCGAGGCCGGCGAGGAGCTCGCGCATCGCCGGCGGCGAGAAGTACATGACCGCCGCCGGCTTGCCGTCGTCGCGGCCCTTGATCGAGTGGATCCGCTCGATCGCCTCGGCCCGCAGCGGGTCGCAGGCGAGCCCGTAGAGCCCGTCGGCCGGGAAGACGGCGACGCCGCCGGCGAGGATGCAGCGATCGAGGGCGGAACGAGCCGCCGCGGCGCCGTCGCCGGCGATCGAGACGATCTCACTCATCGGCGGCCGACGACGACGCGGTCGATGCCGGCGAGATCGGCACGCGTCTCCGTCGCCGCGTAGCCGGCGTCGGCGACGAGCTTCGCGACCGCCGCGGCCTGCCCGGCTCCGACCTCGAAGGCGACGACGTCGCAAGCGGGTCCGCCGCCGCCGGGCGCCAGCGGCTCCAGCACCGCGGCGAACGCGTCGAGGCCGTCGCCGCCGGCGAACAGGGCCACCTCCGGCTCGTAGCGGCTGATCTCAGGGGCGAGGGCAGCGCGATCGGCTGCGGCGACATAGGGCAGGTTGGCGAGCAGCAGGTCGAACCGGCCCGCCGCCGCGGTCACCGAGCCGAGTCGCAGCTCGACCCGCTCGGCGAAGCCGAGCGCCTCGGCGTTCTCGCCGGCGAGGTCGAGAGCGTCGGCGGAGACGTCGACGGCGACGACCTCGGCGGCGGCGATCTCGTCGGCGACCGCGAGGGCGATCGCGCCGCTGCCGGTGCCGACGTCGAGGACCCGTCGCGGGCCGAGCTCGACCGCGAGCTCGACGAGCAGCTCCGTTTCCGGCCGCGGGATCAGCGCCCGGCGGTCGGCCCGCAGCTCGATCCGCCGGAATCCGCGGCGGCCGAGGATGTAGGCGACCGGCTCGCGGGCGATCCGCCGCCGCACCATGGCGCCGAACTCCCGCGCCGCACCGGCGCTGACCGGCCACTCGGGCTCGATCGCGAACCGCTCGCGGGTCGCGCCCGTCGCCTCGGCGAGCAGCAACTCGGCGTCGAGGCGGGGCGAGTCGCAGCCCGCCGCAGCGAGGGCGTCGGTGGCGGCGGCGAGCGCCTCGCCGACCGTTCCGGCGGCGACGGCCATGCTCATCCGGAGGCGGCCTGCGCCTCGAGCTTGCGGCGCTTGTCCTCGGCGGCGAGGGCGTCGCTGAATTCGCGCAGGTCGCCGCCGAGGATCTCGTCGAGGGCGTGGCTGGTCAGCTTGATCCGGTGGTCGGTGACGCGGCCCTGCGGGAAGTTGTAGGTGCGCACCTTCTCAGAGCGCTCGCCGGTCCCGACCTGGGAGCGTCGCTCGGCCGAGATCTCGGCCTGCTGGTCGGCGATCGCCCTCTCGAGCAACCGTGCCCGCAGCACCCGCATCGCCTTGTCGCGGTTCTGCAGCTGCGACTTCTCGTCCTGCATCGAGACGACGATCCCGCTCGGGCCATGGGTGATGCGAACCGCCGAGTCGGTCGTGTTGACCGACTGCCCACCCGGCCCCGAGGAGCGGTAGACGTCGATCTGCAGGTCGTTGGGATCGATCCCGACGTCCACCTCCTCGGCCTCGGGGAGCACCGCCACCGTCGCCGTCGAGGTGTGGATGCGGCCCTGCGACTCGGTCTTCGGGACCCGCTGGACCCGGTGGGTCCCGCCCTCGTATTTGAAGACCGAGTAGGCACCGTCGCCCTTGACGGCGAACGTGACGTCCTTGAAGCCGCCGACCTCGGCCGGACTCTGCGCGATCAACTCGGTGCCGAATCCGCGCTCCTCGGCGTAGCGGGCGAGCATCTTGTAGAGGTCGCCCGCGAACAGCGCCGCCTCGTCGCCGCCGGCCCCGGCGCGGATCTCGACGAGGACGTTCTTGTCGTCGTTGGGGTCGCGCTCGACCATCGCCATCCGGATCGCCTCGGCCAGCTCCTCGAGCTCGGCGGGCGCGTCGGCGACGACCCGGCGCAGCTCCTCGTCCTCGCCGTCGGCGAGCAGCTCGCGGGCGCCCTCGAGGTCGTCGTTGAGCCTGCGCCAGCGCTCGGCGAGCTCGCGCGCCGGCTCGAGCTCGCGGTACTCGCGCCCGACCGCCGCGTAGCGCTCGCGGTCGGCGATCACCTCGGGGTCCGACATCTCCCGCTCGAGGGCGGCGAACCGCTCCTCGATCTGGCTGACGAGTTGCTCGATCACCCGGCGGAGTCTGACGGCACGTCGACCTGGAGCAGCTCCTCGGGATGGTGATGCTCGACCTGGAGGGTGGTGTGGTCGATCGCGAAGCGCTGGTCGATCTCGTGCTCGAGCGCGAGCCGGATCGCGTGACAGTCGTCGCCGGCGGCGACGAGCACGTGGGCGGAGAGCGCCGGGAAGCCCGACGTCACCTCCCAGACGTGCAGATCGTGGATTTCGACGACGCCGGGGACGGCCGCCATCGCGCCGCCGATCGCCTCCGGGTCGAGGCCGCGCGGCGCCGCCTCGAGGAATACGCGGCCCGATTCGATCAGCAGCCCGTAGGAGGAGCGCAGCATGATCGCGGCGACGATCAGCGATGCGATCCCGTCCGCCCGGTCGAAGCCGGTGGTGAGGATTACCAGCCCGGCGATCGCCGTGAACACGAAGGCGGCGAGGTCGGTGAGGATGTGCTGGAAGGCTCCCTCGACGTTGAGCGAGTCGCGGTTCGCCCTCGAGAGCGTCCAGGTCGCGGCGAGGTTGACGACGATCCCGAGGATCGCGACGACGAAGACGACGCCTCCCTCGACCGCCGGCGGCTCGATCAGCCGGCGGATCCCCTCGTAGACGATCAGCAGCCCGAGGACGAGCAGGGTGGCGCCGTTGAACTGGGCGCTGAGGATCCCGGCCCGCTTCCAGCCGAAAGTCATCGCGCCGGCGGCCGGGCGGGCGGCGAGCCGGATCGCGAACAGGGCGAGGACGAGCGCGCCGGCGTCGGTGAGCATGTGCGCGGCGTCGGAGAGCAGCGCCAGCGAGTTGGCGAGGATGCCGACGACCACCTCGACCGCCATGAACCCGACGATCAGGGCGAGGGCGATCGTCAGCTTCGAGCGATCGGCGTCGGCGGCGACGCCGTGGGAGTGGCCGGCGTGGCCATGGTCGTGCTGATGGGCCACGGTCCGCAGGCTACGCGACGGCGTCGAGGCTAGGCGACGATCTCGATCGGGCTCTCGTGCCTGCGGAGGTCGGAACCCTCGACGGCCAGCACCTCCTCGAGGGAGGCGATTGCGACCGCGAGCTGCTCGCGATCGGGCTCGCGGGTGGTCAGGTTCTGGAGCATCAGCCCCGGCCACATCAGCGTCCGCACCCAGGCCTTGCGGCGGTTGCGGCCGGCCCACTTGATGACCTCGTAGGAGAGGCCGGCGATCAGCGGGATGCCGACGATCCGCGAGATCATCAGCCAGTACCACTCGGGCAGGCCGAGCGGGGCGAAGACGAAGATCGCGAGGACCATCACGATCAGCAGGAAGCTCGTTCCGCAACGCGGATGCAGGCGCGAGTAGCGGCCGGCGCGGTCGGGGGTGAGGTCGTCGCCGGCCTCGAAGCAGGAGATCGTCTTGTGCTCGGCGCCGTGGTACTCGAAGACGCGCCGCAGGTCGGAGAGGCGGCTGATCGCGGCGATGTAGCCGACGAAGATCGCGGTGCGGAGGACCCCCTCGACGAGCCAGAAGAGGACGGCGGAGCCGAGCTGATCCTTGATCAGGCTGGTCAGCCCGACCGGGACGACGAAGAACAGCCCGATCGCGAGGAGCAGCGAGAAGGCGATCGTCAGCCCCCAGGTGATTCCGCCGATCGGCTCCTGCTCCTCCTCGTCGGCGATCTGCGCGTTGGCCGAGAACGCCAGCGCCCGGAAGCCGATCCGCAGCGACTCGGCGAGAGCGACGACGCCGCGGATCACCGGCAGCCGCAGCATCCGGTGCCGCTTCGCCCAGGAGACGACCGGCTCGGAGCTGATCTCGATCTCCCCGGCGGGGGTGCGGACGGCGGCGGCCCAGGTCGAGACGCCGCGCATCATCACCCCCTCGAGGATCGCCTGACCGCCGACCGGGGCGTCGCGCGAGGCGACCGGCTTGCCGTCGGGCATCGGCGTCGCCGCTTCGTGAAGCCGACCCGACGCCGAAGCGGTCGAGTCTGAGGGGTCGCTGGTCAAGGACGCAGGAGGCGCAGCGGCCGTAGGCCGTAAGCCGACGAGGACGCCGACCAGCGGCGTCTCAGTCCGACCGCTTGGCGGCGCGGCGGCGGAAGCGCTCGACGCGGCCGCCGGTGTCGACCAGCTTCTGCTTGCCGGTGTAGAACGGGTGGCACTCGGAGCAGATCTCGACGTGGATCTCGGGCTTGGTCGAGCGGGTGTAGAACTCGTTGCCGCACGCGCAGCGGACGTGGGAGAGGCTGTATTCGGGATGTATCTCGGTCTTCATCGGCACCGAGTCTAGAGAGCCTGTCCAGCGCTGTGCGACTCAGCCCGCCGGGCTCTGCAGCTGCGCGATCAGGCCGGCCACGTCGACCCGGTCCCAGGCGGCGGCGATCATGTCGCCGCGGACCTCGAGGATCGCCGTCGATCCGAACTCGACCCGGCGCCCGGTCGCCGCGACGCCGGCGAATGCGCCGCCGTGGGTGCCGCGCCAGGTCTGTCTGGCGGCGACGAGGTCGCCCTCGGCGAGGATCTGGTCGATCCGATGCTCGAGATCGGGGAAGCCGTCGAGGAAGGCGGCGACCGCCTGCCGCTGCCCGGCGCGGCCGCGCAGCTCGTCGTCGTGGTGGAAGTCCTCGCTGAGCAGGCGGTCGATCGCGTCGAGATCGCGGTCGTTGATCACCTCCGCGTAGAAGGCCCTGACGACGTCCTTGTTGGCGGCGAGGCGGTCGATCGGCGGGAGGATATCCGTCCGGCAACGGTAGGCTGGGCCGATGAGCGAAAGCGACGCCCCGCACGGGTTCAGGGAAGGCGACAAGGTCTGGGTCGAGGACGGCGACGGCCGCCATCACCCGGGGATCTTCGTCGGCGACAACGAGGCCGCCGGCTGGTTCGGCGGCGGCCCGAGCGCCTACGTGGTCCATCCCGAGGCGCATAACGCCGAGGTCGTCTCGATCTTCCGGATCACCCCCAGAGACGACTAGGGCGATGCCGCCGTCGCGAGCTGCAGCGATGCGGGCGATGGTCTTCGATGCACCGGGGGAGCCGCTGCGGGCTGCCGAGATGGACCGGCCCACCGCGGGCCCCGGCGAGCTGCTGCTCGCGGTCCGCGCCTGCGGCGTCTGCCGCACCGACCTCCACCTGCTCGACGGCGAGGTGCCGATCGCCGAACCACCGCGCGTCCTCGGCCACCAGATCGTCGCCGACGTCGTCGGCGAGGATCGCCGGGTCGGGGTTCCGTGGCTCGGCTGGACCTGCGGCGAGTGCGCCTATTGCCGCTCCGGCCGCGAGAACCTCTGCCCGCGGGCGCGCTTCACCGGCTGCGACATCGACGGCGGCTTCGCCGAGTACGCGATCGCCGACGCGCGCTACTGCTTCCCGATCCCGCCCGGCTACGGGGACGAGCAGGCGGCGCCGCTGCTCTGCGCCGGCCTGATCGGCTACCGGTCGCTGCGGATGTGCGGGGATGCCGAGCGAATCGGCTTCTACGGCTTCGGGGCGGCGGCGCACATCCTCACCCAGGTGGCCGTGGCCGAGGGCCGCGAGGTCTACGCGTTCACCCGCCCCGGCGACGAGGACGGCCGGCGGTTCGCGCGCAGCCTCGGCGCCGTCTGGGCCGGCTCCTCGGAGGAGGAGCCGCCGCAGCCGCTCGGCGCGGCGATCATCTTCGCCCCGGTCGGGTCGCTCGTGCCGGCGGCGCTGGCGGCGGTCGCTCCCGGCGGCACGGTCGTCTGCGGCGGCATCCACATGAGCGAGATCCCGTCCTTCTCCTACGACCTGCTCTGGGGCGAGCGGACGGTGCGCTCGGTCGCGAACCTGACCCGGGCCGACGGCGAGGAGCTCCTCGAGCTCGCGCCGCGGGTGCCGATCGAGACCGCCGTGACCACCTATCCGCTCGCCGCCGTCAACGAGGCGCTGGCCGATCTCCGCGCCGGCCGGTTCCTCGGCGCCGCCGTGATCGTCCCCGGCGCCTGACCCGGCGGCGCCGGTCCGTATCGACTACCGAGCGCCGCCGCTACCCGGTGCGGATCTGCGCGGCCGCCCGCGGAAGTAACCTTCCCGGCGTGGGAGCTGAATCCGGGGCAGACGAACGGGTGACGATCGTCCTCGCCGACGATCACGAGCTCGTCCGGGCCGGGATCCGCAAGGTGCTCGAGGACGAGCCGGACTTCGAGGTCGTCGCCGAGGCCGGCGACGCCGAGACCGCCGCGCGCTACGTGCTCGGCCACAAGCCCCGGGTCCTCGTCCTCGACCTCAGCATGCCCGGGCTGCCCAGCCTCGATGCGCTGCCGAAGGTCTTCGAGTCGTCGCCGGACACCTGTGTCGTCGTGCTGACGATGCAGAACGAGCCCGCATTCGCCCGCAAGGCCCTGCAGGGCGGGGCGAAGGGCTACGTGATCAAGCACTCGGCGGCGAGCGAGCTCGTCACCGCCATCCACTCCGTGATCGGCGGCGGCACCTACATCAATCCCGAGCTCGGCGCCAGGCTCGCCGCCGAGCCCGACAAGCCGGAGGGGCCGCCGGACGAGCTGACCCCCCGCGAGGTCGAGGTCCTCGGCCTGCTCGCGCTCGGCTACGTCAATCCGGAGATCGCCGAGAAGCTCGTCCTCAGCGTCCGCACCGTCGAGACGCACCGCGCCAACATCCAGCGCAAGACCGGGCTCTCGACCCGCGCCGAGCTGATCGCCTACGCGATCGACAACGAGCTCGTCGACCGCTGAGCGGGAGCCTGCGCTGGGGCCGGTTCGGTAGTCACTACCGAACCGGATCCGGAAGTCGGCCCCGACAGACGACCGTACCGGCGCTCCATACGGTTGCGGCCATGAGCTCGCTCGAACTCGCACGCTGGCAGTTCGGCATCACGACCGTCTACCACTTCCTGTTCGTGCCGCTGACGATCGGCCTCGCCGCGCTGGTCGCCTACTACCAGACCCGCTGGTACCGCAGCGGCGACGAGCACTGGCGCCAGGCGACCCGCTTCTGGGGCAAGCTGATGCTGATCTCGTTCGCGCTCGGCGTCGTCACCGGGATCGTCCAGGAGTTCCAGTTCGGGATGAACTGGTCCGACTACTCGCGGTTCGTCGGCGACATCTTCGGCGCGCCGCTGGCGATGGAGGGGCTGGCTGCGTTCTTCGTCGAGTCGACCTTCCTCGGCCTCTGGCTGTTCGGCTGGGGACGCCTGTCCCCGAAGCTCCACCTGGCGACGATCTGGCTCGTCGCCGGCTCGACCGCCCTGTCGGCGTTCTTCATCCTCGCCGCGAACTCGTGGATGCAGCACCCGGTCGGCTACGAGATGGTCGACGGGCGGCCCGAGCTGACCTCGATCTGGGCGGTGCTCGGCAACAGCACCGCGCTCTACGCGTTCGCCCACACGATCCTCGCGGCGCTGATCACCGCCTCGATGGTGGTGATCGCGATCTCCGCCTGGCATCTGCTCCGCGGCACCCACACCGAGGTCTTCAGCCGCTCGATCAGGGGCGCGCTGCCGCTGCTGGCGCTCGCCGCCACCGTGACGGTGATCGTCGGCCACTTCAACGGCGTCCTGATGACCGAGCAGCAGCCGATGAAGATGGCCGCCGCCGACGCCGTCTTCGAGACCAAGGACGGGGCGGGCCTGTCGCTGTTCGCGACCGGCAGCCTCGAGCAGAACCCACAGGGGCTGAGCCGCAACGTGCAGATACCGAACCTGCTCTCGTTCATCACGACCGGCTATCCGCGCGGCGAGATCCAGGGCATCAACAACCTCAACGCCGAATACCAGCAGCGCTACGGGCCCGGCGAGTACGCGCCGATCGTCGCCGTCGCCTACTGGTCGTGGCGGGCGATGCTCGGCGTCGGGTTCCTCGCGGCGATGCTCGGCTTCGCCGGCTGGTGGCTGGTCCGCCGCGGCCGCCTGACCGAATCGCGCCGCTACCTGAGGCTGATGGTCCTCGGCGCGGCGCTGCCGTTCATCGCCAACTCGGCCGGCTGGATCTTCACCGAGATGGGCCGGCAGCCCTGGGTCGTCTTCGGGATGCTGAAGACGAGCGACGCCAACTCGCCGTCGGTCAGCACCGCCGAGGTGCTGATCACGCTGATCGGCTTCACGCTGCTCTACGGGGTGCTGGCCGTGATCGCCGGCAGGATCTTCCTCGAGAAGGCCCGCAAGGGACCGGATCCCGACGACGCCGAGAAGGAGGCGGGCGAGCCGGACCTCGGCCTCGCCTACTGAGATGGACGACGTCACCTTCCTGCAGGGCCTCTGGTTCGTGCTGATCGGCGTGCTCTGGATCGGCTACTTCGTGCTCGAGGGGTTCGACTTCGGGGTCGGCATGCTGCTGCGACTCGTCGGCCGCGACGATCGCGAGCGCCGCGCCGTCATCCACACGATCGGCCCGGTCTGGGACGGCAACGAGGTCTGGCTGATCGTCGCCGGCGGCGCCACGTTCGCCGCCTTCCCGCAGTGGTACGCGACCCTGTTCTCGGGCTTCTACCTGGCCCTGTTTCTGATCCTCGGGGCGCTGATCGTCCGCGGCGTCGCCTTCGAGCTCTGGGGCAAGCGCGAGGATCAGGCCTGGCGGTCGCGCTGGGAGTGGTCGCTGGTGATCTCCAGCGCGATGGCCGCGCTGCTCTGGGGCGTCGGCTGGGCGAACATCGTCGCCGGCGTGCCGATCGGCGCCGACGGCGAGTACAGCGGCACCGTCTTCGACCTCCTCCACCCCTATGCGCTGCTCGGCGGGCTCGCCACGCTGGCGATCTTCTTCGCCCACGGCGCCAACTTCCTGTCGCTGCGCACCAAGGACGCGGTCGAGGAGCGCTCCCGGACCCTGGCCCGTCGCTCGACCCCGCTGGCGGCACTGCTCGGCACCGCCTTCCTCGCCTGGACCGTCATCAACCAGTCCGATCGGGTCGGCGTCGAGTTCGTCTCGGCGGCCCTCGCCGTGCTCGCCGTCGCCGCGCTCTGGGCGGCGGTCGCCCTGACCCGTCGCAGCGCCGCCGGAGCCGCCTTCGCGGCGACGGCCGCCGGTATCGCTCTGCTGTTCACCAGCCTCTTCGCCGACCTGTTCCCGAACGCGATGGTCTCGAGCACCAACGCCGCCTTCGACCTGACCCTGAGCGCCGCCTCCTCCTCCGACTACACGCTGACCGTGATGACCGTCGTCGCAGCGCTGCTGGTGCCGCTCGTGCTGCTCTACCAGGGCTGGACCTACTGGGTCTTCCGGCACCGGATCGGCGCCGACGACTTCGCCGAGCAGCCGACCCCGATGGACGTCATCGAACGCCACTTCGGGCCGGGCGGCAAGCCGGAGCCGGCCGACGAGCCCGAGGCCCCCGACAGCGGCTGAGCGAGCCCGACGCCCGCTCAGGCGGGCTCGGCGCGCCGGACCGGCAGCTTCACCCTGATCAGGGTGCCGCCGCCGTCGCGGCCCTCGAAGGCGATCTCGCCGCCGGCCATCTCAACCCGCTCCTGCATTCCGGTCAGGCCGAATCCGCGCCGCACCGAGGTCATGTCGAATCCGTTCCCGTCGTCCTCGATGCGGACCGTGATCATGTCGTCGTGCTCCTCGATCGCGACCCGGGCGCGGGTCGCATCGGCGTGCTTGATCGCATTCGTCAGGCCCTCCTGAACGAGCCGGTAGATCGTCGACTCGAGCTCCGGGGTGGGTCGCGCCTGGGCCTCGCCGCGATCGTGGGCGAGGTCGACGTCGACCTCGAACTCGAGGTCGGTCCGCGACGCGAACCGGTCGATCAGCGATTCGATCGCGGCGGCGACGCCGATCTGATCGAGCGCCGCCGGCCGCAGCTCGGCGATCAGCCCCTGCAGGCCGCTCACGGTCCGCCCGACCTGCTCGTTGGCGGCCGCCAAGGTACTCCCGCACCTCCTCGAGCGAGCCGGCCCGCGAAGCGTTCTCCTGCATGATCCGCAGCGCGCCCGAGCTCCTGCAGCGTCTCGTCGTGGAGCTCGCGGGCCCAGCGGCCGCGCTCGCGCTCGGACGAGGCGATCGCGAGCTTCGCCTTCTCGTCCTCGATCGCATGCGCGGCGGCGATCGCGTTGGCGGCGCTGGTCGCGAACGACTCGAGCGTCAGCTGCTGGTCGGCGGAGAACGCCGGCCCTTCGCCGAGGCGATCGACGACGAGCAGGACGCCGAGTCCCTGGCCGCGCGAGCGCAGCGGCACCGCCAGGCCGTTCGTGGCCTCGATCCCGAGCTCGCGCAGCGACTCCGCGGCGGCCGGTCCGATCCGCTGGCTCGATTCGGTGCCGATGAAGTCGGCGGCTCCGGATCCCGGCGCGATCGCCGCGGCCGAACGACGCGGGCGCCGCATTCGCCGGCGGCGCCGCGGATCACCAGCTCCACCCCGTCGCGAAGCAGGACGTAGCTCGAAGTCGCCTCGAGCAGCGCCCGGGCGCGCTTGGTGATGAGCTCGAGCACCCGCTCGAGGTCGGACTCGCCGCCGAGCTCGCGGCTCAGCGACGCGGTCGCCTGCAGGCCCTGGACGAGACGCTCGAGGTCGGCCCGGCCGCGGCGCAGCTCCTCGTGGGTGCGGGCGTTGTTGATCGCGATCGCGCTCCACTCCGCGAGCACGATGAGCAGCTGCTCGTCGTGACTCGTCGAACGGCTCGCCGCCCTCCTTCTCGGTCAGGTAGATGTTGCCGAAGACCTCGCCGCGGACGGTGATCGGGGCGCCGACGAAGGTCGTCATCGTCCGGGTGCTCGGCCGGAAAGCCGTACGAGCGCGGGTGATCCCCGATCCGGTCGAGCCGCAGCGGCCTCGGGTCGGTGATCAGCTCACCGAGGATCCCGTGTCCCCTCGGCAGCGGCCCGATCCGTCGCCGCGTCTCCTCGTCGATCCCGACGTAGAGGAACCGCTCGAGCTCGGTCTTGTCGGCGTCGAGCACCCCGAGCGCCGCATAGCGGGCCGCGGTCAGCTCGCGGGCGGCGTCGAGGGCGTGCATCAACACCGCGTCGAGGTCGAGCTCGGAGACGAGCCGGCGGCCGACGGCGAGCAGCCCCTCGAGCTGGGAGCGCTCGAGCTCCCGCTGGTCGATGCTCATCCGCGTGGGCCGGCCTCGGGGTTCACTACCGAGCCGGTTGGCAAGTCTTGCCGGATGCCCGGTGACTGCGGGCAGCCTAGATTCGGGCTCGTGGACCGCCAGATTCTCATCGGCTATCAGGATAGCCCCGAAGGCCGAGACGCATTGGCTCTCGGGCGCGTCCTAGCCGAGATCGTCGGCGGCAGCCTGACGGTCGCGACGGTGTATCCCTGGCCGCGCGGTCTGATGACCCACGAGGATCTCTCGAACGCGCTGGCGGTCGAGAGCGCCGACACGTTCGCGAAGGTGCACGACCTGCTCCCGGGTCTGGCCGTCGAGACCGTGCCGGTTGCCGAGCAGTCGATCTCCAACGCGCTCGGCAAGCTCGCTGAGGATCGTCACGCAACCGTGCTCGTGGTCGGCTCATGCCACCGCGGCAAGGTCGGCGAGACGCTCCTCGGCAGCACCGGCGGCTCGCTCCTGCACGGCGCTCCCTGCGCCGTCATGGTCGCGCCGCGCGGCTACGCCGACCGGCCCACGAAGCCGGTGCTTAAGATCGGCGTCGGCTTCGACGGCTCGCCCGAATCCTGGGCGGCGCTGGAGACCGCGATCGCGATCGCCGAGCGCACCCACGGCGAGCTGCTCGTGCTCAGCGTCGCCGACTATCCGAAGTACGGTTATGCGACGGTCTGGACGGTGATGACGGCCGGCGAGTTTCAGGACGCCGAGCGCAAGGAGATGCAACGGACCCAGGAGCTCGCGCTCGGACGGGTGCCGCAAACGCTGAAGGCCGAGGGGCGGCTGCTGACCGGCTCGCCCGGCGCGTTGCTCGCCGAGGCCTCCGCCGAGGTCGACCTGATGGTCGTCGGATCGCGGGGGCACGGGCCACTGCGCCGGACCCTGCTCGGCAGCACCTCGCGGACCGTCATCTCGGGAGCCCGCACGCCGCTGCTCGTCGTCCCCCGCGGCACGTCGATGGACCCGCTCGGCCTGCGCCGCCAGCCCTCGGGCGCGTCGGCCGCCGCCTAGACGCCTGGTCCCCCTAGACGCGGGAAACGCCGGCCGGGGGCCGATCGGCCGCGCACCCGCGCGCCGCGCGCCGGCGCCAGCGTGATCGCCCGCCGGGTCACCCCTTCGGGCCGGCCGCCTGGCCGGACCCGCAGTCGCCGCGCGGCGAGCACGGCGCGGATCACGATCCGCATCTCGAACTGCGCGAAGCTCGCGCCGAGGCAGCGGCGGATGCCGCCGCCGAACGGGATCCACTCGTAGGTGCCGGGCGGATCGTCGAGGAACCGCTCCGGCCGGAAGGCGAGCGGGTCCGGGTAGATGTCGGGGCGGCGATGCATCAGGTAGATCGAGGGAGCGATGTTGACCCCGGCCGGCAGCTCCCAGCCGCCGAACTCGCATCGGCGCCTGCAGGCAGCGGACGACGGCCGGGACCGACCGGTCGCAGCCGCAGGCTCTCCTTGATGACGGCATCGAGGTACTCGCCGTTTCCCGCCGCCTCCTCGGCCTGCAGCCGGCCGAGCACCGCCGGGTTGCGGGTCAGCTGCTCGAAGGTCCAGGCGAGGGCGGTTGCGGTCGTCTCATGACCGGCGAGAAGCAGGGTCATCAGCTCGTCGCGCAGCTCGGAGTCGCTGAGCGGGACCCCCTCGGGGTCGCGGGCGGCGAGCAGCATCGAGAAGATGTCGTCGCCGTCGGCGCCGTGAGGGTCGCGGCGACGGTCGCCGATCTCCTCGTGGAGGAGCGCGTCGGCCCGATCGCGGAGGACGGCGAACCGGCGCCATGGGCTGAGCGGCCCGTTGCGTCCAGCGGTCAGCGCCAGCGCCAGCACCCGGGGGCGGCTCGCGACCGTGTCGAGGAGCCGTCGCAGCGGCCCGCCGATGCGGTCGCGGCGCTCCGCGTCCGCGAAGCCGAAGACGGCCCGCAGGATCACCTCGAGGGTGATCGCCTGCATGCTCGGCAGCGCCGCGAACGAGCGGCCCGCCGGCCAGTCGGCGATCCGCCGCTCGGCGACCTCCTCCATCATCGACCCATAGGCGCGCATCCGCTCGCCGTGGAACGGTGGCAGCAGCAGGCGCCGGTGGCGGAGGTGCTCGTCGCCGTCGAGCAGCAGCACCGAGCTCGGGCCGAGCAGCGGCGCCAGCGTCACGTTCCCCTCACCGGCATGGAGCAGATCGGGATCGCCGGTGAAGACCGCGCTTGACCGCGACCGGATCGGCGGTGACCACGAGCTCGCGATCGGGGGTCGGGCGGAGCGTGAAGTAGTCGCCGCAGCGACGCTTGCAGGAGTCGAGGAACCGGGTCGGGGCGAGCATGAACCCGACGCTCATCATCAGGTTCGAGAGATCGGGCCGGGGCGGCATGCCCGGGCGCGAGGGGGCTGTCGCGAGAGTTGTGTCGGGCGCGGCCACCGTGATCGAGCTTAGGGGACGCCCGCGTCCGGTCAATGGTCGCGAACGGCGATCAGCATCTCGACGCCGCCGAGCTGCAGCGTCAGCGAGCCGTCCTCGTGTCCGATCCCGCCCCGGTAGACCTCGCGGTTGAGGCTGATCGAGCCGGTCTCGCGGCCGGCATCGAGGCGGATGAAGATCGCCTCGTGCTCGCTCGGCTCGCCACCGGTCATCGAGTGGCCGGCGCGGAGGACGCCACCGAACGTGGCGACGAGGTGCGGGCTCTCACCGGCGGAGACGATATGCACCTCGACCCGTCGCCCGACGAGGGCGAGGAGGGTCGCGAGGGCTTCGTCGAAGTTCATCTCCCCCCTGATATCACCATGCTGCCCGGCAGGCGTCGAAGCGGCTCAGTCGGCGGCTCGGCGGACGACCGCCGCTCAGGCCCAGTCGATCTCGATCTCGACCTGGGCGAGCTCCCGGTAGCGCTTGCGGCTCAGCCACAGCGAGACCGCCCGGAACAGCTGCTGAGCCGGCTGCCACATCGCCACCCAGCCGAGCACGACCAGCCCCTGGGAGATCGCCAGAAACAGCGTCTCGTTGCGGGTCAGCTGGTCGAACAGGCTCGAGGCGATCAGGCAGAAGACGAGGAACATGAATGCGACGAGCGCCTCGCGCCGCTCGCTGCGGGCCGGGAAGATCAGCAGCCGTCGGCTCGCGTCGTATGCCGACGTCAGGTCATTGCGGATCGCAACCCGCAGGTGCTCGCCGAGCCCGTCGCGACGCTCGCCGGCCGGCAGCTCGACGGTGAGGTGGTCGGGTCGCTCCTCGCGGGTGTCGATCCAGGCCCGCAGGATCCGCTCGCGCACCTCCTCGCGAAGCGGCCGCGCCTGGAGTGGCTCGGCGCTGAACGGGTCGAACAGGTCCTCGACCGACGGTGCACGAATCGCGAAAGCTTGCACACGGGAACGGTATGCCGGGCGCCGGACAGGGACGCGTCCTTCGCGGGCGGCTCACCGATCCCGAGGGCACGTGATCGCCGTCATCGCCCCGGCCGGCTGAGCCGCCCCTCGATCCGGCCGGCGACCTCGGCCGGTCGGACGCCCTCGGTGCCGAGGACGAGGTCGACGCCCGGCAGTGCCGGCATCGCCTCGGCCAGCTGCCGCGAGGCGTTGAGGAGGTCGGGCAGGCCCTGCCAGCCGGCCGGCTCGCGGGCGAGGATCCGGTCGCGCAGCGTGACCGGGTCGGCCTCGAGCCGGACGAGGAGGTGCTCGTCGGCGCCGGTCGCGGCGAGGATCGCGAGCCGATGGGAGTCGTCTTCGATCGTCGCCGTGACGATCAGGATCGAGCAGCCGAACTCGCGATAGGAGTCGGCGAGCATCCGCAGATGCCCGACCGAGCGGGTTCGCTCGAGCGGCGGATGCGATCGCCCCATCTCGTCCACTTCGATCAGCGCGGCGTCGGCGCCCGACTCGCCGAGCGAGTCGTGCAGCGATGCCGCCACCTCGCTCTTGCCGGCCCCCGGCGGGCCGGTGATCACAATCGCTTGCACCGGACCAACGATGCCAGGATGGCTTGCCGAGCGGGCGTGTCGCGTCCCGTCCGGCCGAGGCCCAATCATGCCGCGCTCGAGATGACGGGCGGGACCCAGACGACAGCCACCGGGACGGCCGAGGGCGGCTCCTCCGCACCCGTTCGCGACCAGGCGTTGCGCGAGTGGCAGGGGCGCACGCTGGCGGTCGCGGAGCGCTGGCGGCGCGGCCCGTTCCTGATCGCCGCCGCGCCCGGTGCCGGCAAGACCCGGCCGGCGCTGGTGCTGGCCCGCGAGCTGCTCAGCGGCGGCGAGATCAGCCGGGTCGCGATCGTCTGCCCGACGGCGCCGCTGACCCGTCAGTGGGCCGCCGCGGCCGCCGCCCAGGGGCTGCAGCTGCAGCCCGACGCCCCGCATTTGCGCACGACCCGGGACTTCCAGGGCATCGCGGTCACCTATGCGCGCGCCGCCGCCTCGGCGGCCGCCTACGCCCGCGAGTGCAGCCCGCGAACGCTCGTCATCGCCGACGAGGTCCACCACCTCGGCGACGACCTCGCCTGGGGCGAGGGCTTCCGGCAGGCCTTCGCCACCGCCGGCCGCAAGCTGCTGCTCTCCGGCACGCCGTTCCGCAGCGACGACGCGCCGATCCCGGGCATCAGCTACGACCAATCGGGCTTCGCCGTCCCCGACATCGCCTATTCCTACGCGGAGGCGATCCGCGACGGCGTCTGCCGCCGGGTCGTCTTCGTCCCCTTCGACGGCACGCTCGTCTGGCAGAGCGGCGAGGAGACCATCGAGAGCTCCTTCGAGGAGGACCTGCCGGCGCGCGAGCGCGGCCGCCGCTACCGGACGGCGATCTCGACCGAGCTGCCCGAGGGGCTGCCGCGGATCCTCCGCCAGGCGGACGCCCAGCTGACCCGCGTCCGCGCCGGTGGCCACCCCGACGCCGGCGGCCTGGTGATCGCCGCCGACAGCGCCCACGCCCGGGTCGTCGCCGGCGCCCTTGCCGCGATCTCCGGCGAGACTCCGACGGTGGTCCTGCACCAGGACGTCGGCGCCCACGAGCGACTCCGCGGCTTCGCGACCGGCACGGGCCGCTGGATCGTCGCCGTCAACATGGTCTCCGAGGGAGTCGACATCCCGCGCCTGCGGGTCGGCGTCTATGCGACGACGGCGAAGACGGCGATGATCTTCCGCCAGATCGTCGGCCGGTTCGTGCGGATCGGCTCCGGGAGCGGCGAGCTGAGCTGGCTGTTTCTGCCCGCCGAGCCGGTCCTGCGCTCGCATGCCGCCAAGGTCGAGGACGAGATCCATCGCGTGGCCCGGCGCGACGGCGAGGACGAGGGGAGCTGGGACGAGCCCGACGAGGGGACCGAGACCGAGCGCAGCGCCGACGCCGAGCCCGACTTCGTCCCGGTCGCCGCCGACGTCGTGCCGCAGATGAACCTGTTCGGCGAACCGGGCGACGACGACGTCCAGCCGGCCGCCGCGCCGCTAGTCGCGGTCGCAACGGCCGACCCGGAGCCACCCGCCGCGGCGGCGATGCCGGCGTTCCAGCGGCGCAAGGCCCTCCGCGAGCGCCGCCACCGGCTCGTCTCCGAGTTCGCCCGAAGCCGCCGCTGCGGCCACCGCGAGGCGAACCTCTGGATCAACGGCAGGGTCGGCATCGGCAGGGTCGACGAGGCGACGATCGAGCAGCTCGAGCGCTGCTGCGAGCTGCTCACGGCCGAGCTCTACCGCAGCTGAGCGCCCCTGCGGCGCCGGCTCAGAGGTCGAGCTCGTAGACGAACATCCGCTCCCGTCCGCCGGACTTCGTTCCGGCGGCGCTGAGGTTGCTGAACCCGAACCGCTCGTAGAGACGATGGGCGGCGGCGTCTCCCTCGTCGGTGCCGAGGAAGACGTAGTCGCAGCCCCGCTCGCGGCAGAGCTCGAGGCCGGCGGTCATCAGCGCTGAGCCGAGCCCGCAGCGGCGGCGCTCCGCGACCACGTAGAGCTCGGCCAGATAGGCCTCCTCGGCATCCGACCAGATCGCCGGGTGAAACCGCAGCACGAGGATCCCGTCGGGGCCTTCGCCGGCGAGAAGGACGGCGGTGGCGCCGGCCGCGATCAGACCCTCGACCCGCGCGGCGAGCCGCTCCGGCCCCGGGGTCGGCTCGTCGTACTCGCCGTTGAAGCGATCGAGGAGCCGGCCCGCGGCAGCAGCGTCGGCGGCGTCGGCGGCGGCGGCGATGCGCACCCGCGGCGGCGCTCCGTCGCTGCCTGCACGAGACGCGGGATCGCCGTCCATCGGGTCGATCCTAGATCAGCCGGGCCGCGGCCTGAGCGAGGCGTGGGTTCGCCGCCCACCCGCTCAGCAGGAGTCGTAGACGTACCGCTTCGACCCGGGCCTGTTGACGAGGCGGTCGCGGAGGACGACCGAGATCCGGGCTCCGACCGAGCGGCAGGCGCGGCGGAAATCCCTGCGCCGGTACTCGATCGCGATCACATGGCTGCCGTAGACGGACGTGTAGCGGTGACACTCGCGATAACGGCCGCACTCCTCGGCGATCGCGAAGTCGAAGCCGACCTTTGCGGACTCCGCCCGGTCGATGCCCGCCGTGTTCTTCTGCCCGACCGCCATGCCGAGCCGGTGGGCGCGGACCGCGAGCAGCTTCGCGTAGGCCAGTGCCTGGCGCTTGCCGAACGGGACCTTCTTCTTCAGCGGCGTGCCGTTGAACCGGGTCCACGAATCGAGGTTGTCGAGCTCGACGGCGTCGAAGCCGGCCTCGGCGCAGCCGTGGATCATCTGCGCCACCCACCGGCCGGCCCGTCTTCGCTTCGCGCCGGTGCCGATGTCGACCAGGTACTCCCCGCCCCAGTGCGGATCGTCGCCGAGCTTGGCGAGGACCAATCGCCGCGGCCAGTTGGAGCGCTCGTCGGGCCGATCCGTCCCCGGCTCGTTGGCCTGGGTCTGGAAGGCGTTGACGTAGCAGATCGAATAGGCCGGATCGGCCGCGGGGCGGCCGCTGAACCAGTCCCGGGAGACGACGGAGACGCCCGCCGGCAGCGGATAGTCGCCGCCGATCTGATAGTCGAACCGGGCGTTGGCGGGGGGCGGCGGGTGGTCCGGCTGGCCCGCCGAGCCCCCGGTCCCGATCGAGGCGATCGCCGCAGCACCGACCGCCAGCGCCGCCAGCACCGCCAGTCCGGTTCTCCTCGACGTCCCTCCATCGATGACCTTCATCCTCGAGCTCCGCGTCCTGCTGCCCGGTCGGGCTCGATCGCGCGGCCGTCGTCGCGGTCGAACAGGTGCAGTTGCGACGGGTCGATCGCCAGCTCGACCAGCCCGCCGGCCGAGGCCGGCGGGCTGCCGTGAATCCGGGCCGTGAACCGGGCCCGCCGATCGCCGGCGAGCAGCTGTTCTGGAAGATCGAGGGCATCGAGGTGCGCGGCGACTGCGAGCGGATCGCGGCGGCCTGCCGCCGCGGCGGCCGCGACCGGGTCAGCTGTCTGATCCTCGGCCGCGGCGCCGACGAGGCCAAGGTCGAACGCTGGCTGCGGATCGCGGCGCCGGTCGACGGCTTCGGTGGCTTCGCGGTCAGGAGAACGATCTGGTGGGACGCGATCGGGTCGCTCCTCGCCGGGTCGATCGAGCGCGACGCCGCCGTCGACGCGATCGCCGGCCGCTACCTCCATTTCGCCGACGTCTACCGCAACGCCGCGAGCGAGCTCAGCTCGACGAGCTGAGCCGGATCTGGTCTCCCCGGCCCTAGACTTCCTGATAGAGGGGCCCGTCGCCGCCCTCGGGCATCGTCAGGCGCCCGCCCTTGGCGGTGATCGCGCCGCACTGCACGCAGTTCGACGCGGTGACGTGGACGTCGACCTCGGCGGCACCGCTCTCGAGCTGGTCCTCGGGGATCTCGTAGACCTGTGCCGGGCACATCGAGACCCAGGTCTGGGCCACCTCGCGCGGCACGTAGGTCTGGATCCGGACGTGGTTGGGAGCGTCGTCGCGGGTCGCGTTGCCACTCAGAAAGACCGAGCCGAGCTTGTCGAAGGTGAGCTCGCCGTCGGGCGCCGGGTAGCTGTCGGCACCCTTGCCGATCTCCATCTCGTGCTCGGCGTCGTCCTCCTGGTCCCACTGGCCGCCCGGGAAGGCGCCCTTGGTCACCGTCATCGCCGACGCCAGCGCGCCGCCGACGAAGAAGCCCTTGTCGAACGGCTGGCGCATGTTCCGCGACTCGTAGAGCTCCTTCTCGATCAGCGAGCCGCGGACCTTGTCCTCGTAGCTGGAGAAGTCGACGGTCTCGGGATCGGCCTTGAGGCTCTCGACGATCGCCTCGGCCGCGTACATCCCGGCGTGCATCGCGTAATGGACGCCCTTCAGGGTCGGGATGTTGACCATCCCGGCGCCGTCGCCGGCGATCATCATCCCCGGCACCGCGAGCTTCTTCGGCATCGCCCAGTAGCCGCCGGAGGGAATCGTCTTCGCGCCCCAGGCGACCCGCTTGCCGCCGGCGAGGAGCTTCTTGACGAACGGATGCGTCTTCAGCTCCTGCAGCAGGTCGTGGCAGGAGATCGGTCGCGTCGGTGTAGTCGAGGCCGATCACCATGCCGATGCAGAGCTTGTCCTCGCCCATCGGGTAGATGAAGCTGCCGCCGAACTCGTTGTACTTCGCGCCCTTGCGCAGCGGCCAGCCCATCGTGTGGATGACCCGGTCGAGCGGCTCGTCGATCTCCCAGACCTCCTTGACGCCGAGCTCCCAGCGCTGCGGCTGCGGGCCGGCGAGGTCGTAGTAGTCGATCGCCGCGTAGGTGAGGTGGCCGAGCGTGCCCTCGCCGAGGACGGTCGCCTTCGCCATCAGGTCGGAGCCGGGCTCGAAGTTGCCGAGCTCCTGGCCGTCCTTGCCGCGGCCCTTGTCGCCGGAGCGGACGCCCTTGACGATCCGGTCCTCGACCAGCAGCTTGTCGGCGACGGTCTCGGTGAGGATGTAGGCGCCGGCCTCCTCGGCACGGTCGGCGAGGAAGCGCGACGAGCTTGCTGACCGACAGCGTGTAGTTGCCGTGGTTCCTGAAGTTCGGCGGCATCGGCTTCAGCGGCAGCGCCTGCTTCTTGGTCAGCAGGTAGACGGCGTCCTTTTCGACCTCCTGGTAGATCGGCCAGTCGTCGGGACCCTCGTCCGGAAACAGCTCGTGCATCGCCGAGGGGCGCATGTTGGCGCCGCTCAGCGTGTGGGCGCCGCAGACCTTGCCCTTCTCGATGACCGCGACCGGGACCTCGCCGAGCTGCTCGGTGAGCTCCGGCTCGTCCTCGAGCAGCTGCAGCAGCCGGTTCGCGCAGGCGAGGCCGGCGGGGCCGCCGCCGACGATCGCGACGCCGACCTCGAGGCGCTCGTCCTCGGGGTCGGTGGGCGGGCCGATGTAGTCGTTCGGGTCGAACGGCGGCGGGAACTGTTCCGGAGCGACGCCCATCGCCGCGCTCAGCCGCCCTTCTTCGCCTTGATGGCCTCGGTCAGCTTCGGCATGATCTTGTGCAGGTCGCCGACGACGCCGAGGTCGCAGAACTCGAAGATCGGCGCGTTCTGGTCCTTGTTGATCGCGAGGATGTTCTCGGAGCTCTGCATGCCGACCTTGTGCTGGATCGCGCCGGAGATGCCGGCCGCGAGGTACAGCTTCGGGGCGACCGTCTTGCCGGTCTGACCGATCTGCGTCGAGTACGGGTACCAGCCGGCGTCGACGACGGCGCGGGTCGCCGCAACGGCTCCGCCCATCGACTCGGCCAGGTCCTCGGCGAGCTTGAAGTTGTCCTTCTCGCCCAGCCCGCGGCCGCCGCCGACGAGGATCTCCGCGTCCTCGATGTTGACGTCCTCGCCGCGAGCCTCGCCGCGGGTGACCATCGTCGCCTTCGTCGACCACTCGGAGAGCTCGACGTCGACGTCGGTCGACCTCGGCGGTGCCGGAGCCGGACTCATCGACGTCGAACGCGTTCAGACGGCCGATGATGATCCCCGGCTCGCCGACGTAGCCGACGTCGACGATCGCCGAGTCCTGCAGGACCGGGCGCTCGGCGACGAGCTTGCCGTCCGCCGCCTTGACCGCGGTGACCTCCATCGTCACGCCGGCGCCGAGGCGCGCGGTCAGGCCGGCGCCGATCTCGAAGCCGAGCAGGCCGCCGCCGAACAGCGCGTAGCCGATGCCGTTCTCGGCTGATGACCTTGGCCATCACGTCGACGATCGGCTGGGCGAGGCCCTCCGGGCACGACTTGGCCCGGTAGACCTTCGCGGCGCCGTACTTGCCGAGGCCGGCCGCGGCGTCGTCGGAGACGTCGCCGACGACGACGGCGCTGGCGGTGCCGCCGGTCTCGGAGGCCAGCTTCGCCGCCTCGGAGATCGCGCCCAGCGAGTTCTTGTTGAAGTTGCCCTCGTCGTCATGGAGGGCGTAGACCAGGATGTCCGCCATCTAGATCAGCTTCCTTTCGTCGAGCCAGGCGACGATCTTCTCGACCGTCTCGTTGGTGTCCTCGTCCTCGAACACCTCGCCGGCCTCCTTCTCGGGCGGCGGGTTGATCGCGAGGACCTGAGTCTGCGAGCCGGCCTCGCCGACCTTGTCGGCTTCGATGCCGACGTCGCCGGTGGCCTTCGTGTCGAGCGGCTTCTTCTTCGCGCCCATGATCGCCTTCAGCGACGGGTAGCGCGGCTCGTTGATCGCGTCGCCGACGCTGATCACGGCCGGGAGCTGGATCTCGACGGTGTCGTAGCCGTACTCGGCCTGACGCTCGCAGCGGAGCTTCTCGCCGTCGACGTCCATCTCGATCACCTGCGTCAGCGACGGCATCTTCAGGTGGTCGGCGACGACGGCGCCGATCGTGTAGCACTCGCCGTCGTCGGACTGCTGGCCGAGCAGGACCAGGTCGGGCGACTCCGACTCGAGCACCTTGGCGAGCGCGTATCCGGTCGCGCAGACGTCGGAGCCGGCGAGCGCCTCGTCGGAGAGGTGCACGGAGCGGTCGGCGCCGAGCGCCACCGCCTTGTGCAGCGCCCGCTGGGCGCTGTCGGGGCCCATCGTGACGGCGACGATCTCGTCGACGTCGACGACCCCGCCCTCGCGGATCTGCATCGCTGCCTCGATGCCGTGGGTGTCGAACTGGTTCAAGGTCTTCTCGCCCGAGCGGTCGAGCCGCTTGGTGCCGGGATCGATCCGCTTCTGCACGGCGGCGTCCGGGACCTCCTTGACTAGGCAACAGATCTTCAAAGTGGGTGCCTCCTTGGGGGACTTGCGGCGGGCAATGCTACCGAGTAACGGCGGCGAGTTGACTGACCAGTCAATCGGTCAGGCGCACAGGTCGCCCGACCGGCACTCCCCATCTACCCGCCGCGAACCCGCCAAACCTCCGGGCCAATTCACCGCGAGGGCGGCGGTCGCGGCGAGGGCGGCGGCCGCGGCGGTTGCGGCGGGGTATGGCCGTTGCGGGCCGGGGACTAGGCGGGGGTGGCGACGCTGCTGCGCAGGAACTCGACGATGTCGTCGGTCGGCGAGCCCGGGGTGAACACCTCGGCGACGCCGAGGCGCTTGAGCTCGGGGATGTCGTCGGCCGGGATCGTCCCGCCGACGGTCACGAGGACCTCCTCGGCGCCCTGCTCACGCAGCATCTCGACGATCTTCGGAACCAGCGTCATGTGCGCGCCGGAGAGGATCGAGAGCCCGACGGCGTCCGCGTCCTCCTGGATCACGGTCGCGGCGATCTGCTCCGGCGTCTGATGCAGGCCGGTGTAGATGACCTCCATGCCGGCGTCACGCAATGCGCGGGCGATGATCTTGGCGCCGCGGTCGTGGCCGTCGAGGCCGGGCTTGGCGACGACGACGCGGATCTTCCGTTCGCTCATGGGTGGAAGCGTATCCGGCGGCCCGCGGCGACGACGGCCTCAGCGGCAGTTCGGCCAGTGGCCGGCTCCGTCGCGCTCCTTCAGGCGGACCGCGACGAAGGCCTGGGTCCGGTAGCTGAAGGCGATCGGGTCGCCGCCGGGGGAGCGCGGTGCCGAGCGCCAGGTCGGCCGCGAGAACTGGAAGGCGCCGCGGTAGAGGCCGCCGCCGCCGATCGCGTTCGGTCGGCGGCCCGACTCGCAGGTGCTGACCCGCTTCGCCCAGCGCTTGTTCCTCTTCGAGACCTTCTTCTTCCAGAGCCGGTCATAGACGGGCCGGCTCTGCTTCAGCGGGCCCTTGTGGCCGGGCTTCGCCGCGACCGCCGGTCCGGAGACCGCGCCGGCGTCCGCCGCGACCGCGGCGAGCAGGGCCAGCGCCGCGGCGCCGGCCAGGAGGATCTTCAGGGTTCTCTCGAGGGGAGCTGCCATCGAGGCGGGCACCTTAAGGATCGTGTTAGCGAATCGTTAGCCGTAGATCGGCGCCTGCAAGATCACGCCCAGAAGCAGGAGGCTGAGCGAACCCGTCGAGGTCGAGGAAACAGGTGACAGTTCCCCGTTTCCTCGACCTCGGCGGTGAGGGGCGAGCGGCGGTGAGGGGCGAGCGGCGGTGCGGGGCGAGCGGCGGTGCGGGGCGTGCGACCTCGGCGGCGGGAAGCGGGGCGGTGAGGGGCGTGCTGTGCGGGGTCAGGAGCCGTTCGTGACGCCGGTGACGACGACGAAGATCGCGACCGCCGCGATCAGCAGGATGATGCCGATCACGGTCGCGCTGACGCCGATCAGGGTTCGCTTCACGTCGAGGTCCTCCTCCGGCCCCTCGCTGAAGACGTCCTGGCGGACGTCGATCGCATCGGCGGTGCCGCCACTGTGATGCTCGGCCTCCTGCTGTCGCCGTGCCGCCTCCTCGGCGAGCTCGCGGGTCGGGTAGTTGGAGAGCGCCTGCGCCTCGCCGGTCCGGCGCACGTCCCAGCCCTCGACATCGCTTCTGACGACTTCGAAGTCACTCATGGCTCAGCCCTCCGGTGGTTGCGATCTCGTCGCTTGACCATACCCGCACGGCACCGCCTGAACCGGGCGGCCGGCGCTCAGTAGACCGGCGTCTCGGTGTAGGTGCCGAAGACGCTCTGCATCGCGGCGATCATCTCGCCCTCGCTGACCCGGGCCCGCGCGCAGTCGATCAACGGCGGCATCAGGTTCTGCTCGGTCGCGGCGGCGGATTTCAGCGCCGCGAGCGCCGCTGCGGCGGCGCCGTCGTCGCGGTTCGCCATCGTCGCCGCCAGCCGCTCCTTCTGGCGCCGCTCGGCGCCGGGATCGGGACGGTGGATCTCGGTCAGCTCGTCGTCGTCGACCTCGAAGGCGTTGACGCCGACCATGATCCGCTCGCGCTTCTCGAGCGCCGCCTGGTGCTCGAAGGCGGCGTCGGAGATCTCCCGCTGCGGGAAGTTGGCCTCGATCGCGGCGACCATGCCGCCGAGCTCGTCGATCCGCGCGAAGTAGTCGTAGGCGGCGGCCTCCATCTCGTCGGTCAGCTTCTCGACGAAATAGGAGCCGCCGAGGGGGTCGACGGTATTGGTCACCCCGGACTCATGGGCGATCACCTGCTGGGTCCGCAGCGCGATCCGGACCGCTTCCTCGGTCGGCAGCGCCAGCGCCTCGTCGAAGCTGTTGGTGTGCAGCGACTGGGTGCCGCCGAGGACGCCGGCGAGCGCCTCGATCGTCGTCCGGACGATGTTGACGAGCGGCTGCTGAGCGGTGAGGCTGACCCCGGCTGTCTGGGTGTGGGTCCGCATCAGCAACGACTTCGGGTTCTTCGCACCGAACGTGTCGCGCAGCTCGCGCGCCCAGATCCGCCGCGCCGCCCGGTGCTTGGCGATCTCCTCGAAGAAGTCGATGTGGGCGTTGAAGAAGAACGACAGGCGCGGCGCGAAGTCGTCGACGTCGAGGCCGCGCTCGACGGCGCGCTCGACGTAGGTGAGACCGTCCTTGAGGGTGAACGCGAGCTCCTGCTGGGCGGTCGCCCCGGCCTCGCGGATGTGGTAGCCGGAGATCGAGATCGGGTGCCAGCGCGGCATCTCGCCGCTGCACCACTCGACCATGTCGGTGACGAGCCGCATCGCCGGCTCGATCGGGAAGCACCACTCCTTCTGGGCGATGTACTCCTTGAGGATGTCGGTCTGGATCGTGCCGCCGAGCCGCTCCGGGCCGATCCCCTTCTCCTCGGCGGCGACGACGTAGAAGGCGAGCAGGATCGCCGCCGGCGCGTTGATCGTCATCGAGACCGTGACCTCGTCGAGCGGGATGCCGTCGAAGAGGGTCTCCATGTCGTCGACCGTGTCGAGGGCGACGCCCTCGACGCCGACCTCGCCGTAGGACCTCTGATGATCCGAATCGAGACCCATGAGAGTCGGCATGTCGAACGCTGTCGACAGGCCGGTCTGACCATGCCCGAGCAGGTAGCGGAACCGCTCGTTGGTCTCCTCGACGGTGCCGAAGCCGGCGAACTGCCGCATCGTCCAGAGCCGCCCCCTGTACATCGAGGGGTAGACCCCGCGGGTGTAGGGGAACGAGCCCGGGAAGCCCTCGTCGCGCTCGGCGTCGTGGCCGGAGAGATCCTCCGCCGTATAGAGGGGGTTGATCGGATGGCCCGACAGCGACTCGAAAGCGACGTCGCGCTCACGCTCGCGGGCGTACTGCTCCTCCAACCACTGATGAGCTCGCCGCTCCGATCCGGGCTCGATCGCCATGGCTGAAGGCTACCGGCGTCCCCGCCACCCTTTCCAGCCGGGCGCCGGCCGCTAGGTTTCCGGCATGGCGATCGGGTGGACGGACGAGATCGACGAGGTCATCGCCGGCGACCTCGCGGCCGCGTTCGTGTACCTGACCCCGGCCCGCGGGGCCGTCGTCACCCCGATGGCGCCGCTCGGTCTGCGCGACCGCGAGACGGGGACGGTGACGGTGACGACGTCGCTCGGCCTCTGGAAGAAGCTCGACCGGATCCGCGCCAACCCCGACGTCGCCGTCGCCTACCACGCCCGCGACCATGCCGACAGCGACCGGACCGAGTTCGTGCTCGTCCAGGGGACGGCCTCGGTCGCGCCGCCGGACCGCGCCTGGCTGCAGTCGATCCGGCCGCAATGGGAGCACTTCCTCGGGCCGATCAGGGGCGGCCTCGCCGGACACTGGCTCGACGTCTACTACTGGCAGCGGGTGGCGATCACCGTCGCGGTGCGCCGGATCGTCGTCTGGCCGACGCTCGACTGCGCCGGCGAGCCGACCGTTCACGGCGAGCCGCTCCCGGGCCCGCCGCCGCCTCAGTCGCCGCCGAGGAACGGCACCGCGCCGCGCACCGACGCCGCCCGGCTCGCCGCCGAGGTCGAGCGGCTGCCGCACGCGCTGCTCGGCTGGGCCGGCGCCGACGGGCTGCCGATGGCCGTCGCCGTCGCCGCGACCGGCGGCGGGCCGGACGGAGCCGAGCTCGTGGTTCCGGCATCGGTGCGGCCGCCCGGCGGTCGCCGGGCCGGCCTGACGGCGCATCGGTTCCGGCCGCGGATGATCGGCCAGGAGCAGCGGATCTACACGGGCTGGCTGGACGTGGGCGACGGCCGCGCCCTGTACTGCCCACACACCCGCGCCGGCTACCGGCTGCCGGCGTCGAAGGTCGTCTTCACGATCGGCAGCGGCATTGTCACCCGGCGGGGAATCAGGCAGGCCCGGGCACGGGGCCTGGCCGGCTGACTACGGGACGAGCAGGATCTTCAGCTCGCCGGTGCCCGGGCGCAGCAGCTCCGCGAAGCAGTCCGCGGCCTCCGCCAGGGGCCGCCGCGAGGTGATCAGCTCGTCGACCGGCACCTTCCCGGCCGCGATCAGCTCGACCGCCTCGTCGAAGTCCTTCGGCCGATAGGCGAACGAGCCGCGGATCACGACCTCCTTGAGCATCACGTTGAGCTGCGAGATCGGCACCGGCTCCTCGAGCATGCCGACGAGGGCGACGGTCCCCTCCCCGGCGATCAGCTCGATCGCCAGGCCCGGGGCGGAGACCTGGCCGGCGCACTCGATGACGACCTCGGGCGGGCGTCCGCCGAGAGCTCCGAGGACCTCGTCGTGGACGCCTTCGATGGCGGCGACGTGTGGCGCCCCGAGGCGGCGGGCGAGCTCGCGACGACCGGGGTTCGGCTCGACCACGACGACCTCCTCGAAGCCGCGGGCGAGCAGCCCGACCAGGGTCATCGCGCCGATCGGTCCGCAGCCGAGCACGCAGACGGGCTGCCCGGGCTCGGCACCGGAGACGTCGATTCCGTGCAGGCCCACGGCCAGCGGCTCGACCAGGGCGCCGTGCTCGAGCTCGACCGCCTCGGGCAGGCGCCAGAGCATCTCGGCGTCGCAGACCATCCGCTCGGCGTAGCCGCCGTCGTTGCTGCCGAGGCCGATTCCGCTCGACAACGCGAGCGGGATGTCGAGCCGGTCGACGGGGGCGAAGGGATAGACGCAGACCCGATCGCCGGCCGACCAGCCCTCGACGCCGGCGCCGACCTCGGCGAGCGTCCCGGAGAGCTCGTGGCCGAGGACCGAGCCCTCGGCGAGCACCCCCGAGGGCAGCATGTGCAGATCCGACCCGCAGATCCCGCAGGCGGCGACGTCGACGACGACCTGCCCCTCCCCCGCCACCGGCGCGCTGACCTCGCGGACCTCGAGCGTCTGCTCGGGACCGACGGCGACGACCTTCATGCGAACTCCTCCGGGATGCGCTCGGGCCATCCGATCTCGGCCTCGAGCTGAGCGGCCAGGGATATCAACAGATCCTCGCGGTTGGGCGGGGCGACGAGCTGGCCGGCGAGCGGCAGGCCACCCGGCTCGGCCGGGGGAAGCGGGATCGACGCCGCCGGCTGGCCGGTGTAGTTCCAGGCGATCGCACACGGGTAGGCCCGCGAGACGCCGATCAGCGTTCGCAGCGCCCCCTTGCCGGCCCAGCGCCCCGAACGCGGCGGCGGGATGCCGACGGTCGGCATCAGCAGGACGTCGGCGTCGGCGAAGACCCGATTGATCCGTTCGCCGTGGCCGGCCTCGCGGGCGACGGCGCGGCGGACGACCGCGTCGGGCAGCAGGCCGCCGAGCCGGATCATCCCGCGGGTCCGGCGCTCGAGCAGCTCGCGGTGGGGGACGGTGCGGCCCTCGGCCGCGATGCCGCCGAGAAAGCGCGGCGTGATGTCGTTGCCGATGCCGCCCCAGTCGGGGTCCCGCTCGACGACGGTGTGCCCGAGCGAGCGCAGGACCGCGGCGATCCGCTCGACGCCGCCGACGACGGCGTCGCTGATGATCGGCGGCGCCGCCGGGCGCGGCACCGTCACCGTCGTCGCGATTCGCAGCGGTGGCGGCGGCGAGCCGGCGGCTTCGACCCAGGAGCGCCCGGGCGGCGGCGGCGTATCGGCATCCCCGGGCTCGTGCCCGGCAGTGACGTCGAGCCAGAGCGCCGTGTCGATCACCCGCCGGCTCACGCAGCCGGTCACCGACAGCCCGAGCCAGTGCTCGGGCTCCGGCATCAGGCTGATCCGGCCGCGCTGTGGCTTCAGGCCGAACAGGCCGCAGTGGGCGGCCGGGATCCGGATCGAGCCGCCGCCGTCGGAGGCCGACGCGACACCGACCAGCCCCGCCGCAACGGCGGCGCCGGAGCCACCGCTCGACCCGCCGGGGCTGTGCGCGGGGTTCCAGGGGTTCCTCGTCCGGCCCCAGCTCGGCGTCTCAGTGAACGGCCAGATCGCCAGCTCCGGCAGATTCGTCTTGCCGATGAGGACGGCGCCGGCCTCGCGCAACCGCCGGTACAGCGCCGAGTCGGCGGCGGCGGGAGCGTCGAAGCACGCGGTACCGAGGCTCGTCACCTCGCCGGCGACGTCGACGTTGTCCTTGACGGCGATCGGGACGCCGAGCAGCGGCGCGACCTCGCCGGCGGCGATCCGCCGGTCGGCCGCCTCCGCCTCGGCCCGGGCGCGCTCGCCGAGCACGACCCGGAAGGCGTTCAGCCGCCCGTCGAAGCGGTCGATCCGCTCGAGGTACGTCGCGACGAGATCGCGGGAGGTGACCGCCCCCGCCCGCAGTGCCTCCGCCTGCCGGTGGATCCCCGCGAAGGCCAGTTCATCGGCGTCCATCGCCGGCGATCCTATTCGTGAGCGCTCAGCGCCGGGGGCGGATGGTTCGCGTCCGGGCGACCCGGCGGCGCCGGGCGATCATGCTGCCGCCGCCGACGACGGTCGCCACGGTCAGCGCCGCGGCGGCGGCGATCGTCCGCCCAAGCCGCTCGAAACGCATCACCCGCCAGCCGCGCTCGGCGGCGATCCGGGCCAGCTCGGCGTCGGGGTTTACCGCGATCGGCTCGCCGACCAGCTCGAGCATCGGCAGATCGGAGACGGAGTCCGAGTAGGCGAAGCTGGCGTCGAGATCGATCTCGTGCTCGGCGGCGAACCGCCGCATCGGCTCGATCTTGAGCTCGCCGTAGTTGAGGCCGCCGATCAGCCGGCCCGTGTAGCGGCCGTCGTCGTCGACCTCGTAGCGGGTGCCGATGCCGCCCTCCATGTCGAGCACGCGGGCGAGCAGCTCGACGACCCCGTTGCTGGCGGCGCTGACGATGAAGGCCGGCCGGCCGGCGTCCTGATGGGAGCGCACCTCGGCGACCATCTGCGGGTAGATACGGGGCAGGATGCCCTCGAGAAGGTCGGGGATCATCCTCCGCAACGTCCGCTCCGACACTCCTCGGAGCAGTTCGTTGACGAGGGCGACGAGGGCGTCGGTGTCCTGATCGGTCGCGCCTCGGAGCCGGAAGCGCAGGTGGTCGACCCCCCAGCGCGCCACCTGGGCGCGACTGACCAGCCCGGCGCGATAGGCAGCCCGGCCGAACTGGGCACCGCTCGAGCCGGACATCAGCGTCCGGTCGAGATCGAAGAAAGCAGCGCCGCGCCCGCTCATCGCCAGCAGGCTAGACGGCCTGCGGCCGCGAGCCGGCGAGGACGCCGAGCGGCGGCCTCTCCGACCGCGATCAGACCTCGATCAGGATCGCGTCGCCCTGGCCGCCGCCGCTGCAGATCGCCGCGCAGCCGAGGCCGCCGCCGCGACGGCGCAGCTCATGGACGAGCGTGCCGATGATCCGGCCGCCGGAGGCTCCGATCGGATGGCCGAGCGCGATCGCCCCGCCGTTGACGTTGACCTTCTCCTCGTCGATATCGAGCATCCGGATCGAGTTGATCGCGACCGAGGCGAAGGCCTCGTTGAACTCCCAGAGGTCGACGTCGTCGGTGGTCTTGCCGGCCCGCTCGAGCGCCTGGCGAGCCGCCTTGGCCGGCGTTCGGGCCAGATAGGCGTAGTCGTCGGCGACGCTGCCGTAGGCGACGATCGTGCCGAGCGGCTCCTTGCCGTTGGCGGCGGCCCACTCCTCGGAGGCGACGACCACCGCGGCGGCGCCGTCGTTGACGCCGGGCGCGTTGCCGGCGGTGTGAGTCGCGTCGTCACCGCCGATCGCCCGCAGCTTGGCGAGCGTCTCGATGTCGGTGTCGGGGCGGATCGCCTCGTCGACCTCGACGATCGTCTCCGACTTCCGCGTCTTGACGGTGACGGCGACGATCTCGTCGGCGAGGCGGCCCTCGTCGGTCGCCTCGGCGGCGAGCCGGTGGGAGCGGGTTGCGAAGCGGTCCATGTCGGGCCGGGTGATCTCGAGCTCGTTGCCGACCTCGCTGGCCTCGTTGATCATCTGCTTGCCCGAGAACGGGTTGGTGAGTCCGTCGTGGGTCATCGAGTCGACCGCGGTGACGTCGCCCATCCGGAAACCGAAGCGGGCGCCGGGGAGCAGGTAGGGAGCGTTCGACATCGACTCCATGCCGCCGCCGACGCCGATCGCGACGTCGCCGGCGCGGACCGCCTGGTCGAGCAGGCCGACCGAGCGCATCCCCGAGGCGCAGACCTTGTTGATCGTCTCCGAAGGAACCTCCTTCGGGATCCCGCCGGCGATCTGGGCCTGCCGGGAGGGGATCTGGCCCTGACCGGCCTGCAGGACCTGCCCGTAGACGACCGACTCGATCTGCTGCGGCTCGACGGCGGCGCGCTCGAGGGCGGCGCCGATCGCGTTGCCGGCGAGCTCCGGGGCGGCCAGCGAGGACAGCGCCCCGCCCATCTTCGCGAACGGGGTGCGGGCGGTGGAAAGAATCACGGTCTTCGGCATTCGGACGTTCTCCTGGGTCGGACGAGGTGACGGGTGCCGGCGAATCGTAGACGCCGGAGCTGCACCGGTAGCTATCGTGGCGCCTCCGATGCGCCTCGAGCTGAGCGACTCCGACCCCGCGGCCTCGAGCGCCGACCTCGTCTGCGTCGGACTCCACGAGGGCGTCGAGCTCCCCGCCTGGCTCGCCGCCGCAGCGGGGGCCGGCGACGTTCGCCCCGCCTTCAAGGAGCTGACGCTGCTGCGGCCCGGCGCGCCCGAGCGCGTGCTCGTCGTCGGCCTCGGCGATCGCGACGGCTTCGAACCCGAGCGGGCCCGTGTCGCGGCCGCGCTGGCCGTCCGCCAGGCGCGCCGGCTGCGGGCCCGATCGGTCGACTGGGTCGTTCCCGAGCACGAGCGCAAGGCGAGCGTCGGCGCCGCCCTGACCGCCGGCAC
Organism: uncultured Conexibacteraceae bacterium; assembly: GCA_963745755.1. Classification (GTDB taxonomy): domain Bacteria; phylum Actinomycetota; class Thermoleophilia; order Solirubrobacterales; family 70-9; genus RHKX01. The sequence continues at coordinate 2,661,453 of CAVUYP010000001.1, read as the reverse complement.
CGTCCTCGCCGGCTACCGCTTCGACCGCTTCAAGCACCGCGAGCGACGGAGCGGAGCCCGAGGCGGTCGGGATCGAGCTGCTGACCTTGCTCGGCGCCGACGACCCGGACGGCTACGCGGCGACCGCCAGGGTCGCTGCCGAGGCCGCGAACCGCGCCCGCGACCTCCAGAACCTGCCCGCCAACATCGCCGACCCGGCCTACATCGTCGCCCGCGCCACCGAGATCGCCGCCGCCCACGACGCGGTCGAGATCGAGGTGCTCGGCCCGGCCGAGCTCGAGCGCGAGGGGATGGGCGGGATGCTCGCCGTCGCCGCCGGATCCGCCAAGGACCCGGCCCTGATCGTGCTCCGCTACTCGGGCGGCGGCTCGAAGCCGGTGCTCGGCATGGTCGGCAAGACCGTCACCTTCGACACCGGCGGGATCTCGCTGAAGCCGGCGGCCGGCATGCCCGACATGAAGATGGACATGTCGGGCGGCGCCGCGGTGCTCGAGGCCACCGCCGCGATCGCCGAGCTCGGTCTGGCGATCGACCTGATCGCGGTCCTGCCGGCGGTCGAGAACATGCCGGGCGGCTCGGCGACCCGCCCCGGTGACGTGATCACCCAGCTGAACGGGCTGACCGTCGAGGTCAACAACACCGACGCCGAGGGCCGGTTGATCCTCGCCGACGCGCTGACCTGGTGCGCGCGCGCCGGCGCCGAGCGGATCGTCGACGTGGCGACGCTGACCGGAGCCGTCGTCGTCGCCCTCGGCTCCACCTACGCCGGCCTGATCGCCAACGACGACGACTGGGCGACCGACGTCGCCGCCGCCGGCGAGGTCGTCGGCGAGCTCGCCTGGCGGCTGCCGCTCCATCGCGAGTACACGGAGCTGACCCGCGGCAAGGTCGCCGACCTGTCGAATTCGGGCAGCAAGCGCAAGGCCGGGACGCTCTACGCCGGCGCCTACCTCGAGCAGTTCACCGAGGGCACCACCTGGGCCCACCTCGACATCGCCGGCACCGCCTGGGACGTCGGCCGCGAGTACGTCGGCAAGGGGGCCAGCGGCTACGGGGTCCGGCTCCTCGTCGAGCTGGCGCGCCGCTACGCCGAGCGGCGCTGACCGCCCGCGGGCTGAAACAATCGCCGCCATGGACTTCGAGCTCAGCGACGAGCAGCGGCTGCTGCGGGACACGGTCAGGGACTTCGCTCGCAGGGAGGTCTCCCCGCGGGCGGCCGAGCTCGACGAGACGAAGTCGTTCCCCTACGAGCTCGTCGAGCAGATGGGCGGCCTCGGATTGATGGGCATCCCCTTCCCGGTCGAGTACGGCGGCGGCGGCGCCGACAACCTCTCCTATGCCCTCGCGGTCGAGGAGCTCGCCCGGATCGACTCCTCGGTGGCGATAACGATGGCCGCCCACACGTCGCTCGGGACGATGCCCATATACCTGTGGGGGGACGAGGCCCAGCACGAGGAGTGGCTTCCCCGCCTCTGCTCCGGGCAGCGCCTCGCGGCGTTCGGCCTGACCGAGCCCGAGGCCGGCTCCGACGCCGGCAACACCCGCACCCGGGCCGAGCTCGACGGCGGCGAGTGGGTGATCGACGGCGCCAAGCAGTTCATCACCAACTCCGGGACCGACATCTCGGCCTGCGTGACGATCACCGCCCGCACCGGCGAGGGCGAGATCTCGAACATCATCGTCCCGAACGGGGCGCCCGGCTACGAGGTCGGCGAGGCGTACCGGAAGATGGGCTGGAACGCCTCCGACACGAGACCGCTCAGCTTCGACGGCTGCCGGGTGCCGGAGGCGAACCTGCTCGGGCCGCGCGGGCAGGGCTTCAAGCAGTTCCTGCAGATCCTCGACGGCGGCCGGATCGGTGTCGCGGCGATGGGATTGGGCCTGGCGCAGGGCGCGCTCGACGAGGCGCTCGCCTACGCCAAGGAGCGACGGGCGTTCGGGCAGCCGATCTCGAAGTTCCAGGCGATCCAGGCAAAGATCGCCGACATCTCGACCGAGATCGAGGCGGCCCGCCTGCTCACCTACCGGGCGGCGACGCTGAAGGACCGCGGTGAGCCGTTCACGCTGACCGCGGCGCAGGCGAAGCTGAAGACCGGCCGGCTCGCGGTCCGTGCCGCCGAGGAGGCGGTGCAGATCCATGGTGGCTACGGCTACATCGAGGAGTACCCGGTCTGCCGCTTCTACCGGGACGCGAAGATCCTCACCATCGGCGAGGGCACCGACGAGGTTCAGCAGATGGTCATCGCTCGGGCGCTCGGCTGCTGAGCGAGTCGGCTCGGCGGCTGTCCCCGGCGATGCCCGGGGCGTCGGCTAAGGTGCGGCCTCCGGCCGGTCAGGCCGGGGCACCGGATGAACGAAGAGGGAACAACTCCGCAGCAGCCGGAACCGGCCGCCGGTGGCGGCGGGACCGACCCGGCTCTCGCATCCGAGATCTCGCGCCGCGTCGGTGCGATCCTCGATGCCGTCGAGCGTGAAGCCTCACGGCTGCGCGAGGAGGCCCGCGCCGAGGCCGGCCGCTACCTCGACGACGCCCGCCGCGAGGCCGACGCGCTGGTCGCCCGGCGGCAGCGGCGGATCGCCGCGCTCAGCGACGAGCTGATCACGAAGTCGGAAGCCGTCGTCGCCCGCCTCGACGACGCCGCACCGGTCCGGGAGGGCTTCGAGCATCTCGTCCGCGCCCTCGGCGACGCGGCGGAGCGGCTCTCGCACGAGACCGACCCGGACGCCACGGCGCCGGAGCCTGCCTACTCCCGGTCCTATCCGGCGGCCGGCCCGGCGCCGCCCCACGCCACCGCGACCGCGCCCGTTGCCGGTCGCTTCGAGGAGCAGCCCCATCCCGCTCGTGCCGCCTCCGCAGCCGGCTACGGAACCTTCGACGAACGAGGGCCGGCGCCCGCGGGCGCACGCGGCTCGACCCGGCGGGAGCTCGACGACGCGCGAATGGTGGCGAACCAGATGGCCACGGCGGGCAGCACCCGTGCCGAGGTCCGCGACCACCTCCAGCGCGTCCTCGGCGTCGTCGACCCGAACCGGACCCTCGACGAGATCTTCGGACCGGGCAGCAGCGAGCAGGAGCGCCTTCCCTGGACCGGCACCCGCGGCTGAATCGCCGTTCGCGAGCCGCGAACCCCCCGCGGACGGCGCCCTTCGCATTCGCGATTACCGCCGGGGCCGAACCTAGACTTCTCGCGGGTCGACCTCCCGCAGGAGGCTGAACCCGACCAGCGAGTCGCGACAAGGAGCAAGCATGGCCGATCAGGAAGGGCCCGAGCCGCGGGAGACGGGGCTCGGCGAGCGCTTCGGCGCCGCCGGGACGCCGGCGTTCGACCTGGCGGCCGCCCTCGGCGACCTCGATCGTGCCACCCGCAACTTCGCCGAGCGGCTCGGGGCGCCGGCCGCCGCCGGAGCCACGGCGCCGCCGCGCTTCGCGCCGGCGCCGGCGCCCGCCGAGCGGGCGGTCAGCGCGCCGCCGGTCGCCCCGGTCGACCCGCCCGGGACCGCCCGGAGGGCCTTCGAGGCGCGGATGCGCGAGGCCGAGCGGGAGGCCGGCGAGTACCTCGAACACGCAAAGCGCCGCGCCGACAGCCTCGTCAACGCCATGGTCGGTGCGGTCGAGCGCGAATCCGCCGAGATGCGCCGGGAGGCGGAGGTCGGAATCCGGGCCCGCTGGCAGGCGGTCGAGGTCGACGCCGCCCGCCAGGTCGAGGAGGCTCGTCGCGTCGCCGAGCGGATGGTCGCCGATCGCCAGCAGCGGATCGCCGCGCTCAGCGACGGGATCACCGGCAAGGCGCGGGCGCTGAGCGCCGGCATGGATGACGCCGAGCGGGTTCGCGCCCAGTTCGACGCCTTCGTCCGCGCCCTTTCCAGGGCCGCCGATCGGATCGCCGCTGCCCGGGAGCCCACCCGCTTCGAAGCGGGCCGGGAAGGCGACGGTCGGGACCGGCGGGGCGCGATCGCCGCCTAGGGCCTCGTGCCCCCGGCCCATCGAGCAGCGGCGCAGCCGCTCGGATCGGCGCCACCCGCCGGCGCTACCGTGCCCTCCCCGTAGGCCTCGGCCCCAGCGCCCGTCGGCGGCGGACGCTCAGCGCCGGAAACCGGGGTCGTCCGGCGGCACGATCCGCACGTGACGCAGCTCGCCGCTGATCGTCAGGTTGCCGGAGAGCTCGATCTCGATCACGTGCCCGGCCGGCAGCCCGGAGAGCACCGCGAGCGGGTCCGGCTCGGCAGGCGGCTGCTGCTGCTGGTAGCCGTAGGCCGGCGGAGGAGCGGGCTGGTATCCGTATGGAGGCGGCTGCTGAAACGGCTGCTGCGGCTGCTGAAACGGCTGCTGCTCCGGCGGCGGCGCTTGCTGCTGCTGCGGCGGCGCTTGCTGCTGCTCCCCGCCGTACGCGAAGCCCGTTTGCGCCTGCTCGCCTTCCGGCGGCGGCGCGACCGGCGGCGGCGGCCGCTGCGGCAGTCGCGGCGGCGGCATCGGCCCGGGCTCCGGCTCCGGTGCGGGCTGGGCGGTGGCGAGGCGGACGGTCGCGTGGGTGGCACGGCTGTCGGCGGGCTGCTGGCGGGGATCGCTGCGGTCGGTGGGCTGGGAGCCGTGCGAGACAGCGGCGGTCGCGTTGGCCGCGTAGTGGTTGCGAAGGGTCGCCTCGACCTGCTGGGTCAGAGGCATCCCAGGCTCGATCTGGGGAGCCTCGCGGACGACGTCCCGCTCATAGGGAATCCAGACGTGGCCGGCGCCCGCCCTGGCATCGCTGAACGGCACGAGCGTCGAGCGGCCGCCGAAACGGCCCTCCTTGACGAGCAGCCAGCGCGGCGCACCGGTGCCCGGGTCGATCCAGACATCCTCGAGCCGGCCGACCGCGGCGCCGTAGATGTCGTCGACCCTCGGATCCGATCCATCCGAGTGCCTCGTTCAAGCTTGGCTTATTTCCCCCGCGCAGCTCCGCTGCGATCATCTTCCATCCATCCTCCGGGCCGGGCATCCTTTCCGGCGTTGGCGGGCCGGGCATCCTTTCCGGCGTTGGCGGGACCGTACCACCAATAGATGCAACCGGGTGCCAGATTCGTTTCCGCGACCCACCCCCGGCACCGGCGCCGAGCGGTCGACGGCGACGGCAACTTGCCGACGGCGCAGATCACCCCGTCGAGCTCGTCGAAGACGAACGACCTCGACGATCCGGGCGCCAGCTACCGCCACTCCGGCGGACCGGTGATCGCCGAGAACGTCGGCTCGAGGCGCCCGGGCGGACGCCCCAAGGTGGGCTCATATACTCGCCGCAGCTTGGCCGAGGAAGAGCGAGATCAGAACGAGACCGGCGGCGACGCCCCCGATCCGGGGCGGATCGAGCGCCCGCGCCTGCGCCGGCGTCCGCTCGGCTACAGGCGGGCCGACGTCGACGAGGCGCTGGAGGCTCGCGACAGCGAGCTCGCCGAGCTTCGCCGGGACGTCGCGGCGCTGTGGCTGGCGTTCGCCCAACACGATCGGACGCTGCGGGCGCTGAGCGGCGAGCCTCCGCCGTCGCCGGTCGCCGCTTCCGAGCCGGAGGCGCCCGCGCCGACCCCGGCCGATCGAGACCGAGACCACATCGATCGGCGCCCAGCTCTCCGAGCTCGACGAGGTACTCGCCGCAATCGAGATGGCGACGCAGACCCTCGAGCGCACCTATTCGGAGGAGATCCAGGGACCCGGCCCGAGCGACGAGGATGCCACCGTCGGCGGCGCGGACGCCGAGGAGCCGACCGAGGACTGAAGGCGCCGCCGACGCCTAGGCGTCGGGAATCGAGCTGAGCTGACCGGGATCGCGCTCGCTCAGGGCCGCCGCCCGTCCGCCGGCGAGCGGGATGCCGTAATGGGCGATCAGCTGCCGCTCCTGCGCCGGGGTCAGGCCGGCGTCGGGGTCGATCTCGGCGGCGCCGCGGATCCACGAGCGCGGGAACGCCGCCCAGGCCCCTCCGGCGGCGCCAGCCGCGTAGCGCGCCGGCAGCGCGGCGCGGCGCCCGATCCGGCCGAGCTTGACGATCAGCCAGGTCGGCGAGCCGTCGACGGAGTCGACGAGGACGCCGGTGACCCGGCCGACGTTCCCGCCTCCGACCTCCTTCAGCCTCGCCCCGACGCACTCGCGGGCGTCGGCGAGGTCGAAGCCGGAGCCGGCGGCGGGAAGCTCGGCGGCGGCGCCGTCCTCAGCCATCGGCGCCGGCCTCGGTGCGGCTGCGCTCGAGCAACTCGGCGGCCGCGGTCGCGGGATCGATCTCGCGGCGAACGACGCTCTCGAGCAACCGGGCCACCGACTCATCCTCGGCGATCCGCAGCTCGAGTTCGCGCCGCATCCTCGCGGCGGCGAGGCCGAGGACCTCGCTGCGGAGGTTGCGGGCGCGGCGCTCCTCCAGCGTCCCCGACTCCTCGACGTAGGAGCGGTGGGCTTCGATCGCCTCGAGCAGCTCGGCGATCCCCTTGCCCTCGGAGGCGACGGTCTTGACGATCGGGACCTTCCAGTCGCCGCTCGGCCCCAGCGACAGGGCGGTCCGCACCTCGCGGACCATCGTGTCGGTCAGCGGGTGCTCGGCCTTGTTGACGACGATCACGTCGGGAATCTCCATGATGCCCGCCTTGAGCGCCTGGATCGAGTCCCCGGAGCCGGGCATCAGCGCCAGGACCACGGTGTCGGCATGGTCGACGACATCGATCTCGGCCTGGCCGACGCCGACGGTCTCGAGCAGGACGTCGTCGAAGCCGGCCGCGTCCATGACCAGCGCCGACTGCAGGGTCGCCTCGGCGAGCCCGCCGAGAGCCCCGCGGCTCGCCATCGAGCGGATGAAGACGCCCTCGTCGAGGAAGTGCTCGGAGAGCCGGATCCGATCGCCGAGCAGCGCCCCCTGGGTGAACGGGCTGGACGGATCGATCGACAGCACCGCGACGCGGCGGTTGCGGCCACGCAGCTCCTTGACGAGCGCGCCGATCATCGTGCTCTTGCCGACGCCGGGGGGGCCGGTGAAGCCGATGATCCGCGCCGACCCGGTCCGCGGGTAGAGCTCGGCGACGAGCTCGGCCCCGGCCGGATCGCCGTTCTCGACCAGCGAGATCGCCCTCGCCAGGGCCCGCTTCTCGCCGGCCAGGAGGCGCTCGATCAGGTCGCTCGATGTCGTGCCCGCGCTCATCGGCGGCTGATCATGCCACGACCGAGCCTATGATCCGGTCCCGTGGGCGCCGAAGCCATGACAGAGCAGCGCGACGGGGCTCCGGGCCCGCGCCCGGAGCCGCCGGTGGCCGCCTCGGCGCCGCGCCGCTACGGCCTCGCGGTGCTGCGGTTCGCCTCCGCCCACGGCATGCTCACCCCGAAGTACGCCGGCCTGGCGCTGCGCTTCCTGCGGCGGCGGCTGCTGACCGTCAGCGGCCACCGCTGGAAGACCGACGGGATGCTGTTCCTCGGCCCGCGGCTGCAGCTGCAGACCGGCCGCCGGGCGCAGATCCGCTTCGGGCGGTTCGTCTGGATCGGTCACGGCACGAAGATCCGCTGCCATGAGGGGCGGGTCGAGATCGGCGCCAAGACCGTGCTCGGCCAGGAGTGCACGATCTCCGCCTACCAGCGGGTCAGCATCGGCCAGCAGTGCGTGATCGCCGACCGGGTCATGTTCATCGACTTCGACCACAACGTCGCAGACAGCGAGCAGCCGATCCGCAAGCAGGGGATCTACAAGCGCGATGTCGTCGTCGGCTCGAACGTCTGGATCGGCTACGGCGCCCAGATCCTCCGCGGCGTAACCGTCGGCGACAACGCGATCATCGGCGCCAGCTCCGTCGTCACCCGTGACATCCCCGCCAACGCCGTCGCCGCGGGTACCCCGGCGCGGGTGATCCGGATGCGCGACGCCCCGGCGCGGCTGCGCTGGCCCGACCCGGTCGAGCCCCGCGACTACGGGCCGGCCGGGCCCCGCTAGCGGGGCCCGAGGCGATCGGGTGCGTAGGCGGCGTCCGCCGCGGGTAGTCGACCCTCGATGACGGAGCCTGAATACGCGGTCGTCGGGGCGGGCATCGTCGGCCTCTCGACGGCGTTCGCGCTGCGCGAGCGCGGATACCCGGTCCGCGTCTACGAGTCCGGGACGCCGGGCAACGGCCAATCCGGCGGCGAGGGGCGGATCTTCCGGCACGCCCACGACGATCCGCGCCTCGTCGCGATGGCCAAGCGCAGCCGCGCGATCTGGCGCGAATGGGAGGCCGATCTCGGCGCCGAGCTGGTCTCCGGCGACGGCGTCGTCGCACTCGGCGACTCGGCGCTCGAACGCCTCGCGGCGATCGAGGCCGTCGGCGGGATCGGCGCTCATGAGATCAGCGCCGAGCAGGCCGCTGAGCTGGTGCCGATGCTGGCGCCCTTCGACGGTCCGGCGGTCTTCGACCCGGACGGCGGCGCGATCCGGACCTCGACCGCGATCGCGAGCCTGAGCCGCCGGCTGGCCGGGTCCCTCGCCCGCGACGAGGTCCTGGCGCTGCGGTCGGTCGCCGACGGGGTCGAGGTGCGCTCGGGCGGCGGCTCGCGGCGATACCGGAGCGTGATCGTCACCGCCGGCCGCGGGACGCCGGCGCTGGCGCGGACCGTCGGGCTCTCGCTGCCGGTCCGGCAATCCGCGCACATGCGGATCACCTTCGAGCTCGGCGGGTCGTCGCCGCAGCGGCTCGCCTGCCTGCAGGACGGCAGCGGGACCTTCCCCGAGAGCGGCGTCTACGCGGTCGCCGAGCCGGGCAACCGGCGCTACGGAGTCGGATTGAGCGAAACCACCGATGCCGGCGACGACGGCTCGATCGTCGACCGCGACGGTCTCGCCTCGCTCGGCGAGCGGACGGTGGATTACGTGCGGGAGGCGTTGCCGGGACTCGACCCGCGCCCGGCCGGGCATCGCCACTGCTGGGTCACCGAGCTGCCCTGGAGCGCCGACGGCATCGCCGTCTGGGAGGCCGGCGGCTGCCTGTTCGCGGCCGGCCACAACCTCTACAAGATGGCCCCGGCGCTGGGACGCTCGCTCGCCGACGCCGCCACTGGCGAGCGGCTCGACGAGGAGCTGCGGCCGCAGTCGCGGCTCGGCCGCCCCCGCGACTGAGCCCGCGGATAGGCTCGCTCGCCCGTGGCCGCTCCCGAGACACCGCTGCTGCCGCCCGGAACCGGGCCGAAGCTGGCGCGGGCGCTGCTCGACCTGCTCGCGGCGCTGATCTGGTTCTGGCTGGCCGTGATGGCCGGATCCGACCAAACCGACGTGTTCGGTACCGACGAGAGCACTGCCGCAGGTGTCTTCGCCTTGTTCGCCCTCGCCGGCGCGCTGACGGTCGGCGTCACGTTCGGCCTGCGGATGGCCTCGATCGCGCTCGACCGGGTACCCGCCTGGGTCCCACGGGTCGAGGTCTGGAACTGGGCCGCGCTGCCGATCTGGTTCGTGCTCGCCGTGCTCGCCGTCCGGATCTGACCGCCGAGCAACCGCCGAGCCCCCAGGTTCCCTCCGAAGACCCGCCGAGGTCGAGGAAAGCGGTGACAGTTCCCGGTTTTCTCGACCTCGGCGAGAAACGAGGGGCGAGAAGCGGGGAGCGGGAGGCGGCGGGTTGCCGGTCAGTCGGCGGCGGGCTCGGCGACCGCGGCCGGCTTCGCGAGCTCGCCGTAGACGGCGGCGGTGCGGCGGGCGACGTCGGACCAGTCGAAGCGGAGGACGTGCTCGCTGGCCTCGGCGACGAGGCCGGCGCGGAGCTCGGCGTCGGTCAGGACGCGCTCGACCATGCCGCCGAGGGCCTCGGGGTCGCGGGTGCGGAAGCGGAGCCCGACCTCGCCGTGGGGCACGACCTCGCGGAGCCCGCCGGTGTCGGCGACGATGCAGGGACAGCCGGAGGCCATCGCCTCGAGGGCGACGAGGCCGAACGGCTCGTAGATCGAAGGGACGACGCAGACGTCGGCGATCCGGTAGAGCAGGTGGAGGACGTCGTCGCCGATCCAGCCCAGGAAGGTGCCGTGCTCCATCAGGCCGAGTTCGGTGGCCTGCTTTTTGAGCTCGTCCTCGTGGGTGCCCGAGCCGGCGACCAGGAAGCGGGTGCCGGGGACGCGCTCGATCAGCTCCGGCATCGCCTCGAGCGCGATCTGGAATCCCTTCTCGTAGACGAGGCGGCCGATCAGCAGGACCAGCTTCTCGTCGGGGGCCGCGAACTCGGCCCGCAGCCGGGTCAGCTCGGACTCCTCGCCGAGCGGCAGGTCGTCGGGGTCGATGCCGTTCGGAATCACCGCGATCCGCGCCTCGGGGACCGCGAAGATGTCGGAGATCTGCTCGCGCATGTAGGAGGAGCAGGCGATGACGCGGTCGGAGCGATTGCTGATCCAGCGCTCGACGCCGTGAATGTAGGACTGCGGGTGCTTGTCGACCCAGCCCTGATGGCGGCCGTACTCGGTCGCGTGGATCGTCGTGACGAGCGGCGCCCCGAAGCGGCGGGCGAGATGGTCGCCGGCCGCGGCGACGAGCCAGTCGTGGCCGTGAACGAGGTCGAACCGGAAGCGATCGCCGAGCTCGACCCCGGCGGCGAGCATGTCGGCGTTCATCCGCTCGACCCAGGTGACGAACTCACCGAGATCCCGCGGCCTGCTCGGCTCGAGGACACGGTGGACGTTGACGCCGGCGACGACCTCGCTGCGCGGCGACTCCTCGCTGCCGCGGGTGAGCACGTGGACCTCGACGCCGAGCTCGACCAGCCCCTCGGAGAGCTTGCGGACGTGGCGCGCGAGTCCACCCTCGATCAGCGGGGGGTACTCCCAGGAAAGGATCAGGACTCGGCTCACGTGAAGGGCTGGCTTGGACTCAAGGTTCGAGCAGCGGCGCCGGAGTCAGGTCAGGCGCGAGGTTGCGCATCGTCGGTTCGATCGACGAACCGCATTCTATGGCCTCGAACAGCGATCGCGAATGGCCGAGCACACGCTGGAAGGGGTAGTCGCCGGTCCGCCCCCCGTAGTCGAGGAAGGCCCAGTCGCTCGATTGCAGCGCCAGCAGCTCCCGAGCGGCCCGGATCAGCGCGTCGCCGCGCAGGCGGCCGGCGGAGGCCTCGCGGAGCAGCCGCAGCTCGGCCCGTCGCATCCCCCAGGCGAGGTCGGCGACGGCCGGCGAGTCCCAGGTGCGGCGATCCTTGCCCTCGCCCCATGTGGTCGCCGCCAGCGGCCGCCGCTCGGGCTCGTGCGCGGCCCGCGCGGCGCCGAGCTTCAGCGGGCGGACGCCGGCGGCGACCAGCTCCTCCAGCGCCGCCTCGAGCCACACCGGTCCCTCCCACCACCAGTGGCCGAGCAGCTCGGTGTCGATCGCGAAGGTGAGCAGGCCGCGGCGCCCGGATCGCTGCCGGTGGGCGGCGAGGCGGGCGGCGACGTCGGCGGCGAAACCGCGGGCCTGCTCGCGGGCCCGCGTCCGCCCGGCGCCGGGGTCATACGGCTCGCCCGAGATCGCCCAGGGCCGGCATCCGCGCAGCGATTTCGCGTGGAAGTCGGCATAGCGGCGATCGGACGGGTAGCCCTGCCACGACCAAAGCCACTGCACCGCTTCCCAGTCGATCGGAAAGGCGGTCACGGCAGCCGCCGGCGTCGCAATCGGGCGCAGCGCAGCAGCAGCCGGCTCGCGCTCGGATTGGTCGGTGCAGAAATACTCGAAGCCGAGCTCGGCGAGCAGCTGCTCGAGGCCGGGCTCGTAGGCGCACTCCGGCAGCCACAGGCCCGGCGAGGGGCCGAACCGGCGCCGGTGCGAGCGGATCGCGGTGGTCAGCTGCAGCGTCCGCCCCTCACGGGTGGCGAGGAGCGGCAGCAACGCGTGCGTGGCAGCCGAGGTCATCAGCTCGATCCGCCCTGAGGCGGCGGCGCTCCGGAACGCGCCGAGCGGCTCGTCGCCGAGTCGCTCGAGCTCGGCGAGAGCGCCACGGTAACGGTCCGCCTCGGCCTCGCAGGCGGGTTTCAGCTCCGGCTCGACGTCGCCGGCGTCGAGGTCGGCCGAGCCGACCCGGTAGGCGCTCACGAAGCTGCGCATCCGCGCCGCCACGGCGGCGTCCTCGAGCTGGTCGGCCAGCACCGGGGTGATCGTCATCGTCAGGTCGCGGGCGACCGCCAGCACCGGCAGGTGCGAGCGGACGAAGGCGTCGAACAGCCACTCCTCGCCGAACGGATAAGTCCCGAACCCCTCGACGTAGGGCATGTGCGAGTGGAGCACGATCGCGATGTCACCGACGCCGCCCGCGTCGGCACCCAATCCCCCCTGCTCCTCGTTGTCGGCTGTCCGCCGGCCGCTCATCCGCGGCAGACGGCCACGAAATCCAGCGCCTTGTCGAGATCGGCCTCGGCCGCCGGCCGGAGCTCGAAGTCGGCGGCGCTGATCGCCGGCGTGAACCGGTCGTAGAACGGCTTCGTGATTCGCAGCAGCGAATGGATTCGGTCCCAGCCGAGCGCGATCGCGCGCTCGTGGACGGCGAGCTTGCCGGCGTGGAAGAGCCCGTGGATCTCGACCGAGGCGAAGGCCGGCTCGAGCACCTGCCGGTACTCGCCGATCGTGTACTCGCGCAGGTGCCAGGGGTTGTCGGACTTCTCGGCACCCGCGGGAGCGAGCGTCAGCCGGTTCGGGGTCGAGATGAAGGCGAGCGGCGCCGCCCGGCCGATCGCCGCGAGCAGGCTCGGCACGTCCTCGATGTGCTCGATCGTCTGCAGGAAGACGACGGCGTCGAGCGGCCCGGAGACGTTCTCGACGAGGTCGCGCTCGAAACGCAGGTTCGGACGCCGGTAGCGCGCCCCGGCGTGCTCGTGCGCGTCCGGATTGGCGTCGATGCCGACGACGTCGGCGGCCGAGCGGGCGAGGACGTCGGAACCGTAGCCCTCGCCGCAGGCGAGGTCGGCGACCCGCATCCCCGCCACCCGGGCGGCGATCCACTCGTAGACGGCCAGGTGGCGGCGGAACCAATAGTTCTCCTCGGGCACGTCGGGCAGGGTCCGCTCGCCGGTCAGCTCGAGCGGAGGAACTCCGTCGGGTTGGTCGGCCTGCAGGTACCGCTTGCGGGACTCGGGCGTGGTAGGGGACACCGGTCGGCGGACGGTACAGTCCCCGGCCATGCCAGCGGCTGCCGACGCCAGCGCCGAGCGGATCCGCGACGTCAACACCCGGTACCACGACCAAGCGGCCGACTCGTACGACTCGAAGTGGGGTATCGACTTCGAGTCGACCGGTCGTGCACAGGTGACGGCGAAGCTCGCCAAGGCGCTCGGCGAGGAGCCCGGCAGCTGGGAGCACGCCCTCGAGATCGGCGCCGGAACCGGCTACTTCTCGCTGAACCTGATGAACGCGGGAACGATCGGCCGGGTGACCGCGACCGACATCGCGCCGGGCATGCTCCGGGCGCTCGAATCGAACGCCTCCGAGCTCGGCCTCGAGGTCGAGACGGTCGTCACCGACGCCGAGCGGCTGCCGTTCGCGGACGAGACGTTCGACCTCGTGCTCGGCCATGCCGTCCTCCACCACATCCCCGATCTCGACCGGGCCGCCGGCGAATTCCTCCGCGTCCTCAAGCCGGGCGGGACCGTCGTCTTCTGCGGCGAGCCGTCCGCCTACGGCGATCAGATCGCCGCGGTTCCGAAGCGTGCCGCGATTGCCACCGCGCCGCTGTGGCGCCTCGCCGTCGGCGCCGGCAAGCGCAGCGACGAGGGGGGCAGCGATCCCGACTACGGCCATGCCCTCGAGGCCGAGGTCGACGTCCACGCCTTCGACCCGGCGGCGCTGCGGAGGATCTTCGCGCAGGCCGGGTTCGCGGCGATCCGAATCCGTGGCGAGGAGCTGCTCGCCAACCTCTACGGGTGGTGGCTGCGGACGGTCGAGTCGACGGCGACGCCGGAGGAGATACCGCGGCGCTGGCGGTTCTTCGCGTTCCGCAGCTACCTGTCCCTGCAGCGGGTCGACAGCGCCCTGCTCGAGCCGCACCTGCCGCCGGAGCTCTTCTACAACCTCGTCTTCTCGGCTCGCAAGCCGGGTTGAGCGCTAGCCGAACGTGAACGCGTAGCCGGCGATTCCCGGCGCGAACTCGAGCGTCAGGGTGTGGCGACCGGCCGCGGCGAGGTCGACGAGGTCGTAGAGGCGCTGCGAGCCGACGGTGAGGACCCCGTCGTGGACGTCGCCGCCGGCGTCGCCGTTCGCGATCGGCCTGCCGTCGAGGAGGACCCGGACCCGGCGGTCGTGATCGGGCGAGCCGAGGACGAGGAATACCCGCGCGGCGGTGAAGGTCGCATCGATCCGGGCGCCCTCGAGCGACGTCGCATCGTCGCCGGCGATGCTCCAGCCCCCCGAGTAGCTGAACCCGTTCGCGGGCGGCGGCCCGGCTGCGGCTCCGAAGTCCCTGCTGCCGACCCGCAGCGCCCCGTTCGTCCAGCCCTGGGCCCGGGCCGCGCCGAGGTAGGTCTCCGGGGTCCGCAGCCGCGGATCGGCGGTGTCGACGTCGACGGCGGCGGCGCGGGCGCCGTGCTCGGCGAGCAGGCTCCTGATCGCGTCCTCGGTCTCCGCGTAGCCGCCTTCGCCGAAGTGTGCGTAGCGGACCCTGCCGTTGGAGTCGATCAGGTACTTCGCCGGCCAGTACTGGTTGCCGAACGCGTTCCAGGTGCCGTAGTCGTTGTCCTGGACGACCGGGTAGGTGAGCCCGTTGGTCTCGATCGCGTCGGCGACGTTGCCCGCGTCGCGCTCGAACGGGAACTCGGGCGTATGGACCCCGATCACGACCAGTCCGTCGCGCTCGTAGCGCTCGTACCACGACTCGACCTCGGGAAGGGTGCGGATGCAGTTGATGCAGGTGTAGGTCCAGAAATCGACGAGGACCGTCTTCCCCGCCGCCGTAAGGTCGGCGATCGAGACCGGCTCACCGTCGGTGTTGAAGAACTCCCCCGGCTCGGTGACGTCCGGCGCCGGCCCGAGGTCGGGCAGCTTGACGCCCGCCACGGCCTCCGCCCCGCCCCCCTCGGCGGCGCCCCCGCCGGCGGCCCCGTTCAGGTCGTCGAGCCGGGAGCGGACGGCACCGGACTCCTCGAGTCCGCCGGCGGGGTTGGTCAGGAAGGCGGGCAGATCGTCGGCGATCGCGTTCTGGAAGCGGACGTCGAGATTGGCGGCCATCAGGACCGCGACGGCGACCATGATCGCGCCGGTCGCGATCTGGATCTGGCGCTGGTGCCCGCGGAGGCGATCGGTGAAGCGGCGTCCGAAGACGAGGATCGCGTAGAGCACGGCGCCGGAGCCGAGCGCATAGGCGAAAGCGATCAAGAGCCGACCGGCGGTGAAGTCCTGCGCAGCAGAGACCGTGATCACGCCGGCGAGGATCGGCCCGGCACACGGGAAGTAGGCCATGCCGAGGGCGCCGCCGAGAATCAGCCCGGAGCCGAAGCCCTCGCCGCTGCGCATCCGCGGTGCCCCGACGACCCTCGATATCGCCGCCTCGATCCGGTCGCCGACCGGCGGGATCATCAACGCCAGCCCGAAGCCGAGCAAGACGACGATCGCGATGATCCGCTGGATGTCGTCGGGAAGGCCGAGGGAATCGATCAGGTAGACGAGCGCGACCGCCGCGAAGGTGAACGAGAGGATCAGCCCGACGACGATGCCGAACGGCCGCCGGCGGCCGCCGGTGACCCCGGCCGACAGCACGGCGGGCAGGATCGGCAGCACGCAGGGGGACAGCGCCGTCCCCGCTCCGGCGAGCAACGCAAATCCCACCAGCAGCAACATCGCGAACTCGATTCTGACTCGTGGCCGTTAACGGACCTCGGATACTGCGAACGGGAGGACCGGGCGGATCACTCGCCGTCGTCGCCGGGCTCGTCGCCGGGCTCGAGCCTGCGGACGCGGAGCAGCTCGACGCCGTCCTTGATCCCCTTCAGGTGCTTGCGGCCCGCGCGCGAGAACCGATAGGAGTCCGCATCGACGTGATCGCGGACCTCGGGCTCGATCGAGGACGCTTCCCGGCCTGGCGATCTCGGTGATCCGGCTCGCCAGGTTGACGGGCCGGCCGTAGTAGTCGCCGCCGCGGGTGAAGGCCGGTCCATAGGCCATCCCCGCCCTGACGAGAGGAAAGCCGTCCTCCTCGCGGGACATCGTGTCGACGAGCTCCAGGATCGACTCGAGCAGCGCGCTCGTGTCGGCGGAGGCGAGCATCGCCGCGTCGCCGATCAGCTTGACGAGGCGGACCGGGCCGTGAGCGACCTCGCGCGCCACCTCCTCGAGCCTGCCGGTGACCCGGCCGAGCTCCTCGGGGTCGAGCTGCTCGCCGAGTCGCGTGAACCCGACCAGGTCGGCGAAGCCGATCGCGATCATCCCCGCATCGGGGAGCCCGCCGCCGATTCGAGCCGCCTCCCCCTCGTCGAAGGCGGCGTGGCGCAGCTGCTCGCGTAGATGACGCCGGTAGACGTAGTCGAGGGTCGGCCCGACCGTCGGGATCAGCCCGCCGGCGCCCTCGGTGACGCGGTCGGAGACCTCGTCCTCGCCGCCGCCGTCGCCGACGAACGTTCCGCCGACCGCCTGCCGCGACGCGGCCGCAAACTGTGACATCGCGACGGCGATCGTGCGGCCGAGCTCTGCCAGCTGCTCCGGCGCCAGCCCGGCGTCGAGGATCGATCGCATGCGGTTGGCGGCGTCGAGATCCTCCTTGCTCAGGACCACCTCGTCGCGGTTCGGCACCGCCAGCCCGATCGAGCGCCATTGCCGCTCGAGCTCGTCGATCGGCACGCCGGAGAACTCCGAGATCTGCTCGAACGTGTAGCGGGGCCGTCCGGCGAGCATCCGCTCGAGCCGCATCAACGGCAGGCGGCGGTTCTCGACCGCGTCGCGGAGCTCGTCGAGCTCGGCGCCGTCGGCGGCGAGCTGCTCGAGCAGCGCCAAGCGGCTCTCCCGCTCGTCCCCTTCGAGACCGGCGAGCAGGCCCTCCGCCGCGAAGTCGATCGAGTCGCCCATCGTCGTCATTCTCGCGCCCCGGGCCGGCGGCCGCGTGGTCATATCATCGGCTGCGTGGATCAGCCATCACGCAGCGAGCTGCCGATCTTCGAGCTGCCCCTGGCGATCGTGCCCGCCGAGCGCGTGCCCCTGCACATCTTCGAGCAGCGCTACAGGCTGATGATCGCTGCCTGCATCGAGCGCGACGCTCCGTTCGGAATCGTCCTCCGCGACGAGGACGGCGCCCGCTCGATCGGCTGCACCGCGCTCGTCGCCGACGTCGTCGAGCGCCACGACGACGGCCGCATGGACATCGTCGTCCGCGGCGAGACGCCGTTCCGGGTCCTCGACCGCTTCGAGGCGGCCGACTGGCCGGCGGCGAGCGTCGAGCTGATCGACGTCGAGGATTCGACGGCCGAGCTCGACACCGAGCTCGATGACGCCCGGGCGGCATTCGCGAAGCTGCTCGAGGCGGTCGGGGCCGACCCCGCCCGCGCCCGGTCCTCCGCGTCCGCCTACCCGATCGCCGCCCAGGTCGAGATGCCTGCGACCGACAAGCAGCTGCTGCTCGAGGAGGACGACGAGCGCGAGCGCCTGCAGACGCTCGCGGCCTCGCTGCGGCGCCTCCACGCCGGTCTGCTCCGCGCCCGCCGCGACGCCGAGCGGGCGCGCAGCAACGGTCACAAGCCGGGAACGATCCCGAAGGTCGACTGACGGGCGCCGGCCGTCAGGCGAAGGAAACGGCGCCGCCGCGACGCGGGTCCCCGGCCGCCTCGGACCGGCCGTGCCCGGCGGCGACCGCGTGGACGCCGCCGAAGAACAGGCTGCGGTCGCGCCAGCGGACGACCGCGTAGCCCTGCGACTCGAGCCGGTCGAGGGCGGCGGGATCGATCCCGGGCTCGGCGTGGACGGTCCCGGCCTCGAAGTGGATCCGCGGCGCCCGCACGGCCGCGGTCAGGTCGAGCCCGTCGCCGAGGTAGCGGAGGATCGTCTGGGTGATCGCCGAGCGGATCCGGTTCGAGCCGCCGCTGCCGAGGCCGAGGACGAGCTCGCCCTCGCGCAGCGCCACGGTCGGCGACATCATCGACGGCATCCGCCGTCCCGGCCCGGTCGCATGGAAGCCGAACGGGTTGAGGTCCTCCTCGCCGAGCATGTTGTTGAGCTGGATGCCGGTGCCGGCGACGAACACGCCGGAGCCGGAGCCGTTCGAGCAGGTGACGCTGGCGCAGCCGCCGTCGCCGTCCAGCGCCGTGATGTGGGTGGTCGATCCGAGCCGGTCGGCGAGGAAACGAGCCTCGAATCCGGGTTCGTAGAGACCTTCGAGGAACTCTCTCGTCCTCGCCTCCTGCGCGCGCCGCATCACGTCGACGACGCTGACCGGGTCGGTCGCGCCGCCGCCTCTGCCGAGCAGCTCGAGGGCGTAGGCGATCAGCACTCCCCCCGAGGAGGGAGGGGGATTGGTGAGGATCTCGCAGTCGCCGAACCGGGCCCGGACCGGGTCCCGGATCACGGTCTCGTAGGACTCGAGGTCGGCCCGGCCGAGGGTCCCGCCGCGACCCCGGACGGTGGCGGCGATCGCGGCGCCGATGTCGCCGCGGTAGAAGGGCTCCGGCCCGTCGGCACCGAGCCGCTCGAGCGTCTCTGCGAGCTCGGCGAAGACGACCCGCTCGCCGCTCGCCAGCATTCTCCCGTCCGGCGCGTAGACGGCGGCGCCGGCCGGCTCGCGGGCGAGGATCGGCGCCAGGATCTCGAACAGGTAGGCGTGCTGCGAGGTGATCTCGGCGCCCTCGCGGGCGAGCCCGACCGCCGGCACGACGAGGTCGGCGAGCGGCATCGACCCGAACCGCTCGGCGGCGGCGGCGAGGCCGCTCGGAACGCCGGGGACGCCGCAGGAGGCGGGGCCGATGTTGAACACCTGGGTCGTATCGCCGAAGTCGATGACTACGGGCTCGAGCTCGCTCGCCCGGTCGGCGCCGTCACTGCCCCCCGCGGAGACGAAGAAGTCGAGCAACGTCGCGTCGCCGCCGGGAGTGTGAACGAGCATGAAGCCGCCGGCGCCGAGCCCGGTCAACGGACTCTCGGTGACGACCGAGGCGAGTACGGCGGCGATCGCGGCATCGACCGCGTTGCCACCCTCGCGCAGCGCCCAGGTTCCCGCTTCGGCGGTTGCCGGATGCCCGCCGGCGACGACGCCGCGGCTCACGGGCGGGCCACCGCCCTTCTAGTTGGGGATGAACTCGGGGACGTCGATGCCGAGGTCGGCGGGGCGCTCCTCGTAGTCGGGCACGCGGCGCGCCCCGGAGCTCTCCGCCCGTCGAGCCGAGGGCCGCGCGGTCGAGCGCGAGACGCCCGTCGAGCTGCCGTCGGCACGACGCCCGCGGGCATCGAACCTGGTTGCGATCACGGTCACCCAGATCTGCTCGTCGAGCGCGTCGTCGACGTTGGCGCCGAAGATGATGTGCGCTTCCGGATGAGCCGCCTCCTGGATGACCCGCGCCGCCTCGGAGATCTCGACCAGCGAGAGGTCGCGGCCGCCGGTGATCGACAGCAGGATCGAGCGCGCCCCTTCGATCGAGGTCTCCAGCAGCGGCGAGGAGATCGCTCGCTCCGACGCGAAGCTGGCCCGGGAGTCACCGGTGCCCATGCCGATCCCGAGCAGCGCCGGGCCGGCGTCGCGCATCGTCGTCCGCACGTCGGCGAAGTCGAGGTTGATCAGCGCCGGCAGGGTGATCAGGTCGGAGATGCCCTGCACGCCCTGGCGAAGCACGTCGTCGGCGACCCGGAACGCTTCGACCATCGAGGTGTTGCGCTCGAGCACCGAGAGCAGGCGGTCGTTGGGAACGACGATCAGCGTGTCGACCTCGCCGGCCAGCGCGTCGATGCCCTTCTCGGCCTGCTTGGCGCGACGGGTGCCCTCGAACCCGAACGGCCGGGTGACGATGCCGACCGTCAGCGCGCCGACATCGCGGGCGAGCCGGGCGATCACCGGCGCGGCGCCGGTGCCGGTGCCGCCGCCGGCGCCGGCGGCGACGAAGACCATGTCGGAGCCCTTCAGCATCCGCTTGATCCGGTCCTGCTCCTCGAAGGCGGCTCGGTAGCCGAGCTCGGGATCGGAACCCGAACCGAGGCCGCGAGTGACCCCGCCACCGATGTGGATCGTCAGGTCGGCGGCGCTCTGCTGGAGCGACTGAAGGTCGGTGTTGACGGCCATGAACTCGACGCCGGTGATGCCGGCCTCGACCATCCGGTTGACGGCGTTGACGCCGCCGCCGCCGACGCCGACGACGCGGATCAGCGGGTCGTTGACCTGCGGCGGCGCCGTCGCCGGCGTCCGCGACGGCGCCGAGCGGCCGTAGGCCGGCTCGCGCTCGCCGGGATCGCTGCTGAAGACGTCGCGGAGGCGGTCCTTGGCGGGACGCGCGGGCTGGGCGGGCTCCGGCTCGTGAGGGCGTCTCCGGCTGCGCGGCTCCGGCTCGGCGGCGAGTCCGGCTCGGGGTCGGGCTCTCGGGCTCGCGTCTGGGCTCGGGCCGGTCCGGGGGCTCCGGCGGGTCGTCGGGAGTCTCGGTCGAGCGGAAGAGGTCGGCGAGGGGGCCCTCGCGCATGCTTGCCCGCTTATTCCTTCGCGCCATGTTCCAGGACCTCCTCCGCCAGATCGCGATAGCACTGGGCCGCGTTGCTCTGCGGATCGTACTTGAGGACGGAGCTTCCCTTCACGGGCGCCTCGGCGAACTTGATCGCCTTCTTGATCCGCGACTTGAAGACGAGCTCCCCGAAGTTCTCCTCGAGGATCTCGACGGCCTCCTTGGCGTGGATGGTCCTGGTGTCGAGCATCGTCGGCAGGATGCCCTCGATCTGCACCTCCGGGTTGAGGTTCTCGCGAATCATCTCGAGCGTGTTCTGGAGCTGTACCAGGCCACGCATCGACAGGTACTCGCACTGAACCGGGACGATCACCTTGTCGGCCGCGGTCAGCGCGTTGATCGTCAGCAGCCCGAGGCTCGGCGGCGTGTCGATGCAGACGAAGTCGTAATCGTCGGCGACCTGCGCCAGCGCCTTCTGCAGCGACCGCTCGCGGCCGATCTGCGTGCTCATCGCGATCTCGGCGCCGGCCAGGTCGATCGAGGAGACGGCGATGTCGATCTCGCGATGCTGGATGATCTCCTTGATCGGCATCCGGTCGACGAGCACGTGGTAGAGGCTCTTCTCGACCGTGTCCGGGTCGATCCCCTGGCTCATCGTCAGGTTGCCCTGCGGGTCGAGGTCGACCGCGAGGACGCGGTGGCCGGACTCCGAAAGCGCGACCGCCAGGTTCAGGGTGGTCGTGGTCTTGGCGACGCCGCCCTTCTGGTTGGCGAACGCGAAGACCTTCATCGTCCGCTCGGCGGCCGGCTCGCTGCGGCTCCGGGGCGAACGGGTGGCGACGCTTCGAGGGTCGGCCCGATGAGCTCGTCGGCGGACACGCGGCCCTCGTCCTCGGGTCTCGGCCTCGCCGCCGCCCTTGACGGCGCGTCGTAGCTCCTCCTTGTCGAGCTTGCCGGGGGCGTCGACATCGGCGGAGGCGAGCGGGCTCGGGCTCGGGGCGCGGGCTCGGGCTCGGGCGTTGGGTCCGGCGCCGCTGCCGTGCTCGGCGCCTGGCGCTCGAGCTCGCGCAGCTCGTCGCCGTAGGGATCGGCGCTGCACCTTCGTGACCGGCTCGGTGCGCGGCTCGGCCGCCGGCACGGCGTCGGGCGCAGCATCCGTCCCGATACGGGACCTCGCGACCTCGGCCTCGGTGCTCTGCGGCTCGCGGGAGAGTCTCCTCCTCCGCGGTGCGCCCTTCCGGAATCTTCCTGTTGAACAAGCCCATGGTGACCGCTTATTCGGCCACCGCAGGCGGTTTCCTCCCGATCTCCCCGAACCCGCCGCCGGCGCTTGCGAGAATGGGACCCATCGCCGGCCTGCTCGACAAGCGGCTCGCCTTCGTAACGGGCAAGGGCGGAGTCGGCAAGACGACCGTCGCGTACGCGCTCGGCCTCGCCGCGGCGGCGGCCGGCCGGCGCGTGATCGTCTGCGAGATCGCCAGCCAGGAGCAGGGGCTCGGCGCTGTTCGGCCACGCCGCCGATCGGCTTCCGCGAGACCGAGCTCGCCGACGGCCTCTGGGCGATCTCGATCGACCCCGACAAGATGGTCCGCGAGTACCTCGAGGTCCTGCTGCCGGTCCGGGCGATGGCCTCGCTGCTTTACCGCAGCAACCTCTTCGCCTACCTCGCCGCCGCGACCCCGGGCCTGCAGGAGGTCGTCTCGATCGGCAAGGCCTATGAGCTGACCCTCGACGACCGCCGCGCTCCCGGGCCAGCGCGGCACCTATGACCTGGTCATCGTCGACGCCCCCGCAACCGGCCACGGGATCGGCTTCCTCGAGGCGCCGGGCGACCTTCCGGCGGATCGCCCGCGGCGGCCCGCTGGCCGACCAGGCGGCACGGATCGAGTCGATGATCACCGACGCCGACGCCGCCGGGGTGGGAATCGTCGCCACCGCCGAGGAGATGGCCGTCAACGAGTCGGCCGAGCTCGCCGCCGGGCTCGACGAGGCCGGGGTCGCGCTCGACGAGGTCTTCGTCAACGGCCTCTACCCGGAGCGCTTCTCGGCGGCCGAGCTGGACCGGATCCGCGCGGCCCGCGAGCAGCTCCCATCGGCGGCGCTCGACGCCGCCGTCGCCGAGGCGGAGCGGGCACGGACGCAGCGGGTCGAGCTCGGCCGCCTGCGCGAGCGTCGTCACCGGCGTGCCGATCCGCGAGCTGCCGTTCCTGTTCTGCGCCGGCTTCGGCTCCGCGGAGCTCGAGCGGCTCGCCGAGGAGCTCGGATGAGCGCCCACCTCGAAACGATCCTCGCCGGCCGGTCGATCTGCATCTGCGCCGGCTCCGGCGGCGTCGGCAAGACGACGACCTCGGCGGCGATCGCGGTCGCGATGGCCGAGCACGGCCTCAAGGTCGCGGTGCTGACGATCGATCCCGCCAAGCGGCTCGCCGACTCGCTCGGCCTCGCCGAGCTCGGCAACGTGCCGCGCCGCGTCGACCTCGACGGCGGTGACGGCGGCGGCGAGCTCTGGGCGATGATGCTCGACGCAAAGGCGACGTTCGACGAGGTGATCGACCGCTATTCCCCGGACGCGCAGGCGCGGCAGCGGATCCTCGACAACCGGATCTACCAGCAGATCTCGGGGGCGCTCGCCGGCTCGCAGGAGTACATGGCGATGGAGAAGCTCTACGAGATCGACTCGCAGGGCGGCTTCGACCTGCTGGTCCTCGACACCCCACCGTCGCGCAACGCGCTCGACTTCCTCGACGCGCCGCGCCGGGTGACCCAGTTCGTCGAGGGCCGGGCGATGCGGCTGTTCATCCGCCCGACCGGCTTCGGCGCCCGCATCGCCGGACGTGGCTTTGCGGTCGTCTCGTCGGTCCTGCGCCGGGTCACCGGCGGCGACCTGATCGCCGACCTCTCCGAGTTCTTCTCGGCGATGGCCGGCCTGCTCGGCGGATTCCGGGAGCGGGCCGAGCGGGTCGAGGGGCTGCTCGGCGACGAGCGAACCACCTTCCTGATCGTCACCGGACCCGCCGGCGAGCCGATCAAGGAGGCTTCGTACCTGCGCAGCAAGCTCGCCGCCGCCGAGCTGCCGCTCGGAGCGATGATCGTCAACCGGGTCCACACGATCACCGGGACGAAGACGACGGAGGGATCGGCGCGCGAGGACCTCGGGACGGCCCTCGGCGACGAGGACCTGGTCAGCCGGGTGCTCGCCGCCCATGCCGACCGGCAGCTGCTCGCCGGCCGCGACCGCCGCAACATCGACGAGCTGCGTTCGCGCTCGCCGGGGGTGCCGGTCTTCGAGGTGCCGGAGCTCAGCGACGAGGTCCACGATCTCGGCGGCCTGCGCGCGTTCGCGCGCCTGCTGATGCCGGAGGAGCCCGGCTGACCGTCAGCCGGCGGCGCGGCGCGGGCTGCGACTGCCGACGGTCCAGTTCGTCTCGGTCCGCGGGAACAGGTATTCGACGCGGGCCTTGACCTCCTCGCGGTCCATCGGCGGACGCGAGAGCTCGCCGAGGTGGTTCGACCGGGCCGGGAAGTCCATCGTCGCCCCGTCGTCGACCTCGTCGAGCCAGCCGGCTCCGGTCGCCGTCGGCGAGGGCTCGCGGGACTGCTCCTCGATCTCCTCGTCGAGGAAGGTGAAGGATCGGGTCGGGGTCTCGTCGTCCTCGATCTCAGCATCGGACTCGGCCTCGGACTCGGACAGGATCAGCGGCATGTGGACCTGCTTGCGCTCGGGCTCGGGCTCGATGTCGGCGTCGGGTTCGATGGCGGCGGGCTGCGGCTCCGGGGCGATCCGCGAGGCGGCGATCTCCTCGCCGTCGCGGTCGAAGCCGAGGTCGAGCTCGGGTTCGCCGGTCTCGGGCTCGGCGGCCATCGATTCGATCTCGATCGCGTCGAAGTCCCACTCGGTGTCGGTTCCGAGCTCGGTCGGCGAGCCCTCTCCGAATGCCAGGCCGTCGGCCAGCAGCGCCTCATCGGCGGCGGCGCGGAAATCGCTGCCGATCTCGCCGGTGACGCCGCGCCGCAGGATCGTCCTCAGCAGCTCCTCGATCCGGCCGGAGATCTCCGCCGGCCCGGGGCCGCCCTCGCCGCGGGTCGGCTCGCCGCTCCAGAGCTCGCGCTCGAGTGAGATCGCCTGCTCGACGACCTGCTTGGCGTCGCCGCGGCCCTCGCGTCCGTCGCCGCCCTCGGCCAGGGCCGCGACGCGCATCGGCAATCCGACGCCGGCCGGCCCCTCGCCCTCGAGCAGGAAGCGCAGCGCGAGCAGATGGTCGTTGAGCGCGTCGACCGCACCACGGCGGTCGAGACCGGCCTCGAAGCGCAGCAGCGAGCGCCGCAGCCTGGAGATCCGGCGCGGATGCACGGAGACGGTCCTCGACAGATCGGCGACGGAGCCGAGGTCGCTCTCGGTCAGCCGGTAGCCGCCCGGCCGGGGCTTGCCGGCCCCGGTCGCGATCCGCCGCCAGCGGTCGCCGGCGACCCGGACCCAGCCGTGCGGTCCGAGGCCGACGCCGCCCGGCTTGTAGAGCCGCAGCGTGGTAGCGACCCGCTCGAAGGTGCGGGCGACGCGGTCGCCGGCGCCGCCGAGCCCGCCGTCCTCGTCGAGCGAGACGCGGGCGCTGATCAAGAACGTCGGCTCCCAGGCGGCCCCGCCCGGGCGCTCGCCGCGTGCCGCATCGGAGGGCACGTCGACCGCATCGGCACGGACGATCGCCGCGCCGCTGAGATCGAGCCGGGTGGCGGGCATCTGGAAGCCGATCAGGGGAACGATCGCCTCGACCTCGCCGGTCTCCGGCTCGGCGCACTCCTCGATCTCCGCGACCGCGGAGGCGAAGCGCTCGTCGTCGAGCTCGAAGTCGGCGGAACCATCCCAGAGCCGCGCCAGAAAGTAAGTGACCGCCAGGTTCGCCCGCTCGATCGCGTCGACGGGTGGGGCGATGCCGGCCTCCTCGAGGTACGGACCGCCAACATCGGCCCGCCGCATCGTCTCGGTCGCTTCGCGGAAGCTCTCGAGCTCACGCAGCTCGGTGGCGTTGTCGCGTACGAACCGAGCCGTCAGCGGCTGGTAGTGGCAGAACGAGAAGCCATCGCCGGCATCGCCGATCTCGTAGGGGATCTCCTGCCCGCCCTCGACGAGATCGGTGAAGACCTCGGAGGCGTCGCGGGCGAGGGCGGTCAGCGTATGTCTGAGGTGAAGGTCGCGCACAGGGGCCGTCTTCGCCCGCGCTCGCGGCCTTCCTGCCTGCAACTTTCCGTTCAGGAAGAGGTCAGGCCGCGACGGACTGGCGGTCGCCGTCCTTGTCGCCGACGCCCAGCCAGCGGGCACCGTACTCGCGCATGTCGTCGATCAGCGGGGACAGGGCCCGGCCCTTCTCGGTCAACGCGTACTCGACCCGGGGCGGTACCTCGGGGTAGGTGTGGCGCTCGACGACGCCGCACTCCTCGAGCGCCCGCAGCCGCAGCGAGAGCGTTCGCGGGCTGATCCCGTCGAGTGAGCGCTCGAGCTCGCAGAACCGGCGGTTGCCGGTCGAGAGGTCGCGGATGACCAGCAGCGTCCACTTGCCGGAGATGATCTCGGCACAAGCGCAGACTGGACAATCGGTGTCGGGAGTCGCCATGATCCTGGTAGGCGCACGGTGGTTCCGGTGCGCGCCTTCCTCAAGAGAATAGCAATACTTCAGGAAGTGAAGTGCGGACTCGGGACCGGATCGGCCGGCTCGGTCCCTTCGAGCTGGGAGATGTCGCTGGCTCGCCTCCCCGACGACGCCAGCATCAGCTTGAAGTCGTGTGGGCTCGATGCGTAGTCCATCGCGACCCGCTCGGTGACCCGGCCCCCCTCGACATGGGTGAGCAGCGACTGATCGAAGGTCTGCATGCCGTAGTAGTCGCCCTCGGCGATCACCTGGCTGATCTTGCCGGTCTCCTCGGGATTGAGGATCAGGTCCTCGACGCGCCCGGTGACGATCATCACCTCGCTGGCGGCGACGCGCCCGGCCCCGTCGACGGTCGGCACGAGCCGCTGCGAGACGGCGCCCCGCAGCGTCGAGGCGAGCATCACCCGGGCCTGCTGCTGCAGGTGCGGTGGGAAGAAGTCGATGATCCGGTTGATCGTCTCGGTCGCGTCGAGCGTGTGCAGCGTCGAGAGGACCAGGTGGCCCGTCTCGGCGGCGCTGAGCGCCGTCCGAACCGTCTCCTCGTCGCGCATCTCGCCGATCAGGATCACATCGGGGTCCTGGCGGAGGACCCGCCGCATCGCCCGGGCGAAGCTCTTCGTGTCGGAGCCGACCTCGCGCTGGTTGATGATCGAGCGCTTGTCGGAGTGCAGGTACTCGATCGGGTCCTCGAGCGTGATGATGTGCTCGGCCCGGGTCTCGTTGATGTGGTCGATCATCGCCGCCAGCGTCGTCGACTTGCCGGAGCCGGTCGTGCCGGTCAGCAGGATGATGCCGCGACGCTCCTCGGCGAGGGCGCCGATCGCCGGCGGCAGACCGAGGTCCTCGATGGTGCGGATCTGGTACGGGATCGCGCGACAGACGATCGAGATCGAGCCGCGCTGGCGAAACGCGTTGACCCGGAAGCGGGACACGCTCGGGATCGAATAGGAGAAGTCGGCCTCCCCCTCCTCGTCGAACTCGGCCCGCGCCGGCAGCGCTCCGACCAGCGTCCGCAGGGCCTCCTCGGTGTCGTCGGCCGTCAGCGGCCCGGCGTCGGGGATGGCGCCGAGGGCGCCATGGACGCGGGTCATCGGCGGCGCCCCGACCTTGAGGTGCAGGTCGGAGCCATCGCTCTGGACCACGTAGCGCAGCGCATCGTCGACCTGGAATGGCATCGCCTCCACTATCGGCCCCGAGCGAGATCGCTTGAGCCGCGGTCCGCGCGGCCCGTCAATCCGACGAGGTCGCGAGCCCGCGGCTCAAGGAAGAGGTCGGCGCTGCGACCTTCGGTCGTGAGCCGGCCGATGACGCCTAGCCGCGGTCTCGCGGCCCGTCGGATCTACTCGGGGCGGCGGCCCTTGCGGGCCTTGCGGACCGCGCCGATCGAGGCGCGGGCGGCCTTGGCGATCTCGCCCTCGGTGCGATCGGGATCACGAGCGATCTCGAAGTCGACGACGGCTGCGGAACGCAGCTTCGCGCGGTCGGCGGTGCTGACACGGTTACCGCCGGCCTTCTCGACGGCCTGCTCCATGGCCCGCTCACGACGGCAGACGAGGCAGTAGTAGAGCCCCTTCTCCTTGACCCAGTTCGGGGGCGTCGCGGCCCCGAGGCCCTCGGTCCAGCGGCTGGTCACCTCGCAGCGGGCGCAGGTGAACTCCACGACATCGCTCTTGGCAGGTCTTGTCTTTGTGGCGGTACTCATTCTGTTCTTGCTCCGTTCGTCGTGTGGACGCCGGGCCAGATCGGGTGGCGGCGTCCGGTTATGAGGTCTACGGTCTTCGTCTCCGGCGGCCTCGGGCCGAGGCCGGGCGCCCGGGCGGCTTCAGCGCTACGCGACTTCGCGCAGCTTCTGCGCCTCGGCCAGCGTCTGCAGCTTCTTCAGCGACTGGTTCTCGATCTGCCGGATGCGCTCGCGGGTCACGTTGAACGTGCGCCCGACCTCGTCGAGGGTGCGGGGATGTTCCCCACCGAGCCCGTAGCGGAGCTCGAGCACGCGACGCTCACGGTAGGAGAGGTTCTCCAGCGCTTCGCGCAGGGCCTCCTTGGTGAGCAGATCGGCAGCGCGGTCGAACGGCGACTCGGCCTTCTCGTCGGCGATGAACTGCCCGAACTCGGACTCCTCCTCGTCGCCGACCGGCTTCTCGAGCGAGACCGGCGCCTGAGCGGAACGCTTGATCGAGTCGACCTCGTCGGGCTCGATGCCGGTGACGTCGGCGATCTCCTCCGGGGTCGGCTCGCGGCCCAGCTCGGTGACGAGCTTGCGCTCGGCACGACCGATCTTGTTCAGCTTCTCGACGACGTGGACCGGGATCCGGATCGTCCTCGCCTTGTCGGCGAGCGCACGGGCGATCGCCTGGCGGATCCACCAGGTCGCGTAGGTCGAGAACTTGAAGCCCTTGCGGTAGTCGAACTTCTCGGCGGCGCGGACCAGTCCGAGCGTTCCCTCCTGGATCAGGTCGAGGAACGGCAGGCCCTGGTTGCGGTAGTTCTTGGCGATCGAGACGACGAGCCGGAGGTTCGACTCGACCATCTTCTCCTTGGCCGCGAGGTCGCCGCGCTCGATCCGCTTCGCCAGCTCGACCTCCTCGGCGGCGGTGAGCAGACGGACCTTGCCGATGTCCTTGAGGAACAGCTGCAGGGAGTCGGTCGTCATGTCCGGCTTCAGATCGATCGTCGTCTTCGCCCGGCGCTTGCCGCGCTTGCCGTCGTCGCGCTCGGGCGTCGCGGTCTGGGCGGGATCGACGTCCTCGACGAGCTCGATGCCGGAGCGCTCGAGGTGCCCATAGAGCTCCTCGATGTCGCCCTCGTCGACGTCGACCTCGGAGACCGCGGAAGCGATCTCGCCGAAGGTCAGCACACCGACCTGCTGGCCCTTGCTCAGCAGGTTCTTTACCTCTTCGAGTTCCTGAAGCTCAGCTACAAGCATTCCGCGTCCTCTTGCTCCGTTCTGTGGGTTCGTGCTTGGGGTCCCTGCGCCGCATGGGCCCGGTCTGAATTCATCGGGCGCCGATGCTCTCGGAATGAGCCGCGGCCGCAAAATGACGGACCCGCTGTCCGGTCATTTGCCGCGTTCGCATGTTCCGCCGGCGTCAGGCGCAACCCCGCGAAGGGGCATTGTATGTACTTTACTTTCTGAAGTCAAGCCGAATTCGGCCGGATTGTCGATCGATCCAAGGTCCGCTACACCGCAACCGATACCCGGTTACTCCCCGAATAACGCGCGAGATTGCGGGTAGTTGCGGTCCGGCTGTGCGTTCATCCTCCAAACACGGTGAAATAGCCCCATGAGCGGCATCGACAGAGACTCCGACGGCGACCCCGCAACCGGCGGGGAGGCCGCCGACCCGGAGCCGCCGGCGCAGGCGGGCGTCCTCGGCAACCTGCCGCGGAAGCGGCCCTCGGTGCGCAGCCCGCGCCGCGCCGAGGCGAAGCCGGCAGCCGCCCCCGACGCCGACTCCGCAGCCGGCGGGGCCGAGGCGGAGCCCGCCCCGGCGGCGGGCGCGAATCCGCCCGCAGCGGCGTCGGAGCATTCCCACGTCGCCGACCTCGAGAGCCTGGCCCGCGGCGGCATCGCTGCTGCCGGCGGCGCGGCATCGCTCGGCCTGCGAATCGCCGGCCGCGCCGCAGCGGCGCTGCGGGATGCCGTCGAGCGGCGTTGAGGCAGCGGACCAACCGATCGATCACCGCCTTCTGGCGGCGCGCCTACGAGGAGAACATCACCGGGATGGCGGCGATGGTCGCCTACAACCTGATGCTCTCGGTGTTTCCGTTCGCGCTGCTGTTGCTGTTCATCACCGGCAAGCTGCTGCAGAGCCCCGACGTCCAGGCGACGATCCTGCGCGACCTCGGCGAGCTGTTTCCGTCGACCGAGCAGGACACCCTGCGCTCGACCCTCGATCAGCTGCAATCGAACTCGACCGAGATCGGGATCGTCGCGATCGTCGCCGGGCTCTGGATCGGCGCCTCGTTCTGGGGGGCGATGGACACCGCCTTCTGCCGGATCTACCACGTCGAGTGCCGCGGCTGGCTGGCCCAGAAGCGGTTCTCGCTGATCATGCTCGCGGTCGTCGCGTTCTTCCTGGCGGCGAGCGTCGCCGTCCCGGCCATGGAGAGCCTGCTCGTATCCGGCGTCGAGGACCTGCCGCTGGGCCTGTCGCGGGTCGACTGGCTGCTCAACGTGATGGTCATCGCCGGCGGGTTGGTGATCAGCTTCCTGATCCTCTGCCTGATCTACTGGGCGGTCCCGAAGGGCCATCTGCCCTGGCGGGCGGTCTGGCCGGGGGCGGTGTTCATGGCGGTCGCCGGCGGGATCGCCAACTCGATCTTCCCCCTCTACCTGGTCAACGTCTCGACGATCGGCGAGTTCGGGCGGATCGTCAGCTTCGTGCTGATCGCGCTGATCTGGTTCTACGCGCTGGCGCTCGGGCTGCTGTCGGGGGCGGTCATCAACGCGCTCCGCTACGAGCTCCACGACACCGGAACGCTGCGCGGGATGACGGCCGACTTCCCGGTCCAGCGGCCCGCCGGAGACGAAAACGAACACGACTGGCTGCCCTGATCAGAACAGCTCCTCGACCGCGGTGCGCATCGCGTCCTCGAGCGGCGTCGGCTCGACGTCGAACAGCTCCATGCCGCTCTCGTCGGTGACGACCGTCTCGGTGGTCAGGCCCTCGACGAGCGGCCGAGCGACCCCGGCGTCGACCGGCGTCACCAGCCCGATCCAGTGCGAGCTCAGCCCCGGCGACAGCAGCGGCACCCCGACCCGCGGGCGCGGGCGCTTGCCCTGGGCGCGGGCGCAGACGTCGAGCAGCCCACCGTAGGTGGTCACCTCGCGGCCACCGATCTCGATCTCGCGGCCGGTCGAGGCGGGCACCTCGAGGGCGGCGGCGAGGTACTCGACGACGTCGGCGGCGGCGATCGGCTGCGTCCGCGTCGACGTCCAGCTCGGCGTCACCATCGCCGGCAGGCGGCGGACCAGGTAGGCGATCGTGCGCAGCGACTCGCTGCCCGACCCGATCACGATCGCCGCGCGGAAGTAGGTCAGCGGGATGCCGGTCGAAGCCAGCCCCTCGGCGGTCTCCTGGCGGGAGCGCAGATGCGGCGAGGTTCCCTCTCCGAGCCCGCCGAGGTAGATGATCCGCTCGACGCCGGCGGCCTTTGCGGCCGCCGCGAAGTTTCGGGCGCCGCGGCGGTCGCGCTCCTCGAAGTCGCCATCGCCGCCCCGCCCCATCGAATGAACGAGGTAGTAGGCGACGTCGACGCCGGCCAGCGCCGGGTCGAGGGTGACGCGGTCGAGGACGTCGCCGCGGACCAGCTCGCAGCGTTCGTCGAGCTTGGCCGCCGCGCCCTCGGGATCACGGGCGAGGCAGCGGATCTCGCGGCCCTGCTCGGCGAGCCGGGCCGCGAGCAGGCCACCGATGTATCCGGTCGCGCCGGCGATCAGTTGCATCGGATCACCGGCTACCCGTAGAGGCCGCCGGTAACCTCGCGCAGCTTGCCGCGGTCGTGGCGGCCGCTGACCCTCCGGACCGTGCCGGAGCGGGAGCGCATGACCAGCGACTCGGTCGTCGCGTAGCCGGCGCCGTGGTAGCGGACTCCCTGGAGCAGGTCGCCGTCGGTGACGCCGCTGGCGGCGAAGAAGGCGTCGTTGCCGCCGACGAGGTCGTCGACCTCGAGCATCCGCTCGATGTCGTAGCCGGCCTCCCGGGCAGCGTCGCGCTCGCTGTCGTCGCGGGGCCAGAGGCGCCCGAGGATCTGCCCGCCGAGGCACTTGATCGCGGCGGCGGAGATGACCCCCTCGGGGGTTCCGCCGATTCCCCAGAGCAGATCGACGCCGGTGCCGTCCATCACCGCCAGCAGCGCCGCCGAGACGTCACCGTCGGTGATGAAGCGGATCCGGCTGCCGGCTTCGCGGATCTGCCGGACCCCCTCGGCGTGACGCTCGCGATCGAGGATCACGGTGGTGATCTCGGTCGGGCCGACCCCGCGACGCTCGGCGACCCGCTTGACGACCTCGCCGATCGGCTCCTCGAGGCTCAGGCAGTCGGCGATCGCCGGCCCGCCGACGAGCTTTTCCATATACACGCACGGACCCGGGTCGAACATCGTGCCGCGCTCGGCGAGCGCGATCACCGCCAGCGATCCGGGACGCCCCTGCGCGCAGAGCCGCGTCCCCTCGAGCGGATCGACCGCGATATCGACCCGGGGCGGGCTGCCGTCGCCGATCTCCTCGCCGTTGAAGAGCATCGGGGCTTCGTCCTTCTCGCCCTCGCCGATGACGACGGTCCCCTCCATCGGCACCGTGTTGATCAGCAGGCGCATCGCGTCGACGGCGGCGCCGTCGGCGGCCTCCTTGTCGCCGCGGCCGACCCAGCGGGCGGCGGCGAGGGCCGCCGCCTCGGTGACCCGGACCAGCTCGAGGGCGAGGTTGCGGTCGGGCTTGCTGCCGGGGCGGTTGTCGTGGGAGATCACGCCCATCGGCTCAGACCGTACCGGGCGCCTTGCGGGGCGCGTCCTTGGCGACCTCCATCGCCCTGCCGATCCCGGCGGCGGCGATGCCGAGCGCGGCGAACAGGGCCACGTAGTAGCCGATCTCCTTGGTGATGCCGATCTCCTGGTTGCCGGAGCCGGGCGGATCGATGATCCCGTTGTAGGCGATCAGCACGAAGGCGGTGAACCCGACGACCATCGTCAGCTCGCCGGGCGGCCAGGAGAGCTTCTTGCCGCGGACGACGATGTAGGCGAGGATCCACGGCGCCGTCGCGGCGGCGAGCAGCAGCCAGCGGAGCAGCGGGAAGGTCGCGAAGCCGGTGCAGCTGAACTCGCCGTCGCCGCACAGGAAGCCGTCGCCGCCGGGCGCTCGCGAGGGTCCCTCGGCGAGGTCGTACCAGGGCAGCAGCAGCACCGCGACGACGAGCAGCGCCGAGGCGGCGAGCCCGAGCCATTCGGCGCGCGAGAGCTTCGAGAAATCCATCGCAGCCGAGCCTATCCGAACGCCTGAATGCCCGGAACCGGAGCGGCGCGGCGAGACCGGCTCCGAACCGGTCCCGCCGCGCCTCCGCACGCTCCTACTCGGTGTAGCCCGACTCCTGCAGGTACTGGGCGGCGACGTCCTCAGGCTTCTCCTTGTCGACGTCGACGCGGGCGTTGAGCTCCTGCATGACCTCGAGCGTCAGACCCTGCTGGACCTTCTCGATCGTGTCCTGGTAATCGGGACCGGCGTCGGCGGCGACCTTCTCGTCGGAGATGAAGATCACGTTGCCGGCCGGCAGCACGCCCTTGTCGTCGGTGAGCAGCGTGTACTTGTCGCTGTCGACGAACAGCTGTGCGTCGCTGGTGAACAGGATCGACAGGTCCGCGTCGCCCTTGTCGAGAACCTCGTAGCGCAGCCCGATGTCGATCGGGGTGAACTTCTTGAACTGCAGCCCGTAGTACTGCTCGAGGCCGGCGAGGCAGTCGATCCGCTGCCGGCACTCGGGCGAGCCGGCGAGGGTCAGATCCTGCGACTTGCCCTCGAGGTCGGAGATCGACGTGACCCCGAGATCGTCGGCCGTCGACTGCAGCAGGCCGACCGCGTTGGCGTCCGCGAACGGCGTCGGGCTGAATGCGACCAGCCCGAGCTTCGCGAACTGGTCCTGGGTGTCGTCGACGGCCTGCTGGGCGTCGGCGGGGACGTCCTCGGGCGCGACGTCGAAAAACGACGTCAGCGCCGTCGACGTGTACTCCGGATAGCCGCTGATCTCGCCGTTCTCGAGCGACTTCAGCGCGACCTGCTCGGAACCGAGATTGAGGTCGGTCGAGACGTCGTAGCCGGCCGCTTGGAGCGACTGCGCGTAGATCTCGCCGAGGATGAACTGCTCGGTGAAGTTCTTCGAGCCGATCGTCAGCTTGACACCGTTGTTGTCCGGGTTGTCCTGGATCAGGTTGTCGCCGGCGGCGGTCGAGCCGGCCTCGGTCGAGGTCCCGTCGTCGGAGCCGCACGCGGCGAGCGCGACGGCGGCGACGAGCAGGCTCAACAGGGCAAGGACTCCCCGCAGGCGGGTCTTGCTACGCATCTGGTCTTGATTCCTCCCGTTTTGGTTGGCCGCGGCCCCTCCGCGGCTGAACGACGATCCTATGCACTTATCCTGGCGGCGGCGCGCTGAAGCGTGAGCCCGCGCGGCGTCATCAGGTGCTGGAGCGCGGCGAGGATGAACTCGAACGTGAGCGCCAGCAGCGCGACGACGATCGCCCCGGCGATCACGCCCTCGTTGCCGTAGACGTTCGGGCTGAGGATCAGATCGCCGAGGGTCTTGACCCCGGCCAACGAGCCGATCGTCGAGGTCGCGATGATGTTGACCGAGGCGGTCCGGACCCCGCCCATGATCGTCGGGATCGCCAGCGGCAGCTCGACCCGGCGGACGATCTCGAACTCTGACATTCCCATGCCGCGGGCGGCGTCGACGGCGCCGCGGTCGACCTGGCGGACCCCGACGAACGCGTTCGTGAGGATCGGCGGGATGCCGAGGATCGTCACCGCGATCGTCACGTTGAGGTTGCCGGTGCCGACGAACGCGACCATCAGAGCGATCAGGGCCAGCTCGGGGATCGCCCGGCCGGCGTTACCGACGGCAACCGCGGCGAACTCGCCGACGCCGCGATGGCCGAGCCAGAGCCCGACCGGGAGCGCGATCGCCACCGCGAGCAGCAGCGCGACGAGGCTGATCGCCATCTGCGTCGCCAGCAGGTCCCAGATCTGGCCGAGCCCGCCGACCTGGAGCCCGCCCTGGACCGAGTCGCGCTCGCTGAAGATGAAGTCGACGGCGCCGCCGAACGAGCCGAGGAAGCCGGGGAGGACGAGGGCTGCGCTCACAGCGCCCGCACCTTCCGCCACGGCGCGACATAGCGCTGTGCGAGGACGAGCAGGCCGTCGAAGGTGATCGCGAGCGTGACCGCGAGGACGCTGCCGAAGACGATGTTCGTCTTGAAGACGCCGCGCTGGATGCCCTCGTTGTAGAGGATCTCGCCGAGCCCGCCGGCGCCGGCGAAGATCGCCAGGGTGGCGATCGCGACCGTCGAGACGGTGGCGATCCGGACCCCGGCGATGATCTCGGGAACCGCCAGCGGCAGCTCGACCTTCCAGAGCAGCTGGCGCTTGGTCATCCCCATCCCGGTGCCGGATTCGCGCGCCGACCCGGGAACGTTGGCCAGCCCCGAGTTGGCGTTGCGGTAGATGATCTGGAGGTTGTAGAGCGAGAGGGCGATCAGCGCCGTCTCGGTGCCGCGCCCGGTGACCGGCAGCAGCAGCAGAAACAGGGCGATGCTCGGAATCGTGTAGAGGACGCCGGTCGTGCCGATGAAGACCGGGATCAGCCAGCGGCGCCCGTGCGAGCCGATCGCCAGGGCCATCGCGATCAGGAAGCCGATCAGGACCGAGCCGAGGACGAGGACGACGTGCTCGAGCAGCGGCGAGACGTAGTCGCCGATGTTGTCGATCACGAAGCCGGGGCAGAACGCCTCGTTGTTGCCCTGGCAGGTCGTCGCGCCGCTGCCCGGATCGCGGAGCTGGACCTGGGCGAGCAGCGAGACGGCGGTCGCGATCACGATCCGCTCAGCCGATCGGGCGCTCGGCGGCGGCGTGCTCTTCGGCCTTCGCCTCGTCGGATGCGAGGAACTCGGAGATGATGTCGAGCGAGAGGATGCCGGTCGTCACCCCGCGGGCGTCGACGACGGGCGCGTAGTGGGTCTGCGACTGGAGCAGATCCGAGAGCGCGTCGCGGAGGACGTCGTCGCGGTCGAGGACGGGCTGCGGCGAGATGCCGGGGCGGCCGGGGACCGTGCTCGCGGCCAGGTCGCGATCCGACAGCCAACCGACCGGCTTGCGGTCGGAGTCGACGAGCAGCGCCCACGGCACCTCGGCGCGCTCAAGCTTGGCGTGGACGTCGGCCGTGTCCTGGCCGGCGAAGGCGAGCGGCGCCTCCCAGAGGTCGACGTCGGAGACGCGCATCAGCGCAAGCCGCTTCAGCGCCCGATCGGCGCCGACGAAGTCCTCGACGAAGTCGTCGGCCGGGGCCATCAGCAGCTCTGCCGGGGTCGCGAACTGGGCGAGGTGGCCGCCCTCGCGCAGGACCGCGATCCGGTCGCCCATCTTGATCGCCTCGTCGATGTCGTGGGTGACGAACAGGATCGTCTTGCGGATCTCCGCCTGCAGCCTCAGGAACTCGTTCTGGAGACGCTCACGGTTGATCGGGTCGATCGCTCCGAACGGCTCGTCCATCAGCATCACCGGCGGGTCGGCCGCCAGCGCCCGGGCGACGCCGACCCGCTGCTGCTGGCCGCCGGAGAGCTGGGCCGGATAGCGGTCGGCGACGTCGGCCGGCAGCGAGATCAGCTCGAGCAGCTCGCGGACGCGGGCATCGGTCCGCTTCCCGTCCCAGCCGAGCAGGGCCGGCACGGTGGCGATGTTCTGGGCAATCGTGCGGTGCGGGAAGAGGCCGATCTGCTGGATCACGTAGCCGATCTCGCGGCGCAACTGCGCCGGCGAGCGCTCGGTCACGACCGTCTCCCCGACCTCGATCTCGCCGCTGGTGATCTCGACCGTGCGGTTGACCATCCGCATCGCCGTCGTCTTGCCGCATCCGGACGGCCCGACGAGGACGCAGATCTCCCCGGCCGGGACCTCGAGGCTGAGGTCGCTGACCGCATCGCCGTCGGCGCCGCGATAGCGCTTGGTCACGTTCCGGAAGGTCACCGAAGCCGCGGCGTGGCCCTCCCCCGTCTCTTCAACCTCCGGCCCGGTCAACGCCCGCGACCCTATAACGGACGGGCGAGGCTGAGCGCGAACAGCCCCTCACGGTCGGTCCACCACTCGATCATCTCGAGGCCGGCGTCGGCGTAGCTGGATTCGATCCGCTCGCGGGTGAACTTCGTCGAGATCTCGGTGCGCATCTCCTCGTTGCGCGAGAAGTGCGTGCGCATGTCGAGCTCGCGGAGGTCGACGAACTGCTCTCGCAGCGCCCGCAGGCGGATGTCGATCCACTCGTTCTCCGCGTCCCAGAAGGCGACGTGCTCGAAGCCGTCGAGGTCGAAGTCGGCGTCGAGCTCGCGGTTGAGGACGTTGAGGACGTTCTTGTTGAACCGGGCGGTGACCCCGGCCTGATCGTTGTAGGCGGCCTCGAGGCGGGCCCGGTCCTTGACGAGGTCGGTGCCGAGCAGGAACCGATCCTCGGGGTACATCAGGGTCGCGATCCGGGCCAGGAACGACCGCCGCGGCGCCGGCCGGAAGTTGCCGATCGTGCCGCCGAGGAAGGCGATCAGCGCGCCCTCCGGCCGCGGGATCCGCTCGAGGTGGGTCTCGTAGTCGCAGACGATCCCCTCGACGGCCAGGCCCGGGTACTCGTCGACGAGCTCGGCGGCGACCCGCCGCGTGATCCCCTCGGAGATGTCGACCGGCACGAACCGTTCGAGGGTGCCGGCGTCTCGCATCGCGTCGAGCAGCACCCTGCTCTTCGCGGCGGCGCCGGAGCCAAGCTCGATCAACGTCCGCGGCCGCCCCGCGGCGGCGACCGCGGCCGCGCGGGCGGCGAGGATCTCGCGCTCGCATCGGGTCGGGTAATACTCGGGCTGCTCGGTGATCCGCTCGAACAGCTCCGACCCGAGCTCGTCGTAGAAGTACTTCGGCGGCAGCTCCTTGAACGGGCTCGAGAGACCCTCGCGGACGACCTCGGCCATCCCCGCGAGCGCGCCGCCCTCGGGCAGGTCGACGGCGATCTCGATCGGCCCGTCCATCAGCCGTCCTCGGCGCAGCGGAACCCGGAGAAGATCTGCCGGCGCTCGGGCAGGTCCCAGTTGCGGAAGCTGAGCCTGATCACGTTCCTCGCCGTCGCCCACGATCCGCCGCGGAGAACCGGGAAACCCGAGGCGAAGAAGACCTCCGAGTACTCGCGATAGGGAAAGGCCTCGAAGCCCGGGTAGGCGTTCAGCTCCGAGCTCGTCCACTCCCAGGCGTCGCCGAGCATCCCAAGGGCGCCGGCTGCGGACCGGTTCGCGGGATCCGGCGGCCGGGTCGCGAACCCACCGTGACCGAGGTTGGCGGCGTCGGGACCGGAGCCGGCGGCGGCGGCCTCCCACTCCAGCTCGGTCGGCAGCCGCTTGCCCGCCCAGAGCGCGAACGCACCGGCCTGCGAATGATCGACGTGGACGACCGGGGCGGCCGGATCGAGCTCGGCGCGGCGGCCGAACCTCGTGTCGACCCAACCGCCGGCGCCGTCGCGCTCCCAGTACAGCGGCGGCTCGGCGCCGGTCTCGGCCACGAAACGGCCGAAGTCGCCGTTCGCGACCGCGAGCCGGTCGATCCGGAAGGGAGCGATCTCGACCGCGTGGCGGGGCCGCTCGTTGTCATAGGCGAAGCCGCCCCCGGCGGCGCCGATCTCGACCCTGCCGCCGGCGACGGCGACCATCTCCGGGCCGTCGCCGGCGGCGACCGGCGGCGGGGCCGAGAGCGGTGGCTCGTAGCCGTCGATCATCTGCAGGAGCTGCAGCATCGTCTCGGTGTGCTGCTGCTCGTGCGCGATCAGCATCTCGTAGACGAACCCGTCGCGGAGAATCGGCCGCTCGGGGCCGTCGAGGTCGATCGCGTCGAGCACCTCGAGCGCTCGGGCGCGGACCTCCTCCATATAGGCGCGGAGCTCGTCGCCGCGCAGGATCGGCAGCTCGTTGCGGGCCGCGCGCGGATTCTCGATCGCGTCGTAGAAGCGACCGAGATCGCCGTGCATCGGGGCCGCGCCGCCGGCCCTCTGGACCAGCCAGAGCTCCTCGAAGTTGGCGATGTGGCCGAGGTCCCAGGCGAGCGGGCTGAGCAGCGGCGAATAGACCGTGTTGAGCTGCTCGTCGCCGAGCTGCTCGACGAGCAGCAGCGTACGCTCGCGGGCCTCAGCCAGCCGCTCCGCGATCTCCGCCCTATCGGTTGCCTTCGTCGGCGCCGGGATTGCCGGAGCTTATCCGGGCCGGCTCCCCGGCTCGCCGCAGGTCACGTCCCCATCGCCTCCGGACGCCTCCAGACCTCCTTCCGCCACGGCGGCGTGACGTCGAAACGTGCCGCGCTAGTCCGCGCCAGCGGCTCGGCCGGGACCAGGACGAGGTCGCCGCCGTGGATCGCGCGACTGTCGCCGAGTGTCGGCGCGGTCGTGCCGGCGTGGCTGCCGGCGGCGACGTGCAGGGCCCCGCTCCACGGCTCCCAGGCCGACCGCGGCCGCAGGCCGGTGTCGCTGCCGATGCTGCCGAGCCCGCCGCGCGAGCCGTTGTAGCCATGGTGGGAGCTGGCCCGGGCAACGACCGCGCCGCCCGGCCCGATCCGGACCTGCAGCGATTCCCAGTCGTCGCGGTGGAATCCGCCGATGCGGCCGAGCCCGCGGGTCAGGCTCTCCGGGTAGTAGAGCCAGTACTGGAGGTAGACGTTGCCGGCGACGGCGCAGTCGTAGCCGCGCTCGCGGGCGGCGCTGGAGTCGCGGCAGTCGACGACGTGGGTGAAGGCGACCGGCGGCAGCCCGGCCTGGCTGGCCTGCACGGACCCGGTCCGGATCGTGTCGGCGCAGCGCCGCGAGCGGCAGCGGCGGAAGTCGATCGGCAGCGACACGAAGTCGTCACGCTCGAAGAAGACATCGGGAGCGTGCCGGGCGAGCAGCGCCGCGATCTCCCGCCCGTACTCGGCCTCGATCGCCGTGACCGGCGCCGCGACACGATCGCAGGAACCGGAGTCGACCGCGCAGTGCAGCGCTCCGAGCAGCGCCCGGACCGGGGCCGTTCCGGGGACGCGGGATCCGGCCAAGGTCGCGAGCGCGAGGATCAGCACTGCGACGAGCAGGACCAGGCCGACGTACTCGACCGTCGACTGACCACGGCATCGGTTGTTGCCTCCGCTCGGCCCCATGCGGCGACGCTAGGACGCCGTCGCCGACGCGTGGGGCAGCGTCTGTGCCGAAAGGCGCTAGGGTCGGGAACGAATGAGCGATCGACCCCATCGCGGACCGGCCCCGCTGCCCGGCGAGAAGCCGAAGAAGGACCGCAGCTGGCGCTTCTACGCGGCGATCGTGGTCGCGATCGTCGCCCTCGTCTTCATCGTCCAGAACTCGCAGAAGGTAGCCGTCGACTTCATCTTCGCGACGACCAACACGCCGCTCTTCTTCATCCTCGTCATCACCTTCGCGCTCGGCGCGCTGGCCGGCTGGCTGTGGCCGCACGTGCGCCGCGACCGCCGCCGCGAGCGAGAGCGCGAGCGCGACTGAGCCCGGGGCGCCGCTCAGGCTGCCCGGCCGGCGCCGGCCGGGCCGACGTAGTGGCTGACCAGCCGGCGATCGGCCTGCGGGGTGAAGCGGGCGCCGAGCATCCCCGCGGTGGCCCGGATCCGCTCGCGCGGATGCGGTGACCAGACCCGGACCGACCCGCCGACGGCATCGCCGGCGGGGATCACGAAGCGCCGCCCCTCGCCGAAGCGGAACTCGCTGACGACCAGCCAGAGCGGCCGGCCGTCGGGGTCGAGGCGGATCGACTCGACCCGCCCGATCATCGAACCGTGGACGTCGTCGACCCGCCAGCCGATCCAGGTCTCGACCTCGGCGAGGTCGGGCGGCCTCGCGGCCCCGAGGACGAATCGCGATGTCGGGCCCGTTGCCACCGTCTTCACCGCCCCCAAGCTAGCCCTCGCGGAGGCGGAAGCGGGCTACAGCTTGGTGACCTCGGCGGCGATCTCCTGAGCCGCCTTCTTGGCGTCGGCGAACAGCATCGACGTCTTGTCCATGTAGAAGAGGTCGTTGTCGATCCCGGCGAATCCCGGGCTCAGCGACCGCTTGATGACGATCACCTGCTGCGCCTCGCCGACCTCGATGATCGGCATCCCTGCGATCGGGCTGTCGGGGTCGTCCTTGGCGGCCGGATTGGTGACGTCGTTGGCGCCGATCACGATCGCGACGTCGGTCCGCGGCATGTCGGGGTTGATGTCCTCCATCTCGACGAGCTGCTCGTAGGGCACGTCGGCTTCGGCGAGGAGCACGTTCATGTGACCCGGCATCCGGCCGGCGACCGGGTGGATCGCGTAGCGGACCTCGACGCCGCGCTTCTCGAGCTCGTTGGCCATCTCCTTGACGGCATGCTGGGCCTGGGCGACCGCAAGGCCGTAGCCGGGAACGATCACCACCGAGTCGGCGTAGGCGAGCGCGATCGCCGCATCTTGGGCGGTGACCGAGCGGTGCGGCCGCTCCTCGCCGGAGCCGGACTGGGCGGCGGGGGCGCCGCCGAAACCGGCGAAGAGGATGTTCGGGACCGAGCGGTTCATCGCGGTCGCCATCTCCATCGTCAGGATCGTTCCCGAGGAGCCGACGATGGTTCCGGCGACGATCAGAGCGACGTTGTCGAGCGAGAAGCCGGCGGCCGCGGCCGAGAGGCCGGTCAGGGCGTTGAGCAGCGAGATCACGACCGGCATGTCGGCGCCGCCGATCGGCAGGACGACGAGGTTGCCGAGCAGCGCGGCCCCGATCAGGATCGCGATGAAGACGGCCTGGGAGGGATCGTCGTCGTGTCTGATGCCGAGGTAGATGCAGGCGGCGACGACGCCGATCAGGAGGACGGCGTTGATCACCTGCTGGCCGGGCACGGCGAGCGGCTTCGTCGGGATCAGGTCCTGGAGCTTCGCGAAGGCGATGTTCGAGCCCCAGAACGAGATCGAGCCGATCACGGCCGCAAACAGGATCGGGACGAACGCCTCGAGCGGGAACTCGCTGCCGGCGCCGTGGCGGAACTCCGACCAGGCGATCAGGGCGACGGCGCCGCCGCCGACGCCGTTGTAGAGCGCGACCATCTGCGGCATCTCGGTCATCTGCACGCGGATCGAGGCAACGACCCCGATCGCGCCGCCGACGAGCAGCCCGCCGACGATCACGCCCCAGTTGCCGATCCCGTCGAGCAACAGCGTCGTCACGACCGCGATCGCCATGCCGACGGCGGCGATCGCGTTGCCGCGCTTGGCGGTGGTCGGCGAGGTCCCCTGCTTGATCCCGATGATGAACAGCGAGAAC
Organism: uncultured Conexibacteraceae bacterium; assembly: GCA_963745755.1. Lineage (GTDB taxonomy): Bacteria > Actinomycetota > Thermoleophilia > Solirubrobacterales > 70-9 > RHKX01. Next base: position 2,619,252 of record CAVUYP010000001.1, on the reverse strand, counting down.
GCGACGACGTAGAGCAGCGTCGTCAGGTCGCCGCTCGGCTCGAGCACTGCGGTCAACGGCATCGCCCGCTCAGCTCCCCTCGTCGGCGTCGCTCTGCTTGGCCGGCTTCTTGCGACTGAACATGCCCAGCATCCGGTCGGTGACCAGGAATCCACCGACGATGTTGATCGTGCCGAAGGCGATCGCGATGAACGCGATCGTCAACTCGAGGCCGCCGTCGGCGTAGCCGGCGACGATCAGGCCGCCGAGCATGACGATGCCGTGGATCGCGTTCGTCTGCGACATCAGCGGCGTGTGCAGGGTCGCCGGGACCTTCGAGATCACCTCGAAGCCGACGAAGGCGGCGAGGACGAAGATCGTGAACTCGGTTACGAGGTCCATGCTCGGATCAGGATCCTTCCACCACGCTCTTGGCGCGCTCGTTCTTGATCTCGCCGCCGTCGGTCAGGCAGGCGCCGGCGACGACCTCGTCGTCGAAGTTCAGCTCCAGCGCCCCCTCCTCGGACGTGATCAGGCCGATGAAGTTCTCGAGGTTCTTGGAGTAGAGCTGCGAGGCGTGGGCGGCCATGTCGCTGGCGAGATTCCCCGGGGCGATGATCTTGACCCCGTTCTCGACGACGGTCTCGCCGGCGCGGGTGAGCTCGCAGTTGCCGCCGCTCTCGCCGGCGAGGTCGACGATCACCGACCCCGGGGCCATGTTGCGGACGCCCGCGGCCGTGATCAGGATCGGGGCGGGACGGCCGGGGATCTGTGCGGTCGTGATGATCACGTCCTGGCGACCGGCGTTCTCGGCGAGCGCCTCGCGAACCTGCTCGTTCTCCTCGTCGGTGAGCGGCCGAGCGTAGCCGCCCTCGTCCTCGGCGTCGGGGATGAAGTCGAGCTCGAGCGGCCGCCCGCCGAGCGACTTGATCTGCTCCCAGGCGGCACGGCGGATGTCGAAGCCGCTGACGACCGCGCCGAGCCGCTTCGCGGTGGCGATCGCCTGCAGGCCGGCGACGCCGGCGCCGAGGACCATCACCTTGGCGGGCGAGACGGTGCCGGCGGCGGTGGTCATCATCGGAAAGAACCGGCCGGCCTCACGGGCGGCGAGCAGGGCCGCCGCGTAGCCGGCGACGTTGGCCTGCGAGGAGAGCGCATCCATCGCCTGGGCGCGGGTGATCCGCGGGATTGACTCGACCGCGAAGGCGGTGACGTCGCCGGCGGCGAGCGCCTTCGTCGTCTCGGTGGCGGTCAGCGGCGAGAGGAAGCCGATCAGGACCTTGCCGCCGCCGACCCGGCCGATCTCATCGACGGTCGGCGGATCGACGCAGACGACGATGTCGGCCGCCCAGGGATCGCCGATCGTGGCGCCGGCCTCGCTGTACTGCTCGTCGGGATGGCCGGAGGCGACGCCGGCGCCGGACTCGACGACGACTTCGAGACCCTTGCCGGTCAGCGTCTTGACGGTGTCGGGAATCAGCGCGACTCGCCGTTCCCCGCTTCGCGATTCTTTCGGGACGCCTAGCCTCATGGACGGGCGGGGAATGTATACAAGCCTCGCTCCTCGGCGGTCTCACGTCGTCGGATGGCGCTAGCTTCCGCTGCCATGAGCGGCCCCGGAGAGCGCCAGCAGACAGCCGCCGAGCTGAAGGAGCAGATCGAGATGGAGCGGCTCGGGTCGCCGCTGCTGGTTTATCGCGACGGCGAGGACGTCCAGCGGATCGCGACGATCGCCGGCGAACGCGGAGCGCTCTGGATCGGCCGCAGTCCGTCGGCCGACGTCAGCCTCGCCGCCGACGGCGAGGTGTCGAAGCTGCACGCCCAGATCGAGTGGGTCGGCGGCGACTGCACGCTGATCGATGACGGGCTCTCCCGCAACGGCTCGTTCGTCAACGAGGATCGCGTCGGCGGGCGGCGGATGCTCCGCGACGGCGACGTGATCCGGGTCGGCCGGACGCGGATCCGCTTTCGCGCCCCGGTCGCGGCCGGTGGCGACTCGACGGTCCTGTCGACCGACCTCGCGGCGGCGGCCGGGGTGTCGCCGGCGCAGCGCCGGGTCCTCGTCGCCCTCTGCCGCCCGTTCAAGGACGGCCCGGCGTTCGCGAGCCCGGCGACGAATGCGGAGATCGCCGCCGAGCTGCACCTCAGCATCGACGCGGTGAAGACCCACCTGCGGGCCCTGTTCGAGAAGTTCGACCTCGCCGACGCACCGCAGAGCCGCAAGCGGGTCGACCTCGTACAGCGGGCGATGCAGACCGGCCTGATCGGCGAACGCGACCTCTAGGCGCAACCACCGGGCCGGCGCAACCACCGGGCCGGCGTAACCACCGAGCCGACCTCCCTGCCAAGGCCCTTCCCGCCGCGCCGCCCTCGCCAAGGCCCCTCCCCACCGCTGCCCCGTCCCGCCGCGCCCCTCCCGCCGCGCCGCCTCCTCGCCGGGCCTCTTTCCCGCCGAGGTCGAGAAAACCGGCAACTGTCACCCCTTTCCTCGACCTCGGCGGGTTGGCGATGTCGGAACGGGAGCTCCGCGGCCCACACCACGGGGTGAGCGGGGCGACCCCAGCCGGGGAGCCCTTCCCGCCCGCGGGTGGATGTTCGCGGCGGCGGCGCGAGGCGATGGTGGGAGCACCGCGGCGCGGAAGCAAGCGCGGCGGCAATCAACCCGAAAGGAAGAAGGATGTTCAACCGCACCAAGACCCTCGTCGCCCTCGCCGTCGCCGCCCTGGCGATGGTCGCCGTCCCGGCCGCGGCATCGGCCGCCACGTTCGGCGCCGACGTCGAGCCCGACGTGCAGCCCTCCAACGCCGGCACCCCGCACAAGTGCAGCGGCTTCGAGGGCAAGACCTGCACGTGGGTGCTCAACGACGCCTACGGCAACCCGGGCGGCGAGAAAGCGCCGAAGAGCGGCAAGCTGAAGCGGATCAAGCTGATCGCCGGTGCTCCCGGCAGCTTCAAGCTCCAGCTCGTCAAGGTCACCAAGAGCCAGCGGGCCAAGGTCGTCACCCAGGGTCCGCGGATCCACTACCAAGGCCAGTCGAACCCGAATGCGGACACCTACGAGGTCGAGAAGTTCAAGGTGAACGTCCCGGTCCACAAGGGTGAGCAGCTCGCCATCAAGACGAAGCGCACCAGCACCCTGCGGTGTAGCTCCGGCGGCGACAACACGCTGCTCTACAACCCGGCCCTGAAGGTCGGCCACACCCTCCAGAGCCTCGGCTCCGACGACGGCTGCTGGATGCTCATCGAGGGCGTCGTCAAGTAACCGGCACCCCGAGACCCGACGATCCGAGGCCCCGCTCCGGCGGGGCCTCGGCGTCGTTCGAGCCCGCCGAGATCGAGGAAAGCCACAACTGTCACCCCTTTCCTCGACCTCGGCGCGGGTGGTGTGGCGCGGGGGTGTGGGGCGCGGGGTGTGTGGGGGGCGGGGGTGTGTGGCGCGGGGCGGGGCGGTGTGAGGCGCGGGGTGGTGTCGGGTGGGGCTACTCGGCGGCGCCGGGATCGATGCGGACCACCGAATCGCCGGTGCCGGTGCTGACCCAGACCCGCTCGGCGCCGATCGCGACGCCCTCCGGCGAACCCTCGACCGCGACCCGCTGGATCGTGTTGTCGGCCGGATCGATCGCCTCGACCGAGCCGTCGCCGTTGGCCACCCAGACCCGCCCGAAGCCGAAGGCGAGCAGCCGCGGCTCGCCGCCGACCGCAATCACGTCCTGCCTGGAGCCGTCGGTCCCGAGGCGGACGACGTTCGAGTCGTCCGTGTTCGCGACCCAGACCGATCCGCCGGCGAGGACGACGCCCTTCGGGTTGCGACCGGTCGGGAAGGCCCGGGTGCTGGAGGGGTCGGAGGGATCGACGGCGAAGACCTGACCGCCGTCCCGGTCGACAACCCAGATCGCTGCGTCGCCCGCGGCCAGCTGGGAAGGCGTATCGGATCCATCGACCGGGATCGAGCTGACCGAGTCGTCACCGGAGTCGATCGATCCGAGCCGTTGGGCATCGGGCTCGGCGACCCAGACGGCGTCTCCATCGGCAGCGATCCCGTAGGGCGACGAGGGCACCTCGATCCTGGCCGGATCGGCGCCGTCGGCGTCGGCTCTGACGACCAGCTTCGAATCGGGCACGGTTGCCCACAGCGAACCGTCTGCGAAGGCGACGTCCTCGCCGGCGCTCGGCAGGCCGATGGCATCGCCGGTCGGCTCGCCGGTCTTCTCGTCGAGCAGCGTTACGGCCTTGCCCTCCCGCGTCGCCACCGCCACCATCCCTCCCTCGGCGGCGATCCCGACCGGCATCCCCAGCAGCGCGATCGCCTTGCCGTCGACCGCCGGCGCCGCGAAGCCCGCCGAGCCGTCGTCGCCGCCGCCGAGCAGAAGCACGGCGGCGACGACCAGCGCCGCGCCGACCGCGACCGCGGCGGCGATCAGCTCCCGGCGCCGACCGGACCGCGGCGCCGGCGCCGCGTCCGGCGGCAGCGTCGACGGCTCGGTCAGCAGCGTCGGCTCCGGCTCCGGCTCGGGCGCGTCCATCGGCTCAGTCGGCGGCGGCTCCAGCGGCGGCGGGGGCTGAGGCGGCTCCGACTCGACGGTGTCGGCAGGCGCCGGCGCCTCCGGCTCGCCGGTCTCCGGGGCCGCCTTGCCGGTGGCGACGCTGCGCTCGGCCGAGCGCAGCATCTCCTCGCCCTCGATCGCCGCCGCGGCGGCGCGGGCGAGGTCTCCGGCCGACGGATAGCGGTCGCCGGGATCCTTGGCGAGAGCCCGGGCGATGACCTCGTCGAGCTCGCCCTCGACGCCGCCCTCGCCGGGCAGCCACGGCGGCTCGTCCTGGAGGTGAGCGTAGATCTTGGCGACGTTCTCCTCGCGGTCGGCGAACGGCGCCCTGCCGGAGATCGCCTCGTAGAGGACGCAGCCGAGCGCGTAGACGTCGGTGCGGGCATCGACACGGTCGCCGCGGATCTGCTCGGGAGCGACGTAGTCGAGGGTGCCGACGAAGGCGCCGGTCCGGGTCAGCGCGCCGGCCTCGGTCGCCTGGTCGAAGCGCTTGGCGAGCCCGAAGTCGGTCAGGTAGGCGTGATCGTCACGATCGGTCTCGACGAGGATGTTGCCGGGCTTGATGTCGCGGTGGACGAGGCCGCGCGAATGAGCGACGTCGAGCGCGGCGGCGACCTGGCCGACGATCGCCACGGCGCGGTCGGCGGGCAGCGTCCCGGAGGCGATCAGCAGCCGCCGCAGGTCGGGCCCGTCGATCAGGTCCATCGTCACGAACAGCAGGCCGTCCTCCTCGCCGGCGTGGTGGATCGGGACGACGTTCGGATGCCGCAGCGAGACGGCGATCCGCGACTCCGAGCGGAACCGCTCGCGGAAGGCGTCGTCGGCGGCGAGGTCGGCGGCGATCACCTTCAGGGCGACGACGTGGTCGAGCGCGAGGTGGGTGGCCCGGTAGACGGTCCCCATCCCGCCGCGGCCGGCGATCGCCTCGATCCTGTGACCGGCGAAAGTCGTTCCCGGCTTCAGGTCCTCCGGCATCGACCCGTTATACCCCCGCCGCGGCGGTCGGGGCGGACCGTCTCAGGCCGATGCGGGTGCGCCGACGATCGCCGCCAGCCGCTCGATCGTGTGCGTGCGCTCGCCGGCGTCGAGGTGGACCGGCGAGCAGATCAGCCGGTCGATACCGACGGCGGTGAACCGCTCGATCCGCTCGGTCACCTCGGCTTCGGTGCCGACCAGCGACGTCGCGTCGACGAGCTCCTCGGGAATCGCCTGGAAGGCCTCGTCGCGCTTGCCGTCGAGGAACAGCGACTGGACCCGCAGCGCCTCGTCCTCGAAGCCGAAGCGGCAGGCGAGGTCGACGTAGAAGTTGGTCTCGCGGCTGCCCATACCGCCGAGGTAGAGCAGCAGCCCGGTCCGGACGACGTTGCGGGCGACCTCGAGGTCGCCGTCGATCGCGACCTGGATCGACGGGCTGATCTCGAGATCGGATCGCTGCCGGCCGCCCTTCTCGAAGCCGGCCGCGAGGTGCTCGCCCCAGGTCTCCTCGAAGGCGTCGGGGCTGAAGAAGATCGGGATCCAGCCGTCGCAGATCTCGGCCGCCATCTCGCACCGACTTGCGGCCGATCGCGCCGACGAAGACCGGAATCTCGTTGCGGAGCGGGTGGAAGTTGAGCTTCAGGGCCTTGCCCTGCCCGGTGCCCCCCGGCATCGGCAGCTGGTAGTGCTCGCCCTGATGGTCGAGCGGCCCCTCGCGGGCGATGATCTCGCGAACGACCTCGATGTACTCGCGGGTGCGGCCCCACGGCTTCGCGTAGGGGACCCCGTACCAGCCCTCGGAGACCTGCGGCCCGGAGGGGCCGAACCCGAACATGAAGCGGCCGCCGGAGAGCGCGTCGATCGTCGCGCCGGCCATCGCCGCGGCGGCGGGCGGGCGGGCGGGCACCTGCATGATCGCAGCGCCGAGCTTGATCGTCTCGGTCTGCGCGGCCAGCCAGGCGAGCACGGAGACGACGTCGGAGCCGTAGCTCTCGGCGACCCAGACCGATTCGAAGCCGTTCGACTCGGCGGTGCGGACGAGATCGACGGCCTCCTGGCCCTGCGGGCCGATCCCCCAGTAGCCGAGGTTGATTGCCGAGCTTCGGTGCCATCGCCGAGAGCCTATTCGGATCCGGGCCGGCATGCGATTCGTGCAATCGTGGGTCGCCAAGAGCCGATCGGAGGAATGGCGATGAGCAACTACACGGTCAGCCGCAGAGGCGACGCCACCGACTACATGGCGTCCTACGAGGGCTTCGGAGAGATGCTCTCCTACACCGACTCGCTCGGCGCCGAGCAGGTCGCCCTGACCTGGCGGCGGATGCCGCCCGGGACCGGCGGCCGGGGCAGCTACGGACACCGCCACATGACCCAGGAGGAGATCTACCTGGTCACCGCGGGCACGGTCACGTTCAAGGTCGACGACGACGTGTTCGAGGCCGGCCCGGGCACGGCCGTGCGGATCTCGCCGCAGGCGCTGCGCTCGATCCACAACGACGGCGACGAGCGAGGCCGAGATCGTGCTCTGCTCAGTCCGCGTCGACGACCTCGGCCCCGAGGTCGTCACCGAGGACGAGTTCTGGATCGACTGAGGCCCGGTGCCGGGCGCGCCGGCGCGCCCGCCGGGAGGGCCTGCTTCATTCTGTAGGGATGGCGCGGCGGATCCGACAACCGAAGTGCTCGGGCTGAGCGACGCCGAGGCCGCGTGCGGCTGCGGCAGCTCGGCCCGGCCGAGGAGGACTCGAGCCGATCGGTGCGATCGATCGTGCTCGCCAACGTCCTGACGCTGTTCAACGCGATCATCCTCGTCTTCTTCATCCTCGTCCTCAGCCAGGGCCTGTGGGCGGACGCGCTGTTCGGCGTGATCGCGATCGTCAACTCGGCGATCGGCATCCGCCAGGAGATCAAGGCGAAGGAGACGCTCGACAGCCTGGCGCTGCTGGTCGCCCCGCGGGCCGAGGTGGTCCGCGAGGGCCACGGCGTCGAGCTGCGCGCCGACGAGATCGTCCCCGGCGACGTGATCCGGGTCGAGCCCGGCGACCAGCTCGTCGCCGACGGCGAGGTGGTCGCCTCGCGCGGGCTGACGCGTCGACGAGTCGCTGCTGACCGGCGAGGCCGACGGGATCGGCAAGCAGCGTGGCGAGCGGCTGCTCTCCGGCGCATTCTGCAGCTCCGGCTCCGGCCACTACGAGGTCGATGCCGTCCGCGGCGACTCCTACGCGGAGAAGATCGCCGGGCAGGCGAAGGAGTTCCGCCACCCACCGTCGCCGCTGCAGCTCGAGGTGAACCGGATCCTCTGGGCGACGACGATCATCCTCGTGCCGATGGCGGTCCTGATGCTCGGCGGCTTCATCGTCCGCGGCATCGACTTCACCGAGGCCGCGCAGACGGCGACCGCGGGGCTGATCACGCTGATCCCGGAGGGCCTGGTGCTGCTGATGAGCGTCACGCTCGCGGTCGCCGCCGTCCGGCTCGCCCGGATGGACACGCTGGTCCAGCAGATCAGCGCGACCGAGGCGCTCGCCGCCGTCGACACGATCTGCGTCGACAAGACCGGCACGCTCACCGACGGCACCCTCGAGCTGATCGAGGTCGGTCAGCGCCGACCCCGAGCAGGCCGGCTCCGCCGAGCGGGCGCTGGGCCGGTTCGCGGCCTCGGCCGGAGAGCGCAACCGCACGCTGGAGACGATCGCCGAGGCGTTCCCCGAGCAGGCCGCCGGCGTCACCGAGCCGAGGTCCCCTTCTCCTCGCGCTGGAAGTGGAGCGGGCTGACGATGAACGGCGAGGGCCGGCCGCGCAGCTACGTCGTCGGCGCCCCCGACGTCCTCGTCGGGTCCGGCGCGATGACGCTGCCGGACGAGCTGCAGAGCCGGCTCGAGGCCGAGGCCGGCCGAGGCCGCCGCGTCGTCGCCTTCGGCGAGGCCCGCGACGGCCTGCCGTCCGACCCCGCAGGCGGAGCCGCCGCCGCGGCTCGAGCCGCGCGCGCTCGTCGTGCTCGAGGAGACGCTGCGGCCCGACGCCGCCGAGACGATCGAGTTCATGCGCGAGCAGGACGTCGACCTGAAGCTGATCTCCGGCGATGCCGCGCCAGACCGTCACCGCGGTCGCCTACGCGCTCGGCGTCGATCGCGACGCCGGCGTCGTCGAGGGCCCGTCGCTCCCCGACGACCCCGAGCAGCTGGCCGCGGTCGCCACGGCGAACACGATCTTCTGCAGGATCACCCCCGACCAGAAGAAGGCCCTGGTCGGCGCGCTCTGTCCGACTCGGGAAGATTCACGGCGATGATCGGCGACGGCGTCAACGACGTGCCGGCCCTGAAGCAGGCCCGGCTTGCAGTGGCGATGGGCTCGGGCAGCCAGATCACGAAGGGCATCGCCGACATCGTCCTGCTCCGCGACCAGTTCTCGATGCTGCCGCGCGCCGTCGCCGAGGGCAGACGGATCGCCCGCAACATCCATCGCCTCGGCCGGCTCTACCTGACCAAGACCGTCTACGCCGGCTTCCTGATCGTCGCGGCGGCGCTGATCGGCTTCACGTTCCCGTTCCTGCCGCGGCAGCTGACCGTCGCGGCGCTGCTGACGATCGGCATCCCCTCGTTCGTGCTCGCGCTCGCGCCCAGCGAGGGGCCGCTCTACCGCGGTCGCCTGCTGCGGGCGCTGGCGGCGTTCGCGGTTCCCGCCGGCATCGGCATCGGCGTCGGCTCGCTGCTCTCCTTCGGGCTCGTCGACGGAATCTTCGGCGGCTCCCTGAACGACGGACGGACGGCGGCGACGACGACGCTGATCGTCCTCGGCCTCGCCTTCATCCTCCTGCTCGAGCGCGGTCCCGGCCGCGACCACATCGCGATCCAGGGCTACATGCTCGCGATGGTGACGGCGCTCGGCGGGCTCCTCGCGGCGATCCTCGCGGTCGAGCCGCTGCGGCAGTTCTTCGAGCTCGAGCTGCTCTCGGCCGGGCAGTGGTTCGTCTGCATGCTCTCCGTCGCCGCCGGCCTGGTCGTCGCCAGCGCGCTCTGGCGGCTGCCCTACATCCAGCGGCTCGAGCTCGACGAGGACGCCGGACGGAGCGCGAACGCTGTCCGGCGACCCGCTGCCCGAGCCGACCCACGAACCGGCCGCTGCGACGCGGCGCCCGCAGTCTCCGGCCGAGCCCGGCGAAGAGCCCACCGAGGTGGTCTGATGGCCGACCACCGACGGACCAAGATCGTCGCGACCGTCGGTCCCGCGTCGCGATCGCCGAAGATCCTCGAGCGGCTGATCTCTGCCGGAGCCGACGTCTTCAGGCTCAACTTCTCTCACGGCGACGAGGACAGCCACGCCGAGAACATCGAGCGGATCCGCGCCGCCGGCGAGCTGATGGGCAAGTGGGTCGGCGATCCTCGGCGACCTCCCGGGGCCGAAGCTGCGGCTCGACGAGGTCGAGAACGGCTTCGTCCAGATCGAGGCCGGCCGCGAGCTGACGCTGACGACCGACGACGCGACGATCGGCTCCCGGGAGCTGCTCTCGGTCGGATGGGACGGGCTGCCGGGCGCCGTCGATGAAGGCGACCCGATCTACCTCGCCGACGGCCGGGTGCGGCTGCGGGCGCTCGAGATCGACGGCGAAGAGATCCGCTGCATGGTCGAGGCCGGCGGGCGGGTCGCCTCCCACCAGGGCGTCAACCTGCCAGGCAGCAGCGCCGGGATGCCGGCGGCCGGTGCCGCCGACATGGGCTGGGTGGACTTCGCGGTCGATCACGACGTCGACCTGCTGGCCGTCTCGTTCGTGCGCTCGGCGGCGGATCTCGAGCCGGTCTCCGAGCGGCTCGCCGAGCGCCACTCCGACATCCCGCTGATCGCGAAGATCGAGAAGCCGCAGGCCGCCGAGCAGGCCGAGGCGATCGTCGCGGCGGCGACGAGCGGGATCATGGTCGCCCGCGGCGACCTCGGGATCGAGCTGCCGATCGAGTCCGTCCCGGCGACCCAGAAGCGGCTGATCCGCATCGCCGGCCGCAGCTCGAAGCCGGTGATCACGGCGACGCAGATGCTCGCCTCGATGGTCACCAGCGATCGGCCGACCCGAGCCGAGGTGACCGACGTCGCCAACGCGATCTACGACGGCACCGACGCCGTGATGCTCTCCGAGGAGACGGCGATCGGCGACCACCCGGTCGAGGCAGTCGCGACGATGGACCGGGTCGCGCGGGTGACCGAGCAGGACCTTCCCTACGGCGATTGGCTGTTGAACCGGGTCGAGATCGGCGGCGGCGACGTCTCGACCGCTGTCGCGCAGGGCGCGGTCGGCTCGACCTACCGGCTCGGCCTCGCCGCGATCGTCGTGCCGACGTCGAGCGGCCGGACGGCGCGGATCGTCTCCTCGTTCCGTCCCGAGGTGCCGATCCTCGCGATCTCGCAGCGGCCCGAGACCGTCCGCCGGCTCAACCTCCTGTTCGGCGTCCGCTGCGTGCGCCACGACCACTGGGGAGAGCTGCGCGACCTGCTCGCCGACTGCGCGATGATCGCCCGCCGCGAGGGGATCGCGAAGCCGGGCGAGCTGATCGCGGTCACCGCCGGGCTGCCGGACCAGGAGCTCGGCACGAACCTCTTCGAGATCCACCGGGTGCCCTGGTAGCGGCGGCTAGGCGCGGGGATGCGCGTCGACGAGCCGGGCCCAGGCGTCGAGCTCCGGATGCGGGTCGGCACGGAGCAGCTCGGCCAGCACCGCGTGGAACGGCTCGACGTCGGCCGGATCGGGATCGACGACGGCGTACTTGAGGAATGGGAAGACGCAGACGTCGACGACGCCGGGCTCGTCGCCGCCGAAGTACGGCGCCGCTCCGAGCAGCTCCGCGAGCCAGCCGGTCCAGCGCCGCGAACGCGCCCGCAGGGCCTCGGCATCGGCTGGCGGTGGACCGTCGAGCGCGTTCGGCGGGCCCTTCCAGACGCGGTCGAACCAGTCGATCGTGATCGCCGCCGCCGCCCGCTCTGCCGGGTCGGAGGGCCAGAGCCGCGGCTGCGGATGCTCGGATTCGATCCGCCCGACGATCCGCATCGAGCCGCGAACGACCTCGGTCCCGAACTCGGCGATCGGAACCAGGCGCTGCCCGCTCAGCTCGACGACCGCCGAGCGATCGTCGTCGGCATGGTCGACCCAGTCCAAAGCCACCCCCTTCAGGCCCGCCGCAAGAGCGACGCGCTCGACGTTGGTCGAGAAGGGAACCCGGTGAACCCTGATCATCGCCCGCAGATCATGCCTGGGCGGGCACGGCGGTGGAGCCCGTGGTCGGCGTGTCGCGGCGCTTCGGCACCCGTGCGGCGAACATCCGATAGCCGCCGACGGGCGGGTGGGCGTGCACGGCCTCGTAGCCGGATCGCGCCAGCCCGTCGGTCAGCTCGCCGGCGCCGATCGCACCGCCACCCCAGAGCCGGGCTCGGACGCGGCTCGCCGCCGCCGAAACCGGGTCGGACTCGGGAACGTCGAGGGAGAGGACGAGCAGCCAGCCGCCGCTCCGCAGCGCCCGCCCGACGTTGACGATGCCCGCTTCGAACGCCGGTCGTGAAAGGAAAGGCTGCGGGATGATCGCGAGGTCGTAGCGGCGAACCGCGTCGAGCTCCTCGACGCCGCGGGAGACGAACGAGATGCGCTCGCCGAGGCCGGCGGCGCGGATCCGCTCGCGGCCGATCCGCCGTGCCTCCGGATTCGGCTCGAGGCACTCGGCGGCGACCTCGGGATAGACCATGCAGAGCTCGGAGCTGATCACGCCGACTCCGGCACCGACGTCGAGGAACGTCGCGCCGGGGCGCTCGAGAGCCTCGCGGAGCCCGGTCAGCGACGGCAGCACGTGCTCGGCCGACAGCCGGAACAGCCCGGCGGTCTCACCCTGGGCGACGAGCACGTCCGGATCGAGATGGTCCCAGCCCGGCGTGAGCACGCCGGCGCGGGCGCGGCGCAACGCGTCGGCCGTCTGCAGGTGATCGCTGCGGATCCCGGCCCGCGTGACGCGGCCGAGCGAGCCGGCCCGGAAGGTCTCGAAGGCGGGGGTCGCGACGAAGCGGCCGCCGTCGCCGTTGGTGCCGCGCTCGACCGCGCCGAGGGCGAGCAGGACGCCGAGCAGGTCCTCGACCAGCTCGACCTCGAGCCCGAGCCGGGCGGCGAGCTCGGCGGCGCTGACCGGCTCGCCGAGCTCCTTGACGATGCCGAGCTCGAAGCAGGCCGAGAGGCTCGTGTAGGTCCACATCGCTGAGCTGAGGTCGGAGATGTTGTCGAGGATGTCTGGCGCCCGTGAGACCTGGTTCATGAGAGTCCGTGGTCGCCGAACGGCTCATCGCGGCGACGTATCGCCTCCCTATACCCGTCAGCCGCCGCCTGACGCGCGAACGCGTACCCCTCCGGCGTGTGCCGGGCGATGCCATCGAAGAAGACACTCATCACCTGGTTGCCGTAGAGCCCCTGGCTGAGCAGCGGGGCGTTGATCGCAAGCTTGTGCATGACGAGCTGGTTGACCGGCAGCCGGGCGACGCGCCCGAGCAGCCGCTCGAACGTCGCGTCGAGGTCGGGCAGCGGCGCCGCCTCGGAGGCGAGCCCCCACTCGACGGCGGTCGTACCGTCGATCGAGTCGCCGGTCAGCAAGAGCCGGCGGGCGCGCTCGAGACCGATCCGATGCGCCCACAGCATCGAGGTCGGCACGCCCCAGACGCGGGCGGGCGGATAGCCGATCTTCACCCGGTCCTCGGCGACGATCAGATCCGAGCAGAGCGCCATGTCGGTGCCGCCGGCGACACAGAAGCCGTGGATCTTGCAGATCACCGGCTTGTCGGAGTGGAACAGGGACATGAAGCCGCGCAGGTTCCGGGACATCATCTGGAAGTCGAGGACCGGGTCCCAGGTGCGCTCCGGGTCGTGATTGGCGGCGACGGTCGCCGGATCGTCGGCGCGGCCGGAGCCCTCCCCGCCCGGCCCGCCGCCGAGCTGCTCGGCGGCGCCGAGGTCGTAGCCCCCGCAGAACCCTTTGCCGTTGCCGGCGAGCGCGATCACGTGCACCGCCGGGTCGAGATTCGCCTCCTCGACCGCCGCGGCGAGCTCGGCCGGCATCTCCAGCGTGATCCCGTTGCCGCGCTCCGGGCGGTTCGAGGGTGATGCGCGCGATCCTGTCCTCGCGCCCGTAGGTCAGTGTCTCCGGCCTTCCCATTCCCCCATTCAACGTATCGACCGCGGCGACGGATCACAGCGGCGACGGCGGGGATACCCTGAATCGGATGGCGGAGGCGACGACGATCGAGGCGTCCGGGCGCGAGGTCCGGCTCTCGAACCCCGGCAAGCCGTTCTTCGCGACCACCGACCCGCCGATCAGCAAGCTCGAGCTCGCCGAGTACTACGTGAGCGTGGCCGCCGCGGCGCTGATTCACCTCCGCGACCGGCCGACGACGCTGAAGCGGTTCGTCGACGGAGCCGGCGGCGACTTCTTCTTCCAGAAGCGAGTCCCGAAGGGGGCGCCGGAGTGGCTCGAGTCGGCGACCGTGCACTTCCCGAGCGGGCGCTCGGCCCGCGAGCTCTGCGCCAACGACGCCGCGCACCTCGTCTGGGCCGTCAACCTCGGCGTCATCGACTTCAACCCGTGGCCGTGCCGGCGCTCCGACCTCGACCATCCCGACGAACTCCGGGTCGACCTCGACCCGACGCCGGAGGCGAGCTGGGACGACGTCCGCCGGGTCGCGCTGACCGCCCGCGACGTGCTCGTCGACCACGACCTCGTCGGCTTCCCGAAGACGAGTGGCAACCGCGGCATCCACGTCAACGTCCGGCTCGTCCCCGAATGGGGGTTCGACGACGTCCGTCGCGCGGCGCTCGCGCTCGCCCGCGAGATCGAGCGGCGGGTCCCGAAGCTGGCGACCAGCAAGTGGTGGAAGGAGGAGCGGCACGGCGTCTTCGTCGACTACAACCAGAACGCCCGCGACCGCACCGTCGCCTCCGCCTACTCGGTGCGGCCGGTCGCCGACGCCCGGGTCAGCACCCCGCTCGAATGGGACGAGGTCGCCGACGTCGATCCGGCCGCCTTCACGCTGCGCACCGTCCCCGACCGGATCCGCGAGAGCGGCGACCCGGCGGCGGCGATCGACGAGCATCCGGGCCGCCTCGACGCCCTGCTCGATCTCGCCGCCCGCGACGAGGCCGAGGGCCTCGGCGACGCCCCGTGGCCGCCCCACTTCCGCAAGCAGAAGGGCGAGCCGAAGCGCGTCCAGCCAAGCAGGGCCAAGGAAAGCGGCTGACCGCGGGGCCTCGAACGCCCGGCCAGAGCGGACGCGAAGCGGAGCATCTGGCCGGAGATAACTAAGAATCGAGCTGGTCGATCGTGCAGGCGGCCGGCTGCTTGTCGTCGCGCCAGCGGAGGATCTTCGCGCCGTGGCGGATCCGGCCGGCGCTGACGTGGTCGAAGCTGACCTCGATGACGAGCTCGGGGCGCAGCGAGACCCATTCGAGGTCGCGGTCGGCGGCCCAGCGACTCGGGTCGGCGGAGCCGCGATCGCCGGTCTCGTACGGCGCCAGGGTGGCGACGAGCTCGCGCTTCTCGGCGGCCTTGAGCCCGGACGTGTGACCGACGACGCGAAGCTCGCCACCGTCGTAGAGGCCGAGCATCAGCGAGCCGACCGTGCCTGGCTCCTTGCCGGGGCGCCAGCCGGCGACGACGGCGTCGATCGTCCGCAGCCGCTTGATCTTGACCATCGAGGTGCGCTTGCCGGGGCAGTAGGGCGCATCGAGCCGCTTCGCGATCACGCCCTCGCCGGACTCGAGCCAGGGCGCGGCGGCGTCCGGGTCGAGGGTCAGCGGCGTCAGCTCGATCGACCCGGCCGTCCAGCCGCCCGGCCCTTCCTCGGCGGCGGCGCCGAAGCCGGAGACGAGGTCGACGAGCGCGGCGCGGCGATCGGCGAACGGCGTATCGAGCAGGCTCGCGCCGTCACGGGCGATCAGGTCGAAGGCCCGGAACCGGGCCGGTGTCTCGGCGGCGAGGCGGTTGATCCGCGACTCGGCCGGATGGATCCGGTTCTGAAGCGCGTCGAAGACCTCGCCGCCGTCCTCGTCGAGGATCACGAGCTCGCCGTCGATCACGTAGTCGCCGGCCGGGAAGTCGAGCTCCGGGAAGTAGCGGCCGAGCGGCTTGCCGCCCCGCGACTGCACGAACGGCTCGCCGTCGCCCCGGAAGACCAGGGCCCGGAAGCCGTCGTACTTGGGCTCGTAGGCGAGGCCGTCGCCGGTCGGCATCCGCTTCGCGGAGCGGGCGAGCTGGGGCTCCAGCGGCGGCTTCGGCACGGAGCTCATCGGGTGGTCCGGACCGATGGCTTGGCGTCGGCGGCGATCCCGTTGAGGACGTTGGCGACGGCGAGGACGTCGCCCTCGTTGTAGTAGTCGACGGCGATCACGTTCGGCTCGAGCCCGCGGACGCGGCGGCAGGTGCGGGCCCGCGTCAGCAGGACGTCGGTGGAGTTGATCTTGCCCTGCAGCTTCGGATTGCGGGGCACCGTCTCGATCCAGTTGTTGATCTGCAGCAGCGGGTTGTTGGGACCGCCGCGGTTCGGCCTGCAGCTGCGCCGGCCGCTGATCTCGTCGACGTTCTTGAACGTGTAGGGCGTCTCCTGCATGAGCGCGAACGCATCCTGATACCAGGGGAACTTGCCGTCGCCGTTGTCGCGCTCGGCCATCACCAGCAAACGCTTGTCGCGCTCGATCAGGTTCCCGAGGGTCGGCCAGACGGTGTCCGGCTCCGGCGTGTAGGCGTAGCGCAGCAGTCCCGAGCGCTGGAATGCCTGGGCGGTCTCCTCCGGTGAGACGACGTCCTCGACGACGATCACGAGGAACTCGTCGGGATGGGAACGCATCCAGTCGTAGATCTCGTCGAGCGCGGCGTCGAGCTTGGTGGCCCCGAGCTCGCAGAGGACGTGGCAGAGGTACGGCTCCGAATCGCCCTCCGGCTTCTTGCCGAAGGCGAGCCTGCCGACGAGCTGCTCGGCCCGCTCGACTGTCTCGGCGCCGAGCTCGGCGGTGATCTCCTCGCGCGTCTTGTTCTCGCGGCCGAGGTCGGTGATGACGCTGCCGAGCTTGCGTCCCGAACGGCCGATCCCGTAGTGGGTGTCGATCAGCAGCGCCCTGATGCCGTCGTCGAGCTGGCGGACGATCCCGTACCGCTGGTTCGGCAGGAACCACCCGGGCTCGCGCCGCCGCCGACATCGCGTTGTGAGTGGCCGGGAAGGTGACCTGGTCGATTCGCTTCTTGCAGAGCTCGGGGTAGCCGTTGCAGGCGACTCGGCGGTCCCGGCGGCCGCGCCTCGGTCCGGCCTTCGCCGCCGACGGCGACCACCGTGATCAGGATTCCGATCAGGACGAATCCGGCGATCGCCAGCCGCATCGGTCGCAGCCGCCGCCGGACGCCGGCAGCGGTCTCGACCGGCTCGACCGGGGCGAGGATGCCGAGCAGCTCGACGATCGCCACGTAGACGAGCCAGGTGCCGGCGGCGAGCGCGATCGTCTCCAGGGCGGCGATCGGCTCGACGATCATGAACACCCCGAAGGCGGCGATCGCCAGCCCGCGCACGACGCCGACCCAGGGCCGGTCGGGATGGCTGCGGGCGACCTCGGCGGCGCGGCCGAGCGGCGCCAGCGGATCGATCTCGGCGGCCCCGAAGCGAGCGGCGGCGGCGAGCAGCAGCGCCAGCACGCCGATCGCGATCGTCCAGATCAGCAGGCTGCCGAGCAGCGCGTCCCAGGCCGCCGTCGCGGCGTCGCGGAAGAGCGGATCGTCGATCTGCGCGAGCGCGAGTGACCGGCCGACGAGGAGGACGATCAGGCCGGCGGCGGCGGCGGCGGCGACGGCGACCCCGGCTCGCTGGACCCCCTGCCGGCGGATCGGCGCGACCGCGACCGATGCGACGAGGGCCAGCAGCGCGAGGATCGGCAGCAGCACGCCGAGCAGGTCGACCTGGCGAACCCAGCGCAGCGGCGTGATCGTGATCTTGCTGCCGAGGATCGCCGCCTTGACGTCGCTGACCTCCTTCGGCACCGACTTGCCGAGCTGCGGAGCGAGAGCGTCGAGCGCCTTCGCCGCGACCACCGTGGCGTCGGTCAGGTTGAGCAGCAGCGTGTTCGGATCGCGGTTGGCGAGCTTCGTGTCGATCGCCTTGACCGCCTCAGAGAACGCCGCCTTCGCGGGCGGGGTCGCGAGTGCCGAGACAACGATCGACTCGACGAACGGGCGAGCGTTGACGAGCTCCCCGGAGCCGGAGTCGACGATCCCGTCGACGATCGGCTGGGCGATCGCCAGCCGCGTCCGCTCGTCCTCGAGCGTGGTCCGTGCCCGCGCCGCGAGGTTGTCGGGCTGGAACAGCTCCTGGCGCGCGTAGAGCAGGAAGCCGCCGAGCAGGGCGAGCAACGCGCCGACCACGGCGAGGGCGATCGACGCTCGGCGGCTCCGCACCGGCCCTCGGCTCTGCTCTCCCATGACCACGATTGAACCAGCAGCGGCCGCCGACCGCGCTCTACCGTTCGTCCGGTGAACGTGCGCGCCCCCTCGAGCTGCGACATCTGCGTCGTCGGCGCCGGGATCGTCGGGGTCGCCACGGCTCGCGAGCTGAAGCGCCGCCATCGCGACGCCGCGGTCGTCGTGCTCGAGCGCGAAGCGGAGCCGGCGCTGCACCAGAGCGGCCATTCCAGCGGCGTCATCCACGCCGGGATCTACTACGCGCCGGGCTCGCTGAAGGCCCACCTCTGTGTCGAGGGCGCCCGCCGCCTCTACGACTACTGCGAGGAACGCGGCATCGAGGCCCGCCGCGACGGGAAGGTGATCGTCGCCACCTGCGACGACGAGGTTCCCCGGCTCGACGAGCTCGAGCGCCGCGGGATCGCCAACGGGGTTCCCGGCCTGCGCCGGATCGGCGCCGAGGAGCTGCGCGAGATCGAGCCGCACGCCGGCGGCATCGCCGCGCTCCACTCCCCCGCCACCGGCGTCGTCGACTACCGGGCCGTGACCGCGGCTCTGGCCGGCGACCTGCGGGCTGCGGGCGGGACGATCGCCACCGGCTGTGAGGTCCGCGGGCTGACCCCGCGAGGCGATTCGATGACGATCGACCACTCGGACGGGCGAACCGAGGCGGGGCGGGTCGTGCTCTGCGCCGGCCCCTGGGCCGACCGCCTCGCGGTCGCTGCCGGGGCCGATCCGGACCCGCGGGTGGTCCCGTTCCGCGGCGCCTACCTGCGGCTGAAGCCGGAGCGGTCGCACCTCGTACGGGCGAACATCTATCCGGTCCCCGATCCCGAGCTGCCGTTCCTCGGCATGCACCTGACCCGCGACCCGCAGGGGACCGTCCTGCTCGGGCCGACCGCCCTCTTCGTCGGCGCCCGCGACGCCTACCGGCTGCGCAGGGTCGTTCCCCGCGATCTCGCCGAGAGCCTGCTCTGGCCGGGAACGCGACGGATGATGCGGCAGTTCTGGAGGACCGGCTTGGCCGAGCTCGGCCACGCCGTCAGCATCCGCTCCTTCGTCGCCGAATGCCGGCGCTACCTCCCCGAGCTCGAGGCCGGCGACGTCGAGCGATCGAGTCATTCCGGCGTCCGCGCCCAGGCGATCGCCCGCGACGGGTCGCTGATCGACGACTTCGTCGTCTCCGAGACCGAGCACGCCGTCCACGTGCGCAACGCGCCCTCGCCGGCGGCGACGTCCTCGCTGGCCCTCGCCGAGCTGATCGCCGATCGGCTCGACGCCGTTTCGTGAGGCCCGCGGAGGGGGAATGAGAGGCTGAAGCGGTCGTCTACCCTCGGTGGCGACCGAGCCCGATCCGAAGGGAGCCGCCGTGGAGTCCAGCGTCGTCGAGAAGCCGGAGAGCGGCGCGGCCGCGTCGTCGTTCACGAAGTCGCTGCTGCTCGGCGAGATCCACGAGGAGATGGTCTTTCCCTGGCCGCATCCCGACGAGGAGGAGCAGGTCAGGGTCCGCGAGCTCTGCGCCCGGGCGCGCGAGATCGGCGGCTCGATCGACCACCGCAAGGTCGAGGAGGACCGCTGGATCGGCGACGACGTGATCCGCGCGCTCGGCGACGCCGGCCTCTGCGGTCTCTACGTCGATCAGCGGTACGGCGGCCAGGGCCTCTCGCAGACCGGCTACGCGCGCGTCTTCGAGACCTTCGCCCAGATCGACGGGACGCTCTCGATCATCCTCGGCGTCCACCAGTCGATCGGCTACAAGGGGATCGTCCTGTTCGGCACCGACGAGCAGAAGGAGCGCTTCCTCCCCGACCTGGCGGCCGGGCGCAAGCTCGCCGGCTTCGCCCTGACCGAGCCCGAGGCCGGCTCCGACGCCTATCACCTGCGCTCGCGCGCCGTCCGCCAGCCCGACGGGTCCTGGGTCCTCAACGGCGAGAAGCGCTACATCGGCAACGGCTCGAAGGGCGACGTCTTCACCGCCTTCGCCCGGGCCGAGGTCGGCGGCGAGGACCGCCACATCGCCCTGATCCTCGAGAAGGGAATGGACGGCTTCGAGGTCGGCGAGCGCTACGACACGATGGGGCTGCGCGGCAACGATCTGCGCCGGCTCTACTTCAACGACGTCAGGGTGCCGCCGGAGAACGTCCTCGGCGAGCCCGGAGATGGGTTCAGGATCGCGATGTCGATCCTCAACAACGGCCGGATCGGGCTCGGCACCGGATCGGTCGGGGCGGCCAAGAAGCTGCTCGACCTGACCATCGACCACACCAAGGAGCGCCGCCAGTTCGGGCATTCGCTCGCCGAGTTCGAGCTCGTCCAGGAGAAGATCGGCTGGATGGTCTCCTATCTGTTCGGCCTCGAGTCGATGGCGTACCTGACCTGTGGCCTCGTCGACCGGGGCGTCGAGGACTACTCGCTGGAGTCGGCGATCTGCAAGGTCTCGGGGACCGAGTTCCTCTGGTACGCCGCCAACCGGGCGATGCAGCTGCGCGGCGGCGAGGGCTACATGAAGACGGAGCCCTACGAGAAGATCATGCGCGACATCCGCATCTTCCCGATCTTCGAGGGCGCCAACGACGTGATGCGGGCGTTCATCGCCCTCTCGGCGATGAAGCCGGTCGGCGAGCGTCTCTCCGAGCTCGGCGAGATCGGCCTCAACGACCCGATCCGCTCGATCGGGGTGCTCGCCGACTACGCGGCCGGGCGGGTCAAGCGCGAGGTCAGGCCGGAGCGGATCTCGATGGCCCATCCGGAGCTCTCCGAGCACGCCGACGCGGTCGGCGAGCAGGTCAAGGAGCTCGCCGCCGCCGCCGAGAGCCTGATCCGCAAGCACAAGAAGGACGTGACGCTGCGCCAGCTCGATCAGAAGCGCCTCTCCGACGCGATCTCCGACGTCTACGCGCAGGTCGCGGTGCTGAGCCGGGTCAGCGCGATCTTCGCAGCCGACGGCGTCGAGCCGTCGGGGCAGGAGCGCTACATCGCCGACACCTTCTGCGTCCGGGCCGCGCAACGGGTCCGCGGCAACCTGAGGGCACTCGAGTCGAACGACGACGAGCGGATGACCGCGATCGCCAAGCTCGCCGCCAAGCGTGGCGCCTACGGCTACGCGCTGTTCGAGGACTGAGCGGCGGGCCGCTCAGCCGCCCTGGCCCGGCTTCACGCCGAGCAGGTCGATCACGAAGATCAGGGTCGCGTCAGGGGCGATCGCGGGAGGCTGGCCCTGGGCGCCGTAGGCGAGGTCGGGCGGGATGATCAGCTCGCGGCGGCCGCCGACCTTCATCCCGGCGACGCCCTGATCCCAGCCGGGGATGACCTGACTGCCGCCGAGCTGGAAGCTGAACGGCTGGCCGTTGTCCCAGGAGGCATCGAACTGCTCGCCGGTCGAGTAGTCGACGCCGACGTACTGGACCTTGACCTCGTCGCCGGCCTTCGCGGTCGCTCCGTCGCCCTCGACGACGTCGGTCGAGACGAGCTCGGTCGGCGGCGCGCCCGACGGCGCCTCGATCGTCGGCTTCGTCGATGTGTCGGACGAGATCGAGATCGAGCCCGAGCCGCCGTCGTCGCCGCCGCTGCGCGCGATCAGGACGACCGCGACCAGCGCGACGATCAGCACCACGGCGCCGGCGAGCACCTTCGTTGCGTTCTTCGAGCGCTGCACGGGCGGGTCAGGCTATCGCCGGAGCATCGGGGAGGTTGGCCAGCGCCGCCTCCATCTCGCCCGCGGAGAACTCGAGGTCGGTCAGCTCGCCGCGGTGATAGGCGTCGTAGGCGGACATGTCGAAGTGCCCGTGGCCGCAGAGGTTGAAGAGGATCACCCGTTCCTCACCGGCCTCCTTGGCGGCGAGCGCCTCGTCGATCGTTGCCCGGATCGCGTGGGCGGGCTCGGGCGCGGGCAGGATGCCCTCGACGCCGGCGAACTGGACCGCCGCCGCGAACGCGCTGGTCTGCGCGACGGCCTGCGCCTCGACGAGGCCGGCCTTGACGAGGGCGCTGACCAGCGGCGAGTCGCCGTGGTAGCGGAGGCCGCCGGAATGAAGCTCGGGCGGGACGAAGTCGTGGCCGAGTGTGTACATCGGCATCAGCGGGGTCATGCCGACCGTGTCGCCGAAGTCGTAGCGGTACTCGCCGCGGGTCAGCGTCGGGCAGGCCGCCGGCTCGACGCCGAGGAAGCGCGTGTCGCCACCCTCCTGCAGCTTCCGGCGCAGGAACGGGAAGGCGACCCCGGCGAAGTTGGAGCCGCCGCCGACGCAGCCGATCACGACATCGGGATACTCGCCGGCCATCTCGAGCTGATCGAGGCATTCCTGGCCGATCACGGTCTGGTGCAGGCAGACGTGGTTGAGGACCGACCCCAGCGAGTAGTTCGTGTCGTCGGCCCCGGCGGCGACCTCGACCGCCTCGGAGATCGCGATGCCGAGGCTCCCGGTCGGGTGCGATGCCTGCGAGCGACCGGCCTCGGTCAGCTCCGAGGGGCTGCGGTGGACGGTCCCGTCCCAGGTCTCGATCAGCGCCCGGCGGTAGGGCTTCTGGTCGTAGCTGACGCCGACCATGAACACCTCGCACTCGAGCCCGAAGAGCTTGCAGGCGAGCGCCAGCGAGCTTCCCCACTGCCCGGCCCCGGTCTCGGTGACGAGCTTGCCGATTCCCGCCTCGCGGTTGTAGAAGGCCTGCGGCACCGCCGAGTTCGGCTTGTGCGAACCGGCCGGCGAGACGCCCTCGTACTTGTAGTAGATGTGCGCCGGAGTGTCGAGCGCCTTCTCGAGCCGCCGGGCCCGGAACAGCGGCGTCGGCCGCCACAGCGAGTAGATCTCGCGGACCTCCTCGGGGATCTCGATCAGCGGCTCGGCCGAGACCTCCTGCTCGATCAGCGCCATCGGGAAGATCGGCGCCAGGTCGGGCGGACCGGCCGGCTCCATCGTCGCCGGGCTCAGCGGTGGCAGCGGCTCGCCGGGCAGGTCCGGCATCAGGTTGACCCAGTGGGTCGGGATCCGCTCCTCGTCGAGGACGTACTTGGTCGGTTCGCTCATCGCTCTCTCCTCGGGATGGGCCGGGCTCGGTGGACGGCCAGCCTATTCACTTGTCGCAGCCGGCCAGCGCCTTCGCGTAGAAGCGCAGGTATTCGGCCCAGTGAGCATTCCAGTAGTCGCCGTCGTGCCCGCCCGGCCAGCCGTGCCTGTCGACCGTCAGGCCCGAGCCCTCGAGCGCCGCCACGAACGCGTCGTCGCCGGGAAGGAACGGGTCGGAGTCGCCGGCGTCGAGCCAGAGGCGCGGCCCGTCGAGCCCGGCGGGGTCGCTCGCCGCAGCACTGACGAGATCGTGGCCGGCGAAGTCCTCGGCCGAGTCGAAGGCACCCTCCGCGGTCTCCCCCGCCGTCGCCCAGATCGCCGGCGAGTGCCCGCCGACGGCGCAGAACCTCCCCGGGTTCAGGCGGGCGATGTCGAAGGCACCGAAGCCACCCATCGAGATGCCGCCGATCGCGACCCGGCCGGGATCGGCGCCGGTCTCGTCGACGGCGGCCGGGATCACCTCCTCGACGACGTAGCTCGCCCACTTCCCACTGGAGCGGTCGTGCCAGTAGGAGGAGTCGCCGCCATCGGGGAAGGCGACGACCGGGGCCCGCTTGCCGAGCGCGGCGAGACCGTCGTACATCGCGTCGCCGAGGGTGCTGTCCTCGTCGCTGCCGCGGCCGTGCAGGAAGACGAGCAGCGCCGGGTGAGCCGCATGCTCGGCGGGCACGACCACCGAGACGGGCTCGGTCCGGCCGACCGCCCGCGAGTCGATCTCGAGGTCGATGACCTCGGCGCCGCGCGAGTCGGCGCTGACGGCGCCGTGGATGACGCTCCACGCCCACCAGGTGAAGGCGAGCAGAACGACGAGCGCGACGAGCGCGAGGACGCGACGGCGCCGGTAGTCGCTTCGCTTCGCCACTTCCGAGGCTCCCTGCACGAGATGATCGTTGCCCGACGGCCGGTCGCCGCGGCGCGGCCACCGGGCCTCCGGGATCACTCCCGCGGGCCCGGCACCGGCTCGCAGTCCCCTTAGTTGAGCCGCTCGACGACCATCGCCTCGCCCTGGCCCCCGGCGACGCACATCGTCTCGATCCCGACGCTGTGGTCGTCGGTCTCCATCACGTTCAGCAGCGTGCCCATGATCCGGGCCCCGGTCATGCCGAAGGGATGGCCCAGGGCGATCGCGCCGCCGTGGGTGTTGAGCTTCTCGAGCGGGATGTCGCACTCGGCCATGATCGGGATGACCTGGGCGGCGAACGCCTCGTTGAGCTCGACCGTGTCGATGTCGCCGATCGCCATGCCGGCCCGGTCGAGGACCTTCCTGACGGCACCGATCGGAGCGACCCCCATGTACTCGGGGTTGTTGCCCTCCGTGGCCGCGGTGACGATCCGCGCCCGCGGCTTCAGACCGAGCTCCTTGGCCTTCGTGTCGGACATGATCAGGGCGGCTGCGGCCCCGTCGTTGAGCGGGCACGAGTTGCCGGCGGTGACGCCGCCGCCGCCGAACGCCTCGGGAAGCTGACCGAGCTTCTCGCGCATGTCGCCGCCGTCGGCGCGGGGGCCGTCGTCCTTGCTGACCTCGCCGTTCGGCGTCGGGACCGGAACGATCTCGCGATCGAAGAAGCCGGACTCCTGCGAGGCGACGGCGAGGTGCTGGGAGCGCAGCGCGTAGTCGTCCATGTCGTCGCGGGAGACGCCGTACTTGTTGGCGACGTTGACCGCCGTGACCCCCATGTCGATGTAGACGTTCGGGTAGCCCTCGTGGTCGCCGGTCAGCTTCTCGTTGCGATCCTCGACGCCGGCCGCCTCGCTGCGTTCGTTGAAGCGCGAGACGAACTCGATCCCGGCGGCGACGTAGGCGTCGCCCTCGCCGTTCTTGATCGCGTTCGACGCGTGCCGGATCGCGTCGAGCGAGGAGGCGCAGTAGCGCGAGACGGTGACGCCGGTCGTGGTCTCCGGGAGGTTCGCGGAGAGGATCGACATGATCCGGGCGACGTTGAAGGCCTGCAGGCCCTGGGGCATGCCGACGCCGGCGATCACGTCCTCGATCAGCGCCGGATCGACGTCCGGGTTGCGCTCGAGCAGACGATCGATCACGAAGGCGCCGGTCTCCTCCGGGCGAAGCTGGGTGAGTGACCCCTTGAAGGCGCGGCCGATCGGCGTGCGCAGGGTGTCGACGATTACTGCCTCAGGCATCAAGTAACTCCTTGGTCAGGACGAGAGAGGGTCTCCCGATCGGTAGAGAGGTGCCTGCAGAATGCTACGCATCGCTCCGATCTCGGGCCTTCGAACGACGGCGAGGCTCTATTCTCGGCCCCGCCGATGACCTCCGAGGCAACCGAGAACGAGCTCGAGATCGGCCCCGCCGAAGCGGCCGAGAAGATCGCCGGCGGAGCGCAGCTGATCGACGTCCGCCAGCCCTTCGAGTGGGAGGCGGGGCGCATCGCCGACGCCGACCTGATCCCGCTCGAGCAGCTTCCCGCCGCCTCCGAACGGATCGATCGGGAACGAGCGATCGTCTTCCAGTGCCGGACCGGGAGTCGCTCGGCGCTCGCTACGCAGGTCTTCCGCGCCTCCGGCTACGAGGCGTACAACCTCGCCGGCGGCCTCCATGCCTGGGTCGATTCCGGACGCGAGATCGAGCCCGCCGACGGAGTCGTCGCCGAGTCCCGCCCGGACGCGAGCTGAACCCGCGTGGAGGGACGCCCGCCCGCGAGCCCGCCCGGAGGCGCTCCGCCTCCGCCTCCGCCCGGCGGTCCGCCACCGGCGACGGGCACCCCCGCGCCGGCGCCGGCAGCGGACCGCGCCGGACCACCCACCCAGGTCCAGCCGCCACCCTCCCGCGCCCAGCCGCCCCAACCCGGCGCCCGTCGACCGACGATCCCCCCCGGAGCCCGGCCGGCCGGCGCCGCGGCCGAGATCGAGGGCCTGCGCTCCTGGGTCGCCCAGCTCGACCGCAAGCTCGGGCTGCGCACATATCTGACCCTGGCGGCGGCGCTGCTGGCGCTGGCCTGCTCGGTCGTCGCGGTGCTGCTTGCCGTCGACGCCCGCGACAACGCCGCCAGTCCCGACGACATCGCCCGCCTCGAGCAGGAGATCGCGACCCTGCGGGGGTCGGCTGGGACGGCGACCGGCGCCACCGCCACCGCCACCGACACAGCCGCGGTCGAGGACCGCCTCGGTGCCCTCGAGTCGCAGGTCGACGACCTCGCCACGGCGGAGGACGCCTCGACGAAGCGGATCGGCGTCGTCGAGGACGACATCGACGACCTCCGCCGCCAGATCAGCGATCTCAACAACAGCGGCGGCTGAGCCGGCGACCGGCGCCGGTGACGTCCGCAATCGGTTCTACAGTCACGGTCGTCAGGTGATTGTGCCGCTCGGCACGAGCACCGCATCGAACCAGGGCGCCGAGCGCCCGGAAGGA
The DNA here is from genome assembly GCA_963745755.1 of uncultured Conexibacteraceae bacterium. Classification (GTDB taxonomy): domain Bacteria; phylum Actinomycetota; class Thermoleophilia; order Solirubrobacterales; family 70-9; genus RHKX01. The sequence goes on along the minus strand of CAVUYP010000001.1, from coordinate 2,592,875 downwards.
GTCGACCATGCCCGAGGGTTACTGCGTCAAGGAACGCAAGAAGGTCGAGATCAAGGACGCCGAGCAGATCACGATGAAGAACGGCCGTCCGGCGATCACCGGCACCTGCCCGGACTGCGGCACGAAGATCTTCAGGATCGGCAAGATGAGCTGAGCCGTTCCCCGGCGCCCGGGGAACCCGCGGCGACACGTTTCCGCCAGTCGCCGGCCGGTCGGTGCTTTGCCGACCGGCCCCGGCTGGTGACGAAACGCGCAATCGGTGGAACAATGCTGCGACCGATGTCCGGTCCGCAGAAACCGCTTGAGCTGATTCTTGCCCGGAACCTGCTCACGAGCGTCACGACGCCGGCCTTCCTCGTCGCGAGGGACGGCACGCTGCTGTTCTACAACGAGGGCGCCGGCGCCCTGATCGGGCGGCCGTTCGAGGACACCGGTCAGCTCGACCTCAACGAGTGGACGCGCCGGTTCGGCCCCTTCGACGAGGACGACGAGCCGCTCTCCTTCGAGGACCTGCCGCTGACCCGGGCGCTGCGCGAGGGCCGGCCGGCGCACGACGAGTTCTCGGTCCGATCCGCCGACGGCGTCATGCACCGGATCGCGGCCAGCGCGATGCCGATCGTCGGCACGGCGACGGGTGCCTCCGGGGCCATGGTGATCTTCTGGCCGGTCGACGAGCAGCAGGCGCGCGAGGTGACGACCGGGCGTCACGAGGTGACGTCGTGAAGGTCCGGATCTGGGGAGCGCGCGGATCGGTCCCCGCCCCGGGGCCGGAGATGAACCGCTACGGGGGCAACACCTCCTGCGTGCAGCTGACACTCTCGAGCGGCGAGACGCTGATCCTCGACGCCGGCACCGGGATCCGCACGCTCGGCTTCTCGCTGCCCCCCGACCTGCCGCGGATCGACATCCTCCTCACCCACCTCCACCTCGACCACATCCAGGGGCTGATGTTCTTCCCACCCTGCTTCCGTTCCGAGTCGAACATCCGGATCTTCGGCCCGAGCTCGCCGGAGGCGTCCCTGGAGGCACGGATCGCCCGCTACATCTCCGCCCCGCTCTCCCCGGTCGAGGTACGCGAGCTCCCCTGTGACGTCTCGTTCCTCGACGCGCCGCCGACCGAGTGGCAGATCGGCAGCGCGACGATCCGCGCCGAGGCAGTGACCCACCGCGGCCCGACGCTCGGCTACCGGATCACCGACGGCGACACGACGCTTTGCTACATCCCCGACCACGAGCCCGGCCTCGGCGCCGACCTGACCGAGCTCAACGCGGAATGGATCTCCGGCTACAACCTCGCCCACGACGTTGACCTGCTGATCCATGACTGCCAGTACACCGACGAGGAGTACCCCGGCCACGAGGGCTGGGGGCACTCGCCGATCAACGAGGCGATCACCTTCGCCGACCGGGTCGGCGCCAAGCGGACGCTGCTGTTTCATCACGACCCGCTCCACACCGACGGGTTCCTCGACGATCTCCACCGCAGCGCCCGGCGCCGCTGGCAGGAGCTCGGCGGCGATCCAGAGCAGATCGGAATCGCCGCCGAGCGCGCCGAGCTGACCGTCGTGGGCACGGGCGCCGAAGCGGGCGCGCAGGCCCGAATCGCCGTCTGAGCCCGCCGCGGCGCCGCCGGGGCGGCGAATCCCGCTCCCGATGCGGACTCAAAGGGCTCGGATCCACATCGGTACAAGCGGCCCGGACGAATTTTCGACGCCGGTACAAACATCGGCCGGCGGCCCGGACGCAGACTGGTGGCGTTGGCAAACCACTAGCGCCGGTCAACCCTGCCCGGTGGCAAGGAGGAAAACTCGAATGACGAAGAGGCTAAGCCTCACGGTTCTATTGGCGCTGTTCGCCGCCCTGGTGATACCGGGCGTGGCGTCGGCCCAGGACGGTGCGAAGCTGCTGGAGGCCAAGTCCCTCGAGCTCGACATGGTCTGGGTGGGGGTCGCCTGTGCACTCGTCTTCCTGATGCAGGCCGGATTCCTGTTCCTCGAGATCGGCTTCAGTCGCGAGAAGAACGCCGGCGCGGGCGTCGGGAAGATCCTGATCAACCTAGGCATCGTGACGATCGCCTGGTGGGCGGTCGGGTTCGGGATCAGCGGATTCGGCAACAAGGTGTTCGGAACCGACGGATTCTTCTTCCACTTCGGCCAGACGATCGGCGACGGCGCCGACGCGTTCAACGTGGCCGGGTCCGACGCGATGCTGATGCTCTACGGGCTCGCCTTCGCCGCGGTCTCGCTGGCGATCGTCTGGGGCACGACCCTGGAGCGGATCAAGTTCAGCGCCTACGTGGTCTACGCCGTCGTATTCGGCGCGATCATCTACCCGGTCGTCGCTCACTCGGTGTGGGGAGGCGGATTCCTCTCCGATGTCGGCGGCAAGCCGGTGATGGACTTCGCCGGCTCGTCGGTCGTCCACCTGACCGGAGCGGTCGGCGGTCTGGCGGCGTTGCTGCTGCTCGGCGCCCGCCGCGGCAAGTATGCGGCCGACGGGTCGCCACGGGCGATCCCCGGACACTCGATGCCGTTCGTCGGCCTCGCGGTGATGATCCTCTGGATCGGCTGGTTCGGGTTCAACGGCGGCTCGACCTTCGGCACCGCCGACTCGTTCTTCGGCGAGGTGATGCTGAACACCCAGCTCGCCGCCGCCGCGGGCGTGATCGGAGCAGTGCTGATCTGCTACCTGAAGACGAAGTCGCTGGACGTCGGCATGGCCGGCAACGGCGCGATCGCGGGCCTGGTCGGGATCACCGCCCCGTCCGGATTCGTCGAGTACTGGGCGGCCCCGATCATCGGCTTCTTGGCCGGCGTGTTCGTGGTCTACTCGGTGATCGCGATCGAGCGGCGGCTCGACGATCCGGTCGGTGCGCTGTCGGCGCACGGCATGGCCGGCATCTGGGGAACGATCTCGGTCGGTCTCTTCGCCTCGCCCCGTCTGATCGCAGACGGCGCGGCGCCGGGGATCTTCTACGGGATCAAGGACGGCGGCTTCGCCGGATCGCTGGGGCAGCTCGGCGTTCAGTCGTTGGCCGTGGTCGCGACGTTCACTTTCGTGTTCGTCGTCTCCTACGTCGTCTTCGCGACGCTCAAGGCTACGATCGGGCTGCGGGTCTCCGAGGAGGAGGAGCTCGCCGGACTCGACATCTCCACCCACGGCATGTACGGCTATCCCGAGTCGTTCATCCCGCGTGAGGAGTATCCGGGTTCGGGCCTGTACCAACCGACCGTGGCCGGAACACCGATCGCGACGCCGATGGCGGCGAATCCGCCACCGTCCGGCACCGCAACCACGCCGAGCGCCTAGGAGGAGGTGAACCATATGAAGAAGGTCGAAGCATTCATCCGTCACGAGGCGTTCGAGCCGATCCGCCAGGAGCTGCTCGAGCGGGGCGTACCGTCCCTCTCGATCTCCGAGGTGAAGGGATCGGGCCGCCAGAAGGGCGTGGTCGAGCACTACCGCGGGGCGAGCCTCACGGTCAACGTCCGGCCGAAGCTGAAGATCGAGTGCGTCGTCGACGACACCGAGAAGGAGATGGTGGTCGAGACGATCCTCAAGCACGCGAGGACCGGATCGATCGGCGACGGCAAGATCTTCGTCCTGCCGGTCGAGGAAGCGATCCGCATCCGCACCGGCGAGGAGGGCGAGGACGTGCTGCAGGCACACGAAGGACCGGAGGTGCCGGCGGTCTAGCCGGGGCAGAAGGAGAACGCGAGCGGGCCGGCCGGGGGGAGGTCGGCCCGCCGCAGTTCCCGGCGGTGGCCGGGACGACAGGATTCGGAGGAGGTGCGGTGATGAAGGACGAGGCCACGGTTGTTGCGTTTCCGCAGGCCGACGAGCGTCAGATCGTCGCTTTCGGCGGCGGCGGCTTCTCGATGGAGGCCGGCAACCCGCTGCTCGACGAGTACGTCCTCGAGCTCGCCAGGGTCCGCCGGGAGCGGCCGCGGGTCTGCTTTCTGCCGACCGCCAGCGGCGACGCCGACCACTACGTCGTCCGTTTCTATCGCGCCTTCGGGAGCGCCGGATGCGAACCGTCGCATGTCTCGCTCTTCCGCCGCGACCGCGGCGCCGGCGACCTCCGCGATCACCTGCTCGCCCAGGACCTGATCTACGTCGGCGGCGGCAGCGTGATCAGCCTGCTTGGCACCTGGCGGGCACATGGGATCGACGCGATCCTCGCCGAGGCGTGGCGGCGTGGCGTCATCCTCTGCGGCCTCAGCGCCGGCTCGCTCTGCTGGTACTCGCAGGGCGTCACCTCGTTCCACGGCGAGGTGCTGCGGGTCCGCGGCCTCGGACTGTTGCCGTGGAGCAACTGCGTCCACTACGGCAGCAAGCAGGGACCGCGCGAGCCCTACCACGCGATGCTTCGCCGCGGGATGTGCCCCGGTTATGCGGCCGAGGACGGCAGCGCCCTGCACTTCCGGGGGTCGCGGATGGTCGCGGCGGTGGCCTCGCGACCCGACGCTCGCGCCTGGTGCGTCGGCGACGGCGGCGACCGGGTGATCGAGACGGCGCTGCCGACCCGCTACCTCGGCGAAGCGCCGCGGCCGGAGGGCGACGAGCTGCACGCGGTCGCCTAGGCGCGAAGATAGGCCGATGCCAGGACCGATCGTCGCCATCGGCGGCGCCGAGTTTCAGATGCGACCCGAGAACGAGGCGCTGCACGACTACATCGTCTCGCTGCTCGATGTTCCGGCGCCCCGGGTCTGCCTGGTGCCGACGGCGAGCGGCGACCCGCGCGATCAGATCGGCGCCTTCCACGCGACGATGGAGCGGCGCGGCGTCGTCGCCTCCTCGATCTCGCTGTTCCGTCTCGGCGAGGACCCGATCGATCCGGCCGAGCACCTGCTCGCCCAGGACGCGATCTACGTGACCGGCGGCAGCATGGTCAACCTGATGGCGCTCTGGCGCGAGCACGGCATCGACGCGCTGATGCGGCGGGCCCACGAGCGGGGCATCCTGCTCTGCGGCTACAGCGCCGGATCGATGTGCTGGTTCGAGGCGGGGATCTCCAGGGGTGCCGGCGCGCCGGCACCGGTGGCGGGCATCGGGCTGCTCGCCGGCAGCCACTGCGTCCACTACTCGCAGGACCCGGCCCGCCGCGACGCCTACCGAAAGGCCGTGGCCGCAGGCGGGATCGGCCCGGGGCTGGCGCTCGACGACCACGCCGCGGCGCTGTTCAGGGACGGCCGCCTCGTCGAGGCGGTCCGCTCGCGCGAGAGCGCGGCCGGGTTCCGCGTCGACGCCGGGCCGGAGGGCGTCGCCGAGACGGCGGTCGAGGCCCGGCTGCTTCCCGCCCCGGCCGCTGCGCCCGAGCCGGGGCTCGAGGAGATGCGGGAGTTGCGGCGGATGCGCTCGACGCGCCCGCCGGGACCGGGCCGGCTCGGCCGCCGCGGCTGAGCCCGCGGCTCAGCCGAGCGCTTCGCGGCGCGCCCGCTCGGCGGCCTGCTCGGCCTCGCGGGCGGCGCGCTGGCGGGACTCGCGCTCGATCTCCTGACGGCGCTCCTGGGCCTCCGTCTCGGCCTGCTTGGCGAGCCGGGCACCCTCGAGCTCGGCCTCGCGGGCGGCGCGCTGGCGGGCCTTCTCGCCGCTGACGAGGGCCTCGCGCTTCAGCTTCTCCATCTCGGCGGCGAGCTTGCGCTCCGATTCGGCCTTAGTGCGCCGCTCGGCCTCGTCGGCAAGCCGGTCGGCGAGCGTCTTCAGGCGGGCCTCGGCGAGATTGAGCTTCCCCTCGATCTCGTTGCGGACTTCGATCTCGGCGGCCAGCTTGCGGCGGCCGTCCTCGCGAACCCGCTCGAGCTCGTCCTCGAATCCGTCCTCGCGCTTGGCGATCCGGGCGTCGAGCTCGCGGGCCCGGTTCTCGATCCCCTCCTCGAGCTGCTTGCGGCGTGCCTCGATGTCTGTCTCCGCCTTGCGGCGGCGAACGTCCATCCGCTCCTCGAGCTCCGCCTTGCGGCGCTTCAGCTCGGTGCTGATCTGCTCCGCGCCCTGCTTCTTCATCGTCGCGATCGCGTCCTTGAGCTTCTCTTCGGCGCCGGCGCGCAGCTCGGCGCGGGTCTCCTCGAGCCGCTCCTCGTAGCTCTTCTCGGCAGCGGCGATCCGCTCGGCCGCGGTCTTCTCGGCCCGGTCGGCACGCTCGACGGCGGCGTCGCGCTCGGCGACCGCTCGCCGCGCGATCGACTCGGCTCCGCTGGCCCGCAGCGCCGACTCGCGCGCCTCGGCCGCGAGCCGCTTGACGTCGTCCGCGAGCGCCCCGACGTCGTCGGCGCGAGCGCCCTCGATCTCCGCCTGAAGGCGGTCGGTTGCCGCCCGGGCCCGCTCGGTCTCGCCGGAGGGCTGCTCTTTCGCACTCGATTCCATCACGTCCTCCTGTCCGACGATGGGGATGCGAGCCTACCCCTTGCCGCCTGAGCGGGCGTGCCGCCGAGGCTCAGGGCTTGACCTGCGGAGCCGAGCCGTCATAGCTGAACGAGACCGCGATCGCCAGGATCGAGCTGAGCAGCACGAACAGGATCGCCGCGGCGAGCAGCTTCGGCATCTTCGCCGCATGCGCGTAGACGCCGACGAGGAACCCGGCGCCGATCATCAGCGCGTAGGGACCGGCGTCGTCGCTGAGGGCGACCACGATGCCTGCAACCACGGAAGGGCTCACGACGCCATTATCATCGACCCGAGTGAACCCCCCGCCTGCAGCCGCCGCCGGTTCCGGCCCCGAGCAACCGGCCGCGGCCGGTCTCGAGTCCACGCGCGAGGCGCTCGCGGCGGCCGGCTACCTTGCCGACGACTCGGCTGCGCTCGTCTCCCATCTCGCTCAACAGCTCGGCAAGCCGGTTCTCGTCGAGGGCCCGGCGGGGGTCGGCAAGACCGAGCTCGCCAAGGCCCTGTCGCGGGCCACCGGCCGCGATCTGATCCGGCTGCAGTGCTACGAGGGACTCGACGAGGCCAAGGCCCTGTACGAGTGGAACTACCGCAAGCAGCTGCTCCGCATCCAGGCCGAGGCCGGCTCCGACGATCGCGATGAGGCCGCCGCCGGCGACGCCGTCATGGAGGACATCTTCGGCGAGGAGTTCCTGCTCACCAGGCCGCTGCTCGCGGCGATCGCCGCGACGGAACCGGTGGTGCTGCTGATCGACGAGATCGACAAGACCGACCAGGAGTTCGAGGCGATGCTGCTCGAGGTCCTCTCCGATTTCCAGATCTCGATCCCCGAGCTCGGCGTCGTCGCGGCCCAGTCGATGCCGCTGGTCCTGCTCACCTCCAACAACTCGCGCGAGCTGACCGAGGCGCTGAAGCGGCGCTGCCTCTATCTGTGGCTCGACTATCCGTCGATCGAGCGTGAGGTCGAGATCGTCCGCCTGCACGCTCCCGAGCTCGACGCCGAGCTCGCCCGGCGGCTCGTCGAGGTCGTCGGCATGGTCCGCGAGCTCGACCTCAAGAAGCCGCCGTCGATCGCCGAGTCGATCGACTGGGCACGGGCGCTGCTGCTGCTCGGTGCCGACCAGATCGATGCCGACACCTTCGCCCGGACGATGAACATCATCGTCAAGCACCGGACCGATCTCGACCTGGTCGCCGAGCGGGTCGGGATGCGCCTACCCGCCGCGAGCCGCGGCCGCGACGGCGGCGACGCGGCGCCCTGAGCGACGTGCCCGCCGCCGCCGACGCGCGCAACGGCCTGATCGCCGATCAGCTGGTCGCGTTCTGCGACGAGCTGCGCAGCGAGGGCCTCGCGATCGGCACGGCCGAGATCCTCGACTGCTTCGCGGCCGTCGAGCAGGTCCCGTGGAGCGACCGCTCGCAGTTCCGTGAGGCGCTCGCTGCGACGTTGACCAAGTCGCAGGAGGACCGGCGGCTGTTCGAGCTCGTCTTCGATCGCTGGTTCTTCCGGGCCGCCGAGCTCGAGGCGATCGACCGCGAGGGCGACGCCGAGCCGGACCGATCGGCTTCCGGCGAGCCCGGGGACGGTGAGCGAATCGACGTCGACGAGCTCACCGAGATGATCCGCCAGGCGATCGCCGACGGCGACGAGGCGCGGATGCGCGACCTCGCCCAGCTCGCCGTCGCCGCCTTCGGGCGGCGCGGCGAGGGCTCCGGCGTCGTCGGAGTCGACGTCCAGCGGATCCGCCGCTCGCTCGGGCTGACGCCGGGCTCGAGCCAGCCCGACGGCGCCGGCGAGGACGTCGAGCTCGACCGCGACGGCGTCCGCCGCTTCGAGTCGCACCTGCGCCGCGAGCTCGAGAAGGGCTTAATCGAGCGCACCGGCAGCCTGCCGCCGGCTCGGCCGCTCGCCGACCTCGACCGGGCGCTGCCAACGAATCCGACCCAGGATCTGGCGGCGGTCCATCGTTCGGTGACGATGCTGAAGCGCCGCCTCGCCACGCTCGGAAACGAGCAGCGCGGACGACGGCGCGGACGGGTCGTCGACGTCCGCCGGACGATGCGCACCTCGCTGGAGACGGGCGGGGTGCCGCTGACGCTGCGCTACCGACCGAAGCGGCCGCGCCGGCCGGAGATCTACGTGCTCTGCGACGTCTCCACCTCGGTCACCTCGGCAAGCGTCTTCTTCCTCAGCGTCCTGCACGCGCTGCACGACTCGTTCCGCAAGCTCCGCAGCTTCGTGTTCATCGAGCGGATCAGCGAGGTGACCGAGACGTTCGAGCGCGAGCGCGACTTCAGCAAGATCAGCGAGCGGATCAGCCAGGACGGCGGCGTCGCCGACATCTCCGGCTACACCGACTACGGACGGGTCTGGCTCGAGTTCCTCGAGGAGATCTCGGCCGACCTCGATCCGCGATCGACGGTGATCGTCCTCGGCGACGCCAGGACGAACGGGCGCGACCCCCATGCCGCCGCGTTCGCGCGACTCTGCGACCGGGCCGGCCGGACGTTCTGGCTGAACCCGGAGCCGCGCCTGTACTGGAACTACGGCGACTCGGTGATGGCCGCCTACGAGCCGCACACCACGGAGGCTTTCGAGTGCTGGACGACCAAGCACCTCGAGCACTTCGTAGACGTCGTCGCCCGCCCCTGAGGCGACCCCGGGCGCGACGTGGCTATGATCGACCCGGTCAAGGGGTGCTCGCGGGCAGCGGGCTGAGATAGCGTCTCCGGACTCCCCGCCCGGCGCTGACCCTCCGAACCTGTGCGGTAATTCGCGCGAAGGGAAGATCGTCATCGCCGAGAGGCACCCAGCCGCGACCCGACCGGTCGCCGACAAGGCCCAAGCAGCCGCCGCCGTGCCGGCGATAGCGGTCGCCGCGGTCGCCCACCACTTCGGACCGACCGAGGCGCTCGCGGGCATCGACCTCGCGGTCGGCGCCGGCGAGACCGTGGCTCTCGTCGGTCCGTCGGGGTGCGGCAAATCGACGCTGCTCGAGCTGCTCGGGGGGCTGCTGCCGCTGCAGTCGGGAAAGATCGCGATCGGCGGCGAGACGGCGGCGGCGGCGCGGACCGGCCGCTCGACCTGGATGCCGCAGAGCGACATGCTGCTGCCCTGGAAGCAGGCCGCCGACAACGCCGCGTTGGCGCTGCTGCTCGCCGGTCACGGCCGCCGCGAGAGCCGCCACCGGGCCGACCGCGATGCTCGAGCACCTCGGGCTCGGCGGCTTCGCCACCGCCCTCCCGGGCGAGCTCTCCGGCGGGATGCGGCAGCGCGTCGCCTTCGCGCGGACGCTGCTCGCCGGCCGGCCGGTGCTGCTGCTCGACGAGCCGTTCGCGGCGCTCGACGCCATTACCCGGGCCGACCTGCAGCGCTGGCTCGTCGGCACCCTCGCCGCCGAGCGGCGGACCACGGTCCTGGTCACCCACGACGTCGAGGAGGCCCTCTACGTCGCCGACCGGGTGCTGCTGCTCTCCGCTCGACCGGCGCGGGTCACGACGACGATCGACTCGCCCCGGGCTCCCGCCGGCAGCAGCCGTGCCGCGGCGATCAGCCGTCCCGAGTTCGTCGCTGCCCGGGCCGCGGCCCTGAGCGCGCTCGGAGCGACGGCATGAGCGCCCGTCTCAGTGCCGTCCGGCGCCTCTGGCCGACGCTGATCGCGGTCGCCGTCCTGCTCGCGATCTGGCAGCTCGCCGCCTCCAGCGGCACCCTCGCGGATGCCCTCCGCCTCGACCGCTTCCTCGTCCCCTCGCCCGGCCGATATCGGCGAGTCGCTGTGGATCGACCGCTCGCTGCTCGCCGAGAACGCCTTGGTCACGTTCGAGGAGGTGCTCGCCGGCTTCGCGGCGGCGCTGCTGCTCGGCGTAGCGACAGCCGTCCTCCTCCATCTCTCACCGCTCCTCCGCCGGGTCTCCTATCCGCTCGTGATCGCCTCGCAGACGATCCCGGTGATCGTCGTCGCGCCGATCCTCGTCGTCTGGTTCGGCTTCGGGATCGGGCCGAAGATCGCGATCATCACGCTGATCTGCTTCTTCCCGATCGCCGTCAACACCCTCGACGGCCTCGGCACGGTGCCCCCCACCCAGCGCAAGCTGATGCGCTCGCTCGGCGCCGGCAGGCTGCGGGTGCTGACCGTGCTCGAGGCGCCGACAGCGCTTCCCTTCCTGCTCAGCGGCGCCAAGATCGCCGCCGCCGTCGCGGTGATCGGAGCGGTCTTCGGCGAGTGGGCTGGAGCCAACGACGGCCTCGGCCACCTGATGCTCGTCGACAACGCCCAGCTCGAGGTGCCGCGCCTGTTCGCGGCGATGGTCTGGCTGTCGGCGATGGCGGTTGTGCTGTTCGCGTCCCTGAGCCTGATCGAACGGCGGATCGCCTGGTGGGGCGAGCCCGATCGTGACCAACGAGAACGAGGAGGAGCAGGGTGAGGACGAAGCTGAGGACCATGGCGGCGGCGAGCGTGCTCGCCGCGACGATCGCGACCGGCTGCGGAGGGAACGGCGGCGGCGGGGCGGAGCGCTTCGACCTGGCGCTCGACTTCTACGTCAATCCCGACCACGCCGGCATCCTCTCGGCGATCGACCGCGGCTACTTCGACGACGCCGGACTCGACGTCGAGCCGCAGGTCCCCTCCGATCCTTCGGCGCCGATCAAACAGGTCGCGGCGGGGCGGGTCGACCTCGCCGTCTCCTACGAGCCCGAGGTCATGCTCGCCCGCGACAAGGGGCTCGACGTCGTCGCCGTCGGCGCCCTCGTCAACGGCCCGCTCACCTCGTTGATCTCGCTGCCGGGCTCCGGCATCGCCGCGACGGCCGACCTCGCCGGCAAGACCGTCGTCACCGCTGGGATCCCCTACCAGGCCGCCTATCTGCAGACGATCCTCGATCGCGCCGGCGTCGATCCGGACTCGGTCGAGCAGGTCGACGTCGGCTTCAACCTGATGCAGCCGCTGATCTCCGGCCGCGCCGACGCGATGTTCGGCGGCTTCCTCAACGTCGAGGGCATCGACCTCGCCGAGCGCGGGCTCGATCCCCGAGTGGTGCCGGTCGATCGACTCGGCATCCCGACCTACGACGAGCTCGTCCTCGTTGCCGACGCCGACCGGCTCGCGCGCGATCCGGAGCCGATCCGGGAGTTCCTCGCCGCGCTCGAGCGCGGCACCTATGCGGCCGAGCGGGACCCAGAGGCGGCGACCGAGGCGGTCCTCGCCGCCGGCGACGGCCTCGATCCGGAGCTGACCCGGGCCGAGGTCGACGCGACGCTTCCCCGCCTGCTGCCGCCCGGCGACGCTCGCTACGGGTTCATGGACCCAGCCCGCTGGCAGCGGTTCGCCGACTACCTTCACGACGCCGGCCAGATCGACACCCGCGCCCGCGCCGCCGACCTGCTGACCAACGACCTGCTGCCGAGAGCCAGAGGATCCGGCTAGCCGCCGGCCGCCGGAATCCGCCCTCGCTGCCGTCTCCGGGCGTCGGGCAGATTCCAGACGCATACGGTCCGAAGTCCGCCCCGCGCCGGCCGCGGAGGCCGGACGGGAAGCGGACGACCTCCCGAAGTGATCCCCTAAGCCGCCTCGTACTCCGGGTTCGGCGGGTGATATCGAAGCGGCGGCAGCGCCGCCGTCGACCGATGGTACCCGGCGAGCATCAGCTTGCCGGCAAGTCCCCGATAGGGGGCGTAGTGGGCGTAGAAATCCTCGACCTCGGCGATCGTCGCCCGGCGGCCGAACCCGGCGAGGTGGCCGACGAGCTTCAGGTAGGCGAGATCGCCGGCGGGCAGCGAATCGAGATCGCCGCGGCCGTTGAGGGCGAGGCACTGCATCGTCCAGGGGCCGATCTCGCTGATCGCAACCAGGCGCGGATCGTCGCCGGCGTCGCCGGGATCGCAACGGCCGGAGGCGACCTCGCGGGCCGCCTTGACGAGCGCGAGGGCACGCTTGGGGGCGAGGCCGCAGGCGACCAGCTCGGCCGGCGCCAGGGTCGCGACCGTCGCCGCCGGGGGGACGTCGGCGAGCGGCCGGGTCCCGGCCGGGCCGGCGAGCACCGCGCCCCAGCGACGGACGACGCGGCGCTGGATCGCGGCCGCCTCGCGCGACTCGATCAGCTGCTCGGTCACGGCCAACGCGAACGCCTCCCACGGGTCCGGGCAGCGGCGCACTCGGTACCAGGGCATCCGCCGGATCAGCGGGCCGAGCAGCGCGTCGGCTGCGAAGCGCCGGTAGAAGTGGCCGAGGTCGTCGTCGACGGCGAGCGCGTGGCGGATCCGGCCGATCGCCCGCTCGAGGTCGGCTTCGCCGGCGGCATCATCGTAATCGCGCCGCAGCCACGGCTCCGGCGCCGGCAGGGCGGCGACGGCGATCCGCCGGGACCGCGGCTGCGGCCAGGCGCGGACGAGGACGGGCCGGCCGCGGACGTGGAGGAACCGCTCGTAGACGCCGTCGCGATGGCGGGAGACGCGGTCGGGCACTCGACCGCCGAAGCGGTAGGTGCAGGGCGGCTCAACGTCGACGACCAGCGAGCCGCCGGGACCGCGGCCGGCCGCGGTCGCCGCGGCTGGGGCCGGCATCAGCGGCCGAGCAGGTGAACGTCGACGAGGAAGGAGCGGCTCGCGACCACGTCGCGGTCGTTCCGGCCCCGGCGAACGGCGCGGCGACTGCGGCTCCCGGTCATCGCCTTGGCGGCGCTGACGGCGGCCACGGTCGCGGCGCCGGCGGCGATGCCGCCGGCGGCGACGACCGCGATCGCGCGGACCTCGCCGCGCCAGGCGCTCAGCTCGGCGGGTGAGCGACGCTCGGGCAGCGCCCGCACGGACGGCTCGCCGGCCGGCCGCTCGGCCTCCCCGAGCGGCTCCTCGACGGCCTCGGCATCAACCACCGGTCCAGAACTCATCGCGGCCAGTCTACGCACCGCCTCGGCGCTGCGACGGCCACAAGTGGAACACTTCCGGCATGAGCGAACAGCTTTCGACGCAAGGTCCGAGAATCGGCACGGACGTATTCGCCAAGGCCCGCGACCACGACCGCCGGGAGATCCTCGAGCTCGCCGAAAAGGCGGACATGATGCCCTATTTCCGGCTGCTGACCTCGGAGGCGGGGCCGGTCGTCGAGATGGAGGGCCGCGAGACGCTGATGCTCGGCTCCAACAACTACCTCGGCCTGACCGGCGATCCCCGCGTCAAGGCGGCGGCCCGCGACGCCCTCGACACCTACGGGACCGCGCTGACCGGCTCGCGCCTGCTCAACGGCACGATCCCCCTCCACATCGAGCTCGAGGAGGAGCTCGCCGACTGGATGGGCACCGAGAGCGCCCTCGTCTTCACGACCGGTTATCAGGCGAACGTCGGCTGCATCGGGACGATCCTGCAGCCCGGCGACACGGTCATCTGCGATTCCGGCGACCACGCCTCGATCCTCGACGGCTGCCGCCTGTCGGGAGCGAAGCTGCGCCCGTTCCGCCACAACCGGATGGACAAGCTCGAGCGGATGCTGGAGCGGTCGGCAGGCGACGGCGGCGGCGTCCTCGTCGTCGTCGACGGCGTCTTCTCGATGGAGGGCGACATCTGCCCGCTGACCGAGGTGGTCGCGCTCTGCGAGCGCTACGGGGCGCGACTGATGGTCGACGAGGCGCACGGCGTCGGCGCGCTCGGCGCCCGCGGGGCCGGTGCCAGTGAGCTGCTCGGCGTCGAGGATTCGGTCGATCTGCGGATGGGCACGTTCTCGAAGAGCTTCGCCTCCTGCGGCGGCTTCATCGCCGGGCCGGCCGAGGTCATCGACTACCTGCGGATCGCGGCGCGCTCGTTCCTGTTCAGCGCCGCCGCCGTTCCCGCCGCCGTCGGCGCCGCGCTCGGCGCCCTGCGGATCATCCGCGACGAGGGCCCGGAGCTGATCGCGAAGCTGCTCGACAATGCCGCCTACCTGCATCGCGGCCTCAACGACCTCGGCCTCCGCGTCGTCGAGCCGACCACCCTGCCCGACGGCAGCGAGGCGCTGACGCCGATCGTGCCGGTGATCATCGGCGAGGACATCAGGGCGGCGATGCTCTGGAAGGAGCTGTTCGCGGAGGGCCTCTACACCAATGTCGCCCTCCACCCAGCGGTGCCGCCGGCGGGAGCGCTGCTGCGGACGAGCCTGATGGCGACCCACGAGACCGAGCACCTCGACCGGGCGTTGGCGATCTTCGAGCGGGTCATCGAGCGCTCTCCCGAGCTCGTCGCCGGCTGAACCACTGCTCCCGGCAAGCGGCCATCGTCGTACCGATTCCTTACCCCTCTTCGGGTAGTTTCACCTTGTCCGTTTGGTCACAAGGGCGAATCCGTCCAGATGCCCCCCCAAAAACATGCTCTTAGCGGCCGCCCCGGACGGAATCGAGGGGGCGAGAGGGGCACGTCCGGGCCGTGGTCACTAGGGTGCCCAACGCACCGAACGCTACCGGGGTAGGAGCGAGTCGGAGGGCCCGTTCAAGGGCCTCCCGGATCCTTGATCCGCAGTGGATCGCCCCCGTTCGGTCGCAGAAAACCTAGTCAAATCACCACCGCTCTCGAGCAGGAGGAGGAGTGAGTATGGAAGCTGCCTCGACGGCTGCACCAGCCGCTGTGCCGCAACATATCCGTGCCCTCGAGCACGCCAACCGGGTCCGCCTCGCGCGCGCCGCCCTGAAGCGCTCGGTCCGGGCCGGAGATCTCCGGGTGGAGCAGGTCGTCCGCTCCTGTCCCTGGGAGGCCGAGACGATGACCGTCTCCGAGTTGCTGCGCAGCCAGTCGCGCTGGGGCCGAACGAGGACCCGCAAGTTCCTGGTACCGCTGGCCGTCAACGAGAATCGTCAACTCGGCCGGCTTACGCTGCGTCAACGGGAAGCGCTGGCAGGCGCTCTCGAGGAAAAGCAGGCCTCACGCCGCTGATCACGTCCGTCCAGTCGCCGGCCCGGGGTGGAGAGCCCGGGCCGGCGGCACGCACCCCCTCCCCTCCCCCGCTCCGACCCGCCCCTGGGAGCCCAACCGCCGCTCCCCTTGGCCGCCCAACCGCCGCTCCCCTTGGCCGCCCAACCGCCGCTCCCCTTGGCCGCCGAGATCGAGAAAAGGGGCAATAGTCACCGGTTTCCTCGACCTCGGCAGTTCCACCAGCCGGGGGACGGGGGTGGAGGGGAACGGGGTTGGAGGAGTGGCAGCTCAGCGCCGCTTGCGCGGCCGCAGCGGCGAGAACCGGTAGCGCTCGCCGCCGGAGCGGTTGCTGAACGCCCGGGTCAGCAGCAGCGCCGCGACCACGAAGACCGCAACGCCGATCCCGGCCCGGGCCAGCTGCGGCAACCCGTCGGGGCCGAGGTAGAAGAGCAGCCCGAGGACGATCAGCGCCGGCACGCCGGCCAGCACCGCCGTGTGCGAACGGTAGCCGGCGAAGTGCTCGCGGATGCTCAGCTCGAGGCCGCCGATCGAGGCGAGGGCGAGCCCGGCGGCGATCAGGATCGGCCCGCGTGAGCCGCCGACGACGAAGAAGCCGAGGATCAGCATCACGATCCCGGCCAGTACGCAGAGCTCGACGAGCGGGAAGCTGCCCCACGGCGGCGCCGGCGGCTCCTCGTCCGGCCCGGCGGCGGGCCGGCGCGGTGCCGGGCGCGGCTGCTGCGGCTCGGCAGCAGCGTCCGGCCGGCTGCCGGCGACGCTCCGCGTGCGCCGCTTGCGGCGCTTACGCGATTTCGAGGAGGCCATCGGGTTTAGAGGCGGGACGCGCGTTCAGCACGCCCCGCAGGCTAAGGGACAGCCGGAGGAGAGCTTCACCCGCCACCAGCCGGCAATCATCCCCAGCAGGCCCCAGCGGGGCCGCGCATGCCAGTGCTTGCAGCTCCGCTCACCGACATCCTCACCGCGCACCCGCACCCAGCGGTGCTCGCCGGGGTCGGCGATCATCCGCTCGACGAGGGCCCGGTTGGCCTCCTCCTCGGCGGTCCGCCGCCCGATCTCGGCCCGGGCCTCGGCGAGGCGGTCGGCGAGGTCGTCACGGATCCGCTCGAGCTCGGCGACTCCGAGTACGCGCGGGCCGCCGGCGGCGGCGACCCTCCAGTCGATGCCGCGGCGCGGGAACGTGCTCGCGAACAGCTCCGAGAGCTCCCGCTCCAGCCGCGCGACCTGGGAGCGCAGCGAAGCCCGGGCCGCCCGGACGTCGACATCGGCGACACGACCGCCACCGGCAACCGCCGGCCAACCACTCCCTGACTTCGGATCGTGCTCGAGAAGCTCCGTCACCGGGGCTCCTTTCCGGATCGAGGTCGCTTCATTGTAACCGCGATGCCGAGCAGATCGCGGGTTCCTCCGGCACCGCGGCTCAGCCGCCGGCGACGATCTCGGCGGCGATCCAGAGCGCCTCCTCGACGGCGATCTCGGGTACGCCGGCGACGCCGACCGCGAGCAGGATCGTGCGGCGGGTGGCCGGGCTGACGCCGCGGCCGGAGGCGACGGCGCCGAACAGCAGCGCCACCGGGCGGAGGTCGTCGGCGATCACCAGCGTGCCCTCGGGGAGCCCGCCGGGCCGCCCCTCGAGCGCCTCGCCGGTATCGCTGGCACGGATCCGCGGCGGCCCGTCGAGCGCCGCGGCGTCGAAGGCGATCACCGGGACGCCGGACTCGATCATCGCGATCGTCAGCGCATCGTCGAGCACGCTGCGGCTGAGGAACCCACCTTTGAGCATCCGCTCGAGGACGACCGCCTCCGGCGGCGTCGGCTGCTCGTCGGGGTCGAGCCCGATGTGGCGGTAGAAGACCCGGTAGGCCCAGGGGATCGGCTTCGTCCGGAAGGCGACCGCCTGCGGCCCCGCGAACCGATCCGAGAGCGCCGCCAGCCGCCGCTTCAACGCCCGCGGGCTGCGGCCGGAGCCGTGGCCGACCTCGAGCCAGCGCAGGTAGAGGCCCGGAAACTCGTCGCGGAGCCCTGCGGCGACCGCACCCCGCTCGGCGAGCGCCGGCTCGTCGCGGTCGTCGGTCACCACCTCAGCGAACCTCCGACTCACGACGGCGGGAATCCGCGAGCAGCCCGTCGACGATGTCGGCCAGCTCCGCGGTCGTGTAGTTACCGCCGCGGATCTTCTCCGCATGGAGGATGCCGCCCGGATAGGCGAGGACGATCGTCGGGCAGACGCCGACCCGGTAGAGGTTCGAGACGGCGCCGTCGCGGTCGAGGCCGACCGGGACGCTCCAGCCCCTGTCGCGGATGATTCCGGCGACGGTGCCGGGATCGTCGCGAACATCGATGCTGAGGAAGTTCATCCGGTCCGAGTAGCGTTCGGCGACCGCGTCGAAGGCGTCCTGACTGGGAATGCAGTCGCCGCCTCGGGTGAACCAGAACGAGATCGCGAGCGGGCGATCGAACAGGTCGCAGACGCGGATCGCGCCCGCCGCAGCGATCTCGCAGGCGGGCGTCCGCCGATCGCCGTCGGGGCAGGGATTGCGCGAGCTCTCGCAGTCGTCCTGGGCGACGTTGGCGTCGGCATCGACGCCGGCGAGCGCGTCGGGGACGGCGAAGCCGGCCAGCGGCACCCCCCGGTCGAGGAGGATTCCGGTGTCGTCGTCGCTGAGCAGGTTGAGGAGGGCGACGACGATCAGCGCCACAAAGGCGAGTCCGACGAACATCGAATAGCGGCCGCTCGGGCGCGGCCGGTCGGGGCTCGCCAGCCCGCGCGGTGGCTTGCCCGGCTCGTGCTCCGGCGGCGCCGACCGCTGCGGCCGCTGCTCGTCCCGCGGCCACCAGCCGCCCCGCCCGCGTTCGCCCTCGTCGCCCATGCTCAAGCCGTAGCGTCGGCGCCGTGCCGGGAGCGCAGCGAGGCGAGCGAGCGGCGCAACGCCGGCAGCGGGTGGAAGCCCTCCTCGGCCCAGACGAGAGCCGCCGGAAGGACGAGCATGACCCCGGCCAAGGCCACGGTCAGGTCGACGACTGTGACGATGCCGAAGTCGCGGAGCATCGTGATTCGGCTGAACGCGAGCACGCCGAAGCCGGCGATCGAGGTGACGCCGGAGGCGAGCACCGCCGTCCCGGTCCGGGCATATGTGGAGCGCAACGCCTCGCCGACGCTCAGCCCCCGCTCGCGCTCCTCGTGGTAGCGGGCCGCGAGGATGACGCTGAACTCGGTGGCGACGGCGATCACCAGCGCCCCGAGCGTCGCCGACATCGGGTTCAGCGGGATGTCGATCGCCTCGAGGACGAGCGCCGACCAGCCGGTTGCGAGCGCGATCGGCAGCAGCGGCACGAGCGCCCGGGAGGCGGACCGGTAGACGGCGAGGAGGACCAGTCCGACCGCCAGCAGCCCGGCTACGGCGAGCCAGTAGCGCGAGCCCGAGAGCTCGGCGCTGGCGTCGGCGGTGAGGACCGGCAGGCCGGCGACCTCGGCCTCGACGCCGTCGGGCGGGTCGAGCTCGGAGCGGATGTCGGCTACGAGTCGTTCCTGCTCGTCGAGCGGCATGACCGGGATCAGAAACGACAGGCCGGCGACGTCGCCGGCGTCGGAGCGCGACAGGATCGCCTGCGAGAAGTACTCCGGCACCGCGCCGAGGACGGCGTCGATACGCGCCTGGTCGGGCGGCCGGCCGGAGCTGAGGTCGAAGAGGTCCGACAACGCCGGGCCGGGGCAGAGCTCCGCCGACTCGGCGAGGCAGTTCGGGGTTGTCGGGCCGAAGCCGTGCTCGGCGAGGACCCGCTGCTTGAAATCGCTCATCCAGCTGATCGCCGCCGGCGAGGTGACGTCACCGGAGACGACGACGTCGAGCTCCTGGGAGACGCCGGTGGCGGCCTGGAGGCGGTCGACGGACTGCAACGCCGGCAGATCAGAGGGGACGAGCTCGCGGATGTCGCTGATCACCTTCGTGCCGGTGCCGGCGACCCAGCCGGTCACCGCGAGGACGGTGGCGACGACGAGGACGCGACCGGGCTGCTGGATCGCCGCGGCCAGCGCCCTCCGCCATGCAGCGGCGGCATGGCGGCGCGCCGCCACCGAGATCGCGGCGCTGCGGCGCCCGGCCGCCGCCAGCGAGCGCCCCGCCGCGCCGGTCCGGCCCCACAGCGAGCCGATCGCACGCCCGGCCCGGGACGGGCCCGGCGAGCCGGCCGGGTCCGCCATCGACAACGCCGCGAGACCGGCCGTCAGCGAGATCGCGAGGGCGGCGGCGATGCCGGCGACGAGCGCGACCGCGAACTCGCGGACCATCGGGATCGGCGACAGGGTCAGGGTCAGGAATCCAACCGCGGTCGCCAGCGCGGCGGTCCCGATCACCGGACCGCCGCGGACCGCAGCGACGACGGCGGCGGCGGGCGGGCGGCGGCCCTCGGCGGCGGCCTCGCGGAATCGGGCCTGGAGCTGGATCGCGTAGTCGACGGCGAGGCCGATGACGACCGGCAGGACCGCGACCGACGCCATCGTCAGCGAGCCGCCGAGCAGCGAGAGCAGTCCGAAGGCGAATCCCGCCGACCCGATCGCGATCAGCAGTGGCAGCAGCCGCAGGGGCGGTCCGAAGACGAGCAGCAGGACGACCCCCATGACGAGCAGGGCGGCGGTGAAGAGCAGGGCGATCTGGCCGCCGAGCTCGTCGGCGAGGCCCTGGACGACGACGGGGATGCCGGAGATCTCGTAGCTGCCGTCCTGCAACTCGAACTGGCTCTGGCCGACGGCGGTGCGGATCTGGCCGATCGCCTCGCGCCGGTCCGCCTCGGAGACGCCGGGCTGCAGCCGGATCGAGATCAGAGCGCCGCGGTCGCTCGGGAACAGATAGCCGAACTTCGATTTCGGGGGCGCGCCGGGACGGGTCTGATCGAAGACGATCGAGGAGACGAACTGGGCATTGTCGATCGAGAGCCCCTGCAGGACCGTGGCCGGGCTCAGACCGGTCTGGAGGAACTGGCGGAGCAGCTGCTGCTGCTGCTCGGGCGAGGCGTCCCTGAGGGACCGGATCTGCTCGAGGATCGCCTCGTTGGAGCGCGCCGCCGCCTCGTTGATGAACGTCGCCGGGCCGAACACGACCCGGGTGACGCCGAGGTCGGCGATGTCCCGGCAGACGTCTGCCGCGAACTGGCCGGTGGCGTCGGGGCGGCCGGCCAGGCAGGTCTCGAGGCCGAGCAGCCGGTCGATGTTCCCGGTCAGCATCAGCTTCTTGAGGTCGCCCTCGGCGAGGACGACGATCGCGTCGTCGCCGAAGCGGTCCCGAAACTCCTCGGTGCCCTCGAAGGCGGCCGAGCCGTTGTCGACGAGCTTGTCGGTTCCGGCGTCGGGGGTCAGCCGCATCGCGCCGATTGCGGCGACGATCGCAACCACCGAGACGACCGCGGCGATCGCCGCCGCCGGATGGGTCACCGACCACTCTCCTATGCGGCCGAGCAGACGTCGCATCGGCTAGAGGTTAGGCGCGAAACGGGTTCGACATGTCATCAGGCGCCCCGGTCCGCTCCTGGAAGAGGTCGGCGAAGCGGCCTTCGGCCGTGAGCCGGCCGATGACGCCGAGCCCCGTCGCTCCGGCGCCGCCAGGCCTAGTCCATCGCCAGGGGGCCGTCTACTTCTGCGTTCAGAAACTGGCGGACGAAGTCGTTGTCGGAGTTGAACAGCTCCTCGCTCGGTCCGCTCTCGACGATCCGGCCCTTCCAGAGCACGGCGATGAAGTCGGCGATCCGGCGGGCGGTGCCGAGGTCGTGGCTGATGACCAGATAGCAGCCGCCGTTCTCCTCGTGAACCTCGCGGATCAGCTCGCAGAGCAGGGCGGTCCGGACCGGGTCGAGGCCGGAGTCGGGCTCGTCGAAGAAGACGATCGCGGGGTCGAGCACGAGCGCCCGGGCGAACCCGGCCCGCTTGCGCATCCCGCCGGAGAGCTCGTTCGGCATCTTGTAGTGCGCCTCGGCGAGTCCGACCTCGCCGAGCCGGCGGTTGACGATCTCGGAGATCTCGTCCTCGGACTTGTCGGTGTGCTGGCGCAGTGGGAAGGCGGTGTTGTCGTAGATGTTCATCGAGCCGAACAGGGCGCCGTCCTGGAACAGCAGGCCGAACTTCTTGCGCATCTCGAAGAGCTCGTCGTCGGTCATGTTCGGCACCGACTCGCCGTGGACGAGGATGTCGCCGGCGTCGGGGTAGAGCAGGCCGACGATCAGCTTGATCAGGACGCTCTTGCCGGTTCCGGACGGGCCGAGGACCATCGAGACCTCGTTGTCGGGAAGGCCGAGGTTGAGGCCGTTCTGGATCCGGGTCGTGCCGAACTGCTTGACGAGGTCGATGACCTCGATCGCGTCGGTGCCGCCGTGATCGCGCTTCTCGCCGGTGTGCCAGCGGTACGGATCGGTGTCGTTGGGCTCGATGCCGGGGATCGTGTAGTCGACGTTGAGCTTGCCGAGCTCGGGGGCGGCCGAATCGGGGTCGCCGCCGATCGGGCCGCTGGGCGGCGCCTGCGCAGGCGGGGTCGGGACCGGTCGGCCCTCGTGCATGGTCGGCTCCTGGTTGTCTTCTGCCACGGTTCTCCTCCTGCTCAGATGGTACTCAGCCGCCGATTGGGGCTCGCGGGTTCGCACCCCAGAAGACGAGCGTTCCCATCATCCCGATGATGTGCACGAGCACGATGTTGAGCACCATCGACTTCGCGGTCGCCGTCCCCACCCCGACCGGCCCACCTCAGGCCGTGTAGCCGTAGTAGCAGCCGACGAGGACGATGGCGGTCGCCATCATCATCCCCTTGATGACGCTGAATATGAGATCGGGAGGGTTCTGGAACATCCAGAAGATCAGCAGGTAGCCGCCGCTCGACGTGTCGCCGATCTGCTCGACGACGGCGATGTAGGAGGCGACGAAGCCGACCCCGATCGCCGCCAGGTACATGAACGGCAGCGTCATCCAGGCGGCGAGCAGGCGGGTCGCGGCGAGGAACGTCACCGGCTGGATGCCCATCACCTCGAGCGCGTCGATCTCGTCGGAGATCCGCATCGCGCCGAGCTCGGCGACGATCCCGGTCCCGACCTTGGCGCTCATCATGTACCCGAACGCGTAGGGGATCACCTCGCGCAGGTCGCACCAGGCGGCGAAGTTGCCGGCGTAGGCGGGGGCGCCGACCGAGCGCGTTGAAGTAGGCGCCCTCGATCCCGCACTGCAGCCCGAGGATGAAGACGAGGCCCCAGATCACGATCGTCGAGCCGAGGATCAGGACGCCGGCCTGGCGCAGCGCCTCGCCGAAGAACTGGAAGACGCGGCCGGAGTAGACGAGTCCCATGACCCGCAGGCAGAAGCGCGAGATCTCCCCCATCGAGGTCAGCCAGTCGCGCGGTATCGCCAGCCAGCCGTTCATTTGATCGTCGAGATCTCGGGGTGGGTGGCCAGCAGCGTCTGGGTGAAGACGTAGTTGAAGGCGAAGACGCCCATGAAGGCGATCACGACCGCCTCGTTGACGGCGGTGCCGACGCCCTGCGCACCTCCGGACGCATTCATCCCCTTGTAGGAGCAGACGATCGCGACGATCGCGCCGAACAGCGTCGTCTTCAGCACCGAGCCCCAGAGGTCGGTGACCGAAGCGTTGTTGAAGAGGGTGGCGAAGAAGCCGCCGAGCGGCTGGCCGTAGGTGAGCTCGGCGAAGATGCCGCCGCTGATCCCGAACAGCAGCGCGTAGATGTTGAGCAGCCCGGTGATCAGCATCAGGCTGAGGAAGCGGGGCACGACCAGGTTCTTGATCGGGTCGACGCCGAGCACCATCAGCGCGTCGAGCTCCTCGCGGATCTTGCGGGCGCCGAGGTCGGCGGTGATCGCGGTGCCGGCGACGCCGGCGACGACGACCGCGGTCACGAACGGCGCGAACTCGCGGACCGAGGCGAGGATGAAGAAGCCGCCGAGCCGGTCGAGCGCGCCGAACAGGGTCAGGAAGTTGGCCGCCTGAAGGCCCGGGGCGCCGAAGCCGAACGCGACCGTGCTGATCAGCAGCGGGAACCAGCAGAGCTGCAGCGCGAACAGGAACTGGCTGACGAACTCGCCGCCGTACGGGTACGGAGGCTTGACCGTGGCAACGATCGTCTTGCCGGTCAGGATCATCATGTTCCCGACCTGCTCGAACAGGCCCTTGGCGGGAAGGAACGCCCTATCGGCTGCGGATCTGACCATCTCTCCAGGGGAGGGACGCCCCTGCGCCTCGCCTCCGCGGTGAAACTTAGTCCATCGGGGGGCGCCGCGCCACCCGCAGGCGTCGAGCGGTCGGCAAATCGATCGCGGGAGCCGGGCGACCCCGTGGTATGTTGCCCGCGCTTTGGGGAGGAGACCCGATAGGCAAGGCGGAACGCTCCGCACCGCGCCGGGATCCGCGCGGGGAGGGCGACGGGTCGTGGCGACGCTCGTGTCGTCGGCGCTCGCCGCCGTCGTGCTCGCGTCCTGCGGCGGCGACGACTCGGCCCTCCAGCAGGACGCCAACGAGCCCTCGGGCGACTTCCCGGTCAAGGTCACCAAGGCCAAGTTCCCGACCGAGCAGCGCCTGGCGCTGACCTCCGACCTCCTGCTCGGCGTCAGGAACACCGGCGACGAGCCGCTGCCGGAGCTGGCGTTCACGATCGAGACCGACGACGGCGACGCCGACGGCTCCTTCCAGGTCCAGATCGACGATCCATCGGCCTCGAACCCGAGCCGGCCGGTCTGGATCCTTGCGAACAAGTACCCGCGGGCGGTCGGCGCGGCGGTGCCGAAGGGGGTCTCGGGCGGGCTGCGGGCACAGACCAACACGTTCGGGTTCGGGCCGCTCGATCCCGGCGAGCAGAAGACGATCGTCTGGCGGCTCACCGCCGTCGAAGCCGGTACCTACACTCTCCACTACCGCGTCGAGGCCGGTCTCGACGGCAAGGCGAAGGCCGTCACCGCCGACGGCGGAGAGGTCAAGGGCGAGTTCGTTGTCACGATCAGCGACAAGGCGCCGAAGGCGACGGTCAACGACAAGGGGCAGGTCGTCACCAAGGGCGAGTGAGCTGCTCGGCCTGACGCTGGCCGTGACCGCGATCGCCGCTGCCGTGCTGCTTGCCGGTTGCGGCGACGGTGCCGAGACGACGACCGGCGGCGCGGCGCCGACCACGACGACCGGCGGTGCGACCCGTGCGCGCGACGTGGGCGACGGTCGCGGCGGCGTCCGGCTGACCGAGATCAGCCGGTTCGACGCACCGCTCTACGTCACCCAGCCCGCCGACTCGGGGCCCGACATCTACGTCGTCGAGCAGGGTGGAACCGTTCAGCGGGTCGCTCCCGACGGCACAGCCAAGGCCTTCCTCGACGTCTCCGGCGAGATCACCAGCGGCGGCGAGCAGGGGCTGCTCTCGCTTGCCTTCGCGCCCGACTACGCGAGCTCGGGCCGCCTCTACGTCGACTACACGAACGCGAACGGTGACACCCGGGTAGTCGAGTACCGGGCCAACGACGGCGTCGTCGACGAGTCCAGCGCCCGCGAGGTGCTCGCCGTCGACCAGCCGTTCGCCAACCACAACGGCGGGCTGCTGCTGTTCGGTCCCGACGGCAAGCTCTACATCGGGCTCGGCGACGGCGGCAGCGGCGGCGACCCCGACCGCAACGGCCTCGACCTCTCGACGCTGCTCGGCAAGATCCTCCGGATCGACCCGGCGGCCGACGGCGACTCCCCCTACACCGTCCCCAGGGACAACCCGTTCGTCGGCGTCGACGGGGCACGGCCGGAGATCTACTCCTACGGGCTCCGCAACCCGTGGCGGTTCTCATTCGATCGCAACAGCGGCGATCTGTCGATCGGTGACGTCGGTCAGGACACGCTCGAGGAGATCGATCTCGTCGGTCGCGGGCAGGGCTCGGGGGCGAACTTCGGCTGGTCGGCGTTCGAGGGCGATCAGCGCTTCAACGAGGACCAGGACCCGGAGGACGCGATTGCGCCGGTCCTGACCGCCTCCCACGCGGACGGCAACTGCTCGATCACAGGCGGACTGATCGTCCGCGATCGCGGCCTGCCGACGCTCTACGGCCGCTACCTCTACGCCGACCTCTGCGCCGGGGCACTGCGCAGCTTCACGCCGCGGCCGCAGCGGCCGGCGACCGACGACGTCGCCCTCGGCGTCGACGTCGAACGGATCGCGAGCTTCGGCGAGGGGACCGACGGAACCGTCTACGCGGTCTCGATCGCGGGGCCGGTCTACCGGCTCTCACCGGCGCGCTGACGGACTCACCCGGGTAGCGTTGTGCCGGTGAGCGGCCCCCACCCCTTCTCCGGCCTCGCCCCGACGAGGCGCCACTCGGTTCTGCGCGGGATCGGAGCATTCGCGCTCTGCGCACTGGTGGCCGTACTCGCGCTCGCCGGCACCGCCCCGCCGGCGAACGCCGCGCCGCCGGTCGGCGACGGATCCGGCGGCGTCAAGCTGACCACGCTCGGCGAATTCGACCAACCGGTCTACTCGGCGACCGCCCCCGGCAAGGCGAACCGCAAGCTCCTGTTCGTGGTCGAGCGCCGCGGCACCGTGCGGGTCCTGCGCGGCCGACGGCTCCAGCGCAGGCCCTTCCTCGACATCCAGGGCCGGATCAACTCGGACTTCTCCGAGCAGGGGCTGCTGTCGATCGCCTTCGATCCCGATTACACCTCGAACCGGCGGTTCTACGCCTACTACACGGCCGGCGACGGAGCGGTGACCGTCGAGCGCTTCCGGCGCCGGCGCGGCAAGCGGGTGGTCAATGCAAAGAGCGGGCGGGTCGTGATCTCGATCCCTCACGCGGCCGCGCCGAACCACAACGGCGGCCAGGTGAGCTTCGGACCGGGCGGCCACATGTGGCTGGCGCCCGGCGACGGCGGCGGCGCCTGCGATTCGCCCGGCAACGCGCAGAACATCGAGCTCGCTGCTCGGCAAGCTGCTGCGGATCGACCCGCGCGCGAACGGCGGCTACACCGTCCCCCGCGGCAACCCGTTCGTGGGCCGTCGCGGCGCCGACGAGATCTACTCCTACGGGTTGCGCAACCCCTATCGATTCTCGTTCGACGGCAAGCGGATCGCGATCGGCGACGTCGGCCAGAGCGCCTGGGAGGAGATCGACTACACGACCGTGAAGGCCGCCAAGGGGGCGAACTTCGGCTGGGACGCCTACGAGGGATTCGCCGCCGATCCCTGTGGGACGCCGGCGATCGCCGGGACGACGTTCCCGATCTTCGCCTACCCGCACGACAGCAATTCCGAGGGTCGCTACAGCGGTTGCGCGATCACCGGCGGCCCGGTGGTCAAGGACCGGCGGCTGAAGAGCCTCTACGGTCGCTACCTGTACTCGGATTTCTGCACCGGCGGGCTGCAGAGCCTCGTCCCCCCCGCCGGCGGGGGCGTGGCGAGCGGCGATCGCGGCCTCGGGCCCGAGTGACCCAGCTGAGCTCGATCACGAGCGGGCGCAAGGGACGCGTCTATGCCACCTCGCTGCGCGGCGACGTCTACCGGCTCGACCCGCGCAAGCGCGGTTAGGCCGACGGTCCGGCCCGGGCCGGCCGCGAACGGTCGTCGCGGGGCCGGTGGCTAGCCGAGCCGGACGTAGCCGGCGAAGGGCTCGGCGCCCTTGCGCTGGACGTCGGCGAGTGTGAAGACGTGATCGCGGTCGCCATCGAGGCGGGCCGGCTTCGCTTCACCCTCGGGAACCAGGCGGGTGCCGTCGGCAAGCTCCAGCACCTGCGCGCTTCCCGTGATTTCGGCGATATCGGGCGTGGTTGTCGCGTGTGCTGCCATCTGCTCAATCACATTAGCGGATGCTAACCGTAAATTTGCAATCTAAATCGCATTCCTCCGTGACATCGGTCACAGATTTCGGGCAAGCCCCGCCGGGCCGGCCGCGATCGGGGACCCTAGGCGAGTCCCTCCGCCTCGTACTCGCGCAGAAATCCCTCGAACTCGCGCATGTGGCCCTGCTCGTCGCGGAGGATCGCGATGATCATGTCCTCGGTGACCGGGTCGACCTCGCCCGCGTACTCGCGGATCTCGTTGTAGTAGGAGATCGCGCCGGCCTCGGCCGCGATGACGCCGCGGATGACGTGCGGGATGTCGGTCTGCTCGCTCGGCGGCTGCAGGTAGTCCTGCACGGCGCTGAACTGGCTGGAGCCGGGGACGACGCCGTACAGCTCCTTGATCCGGGCCGCGAACTGCTGCGCGTGACCGAGCTCCTCGGTGATGTCCTCGGCCAGCGACTGCTTGATCTCCTGGGCGCGGACGCCGTCCGGGTTGACCGAGTTGGCGACGTAGCTCATCACCGTCTCGATCTCCATCCAGTACGCCTTCTCGAGCATCGCGACCAGCTTCTCGCGGTCGGCGCTGCTGTCGTCGGAGAGGATCCCTCGCGAAACTTCTGACACTTGGCTGCTCCTTGTCGTCGGGCCGCTCGAGCCGATGCCATCGGCGGAGGGCGGTAGAAATCGGGTGCGGATGACTCCTACCCAACCTGCAGCCAGCCTAATCGAACGCCGCAAGCAGCTGGCCGGCGTCGAGACCCGGGTTCTTGCCGTCGCCGGCGAGGGGCCGCCGCTGCTGCTGCTGCACGGCTACGCCGACAGCGCCGACACCTGGCGGGCGATGCTCGAGCGCTTCGCCGCCGCCGGCCGCGCCGCGACGGCGATCGACCTCCGTGGATTCGGCGCCGCCGACCCGCTCGACCCGGCCGAGCTGCTGATGCCGCAGTGGGATGCGATGGTCGATGCGGCCCTGCGTGAGCTCGGCGAGCGCCACGACGGCAGCGCATACGTCGTCGGCAACTCGCTCGGGGGCGCGCTGGCGCTGCGGGCCGCCGAGCGTGACGACCTTCCGGTCGCGGGAATCGTCCCGATCGCCCCCGCCGGCCTGCACATGGCCGGCTGGTTCTCGGCGATCGAGCGCGAGTGGCTCGTCCGGATCCTGCGACTCTCGCCGGTCCCGGTGCCGGACCGCATCGTCAAGCCGATCGTCGGACGCGTCTACCGGAGCCTCGCCTTTGCCGACCCCGGCACCGCCGACCCCGGCGTCGTCGAGTCGTTCGCCAGCCACCTGGCGTCGTTCGCGCAGAGCATGGGAGTGCTCGACACGGGGCGCCGGCTGCTCCCCGAGCTCAGCGACCCGTTCGAACTGCAGCGGATCGACTGCCCGCTGCTGCTGATCTGGGGCGAACGGGACCGGATGGTCTTCACGACCGGCGCCGAGCGGGTGCTGCGGACCGTCGACTACTCCGACATCGAGGTGATTCCCAACTGCGGCCACTGCCCGCAGGTCGAGGTGCCCGACCTGCTCGCCGAGCTGCTGCTCGGCTTCCCCGGCAACCTCGAGTACGCGCCCGACTGAGCGGTTCAGGCGGAGGCCGCGTCGGCGGCCGGCTCGTCGACCTCGGAGTCGATGGTGCCGTCGTCGCCGAGGTCCTCGTCGGGAGGCAGCTCGCCGCCGCGATCGGTGCCGGCGATCAGCTCGTCGGGCTTCGGCTCGTCGGGCACGAAGCCGGACTTCATCCCGAAGTAGACGGCCTGCGGATGATGGGCGATGATCGCCACCGTCGACTGCTCGGGCTCGACCGCCCAGCCGGTCGAGAGCGTCATGCCGATCTCGTCGAGCCCGAGCAGCCGCCAGACCTTCTCGTGCTCGGACTGCTCCGGGCAGGCCGGATAGCCCCACGAGTAACGCCGCCCCTGCGCCGGACCGATGCCGAGCTCGGCGCGGGCATGTGCATGCAGCCACTCGGCGAGGCCCTCAGCCGACTGGACGCCGAGACCGTGAACGTAGAGCTGCTCGGCGAACTCGCCGTCGCGCTCGAGCTGCTCGATCCGTCGGGTCACCTCGGGGCCGACGGTGACGCCCTGGAGGACGACGACGTCACGCTCGCCGGAGTCGACCGGCCGGAAGAAGTCCGCGAGGCAGATCCGGTCGTGCCGCGGCTGCCGCGGGAAGCCGAGCCGCTCGAGCTCGCGGTCGGGGTCGGCGGGGTCGAAGACGATCAGCTCGTTGCCGTCGGCGTTGCAGGGGAAGTAGCCGATCCGCGCCTTCGGCTCCAGGTAGTCCTGCTCGGCCCACATGCGCTCGAGCCGGGCCGCGAAGCCCTCGTCGTCGCCGTCGCCCTCGACGATCTTCCGCCAGGCCTCGCCCTTGACTCCGCGGCCGCCCCAGTGGAGCTTGAAGAGGACGTGGCGATCCAGGTAGGGGAAGACCTCGTCGAGATCGATCGCGACGTCACTGACCCCGTAGGCGGGGAGTTTCGGGATCGGCGTCGTCGTGCTGACCGCGGAACGGACCGAGTCGTCGGTCGTCGGCGGCGCATCGTCGACGACGACCGGCTTCTCGCGCAGCGCCTGGGCCTCTTCGCGGATCTTCGCGACGAGGGCGCTGCGCGCCTCGGCGTCGATCAGGGCGTCGACGGTGTCGAGGCCCGCGAACGCATCCTTGCAGTAGAAGACGCCGGGCTCGTAAACGTCCGCCGACTCGCGGCCGTTCGGATAGAGGGCACGGCGGCCGAAGTCGCGGTTGATCGCGGCGCCGCCGATCAGGACCGGGAACCCGAGGCCACGCTGATGGAGCTCCTGGATGCAGGCCGGCATCTGCTTCGAGGTCGAGACGAGCAGCGCCGAGAGGCCGATCGCGTCGGCCTCGTGTTCGACGGCGGCGTCGATGATCCGATCGATCGGGACCTGCTTGCCGAGGTCGACGACGGTGTAGCCGTTGTTGGTGAGGATCGTGTTGACGAGCGACTTGCCGATGTCGTGGACGTCGCCGAACACGGTCGCGATCACGACCGTGCCCTTGGTGTGACCCTCGATCCGGTCGAGGTAGCCCTCGAGTCGCCCGACCGCGCGCTTCATCACCTCGGCCGACTGAAGGACGAACGGCAGGATCAGCTCGCCGGCCCCGAACTTGTCGCCGACCTCCTTCATCGCCGGCAGCAGCACCGTGTTCAGGGTCGGGACCGCGCCGATCTTCTCGACCGACCGATCGATCCATTCCTCGACGCCGTCCTTCTTGCGGCGGAGGATGTGGAAGTGGAGCGCCTCCTCGGGCTCCATCCCCTCGGTCGGGTCGCCGGCGGCGGCAGCCTCGTCCTCGGGACCCTTGCTCTCGAAATGCTCGATGAACCGCTCGAGCGCATCCTCGGAGCGGTTGAAGACGAGATCGTCGGCGAGCGCCCGCTCCTCGGCGGGTATCTCCCCGTACGGCGTGATCTGGTTCGGGTTGACCATCGCCAGGTCGAGGCCGGCCTCGACGCAGTGGTGCAGGAACGCCGAGTTGAGGACGGCCCGGGCCGGCGGCGAGATGCCGAACGAGACGTTGGAGACGCCCAGCGAGGTCTTCACTCCGGGGAGCTCGGCCTTGATCCGGCGGATGCCCTCGATCGTCTCGACCGCGGACGGGCGCCACTCCTCGTCGCCGGTGGTCAGCGTGAACGTGAGCGCGTCGAAGATCAGCAGCTCGGGATCGAGTCCGTGCTCCTCGCAGGCGAGGCGATGGATCTCGCTGGCGACCTCGACCTTGCGGTCGGCGGTCTTCGCCATCCCGTCGGGATCGATCGTCAGCGCGATCAGCGCCGCCCCGTGGCGGATCGCGAGCGGCACGATCCGGTCGAGCTTGTCGCGGCCCGCCTCGAGGTTGGTCGAGTTGACGATCGCCCGGCCGGGGATCCGCTCGAGCGCCGCCTGAATCACCTCGGGCTCGGTCGAGTCGACCTGGATCGGCGCCGGCTGGCTGAGCGAGATCCGGCTGACGGTCTCGCTCATCTGCACGTCCTCGTCCTGCCGCTCGGTCAGCGCGACGCAGACGTCGAGCAGGTGAGCGCCGCCCTCGACCTGTTCCTCGGCGATCTGGACGAGCCCGTCGTAGTCGTCGGCGAGCAGCAGCTCCTTGGCCTTCCGCGAGCCCTGTGAGTTGACCCGCTCGCCGACCACAGTCGGCGCCGGCTCCTGGACGAGGTCATAGGCCGTCATCATGCTGGCTAAGCGCGGCGGCCCCGGCTCGGGGCGGGGCGTCGGCGTCAGCCCGCGAACGCGCTCGGCGATCGCGGCGATGTGTTCGGGAGTCGTGCCGCAGCAACCACCGACGATCGCGACGCCGTGACGCTCGACGAACTCGCCGAGCGCCTTGGCGATCTGCTCGGGGCCCTCCGGGAAGATAGTCTCGCCGTCGGGGCCCTGGATCGGCAGCCCGGCGTTGGGGATGCAGTGGACCGGCAGCGGCGACGCCTCGCCGAGGTAGCGGATCGCATCGCGCATGTCCTCGGGGCCGGTCGAGCAGTTGAGGCCGACGATGTCGGCCCTCATCCCAGCGACGATCGTCAGCACCGCCTCGATGTCGGTGCCGAGCAGCATCTTGCCGCCGTTCGGCAGCAGCGACACCGAGACCTGGATCGGGACGGTGCGCCCGACCCGCGCGAACGCCTCGCGGGCGCCGACGATCGCCGCCCGGACCTCGAGGATGTCCTGGGCGGTCTCGATGATCAGCAGGTCGGCACCGCCGTCGACCAGCGCTCCGGCCTGTTCGTCGAAGACGGCGGCGAGCTCGGCGAAGCCGATGTCGCCGAGCGTCGGGTCGTCGCTGGCGGGCAGGAAGCCGGTCGGGCCGATCGAGCCGGCCACGAACCGCTCCGGCCCGGCCGCCTCGCGGGCGATCTCGGCGGCGCGGCGGTTGATCTCGACCGTCCGCTCGGCGAGGCCCCACTCGTCGAGCTTCAGCCGCGAGCCCTGGAAGGAGTCGGTCTCGACGACCTCGGCGCCGGCGGCCAGCATCGCCTCGTGGACGCCGGCGATCACGTCGGGGCGATGCAGCACGAGCGCCTCATGGCACTTGCCGGGCAGTCCGCCGTAGTCGTCCGCGGACAGCTCGAAGCGCTCCAGGGTCGCCCCCATGCCACCGTCGTAGACGATGATCCGCTCGCGGGCGGCGGCGAGGATGTCGCGTTCCGGTTGGCTCATTCGGGAGGTCACCTCCATCGGTCCCGGCTGTCGCACCGTGCACTTCCGATCCTTGGCCGTACCGGTTGCGGCGGCTTCCGAGGGCCGGGTCCCTCAGCCGCTCTTGATGGCGAGGCTCAAGGATAGCGGCGGCGGCGAGAGCCGGGCCACGGCCGACGATGGCTAGGCGCGGATCCGCTCGTCTCCGGGAACCGGCTGCAGCCGGACCGGCGCAGCGCTGAGGGCGCGGAGGCGGACGTCGGACCAGCTCATGCCCTCGCGGACGAGCGCCGGGACGCCGAGGCCGACGGCGGTGGCGATCTCAACGGCCTGCAGGATCACACCGTAGGCGAGCGCGTCGGCGGCGCCGATCCCGTAGCCGGTCGAGAGCACGCTGATCACGGCCAGCTGGAAGACGCCGATGTTCGAGGGCGTGGCCGGAACCGCGGCGGTCACGTTGACGGCGAACAGGACCGCCGCTGCGCCGCCGATCCCGATCGCGCCGTCGAGCCCCATCGCGACCGCGAGCGCGTAGCAGGCGGCGACCTGGATCGACCAGGCGACCAGCTGCAGGGCAGCGGCGAGCGGGCCCCGGCGGGGATCGCGGAAGACCGCGAGCCCGGTCCGGACCCGGACCAGGGCGTCGCGCAACATCGCCGCCAGCCTGGCGACCCGGCCCGATCCGGAGCGCCTGACGACGGCGGGAGCCGCGACGACGGCGACCAGCAGCATCGCCGGCGCGAGGCTGACCAGGAACAGGTGCTCGGAGCTGCGATGGAAGAGATCGGTCGAGCTGACGATGACGACGCCGAGCAGCATCAGGGCGAGGATGTTGAAGGCGGTCTGGGAGACGAGGGTCCCGAGCAGGACCGGGAACGTCTCGCGGAAGCGGCCGATCCGGCGGGCGATGATCATCGCCCGGGCCGGCTCGCCGAGGCGGGCCGGCAGCGTCGCCGACATGAGGACGCCGATCATCGTCGCCGAGGTGAAGTCGCGGCGGCGCAGGGGCGCGCCCGGCAGCGCCGAGCGCGCCGTCAGATACCAGGCGCCGGCCCGGAAGAACAGCGACAGGCACATGAACCCGGTCGCGATCAGGACCCAGGCGAAGTCGGAGCGGACGGCGCTCTCGACGACCGAGTCGAAGCCGATCCGGCGAGCCGCCAGCAACGTCAGGCCGAGGCCGGCCACGACGCCGGCGCCGAGGCCGACGCGACGGGCGATCCGCCGCCGCCGTGAGCTCGTGTCGACCGGGATCGGCTCCGGCGAGGGGATCCGGGCGGCCGGCGCCCGCGGCAGGCCGTCGGCCGGCGCGAAGCCGTGGCGCTGAGCGATGCGGGTGAGCCGGTCGGCGGGCTGCGGGACGTCGATCGCGCGCTCGTAGACCCGCTCGACGCGGGCCGCGATTCGCGGCCAGGCGAACCGCTCGGCGCTGGCCCGGGCGGCGGTGCCCATCTCGACCCGGCGGCGCGGCTCGGCATGCATCCGCTGCAGCTCCTCGGCGAGGCGCTGCGGGTCGCCGGGCGGGATCAGGATTCCGTCGACGCCGTGCTCGACGACGTCGGCGTAACCGGCGATCTCGGAGGCGACGACCGGCGTCCCCGCCGCGAACGCCTCGGTCAGGACCATCCCGAAGCTCTCGCCGGACAGCGACGGCGCGCAGAGCACGTCGGCGGCGGCAAGCTCGGCCCAGAGCCGGTCGCGGTCGACGGGGCCGAGCGCGTCGATCCGCTCGATCGCCTCCGGGTCGGCGAGGTTGCGGGCGATCTCGTCGCGGCCCGTGCCGACCACGACCAGGCGCGCCGGCACATGCTCGACGAGCGCCTCGAACGCCCGCAGCAGGACCGGCAGGCCCTTGCGCTCCTCGGGGCGGCCGACGAACAGCAGCTGCAGCTCCTCGCCGCCGGCGTCGTCGCCGGCGACGTCGGATCGGCCGACGTCGACGCCGTTGGGGATGATCTCGTAGTTGCCGCCGTACCAGCGGCGGCCGGTCCACTCGGCGGCCTCGGAGACCGCGATGCGGGCACTGAGCTGGTTGAACCGGCGCCGTGCCCCGAGGCCGATCGCGAGTTGCTGGGGGAGAAACTTCGGCGCATAGGCGTGAAAGGTGCCGACTACGGGCGCGCCGCCGAAGCCGCTGGCGTCCCACCCGAGCGTCGGAGCCGGCGGCTCCTGGACGTGGACGACCTCGAAGGCGCCGTCGCGGAGCTCGCGCCGCAGCTTTGCGATCGCGTCCGGGAACACGCTCAGGTTCGAGACGGCGCCGTTGGCGCCGAAGCCGACGGTGCGGCCGAGCGGCGTCAGGTAGTCCGGCATCGGCCGGACCCGCGGAGCAGCTCCGCGGTGAAGCGTACGGCTGAGGCGGTCCGGCGGATCCCAAGGCGAGAGGACCCTTACTTCGTTGCCCCTCCCGATCAAATGCTCTGCGAGAGCTTGGGTATGCCGGTTGACGCCCCCCTCATACGTCCACGAATAAGGCGTGACGAGGGCGATGCGCATCTTGTGTCGGTTGAGATTAACCGTTGTCGGCGCCGCCCGGCGGCCGGCTTCCCCAGGCCAATCCGCAGAAGGCGGCGACGTAGCCGGTCCCGACCATGAGCAGCAGCGCCGCCGAGTCGTTGGCGAGGGTTCCGACGACCGTCGCGGTGACGGCGCCGGCGGTTCCCGCCAGCGCCGCCGGGCGGCCCGAGAACCAGCCGATCAGGCGGCGACGGAAGACGATCGCGGCACCGATCCCGATCAGCGCGGCGATGAAGAACGGCGACCCCAGATAGCGCGGGAAGCTGCGCGCCGCGAGCGTGATCCGGCGGTCGAAGACGTCGCCGAGGTCGCCGAGCCCGCCGGCCGAGAGCACCGAGCGGGTCAGGTGCGAGTCACCGGGAATGGCGAGATCGAAGAGGATCAGCAGCACCAGAGCCGCGAGCGGCGCGGCGAGGACGAGCAATGCGCGGCGGAATCCGAGCCGCAGCGCGACGACGATCGTCGTCGCGGCGCCGGCCGGGAAGGTGATCGCGGCGCCGACGTCGGCGCCGAACCGGCCCGGGGCGAACGCTGCGACCGCGACGGCGGTGGCGAGCCCGGCGGCGATCGCGACGCTGCGGCGCGGATCGGCCGGTGCCGCGGCCGTCACCGCGGCGCCGACGGCGAGCAGCAGCATCGCGCCGAGCGCCGCCTCGAGCTCGTTGCCGATCCCGAAGAAGCGCACCCCGAGGCCCGGATTGGGGCCGAGCAGGGAGAGCGAGGTCAGCGGCGAGCCGACGACGACGTCGACCGCGGTAGCGCCGATCGAGACCGTGGCGGCAAGCGCGAATCCCCCGTACGCCGCCCGCTCCGCGAGTCGTCCGCCCAGCGCCGCGATCGCGATCCAGGCGAGCAGCGGCGCGCCGGCACCGACCATCAGCCGCTCGCCGAGCTCGCTCGGGGCGATCGCCGCCGCAGCCAGGAGGATCGCCGGGACGAGCGCCATCGCCGTCGCCAGGATCGCGAGCAGGGCGCCGACGAGCCGGCGCCGCCAGAGCGCGATCAGCAATCCGGCGCCGAGCCAGATCAGCAGGTTCACGGCGAGCACCTCCCAGCGGCGGCTCGACACCTCGCCGAGCCGCGATTCGCGGGCGGCGATCGCGGCGACGTCCGCCGGCGAGGAGGTCGCGGTGATCGCCTGACCGTCGGCGGCGTCGGGCACGGCGATCCCGTAGCGGCTGAGGATCGTCGGCAGCAGATCGGTCGCCAACACGTAGCCGTCCATCCGCGTCGAGTCGGAGGTGAGCGCGCGGCCGGCGAAGCCCTCGCCGGCGATGCCGACGGCGAGGAGATCGCGCTCCGGGGGCGGACGCTCGATCGCGATCAGCAGATCGCCGCTGCCCGGCCGGAGCCGGTCGGCGAGAGACCGCAGGCCGCCGGGCGCGGTGCTGAGGACGGTCACTCCCGCGCAGACGCCCGGCTCACAGGCGTCGGTGCGGTCGATGCGGCCGCGGCGGTCGGCGGCGATCAGTGCCGGCGAGCCGGCCAGCGGCCGGGCGGCGATCTCGACCCCGGCGTCGTTCAGGGTCGCGGCGAGCAGGCCCGGTTCGATGTCGGCCGGCGCGTCGTCGGCGCGAGCGACGACGCGGTCCCAGAGATCGCCGGGTACCCGGGTCCCGGTCACGTACAGCGGCGGCAGCGACTCCGGGTAGAGCGACGTGAAGACCCGGTTGCCCTGGCCGATGTCGAGGTAGGTCTGGGCGGCCGGCACCCTGCCGAGGCCGGCGCTCATCACCCCCGGAGCGATCCCGGGGACGGCGGCGGCGATCTGCTCGACGTCGGTGCCCGGCGGCAGCATCGCCAGCGTTATCCGCGGCTCGCTCGGAGCAGCATCGGCGGGCGCGGGCAGGACCCCGACGAAAGCGAGCGCTAGCATCGCGACCATGGCCGAGCGGACGTTCATCAAGTTCACGTTCCTCAAGATCGACCCGGCCTGGCAACGGCGCGAGGGCGAGCAGAGGGCGGAGGATAAACGCGAGATGCTCGCCGCCTGCGAAGACTACGCCGTCGACCGCCCGCTGCGGGCCTATTCGACGGTCGGCACCCGCGGCGATTGCGACCTGCTGATCGTCACCCAGAGCCCGCACCTGCAGGACATCCACTCCTTCCACGTCGTCCTCGCCCAGAGCGGGCTCGCGAAGTGGTCGACGACCGCCCACTCGTATCTGGCGATGACCAAGCCCTCCCCGTACTCCGACTCGCAGACGCGCCCGGAACTGCTCACGTCCAGTCACCGCTACGCGTTCATCTACCCGATGGAGAAGAAGCGCGAGTGGTACCGGCTCGCCGCCGAGGAGCGGCGGCGGATCATGACCGACCACATCGAGACCGGCCGCCGCTATCCGCAGATCACGATCAACACCGCCTACTCGTTCGGGATCGACGACCAGGAGTTCGTCGTCTCCTTCGAGTGCGACGAGCCCGGCGACTTCCTGGACCTCGTCCAGGAGCTGCGGGCAACAGAGTCGAGCGCCTGGACGCTCCGCGACACCCCGATCTTCTCCTGCGTCTCGATGTCGGTGGGCCAGGCACTCGACGCGCTCGACGGCGCGGCGACGTCCCGGCTCGCTGCCGCCGGCGCCTGAGGGAGCGCAACGATGGCCGAACCCGGCAGGCGAAGCGAGCCCTTGCGGGTGGCGATCGTCGGCTCCGGCCCGGCCGGCTTCTACGCCGCCGAGGCGCTGCTCGGCCATCCCGAGCTCGACGTCGAGGTCGACATGATCGACCGCCTGCCGACGCCGTTCGGGCTCGTCCGCGCCGGCGTCGCCCCCGACCACCCGAAGATCAAGAACGTGATCAAGCGCTACGAGAAGACCGCCGGGCACGAGGCCTATCGCTTCTTCGGCCACGTCACCGTCGGCCGCGAGATCAGCGCCGACGAGCTCGCCGGCCTCTATCACGCGGTCATCTGGGCCTACGGCGCCGGCGCCGACCGGCGCCTCGGGATCCCCGGCGAGGATCTGCCCGGATCGCATGCCGCCACCGAGTTCGTCGCCTGGTACAACGGCCATCCGGATTTCGCCGACCGCGAGTTCGACCTCGGCTGCGAGCGCGTCGTCGTGATCGGCAACGGCAACGTCGCCGCCGACGTCGCCCGGATGCTCGTCCTTCCCCGCGAGGAGCTCGAGTGCACCGACACCGCCCACTACGCGGTCGACGCGCTGTCGGAGTCGTCGGTGAGCGAGGTGCTGATCCTGGGCCGCCGCGGGCCCGCGCAGGCCGCCTTCACGAACCCCGAGGTTCGCGAGCTCGGCGAGCTGACCGACGCCGACGTCGTCGTCGACCCGGCCGCCGTCGTGCCCGACGAGGCGACGACCGCCTTCCTCGACTCCGAGGCGGCCGGCGCGACGAACCGCAAGAACCTCGAGAGCTTCACCGGCTTCGCCGAGCAGCCGCCGGCCGGCAAGCCGAAGCGCGTCGAGCTGCGCTTCCTGCGCACCCCGCTGGAGATCCAGGGCGACGGCCGCGTCGAGCGGATCGTCGCCGCCGTCAACGAGCTCCACGTCGACGACTCCGGCGTCGTCCGCGCCCGCACGACCGCCGAGACCGAGACGATCGAATGCGGCATGGTCCTGCGCTCGATCGGCTACCTCGGGACCGGCATCGACGGCGTCCCCTACGACGCGGCCGCCGGCGTGATCCCGAACGACCGCGGCCGGGTGATCGGCGAGGACTCCGCCCCCCACCCCGGCCACTACGTGGTCGGCTGGATCAAGCGCGGGCCGAGCGGCGTGATCGGCACCAACAAGAAGGACGCCCAGGAGACGATCGAGACGATCCTCGAGGATGCCGCGGCCGGAAGGCTGCCGGAGCGTCAAGGTCTCGATCGCGACGGGCTGCCGGATCTGCTCGGCGAGCGCGGGGTCCGGTTCGTCGAGTTCGACGGCTGGCAGGCGATCGATGCACTCGAGCAACGGCGAGGCGCCGATGCGGGGCGTCCGCGAATCAAGCTGACCGCCTTCGAGGAGATGCTCGAGGCCGCCGGAAAGGACGAGGATGGCTGACCTGAGCGAGCTCGAAGCGATGATCTCGGCGGCGCTGCCGGATGCCGACGTGAGCGTCGTCGACGAGGGCGGCGGCGATCACCTGCGGGCGATCGTCACCGCCCCGCAGTTCGCGGGGCTGTCGCGGATCGATCAGCACCGGCTGGTCCGGGCGGCGGTCAAGCCGCGGATGGACGACGGGACGATCCACGCGCTGTCGATCAGCACCACGGCTCCCGCC
Source organism: uncultured Conexibacteraceae bacterium (assembly GCA_963745755.1). Taxonomy (GTDB): domain Bacteria; phylum Actinomycetota; class Thermoleophilia; order Solirubrobacterales; family 70-9; genus RHKX01. Next base: position 2,553,920 of record CAVUYP010000001.1, on the reverse strand, counting down.
GGCTGATCCGTCGCTCCCGCAGCTAAGGGAACGGCGCCGATCTGTCGATAGCGGAACGGGTGCCCATCCGGGTGCCAGTCGCAACCATGGAGCACCGGCGGATGGCGTCAGAGCAGCAGCGTTCAAGGAGGAGCGAGAGCTTCCTGCGCCTCGCCGACGACGGCGGAGCGCAAGCGGACCGCGGCGGCACAGCTCGGCGACATCGCGGTCACCCTGCTCGAAGGCTCCCCCGACGGCGTCGCCGTCGTCGACGGGGGCGGCCGGGTCGTCCTACTGGAACGAAGCGGCCGAGCGGCAGTTCGGCCTCGAGCGGTCGCGCGCGATCGGGCAGGAGCTGGCGTCGCTGATCTTTCCCGACCACCTGCAGGCAGCGGTCCGCACGGTGCTGCTGCGCGAGGTCGACGAGCCCGGCGAGGGATTCGCGCAGCACCAGATCGAGCTCGGCGCCCATCGCGCCGACGGCCGTGAGATCCCGGTCGACGTCGCCACGGCGCCGGTCGAGATCGAGGGCACGCGATGGCTCGCCGTCTACCTCCGCGACGCGAGCGAGCGCAGCGAGCGCGAACGCGAGCTGCACGCCGACGCGCGCCGTCGCTCGGCGGTGCTCGATCTCGGCCAGGTAGCCCTCGAGGGGATGGAGCTCGACCGGCTCCTGCAGCGCGCCGTCGAGTTGACGATCGACGAGCTCGGCGTCGACCGCTGCGAGGTCTGGCGGCGCGACGAGGAGGGCGCGACGATGACCCTGCGGGCGAACTCGGGCTGGCCCGCCGCCGGCACCCCGACGACCGTGCCGCTGGCGACCTCGACGCAGCCCGGATACACGCTGCTGCGGGGACAGGGCGCGATCGTCGTCGAGGACTTCCGCCGCGAGGGCCGGTTCGGCCCGGTCGGGCCGGACCAGCTGGCGCCGCCGCAGAGCTCGATCTCGATCCGGATTCCCGGCACCTCGGGCGGGTTCGGCTCGCTGATCGCCGCCTCCGAGGCACCGCGGCGCTTCGAGCTCAGCGACATCAGCCTGTTCGTCTCGCTCACGCAGACCCTCGGCGCCGCGATCGAGCGGTCGCGGGCGGTCGAATCGCTGGCCGATGCGGAGCACCGGATCCGGACCCTCGTCGAACGTCTGCCCTCGATCTCCTACCGGGCCGGCCTCGGTCCGAACGGCCGCTGGCACTTCATCTCCCCGCAGGTCGAGGAGATCACCGGCTACACCGTCGACGAATGGATGGCCGACGGCGACCTCTGGGACCGGATCGTCCATCCCGACGACATCGAGTGGGTGATGGAGGCCGAGAACGCCTGCGCGCTCGAGGGCATTCCGCTCGACGTCGACTACCGGATCCGCAAGCGCGACGGCGAGATGATCTGGGTCCGCGACCGCGCCTCGGCCGGAACCGTCGACGAAGCCGGGGTAATGGTGGTCGAGGGCCTGATCACCGACATCAGCGAGCAGCGGGCCGCCGAGGACCGGCTGCGCTACCTGGCCGAGCACGACGAGCTGACCGGCCTGATGAACCGTCGCAGCTTCGAAGCGGCCGTCGACCGGGAGATCGGCTCGAGCAACCTGCCGGGGGAGCGCGGCGCGATGGTGATCATCGACCTCGATCACCTGAAGCGCGTCAACGACAGCCTCGGCCGCAGCACCGGCGACCGGGTCGTCGCCGACATCGCGAAGATGCTCGGCGAGGAGCTCGGCGGCGAGCAGATGCTCTCGCGCCTCGACAGCGACGAGTTCGGGCTGCTGATCCCCGGCGTCGGTGAGGCCCAGGCGCTCGAACGGGCCGGCAGCCTGCTGGCGATGATCCGGGCCCGGACCGGGACTGCGAACCTGACCGCCAGCGCCGGCGTCGCGCTCGTCGAGCGCGGGATGGGAGTCAGCGCGACCGACCTGATCACGGCGGCCGACATCGCCCTGCACCAGGCCAAGGAGGCGGGCCGCGACCGAGCGGTGATCTTCACCGGCGAGGACCGCAGCAGGCTCGAGTGGGTCGGCTACGTGCGCACCGCGATCGAGGAGAGCGGCCTCGCCCTCTTCTCGCAGCCGATAATCGACATGGCCTCCGGCGTCGCCTGCGCCGAGGAGCTGCTCGTCCGCATGATCGACCCGATCAGCGGCCGGCCGATCGCAGCCGGCGAGTTCGTCCCGACCGCGGAGCGCTTCGGCCTCGTCCGCAACCTCGATCGCTGGGTCGTCTCCCAGGCCCTCGATCTGATCACCGCCGGCCGTCACGTCAGCGCCAACATCTCGGCGGCGACGATCAGCGACCGCAGCCTCACCGAGATGGTCTCCGAGTCGCTGGCCGAGACCGGGGCCGATCCGTCGCTGTTGACCTTCGAGATCACCGAGACAGCGGCGACCCCGGCGATCGAGTCGCTGCGCGACTTCACCGATCGCGTCGAGCAGCTCGGCTGCGGACTCTCGCTCGACGACGTCGGCACCGGCTTCGGCTCGCTCACCTACCTGCGGCACCTGCCGTTCACGGAGCTGAAGATCGACATGCAGTTCGTCCACGGCGTCATCGAGTCGAACGCCGACCGCAAGATCGTCGAGTCGCTGGTCGACATCGCCCGCGGCCTCGGCATGCGCACGGTCGCCGAGGGTGTCGACAACCCGGCCCTGGTCGAGCCGCTCCGCGAGATCGGCGTCACCTGCGCCCAGGGATACCTGTTCGGGCGCCCGTCGCCGGTCCGCCCGGCGGGCTGAGGCTCAGGTCTCGATCTGCATCGGCGGGCTCTGGTGCGGCCCGTCCGGCTGCGGCGCCGGCGCCGCGTCGGCAGCCTCGATCTGGGGCTGCGGGACGCCGAGCGCCTCGGCCAGCTCACCGGATTCGAGCATCTCCTCCATCAGGTCGGCGCCGCCGAGCAGCTCGCCGCCGACGTAGAGCTGCGGGAAGGTCTGCCAGTCGGAGATCTCGGTGGTCACCTCGCGAAGCGGCTGCAGAACCGGGAGCACGTCGATCGCCCCGTACTCGGTCCCCATCTGCTCGAGGATGCCGACCGCCCGCATCGAGAAGCCGCAGCGCGGCGCGTCGGGGGTTCCCTTCATCAGCAGCAGCACGTCGTTGGCGCTGATCGCCTGCTCGAGTTGTTCGCGGAGCTCCGGATTGGCGGCCATCGTTGATTCCCTCCTGGGTTCGACTCTCTGCAAGGTTAGGCGCTGGCGGTGGCGGGCCACCGCTCCCTCGCGCCCGTCGCGGGCGGAGGGGGAAGCTGATGCCCAGCCCTCTCGGGCTTCCGAGGGCTAGGCGGTTGCGGGGGCGTGTTCGTCGGCGTCCTCACGGACCTGAAACGACGAGCCGCAGCCACAGGCGGCGACGACGTTCGGGTTGTTGACCGCGAAGCCGGCGCCCTGCAGACCCTCGACGTAGTCGACCTCGGATCCGAAGACGAACTGCATCGAGACCTTGTCGACGACGACCGCGACGCCGTTGTGCTCGAAGACGAGATCCTCGTCCTTGCGCTTGTCGAGGGCCAGCGCGTACTGGAAGCCGGAGCAGCCGCCGCCGCGTACGGCGACGCGAAGCACCTGATCGGCCTCGTCCTGGCCGGCGAGCAGGTCCTTGAGCTTGCCGGCGGCGATGTCGGTGATCTTGATGGCGGTCTCGGGCGTCTCCATGGCTTCAAATTGTATAGCAGGGTCGGGCGGCGTCAACCGCCGCCGTCGCCGTAGCGCCAGCGAAGGTACTCGCGGATCCGCTTCGAATCGTGGACGACCTCGTCGCCGTCGATCAGCAGCGGCACCCGGTTCTGGCCGGTCAGCTCGATCACCTCGGGGCGGGAGCGGCGCCGGTAGGGCACCCGCTCGGTCCGGTACTCGACTGCCGAGCCGCCGCAACGTCCGCGCCACCGAACCGCAGGGGCAGAGGCGGTCGGTCGGCGTCGGACAGCGGTAGAGAACGACGTCGGGGCGTTCCCGGCCGCGGGTCGCTCATCGCGGTACGAGCCGTCCCGCCAGCCGGCTCGCCCGGCCGGCGAGCTCGAGCGCCACGCCGGCCGGGCCCGGGTCGGTACCGACCTCGTCGCCGAGCTGGGCCGCCGTCATCTCCAGCGTCGCCTCCAGCGTCTCCTCGTGCGGTCGCGGCGAGAATCCGAGCTCGCGCTTCGCCTTGGCGGCGGAGTACGTCCACCAGAGCGCCGCGCTGCGGGTCTGATCGACGCTGAGCCCGAGCCCGAGCCCGAGCTTGGCGGAGAGCTGCGCGCCGCCGACCGCCAGCAGCGGCGGCAGCCGCAGCGGCGGCACCGGCACCCCGCTGATCCGCGAGAGATCGGCGAACAGGCGCTGGATGGTGAAGTTGCGGCCGCCGAGGATGTAGCGCTCGCCGCAGCGCCCCGCCTCGTCGGCGAGGAGCTCGCCGGCGGCGACGTCGCGGACGTCGACGACGTTGAGCCCGCCGTCGACGTAGGCGGGGATGCGCCGCTGCAGGAACCGCCGCACGACCTCGATCGACATCGAGGTGGTGTTGCCGATCGAGGGTCCGAGCGTGAACGTCGGGTTGACGATGACCGCGTCGAGGCCCTGGGCTGCGGCCCGCAGCACCTCCGCCTCCGCCTCGTGCTTGGAGTTGGCGTAGGCGATGCCGAGATGGGCGATCGTGAACGGCTGGTTCTCGTCGGCCCGGCCGCGGGCGGGCGCCGGCCCGATCGCGGCGACCGAGGAGGTGTGGACGAACCGGCCGACGCCGGCCGCGAGCGCCTCGGCGGCGATCAGCCGGGTGCCGCCGACGTTGACCGCGAATGTCCGCTCGGAGTCGTCCGGTTCGAGCGAGCTCTTGGCGGCGAGATGGAAGACCCGCTCGATCCCGTCGACCGCCCGGCGCACCGCCCGGCGGTCGGTGATGTCACCGGTGACGCGCTCGAACTCGATGCCCTCGAGGGCGGCGGTGTCGGAGTCGCGCCGGATCAGCAGCCGCAGCTCGTCGCCGCGGTCGGCGAGCGCGCGCACGAGGTGCGAGCCGAGCAGGCCGGTCGCGCCGGTGACCAGGGTCTTGGCCATCGCCCGGATGGTAGGCGGAGCCGCGGCCCGGCGGTCTCCGGGCAAGTGATACAACGGTCGGCGGTGAGCGCCTCAGGGGATACTGCGATCGTCTGCGACTCGACCTCCTATCTCCCCGACGCCGTCCTCGACGAGCGCGGGATCCAGCGGGTCAGCCTCTACGTTTCGCTCGGCGGCGACCAGCGCCGCGAGCGCGAGATCGGCGACTACGCCGCGTTCTTCGAGCGCCTTCGTGCCGAGCGAGGAGGGGGCGACGACTTCGCAGCCGTCGATCGGGGACTTCATCGAGGTCTACGGGCCACTGCTCGACGCCGGCAAGACGGTCGTCTCGATCCACCTCGCCGCGGGTATCTCCGGCACCTACGAATCGGCCCTGCAGTCGCGGCAGCGTCTGATCGACGAGGGCCGCGGCGGCGAGCGCATCCACGTCATCGACAGCCGCACCGCCTGCGGCGGGATGGGGATGCTGATCCTCGCCGCGTCGGCCGCAGCCGACGCCGGCGCGCCGCCCGAGAAGATCATCGAGCGAGTCGGCGAGGCCCGCGAGAAGCTGAAGATGTGGTTCGCGATCGACACCCTCGAGTACCTCCGCAAGGGGCGGGCGGATCGGCGCCGCGCGCGCCTGGATGGGCTCCGCCCTGCAGATCAAGCCGATCCTGACGCTCGAGGACGAGATCACCCCGGTCGAGCGGGTGCGGACGCGGCGCCGCGTCTTCGAGCGGCTCGTCCAGTACGCGCAGGAGCTCAGCGACAGCGGCCGCGATGCCTGGGTCGTCCAGCACATCCAGCGATCCGGAGAACGCGCAGCGGCTGGTCGAGCGTTGCCGGGAGGTGATGGGATCGGAGCCGCTGTTCGTCTCCGAGATCGGGCCGGTCATCGGCGCCCACACCGGGCCGGGCCTGCTCGGCGTCGGCGGGCTCCCCGCCGAACTGCTCTAGGTAGCCGACCGGGCTCGCTAGCGGCGCGCGGAAGGCGCGGAAGGCGACGATCACGTGCCGACCACGAACCCGGCGACGGCCGCACCCTTGATGAGCTGCTCGCGGTGCTCGCTGATCTGCGCCCGCCAGTCGGTCAGCTCGTTGACCCGCGCCGCGCAGGGCGACGACCGAGCTGGCCAGCTGCTTCTGCTGGAGATCGATGTCGCGGCGGATCTCGGCCGCGCTGCGGCCCGGGGCGCCGGGACGCGGGGCCGCCGCCCTCGGAGTTGCCGGCTCGTCGCTCACGGTGTCTTCCCCAGGGTTTCCTTCGTCTCCTTGAGCTCCTCGATCGCCATGTCCGGAGTCGGCGAATCGACGTCCCCGAACAGCTTCTTGGCGACCAGCGCGGCGATCACGGCGACGACGATCCAGATCAGCGCCTCGATCGCGAAGCCGGCCCAGACGGCGGTCTCGACGCCGAGCAGGTCGTTGATCAGCCAGGGCGATCGCGAAGAGGATCATCAGCAGCGCCGCGAGCAGGAAGACAGCGGCCGCGGCCCCGATGCCGGCGCCGCGGGCGAGCGTCGTCAGCTTCTCGGTGATCTCCGCCTTGGCGAGCTCGATCTCCTCGCGGACGAGGATCGTGACCCGCTCGGAGACGTCGAAGACCAGCTCACCGACCGAGCGGCTCTCCTCGCCGGCGGGCGGCTGATCCTGAGCGGGCGGCTCCTCGGGGCTGTCTGTCGGCTGGTCGGCCATCGGATCAGTCGGGCGGATCCTCGTCGAAGATGCGCCGGTAGACGATCCCGGCGACGCGCGCTGCGGCGATGCTTGCAAGCGCCCCGAACGCGGCCAGCAGGCCGGACCAGACGAGTCGCTTGGTTATCTCGTTGTCCATCGGTGCCTTTCTGCCCTCGTCGCGCCGGTCGAAACCTGAGCGGCGACCTTACCGGGACCGGTCAGGGCCCGTCGCGCCGCTCGAGCCCGCAGCAAAGCGTCTCGACGACCATCACCGAGGCCCGCTCGAACTCCTCGTCGGTGGCCGGAATCAGGCCGAAGACCCAGCCGGAGAGGAGCTGCTCGATCGCCCCGTAGAACCACATGCCGACGAAGTCCGGGTCGATCTCCTCGCGGTAGAGCCCCTCGCGCTGGCCGTCGGCGACGATCCGCGATACGACGTCGTAGGCGCGCCGGATCTCGGGGAGGTGGGTGGCGCCGAACGAGTTCGCCGCCCGGGTCACCTCGATGATGATCACCTTCATCAGCTCCGGGTCGTGCCGGTAGGAGTCGATGATGAAGCGGGCGATGCCGGCGAGCTTCTCGCGGGCCGGGATGTCCTGCTCGTAGAGCGCGTCGGAGGCGGTCAGCAGCAGCGACCAGCGCTCGGTGAAGAGCTCAGTCATCACCGCCTCCTTGGAGCGGAAGTAGTGGTAGACGAGGCCGTAGGCGACGCCCGCCTCGTCGGCGATGTCGGCGACCCTGGTCGAGTGATAGCCCTGCCGTGCGAAGACACGGATCGCCGCGTCGAGGATCGCACGGCGCTTGTCGGCGGGAGTGGTCTTCACCTGCTCAGCCACGATCGCCTACCTCGACCGGCCATTCGTAGGCCCCGGGGCGGCGGCTGGCGAGCGACGGGAGTCGCTCGCGGACGCGGTCGAGCTCGCCGATGTCGAGGTCGGCGATCGCGTGGCCCTCGCCGTCGGCGACGCAGTCGAGCACTCGTCCCCACGGGTCGACGATCATCGAGTGACCCCAGGAGCTGAACTGCGGCGCCGCCTCACCGAACTGGTTGGCGGCGACCAGGAACAGCTGGTCCTCGATCGCCCGGGCGCGGAGCAGAACCTCCCAGTGGTCGCGGCCGGTCGCGGCGGTGAACGCCGAGGGCACGGTGATCACCGCGGCGCCGCGGAGGGCGAGGATCCGGTAGAGCTCCGGGAAGCGGAGGTCGTAGCAGACGGTCAGCCCGACGCCGAGACCGGCGGCGGACGCGCTGACGATCTCATCGCCGGCGAGCTCGTGCTCGGACTCGCGGTAGGTGACGCCGCCGACCTCGACGTCGAACATGTGGATCTTCCGGTAGGTGGCCGCGATCGTGCCGTCGGAGTCGATCAGGACCGAGGTGTTGGCGATCCGCTCCGAATCGGCGATCCGCTCGCTGACGCTGCCGGCGACGAGGACGATCCCGAGCTCACGGGCCCAACCCCGGCAGGCGCTGACGATCGGGCCGTCGAGCGGTTCGGCGATCTGCTCCAGCACCGCGCCGGGAGCGAGCGCGCTCCACTTCTCGGGCAGCACCGCCAGCTCGGCGCCGTCGGCGGCCGCCGCACGCAGCAATCGCTCCGCAACCTCGAGGTTGCGGGCGACGTCGTCGCTTGAGTTGAGCTGTATCGCTGCGGCGCGCATGCCGTCTCCTCGGCCGTCTCCGGGGACCGGATCCGGCGGTTGATTGACCAGTCAATCTACCCGAAAACGAAGTCTTCGCCAGGGGTCCGGCGAATCAGCTGCCGAGCACGAGCGCGACCAGCGCCGCGACGATCAGCAGGCACTCGAAAAGCCCGGCGATCGCCAGCGCCCCCGACGCCGACGCCGGATCGAATCCGGCCGCAAGGCCGAGCAGCGCGAAGAGCACCGCAGCGACCGCGGCGACCGCGCCCCACATGCCCAGCGCCCGCTCCCAGCGGTTCTCGGCGTCCTCGGTCCGCCGCGAGGCGATGTCGTGGAAGCCGAACGCGAGGGCGCCGAAGAGGACCGCGAGCCCGACGCCGAAGGCGACCAGCCAGGGGTCGATCCGATCGAGACCGAGATGCGGAGGCGGGCCCGCGGCCACCCCGGCGACGCCGATCACGGCGAGCAGCGCCCCGGCGAGGCCGGTGAGCGCGACGGGCCGGGTGATCACGGCGGCGGCTCCGCCCGATGAGCCTCGATCTCGGTCGTGATCAGCTTCGAGTTCATCGCCGCGATCAGGTCGGCGAGCGGATCGATCCCCGCCTCGATCAGCTCGGCGGCGCGGTCAGGCTCGAAGCGGCCGACGAGCTTCTCGGAGAGCAGTTCGACCTCGCGGCGGGCCAGCTCCCGGAGCGGCTCGAGGAAGCGAGCCGCGTCGTAGACGGTGAAGCCGATCCGCTCGTCGTAGCCGCCGGCCCGAAACCGCGCGATCGCCTCGACGATCCGCACGTCGGAGGGCGAGTAGCCGTCCCCGGCCGGGCTGAGGATGCCGATCTCCGCCAGCCGGTCGAGGACCTCGACCGGCACCGCGAAGCGCTCGGCAACGTCGGAGGCCGAGGTCCGCTCGCGCTCGCCGGCGAGCGCCCGGTCGATCTCGCGGTCCGACTCGGCGAGCAGCGCCCGGACCGCCTCGGGGTCGCCGCCCTGGCGTTCGAGCAGCTCGCGGATCACCTTCAGCGGCATGAACCGCTCCTCCTGGAGCAGCTTGATCAGGCGGATCCGGTCGACCATCTCGGCCGGGTAGTAGGCCATGTTGCGGCTCGTCTTCCGCCCCTCCGGCAACAGCCCCTCGCGAAGGTAGTGGCGAACCGTGGCGACCGGCACCCCGGCGGCCTCGGCGAGCTCGCTGATCTTCAGCGTCGGCTCGGTCCCGTCCGGCTCGACGTCGGCGGCGCTCACCCGGCGACCTCGACGGGGAAGTTGACCGAGGCGGCGAGGTAGCAGCGCCGGTGAGCCTCGCGATGGAGCTCGGCGCGCGCCGCGACTCCCGGATCCTGCTCGAACCCGACCTCGGGGCGGAGGACGACGCGGGTGATCCGGCCGTGCTCGAGGGTGCCCTCGGCGGCGTCGGCGTAGTCGGTGACCCGCAGTCGCCGGCCGCGGGCGAGGGCGATGAACCAGAGCATGTGGCAGGCCGAGAGCGCACCGACGAAGAGCTGCTCGGGATCGGCGCGATCGGGGTCGCCGCCGTTCTCCGGCATCGTCGAGCCGCGCAGGGTCTCGCCGCCGAGCTCGATCCGATGCGCCCGCAGGTCCGCCCTCGCCCCCTCCCAGACGACCCGGGCGCGGTGCTCGGTCCGCTCGGAGCGCCGAACCGGAGCCCATGCTCATCCCCCGGCGTCGAGTCCGAGCAACCGCCGCGCCTCGGCGACGCTGGCGGCGCGGCGGCCGACATCCTCCGCCATCTGCCGCGCCTTGGCGATCAGGTCGCCGTTCGAGCGGGCCATCTCTCCATCCGGCAGATAGAGGTTGTCCTCGAGACCGGCGCGGACGTTGCCGCCGAGCACCAGCGCGCTCGCCAGCAGCTTCCACTGGTCGCGTGAGACGCCGATCACCTGCCAGTTGTTCGGACCCTCGGGCCCGCCGGGGATCTGGTCGGACATCAGGGTGACGTTGCGGGGCGTCGGCCGGATCCCGCCGGTCACCCCCATCACCAGCGATATCTGCAACGGCGCCGCGAGCAGACCCATGTGGACGAGCGGGTCGAGGTTGGCGACGTGGCCGGCGTCGAAGCACTCGTGCTCGGGCTGGATGCCGCTCTCCTTCATCGCCTCGATCAGCTCGATGATCGTGTCGAAGCTGTTCTCGAAGACCGCCTTGAAGACGAAGTCGCCGCGGCGCCGCGAGTACTTCGCGTAGTTCATCGACGACATGTTCAGCGCCGCCACGTCCGGCTTCAGCTCGCGCAGGTAGGCGATCCGCTGCTCGAGCGGGACCCCGATGGCGCCGGTCGAGTAGTTGACGATCACGTCGCCGACCTCGGCGCGGATCGCCGCGGTGATCGCCGCGAAGTCCTCGATCTCGTAGGAGGGAGTGCCGTCGGGAGTGCGGGCGTGGATGTGGATCTGCGCAGCGCCCTCGTCGACCGCTCGCCGCGCCTCGGCCGCGTACTCGTCGGGCGTATAGGGGATCGCCGGGCATTGATCGCGATTCGCGATCGCGCCGCTGATCGAGCAGCTGATGATCACCGGATCCTCGAAGCGGCTCACTACCGCCCCCTCCACTCCGGGTCGCGCTTCTCGAAGAACGCCTTGACGCCCTCCTGGATGTCCTCGGTCGTGAACGTCAGCGAGAGCTGGCTGCGCAGGAACTCGAGAGCGTCGTCGAGGGCCATGTCCTGCTGGCGGTACATGGCGTCGTGGCCGAGCCTCATCAGCACCGGGCTCTTCGCGGCGAGTCGTTGCGCCCAGTCGGCGACGGCGGCCTCGAAGTCGGCGGCCGGCACGACCTTGTTGGCGAGCCCGTACTCAACCGCCGCCTCGGCGTCGATCCGTTCGCCGAGCAGCATCATCTCGTTGACCCGCTTGCGCGGGACGTTGCGGTAGATGATCGCCATGATCATGTAGGGAAAGGCGCCGACGTTGATCTCCGGCGTGCCGAAGCTGATGCCCTCCTTGGCGATGACGAGATCGCAGGACAGGGCCAGCCCCATGCCGCCGGCGAGCACGTGACCGTTGGCGGCGCACAGCGACGGCTTGCCGAGCCGCGGCATCAGCCGGAAGAACTCGAGGAACCGGTCGGAGGAGAAGTGCTTATCGACGAGCGGCGCGTCGGCCGCGAACCCGCCGAGGTCGGCACCGGCACAGAAGACCTTCTCGCCGGCCCCGGTCAGGACGACGACGCGGACCGCGTCGTCGTCGCGGACCCGGTCGCATAGCGTCGACGAGTTCGGCGAGCGTCCGCTCCGACAGCGCGTTGCGCTGCTCGGGCCGGTTCAGGGTCACGGTGGCGACCCCGCCGGTTACGTCGTAGAGAAGCTGCTCGTAGGCCATGCGTGAAGCGGTCGGCCGACCGCGGCAGCAGCCTAGCACCGCATGAAGTGGGAAGTCACGCTGCCTACTTTGCAGCCGGCCCAGCCGAAGCGGGCTTCCAGGTTGAGGGCGGCCACCACGAAACCAGCGGATCCTGCCCATATGGTTCCGGGAGGGCCCAGGGGGGCCCAGGTCGCAAATGGGTGCCCTGGCGAGACTCACATACATCCACGCCTGGCTCGTCCTCGGCGTCACACTAATCGTCGCGTCACTCGCTGCGGTGGCAGCGATGGAGATCTTTGACCGGGTCGACCCTTTCGACATAACCGATCCCGACTCCGAGGTGGCGAGGGCCTCGGCGGCGGTTGAAGCAGCCACCGGCAGCAGCGCCGAGCCCGAGGTGGCGTTGCTGGCTCCCTCCGGCGGCAGGGGATTCGCCCGGTCGGCTGCGGCGGCCGCCGCAGCCCGATTGGACTCGATCGACGGCGTCTCCCGGGTCCTAACGCCACGATCCGATCCGCGACTGGTCTCCGAGGACGGCACTGAGTACCTGGTGCTCGCCTACCTGGCCCCCGAGATGAATCAGGTCGACGTGGGAGAGGCCATCGTCGACGCCTTCGCGGCAAGTCCCGCCATCATCACGGGAGGCACGGCCGTCGCCGCCTACCAGGTCGGCCTGCGATCCGAGCATGACACTCGCCGGATCGAGCTCTATGCGGCGCCGCTGCTTCTGCTGCTCCTCTTGATCGTCTTCCGGACGGTGGTCGCGGCGGTGATGCCGCTGATCGTCGCCGGGCTGTCGATCCTGTTCGACGCTTGCGAGCCCTCCGCCTGCTCACGAACGTCACCGCCATCGACCTGTTCTCGCTTCAAACCGTCACTGGCCTGGGCACCGGATTGGCGATCAACTACAGCCTCTTCATCCTCGCCCGATACCGAGAGGAGCTCTCATCCGGTCGCGGATACGAGGAGCGCCCTCGTCGAACACCATGCTCCGGGCGGGACGGACGGTGCTGTTCAGTGCGATCACGGTCGCCGCCGCGCTCGCCTCACTGCTCGTCTTCCCGCAGCCATTCCTGCACTCGACGGGAATCGCCGGCGGACTCGTCGCGCTGTTCGCCGGGCTCACCGCCCTCCTGGTCCTTCCGGCCGCACTCGCCCTGCTCGGTCCTTCGGTCGACAGCCTCGAGGTGCGTACCGATCCGTTCCGGCGGGAAGCGACGGACCCGAGCACATTCTGGCGCCGGGCGCCCGCGGCGGTCTGCAGACGGCCGGTCCCCGCGTTGTTGGCTGGGATTGCCGTGATGGCAGCGCTTGCTGCGCAGGCGCCGGGAACGAACCTCACGACGCCCAACGCCGGCGAGCTTCCCGCCCGGGACTCGGCACGTTTGCTCGCCGAGGCGATCGAGACCCGATTCCCCGCCATCGCGCCGACGCAGTTGTTTGCGGTGATCCCGCCGTCGGAGCGGATCGGGGCCGAGGAGGAGGCGCAGCTTCGCGAGATCCCGGGCTTCGAGGACCTATCCCGTCCGCGGGCACTCGGCGGCGGCGGTTCGCTGGTCACGATCGGCGGCGACATGGATCCCTTCTCGACCTCCGGACAGGACTTCGTCGACGCCGTCCGTCGCGAGCTTCCGACCGGGTCGCTGCTCGGCGGCCGAGCCGCCGAGCAGGCCGACCAGAGATCGAGCATCCTCGACAGAGCGCCGCTTGCCATCGGCCTGATCGTGCTCGCGAACCTGCTCCTGCTCGCCCTGATGACGAGGTCGATCATCCTGCCGCTACTCGCCATCGCCGTCAACCTGCTCACCGTCGTCGCTGCGCTCGGCACGTTGACGGCTGTCTTCACGTCCGAGACGCTGACGGCGCTGCTCGGCACGGAGGTCCAGCCGGGAGTCGACCTCTCCGTCCCGGTCATCTCGTTCGCGATCGCTTTCGGACTATCGACCGACTACGGCATATTCCTGTTCTCGAGGATCCGCGAGAAACGGGCAAGCGAGGTGACGAAACCGCCGCCATCATCGACGGCGTGGCGACGACCGGCCGCCTGATCAGCGCTTCCGCGGCATTGATGGCGATCGCCGTCGGTGCATTCGTCCTCTCGGATCTCGTCATCGTCAAGGAGTTCGCGGTAGCGATCGCGGTGGCGGTGATCCTCGATGCCACGATCATCCGTGGCCTCGTGATCCCTGCATCGCTGAAGCTGCTCGGACGCGCCGCATGGTGGAACCCGCGCTCGAAGGGCTCGCCGCCGACGGGTCGGGCCGACCAGGCTCCGTCAGAGTGAATGCGTCAACGGAGCTGAATCGAGCACCCTGACGAACGCGTCCACGACCGCGCCGTCGAACTGGACTCCCGAGTACCGGCCCAGCTCGGCGACAGCCTCCTCGCGGGTCTTGGCCAACCGATAGGGACGATCGCTGGTCATCGCATCGAATGACTCGGCGACCGCGAGGATCCGTGACTCGATCGGTATCTCCTCGCCGCTGAAGCCCTGGGGATAGCCATGTCCGTCCGGCTGCTCGTGCCGGGCGAGGATCCAGCCCCTGATGTCGGCCAGATCCTTGGCGCCGAGGATCCGCGCAGCCATCTCAGGATGGCGACGAACCTGGTCCCACTCCGATGGTGAGAGCGGTCCCGGCTTCTCGAGGATCGAATCCGGGATGCCGACCTTTCCGATGTCGTGCAGCATGGCGGCGAGGCGGAGGCGCTGCAGGCGCTGCTCCGACAGCCCGAGCTCGCGTCCCAGCGAAACGGCGTACTCCGCCACCGCGCCGCGTGGCTCGGCGCCACGGGGATCGCGAAAGTCGAGGACGTCGGCCAGGCTGAGGACGGTCGTCAGGTTCGCTCGGCCCTCAGCAGGTACGGGCGTTGCGTCGTTTTTGACCACACCCTCGATGTCGGGGCTGTAGACGACGGTTCGATCCGACCCGAGGCTCTCGCCGATCCGGGCGGCGGCGGCTCCGGCGGCGACGAGCTCCTCCGCCCTGCGTCGCGTGCTTCGGGTACGAAGCAACTCCGATCGATGCCTTCACGTTGAGGCAAGCGTTCGCGATAGGCGCGGCGAAGCCGAGCGATGATCTGCTCGCCGAGGAGAAAGCCGGTGTGCTCGTCCGTCTCCGGCAGCGCAATCGCAAACTCGATGTTGCCGATCCGGCGCGACGGAGTCGATGCGCCGGGTCGAGTCGTCGAGGAGATGCCCGATCTCCTTGAGGACCTCATCAGCGGCCGCATGCCCGTATTCCTTGCTCAGCGCACGGCGATGCCCCCGACCCGGACCGACAGCAGGCCGACGCGACCGCCGTCCGCCCGCACCCGCTCGATCTCGGTCCCGAGCACCTCATCGAACCCATGCTCGTTCAGGAACCCGGTGAGCATGTCCGTTCGGGCCGCCGCCGACAGCTGTGTCCACAGACGGTTCGGCACGAGCCCGCAGCGCCGTGATGAAGATCCCGGTGATCGCCAGCGTGCCGACCGTGAGAACGTACTGATGGGTCAGATCGCCGACGCTCGGATCGCCATTGCTTCCCGGGGTCGGGATCCATGAGCAGGATCACCAACCCGTATGCAGACGGCCACGAGGGCGACCGTGAAGACCGAGTCGCGGGGAGAGAGGAAGTAGAAGGCGAACAGGCAGGGCCAGAGGTAGAAGATCGACGTAGGCACCGAGCGGGTCGCCGCTGAAGATCACGCCGGCCGTCGTCTGCAGGACCCCAAAGGCGGGCGCCAGCTCCACGGTCCACATCGGCAGGCGGTCGGCAAACCGCAGGAAGGCGAAGGCCCAGAGCGTCATCACGACCTGGACGGCCACGAGGGCCGTCACGTTGAACGCGGGCGGATGCGGCAGCAACACCCCGAGCAGGCCGAGGCCGGCGCCGGCGAAGGTCACGTAGCAGCCTGCCCTGATCAGCGGCGCAACCTCCCTGCCGCGCCGACGGGAGGAGACCGGCCCAAGGATGACGGAGCCGATGCCGTCGTCGGCCTTGGCCCCTTCGAAGATCGGCAATCCCATCAAGAAACCTTCCCGCCGGAGTTGGACTGGGCGCCGGCGACCGTTTACAGGTCTCCTATCGGCAGGAAGGCGAAAAAAATGTAGGCATGAAGGCGATCATTCGCGACTGGAAAGCGACGGCGGCCAGCCGCCGAACCAGTTGTCCCGGGCACCGTCCACGGTAAGCACCGCGCCCGAGAAGAAGCCTCCCGCCGGAGACGCCAGATATGAGATCAGCCAGGCGACCTCTTCCGGCTTCCCCATTCGCCCGAGCGGAATCGTCTCGGCCACCTGAGCTGTGACCATCGCCGGGTAGTTGTTCAGGAACGCCTCGGTTGCGATCTGGCCCGGCGCAACCGCGACGAGGCTGATTCCGAACCGAGCCCATTCGACCGCGAGCGTGCGAGTCATGTTCTCGACCCCTGCCCGTGCCGCGCTCGAATGCACCACCCCGGGCACACCCGAGTGCGGGGACATCGTCACGCTGATCACCTTGCCGCCGCCTTGGGGTATGAATGCTTTCGTCGCGGCCGCGTGCGTCATGTTCCAGGTGCCCTGGAGATTGAGCTCGATGACGGTGCGAAATCCCTTCGCCGAGATCGACTCGGATGGCGCCATGAATTGTCCGCCGGCGTTGTTGACGAGGAGGTCGAGCCGGCCATGGCGTTCCAGGGTCCAGTCGATCAAGTCGTCGACGGCTTCGTCATCGCGGATGTCCGTGCTCCGAACGTCCGCTTCGCCGCCGATCCCTGCGATCAGCCTGCGGGTCTCCTCGAGCGGTTCGGGGCGCCGGCCGCAGCCCACCACGTGGCGCCGAGCCGGGCCAGCTCCAAAGCGGTATCCCGGCCGATACCGGTGCCGGCTCCGGAAACCAGACAGATCAACCCATCGAGGATGCCGGGCTGGAAGATCCTCGAAACGGCCTCGGTCACGGCCGTCCCGGTACCGGGACGTGGCGAGCGCCTACGCCGGTGCCTCGGAGTCCGACGAGCGTTGCCGTGGCCCCCCGCCCGGGCGCCAGCGTCATGTTGTTGCGAACGATCGGCTCAGGTTCGGGATCCGCCTCGAGGACGGCTCGGGACAGCACCACCTTGATCACTGACTTGATCGTCATCAGCGCCAGGTGCGAGCCGACGCAGTGACGGGCGCCGGCGCCGAACGGCAGCCAGACCCGCGAGCTCGGCTTCGGATCCTCGAGGAAGCGCTCGGGCCGGAACCGATCCGGTTCCGGGAAGACCTCGGGGTCCCGGTGGATCAGGTAGATGCACGGCATCAGCGTCCAGCCGCGCGGGAACGTGTACTCGCCGAGCCGCGGTCTCCGCCGTCAGCCGCCGCGCCGTCACCGGCAGGATCGGCCGCTGCCGCAGCGTCTCGCGGACGACCGCGTCGAGGTAGGAGTCGTCGCCGGATCCGAGGTCGGAGAGGAGCCGGTCGTGCGCGAGCGGGTGGCGGAGCAGCCGCTCGAAGGACCAGGCGAGGGCGTTCGCCGTCGTCTCGTGGCCGGCGATCAGCATCGTCAGCACCTCGTCGCGGATCTCGCGATCGGTCATGAAGCAGTCCTCGTGCGGCTGCGGAGCGCAGAGCGTCGAGAGCACGTCGCTGCCGCGCTCGTCGGCACGAAGCAGGCGCCGCAGGCCGATCTCGTCGTGGAGGATCGCGTCGATCCGCCGGGTCACGTTCATGACCCGCCCGAACGGCGTGCGCCCGCCGAGCTCGCGCTGGAACTGCGGCATCAGCGCCAGCGGGTTCTCGGCGATCTCGAGCATCTCGGGGACGAGCCGGCGGATCTCGGAGTCGCGCTCCGGCGAGCAGACGCCGATCACGATCCGGACGATCGACTCGGTGGTGATGCGCCGCATCGGCTGTTGGAGCTGGAACGGCTCGCCGACCGGCCAGCCGGCCGTCTCGCGGGCGGCGATCTCCTCGATCAGCCCGGCGTAGCCGCGGACGGCGCGAGGGTGAAAGGAGGGGGCGAGCAGGCGGCGGTGGTGCCGGTGCTCCTCGCCGTCGAGGAGGAACAGCGACTGTTCGCCGAGGACCGGGCGGAAGATCTGGTTGGTCGGGCCCATCCGGAACGTCGACGGGTCGCCGCTGAGGACCTTCCAGGCCGCCTCCGGCTCGGCGACGAACGCGCAGCGCTTCAGGGCGCCGAGCTTGACGGTGAAGATCGGCCCGTGCCGGTCGCGGTTGCGCTCCATGAACTCGACCGGGTCGCGAAACCACTGGCGCATCTGCCAGAGACCGGGGCTGGACGGGCCGGACGGGAGCACGGTCGAACGAGGGTAGCCCACGCCGGCGGCCGCGGTGCCGGCGGCCGGCCGGCCGCAACGCCTTTCCCGCCGCCTCCTCAGGCGTGAAGTAGTAAGTGCTACTGTCTACTTTCGATCCCTTACCGACCGAAGGAGCGCAGCGGTGTCCACAGCAACGAGCGACGTGCTCAAGCCGGACTTCGGATCCGGGCGCAAGCACCTGATCTTCACCGACGAGCACGAGGACCTGCGCGAGTCGATGAAGTCCTGGGTGCTCAAGGAGCTCACCCCCAACGCCGACGAGTATGAGGAGAACCTCTGGCCGGACTCGGTCCTCCACCGGATGGCCGAGCTCGGCTACGTCGGCCTCTGCTTCCCCGAGCAGTACGGCGGCCAGGGCGGCGACTACTACTACTCGCTCGTCCGCGCCGAATGCCTCTCCTACGCTGAGTCCGGGGGCCTCGGGATGGGCCTTGCCGTCCACACCGACATGGTTCTGCCCCCGGTCGAGATGCTCGGCACCGAGTACATCAAGCAGCGCTATCTGGTCCCCGGGATCAAGGGCGAGAAGATCGCCTGCTTGGGGATCACCGAGCCCGGGGCCGGCTCCGACGTCGCCGGGATCAGGACGACGGCGCGGCGCGACGGCGACGAGTACGTGATCAACGGTTCGAAGATCTTCATCACCAACGGGGCCCGCGCTGACTTCATCCTGCTCGTCGCCAAGACCGACCCGGACGCGCGCCACGACGGCATCACCCTGTTCATGGTCGACCTCAAGGACGACGAGGGCGACAACGTGCCCGGCTTCACCGTCTCGCGGACGCTCGAGAAGCTCGGCATGCACTCCTCCGACACGGCGGAGCTGTCGTTCGAGGACGTTCGCGTGCCGGCGGAGAACATCCTCGGTCAGGAGGGCAAGGGCTTCTACCACATCTCCTGGGAGCTGCAGGGAGAGCGCCTCGTCGGTGCCGTCGGCTGCGTCGCCGGGGCCGAGCGGCTCTTCGAGAAGACCCTCGAGTACGCCAAGGACCGCGAGGCGTTCGGGCGCCCGATCGGCAAGTTCCAGGCGATCCGGCACAAGTTCGCGGCGATGGCGACGAAGATCGAGGCCGCCAAGCAGCTCACCTACGCGACCGCGTGGCGGTTCGCCAACGGCGAGTACCCGGTCCGCGAGATCACCCAGTCGAAGCTGTTCGCCTCGCAGATCGCCTGCGAGGTCGCCGACGAGTGCGTGCAGATCCACGGCGGCTACGGCTACATGAAGGAGTACGGCATCGAGCGGGCCTACCGCGACATGCGCCTGAACCGGATCGGCGCCGGCTCCGACGAGGTCATGCTCGAGGTCATCGGCCGAAGTTACGGCCTCTAGCGGCCGCTCGCTCGGGCACGGGGACGCCGACCCGCGGCCTCCCGGGCCGCGAAAAGCTTCGGCCCGCTTGTTGCCGAGCGGGCCGAAGCCGGGGGATGGGTATGGATCGGACCTGGAGAGCGCGGTTCTCCCGGAGGAGGCCGCGCCGGTTCGTGGGACTCTTAGGCCCTTCGTCCACGATCCTCGCCGGCGCCGCCGGCCGCAATCCTCCAATCGGCGGAACCGGTGGGCGGGCCGGCGCTCCGCCGGTCGCGGATGCGTTCGGCCGATCGCATGAGCGCTCACTCAACCATCCGTCCAATCGCTTTGCCGACCTCCGGCCCGGTGCCAGAATCGCCGCATGGGCCGATCGCGCAACTCCGCCGCCGAGAACCTCGCCGTATCGGTCGCCGACGGCAGCCCGCTGTTTCGGATCGGGCTCGTCTCCGTGCTCGCCGGCTGCGCCGACCTCGACGTCGCCGACGAGGCCGCCGATGGGGTGGCGGCCCTCGCCGCGATCGACCGCTGCCGGCCCGACGTCGCCGTCGTCGACGTCGATCTGCCCGATCGCGGCGGCCTCGCGGTGCTCGAGGCGATGCAAGACCGCAACGCCGGCACCCGGATCGTCCTGCTCGCGGGCGACGACGCGAGCGAGCCGCTCTACAGGGCGCTGTCGCTGGGCGTCGGCGGCTACCTCGCGAAGCGCAGCGAGGCGAGCCGGGTCTGCGCGGCGCTCCGTGCCGTCGCGGCGGGCGAGACCGTGATCGACGATTGCTTCCAGTCCGGCCTCGCCGCCGAGATCCGGCTTCGGGAGGGAGGTCAGCGGCCGGCCCTGAGCGAGCGCGAGCGCGAGGTCCTGGCGCTGACCGCGGCGGGCGGCTCGGTCGCCGAGGTCGCCGGCCGGCTTCAGCTCAGTGCCGCGACGATCAAGACCCACCTCCACCACAGCTACGAGAAGCTCGACGTCTCCGACCGTGCCGCCGCGGTCGCGACCGCGATGCGATTCGGGCTGATCGACTAGCCGCCGCCCCGGGAAAGGGAGAGGGCGTCGCTCCCGCGACGCCCTCGACCGTTCCGTTCTCCCTCGCCTGCGGGCGAGGGAATGCAACCGTGTCTGATCCCGCTATCGGCATGCCGGGCCCCCGGCTTGATCGAGCGGACGGCTGATCGCGAGGCTGAGCCGGCCATCAACCGTTCGGTTGAGGCGGCTCAGCGCCGCTGCCGCCGCTGCCGGCCGTGCGAGAATCCAGCCGGTGAGCGGCAGACGGCTGACGATCCTGATCGCGGACGATCATCCGGTCTACCGGCAGGGTCTCGAGCGCGCGATCGGCGAGCGCCCCGACCTCGAGCTGGTCGGCTCGACCGCCGACGGGCGGCAGGCGCTGGAGCGGATCCAGGAGCTCGAGCCCGACGTCGCAGTCGTCGACGTCCGCATGCCCGGCCTCGACGGGCTGAAGATCGTCAGCGCGGTCCAGCGCGACGGCCTGCGGACCCGGGTGATGCTGCTGACCGGCTACGAGGACTCCGGCGCCGCCTACAAGGCGCTCGCCGAGGGCGCCGCCGGTTACGTCTCGAAGGCCTCCGACCACACCGAGCTGTGCGAGTCGATCGTCGCCGCCGGCCGCGGCGAGACGGTCATCGCGCCGCAGTTCGCGTCCGGCATCGCGACCGAGATCCAGCTTCGCGAGACCTCCGACCGCCCGGCGCTGACGGCCCGCGAGGCCGAGGTGCTGCGGCTCCTCGCCGAGGGCAGGACGGCGGCGCGGATCGGCGAGGAGCTGCATCTCTCCGAGGCGACCGTCAAGACCCACCTCCACAACCTCTACGAGAAGCTCGGCGTCTCCGACCGCGCCGCCGCGGTCGCGACCGCGATGCGCTGGGGCCTGCTCGAGTGAGCGCCCCCGGCGGGATGCCCCCGGGGGAGAACGACGGCGAGTCGCCGCTTCAGGTCATCGGCCAGCTGGCCGGTGGGATCGCCCACGACTTCAACAACATCCTCGGCGTGATCATCAACTACGCCCGCTTCGCTCAGGGCTCGGTGCCGCCGGGCTCCCCCGCCGCCGCCGACATCGAGGAGATCAGGAGGGCGGCCGAGCGCGGCGTCGGCCTCGTCCGTCAGCTGATGATCCTCGCCCGCCGCGAGAGCGGCTCGGCGATCGTCTTCGACCTCAACGAGCTGATCTCCGGTCTCGACGGCTTCCTGCGCTCGACGATCGGCGAGCAGATCACCGTCGAGCGGCGCCTCGACCCCGAGCTCTGGCCGCTCGCCGACGACCCGGCCCGGATCGAGCAGATCCTCATCAACCTCGCCGTCAACTCGCGCGACGCCATGCCCGGCGGCGGGACGCTGACCTTCGAGACCGGCAACGCCGAGCTCGGGCCCGCCGAGACGATCGCCTATCCGGGCGTCGAGCCGGGCCGTTACGTGCGGCTGCTGGTCACCGACACCGGCATCGGCATGGACAGCGAGGTCGCATCGCGGGCCTTCGAGCCGATGTTCACGACGAAGGCCTCCGGGCAGGGGACCGGGCTCGGACTGGCGACCGTCTACACGATCATCACCCAGGCCGGCGGCATGATCGACCTCTCCTCGGACCCGGGCCGCGGCACCAGCATCGAGATCCACCTGCCGGCGAGCCAGAGCAGCCGGACCCCGGCCGCCCGGCCCTCGCAGGCGGCTCCGGCCGGGCGCGGCGAATCGGTCCTGATCGCCGAGGACGACGAGGCCGTCCGCCGCGTCGCCGAGCGGATCCTCGAGACCGCCGGCTACGGGATCACCTCCTGTCCGGGCGGCGTCGAGGCGCTCGAGCTGCTCGACGACCCCGCCACCGCATTACGACCTGCTGCTCGCCGACGTCGTCATGCCGGGGATGCGCGGCGACGATCTCGCCCGCCGGGCGGTCGCGATGCGGCCCGGCCTGCACGTCCTGTTCATGTCGGGCTACAGCGACGACGCTCCGCCGCGGGATCTCGGCCCGACCGCGGGCAAGGTCGCGTTCATCGACAAGCCGTTCGACGCCGGGGCGCTGCTCGAGCGCCTGCGAGAGCTACTCGGCGGTTAGCGTCGCCGTGCAGAAGGCGCAGCGGCGCGCCTTCGTCGGCACGTCGGACAGGCACTCCGGGCAGGCGCGGGTGTCGGGATCGACGCCCCGCTTGCGACGCTCCTCGAGCTTGTTGATCGGCAGCACGACGAGGAAGTAGATCGCTGCGGCGATCGTCAGGAACGAGAACAGGGCGTTCAGGAACGCGCCGTACGTGAACTCGGCGCCGTTGATCGTGAAGCTGAGCCCGCCGAAGTCGGGCTCGCCGAAGATCATCGCGATCAGCGGCGTCACGAGGTTCTCGACCAGCGAGGTGACGAGGGCTCCGAACGCGGCGCCGATCACGACCGCGACGGCCAGCTCGACGACGTTGCCGCGGCTGATGAACTCCTTGAACCCCCTGAGAATCTCGGTCATGAGAGGAACCTGACAGGTCAGCGGCTACCGTGCGGGTGGATGAGCGTCGTCAAGGACAACGGCCGCCGCGCCGTCATCCCCCCGTTCGAGCCCGAGCACGAGGAGCTGCGCGCCACCGTCCGCCGCTGGGTCGAGAGCGAGATCGTCCCCGAGCAGGGTGAGTGGGAGCGACGGCGCGAGTTTCCGCGCGAGCTCTTCGACCGCGCCGCCGAGCTCGGGTTCCTCGGCCTCAAGTACCCGGAGCGGCTCGGCGGCCAGGGCGGCGACGGGCTCCACGACGCGGTCTGGGCCGAGGAGGTCGCCGCCGCCGGGATGTGCGGCGGCGTCGGCGCCGGACTCGGTGCCCACACCGGCATCGCGACCCCGCCGGTCTTCAACTTCGGAACCGACGAGCAGCACGAGCGCTTCCTGCGGCCGGCGATCGCCGGCGAGAAGGTCGCCGCGCTCGGGATCACCGAGCCGGGAGCGGGCTCCGACGTCGCCTCGATCCGGACGAGCGCCAAGCGGGTCGCCGGCGGCTGGGTCGTCAACGGCGCGAAGACGTTCATCACCAACGGCGTCCGCGCCGACTTCCTCGTCTGCGCCGTGCGGACGACCAGCGCCGGCGGGCACGGCGGCATCTCGTTCCTGATCCTCGAGCGCGACATGGAGGGCTACGAGGTCTCGCGCAAGCTCGAGAAGCTCGGCTGGCACTCCTCCGACACCGCCGAGCTCGCGTTCACCGACGTCGCGGTGCCGGACGAGAACCTGCTCGGCGAGGAGAACGAGGGCTTCAAGCTGATCATGGCCAACTTCCAGTGGGAGCGGCTGCTGATGGCCCTCGGCGCGGTCGGGACGATGGACTGGTGCCTGCAGCGAACGGTCGGCTACGCGCTCGAGCGGCAGGCGTTCGGGCGCGCGATCGGCAGCTTCCAGGCGATCCGCCACAAGGTCGCGACGATGGCCACCAAGCTCGAGGCCGGCCGCGCTATGACCTACTCGGCGCTGCGCCTGCTGGCGTCCGGCCAGGACGCGCTGAACGAGGTCACCGCCGCGAAGCTGTTCACGCAGCGCGCCGCGGTCGAGGTCGCCGACGAGGCAGTGCAGGTCCACGGCGGCTACGGCTACATGCGCGAGTACGAGGTCGAGCGCGCCCTCCGCGACGCTCGCCTCGGCCCGATCGGCGGCGGCACCGACGAGATCATGAAGGAGATCCTCGGCCGTGGCCTTGGACTCTGAGCGACCACGGCCGCTCGAGATCGCCGACGTCGACCGGGCGGCGCGCGTCTTCGCGCGCGCCTTCGCCTGGCACGAGCCGTGGGGCGACTGGGCGATGCCCGATCCGGCCGACCGCGAGGAGCGGATCTACGCCCAGTTCCACGGCGACCTGCTCGGGCGCTTCATCCCGTTCGGCGAGTGCTGGACGATCGGCGGCGCCGCGACGACGATGTGGATCCCGCCCGGGGTCGAGCAGCTGGCGAGCCGCCGCAGCGAGAGCGACTACGCCAACTACGGCGAGGTCGCCGACGCGATGCGGGCCGGCGACGAGCTGATCGCGGCGCTGAAGCCGCGGGCCGAGCACTGGTATCTGGACACGATCGCGACCGACCCCGACCTGCACGGCCGCGGGCTCGGCGGCCTGCTGCTCGATCACAACCTGGCGATCCGCGACGCCGCCGGGCACGCCTGCGCGCTCGATACCCACACGGCCGAGAACGTCGGCTTCTACGCGCGCCGCGGCTTCGAGGTGATCGGGGAGGGCCCGCTCGGCGACGACCTCGACGTCTACATGATGTTCCGACCGGCGGCCCGCCGGCGCCGGCCCGCGGGCTGAGTGGCAGCGCCGGCATCCGGCGCCGGCAGGCGGTCAATAGAGTCCCGCCGAGCTTTACCCCGACCACAGGAGACGGAACGCGACATGGGACTTCTCGACGGCAAGGCGGCGATCATCACGGGCTCGGCCCGCGGTATCGGCAGGGCGACGGCGGAGCTGTTCGTCGCCGAGGGCGCCAAGGTGCTGATCAACGACATCGACGGTGACGTCGCCGAGCAGGCGGCGAGCGAGATCGACGGCGAGACCGCGGTCTTCAGCGGCGACCTGACCGCACCCGGCGCCGCCGACGAGCTCGTCGCCGCCGCCGTCGACGCGTTCGGCTCGGTCGACGCGATCGTCAACAACGCCGGCTACACCTGGGACGGCGTCGTCCACCGGATGACCGACGAGCAGTTCCAGGCGATGCTCGACATCCATACGATCGTGCCGTTCCGGGTGATCCGGGCGATCGCGCCGCACTGGCGCGAGGCCGCAAAGGCCGAGCAGGCCGAGGGCCGCGAGGTCTTCCGCAAGATCGTCAACATCTCCTCGGTCTCGGGGACGATGGGCAACGCCGGCCAGGCCAATTACTCGGCCGCCAAGGCCGGCGTCACCGGGCTGACGAAGACGATCGCCAAGGAGTGGGGTCAGTTCAAGATCAACTGCAACGCGATCGCGTTCGGCTTCGTCGAGACGCGGCTCACCGCCGCCAAGGAGACCGCCGGCGAGATCGAGCGCGAGGGCGAGAAGATCGGACTCGGCATCCCCGAGCAGATGCGGCAGATGGGCAAGATGATGATCCCGCTCGGCCGCGCCGCCGAGCCCGAGGAGGCGGCCGGCCCGGTGCTGCTGCTCTGCTCCGACTACGCCAACTACATCCACGGCCAGGTGATCAACGTCACCGGCGGTCAGTTCACCGGCATGTACTCCTAGACGGCCGGCATGTACTCCTAGACGTCCGCCGGCGCTCGCGCAACCTGCATCGAGGTCGAGAAAACCGGTGACTATTGCCGGTTTCCTCGACCTCGGCGGTTATTGGGGCGTCGGCCGGCGGAAGCGGACGGGAAGCGGAGCATTCCGTCGGGGTCGTCTACTCGAGGATCTCCGCCTCCGGTGCCTTGCCGGAGGGGATCCTCGCAACGGCGACGATGCCGGCGAGGACCATCGCGATCGCCATGCCGTAGAAGACCGTCTGGGTCGAGTGGGCGAAGCCCTCCTGGACGGCGTTGAAGAACTCCTGCGCCTTGCCGCCCGCCTGCGAGATCGAGCCGGAGGCCTGGCCGCCGCCGGCCTGCGAAAGCTCCGAGACGACCGCGTCGGCCTGGGCCTTCGTTGCGCCGAGGTCCTCGAACCGGGACTCGATGTTGGAGCGGTTCTCGGAGATCAGCAGGGTGCCGAGGATCGCCAGCCCGAGGCTGGCGCCGACGTTGCGCATCGTCTGGGTGATCCCGGTCACCTCGCCGTAGCTGGTGTGGGCCGCCCGGTTCAGCGCGTCGGTCGTGACCGGGCCGAGCACCAGCCCGGTGCCGGCGCCGGCGATCATCATCCGCCACCACTGGTTCCAGTCCTCGCCTCCGGCGAGGTCGGGCATCGAGTTGCCCCACAGGTAGAAGCCGACCGCCGCGATCGCGCAGCCGAGCGTGACGGGGAGCCGGGCGCCACCGCGATCGAGCATCCGTCCCCCCCACTGCGCGGCGATCACGAAGCCGAAGAAGAAGATGCCGATGTAGAGGCCGGCGTTGCTCGGGTCGAAGCCGAGCGAGATCTGCGAGTACATGCTCGCGAACAGGAACATCGGCACGAAGGCGATCGAGATCAGCAGCAGGACGATGTTGTCGCCCGCGAACGCCTTGTTCGCGAAGATCCGCAGCTGCATCAGCGGTGGCTCGGTGCCGAGCTCGACGCGGATGAAGACACCGATCAGGATCAGGCCGACGACGATCGAACCCCAGGTCGCGACGCTGTCCCAGCCCCAGACGCTCGACTGCTGCAGGCCGAG
Source organism: uncultured Conexibacteraceae bacterium (assembly GCA_963745755.1). Taxonomy (GTDB): domain Bacteria; phylum Actinomycetota; class Thermoleophilia; order Solirubrobacterales; family 70-9; genus RHKX01. The sequence goes on along the minus strand of CAVUYP010000001.1, from coordinate 2,527,476 downwards.
GACGAGCAGGCCGAGGCCGAGCGCGGCGAGCACCGCGCCGCGGTAGTCGATTGGGGCCGGCCGCCGGGTGTCGTCGGGGCGCGCCTTGATCGTCAGGATCACCGCCACGATCGCGACCGGCACGTTGATCCAGAAGATCGCCCGCCAGGTGACCTCGATCAGGAAGCCGCCGGCGAGCGGGCCGATCGCGGTCAGGCCGCCGGCGATCCCAAAGAAGGCGGCCATCGCCTTGCCGCGCTCCTCCCGCGGGTAGGCGGCGACGACGATCGCCAGGGCGGCGGGGAACATGATCGCCGCGCCGGCGCCCTGCACGACCCGCCAGAAGATCAGCCAAGGCTCGGCGATCGAGCCGTCCGGGGTGGCGCCGCAGAGCGCCGAGGCGGTCGCGAAGATAGCGATCCCGATCATCACCATCCGCCGGTGGCCGGCGACGTCGGCGATCCGCCCGCCGAACGCGAACAGCGCCGCGAGCGCGACCAGGTAGCCGTTGATCACCCACTGGACGCCGGACTCGCTGAGGCCCAGGTCCTTCTGAAGGTCGGGAATCGCGATCGACACGATCGTCTGATCGATGAACGTCATCGCGACCGCACAGATCATCGCGGCCAGCGCCAGCTTCTTGCTCGTCCCTGAGTTCACGAACCCCTCCCGTTTTCGCCGCCGACATCCGATCGAAGCGCGGCTTCGTTGCTACCTGCCGAGGTTCAGTGAGCTCCCGCAGATTCCTTCCCGCGATCATCCCGGCGACCCTCGCCGCGATCCTATTCTCGGCGAGCGGTTGCGGGCAATCGACGGCCGATTCCTCCGTTCGGAATCGACGCCGGTCGCGGCGCTGGCGCGGTCGCTGCTCGGCATGGTCGCTGCCGCCCGGCGGGCGGGAATTCCGGTGGCGCCGGCCGACGTGCTGCCGTGGAACAACGGCCGCCCCGGCTTCCAGCACCGCGATCGCGCGGCTGAACCGGGCTGATCGGGCGGATCGGGCGGCGCCGGGACGTCACGGTGCTGCGCTTCCACGACGCGCCTTCCCGCTGCCGGCCCGGTGACCTGGTCGCCGCGCCTCCGCGGCGGCCGCTAGCGACGCTCTTCGGCCGGCGGCTCGCCCGCTTCGCCGCTCTGCATCTGCGGCGGCCAGGATCCGAACCAGTTGTCGCGAGCGCCGTCGATCGTCAACACCGTCCCGCTGAAGAAGTCGCCGGCCGGCGACGCCAGATAGGCGATCAGCCACGCCATCTCCTCCGGCCGCCCGAGCCGGCCGAGCGGAATCGTCTTCGGGACCGTCTCGACGACGGCCGCCGGGTACTTGGTCCGGAAGACCTCGGTGTCGAACTGGCCGGGTGCGATCGCGCAGAGGCGGATGCCGTGGCGGGCCCACTCGACCGAGAGGGTCCGCATCATGTTCTCGACCGCCGCCCGGGCGGCGCCGGAGTGAACCATGCCCGGCATCCCGTTGTGCGGCGAGAGGGTGACGCTGAGGACCTTGCCGCCGCCCTGCGGGATGAACGCCTTCGTGGCCGCGGCGTGGGTCATGTTCCAGGTCCCCTGGACGTTGAGCTCGGTGACGGTGCGAAAGCCCTTGGCGCTGATCGTCTCGGCCGGCGCCAGGAACTGCCCGCCGGCGTTGTTGACGAGCAGGTCGAGTCGCCCGTGCCGCTCGAGCACGCCGTCGACGAGCGCCTCGACGGCCTCCTCGTCGCGGATGTCGGCGGCGACGGCGCCGGCGCTGCCGCCGAAGGCCTCGATCGCCGCCCGCGTCTCCTCGATCGGCTCCGGGCGGCGCCCACAGCCGACCACGGTCGCGCCGAGCCGGGCCAGCTCCATCGCGGTCTCGCGGCCGAGTCCCGATCCGGCGCCGGAGACGAGGCAGACGGCACCCTCGAGCAGACCGGGCGCGAAGATCTTCGAGGGCTGCGAGATCACCGCCGCAGCCTATTGGCAGAGCTCGTGCGGACGCCGTCCGCAGCGTCCGGGAGCGATCCGGCGACGGGTAGCCTCCGGTGCCCCGATGAGCAAGCTCAAGGCACAGGCGAAGCCGCTCGATCAGCCGCTGCCGGGAGGCGGCGCGACCGGGACCACGGTCAAGGTCGAGCCCCTGCTCGGCGGCTCGCTGATGGCGCCGCCGCAGTTCTTCGAGAGCAAGGGCGGCCGCCTCGCGACGCTGCGGATGCTCGGCATCGGGACGCCGCGGTCGCGCTGGTGGCTGGTCCCGGTGCCGGTCTACCTGATCACCCACCCGACCGTCGGGCAGATCCTCGTCGACACCGGCTTTCACGGCTCGGTGGCGACGAAGCCGGCGGCCAACCTCGGCAAGCTCGTCGCCCGCTTCGCGAAGCCGAGGATCGAGGCCGGCCGGGACGTTCCCTCCCAGCTCCGCGAGCGCGGCCTCGACGAGAGCGACCTGAAGACGGTCATCCTCACCCACCTGCACTTCGATCACGCCTCCGGGATCGCCGAGTACCCGCAGGCGACCTTCGTTCTCGCCAAGGCCGAATGGGAGGCCGCGACGACCGACCCGCGGCCCCTGTTGCGCGGCTACCGGCCCTCCCACTACGACTACCTCTTCGACTACCGGACGATCGACTTCGACGGCGCCGGGATCAGCTCCTACGCCAGCTTCGGGCGCAGCTTCGACCTGTTCGGCGACGGCAGCGTCCGGCTCGCCTACACCCCGGGCCACTCGGCCGGCCACTGCTCGGTGATCGCCCGGCTCCGCGATCGCGACCTCGTGATCACCGCCGATGCGATCTACACCCAGGCCCAGCTCGAGGGCGGCGATCCGCCGCCGCAGCCGCTCGACATGCACCGCTGGCGCCGCTCACTGCGCGAGCTCCAGCAGTTCCATCGCACCTACCCGCGGGCGGAGATCCTGCCCGGCCACGACCCGGAGCGCTGGAAGACGGTCGCGAAGGTCTACGAGTAGCTCGGCGTCGTCGCGGTCCCGCCCTCGCGGACCCGCTTGATGACGGCGGCCCGGCCGTCGCGCTCGAGCTCCTCGTACATCTCGCGGACCCGGGCGAAGATCTCGTTCGCGGTCTCGAGCTGCTGCTCGCGGGTCGGTGCGTCGACGACGTCGAAGCTGATCGGCTCGCCGTAGCGGATCGTGATCTTCGGGAACCGCAGCTTGCGCCAGCTGCGAATCCCCTTCGAGCCGTGGATCGCGACCGGGACGACCGGCACGCCGCTCTCCAGCGCCGCCCGTCCGACTCCCGGCTTCGCCTCGCCGAGGGCGCCGGTGCGCGAGCGCCCGCCCTCGCAGTAGATCATCACGCAGCCGCCGCGGCGGAGGATCCCGTGGACGGTCGCGAAGGCCTCCGCGTCGGCGTGGCCGCGGCGGATCGGGAAGACGCCGCCGTACTTGTAGATCAGGTCGAGGATCTTGTTCTGGCGGAACATCTGCGACTTCGCCATGAAGCGGATCTTGCGGCGCAGCCAGGCGCCGGCGAGGAAGTGGTCGTAGTTGGAGAAGTGGTTCGCGGCGAGGATGACCGGGCCCGAGGCGGGCACGTTGTCGACTTCGATCGCGCGGGTCCGGTAGATGCTCAGCGAGATCGGCGTCGTGATCAGGCGGACCAGCTCGTAGACGAAGACGGGATCGCGGTTCCGCGAGTAGTCGTGGAACTCGTCGAACAGCTCGGCCGGCCGTTCGTCCCTGTATCGCTGTGGCTTGATCTCGGACATCGATCCGTCGGCGCTCTCCGCCACCTCTCCGTACCCCCGGAGCGGGCGGTGGTTACCGTGGCGCCGCGACCGGCGCCAGCGCCGGGTCCGCCTCGTGCTCGCGGAAGAACCCGACCATCGCCGGCGCGTATTCGGGAAAGCGCGGGCAGCGCAGCCCGGAGGCGGCGAGGAGCTCGCCGGCGCGGCGGGTGTCGTAGCGGACCGGGTGGTTCAGGTAGCGGATCGACTCGGGAGGGGTGCCGCCGTAGAACCGGCGAACGGGGCGGAGCCGAAGCGCGGCGGCGACGAGGCGCGGCGGCACCCGGTAGGAGGCGCGCTTCGCCGGATAGAGCTCGGCGAGCAGCTCGAACATCTGCGCCGAGCTGAGCGGCTCCGGATCGCAGAGGTGCACCGTCGCGCCGATCGCCGCCGCGGAGCGGCCGAGCTCGACCAGTGCGTCGACGATGAAGTCGACCGGGACGACGTTGAACGGCGTCGCGCCGCGGCCGATGTTGGCGACGGGCATGCCGCGGCCGGCGGTGGCGGCGATGAAGCGCAGCGCGTAGTAGGGGCCGTCGAACTTCTGTGTCTCGCCGGTGACCGAATCGCCGACCACGATCGCCGGCCTGAAGATCGTCGTCGGGATCCGCTCGATCTCGCTGCGGACCCAGACCTCGGCCTGGAACTTCGTCGACTCGTAGTGGTTCTTGAAGCCCTGCCCGCGGTCGAGCTCGTGCTCGTAGACGACGCCGGTGCGATCGCCGGCGACGTAGGCGGTGCTGACGTAGTTGAGCCGCTCGAGACGCTCGGCGGCGCGGCAGAAGGCGAGGACGTTGCCGGTCCCCTCGACGTTGACGCGATGGGCCACCGCGGCCGGGACCGCGAGGTCGTAGATCGCGGCGAGGTGGTGGACGACGCCGACCTCGGCGGCGAGCCGCGCGTAGCGGTCCTCGCCGAGGGCGAGGCGGGAATCGGTGATGTCGCCGGCGAGGACCTCGATCCGGGGGCCGCCGTCGAGCTCGAGCACCGCCTCGCGGGCGGCGGCGACCATCCGCGGCTCGACCAGCGTGATGACGCGGTCCTCGGGCTCGCGCTCAAGCAGCGCCGCGACGAGGCGGCGGCCGATGAAGCCCGGAAAGCCGGTGACCAGGTGACTGCCCATGACCGGAACCCTATGCGCTCGGCCGCGCCCATCCGCGCGACCGCGAGACCGCCTCGTGCCAGCGGTCGAGCAGCGACTCGCGACGGTCCGCCGACATCCGTGGCTCGTAGGCGACGCGCTGTCGCCACATCGCCGCGACCGTCTCGCGGTCCCAGCAGCCGACCGCGATCCCGGCGAGGTAGGCGGCGCCGAGCGCGGTCGTCTCGGCGATCTCGGGAACGATCACCGGCGATCCGAGGACGTCGGCCTGGAACTGCATCAGCCACTCGTTGGCGACCGCGCCGCCGTCGGCGCGCAGAGCGCTGAGCCGCTCCCCGGAGGCGGCCTCCTGGGCGCGCACCGCGTCGACCGTCTGATAGGCGATCGCCTCGAGGGTCGCCCGGGCGATTTGGGCGCGCCCGGTCCCGCGGGTCAGGCCGATCAGGGTGCCGCGCGCGTACGGGTCCCAGTAGGGGGAGCCGAGGCCGGTCAGGGCGGGGACGAAGTAGACGTCGTCGTTGTCCTCCAGCGAGGCGGCGAGGGCGGCGGTCTCGGCGGCGGTCTCGATCAGCCCGAGTCCGTCGCGGAGCCACTGCACCGCCGAGCCGGTGACGAAAACCGCCGCCTCGAGCGCGTAGGTCGTCTCGCCGCCGAGCCCCCAGGCGATCGTCCCGAGCAGGCCCTCGACCGGGTCGGGGGCGCGATCGCCGCTGTTGAGGAGGACGAAGCTGCCGGTGCCGTAGGTGTTCTTGGCGTCGCCGGGCTGGTGGCAGGCCTGTCCGAAAAGGGCCGCCTGCTGGTCGCCGGCGATCCCGGCGACCGGCACGTGGCCGCCGAACTCGGTCGTCGTCCCATAGACCTCGGCCGAACCGCGCGGCTCGGGCAGCGCGCCGGGGTCGATGCCGAGCATGTCACAGAGCTCGCCGTCCCAGCGACCCGTGCCGATGTCGAGCAGCATCGTCCGCGAGGCGTTCGAGAGATCGGTGACGTGGACGCCGCAGAGCTTGTGGACGAGCCAGGAGTCGATCGTCCCGAACTTCGCCCGTCGGGCGCCGTCGACGTTGGCGAGCAGCCACTCGATCTTCGTGCCCGAGAAGTAGGGGTCGATGACGAGGCCGGTGCGCTCGCGGACAAGCTCGCCGTGGCCGGCGGCGATCAGCTCGTCGCAGCGCCCGGCGGTGCGGCGGTCCTGCCAGACGAGCGCGTGGTGGATCGGCTCGCCGCTCGCCGGGTCCCAGGCGACGACCGTCTCGCGCTGGTTGGTGATCCCGATCGCGTCGAGATCGGCGCCGTCGATCCCGGCGTCGGCGAGGGCCTCGCGGCCGACCTGCCGGGTCACCTCCCAGATCTCGCTCGCGTCGTGCTCGACCCAGCCGGGCCGCGGGAAGTACTGGGCGAACTCGGAGTAGGCGCGGCCGCTGATCCGGCCCCCGCCGTCGAAGACGAGGCAGGTGCTTCCGGTCGTGCCCTGGTCGATCGCGAGGATCACGGCGGCCGAGCCTATTCGACGGCGGCGGAGCGGCTGCGGCGGCGATCCCGATAGACGGCGACGAAGTCGCGGAGCTGGCGGCCGCGGTGCACGAAGCCGGCGAGGCTCTTGCCGGTGGCGCGGTGGGAGAGGTCGAGCTCGATCTCGCTGACCCGGTAGCCGGCCCGGACCGCGTCGACGGTCATCCCGATCTCCATGCCGTAGCGCGGCGCAAGCGGCAGCACGTCGGCGAGCACCGCCGCGCGCATCGCCCGCTGGCCCGAGATCGGCGCCGTCGTCTCGAGGCCGCAGAGCCGGCGGATCGAGTCGCGAGCGTAGCCTTTGGCGAGGCCCAGCCCCCCTCCCACCTTGCGCTCGAAAGCCGCGATCGCGAGATCGGTCGCGCCGTCCTCGACCGCCTCGACGAGCGGCAGCAGCCGGCCGGCGGTGGCGGCGAGGTCGCCGTCGCAGAGCAGCACCGTCGCATCGGGATCGAGGCCCTCGAGGGCCGCGGTCGCCGCCGCGGTCACGTTGCCGCCCTTGCCGTGTGGCCGGTTGCGGCCGATCACCGTGGCGCCTGCGGCGAGGGCCACGTCACGGGTGTCGTCGCTCGATGCGTCGTCGGCGACCCACAGTCCGATGCCCGGCGAGGCCTCCCGCAGCGAGAGCAGCGTCGTGCCGATCCGATCGCCCTCGTTGCGGGCCGCGACGATCGCGATCCGCTGCCGCTGACTGTCCGCTTCCGCCGCCACCGGGGACTATTCTGCCGCCCTGTGCCGGACATCCCCGCCCACATCACCGGAACCGTCTGGAAGATCGAGGTCGCCGTCGGCGATCAGGTCGACCTCGACGACACCGTCGTCATCCTCGAGTCGATGAAGATGGAGATGCCGGTCGAGGCCGAGGACTCGGGCACCGTCGCCGAGATCCGCTGCGAGGAGGGCCAGTCGGTCGCCGAGGGCGACGTGCTCGTCGTCCTCGAGTAGCAGGCGGCGCGACGATCGGTGAACCCGCTTTTCGTTGCCTGCCGGGCAACGAACATCGGGTTCAGGCAGCGGCGGTCAGATCCGGACGCCGAGCGTGATCAGGCTGAGCCGCTGCTCCATCGGCTGCGGCGGCTCAGAAGTCTTCGTCGCCCCACCAGCCGGGGAGCATCTCGGAGTCGCTGCCGGGCTGCTGGTCGGGAGCGCGCGGGGCGCCGAAGGCGAGCAGCTCGAGGCCCTCGGGACCGGCCTCGAAGTTGCGGGCGAGCTCGGGGGCGACGCGGATCGCGTCGAGCGGGCCGATCTCGACCTCCTCGTCGCCGAGCTTGGCGGTGCCGGCGCCGGCGAGGACCACGTAGATCTCCTCCTGGGTCTCGTGCCGGTGTCCCCAGGGCTGGCGGCGGCCGGGCTCGATCCGCTGGTAGCTGAGCCCCGACCGCTGCGATCCGAGCGCGTCGGTCGCGAAGTGCGCGGCGAGGCCCTCGACGCCCGCCCCGGCGGCGACGTCGGGGACATCGTCGCGCAGGTTGACCTTGGTGAAGTCCCCGGCGCTCATCGGCTCAGTCGCGCTTGCCGCGGCCCCAGAGGAGCTTGAACGTGCGTCCGAGCAGCTTCGCCCGGCGGGGCGAGTCGTAGGGGAGCATGTGGATGTCCTTGGCGGTCGGCGCGAACCGGGTGACGAGCAGGGTCTGCTGCTTCGTGTACTTGCGGATCCCGCCGGCGCCGTGGCGCGAGCCGACGCCCGAGTCCTTCCAGCCGCCCATCGGCAGCTCCAGCGCGACGTAGTTGAGCTGCGCGTCGTTGACGCAGACGACGCCGGCCTCGATCCGGCGGGCGAGCTGCTCGCCGCGCTCGGCGTCCTTCGTCCAGACCGATGCCTGCAGGCCGTAGGGCGAGTCATTGGCCAGTTCGATCGCCTCCTCGGCGTCCTTGACCTTCATCACCGGCAGGGTCGGGCCGAACGTCTCCTCGCTCATGCACTCCATCGAGTGATCGACGTCGAGCAGCAGGGTCGGCTCGAAGAAGTCGCCGGGTCCGGGGCCGCGCTTGCCGCCGACGACGGCGCGGGCGCCATGCTCGACGGCGTCGTTGACCTGCTCCTCGACGAGATCGGTCTGCTCGGGCGAGGTCATCGCGCCGACGTCGGTCGCGGCCGGGCCGTCGGGAACGCCCTGGCGCAGCGCCCGCATCTTCTCGGTGACCCGGCCGACGAAGTCGTCGTAGACCGGCTCCTCGACGTAGACGCGCTCGACCGAGATGCAGGTCTGGCCGCCGTTCTGCATCGAGTAGTGGACCGCGGCGTTGGCCGCCCGCTCCAGGTTGGCGTCGCGGAGGACGATCATCGGGTCCTTGCCGCCGAGCTCCATGGCCGTCGGCGTCAGCGTCTCAGCGGCCCGCATCATCACCTTCTTGCCGACCTCGGTCGAGCCGGTGAACATGACGAAGTCGACGGCGTCGATCAGCGCGTTGCCGATCGAGCTGCCCTCGCCGACGGTGACTTGGAAGACGTTCTCGGGGATGCCGCACTCGCGCAGCCCCTCGGCCATCAGCAGCGAGGTCATCGGCGTCAGCGTCGCCGGCTTGAGGACGACCGAGTTGCCGGCGGCCAGCGCCGGGATGCAGTCGCCGAACGAGTTCGTCAGCGGGTAGTTCCAAGGACCGATCACGCCGACGACGCCGACCGGCGCGTAGCGGACCTTGAGCTTGCGGCCGAGCACGAACGGCGACGCCGACTTGACCTTCTCGTCGGCGAGGTACTCGGGGGCGTTCTTGGCCCAGAAGCCGAACGCCGAGGCGACGTAGGAGATCTCGGCGAGCTGGGCGTCCTCGTAGGTCTTGCCGTTCTCGGCGACGATCGTCGCGATGATCCGCTCGGCGTTGTCGAGCGTCCACTTCTGGGCGCGGCGGAGGATCCGGCCGCGCTCGGCGAACCCGGCGGCCTCCCAGGCCGGCTGCGCAGCGCGGGCCCGGGCGACCGCCTCGGTGACCTCGTCCGGGCTCATCGCCGGCACGGTTCCGATCAGCTTGCCGGTCGCGGGGTTGAACACCTCGACGGTCGGGCCGGATTCGCCGCCCGACTTCCCGTTCGTGGTTGCTACGGCATCGGGCGTGGCGGTGGGCTCCACTTGGACTCTCCTCGTTCGCTGCTAAAGGCCTCGGCTGCAGGGGACGTTAGCGCGATGGACGGGCCGGGGCAGCGAAGCTGGCCGCCTGGCCAGTCGGCCTGTCATACCCTCCGCGCTGATGACGAGCGGATCGGAGCAGAGCGGCGAACCGCGGGAGCTGGCGGGCGGCGAGCTGAGGCTCGACTTCCCGGCGCCGGCGGTGGCGAGGTTCACCCTCGACAACCCCGGCAAGCGCAACCCGCTCTCACACGCGATCCTCGACGACCTGGCGGCGACGCTGCCGCTGCTCGATCACGGCATCGACGTCCGCTGCGTGCTGATCACCGGCGCCGGCAAGGCCTTCTCGGCGGGCTACGACATCGGCGCGATTCCCGACGAGACCTTCGAGCGCGACGCCGAGGCGCTCGTCGCCCACCCGTTCACGGCGGCGATGGACGCGATCAGCGCCCATCCCTTCCCGATCGTCGCGGCGATCAACGGTCACTGCCTCGGTGGTGGGCTCGAGCTCGCCGTGCGCTGCGACATGCGGATCTGCGCCGCCGAGGCGAAGCTCGGGATGCCGCCCGCGAAGCTCGGCCTGATCTACGGCCACACCGGCCTCGAGCGGTTCATCGACTGCGTCGGCGTGCCGCGGACGAAGGAGCTGTTCCTGACCGGCCGCGTCTTCGACGGCGCGCGGGCGGAGCGGATCGGCCTCGTCCACGAGGTTTACCCGGCCGCCGAGATCGAGCGGCGCTCGCTCGAGCTCGCGGCCCTGATCGCCGCCAACGCGCCGCTGTCGCTGCGCGGCAACAAGCATGCGATCGAGACCCTCTCGCAGTTTCCCCGGCTCAGCCCCAAGCAGGTCGAGGAGCTGGTCGCGCTGCGCGAGTCCTGCTTCTCCTCGGAGGACTTCCGGGAGGGCATCCGCGCCTTCGCCGAGAAGCGGGCCCCGGAGTGGAAGGGGCGCTGAAGCGGTGGCGGAGCCGCACGAGGAGCTGGCCGCGGCCGACCCCCGGCTCGGCCGGCTGATCGCGGCCGTCGACGCCGAACGGATCCTCCGCCGACGCTCGGAGCGGTCCGAGGACCGGTTCGAGGCACTGGCGCGGATCATCGTCGGCCAGCAGGTCTCGACGGCCGCCGCCCGGACCGTCTGGAGCCGGGTCTGCGACGCCTTCGGCGGTCCACCGACGCCGCTCGACCTCGTCGCCGACGATGCCACCGAGCGGCTCCGCGCCTGTGGGCTGAGCGGCCGCAAGGCGTCCTACATGATCGGGATCGCCACCGCGATCGAGGCCGGCGAGCTGCGCCCCACCGAGCTCGACGACCTCGGCGACGAGGAGGTGGTCGAGACGCTGGTAGCGCAGCGCGGCCTCGGTCGCTGGAGCGCCGAGATGTTCCTGATCTTCGACCTCGGCCGGCCCGACGTCTTCAGCGGCGGCGACCTCGGCCTCCGCCACGGGATCCGGATCGCCTACGGGCTCGACGAGCCGCCGACCCCGGAGGAGGCGGTCGCGATCGCCGAGCGCTGGCGCCCGCACCGCAGCCTCGCCGCGCTGTATCTGTGGGAGGCGGTCGGCATCGACCTGCCGGTCGCCGAAGCGCCCGCCTGACCCGCCGCCGCCCCGCCCCGTCCGCCTCCGCCGACCGTCGAGGTCGACCCGGCCATCCCCCCGGCCGCCGAGGTCGAGGCAATGGGCAACTGTTGCGGCTTTCCTCGACCTCGGCGATTGGGAGGAGGCGGTTGGGAGGAGGTGGAGGTGGGCGTGGGCGTGGTCAGGCGGGCGCGTCGATGACGGCCAGGGCGGTGCCGGCGTCGACCTGATCGCCCTCGGCGACCCGCAGCTCGGCGACCGTGCCGGCCGCCGGGGCGACGAGCTCGTGCTCCATCTTCATCGCCTCGAGGACGACGAGGACGTCGCCGGCCTCGACCTCGGCGCCGGCGGCGACCGTCAGCTTCAGCACCTTGCCGGGCATCGGGGCGACGAGCGCGCCCTCGGCGAGCGAGTCCTCGGCGCTCGGGTAGCGCGGCAGCTCGCGGAGGCTGACCTGACCGGCGGGACCGTTGACGTGATGGATCCCGGCGGCGCGGCGGACGCGGTAGCGGCGGCGGACGCCGCCGATCTCGAGGTCGACCGCGCCGGGGCCGACGGCGTGGATCCGCGGCGCGTCGAGCTCGGCGCCGGCGACGGAGATCGCGGCACCGCCACGGCGCAGCGAGTAGCGGACGACCAGCTCGTCGCCGTCGCCGGCCGCGAACGAGAGCTGCTGCGGCTCCGAGAAGTTGTTGCGGAAGCCGGGCGGCGCGAAGCCGAGCACCGGCGCATCCTGCCGTCGCTCGGCCATCGCCGCCAGCGCCGCCGCGGCCGCATAGCCGGGACTCGCGGCGGGGTCGACGAGCGGCGCCGCCAGCTCCGGCTCGCGCTCGAGCAGGCCGGTGTCGGTGTCGCCGGCGAGAAACGATGCCGAGCCGAGCAGCCGGACGAGGAGGTCGCGGTTGCTGACGAGGCCGTCGAGCTCGGCGTCGAGCAGCGCCCTCGCCAGGCGCGCGGCGGCGGTCGCCCGGTCCGGCGCCCAGGCGATCAGCTTGGCGAGCATCGGGTCGTAGTCGGGCCCGACCGTCGTGCCGTCCTCGACGCCGGAGTCGAGGCGCAGCGCCGCGGGGGGCGATTCGCCCGGGACCGCGAACGGCTCGGCGCCGGGGATCGCGATCCGCTCGACGGTGCCGGTCTGCGGCAGAAAGCCCGCCGCGGCATCCTCGGCGTAGAGGCGGACCTCGATCGCATGGCCGCCGATCCGCCCGGCCCGCGCCCGGGCCGACATCTCCTCTCCGGCGGCGATCCGCAGCTGCTCGGCGACGAGGTCGATGCCGAGCACCATCTCGGTGACCGGGTGCTCGACCTGCAGCCGCGTGTTCATCTCCAGGAAGAAGAACTCGCCGCCCTCGTCGAGCAGGAACTCGACCGTCCCGGCGCCGACGTAGCCGACCGCCGTCGCGGCCGCGACGGCCGCCGCACCGAGCGCCGCGCGGAGCGGCTCGTCGACGGCGACCGAGGGCGCCTCCTCGAGCACCTTCTGGTGGCGGCGCTGGACCGAGCACTCGCGCTCGCCGAGGCTGACGGTCTCGACGGCGTCGGCGAGCACCTGGATCTCGACGTGTCGCGGCCTCTGCAGCCGGCGCTCGAGGAAGACCGTCGGATCGCCGAAGGCGGCCGCGGCCTCGCGGCGGGCGCCGGCGACCGCGGCCTCGAGCTCGTCGGCCCCGGCGACCGGGCGCATGCCCTTGCCGCCGCCGCCCGCCGAGGCCTTGACGAGCAGCGGGTAGCCGACCGCATCGGCGGCCGCCGTGACGTCGTCGTCCTCGCCGAGCTCGCCGCCGGGCACGATCGGCACCCCGGCGGCTGCCATCAGCGCCCGTGCCCGCACCTTCGAGCCCATCAGCGCGATCGCCTCCGGCGGCGGCCCGATCCAGGTCAGGCCCGCCTCGATCACGTGCTCCGCGAACCCGGCGTTCTCGGCCAGGAATCCGTAGCCGGGGTGGACGGCGTCGGCGCCGGTCAGCCGGGCGGCGTCGAGCAGCCCCTCGACGTCGAGATAGGACTCGGCCGCGGTGGTGCCGCCGAGCGGCACCGCCTCGTCGGCGTCGGCGACGAACGGGGCGTCGGCGTCGGCGTCGGAGTGGACGGCGACGGTCGCCAGGCCCCGGGCGCGGCAGGCGGCGAACACCCGGCGGGCGATCTCGCCCCGGTTGGCGACGAGGACCTTGCTGAAACGGGATGCCACGACCGCTACATCCTGAAGACGCCGAAGCGTCCCGACCCCTCGCAGCGCTCGTTCATCGCCGCCGACAGGGCGATGCCGAGGACCGTCCGCGTGTCGCGCGGATCGATGATCCCGTCGTCCCAGAGCTCGCCGCTGGCGATGAAGGCGTCGGACTCGCTCTCGATCTGCTCCTCGACCGCCGTGGTGCCGGCGGCGAGCGCCTCCTCGTCGACCTCGATGCCGCGCCGCTCGGCGCCGGCCCGCATGACGATCTCCATCACGCCGGCGAGCTGCTTCGGCCCCATCACGGCCGTCTTGTGGTTCGGCCAGCTGAAGATGAAGCGGGGCTCGAAGCTGCGCCCGCACATCCCGTAGTTGCCGGCGCCGTAGGAGCCGCCCATCATCAGCGTCAGCTTCGGCACCCCGGCGTTGGCGACGGCGTTGATCATCTTCGCGCCGGCCTTGACGATCCCGCGCTGCTCGTAGTCCTCGCCGACGATGTAGCCGGTCGTGTTCTGCATGAACAGCAGCGGCGTGTCGACCCGGTCGGCGAGCTGGATGAAATGGGCCGCCTTCTCGGCGTCCTCGTTGAAGATCACCCCGTTGTTGGCGAGGATCGCGATCGGCCAACCGTGCAGCTCGGCCCAGCCGGTGACGAGCTGGGTCCCGTAGGCGGGCTTGAACTCGTCGAAGCGCGAGCCGTCGACGATGCGGGCGATCACCTCGCGGGCGTCGAACGGGATCCGCAGGTCGTGGGAGGCGATCCCGAGCAGGTCCTCAGGATCGTGGACCGGATCGGCGCCGCTGCCGCGCGGCTCGGGGCCGCGCTTGCGCCAGTTCAGGTTGCGGACGATCTGGCGCCCGATCCGCGCTGCGTCGGCCTCGTCGGCGGCGATGAACTCGGAGACGCCGGAGATCCGCGAATGCATCTCGGCGCCGCCGAGCGCCTCCTCCTCGGCCTCCTCCCCGGTCGCCATCTTGACCAGCGGCGGACCGCCGAGGAAGACGAGGCCCTGCTCGCGCACCATCACCGTGTAGTCGGACATGCCCGGCAGGTAGGCGCCACCGGCGGTGGAGTTGCCGGTGACGAGCGCGATCGTCGGGATCCCCGCCGCCGACTTGCGGGTCAGGTTGCGGAAGTTGGCGCCGCCGGGCACGAAGATCTCCTTCTGGCGCGGCAGGTCGGCGCCGCCGGACTCGACGAAGCCGATCGCCGGTAGCCGGTTTGCCATCGCGATCTCCTGGGCGCGCAGGTTCTTGCGCAGCGTGTAGGGGTTGCTGGTGCCGCCGCGGACGGTCGGATCGGAGGCGCCGACGACGCACTCGACCCCCTCGATCACGCCAATCCCGTTGACCTGCGAGGCGCCGACCTCGTACTCGGATCCGTAGGCGCAGAGCGCGCCTATCTCGAGGAACGACGAATCGCGGTCGAGCAGCAGCTCGATCCGCTCGCGCGGCATCAACCGGCCCCGCGAGTGATGGCGCTCGATCCGCTTTTCGCCGCCGCCGAGTCGTGCCCGGCGCTGCTCCTCCTCGAGCTTGTCGAGGCGCTCGAGCATCCGCTCGCGATTCTGCGCGAAGCCCTCCGAGCGCTTGTCTATGCGGGATTCGAGTATGGGCAAAGTAGGAAGTAGAACTTACTACTTTCTACTGTTGGACCGTCGGCCCCGCACCGCCGCCTGCAACCGGCCGCGCTGTTCTCGGTCCGCCCGACCATCCCGCTCGCTACGGTCGCTGCCGTGAGCGACCAGGAAACGCCGCCCGCCGCGACGATCAGCCAATCGCCGCACTCGACCGGCTACATAGCGCTGCGGATCGCCGCGGCGCTGATCGTGATCGCCGTCGCCTTCGCCGTACAGCGGCTCTGGCTCGGAGAAGACGTCGCCAGGAACACGTTCGGATCCAAGGTCGAGAAGATCGACGTCGACAGCAAGCTGCTCGATCGCAGCCTGCCGGTCCGGGTCGTCGTCCCGCGCCGGACCCCGAAACAGCACCGCGGCCTGCTCGTCTTCCTGCACGGCCGCGGCGAGGACGAGCGCAGCTACCTGGACGATCCGATGTTCGAGGCGCTCGCCGACCTGCGCGACCGGGCGCCGGTGGTCGCGTTCCCCTACGGAGGCGCAAGCTCCTACTGGCACAACCGCGAGAGCGGGCAGTGGGCGGCCTACGTGCTCAGCGAGCTGATCCCGAAGCTGATCCGCCGCTACGACGTCGCGCCCCGCAAGATCGCGATCGGCGGCATCTCGATGGGCGGGTACGGCGCCTACGACATCGCCCGGCTCTCGCCGCGGCGCTTCTGCGCCGTCGGCGGCCACTCGCCGGCGATCTGGGAGAACTCCTCGGAGACCGCCGACGGCGCCTTCGACGACGCCGCCGACTTCGACCGCAACGACATCATCGCCGCCGCGAAGCTGACGCCGAGCCCCTACCGCGCGACCCGCCTCTGGATCGACGCCGGCAACGACGACCCGTTCCTGGGGGGCGACGAGGCGTTCGCCGACGCCCTGCGCAGCAGCGGCCTCGACCCGGTCGTCCGCAACTCAAGCGGCGGCCACGACTCCGACTACTGGAACGGCAACTGGCGCGAGTACCTCGGCTTCTACGCGCGGGCGCTGAACAACTGCAGGCTGGCGACGCGGACGACCGGCGCCCGCAAGCCGATCGACGCCGCAGCCGTCCGCTGAGAACCGTCCGCCGCCCCGCCTAGCATCGGGCCCCACCTTTGACAGCGTGGGGCGAAGCAGCCCCACCCAGGCAAGCAGCCCGAGGAGGGTCCTTGGCATCACTGATCACTTTCGAGGAGGCAATCGACCTCGGAGAGCTGACCGATCACGACGAGATCGGCGCGCTCGTCGAGCGCGCCTGGGAGGTCCGCACCGAGAACTTCGGCGATTCGACCGACATGTGCTCGCTCGTCAACGCCAAGTCGGGCGGCTGCGCCGAAGACTGCGGGTTCTGCGCTCAATCCCGCTACGCGGAGGCGGACACGCCGATGCACGCGATGATGGAACCCGAGCAGATCCTCGAGCACGCGAAGGCGGCCGAGGCGGCCGGCGCCCATCGCTTCTGCATGGTCACCCAGGGTCAGGGCCTGTCGAAGCGCGATTTCACGAAGATCCTCGCGGGAGCCCGGCTCGTCGCCGAGCAGACGAACCTGAAGCGCTGCGCCTCGGTCGGCCACATCTCCGGCGACCGCGCCCAGCAGCTCGCCGAGGCCGGCATCCAGCGCGTCCACCACAACGTCGAGACCGCGCGCTCCTACTACGAGGAGGTGACGACGACGGTCCGCTACGACGGCCGGATCCGGACGATCGACGCCGTTCGCGAGGCCGGGATGGAGACCTGTGTCGGCGGCATCCTCAACCTCGGCGAGTCGCCGCGGCAGCGGGTCGAGATGGCGTTCGAGCTCGCCGAGATCGACCCGACCTCGGTGCCGATCAACCTGCTCAACCCTCGCACCGGGACGAAGTTCGGCGACCGGGCGCTGATGGATCCCTGGGAGGTCGTCAAGTGGATCGCGATCTTCCGGCTGATCCTCCCCGACGCGCTGTTCCGCCTCTGCGGCGGCCGGGTCGAGAACCTGCACGAGCTCCAGCCGCTCGCGGTCAAGGCGGGGCTGAACGGGGTGATGATGGGCAACTTCCTGACGACGCTCGGCGCCGAGCCGGCCGATGACCGCGAGATGTTCACCGACCTCGGCCTCAACGTCGCCCGCCAGCCCGACAACGGCTCGAATCCGCGCCCCGACAACCGCAGCGGCTGGCTCGACGGCGAGGCGCCGCGGACCCCCGTCGACGAGCTGATCGACAGCCGGGCCGAGGCCGACCTCTGGGATCCGTCGACCCAGCTCCGAGTGATAGCCAAGAAGCGCAGGCCCCCCTCCTACCCGCGCCCGGCCGGCGACCGCGGTCGCCGCGATGCGGCCTGAGCAGCCGGTGAGCAGCGACCCACCGGATCCGCCCGTCCCGGCCGCCGCCACCGTCGGCGAGCGACTCGACGCGATCCGCGAGGATGGCCTGTTCCGGCGAATGCGCACGGTCGGCTCGGCCCAGGGCCCCCGCGTCGAGCTCGACGGCGAGAACGTTCTGCTGCTCTGCTCGAACGACTACCTGAACCTCGCGTCGCACCCCGACGTCAGCGCGGCGGCCGTCGCGGCGACCGAGCGCTGGGGCACCGGCGCCGGCGCCTCGCGACTGATCTCCGGCAACATGGAGCCGCACGACCGGCTCGAGCAGCACCTCGCCGCCTTCCACGGCACCGAGACGGCGCTGTTGTTCGGATCCGGGTTCCTCGCCAACACCGGCATCGTCGCGGCGCTCGCCCGACGCGGCGACGTCGTCTTCTCCGACGAGCTCAACCACGCGAGCATCATCGACGGCTGCCGGCTCGCCGGAGCCGAGACGTTCGTCTACCGACACCGCGACCTCGAGCACCTGGCCTGGGGACTCGGCCGCCTGCCCGGGCATTGCGGGCTGATCGTCACCGACGGCCTGTTCTCGATGGACGGAGACGTCGCCCAGCTCGGCTGGCTGCGGGAGCTGGCGAGCCGGCACGGCGCGATGCTGATGGTCGACGACGCCCATGCGGTCGGCGCACTCGGACCCGGCGGCCGCGGCTCGGTCGCCGAGGCGGGGCTGGCGGGCGAGATCGACGTCGTCGTCGGGACCCTGGGGAAGTCGCTCGGCAGCTACGGGGCCTATGCCTGCGTCTCGCGTCAGGTCCGCGACCTGCTCGTCAACACGGCGCGACCGCTGATCTTCTCGACGGCGCTGCCGCCGGCCAGCGTCGCCGCCGCCGACGCGGCGCTGGCGATCGTCGAATCTGACCCGGCGCGGATCGGCCGGCTGCGAAGGAACGCCGCGACGCTGCGGGCAGCGCTCGCCGCGAACGGCCTCGAGCCCGGCGGCGCCGGCGCCCAGATCATGCCGGTCGCCGTCGGCGACCCGGACCGCGCCGTCGCGATCTGCCGGCGCGCCCTCGATGCCGGCGTCTACGCGCAGGCGATCCGGCCGCCGACCGTGCCGGAGGGCACCTCGCGGTTGCGGCTCACGGTGCTCGCCGACCACGAGCCCGACGAGCTGACCGAGGCGGCGGCGATCCTCACCCGCTCGTTCCGCGCCGTCTCGGCCGACGGCGACTGGTCGATCGACCTTCCCGATCCGGAGCCGGGCGAGCTACGGATCGAGCGGCACGGCTGGCGGGTCGTCAAGACCCCGGATGCGCCGGCGGCCGGCGCCGACACGACGCCGGCCGCGCGGGCCGGCTGAGGCGCGCTGTGCCCGCCCGCGGGCTGTTCGTCACCGGGACCGGCACCGCGGTCGGCAAGACCGTGGTCGCGGCGGTGGTCGCCGCCGGGGCGGCGGCGGCCGGGCTCGATGTCGCCGTCTTCAAGCCGGCCGTCTCCGGCCTCGAGGAGGCCGGCGAGCCCGACCACGCGCTACTCGCCCGCGCCGCCGGCAGCGGCCAGCAGGAGGAGGAGATCGCCCCGTACCGGTACGGACCACCGCTCTCACCGCATCTCGCGGCCGCGCTCGCCGGCGAGGAGATCGATCCTGGTCGCCTGAAGCGGGCGGCTGCGGCGGCGGCGGCGACCGCCGATGCGATCGTCTGCGAAGGGGTCGGCGGGCTGATGGTGCCGCTCAAGCCCGACTACCTGGTCCGCAACCTCGCCGTCGAGCTCGGCTATCCACTCGTCATCGTCGCCGGCCCGGGGCTCGGCACGATCAACCACACCCTGCTGACGATCGAGGCCGCCTGGGCGGCCGAGCTCGAGGTCGATGCCGTCGTGATGACGCCGTGGCCGGAGCAGCCGGGCCGGCTCGAGGAGTCGAACCGCGAGACGATCGCCGACCTGACCGGGATCGACGTGCTGACGCTGGCCGAGATCGACCTCGGCCAAGTCGGCGACTGGCCACGCCTCGACCTGATCTGAGGCCGGCGGCGGTTGACCAAATTGCGGACTTCCGGGGGCCGGGCTTCCGACCGGTCTCAGGCTTAGCTTGAAGGCAATGAACGAACGGATCGCGGCGCTCGACCATCGTCACCTCTGGCATCCGTTCACCCAGCAGCGCGGCTGGGAGCGGGAGGACCCGCTCGTCATCGAACGGGGCGAGGGCACCGATCTGATCGCGACCGACGGGACCCGGTACATCGACGGCACCTCGTCGCTGTGGTGCAACGTCCACGGCCATCGCCACCCGACGATCGACGGCGCGATCCGCGACCAGCTCGACCGGGTCGCCCACTCGACGATGCTCGGCCTGACCCATGCTCCGGCGGCCGAGCTCGCCGGCCGCCTCGCCGAGGTCGCGCCGGAGGGCCTGACCCGCGTGTTCTACTCCGACGCCGGATCGACGGCGACCGAGATCGCCCTGAAGATGGCCTTTCAGTACTGGCGGCAGCGGGGCGGCCAGCACGCCCGCCGGACCTCCTTCGTCGGCCTCGCCGACGGCTATCACGGCGACACGATCGGCGCCGTCTCGGCCGGCGGCATCGACCTCTTCCACGGCGCTTACGAGCCGCTGCTGTTCCACAAGCGGACCGTCGCCGCCGGCGACCCGGACGCGCTCGCGAGGATGCTCGACCGCCACGGCGAGGAGACGGCGGCGGTGATCGTCGAGCCGCTCGTCCAGGGCGCGGGCGGGATCCTCGTCCAGCCGCCCGGCTACCTGCGGCGGGTCCGCGAGCTCTGCGACGAGCACGGCGTGCTGCTGATCTGCGACGAGGTCGCGACCGGCTTCGGCCGCACCGGGACGATGTTCGCCTGCGAGCAGGAGAGCGTCTCCCCGGACTTCCTCTGCCTCGGCAAGGGATTGACGAACGGCTACATGCCGCTCGCCGCGACGCTGACGACCGATCGCGTCTACGACGGGTTCCTCGGCGAGCATGAGGAGTTCCGGACCTTCTTCCACGGCCACACGTTCACGGGCAACCCGCTCGCCTGCGCGGCGGCGATCGCAAGCCTCGACGTCTTCGAGCGCGAGCACACGCTCGAGCGCCTGCAACCGAAGATAGACCGCCTGCACGAGCTGCTCGCCGGCGTCGCGGCGATGGACGAGGTGGCCGAGGTTCGCGGCCGCGGGATGATGGTCGGCATCGATCTCGGCGAGCACGACCCGGCGCTGCGGCTCGGCCATCGGGTGACCCTCGAGGCCCGCCGGCGCGGCGCGATCGTCCGCCCGCTCGGCGACACCGTCGTGCTGGTGCCGCCGCTGGCGATCAGCAAGCGCGACCTCGGCCGGCTCGTCGCGATCACCGCCGCGTCGATCCGCGAGGCCGCCGCCACCGCCTACCCCTCGGGAACGCCGGCACCGCTGCCGGTCGGGCGCCGGCGGCCCCGGCCCGGCGAAGGTCGGGCGGCGGCGTGAGCGGCGGCGGCCGGGCCGCCCTGGTGACCGGCTGCTCGACCGGGATCGGCCGCGCGACGGCGCTGCGCCTCGACGCATCCGGCTGGAGGGTCCACGCCGGGGTCCGCAGGACGGAGGACGCCGAGGCGCTCGCGGCGGCCGGCTCGGACCGGCTCGAGCCGGTCATCCTCGACATCGCCGTGCCCGAATCGATCGCCGCCGTCGCCGAACGGGTCGGCACCGCCCCCGCCGGCATCGACGCGCTCATCAACAACGCCGGCGTCGCCTACACGGGGCCGCTCGAGTTCGTGCCGCTCGATGCCTTCCGCGACCAGCTCGAGGTCAACCTGACCGGGCACCTGGCGATGACGCAGGCGCTGATCCCGGCACTCCGCCGCAGTCGCGGGCGGATCGTCAACATCACCTCGATCGGCGGCATCGTCGCCACCCCGTTCTTCGGGCCCTACAACGCCTCCAAGTACGGGCTCGAGGCGCTCAGCGACTGTCTCCGTCTCGAGCTGCGGCCGTGGGGCATCGAGACGATCGTGATCGAGCCCGGCAGCATCGCCACCGAGATCTGGAACAGCGGTCTCGATCAGTTCGAGCGGACCGCGGAGCGGATGCCCCCGGAGGCGCTCTCGCTGTACGGCCGAGCGATCGAGGCGCTGCGACGCACCTCGAAGGAGACCGGGGCCCGTGGCATCCCCGCCGATCGCGCCGCCGCCGTGATCGAGAAGGCGCTGCTCGCGAAGCGCCCGCGAACCCGCTACCGGATCGGCCGCGACGCCCAGGCGATGGCGGCGCTGTCGGGCCTGCTCCCGGATCGGCTCTGGGATCGGCTGCTCGGCCGGATGATGCGCCTGCCCTGACGGGGCCGCCCCCGGGTTGTGATGAAACGCCCGCTGCGTCGTAGTAGGGGTGTGGAGCAGGTCGCGACAGCGCCGTCACGGGAGGCCCCGGCCCGGCCGGCGCTCGGATTCGACGAGCTCTACCGCTCGAGCCGCGACGACGTCTACGCCTACGTCGCCGGGCTGCTCCGCGACTCGCATGCCGCCGAGGACGTCACCGCGCTCGCCTTCGAGCGCGCCTACCGACGGCGGCGACGCTTCGACCCGCGGCGCGGCAGCGGCCGGGCCTGGATCTTCGCGATCGCCCGCAACGCCGCCCTCGACGAGCTGCGGCAGCGCCGGCGCACGGCCGCGCTCCACGCCGATCCGGAGGACGCCGAGGCGGCGTCGCCCGAGGACGGAGCCGAGCTGGCGCTGCGCCGGGCCGAGCTGCGCGAGGCGCTCGACGGCCTCGACCTCCGCGACCGCGAGCTGGTCGCGTTGCGCTTCTTCGCCGGACTCGGCAACGCCGAGATCGCCCAGGTGCTCGGCATCAGCACCTCGAACGCCGGCACCCGGCTGCACCGGGCCATCGACAAGCTGAGGAGGACGATGCGATGACACCGACCGGCGACACGGGACCCGTGGACGCCCCCGACCCCGGCGAGCTGGCGTTGCTGCTCCGCGCCGAGCGGCCGCAGCCCGACCCGGGCTGGGCCGCACGACTCGATCAGCGTGCCGCCGCGGGCTTCCCCCGCGGCGGCCCCCGATCTCGGCGGCGCCGCCAGGGCGGCTGGCTCGCACCGGCGGGCGCGCTGGCGGCGCTGATGCTCGTCGTCGTCGTGGCCGCCGTCAGCGACGGCGGCTCCGGTGGCGGAATCTCCGGCTCGGCGGCGCCCGATCCGGCGGCGACCACGACGACGGCGGCTCCCAGCGGCGGCGGCCGCGAGAGCGGGCGGCTCGAGCTCTTCTCCGGCCCCTCTCCGGCCGAAGCCGGCACCGCGTCGCGGGCCGAGGCCGGCAAGATCGCGCCCGGCGCCGCCAACCGCAAGGTCGACCGCGACGCCCAGCTGAGCCTCTCCGCTCAGCCCGACGACGTGCGCGGGGTCGTCGACGAGGTGATCGCGACCACCCGCTCGCTCGACGGAATCGTCGCCTCCTCGCAGATCAGCGAGGGGGCCGGCGGCGCCTCGGCCTCGCTGCAGCTGACGATCCCGACCCGCAACCTCGACACCGCCCTCGACCGGATGACCGAGCTCGCCGACGTCGACTCGCTGAACGAGACCGCGACCGACATCACCAAACCGGTGATCAGCGCCGAGGACGAGCTCCGCGACGCCGAGGCGCGGCGGCGCGAGCTGCTGCAGGCGCTCGGCAACGCCTCGACCGAGGCGGAGGCCGACGCGCTGACCCTGAAGATCGCCGACGCCCGCCGCGAGATCGCCCGTGCCGAGGCCGCCTACGAGCGGCTCACCCGCAAGGCGCGGCTCTCGGAGCTGGCGGTGACGGTGCGCAGCGACCCCGGGGCCAGCAACGAGCGAACGCTAGGCGATTGGCTCGACGACGCGGTCGGGGTGCTCGAGACGATCGCCGGTGTGCTGCTGATCGCGCTCGCGATCGTGGTGCCGGTCGGCCTGCTCGCGGTCCTCGTCGCGGTGGTCACCGCCCGGGTTCGCCGGCGACGCCGCGAGCGCGCCCTCGACGACTGATCAGTCGAGCGGCTCGAAGTCCGACTTGCGAGCGCCGCAGACGGGGCAGAACCAGTTGTCGGGGATTTCCGCGAACTCGGTGCCGGCGGGGATGCCGCCGTCGGGATCGCCCTCGGCGGGATCGTAGATGTACCCGCAGGAGGTGCAGATCCACTGCTGCTTGGTGGCGGTCTCGCTCATGAGCCGGGGAGCCTAACGTAGAGTGCCCGGCGTGGATGAGCCCGCTTTTCCCCGCCCGGCGGCCACTGTGATCCTGATGCGGCGCAGCGGCAGGCACCGGCGCAGCGGCCTCGAGGTGCTGATGCTGAGGCGCGGCGCCGAGGCCCGGTTCATGCCCGGCGTCTGGGTGTTCCCGGGCGGCGCCGTCGACCGCGAGGACCACGACGTCGCTCGCTCGATCGAGCTCGATATCGAGCTCGACGAGCTCGCCCATCGCGTCTGCGGCGCCCGCGAGCTCGGCGAGGAGGCGGCGATCGCGCTCGAGGCCGCGGCGCTGCGGCCCTGGTCCCGCTGGGTGACGCCCGAGGTCGTGCCGATCCGCTTCGACACCCGCTTCTACGTCGCCCTGGCGCCGCCGCACAGCAGCCCGCGACCGGATCTCAGCGAGGTCGACGAGGCCCGCTGGCTGGCTCCCGAGGCCGCCCTCACCGAGCACGCCGAAGCGCGGCTCGAGCTCTCCTTCCCGACCGTCAGGCACCTCGAGGAGCTGACCGGCTACCCCGACGCCGACGCCGTCATCGCCGAGGGCGCCCGCCGTCGCGTCGTCCCGATAACCCCGCGGGTCGTCGGCGACCGTGACGACTTCCAGGTGTTGCTGCCCGGCGACCCGGGCTTCGCCGATTAGACCACTCCGGCGGAATGCTCCGCTGCGCGTCCGCTCCGCCGGGCGGCCGCGGTGAGCGGGGGCGGGAAGACATATGGGTCAGGCCCAGCCGGGGGGTTCCCGCACGCTCCCCGGCGGCGCCCGCGGATCAGTCCGGGAAGGGCGCCATGCCGGCGTGCCAGGGGCCGGCGGGGTAGGTGGCGACGCCGGCCTCCTCGAGCTCGGAGCGGACGCGGCGGAACAGCTCGGCGGCGTTGTCGAGGGCGAGCTCGAGCTCGGGACGGGTGCGCTCGCGCAGGTGCCAGAGGAAGTAGAGCTGGCGCTCGGAGGCACCGAAGCTGACCTCGCGATCGATGCTCGACGTCCAGTCGAGGAAGCCGGGGCTGAACAGCTCCCGAAGCGCGATCGGGTCGTGCCCGGCCGGGACGGTGGCGATGAAGCGGCGGTTGAAGTCGATGCTCTCGAACTGGACGCGAAGGCGGCTCATCCGCCGCAGCTGCTCGTCCGGGGTCGCCTCGATCGACTCGACGTCGAACGCCGGAACCACGCGGGTCAGGTCCGGCATGTGCGCCTTGGCGAGCACGGCGTCCGGCAGGACGGCCCTGCGGAAGACGCCGCCGGCCTCGTGCTCGTCGGCGTCGCAGCTCGACCCCCAGAACCCGTCGGCGAGCTCCCCGGTCAGCCGATTCGACCCGCCGGGGCAGAGGGCGGCGGGAGCGTCGCGGGCATTGATGCCGCCGACCCCCTCGTAGGTGAGGCCGCGGTCGGCGGCGACCGCCTCGACGGCGGCGATCCAAGCCTTGCTCTCGTCGGCGGCGCTCACGCCCGAGCGAGATCCTCGAGGCCCGGCTCGATCAGCGGCTCGAAGCTCACCGGGAGCATCATATTCAGCCACCGATCGGTGCTCAGCGGTCCTTGCTCACCTGCGGGAAGTGGGTGCCGCCGAACTCGCTCCGGAAGTCGGGCGCGACGTAGCAGGGCGCAAACGCCCGGGTGGTCAGCGGGATCGTGCCGGGCGGGTTCGGCTCGTCGTAGGTCGATACCGTCGGCGAGCCGCCGTCGCCGGCGGTCCGCTGGCCGCCGGTGTTGTCGCAGTCGAAGTTCGGGAAGATCCCGAACTTCGGCGAGGTCGGATCGCGGATCACGTCGTCGTAGGGCTGCAGGTAGCCGTTGCCGCGGTTCTCGGGGAGCCGGTTCGGATAGACCGCCAGCGACTCCTGGGTGATGTAGCCGAGCTGCTTGAGCACATGGCGCGGCGCCGGCTGGCCGGGCTGCGGAGTGAGCTGACCGGAGAGGCCGGCGGGCGGGTTCGAGAGGAAGTCGGTGACGTTGCTGCGGTAGTAGTTGAGCCAGGAGACCACCGGGTTGAGGTTGGCGAGGAACGGATCGAGGTTGTCGAGGGTCGGCTTGAGCTCGCGCAGGAAGCTCGCCAGCGCCGGGAACCCGCGCCGGGATGCGCGGTTGAGGTCGTCGAGGTCGTAGAAGAGCGAGCGCAGGTTGGGCGAGAGCCGGCGGACGCTGCGCAGCGTCGGGCTGATGTCGTTGGCGACCGGCAGCAGCTTGCGGACGAGCGGCCTCGTGTTCGACTGGAAGGCGTCGAGGCGCCGCAGGGTCAGCTGCGTCTCGCTCTCGAACGTCGGCGCGATCCGGAAGAAGTCGCGCAGGGCCTGATCCTCGGAGGCTAGGGTCTCGAAGGTCGCGTTGCTGCCGGTGATCGCGTCGGCGAGCTGCCCGTCGCGCTCGCTGAGCGCGTCGAAGACGGTGCCGGTGTCGCGGACGAGACCCTGCAGCTGATCGCGCTGGCGGCGCAGGACCGCAAGCACGTCGGAGGCGTCGCCGAGGAACGGGCCGAGGTTGCCGAGCGCATCGTTGAGGTCGAGGCCACGGCCACGGATCGCGATCGCGGCACCCTGCTGCCATTGCTGGAACGCGGTTCGGGTCTCCTTGTCGAGGGCGTTGAAGATCTCGTCGATCTGCGTCTGGTCGCGAACCTGGGCGAGCCCGAGCGAGCCGCCTTCGGGGATCGCCTCGACGCTGTTGCTCGCGGCGTCGCTGTTGCTCGCGGCAGCGCCGAGCGACACCGTCGCCCCCGATCGCCGCGGCTCGGTCCCCGACGTGAGCTCGACGTAGGTCTCGCCGAGCAGCGTCTTCTGGCGGAGGATCGCGCGGGCGTCGCTGGAGATCGGAGCGAACTCGGGCTCGATCTCCATCTCGACGACCGAGGTGTCCTGGCCGTCGATCTGATCCTCGATCGGAGCGAGCTCGACCGACTTGACCTTGCCGACGGAGACGCCCCCGATCCGCACGTCGGACTCCGTCGCGAGCTGCGTCGCCTCCGGGAAGTAGGCGTCGATCCGATAGCTCTCCGCCTTCAGCGGCACCGGGCCGCCGAACGAGATCCAGAGGAACAGCAGCAGCAAGAAGCACGAGAGCGCGAACCCGACGGCGATCAGGATCCGCGCGATCGATGGTGCTGATTTCTGCATCGCTAGCCCATCCCTCCGCTCAGCAGCCCCCCGCGAACGGCGCGCCCGGGGCGAACAGCTGCTGGAGGCCGGTTACCGCCGGCGCCAGCGGGCTCGAGCCGAGCAGCGAGACCGCCTCGTCGCAGCCGATCGTCAGGTAGATGCGGCGGTCGACGCCGTGGGCGTCCTGGACCTGGAAGACCGAGCCCGAGTTGTGGCCGAGCCAGGCGCCCCAGAACAGGTAGCCCTCGTCGCGGTTCGGGGTGCCGGGCGGCTCCGCCCCGCCCGGGTTGTAGGCGGCCATGTTGCCGAGCCGGTTGATCTTCTTCGCGACCACGGTCAGCTTCGGGGTCGCCTTCGCGAGCCGGCCCGAGGCCTTGTCGAGGTCGCGGACCGGGCCGCGGGCGGTCCGAACGAAGGGCCGGATCTCCCCCTTGATCACCGGTGTCGTCTCGACCGCGAGCCGCTTCGTCGATGCGTTGACCTCCTCGAGATTGCGGGCGAACGGCCGCAGATCGCTGAACGCCGGGCCGAGTTGGTCGGCGAACTGCGAGATGTGGTCGAGGGCGACCGTCGACTGCTGCAGCGTTCCGGGCAGGAGCCGGATCGCCCGCCGGACGCTCGGATCCTGCTCGGCGATCGCGCCGATCGTCGTGTTCGACGCGGTGACGAGCTCGGTCAGGCTGCGTTCGCTGCGGCCGACCTCGCGGGTCAGCAGGTTGAAGTTCGTGATCAGCCGCCGCAGGTTCTGCTTGCGCTCGGCGACCTTCGAGTTGATCCGGTCGACGTCGCGGGTCAGCGGGCCGAGCGAGCCGAGCAGCCTGCCGAGGTCCTTGTCGCGCCCGTCGAGCGCCTGGCCGCCGCTGACGAGCAGCAGCCGCAGGTAGGCCCTGGTGTCGGAGTCGAGCGCGCCGAGCACCTCGTCGAGGTTGACGTCGGGGGCGGTGTTGGCGAGCACGACGGTGCCGCCCTCATCGATCTCCCCGGCCCGCTGAGTGCCCGGGTCCATCTCGAAGAACATGTCCTTGAGTCCGGTCTGCGGGCGCAGCAGGATCGTCGCGTCGCGGTAGACGGGCAGGTAATCGCGATCGACGCCGAACGTGACGACGGCGACGCCGTCCTGCAGCTCGACGTCGTCGACGTCGCCGACCTTGACGCCGGCCACGCGCAGGGTCTGGCCCTGCCCGGGAACGACGGCCTGGGCGGTCTGGAACTCGGCCTTGAGCTCGAACGGCCGCTGCTCCAGCACCGGGATCCGCAGCCGCTGGTTCTGGACGATCACGTAGGCCGAGGCGACGCCGACGAGCAGCAGCAATGCGATCGCGACGAAGTCGCGGAGGTGCTTGCGGATCGCGACGCTCATCCGCCCGCTCCCGATCCCCAGCGCCGGTAGAAGCTGCCGAGATCCTTGATCGCACGCCGCTGCAGCTCGCGCGCTCCGGGCTTGTCGCCGTCCTGCTTGGCCTGCGACGCATCGGCCAGCCCCTTCAGCGCCGCACCGGCGTCGTCGACGAGCGGCGCGGCGCTGCTGCCGGCGGCCGGCTCCGCCCCGGCCGGCACGGAATTGACGTCGGGCGGCGGCCCCGGCAGCGCCGAGAGGTCCGGCGGATCCTGGTTCTCGCAGGGCGCCTCGGGCTTGAACGGCGTCTTCGCGGAGGCGTCGAGCGGCGGCATCGCGCCCTCGATCGGGAACGGCGTGACGCCGGCGAGCTGCTCGCCGGTGCTCTGGTCGGTCAGCTGGACGGTGTTGGTGCCGCCGCCGCCGATCACCCGGATGTACTGGCCGTTGGCATCGCCGGAGCGGCTCTCGCCGGAGATGCCGGCGAGCCCGTAGGCGGTCTCCTCGAAGATCCGCCCGTTCGGCCCGTGGCTGGAGTCATAGACCGGGTCCGCCGTCGACGCGATCGTCGGCCCAGGGCAGGATCGTGTGGTTGAAGCAGCTCGACAGGGCCCGGGTCTGCTCCATGAACGGAATCGTGTTCTCGGTCAGCCGCGCGAGGTCGGGCACGGTCGGCCGCAGGTCGGCGACGAGCCCGCGGAGCTCGGCCGGCTGCGCCAGCCCGCGGAGCTGCGCGAGCAGCGGCGTCGCGGCGTCGAGCGTCGCCGGGGCCGTCCGCACGCCGGGCAGGGCCTCGCGAGCGAAGGCGCGGGTCGGCGGGAACGCGGAGTTGAGGCTGGCGAACGCTCGGGTGCCGGCGTCGAGCGTGTTCGGTAGCTCCCGGATCGCCCGCTCGAGGGCGACGTCCTCGGAGGCGAAGCTGCCGGTCGTCACCCGCAGGTTCGTGATCAGGTCGGCGAGCGCCTCGTCGTTGGCGCCGAGTCCGCGGACGACGCGGTTGAGGTTGAAGATCAGCGAGGAGAGGTCGTGCGGGTTCTCGCCGAGCAGCGCCTGGTTGACCTGCGAGCTGTACTTGAAGGCACCGGGCGAGACACGGTTGAGAGTCCGCAGCGACTCGGCGCCCCCCTCGTCGGTGAGGGCGGCCCCGAACTGGTCGAGGAACACCTGCAGCTCCCTTCGGGTGTCGGCCTGGAAGACGTCGGTCAGCACCTGGTCGAGCTGGACCGTGTTCGACGTCTGCTGCGGCGGGAACACGTAGTCGCTGCCCGCGGGCGGAGACGAGGGGCTGCCGGGACTGACGTTGACGAACAGGTTGCCCTCGAGGAACAGGCGCGGCTTGAGCTCGAACCTGGCGTCCTCCCTGAGCGGCAGTCCCTCGTCGTCGATCTCCATCTTCACGAGCGCGCCGCTGCCGTTCGCGGTCGCGCCGGTCTGGCCGGTCTGGCCGCCGGCGTCGGATTCGGCCAGCGGCTCGACCGAGGTCACCTTGCCGACCTCGACGCCGGCGATCCGCACCGGTGAGTTCGGACGCAGGTTCTGGGCGGATCGGAAGACGGCGGTCACCTCGGTGCCGCCGCCCCACGGCACGCTGCTTGGTGAAGGCGACGTAGGAGCCGATCACGAGCACGACGACGAGCAGCAGGCCGATCGCCCAGTCGGGCAGGCGCTTTGGCGAGAGGCTCCTCACGGCTGCCTCGATGCCACCCGGGTGTCGCGCAGCACCCTGGTTCCGTCGCGGTTCCAGAAGACGTCGGTGACGCCGCGATCGCCGGGCAGATCGGGAACGATCGCCGCCGGATTCTGCTTCGACTGGCCGTTGACCCGGAGCTGACCGAGCGCATAGCCGGTCTGCCCGGGCTGGCAGTCGGAACCGTCCTGACCGGTCGGCGCGGCAGCGTGGGCGTGGAGGATCGGCAGCTCGCGGGGGTCGAATTGCCCCTCGCTGTGGCCCGGCGGGGCCGTCGCCCCGTACTTGCCGTTCGCCTGCACGCCCGAGTAGCCGCCCGCGGAGAGGCCGGTCTGGACCTCGCCGGGGACGGTGGTCGCGACCGGCGGAACCGGACCCGGCCCGTCGAGGTCGAGGTCGAGCGTGAGGCTGCCGACCGGGGTGCTGATCAGCGACACCCGCTGCGAGAAGCCGATCGAGTCCTTCTCGGTCAGGTGCTCGGGCAGCAGCGTCCAGAAGTAGTTCCAGTAGTTGCAGACCGTCTGCGCGGGGATTACGAAGCCGGCGAGCGGCTTGGCGCTGTCGAACAGGTCGCCGAGGCGGACGATCGAGCTCTTCGTCGTCGGCTGCTCGACGAGGCTCTCGAGCTGCGTGAAGACGCCCTTCAGCCTGCGGCTCGTGCCGGCGCTGCGAGCCAGTGCCGGCGTGCCGACCCGGATCGCGCCGTTGAGGCTCGGCAGCGCCAGGCGGAGCTGGCGGACGCCGGGGCGCAGCCGTCGCTCGAGCTCGGCCGTGTCGCGGAGGAACGGTCGCTGGGCGGGGAGCACGTCGATCCCCGCCTGCAGCGTCGGCGGGCCGCCCGAGATCGTCGCCTGCAGCGCCGCCGGATCAGCGCCGATCGCCGCCAGCGTCGTCGCCATGTTCCCGAACAGTGCGGCGTTCTGGTCGGCGACCGGGGCGACGATCGCCGCCGTGCGCGCCAGCGCCGGGAAGAAGCGCGGCGAGGTTGGTGCGTGGGTCGGCGAGCGTGTCGGCGACCGGCTTCAGGTTGGTGAGCAGCGGGTTGAGCGCCTCGAAGGCCTGGCTCAGCGAAGCGCCGCGCCCGGCGAGGCCGTCGCCGTAGCCGTCGAGGTTCTCGCGGATCGCGTTCCGGGTCGCCTGGTCGAACGTGTTGCCGATCTCGTCGAACTCGGTCTGGGCGATGAACGTGCCGTCGTCGGCTCCCTCGTTCTTGGCGACCTCGTCGATCGAGAGGATCTGGCTGTCGTCGTCGGCCGGGTCGTCGTTGTCGTTGGTGCCGTTGAAGGCGAAGCCCTCGGGGGCGCCGCCACCGTCGCCGCGGGTGATGTCGAGGTACTTGAGGCCGAACGCCGAGCGGTAGCGGATCCGGAAGATCGAGTT
The DNA here is from genome assembly GCA_963745755.1 of uncultured Conexibacteraceae bacterium. Taxonomy (GTDB): domain Bacteria; phylum Actinomycetota; class Thermoleophilia; order Solirubrobacterales; family 70-9; genus RHKX01. Next base: position 2,496,787 of record CAVUYP010000001.1, on the reverse strand, counting down.
GACCGGGATCGGCGCCGCCGACTCGTCGAGCTTCAGATTGAGCCGGGCGACGACGCCGTTGGTCTTGCCGTCGGCGGCGACCGGCGCGGTCGTCGCGACGTCGTCGCCACCGACGCCGCCGGCGGGGAGCCGGACCGCGTCGATCGACTCGATGACGCCGACCCGGGTGCCGCCGATCCGCACCTCGTTGTTGGGAACGAGCCGGGCCGCGTTCGGGACGACCACCGACACCCGGTAGACGGGGACGAACGGCAGCCCGTTGTTGGCGTTGTAGGCGAGGAAGACGGCGACGACCACGATCAGGGTCGTGATCGCGCCGATGATCGTCGGCGACGCCGCGATCGCGGCGAGCGGGCTTGTCCTGCGCGGTCCCGCCATCAGTTCCCGAACAGGTAGCCGAGGAGGTCACGGTTGCCGGAGCTCGTCGCCGGGGCGGCGGCGGAGCGCTGCTTGCCGGCGCGGCGGCCGAGCAGGTCGTCGAGTCCGGGCAGCAGTCCGTCGCCACCGCTGCCGCCGGGAGGCGCGGGTGCGACGGGCGGCCCGGGCGGCGACGGGGCGTCACCGGAGCCGCTGTCCGACCCGCCCGCGCCGCCGGAGCCGGCCGGAGCGGAGCCGCCGGAGCCGGCTTCCGGAGCGGAGCCGCCGGAGCCCCTCTTGCCGCGCCGTTGCTTCGTTACCGCAGCTGAGGCCGTCCCGGCCGGATCGCAGAGGCTGGTGTCGGTCGAGCCGTCCGGGCAGACCGACGGGTCGTAGGGCGGCAGGTCGAGATCCTGGCTGATCTGCGGCTGGTTCCTGCCGAGCCAGGCGACGCAGCGGTTCGCGTCGAGTACGTTCGTGGTCGCCGCCGAGCCGTCGGCGTTCGGCACGCCGACCTCATCTTTGTAGAGGCCGGCGTTGTAATTCGGCGCAGGGCCCGGTCGCGACCTCGAAGATCGAGAAGTGGAGGAGGTGGCCGATCTCGTCGTATTGGTTGATCGCCCCGGTCTGGTAGTAGAGGTAATTGAGCAGGCCCTCCATGCCCGTGTAGCCGGTCTCGCCCTTGCGGCCGGTGTCCGCGTTGGCGCGCCGGTCGACCTCGACGGCGCGGTTCGGGTCGTCGATGTCGCGGAGGAACTTGGCGAGGTCGTCGGCGGTCGCGTACGACTTCTTCGTCGACTTGCCGAGCGCCCTGATCTCGTCGCGGCCCTTGCGGAGGGCGCTGCGGCCGGTCACCGAGGCGTTGCCGAGCGCCTTCAGGCCGGTCGTCGCCGAGCGGTTGAAGGCCGGCAGGTTCCGCGACAGCGTCGCCAGCCCGGGCGCGGCGCGGCGCAGGTCGGCCGCCAGCGGAGTGCCCTGGACGGCGAGGTTGTCGAGCTCGCTCATCGTCGGCCCGAGCTCGGCGAGGAAGTCGTCGAGGAGGGCAAAGTTCCGGGACAGGTCGTCGCGCCGGGTGTTGGCGATCGCGGCCGTGTCCTTCGCCTCCTCGATGAAGCGGACGACGTCGCGGCGGCGGTCGGCGAGGCGGCCGATGATCCGGTCGGAGTTGACGTTGAGGTCGCGGATCGTCGAGTTCTGGCCGGCCAGCAGCTTCGTGACCTGGCGGGTCTGCTCGAGCGCCGGGGCGCCGCGCCGGATCGCCTTGTTGAGGTTGTCGCCGTTGCCGGCGAGGGCCGTGCCGAACTCGTTGATCGAGCAGAGCCAGGCGGTCGCTGTAGGACATCCGCAGGGTGCTCAGCACGAGGTCGTTCTGGACCGTCTGCCGGGTCTGGGCGACGGGGATGTCGGGCGCCTCGACGCGCTCGTCGTCAGCGAGGTCGGAAACCTCGATCGGGTCGCCCTTCGGGGTGCAATCGACGAAGTACTCGGCGATCAGCGACTGCGGCTCGCTGCGGCAGATCGTCCCCTCGCCGAGCACCGAGACCGGCCCGCTCAGCTCGACCTTCGCGACCGCGCGCTTGCTCGAGTTGACGTCGAGCGCGGTGACGGTGCCGGCGGCGACGCCGGCGACCTTCACCTCGGAGCCGTTCGTCAGCCCGAAGGCGTTGTCGAACTCGATGAAGTAGGTGTGGCTGTCGTCGCCGCTCGCGGTCGCGGCGAGCGCGGCGATCGAGGCGCAGACCAGCACCGCGAGTGTCGCGATCCGCCTCATGAGCCCGGCGGGATGATCGAGGGGTCGCAGTCGAGGGTCCCGCCCTCGGTCCACGGGTTGCTGCCGTCGGGTGCGGGGCGCTCGTTCGAGCCCGGGCAGCGCTTGTAGTTGCCGACGTCGAAGAGGTCGGTCCCGGTGATCGCCAAGAGGCCGCTGAGGTCGACGATCGGCAGGTCGTTGGCCGCAATCGAGAAGGTATTGAAGGTCGTCCCGATCCGGCCGATGCCGCCGTTGGCGTCGATGATGCCGGAGTGCCCGAAGTCGTCGAACCAGCCGGTCAGCTCCGGCGAGTAGGCGCGGAAGAAGGCGAGCTCGTCGAGCGAGTCGTGCAGGGCGGTGCTCGACTCCGGCAGCGCCCCCTGCCGCCGCTTGCCGTGCCGGGTGACGGGGCCGACGGCGATCTTGGCGAGGCGCGGCTGCAGGCGGGTCAGATCGACGAGATCGTTGTCCTTGCCGGGGTCCTCGATGATCTTGTCGAGGTCGCGGACCGTCGGCACGAGGTCGGCCGAGGCGGCCCGGAAGTTGCGGAAGAACGGCCCGAGCCGGTCGGCGACCGGCTTCGAGGCGTCGACGAGCGGGTCGACGTCGTCGAGCGTCGCCCGCAGGTTGACCGCGGTCGTGTTGAAGTTGCGCATGAAGTCGGGCAGCTGGCCGAGCGCCGTCTTCAGCGACGACCGCTGACGCGCGATCGCGCTCATCATCCCGTCGAGGTTCCCGACCAGGGCCGAGAGGTCGTCACGGCGGGAGGCGACGGTCCCCGACAGCTTCGAGCCGTTGACGATCAGCTGCTCGAGCGCCGGAGTGTCGCGGGTCAGCTCCGCGAACGTGCGCCGCGACGTCGACAGGAACGGGTTCAGGTACTTGAAGCCCCGGTTCGCCTCCTTGCCGACGCCGCGGTAGGAGGTGGCGAAGCCCTTGATCACCTTCTTGAAGTCGGCGACGGTCTTCGGATCGAGCGTGTTGAAGAGCTCGTCGAGGTCGACCTCGGAGACCGTCTCGGCCCGCGACATCGTGCCGCCCGCCGGGATCTCCTCACCGCCCTTGCCTCGCGGCGGCAGCGTCAATTGGACCTGGCGGTTGGCGACGCCGGACAGCGAGAACCAGCGGACCTGCGCGATCGTGCCCCGCTGCAGCGGCGCGTAGGCGCCGTCGACCGAGAAGGTCACGAGGGCGTCGCCGTTGTCGGCGAGCCGGATCTCGTTCACCTTGCCGACGTTGGTGCCGCCGATCGTCACCACCTCGCCGCCGACCAGCTGCGAGGCGTTCGTGAACTCGGCGGTCACCTCGTAGTCGGAGGCGCCGCTGCTGCCGGTGAGGACCAGGATCGCGGCGGCGGCGGCGGTGGCAACGACGGCGAGGACGAGGGCACGACGTACCGATCGCGCCGTGCGCGAGCCCTCACCGCTGCGGCTCCCTGCCTGCATTTTTCCCTGCTACTCCCCCACCCTGCGGGGGTTGATTCCCAATTCCTGCAAGCCGGAAACTAACAGGGCCCGCCGGGCGCCGGCGTAAGCCGACGGAAAATGCCGGAAATCAGGCCCGACATCCGCATTTCCGGTGATCCTCGTGCGGGCCCGCCGCGCAGCGGCTAGCATGCCGCGCGATGGTCATCGCAATCGTCGTAATCGCGCTCGTCCTGCTCGCCGGCCTGAGCTTCGTGCTGATCAGGAACTCGATGATCGCCAGCCGCAACCGCGTCGACGAAGCGTGGAGTGGGATCGACGTTCAGCTGAAGCGTCGCCACGACCTCGTGCCGAACCTGGTCGAGACCGTGAAGGGCTACGCCACCCACGAGCAGACGGTCTTCACGAAGACGACCGAGGCCCGCGCCGAGGCGATGAAGGCCGGCACCGTCGAGGCCACCCAGCAGGCCGAGGCGAAGCTCTCCGGCGCCCTCGCCGACCTGCGGGCCGTCGCCGAGAACTACCCGGAGCTGCGTGCGACCGAGAACTTCCAGCAGCTGCAGCGCGACCTCAACCAGATCGAGGACGAGATCCAGGCCTCCCGGCGGATCTACAACTCCAACGTCCAGGCCTACAACACGAAGATCCAGATCTTCCCGAACTCGATCATCGCCAACTCGGGCGGGTTCACCGCTCGCGAGTTCTTCGAGATCGACAACGCCGCCGAGCGCGACGCCGTTCAGGTCAAGTTCTGACCCTCGCCCCCGGCCCGCACGCCCCGCCGGGGCCGCCGAGGTCGAGGAAAGGGGCAACTGTCACCGGTTTCCTCGACCTCGCGGTGGGCGACGGGGGGCCGGAGTGGAGCGGGAGCGGAAGTTCGCCGGGGCGCCGCCGCGGCGACGCCCCGGCTGAGCGCTCCTAGGCGGACGCCTCCTCGTAGCGGCGGGCGACCTCGTCCCAGTTGACGACGTTCCAGAACGCGTCGAGATAGTCGGGGCGCTTGTTCTGGTACTTGAGGTAGTAGGCGTGCTCCCAGACGTCGGCGCCGAGCAGCGGCGTGCTGCCGGCCGAGATCGGCGAGTCCTGGTTTGCCGTGCTCGTCACCTCGAGCCCGTCGCCGCTGTGGACCAGCCACGCCCATCCGGAGCCGAACTGGCCGATGCCGGCGTTCTTGAACTCCTCCTTGAAGGCGTCGAAGCCGCCGAACTTCTCGGCGATCGCGTCGGCGAGGGCGCCGCCGGGCTCGCCGCCGCCGTCGGGGCTCATGATCTGCCAGAAGAACGTGTGGTTGCAGTGGCCGCCGGCGTTGTTTCTGACGGCGGTCGCGTTCGGGACCGAGTCGAGGTTGGCGAGGACCTCCTCGACATCCTTGTCGGCCCACTCGCTGCCTTCGAGGGCGGCGTTTGCCTTGTCGACGTAGGCCTGGTGGTGCTTGTCGTGGTGGACCCGCATCGTCGCCTCGTCGATGTGAGGCTCGAGCGCGTCGTAGTCGTAGGGAAGGTCGGGAACTTCGTAAGCCATGCGGATGCTCCTTGTCGATCGCGGGGTTAGTTGAATCTATACCCGTTCGGCGGACTCCCATTCTGCGACTTCGACGGCGCCGGAGGTCGTGCTCCGCCTAGGATGGCCCCGCCGATGGCCGACGCAGCCCCCAAGCAGCTCTGGACCCCCTCCCCCGAGCGGATCGAGCGGGCGGCGATCACCGCCTTCGCGCGCGAGCATGACCTGCCGACCGACTACGGTGAGCTCTGGCGCTGGTCGGTCGCCGACATCGAGCGCTTCTGGGCGCTGATCTGGTCCCACTACGGAGTCGGCGGCGGCTACGACGCCGTCCTCGCCGACCGCTCGATGCCCGGCGCCGAGTGGTTCCCCGGCGCCAGCCTCAACTACGCCGGCCACGTCTTCGCGAACCGCGACCCGGACGAGATCGCGATCCGCCACGCCTCCGAGCTGCGCGAGCTCTCGACCTGCACATGGGGCGAGCTGGCCGAGCAGACGGCGCGGATCCGGGCCGGACTGATCGAGCTCGGCGTCGGCCGCGGCGACCGGGTCGCCGCCTACATGCCGAACGTGCTGGAGACGATCCCGGCCTTCTTCGCGGTCGCCTCGCTGGGTGCGATCTGGTCCTCGGCTGCGCCCGAGTTCGGAGCCCGCAGCGTCATCGACCGGTTCGCGCAGATCGAGCCGAAGGTCCTGCTCGCCGTCGACGGCTACCGCTACGGCGGCCGCGACTTCGACCGCTCCGAGATCGTCGCCCGGATCGGCGCCGAGATCCCCGGCCTCGAGCGCACGGTCCGCTTCGGCTACCTCGACTCGAGCGGCTGGCCGGAGGGCTTCCTGGGGGCGGCCGGCTCGCCGCTGGAGTTCGCCCCGCTTCGCTTCGACCACCCGCTCTGGGTCCTCTACTCGTCGGGGACCACCGGTCTGCCGAAGCCGATCGTCCACGGTCACGGCGGCATGCTGCTCGAGCACCTCAAGAAGATGCATCTGCACGTCGACGCACAGCGCGGCGACCGCGTCTTCTGGTTCACGACGACCGGCTGGATGATGTGGAACTTCCTCGTCGGCGTGCTGCTGACCGAGGCCGAGATCGTCCTCTACGACGGCAACCCCGGCCACCCCGACCTCGGCACGCTCTGGCAGCTCGCCGACGACGCCGGAATCACCACCTTCGGGACAAGCGCCAGCTTCATCTCCAGCTGCATGAAGGCCGGGGTCGAGCCCGCGGCCGGCCGCGACCTCGCGAAGCTCGAGGCCGTCGGCTCGACCGGCTCACCACTGTCGCCGGAGGGCTTCGACTGGATCTACGAGCAGCTCGGCGACGAGACCTGGCTGTTTTCGACCTCGGGCGGCACCGACGTCTGCACCGCGTTCGTCGGCGGCGTCCCGACCCTGCCCGTCTACGAGGGCGAGCTGCAGGCACGGGCGCTCGGCGCCGACCTGCATGCCTACGGGCCCGGCGGCGAGGATCTGATCGGCGAGGTCGGCGAGCTGGTCATCGCCCAGCCGATGCCGTCGATGCCGATCTTCTTCTGGGGCGACGAGGACGGCAGCCGGCTGCGCGAGAGCTACTTCGACACCTACCCCGGCGTCTGGCGGCACGGCGACTGGATAGAGATCACCGACCGCGGGACCGCGATCATCTACGGGCGCTCCGACTCGACGATCAACCGCGGCGGCATCCGGATGGGCACGAGCGAGATCTATCGGGCGGTGCTCTCGCTCGACGAGATCGCCGACGCGGTCGTCGTCGACGTCCCCCGCGAGGGCGAGGAGAACTGGATGCCGCTGTTCGTCGTCCTCGCCGACGGCGCCGAGCTCGACGACGCGCTGGTCCGGCGGATCGCCGCGGCGGTCCGCGAACAGTGCTCGCCGCGCCACGTCCCGAACGAGGTCCGGGCGATCGTCGAGGTGCCGCGGACGCTCTCCGGGAAGGTCCTCGAGGTCCCGGTCAAGCGGATCCTGATGGGGACCCCGCCGGAGCAGGCCGCGAGCCGCGAATCGCTGGCGAACCCGGCGGCGCTCGACTACTTCGCCGAGCTGGCCGCCGGACGCGCGGCCGGTGCTTGAGCAATCGGGGCGCCCGGATTTGAACCGGGGACCTCACCGACCCGAACGGTGCGCGCTACCAGGCTGCGCCACGCCCCGAGGGCGAGGCAGTATAGGAGTTGGCTAGCTGACGCGGTCGATCGCCGCCTCGATGTCGTCGAGGCTCGGAGCGCTGTCGAGCTCCTCGCTGCCGGCTGCGCCGGTGACGACCACGGCCGGGTCGGCGGGAATCTTCAGCTGCGTGCCGAGGTCGTTGCCGGCGCGGGCCGACTGCTCGGCCTCGTCGCCGCCCATCGCCGCCTCCCACGCGGTGACGTCGAGCTTCGGCACCGCCGACGCGATCTCGTTCAGGAACTCCTGGTTGACCCCCTGCTCGGGCACCGCGTCGAGGTTGCGGACGAACACCTCGACGTACTGCCACTCGCGGTCCTGCTGGCCGGCCGCCGCCGCGGCGACGCCGCCGAGCGTGACCGGCTTGCCGCCGAGCGGATAGTGGCGGAAGATCATCTGCGCCTCGCCGGTCCGCACGTAGTCGCGGATCAGCGGATCGATCACGTTGAGCTGGTAGTCGGCGCAGCGGGTGCATTGGACGTCGTTGAAGACGTCGATGGTCACCGGCGCGTCGGAGGAGCCGAGCCGATCGCCGAGCTGGGGGATGCCGCCGACGAGCTCCTGGACGTCGCCGGAGCCGCTGATCGTGAAGTCCTCCTCACGGTGCTCGCCGACCGACAGCGAGACGAGCGCCGCTAGCAGGCCGATCGCGGCGACGCTGAGTAGGACCAGCGGGATCCAGCGACTGCGCACTTCAGCCCGCCACGGCCTTGTAGTAGCGGACCGAGAGGCCGGTCAGGAGCATCCCGAAGGCCTCCTCGACGTCGATCGCCGTCGCCGTCGCGTAGGCGGAGAGCCCGGTCCGCTCGATCTCGGCGCTGCGCTCGACGACCTCGTCGACCAGCTCGGGATGCTGATCGCAGAAGAAAGCGCCCATCGAGTAGAGGTCGGTGTCCATCAGGGACTCGACGAACGGGTCGCCCGCGGCGTCGCGGGACGGATCGGTCTGCTCGATGGTCACGGGCGACCATCGTAGAGCGGCGGCGATGCCGGCCCCGAGACGACGTCGGCCCCGCGGTTGCGGGGCCGACGCTGACCAGGAGATGTCGCAGACGACCAACATCGCCGCGCTCACCAGCCAGGTCGGTCGGGCCGGGCGGGGACCGCAGGATCGACCGCCGGTCTGGACGGATTGACATCTCCTTGACACGTCGAGCAGAGGCGATATACATGGCCCTACGAGGTCCAACACGAGGAGGAGTGCCTTGGCGAATCACCTGACGCCCACGGAGCTGGCCGATGAGGTCGACATGAAGCGGCAGGAGGTGATTGCGAGGTGCGTGCAGATGGGGGTCCCGATCCTGCACGGCAGGATCGACAAGACGCTGTTCGTGACCTCGCTGCGCCAGCTCGGCAGACCGGCGCGCGAACGCGCCGCCTGAGCCCGGGCCGCAGGCGACGGGGCGCGGCCGCGCCCTTCTCATACACTCCCTTGACGGGGATCCGCGGGGTCCCGATCCGTCCCGACCCGAAGGAGCGAGAGCGCCCATGGAGGCAGCCACGTTGTCCGAAGCCGGCACCGGCGGGGGGACCGGCAGCACCACCGTCGCCGACCTGCTGCCGCTCGCCGCGGCGCGCTACGGCGACGCACCCGCGGTCCGCTGGAAGGAGCCGTCGGGCGCCTGGGTGACCCGCTCCTACGCGGAGGTCGGCGAGATCGTCGCGAATCTCGCGCTCGGTCTGATCGACCTCGGCATCGAGAAGGGCGACAAGGTCTCGATCCTCGCCAACACGCGCCCCGAGTGGACCTACGTCGATTTCGCGGCGCTCAGCATCGGCGCCACGGTCGTGCCGATCTACCAGACCAACTCGGCAGAGGAATGCCAGTACGTGCTCGAGAACTCCGACGCGAGGATGGTCATCGTCGAGAACGAGGAGCAGCTGGCCAAGATCCGGGCGGTCCGCGACCGGCTGCCGAAGCTCGAGCAGATCGTCCTGATCGAGGGGACCGCAGGCGACGCGATCGACCTCGACCAGCTCCGCGATCGCGGCGCCGGACGCGATCGCAGCGAATGGGAGGCGCGCTACCGAGCCGTCACCCCCGCCGACATCTGCACCTTCATCTACACGTCCGGGACGACCGGGCCCCCGAAGGGCTGCGTGATCAGCCACGGCAACTACCGGGCGATGCTCGACATGACCCAGGCGGTCTCGGTCGTCGAGCCGGAGGAGATCACCTACCTGTTCCTGCCGCTCGCCCACTCGTTCGCGCTGCTGCTCCAGCTCGGCAGCTTCGACATCGGCGCCTCGATCGCCTACTGGGAGCGCGACCCGCTGAAGATCATCCCCAACCTCAGCGAGGTCCGGCCCCACTACTTCCCGTCGGTGCCGCGGATCTTCGAGAAGATCTACGCCGCCGCCACGGCCGCCGCCGACAAGGAGGGGAGCATCAAGAAGCGGATCTTCTGGTGGGCGATCGGCGTCGGCCGGAAGGTTCGGGAGATGGAGCGCCGCGGGGAGCAGCCCGGCTTCATGCTGAGGCAGCAGTACAAGTTCGCCGACGCCCAGGTCCTGGCGAAGATCCGCGGCCTGTTCGGCGGCCGGGTCCGCCAGTGCGTCAGCGGCGCCGCACCGATCAACACCGACATCCTCAGGTTCTTCGACGCCGCCGGCGTCCTCGTCCTCGAGGGTTACGGGATGACCGAGACCTCGACCGCGGCGACGATCTCCACCCCCGAGGACTTCAGGTTCGGAACCGTCGGGCGGCCGTTCCCCGGCTGCGAGGTGAAGATCGCCGACGATGGCGAGGTCCTGATCAAGGGCCCGAACATCTTCCAGGGCTACTACAAGAACGACGAGGCGACCGAGGAGACGATCGTCGACGGTTGGCTGCACACCGGCGACATCGGCGAGCTCGGCGATGACGGCTACCTCTCGATCACCGGCCGCAAGAAGGACATCATCATCACCGCGGGCGGCAAGAACATCACCCCCGCCAACCTCGAGGCCGAGATCAAGCAGCATCCGCTCGTCAGCCAGTGCGTGGTCGTCGGCGACCGCCGTCCCTACCTGGTCGCGCTCGTCACCCTCGATCCCGAGGCCGCCGTCGCCTATGCGGCCGACAACGACCTTCCCGAGGACCCGACCGCGCTGGCCGCCGACGCCGCCGTCCGCGCCTCGATCATGTCCCACGTCGACCAGATCAACGCCAAGTTCGCGCGGGTCGAGCAGGTCAAGAAGATCGAGGTCCTCCCCCACGACCTCTCCCAGGAGACCGGCGAGCTGACCCCGACGATGAAGGTCAAGCGCAACGTCGTCGCCGAGAAGTACAGCGGCGAGATCGAGAAGCTCTACGCATAGGTCGGGGGGCGCCCCACCGGCAACGCCGGAGATTCCTCCAGCATGCTGGAGGAGTCAGGGACGCTGACGCAGGGCGGAGGTGCGGCCGGCGGAAGCGGAGCATTCCGCCGGGGTGAACTACCTCAGCAGCGCGCCGGTGGTCTGCTCGAAGACCCGGCGCCAGGCGGGGGCCTGGTCGCGCTCGCGCTCGACCTGGTCGAGGACGTGGCGGATCCGGCGGGCGGAGATCTGGATCCCGTGCCGCTCGGCGATCTCGCGGTAGCGGTCGTAGTCGCGGGCGAGGCGGAGGGTGACCGACTCGAAGCCGTGCTTGGCGATCTGCAGGCGCGCCTTGTAGTCCATGATCGAGGTGGCGAACATCAGCTCGTCGCCGAACTCGGGCTCGATCAGGATGATGTCGACCCCGGGATACTTGACCGACCACTCCTCGACGGCGCGGTGCAGGCGGTCGTGGGCGATCATCCGGGCGGCCTGGTTGGCGAGAGCCACGAAGCCCATATCGGAGACGCGGCGGACGCGGCTGCCGAAGATCGTCGGCACGCGCTTGCTGAAGTCGTTGACGAACGGCACGATCGGGTTGACGACGACGATGAACTTGGCCCCCTTCTCGACGGCGATGTCGATGTTCGTCGTCGAGCGGATGCCGCCGTCCATCATCTCCCGGCCCTTGATCTCGACCGGTTCGTAGACCAGCGGCAGGGCCGTCGAGGCGGCAACGGCGCGCGAGATCGGCACGTCGCGCCAGTCGCCGTCGCCGAGGATGATCCGCTCGGTCGTGTCGATCTCGGTCGCGCACAGGTAGAGCTCGTTCGGGAGCATCCGGAAGTCGTCGGTCCGGTCGGGGTCGGCGAGCATCTCCGCCACGTAGCTCTCGATCCCGGCGCCGGTGTAGAGGCCCTTCGGCAGCCCGGCGGCGAGGCCGGTTGCCACGTCCATGACCGAGGTCTCGGCGAGGGTGCGGACGATGTCGCGGGCGACGCCGGCGAGCCGCAGCGGCAGCTTCACGCCGGCGGCGGCGAATCCCTTGTAGTTGGGCCGCAGCAGCATCCCCAGGTCCATGTCGCGCAACGGCGACGGCAGGTGCTTGTTGAGGACCCGCATCATCTCCTCGGGGGTGACGCCGTTGGCGACGGCGCTGCCGACGAACGAGCCGGCGCTGGTCCCGACATAGACGTCGAAGTCGTTGACGGTGCGGTTGACCGCGAGCAGGTCGAAGGCCCGCAGGGCGCCGATCTCGTAGACGGCACCCGTGAAGCCGCCGCCACCCAGAACGAGTGCGGTCTTCGATCTGCTTCGCCGGCGACCGCGCGACTTCTTCGAGCGACCGGCCGGATCGAGCTGGACTACCTCGCTCATCGGCACCGCCGATTATGGCATCGCGACCCCCGGATCGAGCCCGTAGTGACCCCGCAGCCGCTCTCCGGACTCACCCTTCCGGCCAGCCGGAACCGGCTGCTGCCGGCCCGCCGTGCATCTACACTCGCGCCCGCATGCACCTCCGCACCACCCTGACGACGGCCCTGATCGCCGCCCTGGTCCTGCTCGGGACCAGCGCCTCCGCGGGCGCCGATCCGGCGACCGTCGCCGGCCGGCAGGCGAGCCCCGGCCCCGATCTCGCCTTCCGCGGCGACCCGGTCCCCCGACGCCTCGAGCGTGGCGGCGCGATCAGCCGCGGCAAGCTGCGCCGCAAGCTGCGGCAGCTGGCCCGCAGGGCGCCGGCATCGAGCGGCTTCTACGTGACCAAGCTCGGTGGCAAGGCGAAGAAGCCGCTCTTCGATCGCAACGGCGGCCATTCCCGCAAGCTCGCCTCGAACGAGAAGCTGTTCACGACGACGACGGCCCTGCACCGGCTCGGCCCGAAGTGGCGGATCGCGACCCGCGTCAAGGTTCGCGGCAACATCAACGGCAAGGGCAAGCTGAAGGGCGACCTCTACCTGATCGGCGGCGGCGATCCCTCGTTCGGGTCGGGCGGGGTCTCCGAGCTCGCCCGCCAGGTCCGCAAGGCGGGGATCCGCAGGATCAGCGGCAAGGTGATCGGCGACGACAGCGTCTTCGACCGCCGCCGCGGCGTCCCCGACTCGAACTGGGGGCCGAGCCCCTACATCGCGCCGCTGAGCGGCCTCGTCTACGGCGGCTCGACCTACTCCGGCGATCCCGCCAAGCAGGCCGCCAAGGCGTTCCGCGACGGCCTCCGCGACGCCGGCGTCAAGATCGGCGGCAAGGTCAAGGTCGGCCGCCTCCCGGGCTCATTGCGCGGTCGCACGCGAGGTCGCCGAGTACGAGTCGCCGACGATCGCGGCGCTGGTCAGGGCGACCAACAAGGACTCGGTCAACTTCTACGCCGAGATGCTCTGCAAGCGGCTCTGGGCGACGGCGAAGCGGAAGGGGACGACGAACGGCGGCGCCAAGGCGATCGAGCGCTACGCGAAGCAGGTCGGCGCGAAGGTCCGCGCCCGCGACGGCTCCGGGCTGACGGCCGGCAACAAGTCCTCGCCGCGCAGCGTCGTCCGCCTGCTCACCGCCGCCCAACGGGACCGGGAGCTCGCGAAGCCGTTGTTCAAGTCGCTGTCGATCGCCGGCAAGGACGGCACCCTCGGCGGGCGGATGAACGGCTCGGCCGGCGGCGGGGCGCTGCCGCGGTAAGACCGGGACCCTGACCGGCGTCTCCAACGTCTCCGGCTACTGCAAGTCGAAGCACGGGCTGGTCGCGTTCTCGCTGTTGATGAACGGCGTCTCCGACCTCGGCGCCGCGCACAGCATCCAGGACAAGATGATCGCCCAGATCGCCCGCCTGCGCTGACCGCGGCCGCGCTCAGCCGGCCAGCTCGCGCAGCCCGGCCTCGTCGATGACCGTCACGCCGAGCTCCTCGGCTCGGGCGAGCTTCGAGCCGGGGCTGTCGCCGGCGACGACGTAGTCGGTCTTCTTCGAGACCGAGCCGGTGACCTTGCCGCCGGCGGCCTTGATCAACTCCGATGCCTGCTCGCGGCTCAGCTCCGGCAGCGTCCCGGTCAGCACGAACGTCTTGTCCTCAAGGGGGCCGTCGCCGGCGCGGCGCTCGGACTCGTCGAGCTCGAACCGCAGTCCATGGCCGCGCAGGTCGGCGATCAGCGCCAGGGTGCGATCGTCGGCGAGCTGCTCGAGGATCGACTCGGCGAGGATCGGCCCGACCCCGTCGATCTCCTGGAGGCGCTCCTCGCCGGCACCGAGCAGCTCGTCGATCGATCCGAAGTGCCGGGCCAGCGCCTCCGCGGTCACCGATCCGACGCCGTCGAGGCCGAGCGCGAAGAGGACGCGGGCGAACGGCATCCGCTTCGAGTCATCGATCGCGGCGAGCATGTTCTCGGCCGAGACCTCGCCGAACCCCTCGAGCCCGGCGAGCTGCTCGGCGGTCAGCTCGTAGAGCCCCGCCGCGTCGTCGATCAGGCCGTCGTCGAGGAACCGCTGCACCTGCTTCTCGCCGAGGCCGTCGATGTCCATCGCGCCGCGATGTACGAAGTGCTTGAGGTGCTGGAAGACCTGGCCCGGGCAGCCGGTCCGGTTCGGGCAGATCGTCCACACCCCATCGGGCTTGACGGTCGGCGTGCCGCAGATCGGGCACTTCTTCGGCGGCCGCGCCCGTCGCAGCCGCTTGCCCTTGCGGCGCTGGATCAGTGGCGCAACGACCTGGGGAATGACGTCGCCGGCCCGGGTGATGATCACCTCGTCGTGAACCCGCACGTCCTTGCGGGCCAGATCCTCCTCGTTGTGGAGGGTCGCGGTGCTCACGGTCACGCCGCTGACGTGGGTCGGTTCGAGGATCGCGAACGGCACCAGATGACCGGTCCGGCCGACGTTCCAGACGATGTCCCGCAGGGTCGTCGTCGCCGTCATCGGCGGGAACTTCCAGGCGATCGCGTAGCGCGGTTCGCGGCCGACGACGCCGAGCTCGCGCCAGAGGCCGCGATCGTCGACCTTGACGACGGTGCCGTCGATCTCGTAATCGAGCCCCTCGCGTTCGCGCTCCCACCACCGGCAGCGCTCGACGACCTCGCGGTCGCTGTCGTGGACGGCGACCCCGTCGTTGACCGGGAAGCCGCGCTCGCGCAGCCAGTCGAGCTCGTCGCTGTGGGTCGCGTGCTCGACCCCGCGCCGGTAGCCGATTCCGTAGGCCCAGATCTGCAGCGGCCGCTCGGCGGCGAGCGCCGGATCGTGCTGGCGGATCGTTCCCGCCGCCGCGTTGCGCGGGTTCGCGAACGTCGCCAAGCCCGCCTCGGCGCGCCGCTCGTTGAGGTGCGCGAAGCCGGAGCGCGAGAAGTAGATCTCGCCACGGACCTCGATCAGCTCCGGTGGGTCGGGAATCCGCAGCGGAATCGAGCGGATCGTTCGCAGGTTGTGGGTGACGTCCTCGCCGATCCGGCCGTCGCCGCGAGTCGTGCCGCGGGCGAAGACGCCGTCCTCGTAGGTGAGCGAGATCGCCAGCCCGTCGATCTTCGGTTCGGTGACGTAGCTGATCGTCCCGGCGGCGATGTCGAAGCGCTTGAGCAGGTTGCGAATCCGCCCCTCCCACGCCTCCAGCTCCTCGGCGCTGCGGGCATTGCCGAGCGAGAGCATCGGCTCGAGGTGCTCGTATTCCTCGAACCCCTCGACGGGCTCGCCGCCGACCCGCTGAGTCGGCGAGTCCGGCGTCCGCAGCTCCGGATTGGCGGCCTCGATCGAGCGCAGCTCGTCGAGCAGCGCGTCGTAGACGTCGTCGCCGACGAGCGGATCGTCGAGCAGGTAGTAGGCGTGATCGAGCTCGGCGATCCGCTCCCGGAGCTCGGCGCTCCGGGCGGCCGCGACCCGATCCCCGCTCACGCCCCGACCGTCTCCAGGACCCGCTCGAGCGCTCCCTCGAGGCGCAGGTCGCGAACGGTGTCGAGGCTTGGATGGTCGGTGAGGTCGAAGTGGATCGGCGTGATCGCGACCTTGCCGCGGGCGATCGCCGCCAGGTCGGTCCCCGCCTCGTCCTCGAAGCCCGGGTCGTAGCCGTAGATCTGGTACCGCCTGCGACCCTCGCTGTCCTCGTCGACCTGCTTGAGCTCGTCGTTGTAGAGCCGCTTGCCGAGCCGGGTCACTTCGATCCCACCCGGGTGCTCGGCCGGGCAGTTGACGTTCAGCAGGGTCCCGGCCGGAAGCCTGCCGTCGGCGACGATCGCCGCCAGGGCGGCGGCGAGCGGTGCCGAGACGGTGAAGTCGAAGCGGCGGCCGAGCCGGAAGTCCATCTCGCGCGCCAGCGATTGCTGGGAGACCGCGATCGCCGGGATCCCGAGGACGATTCCCTCCAAGGCCGCCGCGACCGTGCCCGAATAGGTGACGTCGTCGCCGAGGTTCGAGCCGTGGTTGATCCCGGAGACGATCAGCTCCGGCCGCTCCCCGATCAGGCCGAGGTCGGCGAAGCGGACGCAGTCGACCGGTGTGCCGTCGGTCGCGTAGCCGACGGTGCCGTCGTCGAAGCTGACCTCCTCGATCCAGAGCGGCGACCGGGTCGTGATCGAGCGGGCGGTGGCGCTGCGGTTCGAGTCGGGCGCGATGACGTGCAGCTCGATGCCGTCGATCTCGAGCAGGGCGCGGCGCAGCGCCTGCAGACCGGAGGCGCCGATTCCATCGTCGTTGGTGAGCAGAACCCGCACCGGATCGATTCTACGAGCGGCGCGGTCGCGGCGCCGGGATCAGTAGACGACGCCGGTCAGATAGAGGCCGTGTGGCGGGGCCGTTTCGCCCGCCTCCGCCCGTCGGGCACCGCCGAGCAGGCGCCGGAAGTCCTCGCGACCGCGGCGGCCCGCGCCGACCTCGAGCATCGTCCCGACGAGGACGCGGACCATGTTGCGCATGAACGCGTCCGCCTCGATCTCGAAGGCGATGATCCGCTCCCCCTCCTGCCGCCAGCCGGCCTCGAGGACGTCGCGCTCGAAGCGGACGTGATCGGTCTCGGTCGGCGTGAACGCCGTGAAGTCGTGGGTGCCGGGCAGCATCGCCGCGCAGGCCGCCAGCGCCTCGCGGTCGAGCGGCCCGGGTCTACTCAGCGCCCGCCGCCGCTCGAACGGGCTCGGCGGCCGGGCGACCTCGACCCGGTAGCGGTAGCGCCGCGAGCGGGCGTCGCGGCGGGCATCGAACCCGGGCGCTGCGGCGACCTCCCAGACGGCGAGGTCGGGGCCGGTGAGCGCGTTCAGGGCACGGCCGAGCGTCGCCGGGACGGGCCGCTCGGTGACGAACGACGCGACCTGGGCGATCGCGTGGACGCCGGCGTCGGTCCGGCCGGCGACGCGCAGCGCGGCCGGCTCGCCGAGCACCCTGCCGAGCGCATCCTCGAGCTCGCCCTGGACCGTGCGCCGTCCGGGCTGAACCGCCCAGCCGCTGAACCGGGAGCCGTCGTAGGCGAGATCTAGCCGGTAGGTCGCCATCCGGCGGCCCGTCTAGACCAGCTCGAGGTAGACCATCTCCGTCGAATCGGAACGGCGCGGGCCGAGCTTGACGATCCGCGTGTAGCCGCCGGGGCGCTCGCTGTATCGCGGCGCGATCTCGTCGACCAGCTTGTGAACGATGAACTTGTCCTGGCCGAGCCGCGAGAGCAGCAGGCGGCGCGAATGCAGATCGCCGCGCTTGGCGATCGTGATCATCCGCTCGACCTCGGGCTTGACGGCCTTCGCCTTCGCCTGGCTCGTCTGGATCCGCTCGTGCTCGAACAGCTGCCGGGACAGGTTCTTCATCAGCGACTTGCGATGAGCCGCGTCGCGGCTCAGCTTGTGTCGGTTCTTCTTGTGGCGCATCGCTGCTCGACTCCTGTCTCGGTCCGGCGTCGCGGTGCAGGCTACTCGTCGCGGAGATCGAGACCGAGGCCGTGCATCGCCTCGATGACCTCCTCGATCGAGCGCTCGCCGAAGTTCGGGATCGCCTTCAGCTCCGACTCGGACTTCGCCTGCAGGTCGCCGATCGTCTGCACCCCGGCCCGCTTCAGGCAGTTGTAGGCGCGGACGCCGATCTCGAGCTCCTCGATCAGCCGGTCGTCGCCGCCCGATCCGGCGCCCGCCTCCTCGGCGGCCTCCGGCTCGGCGCCGTTGGTCTGGGTGAGCTCCTCGACGCGATCGGCGTCGGTGAAGATCGCCAGGCTGGCGATCATCAGCTCGGCCGCCTCCCGCAGAGCCGCCCCGGGCTCGATCGAGCCGTCGGTCTCGAGCTGCAGCGAGAGCTTGTCGAAGTCGGTGCGCTGACCGACTCGCGAGGAGTCGACCCGGTAGGACGCGCGCTTGATCGGCGAGAAGATCGAGTCGATCGGAATGACCCCGATCGGCTGGTCCTCGGTCTTGTTGTCCTCGGCCGGCGAGTAGCCGCGGCCGCGGCCGACCGTCAGGTACATCTCGAGCTTGGTCTTCTTCTCGAGCGTGGCGATCGGCGCCTCGGGGTTGAGGATCTCGACGCCGGCGGGGGTCTCGAGGTCACCGGCGGTGATCTCGCCGGGACCGGTCGCGACCAGCGGCACCTCGACGACGTCGGCGTCGGTGTGCATGCGGACGACGATGTCCTTGAGGTTGAGGATGATGTCGGTGACGTCCTCCTTGACCCCGGCAATGCTCGAGAACTCGTGGGCGACGCCCTCGATCCGGACGCTGGTGATCGCCGCGCCCTTCAGCGACGAGAGCAGCACGCGCCGGAGGCTGTTGCCGTACGTGTAGCCGAAGCCCTTGTCGAGCGGCTCGATCGTGAACGAGCCCTGGTTGTCGTCGACCTCCTCGGCGGAGATCGTCGGAGTCTGAAATTCGGGCAGGGTGGTCATAGCGCTTCCTTCCGTCGCGGTTTTCGGAGCCCCTACTTCGAGTACAGCTCGACGATGAGCTGCTCGGAAATCGGCGAGTCGATCTCGTCCCGCTCGGGGAGTCGCAACACCTTCGCGGTGAGCGAGTCGTGATCGGCCTGCAGCCATGGGGGCACGGTTGAAATCAGTTCGGTGGCGACGCGGACGGTCGTCTCGGAGTCGGAGCCCGACTTGATCGAGATCACGTCGTCGGGCTTCACCTGGTAGCTGGGGATGTCGACGCGGCGGCCGTTGATCTGCCAGTGGCCGTGTCGGATCAGCTGCCGGGCCTGGCGCCGCGATGCGGCGAAGCCGAGCCGGACCAGGACGTTGTCGAAGCGGCGCTCGAGCAGCCGCAACAGGTTCTCGCCGGTGACGCCGTCCTGGCGCGAGGCCTTGTCGTAGTAGGCGCGGAACTGCTTCTCGAGGACCTGGTAGAAGCGGCGGGCCTTCTGCTTCTCGCGAAGCTGCTGGCGGTACTCGGACGCGCGCAGCCGGCCGCGACCGTGCTCACCCGGCGGGTAGGAGCGGCGCTCGACGCCACACTTGTCGGTCAGGCAGCGCTCGCCCTTCAGGAACAGCTTCTGTCCCTCGCGGCGGCACTGCTTGCACTGCGGTCCGGTGTCGCGGGCCATGCCTAGACTCGCCTCCGCTTCTTCGGGCGGCAGCCGTTGTGCGCCTGCGGGGTCACGTCCTTGACGGTCGTCACCTGCAGACCGGCGGCCTGCAGAGCCCTGATCGCGGTCTCGCGACCGGAGCCGGCGCCCTTGGCGTGGACCTCGACGCGCTCGAGGCCGTGCTCCATGCCCTTGCGGGCGGCGTTGTCGGCGGTCACCTGGGCGGCAAACGGCGTCGACTTGCGGGAGCCCTTGAAGCCGGCGCTGCCGGCGGACTCCCAGGCGAGCACGTTGCCCTCCGGATCGGTCAGGGTGACGATCGTGTTGTTGAAGCTGGTCTTGACGTGCGCCTGTCCGAACGGGACGTTCTTGCGCACGCGGCGCTTGGAGCGGCCCGCGCCTCGCTTGGGTTGCGGCATCTAGGAAATCCTCACTCGGTGGATGGTCGGCTGCATCACTTCGGCGTCGGCGCCTTCTTGCGGCCGGTCACGCTCATCTTCTTCGGGCCCTTGCGGCCGCGGGCGTTCGTCTTCGTTCGCTGGCCGTTGACCGGCAGGCCGCGCCGGTGGCGAAGGCCGCGGTAGGAGCCGATCTCCATCAGTCGCTTGACGTTCTGCGAGCGCTCCCGCCGCAGGTCGCCCTCGACCGGGAAGGACTCGACCGCCTCGCGAAGCTTGATGACCTCGTCCTCGGTCAGGTCGCCGACCCGCGTGTCCGCATCGACGCCGGTGTCGGCGAGGATCTTCTTCGCAGTCGAGCTGCCGATGCCGTGGACGTACGTCAGTCCGACCTCGACCCGCTTGTTGAGCGGGAGATTGACCCCTGCGATCCGTGCCATCGTCTAGCCCTGCCTCTGCTTGTGACGCGGGTTCGAGCAGATCACGAGCACGCGGCCGCGCCGCCGGATGACCTGGCATCGTTCGCACATCGGTTTTACGGAGGCTCGAACCTTCATCGCTTCCGGCTTTCTATCGGACTTGAGGTGGCCCGCGTCATCCCAGGAATCGGATGGCAGGCGGTAT
This sequence comes from uncultured Conexibacteraceae bacterium, assembly GCA_963745755.1. GTDB lineage: Bacteria > Actinomycetota > Thermoleophilia > Solirubrobacterales > 70-9 > RHKX01. The sequence continues at coordinate 2,476,849 of CAVUYP010000001.1, read as the reverse complement.
CGGACGGCCCTGAGGCCGAACGGGCATGCTAGCAGGACGTCGCGGCTGCGCAAAGCCGCCGCCGGACCGGTCGCTATGGGGCCGCCGGAGGCGCCCCCAGCGCCTCGGCGACGCCCGCCGCCCAGGCGCGGATCCGGTCCCAGTCGCGGCGGTCGCGATACTCGGGCGGAGTCCCCTCGACCATCGCCCTGCTGGGCCCGGCCGCGCGGCTCCTTCGGCATGCGGCCGCCGAAGACGGCATGGTCGCGGGCACCGAGCTTCTCGGCCCTGGCGATCGTCCGCTTCGGCTCCTGCCAGGACGGCGTCGTCCTTGGCGGGGTCGCCGACCGGGCCCGAGCTGAACACCCAGAACGGCATCGCCGAGAGCCGCTTGCCGTGCTTGCGGAGGAAGCGCCGGCCGTCGCCGCGCCAGCGCTTCATGTAGACGGCGCTGCCGAGGACGACCGCGTCGTAGCCGCCGAGCCCGGCGACGTCGTCGGCGGAGGTCGAATCGGCGTCGAGTCCGCGCTCGCGGAGCTCGGCGGCGATCGCATCGGCGATCTCGGCGGTCGAGCCGTGCTTGGAGGCATGGGCGACGAGGACGTTCACGCCCACAACGATATCCGGGCCGCAACCTCGCCTCAGCGACGAACATCTCACAATGGTTGTGAACTATTCGTCGCTCATCGGTTGCGGCCACGAAGCGGAGCGTGGCCGCCCGCGGCCGCGGTCGCCGCGCCCGTTCGGGCAGACTGAGCCGATCGACACCGGGTTCACAAGCCAGGACGCGCAGAGCGACTTCAACCGGGCCCGCCGTCGCGCGGCGCTGGCCCGGCTCGCGTCGCGGCTGCGCGGCCAGCCCGGCGACGTCAGCACGCTGCTGCCGTTCGAGGAGGTCGTCACGGCGCTCGGGCGCACCGGCGAGCGGCGGATCGGGCTGCGGACGATCCCGCTCGAGACGATCGTCGGCTCGGTCGACCGTGCCGGCGAGTTCGACCGCGACTTCCGGCCGCGCAGCGCCGGGTCCGGCCCGCTGGCAACGGATCAACGCCGCCCAGCGGCGCGGTGAGGGGATGCCGCCGATCGAGGTCCTTCGGGTCGGCGGGCTGCATTTCGTCGTCGACGGCCACCACCGGGTCTCGGTCGCCCGCCACCTCGCGGCGCGAGGTGATCGAGGCTTACGTCACCGAGGTCACGACCCGCGTCTCCCCGAACGCGAGCTGAGCCTCGCCGACCTGCCGGCGAAGGGACACGAGCGGCTGTTCGCCGAGCGGGTGCCGCTGACCCCCGACGAGCGCCGGCGGATCAGCTTCCGCGACCCGGCGATCGGCTACGCGGAGCTTGCCGAGGCGGTCGAAGCGTGGGGCTTCCGGCTGATCCAGGGGCTTGGCGAGCCCCGCGACCGCCGCGAGGTCGCCGAGGCCTGGTTCCGCGACGAGTTCGTCCCCGTCGTCGAGGCGCTGCGGGAGGCCGACCTGATCGGCGACAGCACCGAAGCCGACGCCTACATACGAGTCGCCCGCGATCGCTACATGCTGCTCCGCACCCACGACTGGGGCGAGGACGTGATCGAACGCCTCCGCGAGGCGCTCAGCTGACGCCGGCGCCGCTCGCGTCCTCGTCCCGACCGCCGTCGTCGCCGTCGGAACCGACCTCGCTCGACCCTGCCGCCCTCTCGCCGCGGTCGGTTTCGCCGCGCTCCGAGTCGCCCGCGGTGATCCGCTCGCCCGAGTCGAGGTCGAAGAAGTGGAGCTTGCTCGAGTCCATCCAGAGCTCGAGCTTCTCGCCCCGCTTGGCCTTGCTCGTCGGCGTCGAGGCGGGCGACCACCTGTCCCGTCCTCGGCCGCGGACTCCCCACCGGTGTCGGCCGCGAGCTCGTCGAGCTGCTCGGCGCGGAACTCCGGCCTCGATGTCGAAGTAGATGTAGAGCTCGGAGCCCATCGACTCGAGGATCGACACCTCGACCTCGAAGCGCGGGCCCGGCTGGTCGCCGACCAGCTCCGAGTCCTCGAAGTGCTCCGGCCTGATCCCGACCATCAGGTTCTTCGCCGAGTGGGACTCGAGCGCCTTCGCGGTCTCCGTCGAGATCTCGACCTCGCAGATCGGCAGCTTCGCGGTCCGCCCGGAGATCTCGACCGGCATGAAGTTCATCGACGGCGAGCCGATGAAGCCGGCGACGAAGAGGTTGACCGGGTGCGTCGTAGAGCTCCTGCGGGCTGCCGACCTGCTGCAGCTCGCCCTTGCGCATCACCGCGACCCGGTCGCCGAGCGTCATCGCCTCGGTCTGGTCGTGGGTGACGTAGACGGTCGTCGTCTCGAGCCGGTTCTGGATCCGCGAGACCTCGGCCCGCATCTGCACGCGCAGCTTCGCGTCGAGGTTGGAGAGCGGCTCGTCCATCAGGAAGGCCTTCGGCTCGCGGACGATCGCCCGGCCCATCGCGACCCGCTGGCGCTGGCCGCCGGAGAGGTTCGCCGGCTTGCGGTCGAGGTGCTCGGTCAGGTCGAGGATCTCGGCGGCCCGTCGACCAGCTCGTCGATCTCGGCACTTGTCCATCTTCGCCATCTTCAGCGGGAACGCCATGTTCTCGCGCACCGTCATGTGCGGATAGAGCGCGTAGTTCTGGAAGACCATCGCGATGTCGCGGTCCTTCGGCGCCTTGCTCGTTGACGACGTCGCCGCCGATCTTCAGCTCGCCGTCGGAGATGTCCTCGAGCCCGGCGATCATCCGCAGCGCGGTCGACTTGCCGCAGCCGGACGGGCCGACGAGGATCAGGAACTCGCCGTCGCCGATCTCGAGGTCGAGGTCCTTGACGGCCTCGGTCCCGTCGGCGAAGCGCTTGGTCACCTTGTCGAGCGTGATCTCGGACATCGGTCGGGTCTCCTCCTCTAGCCCTTGACGGCGCCGGAGGTAAGTCCGGCGACGATCCGTCGCTGGAAGATCAGTACGAAGATGATGATCGGGATCGTCACGATCACCGCGGCCGCCGCGATGTTCGCGAACGGCTGGGTGAACTGGGAGTCGCCGGTGAAGAAGGCGAGCGCCGCCGGCACCGTGCGCGAGGCGTCGGAGCTGGTCAGCGAGATCGCGAACAGGAAGTCGTTCCAGGCGAAGATGAAGACGAGGATCGCCGCGGTGAACATCGCCCGGCGTCGCGAGCGGCACGATCACCTTGCGGAACGCCTGAAACGGCGTCGCCCCGTCGACCTGGGCCGCCTGTTCGAGGTCCCAGGGGATCTCCCGGAAGAAGGCGACGAGCGTGTAGATCGCGAGCGGCAGCGAGAAGCTCAGGTAGGGGATGATCAGGCCCGGCCAGGTGTCGTAGAGGCCGAGCGAGCGCCACATGTCGAACAGCGGGCCGACGGTCGAGATCGGCGGGAACATCGCGATCGCCAGCGCGCCGCCGAGGACCAGCGTCTTGCCCGGGAACTCGAGCCGGGCGATCGCGTAGGCGGCGAACGAGGCGAGCACGATCGCGATCAGGGTCGCGATCAGCGCGATGCCGATCGAGTTGATCAGCGGCTTCAGGAACGGGCCGTCGAGCCCGTCCTTGAACAGCGCCTCGTAGTTCTTGAAGGTCGCGTCGCTGGGGATCAGCACTCGCAGAAGCCCTCGTTCGGTCTCGGTCACCGTCGCCGGCGTCTTCAGCGACAGCGAGACGATCCAGAGCACCGGGAACAGCGCGTAGAAGACGACGACGACGATGCCGAGCAGCCAGAAGATCCGGTCCTGGGCGGTGGTCGGTCGGTCGCCATCTAGCGTCCTCCTCCTTGCCGGGAACCGTGGTGCCGAAGCCCTTGACGAACAGGAACGCGATGCATCGAGCACGACGAGGAAGATCAGCACCGAGACCGCCGAGCCGAGGCCGAGGTTGAGCCTCGATATGAGTTGGTTGTAGCCGAGGATCGAGACCGATTCGGTGTCGACCGAGCCGCGGGTCATCACGAAGATCGAGTCGAAGACCCGGAACGCGTCGAGGGTGCGGAACAGCAGCGCCACGAGGATCGCCGGCTTCATCAACGGCAGGGTGATCCGGAAGAAGCGCTGGCATCGGCGTTGGCGCCGTCGACCTTCGCCGCCTCGTAGAGGCCGTCGTCGATCGTCGTCATCCCGGCCAGCAGCAGCAGCGCGATGAACGGCGTCGTCTTCCAGATCTCGGCGAGGATGATCACGGCGAAGGCGCTGAAGCGATCGCCGAACCAGTTCATGTCGTCGGCGACGAACGGGAGCTGGTTGACGAAGCCGGTGTCGGGCTGGAAGGCGAACTGCCAGGTGAAGGCCGCGACGACCGTGACGATCCCGTAGGGGATCAGGACCGAGGTGCGGACGACGCCGCGGCCGAAGATCGCCCGGTGCATGAGCAGCGCGATCGCCATTCCGAGCACGAACTCGATCGAGACCGAGACCACCGTCACGCCGAGCGTGTTGGCGACGTCCGTCCACCAGAGGCTCGAGGTGAGCACGTCGACGTAGTTGCTGAGCCCGACGAACTCGCGCTCGTCGGGGAAGCGCAGGTCGAAGCGCTGCAGGGAGAGGACGAAGGCGTAGATGATCGGATACGCGGTGACGAGCAGCATCGCGACCACCGCCGGCGCGCAGAGCATCCAGCCGAGCCTGCGCTCGGAGCGGGCGCGCTCGCTGAGCGGCTTCTTGCCGCGTGCCTTGCTCCGCCGGCGGCCGGCACGAGTCTGCCGCTTCCATCAGAGCAGCCCCTTCACGTCGAGCGCGGTCTGGACGTTGTCGCGAAGCTCATCGACCTTGTCCGGCGCCTGATCGCGGCGCGATGTCGGCGAGCGGGTGGATCGTGCGCTGGATCGCCAGCGAGAGGTCCTGGTAGGCGGGCGTCACCGGCCGCGGCGCCGCCTTCTCGATCGACTCGCGGATCAGATCGGCGAAGCCCGGGTAGACCTTGTCGATCTCCTTCTCGTCGTAGAGCCTCTCGGTGACCGGCGGCAGCCCGCCGGCGGTCGCGATCTCGATCTGGTTCTGCGGGCTGGATCATGCACTTGATCGCGTCGAACGCCTCCTGCTTGTGCTCGGAGTAGCTGGAGACGCCGAGGTTGATGCCGCCGAGCGGCGGCGCCGAGGGCCGGTCCGCGTCGACGCGCGGGTAGAGCGCCGCACCGAGGTTCTTGAAGACGTCGGGCGCGTTCTCCTTGGCGCTCGGGTAGACGAACGGGTAGTTGAGCATGAAGCTCGCGTGCCGGCCTCGAACGAGAGCCGCGCCGTGTCCTCGTTCGAGGTCGACATCGACGGATCCGCGTAGCGGCGAGTTCGCGAGCTCGACCATCAGCCCGAGCGCCTTCTCGGTCGTCGGCCGGCTCGAGCGCCGCCGCCGGGCGTCATCGGGCTGGACGATGCTCGTCCCGGCCGACTCGACCATCGAGTTGAACCAGACGACCAGGCCCTCGTAGCGGTTCGCCTGGACCTCGATCAGGCCGTCCTTGCCGATCTCGGCCGCCTGCTGGAACATCTCGTCCCAGGTCTTCGGCGGCTTCGGAACCCGGTCCTTGCGGTACCAGAGCAGCTGCGTGTTGGTCCAGATCGGCGCCGCCCAGAGCTTGTCCTCGAAGCGGGCCGTCTCGGCGACGCTCGGGAAGACGCCCTCGGTCGCCGCCTGCTCGTCGGCGCCGGTCCACTGCTCGACCCAGCCGGCGTTGGCGAACTCGCCGGTCCAGATCACGTCCATGCCCATGATGTCGATCGAGCTGTCCTCGGCCCCGAGCCGGCGGACGAGCTGCTCGCGCTGCTGGTCGGCCTCGGAGGGCAGGTACTCGAACTTGATCGTGTACTCGCCGTTCGACGCCTTCGAGCAGCTTGTTGGCGATCTTCGGCAGCGACCCCGCTCGGCTCGTTGAAGATGAACCAGCTCAGCTCGGCCGGGCCGCCGGAGCTCGTCGCCGCCGCAGGCCGAGAGCGACGAGCGCCGCGGCGATCAGGCAGCGCGAGCAGCAGCGCTGCGACCGGCCGGCGTACAGCTGGACGTGAGGTCCCTCTCCCGAAGGTCTGCCCCTTGATCGTCTCCTCTCCTCCCGGCGACGTGTGGCCGCCTCCGCAGCGATCCCTACCCCGGCGGCCGACATCCGTAAACGGACGGCGATCCGCCGCTAGCCGGACGGCCTCAGGCGGCCGGACGATCGCGGCCGAGTGGCCGTCGAGCTCGAGCCCCCGGCCGCCAGCCGCGCGGCGCCGTCGGCGGTCGCGAGCCGCAGCTCGGCGCCGGCCGGCGCCGGCGCCGCGCGCGGCTCGCCGCCGAGGTTGATCAGCGATGCGATGGCCGTCGCCGCGCTCGAACGCGAGCAGCCGCCGTCGGCGCCTCGACGCGCCGCGGCCCCCGTCGATCTCGCGCCGCAGCGCGATCAGCTCGCCGGAACAGGTTCAGGACCGACCCGGGTCGGCCGCGCTGGTCGTCGACGTTGCGCGCCCCGGGATCGACCGGCGCGAGCCACGGCTCGCCGCTGCTGAAGCCGCCCGCCGACGAGCGCGTCCCACTGCATCGGGTCGCCGGCAGCCGTCGCGTCCGTAGCGGTCGAGCGGCGGGTCGCGCCGCCGGGCCGTCGACCATCCCGATCTCCTCGCCCTGGTAGACGAACGCGGAGCCGCCGCAGCGTCAGCAGCAGCACCGCGGCGGCGCGCACGTTCTCCTCGCCCCAGCGGGTCGCGACCCGCGGAGAAGTCGTGGTTGGAGGTGACCCAGGCGATGCCCGCCGGCGGCGCTCGAGCGGTCGATGGCCGCCGGCGAGCTGCTCGGCGTCCCAGTCGGCGTGCAGCAGGTCGAACGCGAAGACGCTGTCGAAGTAGTCGAGGTAGGGCGTGACCCGGTCGACCGGCAGGTAGACCTCGCCGATCAGCGGCGCGTCCCCGGCCGCCTCGCGGAGCGCGGCCAGGGCGATGTCGATCTCGGGCGCGTCGCGGGAATGGATCAGGTCGAGCCGCGCGGAGCTCCTCCGGCATCGGCAGCGGGAACGGGCTCGTCGGCGGGCGGGTCGTCGCGGAGCTCGGCGTCCTTGACCATCCGGTCGACCGCGTCGACCCGGAAGCCGTCGGCGCCGCGCCCGACCCAGTGGCGGACGACGTCGGCCATCGCCTCGCGGACCTCGGGGTTGCGCCAGTCGAGGTCCGGCTGCTCGGGGAAGAAGGAGTGCAGGTAAGCCGCGCCGCTGCCGGGTCGCGGCTCCAGGCCGGGCCGCCGAAGGAGGCCGACGCCAGTTGTTCGGCGGCTCCGGGCCGTCGGCCCAGACGTAGAAGTCGGGGCGCTCGCGGAACCAGGGGTGCTCGATCGAGGTGTGCGAGGCGACGAGGTCGAGAACGACCCTGATGCCGCGCTCGTGGGCGTCGGCGATCAGCAGGTCGAAGTCCTCGTCGGTGCCGTACTCGGGCGCGATCGCCTTGTGGTCGCTGACGTCGTAGCCGTAGTCGGCCAGCGGCGAGGCATAGATCGGCGTCAGCCAGATCGCGTCGACGCCGAGCCACTCGAGGTAGTCGAGCAGGCGGCGCGGATCCCGGCAGGTCGCCGATCCCGTCGCCGTCGGAGTCCTGGAAGGAGCGCGGGTAGATCTCGTAGACGACCGCGTCGTCGAACCAGCGGCCGGCGCCGCCTCGCCGCCGGTCGCGCGGCCGGGCCTAGTCCTCGTGCCACGGCGTCAGGATCCGCGGGCCGTCCCCGCCGACCGCGACCGTGAACTCGAAGTGCGCGGCGAGCGAGCCGTCCTCGGAGTAGACGGCCCAGTTGTCGGAGCCCATCCTGATCTCCGGCGAGCCGATGTTGACCATCGGCTCGATCGCGAAAGTCATCCCCTCCTCGAGCAGCGGGCCCGTGCCGGGCTCGCCGAAGTTGGGGATCTGCGGGTCCTCGTGCATCCGCCTGCCGATCCCGTGGCCGACGAGGCTGCGGATCACGGCGAGCCCGTCCCCCTCGACGCGCTGCTGGATCGCGGCGGAGACGTCGCCGAGGTGGTTGCCGGCCTTCGCCTCGGCGATGCCGCAGAACAGCGAGTCCTTCGTCGTCTCGAGCAGCTGCAGGGCCGGCTCGGCGACCGGGCCGATCGGGATCGTGAACGCCGCATCGGCGACCCAGCCGTCCAGGGTCACGCCGACGTCGAGCGAGATCAGGTCACCGCGCTTGAGCTCGTAGGAGCCCGGGATGCCGTGGACGACCATCGAGTTCGGCGACGCGCAGATCGACCCGGGAAAGCCGTTGTATCCCTTGAACGCGGCCTCGGCGCCCTGCGAGCGGATGAACCGCTCGGCCGCGAGGTCGAGCTCCAGCGTGGTGACGCCGGGCCGCGCGCTCTTTTTGAGCATCTTCAGGCAGCGGACGAGGATCTCGCCCGCCGCCGCCATCTTGTCGACCTGCTCCGGCGTCTTCGGGACGATCAAGGCCGGGTCAGAGCTCTTCTTCCATCCGCAGGGTCGCGAGCAGTGCCCGGATCCGGTTGCCGACCTCCTCGGGCTTCAGCGAGCCGTCGACGCGCTTGAGCACGCCGCGCTCCTCGTAGAAGTCGACGAGCGGCTTCGTCTTCTCGTGATAGGTCTCGAGGCGATGGCGGATGACCTCGGGCTTGTCGTCGTCGCGGACGATCAGCCGGCGCCCGCAGATGTCGCAGACGTCCTCGTTCTTGGGCGGGTCGAACTCGACGTGGAAGATGTGGCCGTTCTTGGCGCAGGTGCGGCGGCCGCCGAGCCGGCGGACCACCTCCTCGTCGCTGACGTCGATCAGAACCGCGGCGGTGATGCCGCGGCCGAGCCCGTCCATCTCCTCGCCGAGCGCCTCGGCCTGGCCGACCGTCCGCGGGAACCCGTCGAGGATGAAGCCGTCGGCGGCCTCGGCGCTCTCGACCCGCTCGGCGATGACGCCGATGATCACCTCGTCGGGAACGAGGTCGCCGCGATCCATGTACTCCTTCGCGGTCCGGCCGAGCTCGGTGCCCTCGGTGACGGCGGCGCGGAGGATGTCGCCGGTCGCGTAGTAGGGCAGGCGGAAGTCCTCCTGCAGGCGCTCGCCCTGCGTTCCCTTTCCGGACCCCGGAGGTCCGAGCAGAATCAGATTCAGCTCAGGCACAGGCGTGGAGGCTACCCGTTCGCCGCCGGCGGTCACCGCGCCGCAGAAGCGGCCGACCGCCGCCCCGCCGGGTCGGCGAGACGGCGCGCCTCGGCCGGGGATCGGCTCAGCCGGTCACGGCTTGCCTTCGCAGCCCTTCTTGACGTCCTTGCCGGTGCCGCCGCGGCACTCGTCGGTGCCCCGGCCGCCGGCGACCACGTCGTCGTCCATGTTGCCGTGCAGGTTGTCGTTGCCCTTGCGCCCGCGGACGACGTCGTCGCCCGGGTTTCCGGCCATCCGGTCGCTCGCCGTTGCCGCCGAGCATGAGGTCGTTGCTGCCGCCGCCGGTGATCCGGTCGTTGCCGGACTGCCCGTGCAGCTCGTCGCGATCGCGCTTGCCGTTGATGCGGTCGGCGCCCTCGTTGCCGAATATGACATCGTCGCCGATATTGCCGTCGATCTTGTCGTCCCCGCTGTTGCCCTTGATCTCGTCGTCGCCGGCGGAGCCGCAGATGATGTCCTCGCCGCCGCGGCCGCGGATCACGTCATCCTGCTTGCTGCCGAGGATCACGTCCTTGCCCTTGGTCCCGGTGGCGACCCCGCCACTCGCGATCACCGTCGGGGACTTGCCCTGGCAGGTCTTGTTCTCCTCGCCGCCCGGCGCGGCGCCCCGCTTGCAGTTCTTCGCGGAAGCGTTGCGCAGCTTCAGGTTGTCGAGGAACACCGACGAGTCGTAGATGTGGTCGGATGCGTCGTAGATCGTCAGGTAGACCTTGTGCGCGCCGGGCTCGATCGGCGTCGTCGCGCGCAGGATCGGGGTCGCCCCGTCGTAGGTCGTGCCGAGCGCGTTGTCGGCCGACGTGCCGGCGGCGTTCACCGTCGTCACGTTCCCGTCGGGGCCGAACGCGAAGTTGCTCGGCGCCGTCACGACTCCGGAGCCGGCGACGCTGAAGTCGCTGGCATCGAGCTCGGCGAGGAACGCATCGTTGTACTGCGATCCGATGTACTCGGGGAACTCCTCGGTCAGGAACCGGTAGTCCATGGTCATGCAGTTGCGGTTGTCCGGCACGTCGAGGTCGATCCTCAGCGTCACCAGGTCGTTGGCGACGCCGCCGTGCCCGCCGCCGCCGCCGCCGTTGTCGGTCGACGAGCTGCCGGAGCTGTTCGGCGCGCCGACGGCGGTTGCGTCGCCGGTGCTGAGGATCCCGTAGCGCGGCCCCTTGAGCGGAAACAGCGCCAGATCGGTCGTTGGCCGTAGCGGCCGGGTTGCCGCTCGGCGGTTGCTGGGTGAACTGCGGCGCCGGTGACGTTGGCTGCGTCGTCGGCGGCGACGATCGCATCGGCCATGGTCGAGGCCCGTCCGCCGTCGCGTCGATCGACGCCGCGGCCGGTGCCGCGGCCGCAAAGGCCAGCAGCAGCGCTCCGGCGATGATCGAGCCGAACCTGCTCGTCAGTCGCATCGATGTCCCTCCCTGCGCGGCGACGTCGAGTCGCCGCATGTCGCTATCAACCGCCGGCCGGTGAGTCCCTTGCCGCCGGGGACTACAGGACGCCTACCCGACCACCCGCGTCCGAAACGACGACTCAGGGATCGGGCGGCCCGAGCGGAGCGAGTGCGGGTCCCCGGCGCGCTTCACATCACGAGGTCGCCCGACCGCGAAGCCACCCGCCGGTCACTGGGCGGGATCGCGTGCGCATGCCGCACCCGACTCCGCCCAGTGGCCGGAACCGGTGCGTCAGCGCCGGGATGGACTACTTCAGGAAGCCCTCGTAGTTGCGCATCATCAGCTGCGCCTCGAGCTGCTTGACCGTGTCGAGGGCGACGCCGACGACGATCAGGATCGAGGTGCCGCCGAAGAAGAAGTTGGCCGAGGTCTGGCTGATCAGGATCGTCGGCAGCGCGGCGACGAGCCCGAGATAGAGCGCGCCGGCGAACGTCAGCCGCGAGAGGATCCGGTCGAGGTACTCGGCGGTCGGCCGGCCCGGCCTGACGCCGGGGATGAACCCGCCGTACTTCTTCAGGTTGTCGGCCTGGTCGATCGGGTTGAACGTGACCGCCGTGTAGAAGTAGGTGAAGATGATGATGAAGAAGACCTCGCCGACGATGTAGGCCCAGCGGTCGGGGCTGAAGAAGGCGGCGAAGTCGAGCGCGGCGGGAGTGTTGAGAAGCTGGCCGACGGTCGGCGGGAAGGCCATGATCGAGGCCGCGAAGATGACCGGGATGACTCCCGCCATGTTCACGCGCAGGGGCAGATAGCTGGATCCGCCGGTCGTCATCTTGCGGCCGACCACGCGTTTGGCGTACTGGACGGGTATTCGCCGCTGGCCCTCCTGGACGAAGACGATCCCGACGATCACCGCGATGGCGACGAACGGCATCATCACGACGAACACCTGATCGGGGTTGTTCCACCAGGCCGAGATCCCGTTCGGGATCCCGGAGACGATCGAGGCGAAGATCATCAGCGAGATGCCGTTGCCGATCCCGCGCTGGGTGATCAGCTCGCCGAACCACATCAGCAGCACCGTGCCCGCGGTCAGCGAGATCACGATCAGCATCAGCTTCGCGAAGGTCAGGTTCGCCGACGACGCTCTCGCCGGAGCTGCCGAAGGACTGGAACAGGAAGACGTAGCCGGTCGACTGCAGGAATGCGAGGACGACGGTCAGATAGCGCGTGTACTGGGTGATCTTCTGCTGGCCGACCTCGCCCTCCTTCTGGAGCTTCTCGAGCGCCGGCACGACCACCGTCAGCAGCTGCAGGATGATCGAGGCGGTGATGTAGGGCATGATCCCGAGCGCGAACAGCGACAGCCGCGAGAGGCTGCCGCCGCTGAACAGGTTCAGGAACCCGAGGATGTCGGAGCCGGCGAAGTTGTTCTGGAGGTCGTTGAGGGCGCTCGCCTCGACCCCGGGCGCCGGGATGTAGGCGCCGAGCCGGTAGAGCGCCAGCATCGCCGCAGTGAAGGCGATCTTGCGCCGGATCTCCGGGATCGCGAATGCGTTTCCGAGGATCCTCAGCATCGATTACTCGATGACTTCGGCGCTGCCGCCGGCCGCCTCGATCTTCTCGCGGGCCGTGGCGCTGAACGCGTGTGCGCTTGACGGTCAGCTTCTTGCCTGAGCTCGCCGTTGCCGAGGATCTTGACCGGGTGCTTGCGGGTCGCCAGGCCGGCGGCCTGCAGCGTCTCCGGCGTCACCTCGGCGCCGTCGTCGAAGCGGTCCTCGAGGGTCGCGAGGTTGACCGGCTGCGTGTGCGTCCGGAACGGCTCGAACGGCATCGACATCTTCTTGTTCGGGCCGCGCAGCTTCCGCATCCGCATGTGGATCGGGTTCTGGCCGCCCTCGTGGGCGACGTTGCGCTTCGCGCCCGCCCGCGAGCCCTGGCCCTTATGGCCGCGACCGGAGGTCTTGCCCATGCCGGAGCCGTGCCCGCGGCCGACGCGCTTGCGGTTCTTGCGGGTCCCCGGCTTCGGGGTCAGGTTGTCGAGGCCGACGTCCTCGGGATCGACGCGCGCCATCAGGACTCCTTCCCGGCGGCCGCCGCCGGCTCGACGGTGACGAGATGGTCGACCTTGCGGAGCAGGCCGTGGAGATGCTCGGTGTCCGCGCGGACGACCGACTTGCCGATCCGGCCGAGCCGCAGCGTGCGCAGCGTGTCGCGCTGCCGCGGGCTCGTGCCCGTCGCCGACTTCACCTGCTTGATCAGCAGCTCCGCCATCAGGAGGTCTCCTCCGGGGACTCGTCTCGGCCGGTCCCCGGCGGCCTCGGCGTCCGACTCGCGGCGGCATCGGCGTCGGTCTCCGCATCGGCCGCGGCCTGCTCGGGCGGAGCCCCGGCGACGACGACGACAGGGTCGACGGCGGGCTCGTCGCTGCCCTCGTCGGCCTTCTCTTCGCCTTCTTCGGCACCCCGAGCACCTGCCTGATCGACAGGCCGCGGAGCTCGGCGACGTCCTCGGGCTTGCGGAGGCCGCGCAGGCCCTCCATCGTCGCCTTGACCTGGTTGATCGGGTTGTTGGTGCCGATCGACTTCGTCAGCACGTCGCGGATCCCGCCGAGCTCGAGCACGGCGCGGACGCCGCCGCCGGCGATCACGCCGGTTCCCTCGCTGGCCGGGCGCAGGACGACGTGGCCGGCGCCGAAGCGGCCGATGATGCGGTGGGGAAGCGTCTGCCCGTACTTGGGAACGCGGATCAGGTCCTTGCGGGCGTTCTCGACGGCCTTCTGGATCGCCAGCGGGACCTCGCGGGCCTTGCCGTAGCCGATCCCGACGACGTCGTTCTCGTCGCCGACGGCGACGAGCGCCGTGAACGAGAAGCGGCGACCGCCCTTGACGACCTTCGCCACGCGGTTGATCTCGATCACTCGCTCCTGCAGGTCGAGTCCCTGCGGGCTAACTCTTTCGACGTCTGTGCTCATCAGCTCCTGGCTCGTTCGGTTCTCAGGGTTTCCAGTTCGTTTCCGGCGGTCGTCGCCGCCGGTCAGAATCGCAGACCGCCCTCGCGGGCGCCCTCGGCGAGGGCCGCGACCCGTCCGTGGAAGCGGTAGCCGCCACGATCGAAGACGCATGTCTCGACTCCGGCCTGCTTGGCGCGCTCGGCGATCAGCTCGCCGGCCCGCTTCGCCCGCTCGGAGGCGTCGAGCTTACGCAGGTCGGCCTCGGTCCAGCTCGCCTGGGCGATCGTGTGGCCCGTGGTCGTCGTCGATCAACTGGGCGTAGAGGCCCCGGTTCGATCGGTAGACGGCCAGCCGCGGGCACGCCTCGCTGCCGCGGATCTTCGCCCGGACGCGCCGCCGGCGGCGCAGCCTTCTCTGTTCTGCGGTCTTGACTGCCATCTGAAGCTCCTATGCCCTCTTGCCGACCTTGCGGCGGACCTGCTCGTCGGCGTAGCGAACGCCCTTGCCCTTGTACGGCTCCGGCGGGCGGTGGCGGCGGATCTGCGCCGCCGTCTCGCCGACGAGCTGCTTGTCGATGCCGCGGACGATGATCTCGGTCGGCTGCGGGACCTCGAAGTCGATCCCGTCCGGGCGCCTTCATGTTGATCGGATGGGAGAAGCCGAGCGACAGCTCCAGCGCCTTGCCCTGCGCCTTCGCGCGATAGCCGACGCCCTGGATCTGCAGGCGCTTCTCGAAGCCGTTGGTGACCCCCTCGACCATGTTCGCGATCAGGCTGCGCGTGAGGCCGTGCAGGGCGCGGTGCTCGCCGCGATCGGTCGGGCGGGCGACCGTGAGGACGCTTTCGTCGACCTTGACCTCCATGTCGCGGCTGAGGTCCTGGCTGAGCTCGCCCTTCGGGCCGTTGACGGTGACGCGGCCGGGCGCGACGTCGACGGTGACGCCGGCGGGGATCTCGATTGGCTTGTTTCCGATTCTGCTCATGGCTTTCGGTCCGGTTACCAGACGTAGGCGACGACCTCGCCGCCGACGCCCTTCTCCTTGGCCTCGTGGCCGGTCATCACGCCGGTCGAGGTCGAAATGATCGCAGTGCCCATCCCACCCTGCACGCGCGGGACCTTGGCGCCGGCGACGTAGCGACGCCGGCCCGGTCGCGAGATCCGCTTCATGCCCTGGATGACCGGGTCGCGGTCCTCGGTGTATTTGAGCTGGATCCGGATCGACTCGCCGACCTTGGTCGGCTCGACCTCGAATCCGTTCACGTAGCCCTGCTCGACGAGGATCCGGGTCATCTCCTTCTTCAGGCGCGATGCCGGGATCTCGACCTCGGGATGGTCGGCGCGGAGCGCGTTGCGAACGCGCGTCAGGTAATCGGCGATCGGATCGGTCAGCATCCGGCTACCAGCTCGACTTCGTCATCCCGGGCACGTAGCCCTTGTGGGCGGCCTCGCGCAGGCAGATCCGGCAGAGGCCGAACTTGCGGTAGACCGCACGCGAGCGACCGCACTTGCGGCAGCGGTTGTAGTTGCGGGCCTTGAACTTCGAGCCCGCAGCCTGCTTGACGCGTTGTGACGTCTTTGCCATCTACTCCTCTTCTTCTCCGTCGTTGTCGCCGGACTCGGCAGCTACGTCGCCCTCGGCGGCGTCGCTCTCCGGCTTCTCGTAAGCCTCGGGGTTCTCTTCCTTGAGTTGCTCGAGCGCGGCCTGCTCGGCCTCGGCCCGCAGGCGCGCCTCCTCCTTGCGATGCTCCTCTTCCTCGGCATCGATCTCCTCCTGGCTGCGGCCGCCCGGACGACCCTCCTGCGCGAACGGGAAGCCGAGCCCGAGCAGCAGCTCGAAGCCCTCGTCGTCGGATTGCGCGGTGGTCGCGAAGGTGATGTCGAGGCCGCGGGTCTCACTGATCGAGTCGTAGTCGATCTCCGGGAAGATGAGCTGCTCGCGGACGCCGAGCGTGTAGTTGCCGCGGCCGTCGAACGAGCGCGGGTTGAGGCCACGGAAGTCGCGGATCCGCGGGATCGAGATCGAGACCAGGCGGTCGGTGAACTCCCACATCCGCGCCTTGCGCAGGGTCACGGCGACGCCGACCGGCATTCCCTCGCGAAGCTTGAAGGCGGCGATCGACTTGCGGGCACGGCGCAGGTTCGGGCGCTGACCGGTGATCGTCGCCAACTCCTCGATCGCCTCGTCGACGACGCCGCCGCTGCGGCTCGCCTCACCGATGCCCATGTTGACGGTGACCTTGACCAGGCGCGGCGCCGACATCGGCGTCGAGTAGCCGAACTTCTCGGTCAGCGCCGGCAGGACCTCGCGCTCGTAGCGCTCGCGCAGGCGCGCCGGCGGAGCCGCCTGGCTCGGCGTCGCGCTCTCTGCTGTCTGGGTTGCGGCTTCCATCAGTCTCTGGTTCCTCAGTCGATCGCCTTGTCGGTGCGCTTCGAGTAGCGCACCCGCTTGCCGTCGTCGCCGACGCGGACGCCGATGCGGGTCGGCTTGTTGTCGGTGGGGTCGACCAGGATGACGTTGGAGACGTCGATCGGCCCCTCCTTCTCGATGATGCCAGCTTGGCCCGTTTGGGCGTCGGTCATCGACCGGGGCCGCTGATGGCGCTTGACGATGTTGGCGCCCTCGACGAACACCTTGCGGCGCTTCGGGTCGACGCGGATCACCTTGCCCTGCTTGCCCTTGTCCTTGCCCGACGTGATCAGGACCTGATCGTCGGTTCGGTATGCGCATCGCCTTCGCCATCAGAGCACCTCCGGGGCGAGCGAGACGATCTTCATGAACGAGCGGTCGCGGAGCTCGCGGGCGACCGGGCCGAAGATGCGGGTGCCGCGCGGGTTGTTCTGCGGGTCGATCAGCACCGCGGCGTTCTCGTCGAAGGCGATGTAGGTGCCGTCGGCGCGGCCGATCTGCTTGCGGGTGCGGACGACGACGGCCTGGACGACCTCGCCCTTGCGGACGCCGCCGCGCGGGGTCGCGTGCTTGACGGTCGCGGTGATGACGTCGCCGACGCTGGCGTAGCGGCGGTGGTGGCCGCCCTTGACCCGGATGCAGAGGATCTCGCGGGCGCCCGAGTTGTCGGCGACCTTCAGTCGGCTTTCCTGCTGGATCATCGGGTGCCCTACTTCGCCTTCTCGAGAATCTCGGTCAGACGCCAGTGCTTGGTCTTCGACATCGGCCGCGTCTCGACGAGGCGGACCGTGTCGCCCGGGCCGGCCTCGTTGCGCTCGTCGTGAGCGTGGTACATCTTCGAGCTCCGGATCACCTTCTCGTAGGCCGGGTGGCGGCGGGCGCTCTCGACCCGGACGGTGATCGTCTTGTCCATCTTGTCGGAGACGACGATCCCCTGGCGGACCTTCGGGTTGCCGGGCTCGCGGGCGATCGCCTCGCTGCCGGCGCCCGACCCCTTGCCGGCGGCCTCGGCACGGGCGGCACCGCGGCCCTTGCGGTAGCGGCTGCGCTCGGCGGCCTTGCGCTTGCGCTCGGCGGCGCGGCGCTCGATGCGCTCCTCGCCGGAAAGCTGCGGTCCGGCCTCGCCGCTGTGCGCGGACCGCTTGCGGCGGCGGCGCTCCTTCGGCGAGAGCTGCTCGGCCGGCTCGTCCTTGGGAGCCGCGGCGGCAGGGGCGGTCGCGCCGGCATCCTCACCGGCGGCGGCCTCCTCGGCAGCGGGCTCCTCGGCCGGCTCGTCGGCGGCGGGCGCCTCCTGCTCGGCCTCGGGAGCAGCCTGCTCGGCGGCCTCGGTCGGCTCTTCGCTGTCGGTCGTCTTCTCTTCTTCTTCAGCCATCTCTACTTCAGTTCCTTCTCGAGGTCGATTCCCCGCTGGCGCGCGATCGTCAGCAGCCGGGCCACGTCGCGTCGGCTGAGGCCGATGCGGGCGCTGTTCTCCAACTCGCCGGTGGCGTTGCGCAGGCGCAGGTTGAAAGCTTCACGACGCGCTTCCTTGAGCGCTTCGACGAGCTCGGCGTCGCCCATCTGATGTGCCTCCGAGCCCCTCACTGGTGCTGTCCCTTGCTGACGAACTTCGTCTTGATCGGAAGCTTCGTGCCGGCCAGCTCCATCGCCTCGCGGGCGAGCTCCTCGGGCACGCCGGAGAGCTCGAACATGACCCGGCCGGGCTTGACCACGGCGACCCAACCCTCGGGGTTGCCCTTGCCCTTGCCCATCCGCGTCTCGGCCGGCTTCTTCGTGTACGGCTTGTCCGGGAAGATCGTGATCCAGACCTTGCCGCCGCGCTTGATCTTGCGGGTCATGGCGACGCGGGCCGCCTCGATCTGGCGGTTGGTGATCCAACCGCGATCGAGCGCCTTCAGGCCGTACTCGCCGAACGCCACCTGGGTGCCGCCCTTCGAGAAGCCGCGCATCCGGCCTCGGAACTGCTTGCGGTGCTTGACGCGCTTCGGAGCGAGCATCAGCCGCGACCTCCCTGGCGACCGCCCTGGCCGCCGGGACCGTCGGAGCCGGGCCGGCGGGTGCCGCGCTCGCTCGGCCGGCGGCCACGGCCGCCGAGCTCCTCGTTGTCCCCGGGGCCGTAGCCCTCCGGCATGACCTCGCCCTTGTTGATCCAGCACTTGACGCCGATCCGGCCGGTCGTCGTCCGCGCCTCGACGAAGCCGTAGTCGATGTCGGCCCGCAGCGTGTGCAGGGGGACGCGGCCATCGGAGTAGCCCTCGGTGCGGGCCATCTCGGAGCCGCCGAGGCGGCCGGAGACCTGAACCTTGACGCCCTTGGCGCCGGAGCGCATCGCCGAGGTCAGCGCCCGCTTCATCGCCCGGCGGAAGGCGACCCTGCCCTCGAGCTGCTCGGCGATCGACTGGGCGACCAGCTTCGCGTCGAGCTCAGGGCGCTTGATCTCGCGGATGTTGACGCGGACCGGCTTGCCGGTGATCTGGTGGAGCTCGCGGCGCAGCGCGTCGACCTCGGAGCCCGACTTGCCGATGACGATGCCCGGGCGGGCGGTGTGGATGTCGACGGTGACCTCGCCCCGCTGCTTGCGGATCTCGATGTCGGACAGGCCGGCGTGCGCGAGCTTGTGCTCGATGTGGCCGCGGATGTTGACGTCCTCGACCAGCGCGTCGGCGAAGTTGCGCTCGTCGAACCAGTTCGACTTCCAGTCATGGATGTAGCCGACGCGAAAGCCTTCGGGGTTGATCTTCTGTCCCATGGGTGGTCCTGATTCCTCTAGTCGGCGTCGGGGATCGGGGTCAGGGCGATGTTGATGTGGCAGCTGCGCTTCTCGATCCGGGTCGCCCGGCCACGCGCCCGCGGGCGGTAGCGGCGCATCGTCGGGCCCTCGTCGACCGAGATGCCGGTGATCCGCATCTCCTCGGGATCGAGGTCGAAGTTGTTCTCGGCGTTGGCGGCAGCCGACCGGACGAGCTTGAGCACGGGCACGGCGGCGCCCCGCGGCGAGAAGTTGAGCAGCGCGATCGCGGCCTCGACGTCGAGGCCGCGGATCTGGTCGGCGACGACCCGGACCTTGCGGGGTGCGGTGCGGACGTAGCGCGCCTTCGCGTGGACCGCCGGAGCGTCGGTCTCGGTGCGGGTGGCCATCAGCGATCCTCACCCTTCCTGGCGCCGGAGTGGGCGCGGAAGGTGCGGGTCGGCGCGAACTCGCCGAGCTTGTGGCCGACCATCGACTCGGAGACGAAAACCGGCACGTGCTTGCGGCCGTCGTGGACGGCGATCGTGTGGCCGACCATCTCCGGGAAGATCGTCGATCGCCGCGACCAGGTCTTCAGCATCTGCTTGGTGCCGGAGCTGTTCATCGCCTCGACCCGCGCCATCAGTCGCTCCTCGACGTAGGGGCCCTTCTTCGTTGAACGTCCCATGGCTATCTGCCGCCCTTCTTCTTGCCGCGCCGGCGACCGCGGACGATCATCGCGCTCGACTGCTTGTTCTTCTTGCGGGTCCGGTAGCCGAGCGTCGGCTTGCCCCACGGGGTCTTCGGATGGCCGCCGGGTCCCTTGTGGGCCTCGCCGCCGCCGTGCGGGTGATCGACCGGGTTCATCGCGATGCCGCGGCTCTGCGGGCGCTTGCCCTTGTGGCGGCTGCGGCCGGCCTTGCCGACGGTGACGTTCTGGTGCTCGGCGTTGGAGAGCGTGCCGATCGTCGCCCGGCACTCGGCGCGGACCAGCCGCATCTCCGAGGAGGGAAGGCGCAGGGTGACCATCTCGCCCTCCTTCGCGACCACCTGGATGGCGGTGCCGGCGGCGCGTCCCATCCGGCCGCCCTGGCCGGGCTTCAGCTCGACGTTGTGGACGACGGTGCCGGTCGGGATCTGGCCGAGCTCGAGCGCGTTGCCGGCGCGGATGTCGGAACCGGGTCCGGAGGCGACCGTGTCGCCGACCTCGAGGCCGGCCGGGGCGAGGATGTAGGACTTGGCGCCGTCGGCATAGTGCAGCAGCGCGATGTAGGTGGTCCGGTTCGGGTCGTACTCGACCGTTGCCACCTTCGCGGGCACGCCGTCCTTGGTCCGCTTGAAGTCGATCTGGCGGTACTTGCGCTTGGCGCCGCCACCGCGATGGCGCGCGGTGACGCGACCGTAGGCGTTGCGGCCTCCGGTGCTCTTCTTGCCCTTGGTCAGCTTCTTGTTCGGCTTCGAGGTCGTGACCTCGGAGCGATCCTGGTAGGTCGCGAAGCGGCGGCCCGGGCTGGTCGGTTTGGTCTTGCGAATCGGCATGGCTGAGTTCTGAATCCTTCTCGGCGGCTACTCCGCCGCTCCCTCGAACAGCTCGATCTGGTTGCCCGGCGCGAGCTCGACGATCGCCTTCTTCCAGGCGCGGGTCTTGCCCTGGTGGATGCCGCGACGCTTCGGCTTCGAGCGGACGCGGGAGGTCCGGACCTGGGCGACCTCGACGTCGAAGATCTCGGCGACGGCGTGCTTGATCTGGGTCTTGTGGGCGCGGTCGTTGACGCGGAACGTGTACTTGCCCTCCGCCATCAGCGCGTAGCTCTTCTCGGAGACGACCGGCTCGATGATCACCTGACGCGGATCCATCAGCCTTCGCTCCCCTCGGCGTCGCCACGCCCGACCTGGCCGACGCGGCTCTCGAGGACCTCGAGGGCTCCCTCGGTGACGACCAGCGAGCGGTGGCCGATGATCTCGGCGACGCCGACCGCCTCGGCGGTGACGACCGCGACGCGGGGCAGGTTGCGGTAGCTCTTCGCGGCCGCCGCCTCGTCGCCGCTGATCACGACCAGCGCCGGCAGCTCGGCGCCCCACTTGGCCAGCCCCTCGGCCGCCTGCTTGGTGGCGGGCTCGGAGAAGCTGTCGGCGGGCAGCACCGCGATCGAGCCGCGGGCGGCGTGGACGCTGAGCGCCGAACGCAGCGCCTTGCGCCGCGCCTTGCGGTTGACCTTGAAGGTGTAGTGGCGCGGCTTCGTCGCGAACGCGTTGCCGCCGCCGCGGCGGTGCGGGACGCTGAGCGCGCCGACGCGAGCGCGGCCGGTGCCCTTCTGGCGCCAGGCCTTGGCGCCGGTCATCGCGACCTCGCCCCGGGTCAGGCTCGAGTGGGTGCCCTGGCGCCGCGCGTTCAGGTCGGCGCGCGCCGCCTCGTGGACGAGCGACTCGTTGTAGGGCTCGCCGAACAGGGTCGCCGGGAGGTCCGACTTCGCCTGCTTGCCGATCGTTGCCGCCTTCGCGGACTTCGCGGACTCAGCCATCGGTGCGCACCTCCACGGTCCCGTTCTTCGGACCCGGGACCGAGCCGCGCAGCATCAGCAGGTTGCGCTCGGAGTCGACGCGGAACACCTCGAGGCCGCGCTGGGTGACTCGCTTGCCGCCCATCCGGCCGGGCATCTTCTGACCCTTGAAGACGCGGGCGGGATCGGCGCTGGCGCCGATCGAGCCGGGGGCGCGGACGTTGTGGGAGCCGTGGCTGGCCGGTCCGCGGCCGAAGTTGTGACGCTTGATCGTCCCCTGGAAGCCCTTGCCGATCGAGACGGCCGAGACCTTGACCTTCTGGCCCGGCTCGAACTCGCCGACCGTGACCTCGCCGCCGAGCTCGACCTCGCCGTCGAAGTCGCGGAACTCGACCAGGTGGCGGAGCGGCGGCGCCTCGGTCTTCGCGAGGTGGCCGATCTCGGGCTTGGTCAACTTGCGCTCGGCGACCTCGTCCCAGCCGAGCTGCACGGCCGTGTAGCCGTCGGTGTCCTCGGTCCGGACCGCGGTGACCCGGTTCGGGGCCGCCTCGATCACGGTCACGGGCACGCTCTCGCCGTCCTCGGCGAACAGCTGGGTCATTCCGACTTTCTTTCCGAGGATGGCTGGCATTGGCTTAGAGACGGATCTCCACGTCGACGCCGGCGGGCAGGTTCTCGATCCGCTGCAGCTCGTCGATCGTCTTCGGGGTCGGGTCGTTGATGTCGATCAGCCGCTTGTGAGTGCGGATCTCGAAGTGCTCGCGCGAGTCCTTGTCCTTGAACGGCGAGCGGATCACGCAGTAGACGTTCTTGGAAGTGGGCAGGGGGATGGGTCCCGAAACGGTCGCGCCGGTGCGCTGAGCCGTCTCGACGATCTCGCTGGCGGCCCGGTCGATGGCGTCGTGGTCGTACGCCTTGAGCCGGATCCTGATCTTGCTTGCGGTGATCGTTGACACCTGTTGGTTCCTTGCTTCTTTCTGTCTCTGCTTCTTGCGGTGGGGGCGCGACCGGGGCGCCGCATCCGTCGCCACGACCTGGTCGCGGGGTCGGGGGGCGGCGCCCCGGGGTCGTATGTCCTTGCAGCCGACCGGCGGGCCGGCGCTGATTACTCGTACGCGTTACTCGTTACTCGATGATCTCCGTGACCACCCCGGAGCCGACGGTCCGTCCACCCTCGCGGATGGCGAAGCGCAGCCCCTGGTCCATGGCGATCGGCTGGATCAGCTCGATCGTCATCTCGACGTTGTCGCCGGGCATCACCATCTCCGTGCCCTCGGGCAGGTTGGCGACGCCGGTGACGTCGGTCGTCCGGAAGTAGAACTGCGGGCGGTAGCCCGAGAAGAACGGCGTGTGACGGCCACCCTCCTCCTTCTTCAGGCAGTACACCTCGGACTTGAACTTGGTGTGCGGCGTGATCGACCCGGGCTTGCAGAGCACCTGGCCGCGCTCGATCTCCTCGCGCTTGGTGCCTCGCAGCAGGGCGCCGATGTTGTCGCCGGCCTGGCCCTGGTCGAGCAGCTTGTTGAACATCTCGACGCCGGTCACGGTCGTCTTCGCGATCTCCGGGTGGATGCCGACGATCTCGACCTCGTCACCGGTGTTGACGATGCCCTGCTCGACGCGTCCGGTGGCGACGGTGCCGCGACCGGTGATCGAGAAGATGTCCTCGACGGGCATCAGGAACGGCTTGTCGAGGTCGCGCTCCGGCTCGGGGATGTAGCTGTCGAGCGTCGCGGCGAGCTCGAGGATGGCGTTGACCGCCTCCTCGTCGCCCTCGATCGCCTTCAGCGCCGAGCCACGGATGATCGGGGTCTCGTCGCCCGGGTAGTCGTAGGCGTTGAGGAGATCCTTGACCTCCTCCTCGACCAGCTCGATCAGGTCGTCGTCGTCGACCATGTCGGTCTTGTTGAGGAAGACGACCACGTAGGGCACGTTGACCTGGTGGGCGAGCAGGATGTGCTCGCGGGTCTGCGGCATCGGGCCGTCGGCGGCGGAGACGACGAGGATCGCCCCGTCCATCTGCGCGGCGCCGGTGATCATGTTCTTGACGTAGTCGGCGTGACCGGGGCAGTCGACGTGTGCGTAGTGCCGGTTCTCGGTCTCGTACTCGACGTGTGAGGTCGCGATCGTGATTCCGCGCTCCTTCTCCTCGGGCGCGTTGTCGATCTCCTCGAAGCTCTTTGCCTCGCCGCCCATCTTCTCGGAGAGGACCTTCGTGATCGCAGCGGTCAGCGTCGTCTTGCCATGGTCGATGTGACCGATGGTGCCGACGTTGACGTGAGGCTTGTTGCGCTCGAACTTCTCCTTGGACATCTTTCTCTCTCGTGTTCCTCTCTCGGGGCTGTCCCGATCGTTTACGTCTTGGGGGCTGTCTAGGCTTGGTGTCGGGCGCAGCCGTGTACCGGAGTTCCGGCCAACCGGCCCAATATAAGTGAAAAGGTCATGAGGCGGCCCCCACGGGCTCGCCGGCCTTGTGCTCGATGATCTCCTCGGCGATGTTCGCGGGCACCTCTTCGTAGCGCGCGAACTGCATCGTGTAGGAGGCACGGCCCTGGGTCGCCGAGCGCAGGTCGCCGACGTAGCCGAACATCTCGCTGAGCGGAACGGTCGCACCGACGGCGAGCGCGTTGCCCCGCCGCTCCTGGCCCTCGACCTTGCCGCGGCGCCGCGAGAGGTCGCCGATCACATCGCCGAGGAACTCCTCCGGGGTGACCACCTCGACCTGCATGACCGGCTCGAGGAGGACCGGCTTGGCGCGCTTGGTCCCCTCCTGGATCGCCATCGACCCGGCGATCTTGAAGGCCATCTCCGAGGAGTCGACGTCGTGGTAGGAGCCGTCGACCAGCTCGACCTTGACGTCGACCATCGGGTAGCCGGCCTTGACGCCGGAGACGAGCGCCTCGACGATGCCCTTCTCGACCGAGGAGATGTACTCGGTCGGGATTGCGCCGCCCTTGATCTTGCTGTCGAACTCGAAGCCCTCGCCCGGGTTCGGGGCGACGTTGATGACGACGTCTCCGTACTGGCCGGAGCCACCGGTCTGGCGGACGAACTTGCCCTGGACCTTGTTGACCTCCTGGCGGATCGTCTCCCGGTAGGCGACCTGCGGCTTGCCGACGCTGGCCTCGACCTTGAACTCGCGCATCATCCGGTCGACGAGGACCTCGAGGTGCAGCTCGCCCATACCGCGGATCACGGTCTGGCCGGTCTCCTCGTCGGAGTTGACGACGAACGTCGGGTCCTCTTCGGCGAGCCGCTGCAGGGCGGTCGCGAGCTTCTCCTGGTCGGCCTTCGTCTTCGGCTCGATCGCGACCGCGATGACGGGCTCCGGGAACTCGATCTGCTCGAGCATGATCGGGGCGTCGGGGGCGCAAAGCGTGTCGCCGGTCGAGGTCTGCTTGAGGCCGACGCCGGCGAGGATGTCTCCCGAGTAGCACTCGTCGATCTCCTCACGCGAGTTGGCGTGCATCATCAGCAGCCGGCCGATCCGCTCGGTGCGGCCGGTGGCGCTGTTGAGGACGCGGCCGCCGGCGCCGAGCTTGCCGGAGTAGACGCGGAAGTAGGTCAGCTTGCCGACGAAGGGATCGGTCATCACCTTGAAGGCGAGCGCCGCAAACGGGCCGTCGTCGTCGGCCGGGCGGGTGGCGGGGTTGCCCTCCTCCTGGCCCTTGACGGGCTCGATGCCGGTGACCGGCTTGACCTCGAGCGGCGAGGGCAGCAGACCGATGATCGAGTCGAGAAGCGGCTGGACGCCCTTGTTCTTGAAGGCCGACCCGCAGAGGACCGGCGTCAGCGAGAGCTCGAGGGTCGCCGCGCGCAAAGCCTCGCGAAGGCGGTCTTCGGGAATCTCGGCCTCCTCGAGATACATCTCCATCAGCTCGTCGTCGACGTCGGCACAGGCCTCGACCAGGTGGCCGCGGGCCTCGGCGACGGCATCGGCCATGTCGGCCGGGACGTCCTCGACCTCGAATTCGATCCCGAGGTCGTCCTGCCAGACGAGCGCCTTGTTCTCGACGAGGTCGATGACCCCCTTGAGCTGGTCCTCGGACCCGATCGGCAGCTGGATCGGCACCGGGTTCGCCCCGAGCCGCTCGCGGATCGTCCGCACCGACATCTCGAAGTCGGCGCCGACCCGGTCCATCTTGTTGATGAAGGCGATCCGCGGGACGCCGTACTTGTCGGCCTGCCGCCAGACGGTCTCCGACTGCGGCTCGACGCCGGCGACGGAATCGAAGACGGCGATCGCGCCGTCGAGGACGCGCAGCGAGCGCTCGACCTCGACGGTGAAGTCGACGTGGCCCGGCGTGTCGATGATGTTGATGCGGTGGTCCTTCCACTCGCACGCCGTGGCGGCGGAGGTGATCGTGATCCCCCGCTCCTGCTCCTGCTCCATCCAATCCATGACGGCGGCGCCCTCGTGGACCTCGCCCATCTTGTGGGTGCGGCCCGTGTAATAGAGGATGCGCTCGGTGGTCGTCGTCTTACCGGCGTCGATGTGAGCCATGATCCCGATGTTGCGGGTCTTCTCGAGTGCGAAGTTGCGAGGCATGAGGTTCTTGCTGTCCTAGTCGGTAGGCCGCCCGCGGGCGGGGGAATGAAGATTCGTCTGTCGGTTCGGCTCAGGGCATAGAAAAGGCCCTTGCGGGCCCAGACGAACTCTCTGCGTAGTGCGTGCCCGAGAGCTGTCTATGTGGGCCGGGTCTCCATTGCGTGTGGAGCGTCGCCCCGAGCAGCCACCGACTGCATCGCGAGCGACGCGTGATGTTAGCAGAGGGTTAGAGGCTTTCAAGCGAGCCGGAGCCGCCCCGCGGCGATGATCGTGACGGCGGCGGCGAGCGCCCCTCTAGAGTGTCGGCTGCGGCGATCAAGGGACGCCGCAAACCTCTTGGGAAGAGAGATCGTGAGCGAACCAGGGCAGAGCGAATCGCGGTTGCGGGGCCGGCGGCGCGAGGCGGGCTCGTGAAGCGGCCGGGCTGGCTCGGCGGCAGACGGGCCGAGGCGAAGGACGACGGCGACCTCGAGGACGAAGGCGACATCGAGCGCGGCAACGACGAGGGCTCCGAACCCGCCGGGCCCGGGAGCGCCGCCGACCGTTCGGCGCGGCGCATCGCGGCGCGCCGGCAGCAGCCCGGCTACTCGCAGGCACGGCGGCGCCTCGCCGACCGGGTCGGCAAGGCGGGCGGCGAGGCGGACGAGGCCACCGAGGCCGAGGGCACGCGGACCGAGCCGGACCAGCCGGACGACGAGCAGGCCAAGCCGGAGCCCGGCGACGAGCCCGGGCCCGACGGCAAGCCGCCGCGCGGCTCGGCGAAGGCGGAGCGGCGGCCGGACGATTCCGCCACCGCCAAGCGGCGATCCGGCAGCGGACTGAACCGGCCCCGGCGCCAGTCCGGCGGCGGCGGCGGGCGACGCGACCAAGCCGAGCGGCGGCGACGCAGGCGCGGCGGCACCGGCTCGGCGCGGCGGCGGGCGGGGGCGGCGGCGGGCGGCTTCGCGGCGGCGCTGAAGCACGGTGCCGCCGAGACCCGCCGCTGGGCGGCGGCCAACGCCCCGAGGGCCGCCCGTGCCCTGCTCGCCGCGCTCGCGGCGCTCTTCGCGGTCTTCTTCGAGGTCCTCGGGTTCGTGCTCAACGTCCTGATCGCCGCCTGGCGGGTCGTCGCCAGGCCGGTCCGGGCCGTCCTCGCGGCGCTCGACGGAGTCGCCCGCGCAGTCTCGCGGCAGCTCACCCCCATCCGCGCGCTGGCCCTGGTCGTCGCCGGTGCGGCGATCCTTCTCGCGCTCTCCCAGTACGCCGACTACCGCAGCATCTCGATCGGCAACGACGCCTACTCCGGAGTCCAGTCCGTCGCCCCGGCGCCGGAGACCGGGCGACTGCCGACCGGCGACGCGCACTCCTACGTCTTCGTGCCGGTCGCGATCGCCTGCCTGCTGCTGCTCGGCGTTGCGATCGCCGGTCGCCGCTGGCGGCTCTGCCGGCTGATCACCCTCGCGGGCGCCGCCGCGATCGTCGTCGCACTCGTCGTCGACCGGCCGGCCGGTCTCGATCCCGGTGATGCGGCGGTCTCCTTCGAGGGTGTCCGGGCGACTCTGATCGGCGGCTTCTACGCCCAGATCGCCGCCGGCGTGCTGCTGATCGGATCTTCATCGCTGCTCGCCCGCGAGCTCCGCCTCGCCGGATCGACCCGGCGGGTGCCGGCGCCGGGCCGCCGGCGGGCGACGAAGCGGGCGCTGCCCGGCCGCGCCGCCGGCACCGGAGGGGCCCGGGCGTGAAGCTCGCCAAGGCCGAGCTGATCCTGCCGCTGACGATCGTCCTCGCCGCGGTGGCGCTCGGCGCCTCCGAGTTCATGACGACGTTCGAGTTCACGCCGCCCGGGGGCGACCCGATCAGCGACCAGCTCGCCGGCGACCGGCACGGCTACGCGATGCTGCTGCTCGCCGTCTTCGCGGTCGCCTCGCTGGTCATCGCGGTCGCCGGCGGCCAGCGCGCCGCCGCCTGGGCGACCGCCGGCTTCGGCGTCGCCGCCCTGGCGCTGTTTCTGGTCGTCGACCTCCCCGACGTCAACAAGCTCGGCGACGTCGAGGTCGCGAACCTCGGCCTGACCACCGCCGAGGCCGTCCCCCAGCCCGGCTTCTGGCTCGAGGCGGGCGCGAGCATCGCCCTCGGCCTGGCGGCGATCGCCTTCGCCGGCCAGGGCGCCGAGCAGCGCCAGGCACCGCGGCGCCTGCTCGAGTTCCGCCGCTCGCGTGGCCGCCGCGAGCGCCCCCGCCGTCCGGCCGACTCCGAGACCTAGCCCCCACCCCAGCTGCGGTTCCACCGCCGAAGTCGAGGAAAGGGGTGACTATTGCCGGTTTCCTCGACCTCGGCGGGTTGGCGCGCGGGGGGCGCAGGTGGCGACGCCGGTGGGCGCGCGGGGACTCGGGTTGGCGAGAGTGCCGGCGCTACACGAACCGGGAGCGGACGCGGAGCCCGCGGACTACCAGCGGTAGTGGGCGAAGGCCTTGTTGGCCTGGGCCATGCGGTAGATGTCGTCCTTGCGCTTGTAGGCGCCGCCCTGCTGGGAGGCGGCGTCCATGATCTCGCGGGCGAGACGCTCCGACATCGACTTCTCGTTGCGATTGCGGGCGAAGTCGATGAGCCAGCGCACGGCGAGCGTCCGGGAGCGGCGCTGGGGGACCTCGACGGGCACCTGATAGGTGGCCCCGCCGACGCGGCGGGAGCGGACCTCGAGGACCGGGGTGAGCTCGCTGACAGCCTCGTCGAGGACGTCGGTCGGGGTCCGGCCGGAACGCTCGCCGACGATCGCGAGGCCGTCGTAGACGATCCGCTCGGCGGTCGACTTCTTGCCGTCGAGCATCACCTTGTTGATGACCTGCTGGACGAGCCGGCTGCGGTACTTGGCGTCGGGCGCGACGACTCGGGTGGTGGCGCGGTTGCGTCTCATGAAGCGGTCAGGAAGCCTTCACGCCGTACTGCGAGCGCGACTGCTTGCGCTCGGAGACGCCGGAGGCATCGAGGGTGCCGCGAACGACCTTGTAGCGGACACCGGGAAGATCCTTGACGCGGCCACCGCGGACGAGCACGACCGAGTGCTCCTGGAGGTTGTGGCCCTCACCGGGGATGTAGGTGGTGACCTCCATCCCGTTCGTCAGCCGGACGCGGGCGACCTTGCGCAGCGCCGAGTTCGGCTTCTTCGGCGTCGCCGTGTAGACGCGGGTGCAGACGCCGCGCCGCTGCGGAGCGGCGGTCCGGGCCTTGCGACCCTGGCCGGACTTGAGTCCGGGGGTCGAGACCTTCTTACGAGGGGCCTTGCGGCCCTTGCGGATGAGCTGGTTGGTCGTCGGCACGGCGCGGAATGGTAGCGGTACGACGCGAGCCGTGGCAAGCGGGCGATAATCCCCGGCCCCGATGAGCCTCGCAGACCACGCCGCCCGCCCGATCCTCGCCGTCGACGTCGACGGCGTGATCAGCCTGTTCGGCTTCGAGGAGCCGCCCGAGCGGGCGCCCTGCCGGTTTCAGCTGATCGACGGGATGGCGCACTGCATCTCCTTCGAGGTCGGCGAACGGCTGCGCCGCCTCGCCTCCCACTACGAGATGGTCTGGGCGACCGGCTGGGAGGACCGGGCCAACGAGTACCTGCTGCACCTGCTCGGCCTCGACCGCCTGCCGGTGATCCGATTCGGCGGCGGAGGCGCGGTTCGGCAGCGCCCACTGGAAGCTCGACCCGATCGCCTCCTACGCCGCCGGCCGCAGGCTCGCCTGGATCGACGATTCGCTCGACGACGAGTGTCACGCCTGGGCCCGGAGCCGGCCCGAGCCGACGCTGCTCGTCCCCACCGATCCAACCCGCGGGCTCGAGGACGCCCAGGTGGACGTCCTCATCCGCTGGGCCGCCGGAGCCGCTGAGCGACCCGGGTAGACTGCGGACCGGTACATGGACGTAGGGCTCGAAATGTTCATCTTCATGGGGCTGATCCTGAAGATCCCCGTGGCCGCGGCCTGCTGGCTGATCTGGCACGCGGTCCGCTCCGAGCCCGATCCCGTCGAGGGCACCGAGGAGAGCGGCGGCGGCCACCACGGACGCTTCCGCCGCCAGCCGAAGCCGAAGCGCCCGAGCGGTCCGCGCCGCGGTCCTCACGCTCCCGACGCACTGCCGATGCCGTGCCCCGCCGAATCCGACGGGCTCCGAGTCATGCGCCGGCCGGTCCATGCCGGCCTCACGGGCTCGGTCACCGAGCGACGCTGAGCCGACTCGTCGCTCGGTGTTGGGCGGCGGGCGGCGCGGGTGCAGCCGCCGGTTACTCGTCGGTCTTGGCGGGCTCGGCGGCGGCGCCGTTGCCGCTGCCGTTGCCCTCGCCGCCCACCTCGATATCGGCGGCGAGCTCCTCGAGCTCGTCGGCGAACGAGGCGCCGAAGCCCTCGACGTCGGCACCCTTCGGCTGCTCGATCTCATCGGTCAGTCCGAGCTCGGCGGCGAGCGCGTCGTCGTCGAACTGCTCGTCGGGACGCTGCGGCGGCTCGACCGGGTCGATCTCGACCGTCCGGTAGTGGCGCAGGCCGGTGGCGGCCGGGATCAGCTTGCCGATGATCACGTTCTCCTTGAGGCCGACCAGATGGTCCCGCTTGCCCTCGAGGGCGGCGTCGGTGAGCACCTTGGTCGTCTCCTGGAACGAGGCGGCGCTGAGGAACGACTCCGTCGCGAGCGACGCCTTGGTGATCCCGAGGATCACCTCCTCGCCCTTCGCCGGCGTGCCGCCGTCGGCCTTGACCTGCTTGTTGGTCGCCTGCAACTTGAGACGGTCCTCGAGCTGCCCGGGCAGCAGGGCGGTCGAGCCCTTCGACTCGATCTGCACCTTGCGGAGCATCTGCCGCACGATCAGCTCGATGTGCTTGTCGTTGATGTCCACGCCCTGGGCCTTGTAGACGCGCTGCACCTCGCTGACGAGGTACATCTCGGTCTCGGTCCGGCCGCGGATCGCGAGCAGCTCCTTCGGGTCCAGCGAACCCTCGTTGAGCTGGGTGCCGCGCTCGATCCGGTCGCCGTGGGCGACGTTGAGCACGGTCCGGGGCGGGAACGAGTACGAGTGGTCCTCGCCCTGCGAGTCGGTGACGACGACCTTCGTTCCCTTGTCGGTCTGCTCGACCTGGACCTTGCCGCCCTCGACGGCGAGCTGCGCGAGCCCCTTCGGCTTGCGCGCCTCGAACAGCTCGACGACCCGGGGCAGGCCCTGGGTGATGTCGAGCCCGGCCACACCACCGGTGTGGAAGGTCCGCATCGTCAGCTGGGTGCCCGGCTCGCCGATCGACTGAGCGGCGATGATGCCGACCGCGTCGCCGAGCTCGGCCTCCTTGCCGGTCGCCATCGCGCGGCCGTAGCAGGCCTTGCAGATGCCGGTCTCGAGCTCGCACTTGAGCGGCGAGCGGACCGGGACCCGGATCTCCTCGTCCTCCCCATAGGCCTCGACGATCTCGGCCAGCTCGACCTTGTCGATCGTCTGGTTACGCTTCAGCAGCTCGCGACCGCGCTTCGTCTCGAACTTCTTGGCGGCGCGGCGACCGAGCAGGTTGAGATTCGGCTCACCGTCCCGGTACAGCACCATCTCGACGAAGTCCTTCGTCTTGCAGTCGTCGATGTTGATGATCACGTCCTGGGCGACATCGACGAGACGACGGGTCAGGTACCCGGAGTCCGCGGTGCGCAACGCCGTGTCGGCGAGGCCCTTGCGGGCGCCGTGGGTCGAGATGAAGTACTCGAGAACCGACAAGCCCTCCATGAAGTTGGACTTGATCGGGCGCTCGATGATCTCGCCCTTCGGGTTCGCCATCAGACCGCGCATGCCGGCGAGCTGGCGGATCTGCTTGAACGATCCACGCGCTCCCGAGTTGGCCATCATGAAGATCGGGTTGAGCTCGTCGAGGTTGCGCTCCATCGCCCCCGCGACCTCGTCGGTGGCCTCGTTCCAGAGGTCGGTGACGGAGTCCTTGCGCTCCTCGGCGGTGATCCACCCTTCCTCGTACTGGTTGACGATGCCGGCGGCCTTCTCCTCGTAGCGATCGAGGATCTCCTCCTTGTCGGGAGGCGAGATCACGTCGTTCTTGGAGACGGTGATGCCGGCCTGCGTCGCGAAGTGGAAGCCCAGCTCCTTGAACGCGTCGAGCACCCGCGAGACCGCTGAGGCCCCGTAGTTCTCGACCAGCGCCGCGACCATGTCGTTGACGTCGCGCTTCTTCAGCGAGCGGTTGACGAAGTCGAACCCGGCCGGGTCCCAGTCCTCCTCCAGCGCCTTGGCGAGCGCTCGCTCGATCCGGTCGTTGAAGATGATCCGCCCGACCGTGGTCAGGAAGTGCTCGTTCTCGACCCGCCGGAACTCGGCCAGGTCGTGGAGCTTGACGAGCCCGTTCTCGAACGCCAGCTCGGCCTCCTGGGCGGAGCGGAAGGCACGCGGACGGCGTCGCTTCTTCTCGTCCCAGTTGCCGGACTTGAGCGCCTCGTCGAGCTCAGCCAGCTCCTCGCCGGTCTGCCCGTAGGTGATGTAGTAGATGCCGAGGACCATGTCCTGCGTCGGCGTCGCCAGCGGCGATCCGTGCGCAGGGCTGAGGATGTTGTTCGACGACAGCATCAGGATCCGCGCCTCGGCCTGCGCCTCGGCGCTGAGCGGCACGTGGACGGCCATCTGGTCGCCGTCGAAGTCGGCGTTGAACGCCGAGCAGACGAGCGGATGGACCTGAATCGCCTTGCCCTCGACGAGCTGCGGCTCGAACGCCTGGATGCCGAGGCGGTGCAGAGTCGGCGCCCGGTTCAGCATCACCGGGTGCTCCTCGATGACCTCCTCGAGGACGTCCCAGACCTCGGGGATCATCGAGTCGACCATCTTCTTGGCCGCCTTGATGTTCTGGACGGCCTGGCGCTGAACGAGCCGGCTCATGATGAACGGCTTGAACAGCTCGAGCGCCATCAGCTTCGGCAGGCCGCACTGGTGCAGCTGCAGCGACGGCCCGGAGACGATCACCGAGCGGCCCGAGTAGTCGACGCGCTTGCCGAGCAGGTTCTGGCGGAACCGGCCCTGCTTGCCCTTGAGCATGTCCGAGAGCGACTTCAGCGCCCGGTTGCCGGGCCCGGTCACGGGACGGCCGCGGCGGCCGTTGTCGAACAGCGCGTCGACGGCCTCCTGCAGCATCCGCTTCTCGTTGTTGACGATGATCTCGGGAGCACCGAGGTCGAGCAGCCGCTTCAATCGGTTGTTGCGGTTGATGACGCGGCGATAGAGGTCGTTGAGGTCGCTGGTCGCGAACCGGCCGCCGTCGAGCTGGACCATCGGGCGCAGCTCCGGCGGGATCACCGGGACGACGTCGAGGACCATCCACTCCGGCTTGTTCGGGGAGTTCTTGAACGCCGACGCGACCTTGAGCCGCTTCACCGCGCGGGCCTGCTTCTGGCCCTTGCTGGTGTTGATGATCTGCTCGAGCTCCTCGCACTCGGCGTCGAGGTCGATCTGGCCGAGCAGGTCGCGGATCGACTCCGCGCCCATGCCGCCGCGGAAGTACTCGCCCCAGCCGAACTGGGAGCCGAAGCGATCCTTGAGCTCGCGGAAGGCCGCCTCGTCGGCGATGACCTCCTTGACCTTCATCTCCTGGAACAGCTTCCAGACGTACTCCATCCGCTCGATGGCATCGTCGATGTAGGCCTCGGTGTCGCTGATCTCTGCGTTCAGCTCCTTGCGCGTCTCGCGCTCGAGCTTCGTGCGGTCCTCCTTGTTGAGCTTCTTGACCGAGCCGATGCCCTCCGACCAGAGCTCGTCCTCCTCGGAGAACTTGGCCGGCTTCTCGCCGCTGCCGATGTACTCGAGACGGCGCTCGAGCGACTCGTTGAGCTCCTGCACGCGCTGCTCGCGCTCGGCCTTGTAGCCGTCGAGGACCTCGTTGACCTTCTTCTCGAGCTTGCCGAGGTCCTTGGCGCGGGCCTCCTCGTCGATCCAGGTGACGATCGAGGCGGCGAAGTAGAGGACCTTCTCGAGCTCCTTCGGAGCCATGTCGATCAGGTAGCCGATCCGCGAGGGGACGCCCTTGAAGAACCAGATGTGGGAGACGGGAGCGGCCAGGTCGATGTGCGCCATGCGCTCACGGCGGACCTTCGAGCGGGTCACCTCGACGCCGCAGCGCTCGCAGACGATGCCCTTGTAGCGGACCCGCTTGTACTTGCCGCAGTAGCACTCCCAGTCCTTGGTCGGACCGAAGATGCGCTCGCAGAACAGACCGTCCTTCTCCGGCTTCAGCGTCCGGTAGTTGATGGTCTCCGGCTTGGTGACCTCGCCCGACGACCAGCTCCGAATCTTCTTCGGAGAGGTGAGGCCGATCTCGATTGCGTCGAAGTTGTTGATGTCCACTTGCGGCTCCTAGCCTTACTCGTAAGTCGTCTCGTCGCTGTTGCTCCAGCGCGCCGCGGGCGGCGGGTAGCTGTCCCTGCCGAGCGCTACCCGCTGCTCGCTGCTCGCTGCCTGCCTCACGTCTTCGCTTCCGCCTCCGCGCCGGCTCCGTTGCTCGATTCCTCGCTCTGCGTCTCGTCGGTGGCCTCGCCGTCGCCGGCGCGGACGCCGGAGAGATCGATGCCGAGCTCCTCGGCCGCCCGCAGCAGCTCATCCTCTTCCTCCTCGAGGCCGACCTTGCCCTCCTCGGTGACGAGGTTGGCGTCCAGCGAGAGCGCCTGCATCTCCTTGAGCAGCACCTTGAAGGACTCCGGGACCGACGGCTCGGGGATGTTCTCGCCCTTGACGATCGACTCGTAGGCCTTGACCCGGCCGACGGTGTCGTCGGACTTGACGGTGAGCATCTCCTGCAGCGTGTAGGCGGCGCCGTATGCCTCGAGCGCCCAGACCTCCATCTCGCCGAATCGCTGACCGCCGAACTGCGCCTTGCCGCCCAGCGGCTGCTGGGTGACGAGCGAGTACGGGCCGGTGCTGCGGGCGTGGATCTTGTCGTCGACGAGGTGGAGCAGCTTGAGGATGTACATGTAGCCGATCGTCACCTCGCCCTCGTACGGCTCGCCGGTACGGCCGGAGAACAGCTGCGCGCGACCGGCCGACTGCGAGCCGGGACGATTGCGCTTGTCGAGGCCGAGATCGATCCCGCGCTCGTCGAAGTTCTCCTCCTGCCACTGGACCAGGGCATGGTCGACGTCCTCGACGGTGGCGCCGTCGAAGACCGGCGTGGCGACGTTGACCCGGCCGTTCGGGATCTTCTGCGCCTGCTCGTAGGACTCCGATCCGTCGTCGTACCAGCCGTTCGCGGCGACCCAGCCGAGATGGGTCTCGAGGATCTGGCCGATGTTCATCCGGCTCGGCACGCCGAGCGGGTTGAGGATCACGTCGACGGGGGTGCCGTCGACGAGGTGCGGCATGTCCTCCTCGGGCACGATCTTCGAGATCACGCCCTTGTTGCCGTGCCGGCCGGCGAGCTTGTCGCCCTCCTGGATCTTCCGCTTCGTGGCGACGAAGACCCGGACGAGGTCGTTGACCCCGGGGCTGAGATCGTCGCCGTCGTCGCGGTTGAAGGTCAGCACCTCGAGGACGACGCCGCCGGAGCCGTGCGGGACCTTGAGCGAGGTGTCGCGGACCTCGCGCGCCTTCTCCTTGAAGATCGCGCGGATCAGCTTCTCCTCGGCGGTCAGCTCGGTCTCGCCCTTCGGCGTCACCTTGCCGACGAGCAGGTCGCCGGAGACGACCTCGGCCCCGACCCGGACGATGCCGCGCTCGTCGAGGTTGCGCAGCGACTCCTCCGAGCGGTTCGGGATGTCCCGGGTGATCTCCTCGTCGCCGAGCTTCGTCGTCCGGGCGTCGATCTCGTACTCCTCGATGTGGATCGAGGTGAGCTCGTCGTCTTTGACAAGGCGCTCGGAGAGGATGATCGCGTCCTCGAAGTTGTAGCCCTCCCAGGACATGAAGGCGACCAGGCAGTTCTTGCCCAGCGCGATCTCGCCCGACGAGGTCGAGGCGCCGTCGGCGAGCACGTCGCCGGACTTCACCTTGTCGCCGACGGAGACGATCGGCCGCTGGTGGATGATCGTCCCCTGGTTCGAGCGCTGGAACTTGTTGAGCGGGTAGGTGTCCTTCTTGCTGCCGTGGGTGACCGTGATCCGCTCGGCGTCGAGCTCGCTGACCTCGCCGTCGTTGAGGGCGAGGATCACGTCACCGGAGTCGACGGCGGCGCGGCGCTCCATGCCGGTGCCGATCAGCGGCGGCTCCGGCTTCAGGAGCGGCACCGCCTGGCGCTGCATGTTCGAGCCCATCAGGGCACGGTTGGCGTCGTCGTGCTCGAGGAACGGGATCAGGGCGGTCGCGACCGACCAGATCTGGGTCGGCGAGACGTCCATGTAGTCGACCTGCTCGGGCGTCGCCGCCATCACCTCGGCCTCGTCGCGGACGCGGCAGAGGATCCGATCGCCGACGAGCTTGCCGCTCTTCGGATCGATCTCGGCGTTCGCCTGGGCGATCACCTTCTCCTCCTCCTGAGTGGCGTCGAGGTGGACGATCTCGTCGGTGACCTTGCCGTTCTTGACGACCCGGTATGGGGTCGTGACGAACCCGAACTCGGAGATCTCCGCGTACGAGGAGAGCGAGCCGATCAGGCCGATGTTCGGGCCCTCCGGGGTCTCGATCGGGCACATCCGGCCGTAGTGGGTCGGGTGCACGTCGCGGACCTCGATCGGGGCGCGCTCGCGGGTCAGGCCGCCGGCGCCGAGCGCCGAGAGGCGGCGGCGATGGGTGAGCCCGGCCAGCGAGTTCGTCTGGTCCATGAACTGCGACAGCTGCGAGGAGCCGAAGAACTCCTTCATCGCCGCGACGACGGGGCGGATGTTGATGATCGTCTGCGGCGTGATCGCGTCGGCGTCCTCGGTGGTGAGGCGCTCGCGGACGACTCGCTCCATCCGGTAGAGGCCGATCCGGAAGGCCTCCTGGATCAGCTCGCCGACGGTGCGCAGGCGGCGGTTGCCGAAGTGCTCGTACTCGTCGAGGTGGTCGGCGACCGGCTCACGGCCGTAGGACAGGGCCTCGGCGGCGTAGTCCTTGATCGGCTTCTCCTCGTCGATCTCCTCGGGGACGCCGAGCAGCTTCGGAAGGCTGACGAGCTCCTTGATCAGGGCGACGATGTCGTCCTTGGTCAGCGTCCGCGTCTCGAGGTCGATGTCGAGGTCGAGGCGGGCGTTGAGCTTGTAGCGGCCGACCGTCGTCAGGTCGTAGCGCTTCGAGTCGAAGAAGAGCTGCTCCATCAGCGCGGTGGCGGCGTCGACCGACGGCGGCTCGCCGGGGCGCTGCTTCTTGAACAGCTCGATCAGCGCGCCTTCCTCGGTCCTGGTCGCGTCGGTGTCGGCGGCGATCGTGTGGCGGATGTAGACGGAGTTGTCGAACATCTCGAGCAGCTGCTCGTCGGAGACGAAGCCCATCGCCCGCAGCAGGACCGTGACCGGCAGCTTGCGCTTGCGGTCGATCCGGGCGAAGACCTTGCCCTTCTTGTCGATCTCGAGCTCCAGCCAGGAGCCGCGGGCCGGCATCAGGTTGGCGATGAAGACCTGCTTCTCGCGGTCCTTCGGAGCCATCACGTAGGCGCCGGGGGAGCGGACCAGCTGGGTGACGACGACGCGCTCGGTGCCGTTGATGATGAACGTGCCGCGGTCGGTCATCCATGGGAAGTCGCCCATGAAGACGGTCTGCTCGCGGATCTCGCCCGTCTCACGATTCTGGAAGGAGACCTCGACGTTGAGCGGGCGCGAGTAGGTGATGTCCTTCTCGCGACACTCCTCGATCGTGTTCTGCGGCTCCTCGAAGCGGAATTCGCCGAAGACGATTCCGAGGTTGCCGGTGTAGTCGGTGATCGGCGAGACGTCATCGATCGTCTCGCGGAGCATGCCCTTCTTGGTATCCGTGAGCCGCTCGAACGAACGTCGCTGGATATCTATGAGGTTGGGTACGTCGAGGGGGGTCTGGAGGCGGGAAAAGGTGCGGCGGGCGGCGGCGTGCGAAGGGGCCAACTTGGGCGACTCCTCAAGAGGTCTCGGGGGTGGTCGGAATGCGCGCGACTCAACGTACGAGCAGCGAGACGAGCCGACGCGCGACCGCTAAATATAACGCACGGTCGCGCGCGGGTGCAAATAGCCCGCAAATGCAGGCTTTTCCCGGCGCGCCGTGCCGAACGCCGGCGCGCCGGATCGGCGATTACTTGAGTTCGACCTCGCCGCCGGCCTCCTCGAGGTCGGCCTTGAGCTTCTCGGCCTCCTCGCGCTCGATGCCCTCCTTGACCGGGCCGGGGGCGCCGTCGACGACCGCCTTGGCCTCCTTGAGGCCGAGGCCGGTTGCGGCGCGAACGGCCTTGATGACCTGGATCTTCTTCTCGCCGGCCGCCGTCAGGATGACGTCGACGGTGCTCGACTCCTCCTCGGCTGCGCCGGCGTCACCGCCGCCGGCGGCGGGGGCCGCCGCGGCGACTGCGGTCGCGGAAACGCCGAACTCCTCCTCGAGCGCCTTGATGCGCTCGGAGAGCTCGAGGACCGAGATGCTCTTCAGCTCGTCGATCCACTTCTCGGTGGTAAGGGTGTCTGCCATTTGTCTAGTCGTTCTCCTTCTCATCCCCGGCATCGGCTTCGGCGTCGTCGCCTGCCTCCTCCGGGCTCTCATCAGTTGTTTCGGTTTCGGTTTCGGAAGTCGTGTCGTCGGCGGTCGCCGCCGCGGGCTCCTCGGCGGCAGCCTCCTGCTCGGCAGCGGGCTCGGGCTCCTCGGCCGGGGCGTCGCCGCCGACCAGCCCCTGCTCGGCGACCTGGCCGAGCTGCGAGGCGAGCCCCGCGATCAGCTGGTTCAGGGTGCGGACGATTCCGGTCAGCGGGCTGGCCGCAAGGCCGACGAGCTGGCCGCGCAGCACGTCGACGCCGGGCAGGCGGGCAATCGCGTTGAACTGATCCGGCCCGAGGGCCATGCCGTCCATCAGGCCGCCCTTGTACTCGAGGACCTTGTTCTCCTTGATGAAGTCGGCGATCGTCTTGGCGGCGACGACGGCGTCGCCCTGGACGAAGGTCAGCGCGGTCGGCCCGACGAGGTGCTCGTCGAGGGCCTCGGCGGCATCGGTCCCGTTCGTCGCCAGCTTGGCGAGGCGATTCTTGACGACGTTGAAGGACGCGTCGTTCTCGCGCAGCTTGTTGCGCAACTCGGCCGCCTGCGGCACCGAGATACCGCGGTAGTCGACGGCGAACACGGCGGAGGCGGCATCGAGCTCGGAGGAGATCCCCTTCACCGCTACTTCCTTTTGGTCTCTGTTCATCTCAGTCTTTTCCTTGTTTCTGAAGCTTGTCGCCCTGGAACGCAAAGAGCCCGCATGCAGGCGGGCTCGGCAAAATGCTTGGCCCCACCTAGGCCGGCCTCGCCCCTCGATCATCTGGAACGGTTATGGAGCTATCGCTCCGCCGGCGGTCTTCGGTTCAGGGAGGCGGCAGTGTAGGGGAATCGGCGGGTCCCGGACGACTCGGGCCGAGCGAAGCCGTGATCGGGTACCGAGGAGGGACGGGATCAGGCGACGGCTGCTTCGGCCCCGGCCGGCTCGGTCGACGTCGATCCCGCGTCGGCGCCGAGGATCTCCGACTCGCGGGTGCGCGAGGAGTCGATTCGGATGCCCGGGCCCATCGTGCTCGTCAGCGTGACGCTGAGGATGTAGCGGCCCTTGGCACCGGCGGGCTTGGCGCGGACGATCTCGTCGATAACGGCGGCGTAGTTCTCGAGCAGCGCCTGCTCGGAGAAGCTGATCTTGCCGATCGAGAGGTGGACGATCGCCTGGCGATCGGTCCGGTACTCGATCTTGCCCGACTTCGTCTCGGTGACGGCCTTGGTGACGTCGTCGGTGACGGTGCCGACCTTCGGGTTCGGCATCTTGCCCTGCGGGCCGAGGATCCGGCCGAGGCGGCCGACCTTCGGCATCTGGTCGGGCGTCGCGATGACGATGTCGAAGTCGGTCCAGCCGGCCTCGACGCGCTCGGCGAGGTCGTCGGAGCCGACGAACTCGGCTCCGGCCTCGGTCGCCTCGCGGGCCTTGTCGCCCTCGGCGAAGACGGCGACGGTGACGTCGCGACCGGCGCCGTTGGGGAGCGCCAGCGTGCCGCGGAGCTGCTCGTCGGCATGACGGACGTTGACCCCGAGCCGGATGTGAACCTCGACGGTCTCGTCGAAGTTGGCGGTCGCAGTCTGCTTGAGCAGGGCGACGGCCTCAGCCGGCTCGTAGTGGTGGGTGCGGTCGATCTTCTCGTAGGCGGCGCGGAACCGCTTGCCTCGCTTCTCAGCCATGGTCAGCTTCCCTCCACGTCGACGCCCATCGACCGGGCGGTGCCGGCGATGATCTTCGCGGCGGCGTCGAGGTCGTTTGCGTTCAGGTCGGGCATCTTCTTCTCGGCGATCGCGCGGATCTGGGCGGCGCTGATCTTCCCCACCTTGTTGACGTGCGGCTCGCCGGAGCCCTTCTGGATGCCGATCGCTTCCTTGATCAGCACGGCCGCGGGCGGCGTCTTCGTGATGAACGTGAAGCTGCGGTCCTCGAAGACCGTGATCTCGACCGGGATGATCGTGCCGGAGTCCTGCTGCGTCTGCGCGTTGAACGCCTTGCAGAAGTCCATGATGTTGACGCCGTGCTGACCGAGCGCCGGGCCGACCGGCGGTGCCGGGTTGGCGGCGCCGGCGGGGATCTGCAGTTTGATCAGTGTTAGGACCTTCTTGGCCATCTTCAGCCTCCTCAGACCTTCTTGACCTGGTCGTAGCCGACCTCGACGGGGGTCTCGCGACCGAAGATCGAGACCAGGACCTTGAGCTTTGCCGCGTCGTCGTTGATCTCGGCGATCTCGCCGGAGAAGTCGGACAGCGGGCCGGAGATGACCTTGACGGTCTCGCCGATCTCGTACTGGGCACGGGGCTTGGCGCGTTCGCCGCCACCGCCGCCCGCCTGACCGGCCGCGGCCGGCGCGGCGCCGGGCGTCTCGGTGTGGAGCAGGTTGTCGACCTCGGTTTGCGAGAGCGGCAGCGGCTTGTTGCGCGAGCCGACGAAGCCGGTGACGCCGGGGGTGTTCTTGACCAGCCCCCAGGCCTCGTCGGTCATCTCCATCTGGACGAGGACGTAGCCCGGCATCGTCCGCTTCTCGACGTTGACCTTGCGGCCGTCCTTGATCTCCTGGACCTGCTCGGTGGGGACGACGACCTGGCGGACCTTGCGCGCCTGGCCCATCGTCTGGACCCGGTGCTCGAGGTTGTGCTTGACCTTGTTCTCGTGGCCCGAATATGTGTTGATCACGTACCAGCGAAACATGCGTTGAAAGTTCTTCCTTGTTGGGTGGGCTCGCTGCCGATCGTCAGATCAGCAGGTCGATGAGGCGGCTGAAGATCGCGTCCAGGACCCCGAGGTAGGCGGCGGCGACGGCGACGAAGAGCAGCGTCACGGCCGAGGCCTGGACCAGCGTATCGCGGTCCGGCCACTGCACCTTGCGGAGCTCCTTGATGACGGACGAGAAGAAGCTGCGGATCGCGCCGTGCTCGCGCTCGACGACCGGCTCCTTGGCGGCGCGGCGGGCGGCCTGCTCCTTGGCGCGGCGGGCGGCCTCCTTCTGCTGGCGGCGCTGCTCGCGGCGATCGGTCTTCGCGGGGGCGGGAGACTCGAGCGCCTCCTCGGGCGTCTCCTCGCCGCCGTGCTCGATCGCCAGCTCGGCCTCGAGCACGTCGGCGGACTCCGGCACCTGCGTGTCGTGCTGGGCGTGCGACTCGGAGTCGCGCTCCTCGGTGACGCCCTGCTCGGCGAGCTTGCGCCTCCGCGCCGCCTCCGCCTTCCGCTGTGCCCGGCTCTTCGCCATCGCGACTCAGCGAGTCTCCTTGTGCGCGGTGTGCTTGCCGCACCAGCGGCAGTACTTGCGCAGCTCGATCCGGTCGGGCGTGTTGCGCCGCGACTTGTTGGTCTGGTAGTTGCGCCGCTTGCACTCCTCGCAGGCGAGGGTCGCGGCTATGCGTACGTCTCCACGGGCCATCTATCTATCCAGGCAGCGTCGGGGTTGAAGCTCTAGGTCGAAAAATCGTTCCTTGGGTGCGTCTTGCGACTCCCTCACCCCTGTCGGACCGTACCTGCCGGGCTCCTGATCAGGGCCGTCGAGGCTGGAAGTGAATCCGCGGTCCCGGGCGCGAGGTCGGGCAAGGATAGCGCGGCGGCCGAGCGCAGCCGAGCAGAGCCCGGAGTGGGACTTGAACCCACGACCCCCTCCTTACCATGGAGGTGCTCTACCGCTGAGCTATCCGGGCAGGTCGGAGCAGGTTAGCGGCAGTGGGCCGGCGGGACCGTGCGGCGCTATTCGCCCTATCGGCTATCCGGCCTTCGCCTTCAGCTTCAGCTTCTTGGCGACGCTGCCCCGCTCGGCATTGCCGTCGCTGACCTTGACCTTGGCGACGACCCTCCGCGCCTTCTTGGAGTTGCGAACGAGCTTCAGCTTCGCGCCATTCAGCTTCAGCTTCAGCTTCTTCGTCCGACCGGCCGCGATCTTCGTAGGGTTCGCCTTCGCGAGGGTCAGCTTTCGCTTGCCGCCGCGGAATTTGACCCTGGCGACCGTCCGCAGCTTCAGCTTCGCCGTGCATGGCGACGGTTGAGCGGTGGCCGGCGGGCACCGCAGCGCGATCCGGCCGGCGCCGCGCTTGTTGAGCCTGATCTTCTTGCCCTTGATCATCAGGGTCGCACCATCGGCGGTGTAGACCCGCTCGAAGGCCCCGGCGTCGTTGCTGACGGTGCCGTCGCCGTCGCCGTCGGCCGGCCGCGGATTGCCGGCGAGGTCGGTCGCGTCGCCGGCGAGCAGGTCGGCGCCGCCGATGTCGATCGCGGGCGAGCTCAGCGCCAGACTCAGGTCGGGGAGGAGCAGCGGGTCGCCGCGACGGTTGCCGGTCGCGAAGTCGCCGACGAGGCTGCCCGGCGTATCGCCGGTGTCGACGATCGCGTCCGGGCCGGTCTTGACGTTCGAGTAGTCGATCGTCGCCGCCGGGTTCGATCCGAAGTTCTGATAGGCCAGGGTGCGGCCGAAGCCGGAGGCGAGGATGTGCCGGGC
The DNA here is from genome assembly GCA_963745755.1 of uncultured Conexibacteraceae bacterium. Classification (GTDB taxonomy): domain Bacteria; phylum Actinomycetota; class Thermoleophilia; order Solirubrobacterales; family 70-9; genus RHKX01. The sequence goes on along the minus strand of CAVUYP010000001.1, from coordinate 2,434,207 downwards.
CCGGATCGCGGTCACCGGCGTGCCCCCCTGCCCGGCCACCGACAGCGCCGTGCTCGCGGGGTCGCCGTTGCCGAGCAGGGTGACCCGGTCGAGGGTCAGGCCGGCCGGACTGGGAGGCCGGCCGTCGGCGACCGTGACCGCCTTCACGAAGTCCTCGGGATCGGTCGGGGTGGTGGCGCTCGAGACGTCGATGACCGAGTCGCGGAGCTCGAGGAACCCGTCGAAGACCGACACCGGGTCGGCGGAGTGGACGACGAGCCGCCGGGCGGTCACGGTCTCCGGATCGGGGCTCGCCTGGGGACCGCTGCCGAGCGGGTTCGGGGAGTCGATCGTCACGTCCTCGAGGTCGATCGTCCCGCCCGAGTTCGCACCCACCCGCAGACCGCTGACGTCGGCGGCGGGATCGAAGCTGATCTGCAGGTGACGGATCTCGCCCCGGCGGATCAGCATCGCCGACCCCTGGCCGTCGTTGATCCCGGAGCCGAAGGTCGCCCCCTCGGCGTCGATGCCGACCCGTTCGACGAGGCCGTTGTAGACGTCGGCCCCGTCGGCGGAGGCGTTTCCGGAGGTGACCGCCGACGGGATCCGGATCGTCAGGTCGGCGAGCCGCGACATGTATCCGGATATGACCGTGCGGGAGAAGCCGGCATCGGGCGGGAGGTCGTCGGCGGTGAGGATCGTCGCGCCGACGCCGGCGCCGCGAACGTCGGTGTCGGGCTGGTTGACGAGCAGGCCGCCGCCGACGTTGTGGGTGCCGGCGGTGATCGCAACCGTGTCGGGGCCGGCGTTCGAGTCGGCGGCGACGACGGCGGCGGCGATCGTCGCCTCCGGCGTGCCCTCCGCACACGGCGCCGGAGCACAGAACACCTCGGCGCCGGCGGAGGCGGGAAGGGCGAGGGCGAGCAGGACCGGCAGGGCGACGGCGAAGCGAGACATGACTGAAAAATAGCCACTCCGAGCGCCGCTGTGGCAATTGTCTCCCCGATCCTCAAGCGGAGGCTGAATCCTGCCGATCTGGGCGCCATGACCAGACTGATCAGGCCCTCCGTCCTCGTCCTCTCGATCGCCCTCCTCGCCCTGCCCGCCTCGGCGCTGGCCGGTACCTCAGAATCCGTCGGTACGACGCTCGCCAAAGCCGCCAAGGTGACGCTGAAGTGCAAGAAGGCGCACAAGGGCAAGCGGAAGTTCCGCTGCCGGGTGCCGCGCAGCTCGCTGCCGAAGGGCCCGAAGGGCGACAAGGGCAAGCGCGGGGCCACGGGGGCGCAGGGTCCTCAGGGATCACAGGGACCACAGGGCGAGCAGGGTCCGACCGGCGCAGAGGGGCCTGCCGGCCCGACCGGTCCGCCGGCCGCGACCGCCGTTGCCGGCGACGCGTCCGGAACGGCGACGGTGACGCTCCCCGCCGACCCGGTCGCGCTCTCGGTGCTCTCGACAGACGTCGGAGTCGACGCCGCCAGCACGCTCGTGCTCAGCGCCTCGTTGAACGTCGACGCGGTCGACGTCGGCGACACCGCGGTGCGCTGTCGCTTCGCGGTCGACGGATCCAACGTCGGTCAGCCGATGGACACGGTCGTCCGGCCGATCCTCAGCCCCGCCGAGGCCGTGATCGCGCTCGACGCGATCGCCCCCGTCGCCGCCGGTACCCGCACGGTCGAGGTCTTCTGCCAGCAGACGGCCGGCGGTGGCACGGCGCGGATCATCGACCGCTCGATGACCGCGTTCGGGGTGCTGACACCGTCACCGTAAGCGGGGACCGCCCCGATCGCCGGCTGCATACAATGCCGACCCGATCACCCGGGGGAGCTCCGGAGATGGCGAATCGGGCTCGGCTGTAAACCGAGTGGCTCTGCCTTAGTGGGTTCGAATCCCTCCTCCCCCATCCGGCCGCCGGCCGCCGTGAGGCCGCCTAGAGGTCGTCGCGCAGGGACTGGGCCTGGGGCAGGCGCTTGAGCTTGCGCAGCGAGTTCGTCTCGATCTGGCGGACGCGCTCGCGGGTGATGCCGAGGTCCTGGCCGATCTGCTCGAGGGTCTGCGGCTCGGCGTCGGCGAGTCCGTAGCGGAGCTCGATCACCTTGCGCTCGCGATCGGTGAGCAGGCGCAGGGCGCGGTCGAGGCCCTCGCGCTGCAGCGAGTCGGTGGCGCGCTCGAACGGGCCCTGGCCGTTCTCGTCGGGGACGATGTCGGCGACGCGACCGTTGCCGTCCTCGCCGATCGGCGCCTCCAGCGAGACCGGCGCCGCGGCGAGGCCCATCAGCTCGCGGACCTCGCTGAGGTTGAGCCCGACCTCGCGGGCGACCTCGATCGCCTCCGGCTCGCGGCCGAGCTCCTGGACGAGGCTGCGCTCGGCGCTGCGCACCTTGCTCAGCTTCTCGTTGATGTGGACCGGGATCCTGATCGTCCGGCTCTTGTCGGCGACGGCACGGGTGACCGCCTGGCGGATCCACCAGGTCGCGTAGGTCGAGAACTTGTAGCCACGCCGGTAGTCGAACTTCTCGACCGCCCGGATCAAGCCCAGCGATCCTTCCTGGATCAGGTCGAGGAAGCTGAGGCCGCGGCCCACGTAGCCCTTGGCGATCGAGACGACCAGCCGCAGGTTCGCCTCGACCATCTGCCGCTTGGCGTCGATGTCGCCGCGCTCGATCCGCTTCGCCAGCTCGACCTCCTGCTCGGCGGTGAGCAGCTGGACGCGGCCGATCGCGTGCAGGTAGAGGCGCAGCGAGTCGACGCCGGGCTCGACGGTGAGGTCGGGGGCGACGATCGGCGGCGCCGCGGCAGGATCCTCGGCGCCGTCGCTGTCGGAGTCGCCGCCCTCGACGATGACCTCGACGCCGGCGTCGACGAGGCGGCCGTGCAGCTCGCGGATCCCGTCGGCACCGAGCTCGACCTCCTCGACGGCGGCGGCGATCTGCTCGCCGGTCACGTGACCGCGCTCGCGACCGATCGCGATCAGCATCGCTCCCGGATCGTCGCTCGGCTGCTCCGTGGCGGGCAGCTCGGTCACTTGCAGGTCGTCAGCCATGTCCGTACCGGTTCATTCAGGCGGCTCCCCGGCGGGGAGCGCCTTCCTCCTCTCCCGAAGGCACTCCGCGAGTATGTCACGACCGGGTCCGGAAATCCGACCCCGGTAGCCTTCGTCGCCGAGCGATCCGATGAACCGCCCGTCCCCACTGATCAGCGGCTCCGCCGGCCCCGACGTCCAGGCGCGCCGGCCCCGCACCGAGGTCAGCCTGACCCGCGTCGGCGTGCGCGGCGTCGAGAAGGTGATCCGGATCAACCCGCGGGCCGCCGACAACGGCGGCGGCAACGACCGGGGGCAGCTCTTCTTCGCCGAGTTCGAGTGCTACGTGGACCTCAACCCGCAGCAGGCGGGCGCCCACATGTCGCGCTTCGAGGAGGTCGTCAACGAGGCGATCGACGAGACCGTCCTCGCCGCGTCGATGAAGGCCGAGCACCTCGCCGCCAGCATCGCCGAGAGCGTCCGCGACCGCCAGGGCGGCATGCGCGCCGAGGTATCGCTCGCGGCCCGCTACCCGGAGACCGTCCCGGCGCCGGTCAGCGGCAAGCCCACGCAGGAGATCTACACGCTGTTCGGCACCGCGGTCGCCTCGACCGCCGGCACCCGGACGCTGACCGGCGTTCAGGCCCAGGGCATGACCGCCTGCCCCTGCGCCCAGGAGCTGATCGCCTCCGGCGCCCGCGAGCGCCTCGCCGCGAGCGGGTACGACGACTCACAGGTCGAGGAGATCCTCGGTCTGGTGCCCGTCGCCACCCACAACCAGCGCGGCATCGGCACCCTCTACCTCGGCCGCTCCGAGGAGTGCGAGACCGAGATCGACGCGCGTGAGCTGCTCGCGATCGTCGAGTCGTCGATGTCGGCGGAGATCTACGAGCTGATGAAGCGTGAGGACGAGCGCGCGGTCGTCGAGAAGGCCCATGCGAACCCGCGCTTCGTCGAGGACTGCGTCCGCGAGATGGTCCGCCAGCTCGCCGGCGCCTACCCCGATCTGCACGGCCGCAACTTCGTCTTCGCCCGCCAGGAGAACCTCGAGACGATCCATCGCCACAACGTCATCGCCGAGCGCTCGGGCGAGCTCTCCGAGGTGCTCGCCGAGCTCCGGAGCGGTGAGCACTCGACCCGTCACATGACGATGCGCGAGTGGCTCGACGCGCCCGCCAACCCCGTCTGAGCGGCGCCGGGGCTCAGGCCGGCCCGGCCTCGGCCGGATCGTCGTCGGAGCGCTGGCGCTCGATCCGCCGCCGCACCCCGAAGAAGTAGTCGGCGCCGGAGACGATCGTCGCGGCGACGGCCGCGTAGACGAGCACGTCGACCGCCGTCGTCGCCGGATCGACGGCGATCAGCGCGATCACCGCGGCGACCTGCAGCGCCGTCTTCACCTTGCCCAGCCAGCTCGCGGAGATCACCACCCCCTCCTCGACGGCGACCGCGCGGAGGCCGGTGACGGCGAGCTCGCGGGCGATGATCACCATCGCGATCCAGGCCTGGAGTCGATCGAGGGCGACCAGCGAGACCAGAGCGGCGACGATCAGCAGCTTGTCGGCGAGCGGATCCATGAGCTTGCCGAACGTGGTGACGTCGTCGCGGCGACGGGCGATCCAGCCGTCGAGGCCGTCGGTGAACGCGGCGAGGGCGAAGACGACGCCGGCCACGAGGTCCCCGTTCGGGATCTCCGCCAGCAGCGCGACGACGACGACCGGCACCATCAGGATGCGGAGCATCGTCAGCGCGTTCGGGATGTTCAGTGGGACCAACGGACGGCTCGGTTCGGTTGGCCGCCGATACTACGCGGCTCCCGGCCACCCGCCGCCGAGCCCGGCCAGCTCTCCGGCGCGGGCCAGCACCGCGTCGAGCATCGCCTCCGTGAGCCGGCCGGTGAACGTGTTCTGCTGGCTCGGGTGATAGCTGCCGAGCAGCGCCAGCTCGCCGATCCGGGCCTCGGCGCCGTGGCCGAAGCGCGGCTTCGGGCGCGGGAGCTCGCGACCGCCGTCGGCGAGTGCCCGCAGCGCCGCGTCCCACCCGAACGACCCGAGCGCGATCAACACCCGGAGCGCGGGGAGCATCTGCAGCTCGCGATCGAGGAACGGTCGACAGCGATCGCGCTCGGCCACCGTCGGCTTGTTGGCGGGCGGAGCGCAGCGGACCGCGGCGGTCACGTAGGCGCCGCTCAGCCGCAGCCCGTCGTCGCGGTCCACCGACGCCGGCTGATTCGCCATACCGGCCCGGTGCAACGCCGCGTACAGCCAGTCTCCGGAGCGGTCGCCGGTGAACATCCGTCCCGTCCGGTTCGCCCCGTTCGCCGCCGGCGCCAGCCCGACGAGCACGATCGCGGCGCTCCTGTCTCCGAAGCCGGGGACCGGCCGTGCCCAGTAGTCCTCGCCCCGGAAGCGCCGCGGCGGATCGGCCGCCGCCTGCTCGCGCCAGGCGACGAGCCGCGGACAGGCGCGGCAGGTCGTGATCTCGCGCTCGAGGCGATCGAGCTCGGCATCGTCGGGTCGCATGCTTGCGGCGAGGCTAGTCCGCTCGCGAGCGCGGCGAGCCGAGCGCTACCTTTGTTCGCCCGAGGGAGCCGACCCGAGGCGCTCCGTCGCCGGATCAATGCCTGCCGAGAACCGTCAAGAGCTGCGCCTGCTGGCCATCGTCCCCGCCTACAACGAGGAGGGGATGATCAGCCGCGTTGTCCGCGACATCAGGCGGCACGCCCCCGAGTTCAACGTCCTCGTCGTCGACGACGGCTCGGTCGATTCGACCGTCAGCCAGGCCGAGGGCGAGGGCGCGACGGTCCTGCGCCATCCGTTCAACCTCGGCATCGGCGGCGCCATGCAGTCCGGCTACAAGTACGCCCTCGCACACGGCTACGACGTCGCCGTCCAAGTCGACGGCGACGGCCAGCACAAGTCCGAGTACCTGCCGGAGATGCTCGACGCGCTGCGGACCAGCGGCAACGAGGCGGACATGGTCTACGGGACCCGGTTCCGGGGCGACCCGGGCTACAAGGTGCCGATCGGCCGCCGGCTCGGCAACCTGATCTTCTCGGTCGTGCTGACCGCGATCACGCGCCAGAAGATCACCGACCCGACCTCCGGGTTCCGGATGGTCAACCGCCGCGGCATCGAGCTGTTCGCCCGCGACTACCCGCACGACTATCCCGAGGTCGAGGCGATCCTGATGCTGCACAGCAACCGCCTGCGGATCCACGAGGTCCAGGTGCGGATGAACGCCCGCGGCTTCGGGCGCAGCTCGATCGACTACCCGCGGGCCGCCTACTACATGGTCAAGGTGATGCTGGCCCTGTTCGTCGGTCTGCTGCGACGCCGGCCCGACGCCTTCGAGGGCTCCCCCCCTCCGGCCACGGACGAGTTCGCCGCCGTCGAGCCGAGTGCCGCCGGGGCGGGCGGATCGGACTCGGGAGGGGCGTCGTGAACGGGCTCCTGCTCGCGATCGGGGGCTCCGAATCGGTCCTCGGCAAGAAGCCGCAGATCATCGCCGTGATCGGCACCTTCCTGTTCCTGGTCTTCGTCATCGAGCTGGTCCGGCGGCGGCGCCTCGTCGAGCGCTACGCGCTGCTCTGGATCTTCGCCTCGCTCGTCCTCGTCGTCCTCGCCGTCTGGAACGGCGCTCTGAACTGGATCTCCGAAACGCTCGGCATCCTCTCGCCGCCGAACGCGCTGTTTCTGATCGGCGTCGGCGCGCTGTTCGTCCTCGCCCTCCACTTCTCGGTCGCGTTCTCGCGGCTCAGCGAGGAGACGAAGATCCTCGCCCAGGAGGTCGCCCGCCTCGACCGCGAGCAGCGCCGGATTCGCAAGGGCGCCCTGAGCGGCGAGGAGGACGTCCTCGTCGGCCTCGACTCGGCCGCCGACGGCAACCCCGACAGCGACTAAGCCCCTCGCCCGGGGGAAGCACAAATGTCTTCCCATCCAGTTCACCGCGCCGGCCGGGGAGACCGGACGCGAAGCGGAGGATCTCCCCGGAGTTACCTCCCATCCCGTTCACCGCGCCGGCCGGGGAGACCGGACGCGCAGCGGAGGATCTCCCCGGAGCTACCTACTTGCCGCAGGAGTGCCCGGCGAGCCGGGCGAGGTATCCCCGCAGGCGCTCGCGCTCGGCCGGCTTCAACGGCGCCAGCATGTCGGCCTCGGCACCCTGGGCGGCCCGCTGGGCGGCGGCGAGGCGGCGGATGCCGTCGTCGGTGAGCTCGAGCAGGTAGCGGCGGCGGTCGTCGGGGTCGCGGCGGCGGATCAGCAGGCCGTCGGCCTCGAGCTGATCGATCAGCGCGACGAGGTTGCTGGCGTGGATCCGCAGCGCCCGGCCGAGCTCCTGCTGGGAGATCGGCCCCTCGCTGTAGAGGTGGTGGAGGATCGCGAACTCCGGCGCCCGCATGTCGACGGCGGCGAGGGCGCCGCCGAGCCCCTCGCCGGATGCCCGGGAGAGGCGGAAGAGGAGCACCCCGCAACTCGGCTTCGAGGCGACTGCCGGTTTCCGTGATGACGAGGCCATGCCCGGCCGAGGATAGCGTCCGGTCCTGCGGATTGATAATCGTTAGCATCCATAATCATTGGTGATAATCTTGTTCACGCAACCACTTCGACCGGGAGAGGACCTCCGCCAGATGGAACCGAACAGCCCCAGAAAGACCCTGCCCCTGATCCCGCTCGACGACGTCGTCGTCTTCCCGGGCATGAACCTCACCCTCGGCATCGATCCCGGTGACGAGGAGGAGGTGCTGCTCGTCCCCCGCTCCGGCGACGAGTTCGCCGCGGTCGGGACGGTCGCCCGTGTCGACGAGCAGGTGCGCCTGCCCGGCGGCGCCCTGGCGACGAGCTTCGAGGGTCTCCGCCGTGGCATCGCCGGCGCCGCCCGCACGGATCTGAACGGGACCCTGCGGATCGAGGTCACCCCCCATGACGATCATGACGACCGCAACGACGAGATCCGCACGCTCGAGCGCGAGTACCGAGCCGTCGTCGAGGAGATCCTCGAGCTGCGCCAGGCCGGCGACGGGATCCGCGCCTTCCTGCGCTCGATCTCGGAGCCGGGCGCCCTCGCCGACACCGCCGGCTACTCGCCCGACCTCGGCTACGAGCAGAAGGTCGAGCTGCTGGAGACGCTCGACGTGGGCGAGCGGCTGCGCAAGTCGGTGGCGTTCCAGCGTGAGCGGCTCGCCGAGCTGCAGGTCCGCAGCCGGATCCGCGACGACGTTCAGAGCGGCGCCGAGAAGCAGCAGCGCGAGTACTTCCTGCGCAAGCAGCTCGAATCGATCCAGAAGGAGCTCGGCGAGGACGACGCCTCGGTGGCCGACGAGTACCGCGCCAAGATCGAGGACTCGGGGATGCCCGACGACGTCCGCGAGCACGCCGAGAAGGAGGTCTCCCGGCTCGAGCGGATGGGTGACGGCTCCGGCGAGTCGTCGATGCTGCGCACCTACCTCGACTGGCTCGTCGCGGTGCCGTGGGGCGACCGTTCGCAGGAGCGGCTCGACCCGGTCCACGCTCGCGAGGTCCTCGACGCCGATCACGCCGGCCTCGACGACGTCAAGGAGCGGATCACCGAATACATCGCCGTCCGCAAGCTCCGCGCCGAGCGCGGCGCCGCCGAGGACGGCAAGGCTGCGGGAGCGATCCTGACGCTGATCGGCCCGCCCGGCACCGGCAAGACCTCGATCGGCGAGTCGATCGCCCGCGCGACCGGGCGCGAGTTCGTCCGCATGTCGCTCGGCGGCGTCCGCGACGAAGCCGAGATCCGCGGCCACCGCCGCACCTACATCGGCGCCCTGCCGGGCCGCCTGGTCAGGGCGCTTCGCGACGCCGGAACGATGAACCCGGTGATCATGCTCGACGAGGTCGACAAGGTCGGCGCCGACTGGCGCGGCGACCCGAGCTCGGCTCTGCTCGAGGTGCTCGATCCGGCCCAGAACCACTCGTTCCGGGACCACTATCTCGATGTCGAGCTCGACCTCTCCGAGGTCCTGTTCATCGCCACCGCGAACGTGGCCGAGACGATTCCCGGCCCGCTCCTCGACCGCATGGAGGTCGTCGGCTTCGACGGCTACACGACCGAGGAGAAGGTCGCGATCGCGCGCGGCTACCTGTGGCCGCGCCAGCTCGAGCGCAACGGGCTCGAGCCGGGCGAGGCCGAGATCGCCGACGACGTGCTGCGCACGGTCGTCACCGAGTACACCCGGGAGGCCGGTGTGCGTGGGCTCGAGCGCGAGCTCGGCAAGCTGCTGCGCAAGACGGCGACCCGGATCGCCAGCGGCGCCGCCGACGGCGCGGTGACGATCGACGAGGACGAGGTCCGACGGGCGCTCGGCCGCCAGCGGCACTTCCAGGAGGCCGCCGAGCGGACCGCCCTGCCGGGCGTCGCGACCGGCCTGTCGGTGACCGGCGCCGGCGGCGACGTCCTGTTCATCGAGACGACCTCGATGGACGGCAAGGACGACTTCGTCCTCACCGGCCAGCTCGGCGACGTCATGAAGGAGTCGGCGCGGATCGCCCTCTCCTACGTGCGCGGCCACGCCGACACGCTCGGGATCGACCGCGGCGCGCTCGAGGGACGCGAGTTCCACGTCCACGTGCCGGCCGGCGCGATCCCCAAGGACGGCCCGAGCGCCGGGATCACGATCACCACCGCGCTGACCTCGCTGCTGACCGGCCGCCCGGTCAAGCACACGGTCGGGATGACCGGCGAGGTCACCCTGCAGGGACGGGTCCTGCCGATCGGCGGGCTCAAGCAGAAGGTCCTCGCCGCCCACGCGGCCGGATTGACCGACGTGGTCATCCCCGAGCGCAACCGCGGCGACCTCGACGACGTACCCGAGGAGGTCCGTGCGGAGATGCGATTCCATCCGGTGTTCACGGTCGACGAGGTGCTCGGGATCGCCCTCGAGTCCGAGGCGGTCCCGGCGGTCGCCTGACCCACTCGCCGCCCCCCGCCGCCCCCTGCCGAGGTCGAGGAAACAGGCAATACTCACCCGTTCCCTCCACCTCGGCGGTGGGTCCAGCGGTGGGTGCGCCGGTGGGTTTTCGGCGGTGGGTGCAGCGGTGGGTTTTCGGCGGGTCCCGGGCTAGAGGAGCCTGAGCACGAGCCGCCAGTAGCCGCGCAGCAGGCGGCGCAGTGGTGCGGACCGTCCGGCGGCGCCGAGGAACTCGCTGTCGAGGTCGGCGATGAGGCAGGCGGCGAAGTCGGCCGCGCCGATCCGTGTCCCCGCCTGGATCGCGCGGCGCTCGCGGAGCAGCCTCGGCAGGGCGGCGAGCACCTCGCCGTTCGCACGCAGCTTCTGCGGCAGCCAGCCGCCGAGCCCGGCGACGACGAGCAGCGCCGGCTCGGTCACGAGCAGCGCCGGCAGCAGGGCCATCAGCAGCCGGGCAGGATAGGTGCGGATCACGGTCGCCCAGCGATTGCGCTCGAGGTAGCGCCACTTGGCCGGGCCCTTGTCGAACTCGTAGTCGTGATCGCTGAGCGCCCGCGGCTCGATCCCGATCGCCAGCCCGAGCAGCCGCAGCCGCAGACCGAGGTCGGCGTCCTCGTGGTAGAGGAAGTAGGGCTCGCTGAAGCCGCCGGCCCGCTCCCACTGCCGGCGGGGGATCGCGAGGCAGGCGCCGGACGGGAAGGCCACCTCGCGGGGCTCGCCGGGAGCCTCCGACCGCGGCCGCCCGGCGCCGCCGGCCCAGGCGATGCCGGTGAAGTGGACGACGCCGCCGAGGCTGTTGATCCGGCTGCCGCCATCGGCGGTGACGAGGCCCTGCCACGCGCCCCAGCCGCGGCCCTCGAGCAGCGGCAGCTCGATCGCGTCGCGGAACCCGGCGGCGACGACGTTGTCGGGATTCAGGAACAGGAGCAGCTCGCCGCCTGCAACCGCGGCGCCGCGGTTGCAGGCGGCTCCGAAGCCGCTGTTGTCGCCTGCGGCGATCACCCGTGCCGCCGGGGCGAGGTCGGCGACGACGGCGAGCGTCGCGTCGGCCGATGCGTTGTCGGCGACGATCAGCTCGTCGCCGGGCCGCAGCTCGGCGACGACGGCCGGCAGCGTCCGCCGCAGCGCCTCCGCAGAGTCGTGGGTGACGATGACGGCCGAGAGCGCCGGACCGCTGCCGGGGCCCTGGGCGGCCGCCGGCTCGGAGCTGTGTTCGCTGCCTGGCAAGCTGCGGCGATGCTAGCCGCGGCCGCTGCCCCGACGGCCGATTGGCGGCATGATTGGGCGCGATGGCTCGCTGCATCGTCACCCGCAAGCTGCCGTTCGACGCGCTCGAGCGGCTCCGCGCCGAGCATGACGTCGATGTCTGGCGCGGTGCCCTGCCGCCGTCGCCGGCGGAGCTGCGCGAGCTCGCCGGCGGCGCCGAGGGAATCCTCGCGATGCTCACCGACGCGATCGACCGTGAGCTGATCGACGCCTGCCCGGCGCTGCGCGCCGTCGCCAACTTCGCCGTCGGCACCGACAACATCGACGTCGCCTACGCGACCGGGCGCGGAATCGCGGTCGGCAATACCCCCGGCGTGCTCACCGAGACGACGGCCGACCTGGCGTTCGCGCTGATCCTTGCCGTCTCGCGGCGGATCGTCGAGTCGGCGCAGTCTGTTCGCAAGGGCGACTGGTGGACCTGGGAGCCGGCCGGCTGGCTCGGCCACGACGTCCACGGCGCCACCCTCGGGATCGTCGGCCCGGGGCTGATCGGCGAGGCGGTCGCCCGCCGCGGCGAGGGCTTCGGCATGAGGATCCTCCGCCACGGACGGGAGCCCGGACCCGGCCGGGTCGAGCTCGACGAGGTGCTCGCCGAATCCGACGTCGTCAGCCTCCACTGCCCGCTCGACGCCGAGACTCGCGGGCTGATCGGCGAGCAGGCCCTGATGGCGATGAAACAGAGTGCGATCCTGATCAACACCGCCCGCGGCGAGGTCGTCGACTCCGAGGCCCTGCGGCGGGCGCTCGAGTCGGGCTGGATCGCCGGTGCGGGCCTCGATGTGACCGACCCGGAGCCGCTGCCCGGCTACCACCCGCTGCTCGGCGCTCCGAACCTGACCGTCGTCCCCCACATCGGCTCCGCCTCACACGCGACCCGCGGCCGGATGGCGGCGATGGCGGTCGACAACCTGCTCGCCGGGCTCGCGGGCGAGCCGATGCCCTCGCCGGTGCGGTAGCCGGACGCTGCCGGCAGGGCGCACCGGCGGCACCGCGCCCGGCGGGCATCGGCACAGCCGCGAGCCCGCCGAGCAAGGATCCGGTCGCGCCGTCCGTCACCCGCGCCCGAGCGGGCCGAGCGGGCAACCGGCCGGCGCCCGGTTCGATTCCGTTCGTCCAGAGTCGGCCCGATTCCTACACCGCGGCGCCCCCGGAGCCGACCATCTGAGCGGAACAACGCTGGACCAATTGGGGGGTCAGCATGGAAGCGAATCTGAATCTGCCGGTGCAGGCTGCGGGCTCGACGCCGATCGCCCTGCTCGCACGGGGAATCGATCGCATCGCCGGCGCCGACGAGCTCGCCGACCTCTACGAGGTCGCGGTCGAGGCGGCGCGGGCGGTGACCGGCGCCGACGGGGCGGCGCTGGTGCTCCGCGACGGTAAGGAGTGCGTATACATGGCCGAGGACGCGATCGGGCCGCTCTGGACGGGACAGCGCTTTCCGATCGACCGCTGCGTCAGCGGCTGGGCGATGGTCTACCGGCAGGCCCTGGCGATCCCCGACGTCGACAGCGACGAGCGGGTCCCCCGCGACGGCTACCGCGACACGTTCGTGCGCAGCCTCGCGATGGCGCCGATCCGCTCCAGCTCACCGATCGGGGCCCTGGCGTGTTACCGGTCGGAGGTGCACACGCCGAGCGACCTCGAGATCTCGGCGCTGCAGTCGCTCGCCGACGCGACTGCCCTCGCCCTCGACGACCCCTCGCTCAACGCATTCGCGTTCAACGACCCGCTGAGCGGCCTCTACAACCGCCTCGGGTTCTTCACCCGCGGCACCGAGCGGATCGCCGCTCACGTCGCCGCCGGCGCCGGAGTGACGGTCGCCTACGTCGAGCTCAACGCCCTCGATCAGATCGGCGAGCAGTACGGCGGCGACGCCGTCGAGGAGGCGATCCGCCGCGTCAGCGCGGCGCTGCGCTCGGTCTGCGGGACCGATGCGGTGATCGGCAGACTCGGCGAGGACCAATTCGCGGCCTGCTGCTCGGCGGCGGAGCTTCCCCTGCACGATCCAACCGAGCTCGAACGGGGTCTGGGCGAGGCGACGGCGGCGTCGGGATGGCCGGTCGAGATGACGGCGGGGATTGCGATCGCCCGGGCCGGCGAGGAAGCGGACATCGACGCCCTCGTGTCGCTGGCCAACACGGAGATGTTCGAACGCAAGCACGGGCATCCGCCGCCGCCCGGTCACCGCGCCGCGCGGACCGCCGAGCGGAAGGGTTGACGCGACCTCGGCGCTCAGGCGAGCCGCAGCCGGTTGATCGCGACGACGCCGCTGCCGGTCGCCGTCGGTGGGCCGGCGAGGCCGAGCCGCCCGATGAACGACGCCAGCGCCCGGCGTCCGGGGTCGGCGAGCAGCGCCTCCGGGGCGAGCCGCGGTAGCAGCGCCGCGAGCTGTTCGACCGAGCGCAGCTCGTAGAGGACGTCGGCGGCGAGCGTCAGGTCGAACGGGCCGGTCGCGATCAGGTCTCCGGGATCGGCCCAATCGGCGACGGTGGTCTCGACCCGGACGCCGTTCAGCTCGGCGTTGCGGCAGAGCAGCGCGAGCGCCTCCGGATCGCGGTCGGTTGCGAGCACCCGCGCGCCCGCCCGGGCCGCGACGAGGCTCGGCAGACCGAGCCCGCAGCCGAGCTCGACGACGCGGACGCCGGCGATGGGCTCGCCGCCGAGCTCGGCGGCCAGCGCCACGCCGCTCCGCCACAGCACCGACCAGTACGGCGGCGATCGGCGCCCACTCGACGCCGCCGTCGTCGGGCAACTCGGCCGACTCGCGGGGCTGCAGGAGTCGCAGCGCGCCACCGGGCAGGTCGACGATGCGCTCGACGAGATCGTCTTCCACCGTGCCGTCCGGGTGCTCAATGGTGATGGTGGTTGCCCCTGACGATTTGCCCATGGCGCAGATTCCAGGAAGAGCCGACGAGCGGATTCGAACCGCTGACCCCTTCATTACGAGTGAAGTGCTCTACCAACTGAGCTACGTCGGCGCGGGGGCGGAGTTTAGGGGCGGATGCCGGTGAAGGTGGTCGGCTCGGCGGGGATCCGGCCGGGGTCGAAGCGATCGACGAGGTCGGACACGGTGACCTGCTCGCCCGGCGCGGTCAGCTCCAGCGTTTGCGCCATCCAGACCAGCGCCACGGCGGGACTGTGGCCCTGCTCGGCGAGTGCGGCGAGGGTGACGGCGCCGTGGCGCTTGGCGAGGCGCTCCCCGTCGGGGCCGAGGACGAGCGGCACGTGCGACCAGACCGGCCGGCGGATGCCGAGCAGGTCGCAGAGCAGCGCCTGCGCGGCGGTGGCGGGAAGCAGGTCGTCGCCGCGGACGACCTCCTCGATCTCCTGCTCGCCGTCGTCGACGACGACGGCGAGGTTGTAGGCGACGACGCCGTCGCGACGGCGCAGGACGATGTCGTCGGCGACGCCACTGCACGGGCCGTGGATGCGGTCCTCGAAGCGGACCTCGGCAAGCTCGGCCCGCAGCCGCAGCGCGAACTCCTCGCCGGCGGCCGCTCGCCGATCCGATTCGGCGACGGTCAGCTCCCGGCAGGTTCCGGGGTAGACGCCCTCGGGGGCGTCGCCGTGCTGGGCCGAGGCCGCCTCGCGGACCTCGCGGCGCGAGCAGAAGCAGCGGTAGACGAGGCCGGCGGCGCGGAGCCGCTCGAGCGCCTGCGCGTGCGGCCGGGCGCGCTGCGACTGCCGGACCGGATCAGCGTCCCAGCCGATTCCGAGCGCCAGCAGGTCGGCGAGCTGGGAGTCGACGTACTCGGACCGGACCCGCTCGCGGTCGAGATCCTCGATCCGGAGCAGAAACGGCGACCCGGCCGAGCGGGCGAACAGCCAGGCGAGCAGAGCGGTGCGCAGGTTGCCGAGATGGAGCTCGCCGGTCGGAGAGGGCGCGAACCGCCCGACCAACGTCTACTCGGGCTCGACGAGCTTGTAGCCGATCCCGCGCACGGTGACGACCAGCTCGGGATCCTGGGGGTCGCGCTCGATCTTCTGGCGCAGGTTCGAGATGTGGACGTCGCAGGCGCGCACGTCTCCCGAGAACTCCGACTGCCAGAGCTCCTCCATGATCTCGAGCCGGCTGAAGACCTGACCGGGGCGATCGGCGAGCAGGCGCAGGACCTGGAACTCGGAGCGGGTCAGGTTGACCGGCTCGCCGCGCACGGTGACCAGGTGCCGGGCGAGGTCGATTGAGACGTCGCCGGCGTCGATCGAGTTCGCGCCGCCCTCGATGGTCGAGGCGCGGTCGAGCTCGCGGCGGCGCAGCTGGGCGCGAACGCGCCCGAGCAGCTCGCGGACGCTGAACGGCTTCGTGACGTAGTCGTCTGCGCCGACCTCGAGACCGACCACCTTGTCGACCTCGGCGTCCTTGGCGGTGAGGAGGATGATCGGCACGGCGCTGCGGTTGCGAACGTCGCGGCAGAGGTCGAGGCCGCTGCGGCCGGGCATCATGATGTCGAGGACGAGCAGGTCGAAGGGGACCTCGCCGCTGCCGAGCTTCTCGTCGGCGTCGTCGCCGTCGCTGGCGATCGTCACCGCGAAGCCCTCCTGCTCGAGCGCGTAGCCCACCGACTCGCGGACCGAGGGCTCGTCGTCGGCTACGAGGATCCGTCCACTGCTCACATCGACCTCTTCATTGATTCACTCCATTGACGGTTCGTCGGATTGCGGTCATGCCGGTCACGCTACCGGCGTCGAGGTCGGCTCAGCGGCGCGGAGCGCGACCGTGAAGGTACTGCCCCGGCCCTCCTCGGAGTCGACGCTGATCTCGCCGCCCATCACGTCGACCATCCGCTTGGCGATCGCGAGGCCGAGGCCGAACCCCTCCCGCTCCAGCGAGCCGCTGCCCCGGTAGAAGCGATCGAAGACGCGGTCTTTCTCGTCGGCACGGATCCCGGTGCCGGTGTCCTCGACCTCGATGACGACTCTGTCCTCGTTCTCCAAGCGGGCGCGAAGCCTAACGACGCCCGGGGCGGGTGTGTGCTTGAAGGCGTTCGTCAGCAGTCCGATCAGTACCTGGCGGAGCAGCACCGGGTCGGCGTTGGCGGCGAGCTCGGGCTCGATCCTCGTCTCGAGGACGACACCGTCGGGGGTCGGGGAGTCGATTGCCGCGATCGCCTCGGAGACGGCGATGTCGACGCTGACGACGTCGGCCTCCCCCTCGCCGATCGCCTCCATCCGGGCCAGCGTCAGCAGCGCCTTGGTGAGCCGGCTGACCCGGTCGACGTCGGTCGCGAGCCGGTCGAGGAAGTGCTCGCGGGCCTCGGGGTCGTCCTTGGCGCCGGAGCGCAGCACCTCGATCGCCCCCGACATGCCGGCGATCGGGTTGCGCAGCTCGTGGGCGGCGTTGGAGACGAACTCGCGCTCGGCCTGGTCGCGGCGGAGCTCGTCGGTGCGGTCGCGGACGACGAGCAGCGCCGAGCGCTCGGCCGGCAGGTAACGGGCCCCGATCGCGAAGACGCGCTCGCCGATCGCAACGTGATCGCTCTCGGCGCTGCCGCGGTGGGTCGCCCGGCGGATCCACGGTCGCAGCGCGTCGACGACGGCCCCGTCCTCGCCGATCAGGCCCGAGGAGGCGGGGTTCGCGAATCGCACGTCGCCGTCGGGGTCGACGACGATCACCGCCTCGTCGAGCGAGGTGAAGATCGCCGACAGCCGGTCGCGCTCCGACGACAGCGCGTCGAACGTCTCGGCGAGCGCGATTCGCATCGAATCGAGCGTCCGCCCGAGGTCGCCGATCTCGTCGCGGCCACTCGGGTAGACGGGCGTGTCGAGGTGCCCCTCGGCGAGCTCGCCGGCGGCGGCGGCGAGGCGCTTGACCCGCGAGGTGATCAGGCTGGCGACGAGGAACCCGATCAATCCGGCGACGAGCACCGAGACGACCAGTGCTGTCAGGCGCTGGCCGGCCAGCGCCTGCAGGGCCGACTGCACCTCCTCGGGACGCTCGGAGATCGACAGCAGGACGCCCTCGGTGCCCCTGTCGCCGACGACCTGGACGGCAACCATCGTCCGGTTCTCGGGCTGTTCGGAGTCGACGTAGAGGTCACCGTCGAGGGCGGTGCCGACCGCCGCGGCGCGACCGCGCACGGTGGCGATGTTGAGGCCGGCGACCGTCGCCGGGGTGACCAGCTGCGGCCGCCCCATCGGCGGGTTGTTGTAGAGCCAGGTCCGGAAGTCCTCGGCTGGTCGGCTGTCGCGGAGGACGTCGACCGGCGCGTCGGCCTTCGTCAGCCGACCGTCGGGCAGCTCGAGCTCGACCCGCTCGCGGAGCCGCAGCGTCCGCCCGACGGCGAGGTCGGCGGTGCGGCTCTCGGCCGCGCTCTCGCTGGAGCCGGCGACGACGATGTAGACGGTCGCGCCGGTGAGGATCCCGATCGCCGAGAACATCAGCCCAAGCCAGAGGCGGACTCCGAACGGGCGCCGCTTGCGGATCGCTTGGATCGCCGGGCGATCGGCGGTGACCGGCAACTCGGGCGGAACCGGGCTCGGCGGAGGTGGCGCGGCGGCGGCCATGCTCCCTTTCTAGACGACCGGGCCGGTCCGGCGGAGTAGCGTCGCGGCGCGGTGGAAGAGCGCGTCCAGCGCGAGGTCCTCGTTGACGTTTACGCGGAGCCGCCGTCGCGTCTCCATCGCCAGCTCGGCCGACCGGCGCGCCGCGACCGGGTCGACGCCGCCGGCGTCGCTGGTCAGCGCCTCGATCCGGTCGACGTTGCGGACCGTCTCACCCGCCCCCTCGGCGACCGCGGCGACGTCGGCGAACCAAGCCGCGACGAGCCCGAGCCCGAGGTCGATCGCCTCGGTCCGCGCCCGCCGGTCGGCTCGCTTGGCGGCGTCGTCGCCCTCGCGCCGGACCCGCGTGGCGTCACGCCCCTTGCCGAACTCGGCCGCCCGCTCGGCCGCGGCGTCAGCGACGGCGGCGGCGCGCCGCTTGCCGTTCTCGGCGGCGAGCGCGACCAGGTCCGCCCAGGGCCGGCCGGCGAGCTCGCCGGCGAGCGCCGCCCGCGCCGCCGCCTCGGAATCGGCGCGGAGCCGGCCCCCGGTCGGCGAGCCGAGCAGCCGGGCGCGGCCGAGGTCGCCGCCGGCGAGCGACGCCAGCGCCGCCAGCTCCTCGGCCGAGTGGCCGGGAAGGTCGGCGCCGAGGCGCCGCTGCAGGGACTGCGGCGGCAGCGGCGCGAAGGAGACCGCCGTGCAGCGGCTGCGGACGGTCTCCAGCAGCGCCGCCGGCTCGGCGGTGATCAGGACCAGGTGCGCGTAGCCGGGCGGCTCCTCGAGCGTCTTCAGGAGCGCGTTCTGGCTCTCCTCGGCCATCGCGTCGGCGGCCTCGATGACGAACACGCGCCGTTCGCCCTCGAACGGGCGGTAGGCGACCGCGCCGATCACCTCACGGCGGACGTCGTCGACGAGGTGCTGGCTGCCGGCCGGCCGCAGCCAGGTCAGGTCGGGATGGGGCGAGGGGTCGGCGAGCGCGCGACGGCGGGCCTGTCCGGGGTCCTCGGCGCCGATCGCGAGCAGCTCGGCGGCGAACGCCCGCGCGGTCGCGCCCTTGCCGCTGCCGGTCGGCCCGACGAACGAGTAGGCGTGCGAGGGGCCACGGCGCAGCGCCGCCGCGAGCGCCGTCCGCGCCCGGGGCTGCTCGGCTGTCGCCGCGGCGAGCGCCTCTGGGAGCTCGGCCTCCGGGAGCTCGCTCAAATCCGCAGCGCCTTCCGGATCCGCTCATGCACCTCGGCGACGCTCCCGGCGGCGTCGACGATCGCGAACCGCTGCGGCTCGGCGGCGGCGATCCGGTCGAACTCGGCCGCGATCCGATCTTGAAAGCCGATGCCCTCGGACTCGAAGCGGTCGGAGATCGGCGCCTCGCAGCGGCCCTCCGCCCGTTCGCCGGCGAGCCCGACGTCAACCTTGAGCAGGATCGTCCGATCGGGCATGCAGCCCTGCACCGCGGCGGCGTTCAGGGTCGCGACCAGGTCGGCGTCGACGCCTCTGGCGCCACCCTGGTAGGCGACGGTCGAGTCGACGAAGCGATCGCAGACGACGTCGCGGCCGGCCGCGATTGCCGGGGCGATGACGCGGTCGACGAGCTCGGCGCGGGCGGCGCAGAACAGCATCAGCTCGGCTCGCGGAGCGAGCTCCAGGGCCGCGTCCTTGAGCAGCTCGCGAAGGCGCTCGCCGGCGGGGGTTCCGCCGGGCTCGCGAAGCAACAGGGTGGCGGGGCCGAGCGCGTCGGCGAGCAGCTGCGCCTGGGTGCTCTTGCCGGCGCCGTCGACTCCTTCGAGGGTGACGAACACTGCGCGGCGCCGGCGGTCAGGAGGAGCGACTGCGGGAGCGGGGCTTCGCAGCACCGCTCGACGACGCCCGTGCCCGCTTCGTCCGCGTGGTCGTGGTCGGCGCCTTCTTGCCGGACCCCTTCTTGGCCTTGCCGGTGCCGTTCGTCTCCGACGTCGTCCCGCTTGCCTCGGCCTCCGCCTTGCGCTTCTCGGCCTCCTCCTTCGCCTTCTGCCGCTCGGCCCGCTTCTCGCGCATCTCGACCATCGAGGGGCAGTCGTCGTTGAGGCAGAGGTTCCAGGGCCGGCCGCGGAAGCCCTTGACCTTGAGGCGCGGGGTCTCACCGCAGATCGAGCAGCGCTCCTCGAGTCGCCAGAGCTCGTAGCCGCGCCCGGGAAGCGGCCGCGAGAACGTGCACGAGTCCGGGTCCTCGGGGTTGTCGCGGTTGTAGCCCTCGCAGCCGACGAAGCGCTTGCCGCCGCGCATCTCGATGATCCGCAGCCGATTCGGAGAGCCGTCCTCGTGCTTGCGCCCGGCCTCCTCGCAGACCTTGCAGGGACCGATGAACTTGTCCTCGTCCATCCCCGCCCAGATCACCTTCGCGAGGTCCTCGCGCTTGCTGAACAGATCGTCGTAGGTGCCGTGCAG
Organism: uncultured Conexibacteraceae bacterium; assembly: GCA_963745755.1. Lineage (GTDB taxonomy): Bacteria > Actinomycetota > Thermoleophilia > Solirubrobacterales > 70-9 > RHKX01. The sequence goes on along the minus strand of CAVUYP010000001.1, from coordinate 2,414,114 downwards.
CATCTCGCGGCTGATCTGCAGGACGTGGTCGCGGCTGATCTTGCCGGCGGCGATCTCGTCCATGTCGCGCTCGAGCTCGGCCGTCATCTCCGGCGTCGCCATCCGCAGCACGTGCTCCTTGAACGCCCTGTACATGGCGATCCCGGTCTCCGAGGGCTCCGGCGGGTTGTTGTAGACGTAGCCGCGGTCGTAGAGCTTCTGGATGATGTCGGGCCGGGTCGCCTTCGTGCCGAGGCCGAGCTCCTCCATCATCTCGAGCAGCTTGCCCTGGCTGATCCGCGACGGCGGCTGGGTCTCCTTGTCGACCAACCACGGGGCGCCGTCGAGGTCGAGCTTCTGGCCCTCCTCGAGCGCCGGCAGCTCGTTGTCGGCGGAGCGCGCGTACGTGTAGATCGCCGCGTAGCCGGGGTCGACGACGATCGAGCCGCGCACGAAGTAGGTCTCCGAGCCGGCCTCGATGTCGGCACGGGCCGACTCGGTGATCATCGGCGGGCTGAACGTCGCCAGGAAGCGCCGGGCGATCAACTCGTAGACGCGGCGATGGGCGCCGTCGAGCGCGTTCGGATAGACGGCCTGGGTCGGGTAGATCGGCGGGTGGTCGGTCGTCTCCTTCTTGCCCCGGGTCGGCTTCAGATCGCCGTCGACCAGGCCCTTGGCGGCGGAGAACTCGGGGATCCTGACCAGTGAGGAGACGAGCTCACGCAGCGGCAGCGAGACCGGGTAGACCGTGTTGTCGGTCCGCGGGTAGGAGATGAACCCGTCCATGTAGAGGTCCTCGGCGATCCGCATCGCCCGCGACGGGGCGATGCCGAGCCGGCTCGAGGCGTCGGTCGCGAAGGCGGTGGTGTTGTAGGGGGCCGGCGGCTTGCGGGTGTTCTTCCGCTTCGTCAGCTCGGTGACGACGCCCGGCGAGTCGGTGGCGGCGAGTGCCGCCTCGGCCTCCGGCTTCGCCCAGAACTTGTCGGTCTTGTGGTGGGCCTCGAAGGTCCCGTCGGCGTGAGCGAACTTGGCGAACACCTCCCAGTAGGGCTTGGCGACGTGGGCGCGGCGCTCGAGCTCGCGCTCGACGATCAGACCGAGGGTCGGGCTCTGGACGCGGCCGACCGAGAGGAAGTTGGAGCCGAAGCGCCGGGTCGCAAGCGATACGGCGCGGGTCAGGGTTGCTCCCCAGATCAGATCGATCTCACCGCGGGTCTGGGCGGCGTGTGCGAGGTCGTAGGAGAGCTCGTCGAGCTCGGCGAAGGCGCGCTCGATCTCCTCCTTGGTCAGCGCCGAGTAGCGGGCCCGCTTGACGGTGCTCTCGACCTCTGGATTGACGGCGAGGATCTCACGCAGCGCCTCGAGGCCGATCAGCTCGCCCTCGCGGTCGAAGTCGGTCGCGATCACGATGCTGTCGGCTTCCTTGGCGAGCTTCTTGACCGCCTTGACGACGTTCTTGTCGGTGGCCTCGGTGACCAGCTCGGCGTCGATCAGCGACTTCGGGTCGGTCTCCTGCCAGTTCGAGTAGCCCTCGGGGAACGCCGGGTTGAGCACGTGGCCCTTGAGCCCTACGGTCATCTCGGCGTCGTCGCCCTCGCCCCATGTATAGAAGGGGACCTTGTAGGTGGCGTCGGCCTTGGCCTCGCCCTCGCTGAGGATCTCGGCGATCTTCTTGGCGCTGTTGTTCTTCTCGGTGACGATCAGCCGCATTGGACTTCCTTCTGCCGGCTCCGGGGCCCCGGACGAGGGGCGGGCGGCGGGGACGGTAGCACCCGGCCCCGGCCGGTTCGGCGCATCAACGCGCCCAGCGGCACCCGTCCGGCGAAGCCGGACGATCGTCGCAACTACGATCGGCGAATGAAAGCGCTGGTCAGCGGCGGTGCCGGTTTCATCGGCTCGCACCTAGTCGACGCGCTCGTCGGGCGCGGCGACGAGGTCACCGTCCTCGACAACCTCTCGACCGGGCGCGGCGAGAACCTGGCCGACGCGATCGCCCACGGAGCCCGGCTCGTCAGCGGCGACGTCACCGACGCGGCGGCGGTCGATCGGCTCTGCGCCGAGATCCGCCCCGATCGGGTCTTCCACCTCGCCGCTCAGGTCGACGTGCGCGCCTCGGTCAACGATCCCGGCCTCGACGTCCGCGTAAACGTCGAGGGAACGGTGAACCTGCTCGAGGCGGCCCGCCGCTGTGGCAGCGCCGGCTTCGCCCTCGCCTCCAGCTGCGCCGTCTACGGCGAGACCGAGGACGTCGATCTGCCGCTCGCCGAGACGGCGCCGCTGCGGCCCGCCTCCCCCTACGGCCAGGCCAAGCTCGCCGCCGAGGGCTACGCCGCCCTGTACCGCGACCTGCACGGGCTGGCGGCCGTCAGCCTCCGCTTCGGGAACGTCTACGGGCCCCGCCAGGGCGCCGTCGGTGAGGCCGGCGTCGTCGCGATCTTCTGCCGCGAGCTGATCGCCGGCGGCCGGCCGACCGTGTTCGGCTCCGGCGGTCAGACCCGCGACTTCGTCTACGTCGGCGACGTCGTCGCCGCCCTGATCGCCGCCGCCGACCGCACCGCCGTCGGCGAGATCAACGTCGGCACCGGCTCCGAGACGCCGATCCTCGAGCTCGTCGAGCGGATCGCCGCGGCCGGCGGGCGGCCCGACTTCCTGCCGGTCATGCAGCCACAGCGGGCCGGCGAGATCGAGCGGATGGCGCTCGACGCGAGCAGGGCCCGGGCGCTGCTCGACTGGGACGAGCGGATGATGCTCGACGACGGCCTGCGGCTCACCCTCGACTGGAGTCGGCAACGCAGCCCGGCGGCCGAGCCGGCGGCTGCAGACGACCCAGCTCGTCGCTCCCCTACGCTTTAGGCATGCCCGCCCAGAGCTACCCCGGCAAGGAGTGCGTCTGCCAGTTCCGCAGGGGGATCTGCGATCAATCCTGCGTCCGCGGGATGCTCGAGACGCCGTTCTACATCGCCTGCCTGCGACTCAGCGGCCGTCAGTGCCTGGTCGTCGGCGGCGGCGAGATCGGCCTCGAGAAGATCGAGGGCCTGCTCGCCTGCGACGGCGACGTGATCGTCGTCGCCCCGGACGCCTGCGAGGACGTGCGGGCGCTCGCCGCCGAGGGCTCGATCGAGTGGATCGAGCGCGGCTTCGAGCCCGCCGACCTCGAGGGCAAGTTCATGGTCATCGCGGCGACCGACGACACCGACGTCAACATCGCCGTCTACGAGGTGGCCGAGCAGCGGGCGATGCTGGTCAACGTCGTCGACGTCCCCTCGCTGTGCAACTTCATCCTCCCGGCGATCGTCCGCACCGGCCCGCTCGCGATCGCGATCTCGACCGCCGGCGCGTCCCCGGCCCTGGCCAAGCGGATGAAGCGCGAGGTGGCGGAGACGTTCGGGCAGAGCTACGCCGACCTCGCCGAGATCCTCAACGACGCTCGCGGCTGGGCGAAAGGCACGCTGCCGACCTACCAGGACCGCAAGGCCTTCTTCGAGGAGATCGTCAACGGCGATCCCGATCCGATCGAGCTGCTCCGCGGCGGCCGGCGCGACGAGCTCGACGCGATCATCGCCGCCGCTCAGGAGCGGCACGGCGACCGTGTCGCTGCCGCCGACCCGGTCGCCTAGCGCGGCACACTTCCGAGACCCCGAGAGCTGGCCCGGGAGGTCAGCGGAACGCAGCTCGCCGCGACGCAGCTCGCCGCGGCTATCGGCCTGGCCGGCACGGGCGGCCGGGACGGCCCGGCCGTCTCCCCTGCGGCTCGCACGCCTGCCTCTGCATCCGCCACAGCGGCTCCCCGCTCGGCAGCGCCAGCACGCCGAGCGTCGCGTAGCCCGCCGAGGCGTAGTAGGCGACGTTCTCGATCGTCCCAGTCTCCAGAAAGGTCGGGACGCCGCGCTCGTCGGCCGCTTCGTGGACGCTGGCGAGCAGCGCCCGGCCGACGCCGCGTCCCTGTGCGGCGGGGTCGACTCCGAGGAACCACAGGTAGACATGGGGGTGAGCGACGTGCGCCGCGCGGACCATCCGGTCGAAGGCGATCCCGCGGCGGACCGGCAGCGGACCGGCGAGCAGCGCCCAGGCGAGCTCGTAGACGACGGCGCCGTCGGAGAGCGGCCAGGCGCCGGGGGCGAAGTCGATGCTGACGCCGACCACCCTGCCGCGGCCGCGGGCGACGAGGACGCGCCCGCCGTGGCGGCGGCTGGCAGCGACGATCGCCGCGAACGAGAGCGGCGAGACGAGCCGCCGGTGACCGCGACGACGGGGGCCGATCGCGGTCGCGATCGGGTCGTCGAGGAAGGAGGCGGTCAGGACCCGTGCCGCCGCACCGATCTCAGCGCGGGCGAGCGGGCCGACCTCGATCGGGTCGGCGCCGGCGGGCGCCGCGCTCAACCAACCGGGCCGGCGTAGATCGCCACCGCCGAGAAGTGGACGATCGCCGCCGCGACGACGAGGACGTGGAAGATCTCGTGGTAGCCGAAGACGGTCGGGCGCGGATCGGGCCGCTGACGGGCGTAGACGACGGCGCCGACCGTGTAGAGGATGCCGCCGACCGCGATCAGCGCGCCGGCGCCGATGCCGGCGTTGGAGACGATCGACGGGAAGGCCAGCGCCCCGATCCAGCCGACGCCGAGGTAGACGGCAACCGAGGCCCACTTCGGCGATCCGGTCCAGATCAGCTCCACACAGATCCCCGCCAGGGCACCCACCCAGACGGCGATCAGCAGGGCGGTGCCGAGCGAGCCGGGCACGACGAGCAGCGCGAACGGCGTCACCGTGCCGGCGATCAGCAGGAAGATCATCGAGTGGTCGAGGCGGCGCATCCACATCCGCGTCGCGGGCCGGCGCCAGTTGACCCGGTGATAGAGAGCGCTGGTGCCCAGCAGCGCCGACAGCGAGACCGCGTAGATCGCCAGCGCGAGCCGCTCGCGGCCGCCGGAGGCGAAGTAGACGAGCAGGCCGCCGGCGAGCAGCGACACCGGGAAGGAGTAGCCGTGGACGACCCCGCGCAGCTTCGGCTTGACCTTCTCCTGGAGCCCGACCGCCGCCGCCTTCGCCGCTTCGACGCGCTCGCCGGCGGCGACTCGCGCCGCCTCGACCCGCTCGCCGGTCGCCTCCATGCGCTGGGCGGTCGCCTCGCGGGCCGCGTCGACCCGCTCGCCGACTGCCTCGCGGGCCGATGCGGCGCGCTCGCGTCCCGCATCGGCTGCCTTGCGCATCCCTTCGGTCATCAAACCGATTATCCCGCCCCGACCTAATCGGCGCGGAAAGGCGGCGCGACAGCGGCGCCGACCTGGCGCCGAGCGTCCCGACCCCGTAAAATGCGGGGTGCGCCGCAAGCCGGGTCGAGCCTCGTTTTTCCCCGTTTGCGGAATGCCGCGCGACCCGGTTCGAAGCCATCCCTAACCTGCGCGCAGGTGCTCGGCGGTACCCGGCGGGACCGGTTTGCCGGTCTTGTTACGTCCGACTCAATCGCAACCATCCGGCGTTACCACTTGAAGGCGTTACGAGGAGAGGAAATCATGACGAAGGCAGCTTCCGAGACCACCATCGACACGACCGCGAAGGTCGCCGAAGGAGGTCTGAAGATCGACCGCAGGTCGACGACGGCGGATGCTCATCCCTTCGATCAGGTCGACTGGGAGGTCCGCGACGCGATCATCGGCGACCCCGCCGCTCCCGCCTTCGAGCAGCGCGACGTCGAGTTCCCGGTCAGCTGGTCGCAGAACGCCACCAACATCGTCGCCCAGAAGTACTTCCGCGGCCCGCTCGGCTCGCCGCAGCGCGAGCGCTCGGTCAAGCAGATGATCGACCGCGTCGCCGGCACGATCGCCGGCTGGGGCCGCGAGGGCGGCTACTTCGCGACGCCGGCCGACGCCGATGCCTTCGAGGCCGAGCTGACCCACATCCTCCTCAACCAGCAGGCCGCCTTCAACTCGCCCGTCTGGTTCAACGTCGGCTTCGAGGAGCATCCGCAGTGCTCGGCCTGCTTCATCCTCAGCGTCGAGGACACGATGGAGTCGATCCTCGCCTGGAACACCAAGGAGGGCCAGATCTTCCGCGGCGGCTCCGGCTCCGGGATCAACCTCTCCAACATCCGCGGCTCGACCGAGCAGCTCAGCAAGGGCGGCTTCGCCTCCGGGCCGGTCAGCTTCATGCGCGGCGCCGACGCCTGGGCGGGCACGATCAAGTCCGGCGGCAAGACACGTCGCGCCGCGAAGATGGTCGTCCTCGACGTCGACCACCCGGACATCGAGGACTTCATCTGGTGCAAGGCGCGCGAGGAGGACAAGGCCCTGGCGCTCCGCGACGCCGGCTTCGACATGTCGATCGACGGCGACGGCTTCACCTCGATCCAGTACCAGAACGCCAACAACTCGGTGCGGATCACCGACGCCTTCATGGAGGCCGTCGAGGCCGATTCCGACTGGGCCCTGACCGCCCGCAAGGACGGTTCGACGCTGAAGACGCTGCCGGCCCGCGACCTGCTCAACCAGCTCGCCGAGGCGGCCTGGCGCTGCGCCGACCCCGGGGTCCAGTTCGACACGATCATCAACGACTGGCACACCTGCCCGGCGTCGGGCCGGATCAACGCGTCGAATCCGTGCTCGGAGTACATGCACGTCGACGATTCGGCCTGCAACCTCGCCTCGATCAACCTGATGAAGTTCCGCCGCGCCGACGGCAGCTTCGACACCGCCGGCTTCGAGCACGCCGTCGACACCGTCCTGCTCGCCCAGGAGATCGTCGTCGGCCCGTCCAGCTACCCGACCGACGAGATCGGCGCCAACGCCCGCCGCTTCCGCCAGCTCGGCCTCGGCTACGCCAACCTCGGCGCCTTCCTGATGTCGAACGGGATGCCGTACGACTCCGACGAGGGCCGCGCCGTCGCCGCCGCGATCACCGCGCTGATGACCGGCCGCGGCTACCGCAAGTCGGCCGAGGTCGCCGCAGCGATCGGTCCCTACGACGAGTACGAGAAGAACCGCGAGCCGCACAACCGGGTGATGCGGATGCATCGCGACGCCGCCTACGAGATCCCCGACGGACAGATCGAGGACGAGGGGTTGCTCGCCGCGGCGCGGCGCGCCTGGGACGAGGCCGTCGCGCTCGGCGACGAGCACGGCTACCGCAACGCCCAGGCGACCGTGCTCGCCCCGACCGGGACGATCAGCTTCCTGATGGACTGCGACACGACCGGGATCGAGCCCGACTTCTCGCTCGTCAAGTACAAGGAGCTCGTCGGCGGCGGTCAGATGACGATCGTCAACCGCTCGGTGCCACTGGCGCTGGAGACGCTCGGCTACACGGAGGAGGCGATCGAGCAGATCGTTGCCTACGTCAACGAGAAGGGCACGATCGTCGGCGCCCCCGGCCTCGAGGACGCCCACCTGCCGGTCTTCGACGTCGCCGTCGGCGAGCGGGCGATCAGCCACATGGGCCACATCGAGATGATGTCGGCGACCCAGCCGTTCCTGAGCGGCGCGATCAGCAAGACGGTGAACCTGCCGGAGACGGCCACCGTCGCCGACATCGCCGACGCCTACACCGAGGGCTGGAAGGGCGGCCTCAAGGCCCTGGCGATCTACCGCGACGGGTCGAAGACCGCACAGGCACTGCGCACCGACGCGCATGACGGCGCCGACGAGGAGGCAGAGGAGACGCAGCCGGTCCCGGTCCGGCGGCGGATGGCGGCCGAGCGTCAGTCGATCACCCACAAGTTCTCGATCGCCGGCCAGGAGGGCTACATCACCGCCGGCAAGTACGAGGACGGATCGGTCGGCGAGATCTTCCTGACCGACATCGGCAAGGAGGGATCGACGCTGCGCGGGATGATGAACGCGTTCGCGACGGCGGTCTCGATCGGCCTCCAGTACGGCGTGCCGCTCGAGGTCCTGGTCAACAAGTTCAGCTACATGCGCTTCGACCCGGAGGGCATGACCAAGAACCAGGAGATCCCGTTCGCCAAGTCGATGCCCGACTACATCATGCGCTGGCTGGCGAGCCGCTTCATCGAGGACGTCGACGTGCACGAGGACCTCGGGATCCTCACCGAGGAGGTCCGGGCCCGCAAGGACGCCCAGCAGGCGCTGTTCAGCCCCGATACCGCCGGCCCGGCGAACGGCAACGGCAACGGCTCGACCGCCGAGGCCCAGCCGGCAGCGGCGGCGATGACCGACACTCCGCCGGTCGTCCCGGCGCGGATGTCGCGCGAGCTCGACCTCGGCCCCGCCTGCGAGCAGTGCGGCGGGATGATGCAGCGGACGGGCAGTTGCTACACCTGCACGTCCTGCGGCAACAACACCGGCTGCGGCTGAACCGTCGCCGGGCGGCGATCGGACGCGGCGCGGGAGCCTCGAGCCGTCCCCGCTGCAGACGTGGGCGCCGTGCTGCGCCGACGTGGCGCGGCCAATCGCCGCGTAGGCGTCCCCCGCCCCGCCCCGTACTGCGGGCCCTGTCAATTACCTGAAACCTGGTCCGGATTTGCGGTATTGGCTAATCTTCAAGATACCCGCGAAAGAGAAGGAGTAGAGATGAGTTTGAAAATCGGCGATACCGCCCCCGACTTCGAGGCGGACACCACCGAGGGCCCGATCAGCTTCCACGACTGGATCGGCGACTCCTGGGCGGTGCTCTTCTCGCACCCGAAGGACTTCACCCCGATCTGCACCACCGAGCTCGGCTACATGGCCAGCATCAAGCCCGCGTTCGACGAGCGCGGCGTCAAGATCCTCGGCCTCTCGGTCGACCCGCTCGGCAAGCACGAGGAGTGGGCCGCCGACATCGAGAGGACGCAGGGCACGGCTCCGAACTACCCGATCGTCGCCGACCCGGAGTTCAAGGTCGCCAAGGCCTACGACATGCTGCCGGCCGACGTTGAGGGCGATCCCGGCGATCGCACCCCGGCCGACAACCAGACGGTCCGCAACGTCTTCGTGATCGGCCCGGACAAGAAGATCAAGCTGATCCTGATCTACCCGATGACGGCCGGGCGCAACTTCGACGAGGTGCTGCGGGTCGTCGACTCGCTGCAGCTGACCGCCAACCACAAGGTGGCGACGCCGGCCCAGTGGCAGCAGGGCGACGACGTGATCATCGCCGGCTCGGTCTCCGACGAGGAGGCGCGCGAGACCTACCCGGACGGCTGGGAGTCACCCGCGCCCTACATCCGGATCGTCCCGCAACCGACCGGTAGCTGACCGGCGGTCGAATCGGCGCGACGGGGCCGGCGACCGCCGGCCCCGGCTCGATTCGGTCGCGGCGGCGCTGCGCGACGGGCGGCCATCGGATACAAACCCGGCATGCGGGTCGTCATCGCCGGCGGACACGGAAAGATCGCGATGGAACTGACGCGGCTCCTCGACGAGCGCGGCGATCTCGTCCGCTCGCTGATCCGCAACCCCGATCACGCCGAGGAGGTCCGCGAGACCGGTGCCCTCGAGGCGATCGTCTGCGATCTCGAAGAGGCCGACGATGACCGGGTCGCCGAGGCGGTCGGAGAGGCGGACGTGATCGTCTTCGCCGCCGGCGCCGGTCCCGGCAGCGGGCCCGAGCGCAAGGAGTCGATGGACTACGGCGGCGTCGTCAAGCTGCTCGAGGCGGCCCACCACAACCAGATCGGCAGGTTCCTGGTGATCAGCTCGATGGGCGCCGACGCCGGCCACGAGGGCGAGGACAGCTTCGACGCCTACCTGCGCGCCAAGGGCCGCGCCGACGACGCGGTCCGCTCCAGCGGCCTCGACTACGCGATCGTCAAGCCGGGCATGCTGACCGACGGTCCTCCGACCGGCGCGGTCGAGGCCGGCGAGTCGGTCGAGCGCGGCGAGATCCCCCGCGCCGACGTCGCCGCGGTGATCGCGACCCTGCTGCGCGACAAGGCTACGGGGCGAACGATCGAGGTCGTCGCCGGCGGCACCCCGATCGAGCGCCTGGCCGAGCGGCTCCCCGGCTGACCCCACCCCGCCCGCCGAAGTCGAGGAAACCGGCGATAGTTGCCCCTTTCCTCGACCTCGCCGCGGGGTCGGAGGAGTCGCGGAGGGGTCGGAGGAGTCGGAGCGGGATCGGAGGAGTCGGAGCGGGGTCGGAGGAGTCGGCGCCGCTCGGAGCGGCGCGGCGCGGCGCGGCCGGACCGAGTCGGGCGGGTCAGGCGGAGGATCCGAGCGGCTCGCGCTGCTCGGGGGTGCTCGCCTCGGCCGGCTCCGGCCGCGGCTCGAGGCGTCCCGCCGCGGCGACGGTCCAGAGCATCGTCAGCCAGGTCGCGGTGGCGACGGCGATGTGGACCCAGACGAGCAGGGCGGGGAGCTCGAGCGCCCACTGGATCCCCCCGATCGCCGCCTGCAGCGCGATCAGGCCGATCATCACCGTCAGCGGTCGCAGCGCCCGGCGGTCGCCGCCGTCGCGGGCGAGGACGAACCAGACGGTCACCGCCGCGATGCCGAAGATCGCGGCCATGATCGAGTGCCGCTCGACGACCCACTGCAGGGTGTCGGTGCCCTTGAAGTCGAAGCGCTGGACGAGCGTGCCCTCGTGATCGCCCGGATGGGGGCCGGAGGCGGTGCTGATCGTGCCGGCGAGGATCGTCAGCTGGCCGAACGGGATCAGCGCCCGGACCGACCAGACGCCGAGGCGGTCGGTCGAACGGCGACGCTCGTCGGGCTCGTAGCGCGAGCACCACATCAGCGCGAAGGCGGCGTCGAGCAGCAGCATCGAGAGGATGAAGTGACCCATCACCAGCCCCGGCGCGAGGTGGTATTCGACGACGAGGGCGCCGAGCGCCGCCTGGGCGATCACCCCGAGCGGCAGCAACGCCCCGAACAGGGCGAGATGCCAGCGGTAGGGCCGGCGTCGGAAGGCGAGCGCGCAGGCAGCGATGACAACGATCCCGACGAAGCCCGTGATGAGGCGGTTCCCGTACTCGATGACCGCGTTGAGGTCGGCGGGCGGCACGGTGCCGCCGTAGCACTTCGGCCAGTCCGGACAGCCGAGCCCCGACGCCGTAAGACGGACGGCGGCGCCGGTCAGCACGATCATCGCCAGCGAGCCGAGCGCCACCGCCGCGACGACGAAGTAGGCCTCGCGGGAGATCGTGAAGCCCCTGATTGCCTGCAGGCGAGCCATGACGGCTCGCCACGGTAGCGAGCCGCGACCGCCGGCCGCGGCGGCGGAACCGCTCAGCGGGTCACCCGCGGGCCGGCCGGATCGCTGACCCGCGGGGGAGCGCCCGCATCTAGCCGCTCGAGCTGCCGCCACCGTTCGGCGACGACTGCGCGCCCGGCGCCGGCAGGTCGGGCGTCGCGCCGTCCGGCGCCGTGCCCGGGCCCGGCATCCCCCCGGGCGGTCCATAGCCCTCGCCCGTCTGCGGCGTTGCGCCGGACCGCGCCGGCGGGAACCCGCCGCCGTCGGGGCGGCCGCCGTCGCCGGCCACCGCGGCGAGCGCGATCGCCATCGCGACGATCACCGCCGCGACGAGGAGCGCAGCGCTCACCGCCCAGGACCGGCGGATCGTCACCGTGGCCGGTGGCTCCGCGGCCGGCATCGGCTCCGTGATTGCCTCGGTACTCATTCGATCGTCTCCTCTCGTTGCAGGAAACGCCAGTCGATCAACCGGACGTGTGCTCGTCGTAAGCACATGCTTGGGATCGTCTGGGAATGCGACGGTGCTGCCGAGGCGAGGTGAATTGCAAGGAATCTGTAAGCAAGACTTCATCCGGGGAGGGGATCGTGTAGCCTGCCCGAACCTTGCAATTGGTAATGCCGAGTCTCGCCCATTGAAGAGGCGAGAGCGGGGGAACCATGAGTTGGGGCGAATCTGCCAATAGGTGGAGGCGCAATCTCCTTTAGCGCCAGCCCGTCAGCTAACCCCGTAGGCCGAAGAAGGAGTCCTACGTGCCGAAAAACTTGCGAAGCCCGCGAATAGCCGTACTGGCGATCCTCGCGGCGGTAGCCCTGCTTCCGGCCGCGACCGCCCAGGCCGGCGGCGGGCTCTCCACCAACAGCGGCGCGACCGTCCCCGGATCGAAGGCGAAGCTGGTCGGCAACCGCGCCGTCGCCCCGGCCGACGCCCCGAAGAAGGTCAAGAAGGTCATCGCCGCCGCCAACCGGATCCGCAACAAGCCCTACAAGTGGGGCGGCGGCCACGGCAACTGGAAGGACAAGGGCTACGACTGCTCCGGCGCCGTCAGCTACGCCCTCCACGGCGGCGGGCTGCTGAAGACCCCGCTCGACTCGACCGGCCTGTCCCGATACGGCTCGAAGGGCAAGGGCGCCTGGATCAGCGTCTACGGCAACCCGAGCCACGCCTACATGATCGTCGCCGGCCTGCGCTTCGACACCTCGATGACGCCCGGCAACGGCCCCGGCTGGAGCAAGACCAAGCGCTCCACCTCCGGCAAGTTCACGGTCCGCCACCCGCGCAAGCTGTAGCCGCCGCGCCACGAGGGCGCGACCGATTGCACCGCTTCGATGGCCGCGCCGGACCCGCTCCGGGACGGCCTTCGGCTCTGCGGCGGGTTATTCGCAGCGCTCGCGGGTAGACCGCGACATCCGGTCCGTCAGACTTCCGGATCCTTCCGATGAGCGAGATCTGCGTACGAATCACCGAGTTCACCGACCCGACCTGCCCGTGGGCCTACAGCGCCGAGCCGTTTCGGCACCGGATCAACTGGCTCTACGAAGGCCGGATCGAGTGGGAGCCGCGGATGGTCGTGCTCGCCGACAGCCGCGCCGAGCAGGCCGAGAAGTTCACGCCCGAGGGCCTCGCCGCCACGGTCGAGCGGATCGCCGCCGAGCACCTGATGCCGATCGACACCCGTGCGAAGCCGCACGTGCCTGCGAGCCGCGACGCCTGCCGGCTCGTCGTCGCCGCCCGCGTCCATTCCGATCGCCGGACCCTGCGCAGCGCCCTGCGCAGCCTGCGGATCCGCAACTTCCGCGGTGAGCTGGTCGACGAGCCGGAGACGATCCGGGCCGCAGCAGGCGATGCCGGGATCGGAGACGAGCTCGAGGACTGGCTCGCCGATCCCGAGGTCGAGCGCGCCCTCGACGAGGACGCGGCGCTGGCCCGGCGCCCGATGCCGGCCGCCCGCGTGCTCGACCACAAGCTCGCCAACTGGTCGGGCGGCCGCCGCTACAGCTGCCCGAGCTACGAGATGACCCGGATCGCCGACGGGGTGACGATCTCGGTGCCCGGATTCCAGCCGTTCGCCGTCTACGACGCGATCCTCGCCAACCTCGTGCCCGGCCTCGACCGCCGCGAGGCTCCCGATTCGGCCCAGCAGGTGCTCGAATGGCGCGGCTTTCCGCTCTCGACCCAGGAGGTGGCGACGGTCTGCGACATCTCCTTCGACCACGCCCGCGAGGAGCTCGGTCGGATCGCCGTGCAGGACTGCGTCGGCGCCGACGGCTTCTGGCAGCTGAACGGCGGCCGATGAACGAGGTGCCGCAGGTGACGATCCTCGACCCCGGGGAGCAGATCCGCGTCCGCCCCAGCGGCGCGGTCGGATCCGTACAGGAGGCCGAGATCACCGTCGAGCGCAGCTTCCTGGAGCGGATCTGGAACGCCGACAACCTCGAGCTGCTCGCCCGCGCCTACTGGGCGTTCCTGCGGCGGATGTCACTGGGGATCATCCGCGTCCAGTACGCCGCGGCGTCGCGGACGGTCGCCGCCTTCGGCAAGATCCCGCTGCTCCGCTTCGGGGCCCCCCAGTACGAGACCGACGAGGGTCGCGGGCAGGTCACCTGGCCGATCGACCGTGGGCTGCTCGTCGCCCGCGAGGGTCGCGGCAAGGGCGCCCTGCGGGTCTCGGTCGAACGCTGCGACCGCGACGGCGACGCGGGAGAGGCCGGGCGCGACCGGGTCCGGCTGATCGCCAAGGTCGAGGTCGAGAACTTCTACCCGGGCCTCCGCGGACGCGGCCGCTTCGCGCGCCTCGGAGCCTGGTTCTACGCGCAGACCCAGCTGCGGATCCACGTGTTCGTCTGCAACGCCTACCTGCGCTCGCTGCCGCGCCTCGACTTCCCCGACATCGACCGCACCGAGATGCCGAGCGATCAGCCGGCGATACGGCCGGGGGTCCGATGAGCGCCGCCCCCGAGCCCAACGGCGGCCGGCCGACCTACCTGATCGCCGGTGCCACCGGGGTGATCGGCCGCCGGCTGGCGGCGGCGCTGCGCGGCGACGGCGTCCGGGTCCGGGCGATCGTCCGCGATCTCGACCGCGGCCGCGCCATCCTCGGCTCCGAGGTGGAGCTGTTCGAGGCCGACCTCGACGACGACCCCGACCTCAGCGCCGCGATGGCGGGCGTCTCGGTCGCCTACTTCCTGGTCCACATGCTCGGCAGCGGCAGCGACTACGCGCTCCGTGAGCAGGCGGCCGCCGAGGCGTTCGCCAGGGCCGCATCAGAGGCGGGGTTGAAGCGGATCGTCTACCTGGGCGGGCTCGGGCCCGACGAGGGCGGCTCGCCGCATCTCGACAGCCGCCATCACACCGCCGAGGCCCTGCGCCGCTGGGGCCCACCGCTGACCTACTTCCGGGCGGCGATGATCATCGGCCCGCACAGCGAGTCCTACGAGCTGCTGCGCTCGATCGCCGCGAAGCTGCCCGCCCTGCCGGAGCCGGAATGGCTGCGGTCGCAGACCCAGCCGATCGGGATCCGCGACGTCGTCGCCTACCTCCGCGATGCCCCGCGGATCGCCGCGGCGGCCGACCGCGAGATCGAGATCGGCGGCCCCGACGCCATGCAGCACCTCGACGTGATCGCCCGGTTCGCCGAGGAGACCGGCCATCGGGCCGCCCTGCGGATCCCGCTGCCGGACGGGATCGCCAGCCCCGGCGTCGTCGCTGCCGGCGCCGCCACCGTCACCTCGGGCTCGCCGGCGGTTGCCGCCGAGCTCAGCCTCGGCCTCAGCGACGACACCAGCGTCAAGGACCCGAGTGGCGCCGCGTTGTTCGACGTCAGGCCGGAGCCGCTCAACGTCGCAATCCAGCGGGCGCTGATCGAGCAGGAGGAGGAGCGCCGTGGGTGACGTCGTCTCCCAGTCGATCGAGATCGACGCACCGATCGAAGAGGTCTGGGGCCTGGTCATGGATCCCGAGCGCCTCGGCGATTGGGTGACGATCCATCGCTCCGTCGCCGACCTGCCCGCCGGCGACCTCGAGACCGGCAGCCGATTCCGGCAGGAGATGAAGCTCAAGGGGGTGCCGCTGAAGGTGCGCTGGAAGGTCGTCGAGTGCGAGCCGCCGACCCGGGCCCGCTGGCAGGGCGAGGCGGCGGCCGGCGCGAAGGCGCGGATCTCCTATGAGCTCAGCGAGAGCGGCGGCGGGACCCGATTCGACTACGAGAACGAGTTCGAGCTGCCGGCCGGCAAGGTCGGCAGGCTCGCCGGGCGCGCCTTCAACGCCGTCTCCGGGGACCGCGAGGCGAAGCGCTCGCTGGCACGGCTCAAGGACTTGCTGGAGAATGGTGCCGATGATCGTTGAGGACCGCTCACGCGAACGAGTCGAGATCGCCGACGTCGGCGGCGGCATCGGGATCGCCTACGAGAGCTTCGGCGATCCCGGCGACCCGACGATCCTGCTGGTCATGGGTCTCGGCATGCAGATGCTCGCCTGGGACGAGCAGTTCTGCGAGCAGCTCGTCGCCCGCGGCTTCCGCGTCGTCCGCTTCGACAACCGCGACGTCGGCCTCTCCACGAAGGTCGGCGGCGGCCCGCCGAACGTGATCGCCGGAGCCTTCGGCCTGACCGGCTCCTCGCGCTACACCCTGAACGACATGGCGGCCGACTCGGCCGCCCTGCTCGATCGTCTCGAGGTCGAGCGCGCCCACGTCGTCGGCGCCTCGATGGGAGGAATGATCGGGCAGACGCTGGCGGTCCGGCACCCCGACCGGATCGCGTCGCTGTGCTCGATCATGTCCGGCCCCGGCGGCCGCAAGCCGAGCGTGATGCCGCGGCTGAGCGTGATCGGGACCCTGCTCGCCCGCCCGCCCGCCGAGCGCGAGGCGTATGCGGCCCACGTCGCGAAGCTGTTCACGCGGATCGGCTCGCCGGACTATCGGCCCGACTACGAGGAGCTCCGCAAGCGTTCGCTGCTGATGTACGACCGCTGCTTCTATCCGACCGGCACCGCCCGGCAGCTGATGGCGATCATGGCCTCCGGCGACCGGACGGGGGAGCTGCGCCGCATTCACTGCCCGACCCTCGTCATCCACGGCAAGGCCGACAAGCTGATGCCGGCGAGCGCCGGCGAGGCGGTCGCCCGGGCGATACCCGGTGCCCGGATCGAGCTGATCGAGGGCATGGGCCACGACCTGCCGGCCGCGCTCTGGCCGCGGCTGACGCGATCGATCGCCGACAACGCCGCCCGGGCGAAGCCGATCGCGCCGGCGCCCGCGCCGGGCGCCCGCGCCTAGCGACCGCCGGCTGCGATGCGCACCGCCCTGGTCACCTGCGAGCGCCCGATCGAGCGCGACGAGGATCTCGACTTCCTGGTCCCCGCCCTGAAGCGTCGCGGCGTCGATGTCGAGACGCCGGGCTGGAGCGATCCGGCGGTCGACTGGGATTCGTTCGACCTGACGATGCTGAGCTCGACCTGGGACTACTTCGAGCGCCAGGAGGAGTTCCGCGACTGGCTGCGCGACGTCGATGCCCGGACGCAGCTGATCAACCCGCACGGGCTCGTCGAGTGGAACCTCGACAAGCGCTACCTGCTCGAGCTCGAGGCGGCGGGCGTGCCGACGATCCCGACCGTCTGGAGCGAGCCTGGTGCCGTCGACGAGGCGGCCGCCGAGATCGCCGGCCTGGGCTGGGAGACGGTCGTGATCAAGCCGGTCGTCGATCTCGGCGCCCGTAACCTCGTCCGCGTCGGCGCCGAGCTCGTCGAGCAGATGCTCGCCGCCTTCGACGTGCCGACGATGGCCCAGCCCTATCTCCCCTCGGTCGCCACCGAGGGCGAGCTCAGCCTCGTCTACGTTCGCGGCGAGCTCACCCACTCGCTGCGCAAGCTGCCCGCCCGCGGCGACTTCCGGGTCCAGCCCCAGTACGGCGGCACCCACCGGGCGGAGGAGTTCGGCTCCGTGATCCGCGAGATCGCCGCCGAGTCGGTCGCGGTGGCGCCGGCCGAGCCTCTCTATGCCCGCGTCGACGTGATCGGCACCGACACCGGTCCCGCCGTGATCGAGCTCGAGCTGATCGAGCCGGCCCTGTACCTCGACGTCGCTCCCGCCAGCGCCGAGGTGATCGCCGACGCGCTACTCGCGACGGCTGACTAGCAGCGTCTGCGCGGCGAGCCCGATCGCGCCGCGCTCGTCGAAAAGGACCGTGTCGGTGAGGCCGACGCCGGTCGGCTCCGGGACCGTGACCGAGTCGAGGCATACCCACTCGCCCGCGGGCATCCGGCTCAGGTGGACCGAGAGGTCGACGTTGATGAAGATGAACCGCTCGTAGTCGAGCGTCGCCGAGATCCCGTTGCCGGAGTCGGCGACGACGAGGACGCGCTGCAGCGGCGTCGGCTCCTCGCCGGCGACGAGCGGATGCAGCATCCGCATCCAGACGATTCCCGGCCCCGCCTCGAGGAAGGAGCCGGAGACGAACCGGTACTCCATCGCCGTGTGGTAGCCGATCTCGTATCCGGTCGGGAAGAAGGCGTCGGCGGGCTCGAGTTCGGCCGGCGCCGGTGGCTGCGGGCGGGGGCGCGGCCCGGCGCCGGCGGGAAGCTCGACCTCGCGGCGCAGCAGCCGCCAGGCCCGCGCCCTGACCAGCGGCCGGCCCTCGCCGTCGCTCAGGGTGGCCTCGACGAGATCGACCCGACGGCCGGGCCTGATCACCTCGGCCGCGGTCCGCATCGGCCCGATCGGCACCGGGGCGAGGATCTCGAACGTGACTCGCCCGATCCGGCGATCGGCGGGCCCGGCGCCGACCCCCTCGAGCAGTTCGATCGCGCGCCCGAGCAGCGCCGCCGGCGGCCCCGCGTGCTGGCTGGTGCCGTCCCACGGCCCGCGGGTCAGCTCGCTCGCCGTGAAGCCGCCGCCGCTCGGCTCGTAGAAAGCGGAGTTTGCGGCGTTCGGGGTGGCCTGTGCAGATTCCGCGTGCACGTGCCGCAGTATCCTCGACTGGCCGGCTCCCACTGTGATCCGGCCGCACCTTGGACCCCGAAGGACCAGGCATGGAGAAGATCGAGAAGAGCGACCGGGAATGGCGGGAGCAGCTCAGCCCCGAGCAGTACGAGATCCTCCGCAACAAGGGGACCGAGCGCCCGTTCACCGGCCGTTATGTGGACAGCAAGGAGGACGGCACCTACTGCTGCGCCGCCTGCGGCAACGAGCTGTTCGGCGCCGACACCAAGTTCGACTCCGGGACCGGCTGGCCGAGCTTCTTCGAGCCGGCCGACAACGACGCGGTCGAGACGCGGCCCGACAACAGCCTGCTGATGCGTCGCACCGAAGTCGTCTGCGCCCGCTGCGGCTCCCATCTCGGGCACGTCTTCGCCGATGGCCCGGAGCCGACCGGCCAACGCTTCTGCATCAACTCTTGTGCCCTGGAGCTCGACTCCGAGGGTCAACCAAGCTCCTGACCAGGAGAGGGACGTGCGGGCGGTGTGGGAACGGCACACCGTCCCGCCTCCCTGCCGGATCCCCCCGATCAGCCGAGCTGCTCGGGGGCCCCGTTGGCGACCAGGACCGGCGGGATCGAGACCGATCCGTCGGCCCGCTGGCGGTTCTCGATGATCGCGATCAGGGTCCGGCCGACCGCGACGGCGGTCCCGTTCAGCGTGTTGACATGCTCGGGCGCCGCCCCCTCGGCGGGGCGGTAGCGGCAGCCGAGTCGGCGCGCCTGGTAGTCGGTCGTGTTCGAGGTCGAGGTCAGCTCGCGGTAGCGCTCCTGACTCGGGATCCAGGCCTCGCAGTCGAACTTGCGGGCGGCCGGGGCGCCGAGGTCGCCGACCGCGATGTCGACGACGCGGTAGGGGATCTCCAGCGCCGCGAGGATCCGCTCCTCGGTCGCGAGCAGCCGCTCGTGCTCGCCCCGGGCCGCCGCCGGCTCGACGAACGAGAACATCTCGACCTTGTCGAACTGGTGGACGCGGAAGATGCCCCGGGTGTCCTTGCCGGCGGCGCCCGCCTCGCGGCGGAAGCAGGTCGAGATCCCCGCGTATCGCAGCGGCAGCGCCCCGGGCTCGATGATCTCGTCGGCGTGGAGGGCGGCGAGCGCCACCTCGGAGGTGCCGACGAGGAACAGCCCGTCCTCGGGGACCTCGTAGATCATCTCCCGCTCGCCGGGGAAGAAGCCGGTCCCGAACAGCGGCCCCTCACGGACGAGGACCGGCGGGACGACCGGCGTGAAGCCCTCCTCGGCGAGCAACCCGACCGCGAAGCGGATCAGCGCCAGCTCGACGAGGACGAGGTCGCCGAGCAGGTAGGCGAAGCGGGACCCGGAGGCCGCCGCCGCCTTCTCGGTCTCGATCAGGCCGAGCGCCCGGCCGATGTCGAGGTGGTCGCGGATCTCGAAGTCGAACGACGGCCGCTCGCCGACCTCGCGAAGAACGGCGGCGTCCTCGTCGCTGTCGCCGTCGGGTGCGTCGGGGTCGGGCGGGTTCGGGATCGTCGCCGCCAGCTCCGAGCGGTCGGCCTCGACCGTCTCGAGCTCGGCCTCGAGCTGCTTGATCCGCGCCGACACCTCGCGCATCGACGCGATCGCGTCCTCTGCGTCTCCGCCCTCGCGCTTGGCGGCGCCGATCGCGTCGGAGACCTCGTTGCGCTGCGCGCGCAGGCCCTCGACCTCGGGGAGCAGCTCGCGCCGGCGCGCGTCGAGGTCGAGCAGGCGGTCGAGGTCGTCGGCGGCGCCGACGCGGGCCAGCGCCGCGCGAACCGGCGCCGGATCCTCGCGGATGCGCCTCAGGTCGAGCAGCGGCCTAGGACTGGTCGCTCGAGCCTGACGAGCTGCCGGAGCTCGTGCCGGAATCCGCCGACGGGCGCGGCGAATCCTCCACCTGGGTGCCCGAGTACTGGTCGATGAACCGGGCGACCGCGTCGGCGTCGGCGCCGACGAGGATGTTCTGCGGCATCACCGCGCCCGAGGCGCCGCCGTTGTGCATCGCGTAGAGGGCGTCTTCGTAGGAGACGTGGCGCTGGTCGAGGTTCGGCCCCTGGACGCGCAGCGAGCGATTGCCGGAACCCTCGGTGCCGGCCGCCGAAAGCGTGTGGCAGCCGCCGCAGTGCTCGGCGAAGAGCTGGGCGCCCTGCTCGGCGTCGGCGCTGGTCACCGAGACGTCCTCGGTGCCGCAGGCGGCCAGCGCCACGGCGGCGGCGGCGATCGGGATTAGGATGAGAAGTCGGCGCACGGGGCGCCATCATACTTTTCAGCAGGACGCATGGCAGCGCCGGACCGAGCCGAAACCGATAACACCGCCCCGACGGGGCGGCTGCTCCGCGATGCGATGTCGCGGTTCCCGACCGGCGTCACCGTGATCACCGCCCTGACCGACGCCGGGCCGGCCGGCCTGGCGGCGAACGCGGTCAGCTCGCTTTCGCTCGATCCGCCGCTGATGCTGGCCTGCGTCGACCGCGGTTCGCGGACGCTGCGGGCGCTCGAGGGAGCGGGGCGGTTCGGCGTCAACGTCCTCGAGGCGGGCGCCGCCGAGCTGGCGCGGCGCTTTGCCCGCAAGCTCCCCGTAGAGGAGAAGTGGCAGGGGGTCGGCTGGAGCGAGCGCCAGGGCATTCCGGCCCTCGACGCGTCGATCGTTTGGATCGGCTGCGAGCTCCGCGACGTGATCTCCGGCGGCGACCACGTGATCGTCACCGGCGAGGTGCTGGCGGTCGCCGAGCGCGACGGCGACCCGCTGCTGTTCCACGCCGGCGAGTACCGGTCGCTCGAGTAGCGCGCGATCGGCGATCAGAGCGGCGACGTGAACGCCGCCCGCAGCGCGAGGCCGAAGATGACCAGCGCCGAGACGGCCATGATCCCGGTCTCGCGGCGTGAGATCGCCGCGGCGACGGCACGCTGGCGGTCGCGGGGGAGCGAGTCGAAGTCGAGCCCCTCGAGCTCGTGGTCGGAGGCGACGACGCGAGCACCCTCGCCGAGCAGGGCGACGAGGATCGGCAGCAGTCCGTAGACGTAGTGGAGGCCGTCGGGAGCCTCGCGGCCGTCGAGCGTGAGCAGCGCGCCGAGGCCGGCCTGGACGACGACCGAGACCTGCGCGAAACGGAGCACGTACCAGAAGCCGACCGAGGGCCGGCGCAGGTACCAGGAGGCACCGCCCCAGACGCCGGCGACGAGGTTTGCGACCAGGACGGTGATCCCGGTGATCAGGTGGATCTCGAGCATCGCGGGGGAGTTGATAGCAGGGCGGCCGTCGCTGTCATGATGGGCGGCGCCGGCGGGGTATAGATTGATCGCCGGCCAGGCAGCGCCGAAAGGATCAGAGTGCTTCAGAGCTATCTACCGGTAATCGTCTTCGTTTCGCTCGGCATCATCGTCGGCAGCGCCTTCACGGCGCTCAACCACGTCCTCGGCCCGAGCCGCCCGAACCGGGTCAAGAGCGAGCCCTACGAGTGCGGCCTGCCGACCGAGGTGACACGCACCTTCCGCTTCGGGATCAGCTTCTACATGGTCGCGATGCTGTTCATCCTCTTCGACATCGAGGTCGTCTTCCTGTATCCGGTCGGCGTCCTCCTCAACGCCTCCAACAGCGTCTTCGTGCTCGCCGAGATCCTCCTCTTCGTCTTCCTGCTGCTGGTCGGCTTCGTCTACGTCTGGCGCCGCGGCGCGCTGAACTGGCGATGAGCTGCGAGGCGGTGCAGGCGTGGACGTAGAGCGGACGAAGCTGCGCGGGCTCAGCCCGCTCGATCAGCCGCGCTCCCCGGCGGAGCTGCGGGTCCGGCAGATGAAGGCACGCGACATGCTGCGCGGCGATCTCGAGGGCGCCGACCTCGACGAGTACGTCGAGTCGCGAGTGATGACGACGACGCTCGAGCGGGCCCAGAACTGGGCCCGCGGCAACTCGCTGTTCCCGGCGACCTTCGGCCTCGCCTGCTGCGCGATCGAGATGATGTCGATGGTCTCGGCCCGCTACGACACGGCGCGATTCGGCTCCGAGGTGTTCCGCGCCTCGCCGCGGCAGGCCGACATGCTGATCCTCTCCGGCCGGGTGTCGATCAAGATGGTCCCGGTCATCCGCCGCATCTACGACCAGATGCTGGAGCCGAAGTGGGTGCTGTCGATGGGCGCCTGCTCCTCCTCGGGCGGCATGTTCGCCAACTACGCGGTCGTCCAGGGCGCCGACAAGTTCCTCCCCGTCGACATCCACATCCCCGGCTGCCCGCCCCGTCCGGAGGCGCTGATGTACGGGATCCTGAAGCTGCAGCGGAAGATCTTCGGCGACCCCGACCTCGGCTGGCGCGAGCGCTACGAGGCCTACGGCACCGAGGAGGACGAACGGCCCTGGAAGGCCGGCCCACTCCCGGTCGAGCGAGTCGGAGCGGCGCCCGCCGCCGGGATCGTCGAGGGCCACGGCCCGCCGCCGACCGAGGCCGAGCTGAACGCCCCGATCGACCACCCGGAGCTGAGCGGCCACGAGGCTCACGACGCCTACGAGGAGGCGGCCGACGACGAGCGCGTGACGACGTCGCGGCCGCCGGCCGGATGGAGGACCGATGCCTGACGCACCGGGGCTGGAGCTGATCGCCCACGAGATCAACGAGCGCCACGAGGGCGCGATCGTCGGCACGACCTTCGAGCACGGCCAGGCCGCGCTGCTCGCCGATCCCGAGCAGATCCGCGAGGTGATCGCCTACCTGAGGGACGCCCCCGTCCACGAGTACCGGTTCCTCGCCAGCGTCCACGGCGCCGACTACCTGCCCGCCGAGCCGCGCTTCGCCGTCCATTACGAGCTGCTCAACATGCCGCGGGTCGAGCGGCTCCGGGTCAAGGCGCTGCTCGCCGACCGCGACGACGGCGGGCTGCCCGAGCTCGACTCGGTCGTCGAGCTGTTCGCGACCGCCGACTTCCAGGAGCGCGAGGTCCACGACTTCTTCGGGATCGTCTTCCGCGGCCACCCGGACCTGCGCCGGATCCTGATGCCGGAGGACTACGTCGGCTGGCCGCAGCGCCGCGACTTCCCGGTCGGCGGCGATCCGGTGATCTTCACCAACACCGAGGACACGACCCCCGGCTGGACGAAGTGAGCGAGACGATGAACCCGACGACACGGACGCCCGATTACGCCGACACCATCCGGACCCCGGAGCAGATGGGCCGCGACGCGATCGGCCGGACCGAGGCGCAGGTGATCGGCACCTCCCCGATCGAGCGGACCTCGATCGAGCGCGAGGAGGAGCTGTTCACGATCAACATGGGGCCGCACCACCCGGCGACCCACGGGGTGCTGCGGCTGCTCGTCAGCCTCGAGGGCGAGGTGGTCCGCGACCTGAAGCCGGTGATGGGCTACGTCCACACCGGCATCGAGAAGTCCTGCGAGCAGCACAGCTACTGGAAGGTGATCCCGTTCATCGAGCGGATGGACTACCTCTCCTACTTCTTCAACATGGAGGCGTTCTGCGGAGCGACCGAGCAGCTGCTCGAGCTCGAGATCCCGCCCCGCGCCGCCTACCTGCGGATCCTCCACATGGAGCTGAACAGGATCCACTCGCATCTGGTCGGGCTCGGCACTACGGCGCTCGACCTCGGGGCGATCTCGATGTTCTGGTACTGCTTCCGAGAGCGCGACAAGATCCTCGACCTGTTCGAGATGTCGGCCGGTCAGCGGATGCACACGCGCTACTTCCAGGTCGGCGGCGTCGCCGAGGACATCCCGGTCGGCTTCGCCGAGCGCGTGCGGGCCTTCTGCGCCGACATGCCGGAGCGGATCGACCAGTACGCGGCGCTGCTCGACCGCAACGAGATCTTCCTGCAGCGGACCAAGAACGTCGGCATCGTCTCCCGCGAGCGGCTGCTCGAGCTCGGCGTGACCGGCCCGCTGCTGCGGGCATCCGGCGAGCCCTGGGACCTCCGCAAGGTCAGCGACTACCTGCCCTACTCCGACTTCGACTTCAAGGTCCCGGTCGGGACGATCGGCGACAACTACGACCGCTACCGGGTCCGCCTCAACGAGATGCGCGAGTCGGTGCGGATCATCGAGCAGGCGATCGACGGGCTGCCCGAGGGCCCGTGGGTGGCCGACGATCGCAAGGTCGTGCTGCCGCCGCGCCACGAGCTCGGCACCTCGATGGAGGCGCTGATCCACCACTTCAAGCTCGTCACCGAGGGCTTCCGCGTCCCGCCGGGCGAGGTCTACTTTCCGATCGAGGGCCCGCGCGGCGAGTACGGGTCTTCCTCGTCGCCGACGGTTCGGCGAAGCCGGTGCGGGTGCACATGCGCGACCCCTCGTTCGTCAACCTGCAGGCGCTGCGGGAGATGTGCGTCGGCGGCTACGTCGCCGACCTGATCGCCAACCTCGCGATGCTCGATCCGATCCTCGGCGGCATCGACCGGTGATGGACGAGCAGACGCCCAGCGACGCCGAGGAGCGCGATCAGGCGCCGGGCGGATCTGGGCGAGCCGCCGGCCCCCGATTCCGAGAGCAAGCCGGGCTCCGGCGAGCCCGCGCAGGCCGGCGACGAGATCGCCGGCGGCGGTGCCGGCGCCGGCACCGCCGAGGCCGCCGCCCACCCGGGCGTCGCCGACAGCGCCGCCGTCCAGGTGCCCGAGGGCCACGAGGCCGGCGTACCCGACGAACTGCGGGCGGAGATCGAGGAGATCATGTCGCGCTACCCGGAGAAGCGCTCGGCATCGATCCCGACCCTGTTCGCGATCCAGCGGCGCTACGGCTGGTGCACGCCCGAGGGCATCCGCCAGGGCGCCGCGGTGATGGGCGTCACCGCCGCCTACCTGGAGTCGGTTGCCAGCTTCTACGACCTCTTCCATCTCGAGCCCGCCGGCCGCCACCGGGTCCTCGTCTGCACGAACATCTCCTGCTGGATGCGCGGCGGCGACGACCTGCTCGGTTCGTTCTGCGAGGCGACCGGCACCGACCGGCACGCCGCCGGCCACGGCGGCGCCGTCTCCCCCGACGGCGAGGTCTACGTCAGCGGCTTCGAATGCCTCGGCGCCTGCGACCTCGCGCCGATGGCCTCGATCGACGAGCGCTACTACGGCCCGCTCGACGACGACGACGCCCGCGCCGCCGTCGCCGCGCTGCGCTCCGGGACCGACGTCCTCCCCGAGCGGGCGATGGCCGACCGGCCGCTCGCCGGCGGCCCCGACGACGGCAAGCCCGACCCGCGGGTCGCCGGCGCCGGCTGAGAGCCGGCCTCCCGGCGCGAATTCGGCGGCGCGGTCACGCACCGGCGACCGACCCGCGACCGCGCCGGGCTCGCCACCGACATCGGGGCGCGCTTCGCCCCTGCCGCCGCCGATTTGCGCCGATCCGCATCAAGTGGTGCGAAGGCCCGCTTCCGGTAGGTTTCGCGGGGTGCTGCCGTCGGGAGAACAGCGTGTCTGAGGGGCTCGAGACAAGGGTCCTGTTCCGGCACATCGACGAGCCCGGATTGCACGATCGCGACCTACGAGCGACTCGGCGGCTACACGGGCGCTGCGGCGCGCGTTCAAGGAGATCGAGCCCGGCGACCTCGTCACCGAGCTCGAGGACTCGGGCCTGCGCGGCCGCGGCGGCGCCGGCTTCTCGATGGGCAAGAAGGCGAGCTTCCTGCCACACGGAGACATGGACAAGTACCTCTGCTGCAACGCCGACGAGTCCGAGCCCGGCACGTTCAAGGACCGCGAGCTGATGTTCAAGAACCCGCACGGCCTGATCGAGGGCGTCGCGATCGGCGCGATGGCGGCCGGGGCGACCCGTGCGTTCATCTACATCCGCGGCGAGTACGCCGAGATCGCCGACCGCCTCGACGCCGCCGTCGCCGAGGCCTACGCCGCCGGCTACCTCGGCGACGACATCCTCGGCACCGGCGTCAACGTCAGCATCGTCGTCCACCGCGGCGCCGGCGCCTACATCTGCGGCGAGGAGACGGCGCTGCTCGACTCGCTCGAGGGCAAGCGCGGCAACCCGCGCCTGAAGCCGCCGTTCCCGGCCATCCAGGGCCTCTACGGCGGCCCGACGCTGATCAACAACGTCGAGACGCTGATGAACACCCCGCACGTCGTCAATCAACGGCGCCGACTGGTTCAAGAGCTTCGGCACCGAGCAGTCGACCGGCACGAAGGTCGTCTCGGTCTCCGGCTGCGTGCAGCCGCCCCGGCAACTACGAGGTCGAGCTCGGCATCCCCTCCCGCGACATCATCTACGGCCTCGCCGGCGGCCCGCCCGAGGGTCGCGAGGTCAAGGCGTGGTACCCGGGCGGCTCCTCGGCCCCCGTGCTCGGGCCCGAGGAGCTCGACCTTCCCTACTCGTTCGAGGCGCTCGCCGAGGCCGGCTCGATGCTCGGCTCGGGCGCGATCATCGTCGCCGACGACTCGGTCTCGATCCCGGAGATGGCGCTGCGCACCGCGCGCTTCTACCAGCACGAGTCGTGCGGCAAGTGCAGCCCCTGCCGCGAGGGCACGAACTGGACCGTGAAGATGCTCGAGCGCGTCGTCCGCGGCGAGGCGACGCCGATGGACCTCGACATCGTCGCCTCGGTCCAGGAGAACATCATCGGCCACTGCCTGTGCGTCCTCGGCGACGCGATGGCGATGCCGGTCGGCTCGATGGTGCGCCGCTGGCGGGCCGAGTTCGAGGAGACGATCGCCGGCGCCCGCGAGGCCGGCCCCGCCCCGCTCGACGTCGAGCCCGCGGTGATGACCCCCGCCGGAGTCGGCGCGTGAGCCGCAAGGCCGGCGAACCCGATCACGATCGTCGTCGACGGAGTCGAGATCGCCGCAACCGAGGGGACGATGCTCGTCGATGCCGCCAAGCACGGCGACGTCGAGATCCCGGTCTTCTGCTACGAGCCGAAGCTCGGCGACCCGGTCGGCGCCTGCCGGATGTGCCTGGTCGAGATCGAGGGCATTCCGAAGCTGCAGACCGCCTGCTCGACCCCGGTCCGCGACGGCATGGTCGTCTACACGCAGACCGACCGGGTCAAGGAGGCCCAGAACGCGGTCGTCGAGTTCCTGCTCGTCAACCACCCGCTCGACTGCCCGGTCTGCGACAAGGGCGGCGAGTGCCCGCTGCAGGACATCGCGATGGGCTGGGGACCCGGCAAGAGCCGCGTCACCGACCCGAAGCGCCACTTCCAGAAGCCGATCCCGCTCTCGCCGCTGATCCGGATCGACCGCGAGCGCTGCATCCTCTGCTACCGCTGTGTCCGCTTCAGCCAGGAGGTCTCCGAGGACGAGCAGCTGCAGCTGCTCGAGCGCGGTGCAAAGACCTTCGTCGGCACCCACGAGGACCGCCCCTACATCGGCCCGTTCCACGGCAACATCATCGAGCTCTGCCCGGTCGGCGCGCTGACCTCGCAGGCCTACCGGTTCCGGGCGCGGCCCTGGGACATCGAGGACGCGGGATCCGTCTGCACGCTCTGCCCGAGCCAGTGCAACGTCAAGTTCACGGTCCGCGACGAGAAGGTCGTCCGCGCCCTCGCCCGCGACAACGCCGAGGTCGACGACGGCTGGCTCTGCGACAAGGGCCGCTTCGGCTACCAGATGTTCTCGAGCCCGGATCGGCCGCTGGCGCCGCAGGTCCGCGCCGGCGGCGGCCTCGAGCCGTCGAGCTGGGCGGAGGCCCTCGACCGCGCCGCGGCCGGGCTCGGCGCCGCGAACGGCAAGGTCGCGGCGATCGTCGGCGGCGGCACCTCGAACGAGGAGGGCTGGCTGATCCAGCGGCTCGTTCGCGGCGCCCTCGGATCGGCCGACGTCACCTCGACGGCGCGGCCGGGGCTGAGCCGCGGCGCCCGCGCCCGCCTCGCCGCGCCCGAGCTCGCCGTCGGAACCGCCGACGATCGACGACGCCGGCGCGATCCTCGTCCTCGGCTGCGACCCGATGCACGAGATGCCGATCCTCGAGCTGCGGATCCGCAAGGCGGTCCGCCGCAACGGCGCCAAGCTGCTCGTCGCCAGCGAGCGCCCGACCGCTCTCGACGGCGGCGCGGCGATCGACTCCGGCGGCTGCCTGGAGGCACAGCGCTACGCCCCCGGCGAGGCGCACGGTTTCATCGAGGACCTGCGCGCCGCGATCGGCTCCGGCGAAGCCGGTGCCGGCGCCGCCGGCTTCGCCGAGGCCCTGCGCGACGCCGGCCCGATCGTCGTCGTCTGGGGCGAGGGGATGCTCGCCGGCGATGATCGCGAGCGGATCGCCGCCTCGCTGCTCGGTCTCGCCGACGTGCTCGGACTCGACGGCATGGACGGCGGCGGCCTCTACGAGATCCCCGCCGCCGCCAACGGCCGCGGCCTGCGCGAGGTCGGCTGCGCCGAGCGGTTCGGGCCCGGCTACCGCGAGACGGTCGCCGGCCGCTCGAGCCGACGAGATCCGCGCCGCCCTCGAGGCCGGCGAGATCGAGGCGCTGATCCTCGCCGACGTCGACCCGGTCCGCGAATTCGACGATCCCGAGGGCTGGAAGCGGGCGCTGTCGGCGGCGAAGTTCACGCTCAGCATCTCGATGTTCGCCGGCGCTTCCGCGCAGGCCTCCGACGTCCACCTGCCGGCCGAGAGCCACGCCGAGAAGGAGGGCACCGTCACCCATCCCGACGGCCGCCTGCAGCGGGTCCGCCCGTCGGTCCCGCATCCCGGCGCGGTGCGGCCGATCTGGCAGGCGCTCATCGAGCTCTCGGCGCGACTCGGCGACGATCCCGGCACCGGCACCGCCGGCGAGGTCTTCGACGCCGCTCGCCGCCGACGTCCCGTTCTACGCGGGGATCTCGGTCGACGACATCGGCGGCATGGGACTGCGCTGGCAGGCCCGCAACGGGCTCGCCGTCGACGCCCCGGCGCTGCCGGCCGGCGACGAGGCCGCCGCCCCCGCAGGAGACGGCCTGCGGCTCGGCACCTACCGGGATCTCTGGGCCGACTACGTGGCGGACGAGAACCCGGCGCTGCGATTCCTCGCCCCCGTGCAGACGCTCGAGCTCAACCCCGCCGACGCCGAGCGGCTCGGCGTCGAGCACGGCCAGCGGGTCGAGGTGAGCGGCGGCGGGCACTCGCTGCTGGCGACGGTCGGGCTGCGCGAGCGGATGCTCGCCGGCACCGCGTTCCTCGCCCGCGGAACCGCCACCGATCCGGCCGGCGCGCTCGCCGGCGCCGCGACGATCACGGTCTCCCCGGCCGCCGAGCCGGAGCCGGAGGCGGCGCCGCCGGAGGCCGGCGCCGAGGCGGGCGAAGAGCGCGCCGCCGGCGCTCGTCGTCACCAAGCGGGAGCCGGTCTCGTGGTAGTCGCCGACGTCAGCTTCGCCGAGGCGAGCTGGCTGATGGTGCTGAAGTCGCTGATCATCTTCGCGGTGATCCTCGGGATCGTGCCGCTGATCCTGCTGCTCGAGCGGAAGCTGCTCGGGCGCTTCCAGGCCCGCTACGGACCGAACCGGGTCGGCCCCAGGGGCCTCTTCCAGCCGCTCGCCGACGTCGTCAAGCTGCTCAGCAAGGAGAGCTACAAGCCGGAGGCGGCGGTCCCGATCCTCTGGGCGATCGCGCCGGCGCTGGTCATCCTCAGCGCCACCGCGACGCTGGCGATCATCCCGTTCGGGCGACGTCGACGGCGAGGTCGGCCTCTACGGGATCGACGTCTCGATCGGAATCCTCTACGCGTTCGCGTTCGGCTCGATCTCCTTCTACGGCCTGCTGCTCGGCGGCTGGGCGTCGGGCTCGAAGTACAGCTTCATGGGCGCGATGCGCTCGGCCGCGCAGCTGATCAGCTACGAGATCTCGATGGGGCTGGCGCTGCTCGGCGTGATCATGATGGCCGGCTCGCTGAGCCTGGTCGACATCGCCAACGCCCAGGCCGACACGGTCTGGTACGTGATCCCGCAGTTCGTCGGCTTCCTGATCTTCATGGTCGCCGGGTTCGCCGAGACGAACCGGCCGCCGTTCGACCTTCCCGAGGCCGACGCCGAGCTCGTCTCCGGCTACAACACCGAGTACGGCGGGATGCGTTTCGGCTCCTACTTCATGGCCGAGTACATGGAGATGATCGTGATCTCCGGGATCGCCTCGGCGATGTTCCTCGGCGGCTGGCATCTGCCGTTCGGGATCCACACCGCGGCGGTGGTCGGCGTGCTCGTGATGCTGCTCAAGATCGTCCTACTGATCTGCTTCTTCATCTGGATCCGTGCGACCCTGCCACGGCTCCGCTACGACCAGCTGATGAGCCTCGGCTGGAAGGTGCTGCTGCCGCTGGCGACCCTCAACGTGCTGGTCACGGCCGTGCTCGTGGTCGTCTGGTGAGAGACTGGAGCCGGCGATGAGCGACGAGAAGACCACGAACGGGAGCGACCCCTTCCCCTACCTGCCCGACGACTCCGTCGTCAGCGTCCAGCGCGGCCCCGAACCGGGCGGTATCAAGGGCGCCTACCGCGCCTTCGGGGAGACCCTGCGGGGCCTGAAGACGACGATGGCGCGGGTCGTCGAGGGGCCGGTGACGATCCAGTACCCGGAGGAGAAGACGCCCGTCTACCCGCGCTTCCGCGGCCGCCACAAGCTGCACCGCTTCGAGGACACCGGCCTCGAGAAGTGCGTCGGCTGCTCGCTCTGCGCGGCGGCCTGCCCGGCCGACTGCATCCGCGTCGTCGCCGCCGAGAACGACCCCGACGACCGGGTCTCGGCCGGCGAGCGCTACGCCGCCGTCTACGAGATCAACCTGTCGCGCTGCATCTTCTGCGGCTACTGCGAGGTCGCGTGTCCGTTCGACGCGATCACGATGGGCCACGAGTACGAGATGGCCGACTACAACCGCAACGACCTGATCTTCACCAAGGAGATGCTGCTCGCCGAGCCGATCATGAAGGTGCCGCTCCGCAACGAGGGCGAGTAGGCCTAGCGCCGGCGGCGCTTCTTCTTCTTGATCTTCAGCTTCGCGCAGCTCTTCGCCGAGCGGTTGCCGCTTTGGTCGACCGAGGTGACGCAGAACTTCATCTTCCCCTTGACCCGCTTCGGCACCTTCCAGCGGACCTTGTAGCGGCCGCCGTTCGCGCTTCCGAACTCGGTCGTGATCCGCGCCAGCGTCCGGCCCTTGCGGATCACCGCGAGCTTCTCCTGGGAGACGCCGCTGTCGTCGCTGACCCGGTAGCGCAGGGACGCGTTCTTACCGCTCTTGCCGGTGCTGTTCAACGCCCGCACGGTCGGCGGCGTCCGGTCGAGCCGCTGCGGGGGCGCCGGCAGCCGCAGCTCGCCGCGGCCGTAGACGTTGTCGGTGCCGGGGACGCCGCGGTCGACCGTGGCGTTGAGCAGGAACGTCTTCAGCGACTGCGGTGAGTTGGCCGCGCCGGCGCTCAGCGCCAGCGCCGCGGCACCGGCGGTTACCGGCGTCGAGGAGCTCGTCCCGTTGAAGCAGTTCGGCGCGTAGCTGAGGCTCTGCACGCAGGCGGCGGCGGACAGCTCCGGCTTGATCCGCCCGTCGTTGCTCGGCCCCTCGGAGCTGTAGCTGGCGATCGTCGTACCGAACGGCGGGTCGACGGCGCCGACGGCGACCGCTCCGGCGCTGTTCAGATCGGCCATCGGGCCGGTCGCGCTGAACGGGTTCTGGGGATGCTCGACCTCGGCTCCGTTGGTCATGATCTCGAGCACGTCGCCGGCGCTGCCGCTGCCCGCGGAGAAGCGCTGGATCGCCATGAACGCCACCCCGTTGCCGGGGCACGAGTAGGAGTCGATGCGCTCGATCGGCGGCGCGGACCCACCGCTCGAGCCCTGCGAATCGGTGCTGTTCGCGATCGGCGAGAGGTTCGAGTCGTAGAGGTAGAAGTCGTAGTCGGTGGTCCCGGCACCCTGCCCCCAATCGCTCCAGCGCAGGCCGTTCAGGTAGGCGCAGTCGAATCCCATCAGCTCGTCGCCGGGCGCGAACTCGATGAAGCCGTCACTGTCCTGGTCGACCCAGCCACCGCGCCAGTAGGTGCCGCGCTCGCCGTTGCGGCCGGCGCTGTTGCCGGCGGAGTTGAGGTAGAACATCCCCTGCGCGACCGCCGAGTTGGTGATCACGCTGGCGATCGGGCCGGTGCCGTTGCCGGGGCCGTCGTAGCGGCCGGTCTGCGAGCGGGTGACGACCTTCACCCCCTGCGAAGCGAAGTAGTTGAGCACCGCCTGCGTGTCGGCGGCGGTGACGGCGCTCGCCAGATAGATCTGCGCCGACGGGGCCATGTCGCTGACCGCCTCGGCGACGGCGACGCCGTGCCGGTCGCCCGAGAACATGCTGCTCGCGCAGTTCGCGCCGCCGGCCCTGCAGAAGGTGCCGGAGGCGGGCGGGATCTCGCCGGCGGCGACCGCGGCGTTGTAGTGGCTGGCGCTGAAGCTGTCGATGATCCCGACCTTGACCCCCTGGCCGGTGAATCCGGCGGCGTGCCAGGCGGCCGCGTTGGTCTTCGCGATCTGCTCGCCGACGTGGGCGCCGGCCCGGCCCGGCGCCAGCGCTTCGAGCTTCGGCTCGGCCGGATCGGCGGGCTGGTCGTAGTCGGTCGGAGGACGGATGTAGCGGACGGCCGGGTCGGCCTCGAGGCGCTCGAGCCCGGAGAGCGGGACCGCCGCCTCGATCAGCTCGCCGGGGACCGTCGCGTCGGCGCTGCCGCCGACGGCACCGACCGCCGCGCGGGCGGGGGCAGCCTCGCCGGGCCTGATCAGGATCTCGACCAGGACGCGGTCACCGCCGGCCGACGGCACGTTGCCGGGCAGCTGCCCGGGCCCCGCCGCGACGGCATCGCGGAGGTCGCTGTCGGCCAGGTCGACGGCCCGCTTCTGCGGAGCCGGCACCGCCGGAGCCTGCTCGTCGCCGGTCGGGGGTGCGGCCGCCGCCGTGGCGGGTGCGGCGACCAGCAGGAAGGTGACGAGCGCGACGGCGTTGCGACCCCGTCGCATCACCAGCCGCGCCCTGTTCACCCGTACTTGCATTCCCCCACTGAGCAGACAACGATAACGGAGGCAGGTTACTTCCGGGCCGATCGGCCGGAACCCGGGGCCCAACCCCCGGATCAGCTCTGCGACTCCCCCGGGACGTCGCCCTGGTCGGCCTTGAAGCCGGCGCTGCCGCTCTCGGCCGTTGCCGCCCGCGGCTCCTTCGGCTCCTCGCTGTCGCCCGGCGCCGGCGGGTCCCCGGCCGGCGCGGTGCCGGCGGTCTCTCGGGCCGCGGTTGCGGTCGCGGTCGGCGTCGCGTGGCGGCCGGGCACCTCGGGGGCGGGTCCGGGCGCGGAACCGCCGAGCCGGGAGCGAACCAAGTAGGCGACGCCGAGCGCCGCGGCGGCCGCGGCGGCGGCGACCGGCAGCCTGCGCTTCGGCGCCGGCGGACCGATCTCGGTCAGGGTGTCGGCGATGTCGGCGGCGGCATCGCGGATCGCCGCCGCATAGTCGGCAGCTTCGGAGCGGACGTCGTCGAAGGCGTCGAGGGCCTGGTCGACGGGGGTATTCGGCCTGCGGGAGAAGGGGTTGCTGATCATCGTCGGACCTCCGGTGTTCGGGTTCTCACCGTCTATGCCCAATCGGGCCGCGTGTCTAACCTGGTGCCGCGTCGCCGCCGTGGCGGGCGATCTCCTCGGCGCCCAGTCCCCACGCCGCCAGCGCCGCCTCGGTGTCGGCGCCGGGCTCCGGCGGCGGCGCCGGAACGCCGGGGGGCGTGCGGCTGAACTTCGGGGCCGGACCCGGCTGGAGCTTGCCGCCGACCTCGACGAAGCTGCCGCGGGCGGCGTTGTGAGGATGCCGGGGCGCCTCGTCCATGGCGAGGACCGGGGTGGCGCAGGCCTCGGCGGGCTCGAGGATCGCCGCCCACTCGTCACGCGGCTTCGTCGCGAAGACGTCCGCGAATCGCTGCTTCAGCTCGGGCCAGCGGGACTGGTCCATCTGCGGGAACTCGGCCGGGTCGAGCTCGAGCAGCTCGAGCAGCTTCGCGTAGAACTGCGGCTCCAGCGCCCCGACGGCGATGTGGCCGCCGTCGGCGCACTCGTAGACCTCGTAGAAGTGGGCGCCCGAGTCGAGCAGGTTCGTGCCCGGCCGGTCGCTCCACATCCCGATCGCCCGCATCGCATGGATCAGGGTCATCATCACCGACGCCCCCTCGACCATCGAGGCGTCGACGACCTGCCCGCGGCCGGACCCGCGGGCCTCGATCACGGCGGCGAGGACGCCGAACGCCAGCAGCATCCCGCCGCCGCCGAAGTCGCCGACGAGGTTGAGCGGGGCCAGCGGCCGTTCGCCCTCGCGGGCGATCGCGGCGAGCGCGCCGGAGAGCGAGACGTAGTTGATGTCGTGCCCGGCCACCGCCGCCATCGGGCCCGTCTGGCCGTAGCCGGTCATGCGCCCGTAGACGAGCCGCTCGTTGCGGGCCGCGACGTCGTCGGGCCCGAGGCCGAGCCGCTCCATGACTCCCGGCCGGAAGCCCTCGATCAGGACGTCGGCCCGCTCGCAGAGCCGCAGGGTCAGGTCGCGCCCAGCCTCGCTCTTCAGGTCGCAGGCGACCGAGGGACGGCCGCGGTGCATGTAGTTCCAGGAGCCCGATCCGAGCCCGGCCCCCGCGCCGGCCCGCTCGAGCCGGATCACGTCCGCCCCCATGTCGGCGAGCATCATCACCGCGAACGGCCCGGGGCCGATCGAGGCGATCTCGACGACCTTGACTCCGTGCAGGGGTCCCACGCCGCCAGCCTATGCGCTGAGCCCGGCCGCAGGTTCTCCCGAGCCGCAAACCCTCCGCCGGGGTCGAGGAAAAGGGCAACTGTCACCCCTTTCCTCGACCTCGGCGGGTTGTCAGTCGCGGTCGAGCGGGTGGTGGCAGGCGGCGAAGTGCTCGCCGCCGTGGTCGATCAGCGCCGGCTCGTCGGCCGAGCAGATCTCGGTCGCGCGCGGGCAGCGGGTGTGGAAGCGGCAGGCGGACGGCGGGTCGGCGGGGCTCGGGACGTCGCCCTCGAGGACGATCTGCTTGCGGGCCGCGTTGGCGCGCGGGTCGGGGATCGGCACCGCCGAGAGCAGCGCCTGGGTGTAGGGGTGGATCGGGGTGTTGTAGACCGCCTCGGCGGGGCCGATCTCGACGATCTTGCCGAGGTACATGACCGCGATCCGGTCGGCGACGTGGCGGACGACGCTGAGGT
Source organism: uncultured Conexibacteraceae bacterium (assembly GCA_963745755.1). Taxonomy (GTDB): domain Bacteria; phylum Actinomycetota; class Thermoleophilia; order Solirubrobacterales; family 70-9; genus RHKX01. The sequence goes on along the minus strand of CAVUYP010000001.1, from coordinate 2,378,957 downwards.
CGTGGGCGACGAAGATGTAGGTCAGCTGCAGCTCCTCCTGGAGGTCCTCGAGGAGGTTGATGATCTGCGCCTGGATCGAGACGTCGAGCGCCGAGACCGGCTCGTCGGCGATGATCAGCTTCGGGTTCAGCGACAGCGCCCGGGCGATGCCGATCCGCTGCCGCTGGCCGCCCGAGAACTCGTGCGGGAAGCGGTTGTAGTGCTCGGGATTGAGCCCGACCCGCTCGAGCAGCTCCTGGACGGCGACCTTGACGCCGTCGCGGGGGACGATCCCGTGCAGCCGCATCGGGTCGCCGACGATCTGGGCGATCCGCTTGCGCGGGTTCAGCGAGGCGTAGGGATCCTGGAAGACCATCTGCATGTCGGAGCGGAGGCCGCGGGCGGCGCGGCTGCCGAGCCCGGCGATCTCGCGGCCCTCGAAGGTGACCGATCCGGAGGTCGGCGGGATCAGCTGCAGGATCGCCCGGGCGAGCGTCGACTTGCCGCATCCCGACTCGCCGACGAGGCCGAGCGTCTCGCCGCGGTTGACGGTGAAGGAGACGTCGTCGACGGCCTGGACGGCGCCGATCTGGCGATCGATGAGGATCCCCGACTTGATCGGGAAGTGCTTGACGAGGTGGTCGACGACGAGGATCGGCTCCTCGGCCCCGGCCCGCTCGCCGGCGGCAACGGCGCTGGTGCCGGTGCTTGCGCTCATGCCGCCGGAGCCTCCAGGCCGATCTCGCCGCTGGAGACGACCCGCAGCTCCTTCTTGCGGTCGGCGGGCAGCCAGCAGCGATCCTCGTGGGCGCCGTCGCCGACCCGCGGCTCCAGCGGCGGATGCTCGCCGCAGCGGCCGAACTCGTGCGGGCAGCGGTTGCGGAAGTGACAGCCGCTCGGCGGGTTGATCAGCGACGGCGGCTGGCCGGCGATCTGCGCGAGCCGGGCGAGCCGCGGCTGATCGACCCGGGTCAGCGAGCCGAGCAGGCCCCAGGTGTAGGGGTGCTGGGGGTCGTAGAAGATCTGATCGAGCGACCCCGACTCGACGACCTCGCCGGCGTACATGACCATCACCCGGTCGGCGACCTCGGCGATCACGCCGAGGTCGTGGGTGATCATGATCACCGCCATCCCGAGCTCCCGCTGCAGGCGTTCGATCAGCCGCAGGATCTGGGCCTGGGTGGTGACGTCGAGGGCGGTCGTCGGCTCGTCGGCGATCAGCAGCTTCGGATCGTTGGTGAGCGCCATCGCGATCATCACCCGCTGTCGCATGCCGCCCGAGAACTCGTGCGGGTACTCGCCGATCCGCCGATCCGGATCGGGGATGCCGACGAGGCTGAGCAGCTCGATCGCGCGGGCGCGCGCGGCGTCCTTGCCGACGTCCTGGTGGACCTGGATCGCCTCGATCGAGCTGCTTGCCGACCTTGTAGAACGGATGCAGCGCCGACAGCGGGTCCTGGAAGATCATCGAGATCCCGTTGCCGCGGATCTTCTGCAGCCCCTCGTCGTCCATGTCGAGTGAGGTCCTCGCCCTCGAAGGCGATCCGGCCGGTGATCGTCGCGTTCGAGGCGCGGGTCAGGCCGAGGATCGTCATGTTGGCGACGCTCTTGCCGGATCCGGACTCGCCGACGATGCCGAGCATCTCGCCCTCGGCGACCTCGAGCGAGATCCCGTCGACGGCCTTGACGACGCCCTCGTCGGTGTCGAAGTGGACCTTGAGGTCATCGATCTCGAGCAGCTTCGTCGCTCATCAGTAGCGGACCCTCGGATCCAGGTAGGCGTAGACGACGTCGACGACGAGGTTCAGGATGACGATGAAGAACGCTCCGAACAGGGTGATCCCCTGGATCATCGGCAGGTCGGAGCGTTTGATCGCGTTGAAGGTCTCGGCGCCGACGCCGGGGATGTTGAAGACGGTCTCGGTGAGGATCGCGTTGCCGGCGAGCAGCACGGCGACGTCGAGGCCGAGCAGGGTGACGATCGGGGTGATCGCGCTGCGCAGCACGTGGCGGCCGATCACCCGCTTCTCCGGCAGGCCCTTCGCCCGGGCCGTGCGTATGTAGTCCTCCTGCATCACGTCGATCATCTGCGAGCGCAGATAGCGGGCGTAGATCGCCGCCGTCGCCGCCGCCAGGACCGCCCAGGGCAGCAGCATCGACTCGCACTTGCGCGAGGAAGCTGTCGGCCTCCGCGTAGCTGCCGATGCCGGGGAAGATCGTGGACGATCCCGACGTCGTCGGCGAACAGGTAGAGGGCGACGAGTCCGAGCCAGAAGACCGGCGCCGAGATGAAGACGAGGGTGGTGATCATCGTCGTCCGGTCGAGCAGCGAGCGCTGCCGGATCGCCGAGATGATCCCGGTCGGGATCGCGACCGCCATCCAGACGACCACGGCGCCGAGAACGAGCAGGGCTGTCGCCGGCAGGTCGGAGAAGATCACGTCCTTGACGTCGGCGTTCGTCTGATAGCTGCGGCCGAAGTAGAGCGGACCGTGGGCGTCGGCCCCGGGCAGGTCGAACGGCGTGAAGACGCCCTTCAGGTAGATCCAGAACTGGGTCAGCACCGACTTGTCGAGGCCGAGCGACTCGCGGATCGCCTGGATCTGGTCCTCGTTGGCCTGGCGGCCGGCGCGGAGCTGCGCCGGGTCGGCGGAGGGGAAGACGTAGAAGAGGATGAAGACGACGCCGCTGACGGCGACCAGCATCAGGATTGCCCAGAGCAGTCTGCGAACGATGTAGCGAGCCATGCGGGGTGGTGGGTGTGGTGAGGGTGGTGTGGCTTCGGGGCCGGCGAGGGAGTCGGGGGCCCGCCGTCCGGGCGGGCCCCCTCCTCTCAATCGGTCTTGATCAGCTTCCGCCGATCACGGCTTCAGCGAGGTGAACGCCAGATCCCAGTTGGCGTTCGCCTTGTTGATGACGCCGGCCACGTCGGCCGACTGGATGTTCGCCTGGTCATCCCAGATGTAGGGGATGGCCGGGGCCTGGGCGGAGATCATGTCGTCGACCTTGCCCCAGGCGTCGGCCCGCTCCTGCGGGTCGTCGATCAGCGTCGCGTCGTCGATCGCCTTGTTGATCTCCGGCACGTTCAGCTGCGGCCAGTTGGAGTTGTTCTCCGGGACGATGTTCTGCCCGTTGAACGTCGGGTCGAGCATCGACTGACCGTCGTTGAAGTCCTTCAGCCAGCCCACGTTCGGACACACCTCGGGTGCGTTCGACGGGGTGCTGCAGAACTTCGTGTACATGATGTCGTGGGTCACCTTCTGGAAGTTGACCGTGAAGCCGAGCTGCTCGAGCTGGCTCTTCACGACCGCCGCGGTGTCGGATCCCGGAGGCGAGTCGTCACCGACCATGGTGATCTCGCAACCGGAGCCCTCGCACTTGCCGCTCGAGAACCCGGCCTTCTTCATGTACTCCGCGGCGAGCGCCGGATCGCCGTCCGGGTTCGCCGTGAAGTCGAGGTCGGGACCCTCGAGGCCACCGGCCTGCTCGAAGCCGGGGAAGTCCGGCGGCAGGTAGTGGGAAGCCACCGGTCCGGTCAACTCGCCGCCGCGGGTGTTGCGGAGGTCGGTCCGGTTGCTGTTCGCGATCACGGCCTTGCGGACGTTGATGTCGTCGAACGGCGGCTTCTGCGTGTTCAGCGAGACGTAGCGGTTGCCACCGCTCGGCGGTCAGCGTCAGCTGCCCGTCCTCGCCGCTCTGCACGGCCTGCTTGATGGCGCTCGGCGGCGTCGTGAAGTCGCCGTTGACCATCGCGTTGCCGGCCAGCACCTTCTTCGAGGCCGACACCGTGTCGGCGAAGCCCTCCTGGACGTTGACCTCGTCGAGGTAGGCGGGACGGAAGTCCCAGTCCGGCGGTGAGCCGGCCTCGCCGCCCCAGTTCGGGTTGCGGACCAGATGGATCTCCTTGTTCGGCGTGTAGCCGGTCAGCGAGCCGTCGCACTTGTCGGTGCTCTTGCCACCGGCGACGCACGCGTTCTCGATCATGTACGGGCCGGTCGCGACCTGATTCTCACCGTAGGTCGACGGGTTGTCGGCGTCGAACTTCTTCGCGTACTCCTCCGGAACCGGCGAGCTGACCGGGAGCGTCAGTGCTCCGGTCACACCGGCCGCGGTCGTGTTGGTCAGCTTGATCTCGAGCGTCTGATCGTCGGGCGTCGTGATCCCGCTGATGTCCGGGGCGCCGCCGGTCGGATTGTCCTGGGCCTCCTTGACGGCCTTGTCGATTCCCTCGACTCCGGCCAGGTAGGTCTGGATGTAGCCGTTCGGAACGCCGGGGAGCAACGCCCGCTCGATCGCGTACTTGACGTCGGCCGAGGTCACCTCGCGACTCACCGGCGGCGAGAACATGACGCCGCTGTTGAGCGTGTAGGTGACGGTCTTGCCGTCGTCGCTGATCTCCGGCTTGTCGGTGGCCAGCAGCGGCGTCGGCTCGGCGATGTCGGCCGGCGCATAGGCCTCGAGCGGCGACTGCGTGGCGGCGTCGATCATGAACGTCCACTGGTAGTAGGCCGCGCCCGGGTCGATGTAGTCGACGTCGCTGGCCGCGATCACGGTCAGATCGCCGCCCGACTGGGCGTCCGAGGGCGCCTCGGTCGGCGCCGCGTACTGCTTCTGCGCGTCGGCGGTGCCGGAGCTGGTCGAGTCGGAGCTGCTGCCGTCGCTGCCGCAGGCGGCCAGCGCCAGCGCCGCGACGAGGAATATCCCGGGCACGAGCACCCGGAGGACCTTCTTTCGCATTGTCTTTCCTTTCGGTTGGGACGAGTTCGTGTTCATCGTTGGTTCTCTGTCGGGGTCAGGATCGGCGCTTGCGGGGGTTGAGGGCGTCCTGCATCGCGTCGCCGACGAAGTTGAAGGCGAGCACGGTGAGGACGAGGGCAATGCCGGGGAAGAGCATGTACCACCAGGCCTCGCTGAAGACCGGCGTGGCGTCGGAGATCATCTGGCCCCAGCTCGGCTGGTTGGTGACGCCGACGCCGAGGAACGACAGCGCCGCCTCGTAGAGGATCACCTGCGGGATCAGGATCGACGCGTAGACGATGATCGGCGCGGTCAGGTTCGGGAGCAGCTCGCGGAAGACGATCCGCATGTCGGAGGCGCCCATCGAGCGCGACGCCTCGACGAACTCCTTCTCGCGCAGCGACAGGACCTGGCCGCGGACGATTCGCGCCATGTACGTCCAGCTCGTGAACGCGATCACGAAGATGACGACGCCGAGGCCGGGCTTGATCAGGCCGCCGAGGCAGCCGGAGCCGCCGCCGCTGGTCTGCCCGAGCGTGCAGGCGGCGGCGAGGCCGGTCGCCAGCAGCAGGTAGGGGATCGCCAGCAGCACGTCGACGCTGCGCGAGATCAGCGTGTCGGTCCAGCCGCGGTAGTAGCCGGCGAGCAGGCCGGCGATGACGCCGAAGATCGTCGCGATGAAGGTCGCCGCGAAGGCGACGATCAGCGAGACCCGGGCCCCGTAGATCGTCCGGCTGAAGACGTCGCGGCCGAGCTGGTCGACGCCGAAGTAGTGCTCCGAGGAGGGGCCGGTCGGCGTCGCGAAGAGCGGGTCGAGCGCGCCGGTGTCACGGACGTCGGGGCCGGGCTCGCCGGCGAGCGAGACGATCACCGGCGCGAAGATCGCGACCAGGATCAGCAGGCAGATGAAGGCGATCGACGCGAGCGCCAGGCGGTCCTCGCGGAAGCGTTTCCAGAAGAGGCGCCCGGGGGAGGTGACCGGGGCCGAGAAATCGGACTCGACTAGCTCGGCGGAAGCGCCGATCGGCGCTTCGTTCTCCTCACGAAATTGGCTCGCTTCCAAGCTGCCCCACTTGGGTTGAAGTTTGAGCGGCGCATCCGCCCCCGTACCGCGGCCCACAGTAGCGCGCCCGAGCGGGCTTGCAGCGGTCGACCGCCGCTTCGTTACCCCCGTGCCGCGCCGGCAAACCTCGGCGATCGGTCAGGCGCGGGAATCGGTGTGCCGATTCAGGAACGCGGCGATGTCGTCGAGGGCCCCGCGCGAGGATCGCAGCAGCCTCGCGAACAGCTGGAAGTCGTGGAAGAGCCCATCGAAGCGCTGCAGTTCGACCTCGACCCCGGCCGCATAGGCGCGATCGGCGAACCGCGTCGAATCGTCGAGGAGGATCTCGTCGGTGCCGACCTGGACCAGCGTCGGCGGCAGGGTGCGGAGGTCGGCGAACAGCGGCGAGATCCGCGGGTCGTCGAGATGGAGGCCGCCGGCGTAGTTGCGGGCGGCGGCGGCAAGCGCCTCGCGGCGCAGCATCGGATCGCGGCTGCCGACGAGGCCGACGCTGGCCCCGGACAGCGAGAGGTCGAGCCAGGGCGAGATCAGGACGACGGCCGCCGGCGAGGGCAGGCCCATCTCGCGCAGCGAGCGGACGGTCGCCACCGCCAGGCTGCCGCCGGCGGAGTCGCCGATCACCGCCGTCCGTCCCGGGTCGTGGCCGAGCTCGAGGACGGCCCGGTAGGCGGCGAACAGGTCGTCGCTCGCCGCCGGCTGGGTGTGCTCGGGCGCGAGCCGGTAGTCGGGCAGGTAGACGTCGGCGCCGGTCGCCGCAGCGAGCCAGGCGGCGAAGCCCGAATACATGTCGCCGCCGCCGACCTCGAACGCACCGCCGTGCGCGTAGAGGATCGCGCTCCGCTGGGCTGCGTCGACGGCGCCGACGCTGTCGCCGTCGACCCTCCGCATCCGCTTCATCGACAGCTCCCCGATCCAGATTTCGCTGCTCTCGACGCCGCCCGGCCCGCCGGTCACACGGGTCATCGCCTCGATCCAGCGACGCTGGAATCCGATCGGCAGGCGGGAGCCGAGCACGGGCCTGACGAACAGGCGCAGGCTCAGCCGCGACAGAGCTGTCAGTAGCTTCTGCATCACTCGGCAGCGAGCCTATCGGCAGCACTAGGATGCGGCGCAATGGAGCAGGTCGCATTCTTCGCTGGCGCCATCGGGGCACTCGGGGGGGCGATCGCCGTCGTCGCGCTTCGCAATCCGTTCTACAGCGTGCTGGCCCTCGTCGTGCACCTGTTCTCGCTTGCCGGGCTGTTCCTGCTCCTCCACGCCGAGTTCGTGGCGGCGGCCCAGGTCGTCGTCTACGCGGGTGCGGTGATGGTCCTCTACGTCTTCGTCGCCGCCTACGTCGGCGGCTTCGAGGAGCCGCTCTGGGACGCGATCCCGGGCCAGCGGATCCTCGCGCCGCTCGTCGCCGGCGCCCTGTTCGTCGAGCTCTCGATCGCCGTGCTCGGCTCCGGCCTGAAGTCGCTCGGCAGCGAGGGAGCGGTGATCCCGGCCAACTTCGGCTCCCCCGAGGCGATCGGCAGGCTGCTGCTCGAGCGCTTCCTGATCCCGTTCGAGGCCGCATCGCTGCTGCTCCTGATCGCCGCCGTCGGCGCCGTCGTGCTGGCCGCCCGCCGCCCCGATCCCGAGGCCCGCATCGACGGAGAGGGCGCCGCCTGATGGGCACGACTTGGTACCTCGTCCTCAGCGCGCTGCTGTTCTCGGTCGGTGCCGGCGGCGTGCTCATCCGCCGCAGCCCGCTGGTGATCCTCCTCTGCCTCGAGCTGATGCTGAACAGCTCGAACCTGGCGCTGCTCGCATTCAGCCGCAACCTCGGCACCGCCGACGGGCAGATCTTCGCGATGATCGTGATGGTCGTCGCCGCCTGCGAGGTCGTGGTCGGCCTCGGCCTGATCGTCGCCATGTACAGGCGCCGGATCCCGCTCGACGTCGACGAGAACCGGGGGCTGCGCGGATGAGCGTCACCACCTGGGCCTGGCTGATCATCGCCTTCCCGCTCGCCGGGGCGATCACGATCGGGACGCTGTTCAAGGTGCTGCCGGCCCGCGCCGCCGGCGTCATCGGCACCGCCTCGATCGGCCTCGCCTTCGTCTGCGCGGTCGGGACGCTGCTGACGCTGCTCGGCGATCCGGTCGACCAGCGCGAGTACGCGAGCACCCTCTACGACTACGCCGGTGCGGCCGGGATCCCCTTCGACCTGGGGATCCTCGTCGACCCACTCTCTGTCTTCATGACGCTGGTCGTGACCGGCGTATCGACGCTGATCCACCTCTACTCGTTCGCCTACATGAAGGGCGACGCCGGCTATCGGCGCTTCTTCGCCTACCTCAACTTCTTCGTCTTCTCGATGCTGCTGCTGGTCCTCGCCGGCAACTACCTGCTGCTGATCGTCGGCTGGGCGTTCGTCGGCTACGCCTCCTACGCGCTGATCAGCTTCTGGTACCGCCGCGACACCGCGACCAAGGCCGGCATGAAGGCGTTCGTGATCAACGTGATCGGCGACATCGGCCTCGTCTTCGCCGCGATCCTGCTGATCAAGGAGCTCGGCGTCACCGACTACGGCGCCGTCTTCGAGAAGGCGCCGGAGGCCTTCAGCTCGAACGAATGGACGATCGTCGCGATCTGCCTGCTGCTCACCGTCGGCGCCTTCGCCAAGTCCGCGCAGGTTCCGTTCCACACCTGGCTCGCCGACGCGATGGAGGGCCCGACCCCGGTCAGCTCGCTGATCCACGCGGCGACGATGGTCACCGCCGGCGTCTACCTGATCGCCCGCTCCTACCCGCTCTTCGACCTCGCTCCGACCGCTGCCGACATCGCCGCCTTCGGCGGCCTGATCACGCTGCTGATCGCGGCGACGATCGCGCTCGCCGTCACCGACCTGAAGCGGATCATCGCCTTCTCGACGATGAGCCAGATCGGCTACATGATCGTCGGCGTCTCGATCGGCGCCTACAGCGCCGGGCTCTTCCACCTGATGACCCATGCCTTCTTCAAGGCGCTGCTGTTCATGGCGGCCGGCTCGATCATCTCGGCGATGGCGGGGATGCAGAACGTCGACCGGATGGGCGGCTTCCGCAAGGCGATGCCGTTCACCTGCGGGACGCTGATCTGCGGCGCCCTGGCACTCGCCGCGTTCCCGGGCACGTCCGGGTTCTTCAGCAAGGACGAGATCCTCTCGTTCGCCGCCGCCCGCGGCGGCATGTTCTGGATCTTCACGATCGGCGGCTACCTGGGCGCGATCCTGACCGCCGCCTACTCGTTCCGGATCGTCTTCCGGGTCGTCTACGGCGACCCCTGCGAGCAGGCCAAGGAGCTCGAGGACGGCCACCTCGCCCACGCCGCGCCGGCCAATCCGGCGACCGGCGAGGCGGAGGACAGCGACGTCGGCTTCCCCGCCGAGGAGCACCGGGTCGCCGAGCGCGAGTGGCCGATGCGGGTGGCGATGGCGATCCTCGCCTTCGGGGCGCTGTTCGCCGGGCTGATCCAGATCCCCGGAGTAACCAACGTCCTCGAGAGCTTCCTCGACCCGGTCTTCGAGTCCTCGCCGATCGCCAGCTCCGTGCACGTCTCGACCACCGACGCCTACATCGGGATGTTCGTCGGCGCGGTCTGCTCGCTGCTCGGCATCGCCGCCGTCTACTACCTGTACATGGTCGCCCCCGGGTCGACGCTGCGGCTCCGCGACCGCTTCCCGCGGATCCACGACTTCCTCTACAACCGCTGGTACTTCGACGAGATCATCGACTTCCTCGTCTACAAGCCGGTCGTCGCCTGCGGCCGCTTCGCCAACGACGTCTTCGAGCGGGTCGCCGTCCAGGGAATCGTCCGCGGCACCAGCGACGGGGTCAGCGGGCTCGGCGCCGTCGTCCGCACGGCGCAGTCCGGGTTCGTCCGCTTCTACGCCCTGCTCGTGATCGGCGGCCTCGCCGCGATCGGCCTCTACTTCCTGCTGGCGGCATCCTGATGCTGACCTGGATCGTCTTCGTGCCCGTCGCCGTCGGCCTGATCGGCTTCCTGCTGCCGTCGCGAATCGTCGGCTGGTGGGCGCTGCTCGGCGCGCTCGGCTCGCTCGGGCTCGCGATCGCGCTCGTCGCCGGGTTCGACTCGGCCGGTGGCACCCTTCAGGACGTCGTCGACCACAGCTGGATCCCGCAGCTCGGGGTCCGCTTCCAGCTCGGCGTCGACGGGCTCAGCGTCTTCCTCGTCCTGATGACCTCGCTGCTGTGGGCGGCGGCGGTCGTCTGGTCGGCTCTCCAGCACCCCGACCGCCCCCGTAACTACTTCTTCATGCTCGGCCTCGCCCAGACGGCGACGCTCGGCGCCTTCCTCGCCCAGGACCTGCTGCTGTTCGTCCTCTTCTTCGACCTGATGCTGATCCCGTTCTACTTCCTGATCGGCTCGTGGGGCACCGGCGACCGGGTCCGGGCGACGATCAAGATGATCATCTACACGCTGATCGGATCGCTGCTGATGCTCGTCGGCGCGATCGCGACGGCGGTGCTCAGCGCCGACTCGGTCGGCGGCGTCACGTTCTCGATCGAGGTCCTCCGGCAGTTCCCGCTGCCGACCGGCAGCCAGTACTGGATCTTCTGCTTCTTCTCGCTGGCGTTCCTGGTCAAGATGCCGGCGTTCCTCGTCCACGGCTGGGTCGTCGACGCCTACAAGGCCTGCCCGTTGCCGGTCCTGGTCCTGCTCGGCGGCGTCCTCTCGAAGGTGGCCGCCTACGGCTTCCTGCGGATCGTCCTGCCGATCTTCCCCGATGCGGCGATCCACTTTCAGGACGTGCTGCTGATCATCGGCGTCGCCTCGATCCTCTACGGCTCGGCGATGGCGTTCACGCAGACCAACGTCCGGCTGATCGCCGGTTACTCGTCGATCGCGCAGATGGGGTTCATCACGCTCGGCATCTTCAGCCTCTCCGCCGCCGGCGGCGACGGCTCGGTGATCCAGATGGTCAACCACGCGCTCGTCGTCGCGCCGGTCTTCTTGATCATCGCGCTGCTCGCCGAGCGGACCGGGACCGAGGACATCCGCGAGATGGGCGGCATGGCGAAGCGGGCGCCGGTGCTGGCGGTCCTGTTCGTGATCGTGACGATGGCCCTGCTGGCGATCCCCGGATCGGCGAACTTCGTCGGCGAGTTCTTCATCCTCAAGGGGGTCTTCGAGACCAAGGTGGCGATCGCCCTGATCGCCTCGACCGGGATCGCCCTGGCCGCCTTCTACTCGCTGCGGATGTACCAGCAGACGATGCATGACCGGCTGCCCGAGGGCGCGGTGTCGCGCGAGATCACGCTCCGTGAGGCCGTCGTCATCGTCCCGCTCGTCGCCTGCATCATCGGCCTCGCCCTCTACCCGGGCCTGATCACGACCCGCGGCTCGGCCGCCGTCGACCGCAGCCTCGCCGCGGTCAGCCCCGATCCCGAGCCCGCTCCCGAGGCGGCGGCCGTCGGGCGCGGCTGGAGCGGCTACGCCCCGGTCGCCGAGGAGTCCGGTCCGTGATCGAGACGCCCGACATCGACTACGGCGCGCTGTCGCCGGTGATCGCCCTGGTCGCCGGGATCTGCGTGGTCCTGATGGTCGGGCTGATCGGGCCGCGCGGCAACCGCCTGCTCTCCTCGGCACTGACGCTGGTGACGCTGGCGGCGGCCGCCGGCCTGATGATCTGGCGGCTCGGCGAGCCCGACGTCGATCTCGTCGCCGGCGCCCTGCCGTGCCGACGGGCTGTCGATGACGATCGGCCTGATCGTCGTCGCGGCGGCGGCGTTCGTGATCCCGCTGCAGCTCCGCGACCCTGCCGCCGAGGAGGCGGGATTCGGGGAGTCGCACACGCTGCTGCTCGGCTCGGTGCTCGGCATGGTCCTGCTCGCCGAGGCCCAGAACCTGATCACGCTGTTCGTCGCCCTCGAGCTGCTCTCGATCCCGCTCTACGTGCTCTGCGGGTCGCACCGGTCGCGGACGAAGTCGCTCGAGTCGGGGCTCAAGTACCTGATCGTCGGATCGATCGGATCGGCGACGCTGCTCTACGGATCGGCGTTCATCTACGGCGGCTCCGGCGGCGCGACCGACTTCACGGCGATCGCGCAGGGGATCGGCAGCGACCTCGCCGACGACCCGCTGGTTCTGATCGGGATCGCGTTCATCGCCGTCGGCCTCGCCTTCAAGGTCTCGATCGCGCCCTTCCATCAGTGGACGCCCGACGTCTACGAGGGCGCGCCGACGCCGATCACCGCGTTCATGGCCGTCGCCACCAAGGCCGCCGCCTTCGCGGTCTTCGCCCGCTTCTTCATCACCGCGCTCGGCCCGTCCGCCGACCAGTGGCAGCCGGCGCTCGCGGCGCTGGCGGCGATCACGATCGTCGTCGGCAACGTCGGCGCCCTCGGCCAGCACTCGCTGAAGCGGATGCTCGGCTATTCGGGCGTCGCCCAGGCCGGCTACATGCTCGTCGGCCTGCTCGTCGGCAGCGTTGCCGGGATCGACGCCATGGTCTTCTACCTCGCCGCCTACACGTTGATGAACCTCGCCGCTTTCGCGGTGATCGCGATCCGCGAGCGCGAGACGGCGCACGGCGACGACATCGCCGCCGTTCAGGGCCTCGGCAAGGACCGCCCGGCGCTGGCCTGGCCGCTGACGATCTCGATGCTCGCGCTCGCCGGCCTGCCCGGCACCGCGGGCTTCATGGGCAAGCTGTTCCTGATCGAGGCGGCCGTCGCCGGCGACTACACGTGGCTCGGCGTCGTCATCGTCGTCGGCTCGATGATCTCGCTCGCCTACTACCTGAGGGTGATCGCCGCCGTCTGGATGCGCCCGGCGCCGCGACTGGCACCGGCGATCGCCGGTGCCGCCCCCGAGGCCGACGGCGCCGAGCCGCCGCCGGGCCGCGCCGGCACGGCCGGCCGCACCCCCGCCGGCACGCCGAGCGGCGGCCGCTGCGCGCTGCTGCTCGGGGCGATCGTGCTGACCTCCGCGGCAACGGTCGTCTTCGGCATCGTCCCCTCGCCGCTGATCGACTTCTCGATCCACGCCGGCGAGGCCATCGCCGGCATGCTCGGCCTGTAGATCACTGCGGCGGAATCCTCCGCCGCGCGTCTGCTTCCGCCGGTCGGCGCCCCCTGCGCCGAGGTCGAGGAAACCGGTGACAGTTGCCCCTTTCCTCGACCTCGGCGTGGGATGGGGACGACCTCGGCGTGGGATGGGGACGACCTCGGCGGGGATGGGGACGACCTCGGCGTGGGATTGGGGCGGCGGCGGGCGGGGCGGCGCGTTCCCTACGGTGCGGACATGCTCCACCACGTGACGCTGGAGGTGACCGCGGCCGACGTCGACCGGTTCGCGGAGCTGCTCGGAGCGATCGGCTTCGAGCCGGTCCCGGTGCCGGCAGCTCTCGGCGACGGCTTCCGCTGGTTCGAGCGTTCCGGCACGCAGGTCCACCTGGCGCTGGTCGAGAACCCAACCGCACCAGCGGTCGGCCACGCCGCCTTCGTCCTCAGCCCGCTCGGGCCGGCGGTCGAGGACCTCGCGGCCTCCGGCTTCGAGGTCTCCGAGCGGCGACGCCACTGGGGATCGCGGCGCGTCGTCGTCGCGGCGCCGGCCGGACACCGGATCGAGCTGATCGAGACACCGCCTCGACAAGCGGCCTCCGAGGGCTGAAGGCGCATTCGCCGCTCGACTTCGTAGCATCGTCGCCCCCTTGAATTACCCGGTCGAAACCTTCACCGAGGCGGAGCGGAGAGCTCTCGTGCCTCACTTCAGCAACCTCGACCGGCCGGTGTTCGCGCTGACGAATCTGCCCGAGACCGTCAAGGGCGCGCTGTTCGCCCGCTACTCGCGCTATCAGGGGACGCTGCGGAGGCTCTACCTCGACGAGTTCGCCGCCGACGCCCCGGCGGGTGCCCGTCCGTTCGACGGCGCCGAGGGCGAGCGGGCCGCGCAGCTCTACGAGCGGATCTTCATCGGCTACGGCGACGACTCCGTCGCCCAGCTCGGCGGCGCCCACCTCGCCTGCGAGTGGGTCAGCAACGTCCTCACCAAGGTCCTGCAGCGCGGGCGGCTCGCCGCCTATCTGGAGCAGTCGACCCGCTACATCCCCTACGACACGCCGATGGCCGCCGACCTCGAACAAGGCGCCCCGGGGAGCTGGCGCTACTGGCGCGACGCCGAGCTCGGGCCCGAGTTCGGCGCGGCGATGGACGAGATCTTCACGATCTACTCGGCGACGCTGAAGCGGGTGCGAGCCTGGGCGGAGCAGCGCTGGCCGCGCGGCGAGGAGCCGCAGGGCGCCTGGGAGCGCTCGATCAAGGCGAAGGCGCTCGATCTGCTCCGCGGCCTGCTGCCCGCCTCGACCCTCTCCCACGTCGGCATCTACGCGTCGGGGCAGGCCTACGAGCAGCTCCTGCTCCGCCTCGCCTCCTCGCCGCTCCCGGAGGCCCGCGAGGTCGGGGCGATGGCCCATGAGGAGCTCGGCGCGGTCATCCCCAGCTTCATCTCGCGGGTCGGCCGGCCCGAGCGCGGCGGCGAGTGGATCTCCTACCTCGAGCAGCGCCGGGCCGACACCGAGCGCTGGGTCGCCCGGCTCGGCCTCGACCGGCGCGGCGGACCCGACGCGCCCACGGTCGAGCTGCTCCACGTCGACGGCGACGAGGACCTGCTGCTCGCCGCCTGCCTGTACGAGTCGACGGGTCTTCCCGAGAGCGAGATCGCGAGCCGGCTCGGCACCCTCGACCCGATCGAGCGCGAGGGCATCCTCGCCGACCTCGTCGGCGAGCGCGGCAATCGCCGCCACCGGCCGGGTCGAGGCTGGGAGGCGGTCCGCTATCGGTTCGAGATCGTCTCCGACTACGGCGGATTCCGCGACATGCAGCGGCACCGGATGCTGACCTGCCAATGGCAGTCGCTCGGCCCCGACCTCGGTGCCGGGGTGCCCGAGGAGGTCGCCGATGCCGGCGCCGGCGACGAGTACGAGCGGGCGCTGGAGATCTCGCGCGACGAGTTCCACCGCCTCGAGACGGCGGGAATGCCCGAGCTCGCCCCCTACGCGCTCTGCCTCGGCTATCGGATCCGCTACGTCCTCGACATGAACGCCCGCGAGGCCATGCACGTCTGCGAGCTCCGCTCCGGCCGCGAGGGCCACCCCACCTACCGCGCCGTCGCCCAGGCGATGCACGAGCAGATCAGCGCCGTCCATCCGGCGATCGGCGCCGCGATGCGGCACGTCGACTCGAGCTCCGAGCCACGCCTGGAGCGGATCATGAGCGAGATCCGCACTCACCGCCGGCGCGCGGCGCTGGCGAAGTAGCCGCAGCGGCTACCGCTTGCCGCGCGGCCGCTTGCCGCGGACTCGCTTGTAGAGCTTCTTGGCCGCCCGCCCGAGATAGGGGCCGTAGAGGATGCCGGGCTCGGTCGGGTAGCCGTAGCTGGTCACCGAGAGCAGCGTCCGGCCGGCGATCCAGCCGCCGCCGCTCGAGCCGGCGGTCATGTCGCAGCTGGCCCGGACCGTATTCGGGCCGCCGACGCCGGGGGAGTCGCTGCCCCGGTTCGAGCTCGCGCAGCTGTATTCGATCTCGCCGGTGAACGGCAGGGTGGCCGGATAGCCGAAGATCGCGAAGTCCTGGTCACGCGGCTGGTTGAAGCCGATCCCGCGAGCGCCGACGACCGACTGCAGCTGCCTGCCGCCGCGGCGGCGGACGACGGCGGCGCCGAGGTCGTAGCGGAGGTTCGTGTCTCGCTTCCACTGCCTTGTCGTCGCCAGCGTCTTGGCGGGCCAGAGACCGTAGGGGGCATCGTGGGCGTTGTAGGCGGGCGCGAACGCGAAATTGATCGACCTGCCGCCGCCGTCCTCGGCGTCGTAGACGCAGTGGCCGGCGGTCCAGACGACGTTGCGCTTGCGGCTGTTGATCGCCGTTCCCGAGCACACGTAGTCCCCCGCGGCGCTGCCGCCGCGGACCGTGAAGAAGACCTTGCCGTGGGCCCGGACCCCCTTCGCCGCCGGGTCGAGCACCGGCGTCGCCACCCGCGAGCCCGACCCGGAGCCGGACGCGGTGCCGCGGAACAGCCGGGCGCCGCCGCCCGCCGGGGGCACGTAGGTCGGAGCCCCGGACTCGGCCGGAGCGGGGGACGGAGCGGCGCCGGCCGGCTCGACCGGAACCGGGACCGGATCGGCGTGCCGCATCCGCGCCTTCGTCCAGTAATCGCGAACCGCGGCCGCCGACTGGTCGACGTCGATCGTGACCGGCCCGGCGCTCGCGGCAGCGGGCAGCAGCAGCGCCGCCAGGACGGCGGCGAGCGGGATCACGCGAAGTGTGGCTTTGCGGGGCGGCATCGGAGCAGACGGGACGGTAATGGGTCGCCCGCGGTCTGACCCCCACAACACGGCACCGACCCGAAAGCTGCGGACCGGCGCAGTTGGCTAAGTTACGGCCGGTCGGAGTGGCAGCAACGGAGGAGGCGCGATGAGCGAGGACCGGTCGACGGCGGCAGACGGGAGTCTCGACGTCCTCCTGCACACCGAGCAGACCTTCCCGCCGCCACCCGAGTTCGCCGCCCAGGCCAACGCCTCCGACCCCGGGATCTACGAGCGGGCCGACGCCGATCCCGATGCCTGGTGGGGATCGTGGGCCGAGAAGCTCGACTGGATCGAGCCGTTCGACGAGGTCCTCGACTGGTCGAATCCGCCGTTCGCGAAGTGGTTCGCGGGCGGCAAGCTGAATGTCTCGGCGAACTGCCTCGACCGCCACGTCGCCGCCGGCGGCGGCGATCGGGTCGCCTACTACTGGGAGGGCGAGGACGGGACCCGCAAGGAGATCACCTACGCCTGGCTGCTCGAGCAGACGCAGCGCGCCGCCAACGCCCTGAAGTCGCTCGGAATCGGCAAGGGCGACGTCGTCGGCGTCTTCATGCCGATGGTCCCCGAGGCCGCCGTGGCGATGCTCGCCTGCACGCGGATCGGCGCGATCCACAACGTCGTCTTCGGCGGCTTCTCGGCGGGGTCGGTCGTCGAGCGCATGGAGGTCTCCGGCGCCAAGGCGCTGATCACCGCCGACGCGACGATGCGACGCGGTAAGCCAACCCCGATGAAGGAGGCGATCGACCCGGCGATCGCCGACCTCGACTCGCTCGAGCATGTGATCGTCGTCGACCGGGCCGGCTCCAACCCGCCGATGAAGGAGGGGCGCGACCACAGCTGGGAGGAGCTCGTCGGCGCCGCCGATCCGGACTGTGAGCCGGAGCCGATGGACTCCGAGGATCCGCTGTTCATCCTCTACACGTCGGGATCGACGGCGAAGCCGAAGGGGATCCAGCACACGACCGCCGGCTATCTGACCGGCGTCACCGCGACCCACAAGCTCGTCTTCGACCTCAAAGACGACGACGTCTACTGGTGCGCCGCCGACATCGGCTGGGTGACCGGGCACAGCTACATCGTCTACGGGCCGCTCGCCAACGGCGCCACCTCGGTCATGTACGAGGGCGCCCCCAACTATCCGGCCGAGGATCGCTGGTGGGAGATCGCCGAGCGCTACGGCGTGACGATCTTCTACACGGCACCGACCGCGATCCGCGCCTGCATGAAGTGGGGGGTCGAGCACGTCGAAAAGCACGACCTCGGCAGGCTGCGGCTGCTCGGCTCGGTCGGCGAGCCGATCAACCCGCGCGCCTGGCTCTGGTACCACGAGAACGTCGGCGGCGGCCGCTGCCCGATCGTCGACACCTGGTGGCAGACCGAGACCGGCGCGATCATGATCACCCCGCTTCCCGGCCTGACGACCACGAAGCCGGGCTCGGCGACCGTCCCGTTCCCGGGGATCGAGGCGAAGATCTACGACGACGCCGGCAACGAGATCAGCGAGGGCGGCGGCCACCTCGTCCTGACCCGGCCCTGGCCGGCGATGGCGCGAACCCTCTATCAGGAGCCGGACCGCTTCGTCGAGACCTACTGGCAGCGGTTCGGGGCCGACACCTACCAGGTCGGCGATGCGGCCCGGGTCGACGAGGACGGCTACTTCTGGATCGTCGGCCGCACCGACGACGTCATCAACGTCTCCGGGCATCGGCTCTCGACGATGGAGGTCGAATCGGCGCTCGTCAGCCACCCGAAAGTCGCCGAGGCGGCCGTGATCGGCGTGCCCGACGAGGACACCGGGCAGGCGATCTTCGCCTTCGTCACACCCTCCGGGGGTACGACCGGCGACGACCAGCTCGAGGCGGAGCTTCGCGAGCACGTCGCCACCAAGATCGGCAAGCTCGCCCGGCCGAAGCAGATGGCGTTCGCAGACGACCTGCCGAAGACCCGCTCCGGGAAGATCATGCGGCGCCTGCTGCGCGACATCGCCGCCGGCGAGGAGCTCGGCGACGTCAGCACGCTCCGCGACCCCGAGGTCGTCGCCGACCTCAAGAAGCAGCTGGCGACCTAGCGGCTAGTTGCGGCGGGCGAGGCGGCCGCGGAGCCGCTCGAGGGGGCTGCGCACGTCGCGAAGCACCTCACGGGCGCAGTTGCGGCCGTTGGCGCCGCTGACGCCGCCGCCGGGGTGGGTGCCGGCGCCGCACAGATAGAGGTTCGCGATCGGCGTCCGGTAGTCGGCGTGGCCGCGGACCGGGCGCAGGTTGAAGAGCTGGTCGAACGACATGTCGCCGTGCAGGGCGTGGCCGCCGGTCAGGCCGAGCAGGCGCTCGAGGTCGAGCGGGCTGAGGACCTGCCGGGCCTCGATCGAGTCGGTGAGCCCGGGCATGTAGCCCTCGAGCGCGGCGACGGCGCGGTCGGCGACGGGGTCGCGGTTGTCGTCCCAGCTGCCCTGATCGGCGTTCAGCGAGTAGGGCTGGGAGTTGACGTCGACGGTCAGCACGTGCTTGCCGTCGGGGGCGAGCGAGGGATCGTGGAAGGTCGGGATGCAGACCTCGACGTGCGGGTCGGCGCCGAGGCGGCCGGAGCGGGCCTCGAACTGGGCCCGGTCCATGGCGGTGACGAACCCGCCGAACTCCATGATCCCGCCCAGGTACGGCTGCCGGCCGCCGGGCATCCCGGTCACCTCGGGGAGCCGGTCGACGGCGAGGTTGATCTTCACGCTCGTACCCTCGCAGCGGTAGTTGCGCAGCGATGCGCTGAAGCGGTCGGGCAGCAGGTCCTCGCCGACGAGGCCGAAGAAGGTGCGCAGCGGGTCGGCGTTGGAGAGGACCCGGTCGGCGGCGACGATCGACCCGTCGGCCAGCTCGACCCCGGTCGCCCGGCCGTCGCTGACGACGACCCGCTCGACCTCGGCGGAGGTGCGGATCTCGGCGCCGGCCTCACGCGCTGCGTCGGCCATCGCCTCGGTGACGAGGCCGATGCCGCCGCGGACGAACCCCCAGGTGCGCAACCCTCCCCCGGCCTGCTCGGCGGCGTGGTCGTGGAGGAGCACGTAGGCCGTCCCCGGCGTCGACGGGCCGGCGATCGAGTCGTTGATCGCATGCCAGCCGAGCGCCGCCCGGACGACCTCGGACTCGAAGAACTCGCCGAGGTACTGGGTGCAGGAGGTGGCGAACAGGAAGAGCGCGTCGTTGATCGCCGCGCGGTGGCGGCGCGCCGTACCGGCCAGCTTCAGCAACGCCGGCAGCTCGCCGAGGCTGACGTGGCCGGGGTCCGGCGGCGTCGTGTCGATCAGCGGCGCCGACCACGTCGGCGAGCCGTCCGAGGGCGGCCTCGAACTCGGGCAGAGCGCGGGCGTCGGCGGCCGAGAAGCGGCCGATCTCGGCCTGCGAGGCGGGAATGTCGTCGCCGAGCAGCAGCCGCTCGCCGCCGGGGAAGCCGTACAGCGAGGGCCCGGCGGTGTCGATGACGATGCCGCGCTCGGCCAGCCGCATGTCGCGCCAGACCGGCTCGCGGAGCATGCTGATCACGTAGGCGCCGGTCGAAGCATGGAAACCGGGAGCGAACTGCTCGGTCACGCAGGCGCCGCCGACGAGCTCGCGGCGCTCGAGGATCAGCGGCCGCAGGCCGGCGCGAGCGAGGTAGAAGCCGGCGACGAGGCCGTTGTGGCCCGCGCCGACGATCACGGCGTCGTAGCGTCCCGCCATCGCGTCAGCTCTCCAGCCTGTTGATCCGGGCGAGGCGGTAGGCGACGAGCGCGAACAGCGCCGAGAGCGCCAGCATGATGATGCTCATCGCCGCGCCGCGGTTGAGATCCCCGGACTCGAGCACGAGGTCGTTGACGACGTTGCCGAGCATGTAGCCGCTCGTCCCGCCGACCAGTGCCGGGCTCGCGAAGTCGGTGAACAGCGGGATGTAGACGAGCAGCAGCGAGACGAAGATCCCGGGGGCGATCAGCGGCAGCAGCACCCGGCGGGTCGTCGTCCACCAGCCGGCCCCGAGGTCGCGAGCGGCCTCGAAGACGTTGCCGTCGATCGCCTTCATCGCCGCGTAGATCGGGATCACCGTGTAGGTGAGGTAACTGGTCGAGAGCACCAACGTGACCGCGAACTGGCTGAACAGCAGTGCGTCGATCGGGTGGTTGATGATCCCGATCCGCATCAGCGCCTCGTTGATCAGCCCTTCGCGGCCGAGCAGCATCCGCCAGGCGTAGATCCGGACCATCGGGTTGAGCTCGTCGGCGAGGACGAGGAAGAGCAGGATCGGCAGCTGCCAGCGACCCGACTTGAAGGCGATCACGTAGGCGAGCGGGACGGCGACGATCAGCTGGACGAGCATCGCGACCGTCGCGATCTCGAACGTCGTCAGCGCCACCTCGCGATAGAGCGGGTCGGTGATGACGTCGGTGAAGTTCGTCAGCGTCAGGTTGAAGCCGGGACCGCCGTCGAGCAGCCCGCGGTCGAGGGCGACGCCGGCCATGACCAGCATCGGGGCGAGGAAGAAGAGCAGCAGCAGCGCCGTCGGCGCCCCCATGAAGGCGAACGGCTGCAGCCAGCGTCGCGACCGCGACCGGACCGGGGCGGCGGGCTCGACCGGGATCGACGCCGACTCCATCAGCGCGTGCCGCCGGTGAGCAGGCCGGTGATGTCCTCGCCGGACTCGTTGCGGGTCAGTCTCTTGATCAGCACCCAGGCGCCGAACACGGCGATGATCTGGGCCGCCGCGATCACGGTCGAGACGGCGTTGACGATCGGCAGGTTCTCCGACTGGCGGAGGATCGAGAAGACCCAGACCGGGAACGTCTGCTCGAAGCCTCCGGTGAAGAACGAGATCTCGAAGTTGTTGAACGACCAGGCGAAGGCGAAGATCGAGGCCGCCGCAAGGGACGGTCCGATCTGCGGCAAGACGACGTAGCGGAGCATCTGCCGCTGGTTGGCGCCGAGGTCGATCGCCGCCTCCTCGAGCGAGCGCTGGAAGCGGACGAGCCCGGCGGAGACGATCGCCACGACCAGCGGGAATGTGACGACCAAATGCATCAGGGCGATCGTCTCCAGCGAGAGCGGCACCTGTAGCTCGCTGAAGAAGATCAGCCCGGCGACGCCGATGATCAGCCAGGGCACGACCAGGACCGCCCCGTTGAGGCCGGCGACGGCCCCACGCCCCTTGAAGCGCAGCCGGGTCAGACCCCAGGCGGCGAGGGTCCCGAGGACGACCGAGAAGACCATCACCACCGACGCGACGACGAGCGAGTGGACGACCGCGTCGCGGGCCTGGCCGTTGTCCCAGGCCTCCTGGTACCAGCGGGTCGTGAAGCCCTCCCACGGCAGCGAGATGATCGAGGAGTCGTTGAACGAGAACAGCGCCAGCATCAGCACCGGCCCGAACAGCACGACCATCACGAAGGCGACGAGCAGCCCCCCGGCGAAGCCGGGGAGCCGCCGCCGCAGCCGGTGGCCCAGGGGCCGGACTACTGGGCTTGGAATTCCTGCCATGCCCGGTCGTAGACGTCGGCGTTGTCGGGCTCGGTCTGCGCGATCGCGTTCTCGAGGTTGGTCGGGTCGGCGGTCTTGCGGAACTCGGCGCTGACCATCGGCAGCGCATCGGGGTTCATCGCGACGAAGCCCATGTCACCGGAGATTGCCTGCGCCTCCGGGGAGGCGTAGTAGTTGATCAGCTTGTAGGCGGCGTCGGTGTTCTGCGCCTTCGAGGTGATCGCCAGTCCGCAGACCCAGGAGAGCGCGCCCTCCTTCGGGGCGATCCATTCGACCGGCACGCCGTCGTCGACCATCGCCTGCGCGGTGCCGCGGCCGCCGTCGGCGATCACGACCTCGCCCGACTTGAACAGGTTCACCATCGAGGCGTCCGAGTCGGCGAAGGCGCGGAACTGGTCGCGGTGGTCGATCAGGTACTCCTTCGCCTGCTCGACCTCGTCGTCGCTGAGGTTCATCGGATCGTCGAGCCCGAGCGCGAGCGCCGCGGCTCCGAGCGCCGTCAGCGGCGTCGCCTCGAGCGCCGCGTTGCCGGCGTAGGCGGGGTCGAAGAGGTCCTGGTAGGAGTCGACCGTGGCGGGATCGACCTCGTCGGTGTTGACGATCAGCCCCTGCGGACCGGCCGACGCGGGTACGAAGAGGACGTCGCCGTTGCCGTCGCGCACCTCGGGGGCGTCGGCGAAGGCGAGCTGGTCGAACGCCGGCACCGCCTTCGCGTCGAGCGGGCGCAGGAGTCCGCGGGCGAGCAGGGGCTGCATCTCATCGGTGCAGACCTCGACGACGTCGGCGTCGAAGCCGCCGGCGAGCTTCGCCGCGGCCGCCTTGTTGGAATCGAACGTCGCAACCTTGAGGTCGAGGTCGGGGTTCTGCTTGCGGAACGGGTCGAGCATCGGGTCGACGACGGTGTCGCCGTAGGCGAAGAACCTCAGCGTGCCCGTCGCGGGCGCGTCCGGGTTGTCCGGCGGCGGTGCGACGGCGGTGTCGCCACTCCCCCCTCCGCACCCCGCGATCGCGAATACCAGCGTGGCGATGAAGCCCGCGAAGATCGACGTTCTCATCTGCGCTCTCCTCCTCAACTTGCCTGGAACTCCCGGAACGCCCGCACCCATTGCTGGTAGTCGGGCGGCTCGGTCTCCGCGATCGCGTCGGCGATCGACTTCGGATCGGCCGTCTTCCGCGCGTCCGGGTTCGCGAGCGGAATGGCCTTCGGATTGGTGACGACGTAACCGTCGTCGGCGCGGATCGCCTGAGCCTCCGGCGATGCCTGCCAGTTGATCAGCTTGTAGGCGGCGTCGGTGTTGGTCGCGTCGCTGGTCACCGCCAGCCCGCAAACCCATGAGAGCGGGCGCTCGACCGGGGCGACCCAGCGCGCGTCGACGCCGGTCTTGCGGATCCGCTCGGCGACGCCGGGCCCGCCGTCGGAGAGGGCGATCTCGTTCGACTTGAAGAGGTTGACCAGGTCGGCGTCGGAGCGCCACAGCGAGCGGAACTGATCGCGGTGGTCGATCAGGTGCTGCTCGACCTGGTCGACCTGGTCGGGGGTCAGGTTCATCGGGTCCTCGATGCCGAGAGCCAGCGCGGTCTCGGCGATCGCCGGCAGCGGGTAGTCGGCCTCGAGCGCGACCTGGTCGGCGTATTGCGGATCGAACAGGTCGGTGAACGAGTCGACGCTCCCGGGAGCGATCTCGGCGGCGTCGTAGATCAACCCCTGCGGGCCGGCCGAGAGCGGGACGACGAGCACGTCGGAGCCGTCGCGGACGCCCTTCGAGTCGCGGAAGACGAGGTCGTTCCAGTCGCTGACCCCCTTCGGGTCGAGCGGCCGCAGCAGGCTGCGGTCGGTGAGCGCGCTCATCTCGTCGAGGCAGACCTCGACGACGTCGGCCCGGAACCCGCCGGCCATCTTCGCGGCGGCCTCCTCGTTGGAGCCGAAGCTCGCGGTCTTCAGGTCGAGGTCGGGGTTCGCCTCGCGAAACGGGTCGAGCAGCTCGTCGGTGATCGTGTCCTGGTAGGCGAAGACGGTCAGCGTGCCGGTCGCCGGGGCGGCGGGATCGGCGGGTGCCGGTGCGACCGCCGATGCCGATTCGCTGCCGCCGCCGCAGCCGCCGATCGCGACCGCCGCCGCGGCCGCCGCCGCGATCCGGAGCGCCATGGTCAGCCGTCTCATCCCGATCCTTCCCTTCCTTGCGAGTCCAGCTCGCCGATGACGAGGCTGTGGCGCGGCGGCCATGAGAGGGTCACGAAATCGCCCGGCTCGACCGCCGAGGCGCGATCGTCGTTGAGCTCGTGGACGGCGAGGCGCTTGCCGCCGGGCAGCTCGACGACGGTCTGCGAGACCGAGCCGAGGTAGACGCGCTCGACCGCGATCCCGGTCACCGACGAGGCCGGCGAGCGGTTCGGCTCGGCCGCATCGTCGCCGGCGACGATGCTGATCTTCTCGGGCCTGATGCTGATCTGCAGGACATCGCCGACCGAGCACTCGGCGGCGACGACGACGCGCACTCCCGGCGCCGGCTCCATGACCGCCAGCTCGCCGTCGCGACGGTCGACGATCAGCTCGAGCGCGTTCGAGGTGCCGATGAAGTCGGCGACGAACGCGGTCTGCGGCTGCTCGTAGAGGGTCTTCGGGTCGGCGAGCTGCTGGACGCGGCCGCTGTCCATCACCGCGATCCGGTCCGACATCGTCAGCGCCTCCTCCTGGTCGTGGGTGACGTAGACGAACGTCGTGCCGGTGCTCTTCTGGATCCGCTTCAACTCGAATTGCATCTCCCGGCGCAGCTTCAGGTCGAGGGCGCCGAGCGGTTCGTCGAGCAGCAGCGCCGCTGGGCGGTTGACGAGGGCCCGGGCCAGCGCGACCCGCTGTCGCTGGCCGCCCGACAGCTCGGCCGGCCGGCGGTCGCCGAGGCCCTCGAGCCGGACGACCGTGAGCATCTCCTCGACCCGGGAGCGAAGCTCCGCCCGCTGCACGTGCTTGAGCTTGAGGCCGAAGCCGACGTTCTCGCCGACGCTCATGTGCGGGAACAAGGCGTAGTCCTGAAAGACCATGTTGACGTTGCGATGACGGGGCGAGGTCAGCGTCACGTCGTCGCCGTCGAGCATCACCCGGCCGCCGCTCGGCTCCTCGAAGCCGGCGATCATCCGCAGCGTCGTCGTCTTGCCGCAGCCGCTCGGGCCGAGCATCGAGAAGAACTCGCCGCGGCCGATCTCGATCGAGACGTCGTCGACCGCGGTCGCCTCGCCGAACCGCTTGCTGATCCGCTCGAGCGCGATCATCGGGTCGGTCGCCGTCGCCATCAGCTCCGCCCCGGCCCGATCGCGAAGACGAACAGGTCGTTGACGTTGGTGTGGGTCGGGCCGGTGACGATCCCGTCGCCGAGGCCGGCGATCGCCTTGCCGGCGCGGTGCCGGGCCAGCGCGTCGCGGATGTCGATGCCCGCCGCCGCCGCCCGGCGCTCGGTGGCGCCGTCGCTGATCGCGCCGGCGAGGTCGGTGCCGCCGTCCGATCCGTCGGTGTCGATGAAGACAGCCGCGACCTCGCTGCCGTCGAGCCGGGTAGCCGCGGCGAGCGCCGCCTCCTGGTTCGGCCCGCCGGTACCGAACTCGTCCCCGGGGCCGAGCCGGACGGTGCTCTCGCCGCCGCAGCCGATCAGCACCGACGAGGCCGGAAACGGCCTGCCGAGCTCGGCGCTCTCGAAGGCGAGCTGGGCGAGCATCCTCCCCACCGGCCCGGCCTCCTCCTCGAGACCGGTCGAGAGGATCAGCGGCGCGGCGCCGGCCCGCTCGGCCTCGCCGGCCATCGCCACGCAGGCCATCTCGCCGGTGACGAGCAGCGTCGAGTGGATCTCGAGGCCGCCGAGGTCGGGGACGACGAGCCGGGGGTCTTCGAGGTGGGCGCGGATGCCGGCGGCGACGTCGCCCCAGAGGTCGTGGCTGCGCAGGATCGCGGTCGCGTCGGCGGGCGTCGAGTCGTTGGCGACGCTCGGATCGGTGATCGCGTCGAGCGCGTCCCCGGCGACGTCGGAGACGGTCAGGTTGATCAGCCTCGCCGGGGCGACGGCGAGGGCGAGCCGGCCGCCCTTGAACCCGGAGACCTG
Organism: uncultured Conexibacteraceae bacterium; assembly: GCA_963745755.1. Taxonomy (GTDB): domain Bacteria; phylum Actinomycetota; class Thermoleophilia; order Solirubrobacterales; family 70-9; genus RHKX01. Next base: position 2,353,269 of record CAVUYP010000001.1, on the reverse strand, counting down.
CTTGCGGACGGTGTTGACGTCGGAGATCGGCAGCCCGGCGCCGAGCAGCAGGCGATGCAGGTCGCGCTTCTCGGCGGCGGTCACACCGGCCGGCGGCAGGCTGGTCAGCGCCGAGCTGCCGCCGGTGAAGCAGGCGATGACGATGTCGCGCTCGCCGAGCTCGCCCGCCTGCTCGAGCAGCCGCAGCGCCGCGGCGACGCTGCGCTCGTCGGGAAGCGGATGGGCCGCCTCGACGATCTCGACCCGTCGCGGGATCGCGGTGGCGCTGCCGTCGCGGACCACCACGGTGCCGCCGTGGAGGCGCTCGCCGAGGATCCGCTCCAGGGCCAGGGCGATCTTCAGGCTCGCCTTGCCGGACCCGAGGACGACCAGCTTGCCGTCGTCGTGGAGCCGGTGGCGGCGGCCGTCGACGACGAGGTCGTCGCCGTCGAGAGCGACCATCCGCTCGACCGCCAGCCCGGGATCGCAGGCGGCCAGCCCGGCCTCGGCGACCTGCAGGGCGAGCCCGCGAACCCCCGCCTGACCGTGCCCGAGAAGCGCCCCGCGGTTGCGGATCGACGGCGGGGTGAGCGCCGCCGCCACGTCCTCCGGCGACTTCGTCTGACCGGACAGGGTCGGGTCCATGCTCAGGCGGCGACGGGAGCCGGGAAGACGTCGCCGGGATAGCTCGCGGTCTCGCCGAGCTGCTCGGAGATCTCGATCAGCCGGTTGTACTTGGCCGTTCGCTCGCCGCGGACCGGGGCACCGGTCTTGATCTGGCCGGCGTTGAGGGCCACCGCGAGGTCGGCGATGATCGGGTCCTCGGTCTCGCCGGAGCGCTCCGATACGACGACGCTGTAGGCGCTGCGGTGGGCGAGCTCGGCGGCGTCGAGCGCCTCGCTCAGCGTGCCGATCTGGTTGACCTTCCAGAGCAGCGAGTTGGCCGCCTCGGCCGCGATCCCCTCGGCGAGGCGGCCGGGGTTGGTCACGAACAGGTCGTCGCCGACGATCTGGATGCCGGAGACGCGGGTCAGCTCGGCGAACCCCTCGAAGTCCTCCTCGTCGAGCGGGTCCTCGATCGTGACCACGTCGAAGTCGCGGATCAGCTCCTGGTAGAGCTCGATCATCGACTCGGTGTCGCGCTGCTCGCCCGCCAGCTCGTAGCTGCCGTCGGCGTGGTAGTGCGTCGCCGCGCAGTCGAGCCCGTAGCGGAAGCGACCGCTGTGGCCGGCGTCGGCGACCGCCTCGTGCAGCAGCCCGAGCGCCTCGTGGGGGCTCGAGATCGCCGGCGCGTAGCCGCCCTCGTCGCCGGTGTTGAGCGCGCTCTTGCCGTAGCGCTCGAGCAGGATCTCGGCCAGCGCGAGGTTGACCTCGGTCGAGATCTGCAGCGCCTCGAGGATCGATCCGGCGCCGACCGGGATGACGATGAACTCCTGGAAGTCGAGGTCGTTGGAGGCGTGCTTGCCGCCGTTGATCAGGTTGACCAGGGGCACCGGCAGAACGTGCCCGTTGCCGTTCAGATGGGCGTAGAGCGGCAGTCGATGGGCATCGGCGGCCGCCCGCGCCGCGGCGAGCGAGACGCCGAGCACCGCGTTCGCCCCGAGCCGGCCCTTGTTGGCGGTCCCGTCGAGGTCGATCAGCGCCGCGTCGAGCGCCCGCTGAGAGCCGACGTCGAAGCCGGCCAGGGCATCGGCGATCTCGCCGTTGACGGCGCCGACGGCGCCGAGGACCCCGAAGCCCCCGAAGCGATCGCCGCCGTCACGGCGCTCGTGGGCCTCGTTGGATCCGGTCGAGCGCCCGGAGGGCACGTCGGCGCGCCCACGGGCTCCGCAGGCCAGCTCGGCGTCGACCTGGACGGTCGGCAGCCCGCGGCAGTCGAGGACCTCACGGGCCCGCAACGAAGTGATCTCGAGACCGCTCACGCGGTCACCTCCTCTCGCGCCTTCAGCGCCTTGGTCAGGTTCTCGGTGGCTTCCTCGAGGTGTCGGCGGAACAGCGCCTCGACCCGGTCGGGGTCGCCCTCCTGGAGCGCCTCGAGCAGCTCGCGATGCTCGGCGGCGACCTCCGCGGGACGGTCGTAGTGGGGGCGAAGCTGGGCCATGCAGAGGAGGATCTCCGACTGCACGCCGGCGTAGGCGCGGCTGATCCGGTCGCTGCCGGTGGCGTTGATGATCGCCCGGTGGAAGTCCATGTCGAGATCGACGACGGTCCGCCACGAGGCGCCGTCGCCGAGCGCGTTGAAGCGTTCGACCGCGCGCTCGGCGCCGGGGACCTCGGTTCCGGCGGCGACGACGAGCCGGGTCGCCTCGAGCTCGAGCGCCTTCCGCAGGCGGAAGATGTCGACGATGTCGTCGGCGTCGAGCACGGTCAGCTGCACGCCGCGGTTCGGCGAGCGCCGCAGCAGGCCCTCGTTGATGAGGATCTGCGTCGCCGCCCGGAACGTGTGCCGGGCGATCCCGAGGCGCTGCGAGAACTCGGTCTCGCGGAGCCGCGAGCCGGGCTCGAGCGTGCCGTCGAGAATCATCTCGCGGAGCGCGTCCGCCGCCGCATCGACTACCGATACGGTGCGAAGGCGGATCTCGGGTTCCGGTTCGGAGGACGGGGACTCGGGGATCGGCCTGAGCTTTGCCGAAGGCCTGTTAGATTGTTCCACAATTCGACGATAGCACACGATGGAGAGGTGAAACCGGATGGGCGCTGAGATGCCGATGGAGCGGGTTGAACAGCTGCTCGCACGCGAGCAGGAGCGGTTCGAGGCGACGCACCCGCGCTCGCGAGAGATCCACGACGAGGCCGGCGAGGACCTGCTCTCGGGGGTGCCGATGAACTGGATGACCCGCTGGCCCGGCCGGTTCCCGGTCTATGTCCACGAGGCGCACGGATCCGAGGTCACCGATGTCGACGGCAACGCCTACGTCGACCTCTGCCTCGGCGACACCGGGGCGATGTGCGGTCACTCGCCCGCCCCGACCGTGGCCGCGATCACCGCCCAGCTCGGCCGCGGCATCACGACGATGCTCCCGAGCGAGGACGCCGGCGCCGTCGGCGAGCTGCTCGCCGACCGCTTCGGGCTGCGGCACTGGCAGTTCACGGTCTCGGCCACCGACGCGAACCGGTTCCTGATCCGGCTCTGCCGCCGGGTGACGAAGCGATCGAAGATCCTCGTCCACAACCACTGCTACCACGGGACCGTCGATGAGACCGTGGTGACGATCGACGACGACGGTCGCGCCGTGCCGCGCTACGGCAGCATCGGGCCGCCCGTCGATCCCGTCGAGACGACCCGGGTCGTCGAGATCAACGACCCCGAGGCACTCGCTCGCGAGCTCGCCCACGAGGACGTCGCCTGCGTCCTCGTCGAACCGGCGCTGACCAACATCGGCATCGTCCTGCCCGATCCCGGCTACCACGAGGAGCTGCGACGGATCACCCGCGAGACCGGAACGCTGCTGATCATCGACGAGACCCACACGTTGAGCTGCGGGCCCGGCGGCTACACCGCGGCCTACGGGCTCGACCCCGACGCGATCAGCATGGGCAAGCCGATCGCCGGCGGGATCCCGACCGGCGCCTACGGGCTCAGCGACGAGCTCGCCGACCGGGTTCTCGAGGCGACGGTCTGGGACGCCGCCGACGTCGGCGGCGTCGGCGGGACGCTCGCCGGCAACGCCCTGCAGCTCGCCGCCGTCCGGGCGACGCTCGGCGAGGTCCTGACCGCGGCGGCGTACGAGCGGATGATCGGCCTCGCCGGCCGCTACGAGGTCGGCGTCAACGAGGCGATCGCGCGGCACGGGCTGCCCTGGAGCGCCGTCCGGCTCGGCTGCCGGGTCGAGTACATGTTCTCGGCGGAGCCACCTCACAACGGTGCCGAGGCCAACGAGGTGATCGGCGGCCCGCTCGACGAGCTCATGCACCTCTACATGCTCAACGAGGGGATCCTCTTCACCCCGTTCCACATGATGGCGCTGATCTGCCCGGCGACGACCGCCGAGCAGGTCGATCTGCACACCGAGGCGTTCGACCGAATCGCCGCCGAGCTGACCGGCGGCTGACCCGTTTGCAGGCATAACGAGGAATTGTTGAACAATTCCTCCAGGTTTGTTAGGGTGGCGCCCGCCCCGTGCCGAGGGCGTCACCACAGACGAGGGAGAGCAAAATGGCTAACGTGCGGATTCCCGACGATGGGCCGATGCGGCCGGGAGCTGAGGACGAGCAGGGGGTGACGCGGCGGGACGCGCTCGTCAACGGCGCCAAGCTCGTCGTCGGCGCCGGGATCGGTGCGCAGATCATGGCCGCGACCGGAGCCGAGACGGCGGTCGCCCAGCAGGTCCGGCGGATCGCCCGCGGCGCCGCCGGCAAGCCCGGCTACGGACCGCTGGTCAACGCCGGTCCGTTCAAGCTCCCCGCCGGATTCCAGGTTTTCGCGTTCGGCAAGGCCGGCGACCCGATGAGCGACGGCCTGAAGACGCCGAAGCACCACGACGGCTCGGCCGTCTTCAACGCCGGCAAGGACCGGGTGACCCTGATCAGGAATCAGGAGAACGCCGGCTTCGGCAAGGCGCTCGGCAAGCACAACGCCTACGACCGCCATGCCAAGGGCGGCGTCACCTCCTCGCTGTTCGACACGAGCAGCGGCACGCTCGTCGGCAGCGGGCTCGTCCTCAACGGCACCGACAACAACTGCAACGGCGGCCGGACGCCGTGGGGGACCTGGCTCACCTGCGAGGAGTCGGTGGTCGGCAAGCACAAGGGTTACGAGAAGGACCACGGCTACGTCTTCGAGATCCCGAAGGGCGCGAGCGGGCCGATCGAGCCGAAGCCGATCAAGCCGATGGGCCGCTTCGTCCACGAGGCCTGCGCGGTCGATCCGCGGACCGGCATCGTCTACATGACCGAGGACAACGGGCCCGACGGCTTCTACCGCTACATCCCCAACCACCGCGGCAAGCTGCATCGCGGCGGCCGGCTGCAGATGCTCTGCGTCAACGGCCGCTCCCGCTACAACACGGTCACCGGCCAGAAGGTCGGCCGCAAGCTCCGCTGCGAGTGGGTGACGATCGACGATCCCGATCCCGAGGACGCCGAGCGCCACAGCACCCGCGTCTACGACCAGGGTCGCGAGAAGGGGGCGGCGCGGTTCATGGGCCTCGAGGGCGCCTCGTGGGGTCAGGGCAGCGTCTGGTTCACCGCCAGCGAGGGCGGCGACATCTACCGCGGCCAGGTCTGGCGCTACACGCCGTCGAAGAAGATCCAGCACGGCACGCTCGAGCTCGTCTTCGAGTCGTCGAAGCGGTCGGTTCTCGATCAGCCCGACTCGATCTGTGTCAGCCCGCGCGGCGGCGTCCTGCTCTGCGAGGACGGCGACGGCGAGGACCTCGACGGCGGCACCAACAACCTCCGGGTGCTGACGCCGGAGGGGAAGATGGAGACGTTCGCGATCAACGCCACCCCGCTCGACCTGCACCGCTACGAGGGCGAGAAGAAGGGGACGTTCGGCCGCAGTGAGTGGTCCGGGGCCTGCTTCAGCCCGAGCGGCAAGTGGCTGTTCGTCCACATCCAGATCCCCGGCATCACCTACGCGATCACCGGGCCCTGGGAGAAGGGCTGGCTTTGAGCCGGCCGATCGTGGTCGTCGCGCCGGCGGCGGTCACGCTCGGCGAGACGCGACTCGATCCGCAGTCGGTCCGCGCCGGCACGCCGCGGACCGAAGAGGGGGAGATCGCGACCGTCCCGCTGTCCGGCGGATGCTCGCTCGTCACCGGCGTCTGGCGCTGCACCGAGGGGACCGTCACCGACGTCGAGGCCGACGAGACGTTCGTGGTCCTCTCCGGCCGGGCGACGATCGAGCACGACGGAGCCCGCCACGAGGTCGGGCCCGGTGACGTCTGCGTCCTCCCCGCCGGCGCCGAGACGATCTGGACGATCGACGAGACCCTGACGAAGGTCTTCGTGGCCTGCGACGGCTAGAGCAACCCGCGCTCCGCCGCGACCATCGCGAACGCCGCGACCGCCCGGTCGATCTGATCGTCGCCGTGGGCCGCCGAGAGCTGGACCCTGACCCGGGCGGTCCCCTCGGGAACGACCGGGTAGCCGAACCCGATCGCGAAGACGCCCTCATCGAGCAGCCGCTCGCTGATCGCGATCGCGTCGCGGGTCTCGCCGACGACGATCGGCACGATCGCGCTCTCGCCCTCGAGCGGCCGCAGGCCGGCGGCGGCGACGCCGGCGCGGAACCTGGCGACGTTCTCGCGCAGGCGGAGGAGCCGCGAGGGTTCGTCGCGGAGGATCGCCAGGGCGGCGCGCGCCCCGCAGGCGACCGACTGCGGCAGCCCGTTCGAGAAGAGCTGCGGCCGCGAGCGCTGCTCGAGGATCGCGCAGACCTCGGCAGCGGCGGCGACGAAGCCTCCGGCGGCGCCGCCGAGCGCCTTGCCGAGCGTCCCGGTGACGATGTCGACCCGGTCGGCGACGCCGAAGTGCTCGGCGGTGCCGCGCCCGGTCGGTCCGAGCACGCCGAGGCCGTGCGAGTCGTCGACGATCAGGACCGCATCGTGCGCCGCGGTCAGCTCGGCGATCTCCGGCAGCGGCGCCAGGTCTCCCTCCATGCTGAAGACGCCGTCGGTGACGACCAGGCAGCGGTGCCCATCCGGGACCCGGCCGAGCTCGCGCTCGAGGGCGCCGGCGTCGGCGTGCGCGTAGACGGCCTTCCCGGCCGGCCGCGCCAGCCGGATGCCGTCGATGATCGAGGCGTGGTTGAGCTCGTCGGAGAGGATCCAGGTCCGCTCGTCGGCGAGGGTGTCGAGCAGCGCCTGGTTGGCGTTCCAGCAGGAGGTGTAGGAGACCGCGCGCTCGCTGCCGAGGAACGCGGCGATGTCGTGCTCGAGCTCGACGTGGGGCGTGAACAGCCCGCAGATGAAGCGCACCGATGCGGTGCCGGCGCCGTAGGTGCTGAGGCCCGCCGCGGCCGCCGCGATCACCTCCGGATCGGCGGCGAGTCCGAGGTAGTCGTTCGAACACAGGCAGATCGCCTCGCTGCCGTCGGCGAAGCGGATCTCCGGCCCCTGCGGCGAGGCGATCTCACGCATCTCCTTGCCGGCCCCGTCGGCTGCCAGCGCCTCGAGCTCGGCGCGCAGCTCGGCGACGAGCGTCGTGCTCAACGCGGCTCCCCGGCGAGGACCTCGTCAACCGCATCGGCAACGATCGCGAGGGCGTCGTCGAGCGCCTCGGGGGGCATCAGCAGCGACGGCTGCAGGTTCAGCGATGTCGTGCTCGAGTCGGCGAGAACGCCGCGTCGCAGCGCCGCCGCCGCGACCGCCTCCTGGGTGGCCGGATCGCGTTCCTTCGTCGCCGGGTCGCGGACGAACTCGATCGCCAAAAAGCAGCCGATCGCCCGCACCTCGCCGATCCGCTCGTGACGGGCGGCGAGCGCGCCGAGGCGATCGGCGGCGAGTGCCTCGAGCGCGGCGACGTTGCCGAGCACGTCCTCGCGCGCGTAGGCGTCGAGGGTCGCGAGCGCCGCCGCCACCGATCCCGGCAGCCACGACCAGGTCGATCCGGTGCTGAGGTCGTCGACGGATCCGAGAGCCCGCTCGCTGCCGAGGACGGCGCCGATCGGCATCACGCCGCCCCCGAGCGCCTTGCCCATGCAGATCAGGTCGGGCTCGACGCCCCAGCGCTCGACCGCGAGCATCGTGCCGCTCCGCCCCATGCCGGTCTTGACCTCGTCGGCGCAGAGCAGCCAGTCGTGCTCGGCGCAGAGCGCCGTCAGCGCCGTCCAGAACGGGTTCGGAGGCGCGACGCAGCCGCCGGAGCCGAGCACCGGCTCGATGACGACGCCGGCGACGAGAGCCGGGTCGACGAGGTGGAAGAGCAGCTCGTCGCGGATGTAGTCGACGGTGGCGTCGCCGCTGCCGCCGGCGCGGGCCGGCGCGAACGGTGTCCGGTACGGGTTCGGGAAGGGCACGTGCACGAAGCCGTTGCCGAGCGCCCTGTCACCGGCGCTGATCTCGTGGATCTCGGCGCCGAGGGCCGCCGTCGCCGTCGATTCGCCGTGATAGCTGCCGTGGAAGGCGAGCACGAGCGGCCGCCCGGTGACGTGGCGCATCAGCCGGATCGCGGTCTCGACGGCCTCGGTCCCGTTCAGGGCGATGTCGACCCGCTCGATCGACCGTGGCGCGAGGTCGACGAGCCGCCGCGCGAGCTCGAACATGCCCGGCGAGGCGAGCGCGTGGCTGTCCTCGTTGCCGTAGCGCCCGATCGCCGCCACCGCCGGTTCGATCAGATCCTCGCGGCAGGCACCGATCGGGACCGACGCCGAGGCGGAGGCGAGGTCCAAGAAGACGTTGCCGTCGACGTCGGTGACCGTGTGGCCGTCCTTGTGGTCGACCACCAGCGGCGCCAGCCCGTCGGCCAGGCCCCGGTAGAACAGCTTCGCACCGCGGTCGAGCAGCTCCCGCGAGCGCGGCCCGGGCAGCTCGCCGTTGACGCGCGGGGTGGCGGGATCGTCGTCAGGCATCGGTTCGATCAGTATCCACGGCTGCTCCCCACCCACCATAACATCTGATTGTTGAACAGTTCCACGGGCCATTGATACTGATCATCGCCGCAATCCTGCTCGCCACCGCCGCCGGCATCAGCGCCGAGCGGCGCTGGCCCGATCGCGCCGGCCACGACTCGCGCCGGGCGCTGCACTGGATCCTCTACCTGGTCCTGCCGCCGGTCACGTTCTTCAACCTCGTGCACGTCTCCTTCGATGCCGACCTCGGCGGCGGCATCGGGCTCGCCTGGGTGGCGACGGCGCTCGCCGCCGGCGTCGCATACCTGGTCGGCTCCCGGTTCCTCGAGCTGACCCGCCCGCAGATCGGCGCCGTGATCGCCTGCACGCTCGTCGCCAACACCGCCTACCTCGGCTACCCGCTGACGATCGCCCTGCTCGGCAGCGACCAGCTCGGCGAGGCGGTCGCCTACGACGTCGCTGTCGGCGCCCCGGCGCTGCTGATCGGCGCCTTCTCGGCCGGCGCCGCGTTCGGGACGCGAGCCGGCGTCGGCGCCCGGCAGCGGGCCGGCGCCTTCTTCGCCCGCAACCTGCCGCTCTACGCCGCGGTCGCCGCCCTGCTCGCCCCCGACGCGCTCGCCCCCGGGCTGCTCGTCGACATCTCTCGCGTCGTCGTCGTCGCGATCCTCCCGGTCGGCTTCTACGCCGTCGGGGCGGCGCTGCAGGAGGACGCGGGCCCGGCCGGCCTGCGGATGCCGCCGGCACTGAGCCGGGCGACGGCGCTGGTGATCGGGACCAAGCTGGTGCTGCTGCCGGCGGCGCTCCTGCTGCTGGCGCTGCCGCTGATCGACCTTCCCGACACCTACCTGCTGATGGCGCTGATGCCGAGCGGACTCAACTCGATGATCGTCGCCCACGCCTACGGGCTCGACCTGAAGACGACCGCCGAGGCGGTCACCTGGACGACCGCGATCGTCGTCGTCGTCGCGCTGATCGCCAGCCTGCTCTGAGCCTCAGCCCGCCGTTGCCGGTCGGGCGCGAAGGATCGCGGCGAGCAGGCCCAGCGGTGCGATCACGGTCAGGGCGAGGAGCACGGCCTCGGCGATCGCATCGCCGGTCGAGATCCCCTCGAGGTTGAACAGGTGGTAGATCGTGTGCGGGACCGAGAAGACGAGGAACGAGACGAGCGCGACGATGACGAGCCGGCGCTCGAGCCAGATCGCCGCGGCGGCGAGGACGACTGCGGTCGCGAGGAACAGCGAGCCGACGTCGCGGACCAGGTGCTCGTTGAACGCCGGCAGCGCCTCCACCCAGCCGCGGCCGAGCGGGAAGTCCTCGTAGAAGGAACGTGGCGCCAGCAGCGCGTAGACGCCGTCGGTCGCCTGAACGGCGGCGAGCAGGCCGAGGATCAGCCTGGCGATCGGACGCGGTGCGCCGAGCCGACTCACCGCGACACCGCCGGCCCTAGGAGCGCCGCTTGCGCTTGCGCTTCTGCGGCCCCTCGCCACCGGGCGGGCCGGGACCAGGGTCGACCTCGGTCGCGGTTCCGTCGAAATCCTCGGGGGCGGCGACGTCGTCCTCGCGCGGTTCGGCGTCGCCTGCACGGCCCGGAGTCGGCCACGGGATCGCCTTGCCTGCGTCCCACGCGGGCGGCCGGGTACCGGGCCACCAACCGGCGACGAGCAGGGCGATGACGATCATGTAGGCGACCAGCATCAGGCTGCCGAACAGCAGCGTGCCGATGCCGAGGGCCATCGCCAGCGTGCCCCAGAACCTCGTCATCAACCCGGCCCGCATCGCATGCAACGCCATGTAGACGGTGCTGAAGGCGAGCCCGAGCGAGCCGGCGAGGCCGAATCCGGTGCGGAGCTGGGTCGGGAACTGGTCGTAGAAGACGTTGTCGGCTACGTCGTTGGAGCTCGTGTCGTAGTTGCCGGCGGGATCGAGGAAGACGTCGGCGGCATCGCGGAACGCGAAGTAGGTGACGACCAGCGATACGGCGAGCAGGACCGGGCCGGCGATGACGAGACCGATCAGGCCCGGCCGCAGCGACTCGCTGCGGCTGCGGATCGAGCGAAACAGCGAGACCAGCGCCGGGATGAAGAGCAGGACGGCGAATGCCTGCAGCAGCACCTGCAGCAGCAGATCGCTCTTCACCGAGTCGAACATCCGCAGCTGCTCGGCCTGCTCGGCGCCGTTGAAGTCGCCGGCGAGGCCCATCGCGGCGATGAAGACGATCACCCCGAGGATCGTCGCGATGCCGGCGATTCGGCCGCGGCGGCGTTCGTCCTCGATCTCCTGGCTGGTCAACTCCACGCTTGGCTCCGCTCCTCGGGCTGGTTCGTCCCGCGGGCGCGATTGCCGGGATGCGGGCTGGCTGTGGGGCGTATCTTAGGCGCGTGGGCCACTTCGCCGTCAGCGCCGTCGGGCGGGACCGTCCCGGGATCGTCGCCGCGATCGCCGCCGGGTTGCTCGCGGTCGACGGCAACATCGAGGACTCGCGGATGACCAACCTCGGCGGCCACTTCGCGGTGATGCTGCTCGTCTCCACGCCGGCGGCCGATCGCGAGGCGGTCGCGACCGCGCTCGCGCCGGCCCGCGACGACCTCGGCCTCGAGGCGCTCAGCATCGCCACGGTCGGCGACGAGGGCCCGACGGCGACGGCGGCGCCCGATCACGTGATCACGGTCTACGGCGCCGACCACCCGGGCATCGTCCACGCGGTCACCGCGGGTCTCGCCGCCAGCGCCGTCAACATCGCCGACCTGCAGACGCGGGTCGGCGGCGGGCCCGGTGCGCCGATCTACGTGATGCTGCTCGAGGTCGAGCTCGGCGACCGCGATCACGGCGCAGTCGAGGCGGAGCTGCGGGCGATCGCAGCCCGCAACGAGGTCGAGATCGAGCTGCGGCCGCTCGAGGCCGAGGCGCTCTAGCGGCGCCCGAAGGCTCGCCGATGCCCGCCCGCGAGGTCCTGCTCTATCCCGACCCGCGGCTCAAGCAGATTGCGACGCCGGCGCAGCCGGCCGAGGTCGAGCCGATCGCCGCCGACCTGCTCGCGACGATCGATGCGCTCGGCCACTGCGTCGGCCTCGCCGCTCCCCAGCTCGGCCACCTCGCCCGGATCGTCGCCGTCGATGTCCGCGGCCACCGCAAGGCCGAGAGCGACAACGGCCGACTGCTGCTCGTCAACCCGCGGATCGTCGCCGCCGACGGCGCCGAGATCGGCCGCGAGGGATGCCTCTCGATCCCCGACCTGACCGCGAACGTCCGCCGGGCGACGACGATCACCGTCGAGCATGTCGGCGGCACGGTCGAGAGCGCCGGCTTCGAGGCGCGCTGCATCCAGCACGAGATCGACCACCTCGACGGGATCCTCTTCCTCGACCGCGTCGCCTCGCTCGTCGACGACGTCTTCCGGCGCAAGCGCTATGCCGGTTCGGAGGGCTCCGGCGCCGGCAGGCCGGCGTCCTCCTCGTAGCCCGCCTCGCCCGGCAGCGCGACCGGCCCGCCGGGCCGGATCGGGTAGTACTCGTTGTCGCCCGGCTCGACGATCCGGCTGATCCGGTCGCCGACGCCGAGAACGACGTCGAGGAACGGCGCCGCGACGCCGATCAGGGCCTCGACGCGATCGCGGTTGGCGAGCTGTCCGGGGGTCATGTGGGCCATCGAGCGGTCCAACTTAGCCCACCGTGGCCGCCGCCGTGGGCCTGCCGCCGCCAATAGCATGGCCGCAATGGATGCCGGAGCCGCCACCCGCACCCCCGAGGTCGTCGTCTACGGCGCCAGCGGCTATACCGGCAGGCTGATCGCCGCCGAGCTGGAGGCGCGCGGCGTCGCGCTCGTGCTCGCCGGCCGCAACCGCGGCAAGCTCGAGGCGGTCGCCGCGTCGCTCGGTCCCGGCGCCGCGGCGAGGGTCGCGGCCGTCCCCCTCGACGATGCCCGCGGGCTGCGCGAGCTGATCGCGCCGGCCGCCGCCGTCGTCGCCTGCGCCGGGCCGTTCACGCTGCACGGGAGGCCGGTGATCGAGGCCGCCGCCGACGCCGGCACCCACTACCTCGACACGACCGGCGAGCAGCCGTTCATCCGTGACTCGTTCGAGCGCTGGGGGCCGCGGGCGGCGGACTCCGGGGCTGCGCTGGTCAGCGGCTTCGGCTTCGACTACGTGCCCGGCGACATGCTCGCGGCGCTGACCGCGGCGGAGCTGGGTCACGTCGAGGAGCTGACTCTCGCCTACCACGTCGAGGATCTCGGGACGACCCGCGGCACGACGCTCTCGGCGCTGGAGATGATCAAGGGCGGCGACGTCGAGTGGCGCGACGGCGCGCTCGAGCCCGCCTCGCGGCTGGCCGGGCGCGGCCGCTTCGGCTTCCCGGCTCCGATCGGCGTGCGGCGGGTCGGCCGCTACCCGTCCGGCGAGCAGATAACCGTCCCCAGGCACGTCGACGTCGACTCGGTCCGTACCGTCATCGACCTGCGGGGGCTGCTCGGGGTCGAGCTCGGCCCGCTCTCGGCGCCGTTGCTGACCGCGAGCGGCTTCGCGATGGCGACGCCGCTGCGCGGCGCCGTCGGCAAGCTCGTCGCCAGGCTGCCGGAAGGGCCGTCGCAGCGGGACCGCGAGCGGGCGAGCTTCACCCTCGTCTGCGAGGCGCGGACCCGGACCGGGACGAGGACCGGCGTCCTGCGCGGACACGACGTCTACGGCATCACCGCCCGGATCATCGCCGCCGGCGCGACGCGAATGCTCGACCCGGGCTTCGACCGGCGCGGCGGACTCGCCCCCGCGCAGGCCTTCGAGCCGGAGTCGTTTCTGGCTGCGCTCGCCGGGGACGGGATCAGCACCGAGATCGAGCCGGTCTGAGGGCGACGATGGCGGCAGAGCAGAAGGACGCCCACTACCCGTGCCCGGCATGCGGAGCGACGCTGTACGGGTGGACGGCCGCCCACGACCCGCTCGACCGCGGACACAAGATCGTCCTCGACCGCTGCGAGAACTGCGGGCTGGCGGTGACCAGGCGGCCGGAGCCACCCGACGCCGATGCCGAGATCCATCAGCTCATCGAGCGCAACGAGAACGGCACGGTCGAGATCGTCGCCCCGAACCGGCGCAGCTTCCAGGGAAGCCTCGGCGGCGCCCAGTGGGCCGGCCTCGAGCCGGAGCTGCGGCGGCTCCACCTGACGCCGGAGGCGCTGCGCCTCCTGCTCGCCGATCAGGGCCTCGAGGTGACCGAGGTCGGCACGCCGTTCCGGAACCGCTCCTTCAAGCTGATGTGGCAGACGGTCGTCAACGCCTTCACCTACCGCGACAACTTCGTCCGCAACGCCCGATCGGGCAACCTGCCGGAGCCTGAGGGCAGCCGTGACCGGCTGCTCTACGCGCTCGACTGGACGGTCAGCGTCCTCGTCGCGATCCCGGCGGCGATGTTCGCGCTGCCGCTGGAGCTGCTCGCCACCGTCTTCGCCCGCGGCGGCATCCTCACGGCCACCGCGAGACCCGCCACCGCCGGGTCGGGCGACTGAGCGCCGGCCGGCCCCGGCGACCGCCTATCCTGTCCGGCATGGAAGGTGGATTCGGAATGTTCGGCGACCCGGAGGACCTGCAGGCCCGGCTCGGCGAGCTCGCGGAATCGATGCAGGGCGCCCAGAAGGTCGCCTTCGCCGACCAGGCGATCCAGCTCGCGGTGACGATGACCGTCGCGGCAATCGGCCAGGTCGACCTGACCGGCACGTCCGACGAGCAGGCGACTCAGGTCCGCGACGTGATCCGGATGATCTTCCCGGAGGCCGTGACGCTGGTCTCCGAAGCCCGCCAGGGCCTCAGCTGACCGGCCGGCGCTAGGCCGCGAACCGCGCCTGCGAGCGGGCCCGGCGCTTCGCCGCCTCGACCTCGCGGTCCTTCGGCGGCGCGTTCGTGACCAGCCCGTCGAGCAGCCGCTGCGTCGCCGCGGCGACCTCGGCGACGGCGCGATCGAACGCCTCGGCGTTCGCCTGCGACGGCTTGTTCGAGCCGCTGATCTTGCGGACGTACTGGAGCGCCGCGTCGCGGACCTCCTCGTCGCTCGCCGGCGGCTCGAAGTTGTGGAGTTGTCTGATGTTCCTGCACATGGGCCGATCCTACGACGATCGCGGCCGCGGGTCTAGCCGACGAGGCCGGCGCGGCGCAGCGATTCGAGCGCCGCGTCGCCGGGCTCGGTGACCTGCTGGCGGGCGACCCAATCGACGAGCTCGGGCAGGCCCTCCTCGAGCGGCGTCCGCGCCTCGAAGCCGAGCAGCTCGCGGGCCAGGCCCGGGTCCGCGAAGCAGTGGCGGATGTCGCCGGCGCGGAACTCGCCGGTGATCTCCGGGCGGGTGCCGGGAGCGAGCAGGTCGCCGAGCTTGCCGGCGAGCTCGCCGATCTCGATCCGCCGCCCGGTTGCGACGTTGAAGGCGTGGCCGGGGGCGGCGGGCGCGTCCATCGCCGCCCGCGTCGCGGCGACGATGTCGGAGACGTGGACGAGGTCGCGGATCTGGCGGCCGTCCTCGAAGACGCGCGGCGGCTTGCCGGCGAGCAGCCGCGAGGAGAAGATCGCGGCGACGCCCGTGTAGGGGTTCGCGAGCGCCTGCCGGGGGCCGTAGACGTTCAGATAGCGGAGCGCGACCGCCTCGAACCCGTAGGCGCCGCCGAGGACGAGAGCGAGCTCCTCGGTGTCGCGCTTGCTGATCCCGTAGACGCTGATCGGCTGCAGCGGCTTGTCCTCGGTCAGCGGCACCGGCTCGGTGTCGCGCCCGCAGCGCGGGCAGACCGGCTCCCAGCGGCGCTCGCGAAGCTGGGCGACGGGACGGACGCCGGGGGTGACGACGCCGTGCTCGGCGCAGCGGTAGGCGCCCTCGCCGTAGACGACCATCGATGAGGCGACGACGACCCGCCGGATCCGGTCGCGGCGGGCGATCACCGCCTCGAGCAGGGTCGCGGTCCCGCCCGGGTTGGAGTCGATCGCCTTGCGGACGTTGACCATCGACTCGCCGTTGCCGACGATGCCGCCGAGGTGGTAGACGCGGTCGACCCCGTCGAGGGCGGCGGCCACGTCGTCGCCGCAGCGGAGGTCGCCGATCAGCAGCTCGGCGCCGGGGTCGAGGTGATCGGGCGGCGCGCCGGAGGGGTGGGCGAGCGGATCGAGGTTGTCGAGGATCCGCACCTCCTCGCCGGCGGCGAGCAGCGCGTCGACGAGGTGGGAGCCGATGAAGCCGGCGCCGCCGGTGACGAGGACGCGGCTCACCAGACCGTGTCCAGGAGGATCTGGGTGAGGAGGGCCTGGACGACCAGCAGCGCGCAGATCGCCGGCATCCGCCGGACCGGCACCAGGGTCGCCGCGGCGACCGCGGCGAGCGGTCCCATGAACAGCCAGATCCGCTCGGTCTCGGCCTTGGTCAGCCCGATCAGAACCGAGACGACGACGATCGCCGCGAGGCCGATCGCCACCTCGTTGCCGGAGCCGAGCGCCCGGGCCGCGAACCATGCCGTCGGGATCCCCAGCGCGACGGCGAAGGCGACCGGGGAGCCGAACAGCCAGAACAGATAGGGACGGGCGTTGGAGATGCCGAGATCGTAGGCGTCGCCGGCGGCCCGCACCGAGCCGATCGGGTCGAAGCCCGTCGCCGCGTAGAGGGCGAGGTAGAGGGCGGCGAGGATCAGCGCCGCGACGGCGGCCATCGCGACCGCCGAGCGCAGGCCGCGGCGCAGCAGCTGGACGACGGCGGCGAACGCGCCGACGGCGAGCAGCGCCCAGGAGAAGAACGACGCGACCGCCAGTGCGATCGCGCCGCCGATCCAGTCACGCGGGCCGGCCCCGACGAGCAGGCAGGCGGCGGCGAGGCCGAGCGTCGCGAACATCGCGTCGGTCGAGAGGACGCCGTAGAGGAGCGCCGCCGGCGAGAACGCGATCAGCAGCGCCGCCGCGCGTGAGCGGTCGGCCGCGATCCCGAGCCGGCGGGCGAGCAGGTAGGTGAGCGGCACCGCGCCGGTGCCGATCAGGATGACCAGCGCCGCGAAGCCGCGGGGCCCGTCGATGCCGGTCGCCTCGAGGAGGACGAGGGTTCCCGGCGGGTGCGCCGAGGGATGGATCGGCAGCGTCGGAGCGATCTCGGCGAAGCGGTCGAGAAAGTCGCGGAGGCCGAGCGAGTCGATCGCCGGCAGGACCGGCAGATACTCGTTCGCAGCCTCCGGCTTGCCGGCGAAGACGGCGTACCAGCCGTCGGCGCCGTCGCGGACGAGCGACAGCCCGAGCCGGGCGGCGAGCGCGATCGCGAACGATCCGGCCAGGAACAGCCCGACGCCGCCGCGGCCGGCGAGCAGCGGCACGGCGGCGGCGAGGGCGAGGCCGAGAACCGGAAGGCCGATCAGCGCGTAGACGTCGACATGGGGATCCCAGTACGCGAAGAACGGCGGCAGCCTGGTGCCGAGGTTGCCGCCGAGGCCCTGGATCGAGAGGCCGACGGCGACGGTCAGCAGCGCGACGACGGCGAGCGCGACCGCCGTTCGTGTCCCCGGGCCGTTCATCGGCCGACCATATCCGCACCGTTAGGGTTTCCGGCGGCCGTGCCGTCCGCGACGACCATCGACGTGATCCTGCCCGTCCTCGACGAGGCGGCGGCGATCCCGGCCGTGCTCGGCGCTCTTCCGGAGGGGTATCGGGCCATCGTCGTCGACAACGGATCGAGCGACGGATCGGATGAGATCGCCGCCCGGCTCGGGGCCGAGGTCGTCGACGAGCCGCAACGCGGGTTCGGTGCGGCCTGCTTCGCCGGCCTCGGCGCCGCGAGCTCCGACGTCGTCTGCTTCATGGACTGCGACGGCTCCCTCGACCCCGCCGAGCTGGGCCGGGTCAGCGACCCGGTCGCGGCCGGTACCGCCGACCTCGTGCTCGGCACGAGGATCGCCGAGGCCGGCGCCTGGCCGCTGCATGCGAGAGTCGCAAACCGCGCCCTCGGCCTGATCGTCCGCCGCCGCGCCGGCCGCCTCACCGACATCGGGCCGATGCGCGCCGCCGGCCGCGAGGCGCTGCTCGGACTCGGCCTCCGCGACCGGCGCTTCGGCTGGCCGCTGGAGATGGTCCTGCGCGCCGCCGACGCCGGCTGGCGCATCGAGGAGGTGCCGGTCAGCTACCGCAAGCGCGAGGGCCGCTCGAAGGTCACCGGCACCGTTCGCGGCACGGTCCGGACGATCGCCGACATGACGAGGGCGATGCGGTGAGCCGAATCGAGCCCGGCGACGTATCACTGATCGTGATCGCCAAGGCCCCCCTGCCCGGGTTCGCGAAGACGCGGCTGATCCCCGACCTCGGCGCCGACGGCGCCGCCCGCGTCGCCGCGGCTTCGCTGGCCGACACGCTCTGGGCGGTCGCCGAGGCACCGGCCGCGCGGCGGGTGCTGGTGCTCGACGGCGAGGTCGACGGTGCCGACTGGCTGCCGCGGATCGACGGTCGCGGCTTCGAGATCGTCGGCCAGCGGCGCGGCGGGCTCGGCGAGCGGCTCGCCGGAGCGTTCGCCGACTCCGGCGCGGCCCCGGCGCTGCTCGTCGGCATGGACACGCCGCAGCTCAACGCCTCGCTGCTGACCGCCTCGATCGAAGCCCTCTGCGACGACGACACCGACGCCGTCCTCGGCCCGGCCGCCGACGGCGGCTGGTGGGCGATCGGGCTGTGCGACGAGGAGCCGACCGCCTTCGACGGCGTGCCGATGAGCGCCGCCGACACCTGCGAGCACCAGCGCGCCCGGCTCGCCGGCCTCGGCCTCCGCGTCCACGAGCTCGAGCAGCTGCGCGACATCGACACCGTCGCCGACGCCGAGGCCGTCGCCGCCGTCAACCCGGGGACGCGGATGGCCGCGGCGCTGCGGGAGGCGCGATCCTGACGTGATCGGCCGGATTGCCGTCGTCCTGCTTGCGATCGCCCTCCTCGCCGGCTGCGGCTCGGCCGCCGATAACCCGCCGCCGGCCGAGCCCGCCGCCTCGCCGCCGCTCGCGAAGCGCCCCGCCGGCGAGGTCAGGCGGGTCGGGTCGGAGGCGGAGGGAGTCGTCGTCGATCCGCGCACCGGCCTCGCGGCGGTCTCGTTTCGCGACCCGAACCGGATCGAGCTGATCGACGTCGGATCGGCGCGGACGGTGCGGCGGATCGACACCGGCGATCCCGCCCGGCACCTCTCGCTGGCGGCCCCGGGCGGGCCGGTCCTCGCCCCGATCGAGTACCGCGACCGGCTGCTCGAGATCGAGCTGCCGTCGGGGCGGACCTCGAGCGTCGCCGTCGGCGACTTCCCCCACGACGCCGCCGAGGCGGCGGACGGGCGGATCTTCGTCAGCGACGAGGGCGGCGACACGATCAGCGTCGTCAGTGGCGACTCGGTCGAGATCGCCCTGCCGGCGCCCGAGCAACCCGGGGGGATCGCCGCCGCCGGCGACACCGTCGCCGTCGTCGCCGTCGCCGCGCGCGAGATCGCGTTCATCGACGCCACCACTCTGAAGCAGATCGCAACCGCGCCCGGCGGGGCCGGGCCGAGCCACATCGTCGCCGGCCCCGACGACGGCAGCGGCCGCTTCTACGTCGCCGACACCGGCGGCGACGCGGTCCTCGTCTACGAGGGCGGGGCCGAGCCGCGCTTCCTCGACCGGACCAACGTCCCCGGCAGCCCCTACGGGATCGCGGTCGACGAACGAAGAAATCGGATCTGGGTGACCCAAACGGCCCTGAACCGCGTAGTAGAGATGAAGGTGACCGATCTCGCCCCGCAGATCATCGCTAGCTATCCGACCATCAGGCAGCCGAACAGCGTCGCCGTCGACGAACGCAGCGGCCGGGTGGTCGTCGTCGGTCGCGACCGCGGCGACGTGCAGATCTTCGATCCCGGCGACATGAGGGACCGAGGATGAGCGCGCTCGAGCGGCTCGGCGAGCAGGTCGCGGAATCGGACGACGCGCGGACGCCGCCGAGCCCGCCGGTGCCGGCGCTCGGGCCGTTCCGGCGCGAGTTCTGGCGCAGCCCGCTGCGCGGACAGTGGCTGACCTCGTTCCTCGGCTCGATCCTGCTGCCGCTCGTCATCGTCGGCGCCCTGACCGGCTTCCTCTCCCAGGCCGCCTACAACCCGGCGCTCGGCTCGAACGACGTCACCGGCGGCTTCGAGGTCGACCTCTACTTCTTCGCCTGGCCGACCGAGCCGGTCTGGCTCTACTCGCTGACCCAGTCGCTGCACCTGATCGCCGGCTTCGCGGCGATCCCGATCCTGCTGGCGAAGCTCTGGTCGGTGATCCCGAAGCTGTTCGAGCGGCCGGCGGCCCGCTCGGTCGCCCACGGCCTCGAGCGGCTCAGCCTGCTGCTGCTCGTCGGCTCCGCACTGTTCCTGTTCGTCAGCGGCGTCATCAACGTCCAGTACTGGCTGCCGTTCGGGTTCTCGTTCGTGCCGGCCCACTACTACTCGGCGCTGATCTTCATCGCCGCGCTGGCGCTGCATCTGATCCTGAAGCTGCCGATCGTCGCCCGGACGTTCCGCCGCGAGGGCGCCTTCCGCCCGCTCGGCGAGGGGATCGCGCGGATGCGGGTCGCCGATCCGGCCGTCGACGACCTCGCCCCGGTCGCACCCGCCGCGGCGACGATCTCGCGCCGCGGCCTGCTCGCGGCGGTCGGGGTCGGTTCGCTGGGGCTGGCGACGATGACGCTCGGCTCGAACCTGCTCGGCTCGGTCCGCGAGATCGCCCTGCTCTCGCCGCGCGGGCAGAGCTACGGCGACGGCCCGAACGACTTCCAGATCAACAAGACGGCGGCGGTGGCCGGGATCGAGCCCGGCCGGACCGGCGGCTCCTGGCGGCTGCGAGCTGACCGGTGCCGGTCGCGACGTCAGCCTCAGTCGCGAGGAGCTGCTGGCGATGCCCCAGCACGGCGAGCGCCTGCCGATCGCCTGCGTCGAGGGATGGACGACCTGGCAGGACTGGTCCGGTGTCCGGCTCGCCGACCTCGCGGCGCTGGCCGGGGTCGACTCCGGCGCCGACGTCGACGTCCTCGTCGAGTCGCTGCAGCCGGCCGGAGCGTTCGCGCAGACGACCCTGGCCGCCAACCAGGTCTTCGACCCGCAGTCGCTGCTCGCCCTGCACGTCAACGGCACCGACATCTCCCCCGACCACGGCTATCCGGCGCGGGTCATCGTCCCGGCGCTGCCCGGCGTCCACAACACGAAGTGGGTCAAGCGGATGACCTTCGAGGTCGCATGAGGGAGCGGTTCCGATACGAGTACGGCGCCCAGCCGCTGCACCTGATCGCCGTCGTCACCAGCCTGCTGCTCTGCGGCTACGCGCTGCTGCGGATCACCGAGATCCCCGGCGGCGGACGGATCCTGATCTGGCTCGTCGCCGCGGCGCTGCTCCACGACCTCGTCGCGCTGCCGCTCTACAGCGGCCTGTTCAGGCTCACCCACGGCGCCGCCGCCACGGCGATCTCCGACCGTCCGGCGATGCTGAAGGCGCTCAACCACGTCCGCATCCCGGCCGGGCTCTCGCTGCTGCTGCTGGTCGTCTACGCGCCGCTGATCCTCCGCTTCGACCCGGACCGCTACATGGGAACGACCGGCCTCAGTGTCGACGGCTACCTGGGCCGCTGGCTGCTGATCAGCGCCGGCCTCTTCCTGGTCTCCGGGATCGTCTACGCGATCCGGCTGCGCCGCGCCCCGGCCGCCGCGCCACAACCGGGCGAGGCGCCGCCGGCCGACTACGGCGAGCAGCCCGTCGGCGGCCTGCTCCGGGCCGGCGGCTGGTTCGTTCTGGCACTGACCGGCCTCGCCACCGCCTGGGTCGTGGCGACGGTGATCGTCGGCCTGCTCAGCAACGGCCTCTGAGGATTTCCCCGCTTCCGTCCCGGTTCCGGCACGAAGGGCGGGCCACGCGCGCGCCGTCCGGCCCTAGCTTCGCGGCGTGGAGAACGATCGGGGATCGGCGAGCGTCGAGCATGCGGCACTGGTGCTGCTCGCCGCCCTCGTCGCCGTCGCGGTCGTCGCGCTGGTCACGACCGGGACGGAGAGGCGGGAAGCCTCGCTGGCCGCGGCGATCGCGTTCAAGCAGCGCTGCGCGGTCCGCTATCCGGACCCGTGTTGGCGCGATCCGCTGACCGAGGCCTACGGCCGTGCCCTCGCCGGCGTCGTCCGAGCGCGGGCGCCGGCGCCCGCGGCGCGGGCCGGGCCGGACGGCGTCGGCCTCGTCGGCGTCGACTACCGGCGCTGCCGGCAGGCGCGCTGCGCCGTCCCGGCCGGCGAGCGGCTGACGACCGCGAACCGGCGGACGACCGCGTTCACGTCGATCCGCGACGAGCGGCGCTCCGGCGGCGCCGTCACGATCGACTACTGGATCTACCGGCCGACGATCGGCTGGGAGCGGATCAGCCGGACGGCCGGCTCAGCCGAGGTCGCCGCCGGCGCCGGCACGCCGCTGCTCGAGTCGGCGAATCCGGCCCTGATCCCGCTCGAGACCCTGCTCGGCCGCGACGATGCCCGCTTCGCCGCCGGCGAGGAGCCGCCCTGGCGAAACCTGGTCGAGAGCCGCTGGGGCCGCTGACTCCTCCCCGCCCCGCCCGCCGCCCGCCCGCTCGCCGCCGCATCCGCCGAGGTCGAGGAAAGGGGCAACTGTCACCGGTTTCCTCGACCTCGGCGCTGAGCGGGATGGGACGGCGGGAGGGAGGCGGAGGGCAGGCGGGAGGCGGGGTGGATTGGTCCGGCGGGCGGCGGGGCGGGAGGCGGCGGGCGGAGGTGGTGCGGGGGGAATCAGGGCGCTGGGGTCACCAGAGGGCGTCCTGGTGCTCCATCACGCCGATGCCCTCGGCCAGCTCGATGCTGTCGAGCGAGCCGCTGAAGCGGCCGAAGGGCTGGCGGTAGCTGTACTTGACGACGAGCCGGTTCTCGCTGGCGCGGCGCTCGGCGTCGGCCTCGAAGCCGAGCCGGGCGCCGTCGCCGAAGCGGACGCCGTCGAGGCCGTCGAAGCTGACCGGGCCGGGCTCGCGGGGCTCCTCCTCGTCGCCGACCCAGATTGCCCGCTCGCTGCGCGCCGCCGGGTCGTTGACGCCCTCGACCAGGTTCCAGGCGACGCTCTCGCCGGCGACGCTCGTGCCGACCCCGGCCGACCAGCTCCAGACCGTGCGCCGCGGGTGGTAGCCGGCCGACTCGTCCTCGATCCCGCGCAACCGCTCGCGGATCCGGCCGCGCTCGCCGAGGTCGAGGTCGAGGTCGATCCAGGAGGGCCGCTTGCGGGTCCAGACGTAGCCACCGGCGCCATTCGGGCAGATCGACTCGGCCCAGACCCCGCAGTCGGCGAAGGCGAGCTTGCCACTGATCGGGGCGGCATCGATCCGGGTCCGCAGCCGGTCGCCGCTGGCGCCGAGCTCCCAGACGTCGTGGCCGCCGCCGCGCTCGGTCCAGACCTCACCGCGCTGGGCGGGCAGAAGCTGCTTGGTGTTCTCGACGATCTCGCCCGTGCGCCGGTCGAGGATCGCCCAGAAGGTCTGCCCGAGCGGACCGATCCGGACGCTCGCCGCGCACAGCATCACCTGCTCGCCGAAGGCCGCGACGTAGCGCCAGCGCTTCCGCCACGTCCCCGCGAATCGCAGCGGCATCGAGCCCGGCGGCAGCGGCAGCTCCGGCCGCCCCTCCGCGGGACCGCGCCAGGGAAGCGACTGCAGAGCGGTCGTCCGGTTATCGGCCACGGCTGAACCCTAGTCGGGCGCCGCCGCCGGTGCCGCCGATCGCGACCGCGCGGGCCGGCTCGGCCGCGGCTACTCGATCGTCGCGATCGGCTCGCCGGCGTCGATCGACGCCCCGACCTCGACCGCGAGCGCGGTGACCTTGCCCGCCTTGTGGGCGGTGATCTCGTTCTCCATCTTCATCGCCTCGATGACGACGAGCAGGGCCCCCTCCTCGACCTCGTCGCCCTCGGCGACCTCGACCTTGAAGATGCTGCCCTGCAGCGGCGCGACGACGTCGTTGCCGGAGGCCGCGGCGGTGCCCGCCCTGCGCTCGCGCCTCGGCGGCCGCTTGCCGGCGGCCGGGGCGGCGCCGTTGCCGCCGAGCGCCGCGCCGATCACCTTGACCGGGTAGAGGCGGCCGCCGACCTCGACCTTGTACTCGCGCTCGGTCGTCTCCGCCTCGTCCTCGGAAGCCGGCGGCGCGCCGGCATCGCCGCTCGGCAGCGACTTGATCCACTCGGGATCCTCGAGCAGGTCGCGGCAGGTCTCCCCCTTCGCCCACTGCTCGGTCGCGAGAATCGTCTCGTGGAAGGGGATCAACGTGGTCAGGCCCTCGATCCGATACTCGCCGAGTGCCCTGATCATCCGCCGCGTCGCCTTCTCGCGATCGACGTCCCAGGTGATCAGCTTCGCGACCATCGGGTCGTAGAGGGGGGTCACCTCGCCGCCGGCCTCGAGGCCGGAGTCGACGCGGACGCCGGGGCCGGAAGGCTCGAGGTAGGCGCCGACCCTGCCGGGCGCCGGCGCGAACTTCTTGTGCGCCGCCTCGGCGTTGATCCGGCATTCGATCGCGTGGCCGCGCATCTCCATCTCGTCCTGGGCGATCGAGAGCGGCTCGCCGGCGGCGATCCGGATCTGCTCGCGGACGATGTCGATGCCGGTGACCATCTCGGTCACGCAGTGCTCGACCTGGACACGGGTGTTCATCTCCAGGAAGAAGTAGTCGTCGCCGACCTGCATGCCCTCGACGGTGCCGGCGCCGCGGTAGTCGACCGCCTCGGCGGCGTCGGTGGCGATCTTGCCGATCCGCTCGCGCATCTCCTCGTCGACGTGCGGAGCGGGCGCCTCCTCGATCAGCTTCTGGTGGCGGCGCTGGATCGAGCAGTCGCGCTCGCCGAGGTGGATGACGTTGCCGTGGCCGTCGGCGAGAACCTGGACCTCGACGTGACGCGGGTCCTCGAGGTAGCGCTCGAGGTAGACGGTGGCGTCGCCGAAGAACTTCTCACCCTCGCGGGCGGCGCCCTCGAAGGCGTCGGCGAGGTCGTCGGCGGTCAGCGCGACGCGGAAGCCCTTGCCGCCACCGCCGCCGGCGGCCTTGCAGGCGATCGGATAGCCGATCTCGTCGGCGAGCTCGGCGGCGTCCTCGACGGTGTCGGACGGCTCGGTCGCGCCGGGCACGATCGGGACTCCGGCCTTCTGCATGATCTCGCGAGCGCGGGTCTTCGACCCCATCGCGTCGATCGCATCGGCGGGCGGGCCGATCCAAGTGATTTCGGTCTCGCCGATCGCCCGCGCGAAGGGCGCGTTCTCGGCCAGGAACCCGTAACCGGGGTGGATCGCCGCGGCGCCGGACTCGGCCGCGACGGCGAGGATCCTGTCGACGTTGAGGTAGCTCTCGGCGGGCACAGCCGGGCCGAGCAGGTAGGCCTCGTCGGCCTCGCGGACGTGACGGGCGTCGCGGTCGGCCTCCGAATAGACCGCGATCGCCCCGATTCCCATCTCCTTCAGGGTGCGGATGATGCGGATCGCGATCTCGCCGCGGTTTGCGATCAGGACCTTGTCGAACACGGCGCGGGAGGTTAGTTGACCGGCCCGGTCTCCCGCTTCCGCGCCCGCTCGAGCCCGGCGTTCAGCTCCTGGCCCAGCAACAGGGCGTTGTTGGCGATCCAGAGCCAGAGCAAAAAGACGACGATGCCGGCGAGCGAGCCGTAGGTCGCCGAGTAGGAGCCGAACGTCGACACGTAGACCCCAAACAGGGCCGAGGCGGCGACGAGGACGACGACGGCGAGGATGCTGCCGGGACTTATCCAGCGAAAGCGCTTGCCGGGCTGGTCGGGCGCCCAGTAGAACAGCAGCGCCAGGGCGACGGCAACGAGGACGAGCATCACCGGCCACTTGGCGATGTCAAAGGCGGAGACCGCGGTCGATCCGAGCCCGACCGTGTCGCCGACCGCGCGGGCGACCGGTCCGGTCAGGACGAGGGCCAGCGCCAGCAGCGCGACGAGGACGAGCAGCAGCACCGTCATCGCGACCTGCTGGGGGCGCATCCGCCAGAACGGCCGCTCCTCCTCGACGTCGAAGATCGCGTTCGAGGCGCGCGCGAACGCGCCGAGGTAGCCGGAGGCGGCCCAGATCGCGGTCAGCGTGCCGATCCCGAGCAGCGCCCCGGCGGTGCCGCTGCTGCGGGTCACGTCCTCGATCGGGCTGCGCAGCGTGTCGACCGCCGAGTCCGGGCCGAGGTCGGCGACGATGTCGAGCAGCGCATCCGAGGTCTGCGGATAGGTGCCGAGGATGCCGAGCAGGGAGAACAGCACGATCACCGCCGGAAACAGCGACAGGACCCCGTAGTAGGTCAGCGCCGCCGCCCAATCGGTCGCCTTGTCGTCGCGGAACTTCAGGACCGCGCCCTTGACGGCCTGCCGCCACGATTCGCCGCTGAGCCCGGTCGGACCGTCGGGGCCGTCGGCGGGTCCCGGGTCGGGCACGCCGATCGCCGACTCAGCCGTCGGATCCGCGGCCATGCGGCCGTGCCCCCTTCAATCCTTGGGGTCGTCGCCCGGCCAGAAGCCGGTGGCGCGCTCGAAGCCGACCGCGCCGCCGCGGCGGACCAGCGCCTGCACGACCCGGACGATCGCGCCGCCGACTGCGGCGGAGACGAGCACCTCGGTCCAGGTCGCGTCGCGGTCATCGGGATCGGATGGATCCTCGTCGGCGAATGCCCCCCAGATCTTCTCGAACGCCTTCTTGCTGAGGATGCCGGCGAGCAGACCGACGACGATCGCGAATGGCTTGTAGAGGATCTTCATGAGGCTCTCCGGTTCGGTTCAGGCGGCTTTGAGCGCCGCCTCCTGCTCTCCGGATACCCAGATCACCTGGTCTCTACCGGGACCGACGCCGATCACCGTGATCGGCACCCCGATGAAGTCGGTGATGTAGTCCAGGTAGTCGCGGGCGGCCTGTGGCAGGTCGCCGAGGTCGCGGGCGCCGCTGATGTCCTCGTCCCAGCCGGGCAGCTCCTCGTATTCGGGGATCGCCCGGTGCAGGACCGACTGGTGGTAGGGGAAATCGTCGAAGGTAGCCCCCTCGGGATGGCGGTAGCGGACCGCCACCTGCAGCGGTCCGATGCCGGTCAGCACGTCGAGCTTGGTGATCACCAGCCCGGTCATGCCGTTCAGCCGCGCCGCGTACTTGAGGGCGACGAGGTCGAGCCAGCCGCAGCGCCGCGGCCGGCCCGTCGTCGTCCCGAACTCACCGCCGTTCTCGCGCAGCCGCTCGCCGATCCCGTCCTCGAGTTCGCTCGGGAACGGGCCCGACCCGACCCGTGTGCAGTAGGCCTTCGTGATGCCCCAGACGTCGTCGATGTCGGTCGGCCCGACCCCGGCGCCGACGCAGGCCGAGCCGGCGATCGGGTTCGATGAGGTGACGAACGGATAGGTGCCGTGGTCGAGATCGAGCAGCGCCCCCTGGGCGCCCTCGAAGAGCACCGATCGGCCGCTGTCGAGCTCATCCCAGCAGAGCCGCGCGGTGTCGGCGATGTAGTGCTCGAGCCGGTGCCCGTAGGTGACGTACTCCTCGGTCATCGAGTGCAGGTCGAGCTCGGGGTCCTTGGCGTGCGGCCGCAGCAGCTGCCGCTTCGGCTCCATCGCGGCCATGATCTTCTTGCGGAGGATCTTCTCGTCGAGCAGGTCCTGGACACGGATCCCGAGCCGCGCCGACTTGTCGGCGTAGCAGGGGCCGATGCCGCGTTTCGTGGTGCCGATCTTGCGGCTGCCGAGCTGCGCTTCGCCGGCCGTGTCGAGGAGCACGTGGTAGGGCATGATCATGTGAGCGTTGGCGGAGATCCGCAGGTTCGCGGCCGGGACGCCGCGGCGCTTCAGGCCCTCGATCTCGTCGGTGAGGATCTTCGGGTCGATGACGACGCCGTTGCCGATCGCGCACAGCGTCCCCTCGTGGAGGATCCCCGAGGGGATCAGGTGGAGCTTGAACTCCTCGTCGCCGCGGACGATCGTGTGACCGGCGTTGTTGCCGCCCTGAAAGCGCACGACGAGGTCGGCCCGCTCGGCGAGCAGGTCGGTCACCTTCCCCTTTCCCTCGTCGCCCCACTGGGCGCCAACGATCACCAATCCAGGCATGTCGGGCCGATTATGAAGGTTGCGGGGGGCCCGCACCGGGCGCCATCTCGACCCTGCGGTCCTGGCCGAACAGCGGCAGCGGGTTCCCGTCGCAGATCTCGACCAGCCGCGAGACCGTGCGGGCGCCGACCTGCTCGGTCAGATCCGGCTCCTCGAGGTTGGTCGTGAAGACGATCGAGCGCTCGTCGTTGTAGCGGCGGTCGACGATCGCGTAGAGCTGCTCGAGCACCCAGTCGGTGCTGCGCTCGGCGCCGAGATCGTCGAGGTGGAGGAGGTCGACGGAGACGAGCCGGTCGAAGAACGCCAGGTAGCCGTCCTCGCCGCTCTCGGCTTCGAACGTCTGCCGGATCCGCGCCAGCAGCGCCGGCGTCGAGTAGATCGCGACCGTCCGGCCGGCGTCGATCGCCGCCTTCGACGCCAGCATCGCCAGGGTCGTCTTGCCGGTCCCGGGGCCGCCCATCAGCCAGAGGCCATGGCCGGCGTCGAGCTGCTCGCCGATCGTCTCGCAATAGCGGCGGACGGCGCCGACGGTGGCGCTCAGCCCCGGCTGGCGGGCCATGTCGGATACCGGTGGCCGGTCGAAGGAGACGCCGCGAAAGCGCTTCGGCAGCGACCCCTTCAGCCCGCTCGAGCGGGCCCGCTCGATGCGCCGCTGCCGGCACTCGCAGGGGCTGGCGGTGTCCTCGTCGTCGATCAGCCAGCCGGAGCCGTCGCAGACCCCGAGCGGGCAGGTCGCCCGGGCGGCGACGTCGGCGGGCGGATCCGGCACCCCCACGGGTCCCCGCGGCAGGACCGACCCGAGCGGATCGCCGGCTGCCGGCTGCTCGGGGAGCGCCGCCCGCAGCCCCCCCAGCGGTCCCCGCTTCGGCTCGGCGCCGCTCACGCGGCCTCGCCGGGCTCGGCCTCGGGAGCGCCGGAGTAGGCGGCGGAGCTCGCCAGGTTCGCGAACTTCGGAAACTGGTCCTGGAAGGCGAGCGGCACGGTGCCGATCGGCCCGTTGCGGTGCTTGGCGATGATCAGGTCGGCCTCGCCGGGGCGCTCGCTCTCGTGGTTGTAGTACTCGTCGCGATAGATGAACGAAACGATGTCGGCGTCCTGCTCGATCGATCCCGATTCGCGGAGGTCGCTGAGGATCGGCACCTTGTCGGGGCGCTGCTCGGGGGCGCGGGAGAGCTGCGAGATGCCGATCACCGGCACCTCGAGCTCGCGGGCGAGGATCTTCAGCCCGCGGCTCATCTGTCCGACCTGCTCGACGCGGGCGGCGCGGGGGTCGTCGCTCCGCATCAGCTGGATGTAGTCGACGATGACCAGCCCGAGCCCGCCCTGCTGGGAGTGCAGGCGCCGGCACTTGGCACGCAGGTCGAGCAGGCTGAGATCGGAGGAGTCGTCGATGAACAGCGGCGTCTCGGCGAGCTCGTTGCATGCCTTCAGGACCTTGTTCCAGTCCTTGTGGACGTTGCCCTTGCGGAGCCGGTCGGAGGGGACCCGCGCCCGCGAGGCGATGAAGCGGTGGGCGAGCTCGGTCTCCGACATCTCCAGCGAGAAGAAGGCGACCGGCCGCTTCGTCTTCCAGGCGACGTTCTCGGCGATGTTGCAGACGAGGCTCGACTTGCCCATCGCCGGGCGGGCGGCGAGGACGATCAGGTTGCCGGGCTGAAAGCCGCCGGTGATCTCGTCGAGCTTCTTGAAGCCGGAAGGGGTGCCGGTCATCTGCGCCTCGCCGCTGGCGAGCTTGTCGAGCTTGTTGAGCTCGATGTCGAGGATCGCCTCGAGCGAGCTGAAGTCGCCGGCCTGCTCGGCGCGGGCGACGTTGAAGAGCAGCACCTCGGCCTGCTCGACGAGGTCCTGCGGCTCGCCCTCGCGCGCCTGGACCGAGTGCTGGATCCGCTGCGCGGCGCCGAGCAGACGCCGCAGCATCGAGTTCTGCTTGACGATCTGCGCGTAGTGGCCGGCGTTTCCGGGCACCGGCGTCGTCGCGGCGAGCGAGTTGATGACGTCCTGGCCGCCGACCTCCTCGAGCTTGCCCTGGCCGCGGAGCAGCTCGGCGACGGTCAGCGCGTCGACCGGCTCGGAGCGCTCGTAGAGGTCGTGGATGGCGCCGTAGATCGTCCCGTGACGACCGCGGTAGAAGTCCTCGGCCCGCAGCCTCGCCTCGCCCATCACCGGGTCGATCGCCGCCTCGGAGACCATCATCGCGCCGAGCACCGACTGCTCGGCCTCGAGGTTGTGCGGCTGCAGCAACGGGGCCGCGGCGGCGCCGGGCTCGCCCTCGATCACATGCGCTTGCGTTCGCTTCCATCGCCCCACCGAAGAAAGCACACGCAGCGGCGTGACGCGATCGCTGAAGGGCCTATTTACGGGAAAGAGCCGGTTTCGTACGAGAACCGGCACGCCCCGGTGCCGGACCGCCGACCGGGTCGCCGCCGAACTGAAACCAACCGCCCGCCGAGGTGGAGGAAGCAGGGAACTATTCCCCTTTCCTCGACCTCGGCGGCGGGAGGGGGTTGAGGCCTGGGCGGAGGCAGGGGGTTGAGGCCTGTCGGAGGCAGGGGTGGGCCTCGGCGGAGGGAGGGCGGGGTTGGTCAGCGCTGTTCGGCGACGATCGTCTTGACCGCGGCCGTGGCGCCGCCCGGCACCTCGATCTCGACCATGTAGGTGCCGACCTCGCGGATGCCCTCGTCGAGACGGATCCGCTTGCGGTCGATCTTCAGCCCGCGCGCCTCCTGGATCGCCTGGGCGATCTCCTTCGAGGTGACGGAGCCGAACAGGCGGCCGTCCTCGCCGGCGCGGTGGTTGATCGTCAGCACGGTCTTCGACAGCACCGCCGCGGTCTCGCCGGCGCGCTCGAGCGCCTCGCGGGCCGCCTTCTCGGCGGCCTCGCGGCGCCGCTGCGCCTCCTCGAGGGCGCCCTTGGTGGCGGGCTGCGCGAGCTTGCGCGGAACCAGGTAGTTGCGGAGGTAGCCGGGCGAGACCTCGATCGCGTCGCCGACCTCGCCGAGTCCCTCGACCTCCTTGAGAAGAATCGCCTGAGCCATCGTCGCGGTTGCGGCCTACCGGTCGCCGACGTAGGGCAGCAGCGCCACCTCACGGGCCCGCTTGACGGCCAGCGCGAGCTGCTGCTGGTGGCGGCGGGAGAGCCCGGTGACGCGACGCGAGCGGATCTTGCCGCGATCGGAGATGAACCGGCGAATCGTGGTCAGATCCTTGTAGTCGATGTTCTCGACCGGGATCCGCGTGTACTTGCGCGGGCCGGTTGCGGTCGAGGCCGCGGCGGCCGCCGCCGCGGCGCGGTGGGGCTGCGGCGGCCATCAGCGCACCGGCCCGGGGATGATTCGGAAGCTGCTTCATAGGCGGCGCTGGATGATAGGGACCGCGACGGTCCGGCGCATTCGGGCGCCCGCGGTGCGGCGATCGGCGCCGCACCGCGCTTTCCAGGGCGCTCGCCTAGAACGGGATGTCGTCGTCGGCGCCGCCGCCGCCGGACGGGGCGCCGACCGGATCGCCGAAGTCGGACGTGTCGGCGGGGACGTCGGAGCTCGTCGCGAACCCCTGGTTGCCCTGCGTCTGCGCCTGGCCACCCTGGCCACCGCCCTGGTCACCGCCCTGGTCGTCGGCACGGCTGCCGAGGAACTGGACCGTCTGCGGCGACGATCTCGACCTTGGAGCGCTTGCCGCCGCCGTTCTTGTCCTCCCACGAGCTCCAGCGCAGGCGACCGTCGACCGCCACCGGCCGGCCCTTCGAGAGGTACTGCGCGCAGTTCTCGCCCTGCGAGCCGAAGACGACGACGTTGAAGTAGTTCGGCTCCTCGATCCACTGGTCGGTCGCCTGGTCCTTGCGGCGATGGTTGACCGCCACGCCGAGCTCGCAGACCGCCATGCCGCTCGGCAGCGCCCGCAGGTCGGGATCCCTGGTCAGATTGCCGGTGATCGTCACCCGGTTGATGTTCGCCACTTTCCGCTCCTTGTGATCGCTTAAGACCTCTCCGAGTCTAGGCAACCCCGCGGCCGGTCTCGACGCCCTCCCGGACGGGACCCCACAGGACCCCGCTAACTGCGGGGTTTCGGTGCAGTCGCGCTTACTCGGAGTCGGCGCCGGCAGCGGCGGCGGCGGGCTCGGAGGAGCCGCGGTCGCCGGCCGAGTCATCGTCGTAGCGCGGACGGCGCGGTCCGCGACCGCCCTCGCGACGGCCGCCGCGCTCACGGTCGTCCTCGTCGCGGCGCATGATCTGCTCGGTGTCCGGCGGCACCATCGTCGGCGCGTCCGGCTCGGTCTTGAAGATCCGGAAGCGGAGGACGCCGTCGGTGATCTTCAGCGAGTGGTCGAAGTCGTCGAGCAGGTCCTTGCCGCAGTTGAACCGGAAGAACCGGTAGTCGGCCGACTCGCGCTTGTCGATCTCGTAGGCCATCTTGCGCAGGCCCCAATTGGCCTCGTGCAGGACCTCCCCACCGGACTCGAGCTTCGACTTGACGTCGGCGGCGATCTTGTCGCGCTGCTCGTCCCCGGACTCCGGGTCGAGCATCAGGATCATCTCGTAGGTGAGCGTGGCCATCGGCGGCGGGGGACTATAGCGGTACCCGGGCCGGGGGCGAGGGCGCTGCCGACGGGATTCACCAGGCATGGCCGGGATGAGCGTGAGCTGGCGGAACGCCGCGAGGGCGCTCGCCACGGTCGCCGCGGCCGTGCTCGCCCTGGCGCTGCTGCCGTCGCTGCTGCGAACCCCCGAGCCGCCGCCGCTCGACCCCGACGTCGGCCTGAGCGGCGTGGCGGCCGGAACGTCGCTCGCCGGGGTCGAGCCGCGCCGGGACGAACGCCGCTCCGCCGGTGCGGAGCGGCGTCGGCAGGACGCCGAGCATGGGCGGCCCGAGCGGGACCGGCCGGAGCGGGACCGCGTCGGCGGCGACGGACGCGGCCGGCCGGCCGCGGCGGCGGCGGCCTCCGCACCGGCCTCCCCGGCGCCGGTCCCGGCTCGCCCGCCCGCGCCGCCGCCCACCACACCGCCGCCCGCGCCGCCACCGGCTCCGGCTTCGTCGCCCGCACCGGCCCCGGCCCCGGCCGAACCGCAGTCCGCGGAGCCGTCCGCAGCCGCCGCCGCCGGGCGTGCGCCAGTTCGGGCCCTCAGCCGCCGCGCTTGGCCTTGATGTCGGCGAGCTGGTCGTCGACCCAGCCGCCGGGGTCGCGGGCGTCGACGATGTCGCGGAGCCTGTCGGCGCGCTCGCGGCGCTCGATGAAGTCCATGCTCAGCGCCCGGTAGATCGCCTCGGCCTGCTCCTCGATGTCGAACGGGTTGACGCTGAGCGCGCACTCGCCGAGCTCCTCGTGGGCTCCGGTGTTCTCGGAGAGCATCAGGACGCCGTCGCGGGTGTTGACCGCGGGCGCCTCCTTGGCGACCAGGTTCATCCCGTCGAACAGCGAGTTGACCATCAGCAGGTCGAAGTGCTTGTAGCGGGCGACCGCCTCGTGGAAGTTCTCGTAGATGCGCAGGTCGATGGGCATCCAGTCGGTCGTGCCGTGGCGGTGGTTGACGACCGCGACCAGCGCCTCGATCCGCTCCAGGTACTCCTGGTACTCGGCGACGTCCTGGCGCGAGGGCTGCAGGTGGGCGATGAACGTGACCCGCTCGTGGAACTCGGGGTGATCGGCGAGGAACTGGTCGAAGGCGGTGAACCCGCGGAGGACGTTCTTGGAGAGGTCGGCGCGGTCGACGCGGATGATCAGGTGCTCGCGGCGGCGCGACAGCAGCTCGCGCTCGTAGTCGGCGACCTCCTCGGTCGCGGCGACGCGGCGCAGCCGCTCGGCGTCGATCCCGAGCGGGTAGGCGCGGATCCAGATCTCGCGGTCGCCGTAGCGGACGATCTCGTTGCGGTAGTCGACCTCGCAGCCGACCAGCTCCCGGCAGCAGTCGAGGAAGTTATGCACGTAGGCGGCGGTGTGGAAGCCGATGATGTCGTTGCTGAGCAGGCCGTCGAAGATCTCGTCGCGCCACTCCCTGGGCAGGATCCGCCAGGCGTCTGGGTGCGGCCAGGGGATGTGGACGAAGTGGTGCAGGAACGCCTCGGGCCGCTCGGCGCGGACGATCGCCGGCGCCGTGTAGAGGTGGTAGTCGTGGAACATCACGAGCGGCTCCCGCTGGCCGTCGAGCCGCTTCAGCACGGTCCGGGCGATGTCGTCGTTGACGACCTTGTAGCCGTAGCGCCAGGCCGCCTTCTCCTCGGCGCGGATGTCCGGCGCGTTCGAGAGGTCCCAGAGGTAATGCTGGGTGAACCACAGCTGCGGGTTGGCGATGACGCTGTAGAAGAGGTCGTAGGCGGCCGGGTCGGAAACGACCAGATCGACCTCGTAGGAGCCGCCCTCGAGCTCGATCTCGGTCGGCCCGTCCGCCTCTTCGGCGACGACGGCGTCCTCCTCGGTCATCGCCGAGGCGATCCAGAGCACCTCGCGGTGGCTCGCAAGGCCGGTCAGCGCGGTGACGAGGCCGCCGCCGCCACGGCTGATCACCCGTTCGCCGTCGGCGCCGCGGTCGAACTGGGCCGGTCCGCGGTTGGAGACGATGATCAGTGGCTGCGTTTCGGTCACGCTCGCAGGCTATCGCCGCCGTCGAAACGGGACGCGACGGGGCCGCTCAACCCGGGCCGATCGCCCGCAGCCGCTCGATCCCGGCGTCGAGCGAGGCGATGATCGCGGCGTGCAGCTCGGCGTTGGCGGCGCATACGCACGACATCTGGAAGTCGTGACCGGAGCCGAGCAGCCGCCGATCGCCGAGGCCCCTGCCGGTCGCGTCGGTCAGCACCACGCCGGCCTCGTCGAGGATCAGGGCGGCGGCGGCGAGGTCGTAGGGCGAGTTGTTGAGGACTGCGCCGCGACCGACCCGCTCGAACTCGGCCCGCATCCAGTCGATCTCCTCGATCATCCGCGGACCCGGCTCGACGTAGGCGTCGAGCTGGCCGGTCACGAGGCGCGTCATGTCGTAGGTCGCCGAACCGAGGTCGAAGGTGCCGCCGGCGACCGACGAGCCGTCGAGCAGCTCCTCGAGCACGATCGCGGTCGCGACCACCGGCCGGCCCCGGAAGCCGTAGGTCCAGAGCATCCGCTCGATGCTCGTCTGCGCCGAGCGGCGCGGCTCCGGCTCAACCCCGGCGCCGCGGACGGCGAGGAACCGCTCCCCGGACTTGATCTCGACGACGCAGCCGACCTCGACGTCGGCCATCGTCGGCTCCTCGTCGAGCGGCGCCGCCGCAACCGAGACGCAGGCGGACTCGAACCCGGCCATCGCCGGCCTCGTGCCGTCGATCGGGTCGACGACGAGGACCCAGCGCGGCTCGCCGCCGGGATTGACCATGCCGCGGTCCTCGGAGTAGAAGGCGACGTCGGGAGCGTGCTCGGCGAGGTACTCCTCCATCCGCGCCTCGGCCCGCTCGTCGATCGCGAAGGTGACGTCGCCGCCGGCGCCGTCGCCGGAGTGCTCGCGGCCCTCGTTGCGACCGAGCTCGGGCAGGACGACCTCGCGCAGGTCGGCGGCGAGCTCGGCGACGAGCCCGGCGATCGGATGCGAGCCGGCAGCCAGCGGCTCAGGACTCGGGCCGCGCCCCGAGGGTCACGTCGACGTCCATCTGCTTGCCGTCGCGGATGATGGTCAGGGTCACGTCGTCGCCCGGGTCGTAGGTCGCGATCAGTCGCGAGAGGTCGTTCTCGGACTCGAGCTTCTCGCCGTCGACGGCGACGATGGTGTCGCCGCCGACCGCGATCTTGCGGCCCTGGAACTCGATCTGCGAGTCGGAGCCGTCGGCCTTGCCCTGCAGGCCGGCGTCGGCGGCGGGGCCGCCGGGGACGACGCTGGAGATCAGCGACCCGGTCGGGGCATCGATGCCGAGCTTGTCGGCCAGCTGCGGATAGAGCGGCTGGCTCTTGACGCCGATGTAGGCGTACTCGACCTTGCCGTTGTCGCGGAGCTGGTCGATCGAGCGCTTGACGAGGTTGATCGGAACCGCGAAGCCGACGCCTTCGTTGCCGCCCGAGGTCGTGTTGATCTGCTGGTCGATGCCGACCACGCGGCCGTCGGGGCCGATCAGCGGGCCGCCCGAGTTGCCGGGGTTGATCGACGTGTCGGTCTGGATCGCGCCGTCGATCTTGAACTGGGTCAGCGAGTCGATCGAGCGGTCGGTCGCGGAGACGATCCCGACCGACATCGACTGCTCCTGGCCGAACGGGCTGCCGATCGCGGCGACCGGCGAGCCGACCTCGACTCCGTCGGAGTCGCCGAGCTCGATCGGCTTCAGGTCGAGTCCGTCGGGATCGACCTTGATCAGGGCGACGTCGGCATTGAGGTCGATGCCGACGATCTCGGCCGGCACCTGGTTGCGGTCGCCGAACTCGACGTAGACCTCGTCGGCCTCGTTGATCGTCTGGCCGCCGCCGGCCTCGGTGGCGTCGGTGACGACGTGGGCGTTGGTGACGATCTCGCCGTCCTCGCTGATCACGAATCCCGAGCCCTGCCCGGCCGAGGTCGGATCGGCGGAGTCGCCGACGAGCGAGAGGATCGTGACGACGCTCGGCGACGCCTGCGCGTAGATCGCCTGCGGGTCGAAGTCGCTCGCGCCGACCTGCTTGCCCTGCCCGGAGGAGGTCGTGGTCACGGTCGAGGTCGGCAACCGCGGAGCCGGTCGAATCGCCGCCGCCGCAGGCGACGAGCCCGCCGGCGAGCAGCAGCGCCGCCGCCCCGGCCAGCAGCGCCGGGCGGGTCCTCCGTATGTTCGCGATCACGCCGGGGCCCCCAGGGACCCGCCGAGATCGCCGCTGCGGGCGCCGGCGGGCGGCAGGATCAGGCTCAGCGCCGCGCCGCGGCCGCGGCGCGGCTCGAGGACGACGTCGCCGCCCATCGCCCGGGCCAGCTCGCGGGCGATCGCCAGGCCGAGACCTGAGCCGCTGACCGAGTCGGCGGTGTAGAAGCGGTCGAAGATCTGCTCGCGCGACCGTGGGTCGATCCCGGGCCCGTCGTCGGCGACGGTAAGACGGGCTTCGCTGCTTGTGCTGGAGGTGTGAATGACGATCTCGGTTCCGGGCGCGGTGTGCTTGAGCGCGTTGTCGATGAGAATACGCAAGATCTGCGCTGACCTCGCACGATCGGCTTGCGCAAGCGGTTCCTGGGGTTCCCCCTCGAGCCCGATGCTGGAATCGTGCCGCTCGGCGGCGGCGGCGAACTCGGCCGCGACCTCGGCCGCGAGGCCGCCGAGCTCGACCGGCTCGCTCTGCAGGCTGAGCGCGTCGGCGTCGAGCCGGGAGAGGTCGAGCAGATCGGTGGAGAGCTTCGTCAGCCGCTCGATCTGACCGCGCATCGTGCGGATGAACTCGCCGCGGGTCTCGGCGTCCGGCTCGGGATTCTCGTCGAGCAGCTCGATGAACCCGCCGAGCGAGGCGATCGGAGTCCGCAGCTCGTGCGACGCGTTGGCGATGAAGTCCCGACGGGCCGTCTCGAGGCGGCGCAGCCGGCGCCGCATCTGGTCGAGGGTCTCGGCGAGCTGGCCGACCTCGTCCCGGGAGCCGACCGGGATCGGCACGCTGAAGTCACCCTCGGCGACCCGCTCGGCCGCCTCCTCGAGGCGGCGCAGGCGGCGGGCGTGGTAGCCGGCGGCGATGAACGCGGCGAGCAGCGACGCGGCCAGGGCGATCCCGCCGGCGATCAGCGTCTGACGGCGGATCAGCGCAACGTTCGCCTCGACGTCGTCGAGCGGCGTCGAGAGGACGATCACCCAACCCGGCGTGTCGGTGGCCGCGGCCTGCCCGCCGCCGCGGCCGGGCACGTCGCCGCTGACCGGGAAGGCGGTCTCGCCGATCCGGCTGCCGCCGACCGTCTCGATCCCGGAGCGGACGTCGTTGCTCGCGGCGGCGCCGGTCGCGGCCGGGTACTCGGGATCGAGCGCCTCGCTCTCGAGCTCGGAGTCGGCGATCACGAACGCCGGCTCCTCGTCGCGCAGCCCGAGCAGCGTGATCCGCGAGTCGACGTTGGCCGCCGTCCGCCGGACCAGCGCCGCCAGCTCGCGCTGCTCGAGGCCGCGCTGGGCGGCGGAGCGGAGCCGGTCGAGCTCCTCGTCCCCCTGCTGCTCGAGCCGCTCGAGCCGCTCCGACTCGAGCCGAGAGCTGAGCTGCGGGACGACGTACAGGTAGACGAACCCGATCGCCATCGCCGTGATCGCGAAGAACAGCAGCACGAGCCGGGTGCGGACGCTGTCGATCGGCGAGACCGGTCGGCGGCCGCTCAACTCAGCTCACGTCCTCGTCGCGGAACCGGTAGCCGACCCCGCGAACGGTCAGCAGGTAGGCGGGCTCCTTCGGCTCCGTCTCGATCTTCTCGCGGAGGTGGCGGATGTGGACGTCGATCGTGCGCGGGTCGCGGTAGGTGCTGTCGCCCCAGATCCGCTCCAGCAGCGCCCGGCGGTCGAAGACGTGACCGGGACTTCGCGCCAGCGCCGCGAGCAGCTCGAACTCGACGTAGGTGAGCTGGACCCGCTCGCCGCGGACCGTCACCTGGCGGCGAGTCGGGTCGACCGACAGCTCGCCGGCGCTGATCGGGCCCTCGACGGGCTCGTCCCCCGACATCCGGGTGCGACGCAGCGCCGCCTTGACCCGACTGCGGAACTCGCGGACGCTGAACGGCTTGGTGATGTAGTCGTCGGCGCCGATCTCGAGCCCGAGAACCTTGTCGACCTCGTCGTCGCGGGCGGTCAGCATGATGATCGGGACCTGGCTGCGCGAGCGCAACCGGCGACAGACCTCGATGCCGTCGATGCGCGGCATCATCACGTCGAGGACGACCAGATCGAAGCGTCCCGCCGCGAACTGGTCGAGCCCTTCGCGGCCGTCGCGAGCGACCACCACCTCGTACCCCTCCTTGCGGAGCGGATACGCCAGAAGCGTCTGGATCGACTCCTCGTCGTCGACCAGGAGGATGCGAGCCGAGGCTTCGGCCATGCCAAGAGGTTAGTTTCACCGCCGCAACCATGTTCGACCCAAGGATCTACCGCGCCGCCCTGCTGCCCGCCGCAGCCGCGTTCGTCGTGCTGATGTTCTCATTCGCGCCGATCCCGAATCCGCTGCCGCCACCGGTCGCGACGCCGACCTTCGACGGGTCCGAGGCAGCCCGCACGGCCCGCTCGATCGTCGCCCTGGCGCCGGAGCGAACGCCGGGCTCGGCCGGCGACCGCGCCGTCGCCGATCTCGTCGAGGAGCGCTTCTCGGCGATCGAGGGTGGCGAGGTCGCGACGCAGTCGTTCGACTCGAGCTTCGCGGGCGACGACGTCAAGCTCGAGAACGTGATCCTGACCCTGCCCGGGACCTCGGACCGAACGATCCTGATCGTCGCCGGGCGCGACTCGGCGGCGGGACCGGGCGCGACGACGAGCGCCGCGGCGACGGCGACCCTGCTCGCCCTCGCCGACGACCTCGGCCGCTCGCGCCGCGACCAGACGCTGATCTTCGCCTCGACCGACGGCTCAGCCGACGGCGCCGACGGCGCCGCCGAGCTCGTCGACGCCCTGCCGCAGCCCGACGCCGTCGACGCAGGGCTCGTCATCTCACAACCCGGCGTCCCCGACCCGCAGCCGCCGTTCGTGATCGGCTCCGGATCGGGGCCGGACAGCCCCTCGGCGCAGCTCGTCCAGACCGCCCGCGGCATCGCCGGCACCGACTTCGGGCAGCGCGACCCGGCTCCCGGCCCGTGGGTCGGGCTCGCTCGGCTCGCCTATCCCGGCGGCCTCGGCGAGCAGGTGGCGCTACGCCGCGCCGGGATCGAGTCGATCGCGATCAGCGCCCACGGGGAGCGCCGCGTCGCCGCCGGCGATGACGGCGCCGCGGCGATCTCCTCGTCAACGCTCGGTGCCGCCGGGGACACGATGCTCGAGCTGATCCTCACCCTCGACCGGACCGAGCGACCCGCCGACGCCGGTCCCGACGAGTACATCCGGGTCGGCGACAACCTCGTTCCGGGCTGGACGCTGTCGCTGCTCGCCGTGGCGCTGCTGCTCGCGCCGCTGCTGACCGCGGGTGACACCTGGCTGCGCGAGCACCGCAACGACTGGCGCGCCCGCCGGACCCTGTTCTGGGCCGGCGAGCGCGTGCTGATCCCGCTGGCGCCGCTGCTGCTCGCCTACCTCTTCGCCCTGGTCGGACTGCTGCCCGATCCGCCGTTCCCCTACGACCCCGCCCGGCACGACGCCGGCACGGCCGGTCCGGTGACCTTCGCCGTGCTCGCCGGAGCGCTCGCCCTCGCCGTCCTGCTGATCCGGCCGATGCGGACCCCGCTCGACGCCGAGCCGCAGACCCTCGCCGCGGCGTCGGGCCTGCTGACCGGGCTGTCGGTGCTCGGCATCTGGCTGATCAACCCGTACCTGGCGCTGCTGCTGACCCCGACCGCGCACGTCTGGCTGCTCGCGGCCCGGGCCTCGGGGCCGCCGCGGGCGGTGATCCTCGCGATCGCCGCGGCCCTCTCGCTGGTCCCGGCGCTGCTCGCGTTCGTCACCTTCGCCGATCAGCTCGGCCTCGGCCCCTCGGCGCCCTGGCACCTGCTGCTGATGATCGCCGACGGGCAGATCGGGTTCCTGCTCGGGCTGCTCTGGTGCGGCGTGCTCGGCGGCCTGATCGCCGCCGTCTCCAGCGCCGGGGCGGATACCCGCAGCGCCACGCCGCCGGCCGGGCCGCGGGGGAGCATCCGCGGCGCCGGCAGCCATGCCGGGCCCGGTGCGCTCGGCGCGAGCCCGCCCGCAGTCCGCCGGCACCGCTGAGCCTGGCGGGCGGCGATCTGGACGCGGTTCTGGACGCCGTGCTGGACGGCCGTCCGAGCCGGCTAAAGCGCCGCCCGCAGGGGTCGATGGGCCCGGTACAGGTGAACCCCCGAGCAGAGTCAGGAATCGCAACGAGCCAGGTTCAAATGCGTGCCGAAGGTGAACAGCTCGCAGTCGTTCAGCGGAAGGTGTCCCGCGGTGAGTACGAGGTCAACTCGCAGCGCGTCGCGATCGCCATCCTCGAGCGGATCGGCGTGATCCAGGTTCGCGATCCGGTCAGGATGCGCGGAAGTGGTCATGGCCTGCTGCACGAATTGAACGGCCCCCGGGAAGTCTGAGCCGAACCGTCGCGCCGGGATCGACCCGGCCGATCTCGGTCAGCCCGATCCCGGTCGCCGCGACCGCGGCGACGCTGTCGGCGAGCCGGGCCCGCGGGATCGCGCAGAGCAACTCATAGTCCTCGCCTCCGGCGACGACCAGCTCGCTCGGATCGCGGCCGGCGGCGGCGGCGACCTCCGCGACCCCGGCGGCGACCGGAATCAGGTCGACCTCGATCTCGATGCCCACCCCCGACGCCGCGGCGAGGTGCTCGGCCTCGGCGCCGAGGCCGTCGGAGACGTCGATCATCGCCGTTGCCCCGGCCGCGGCGAGGGCTCGCCCCGCCGCGAGCCGCGGCTGCGGGGAGAGCTGCCGCTCGCGAGCCGCACGCGCCGCCGGCTCGGGGACCGCCGCCGCCAGCTCCGGGTGCTCGAGCAGCATCAGCCCGGCCGCGGCGCCGCCGAACGACCCGGTCGCGCAGATCGCGTCGCCGGGCTCGGCGCCGGAGCGGCCGACCAAGAGCTCCGCCGACGGTGCCAGCCCGACGGCGGTGACGCAGATCGACAGCACCGGCGAGCCGGTCAGGTCGCCGCCGAGCAGCGCCGCTCCCTCGCGCTCGGCCGGCTCGGCCAGACCGTCGCAGATCTCGAGCGCCGCGTCGCGGTCGAGGTCGGGCGGGACGCCGAGCCAGACGTAGACCTCGGCCGGCGCCGCGCCCATCGCCGCCAGGTCGCTGAGCGCCGCGCCGATCGCCTTGCCGCCGATCGAGCGGGGCGGGCACCAGCTGCGCCGGAACGAGACGCCGTCGACGATCGCGTCGACGCTCACCGCCCGGGCCGTGCCGCCGGGATCGACGGTGACCGCGGCATCGTCGCCGATCCCGATCCGGACGTCGGCGTTGCCGGCGGCCGGGCCGAGCCGGTCGCGAATCGCGGCGATCAGGTCGAACTCGGGGGAGCTGCGCATCCGCGGCTCGTTCAAAACGTCACCGGGATGCCATTCGCCGCCTGGAACACCGTGAGCAGGATCGTTGCACCGATCAGCACCCGGTCGCGGGCGATCGCCGCGACCGGCAGCAACCAGATCAGGTACCAGGGGACGACGTAGGCGGATGCGACGAGGACGGCGAAGCTCGCCCAGGCGGCGGCCCGCACCCAGTCGAACCCGCGCGCCGTCGCGACCAGCAGGCCGGCGAACGCGACCGCGAAGCCGGCGGCGAGCGCCGCCCGGAGGACGTCGACGTCGATGCCGGTGCCTCGCGAGAGCGTCGCCGGCACGCTCCAGCGGCTGACCCGGTCCTGGTTGCCGCCGGCGACCGTCAGCGCCTCGCTGACGTGCGGACCGAAGACGAGCAGCGAGCCGACCACGACGACGAAGACCGCTGCCGCCCCGCCGGCGAGCAGGCGGGCGCGGCGGCCGGGGTCGGCGGAGCCGAGCAACGCGAACGGCGCGTAGAGCAAACCCGAGACCTTGATTGCCGCGGCGACGACGAACCCGGCGCCGCCGATCGCCGGGCGGAAGCTGAGGACCGCCGCCGACGACGCGAGCGCGACGGCGACCATGAGGCCGTCGTTGTGGGCGCCACCGACGAGGTGGACGAGGACGAGCGGGTTGAGCCCGACGAAGGCGACAGCGGCCGCCGGCTCGACGCCGCGAACCCGCGCCAGGCGCGCGACCAGCGTCACGACGGCGGCGATCGAGATCCCGGCGATCGCCTTCAGCGACCAGAGGGCGGCGGGGACGCCGATCAGCCCGAGCGGATAGCTCGCAAGGGTGAACGCCGGCCCGTAGACGGAGACGGCATCGCGGTAGTCGATGACCCGGCCGGCGGCGTCATCGCCGCCGGGAAGCGCCGACGGCGCGTACTCGTAGGGGTTGAGGGCGTGCTCGGCCCCGAGCCGCGCATAGGAGATGTAGCTGTAGACGTCGAGCGAGAGCAGCGGCGGCGCCAGCGCGAAGAGGACGATCAGCAGCGCCGTGACCCCGGCCGTCCAGCGGATCCCGAGGTCGCGCGCGAGCACGAGCAGCAGCGCCCAGAGCGCGATCGCCAGATAGAGCAGGCACAGGTAGACCATCGGCCTTTCGACGAAGCCCTCGCCGAAGACCCCGAACAGCCAGCCCGGGTCGCGCCCGGGGGTCGCTCCGGCGACGAGGTCGCCGCCGGCCATCGCGAGCGGGATCGACACGCATACGAGCGCTGCGGCGGCGAGCCTCGCGACGAGCCGTCGCCGCGGCGCTGCGGTCGGCGTCCCTGGGCTGATCGGGGTCTCCTCCATCGGCTCGGAGAGAATGTATTCGTGCCCGCCCCCTATCGCGCCTGCCTGATCGATGCGCTCGGAACCCTCGTCCGGCTGCCGCCGCCGTGGGAGCGGCTCGATCCCGAGCTCGTCGCCGGCCTGCCGGCGGCGCGGGTGCGAAGCGCCTTCGAGGCCGAGATGTCCTTCTACGCGGCCAACGCCGACCGCGGCCGCGACCGCGAATCGCTTGCGGCGCTGCGCGCGCGCTGCGCCGAGCTCCTCTCCGCCGGGCTCGGCCGCCCGGTCGGGGTCGCGGCGATGATGGCCGCGATCGCGTTCGAGCCGTATCCCGACGCGGCCCCGGCG
Source organism: uncultured Conexibacteraceae bacterium (assembly GCA_963745755.1). Lineage (GTDB taxonomy): Bacteria > Actinomycetota > Thermoleophilia > Solirubrobacterales > 70-9 > RHKX01. The sequence goes on along the minus strand of CAVUYP010000001.1, from coordinate 2,310,014 downwards.
CTGGTGGCGATGCGCGGGCGCGGCCTGCGGATCGTCTGTGTCTCGAACTGGGACTACGAGCTCGGCTCGGTGCTCGAGCGGGTCGGCCTGGCGGCGGCCCTGGACGGGATCGTCACCTCGGCGGCGACGGGAGCGCGGAAGCCGGACCCGACGATCTTCGCGGCGGCGCTCGCCGTCGCCGGCTGCGCCGCGCCGGAGGCGCTGCACGTCGGCGACAGCGACGAGGACGTCGACGGCGCCCGCGCGGCCGGCATCGACGTGCTCAGGATCGACCGCGAGGGCGGCGCCGACGTATCCTCGCTCGCCGAGGTGGTGGAGCGAGCCGAGATGACGGGCAGATGAGCGAGCACGAGGACGACCAGCCGGACCGGCCGACGGTCGGCTCGACGCCGCCGCCGGCGAGCCGGGGCGAGTCGGCGCCGCCGCCCGTCGAGTCGCCGCCGTCGACGCCGCCGCCGCTCGGCAGCGAACCCGACCGGGCGTCGAAGGGCGGCCGCTTTCTGACCCGCTACGCCGGCCTGCCCGAGGTCGGCTGGGGCGGCGGGATGGTCGCGCTCGGCGTCCTGATCGCCGCCGGGACGATGCTGACCGGGACGATCATCGTCGCGATCTTCGACCCCGAGCTGGACACGCCCGCCGCCCGTGATGCCGCCCAGCTCGTCGTCGCGCTGAGCCTGATCGGCACCGCGCTCGGCTTCGCGCTGTTCGACGCCCGTGGCCGGCTCGTCGAGGCCTTCGGGAAGCTCGGCCTCGGCGGTCGGGTGGCGCTCGGAGCGATCGGGCTGGCCGTGCTGGCCTGGTTCACGTACCTGATCTTCGCCGGCTTTTTGGCGCCGCTGCTGCAGCCCGACCAGGAGGACGTGACCCGCGACCTCGGCACCAACAAGGACGAGCTCGGCAGCGTCGCCATCGCCGCCTTCCTGATCGTCATCGCCGCGCCGCTCTCGGAGGAGCTGTTCTTCCGCGGCTTCATGTTCGGTGGCCTGCGCCGCACGATGTCGCTGTGGCCGGCCGCGGTGATCTCGGCGATCGTCTGGGGCTCGCTGCACCTCGGCGCCGGCAACGTCGGGGTGGCGATCCAGCTGGCGGTCTTCGGGGTCATCCTCGCCTGGCTCTACGAGCGCAGCGGCACTCTCTGGGCGCCGGTTCTGGCCCACACGATCAACAACACGATCGCGTTCGTGCTGCTCGTCACCGACGTCGTCTGAGCGACCCGTCCGATCGGCCGTTGCGGCCCCTACAATTCGCGCCCAGATGAGCCAGCGAATCCGCCTCCACCTCGTCCTCCTCTTCGCACTCCTCCTCTCGCTGGTGGTCGCCGCCGCCGCCGCGGCACAGGAGACGACCGCGACCGCGTCACCGGCCGCGGAGCCGGCCGATGCCGAGACGACGACCACGACGGTCGCCCCGGCGGTCGATCCCGCCGCCGATCGGTCGCCGCAGGTGCCGGGCGCCGACGCCGCCAAGGCGGCGGGCGGTCAGCCGCAGGCGACGAGCACCAAGGTCCGCCTCAAGGGCATCCGCAAGGGCAAGGTGACCGCCGGCAAGCGGATCAAGGTCGCCGGCACGGTCCGGCCGTTCCGCGCCGGCCAGCGGGTGACGATCGTCCTCAGCCGCGGTAAGAAGACCGTCAAGCGGGTCACCGTCAAGGTCCGCGCCAAGGGCAAGGGCTCGAGCCTCGGCCAGTTCCGGTTCGCGCGGAAGATGGTCGCCCCGGGCATGTACCGCGTTCAGGCGCTGCTTCACAAGGGCGCCAACTGGGGTCGCTCCAAGGATCGCAGCCGGCCCTTCCGGATCCGCTACCCAAGCCTCAAGAAGGGCAATTCGGGCCCGCCCGTGAAGACGCTGAACGGCCTGCTCAACCACCTCGGCTACGTCTCCAGCAAGGGATCCAGGTTCAGCTCCGCGACCGGCCGCGCCGTCCTCGCCTACCGCAAGGTCAACAACATGGCCCGCAAGGAGAAGGCGACGAGCAGCGTCTTCAAGAAGCTCGCCAAGGGCAAGGGTGGCTTCAAGCTCAAGCATCCCGGCGCCGGCAAGCACGTCGAGGCCGACCTCTCCAAGCAGGTGATGGTCCTCGCCAAGCACGGCCGGGTCGACGAGATCTACACGATCTCCTCGGGGGCGCCGGCGACGCCGACGATCCGCGGCAAGTTCCGCTTCTACCGCAAGGACGCCGGCTACAACAGCCTCGGCATGTACTACTCGATCTACTTCATCCGCGGCTACGCGACCCACGGCTACCACGACGTGCCGACCTACCCGGCCAGCCACGGCTGCCTGCGCAACCCGATCCCCGATTCGGTTCACATCTACAACTGGATCGATCTCGGCGACCCGATCTACGTGTACGGCTAGCGGCGGGTCGAGGGACTCCCGGCCTGTGTCCTCGTCGGCTTACGTGCCAGGCACGCTGCGCCTCCTGCGTCCGCGGCCGGTGGCCCATCGACCTCGCCGTGGCCGATGAGCGCCCGTGAGACGCTGATTGCGGAGCTGCGCGAGCACGCGCTCGTGATCGGCGCGGTCACGCTGACCAGCGGCGCCACCGCCTCCTACTACGTCGACGCCAAGCGGGCCATCCTCCGCCAGCCCGGCTTCGGCGTCCTCGCCGAGCTCGTCGCCGCCGAGGCCGGACGCGTCGGCGCCGCCGCGGTCGGCGGGATGACGATGGGAGCCGACCCGATCGCGAGCGCCGCGATCTCGGCGCCGGCCGGCCGCGACCTGCTCGCCTTCTTCGTCCGCAAGGAGAAGAAGCAGCATGGGCTGCAACGCTGGGTCGAGGGACCGCTGCTCGAGCCCGGCACCCGGGTGCTGATCGTCGAGGATGTCGTCACGACCGGCGGCTCGACGGTCAAGGCGATCGAGCGCTGCCGCGAGGAGGGACTGGAGATCGCCGGCACCGTCGCGGTCCTCGATCGCCTCGCCGGCGGCGGCGAGGCGATCGTCGCCGCCTCCGCCGGCGCCCCCTACACGCCACTGGCGACGATCGACGACGTCCACCCCGGCCGCGACGACCGCAGCTAGCGCTTCTTCTTCTTCTTGACGACCTTCCAGGCGTACTTGACGGTGCGCTGGTTGCCGGCTGCGTCGGTCGCCCGGACCCGGAGCTTGTGCTTGCCGGGCTTGACCTTGAACGACGCCCGCTTCGAGCACGGCTTGAACGGCTTCCTGTCGAGCTTGCAGGTGAGTCTTGTTCCGCTCTCCACCTTGAATGCGAACTTCGCCTTCTTCGCGGTCGTCTTCTTCTTCGGCTTCCGCTTCAACGACAGCGCCGGCGGCGTCTTGATCGCCGCCTCGGCGTCGAGCAGGCCGGCGCCGGCGGCGAGCGGCCCGAACGTCCCGACCGGGACCGCGCTACCGACCTGAGCCGACCTCAGCTCCGCCGGCTTCAGCGCCGGCTCGGCGGCGAGCTGCAGCGCCGCCACGGCGGCCGCGTGCGGGGCCGCCGCCGAGGTCCCGAAGAAGCGGTTGCCGGGGCCGAAGAACGTCGTGATGCCGCCGTCGGTCGCCGCCAGGTCCGGCTTGTCGAGGACCTGCGGCGAGCCCAGCGCCGGCGCCGGCGTGAACCCGTTGGCGGGGCCGAACAGGTGGGTGACCGGGCCGCGGCCGGAGAAGCTCTCGATCACCGCGCTGTCGTTGAACGGCACCGCGCCGACCGTCTGAGCTCCAGCGGTGCCGTTGTGCCCGTAGATCGTCGGGCCGACCGTGTCGCCGCCGGAGGAGGCCGGGTACTCGAGCCCGGCGATCGCGCCGGCGCCGTTGTCGTTGTTGACCCACTTCAGCCTCGGGTTGGCCGCGCCGCTGACCCGCTTGACGACGAGCTGGTAGTTGCCGGCGCTCGTGTTGCCGGGCGTGAACGAGACGAACTCGAACGGCTGCCCGGTCGTCGCGTTGACGTCGGTCGAGCTGAAGACCTGACTCGTCGACCCGTTGATGACGTAGAGGTCGAGGTTGGTGGTGACGCCGTTCTGCGGCTGCGCCCACTGCAGGCCGAACCGCCAGGGGATGGCGCCGGTCGCGGTCAGGTTGAACGTGTTGTCGACCCCGGGCCCGGGGTCGAAGTCCATGCAGTCGCTGCCGCCGACGAGGGTCGGGCAGGAGCCGGCGTTGCGGTAGGCGGGCGCCTCCCAGGAGTTGCTGTCGCGGCCGCCGATCACCCGGTTGTTGTTGAACGCCATCGAGAAGTAGGCGACGCCCTGGCGGGTGACCGAGTTGACCGCGTTGGCGACGATCCCGTCCTGGTAGTAGGGCTCGGAGAAGTAGATGATGTCGTCGACGATCACCTTGGCGCCGGCGTTCGCCAGGGCCTGGATGTTGTTGGCGAAGGCGACCTGCCCGGTGAACGCGGTGGCGAACGCGAGGTCGGCGCCGGGCGCGAGGTCGTGGACGATCTGGGTCATCGCCCGGCCCTCGTCGCCCTGGACCCCGGCGGAGTCGTCGAGCACCTGAACCGGAGTCGTCCGCCCGCACGGATTGCCGGGGCCGGGCAGATCGCCGCTGGCAATGTCGTTCGCCTGCTTGACCGCCGTCGCGCCGGTGTTGAACGAATCCGACATCACCCCGACCTTGACGCCGCCGCCATCGACCTGGAACTGGTTGCGGGCGACGTTGGCGCGAAGCTGCGCGTCCCCCTCGCTGACGACGCCGGTCGGGCAGGTGTTGAGCGCGCCGGTCGCTGCACCTTCGGCGCCGTCGGCCCCGGTCATCGGGGTCAGCTCCTCGGTGACGCTCTCGACGCCGGGCGCCCGGGCCAGATCGCGGAGCCTTCCCTCCGGGACGCTGACCGAGACGAGGCCGTAGTCGGCGGCGACGGCGACGATATCGGCGCCTGCCTCACGCAACCCGGCGACCCGTTCCCGGGCGGCGCCGTCGACGCGAACGTCGACGATCAGGTTGCCGCCGTCGCGGAGCAGGCTGCCGGGACCGTCGGCAAGCAGCGAGACCGCCCGGGCCTGCTCGGCGGGCGACGCGGCGCGCAGGCCGGCACCGGAGAGAGCGTCGAGGCGCGAGGACAGCTCGTCGGGCGCGGCGGCGGCCGGCGCGGCGAACGCCAGCGCAGCGACGCAGGCGACGATGAATGGCAGCGAAGCGCGAGTCATTGAACTCCCTGGGATGACTTGAACGTGTGCCGGCGCGATTCCGGATTGCGGTGATCTATATCCGCTCAGCGCGGCGGCCGCAAGCGATCCTGGCCGCTGTCCCGCTGGCCGGCTCCGTGAACCCGGTCCGACGGCGCCGTGAACCGTCGCTCGGGCGCCAGGTGCGAGTCGAGTACGGCGGCGAGCTGGCGTTCGCAGATCGCCGCCGCGAGGTGCTCGTCGGCGGCGCGCAGGCGTCCCGCCTCCCATTCGGAGTCGATCCAGTGCAGGGCCCGGCCGATCACCTCGCTCTGGATCGTGATCGAGGCGATCCCGGCGGCGACCGCATCGGCGATCACCGTCTCGGCCAGCTTCGCGTCGCCGGAGAGCAGGGCCTGCCGGAACGCCTCGCGGGCGGTGCTGAGCGCCGCCGTCTCGGCCGTCCGCGTCGCCTCGACGGGTCCGGCGGCGACCAGCTCGGCGGCGTCGGCGGCGGGGCCCGGCCGGGCCAGCATGTAGCCCTGGCCCTGGCGATAGCCGAGCGCGAACAGGTGGGCGAGCTGGTTCTCCGTCTCGATGCCCTCAGCGACGACCTCGATGCCGAGCGCCCGCGCGAGCGGCAGGACCCCGGCCGCGAGGGCGGCGTCGGCGGAGGCCTCGCCGAGGCCGGCGACGAAGGAGCGGTCGAGCTTGATCTGGTCGATCGGCAGCGAGCGGAGCTGGGCGATCGAGGTCGACGCGGTGCCGAAGTCGTCGAGGGAGACGCGCACGCCGAGGGCCCGCAGCTCGGTGACCCGCGCCAGGTAGGACTCGGCGGCGCCGCTCAGCGCCGACTCGGAGATCTCGACGACGACCCGCTCCGGCTCCACGTCGAGCCCGTCGACGAGCGCGCCGATCGCGCCGAGCAGCGGCTCCGAGGTGAGCTGGCTCGAGGAGACGTTGATCGCCAGCGAGATCGAGCGGGTCGGGTCGCAGGCGGCGATCAGCGGGAAGTCGGCGACGGCATGGGCTGAGCAGCCTCGTCAGCAGCTCGCCGACGCAACCCGTCTCCTCGGCGATCGGCACGAACAGCTCCGGCGAGATCGCTCCGCGCTCGGGATGGTGCCAGCGGGCCAGCACCTCGACCGAGGCGACGCGACCGGAGGCGATGTCGACGATCGGCTGGTAGTGGAAGGCGATCTCATCGGCGGCCAGGGCCGCGGCGAGCTCGCGCCCGATCTCGGCCCGGTAGCGGATCCGCTCGCGGAGCTCTGCATCGAAGACCTCGAAGCGGCGCGAACCGGAGCGGTCGCGCTCGAGCGCCGCCTCGGCGTCGCCGACCAGCGACTCGGCGGAGGCGCCCGGCTCGGCGGAGGCGCCCGGCTCGGCGGAGACGACGACCCCGACCGAGACCGTCACGGTCAGCATCTCGACCCCGAGGTCGAACGGATCGTCGAAGGCGTCCATGATCGCTGCAGCGAGCTCGACGACGTCGGAGCTGCTGGCGAGGCCGCGGCTCATCACCGCGAACTCGTCGCCGCCGGCGCGGGCGACGAGGTCGTCGCCACGGACCGCTCCGAGCAGGCGGCGGGCGGCGGAGAACAGCAGCTGGTCACCGACGACGTGGCCGAGGTCGCGGTTGACGCGCCGGAAGCCGTCGAGGTCGACGAGCAGGACGGCGAGCGGCCCGGAGTCCGCGCCGAGCGCCGCGATCTCCTCGCTGAGTCGGTCGAGGAACTGCCGCCGGGTCGGCAGCCTGGTGACCGGATCGGGGTCGCCGCGTCCACCCGTGGGCGGGCTCGCGGCCCGCTGGGCGGACGGAGGGATCACGTCGCCCCCTTCGCGGTGCGGCGCCCGTGTCCTGCCGGGCCGGCGCGGCTAGGCGGTCTCGTGCAGCGTCGGGTCGCCGGCGTCGACGCGGAACCGGGCGAGCTCGACCGGCTTCGCCCGCTTCGTCAGAGCGTCGCAGGACATGAACGTCGCCTCGAGCGTCTTCTTGCCGACCTCGAGGACGCAGTAGCCGCGCTTGTCGAAGTCGACGAACTTGACGTGCGGGTCGTTTGCCCCGGCAAGCGGGTAGAGCGTCGACGAGGGCACCCCGAGGGCCTCGGGGATCCCCAGCGAGGTCACCGAGCCGCCGACCAGCTCGACGCCGAGCGGCTCGCCGCTGGAGCGGCCGTTCGTCGACAGGTCGCCGGCGATGAAGGTGTGGATGTCGCCGGTCAGGACCGCGAGGTTCCTCACCCCCTTCGCCTTGAAGCTCTCGAGGATCTCGGCCCGCTCGGCCTGGTAGCCGTCCCAGGAGTCGAGGTTCACCGCCTGCCCGGCCGGCAGGTCGAGGCTCATCACCATCAGCTCGCTCGCCCAGAGCTTCCAGCGGGCCGACGACTTCGGGACCGCCCGCTTGAACCACTTCTTCTGCTCGGCGCCGAGCAGGGTCCGACCCGGGTCGTCGGCCTCCGGGCACGGCGTCAGCAGCTTGTCGCCGCAGGGCTGCGGATCGCGGTACTGGCGCTGGTCGGTGAGGAACAGCTCGGCGAGGCCGCCGAGGCGGACGCTGCCGTAGATCTGGTTCTTCTCCGCCCGCCGCAGACGGATCCGCGGATGCGCCTCGAAGTAGGCCTTGTAGCCGTTGCGGCGCCGCTTCGCGAACGGCACCCGCCGCGGCACGCCGTTGTTCTCCTTCGACTGGTCCGGCTCGGCCGAGTCGGGCTCGTCGCCGGCGTAGTTGTCCTCGACCTCGTGGTCGTCCCAGATCGAGATGAACGGATGGGCGGCGTGCAGCGCCTGCAGGTCGCGGTCGGACTGGTAGAGGTGGTACTTCTCGCGGTACTCGGCCAGGGTCTGGACGTTGCCGTCGTCGTTGACGCCGGTCGTGTCCGCCCGGTCGTCCGGGCCCGGGTAGTAGGGGCGCTCATAGATGTAGTCGCCGAGGCAGATGACCAGATCGAGGTCGTCCTTCGCCATCGCCGCATGAGCGTTGTAGTAGCCGGCCTCGTAGTCCTGGCAGGAGAAGTAGGCGATCCGCAACGGCTGCCTGGAATCGGGCGGCGGCAGCGTCCGGAAGCGGCCGATGCGGGAATGCTTGTGCTTGGTCTCGAACCGGTAGTGGTACTCGCGGCCCGGCTTCAGACCCCGGATTCGCTCGTGGATCGTGAAGTCGTCGCGGGCGGCGGCGGTGACCTGCTTACGTCTGACGACGCGGCGAAACCCCTTGTCGGTCGCGACCTCGAGGGTCAGCCGCGAGGACCGCTCGAGCTCGGCGACCCGTGTCCAGAGCGTGATCGCCCCCGAGGTCGGGAAGCCCGAGGAGACGCCGTGGGCGAACCTGCCGGCCTTCGCGACCGGCAGCCCGCGGCCGCGGGCCAGCGCCGCGTGGTTGATCGGCACCGACGCCGCGATCCCGGCCGCGGCGCCGGCGATCAGGAACTCGCGGCGGCGCAGAGGCGCTCCGGCCTCCGAGTCGATCAGCTCTGCCATCTCGATCTCCTCCGGTTGGCGCCTGACGCGTTGTCTTCGCGGTCTACTTCCGCTTCTTGTGCTTGCCGATCACCCGGACCGTGACGGTCCGCTCGGCGCTGCCGCCGTCGTCGCTGGTCAGCTCGACGGTGACCTCGTACTTGCCCTTCGCGCGCCGCTTCGCGCGGATCGGGATCCGCGACGTCTCCGGCGCGTCCGGGGCGACGGTGCCGCGCAGCCCGCAGCGGCCCGGCTTGATCCAGCGCGCCGCCTTGCCGGTCGCGGTCGCGCAGGCAGACGTGCCGTGCAGGTCCTGGTTGCCGGCATTGCCGATCCCGGTCTCGACGACGACCCGCTTGCCGGCCTTGACCTTGACCTTGTTCGGCAGCGGCGGCACCGCCGCCAGGATCGGCGCGATCCCGGCCATCTCCGGGTTCGGGGTGCAATGGCTGGAGCCGTCCGGCCGCGGCACGCCCTTCGCGCACAGGAACGCCGCCAGCTCGCTCGGCTTCTGGGCGAAGAAGCCCTGGACGCCGACGTCGAGCATGTGCTGGTAGAGGTCGTCGTCCTCGGGGGTCGCGTCGGCGCCCCAGACGTGGATCGCGTAGTCGTCGCCCCGCTGCTCGGCGATTCCCTTCAGCAGCGCCGGCGCGTCGACGAGGACGCCGCCGCCGAGGTCGTAGGTGTCGGGCGGCTGCAGGGCCTGCGCCGGCGGCTCGATCGGCTGGTTGGCGAGCGCGTAGCCGCTCGTCGCGTCGAGGCTGGCCGACAGCGAGTCGTGCTCGGGAAGGTCGGCGTGGAAGGCCTCCATCTCGGCCTGCCCGAACGACGCGGCGAGGACGTTCTCGTTGTCGCCGCCGGGCTGCTCGGCGAGAATCCGGGCGAGCTCGTGAGCCGCCTCGACGCCCTTGTCGGTGAAGCCCGAGTGGTCCTTCATGTCGATGTTGATCCGGGTGTGCGGAAACGCGGCGAGGACCTCCTCGAATGTCGGGATCTTGAAGTCGTTGGCCGTATAGCCGCTCGGCGGTGGGACGCTGCCGTCGGCGACGCCGCGGTACTGGTAATCGCCGGCGGGCCGGCCGTGGTCGTACTGGCCGCTGCCGGGCGCGTACCAGTAGGCGGCGTCGAGCTTCTTCAGCTCGGCGAGCGTGTAGTCGTAGACCTGGTTCGAGGAGCCCGGGCCGAACGGCGCCGGAGCGTCGGCCTGCTGGGCGTTGGTCGTGCCGCTCAGGGTCTGGTCGTGGAGGATGACCAGCCTGCCGTCCTTGGTGACGTGGGAATCCATCTCCAGCGAGTCGGCGCCACGCTCCCGCATCGCCGTCTTGAACGCGTAGAGCGTGTTTCCGGGCGCCTCGAGCTCACCGCCCTGGTGGGCCATGTTGAGGAACTGATCGGGCGGCGACAGCCACGGATTCGTGTCCGCCGACGCCACCGCCGGGCCGAGCAGCAGCAACGCCGAAGCGGCGGCCAGCGACTTAGCAGCGATCCGGACAACACCCATCGTCTCTCCCTCCGTCGTATCCCCGATCAACGTCGGCGGGAGCCTATCCGGCCGCGGCGGCCGAGATGACACCAGATCGTGAACCGGGCGCCGCTCAGCGATTCTCGCGAACGAGGCCGACGCCGCCGAGGACGATCAGCAGGCCGCCGACGCCGACCGCGAAGATCCCCGTCGACGGCGAGCCCTGGTCGTCGAGCGTCAGGCCCGCGGGGGCGAAGTCCGGCGCCACATCGAGGCCGGCGGTCCCGGCGTAGACGGCGATTGCGACGACGACGACGCCGAGCAGGATCGGGATCCAGCTGCGACTCGCCTTCAGGTACGCCCAGGCGGCGACCGCGGCGGCGAGCACCGCCGCGGCGATCGCGGCGATCCCGTAGCCGGCGGCGACCATCGTGTTGTCGGCGAGATCGATCGAGTTGCCGTTGAAGTCGAGCGTGGCCTGCGGCAGAAACGAGCCGACGACGGCGACGACGGCGCCGAGCACGCAGAGGATCACCGGCAGGGTGCTGTCGGAGCGACCGTCCTTGGCGGCGACGGCCGGCGTGGCGGCGACCGGCGTGGCGGCGACCGGCTGCTGCTGAGCGGGCACCGACGCCGCCTCGGCCGCCGGGGTGGCGGCCTGTGGCTCCTGAGCGGCGGGCTGTGCCTGAGCGGCGGGCTGTGTCTCGGCGGCTACCGGCTGCTGCTCGGCGGCTGCCTGCGGCTCCTGAGCGGCGGGCTGCTGCTCGGGCGGGGCCGGCGCCGGGCGGGTCTCGTTGCCCCATCCGGAGCCGGTCCAGTAGGCCTCCCAGCCGGGCGCGGTCGGGTGCGGGTACCAGCCGGCCGGAACCTCGGGCTGCGCCGGCTGCGCGGGCTGCTGGCCCGCTAGATCGTCGCCCGATCCGGAAGTTGGAGGACCCTCGCTCATCGGCTCCGAGAAGCCTCGCATATCCGGCGGCGAATCGGAAAGCGAACCTCGAGTTCGGAAGCGGGCTTCTTGGACGGCCGCGGCCGACACTCAAGGATCGGCTCGGCGCCGCCGACCGGAGCGGCGATGGCATCGGCATCGAAGCTCGGCCGGCGGCTCGCCGGCATCGCCCTCGGCCTCGCCCTGCTCGCCCTGCTGGCGCTGCCGCTCGGTGCCGCCGCGACCCCCCGCGCCCACCTCCAGGGCAGCCGCGCGGTCGCCCCGAAGGTCGTCGAGAAGATGATCCGGGCGGGCAACCGGATCCGCCACAAGAAGTACTTCTATTGCGCCCGTTTCGGCCTGTATCGCCTAGTGGCGTGAAGTTGCCTATTTGCAGGTAAAACGCCGTTTTCGACTCGCCGCCGGTGACGCGTTAAGTCGTCCTATAGGCATACGTTCGTGCGCATTTCGTGCGCAAATGGAGCCGGGCAAGCTCGACTCTCCGCGCCGGAATCGGTATCGACATTGATCGCTGCCAGGAGTACCTTCAACGTAGTCCACACGAGGGGAGAATCAAATGGCTGACGACGGGTTGTTCATCGGATGGGGTGAGGTGGTGCGCGGCCGCGAGGCCAAGGCCGTCGAGGTCTTCAACGAGTCCGTCGATTACTACGCGCAGCTACAGCAGGACGGACAGATCGAGAGCTTCGAGCCGTGGTTCCTGGCGAATCATGGCGGCGACCTCGGTGGCTTCATCCTGGTGCGCGGCGAGCGTGAGAAGCTCGATGAGGTGGTCCGAAGTGAGAAGTTCGAGAGGCTTCAGACGCGGGTGGCGATGATCGTCGACCGCTCCGGGGTTATTCAGGCCGCGACGGGCGAGTCGCTCGCCCGCGGAATGGGTCAGTTCCAGGAGGCGATCGGCGACCTAGGCTGAAGCTCAATCGAAGAAGCGGTCGGTGGGAAGTGAGGCGCGGGCGGCGATCTTGCCTGTTCCCCCCATATGGCAGATCGTCGTCAAGTAGGAGGGGGTCGTGGAACGGCACGACCCCCTCCCAAGCCTCTCCACCCCTGCGAGTTGTGCCCCGGCCTCCCAACCGTGAAACGGACGGCGACCGGGAATACTGATCGCTTGAGGGATTGTATGGCGGAACGGGCCTTCGGGGGGCTAGTTGGCCGGCGGCTTCGGCCGGATCGGCAACCTGCTTCGGCTTGCTTCGGATGGCGGGCAGCTCCAATCCACGGGTCGGGTTGACCGCTACCTGGCCGGGGGAGACTGCACGGCGGTAGATCACGCGAAGCGGATTGACGGTTGAGTCGATGGTGCTGGGGGAGGGCCCGTCGGCGCGAAGCTGGTCGACAAGCCCTTGGATATCGACGAGCCGGATCTCAGAAAGTCGGGCGTCGCCGAGCTCCGGGAGGATTCTGAGTCTGAGGGCCTTCTCATAGCCGCGGACACATCGCCCCTCTGCCGGCCGCTACGAGCGCCTGGTCGCGCCATGCTCGGGCCTCCTCGCGAGTTCTAAACGTCTTGCGAACGGTCTTGCCTTCCCGCTTGAGGTAGACCTGGGCTCGATAACCGGGTTGCCAGTTGCACCGCCCGCCCCCGTCGCGTGTGCGACATGAGCGGCTGCGGCGAACTTCGATTCCAGTCGTGCCGGCCATCAGCGCTTCCTCTCGTTCGAGAAGGGACCTGATCCGGCGAGGACGGCAGATAGATTGCCGAGCGCGTCCAAGGCTGATCCCTTCGATGCCACGCCCCCGGCTGTTTGCGCCAGCTCGCGGCGACGGCTCTTGGCTGGCTCTGGAGGAGTACATGCGCTCCGCCAGGGGCTTCCGGACCCGCCACCCCGGCGGCCTCTAGCCGTTCAGAGCGGCAGCGGCGCCCCGCAGAGCGCCGCGACCGCGCCCGCCGCCGCGGCGGCGAGCAGAGTCCAGACGACGGCGAAGCGCAACGCGAGCAGCAGCACCGCCGCGGCGGCGAGGACGACGAGCTGCCAGGTCTCCGAGACCGCCGCCGCGAGCGGCACAGCCGAGCCGATGATCGCGCCGATCGCCGCCGGGCCGGCGCCGGCGAGGAACGCTCGCGGCCGCGGGCTCGTCCGCAGCCGGTCGAAACGCTCGGCGCCGAGCAGGACGAACGAGAACGAGGGCAGGAAGGCGACCGCGGCGGCGAGCAGCGCGCCGGGAACGCCGGCGGCGGCGTAGCCGACGACCGCGACCGTCTGGGTGACCGGCCCCGGAGTCGCCTGACCGAGCGCGACCGCGTTGAGGAACTGCCCGTCGGTCATCCATCCGTAGTGGTCGACCGCGTCGGCCTGCATCAGCGGGATGATCACGAAGCCGCCGCCGTAGGCGAGGGCGCCGACCTTGAACGCCGTCCAGCAGAGCGCGAGGGTGCCGCCGGCGGTGGCGGCGGCGAAGAGCAGCGCCGGCCAGGCATGCGCCCCGAGCCCGGGCCGGCGCCGCTCCGCCCGGCTCCAGGTCAGCTCGATCGCTCCGCAGGCGAGCAGGACGAGGACGAGCCAGGGGCCGACGAGGATCGTCGCGATCGCGCCGGCCAGCAGGTAGGCGGTCCAGCGGCCGCGCTGATCGGGCCGCAGGCGACGGCGGCTGCCGGGGATCAGGCCGATCCCGGCCCGCACGGCGACGGCGGCGACCGCCGCGCCGGCGCCGGCGCCGACCCCGCGGACCCACTCGGGCGGCGAGCCCTCGAGGAAGAGGACCGCCAGGAGGATGATCAGGATCAGCCCGGGGACGATGAACGCCAGCCCGCCGGCGATCGCCCCGGCGAGGCCACGCAGGCGCCAAGCGCAATAGATCGCCAGCTGGGTCGAGGCGGGGCCGGGCAGCAGGTTCGTCGCCGCGACCCCGTGCTCGAAGTCGGCCTCGCCGATCCAGCCGCGGCGGACGACGCAGAGGTCGCGGAGCAGCGCGATGTGGGCGGGCGGCCCGCCGAAGCCGATGCAGCCGATCCGCCCCCACTCGCGGAGGATCGCGACGAGGCTGGGATGCGGTTCCGCGTCAGCCGCCGGCGTCGGGGTCATCGCCACCGCGCAAGCCTAGAGGCGGCGGCCGGCAGCTACTCGTCAGCTGGCCGCCGCCGTCCGGCCGTAGGCGCCGGCGAGGGCCGCGAACAGCTCCGCCGCCAGCGGATCGTCGGCCCGCCCCTCACCGTGGGTGAGGTCGACGTAGCTGCGGAGGTCGGTGGCGAGGACGGCGTCGGGGTCCGCGGCGGCGCCGTCGCGGACGCGGGCGACGCCGTCGTCGACGCGGACCGAGAAGCGGTCGCCGTCGACGTCGAAGCCGAGGACGCGGCCGTCGAGGCCGTCGAGATCGGCGGGTTCGCTCGCCGCCGCCAACGTCGCGGTCAGCCACGACGGCCGCACCGCCCAGCCCCGCTCGTACTCGCGCTCGGCGTCGAGCAGCTCGAAGCCCCAGACGGCGAGCGAGTCCATCATCGGCCGCAGCGCCTCGCCGCGGTCGGTCAGCGCGTAGGCCTCGATCGACGCCGGCGCGGGCAGCTCGACGCGCTCGGCGATCCCGGCCTCGAGCAGCGAGCGCAGCCGGGCGCTGAGCAGGTTGGCGCTGATCCCCGGCAGCGCCTCGCGCAGCGCGCCGAACCGCTTCGGCCCGAGCAGCAGCTCGCGGACGATCAGCAGCGTCCAGCGCTCGCCGAGCAGGTCGAGCGCCTTCGCGATCCCGCAGATCTGCCGGTAGCTGCGCTGGGTCATGCTGTCAGTCTAACGCGTTATCGGATTGATAACTGAGCACTATCTGTTTTTGTACTATGCTCCGCTCGACTCGATGGACCGACCGAGGAGCACGAGATGAGGAGAGCACCCGCACTGGCAGTCCTGCTGCTCTGCGCGTTCGCAGTCAACGTCGATACGACGATCGTCAACGTGACGCTGCCGACGCTCTCGACCGCGCTCGGCGCGTCGACCCGCGACCTGCAGTGGATCGTCGACGCCTACACGCTCGTCTTCGCCGCGCTCGTCCTCGCCGCCGGCGGCCTCGGCGACCGCTTCGGACGCCGCCGGCTGCTGCTGATCGGCCTGGCGATCTACTTCGCCGGCAACGGCGCCGCCGCGCTCGCCGACACCAGCGGCGCCCTGATCGGCTGGCGGGCGGTGATGGGGCTCGGGGCCGCGATCATCTTCCCGGCGACGCTCTCGACGATCGTCCACCTGTTCCCGGAGCGGGAACAGCGCGCCAGGGCGATCGGCCTCTGGGGGGCCGTGACCGGGATCTCGGTGGCGCTCGGGCCGATCGTCGGCGGGGCGCTGCTCGAGGCGAGCGGCTGGCAGGCCGCCTTCTGGCTGAAGCTGCCGATCGCGGCGCTCGCCTTCGCGCTCGTCCTCGCCTTCGTGCCCGAGTCCGGCGACCCGGCCCGACCGCGGATCGACCGGATCGGCCTGGTCCTCTCGACGCTCGGCGTCTTCGCGCTCGTCTTCACGATCATCGAGGCGCCCGAGTACGGCTGGCTGGCCGGGCGGTCGCTCGCCGGATTCGTGGTCGCGCTCGCCGCGCTCGCCGCGTTCGTCGCCTACGAGACCCGCGCAGCGGCGCCGCTGCTCGACGTCCGGCTGTTCCGCAACGCCCGCTTCAGCGCCGCCTCGGTCGCGATCACGTTCTCGTTCTTCGCGCTGTTCGGGTTCATCTTCCTGATCACCCAGTACTTCCAGGTCCTCCGCGACTACGGCGCCTTCGAGACCGGGCTGCGGCTGCTTCCCGTCGCCCTCTCGACCGGCACGGCGGCGGTGGTCGGCACGATCCTCGCGGTCCGGGTCGGCAACAAGCTCGTCGTCGCCGCCGGGCTCGCCCTCGGCGCGGTCATGTTCGCCTGGACCTCGCAGGTCGACGACTCGACCTCCTACCTCGAGATCGCCGCACAGATGGTCGTCCTCGGCACCGCGATGGGCTTCACCTCGGCCCCCGCCACCGAGTCGATCATGGGCGCCGTCCCGACCGCCAACGCCGGCGTCGGCTCCGGGGTCAACGACACCACCCGCGAGCTCGGCGGCACCCTCGGGGTGGCGGTGATCGGCTCCGTCTTCGCGTCGCTGTACGCAGCCGGCTTCGACGGCGCGCCGGCGCAGCTGCCGGCCGGTCCCGCCTCCGACTCGATCGGCGCCGCCTTCGCGATCGCCGAGCAACTCGGCGGCGCCCCCGGAGCGGCTCTGCGCGAGATCGCCTCGGCCGGCTTCTACGACGGCCTCGCCGCCGGCTGCCTCGTCGCCGCCGGCGTCTGCGCGGTCGGCTCGCTGTTCGTCGCGGCGCTGCTGCCGTCGCGACCGGCCGAGCAGGAGGCCCCCGTGACGCCCGCCCCGGAAGCCACGGCGACGCCGGCGCTGAGCGAAGCCTGAACGGCGTTTCCGCGGTCGCGGTCGCGGGCTGCGAGACTCGTCCGACGATGGAAGCGACCGCCGAGGACCGCCCGGCCGACGAGCACTTCGACGTGCTGATCGTCGGCGCCGGGATCTCCGGGATCAGCGCCGCCTGCCACCTCCGCGATCGCTGCCCCTCGAAGCGCTTCGCGATCCTCGAGGCGCGCGACGCGATCGGCGGTACCTGGGACCTGTTCCG
The DNA here is from genome assembly GCA_963745755.1 of uncultured Conexibacteraceae bacterium. Classification (GTDB taxonomy): domain Bacteria; phylum Actinomycetota; class Thermoleophilia; order Solirubrobacterales; family 70-9; genus RHKX01. The sequence goes on along the minus strand of CAVUYP010000001.1, from coordinate 2,293,525 downwards.
CTACCCCGGCATCCGCTCCGACTCCGACATGTTCACGCTCGGCTACTCGTTCCGCCCCTGGGAGGAGGCGGAGGCGATCGCCGACGGGCCGGCGATCCGCAAGTACGTCGGCGAGACGGCCGCCGAGTACGGGGTCGACCGCGAGATCCGCTTCAACCACCGGGTCGTTCGCGCCGAGTGGTCGAGCGCCGCGGCCCGCTGGCAGATCGAGGCCGAGCGGACCGACGCCGACGGCGCGACCGAGACGGTGCGCTTCAGCTGCGGCTTCCTCTGCGGCTGCACCGGCTACTACCGCTACGACGCCGGCCACTCGCCCGAGTTCCCGGGCCGCGACCGCTTCACGGGCACGATCGTCCACCCCCAGCACTGGCCGGCCGACCTCGACTACGACGGCAAGCGGGTCGTCGTGATCGGCAGTGGCGCGACCGCGGTCACCCTGGTGCCGGCGATGAGCGAGCGGGCGGCGAAGGTGACGATGCTGCAGCGCTCGCCGAGCTACGTGGTCTCGCTGCCGCGCGAGGACCGGCTCGCCGTCGCCCTGCGCCGCCGTCTCCCGGCGCGGCTCGCCTACTCGCTGGTCCGCACCAAGAACGTCGCCTTGCAGGCGTTCGGCTACCGGTTCAGCCGCCGCTTCCCGGCCGCGACCCGGCGCCTGGTCCGTAAGTGGGTGACCGCTGCGCTGCCCGCCGGCTACGACGTCGACACCCACTTCGAGCCCCGCTACGAGCCCTGGGACCAGCGCGTCTGCCTCGTCCCCGACGGCGACCTGTTCGCGGCGATCGGCTCCGGCCGCGCCGAGGTCGTCACCGACGAGATCGAGACCTTCACCGAGGCCGGCGTCCGGCTCGCCTCCGGCCGTGAGCTCGAGGCCGACGTGATCGTCACCGCCACCGGCCTGCAGCTGCTCTTCCTCGGCGACATCGAGCTCGCCGTCGACGGCCGCGCGGTCGACCCGTCGGCGACGGTCGCCTACAAGGGCATGATGCTCAGCGGCATCCCCAACCTCTCGTTCGCGGTCGGCTACACGAACGCCTCCTGGACGCTCAAGTGCGACCTCGTCGCCAAGTACGTCTGCCGGCTCATCAACCACATGGACGAGCACGGCTACAGCCACTGCACGCCGCGCGAGCCCGGTGCCGGCGTCGAGCTCTCCCCGGTCATCGACCTCGAGGCCGGCTACGTCCGCCGCTCGCTCGACGCGCTGCCCAGACAGGGCTCGCGCGCTCCCTGGCGGCTGCGCCAGAACTATCCCTACGACATCGCCATGCTCCGCTGGGGGCAGATCGAAGACGAGGGAATCGAGTTCTCGCGGGCCGCGGCAACGCGGCCCAGGGCAGCGGTCGGCGGCGGCCGCTCAGCCTGAACCGCTGGGCGGGACGACCCCTACTCGCGGGGCTCGATCAGGCCGTAGTGGCCGTCGTAGCGAAGGTAGATGACACGGCCGCGACGCGAGGCCTCGTCAACGAAGTAGAGGAAACGATGGTTGAGCTCGTCCATCTCGGCGCGGACGTCCTCGAGGCTGCGCGGCTCGGGTCCACGACTGTCCTCGCGCACGAATCCGAAGCCGTCGGTGCCCGACCAGCCCCCCTCGGCCGGCCCGATCACCCCGATCCGGCCGTCGTCGCGGCGGTGGATCACGGCGTCGACGTCCGAGCCGCTCTCCCGGAACAGATAGAAGTCGTGGTCGAGCATCTCCATCTCCTCGGCCGCCTGCAGGGCGTCCATCTCGCCGATTGCGATGCTCTTCTGCCGGACCATCTCGCGCTCGGCGGCCGGCCGCGGGAAGTACTCCGGCCGCGACTCGGCCAGATCGCCGTGGCGCCACTCGCCGGGGCCGCTCGACGGGCCGCGATCCCGCTCCACCACCCGGCGCTCCACGAACGAGCGCAGTTGTCGCTCGAGCCGGTGGGCGAGCAGGTCGATGGCGGTGCGCATCTCGAAGCTCGCCACGTGGGCCCGGACCATCGTCCCGTCGAGCAGCACCTCGCCCTCGGCCCGCGCAGCCTGCTCGATGCGGGGATTCGACTCCTGTCGAAGGACGACGTGAGCCCGGAGGAAACTGGCGTTCACGTACCGGTCGAGGGCACCGACCTTCTCCGCGGCGAGCTCACGCGCCTCCACGGTTACCTTGCCCCTCGCGGTCACATCGACGTCCATGGTTCGCTCCTTTCGATCACCGACCGGCGGCTCCTCCAACCAAGCAAGCATCGAGGCCCGACCGTCCGGCCACATCGGTGGGGACTACCCGTCGGACACCGAGCTGCTCGAGTGGCGGCCGGTCAGCGAGGGACGGTCCCGCGAGCGAACCAGGCACGCGCCTCGAGCGAGAACGGGCCGTCGGAGACGGCGGCGCGACAGGTCTCGCGGACGACGGCCCGGTCCTCCTCGCTCAGCGCGGCAAGGGCGTTGCCCGATTGGCCGACCCCGAGCGTGAACGGAACCCAGAAGTCGTCGAAGCCCGTGTAATCGGCCGACACCGTGAGCGGGTCGTCCACGACCTCGGCGAGCCCGGCCCGCTCGAAGAGCTCCGCGATCTCTCCGCGCCCGGTACCGGCGCGATGCTCACGCCGCTGGTAGCCGCGATCGACCTCGCGGATGGCCGACCAGAAGATATGCAGCATCCTCATCCCGCCCTCCTCGAAGTCCCACATGCACGACGCGACGGTGCCGCCGGGGCGCGTGACCCGAACGATCTCCCCGACCATCGCCTCCGCATCCTCGACGTGGGCAATGACGAGGCACGAAAGCGTCGCGTCGAACTCGTCGTCGGCCCACGGCAGCTCCTCGGCGTTCCCAACCCGCACGTCGGCACCGGGGTTGCGATTGCGGCACTCCGCGACGAACTGGGCGGCCGGATCGATCGCTGCGACCCGCTCGCGGCCGACGCGCATCGCGAGCTCGGACGTCAACCCGCCGGGCCCGCAGCCGACGTCGAGAACGCGCATGGCTCCCTCGACTCCGGCCGCCTCCGCGAGCACCGGCGCCAGCGGAGCCGAATAGCGCCCCATGAATCGGTCGTAGTGGTCCGGCGACGACGCGAAGAGATTCACGCCGGCAGTTTCCCATTGCGGGCGCCGGTCAGCCGGGACGCGGTCGCCGCGGCGGCGCCAGCTCCCCGGTCGGGCCGGGGATCCAGACGGTCTTGGTCTTCGGACGCCGCGACTGCGGCCGCTTCTCCTCGCTCGCCGGGCTCAGCTCGTCCTTGCCGATCGGCCCCCAGAGCCCGAAGTAGCAGGGCCCGCAGAGCGTCTCGCCGGCGTTGATCGTGGCGTCGAAACCGATTCCGTCGCTGATCTCCGACATGCACTGCGAACACTGCGCCATGGCTTCCGATCGTCCCGCCCGGGGCGGCGCTGAGCGCGGCCATCCGCCCCTGGACGGATTGGCAGCGGCCCCGACGGAGATCCAGACGCCGCCGACTACCCTGCCCGGATGGCCGACGATCCGATCCTCCGCCGCGCCGACCGCAAGCCGTTCGTGACCAAGGACGGCTCGCTGGTCACCGAGCTGGTCCACCCGACCTTCACCAACGCCTGCGGCCAGAGCGTCGCCGAGGCCGTCGTCGGCGCCGGCGGCGAGACGATCGCCCACCGCCACCACCGCGCCGAGGAGATCTACCTGTTCACGGCCGGCAGCGGCCGCCTGTCGTTGGCGGATTCGACCTTCGCGGTCGGCGCCGGCGACTCCGTCGTGATCCCGCCCGGCATCCCCCACAAGCTCTGGAACAGTGGCTCCGAGGCGCTCGTGCTGCTCTGCATCAGCGCCCCCGCCTACTCGGACGCCGACACCGAGCTGCTCGAGTAGACGCGGGAACCTCGGGGACGTTCCTGCGCGATTCCGCCCGGTTTCGCCCGAGCTCGTCTGCGGCGCAGGCTTACGGCGGTGATTCGCGGCTTGCAGTCCTCAAGCTCCGGCAAACGAGAGCCGATCTGCCCCCCCATGAACACCTCATGCAAGGGAACCTGGCTCACCGGAACACGACTCGCGGGCATGGTCGCGGCGCTCGCGCTGCTGGTCCTTCCGGCCGCCGCCGACGCTGCGCTCGATCCCGACAGCTCGTCCTACGACTGGGGCGACGTGGGCCGCTACCAGCAGTCCTACCAGCAGAGCTTCAAGTTCACCAACAACGAGGGCTTCGGCGTCAACCCGCAGGCGGGGATCAACGGCGCCGACGCCGGCCAGTTCGTACGGGCCTACGACAACTGCTCGGCCCACTTCGTCCCCGACGGCGGCTCCTGCGATATCGCCGTCTACGTCCAACCGCACGCCGTCGGACCGCTGTCGGCCTCGCTCGACGTCGATGACGGTAACGGCGTCACAAGCGTGTCCCTGGCGGCCAACGCGGTGACCGGGACCCTCGACATCAGCCCCAACCCGATCGACTTCTACCCGCAGCCCTGGTACTACGGCGGCCAGAGTTCCAACGTCAACGTCCAGGCGCAGAACTACGGCGTCGCGATCAGCGACGTGCAGATCAGCGGCCCGGACAAGGCGCTGTTCTCGCTCAACTACGGCAACTGCATCGGCAACACGATGCAGGCATGGAACGGCTGCTCGGTCGGCGTCGGCTTCAACCCGACCGGGCCCAGCGGCCCGGCCAGCGCCAATCTCGTGATCACCTCCGACGGCAACGGCAGCCCGCAGACGGTGCCGATCACGGCGGCCGCGCTGAACGGCCCGGAGGAGCAGATCACCCCGCACAACAAGGACTACGGCCCGGTCGCGCTCGGCTCGGCCTCGGCGCCGCAGACGTTCACGATCACCAACGTCGGCGACTCCCCCGATCAGATCCAGCAGGTGTTCCCGGTCTCGGGATCACCGCAGTCCTTCCCGGTCTCCAACGACGACTGCACCATGCAGATCGTCGCACCGGGCGAGTCGTGCACGTTCGACATCGCGTTCGCTCCCGTCGCCGCCGGCGCCAAGGAGGCATCGATCTTCGTGATCAGCAGCGGCCCCTCGCCGGTAACCCAGGTCGGGCTCAGCGGCCAGGGGTACGGGCAGCCGGGAGTGGCCGCCGTGATCGAGGGAGCGCCGGAGGTCGGCAAGTCGCTCGACTGCGTTCCGGTCAACGCGAACGGTGACCTCTCCTACCGCTGGCTTCGCAACGGAGCTGCGATCAGTGGTGCCCAGAAGCCCACATACGAGCTGGTCGATTCCGACTTCCGCGCGCTGATCAGCTGCCGGGTGACGGCGACCAACCCGGTCGGATCGGTGAGCGCGGACTCGCCCCAGACGACGCCCGTTGCCGCACGCAACCTCGCAAACGAGTCGCATTCGCTCGTCGACAAGGCGTCCTGCCGACTGTTGGCCGTCGATCCGATCAGCGGCGTCGACATGACCGGGACCAGTCCGGCGACTCCCGACGCGCCGCTGACCTTCAAGGCACGGAAGCGACTCAGCGTCGATCTCGGCGGGCTGCAGGGCAAGGGGAAGCGGGTTCGGTACACGCCCCGCCGGCTCGCCGCGCTGAACGACGGAGCGGTCGATCTGACCGTCGACGACAAGGCTGGTCAGGCGGTGCTCGCGCCGTGCAAGCTGAGCGGCCGGGTCAGCCGCTTCCGCGGTGGTAGCACGACCTATGCGCTCTCCGGCGAGACCGGCGTCCAATCCGGCTCCCTGCGGACGCCAAGGCTCTCGATCAAGCCCCGCAAGCGCGGGACCGGAGTGGTCAGCGTCTTCGTCTACGGTCAGCCGACCGTTCGCTTCCCGATCAACGGCAAGAAGGCCAAGTACAACGGGATCAAGGTCTCGCTGGCCCGTCACGCCGTCAAGGTCCGCGGCCTCTTCGCGGAGACGAGCGCCGTCGAGGTCGAGCTCGCCCGCCACGTCGTCCGCGGCAGAGGCGGCAACGCCAAGGCAAAGGCGAAGCTGCGAGGCCAGGGCAAGGCCCGGGCCACCTTCAAGACGGCCTGGCGCTAGACGCTCGGGGGTATCCATCGCCACCCCGAAAGGGGGGCGGTGGTACCGGCCTCGCCGCGATTGCTTCGAACGGGCGAGCGGTTGTCGTCCCTCCGATGGCCATGCCCCGACCAGGATTCGAACCTGGGGCCTACTCCTTAGGAGGGAGTCGCTCTATCCAGCTGAGCTATCGGGGCGCGGGGGCAGATTATCGCTCTGGCAAGCGGGTTTCGGGATGCGTGGAGTTCGCACGACTGTGCTGTTGCCGTCGGCGTCAGTGAGCACCAGTGCCCACTCGGGAGCTATTCCGCACCAGCGGGCTTTCATGGGAGAGGGACACCCGGACGGCGATAGATCTCAATCAGGTCGCCACCGAATAGATGCAGCGCGACACCATCGAGTTCAGCCGGCTCGCGCACGAGCGGCCCGGCGGGATCCTGCTCCTGTCGCGCATCCCAGACTTGCTGGAACATGAAGGCATCTGCCGGGCATGTAGCCGTGATCGTCCGGCAGGCCGCAGGACACCACGAGGACCTTGTTCGGCTGACGGTCCTTTCGCGAGACTGTCTCAGACAGCACGTTCATGACCTCGCTGCGAAACAGATCCACCTGCGCCGAAGCTGAGACAAGGGCGGTGCCAGGCTGGCCGTGCGATCCGACATCGATGGCCACGGGCCCGAGCTCGCCGTAGCGACCTTGCATCGACATCTGCTCAGGCAGGCCCTGGCTCAGGTCAGCCTTCGCCGAGGTATCCCCGGTCTTTGGCAAGCAGGTCAAGCAGCTCGGCGCGAAGCTCACTCGTGTCCCTTGGCATCGGGGACTTTCCCTCGCGGAGGACCAACAGTGCACCACCCGACCGTTCAGGTGCCCGTGCTTGGCGGACTGGTTGAGGTCGTCCCGCAGCTCCCTCTGCTCGCCCTCGACGCTGCCGCTTCGGTCCCTGCAGATGAACCTGTAGTGGTGATGCGCATCGACCCACTTGCTGTCGGGGTCGATAGGGGCGGTGGTCGACTGCCTTTGTAGGTAGTTCGCTCTACGAGCGAGGATCAGGTCTCGACCGGAGTGTCCGGCCGAGTCCCCCACTCGGCCCATGAGCCGACGTAGACCGCGACGTCCGGGTAACCGAGTCGCTGGAGCCCGAACGCGACCTGGCTCGCCCGGTTCCCGATCGTGCAATAGGTGACCAGCCTCTGGTCCGGCTTGATCCCCAGCCGTGCGCATTCCCGGCGCAGCTCCTCACCGTCCGCCAGGGACCCGTCCGCCTGCAACGCCAGCTCCACCGGGACATGAACGGCCCCCGGTAGGCGGCCCGCGCGACCGGCACCCTCGGTCGCGCCCGACGGCCAGAAGCGCTCCCCGCCGAACTCCTCATTGGAGCGCACGTCAACGAGCACCGTCTCGGGCTCCCCGATCGCCGCCTCGACGTCATCGCGTTCGGCCACGAGCTCCGGCCTCCCGTCGACCCGCCCATAGGCGGTCGGCCTCGGGTCGGAGACCTCGGTTTCCCAGGGGTGGCCGGCGGCCTCCCAACGATCGCGTGGTCCATCCATCACGCGGACCCGCTCGTGGCCGTGACGCTGCATCAACCAGAGCGCGAGATACGAGGCGTAGCCGTAGAAAACGGTCGTGGTCTCGGGCGTGACCCCGGACCTCGAGAGCAAGGCATCGAACCCATCCGAATCGGTTGGGGTGTAGCCGGAGTCGGGATCGCGGAGATCCTGGTAGGCGTCCCAGAAGACAGCGCCGGGGATGTGGCCCTTCTCGTAGGACACAGGGCTGACGTCGGCCTCGATCACGCGAATCCCCGGATCGTCGAGATAATCGGCAAGCCAGGCCGGGGCAACCCTCGGGTCGGTCCTCATAGCCTCAGTATTCACGATCGCGGGACCACGCCGGCAATCGCCTGCTCGCAACCGAGCACGCGGTGCGGCGGTCTCGAAGACCTTAGTGCGTCGATTAGGCGTATCGAGGGCTCCTCTTCCTCCGTAGATAAGCCGGATTCCGCTTGTCGAGGCCGAAAGCGGGGACCAAGCGGATTGCGTAGACGGGGTCTAGACCCAACGCTCAAGACCGCTCAAATCCGCCTGGGAAGGAGCGCAACTGGCGCGCATCGTCCGCTGGGCGAGCCAGGGCTAGGGCTGCGATTCGTTGGAGCCGGGTCCTGGGTGACGGGCTGGACCGAAACGACGGAGGACGCGCCAAGGACGTCCTCCGTCACTCTGCCTTACCCGACCTCGAAGCCGCTGAACAGGCAACTGGGCTCCGACCCGTAGACGCCTCCGGTGCCCGTCGCCAGCAACAGCAAGCCGTTGACCGCGATGCCGTCGGGGCTCAACGCAGAGAAGCTCACGCGGGTTAGGTCCCTGCTTTGGAACGAACCAGCGCCGACACTCGCAATGCCCACCGTCCGATCTAGCTCGTCGGTGTCCGGATCGAGGAACTCGGGGTCACCGTCCAGCCACGCCGTGCGGGTCTTGAAGGCGCTGGGGCTTCCGGGGGGCGAGGGCTCCGGGTCGGGAGTGTTGGTTGCGGCGAGGATCGCGCCAGCAGCACTGGTCTCCACGGAAACGGTGGCGAAGGTCTCGCCCGCCTGCATCTCAAAGCACTTTCCGTAAACGGAGAGCTGACCCTTGCTGAACAGCGGCACCTTCGGAGCTGCCGCCTGGCCAGGTCCGAACTCCTTGTCGGTCTGGTCGTCAACCGGTGCCGTGATAAAGGAGTCGCCGAACAGGTCGACGTCAGGGAGCTTCGAGTCGTCCACCGAGTTGTCGGCGATCTGCCGTCCACCCACCGCCCCGTCGGCGATCTGAGACGACTCGACCGGGAACTGCTTTCCGATCTGCTTCTTGGCCTGTTTCTTGCCCTGCTTCTTGGAGATCTTCCTGACCTCCTTCTTCTCCTTCTTGTTGAGCGAGGTGATCGCCACGCCTGCGACCGCCCCTCCGCCGAGCGCTGCGACGAGCGCGACTACCGCGACGACCAAGGCCGCCGAGGGCCTTCTCCCCGTGATCCGAGACATTCGACTCTCCCTTCGCTCGCGGGAGGGTCAGGGGGTGCTGATCCTCTCCCGCCGTTAAGCCTGCGGGTGGAGCGTATCGCGGGGCCCTCGATGCGACGGAGGACGCCCCGATGGCGCACTCTGTACCGCGTTGTCTCTGGCTGATTGCCCTCGCGCCCGCTGTCCCTACTTAGGAGGGGAGACGCGGATGGCGCTTCGAGCGGGCCAAGCCCTCGCCAGCGCTCATCGTCGCGGTCGTCGCCCTGGTGGCGGCACTGGCGGGGACGGCGGTTGGCGGCGAATTGGAGCGTCGCGTCGACGGCGACTAGCTGCCGGGGCTGTTGTTTCCCCATCAGCCGCCGCCCTCCTGCGACCTCGTCTCGGCTGGCCCTCGCCGGACCGGCGTTGGTCGTGGCATAGGGGGGGAAACGTTGGGGCCGGGCGTGCTGCGGCTTCGGTATGTCTTCCTGTGGTTCCCTCGCCTTAAGCGAGACGCCTCCGAGACTGGCTCGCAGACTGGCACACTCCCGCTTCTCGAAGCCCAGAAACCGCTTGGTCAAGCGGAATAGGTCGGGACCGCCGCAGGTCTCAAAAACCGATATACGTCGGTTTGGCGTATCGCGGGTTCGAATCCCTTCTCCTCCGCTAGATAAGCCATATCCCGCTTGTTCAGGCTAGAAGCCGGGGGTAACCATCGATGACGGATGCGGGGTCGTCGACCGCGACTCCCTGTAGTCGCCGCCTCCTGTCGCTCGAAGCTCGACAGGTCCCGACGAAGACCTTGTGCCGTCCGGCCGAAGCTGTCCTTCGCGGCTTGCCTACTTCTTGGCCCGGCTCGGCTTTGCCTTCGAGGCGCTCGCCTTCGTCTTCCGCTTCGCGGCAGGCTTGGGCTTGGTGGCGCTGCTATTGCCGCTCAACTTCTGGCCGACCTCCTCGAGATCCTTAACGACCGTCTTCCGCACCCGGCGCAGGTTGCCGCGCGCGTCTTTGAGCGTCCTGTCGACGTCCTTGACCAAGTCCTTCTGGCCACGGCTGAGATCGCCGCGCAGGTCCTTGAGCGCATCCTGCGCCGCAGCGATCGCCTGGTCGAGGCGGTCGATCGGCCTGTCGGCCTTCTTCGCGGTCGATTGGGGCTTGCGGGCGTTGGTCGCCTTTGGCTTCGCTGCAGTACCGGACTTGGTGGCTGTCTTGGGTGGCATCGGAACTCCTTCTTGAGGTTGCGAACCGACCGTAGGCTCGCCGGCGGCGGCGGTCCACCGTGGTCGCTACCCGCCCATCGCGTAGTCCTCACGGTGGCCAGAGCCAGCACCAAGGCTCTCGGGGTCGTCGTCCTCATGCCAGAGTTCGGTGCCAGCCATAAGGGCGATTGTCGCCGTCGGCTCGACAGACGCGAGCAGGGCGCGGTTGAGGGCCTCGGGCAGCGGCGCGCGCCTCTGTGCGCTACCGCGTCTGCATGCAGACCACGACCCCGTCGCGTTGAGCCGCAACGTTGCCCTCGCAATCGGACGGGTCCTCAGCCTTGCCGAGGACCTCGCTCGCGGCGTCGGGATCGTCGCAGGGAATCACTCGGGTCGGCGCAGACTCCTCGACGGTGGCATCCGTGCAATCGCCGGGCTCCAGCGTCGAATAGTCGAGCTGGTTCTCCGCCTCAGCCACGGGGTCGACCGTTGAGCCGACCTCGCCCAGGCAGTAGGCCTGATCGAGCTGAATTGAGAAGTCACAGACGCCGAGATCGTCGGCGGTCGCCCCGACTGCGGTGATGGAGTACTCGGCCGAGCTCTCCTCACAGTCGACCTTCTGCAGGTCGGGCGTTGCCGAGGTCGGATCGACCACGACGGCGCAGTCTCCAACAGCGAGCGAGTCGCCGTCGCCGTCGCTGCCGCCGTCGTCGCTGCCGCATGCGGAGAGGAGCAGTATCGCCCCGACCGCCACGGCAGAAGCCGATTTGATCTTCATCCGTGAATTCCTCCCACCCGCCTGCAAGGTGTAACGACCGGGAGCCTATTGCCTCGGATCGCCTCCCGCGCTTGGCTGGCTGAGCCCGGCCTAGGAAAGGCGGGCGTCGGTTACCGCGCCGATGCCGCTTTGGCTGGATCTTCCGTATACCGCTGAAGGTCCGGCCTGCGGACCCACCGCCTTCACCTCGACCGTGAGCCCTTTCGGCCTGCCGGCCTCCTAGACGGCCGAGGCACCTAGCCATTGCGGATCACCTTGAACTTGACCTTGGCCGCCTTGCCCACGTTGCCTGCCTCATCGGTCGCCTTGATCGAGATCTTGTACTTCTTGCCCTTGCCGGGCTTCGACTTCGCCTTGACCTTGTAGGGGGACGTGCACGGCTTGAACTTCGTCTTGTTCCGCTTGCACTTGAACTTCGCGCCCTTCTCAGACCTGAACCCGACCTTGACCTTGATCTTCTTCTTCTTGGTCTTGACCTTCTTCTTCGGCTTCTTCGTGATCGTCGTCTTCGGGGCGGTGAGGTCGGCGACCTTGACCGTCCTCGTCTTTGCGGCAACCGCCGAACCGTTGCAGGAGGCGGTCTGGCCCGTGTAGACGATCTCGGTCGAGCAGCCCTCGTTGTCGGTCAGGGTGACGGTGACGTCGTAGTTGCCCTTGTCCGAGTACGTATGGGTCGGGGTTGGGCCGCCGTCGGGGCGGAGGTCGCCGTCGCCGAAATCCCAGTCGTAGGTGGTGACTGTGCCGTCGGGGTCGGTCGAGGCGGAGGCGTCGAAACGGACCTTGGTTCCCGGCTCAGCTGAGTTCGGTGATCTGGTGAACGTGGCGAGCGGGGGTTGGTTGGGGGTAATCGCTACCGACTGGAAGTTTGGCTGGGTCCCTCCGGTGGGGAACGGCGAGCCGGTGACGCCGGTCAGACCGCCGTTGGCGGCAATTTCGTAGGCGTAGACGTCGCTGGTGATGAAGGTGGAGACGTAGAGGTGCTTGCCGTCGGGGCTGGCGGCGGCTGCGATCGGACCGGTCCCTTCTCCGGCTGGGAAGGCGCCGTTGATCTGCGTCAGGGTGCCGTTGCTGGCGATTTCGTAGGCGGTGACATAGTCGGAGCTGGTATTGGCGACGTAAAGGTGCTTGCCGTCGGGAGTGATGGCGACTGCATATGGATCGGACCCGGCATGGAACGGCGCCCCGCTGACAGGGGCAAGGGTGCCGTTGGCAGCGACGTCGTAGGCGTAGATGTCGTTGGAGATTCGGTTAGTGACGAAGAGGTGCTTGCCGTCGGGAGTGATGGCGACTGCAACCGGTCCGTCCCCTTCCCCGGTCGGGAAGGGCGAGCCCGTGACCTCGTTCAGGTTGCCGTTGGCGACGATGTCGTAGGCGGAGACTTCGTCGGACTGGTCATTGGCGGACGAAGACGTTCTTTCCGTCTGGGCTGACCGCAACTCCCGTCGGGTCGTTCCCGGCCACGAACGACGATCCGGTGACCTCGGTCAGGGAGCCGTCGGTGGCGATCTCGTAGGCGGAGACGTCATCGGAGCCGCCGTTGGAGACGAAGAGGTGCTTGCCGTCGGGGCTGGCGGCGACTCCGTTCGGTAAGTGGCCAGCCGCGAACGGCGAGCCGGTGACCTCGGTCAGGGTGCCGTCGGCGGCAATCTCGTAGGCGGAGACGTCGTCGTCACCCATGTTGGCTACATAGAGGTGCTTGCCGTCGGGGCTGGCGGCGACTCCCTCGGGAAGGAGCCCAGTCGCAAACGGCGAGCTGCTGAGTAAAGTCAGCGACCCGGCGCCCGAGATGTCGAAGGCGGAGACGTTGTCGGAGAAGATGTTGGAGACGTAGACGTTGCGCTTTGCCTCGGCGAGGGAGGGAAGCGCCAGTCCGGTCATCAAGACCCCGAGCAGGCCTATCAACGCAGCCCGGAAGACCGGTTGAGGTGCGATGGACGGCCGGACGGACATGCCTTCTGCCTTTCGCTCGGGGTCGCACTCAGCCTTAGCGACAGTGCGCCGATGAAGCGATCCTAACCGAGGACGCCCAGTCGACGGGTCAGTATGAGTTTCTGGTCACCAGTGACCAAATCGCGCCTAATCCGGTCGAATCCGATTCCGACGTCGACTTCGGACTAGCCGAGGAACCCGCTCACAAAGCCGGACAGCCGGACCTGTTGATGACCTCTCCACCGCTTAGGAGGGAGTCGCTCTATCCAGCTGAGCTATCGGGGCGGGTGGCATGCAACGAGCCCAAAGTATCGGCTCGGCGCCGGCGCATGCCGGCTACATGACCGGCCAACGAAGCTGGTCCTCGAAGGTCCCCGATCGTGCGGCGAGGTGGTTCGAGGCGCCTACGGCTTGGCGATAGTGATACCCTACATGGGTATATTGTACGGATGACATGACGCTCGCCGGTTGCGAGCATCCGGCACACCATGATCAACCCCGCCGCCTACATCGCCACAGCCCTGCTACCCCTCGCCGACAGCTTCGGCGGTCACCACGACTGGGGCGGTGGCTGGTGGATCGTGATGGCCCTGGGGATGGTCGCTTTCTGGGCCCTGCTCATCGGCGGCGGCATCTGGATCGTGCGGCAGATCTCCTCAGCCCGCGGACCCGACTCAGCCGGCGAGGCGCCGGCCGCGCTGGAGATCCTCGATCGACGGCTCGCCGAGGGCGCGATCTCGATCGAGGAGTACGAGGAGCGACGCCGCACGCTGCTGAGCGCGAGGGGTGAAGGAACTGGCTGAGATCGTCGTAACGGGCGCGGGCCTCCTCGCCATCGCCGGCCTCCTCTGGTTCTTCTTCGGCTCGCGGACCGCCGGCCGGAGCGAGCTTCGCGGGGGAGCGCAGGAGGTCAGGGTCACCGTCAGCGGCGGCTACTCGCCCAACCTCGTCGAGGTCCGCGAGGGCGTGCCGCTGCGGATCACGTTCGATCGGCGCGAGGCCGGGGAGTGCACCTCCCGGGTCCTCTTCCCCGAATTCGGAGTCAACGCCGCGCTGCCCGCCTTCGAGCGGACCACGGTCGAACTACTCCCCGACCGGGCCGGCGACTTCGATTTCGCCTGCGGCATGAACATGGTGCACGGCACCCTGCGCGTGGCGCCCGCGGAGAACGGCGGCTCGGCCAACGGTCAGCGGCGGTCCGGGGAGCGGACGGGCCCGCCCGCCGCCGCCGAGCTCGCCGCGGTAGATCTCGACATCAAGGGGATGCACTGCGCGAGTTGCGTGCGGACGGTCGAAGGGGCGCTGGCCGCGGTGCCGGGGGTAGAGAACGCCGCGGTCAACTTCGGCGTCGAGCGGGCGAGCGTCGCCTACGATCCCGGCCGAGTCGAGCCCACCGACCTGGAGCGGGCGGTGGCCGACTGCGGCTATGAGGCGCGCGAGCACGCGGAGGCGAGTGGCGGTGAGGCAGCCGACACCGAGGCCGCCGAGCGTGCGGCAGAGATCCGCGACCTGCGACGGCGGGTGACGATCGGTGCGGTGCTCACCGCGCCGGTGTTCTTCGCCGTGATGGCCACAGAGGTCTTCGGCGCCACTTGGGTGCCGGGTCTGCTCACCGACCACTGGCTACAGCTCGCCTTGGTCGCGCCGGTGTTCTTCTACGTAGGCTGGCCGATTCACGTGATCGGCTGGCGGGCGCTCCGTAACCGCTCGGCGGAGATGAACACGCTGATCACGATCGGCACGTCGGCGGCCTTCGCCTACTCCCTGCTCGTCACGATCGCCCCCAGCCTGCTCCCCGAGGACGTGCGCGGCGTCTACTTCGAAGCGGTCGGCGTGATAATCACCCTGATCCTGCTCGGCCGTTTGCTCGAGGCCAGGGCACGAGCCGGGACCGGGGAGGCGATCCGCAAGCTGATCGGCCTGCAGGCGAAGACGGCGCGGGTCGAGCGTGAGGGCGCCGAGGTCGAGTTGCCGATCGCGGAGGTCCAACCGGGCGACATCGTCATCGTCAAACCGGGCGAGAAGATCCCCGTCGACGGCCTGATCGTCGATGGACGCTCGTCGCTCGACGAGTCGATGGTCACCGGGGAGTCGCTGCCGGTCACCAAGACGGCCGGCGACGAGGTGATCGGGGCGACGATCAACCAGACCGGCTCGTTCCGCTTTCGCGCGACAGCCGTCGGGCGCGGCACGATGCTGGCCCAGATCATCCGGCTCGTCGAGCAGGCACAGGGCTCGAGGGCGCCGATCCAGCGGATCGCCGATCGGATCAGCGGCTACTTCGTACCGGCCGTGATCTGCATCGCGATCGCCACTTTCGTGGTCTGGTTCGACTTCGGACCCGACCCGCGATTGACCTTCGCCCTCGTCACCGCGGTCGCCGTCCTGATCATCGCCTGCCCGTGCGCGCTCGGGCTCGCGACGCCGCTCTCGATCATGGTCGGGACCGGAAACGGAGCCCAGTCGGGTCTGCTGATCAAGTCGGCCGAGGCGCTCGAGAACGCCCACAATCTCGACGCAGTGATTCTCGACAAGACGGGGACGATCACGCGCGGAGAACCGGCCCTGACCGATGTCGTCCCGGCCGCCGGCTTCGACGAGACGTCGCTGCTCGCGGCCGTGGCCGCGGCCGAGCGCTCGTCCGAGCACCCGCTCGCGGCGGCCATCGTCGCCGGCGCCGAGGGTCGCGGCGTCGAGGTCCTCACGGTCTCCGACTTCGACTCGCTCACCGGGATCGGGATCGAGGCCGAGGTGGACGGCTCGAACGTGCTCGTCGGGACCCGCCGGCTGATGGACGACCGCGGAATCGACCGTGCTCCGCTCGAGGCTCGCGCTGCCGAACTCGAGCAGCAGGGCAAGACGGCGATGCTGGCCTCGATCGACGGCCGCCTTGCGGGAGTCGTCGCGGTTGCAGACACGCCGAAGCCGGGGTCGGCGGCCGCGATCGCCGCAATCCGCGCGGCCGGGATCGAGGTCGTGATGATCACCGGCGACAACCGCCGCACCGCGGAGGCGATCGCAGCGACGATGGGGATCGATCGCGTCCTCGCCGAAGTGCTGCCGCAGGACAAGGCCGAAGAGGTCCGGCGTCTGCAACGGGAGGGCCAGCTGGTTGCGATGGTCGGCGATGGGATCAACGACGCGCCGGCGCTGGCCCAGGCGGATGTCGGGATCGCGATCGGCACCGGGACCGACGTTGCGATCGAGGCTGCCGACCTGACGCTCGTCTCGGGCGACCTGCGGGGGGTCGCCGACGCCCTCGATCTGAGCGGCGCAACGATGCGCAACATCCGCCAGAACCTCACCTTTGCGTTCGGCTACAACATGATCGGCATCCCTCTCGCGGCGGGTGTCCTCTATCCGTTCTTCGGAATCCGCCTGAGCCCGATCATCGCCGCAGCGGCGATGGCCCTGAGCTCGCTCTCGGTCGTCACCAACGCCAACCGCCTGCGCGGCTGGCGACGTCCCACCGACCCTGCAGATGCCGATGCAAGCTGAGCCCGGCGAGCGCCAGTCGCGAGGGGCCTCGGCGGACGAGCAGGGACGCAGCCAGGCCTTTCTCTTTGCCGACATCTCCGGCTTCACCTCGCTGACGGAGGCCCACGGGGACGAGCGCGCAGCGGAGATCGTCGACGATTTCTGCGAGCACGCGTCGGGCCTGCTGCAGCGCTTTGGCGGCGAGCAGGTGAAGACGATCGGCGATGCGGTCATGGTCAGGGCGGACTCCGCGGCCGTCGCGGTGCGCTTTGGCATCGAGCTGGCGCATCATGAGATGGCACAGCACGAGCATCCGGGGGTGAGAGTGGGTATCGCCTGGGGACCGGCGAGCCATCACGGGGACGATTGGATCGGCTCGACCGTCAATATCGCCTCCCGGATCGCCGGGCTGGCCGAATCGGGCGACGTGCTCCTCAGCGCGGAGGCCCAAACGGCGGCCGGCGAGGTTCAGGGGATCCGGTTTCAGCTCCGAGGGCCGGCCGATCTCCGGGGTATCCGCCATCCGGTCGAGATCTACGAAGCCAGGTGCAGGGACGCGGCGGCCGCGCTGTTCATCGACCCGGTGTGCCGGATGGGTCTCGAGCCCGCGCGCAGCCACGGGCGACTGACACACGGAGGGCTGGACTACTTCTTCTGTTCCGAAGAGTGCCTGGAGAGCTTCCGGCAGGAGCCCGGCGCTTTCGTGGCGGCCGGTGTTTCCGAGACCTCCGATTCACGTTGAGCGCCGATTCCACCCAGATTTCCGGTACCCGGGAGGGGTAGTCTGATCCCGATGGCTGAGCAGCCCGGTTACGCCGAGAGCAAGCAGAAGCTGCGCAATCGCCTCAACCGGATCGAGGGCCAGGTGCGAGGCGTCGCGCGGATGGTGGACGACGAGCGCTACTGCATAGACGTGCTGACCCAGATCAGCGCGATTCAGCGGGCGCTCGATCAGGTGGCGCTCGAGCTGGTCTCCGACCACACCCGGGAGTGTGTGATCGGTGCGACCGGCGCGAAGCAGGAAGAGCGCACCGAGGAGCTGCTGGAAGCGGTCGATCGACTCGTCTCGCGGCGGTGAGGCAACCGGGTGCGGCGAGGCTTGGCTGACGCACCCGACCAGCTCGCCCCCGGACTGCACCGCTGGGCGCGGCGGCACCCGGAATGGCACCCCGGCGAGTTCGGCGCCGAGGTCGTCAGCTTCGCGGCCGCGGCCGGCGCCGAGACGCTGCTGATCGACCCGCTGCTCGACGGCGCCGACGATCCGGCCTGGGAGCTGATCGCCGCGAGCGGGCCGGGTCCGCTGCGGATCCTGATCACGATCACCTACCACGTGCGCAGCGCCGAGCCGATCCGCGACCGCTTCGGCGGCGAGCGCGAGGTGACGATCCACGGCCATCCGGCGGTCGGCAAGCGGCTCGCCTCAGCGCGGGGATTCGAGCCGTTCGTCGCCGGCGACGAGCTCCCCGGCGGCGTCAGCGCCGAGCCGATCGGCAAGCCGCGCCGCTTCGAGACGCCGCTGCTGATCCCCTCGCAGCGGGCGCTGGCATTCGGCGACGCAGTGGTCGGGACGCCGGACGGACCCCGGGTCTGGGCGCAGGAGCGGATCGACGATCGCGTCCGCCGCTTCTACGCCGAGCGCTTCGTGCCGACGCTGCGGCCGCTGCTCGATCTCGACTTCGACCGGCTGCTGCTCACCCACGGGCCGGCGGTCCTCGGCGGCGGTCGCGAGGCGCTGCGGTCGGCGCTCGCTGCGCCGCCCTGGTACCACCGCGGCTGAGCCGCGGCTCACTCAGTCTTCGGCGGACTCGCCGTCGCCGGCGTCGGCGTAGAGGCTCTCCGAGGCGATCTCCTGCAGGCGCCGGTTCCAGAGCTTGATCTCGAGGAACAGGTCCTCGTCGCCGAAGCCGTGGACGGCGTCGACGGCGAGCAGTGTGAAACGGCCCTCGTTGACGGCGGCCTGGTCGAGCACCTCGCCGTCGAGCTCGGCGGTGACGGCGAGCGCTCCACGGGCCAGCGGCGTCCCCCAGATCAGCGTGATCTCGCCGCCGCGGCCGCCGTCGGCCCGCCAGGCGCCGACGACGTCGTCGTTGAGGTCGACTTCCCAGTCGGGGTTCTCGGTCGCGGTCACGTCGGTGAAGTCGGCGGTCGCGGTCATCTCCTCCGGCTCCCGCTCGCCGAGGTGCAGGAACGAGACGTGGCCGAAGAACTCGGGGACGACGCCGTCGACCTCGTCCCGGCCGGGGGCGACGACGGGGACGTAGGTGCGGCCGCCCCAGGTCCGCTCCGGGAAGAACCGCACCGCCTCGAGGTCGGGCTCGGTGCCGGCCTCGCCGGTCAGCTCCGCGCAGGCGGCGGCGAACGACTCGCCGAGCCGCTCCTGCCAGCGGCCGTAGGGGCGCGGCTCCTGGGCGCTGTCGGAGAGGAAGCGGGGATAGGGGCGAGCGAGAGGTGGCATCGGCGCAGGCTATCGCTCGGCGGGCAGCGCCTCGCGCAGCTCGGCGGCGGCCTGCTCGGGAGCGACCGAGTTGATCTCGATGCCGGTGCCGAGCTCGAAGCCGGCCCGGACCGAGAGCCGCGGCGCGATGTCGATGTGCCAGTGGAACTCGCCGCTGCCGCGCGGCGCGCTGCGGACCCAGAGGTTGAGCTGCGGGCTGCCGTCGAACAGCGCCGCCAGCGCCGCCAGGGCGCGGCCGAGCAGGGCGGCGCCGCGCTCGTCGCGATCGAAGCGCGGCGCGACGCTGCGCGGCAGCAGCCGCATCTCGTAGGGGGAGCGCGAGGCCCACGGGCAGATCAGCGCCGCCTCGCCGTCGATCGCGACGAGCCGGTCGCTGCGCCGGACCTCCTCGACGAGCACGTCCTCGAGCAGGTGGCTGCCCATCGTCCGCTCGTGGTAGGCGGTGAAGCGCTCGCGCTCGCGGGCGACCTCGGTCGGCACGAACGGCAGCGCGAAGAGCTGTGCGTGGCTGTGCGGGAGCGTCGAGCCGGCGAGCGGGCCCTCGTTGACGCAGAGGTGGACCAGCGAGGCATCCTCGGCGTGGGCGGCGATCCGGGTCCGCCACGCCGCGACCGCGCCGGCGAGCTCGTCGGCGCCGAGGTCGGCGAGGCCGGCGACGTGACGCGGCGAGTTGACGATCACCTCGTGGGCGCCGTCGGCGGCGGCGGTCGCGAACAGGTCCGGCTCGCTCGTTCGCGCCGAGCTGCGCAGCGGGTCGGCGGCGCTGCTCAACCCGGAGTCGCCGGCCGGCACGGCGGCGGCCGGATCGGCGCCGGGGCCGGTGCCGGTCAGCACCGGGTAGAGGTTCGGGACCGCCCGCTGCAGCCAGCCGGGGCCGTCGGCGGCGCCGCCGCCGGGGCGGTTCGCCCAGACCTCCGGCGGCGTCCGCTGCTCGTGGCCCGCGCAGAACGGGCAGCTCTCGGCCGCTTCGGCGACCGGTTCGGCGGCGATCGCCGCGAAGTCACGGGGGCGGTCGTGGCGACCGGGAGCGAGCAGCGCCCGCTGCCCGGTCAGCTGGTCGATCCGGATCTCGGGTGGCGCCGCGGCGCCGCCGTCTTTCCGGGCTCCGCTCAGATCGGCGATTCCGGTACCGGCGGCGGCTCCGGCGGCTCGGGGTCGCCGGGCTCCGGGGTCACGGTCGGGCGCGGCCCCTCGGGCACGCCGGCGCCGAACGCCCGGCCCTCGCCGATCTTCTTGAACGCGTCCATCAGGTCGATCGGCAGCGGGAAGACGATCGTCGTGTTGTTGACGCCGATCTGCAGCAGCGTCTGCAGGTAGCGGAGCTGCATCGTCGCCGGGTTCCGGCTCATGATGTC
The DNA here is from genome assembly GCA_963745755.1 of uncultured Conexibacteraceae bacterium. Classification (GTDB taxonomy): domain Bacteria; phylum Actinomycetota; class Thermoleophilia; order Solirubrobacterales; family 70-9; genus RHKX01. The sequence goes on along the minus strand of CAVUYP010000001.1, from coordinate 2,273,454 downwards.
GGCAGCGTCGGAGAGCTTCTGGGCCGCCTGGTACTCGCCCTCGGAGCCGATGATCTTCGCGCGCCGCTCGCGCTCGGCCTGCGCCTGCAGGGCGATCGCCCGCTGCATGTCCTGGGGCAGCTCGACGTCTTTGACCTCGACCGTCGAGACCTTGATGCCCCACGGCTCGGTCTGCTCGTCGATGATCGTCTGCAGCTCCTGGTTGAGCCGCTCGCGCTCGGCGAGCAGCGAGTCGAGCTCGGCCTTGCCGAGCACCGACCGCAGCGTCGTCTGGGCGATCTGCGAGGTCGCGACGAGGTAGTTCTCGACCTCGGTGATCGCTCGGTCGGGATCGAGGACTCGGAAGTAGGCGACCGCGTTGACCCGGACGGTTACGTTGTCCTTGGTGATCACCTCCTGGGGAGGCACGTTCAGGGTGACGGTCCGCAGGTCGACCCGGACCATCTGATCGACGATCGGGATCAGGAATCGCAGTCCCGGACCCTTCAGGGCGATCAGCCGGCCGAGCCGGAAGATGACGCCGCGCTCGTACTCACGGAGGATGCGTACCGACGAGGAGGCGATCAGCAGGGCGATGACCACGATCGCCGCGAGGATTCCCAGTGCAACCATCAAGCCGCTCCTTCCGGTTCGCTGTCGACGGCGCCGGTGCTCGATTCGGCCGGACCGTCCTCGAGAGGGGTGACGACGAGCTCGAGCCCGTCGATTCCCTCGACCCTGACTCTATACCCGGCCTCGATCGGGGCGAGAGCGGGATCGACCCGCGCCTCCCAGAGCGCCCCTTCGACGAACACCTGACCGGTCGGATCGAGCGCCGTCCGGGTCGTCGCGATCGCGCCGAGCAGCTCCTCGCGGCCGGTCGCGACCGGCCGCGACCGCGCCTGCAGGCCCTTGCGACCGACGTAGACGGTCGCCAGGCCGAACGTCGCCCCGACGCCGATCACGAGCGCCGGCGAGACCTCGACCTGCTCGCTGTCGGTGTTGAAGATCAGCAGGCCGCCGCCGATCAGCGCAGCGACGCCGAGGACGCCGAGGGCGCCGCCGGTCGGCAGGTTCGACTCGGCGATGATCAGCGCCATCCCGGCGATCAGCAGGACTGCCCCGACCGCGGCGACCGGCAGCTGGATCGCGCCGATCACTCCGAGCACGAGCGCGAACGCGCCGATCGTGCCGGGGATGATCGCCCCCGGCGCGAACGCCTCCAGCGCCAGCCCGAGGATCCCGATCAGGAGCAGCAGGAAGGCGACGTTCGGGTTGACGAGCACCTCGAGCAGCTGGAACGGGATCGTCATGCCACGGTCGGCGATCTCGGCGTCGCCGGTGCTGAGCGTCTCCGCCTTCGGGCCGCGGACCTGGAAGCCGTCGAGCTTCTCGAGCAGCCGCTCCTGGTCGGAGGCGATCATCTCGATCCGCCCCTGCTTGAGCGCGGTGTTCTCGCCGAGGTCGTTGCCGTCGCTCTCCAGCGTCGTGCCGGGAGCCATCGCGGCGACGTCGGCGGCGTCGACGATCGAAGCGCCCTGGTCGGAGGCCGAGGCGCCGCCCGGGTAGACGAAGACGACGACCGGCATCGGCGCGGTGCGGATGTGTTCGACGATCTCCTCGGCGGCGGAGTCGAGCCCGCCCGGAGTGTCGAGGCGGATGATCGCGAACGGCGCATCGCCGTCGGCGGCATCGCTGAGAGCGTGGCCGATCCAGTCGGCCGCGGCCGGGGAGAGGTCGCCGCTGAGCTCGATCGAGGGGATCTGCTCCTCGGTCTGGGCGCCGGCCGGCTGCACGAGGCCGAGGACCGCAACGGTCAGAAGGAGCGCCGCCAGGGCGGCCCTGCAGAGGCTCATCGACGCATTATCGGGGGGCGGTCGCAACCTCGGCGTCGCGGCCGCTGACGATCAGCGTCAGCCCGTCGATCGCGTCGACCGTCACCACGGCGCCGGCCTCGATCGGATTGCCGTCGGCGGCGCGGGCGCGCCACAGCGCCCCCTCGACGAACACCTGGCCGATCGGGTCGATCGCCGTCCGCACCTTCGCGGTCGAGCCGAGCAGCTCCTCCTCGCCGGTGCGGACGTCCCGGTGGCGGGCGGCGAGCACCCGCTGGGCGACGAAGACCGTGCCGCCGCCGAGGACGAGGGCGACCGGGACCGCGACGAGCGGGCTGACCGTCGGCCCGCCGTCGCCGCTGTCGAACAGCAACAGCCCGCCGCCGATCATCGCCGCGATCCCGGCCAGGCCGAGCAGCCCGCCGGTCGGCAGGTGGGCCTCGGCGATGATCAACGCGAAGGCGAGGACGAGCAGGGCCACTCCGACCGCGGCGACGGGAAGCTGGAGGGTGCCGATCAGCCCGAGCACGAGCGCGATCCCGCCGAACAGCCCGGGGATGATCGCCCCCGGCGACGCCGCCTCGAGCGCGATCCCGATCATCCCGACGAGCAGCAGCAGGTAGGCGATGTTCGGGTTGACGAGGATCTGCAGGATCTCGTAGCGAAGCGGCATGTCGCGCTCGTCGACCGTGTAGCCGCCGGTCTGCAGGGTCGTCTGCTTCGGCCCCTGCACCCGGAAGCCGTCGATCTCGGCGAGCAGCTCCTGCTGGTCGCCGGCGATGAAGTCGATCAGCCCGGCGTCGAGCGCCTCCTGGGCGGAGACGTTCGTCGCCTCGCGGACCATCTGCTCGGCGAGGTCGGGGTTGCGGCCGTGCTCGGTGGCGAGCGCGCGGACGTAGGCGGACGCGTCGTTGGTGATCTTGCGGCCGAGCGTGCCGCCGATGTCGCCGCCGCTGCTCGTGATCGGCGAGGCCGAGCCGATGTTCGTCTCCGGCGCCATCGCCGCGACGTCGGCGGCCTCGGTGATGAAGACGCCGGCCGAGCCGGCGCGGGCACCGTTCGGGTAGACGTAGACGACGACCGGCATCGGCGCCGCGAGGATGTCCTTGACGATGTCGCGCATCGAGCTGTCGAGGCCGCCGGGAGTGTCGAGGCGGATGATCGCCAGCGGCGCGTCCTCGGCGGCGGCATCGCTGAGCGCGGTGCCGATCCAGCCCGCCGTCGCCGGCGAGATCTCACCGCTGAGCTCGATCGAGGGAACGGTCGTCGTCGAGCCCGACTGCTGGGCCGAGACGCCGCCGGCGAGCGCGAGCAGCGCGACCGCGGCGACCAGCACCAGGGCGATCCGCAGCGGGACTCGCATCGGCTCGCCTAGGACTCGCCGAGCGCGTACTTGCGGATGTCGGCTTCGAGCGCCGCCTGGTCCGAGTAGACGCCCTGGTGGGCATAGACGAGCTTGCCGGACGAATCGAAGTAGAGGGTGTTCGGGAAGGCGCCGATCAGGGTCGCACCGGTCTCGTTGGCGAGATCCTTGCCGGGGTCGGCGAAGCTCGGGTAGGGGATCGGATGGCCGTCGAGGAACGTCGTCGCGGCGGCGTCCTCATCGGCGCCGTCGACGCCGATGAACGCGACCCGGTCGAGGTGGTCGGCGGCGGCCTGCTGGAACCACGGCCACTCGGTCCGGCACGGCCCGCACCACGACGCCCAGTTGTTGACGACGGCCGGATATCCCTCGACCGCCGCGAGCTGCTCGGAGAAGGCGTCGAGCCCGCCGGAGACGAGCCCGCCGCCCTGCTGGTAGAGCGACTTCAGCTTCGGCGGCGCCTTCGCGACCGCCGGTCCGTAGTCGGGTGCGTCGGCGCCGGGATCGCCTCCCGAATCGCCGGAGCCGCAGGCGGAGAGGGCGAGCGAGAGCAGCAGCAGCGGCAACGCCAGAGCGGTGATTACGGCTCGTTTGCGGTTATCAGTGTTCATCCAGCCCGATCCCCTGCTTTAATGGTCAAGCGGTCCGAGGGGACAGTTGGACCGCGGGGCCGCGGCCGGCACAGCAACCTGACCGCCTCGCCTCGACGAGCTTACTGCGCAGCTCGCTCCGCCTTGGACCGAACCGCGCGGGCACCAAGCCTTTCTCATGGCAGAAACCACCGCACTTGCCGCCGACGCGGCCAACGCGCCATCGGGCGCCGATCTCGAACGCGTACAGAAGTTCACGCGTGAGCCGATCCTGCTCGATGGCGAGACGCTCGAGGAGCTGCTGCCCGGCACCGCCCGGCGGCTCGCCCTCGACGCCGCCCTCGTCGAACTCGACGAGGGCTTCGAGGAGCCGTCGCCGAAGTGGCGCCAGGATTACTCGCTGCTGCTCGGCCTCGAGCGGATCCTCGCCGAGGAGCGGCCGCTGCTCCGCGACGGCGCCGAGCTCTCCGAACACCAGGTCGACGCGCTCTCCGGCACCCTCGCCGCCGTCATCTCCGAGATCGAGGAGCCGGGGTCGAACCGCAACGGCAACGGGTCGAACGGCAAGGGCACCGACGCCTCCGGCAACGGCGCCGGCAGCGACGAGGACGACGCGCTCGCCGAGGACGAGGAGCCACAGGACTGGGACGAGCCCGACGAGGAGGAGGACGACGACCTCGTCGCCGAAGTCGCCGATGATCCCTACGCCAGTCGCCGCTTCTGGTTCGAGCACGCGACCGGCGCCGGCAAGACCGTCGCCGCGGTCGGCTTCGTCGAGTCCTCGCGGACCGGCGGCATCCTGATCCTCACCCACCGCCGCAACCTCGTCGACCAGTTCATCGGCGAGATCTCCGACCGCGGCTACGCCGACCGGCTCTCGCCGCCGCTGCTGAAGGGCAAGGACAACGCCTACGGGCCGGTCACCGTCGAGACCTACCAGTGGTTCGTCCGCAACGCCGGCCAGATCTCCGACGCCTACTCGATCGTGATCTGCGACGAGGCCCACACCGCGCTCGGCGAGAAGACCAGCGCCTGCATCCGCAACTGGCAGGGGCCGGTGTTCATCGGCATGACCGCGACCGGCGCGCTGATCGCCCGCCACGTCGCCGACCTCTTCCCGACCCAGACCTCACGCTTCGATCTCGCCCAGGCCGCCCGCCGTGGCGTCATCGCGCCGCTGCGCTGCATCCGGATCCCGCCCGGGCCGGGGGTGCGGACGCTCGCCAACGTGCCGCTTCGTAAGCGGCGAGGTCGACCAGGACTTCGACCAGGAGGAGCTCGCCAAGCTGCTCGACCAGGGTCCGTTCAACGTCGCGATCGCCGACCTCTACAACTCGCGCTTCAAGCGCGTCCCCGGCGTCATCTACACCGCCGGCGTCAAGCACGCCAACAACGTCGCCGAGGCGATGCGGGGGTTCGACATCAACGCCCGTGCCGTCTCCGGGGAAACCCCGAAGCGCGAGCTGGCCGAGATCCTCGCCGCCTTCGAGCGCGGCGAGGTCGACGTCCTCTGCAACGCGATGCTGCTCGCCGAGGGCTGGAACTCGCCCCGCGCGACGATCTGCATGCACCTGGCGCCGACCGCCTCGAAGCGGATCTACCAGCAGCGGGTCGGCCGCGTCACCCGCCGCAACCCCGGCAAGGAGGCCGGGCTCGTCATCGACCTCGTCCACCCCGCCACCCGCCACGACGAGGCGATCGTCACCCTGCACAGCCTGCTCGACCGCGACGTCTACCGCGGCGGCGCGATCGTCGTCGGCCCGGTCCGCCGCGGCCGCGGCCGCCGCGTCCGGGTCGAGAAGCGCGTCGTGCCGGTCTCCGCCGATCCGGAGCGCCGCCTGCAGGTCCTCGAGCGGGAGATGTGGCGGATCGCCGTCGAACGGCTCGACCACTCCGAGCAGCACGTCTGGGCGGCCCTCGCCGGCGCCCGCGTGCAGCCGAACTCCTGGCGCAAGGCGAAGGCGATGCTCCAGCACGACCAGGCCAAGGAGCTGCGCCGCCGCTTCCTGCTCACCTGCATCCAGCGCAACCGCTCGACCCAGCTGAAGCTGAAGGCGCTCGGCGAGCTCGCCGCGACCCGCGAGGCCGAGCCGTTCGACGAGGCGATCGACATGGTCGGCACCTGGCAGCGCGACCAGCGCCGCGCCGGCGTCCGCATCCTCCTCCAGGCCCTCGCCGAGAACCGGATCGGCCGCCGCGACCAGGCGCAGGCCTGGGTCTGGCGCCTCGCCGAGTTCACCCGCGACTCGCATGAGGAGTACGCGGTCGCCCGCTGGCCCGAGACCAAGCGCCTGCTCGGCCTCTTCGTCAACTCCTCCGGCCGCGCCCACGGCAAGAACGCCCGCCGCCTCGTCCAGGCCGCCCGCGGCCAGGACCGGCGCCTCGCCGTCGCTCTGCTGGCCGCCGCCGTCGCCCACACCCCCGAGGCCGAGGAGGTCCTCCGCGGCGCCCGGATGCGGATGGCCCGCAAGCCCTCCGCCGTCGCCCGCGAGCTGCTTCGCAACCTCCCCAAGGGCAGCGGCAAGAAGCGCCGCCGCCGCAACAAGCGCAACCGCGACGGTGACAACGCCAAGGTCGCCGACGCGTCTGCTGAGGTCGACGGCGAGGACGATCTCGAGCCCGAGGAGGGCGAGATGCCCGGCACCGCCGAGGAGTCGGGCGGCGCAGCCGCCGACGTCCTCCTCGACGACGACGGCGGCGACGAGAACGGGGCCGACCTCGAGTCCTCCTCACCCCCGGTCTCGGCCTCCGATCACGACAAGCCCGCGGGCGCGCCGAAGCAGAAGCAGGGCTCCGGCGGCAAGAGCGGCTCGAGCCGCCGCCGGCGGCGGCGTCGCACCTAGTCGACCCGTACCGGCCCGCGTTCGATTCCGGCAGTGCCTGGCTCGCCTCCAGGATCTTGGAGGAATCTCAGGCGCTGCCGCCGCTAGACGACCAGGAGCTGGACCTCGCCGGAGCCGAGCGCGGTCAGCTCGCCGCCGGGGCCGCGAACGAGCAGGTTGCCGCGCTCGTCGATGCCGGCGCCGGTGCCGGTGCGGCCGCCGACGTCGGGGCCGCCCTCCCAGCTGAGCTCACGGCCGTGCAGGGCGTCACGGCCGGCGAACGAGTGGCGGACGAGCTCGCGGTCGGCCTCGACCCAGATCGCCAGCGCCTCGTCGAGCGCCTCGCGCATCTCGTCGGGACCGATGCCGTGGTCGAGTGAGGTGGCCGGCCAGCGGATGTCGGCGGGAAACTGTTCGGGAGCGATCGAGAGGTTGATGCCGATGCCGATCACCGCCCATTCGGGCGGACGGGCCTCGATCAGGACGCCGCCCAGCTTCCGCCCCCCGATCCAGACGTCGTTCGGCCACTTCACCTCGCAGCGGACCGGGGCGAGCGACTCGCAGGCCTCGCAGACGGCGAGCGGGACGGCGAGCGGCAGCAGCAGGTGGCCGAGGTCGAGCGGCCGCAGGATCGCCGAGTAGAGCAGCGCCGCCGCGGGCGGGGCCGTCCAGACCCGGTCGCCGCGGCCGCGTCCCGCCGTCTGCTCGGCGGCGGTGACGACCGTGCCCGACGGGGCGCCGGCGGCGGCCAGCTCCTTGGCGCGGAGATTGGTCGAGTCGGTGACGTCGTGGTGGTGGTGCGGGGACCCGAAGCTCACGCCACGAATGGTATGACTGGCGGCGATGGCCTCCAAGCTGCCCGGACCGGCCGCGATCGCGGTACGTGACCTCGACGTGATCCGCGGCGGCAACCACGCCATCGACGGAATCAGCCTCGACGTGCCGCCCGGCAGGATCACCGGCCTGCTCGGTCCGAGCGGCTGCGGCAAGTCGACGCTGATGCGCTCGATCGTCGGCGTCCAGAGGGTCGCCGGCGGCACGATCGAGGTGCTCGGCGAGGCGGCCGGGACGCCGGCGCTGCGCTCCCGGGTCGGCTACGTGACCCAGGCACCGTCGGTCTACGGCGACCTCAGCGTCGCCGAGAACCTGCGCTACTTCGGCACTCTGGTCGGGGTCGGCGCCGAGCGAATCGCGGCGACGATCGAGACGGTCGGGCTCGGCGGGTTCGAGGAGCGGATCACCGGCAACCTCTCCGGCGGTCAGCGCTCTCGGGTCTCGCTGGCGACGGCGCTGCTCAACGAACCGGAGCTGCTGATCCTCGACGAGCCGACGGTCGGGCTCGACCCGGTGCTTCGCGCCGACCTCTGGTCGACGTTCGACCGGCTCGCCGGCGGCGGGGTGACGCTGCTGATCTCCAGCCACGTGATGGACGAGGCGTCGGAGTGCGACGAGCTGCTGCTGATGCGGGAGGGGGCGATGCTGCGACAGACGACCCCGGCTGCGCTCCGCGCCGAGACCGGCGAGCAGGAGCTCGGCAGGGCGTTCCTGGCCGTGATCGAGGCCTCGGAGCGGGACGCGTGAGCGCGCGGGCGACGCTTGCCACCGCCCGCCGGGTGCTCTGGCAGATCCGCCGCGACCCGCGGACGATCGCGCTGCTGCTGATCGTGCCGGCAGGCCTGCTCGTCCTCCTCTACTTCATCTTCGACGGCCAGACGGCGACGTTCCAGAAGATCGGCGCGCCGCTCTGCGGACTCTTCCCGTTCATCGTCATGTTCCTGATCACGTCGATCGCGATGCTCCGCGAGCGGACGACCGGCACCCTCGAGCGGCTGATGACGATGCCGCTCGGCAAGGCCGACGTGCTATTCGGCTACGGGATCGGGTTCGGCCTGCTGGCGGCCCTGCAGGCGGTCGTGATCTGCTCGGTCGGCTTCGTCGCGCTCGGCCTCGACTCGCCGCACGGGACCTGGCTGATCGCGCTGCTGGCGATCGGCAACGCGACGCTCGGCATGGCGCTCGGCCTGCTCGCCAGCGCCTTCGCCCGGACCGAGTTCCAGGCGGTTCAGTTCATGCCCGCGTTCATCTTCCCGCAGCTGTTGCTGTGCGGCCTGTTCGTCGCCCGCGACTCGATGGCGCCGGCCCTCGACGCCGCCTCCTACGCGCTGCCGCTCACCTACGCCTACGACGCGCTCGCCCGCGCCACCGAGCCGGACGCCCTCGGCGGCGCCTTCGCCGCCGACGTGATCGTGGTCGTCGCGGCAACGATCGCCTCGCTGGCGCTCGGCGCGCTGACGCTGAGACGCCGGACTGCCTGACGTCCCGGCCTGCGCCCGGCGCTCCCCACGCCGCCCGGCTCCCCACGCCGCCCGGCTCCCCACGCCGCCCGGCCCCCCACGCCGAGGTCGAGGAAACAGGTGACTATTCCCCCTTTCCTCGACCTCGGCGGAGGGTTGGCGCGAGCGGCGGGAGGTGACGCGCGGCGGCGATCGGTCGGCCGGGCGACGAGGTGCTGGGCGGCTAGGGGGCCGGCTCGAGCTCGACGACGTCGCCGACGCGGAGGTCGAGCACCTCGCTGGCGTCGCCGCGGTTGACGGCGATCGCCATCCGGCCCGAGGAGTCCTCGTAGAACAGGAAGCCGCCGTCGGCGACCTCCTCGAAGGCGATCGCCCGGGTCGCCGTCCGGCGGCGCTTGCGGGAGCCGACCGAGACCCGGGCGGCGCCGGCGAGCGGGTGGCCGTCGAGATCGTCGCGGCAGAGGTCGAGTGAGATGTTGCCGAAGCCGTCGATCCGCTCGGCATGGGCGAAGGCGCGCAGCTGCTCGAGCCGCGGCCGCGAGACCGGCTGCCGCTCGAGGCTGGCCGGCTCGATCGGCGTGCCGGCGGCGCTCAGCTCCTTGCCGAGCGCGAGGTTGGCGGCGACCGGAGCGAACAGGTCGCGCCCGTGGAAGGTCGCGGAGGGATGCTCGAACCGGAACGGGGACTCGGTGATGTCGACGGCCTCGGCGGCGCCGCCGAGGCCGTCGATCGCCGGCGGCAGCAGGCCGTTGTCGGGTCCGACGAGCAGGTGGCCGTCCCCGTGGGTGCGAACGGCGACGGCGCGGCGCGGGCCGCCGACGCCGGGATCGACGATCGCCAGGTGGACGCCGACCGGCGCGTAGGGCAACGAGTCGGCGAGCACCGCCGACGCCTCGCGGACGTCGTGGCGGCCGATCCCGTGGCTGATGTCGATGACGTCGGTGCCGGGCGCGATCCGCGCGATAACGGCTCGGCAGACCCCGGCGAAGTCGTCGGCGACCCCGTAGTCGGTCAGGAACGTGATCGGCAGGCCCATCCGCAGCCTGACTCTAGAGGGAGGCGTCGGCCAGCAAGGCCGCTACGAGGCCGTCGGGATCGTGCTGTTCGGCCTCGACCGAGACGGTCAGCCCGAGCTCGCGGGCGGTGGCGCTCGTCACCGGGCCGATCGAGACGACCCGGGCGGCAGCCGGGAACGCGTCGCCGACCGTCTCGAGGAAGAACCTGACCGTCGAGGACGAGGTGAACGTCACGTAGTCGGCGTCGGCGAGGGCCGCCACCTGCTCGGCGGCGGCGGGCTCTCGCACCGTCTCGTACAACGGCACGACGTCGACCCGAGCGCCGCGCTCGGCGAGCGCCGCCGGGAGGACGTCGCGGGCCTCGGCGGCGCGGGCGATCAGCACCGGACGGCCGTCGACGTCGACCTCGCGCAGCGACTCGACCAGCGACTCGGCGATCGACCGCGGCGGCACGATGTCGGCGATCAGCCCGAGGCCGCGCAGCGCCCGGGCGGTGCCGGGGCCGATCGCCGCGATCGTCGCGTTGGCGAGCGCCCGGCCGTCGAGGCCGCGCTCGGCCATAGCCGCCGTCAGCAGCTCGGCGCCGTTCGGGCTGGTCAGGCAGACGAGCGCGTAGGAATGGAGGTTCTCGACCATCGCCGCGACCGCCGGCGTGTCGATCCGCGGCTCGATCCGGATCGCCGGCAGCTCGACGACCTCGGCGCCGAGCCCGCGCAGGACCGCCGCCAGCGAGCTCGCCTGAGCGCGGGCCCGGGTAACGACGACCTTGCGGCCGTGCAGCGGCCGGCGCTCGAGCCATCCGATCCGCTCGCGGCGGGCGGCGACCGGGCCGAAGAGGAGGATCGCCGGCGCCTTCAGGCCGGCCTCGGCGACGGCGGCGGGCAGCGTCGCCGCGGTCGCGACCACGGTGCGCTGGTCGGGCCAGGTGCCGCGCTCGATCGCCGCCGCCGGCTCGTCGCGATCGCGGCCGGCGGCGATCAGGTGCTCCGAGATCCGCGGCAGGTTCTTGACGCCCATGTAGAGGACGAGCGTGCCCGGGAAGGCGGCCAGCGCCGGCCAGTCGATCGCCGATGACTCCTTGTCGGGATCCTCGTGGCCGGTCACGAAGGCGACCGCCGAGGCGTCGTCGCGATGGGTTACGGGGATGCCCGCGTAGGCGGTGGCGGCGATCCCGGCGGTCACGCCGGGGACGACCTCGAACGGCACGCCGGCGGCGCGCAGCGTCTCCGCCTCCTCGCCGCCGCGGCCGAAGACGAACGGGTCGCCGCCCTTGAGGCGGACGACGCTTCGCCCCGCCAGGGCGATCTCGGCCATCCGCCGCTCGGTCTCGGACTGCTCCATCGCCACCGACCCGGGCGCCTTGCCGACGTAGATCAGCTCGGCGTCGGCGCGGGCGCCGTCGAGCGCGCCGTCGGGGATCAGCCGGTCGTAGAGAATCGCGTCGGCGCCGGCGATCAGCTCCAGCGCGCGGCTCGTGATCAGCCCGCGGTCGCCGGGGCCGGCGCCGACAAGGTAGGCGACGCCGGGCCGCGGTCCCGAGCCGGAGGGGGTGTAATCAGCGCCCGCCATCGTCCTCCCATGATGTCGCCCGCTCGAGCAGATCGAGGGCGCCGCCGTCGCGCATCCGCTCGATCAGCGCCTCGGCGAGCGCGACCGGCTGGCCGGGGTCGCCCTTGACCTCGTCGTAGAAGTGGTCACTGCCGTCGGGCAGCCCGGCGTAGCCGCGGATCAGCAGCGTCCCGTCGCCGTGACGGGCGCAGACGCCGACCGGGGTGTCGCAGCCGGCCTCGATGCCGGCGACGACCGCGCGCTCGGCGCTGAGCTCGACGAGGGAGTCGCGGTCGGTCTGCGCGGCGGCGGCCGCGGCCGCCGCGCCGTCACCGCTCCGCGCCTGCAGCGCCAGCGAGCCCTGCCCCGGCGCCGGGGTGAGGGCGCGGAGCCCGAAGCGGAAGCCGATCTCGGCCTCGCGACCGAGCCGGAGCAGCCCGGCGGCGGCGAGGACGAGCCCGTCGACCTCGCCGGCGGCGAGCTTGCGCAGCCGGGTGTCGACGTTGCCGCGGACCTCGACGACCTCGAGGTCGGGACGGAGGGCGAGGATCTGCGAGCGGCGGCGGACGCTCGCCGTCCCGACCCGGGCGCCCTCGGGAACCTCGGCGATCGACCCGCCGGGGCCGATCCAGACGTCGGCGGGATCCTCGCGGGCGGGCACGCCGACGAGCGCGAGCCGTTCGGGCAGCTCGCCGGGCAGGTCCTTGGCGCTGTGCACGGCGAGGTCGATCTCGCCGTCGAGCAGCGCCCGCTCGATCTCGCGGACGAAGCGCGACTTGTCGTCGGAGGCGGCCGCCGCGGGGCCGCCCTCGTCGCCGGCGGTGCGGATCACCGCAACCTCGGCGCCGTCGATCGCCGTGGCAACCGTCCCCGACTGCGCGAGCGCGAGGGCGCTGCCCCGGGTCCCGATCCGCAATCCGCTCAGCGCCTCAGTCTCCGGCTCGGTCGGCGCGCCGCAGCGGCGTCACCTCGGCACCGCTGCCCTCGGGCTCGGTGACGGCGTCGAGGCCGAACAGCTCGCGCAGCGCCGCGACCTGCTGGTAGGCGTCCGACTCCTCGGCGGCTCGCTTCAGCCGCAGCGTCGGCTCGTGGAGGATCCGGCTGGCGATCGAGCGCGCCATCGCCTCGATCCGCACCTGGTCGTCGTGGCTGAGCTCGTCGAAGCGGCCGATGTTCTCGGCGAGGACGCGGCCGACGATCTCGTCGGCGCGAAGCCGCAGCGAGGCGACGGTCGGCAGCACCTCGAGCGAGCCCAGCCAGCGCTCGAACCGGGCCAGCTCGGCGGCGACGATCACCTCGGCACCGCGCGCCTCGACCTCGCGGCCGTTGGCGTTGCGGTCGGCGATCGTCTGCACGTCGTCGACGTCGCGGACGACGACGCCGGTGACGTCGCGGCAGGAGGGGTCGATGTCGCGCGGCACCGCGAGATCGATCAGCAGCAGCGGCCGGAAGTCGCGGGCGGTGGCGACCAGCTCGAGCTCCTCGCGCTCGACGATGTGATGGGGGGAGTTGGTCGAGGAGACGACGATGTCGGCGACCTCGAGTTGGGCGGGGAGGTCCTCGAGGCGGACGGCGCTGCCGCCGAAGCGCTCGGCCAGCCCGATCGCGCGGTCGTAGCGGCGGTTGGCGACGAAGACCGTCTCGACGCCGCGGGCGGTCAGTGCCCGGGCGGTCAGCTCGGCCGTCTCGCCGGCGCCGATCAGCAGCACGTGACGGCCGTCGAGATCGCCGAGGGTTCGGGTGGCGAGCTCGACCGCGGCGGAGGAGACGCTGATCCCGCCCTCGCCGATCCGGGTCTCGTCGCGGACCCGCTTGCCGGCGGCGAGGGCGCCGCGGAAGAGCCGGTTGAGGATCGCCCCGGTCGCACCCTCGACGAGCGCGAGCTCGTAGGCGCGCTTGACCTGGCCCTGGATCTCGGCCTCGCCGACGATCATCGAGTCGAGGCCCGCGGCGACCCGGTAGAGGTGCCGGGCGGCCTCGATGCCGCGGTAGGAGTAGAGGCTCTCGATCAGCTCGGTCGGGCGGATGCCGGCCTGCCGGGAGAGGGCGCCGAGGGCGACGTTCTCGGCCTCGACGGGGTCGCTGACGACGAGGTAGAGCTCGGTCCGGTTGCAGGTCGAGATCGCCGCCGCCTCGCTGACCTGCTCGTGCGAGCGGAGGTCGTTGAGGACGCCGGCGGCGCGGCCCTCGGTCAGGGCGAGGCGCTCCCGGAGCTCGATCGGCGCCGTCTTGTGGGAGATGCCGAGGGCGAGCAGGTCGCTCACGAGCGGACCTCCCCGACCGCCTCCGGCTCCGCCGGGCGCTCGTCGTCGGCCCGCCGCTCCTCGGCGAGCTCGGCCAGCTCCTCGATCTCGCGCGAGATCCGGCTCAGCTTCGCGGCCATGATCGCGATGTAGACGACGAGCAGGAGGACGAAGACGACGTACGCCGCGGCGACGTACTTGCCGGCCTCGTCGAGCGGCAGAGCGGGCATCAGCGCACCCCCGCGGCGCCCGGCGCGATCCGGCCGGCGACGCCGGTACCGCCGCCGGGCCCGCGGTCACCGCCGTCATCGAGGGCGCGGCGCAGCCTCGAGAGCTGCCCGGAGGTCCGCTTCGCGGTCAGCTCGAAGCTGACCAGGGTCACCCAGAGCAGCGCGATGCCGGCGAAGCAGACGAGGAAGGCCAGCCACATGTCGGCGGGCAGGCCGCCGTCGACGGTCCCGAACGTGCGCGGATGGACGAGCGACTGCGCCGCCCGCACCGCCATGAAGTTGAGCGGCACGAAGGCGCCGGCGGTGATCGCGAACACCGATGCGTAGCGGGCCTGCCGCTCGCGGTCCTCGATCGCGTAGCGGAGCGGGTAGTAGGTGCAGTAGAGGAGGAAGACGATCAGGAAGCTGACCAGGGTCGGCTCGTCCCAGACCCACCAGCGTCCCCACGAGGCCTTCGCCCAGATCGCCCCGGTGACGAGGACGGCGACGCCGAAGATCACCGAGGCGTGGATCGAGACGTAGGAGCGGGCGTCGTCGATGGGGTCGCCGCTGCGCAGGTGGCGGATCGCGTGGATGCCGCCGACGATGAACCCGCCGAGGGCGACGATCGCGAGCGGCACGTGCAGGTAGAAGATCTTCTGGATGAACCCCTGGTCGGCCTCGTTCGGCGCGTAGAAGAAGACCAGCGCGAACCCGGCCCCGATCAGCAGGGCGGTGAGCAGGGCGAGTGTCCTCGGGGTCGGCGCTTTCATCGCTGTCTCGAGCTGTGGATCCGGGCGCCCACGGGTCAATCCTCGATCAGGAAGTCGAAGGCAGCCCAGCCGATCAGCAGGAAGATCAGATCGTACAAGCCGAGCATCCCCAGCCAGGTGCCGTACTTCTCGTAGGAAGGCCCGCCCGCGGCGAGCAGGTGCTGCCCGGCGCCGGCGGCGGCGATCATCGCCGGGATCAGCAGCGGCAGCAGGATCAGCGGCCCGATCAGGTCGCGTGCCCGCGAGTTCGTCGCCATCGGCGAGATCAGCGCCCCGGTGATCGCCAAGGCCGCGTCGAGCAACAGCAGCACCGGCAGCATCGGCACGAGCCCGGCGCCGCCGTCGAGGAAGAACAGCCAGAAGACCGGCAGCGCGAACAGCTCGAGCACGACCAGGTAGACGAGCAGAGCCGCCGCCTTCGCGAAGAACAGGGCCGTGCCGTCGGCCGGGGCGAGGCGGATCGCCTCGAAGCCCCCCTGCTCGCGCTCGGCGACGAAGATCCGGTTGATCGCCAGCAGCGCCGCGAAGAGGATCGTGACGAGCAGGACGCCGGCGGCGAGCGCCCCGTCGAGGCGGGTCCGATCGAGCCCGAACCGGAAGATCACGAAGATCGTCGTCGCGAACAGCAGCATCGCCGGGACCGACTGCAGCGTCCGCAGCTCGACCCGCAGGTCCTTGGCGAGGACCGTCGCGACCACCGACGCGGTCGAGGGGGCGGGGCGGCTCACCGGGCCGCCGCCGTCCGCTCCGAGTAGATCTCGCGGGCCCGCTCGGCGTCGACCTCGGCGGCCGGCAGCTCGAAGGCGACGCTGCCGTCGCGGCCGAGGCCGAGCACCCGGTCGGCCTGCTCGAGGGCGGCGTCGACGTCGTGGGTGACGACGACCCGGGTCCGCCCCGGAGCCGGGCCGAGCAGCGGCGCCACCGTCTCGACCCCGGACGGATCGAGGTTGGCGAGCGGCTCGTCGAGGATCAGCAGGTCGGGATCGTGGAGGACCGCCCGGCAGACGGCCAGCCGCTTGACCATCCCGGCCGACATCTCGTCGACGCGGGTCGCGGCGCGATGGGCGAGCCCGACCCGCTCGAGCAGCTCGGCGGCGCGGGTCGCGCCGCCGTCGGCGAGCCCGAACAGCCGCCCGTGGAAGGCGAGGTTCTCGCGGGCGTCGAGGTCGCGGTAGAGGAGCGCCTGGTGGCCGAGGAAGCCGATCCGCCCGCGCAGCCTCCACGCCTCGCGGGGAAGGCCGAAGCCGAAGACCTCGACGGTTCCCACGGTCGGCCGCAGCAGCGTCGCGACGATCCGCAGCAGCGTCGACTTGCCGGCGCCGTTCGGACCGAGCACGGCGAGGGTCGAGCCCGGCGCGAGGTCGAGCTCGAGATCGCGCAGCACCCAGCGCTCGCCGTAGGCGTGGCTGAGGCCGGCGGCCCGCAGCGCGGGAGCGTCGGCGGGCTGCGGAGCCGGGTCGGACACGGCCCGAAGGCTAGAGCGGCGGCTCACGGGTACCGCCGCCGCCGCGCCGCCGCGGGACAACCCCTTCGCGGCGGTTCCCGATGGGTGTTGAGGCTCGGCTTAGACGCGACGCCCAGAATCGGCCGCATGGCGAGCCAGAACGGACGAGGAGAGCGGTCGGTCAAGCGCCGGATCGCCGCCACCGCGGCGACCGCGGCGATCGCCCTCAGCGGGCCCGCCACCGCCGCCGCCCGCCCGGCCTCGCCGCGGACGTTGCCGACGCGGCCCGCAGGCGACCCGGTCGCGAGGCTGGCGAACTCCGACCAGTCGCAGGCGGCGCTCTCGCTCGACGTCTCCCGGCGTGCCGAGATGGCGAACCACCGGCGGCGGCTCGCCGGCGCCCTCGCCGCCGAGCTCGGCGACCGCGACGCCGCGACGATCGAGCGCGCCCTGGCGACCGCCGACGCCGAGGTCAGCGACGCCTACGCCCGCGGCGAGCGCCCGCGGTTCGTCGCCGGGCTGCCCGCGGCGCTGGCCGACGGCGCCGGGATCGGCGACGAGGAGCTCGCCGCCGCGTTCGAGTCGATGTCGCAGAACGCCCTGGCGCGGCTCCGCCCGTCGCCGAGCTGACCGGAGCGGCTCCCGGCGAGTCCGGGTTGTAGGTTCCGGCGCCATGGACTTCCGCTACTGCCCGCGCTGCGCGACCGAGCTCGAGATGCGCCCGTCCGACGGTCCCGATCCCGACCGGCCCACCTGTCCGAGTTGCGGCTTCGTCCACTACGAGAACCCGACGCCGACGGTGCAGGCCTGGATCGAGCGCGACGACGGGATGTTCCTCGCCCTGCGCCGCGGCGAGGAGCCGCTGCAGGGGCAGTGGAACATGCCCGGCGGCTTCGTCGAGTCCGGCGAGGGAGGCCCCGAGGCGATCGCCCGCGAGGTCCGCGAGGAGACCGGCCTCGAGATCGAGGTCGGCGAGCTGATCGGGATCTTCGCCTCGGCCTACGGCGACGGCGAGGACGCGCAGGCGATCTTCGACGTCGCCTACCGCTGCACGGTCGTCGGCGGCGAGTTCGAGGTCTCCGACGAATCGCAGGAGGCGCAGTGGTTCCGGCTCGAGGACTTCCCGCTGCCCGCCTTCGCCGGTGAGCAGCAGGCGCTGGCGGCGCTCCGCGCCAGCCGCGCCTGATCAGCCGAGCGTCGCCGCCAGCAGCGCGACGACCCGACCGGCCGATGCGCCGTCGCGATCCTTCTCGGGGTTGAAGCAGACGACGTTGACGCCAAGGCAGTCGGGGCCGGCGAGGAGTGGCTCGAGCAGCTCGCCGAGCTCGTCCCAGTCGAGGCCGCCGGCGACGAAGGCGTCGGTGGCCGGGAAGACCGACTCGTCGAGGACGTCGAGATCGAGGTGGACCCAGTAGCCGTCGCCCTCGCCGGCGCCGGCGAGCCGGGCGGCGATCGCCGCGCCGGTCGCGGCCGGACCGACCTCACGGATGCCGGGCGTGTCGACGTAGGTGCCGCCGCCGAGGTCGGCGGGCAGGACCGAGCCGAGATCGCGGGCCTCCTCGAGATCGCGAAAGCCGAGCAGGGCGAGCTCGCCCGATTCGAGCCGGCGCCCGCCGGCGGCATCGAGCCAGCCCGCCGGGCCGCGCCCGAGCGCGACCGCGAGCGGCATGTCGGCGGCCTCGCCGGTCGGTGAGCTCGCCGCGTCGTAGAGGTCGAGATGGCCGTCGACGTAGGCGATCCGCGGCGTGTGGCCGCGGTCGGCGAGACCGCCGAGGACGCCCGGGACGAGCGTGCAGCAGCCGCCGAGGACGAGCAGCGGATCGTCGCCGGGGGCGAGCGCCGCGGTCTTGGCGCGGACCTCGCGTGTCAACTCGAGGACGGTCGCGAAGGAGACGACGCCCGAATCCGGATCGCGGTCGGGGTCGCGCAGCAGGGTCACGGTCGCGTCGCGCTCGCCGAGCGCTACCGCGTCGGCGAGGCCGGCTTTGAGCAGCGCCTCGGGGCCGAGCTCGGTGCCTCCGGGCCGACCGACCGAGTCGATCGGAACGCTGAGCAGGTTCCAGGTGCGGCCCACCGCAGGAACCTACCGGTCGCCGGATCCGCGGCGGCCGCGGATCGTCCTCACGCCGGTCCGCAGCAGTGAGCCGCCGCCGTCGCGGAGCACCTTCACCTTCGGCCCGGCGCCGCCGTAGAGCAGGCCGGCGCTGGCGCGGACGGCACGGCCGAGCGTCTCGTCGTAGGGGTGCCACCAGAAATCACGGCTGCGGGCCGAGTTCCAGGTCACGGTCTTGATCTCGACGCACTCGTAGAAACCGAACTGCGAGTGGGTGCGGCCGAGGCCGGAGTCCTTGATCCCTCCCCAGGCGCACTGGACGGCGGCGTGGGTGTAGGCGTGGTCGTTGATCCAGACCATCCCCGACTGCAGGCGCCGAGCCATCCGCTCACCCTTCGGGCGGTCGCGCGTCCAGATCGAGGCACCGAGCCCGAAGTCGGAGCGGTTGGCGAGCGCGATCGCCTCCTCTTCGTCGGCGACGATGACGATCGGCAGGACCGGGCCGAAGACCTCCTCGCGCATGATCCGCATCTCGGCGCCGACCCCGGTCAGCACGGTCGGCGCGATGTAGCTGCCCGGCGATCCCGGGATCTCGGCCGGTCCGCCGCAGAGCCGCTCGGCGCCGTTGGCGAGCGCGTCGTCGACGAGCGCGGCGACGATCGCGGCCTGCTCGGCCGAGACCATCGGACCGATCTCGACGTCCCAGCTCTGCGGATCCCCGACCGCGAGCCGCTCGGCGGCGGCGCGGAGCCCGGCCACGAACCGCTCGGCGACGTCGGCGACGACGTAGACCCGCTCGATCCCCGAGCAGGTCTGGCCGGCGTTCGCGAATCCGCCCCAGGCGATGCCGTCGATCGCGTTGTCGAGCTCGGCGTCGGCGCAAACGATCGCCGGGTCCTTGCCGCCGAGCTCGAGCACCGCGCCCTTCATCCGCGCCGCGCAGGCGCCGCCGACCGAGTAGCCGGTCGCGACCGAGCCGGTGAAGAAGACCTTGCGCACGCTCGACTCGACGACGGCGGCGCCGACGTCGCCGCCTCCCTGCAGGACGCGGACGAGGCCCTCGGGGACACCGGCCTTCTCGAAGGCGACGCCGATCCGCTCGCCGAGCAGCGGCGTCAGCTCCGACGGCTTGAGGATCACCCCGTTGCCGGCCATCAGCGCGATCGCGACCTCCCCGAACGGGATCGACCACGGGTAGTTCCAGGGCGCGATCACGGCGACGACGCCGAGCGGCTCGAAGCTGAGCTTCGCCCTCTTGCCGAGGAACAGCCCGCCGCCCATCTTCACCGGCTGCTCGGCGAGGATCTCCGGCCCCTCCGTCGGCGATCCAGTGCAGCGAGTCGATCGTCGGCACCACCTCCATCGTGTGGGCCTCGGTGATCGGCTTGCCCTGCTCGCTGGTCAGCAGCCGGGCGACCTCCTCGACGTCGCCGGCGAGGATCTCGGCGGCGCGGCGCAGGTAGCGCCCGCGGTCGAGCGGCGACAGCTCAGCCCAGAACGGCTGCACCTCGGCGACCCCGTCGACCGCCGCCTGGACGGCACCGGGCTCGATCGTCGCGACCGAGCCGAGCAGCTCGCCGGTCGCCGGGTTGAACGAGTCGAGGCTCCCCATCGGCCTCCCAGGTTATTCGCGAAACTCCCGCAAGCGCTTCAGCCGCTCGGTCAGCTCCGCCTCGAAGCCGCGGTCGGTGGGCTCGTAGAAGCGGGTGTCGCCGACGACTTCGGGCAGCGTCCGCTGGTCGGTGACGCCGCCGGGGGCGTCGTGCGGATAGCGGTAGCCGGCGCCGCGGCCGAGCTGCTTCGCCCCCGCGTAGTGGCTGTCGCGGACCGCCTGCGGCGGCTCGGCGGCGCCGTTGCGGCGGACGTGCTCCTCGGCGGCGAGAAGCGCCGTGTAGGAGGCGTTCGACTTCGGCGCCAGCGCCAGGTAGACGGCGGCCTGGGCGAGGTTGATCCGGCACTCGGGCAATCCGACGCGGTCGACGGCCGCGGCCGCCGCGGTGGCGACGGCGAGCGCCTGCGGCGCCGCGTTGCCGACGTCCTCGGAGGCGAAGATGACCATCCGCCGGGCGATGAAGCGCGGGTCCTCGCCGCCGGCCAGCATCGCCGCCAGGTAATAGACCGATGCGTCGACGTCGGAGTTGCGGGTCGCCTTGATCCAGGCCGAGATGTAGTCGTAGTGGCGATCGCCGCCCTTGTCGTAGAGCACCGCGCGCTTCTGCAGGGCGTCCTCGGCGGCGGCCAGGTCGACGTGGCCGCCGGGGCCGGCCGCGGTCGCGGCCCGCTCGAGGGCTCCGAGCGCGGCGCGGGCATCGCCGCCGGCGCGGTCGGCGAGCATCGCCAGCGCGTCGTCGTCGACCCGCGGTGGGTCGGCGATGCCGCGCTCGGGGTCGGCGAGCGCGCGGCGCAGCAGCTCCGCCACCGACTCCTCGCCGAGCGCCCGGAGCTCGTAGATCTGCGCCCGCGAGAGCAACGCCGAGTTGACCTCGAAGTAGGGGTTCTCGGTCGTCGCGCCGATCAGCGTCACCAGCCCCTCCTCGACCGCGGGCAGCAGCGCGTCCTGCTGGGCCTTGTTGAAGCGGTGGATCTCGTCGAGGAAGAAGACCGTGCGCCGGCCCGAGCGGCGCCGCTCGTCGGCCCGGCCCAGCATCGCCCGCACCTCGGCGCGGCCGGCGTTGACCGCCGACTCCTCCTCGAAGGCGCCGTCGGCGGCGGTCGCGACGATCCGCGCGATCGTCGTCTTGCCGGTCCCGGGCGGCCCGTAGAGGACCATCGAGTGGGGCTCGCCGTTCTCGATCGCGGTCCGCAACGTCGATCCCTCGCCGAGCAGGTGCTCCTGGCCGACGAGGTCGTCGAGCGCCGCGGGGCCGCATCCGCACCGCCAGCGGCGTCCCCTGCGTCGGCGGGCCGGCAGCGGCCGGCGCATCGTCGCCACCGAAGAGTTGATCGCTCATCGGCCCAGTATCCAGAGGCGCGGGGACGGGGTCGCCGTCCGGCACCGGTGCGCCGCTAACCTGACGCCGATGGGCGAAGCCGAGCAGAGCGGGGGGCGCGGGCGCGATCGGCGACCTCGGCGTCTCCGGCAACGGGGCCTCCGCCAACGGCGGCGCCCCGGCCGCCGACGAGAAGCTTCGCCTCGGCGGCATGGCCCTCCGCAACGGCCTGCTGATCCACGGCCCGACCTGCTGGGGAGCGGCGGCGCGGGCGGCGGACGGATCGATCGACGTCGCCTCGGGCCGCAAGCCCGACTTCGGCGGCAACCGCTTCGCGAAGGTGCCGCTGATGCGCGGGCCGCTGCGCCTCGCCGAGGCGTTCGCGGTGATCCCGATCGCCCGCTTCGCGGTGCCCTCGGCGCGGCTTCCGTTCGAGGATCCGAAGGTGGTCGGCGCCGGCCTCGCCAGCACCATCGCCGGCAACCTGATCCGCGGCAAGGGCAAGCCGGTGACGCCGCTGCGGGAGGGGCTGGCGGCGACGGTCGGCTTCGTTCCGGCGCTCGTCTCGCTGACCGGCTCCGACCTCGCCGCCTACCACGCCGCCGAGCACAAGTCGATCGGCGGCTACGAGCAGGAGCGTCGATCCCGCCGGCGTGCCGAAGGAGCACCAGCGCTGCGGCTCGAACCTGATCGTGCCGATGCTGTTCTTCTCGGCCGCCGGACAGCTCGACCGTCGACCGCCTCTTCGAATCGCCGGGCCGGCTCGCCCGCGCGGTCAGCGGCCTCGCCGGCCTGTCGCTGTCGGTCGAGGTCTTCGTGCACGCCGAGCGCCAGCCCGACTCGCTCGTCGGCCGCGCCGTCCACGCTGCCGGCCACTTCGATCCAGGCGCGCGTTCGCGACCCGTGAGCCGACGCCCGAGCAGCTCGAGGTCGGCCGTCGCCGCGCTCGACGCCGTGCTCGCCGCCGAGCAGGACTAAGCCTCCGCGCTCCGATCTGCCGATGGGCGTAGGCATGGATTGGCCGCAAACCATCGCGATCAACACCGACGAGGCGCTCAACACGCTCGACAGATGGCTGCCGCTGTTTTCGATCGTGTTCATCGTCCTGCTCGTCTACGTGATGTTCCGGATGCTCGCGGTGATGCCGAAGACGAAGCCGCAGGAGATCAAGGCGTCGAAGCGCAGCGGCGTCCGCTGGGACGACATCGCCGGCGTCGAGGGCACCAAGGACGAGCTGCCGCGAGGTCGTCGAGTTCCTCTCCGACCCGAAGCGCTTCAAGAACGCTCGGCGCCAGGGTCCCGAAGGGGATCCTCCTGCACGGCCCGCCCGGGCACCGGCAAGACGATGCTCGCCAAGGCCGTCGCGCACGAGTCGGGCGCGAACTTCTTCAGCCAGTCGGCCTCCTCGTTCGTCGAGATGTTCGCCGGCCTCGGCGCGGCGCGGATCCGCCGCCTGTTCAAGGAGGCCCGCGACAACGCGCCCGTCGATCCTCTTCATCGACGAGCTCGACGCCGTCGGCGCCGACCCGCGGCAGCGACGTCTCCGGCGAGCGCGACCAGACGCTGAACCAGCTGCTCGTCGAGATGGACGGCTTCGAGGCCAGCGACAACATCGTCGTGATGGCGGCCTCGAACCTGCTCGAGAAGCTCGACCCGGCGCTGCTGCGGCCCGGGCGCTTCGACCGCCAGGTCTTCGTCCCGCCGCCCGACCTGCGCGGGCGCGAGGAGATCCTCGACGTCCACACCCGCGGCAAGCCGCTCGGCCAGGACGTCGACCTGCACCGGGTCGCCCAGCACACCTCGGGGCTGACCGGCGCCGACCTCGCCAACCTCTGCAACGAGGCGGCGATCCAGGCCGGCCGCAACAAGCGCGACGTTCATCGCCCAGTCCGACTTCGACAACGCGTTCGAGCGGGTCATCGCCGGGCTGCAGAGCCGCAAGGTGATCACCGATCACGAGAAGCGCGTCGTCGCCTGGCACGAGGCCGGCCACGCGCTCGTCTCGGAGCTGCTGCCGACCGTCGACAAGGTCCAGAAGGTCTCGATCGTGCCGCGCGGCAAGGCGCTCGGCTACACGCTCAACCTGCCCCAGGAGGACCGCTACCTGAAGTCGCGCCAGGAGCTGATCGACTACATGAAGGTGCTGCTCGGCGGGCCGCGTCGCCGAGCAGATCACCTTCGGCCGGGTCACGACCGGCGCCTCCGACGACCTCGCCAAGGTGACCACGATCGCCCGCGTCGATGGTCTACGAGTACGGGATGGGGACCTCGATCCGCTCCCACCAGGTGCCCGCCAACGACTGGAACGTCTCCGAGATGATGCGCCAGCGCCGCGACGAGGAGGTCAACGAGATCGCCGAGGAGGCCTACCGCGGCGCCCACCGGCTGCTCACCGACCACCGCGACCTGCTCGACGAGATCGCCAAGCAAGCTGCTCGACGACGAGGTCGATCGAGCACGACCGAGATCGCCGCGATCATGGCCGACCACCGCGCCGGCGAGGCCGCTGCCGACGACGGCGCGGACCGGGCTCCGCCCGCCGTCGAGAGCGGCGCCGGCGCCGGCCTGACGAGCGCCCGCGACGAGGATGCCGACCGGCCCGGGCGCGACGCCGGCCCGCCTCCTCCCGGACGCGCCTGAGCGACGCCGCGGGCCGCTTCGGAGGGTCAATTAGACTCCGGCGCCGATGCTCGACCGGATCGACCACACCGGCGTCGCCGTCGACGATCTCGACGCCGCCATCAAGCTCTACGAGGGCGTTCTCGGCATGCCGCTCGTGCACCGCGAGGTGGTCGAGCGAGCAGGGGGTCGAGGCGGTCCTGCTCGACGTCGGCGACGGGCACGTCGAGCTGCTCAGCCCGCTCGGCGACGACACCCCGGTCGGCAAGTTCCTCGCCCGCAACGGCCCCGGGCTTCACCACGTCGCCTACGCGGTCGGCGACATCGAGGCGACGCTCGCCGAGCTCGCCGAGGCCGGCGTCGAGCTGATCGACCGGACGCCCCGGATCGGCATCCGCGGCAGCCGCGTCGCCTTCCTGCACCCGCGCTCGACCGGCGGCGTGCTGACCGAGATCGTCCAGCCCCACGACCACTGAGGAGACCGGCCATGGCAACCACACCGAGACGGATCGAGGTCGGCTTCGACGGCGGCCAGGTCATCGCCCTGCGGATCTCCGACGAGGAGCTCGACTCGCTTCGCACGGCGCTGCAGAGCGGCGGCTGGCATCGCCTCACCACCGACGACGCCGAGGTCGAGCTGTTCCTCGACAAGCTCGTCTTCATCAAGACCGCCGGCGACGAGCAGAAGGTCGGCTTCTAGCCGGCTCGCCGGTGCCGGCCGGCACCGGACAGCTGGTGGGCGGCGGCCGCGCCCAGCTCCTCGCGATCCTCGCCGAGCGGGTCAGCCGCTGAGGCGCCCCCAGAGGCGCTCCTCGTCGGCCAGCACCCGCGCGGCGGCGGCACCGATTCGCTCCCAGCCGGCCGGGCCGGGCCGCTCCTCCTCGCTGGCGGCGAAGAGCTCGGCGGCGAGCGCCGTCCATGCCGCCGCGGCCGCGGCGGCGAGCGCCGCCTCCTCCTCCCTGCCGACCTCGGCGAGGAACCGCGAGTAGAGGACGCGGAAGTTGCCGCCGCCGGTGCCGCGGCGCTCGATCACCTGGTAGTTGAAGCGCGCCGACCACTTCCAGTCCGCCGTCGCCTGCGGCCAGTCGCCGACCTCGGCTGCGAACCGGCGCAGCGCCGGCAGGCCCTCGGACTCGCCCATCTCGGGCTCGAGCATTCGCCCGGCGGCGCGCTCGATGGCCGCCGGCGCGGCGGCGCGGAGCTCGTCCACGGAGGGCGGCTCGCCGGGAACGTCGACCATGTGGCCGGCGAGCGGATAGAAGGGATGCTGCTCGTGGCGGGCCCGCGCCAGTCCCGCCAGCGAGGTGCGCTGCAGCTCCTCGAAGCCGGTGTCGGAGACGTAGGCGTGCTCGGCGTCGTAGCCGGCGAGGACGACCGCGTGGCCGGGGAAGTGGGCCGAGTTGCCGTAGTGGTCGAGGTGAAAGAGATCGGTGATCAGCAGGACCGGGCGGCCCTCGTCGACGATCGCGCGGGCGAGCTTCCATGCCTGCTCGGGGTCGGCGGCCGTCGTCAGCCGCAGCGGCGCCCCGGTCAGCTCCAGGAAGCTCTCCTCGAGGCGCCCGGTCCGGCCGTTCGTGAACCGGGTCGGCGACAGGTCCGCGGAGGCGAAGTAGTAGAAGCAGGCGCCGGCGCCGAGGCCGAACGCGAGCTCTTCGCTGATCTCGGTTCCGTGGAACGCGAGCAGGTTACGCAGCGCGGTCGAGCCGCAGTGCTGCCCCGGCAGGTGGGTGAAGCCGGCGACGGTCGAGGCGGTCTGCCCGGTTGCCATCCCGGGCAGTCTGTCAGCCCCGGCCGGCCTCACCCGCGGCCGCGGGGAGCCGGCCCGCACGGCGAACACCGAGCGCACGGCGGCCTCT
This sequence comes from uncultured Conexibacteraceae bacterium, assembly GCA_963745755.1. Classification (GTDB taxonomy): domain Bacteria; phylum Actinomycetota; class Thermoleophilia; order Solirubrobacterales; family 70-9; genus RHKX01. The sequence continues at coordinate 2,247,880 of CAVUYP010000001.1, read as the reverse complement.
ATGGTCGTCGCCGTGACCCGCATCGCCCTGATCGCCAACCCCGAGTCGGGTGGCGGCGACGCCGACCGCGTCGAATCGCTGCTCGGCGCCGCCGGGGCCGAGGTCGAGACCTTCCCGATCGGCTCGGCCGCCGGCGCGGCACGATCGGGCGCCGAGCGGATCGCCGTCGCCGGCGGCGACGGCTCGATCGGTGTGGCCGCCGAGCTCGCCGCGAACGCCGGCGTCCCGCTGGCGGTCGTCGCCACCGGCACCGCCAACGACTTCGCCGCCCGGCTCGGACTGCCGGCGGACGTCGAGGAGGCCTGCGCGCTGGCGGCCGGCGGCACCGCGACCCGCCGGCTCGAGCTGGCCCGCGTCTGCGGCCGGCCGTTCGTCAACGTCGCCGGCGCCGGCCTGCCGCCGGCGGCCGCCGCCGAGGCGGCCGAGCTGAAGGAGAGCATCGGCGCGCTCGCCTACCCGGTCGGCGCAGTCGGCGCCGGGCTCAGCGCCGAGCCGGTCGACTGCACCGCCCTCGCCGGCGGCCGCGAGCTGTTCAGCGGATCGGCCTGGCAGGTCTCGGTGGCGAGCAGCGGCGCCTTCGGCGGCGGCGCCAGCTTCCGCGCCGATCCCGGCGACGGCGAGCTCGACCTGATCGTGATCGAGCACGGCAGCCGGGCCCGGCTCGCCAAGCACGCGGTCGGGCTGCGGCTCGGCGACGTCGAGGATCAGCAGGGCGTCGTCAGCGCTCGGGCGGCAGCGATCGAGCTGCGCCTCGACCCCGGTGAGATGCTCAACGTCGACGGCGAGCTGATCGCCGCCGGCGAGCTCGACCCTGCAGGCGTGCTCGCGTTCACCGCCGAGCGCTCCGGCTTCGAGCTGATCACCGGCTGAGCGCGGGAACGGATCGCGGCGCCGGTCCGACGGGGCCTATGCTGCGCGGCCGTGCCGATGCTCCTGACCAGCCCGAAGCCACGCCGATTGCGGGTTCCGCCGGCTCGCGAGCGACGGCGGCGGCGGCGCAGCCGGTCGGCGGCGCGGCGCCGGCCGTTCGGCCGCCGCCCTGCTCGCCGCCGGACGGCTCGACCAGGCGGCGCTCGTCGCGCTGCGGACCCGCGGCCACGGCACCGTCGCCGAGCGGATCGCCCAGGGGCTCGGCACCTTCGGCGAGTACGGGATCGGCTGGGCAGCGCTCGCCGGCGCCGGCGCGGCGCTCGGCGCCGACCACCGCGCCCGCTTCCTCGCCGCCGCCGCGGCGGCGCCGGCGGCGGTCGCGGTCAACTACCTCGCCAAGGCGGCGGTCGGTCGGCGGCGGCCCGTCATCGAGGGGCATCCGCCGCTCGGGCCGGCCCCGAACAAGCTCTCCTTCCCGTCCGCCCACGCCACGACCGCCGTCGCCGGCGCCACCGCGATCGGCCGCGTCGCGCCGCGGGCCAGGCCGCCGCTCTACGCGCTGGCGGCGCTGATCTGCGCCGGCCGGCCCTACCTCGGCATGCACTACCCGAGCGACGTCCTCGCCGGGGTCGGCGCTCGGTTACGCGATCGGCCGCGCCTGGCCGCTGCCCGCCGACCCCGACGACGGGGAGGGCGAGCGATGAAGGTCGGCATCGTCGGCATGCCGAACGCGGGCAAGTCGACGCTCTTCAACGCCCTCACCCAGGCCGGCGCCGAGGCGGCCGGCTACCCGTTCACGACGATCGAGCCGAACGTCGCGATCGCGCCGGTCCCCGACGAGCGGCTCGACCGGCTCGCGGCGCTGCTCGAGTCGGCCCCGGTCGTCCACGAGTCGCTCGAGGTCCACGACATCGCCGGCCTCGTCCGCGGCGCCTCCGCCGGCGAGGGCCTCGGCAACCAGTTCCTCGCCTCGATCCGCGAGACCGACGCGATCTGCCACGTCGTCCGCGCCCACTCCGACAGCCGGCGTCCCCCACCCCGAGGGCGAGATCGATCCCGTCGCCGACGCCGAGATGGTCGAGGCCGAGCTGATGCTCGCCGACCTCGAGACCGCGACCCGGCGGCTCGAGCGGGTCGGCAAGCAGGCGAAGACGCTCGACAAGGACGCGATCGCCGAGCGCGACTGGCTGACCGACGTCGTCGCCGCGCTCGAGCGCGGCGAGCCGGTCCGCTCGGTCCCCGTCCCCGACGCCGTCTACCCGGCCGGGCCGCAGAACCTCCAGGCGCTGACCTCGAAGCCGGTCCTCTACGTCGCCAACGTCGACGAGGGCGAGGACGAGCCGCCGCCGGAGCTGGTCGAGCACGCGCGCGGCGAGCGGCGATCGGGCGATCGCGCTGAGCGCCAAGATCGAGGCCGAGCTCGTCGAGCTCGACGACGAGGAGGCCGAGGTGATGCGGGCCGAGCTCGGCGTCGCCGAATCGGGCCTCGGCCGGATGGTCCGCGCCGCCTACTCGCTGCTCGAGCTGATCAGCTTCTTCACCGCCGGGCCCGGCGTCGAGGCGCGCGCCTGGAGCCTGCGCCGCGGCGGCACCGCCTGGGAGGCCGCCGGCAAGATCCACACCGACATCCAGCAGGGATTCGTCAAGGCCGAGGTGATCCCCTGGGATCAGCTGATCGAGTGCGGCGGCTACGCGGCGGCGCGCGACCGCGGGCTGCTCCGGATCGAGGGCCGCGACTACGTGATGGCCGACGGCGACGTGATCACCGTCAAGCACACCTGACCGCGGCCGCTAGGAGTCGAGCAGCGGCTTCGCCTGATCGGAGACGGTGACGTGGATCGCGTCGGGCTCGTAGGCGTAGTCGATGACGTCGAGGGCGCGGAGCCGGTCGAGCATGAACTGGAAGGCCTCGGCCTGGCGGTCGCCGGCGTACTTGCGGAGGATGTCGAACGAGTAGCCGGTCGTGTGCAGCGAGTAGGCGTCGGTGGCCTGATCGTTGACCCCGACGAGCTCGTCCTGGTACCGCTGGTCGCGGACCGTGCTGGTCACCGTCAGCTCGCCCTTGCCGCGGTTGATCGCGCGGACGCGGGCGGTCATGTAGATCAGCGTCGCCAGCGCCTCCGGTCGCAGCGCCCGGTACAGACCCCGATCGGCGCCGACCTTCGCGGCGAGCTCGCCCATCCGCCGGGTCGATCGCGTAGCCGTAGTCGGCACCGTCGGGAAGCGACAGCAGCGTCCCGTCGTCGAGCGCCTCGACCGATGTCGCCCGGCTGTCGCGAAGACCGTCGTCGACGACTGCGGATGGAAGACCTCCTCCTGCGTCGCCTTGTTGCCCTGCAGCTTCGCAAGCCGCTCGAGCTCGGCGCGGTCGTTGCGGTAGAGGTCCATGATCCGCTCGGCGGCGAGCGACGCGCCACAGGTAGGTCGAGCTGTCGTCGCCGAACGAGGCGAGGAGCTTCCAGGCGCCGGCGTTCTCGAGCGGCGAGGAGTCGAAGAAGAGCTGCGCGTAGCCGGGATCTTCGGCGGTCGTCGTCTCCCGGTAGGCGGCGATGACGTTCTCGAGGTTGCCGATCCCCATGTGGTAGCTCGTCGTCGCCAGGTCGGTCCCGCCCGAACCGATCGCCGGCGATCTCCAGGTACTTCGCCATGCCGTCGAGCGCCCGCTGCGGGTCGAAGCGCTCGTCGATCGCGGCGCGGCGGTCGCGGAGCGCCTGTTCCTCGCCCGGCAGCCGGCGCAGCTTCAGGAGCGCCTTGCTGCGGACCTTCGGCTTGGCGCTGCGGGACTGCTTCTCGGCCTTCGCGATCTCGGCCTCGACGCGGGCGATCTGCTTCGTGATCGCGCGGCTGCGGGCGAGATCGACGCGCATCCCGAGCAGGTCGGTGCCGGTGCCGGCGACGATCTGGGCGAGGCCGCTCGCCGCCTCGGGGTCGTCGCCGGCGATCACCTCGGGGCGGCCGGCGCTCTCGAGCAGGACCATCGCCTCCATCGCGTCGGGGTCGACACCGTGGGCGGCGGCGGCGGTCTCGATCTCGTCGCGCCAGCGGGCCGTGCGCCGGGCGCTGGCGACGATCCCGCCCGGGCTCTTCTCGTAGAGGACATGGGAGAGCCCGAGCGGCGGCGCGCTCCGTGAACCCGGCGCTGCGGTCGGGCTCCCAGGCGAACGGATCGGCGGATCCGTCGCTGCGGCCGGCCTCGGCGATCCGGTTGGCGTCGAAGCCGCCGCCGCCGATCACGCCGGTGAGCAGCAGCACGGCGGCGGCGAGCGCCGCCGCGGCGAGCGCGAGCAGAGCGACCGCCCACGGCCGGGCCGGGGATCGGCGCGTCGCTGGATCGTCTCGGGCCGGTCGCATCATTCGTCCACTCTGACAGCCGCGGTCACCCGGCCGCCCGGGCATAGGAATACGATTTCGCGAGTGCGCACAGAGGCCCGCTTCCCCTCGATCCCGGCCACGGACGGCCATTACGAGAGCTTCTACCTGAAGGCTGCCGATCCTGAGGGCGGTCGCGCCGTCTGGATCCGTCACACGGTCCACAAGCGGCCGAACGCGGCGCTCACGGGTGCCGTCTGGATGACCTGGTTCGACAGCGACCGCCCGCGGCCGCTCGCCGCCAAGCAGCAGGTCGACGCCGATCGTGTCTCGGTTCCCGCCAAGACCTACATCCGCGTCGGCGAGTCGGAGATCGCCCCGGGGCGGATGCAAGGCCTGGTCGGCGGCGGCGGCGTCGAGGCGAGCTGGAGCCTCCGCTTCAAGGACCACGCCGGCCCGCTGCACCACTTCCCCTCGCAGTGGATGTACGAGCGGGCGCTGCCACGGACGAAGCTGCTCAGCCCTCACCCCTGCGCGAGCTTCGACGGGATCCTCGAGATCGACGGCAAGCGGATCCAGCTCGGGGCGTGGCCGGGGATGGTCGGTCACAACTGGGGCGCCGAGCACGCCGAGAGCTGGATCTGGATCCACGGCGCAACCGTCGACGGCGACGGGGCGCGCGGCTACGTCGACCTCGCGGCGGGACGGGTCAGGCTCGGGCCGGTGCTGACGCCGTGGCTGATGAACGGCGAGATCCTCCATCAGGGCACGAAGACCCGCTTCGGCGGCCTCGGGCGGGTCCGCAAGACGAAGGTCGAGGCCGGGCCGACCCGCTGCGAGTTCACCGTGCCCGGCGAGCGCTGCGTCGCTCGCGGCTCCGTCTCCGCCCCGGCCGAGCAGTTCGTCGGCTGGGTCTACGCCGACCCGGTCGGCGACGACCACCACGCGCTCAACTGCTCGATCGGCGACCTCGAGGTCGCCGTCGAGGGCCGTCACCGTCCCGGCTTCGCGGTCCGCGTCGACGGTGCTGCCAGCTACGAGCTCGGCACCCGCCGCACCGATCACGGCGTACCCATTCAGCCGTTTCCCGACGGGTAGTCTGACCGCGAGACAACTTCGAACGGAGAGGTGCCAATGAGCGACGCGACGGAGCAATCGGTGATCGAGTCGGTCCCCAAGCAGCTGCTGATCGGCGGCGAGTGGCGGGATGCGGGCGGCGGCGGGACGTTCGCCGTCGCCGACCCCTCGACCGGCGCGACGCTCTGCGAGATCGCCGACGCGACCGCCGAGGACGCCGAGGCCGCGCTCGACGCCGCCTGCGCGGCCCAGGACGAATGGGCGGCGACACCGCCCAACAGCCGCTCCGACATCCTCCAGAACGCCTTCGAGCTGATGGCCGAGCGCAGCGACGAGCTGGCGCTGCTGATGACGCTGGAGATGGGCAAGGCGGTGGCCGAGTCGAAGGGGGAGATCGCCTACGCGTCCGAGTTCTTCCGCTGGAACGCGGGCGAGGCGCTGCGCCTCGACGGCGACTACAAGGTCGCCGGCAACGGCGCCAGCCGGGTGATGGTGATGCGCCAGCCGGTCGGCCCCTGCTACCTGATCACGCCCTGGAACTTCCCGACCGCGATGGGCACGAGGAAGATCGGCCCGGCGATCGCCGCGGGCTGCACGATGGTCATGAAACCGGCCCAGAACACGCCGCTGTCGATGCTGGCGCTGGCGGCGCTGCTCGAGGAGTGCGGGCTGCCCGACGGCGTCCTCAACGTCCTCACGAGCACGTCGTCGAGCGCCGTCTCGAAGCCGATCATCAGCGACCCGCGGCTCCGCAAGCTGAGCTTCACTGGGTCGACCGAGGTCGGGCGGGTGCTGATCGAGCAGTCCGCCGAGAACGTGCTGAAGACCTCGATGGAGCTCGGCGGCAACGCGCCGTTTCTGGTCTTCGCCGATGCTGACCTCGACGCCGCAATCGAGGGGGCGATGCTGGCGAAGATGCGCAACGTCGGCGAGGCCTGCACCTCGGCGAACCGCTTCCACGTCCACGAGTCGGTCGCCGAGCAGTTCGCCGCCGGGCTCGCCGAGCGGATGGGGGGGTTGAAGGTCGGCCGCGGCACCGAGGACGGCGTCGACGTCGGCCCGCTGATCGACGACGATCAGCGCTCGAAGGTCGCCGAGCTCGTCGACGATGCCGTCGGCAAGGGCGCGAAGGCGCTCGTCGGCGGCAAGGAGATCGAGGGCCCGGGCTCCTTCTACGAGCCGACCGTCCTCGCCGAGATCCCCGACGACGCCCGCCTGCTCAGCGAGGAGATCTTCGGACCGGTCGCCCCGATCGCGACGTTCGCGACCGACGAGGAGGCGATCGACGCCGCCAACGCGACCGAGTTCGGGCTCGTCTCCTACGTGTTCACGTCAGACGTCAAGCGGGCGCTGCGCGTCTGCGAGGCGCTCGAGACCGGGATGATCGGCCTCAACCAGGGCCTCGTCTCCAACGCCGGGGCTCCGTTCGGCGGCGTCAAGGCCTCGGGGCTGGGCCGCGAGGGCGGCGGCGAGGGGATCCTCGAGTACCTCGAGACGAAGTACGTCGCGATCAACCTCTGACCGGCCGGCGATGAGCGGAGAGCGGCCGCAGTTGCAGGTGGGCTCGGGCGCCGAGCTGCGGGAGTGGCTCGCCGCAAACCACGACAGCTGCGACGGCGCCTGGCTGATCACCTACCGAAAGGACGGCGGCGGGCCTTACGTGAGCATGGGCGAGATCATCGACGAGCTGATCGCCTACGGCTGGGTCGACAGCGCCTCCGGCCGGGTCGACGAGCAGCGCTCGAAGCTGCAGATCACCCCGCGCAAGCCGAACAGCAACTGGTCGAAGCGGAACAAGGAACGGGTCAAGCGGCTGACCGCCGAGGGAAGGATGGAGGCGCCGGGCCTGGCGATGGTCGAGCTCGCGAAGCGGACCGGGACCTGGACCGCGCTCGACGCCGTCGAGCGGCTCGAGGAGCCCGGCGACCTGCGCGAGGCCCTCGACGCCGACCCGGACGCACGCCGGCACTTCGACGGCTTCCCACCGTCGAGCCGCCGCGCCATCCTCGAGTGGATCACGACCGCGAAGCGGAAGCCGACCCGCGCCGCCCGGATCGCCGAAACGGTCGAGCTCGCCGCCGAGAACCTCCGCGCCAGCGACTGGCCGCGCCCGAAGCCGTCCGGCAAGCGCCACCGCCGAGGTCGAGGAAGCCGGTGACTATTCCCCGTTTCCTCGACCTCGCGGGAAGTGAGCGGGGCCGGCAGGGGCCCCGGGCGGCTGGCCTGCGGTCGGCGACCGGCCCGCGGCGGCGGGCGGCGGCTAGCGGCCGAGGAGCGAGCCGAGCAGGCCGCTGCCGGAGCGGCGCTGCTCGAGGTAGCACTGGTGGTAGCCCTCGGCCATCCAGAAGCCGGTAGCCGGCTCGATCGAGGTCGCGATCGGCGCCCGGTGGCGGGCCTGCTGCTCGGCCTTCGAGGCCTCCGCGGCGGCGACCTGCTCGGGCGTGTGGGTGAAGATCACCGTCCGGTACTGACCGCCGATGTCGGGACCCTGGCGGTTGACCTGCGTCGGGTCGTGCATCGCCCAGAAGCGTGCGAGCAGCTCCTCGTAGGAGACCTTGTCGGGGTCGTAGGTCACCCGGGTGACCTCGGCATGACCGGTCGTCCCCGAGCAGACCTGCTCGTAGGTCGGGTTGGCGACGTGGCCGCCCTCGTAGCCGACCGCGGTGTCGACGACTCCCGGCACCTCGCGGAACAGCGCCTCGGGCTTCCAGAAGCACCCGGCGCCGAACGTCGCCACCTCGGTCCGCTCCGGCTGCTCGGCTCCCGGCACCGCGGTTCCCTGCGGCGGGTTCGAATCGGTGGCGTCACTCATCTCTGATCTCCTTGCGATCGGGTTGCATCCGATGATGACAGGGGCGTCCAGCCATCCTGGACGGATTCAAGCCGCGACCGGCCGCTGGCGATAGGAAATCGGGATCCATGTATCTGCTCGAGTTCATCAACCAGGTTCGCCAGGCGCAGAGCTACGAAGGCCTCGCCCAGCTTCCGCCCCCCGGAGCCGACGGCAGCACGCCGCTGGAGCTGGCGATGGGCTGCCGGCTCGAGCCCGGCGTCATGAGGCTCTCGAGTCCGCAGGCCGCCGCCGCGGTCGCCGACGCAACCGGCCTGCCGGTCGCGCCCGACCGCGTATCGGTCGCCCTCCCCCGGGCGCTCGCTCCCCACGCCGAGGCGGTCGCCGCCTCGCGCGGCCCCGATCGTCCGCTGACGTCGAACGGCTGAAGCGGCGCAGGGCCGCTGCCGATCTCGTATAACTCGGCGCGGAGACGGGGGTCGACGAGAGGGAGACGATGACGAGCCGACGACCCCTGATGAAGCTGATCGCCGCCGCCGCCGTGACCGTCGCGGCGCTGCCCGCCGCCGCCGGCGCCGCGACCGGCGTTCCCGACCGGGAATCCGATCCGGTCGTGCTCACCGGCGCCGACGTGCCGGCGCTGCTCGGCATCGCTCCCGGCTCGCTGGTCGCCTTCGCCTGGGACGACGGCTGGGAGCAGGTCCCGGTCCAGGTCGACGAGCGGGCGCTGGTGAACTACGCCGTCGTCCGACAGTTCCACCAGACCCGCCCGTTCGAGCACGAGGCCTACACCGACCCGGGCACGTTCGCGGGGGCCGATCCCGACCCCAGTCTCGACGGCGGCGACGAGATCGCGATGATGGCCCGCGACGCCGGCGCCGATGCCGGTGCGGAGCCGGCGCCGCCGGGGGCCGCCGCCGGCTCGAGGGTCGCCGTCGCGGTCGACGATCCGCTCGATGCCGCAGCAACCCGCTTCATCTACCTGTTCCGAACCGACTCCGGCCTCGATCCGGCCGCCGGGCGTTCCTACGTCGATTACGACTTCTCGCTCGACTCCGGCGACTACAAGACGACTTACAGCTTCTCCGGCGTTCCGGGCGGCGACGGCGGCAACCCGACCGAGGGGCCCGCGAACACCGAGGACTCGACCGTGACGACCCCGGTCTACACGCAGCACCTGCTCTCGCGCTGGATCGCCGACGGGCTGCAGATCTCCGCCGGAGGCGCGAGCGGCGCCGACATCCTCGACGGCGACAAGGCCCAGGTGTCGCGAGGCTGCGGCCGCAGCGAGCTGACGTTCAGCCGCGGCGGCGGCGGCTTCATCGTCAACAAGAGCGGTCCGGTGCGGGCGATCCGCTCCTACATCGGCGCCAACAGCGGCACCTTCACCCAGCGCGACGACATCTTCTACGAGCGCCGCCAGGACACCTTCACCTACCTTCGCGTCCATGCCGGGATCTCGCAGGTCTCCCAGTACCTCGACTACTCGCCGGCCGCGACCGGGATGACCTACACGAACTCGTCCGTCTACCCGGCCAGCGCCACGATCGACGGCGTCCCCGACGCGGCGATCCCGGTGCCGTCCGGCAACGCCCTGCAGACGCCCGAGGCCGAGTGGGAGCAGGCGAACGGCCCGCAGGGATCGCTGTCGGTGATCACCCGGGTCGAGCAGAACGTGCCCGGCTTCACGCCCGGCTACTTCTACCGCGACGAGGGCGCCGGGCCGGACTTCGAGCAGTGCGGCGGCTACGCCGACGCCCTCTCCTACGGATCGAGCGGCAGCGAGTTCAAGAGCGGCGGCGCCAACACCGACCCGACGCTCGGAGAGCACTACGACCTGACCGCGCAGCGGACGATCTACTACGGCGCCCCGTTCGCCGACGTCGCCGCCGGGGCGGCGGACGCGGCGCGGCGCTCCGAGCAGGTCGACAACCCGCTGGCGGCGCGGGTCGTCGGCGCCGGCGCGACGCCGGCGCGACTGCGGCCGGCCGCGAAGGCCCCGAGGCACCGGGTCAGGGCCGGAAAACGGGCCCGGATCGCCGTTTCGATCGGCAACGACGGCGACTCGGCCGCCCACGCGATCGAGCTCTGCCCGCGACCGAAGCGCCGGCTCGCCGAGCCGGGACGCTGCAAGCACTTCAAGCGGCTCGGCCCCGGCGGCGAGCGGAGCGCGACGGTCTCCGTCGTCCCGACGCGCCGGGCGGCGCGGCGCGGCGCGGTCCGGGTCCGGGTCGTCGCCACCGCCGGCGGCGAGCGGACGGCTACCGCCGTGGTGCTGCGGGTGCGTCGGCACGGGCACCGCTGAGCGCAGAGGACGTCGGGGCGCCGCACTCGGCGGCGCCGAGACGGCGAGACCGACCGTCGCGCGACGGGCTCGGCGCCGCAGCTCGTCGCTCAGCCGTGCGGCCGGGCCATGCCGACGAAGTCGAGCGCCTCGTCGAGGGTCGCCTCGTCGACGCCCTTTTCGACCGCCACCTCGCGGACTGTGCGACCCGACGAGGCGGCCTCCTTGACGATCTCGGCGGCGCGGTCGTAGCCGATGTGCGGGTTGAGGGCGGTCGCGACCTGCAGCGTCGACTCGGCGTGGCGCTGCAGCATCTCCTCGTTCGGCTCGATGCCGGCGACGCACTTCGTGTCGAGCAGCCGGCAGGCCGAGGCGAGCAGCTTGATCGAGTCGAGCAGGTTGCGGGCGATCAGCGGCACCCGGACGTTCAGCTCGAACTGGCCCTGGGCACCGCCGAGCGTGACCGCGGTGTCGTTGCCGATCACCTGATCGCCGACCTGGATGACGACCTCGGGGATCACCGGGTTGACCTTGCCGGGCATGATCGAGGAGCCCTTCTGCAGCTCCGGCAGGCGGATCTCGGCGAGCCCGGCGCGCGGGCCCGAGCCCATCAGCGCGAGGTCGTTGCCGATCTTGATCAGCGACACCGCGAGGACCTTGAGCGAGCCCGAGAGCTCGACGAGCGCGTCGCGGTTCGCCTGCGCCTCGAAGCGGTCGGCCGGCGCCGAGATCGCCAGGCCGGTGCCGCGGGCGAGCTTCTCGCGGACGCGGTCGGAGAACTCGGCGTGGGTGTTGATGCCGGTGCCGGTCGCGGTGCCACCGAGCGGAATCTGCCCGACCCGGGGCAGCGTCCCGCGGATCCGCTCGGCGCCGAGCCGCATCTGCGAGGCGAAGCCGGAGAACTCCTGGCCGAGGGTGACCGGCACCGCGTCCATCAGGTGGGTCCGGCCGGACTTGACGTGATCGGCGAACTCGTCGCCCTTGCGGTCCAGGGTGGTGACCAGCGCGTCGACGGCGGGCAGCAGGTCCATCGTGGTCTGCTCGAGCGCGGCGAGGTGGACGGCGGATGGGAAGACGTCGTTGGACGACTGACCCATGTTGACGTGGTCGTTCGGGTGGGCGCCGTCGCCGGCGAGGTTGGCGATCACCTCGTTTGCGTTCATGTTCGAGGAGGTGCCGGAACCGGTCTGGAAGACGTCGACGGGGAACTGGTCGTCGTGCTCGCCGCGCCCGACCGCGTCGCCGGCGGCGGCGATCCGCTCGGCGTGATCGGCGTCGAGCAGCCCGAGTTCGGCGTTCGAGCGCGCCGCCTCGGCCTTGATCCGGCCGAGCCAGTGGACGACGGGGGCGGGCACGGGATGCCCGGAGACGGGGAAGTTGCCGACCGCCTTGTCGGTCTCGCCTCCCCAGAGTCGTTCCGCGGGGCTGGGCTTGTCGCCGGCCTGCTTCGCTTCCTCGCTCACTTCAGGTTCTCCGTTCAATCGGTCTCGGGTTGCAGGGCCAGAGGCTAGCTGGCACCTAGAATCGACCGCTCCCATGGCCCGCCACGCCCCAGTCGACCCCAAGCAGTCGTTCCCGGACCTCGAGGAGGCCGTGCTCGAGCGCTGGCGCGAGGGCGACACGTTCCGGCGCCAGCTCGCCGGCCGCGAGGGCCGGCCGCTGTGGAGCTTCTACGAGGGACCGCCGACCGCGAACGGCAAGCCCGGCTCCCACCACGTCCTGGCCCGCGTCTTCAAGGACGTCTACCCGCGCTACAAGTCGATGTGCGGCTTCGACGTGCCGCGCAAGGGCGGCTGGGACTGCCACGGGCTGCCGGTCGAGCTCGAGGTCGAAAAGCAGCTCGGCATCACCTCGAAGGAGGAGATCGAGGCCTTCGGCATCGCCGAGTTCAACCAGCGCTGCCGGGAATCGGTGTTCGCCTTCGTCGGCGACTGGAACCGGCTGGTCGAGCGGATCGGGCATTGGATCGACCTCGAGGATCCCTACGTGACCATGGACACCGACTACATCGAGTCGGTCTGGTGGTCGCTGAAGCAGAACTGGGAGAACGACCGGCTCTACGAGGGCCACAAGGTCGTTCCCTATTGCCCGCGCTGCGGGACCGCGCTGAGCTCGCACGAGGTCGCGCTCGGCTACAGGGACGTCATCGATCCCTCCGCCTACGTGCGCCTGCCGGTCACCGACCCGGGCCGTGACTCCGGACCGCTCGAGCCCGGCGACAACCTGCTGGTCTGGACGACGACGCCGTGGACGCTGATCGCCCACGCCGCGGTCGCCGCCGGCGCCGAGATCCCCTACGTCCGGGCGGCGACCGCCGATGGAGCCGAGATCGTCGTCGTCGCCGCGGCCCTGGCCGCGAAGCTGCTCGGCGACGACTACGAGACGCTCGCCACCTTCCCCGGCTCCGAGCTCGAGGGGGTGCGCTACGAGGCGCCGTTCGACTTCATCGCCGGCGCCGAGTTCGGGCCGCTCGGCCACTCGGTGCTGATGGCCGACTTCGTGACCACCGAGGACGGCACCGGCCTCGTCCACACCGCGCTCGCCTTCGGCGAGGACGACTTCCGGCTCGGCGAGCGCTACGGGATGACGCTGCAGAACCCGGTCCGCCTCGACGGCACCTACGACGAGCGCGTCCCCGATTTCCAGGGCAAGCTCGTCCGCGACCACAACCCCGAGATCGTCGCCGCGCTGGCCGCGTCCGGCAGGCTCTTCAGGGAGGTTCCCTACGAGCATGCCTACCCACACTGCTGGCGCTGCGACACGCCGCTGATCTACTACGCGAAGTCGTCCTGGTACATCCGCACCTCGGCGGTTCGCGACCGGATGCTGGCCGAGAACGAGCGGATCGGCTGGCACCCCGAGCACATCAAGCACGGCCGCTTCGGCAAGTGGCTCGAGGGCAACGTCGACTGGGCACTCTCACGGGAGCGCTACTGGGGGACGCCGCTGCCGATCTGGGCCTGCACGGCAGCGGACTGCGAGGAGCGGGTCTGCGTCGGCTCGCTCGCCGAGCTCGGCGAGCGCGGCGGCGAGGCGCCGCGGCGCCGCATCGAGGGCGGCGAGGAGATCGACCTCCACCGCCCCTACATCGATGACGTCGTCCTCGACTGCGCGGCCTGCGGCGGCGCGATGCGGCGGGTCCCGGAGGTGATCGACACCTGGTACGACAGCGGCGCGATGCCGTTCGCGCAGTTCCACTACCCGTTCGAGAACGAGGCGGAGTTCGACCAGCGCTTCCCGGCCGACTTCATCTGCGAGGCGATCGACCAGACCCGCGGCTGGTTCTATTCGCAGCTCGCCGAGTCGGTGCTGCTGTTCGACCAGACCGACTACCTGAATTGCGTCTGCCTCGGCCTGATCCTCGACCCCGAGGGGCGGAAGATGAGCAAGCGGCTCGACAACCTCGTCGATCCGCACGAGGTGATCGACGCCCACGGCGCCGACGCCTTCCGCTGGTACTACCTCGCCTCCCAGCAGCCCTGGGCGGGCTACCGGTTCAGCGCCGACACCGTCGGCGAGTCGGTGCGGCAGTTCCTGCTGACGCTCTGGAACACCTACTCGTTCTACGTGCTCTACGCGAACGCCGACGACGGCGCCTCCGAGCGCGAGCCGTCGGCCGCCGAGGCCGAGCTCGACCGCTGGCTCGTCTCGCGGCTGCAGGCGACGATCGCCGCGGTCCGCTCCGGCCTCGACGACTTCGACTCGACTTCCGCCGGCAAGGCGATCGCGCAGTTCGTCGACGAGATGTCGAATTGGTACGTGCGGGTCTCGCGGCGGCGCTTCTGGGACGGCGATGCGGCGGCGTTCGCGACCCTCCGGCTCTGCCTGGCCGAGACCGCAAAGCTGCTCGCCCCGTTCATCCCGTTCACGGCCGACGCGATCTGGCTCAACCTCGAGCACGGGGCCGAGCCGCCGGTCGCCGAGTCCGTCCACCTCGAGGACTACCCGGTCGCCGACGACTCGCTCCGCGACTCCGGGCTCGAGGATGGCATGGAGGCGGCGCGGCGGGCGGTCGAGCTCGGGCGCGCCGCCCGCGCCCAGGCGAAGGCGAAGATGCGGCAGCCGCTCAGCAGGGCCGTGATCGTCGCGACGGCGGCCGAGCGGCAGACGATCGAGAGCTTCGCGGCGATCGTCAAGGCGGAGCTGAACGTCCGGGAGCTCGAGTTCGTCACCGAGGAGGGCGAGCTGGCGAGCTGGAGCGTGAAGCCGAACTTCCCCGCCCTCGGGCCCCGCTTCGGCAAGGACATGCCGCAGGTCAAGGTCGCGATCGAGGCTCTCGACGCCGACCACGTCCGCAGCACGATCGACGCCGGAGGCGAGGTCGGGATCAGCGTCGACGGCCGCGAACACATCCTCGGGCCGGCCGACCTGAGCTTCGCTATGCAGCCGCTCGACGGCTACCAGGTCGAGTCGGAGGCGGGACGCGCGGTCGCGCTCGCCCTCGAGCTCGATGACGACCTGATCCGCGAGGGCCTGGCCCGCGAGGTCGTCCGCGCCGTCCAGAACGCCCGCAAGCAGGCCGGGCTCGAGATCACCGACCGGATCGAGCTCGCCCTCGGCGGCGACGAGGAGCTGCTCGCGGCCGCGCGCGCCCACGAGGACTACGTGGCCGGCGAGACCCTGGCGACGAGCGTCGCCTACGAATCCGACGGCGCCGAAGCGGCAGTCAGCGTCGACGGCCGCCCGTTGGCGATCGCCGTCAACCGCGCCGGCTGACGGCGCGCCTAGGATTGGCCCCGTGGAGATCGGCAGCGACACCAAGGCGGTGATCCTCGCGGCCGGGCTGATCTTCCTCTGGGCGCTGCTGCTCGGGGTCTGGAAGTACCGGCAGATGGCGACGTCGGAGGACGCCCTCGCGCACCCCTACGTCGACACCGCCCACCGTGCCGCCCTGCTCTACAGCTTCGCGACCCTGCTGCTGGCGACGTTCGTCGAGCTCAGCGGCTTCTCGACGGCGGTCAACCTGATCGCCGCCTTCGTGCCGATCGCCTTCTTCGCCGCCGCGATCGCCGGCTACTCGATCCACGGCTGGCACCGCGACACCGACAATCAGTTCCGCGACCCCGTTGCCGGCACCCACGCCTTCATGTGGGCGCTGATCGTCGGCGAGATCGGCGGAATCCTGGTCCTGCTGGCCGGCTTCATCGACGGCCAGCTCTAGCGCCGAACGGGGCGCGAGCCGAACGGCCCCAGCTGGCCGGGAGGCGCGGGTGGCGCCGAACGGGGCGGCCCCGCGGCGCGCGTCAGCGCGCCGTCGGGCTGTCCGGCGACGGGACCGGCGCCGGCGGTCGCTAGGCCAACGCGGGCTCGAGCTCGGCCTCGAGGCGCTTCTTCGGCATCGCACCGACGATCGTCTTCGCCGGCTGACCGCCCTTGAAGACGATCATCGTCGGGATCGACATGACCTGGTACTTGCCGGCCGTCTCCTGGTTCTCGTCGATGTTCAGGGAGACGATCTTGAGGTCGTCGCGCTCGGCGGACATCTCCTCGAGGATCGGGTGGACGACCCGGCAGGGGCCGCACCACGGAGCCCAGAAGTCGACCAGGACGGGCTCGGTCGAATCGATCACCTCGGTCTGGAAGTTGCTGTCTGTCACTTGCGGGAGGTTCGCCATTTGGTGCTCCTCGTTGGGGGGTGCGGGGTGCGTTGTATATCGATTTGATCAGCCGGACCGTCGGCCGCGGCGTCTTCGGACACCTTACTACACAAAATGAAGTATTGGAAGGGCCTCAGCGCCAGCGGCTGCCGCGAAAGCGCATGATCGGCACTCTCCATGCGGCCTCGGCGACGATCGCCCGGCTCATCTTCGACTCGCCGACGCGGCGGTCGCGGAAGACGATCGGGACCTCGGCGACGGTGAATCCGGCCCGCACCGCACGGTATGTCGTCTCGATCTGGAAGGCGTAGCCGAGCGCGCTGACCGTCTCCAGCCGAATCGCCTCCAGGACCTCGCGGCGGAAGCACTTGAAGCCCCCGGTCAGGTCATGGACGTCCGAGGCCGAGCCAGGTCCGCGCGTAGACGCTGCCCCACCGTGAGATCGCCTGCCGCCCGCGCCCCCAGTCACCGACCCCGCCGCCGGCGACGTAGCGGGAGCCGAGCGCGAGGTCGGCGCCGCCGCCGGCGTCCATCGTCGCGGCGATCAGCCGCGGCACGTCGGCCGGATCGTGGGAGAAGTCGGCGTCCATCTGGACGATCCGTTCGGCCCCGGCGGCGAGCGCCCGCCCGAACCCGTCCACGTAGGCGGGCCCGAGTCCCTGCTTGACCGGCCGGTGGAGGACGCCGATCCGCGGGTCGGCGGCGGCGAGCCGGTCGGCGATCTCGCCGGTCCCGTCCGGGGAGGCGTCGTCGACGACGAGGATCTCGGTCCCGGCGGGGGCGACGGCGAGCACCGCCGCGGTCAGCGACTCGACGTTGTCGGCCTCGTTGTAGGTCGGCAGAACGACCCGGATCGGCAGGGCTGCGGGCTCGGCGGCGGGCATCGCTGGGGCTGACCCTAGATAAGCGCGCGACTTCCGGTTGCCGGGCGGAGCCGCCGGTCCGGGCCGCGTCACGCCTGCCCGGGACTCGATCTACCCTTCCCGGGATGCGCAACGCCGAGATCGCCGCCGCGTTTCGCGAGCTCGGAACGCTCTACGAGCTCGACGGCGCCAACCGCTTCCGGGTCCTTGCCTACCGGGAGGCGGCCCGGGCGATCGCCGACAGCCCCGCCCCCGTCGGCGACCTCGCCCTGGCGGGCCGGGCGACCGAGCTGCAGGGGATCGGCGACACGATCCAGGAGAAGATCGTCGCGCTCCTCGACGGCGGCGAGATCCCCTCCGCCGTGAAGCTGAAGAAGAAGTTCCCGGCGACCCTGGTCGAGATCACCCGGATCCCCGGCGTCGGCGCGAAGACGGTGCGGAGGATCTACGAGGAGACCGGGATCGCCACCACCGACGAGCTCCGTGCCGCCGCCGAGGCCGGACAGCTCCGCGACCTGCGCGGGCTCGGCGCCAAGTTCGAGGAGAACGTCATCGCCGGACTCGACCGGATCGCCGACGAAGGGACCGAGGAGCGACGGCTGCTCAGCGACATCCGCGCGGTCGGCGGTGAGCTGGTCGCCGCGCTGGCCGGCTGCGCGGCCGCCGAGAAGGTCGTGCTCGCCGGCTCGGCGCGGCGCTGGGCCGACACCTGCAAGGACATCGACATCGTCGCGACCGCGACCGATCCGCCCGCGCTCGCCGCCGAGCTTGCCGGCAATCCGCTGATCGACGAGGCCGGCAACCCGAGTGAGAACGGCCTTCGCGCTCGCACCCACAACGGCATCGCGGTCGACCTGCGGATCGTGCCGCCGGAGGAGTTCGGGAACCTGCTCCAGCACTTCACCGGCTCGAAGGAGCACAACGTCAAGCTCCGCGAGCGGGCCGTGAAGATGGGCCTGTCGGTCTCCGAGCACGGCATCGCCGACGCCGAGACCGGCGAGGTCAGCCGCTGCGCGGACGAGCCCGCCGTCTACTCCCGCCTCGGCCTCGCCTATATCGAGCCGGAGCTGCGCGAGGGCCGCGACGAGATCGCCCTCGCCGAGCACGACGAGCTTCCCGAGCTGGTCACCGTCGCCGACATCCGCGGCGACCTGCACTGCCACACCACCCTCTCCGACGGCAAGAACACGCTCGAGGAGATGGCCGCCGCGGCGCGGGGACGCGGCTACTCCTACCTCGCGATCACCGATCACTCGGCGACGCACGGCTTCGGCGACGACGTCCAGGCGGACGCGCTGCTGCGCCGCGTCGAGGAGGTTGCGGCCTACAACGCCGAGCACGGAACCAGGCGATTCCGGCTGCTCGCCGGATCGGAGGTCAACATCCTCCCCGACGGCTCACTCGACTACGCCGACGACGTCCTCGCCCGGCTCGACTGGGTTATCGCCAGCGTCCACACCTCGTTCAGGATCTCGAAGCGCGAGATGACCGACCGGGTGATCGCGGCGGTCGGCAACCCGCTCGTCAGCTGCCTCGGGCACCCGACCGGGCGGATGCTGCTGCGCCGCGAGCCCTATGAGATCGACATCGAGGCCGTCGCCGTCGCCGCCGCCGAGTCGGGGACGATGATCGAGATCAACGGCAACCCGAACCGCCGCGACCTCAACGACCATCACGCCCGGCTCGCGGCCGAGGCCGGGGTGCCGATCGTCTGCAACACCGACGCCCACCGGACCACGACGCTGGGCTTCATCGACTACGCGGTCGCGACCGCGCGACGGGCCGGGCTGACCGCGGCTCAGGTCGCGAACACGCGGACCTGGAGACAGCTCGGCGGGTCCTAGCTCGGCGTCGACGCGGCGCCGCGGCGGAGCCCCGGGGTCCTGACCAGCTTGATCGGGTCGAACGCCGAGCCGTGCTCGACGTAGAAGCAGACGCCGTCGCGGCCCTCGACGGCCGTGACCGCCGCCTCGCGGTTGCGCCAGGAGGTCGCGACGCCGAGCGCGAAGCCGGTCGCGATCGCCGGGACCTGGGGCAGCACCGGGCCGGCGGCGCCGGCGAGGATCGCGAACAGGGCGATCGGCCAGAGCCGGGCGAGGGCGATCCGCACCGGCGTCTCGGCGGGCAGCTGCGTCGTCGTCTTCGCCGCCGCCAGCGGCCCGCGCAGCACCTCGGCGGTCCGGGCCGGCCGGCCGAGCCAGACCCCGGCTGCGATCGCGATCAGCCACCACCCGAGTGCCATCGCCGCGAGCGTGTCGTCGCCGGTCGCGTTGATCGTGATCGCCGAGATCGCCGCCAGCCCGGTCGCCTCGATGGCGACGAGCAGGACGGTGCCGCGCAGCAGGTCCTTGTATTGCATCAGTCGGAGAGGGCGGCGAGGAGCTGCACGAGGCCGGCCGGACCGTCGACGGTGACGTCTGCGCGGGCGGCGATCTCCGCCGGTCCCTCGGCCGAGGTGACGCCGATCCGCACCGCCGTCCGCAGCCGCCCGGCGGCGGCAAGCCGATCGAGGGCCGAGAACGCGTCGAGATCGGTCCGGTCGTCGCCGGCGTAGAGCGCCGCGGTGGCGCCGGTGCCGAGCAGCAGCGACTCGATCGCGGTGCCCTTGTTCACCTCGCCGGCCGGGCGCAGCTCGAGGACCTTGCGGCCGCGATGGATGACGAGTCCCTGCCCCTCGGCGGCGGCGGCGATCCGCTCCGCGAGCTGCTCGGCGGCTCCCTCGTCGGCGGCGCCGCGCCAGTGCAGAGCGACGATCGGGCCCTTGTCCTCGACCCGGAGGCCGGCGCGATCGAGCTCGCCGGGATCGAGCCGGGCGGCGAAGCCGGCGGCCTCGCGTCCGTGCGGGCCGAGCTCGGGCGCCGGTCGCGACTCGGGCGAGTTCGGCAGCAGCAGCTCGAAGCCGTGGTTGCCGATGTAGTGGAGCTTCTGGATGCCGACGATCTCCCGCGCAACCGTCGCCCGCCTGCCGCTGACGACCGCGGCGATCGCGTAGCGGTCGGCGATCCTGGCCAGGGCCACGCGGGCGGCGTCGGGCACCCGCGCCAGCTCCGGGCGGGCGACGATCGGCGCCAGGGTGCCGTCGAGGTCGCAGAGGACGGCGGCCGCGGCGGGGTCGGCATGCAGCGGCGCGACGGCGCTGATCGGTCCGGAGTCGGTCATCACTCATCTAGTATCGCGCCGTGCCCGGCAATCGGACGATCCGCTTCGCCGCGATCGGGATCCTCGCCGGGGCCTTCAGCGGCCTGTTCGGCGTCGGTGGCGGCATCGTCATGGTCCCGCTGCTGATCATGCTCGGCTTCGGCGAACGCCGGGCGACCGCCACCTCGCTGTCTGCGATCGTCATCATCGCCGCCCTGGCCGCCGCCCTGCACGGCGCCTACGGAAACGTTCGGCTCGGCGATGCGGCGCTGCTGATCGTCCCCGCCGTCGCCGGGGTCGGGATCGGCGTCGCCGTCCAGCAACGGATCCCTGAGCGGACCGTCTCGCTGCTGTTCGCCCTGCTCCTGCTCGTCGTCGCCGCCGAGCTGATCGTGCCCTGAGCATGGACGTCTTCCTCGCCATCCTCCTCGCCCTCGCCGGCGGCGCCGTCGGCGGCCTGCTCGGCGTCGGCGGCGGCATCCTCTTCGTGCCGGCGCTGGCGATCTTCCTTGCCGACTCGCAGCTCGAGGCGGAGGCGACCTCGCTGCTGGTGATCGTGCCGATGGCGATCGTCGGCACCTGGCGGCAGCTGCGCCACGGCAACGTCGACCTCCGCGACGGGGCGACGATCGGGCTCCTCTCGGTCCCGGGCGTGGCGGTCGGCGTCGTCGTCGCCAACCTGCTGCCGCAGCGGGCGCTCGAGCTCGGGTTCGCGGCGCTCTGCCTGCTCGTCGCCGCGCGACTGCTGCGGCGCGCCCTCGCCGAGGCCGGCGACCGTGAGGCGCCGAGCCGATGAGCGCCGGCATCGACATCGGCCACGGGATCACGATCCCGTTCGAGGAGATCGAGCTGCGGGCGAGCCGCTCCGGCGGCCCGGGCGGCCAGCACGCCAACAAGACCGCCTCGCGGATCGAGGCGTCCTTCGACGTCCGCGGCTCCGCCGCCCTGCCGGCCGCGGTTCGCGACCGGATCGCCGGTCGTCTCGGACCGCGGGTCACGGCCGTCGCCCAGGAGTCGCGGGGCCAGTCGCGCAACCGCGAGATCGCCGTCGAGCGACTCCGGCGGCGGCTCGCCGACGCGGCGGCGCCGCGCAAGCAGCGGCGGCCGACGGGTCCCGGCCGCGGCGCCCGCGAGCGGCGGCTGCAGGCGAAGCGCCGGCAATCGGAGCGCAAGCGGCAGCGTCGCCGTCCCCACGCCGAGGACTGACGCTGCCGCCGGCAGCGGAGCGCGGCTGCAGAAACCGTCCCCGACAGCCGGTTAGTGCGTTCTCGGTCCGAGCCCGTGCTCGAGCGCGCCCTTGACCGACGCGTCGAGCGCGTTGATCCGGGCCAGGGCGAGCGCCTCGGCCGACGCGAATCCCGATCCGGCACCGCGGACCCGGCCGGCGGCCTCGGGGCCGTGATGGCTGAGCACGCAGTGCAGCAACGCCAGGCGGCGCGGCGGCTCGAGCCGGGCGGCGGCCGGCTCGATCAGCGCCGCCCCGATCGTCAGGTGCCCGAGCATCGCCCCCTCGTCGCTGATCCCGAACCCGGCGCCGTAGGTGAACTCGCGGGCCTTGCCGACGTCGTGCAGCAGCGCCGCCGCCATCAGCAGGTCTGAGTCGAGCTTCGGGTGCAGCTGGCAGACCTCGCCGACCAGCGTGCCGACCGCGACGGTGTGCTCGAGCAGGCCGCCGAGGTAGGCGTGGTGGCCGGCGCGGGTGCAGGGCGCGCGCCGGAACTCGGAGGCGACCGGCTCGGTGTCGAGCACCTGCTCGACGACCTCGCGGAGCCCCGAGTCGTAGACCTCCCGGGTCAGATGCTCGAGGAAGCCGTTCAGCTCCTCGGCCGATCGGTAGGCCGACGGCAGGAACTCGGCCGGGTCGAAGGAACCCGGCTCGATCCGCCGCAGGGCCGTGACCTCGGCGGAGAGGTTGCCGCGGAAGCGCTCGACCTTGCCACGGACCTCGACGGCGTCGCCGCGGTCGAAGCGGGCGCCGAGGACGTCGACGTCGCGGAAGATCCGGGCCGGGATCGAGCCGGTCCGGTCGCGCAGCTCGAGGCTCAGGTAGGGAGAGCCGTTCTTCGCCTGCTGCCGGTCCTTGCGAACCACCGCAAACCGGCCCGCGAGGGGACGGCCCGGTTGCAGCGCCGCGATCCCCTCGGGGGTCGGAGCGGCTGCGGGATTGGCGGCGGCCTCATCGATGCGCCGATCATGCAACCCGCGCCGGACGCATCCCGGCCGCCTCCGGCCCGGCGCCGTTCCGCCGCCGCTACTGTGAAACGCGATGGATCCGATCATCTGGGAACGCGAACCTCCGGAGCTGCGCTCGCCGGTGCTGGTCGCCTCGTTCTCGGGCTGGAACGACGCCGCCAGCGCCGCCGGCACCGCGCTCGGCGCGATCGGCGCCTCGCTGGAAACCGAGCTGATCGCCCGGATCGATCCCGAGGAGTTCTTCGACTTCCAGGCGAACCGGCCGACGATCGAGATCTCGGACGGGCGCATGCAGGGCGTCGAGTGGCCCGACAACCTGATCGTCGCTGCGACCGCCGAGGGCGCCGAGCGCGACCTGCTGGTGATCAGCGGCACCGAGCCGAGCACCCGCTGGCGCACCTTCTGCTCGGCGGTGCTCGACGTCGCCGAGGCCTGCGGGGTCGAATCGGTTGTCACGTTCGGCTCATTGATCGCCGACGTCGCCCACACCCGGCCGGTGCCGATCACCGGCCTCGCCACCGACGACGCGATGATCGAGCAGCTCGGCTTCGAGGACGTCGTCTACGAGGGCCCGACCGGAGTCCTCGGAATCTTCCACGCTGCCTGCCGGGAGCGCGGCCTCACCGCCGCCAGCCTCTGGGCGGCGGTTCCGCACTACGCCGCCGCGGTCCCGAACCCGAAGGCGGGCCTGGCACTGCTGCGCCGTCTCGAGGGGATGATCGGGATCGCCGTCGAGGCCTCCGACCTCGAGCAGGCGGCCGTCGCCTTCGAGCAGCAGGTCACCGAGGCGGTCGCCGCCAACCCGGAGATCAAGGAGATGGTCGAGCAGCTCGAGGAGCAGCAGGACGAGGTCGCCGGGTTCGACCAGGAGGACGTGCCGAGCGGCGACGCGATCGCCCGCGAGTTCCAGCGCTTCCTGCGCCAGCAGCGCGACTGAGATCGACCGTGGCGACGGCGCGGGTCCTGTCGCCGGACAGCCCCACGCCGCGCTGACGCGCGTCGCCGGGCGCCCCGTCCGGCGCCTCCCGCGCCTCGGTCACGTTCGGCGCCGCCGCGCAGCGGCTCTTGACGGTGAGCGGGGACCCGTGCCGTCGCCGACGACAGACCCTGCGGTCAGGCCTCCGATGCCGGGCAGATCAGCCGGTAGTCGCACCACGAGCAGACGTTGAAGTCGGGGCGCGGCTCGAAGTCCTGGCCGGTGATGCCGGCCGACGACCTCGGCGACCGCCCGCTCGACCCGCTCGAGCGCATCGGGCTCGCCGCCGGCCGGCACCTTCTCGTCGTCGAGGACGTACCAGTAGGAGCCGTCGGCGGCCTCGATGTCCCAGGCCTCGCGGGCGGCGACCCGGTAGAGCGCGATCTGCAGATCGTCGGTCAGGTCGGCCGCCCGCTTCGCCGGGCCGGTCTTGTAGTCGATCAGCTCGTAGCTGCCGTCGGGATGGCGGTCGACGCGGTCGACGCGGCCGCCGATCGTCGTCTCGCCGATCTTGAACGAGAAGCGCCGCTCGAGCCAGACCGGGCGCGCGGCGCCGGCGCTGTGGCGCTCGTGGTAGCGGGCGAGCGCGGCGACGGCGCGGTCTCGGTACTGCAGCTCGTCGTCGGAGAAGCCGAAGCCGGTCCGCCGCCAGCCCGCCTCGAAGAGGCCGAGCAGGCGGTTCAGCCCACCCTCGTCGCCGGCCTCGCCGGCGGCGTCGCGGATCTCGTCCGAGTGATAGCGCTCGAGGACATTGTGGATCAGGATCCCGAATCGCTGGTTGATCGTCGGCTCCTGCGGGATCGCGAAGACGCGGGCGAACTTGTACTTGAGCGGACAGGTCCGGTAGAGGTCGACGTCGGAGGCCGACAGCGCCAGGCCGCCGCCGCGCTTCGGCAGGAACGCCTCGAGCCCGGGCTCGGCGCGGCTCGCGAGCTCCTCGCTGCGCCGGGTCCGGTCACGACCCTCGTCGAGGACGTATTCGTCGAGCGCCGAGCGGTTCAGCTCGGCGAGCTGCTCGGGAGTCGCGATCCGTCCGATCAGCTCGTTGAGGGCGCGCGATCGCATCTCGCTCCGACTCCGTTCCGGGGCGCTGGATCAGCGCCGCGAGCTTGAGCAGCTCGAAGTAGCGGGCGACGGCGCGATTGACGTCCTCGGCGGTGTCGAGGCGCATCTCGCTGAGCGCTGCGCCGGCCCGCCAGGACGCCTCGAGCACCTCGTCGCGGAGCATCCGGTAGGTGGCATGGAGGCCCTCGGCGGGTCCGAAGAGCTCCTCCTCGTGCGGCTCCTCGCTGCCGCCGAGCTGCTCGTGGATCGCCTCGTACAGCGGCGAGGGCGCGCCGGCGTCGCCCCGAACCTCCTGCGGATGCGAGAGCACGACCGAGGTCCGGGCCCGGCTCAGCGCCAGGTAGGCGCGGCGGGCGCGGAGCGCGTCGGCGACGTCCTCGGCCGGCGGGCGCTCGCCCTCGAGCAGCTCGGCCGGGATCCACTCGGTCCGCTCGACGCCCCAGCGCAGCGCACCGCGGCCGAGGCCGAGCAGGTAGACGCGATCGAATTCCATCCCCTTGACCTGCTCCGGCTCGGCGAGCAGGACGGCGTTCTGCGGGAGCCGGCTCGGCCGGCCTGCTGAACCGCTGGCCGGCCTCGCCGACCGCGGCCAGATAGCGGACGAAGTCGCGGGTCGAGCCATCGGGCCGGCGCCGGGTCCAGCCGGCGGCCAGCTCGGCGAGACGCGACAGGTTGACGAGCCGCTCCGCCGTCTCCGGACTGGCCGCGAACAGGCCGTGGCGGCGGAAGCCGACCCGCTCGATCAGGCGCCGGACGAAGACGTCGGCGCGAAGCCCGTCGAAGGCGCCTGCGGCGGCGCGGTAGAGCTTCAGGAACGCCCGCAGGCGATCGCGCGAGGGCGGCGGCAGCTGCGGGCTCTCGAGCGCCGCCTCGACCGCGGAGATCATGTCGAGCTTGCGACGCCGGGCGATCGTCGTGCAGCGGGCGAGATCGACGGAGCGGAGCTCGACCGGCGGCCGGGTCAGTGCCCGGACGACGGCCGCGGAGTCGTTCGGGTCGGCGAGCGCGCGCAGCCAGGCGATCGCGTCGCGGATCTCGGGGCGGCCGAAGAACGCCGCCGACCCGGAGCTCCGGAACGGCACGTTGCGTTCCTCGAGCGCCGCGGCGATCAGGCGGCTCTCGCGCGCCGAGGCGCCGGTCAGCACGCAGATCTCCTCGGGCCTGCTCTCCCCCGAGGCGAGGCGGTGCTCGATCTCACGGGCCACCGCCTGCGCCTCGGCGCGCTCGTTGCTGCAGCGCCAGAACCGCACCGAGGCGGCGGCGCCATCCGTCCCCTCCCCGTCGGTGGCGGCGGCCGGGAGCGGCGTCGCGATAGGAGCCGGGGACGAGGCCCGCGGCGGTCTTCACCGCCGTCGCCAGCGGTCCCGCCGAGCGCCGGCTCGGGCCGAGCTCGATCCGCTCGGCGTTCGCGTAGCGGCGCAGGAAGCCGAGCGCCGCCCGCTCGCCGAACCCGCGGCTCGCGCGCAGCCCCTGGTCGGGATCGCAGGCGGCGATGACGTTGCCGTGCGGGGCCAGCAGCGGCAGGCAGGCGATCTGCGGGCGTCCGGCGTCCTCGAGCTCGTCGACCAGCAGCCATTCGGAAGCGGTCGCCGAGCGCGGCGCTGAGATCGGGATGGCGGGTGAGGACGCGGCCGAGCTCGAGCACGAGCTCGTTCTCGTCGAGCATCCCGAGGCTCGAGCATGATCGCGTCGTGGCGATCGAACAGATCGCTGAACTCGAGCTCGCGCAGCGCCACCTCGCGCTCGGAGCGGCCGCCGGCGCCGCGCTCGGCGGCGCGGGCCCGGTCACGAAGATCGGCCGGCCCGATCCCCTCCGCCTTGAGGGCGTCGATCCGCTCGAGCAGGCCGGCGAGCAGCCCCGACGGGTTGCCGCGGATCTCGTGCCGGCGCAGGGGAAGCTCGTCGAGGCGGTCGAGCAGCAGCGCCAGCCGGTCGGCGGGGCCGGCGACCTCGAAGAACGGATCGATCCCCGCCTCGAGCGCGTAGTCGCGGAGCAGTCGCTCGCCGAGCCCCGGCCAGGTCTCGATCCAGACCTCCTCGAACGAGCCGCTGAGCAGCGACGCCACCCGCTCGCGCAGCCGCGCGCGGTTGGCCGCGGTCTGGGTCAGGACGATGATCCGCTCGACGGCGACGCCGGCCGCGACCAGCGAGGCCACCTTGCGGGCGAGCAGCTCGGTCCGGCCCGATCCCGCCGTTCCGCGGACGAGCGCCGGCCCCGACGGCAGCGCGAGCGCCCGCGCGAAGCCGTCGTCGGTGTCGGTTGCCGCCATCGGTCCAACCGTACCGGTGCCCGGCGGGGCCGCCAAGCGGCCACCAATACCATTCGCGCCGTGGATCCGGAGATCGACTGGCTCGACGCCTGCCGGCGGATGGCCGCCCGTCAGGCGGACCTGTTCGCGACCACGAGGGGAATCGCCGCGAGGACCCGCTACGAGGGGCGCGGCGAGGGCGGGGACATGACCCTCGAGCTCGACCGTCGCTGCGAGGACATCGTCTTCGCGGAGCTGGAGCGGATCGCCGCAGCCGG
The DNA here is from genome assembly GCA_963745755.1 of uncultured Conexibacteraceae bacterium. Taxonomy (GTDB): domain Bacteria; phylum Actinomycetota; class Thermoleophilia; order Solirubrobacterales; family 70-9; genus RHKX01. The sequence continues at coordinate 2,221,190 of CAVUYP010000001.1, read as the reverse complement.
CACGCCGCTCTCGGCGGTCAGCGAGGAGCGCGGCGAGGTCCGTCTCGGGTCCGGGGACCCGGTCCACCGGGTCGTGATCGATCCGATCGACGGTTCGATGAACGTGCGCCGGACGATCCCCTCCCACTCGCTCTCGGTCGCCGTCGCCGACGGCGAGTCGATGGCCGACGTCCGGTTCGGCTTCGTCCACGACTTCGGCGCCGGCGAGGAGTTCTCGGCGGTCCGCGGCGGCGGCGCCCGCCTCAACGGCATCGCGATCGAGCCGCGGCGCGAGGAGATGCCGCTCGAGGTCGTCGGCCTCGAGTCGGCGGACCCGCGCTGGATCGTCGGCGCGATCGACGCCCTCCAGGGCAAGGCCTACCGGGTGCGGTCGATCGGCTCGATCGCGATCACGCTCAGCTACGTCGCCTGCGGGCGCTTCGACGGGATGTTCTCGGCCCGCGGCTGCCGCTCGGTCGATGCCGCCGCGGCGCAGCTGATCGTCCGCGAGGCGGGCGGCGAGATGGTCTTCGTCGGCTTCGAGCTCGAAGCCGCCGGGCTCGATCTCGACAGCCGCTACCCGGTCGCCGCGACGCTCTCGCCCGAGCACCTCGACGTGGTGCTGGCCGCGCAGGAGGCGGGCGTCGCCCGCCAGGCCGGCTGACGGGCCGGTGGGCGAGCTCGTCGACTGGGATCTCGCCGAGCGGATCGCGACGCTCGGCCTCGGCGACGGCCCGGCCGCGATGGCGTCCAGACCCGACCTCGCCGCCGCCGGCGAGCGGGCCGGCGACGCCGTCCGCGGCTACACCGGCCTCGAGCCGATCGAACCCCTGCCCGAACCGGAGTGGATCAGCCGCCGGCGCTGGATCGCGATCAACCTGAAGTCGGTTCGCGAGCTGACCGGCGCGATCGCCGAGCGGCTCGGCGGCGCGGCCGGGCCGGGCCCGCTCGCCGCCGTGACCGGCCGGGTGCTGGCGGTCGAGATCGGCGCCCTGCTCGGCTTCGCCTCCCGGCACGTCCTCGGCCAGTACGAGTACCCGCTGCTCGGTGGCGACCGGCCGCCGCGGCTGCTGTTCGTCGGCGAGAACGTCGACGGCGCCGCCGTTCAGCTCGGCGCCGATCCCGGCGAGCTGCTCGACTGGATCGCCCTGCACGAGGTCACGCACTCGGTCCAGTTCGCGGCGGCGCCCTGGCTGCGCGCCTACATCGGCGATCTCGCCCGCTCGCTGCTCGCCGAGGCGCCGGTGCGGGTCCCGGCCGGCGAGATTCTCGACCGCGCCCGCAGGATCGCGACGAGCGATCCGCGTCGGCTGCTCGACGAGATTCGCTCCTCGGACCCGATCACGCTGCTGGCGCCGGCCGAGTCGGCAGCGGCGATCAACGCCGTCCAGGCGGCGATGGCAGCGATCGAGGGCTACGCCGAGCACGTCATGGACGGCGCCGCCGCCGATCTCGGCCCCGCCGTCGCGCGGCTTCGCGAGGGCCTCGACCGACGACGCCGCGACCGCAGCCTCCCGACCCGGCTGCTCTCCTGGCTGTTCGGGTTCGAGTTGAAGCTGCGCCAGTACGAGGACGGCAAGCGCTTCTGCGACGCGGTCGTCGCCGCGGCCGGCATCGCCGCTCTGAACAGCGCCTGGGAGCGCCCGGAAACGCTCCCCACGGTCGCCGAGCTGAACGACCCGAACTCCTGGGTAGCCCGGGTCGTGATGCCCGCCGCGGCCGCCTGAGCCCGCCCCGGGCTGCCCCGACCCCGACTGTGACACCACTCACAGTTGGCTCTGTAACTGGCTTCCTGCGCTCGTGTAAGAACAAGCGTTCGGTGCTACACTCTGAACATCCTTAGTTTTAAGGAACTTAGATTGGGCACTTCTTCCATGAACCACAAATCCTGAGGGGTTGAGAATTCGAATGGCTACCACCACCAAGACCACCGCCGCCTCCAAGAGCGCGGCCCGCAACAAGTCCAAGTCGACCGCCAAGGCGCAGGCCACCAAGACCAAGAGCTCGGCCAAGAAGACCGCTTCGACGGCGAAGCAGGGTGCCGAGCGCACCGCCGCGCAAACCGAGACCGCAGCGAAGAGCTCGGCCCAGGCGACCGCGAACGACGCCACCGCCACGCTGAACCAGGCCCGTGCCGGCGTCAACGCCGCCGGTGACTACGTCGTCGCCGCCGCCGAGACCGCCATCGACGTTCCCGTCGGTGCCGCTCTCACCGCCGCCGAGCGCCTGAACGAGATCAGCGACCGGCTGAGCACGCCGAGCAAGCGCGAGGTCCAGGTCCGCCGGGTCCGCACGCAGCTCCGTCGCGAGCTCAACAAGGTCGAGCGCCGCGGTGGCAGCGCCCGCAAGCGCGCCGTCCAGCGCGCCAAGCGGACCCGCACCCAGGTCGAGCGCGAGGTCAAGAGGCGCCGCACCCAGGTCGAGCGCGACCTCAAGGCTCGCCGCCGCGACGCCGAGTCGACGCTGAAGGCCAACCGCACGGAGGCCGAGAAGCGCGTCCGTGAGGTCAGCGAGCGGGTCCGTTCGCTGGTCTAGGACCACTTAGCCCGGATGCCGGGCGACGATCGGAGCGATCCGATCCCGCCCACGAGAGGAAGCATCCGGAGAGATCTACCCGCACACATATCTCGCGGGTAGACCGGGGGCCGACTAGTTCGACCCCCACCTCTCCTCCCCGGCACAGCGGGTCCTTTTGGGCCCGCTGTGTCTTTTCCGGCCCGCTCTCGCCCGCGCCTCGCCCCCGTCGCCGAGGCCCCGCTGCGCCTCCTGCGTTCTTCTCAGAGGGCCAACGGCCGGAAGCGGAAGCGCCCTCCTCGTGAGAGCGTGCCCCGCGGGTGGCGCGGGCGTGGGCCGACTCCCGGGCGCCAGCCCGGGAGCGGCCCACCCCGCGACAGGACCCGCGGTCCAGTCACCCCCAGGAGGGCGCACCCCCCAGGAGGGCGCTTCCGCGTCCCACTGGAGGGCGCTTCCCGGCAACGAGGGCAGCTCCGGGGAGATGGCTCCTGCCCCGCGAAGAGGCCCCTTGCGCGTTTTGAGAAGATCAGACGGATGCCAGTTCCCAGAGAAGACCAGGTGACCGAAGCCCTTCGATCCGTGATCGACCCCGAGCTGCGGCGCTCGATCGTCGAGCTCGAGATGGTCCGATCGATCGACATCCACGACGACGGCCGCGTCGACGTGGTCGTCTCGCTGACCACCCCCGGCTGCCCGATCCGGGCCCAATTCGAGAAGGCGGTCGTCGACAACGTCGGCTCCGTCGCCGGCGTGACCAGCGTCGGCGTCGGATTCGACGTCCTCACCGACACCGAGAAGCAGGGGCTCCAGCAGAAGCTCGGCCGTCCCGGCGGCCTGCCCGAAGGTGCGCTCGCGCAGGTCAAGAACGTGATCTGCGTGGCCTCCGGCAAGGGCGGCGTCGGCAAGTCGACGATGACCGCCAACCTCGCTGCGGCGCTGACCGCCGAGGGCAAGCGCGCCGGCGCGCTCGACTGTGACGTCTACGGCTACTCGATCCCGCGGATGCTCGGCGTCAACAGCCGCCCCGAGGTCAACGCCGAGCGCAAGATCATCCCGCTCGAATCGCCGAGCGGCGTCAAGGTGATGTCGATCGGATTCTTCGTCGAGGAGAACGCCGCCGTCGTCTGGCGCGGGCCGATGCTCCACAAGGCGATCCAGCAGTTCCTCGAGGACGTCGATTGGGGCGAGCTCGACTACCTGCTGCTCGACCTGCCCCCCGGCACCGGCGACGTCTCGATGACGCTCGCCCAGTTGCTCCCACAGGCGAAGATCCTCGTCGTCACGACGCCGCAGCCGGCCGCGCAGAAGGTCGCCGCCCGAGCCGCCGAGATGGCGGCGAAGGTCGATCTCGAGATGCTCGGCGTGATCGAGAACATGTCCGGATTCACCGCCCCAGACGGGCAGCGATTCACGATCTTCGGCGAGGGCGGCGGCCAGGCGCTGGCCGACGAGCTCGACGTGCCGCTGCTCGGCAAGGTGCCGCTCGAGGAGGCGCTGCGCGCGCACGCCGACGACGGCGACCCGCTGGCGACCGCCGAGCCCGACGCGGCGGCGTCGATCGCGATCCGCCAGGCCGCCCGCGGCATCATCGCCGCCACCCCCGTCGAGCTGCCGCTGATGCAGGCGGTGCTCGCCGACGCTCCGTCGGCCCCGGCGCCGCTCGGCGGGACCGAGCTGCCGGTCGTCCAGGCCGGGGGCTGAGGCGGCCGCCGCGGGCCGCTGAGACGCACCCGTGGAGGTCTGGCTGCACGCCTTCTCGATCCCCGGGCAGGTGGCCGAGACCGCCCGCTGGGCCGAGGACCGCGGCTTCGCCGGCCTGCTCGTCGCCGACAGCCAGAACCTCGACGCCGACGTCTGGATCGAGCTCGCGCTCGCCGCCGCGGCGACCGAGCGGATCGGGATCGGGACCGGCGTCACCAACCCGGCGACCCGTCACCCCGCCGTCACCGCCTCGGCCGCGGCGACGCTGCAGGAGGAGTCGGCGGGACGGGCGGTGCTCGGCCTCGGCCGCGGCGATTCGGCGCTGAGCCGGATCGGGCGCCCGCCGGTCCCGGTGGCCGAGCTCGAGGCGGCGCTCGTCGAGCTGCAGGGATTCCTCGTCGGCGCAACGGTCGAGCTCGGCGAGGGCCCGAGCCGGATCGACTGGATCGCCGCATCCGGGCGTCCGAAGGTCCCGGTCGCCGTCGCCGCCACCGGACCGCGCGTGATCGCGGCCGGCGCCCGCCACGCCGAGCGGGTCGACTTCACCGTCGGCGCCGAGCCGGACCGGATCCGCTGGGCGATCGGGGCGGCCCGGCAGGCGGCACCGGAACGGGCGCCTTCGCTGGGCGCCTTCGTCAACGTCGGCGTCCATCCCGACCGGTCCGTGGCTCGCGACCTGGTCCGCGGCAGCACCGCGATCTTCGCCCGCTTCGCGACCGAGGGGGCGCCCGCCGACGGACTCTCCGAGGTGACCAGGCGCGGCATCGAGCGGGTCGCCGCCGACTACGACGAGGCCCGCCACGGACAGGCCGGCGCCGCTCACGCCCGGGCCCTCGAGGACGAGTTCATCGATCGCTTCGCCGTGGTCGGCACCGCTGCCGAGGTCGCCCGGCGGCTGCGCGAGCTCGGCGAGCTCGGCATCGAGCGGGTGATCGCCGTGCCGGGCTCGCTCGACGCCGATCCACAGCTGCTCGCCGAGTCGAACGAGCTTCTCGCCGCCGAGGTCCTGCCGGCGCTCGCCCGCGATCCGGGCTAGGGGTCCGCGGAGTCGGCGGCGAGCATCGTCGCCGCCAGCGTCAGCGTCGCCAGCAGCCCGCAGGCGACGATCGCACCGGCGGAGAGGACGAATCCGGCGCTGGTGCTGGTCCAGGGGACGCCGCGGTAGCTCAACGCCGCGAGCGCGAAGACGCCGAGCCCGCCGAGCGCCAGCGCCAGCAGCCCGAGCTCGGTCGTCCCGATCCGGATCCGCGGCAGGCCGACCCGCGACCCGCGCCGGTCGTCGGCCTCGGCGCGGTCCGGGAAGGCGTGGCCGAGCGCCGCACAGGCGGCGGCGACCGCGATGACGACGAGGAAGGCGCCGACCGCGTCGCTGGGCCGGTGCCAGCCGGCGGCGACGACGGCGACGCCGAACGCCGATCCGAACAGTCCGGCCCCGACCGCGGTCGGCACCAGCAGCCGCCTCGGGACGACCAGCATCGCCGCGACGGCGACCGACATCCCGACCGTCGAGTGCCCGGACGGGTAGGAATTGTCGGCCAGGTTGGTGGGGACGAGCTGCGGCCGCTCGAGCAGGACGTGCTTGAGGATCTCGGTGCCGAGGATCGACAGGCCGATCGCCGCCGCCGCCAGCAGCGCCAGCCGTGGCCGTCGGCGGACCACCGCGACCGCGGCGACGAGCGCGATCGCGAGAACCAGCGAGCCGATCGAGACGATCCTCAGGAAGCTGTCGGCCTGGGCCGCCCGCGACGTGAAGAAGTCGTGGCCGACGAAGGCGTGCTCGTCGAGCCGCTGGCCCCAGTAGGTTCGGACGACGAGCAGATAGAGGGCGAGGACGCCGCCCGCCGCAGCGGCCGCGAGCAGGACGAGGCCGCCGGGGAGCCGTCGCAGCGCCGCCACCGTCCGACCCGCGGAGCGGCGGCCGTCCGGCCGGCTACTTGCTGGCGAAGTAGTCGGCGTTGAGCTGGGCGAATTGCGCCCACTCACCGGGAAGCTGGTCCTCGGCGAAGCAGGCGTCCACCGGACAGGCCTCGACGCAGGCGTCGCAATCGATGCACTCGTCGGGATCGATGAAGAGCTGCTTCTGCGCGTCGTAGTCCGGCTCGTCGGGAGTCGGATGGATGCAGTCGACCGGGCAGACCTCGACGCACGAGTTGTCCTTCTCCCCGATGCAGGGCTCTGCGATGACGTAGGTCAAGGTTCGGCTTCCTTCTTGGTTCGGTTGATCTCAATCGGGGCCGCCCCGCTCGGAGCGACGGAGCGGACCATTGTAGAGACAGCCGCCGGGGCCGATCGTCGAGGGTAGTGTTCGCATCGATGAAGATCCTGCTCACCGGAGGGACCGGCGTCGTCGGCTCGGCGCTGCTGCCGATGCTCCTCGACGAGGGCCACGAGGTCCGCTGCCTCGTCCGCGACCCACGCCGGCTCGGGCCGGAGCGAGTCCGCGTCCAGCTCTCGCTCGCCGACCTCGGCGACCCGCGGGGACTCCGCCACGCGGTCCGCGGCGTCGACACCGTCATCCACCTCGCCGCGGCGATCCGCGACCAGCCGCCGCGACGGGTCGAGGAGATCACCGCGCTCGGCACCCACCGGCTGCTCCGCGCCGCCGAGGCGGCCGAGGTCCGGCGGTTCGTCTTCTTCAGCGCCCTCGGCGCGACGCGCTTCCAGCGCACCCGCTTCTTCCGTTCGAAGGCACTCGCCGAGGAGCGCGTCCGCTCATCGGCCCTGGAGACGACGATCTTCTCGCCGTCGATCATCTACGACCGCGACGACACCTGGGTCACCTGGATCCGCCGCCTGGCGCTGCTGCCGCTGCTGCCGATCTCCGGCCGCGGCCAGGCCGCCTACGAGCCGATCTGGGCGCCCGACGCCGCCCGCGCCGTGCTCGCCTCGCTGGAGCGGCCGCCGGGCCGCTTCGAGCTCGCCGGCCCGGAGCGGCTCACCTACGAGCAGCAGGCGCGGCTGATCGCCGCCGCGGCGGGGCGCGAGCGCCCGGCGATCCATATCCCGCTGCCGTTCGTGCGCTCGGCGCTGATCTGGCTGCGGCGGATCTTCGGCGAGGTCGCATTCGCGACCTGGGAGGAGGCGGAGCTCCTCGAGGTGCCGATGATCAGCGAGCGCGGCACCGCCGATGCCCGCGAGCTCGGCGTCGACCCGGTGCCGATGGCGAGCGTGCTCGAAGCGGGCTGAGCTCAGCCCGCCAGGGCGATCAGCTCCGCCGCCTCGATCTCGACTCCCTCCGCCATCGTCTCGACTCCCTCGACCAGGGACGGGTCGGCGTTGAACCCGAAGTAGAGGCGGTCGGCGAGCGAGACGGCGGAGATCCGCAGCCCGTGCCGGAGGCCGATCTCGGCGATCGAGTGCAGGCCCTCGACGGGGGCGCCGAGGACGCTGACCGGATGGCTCGGGCCGGGCACGTTGGAGACGTTGACCGCAAACTCGCGGGGGCTGTTCTCGATCCGCTCGATCAGGGCGGCGAGCTTCGCCGAATGCCTGCCGATCGTGCCGGCGGCGTGATCGAGCAGCTCCGCATCGTGCTCCTGCTTGCGGATCCTCGTCTCCTCGGCGACCGTCCGCAGACGCGCGACCGGGTCGGGCTCGTTCAGCGGCAGCCGCACCGAGAAGAACGAGTCGCGGTTGCCGGCGTCGTCGCCCTCGTGGTGGAGGCTGACCGGGACGCGGACCCGGACCGCCCCGAGCGAGCCGTGATGGTTCTCGATCCAGCGGCGAAGCGCACCTGCCACCGACGCGAGGACGGCGTCGTTGAGCGTCGCGCCGGCCAGTCCCTTGGCGGCGTCGTGGAGCGGGCCGAGCGGCACCTCGGCGACGGCGATCCGGCGCCGTGTCCCGATCTCGCCGTCGAACGGCGAGCGGTGGATCGAGCCCGCGAACTCGCGCTCGATGAAGGCGGCGAGGTGGGCGCGGCGGCGCTCGTGGTCGGGGTGCTCGCCATGGCCGTGCGCGGACGCCGGTCGTCGGACGGTCCCGTCGGCGCTCAGGTCGGAGTCCCAGAGCAGCTCCTCGGCGAAGCGCATCGACGCGGTGCCGTCGGCGAGAGCGTGATGGATGCGCCAGACCAGAACCGAGCCTCCCCCCGCCCGCGGGACGACGTCGATCGCCCAGAGTGGCCGATCGCGGTCGAGGCGCTGTTCGAACAGCCGCGCGACCTCCTCGAGCTCGGCGGCGCGGTCGGGCGCCGGGCCGAGCTCGCTGCGGCGGATGTGACGGTCGACGTCGAAGCTCTCGTCGGGGACCCAGAGCGGAGCCTCGTCGCTGCCGCCGAGCCTGCGGGTCAGCTCCGGCACGGCGGCGATCCGATCGCCGACGAGGCCGCGCAGCCCGGCGACGTCGGGGGCGCCCTCGCCGAGGACCACGATCTTGCAGGTGTGCCCGGCGATCCAGGCGCACTCGAGGTCGAGGATCGCCTTGTCCTCGGGGCTGAGCGGGATGGCCGCGGCGTCGCTCACATCCCGATCGTTGCACCCCGGCCGGACCGGGGTGACCACGGAGCGGAATGGGCGGCGGCTGCCGAGGGACGGCGGCCGCCGTGGCGGGAGGATTCCGTGCAGGAGCCGCCGACCACGGCGAAGCAATGGAACCAGCAGCCGAGCGAGCCATCCCACTTCCCGTCGACCGGCCGATCTGGAGCCGGTTCTTCACCGTCGCGCCGCTGGTCATCGTCGGCACCGTCGAGGGCGACGGCTACGACCTCGCCCCCAAGCACATGTCGATGCCGCTCGGCTGGGACAACTGGTTCTGCTTCGTCTGCAGCCCCGAGCATGCCACCCAGCGCAACGCCGAACGCGCCGGCGCGTTCACGGTCAGCTTCCCGACCCCGGACGGCATCGTCGCGGCGAGCCTGTCGGCATCCCCGCGCAGCGACGACAACAGCAAGCCCGGCCTCGCCGGGGTTCGGACCTTCCCGGCCCGCGAGGTCGAGGGGGTGCTCGTCGCGGACTCCAACCTCTGGCTCGAGTGCGAGCTCGAGCGGATCGTCGACGGCTTCGGCCGCAACACCCTGATCGTCGGCCGGATCGTCGCCGCATCCGTCGCCCGCGAGGCGATGCGGGCGGCCGACGACGACGACGCCGACCTGATCTTCGCCCAGCCGCTGCTCGCCTACCTGAGCCCGGGACGATTCGCCCGCGTCGCCGAGAGCTACTCGTTCCCGTTTCACGTCAACACGAGGATCTGAGGTGGAGCGAGCGGCGGCGGCGGGCCTGCTCGGCTGGTTGCGGGAGCGTCAGCCGGAGATGGTCGAGCTGCTCGAGCGGCTTGCAGGAGCCGAATCGCCATCCGACGAGCCCGCCGCGCAGGCGGCGGCCTTCGCGATCCTCGAGGGCGAGCTGAGCGGCCTCGGCTTCGCCACCGAGCGGCTCGCCGGGGGCGACGGCGGCGACCATCTCCTCGCCACCCGCCCGGGCACGCCCGCCGCCGCCACCCGTCAGCTCCTGCTCGGTCACCTCGACACGGTCTGGCCGGTCGGGACGCTGGCGCGGATGCCGGTCGAGCGCCGCGACGGATCGCTGTACGGCCCCGGAGTCTTCGACATGAAGGGCGGGCTCGTGCAGATGCTGTTCGCGCTGCGGGCGCTCGGCGAGCTCGGGGTCGAGCCGGCCTGCGCGCCGGTGGTGCTGATCAACGCCGACGAGGAGCTCAGCAGCCCCGACTCGCGGCGCCACATCCTCCGCCTCGCCGGCGAGTCGGCGCGGGCGTTGGTGATGGAGCCGTCGGCGGGGACGGCCGGCAGCCTGAAGACCGCCCGCAAGGGCGTCGGCCGGTTCACCGTGACCGTGCGCGGCGTCGCCAGCCATGCCGGACTCGACCCCGAGGCCGGCCACAGCGCCATCCTCGAGGTCTCCCACCAGATCCAGAGTCTGTTCGCCCTCAACGATCACGCCAAGGGCGTCACGGTCAACGTCGGCACGATCGACGGCGGTCTGCGGGCGAACGTGATCGCCGCCGAGGTCGTCGCCGAGGTCGAGGCGCGGGTCGTCACCGCCGCCGACGCCGCCCGCGTCGAGGCGCACATCCGCGGTCTCACCCCGGTCACCGAGGGCGTCACGCTCGCGGTCGACGGCGGCTTCCGCCGCCCGCCGCTGGAGCGCACGCCCCGCAACCGGCGGCTCTGGAAGCAGGCGCAGGAGGCCGCCGCGGCGGTCGGCATCGAGATCGGCGAGGCACTGGTCGGCGGCGCCTCCGACGGCAACCTGGCCAGCACCCTGACCGCGACGATGGACGGCCTCGGGGCGGTCGGCGACGGCGCGCACGCCGACCACGAGCACGTCGTCGTCGCCCGGATGCCGGAGCGGGCGGCGCTGCTGGCGGTCCTGCTCGCGGCCGAGGTGCTGACGTGACCAGGACCGTTGCCGGGAGCGTCGCCCGCGGCTGCGGCTTCGCCGCCCGGCCGCCCGAGATCGAGCCGCGGCCGCGCGAGCGCTGGGCGACCGGCGACCTCGTCGTCGGCGAGATGCTCGCCGGCGACGCCGAGCGGTTCGCGGTCGAGCCGCCCGGCGGCGGCGTCAGCGAGATCGTCCCCGGCGACCGCCTGATCGGGGCGCTCGGGACCAGGGCGGCGACGCTGACCCTCGTCGGCGACTGGCGCGGGGTCGGCGACGATCTCGTCCTCCAGACCCTGACCCAGGCCGGGGTGCTCGGCCGCTGCACCTCGATGGCGGTGCCTGCACCGCCGATCGCCGAGCTCCGTTACCTCGGTCACGCGGTCCGTGACGGCGCTGCGGTGACGATGCGCGGCTGCGTCGGGCCGGTCCCCGACCGCGAGCTGACCGCTCCGGTGATCCTCATCATCGGCACCTCGATGGACGCCGGCAAGACGGTCGCGGCCGTTGCGATCATCCGCGTGCTCAAAGAGATCGGGCTGCGCGTCGCCGGCGCCAAGCTGACCGGGGTCGGCCGCTTTCGCGACATCCTCGCGATGAGCGACGCCGGAGCCGACCACGTCCTCGACTTCGTCGACGCCGGTTTGCCCTCGACGGTCGTCCCGGCCGCCGACTACGAGCGGGCGCTGCGGATCATCTGCTCGAAGCTCGCCGCGGCCGAGCCCGACGTGGTCGTCGCCGAAGCGGGCGCCTCGCCGCTCGAGCCCTACCACGGCGAGCTCGCCGTCCGGGGCCTCGGCGAGCGAGTCTGCGCAACCGTCCTCTGCGCCTCAGACCCCTACGCCGTGGTCGGCGTGATCGACGCCTTCGGTCGCCGTCCCGACCTCGTCAGCGGCCGGGCGACGAGCACCAGCGCCGGCATCGAGCTGATCGACAAGCTCGTCGGGATCGAGGCGATCAACATGTTCGATCCCGAGGTCGGTTCGAAGCTCGGCCGGTTCCTCGCCGAGCGGCTTCCCGATTCGGCCCGCAGCCCGCTGCGGTCGCCGCCGAGCGGAACCTGATCGCGGCGAGCAGCGACGCCGGACGGCCCGAAACGGCGAAGGGCCCGGGATCTCTCCCGGGCCCTTCGCAAGCGGTGCGGTCCGGCGAGCCGGTCCGCGGAAGTCCGGATCGGACTCCTTACATCATCCCGCCCATGTCGGGCATGCCACCGGGCATACCGCCGCCGGCGCCGCCCTCCTCGGGCGGCTCGGCCACGATGCACTCCGTGGTCAGGATGTTCTTGGCGATCGAGGCCGCGTTCTGCAGCGCCGAGCGCGTCACCATCGTCGGGTCGATGACGCCGTCCTTGATCAGGTCGCCGTAGTCGCCGGTGCTCGCGTTCAGGCCCTCTCCGGCCTTCATGTCGCGAACCTTGTTGACCACGACCGAGCCCTCGAACCCCGAGTTCTCGGAGATCTGCCGGAGCGGCTCCTCGAGGGCGCGGCGGATGATCTCCGCGCCGGTCGACTCGTCGGCGTCGAGGTTCTCGGCGTCGACCGCGTCCTGAGCATTGAGGAGAGCGACTCCGCCGCCCGGCACGATGCCCTCTTCGAGGGCGGCGCGGGTGGCCTGCAGCGCGTCCTCGACGCGGTGCTTCTTCTCCTTCATCTCGGTCTCGGTGGCGGCGCCGACCTTGACGACCGCGACTCCACCGGCCAACTTCGCGAGACGCTCCTGGAGCTTCTCCCGATCGAAGTCGGAGTCGGTGTTCTCGATCTCGGAGCGGATCTGGCTGATCCGACCCTCGATCTGCGCCTTGTCGCCGGCACCGTCGATGATCGTCGCCGTGTCCTTGCTGACGACGACGCGGCGGGCCTTGCCGAGCTGGCTGAGCTGGGTGTTCTCCAGCTTCAGGCCCATCTCCTCGGTGATGACCTCGCCGCCGCTGAGGATCGCGATGTCCTCGAGCATCCGCTTGCGGCGATCGCCGAAGCCGGGGGCCTTGACCGCCACACCGGTGAAGGTGCCGCGGAGCTTGTTGACCACCAGCGTCGCCAGCGACTCACCCTCGACGTCCTCGGCGATGATGACGAGCGGCTTGCCGCCCTGCATCGTCTGCTCGAGGATCGGCAGGATGTCGCGGACCGACCCGATCTTCTGGTTGGCGATCAGGATGTAGGGGTCCTCGAGGACCGCTTCCATCCGCTCCTGGTCGGTGACCATGTACGGCGAGATGTAGCCCTTGTCGAACTGCATCCCTTCGGTGAACTCGAGCTCCATCCCGAAGGTCTGGCCCTCTTCGACGTTGACGACGCCGTCCTTGCCGACCTTCTCGATGGCGTCGGCGATGATGTCGCCGATCTCGTCGTCGGCCGCCGAGATCGAAGCGACGCGGGCGATCTGATCCTTGCCGCCGACCTCCTTCGACTGGGTTCCGCGGAGGTTCTCGACGACCTGGTTTACGGCCGTTTCGATCCCCTTGCGGAGGGCGAGCGGGTTGGCGCCGGCGGCGACGTTCTTGAGACCCGAGCGGACGATCGTCTGCGCGAGCAGCGTCGCCGTCGTGGTTCCGTCGCCGGCGACGTCGTTGGTCGCCGTGGCGACCTCGCGGACGAGCTGCGAACCCTGGTTGGCGAAGACGTCCTCGATCTCGATCTCGCGAGCGATGGTGACGCCGTCGTTGGTGATCGTCGGGGCGCCGAACTTCTTGTCGAGGACGACGTAGCGACCCTTCGGGCCGAGCGTCACCTTGACTGCATCGGCGACGGCGTCGACGCCGTCCTGTAGAGCGGCGCGTGCGTCGGCGCCGTACTTGAGCTCCTTGTGAGCCATATCAGTGATTCCTCCTGATGCTTTGTGGTTCCGTGGGGAAGGCGGTCGCTACTCGACCTTGGCCAGGACGTCCGACTCGCGAAGGACCAGCAGGTCCTCGCCGTCGACCTTGACCTCGGTGCCGCCATACTTGCTGTAGAGGACGATGTCGCCGGCTGCGACGTCGAGCGGGATCCGCTTGTCGCCGTCCTCGTCCCAATTGCCGTCGCCGACCGCGAGGACCTCGCCCTTCTGCGGCTTCTCCTTGGCGGTGTCGGGGAGCACGAGTCCGCTGGCGGTCGTCTCCTCCTCTTCGACCGCCCGAACGATCAGGCGGTCACCCAAGGGCTTGAGCTTCATGCGTAGTTACCTCCGTGAGGGTTGAACAGTGGTCGTGGGTAAAGACTCTCGTCTCTGCTTTGGCACTCTAGCTATGAGAGTGCCAAGGACGGACCCGAGTCTAGCGCCCGAGGCATACCTGTCAAGTGATCTAAGTGTTAACGACTAAGATCGATCCGGGATCCTCGGCGGGATCGCTAGCGGATACCGATGACGCGTGTCCGGCGGCTCGTGTTGCCGAGCCGGTCGGTGAGGACGACGACGACGCGGGCACGGAGCGTGTGGCCGCGGGCCAGCAGGCGCTCGATCCGCCGGCTGTCGAATCGGTGCGACGGCGTCAGACGCAGGACCTTTCGCCTGCCCGCCGGAGCCGACCTGCGGGCCGCCCTCAGCCCGAAGGACCGCCGCCCTCGTCTGATCGCGCCGCGGCCGCGCAGCTCGACCGGCTCGCCGGCTCCCGCCCTGACCCGGACGACCACGCGTCGGCCGCTCTGCTTCTGGATGCGGGGGGCAGTGACGATGGGCCTCGCCACCCTGGTGTCCACCGTGAACGAGCGCCGCGCCGGGGTCGGGTCGGTTCCGTCGGAGTCAGCGGCGGCAACCGAGAAGCTGTGCCTGCCGTCGGGCAGGGCGGCGTAGGAACGCGGAGATACGCACGGCTCCGGGGCGGAGCCGTCCAGCGAGCATTCGAACTCAGCATCGGGGGCGGAGACGAAACGGAAGGTGGGAGCGTCGTCGGCGGTGGGGCCGGCGGGGCCGGATTCGATTTCGGTTTGCGGTGGGGCGATCACGGCGCGGTTCGATGCGATCCGTCCGGTCTCGCCGGGATCGATCCGGACCCAGGCGATCGTCGCCCGGGCGGCGGGATCGATCGCGAGCTGGGGAAGCAACGCGGACGCGCCGGCGACGGAAACGTCCTCGGCCTGAGAGGGGAGCCCGCCCGCGTCGAGACGGACCGACTGGACCCGGTGACTCGAGCCATCGAAGCGATCCCAGGCGATCGTCGCCCTCCCGGAATCGTCGATTGCGACCTGGGAGTTGTCGGCGCCCCCGCCGGCGGCCGAGAGGGTCCTGACCGGGCCGGGGGTGCCGTCGGTGGCGAGGCGGATCGAGCGGATCCGCGAGCCGGAATCGTCGAGAGACCCGAACGTGGCCCCGTCCCAGGCGACCGTCGCCCGCCCGGAGCCGTCGACCGCGACGCTCGGGTCGAAGCCATTCCCCGCGGCGCCCGGCGACAGGGTCTGGGCCGCTCCCTCTGGGGTGCCGTCGGATCCGAGGCGGACCGCCCGGATCGCAGATGGGGTGCCGCCGACGAGCGGAAGGATGACCACCCCAGCGGTGTGCTCCCAGGCGATCGTCGCCTGCCCGGATTCCTCGACGGCGATCTGCGGCTCGAGCCCGTTGGCGCCGGCGGGCGAGATCGTCTCAACCGGGCCCGGGCTGCCGTCGGCGGCGAGGCGGACCGAACGGACCCGGTACTCGGTTCCGTCGTGGCCCGACCAGACGACGGTCGCACGGTCGGAGCCGTCGATGCCCAGGCCGGGGTCGAAGGCGGCCTCGCTCTCCGCCGACAGGGTCTGGACCGGGTCCGGGCTGCCGTCGGCGGCGAGCCGGAGCGACTGGATCCGGGTGCCGGTGCCGTCGTCCTGACGCCAGACGATCGTCGCCCGATCGGAGGCATCGATCGCGACGGCGGGCCCGAACGCGTCCTCGTCCTCGGCCGACAGGGTTTGAACCGGTCCCGGGGTGCCGTCGGTCGCCAGCCGAAGCGCCTTGATACGCGTGCCTGCGCCGTCCCCCTGGCGCCAGGCGATCGTCGCGCGGTCGGACCCGTCGATGGCGATCGCCGGATTCTCAGCGCTCGCGCCGGCGGGCGAGAGCGTCTGCACGGCGCCCGCGGTGCCGTCCGCTGCGAGCCGGACCGATTGGATCCGGAAGTCCGCCCCGTCGTAGCGTTGCCAGACGACGGTGGCCCGGCCGACGCTGTCGACCGCAACCCGCTGGGCGCCCGCGTTTCCCCCTGCCTTCGAGAGGATCTGCTCGGACGGGTAGCTGACCGCCGCCGGCGCCGACGCCGGGGGAGAACGGCCAGGCCGAGCACGAGGAGAGCCGCCGACCTGACCGTCGCGACCGCAGTTCTGGCCCTCATCGAATTCCTCTCCCTCTGTGGCCCGCCCGGAACCGCCCGGACTGCGTCCCACCCGAGAGTACCCGCCAGCTTGCTCCAATGAGCCGATTCGCGGCAGCAAGCCGTGGACTCAGATTCGCTCGAGCAGGGCACGAGCGGCGTCGCGGCTCCTCGTCCGGGTTCTCTTCGCTCCCGAGTCCCGCGTCCTCGGCGTGCTCTCGCCGCTGCTGGTGCTCGGCGACCTGGTGATGATGCGCAAGCAGCTGCTGACGCTGCGGGACCTGGCCGAGCGGGACGCCCTGCGGCTCAGGTCGCGGCCAACAGCCGGCAGCCGAGGTGGCGGGCCAGCCCCTCGCCGCCCCAGCGCATGATCTGGTCGTGGTTCCAGCGGAACACCGGCGCGGCGATCGGCGCGACCGCATTCATCCACGGCTTCGTCGTCCGCACGTTCCATTCGTAGAGCGCCGCGGTGACACCGGCGTGCTCGAAGAACCGCCAGCGGCCGATCCCCTCGAGGCCGCCGCTCGCCTCGCCCTCGAGCGCGACCGGGCGGTCGACCCGGGTCGAGACCACCTCGAAGCGGACCGGGTAGGGAATCCGGCTGCGCCACGCGTAGCGGCCGCGGCGGCCGACGCCGCAGGGCGTGCCGGGATCGGTCTCGACCGCCTCGACGACGCCGCGCCACCAGCTCGGCCAGGCTCCCGAGTCCCAGACGGCGTCCCAGACGTCCTCGCGCGGAGCGTCGAGCAGCCAGGTGGTCAGGAACTCGTAGCCCGCCATCGCTGCCGGCGAGCCGATCGGCTCAGTTCCGCGACGGCGTCTCGCCGTTGCCGTAGCTGGACTGCGGCCGCTCGACGATCTGCGAGAAGCGGATCACGGTGACGACGTCGTCGTGGTCGATCGGGCGGCTGTAGATCTGCTCGAGGAAGTTGACCGTGTCGTCGAGGCGGCGGAACTCGGGGTTGTCGTGCTCGATGTCGCGCGGCGACAGGTCGGCGACCTTCTTGACCTCGACGTCGTCGATCACCGCGGCGAAGATCTTCTCGCGCGGGCCGTGCCGGTAGCCGACCGTGATCCAGACGACCTGGCCGCGATCGTACTTGCGGGTCTTGTCGCCGAGCCGGATCGTCGCCGTCTTCCGCCCGCGCTTGAGCTGGTCGACGAAGACCGGTGAGTAGAAGTTGAGGACGTACAGGGCGCTCACCGGGCCGGAGCCTATCGGTCGGGCCGATCGGCCGGAGGCGCATTTGTCCCAGCAGATGGGACTCTTCAGCCGCCCGGCGTCGGGCGGGCCCCCCGCGAACGGCGGCGGCGATCGCGGCTAGAAGATGTAGGCCCGCAGCCGGTGCGGCTCGAGCACCGTGACCCGGCCGCGGCCGACGCGGACGACGCCGGCGCGCTCGAGCACGGCGAGGAAGCGGCTGACGCTCTCCCGCGAGGTGCCGGCGAGCTGGGCGAGGTCGGCCTGGTTCATCCGGATCGTGACGCCGTCGCGGCCCTGTTCGGCGTTCTCCTCGGTGACGAGCTGGGAGAGCACCCCGGCGACGCGGCTCGGCACGGTCTGGAACGACTGGCGGCTGATCCTCTCGTTCGTCTCCCGCAGTCGCTTGGTCAGGGCGACGACGAGCTTGGCGGTGATCTGCGCGTTGCGCTCGAGCAGGCCCTTCATGTCGGCCGCCGAGACGGCGAGCAGGTCGACCTCGGTCAGCGCCTCGACGCTGGCCGAGCGGACGCCGCCGTCGAGCATCGCCAGCTCACCGACGAGCTCGCCGGGGCCGAGGGTCGCCAGCGCGATCGCCCGGCCGTCGGGATGCTCGCGAGTGACCCGGACATCGCCGGAGCGGATCACGTAGCAGGCGTCGCTGCGATCGCCCTCGTGGAAGACGCGGGCGCCCTTCGGGAACGAGCGCGGGATCGCGACCTGGGCGATCCGCTCGAGCTCGGCCGGCTCGAGGCCGGACAGCAACGGCACGCGAGCGAGCAGCTCGACGGCTGTTGCCTGTTCCTCACCCATGGCGGCTGATTATCGCTGACATCCGGCGCACCAGTAGGTGACCCGGTTGTCGTCCCCCTGCCCGCGCGTGCGCACGCGACCGCCGCAGCGCCGGCAGGGCCGGCGGCCGCGGCCGTAGATCTGCTTCGGGCGGCGGCCCGCGGCGAGCGTCGTCTCCATCACCCAGCCGGCGGCGTCGACGATCGCCCGCGCCTCCGCCGGCTCGAGATCGGCAACCCGGCGCCAGGGGCTGACCCGGGGCAGAAAGCACGCCTCGATCCGGATCACGTTGCCGATCCCGGCGATCAGCGTCTGGTCGAGGAGGGCCTCGCCGACGGCCGCGGTCGGCTCATAGCCGAGCAGCCGCTCGGCCGCGGCCGCCGGGTCGTAGCCGGGGCCGAGCGGGTCCGGCCCGAGCCGCAGCAGCAGCGGGTCGTTGCGGGCGCGTGCGGCGCTGGTCAGGCGGAGGATCTTGCCGCCGCTCTGGCCGGCGACCGCCGGTCCGTTCGCCGAGCAGCAGCCAGGGGCGGCCGTGGGGACGGCGGCCGTCGGCGCGGACGAACCAGCGCCCGTTCATACCGAGATGGCTGTGAATCACCCGGTCGCCGGAGAAGTGCAGGAGCAGGTGCTTGCCGCGGGCCTCGGCCCGCTCCAGGGTCAGGCCGGCGAGCTCGCCGGCGCGGCCGTGGATCGGCGAGCGGGCGTTCGGCGCCTCGGCGGTGACGATCTCCGTGCCGGCGAGCGTCGCCGCGAGCCGGCGGGCGACCCGATGGATCGTGTCACCCTCGGGAATCGGCCGCCTCCGCTCCGGCGGCTCGCGGCCGAGCCGGGCGACACCCTGCGGGGCCCGCGGTCATCAGGGCTTCAGCTTGCGGCCCGTGCTGAACAGCCACTGCGCCCAGCCGACCATCGCGACGGTGACGAGGGCGGTGAAGCCGAAGGCGAGCGCGATGTTGACGTCGCTGCTGCCGAGGAAGCCGTAGCGAACCGCATCGACCATGTAGAAGATCGGGTTCGCGTGCGAGAGCTCCTGCCACGGCGAAGGCAGGATCTCGATCGAGTAGAAGACGCCGCCGAGGAACGTCAGCGGCAGGATCAGGATGTTGTTGATGAAGCTGTGGTGGTCGAAGCTCTGCGCGTAGACGCCGACGACGACCCCGAGCGCGGCGAAGAGGACGACGAGCAGGATCGCGGCGACCAGCAGATGGACGGGACGCTCGATCGGGACGCCGGTCAGCGGCAGGGCGATGACGATGAGGGCGGCGCCGATCGCGACTGCTCGGAAGACGCCGCCGAGCATGTAGCCGAGGTTCATCTGCCAGGGGTGCATCGGCGAGGCGAGCACGTCGTTGATGTAGCGGTCGTTGCGGGCCTGCAGGAGGCTCGAGGAGTTGTTCGAGAACGCCGCCTGCGCCATCGCCATCGCGATCAGCCCGGGAACGATGAAGACGTCGTAGTCGAAACCGTTGATCTCCTTGATCCGGCTGCCCAGCGAGAGGCCGAAGACGAGGATGAACAGCGCCGAGGAGACGACCGGGGCGAGGATCGTCTGCGTCCACAGGCGGGTCACCCGGCGGCACTCGCGGAGGACGAGCGCGCGCGTCGAGCGGGCCGGGTCGGGGGCCGCGTAGACGGGCGCGTCGGGGCGGGCGGGGAGGAGCCGCTCGGTGGCGCTCATCGGTCCTCCCCCTCGGCCGCCATCACCGTCGGCAGCGAGGTCGAGACCGTCTGCAGGTAGACCTCCTCGAGCGAGGTCGCGTCGTAGCGCCGCTTCAGCCCCTCGGGCGTATCGCGGGCGATGATCCGCCCGGCCGAGATCAGCGCGATGTCCTCGCACAGCGACTCCGCCTCCTCGAGGTAGTGGGTGGTGAGGAGGATCGTCGTCCCCTGCTCGTGGAGGAGGCGGATGTAGTTCCAGAGGTCGTGGCGGAGCTCGATGTCGACGCCGGCGGTCGGCTCGTCGAGGATCACCAGCAGCGGCTCGTGGAGGAGCGCCCGGGCGAGCAGCAGCCGCCGCTTCATCCCGCCGGAGAGCTTCGAGGTGCGGACGTGCGCCTTGGCGCGGAGGTCGAAGACGTCGATCATCTCGTCGGCGCGGCGGTTGGCGTCGCCGCTCTCCATCCCGAAGTAGCCGCCGTGGTAGACGAGCGATTCGCGGACGGTCAGGAAGCGGTCGAGGTTCGGGTCCTGCTCGGCGACCCCGACGAGCCGCCGCGCCTCCAGCGAGTCGTGCTCGAAGCCGAACACCGAGATCCGCCCCGAGCTGGTCCGGATCAGGTTGCAGACGGAGTTGATCAGGGTCGTCTTGCCGGCCCCGTTCGGGCCGAGCAGGCCGAAGAACTCGCCGGCGGGAACCTCGAGGTCGAGTCCGTCGAGGCCGACGGTGCCGTCGTCGTAGGTCTTCGCGAGCCCGGAGATCGTCAGCGCTGTCGTCGCTTCGTTCACGCCGCCAAGGTTAGGGCGCCGCGCCGTTCGTGCTAGAAGCCACTTCCGATGCGCCTGATTCCGCTCGAGCACCCGATCCCGCCCGGCATCGAGCACGAGCGCTTCCGGCTGCGGATCCTCACCGTCGACGACGTCGTCAAGGACTACGACGCGGTGATGAGCAGCGCCGAGCGGCTGCGCGAGCGCTTCCCCTACTGGGGCTGGCCCGACCCGGCGATGAGCCTCAGCGAGGACCTCGTCGACCTCGGCTGGCACCAGAAGGAGGCGCAGCTGCGGCGCTCCTTCAACTACGCGGTCATGGCCCCCGACGAGAGCCGCCTGCTCGGCTGCGTCTACGTCGATCCGCCCGAGAAGCAGGGAGCCGACGCCGAGGTCTGCCTCTGGGTCCGGGCCGACGAGGAGGCCGGCGATCTCGAGAAGGTCCTCGAGGCGGAGGTGCGCCGCTGGCTCGACGCCGAGTGGCCGTTCGCGGCGATCCGCTGGCCCGGCCGCGAGATCTCCTGGGAGGACTGGGACCGGCTGGCGGACGCCTGAGCCGCACGCGGCCGCGGCGACGCCCCATTTTCGCCTTCGTTGCCTGTGCAACGATGAACCGATGGCTGGAGCAGAGGGAGTGACCCGGCCCAAGCAGACAGAAACCTCGTCCGACTTCGAGATCCGCGCGCTGGCGCGCCGGTCGCTCCCCGCGTTCCTCGCGATCGCGGTCCTGATCCTGATCGCGCTCCTCGCCCCCGGCCTCGGCGAGGTGCGGGACCTGCTGATCGGCGCCGCCCCCGGCTGGGTGGCGCTGGCGATCCTCTTCGAGGCGCTCTCCTTCGGCTCCTACATCGTCATGTTCGCGCCGATCTTCTGTCGCGGCCTGAGCTGGCGGCGGAGCTGGCAGATCGGCGGCTCGGAGCTGGCGATGGGGTCGATCGTGCCGGCCAGCGGCGCCGGCGGACTCGCGCTCGGCGCCTGGGTGCTGCACGAGGGCGGCATGGACGCCGACCGGATCGCCCACCGCTCGGTCGCCTTCTTCCTGATCAAGAGCTCGGTCAACTTCTTCGCGGTCGCCCTGATCGGGCTGCTCATGTACTTCGGCCTGTTCGGGGTCGACGAGCCGTGGACGCTGACGCTGCTGCCGGCGCTGATGTCGATCGCGGTGATCGGCGCGGTGATGATCGTCCCCCGCTTCGGCCCCGGTGCCGATCCCGGCGAGGACGCCTCGCGCGGCACCCGCCTGATCGCCGCCTCGCGACGGGCGCTGATCACCGGCACCGAGGGGGCGATCGAGATCGTCGGGTCCGGTAACGCGCGGGTCATCGCCGGCGCGGTCGGCTACTGGGCCTTCGACAACGCGGTCCTCTGGGCGACCTTCCGGGCGTTCGGATTCACGCCGGAGATCTCGATCGTCCTGATGGGCTATCTGATCGGGCAGCTCGGCGGGCTGCTGCCGATCCCGGGTGGGGTCGGCGGCATCGACGGCGGTCTGATCGGCACCCTGATCGTCTACGGCGCCCCCGCCGCCGTCGTCGCCGCCGCCGTCCTCACCTACCGGGTGATCCTCTTCTGGCTGCCGCTGCTCGCCGGCGCCGTCGCCTTCTTCAGCCTCCGTCGCGACATGCCCCGCGACGGCGAGCTTGCGACCTGCGAGGCCGCCGCGGCGGCGGCGGCGCGCTAGGTCGGGGCCGGCCCTAACCTGGCGGCGATGCGCCCGCGCCGCGCCACCCTCGTCTCCCTCGCCCTGCTCGCCCTGATCGCCGCGCCGGCGGCCGGTTCCGACCGCTCCGACACGGGGGCCGGCCGGGGCGTCGGCTTCGAGCTGCGGCGGACCTCGATCTCACCCAAGCATCCGACCTTCGACGGCAAGCGCAGGATCCGCCTCCACTACGGCTTCGCCGCAACCCGCCGGGTCGACCTGCGAATCGAGGTCCGGCGCGCGAAGAGCGGCAACGTGGCCCGCGTCTACCGCGAGCGCGGGGCCCGGCCGGGTCGGCGCCTGACCCGCGTCTGGAACGGCCTCAACCGCCGCGGCAGGGTCGCCGCCGACGGCCACTACGAGTTCCGGGTCGGCCCGGTCGGCGGCGCGATCAGGTACGCCGGGCGCTTCCGGCTGCGCACCCACGTCTTCCCGGTCGACGGCCCGCACGGGACCCGCGGAGCGGTCGGCGAGTTCGGCGCGCCCCGCAACGGCGGCCGCGTCCACGAGGGGTTCGACATCACCGCCGACTGCGGCACCCGGCTGCTCGCCGCCCGCGGCGGCAGCGTCCAGAAGGTCGGCTACGACCCGGTGCTCTACGGCTACTACGTGCTGATCGACGGTCGCAAGACGAGCCAGGACTACTTCTACTCGCACCTGATCGCGCCACCGCCGGTGCGCCGGCACGAGCGCCTGCGGAGCGGCCAGTACGTCGGCCGGGTCGGCCGGACGGGCAACGCCGCCTCGACCCCCTGTCACCTCCACTTCGAGGTGCGGATCCACGGCAATCCGGTCGACCCCGAGCCCTACCTGCGCGCCTGGGACAGGCACAGCTGACCCCGGCTTGCCGCCCGGCCGCCAACCGCCGACTGCCGCCCGCCGCCGCCGACCGCTGCCCGCCAACCGCCAACCGCCAACGGCCGCCGCCACCACCCTCCCGTCGAGGTCGAGGAAACCGGTGACAGTTGCCCCTTTCCTCGACCTCGGCGGGAGGGGCGGGGTTCTCGGCGGGAGCGCTGGGCCGTGGGGGCGGGCGGTCAGGCGGAGGCGACGAGTCGCCGCGGCTGGCGGTCGAAGCCGGCGTCGACGAGCGCCTGCTCGGCCTCGTGGCCGAGCGCCGGTTCGCCGTCGATCCGCTCGATCCCGAGGCGGGGGATGCGACGGGCGCCGACCGCCTCGACGACCGCGGCGAGCGAGGCGGCGAGTTGGTCCCCCTCGAAGCGGGCGAGCCGCAGCAGGCCCTTGCCGCCACGCTCGACGTAGAGCATCGGCTCGCCGTTGCGGAGCACCACGTAGGCGCCGGCGACGCGACTGGGGCGCCGGCCCTTGCGACCGTCCGGGTCGTCGTCCTCGTGAGCCGGAGGGCGGGGCCAACCGAGGCTGGCGCCGTAGGGCTGTGCCGGGTCGGTGACGGCGAGGACGATGTAGTCGTCGTCGACCCGCGGCAGCGAGCGCAGCCGCTCGACCGCCCCGGCGAGCGCGAACTGGGCGCCGCCGAGGCCCTCGACGAAGTAGCCGCGCCGGGCCGTGCCGAGCATCTCGAGGTTCGAGAGCTCGCCGTACAGAGCCGAGAACCCGCCCGGCACGCCCTCGGCCAGCACCGTCTCGCGGGTGACGATCCCATAGCGCTCGAGCATCAGCTCGGCCTGGGCGCGCAGTCGCGGCCCCGAGGCCGGCGCGCCGCGGAACAGGGCCTCGGTGAGCGACCAGCGGCCGGCGACCGCCTGACCGGTGGCGTTGCGGCGGGCGCTGAACCGGCGGGCGCCGCGGGCGGCGGCGCGATCGGACGCCTTCAGGCGCGGCGCCCGCAGCGGTGCGACGGCGTCGTTGGTTACCTCGCCCGCCCAGGCCAGGTCCCAGAGCGCCGAGTGCAGCTCCTCGCGCTCCCAGCCGCCCTCGGCAAGGTCGACGACGAGGTCGAGCCAGAAGCACGGGCGCTGGGCGAGCAGCTCGCGGATCGCCTCGTGAATCTCACCCTCCGGCGGCTCCAGCTTGGCGTTCGCCGGCGGCGGCCCGGCGATCCGCACGTCCTCGCGGAAATAGAAGGCGACCCGGCCGCTGCGGCCGACCGGGCCGGCGCCGATCCAGACGATCTCGCCGCCGGTCGAAAGCTGGTCGAGCCAGGTCTGCGAGTAGGCGCCGATCCGCCGCGGCAGCACGTCGCGCTCCCAGACCTCCGGGGTCAGCGCGACCCCCTGCAGCGGCACGAGAATCTCGCGGAGGCGGTCGGGGCCGGCGCCCGCCGAGCGGTAGGCGTCGACGTTCTGCCAGGAGACGAGGAAACGGGCGAGCTCGGCGGTGTCGGCGGCCTCGACCTCCTTGCGGAGGACGGCGAGGCTGGCGCGGCGCAGCCGCCGCAGGACGTCGGGATCGCACCACTCGCGCTCGCTCCCGCCCGGCAGCAGCTCGCCGCGGACGAGCTCGCCGGCCGCCTCGAGCCGTTTCAGGGCCGGGGTCGGATCGACGCCGAACCGCAGCTTCGCCTGCGCGGTCGGGAACGGGACGTGGGTGCGCGCGTAGCGGCGCAGCAGGGTCTCGGTCGGCTCGTCGACCTGCTCGAGGAACGAGTCGGGGAGACCCGAGGGGACCGGGACGCCGAGCGCGTCGCGGTAGAGCCCGCCGTCCTCGGCGGCGATCCAGCGCTCCTCGCCGGCGATCCGCACCCTGACGATCCGGCGCTCGGCCTCGAGCTTGGTCAGCATCGACTGCGCCGAGTAGCCCTCGGCGACGCGCTCGGCGACCTCGTCGTCGCTGAGGTCGCCGAGCCGGCGCAGGATCACCTGGAGCTGGTCGCGGTCGACCGCCTTCGCCTGCTCGACGCGGTGCTGGAGCGAGTCCTCGACGTCGGCGAGCGCAATCGGGTCGATCAGCTCGCGCAGCTCCTCCTGGCCGAGCAGCTCGCGCAGCAGGTCGCGATCGAGGGCGAGCGCGGCGGCGCGGCGCTCCGCGTTCGGCGTGTCGCCCTCGTACATGTAGGTGGCGACGTAGTCGAACAGCAGCGACGAAGCGAACGGCGAGGCGCTCTTCGTCTCGACCTCGACCAGCGACAGGCGCCGCGACTTCAGGTCGCGGAGGATCTCGCCGAGCGCCGGAAGGTCGAGGACGTCGCGGAGGACCTCGCGATAGGTCTCGAGCGTGATCGGGAAGCGCGGGAAGTCCTTCGCCACCTCGAGCAGCGACTGCGACTTCAGCCGCTGCTGCCAGAGCGGCGTGCGCTTGCCCGGGTAGGCCCGCGGGATCAGCAGCGCCCGGCCGGCGGCCTCGCGGAAGCGGGCACCGAATAGGGCCGAGCCGGAGAGCTCGCCGACGATCAGGTCCTCGACCTCGTCGGCCTCGAGCAGGACGAGGTCGGAGGCGGGCGCCTGGTCGGAGTCGGGGAGGTGGATGACGATCCCGTCGTCGGACCAGATCGCGTCGGCCTCGAGCTCGAGGTCGGCGCGGATCTTCGCGGCGAGCGCCAGCCCCCAGGCGGCGTGGACCCGGCCGCCGAACGGGGAGAGGACGCAGAGGCGCCAGTCGCCGATCTCGTCGCGGAAGCGCTCGACGACGATCGTCTGATCGGAGGGAACGACCCGGGTCGCGGCCTGCTGCTCGCGCAGGTAGGCGACCAGGTTCTCGGCGGCGAGCTGATCGAGGTCGTAGCTGCGGGCCAGCTCCTCGGGCTCGGTGCCGACCGCCTCGCGGGAGAACTCCCCGATCGCCCGGCCGAGCTCGACCGGCCGGCCGATCCCCTCGCCGCGCCAGAACGGGATCGCACCGGGAACGCCCGGCGCCGGAGTGACGATCACCCGGTCGCGGGTGATCTCCTCGATCCGCCACGACGACGCGCCGAGCAGGAACACCTGTCCGGCGCGCGCCTCGTAGACCATCTCCTCGTCGAGCTCGCCGACGCGGCGGCCGTCGGGCAGGTGGACGCCGAACAGGCCACGGTCGGGAATCGTCCCGGCGTTGGTGACGGCGAGCTGCCGGGCCCCCTTGCGGCCGCGCACGGTGCCGGCCGTGCGGTCCCAGACGACCCGCGGGCGCAGCTCGGCGAAGCGCTCCGACGGGTAGCGGCCGTCGAGCATGTCGAGGACGTTCTCGAGCTGCTCGCGGGAGAGCTCCCCATACGGCTCCGCGGACTTGACGACGCGCTCGATCTCGTCGACGTCCCACTCCTCGTCGGCGACCATCGCGACGATCTGCTGGGCGAGCACGTCGAGCGGGTTGCGCGGGATCACCGTCTCCTCGATCTGGCCGCTGCGCATCCGCTTGGCGACGACCGCGCATTCGAGCAGGTCGGACCGGAACTTCGGGAAGATCCGGCCCTTCGAGACGGCGCCGAGCTCGTGACCGGCGCGGCCGACCCGCTGCATGCCCCGCGCGACCGACTTCGGCGACTCGACCTGGATGACGAGGTCGACGGCGCCCATGTCGATCCCGAGCTCCAGCGAGGAGGTCGCGACGATGCAGGGGAGCTGCCCGGACTTGAGCAGCTCCTCGACCTTGAGGCGCTCCTCGCGGGCCAGCGAGCCGTGGTGGGCGCGGGCGATCTCGGCCGACCCCTCCGCCGGGCCGCTCGGCTGCCCCTCCGCCTCCGCCCGCTCGCCGAGCTCCTCGGCGTTCATCTCGTTGAGCCGCTTCGCGAGCCGCTCGGCGCCGCGCCGGTTGTTGACGAAGATGATCGTCGAGGTGTGCTCGCGGACCAGCTTCAGCAGCTCCGGGTAGATCGCCGGCCAGATCCCTCGCGACGGCGAGTCGCCGGCGACTGCCCCGGGTGCCGAGGCATCGGGGCCGGGCAGCTCGATCGCCTCCGCCGGATCGCCGGCGGCGCCCGTTCCCGGGGCGGAGCCGTTCGGAGCCGGCGCCCCCGACCCGGGGTCGGCCATGTCGGCCACCGGGACGACGATCTCGAGGTCCATCTCCTTGCTGATGCCGGCGTCGACGACCTCGCATCGGCGCTGCGGCCCGACCAGGAACTGCGCGATCCGCTCGAGCGGGCGCTGGGTCGCCGAGAGGCCGATCCGCTGGACCGGCTGCTCGCGGCCGGCGCCGTCGTTGGCGTTGACGGCGACGTGGCGCTCGAGTCGTTCCAGCGTCAGGGCCATGTGAGCGCCGCGCTTGGTCGGGGCGACGGCGTGGATCTCGTCGACGATCAGCGCCTCGACGTCGGTGAGGATGTTGCGCGCCTGCGAGGTCAGCATCAGATACAGCGACTCGGGCGTGGTGATGAGGATGTCGGGCGGCTTGCGCAGCATCGCCTGGCGCTCGCGCTGCGGCGTGTCGCCGGTCCGCAGCGCCACCCGCAGGTCGGCGCCGATGCCGGCGAGCGGTGCCCGCAGGTTGCGCTCGACGTCGTAGGAGAGGGCCTTGAGCGGCGAGACGTAGACCAGCGAAACTCCCGCCGGCTGCGCGGCCTCGTCGGCCCGCCCGCGGCGCTCCGCCTTCGCCTTGGCGAGGCTGTCGATGCCCCAGAGGAACGCGGCCAGCGTCTTGCCGGATCCGGTCGGGGCGCAGATCAGCGTGTTGGCGCCGGTCGCGATCGCCGGCCAGCCGAGCCGCTGGGCCGGAGTCGGGGCCGCAAAGGACCGCTCGAACCACGAGCGCGTCCGCTCGCTGAAACCCGCCAGCGGGTCCGTCTGCTCAGTCGTTTTCGTCGCCGTGGCCAATCGACCGACTCTAGCGACCGCCGGTCCGCTACTTACCGCCCGCCGCTGTGTTCCAGCGCAAGGACGGCGGAAGGTTTGGGAGGCTTTGACGATGCGGGTGGCGTTGATTCTCGTTGCGCTCGCCGCGGCAGCGGCGGCGGTGGCGTCGTCGGTGGGCCGGGGAGGCACCGAATCTGCGGCGGCGGCAGGCGATCAGGAGCGCCCGAACATCGTCGTGCTGATGAGCGACGATCAGACGCTCGACGAGATGCGATTCATGCCGGAGACCGAGCGGCTGATCGGCGCCGCCGGGGCCGACTTCCCGGACTCGGTGACCAACTGGCCGCTCTGCTGTCCCTCCCGGGCCACTTTCCTGACCGGCCGCTATGCCCACAACCACAGGGTGCTCGGCAACGCTCCCCCACAGGGCGGGTTCGTCGAGCTCGACAGCGAGCGCACCCTGCCGGTCTGGCTGCAGCGATCCGGCTACTGGACCGCCCACATCGGCAAGTTCCTGAACGGCTACGAGACCAGCGACGTCGGCGTGCCGCCGGGCTGGTCGGAATGGCACGGCTCGAAGCTGACCTACTACTTCTACGGCTACGAGCTGTTCGAGGCGGGCCAGACGGTCACCTACGGCTCACGGGACGAGGACCCCGACGCGCCGGCGCAGCCCGAGACCTATTCGACCGACGTCTTCACCGACAAGGCCGTGCAGACGATCGACGAGCGGGCGCCGTCGGATCAGCCGTTCTTCCTCTCGGTCGCCTACCTCGCGCCCCACGTCGGCGGCCCCGACGCGGGCCCGGACAGCCGCTGCGGGGGCAGCGCCCAGCCGGCGATCAGGCACGCCGGCCTGCTCGACACCGAGCCGCTGCCGCAGCCGCCGAGCTTCAACGAGGCCGACGTCTCCGACAAGCCGCGGGCGATCGCCGGGTCGGAGCCGCTGACGACGGAGCAGATCGAGCACACGACGAGGAACTACCGCTGCCGCGCCGAGTCGCTGCTGGCGGTCGACGAGGGCGTGAAGCGGATCGTCGACGAGCTGCGGGCGAACGGGGAGCTCGACGACACGCTGTTGATCTTCACCTCCGACAACGGCTTCTTCCAAGGCGAGCACCGGATTCCCGGCGGCAAGAACCGCGTCTACGAGGAGGCGATCCGGGTGCCGCTGATGATCCGCGGCCCGGGGATCCCGCGCGGCGTCGAGGTCGCCGACGAGACCGTCAACGCCGACCTGACCGCGACGATCGCCGACGCCGCCGACGCGCGGACCGACTTCCCGCTCGACGGCCGCTCGCTGCTCCCGTTCATCGCTGATCCGGAGCGGATGCACGGCCGCGAGATCCTGATCGAGCAGGACACCCCGGAGAAGGCGAACGGCAACCCGCGGGGGACCGAGTACCAGGCGGTGCGGACCAGCCGCTACAAGTTCGTCCGCTATTGGGACAACCAGGTCGAGCTCTACGACCTCAGAAGGGATCCCTACGAGCTCGAGAATCTCCGCAAGGACAGCGACTACGACGAGGTCCGGCGGGCGCTCTCGAAACGGCTCGAGAAGCTCGGCGACTGCGCCGGCAAGTCGTGCCGGAGCAGGCCGGCCCTGCAGCTGAAGCTGCCGCCGGCCGAGCGCCACGGCGGCGAGCGCTGCCGCCGGGCCGGCGACCTCGTCGCGAAGTTGCGCCGCCCCGGCGACGGCCCCTCGACATCGCCGCTGGTCCGCGCCTCGTTCCGGGTCGACGGCAGCCGCAGCGGCACCGTTCGCAAGCCGTCCTTCAAGCGCAAGCTCGACTCACGGCTGCTGCGCTCGCGCCGCAAGCCGCGGATCGAAGCGGACGGCGAGCTGATCGACGGCCGCATCCTCACCCTCAGCAAGCGGGTGCGGATCTGCCGCTGAGGCGCGGCGGCGCCGGCGTCAGTACGTGAAGGGCAGATCGGCGGCGACGTCGGCGAGCCACGGGGCCACCTTGTCGCGATCGGAGAGCAGCGGGTCGGGGACCGGCCACTCGATCCCGACATCGGGATCGTCCCAGGCGATCTCCGACTCGGTCGCCGGGTCGTAGAGCGAGGTCAGCTTGTAGGCGACGTCGGCGACCTCGCTGAGAACCTGAAAGCCGTGCGCGAAGCCGATCGGGACCCAGAGCTGGCGATGGCGCTCGTCGTCGAGAACGTGTCCCTCCCACTCCCCGTATGTCGGCGAGCCGCGGCGCAGGTCGACGGCGACGTCGAAGATCGCCCCGCGCGGGCAGCGGACCAGCTTGCCCTGGCCGGGCGCGGTCTGGAAGTGCATGCCGCGCAGCGTGCCCCGCTGGGTCGAGCGCGAGTGGTTCTCCTGGACGAATGTCTCGTCGATGCCGAGCTCGCGCCAGCGGTCGGCTCGGAAGCTCTCGATCAGAAAGCCACGGGCGTCGCCGTGGACGGCCGGCTCGATCGCGACGAGGCCGTCGATCCGGGTCTCGACCGGGTTCGTCATCCGCCCAGCTTCGTCCCGTACTGGCGCTCGTAGTACTCGCGGTACTCGCCGGAGCGGATCGGCTCCCACCAGTCGCGGTTGTCGCGGTACCAGGCGACGGTCCGCTCGATCCCCTCGTCGAAATGGACCCGCGCCCGCCAGCCGAGTCCCTCGGTGCGCTCCGCCGAGAGCGAGTAGCGGCGGTCGTGGCCGAGCCGGTCGGCGACGTGGTCGATCAGCGACTCGTCGCGGCCGGTGAGCTCGAGGATCCGGGTTACGACCTCGATGTTCGCCAGCTCCTCGGGGCCGCCGACGTTGTAGACCTGCCCGGCCTCGCCGCGCTCGAGGACGACGTCGATCGCGCTCGCGAAGTCCTCGGTGAAGAGCCAGTTGCGGATCTGCATGCCATCGCCGTAGACCGGCAGCCGGTCGCCCGCCATCGCGTTGAGGATCATCAGCGGGATCAGCTTCTCGGGGTGTTGGTAGGGCCCGTAGTTGTTGGAGGCGCGGACGATCAGCGTGTCGGCGCCGTAGGTGCGCTGGAAGGCGCCGACGATCAGGTCGCCACCGGCCTTCGAGGCCGAGTAGGGCGAGGATGGGTCGATCGGCGAGCTCTCCGTGAACGACCCTTCCGCGATCGAGCCGTAGACCTCGTCGGTCGAGATCTGCAGGTGACGGACGCCGGCGTCGCGGGCCGCCTCGAGCAGCACGAAGGTCCCGAAGACGTCGGTCTGGATGAACGCGTCGGGGTCGCTGATCGAGCGGTCGACGTGCGATTCGGCGGCGAAGTTGACGACCGCGTCGCAGCCGTCGATCGCCCGGGCGACGACCTCGCGGTCGGCGACGTCGCCGGTTACGAACTCGATCCGCTCGGCCGGCGCCGCGGCGAGGTTCTCGCGGCGACCGGCGTAGGTGAGCTTGTCGAGGACGACGATGCGGTCCTCGGGGCGCTCGGCGAGGCGGCGGCGCACGTAGGTCGATCCGATGAACCCGGCCCCACCCGTAACTAGAAGTCTCACCGCGCGTTCAGCTCCCTGTCGTCGAGATATCGGCGCAGCGCATGCTGCCATGGCTGCAGCAGGATCGCGTCCTCGCGGGAATGGCCGAGCACCGAGTTGGCCGGTCGGGCGGCCTTACGGCTCATCATCTCCGAGGTCGCCGACATCACCCGCGTGTCCATGTGCGCCTGGTCGAAGATCTCGACCGCGAAGTCGAACCAGCTGCAGGCGCCGTCGCCGACCATGTGGTGGATCCCGTAGCGGTCGGTGCCGATCAGCCGCAGCATTCCCTCGGCGAGGTCGGCGCAGCTGGTCGGGCAGCCGTGCTGGTCGCTGACGACGAGAACCTCCGGCTGCTCGGCGCCGATCCGCAGCATCGTCTCGACGAAGTTGCCGCCGCCGAGCCCGAACAGCCACGAGGTCCGGACGATGAAGTGGCTCCGGTTCGCGGCGGCGACCGAGACCTCGCCGCCGAGCTTCGAGCGGCCGTAGGCGTTGATCGGCGCCGGCATGTCGTCCTCCAGGTAGGGCCCGCCCTTGGTCCCGTCGAAGACGTAGTCGCTGGAGGGATAGAGGATGCTGGCGCCGATCCGGGCGGCGCCGGCGGCGAGCAGCGCCGCGCCGGTGTCGTTGATCGCCATCGCGCCGCGCTCGTCGTCCTCGGCGCCGTCGACGTCCGACCAGGCCGCGCAGTCGATGACCGCCTCGGGACGGACCGCGGCGATGACCCGGTCGATCGAGGCGGGATCGGTGACGTCGAGGTCCTCGTGGCCGACTGCGGCGACGTCATGGCCGCGACGGCGGGCGGCACCGACCACGTCCTGGCCGAGCATGCCGGCGGCGCCGGCGACCAGAACCCTCATGCCAGGGTGATCTCGGAGCGGTCGCCGACCATCATCCGCAGCGTCTTCGGGAGCCCCTCGGCCCGTGAGATCCGGACGTTGCGGCCGAGCAGGCTCGCCTCCATCCGCGACGGCAGGTGGCTGATGCTGGCGCCGGCGAGCAGGATCGAGTGCTCGACCTCGGAGCCGATCACCTCGCAGCCGCTGGCGATCGCCGTGTAGGGCCCGATGTAGGAGTCCGACAGGCGGCTGTGAGCTCCGATCACCGCCGGCCCGCGGACCGTGCAGCGCTCGAGCGTGGCGCCGGCCTCGACGACGACGCGGCCGGCGATCTTGCAGTCGATCAGCTCCCCGTCGAGGTGCGGCTCGAGGTCCTCGAGGACGAGGCGGTTGGCCTCGAGCATGTCGGCGAGCTGGCCGGTGTCCTTCCACCACCCCTTGACGCGATGCTGCTCGACCGTGTGGCCGGTGTCGATCAGATGCTGGATCGTGTCGGTGATCTCAAGCTCGCCGCGCGGCGAGGGCTCGATCGCGCGGGCCGCGTCGAAGACCTCGGAGGTGAACATGTAGACGCCGACGAGGGCGAGGTCGGAGGGCGGATCGGAGGGCTTCTCGACGAGCCGGACGATCCGCTCGCCGTCGAGCTCGGCGACGCCGTAGTGCTGCGGATCGAGCACCTGGGTGAGCAGGATCAGCGCGTCCGGCTCGTTGCGGCGGAAGGCCTCGACGAGCCCGGTGATCCCGTCGCGCAGCAGGTTGTCGCCGAGATACATCACGAACGGGTCGTCGCCGACGAACTCCTCGGCGGTCAGCACCGCGTGGGCGAGGCCGAGCGGCTCCGACTGCGGAACGTAGGTGACGTTGGCGCCGAGCGCCGAGCCGTCGCCGACGGCGGTGCGGATCTCATCGCCGGTCTCGGGGGCGATGACGATCCCGATCTCGGTGACGCCGGCTTCGACGAGCGCCTCGATCCCGTAGAAGAGCACCGGCTTGTTGGCGACCGGGACGAGTTGCTTCGCCGATGTGTGGGTGATCGGCCGCAGCCGGGTTCCCGCGCCGCCGGAGAGGATCAGGCCTTTGAGCTTTTCCATGCGGCGCAGGCTAGCGTCGCGCCGGTCCGCGCGCTCAACCCGCGCCGGTGGCCCGCAGGTAGGTGAGCACGGCGAGAACCCGGCGGTGGTCGTCGCCGCCGGCGGGCAGGTCGAGCTTTCCGAAGATGTTCGAGATGTGCTTCTCGACGGCGCCGTCGGTGACGACCATCGCCTTCGCGATACCGGCATTGGTCCGTCCCTCTGCCATCAGCCCCAGCACCTCGCGCTCCTTCGGGGTCAGCGAGCCGATCCCGGCCTCGGAGCCGGCGGGCTCGGCGTTGCGGACGAGCCGGCTGACGACCTCGCGGTCGAGGACGGTGCCGCCGGCGGCGACGCGCTCGATCGCATCGACGAAGGTCCGCACCTCTCCAACCCGCTCCTTGAGCAGATAGCCGACGCCGCCGCTGCCGACGTCGAGCAGCTCGGTCGTGTAGGCGGGCTCGACGTACTGGGAGAGGACGAGGACGCCGAGCTCGGGATGGCGTCGGCGGGCCTCGAGCGCCGCCCGCAGCCCCTCGTCGGTGAAGCTCGGCGGCAGGCGGACGTCGACGATCGCCACGTCCGGGTGATGGGCGCCGACGATCCGCAGCAGGCCGTCGCCGTCCTCGGCCTGGGCGACGACGTCGATGCCCTGCTCGCGGAGCAGGGCGACGATGCCCTCGCGCAGCAACGCCTGGTCCTCGACGAGTGCTACTCGCACGGGAGCTCCGCGGTCACGGTCGTGCCGCCGCCGGGCGGGCTGTCGATCGTCAGCCTGCCGTCGACCGCCTCGACCCGGCTGCGCAGGCCGGAGAGGCCGTTGCCGGCGGGGTCGGCGCCGCCCGGCCCGTCGTCGGCGACGACGACCCGGAGGACGTCGCCGTCCCTCGTCACGACCACGGTCGCCGGCGTGCCGGCGTGCTTGGCGGCGTTGGTCAGCGATTCGGCGACGACGAAGTAGGCGACCGTCTCGACGACGGGTGCGAGCCGCTCGCCCTCTTCGACCTCGGCGGTGACCGGGATCGCCGAGCGGTCGCCGAGCGCCTCGAGGGCGGCGGTCAGCCCGCGGTCGGCGAGGACCGGCGGCGCGATCCCGCGGGCGAGGTCGCGAAGCTCGGCGATCGCCGCTCCCGCCTCCTCGCGGGCGGCGCGGACCAGCTGCTGATCGTCGGGGCGGTCGGCGAGCCGCTCCTCGGCGCGGCCGAGCTGCATGCTCAGCGCGACGAGCCGAGCCTGGGCGCCGTCGTGGAGGTCGCGCTCGATCCGCCGCAGCTCCTCGGCCTGGACGTCGAGCGCTCCGCGCCGGGTCCGGGTCAGCTCAACGACCCGCTCCTCGAGCTGGTGATCGTCGCGGGCCTCGATCCGACGCAGGATCAGAGCGTGGAGGACGACGGCGGCGGCGAGGACGACGATCGTCACGAACGGCCAGAACGAGCCGCCGCCGGCGAACGCCCAGATCGCGACCAGGATCGCCGCCACCCAGATCGTCAGGCCGGCGTGCAGGGCGAGGGCGAGCCGCCGCCCCTCGAGATCCTCGCTGACGCGCGGCAGGATCGAGAAGAACGCGATCGGCACGAAGCCGGCGAACCAGACCCAGATCGGCCAGTAGGTCCCGAAACCGGTGCCGGCCCAGATCACCGTGCAGGCGAACGCGGCCACCGCGGTGGCCGGGACCAGCAGCGCCAGCGCCGCCTCCCGGTTTCGGGAGACGGCGCTCGCGATTGCTTGCTCAGCGATCATGGATCGGCCTCAGGGTCGCGTCGCGACCGGCGCCGATGATCGCACGGCGCCCGCGCAGTCGGCGAACGCGCCAGCGGCGCTCGCCGAGCAGGGCGACGGCGGCCGGCAGGGCGACGCCGCGGACCAGCGTCGCATCGATCAGGATCGCCGCGCCGAGCCCGACGCCGAGCTGCTTCATCTCCGGCAGTCGCAGCATCGCGAACAGCGCGAAGACGGCGACCATCACGACGGCGGCACTGGTGACGGCGCCGGCGGTGGCGCCGATCCCCTCGGCGACGGCGGCCCTGGCATCGCGGCCCTCCCGCCGCGCCTCGCGGATCCGCTCGAGGACGATGACCGTGTAGTCCATCGACAGCCCGAACAGGATCACGAACGCGAACAGCGGAATCCAGGTGACGATCGCGCCGTTGCTCGTGAAGCCGAGCAGCTGCTCCCCCCAGCCGTGCTGGAAGACGATCGTGATGACGCCGTAGGCGGCGGCCACGGAGAGCACGTTGAGCGCGATCACCGACACCGCCAGCCACGGCGAGCCGAACGCGGCGACGAGCAGCAGGAACGCCAGGGCGAGGACGATGCCGACGACGATCGGCATCGCGTCGTGCAACGCGGCCGTGAAGTCGGCGCTGTCCGCAGCCTCGCCGCCGACGAGCACCGCCCCGGCCCCGGTCCCGCCCGCGAACTCCTCGCGCAGCTCAGAGACCGTGGCGGTTGCGTCGTCGCGGCTCACCTCCGGCATCGGCACGGCGACCTCGGCCGTCCTGCCGGCGGCGCCGATCCGGACCGCCGGCTCGCCGCTGCCGCCGGTGATCGCGACGGCACGATCGCCGAGCCGGTTCAGTCGCGCCCGGTTTGCAGGCGAGCCGAGGTGGTCCCCCTCGACGACCAGATCGGCGTCGGCCGGCGCGCCCGGGAACCGCGACTCGATGTGGCGCAGGGCGGCGACCGTGGCGACGTCGTCGGGCAGGTCGGCGGCCGTGGTCTCGCCGAGATGCATCTCGACCGCCGGCACCGCCAGCGAGGAGAGGACGAAGACGGCGGCGATCAGCGCCGCCTTCGGGCGCGACGAGACGACGCTCGCGAGACAGGCCCAGAAGCCGCCACCGCGCCGGCGGCGGCCGATCAAAGGCAGCCGGCCGCGATCGATGCGATCGCCGAGCAGGGTCAGGATCGCCGGCAGCACCGTGATCGAGCCGATCACCGCCATCAGGACGACGACCATCGTCCCCAGCGCCAGTGAGGCGAACACCGCCAGGCCGGTGACGAGCAGGCCGGCGAGGGCGACGATCACCGTCAGCCCGGAGACGACGACGGCCCGGCCGACCGTCGCCGCGGCGGCGTCGAGCGCCGCGACCGGGCCCTTGCCGCGGCGTCGCTCCTCACGCTCGCGGCGAATGTAGAACAGCGAGTAGTCGACGCCGACGGCGAGGCCGATCAGGACGACGAGCGCAGCGGTGCTGCCGCTGTCGGGGGCGATCTGCGAGACGAGCCCGGCGGCGCCGAGCGCGCCCGCCACCGCCGTGACGCCGAGGATCACCGGCACCGAGGCGGCGACAAACGCTCCGAACGCGATCAGCAGGATCGCCAGGATCAGCGGGATCGAGAACACCTCGGCCCGGCCGAGGTCGGTGGCGACGACGTCGTCGATCGCGTTCTCGAGCGAGGCCGTGCCGGCCTGCTCGAAGTTCGCGTCGGGATGCGAGGCCGCGAAGCGTTCGACATCGCGACCGACCGCGGCGGCGCGATTGGCGGCGTGCTCGGGATCGCCGCGCAGCTTCACCTGCAACAGCCGGGCCCGGCCGCCGTCGGCGGCCAGCTCCGGCGTGGTCGGATCGGAGACCGCAGCGACGACGCGCGAGCGGTCGAGCTGCGCGGCGAGGCCGGCGGCGGCCACGGCGCTCGTCGCCGGATCGGCGGCCGTGACGAGGACCGACTCGGTGGCCGGATCGGCGAGGCCGGCGGCGGCGAGCGCGCGCTCGGCGTCGCCGGATTCGCCGACGCCGGCATCGCTGCTGCTCAGCTGCCTGGTGCCGGTCATCGAGCCGGCCGCGATCAGGCCGGCGATCAGCACCAGCCAGAGGGCGATCGCCGTCTTCGGCCGCCGACCCGAGGCACGCGCCGCGCGCTGGACGATCCCGGCGAGTCCGCGGGAAGGGGTGGACAGGGACTGGAACTGTTCGCTTCGTTTCCTCATGCGAGCCAATGTAGGCCCGCGCAAACGGCTTGTTAATGGGGCATTCCGGAGATCTGACCGAGGCTGGCCCCCGGCTTCGCGGTGGGGTTATCCCCACCCCGACGCCGTCAGTAGGTGCCGCCGAGCTTGCGGTGGTCCCAGGTCGCGGTGCGGACCGGATGGAAGTGGATCGCGACCCGCTTCGGCGCCTGCGCCCGCAGCCCCGCCTCGGCATCGCCCTCGATCCGCTCGATCCCCTCCGCGTAGCGGATCGTCAACTCGGCACCGAACTCGAAGACCTGGTCGGGATCGCGGATCAGCTCCGCCTCGGACTCGATCTGGATCCCCCGCAGCTCGCCGTACTCGACCCCGGCCTCGACCAGCAGCGTGCAGCGCCGGTCGCGTTCGAGGTTCTTGACCTTCTGCGATTTGGCGAACGTCCAGACCCAGATGTCGCCGTCGCGGACCGTGTACCAGAGCGGCATCGAGTGCGGCCAGCCGCGCGGTCCGTTCGTCGTGCAGACGACGATCCGCTCCTCGTCGAGCAGCTCCAGCTGCTCGACCGGCGTCAGCTTGATCTGGTCGCGGCGGCCGGCCATCGGACGTGATCGTATTCGCGGGGCTCAGAAGTCCGCCGGCAGGCGGCCGGCGGCCTCGAGCTTCTCGAGGTGGGCGCGCATCGCCAGGGCGGCGGCCGGGCGCATCGCCGCCGGGACGTCGGACCAGGCGGCGTCGAGGAGGTCGTCCTCGCCGCGCCTGCCGGCGGCGAGCGCCGCGAGGAGCAGCCGCTCGCGCTCGAGCCGGTGCTCGGCGTACTCGGCGATCTTCGCGGCCGGGTCGGTGATCCACTCGCCGTGGCCCGGGCAGAGCAGCGACGCGCCGACGCCGGCGAGGCGCTGCAACGACTCCATGTAGTCGGCGAGCGAACCGCCGCCGGCGGCGGGCGGGACGATCGACGAGCCCTCGCCGAGGATCAGGTCGCCGCAGAAGCAGACCGCGCCGAACAGGTAGGCGACGTGATCGGGTGCGTGGCCGGGCGTGGCGATCACCGTGAACGGCCCGACCTCGCGGCCGTCGGCGGGCGCTGGCGGATGCGGCACCGGCTCGGTCGCGAGCAGCGCGGCGAGGTCGTCGAAGCCGGACTCGTTGCCGACGAGGACCGGCGCTCCGAGCATCCCGACCCCGGCATTGTGGTCGCTGTGGGAGTGCGTGAGCAGGACGCCCTCGATGCCGCCGCGGGTCTCGCCGACGCGGCGGACGAGCTCGATGTGATCGCGATCGGCCGGTCCCGGGTCGATCACCCACGCCGGCGAGCTGCCGACGACGTAGGTGTTGGTGCCGGTCAGGGTCATCGGCCCCGGATTCGCCGCGCGGACGCGGACGACGGCCGGGTGACCGGGAGCCTCGACCGCCGGCTCCTCCATCGAGCCTCGCTCAGGCCTTCTCGGTGACCGCGTCGAGCACGGCCTCGCGGGCTTCGTCGGGCTCGAGCACGACCATGTCGCCGGCCCCCTTGAGCACCTCGCGGACCAGCCACGAGGTGCCGGCGAACGGCATCTCGATGATCAGCGCGCCGTCGGCGAGCTCCTCGACGACGGTCCGCTCCTCGCGGACCCAGCGGGCCCGTTCCGGTGAGACCCAGACCCGGGCGACGCGGGCGTCGGTGACCTCGCCGACGCTGAGCCACTCCTGCTCGGAGAGCTGCTCGACGACCTCCGGGGTCGGCTCGAAGTGCTCGCCGGTCGGCTCCGCCTCCTTGGTGCGGTCGAGGCGAAAGTGGCGAACGGCGTCGCGCTTGCGATCGCGGCAGCCGACGTACCAGCCGTCGGGACCGCGGGCGAGCCGGTAGGGCTCGATCTCACGGGCGGTGAACTGGTCCTCGTTCTCCTTGTAGTAGTTGATCTTCAGGACCGAGTTCGCGGCGATCGCGTCGTTGACGGCGCTGACGATCTCCGGCTCGTCGCGCTCGATCGTGATCTGCAGTCCCTCCTCGGAGGGATCGTGGCCGAGTGCGGCGATGATCTTCTCGCGGGCGGTGTCGAGGCCCGCCTGGGGTAGGTGGTCACCGAAGAAGTCGATCGCCGCGACCAGCGCCTTCGCCTCGAGCGGCAGCAGCCGGGCGGGCTTCGCGAAGCTGTCGCCGTAGGCCTCCGGATCGACCTCGATCTCGTCGCCGCTGACCTCGGCGTAGAGGACGTAGGTGCCGCCGCCGAAGTTGACGACGTTGAGGACGTCGATGTCGCTGGCCAGCTCCTTGGCGGAGATGCCGAGCTCGTTGCAGACCTCGGCGGTCAGCAGACGCCGGTCGTTGCGGGCCGAGTCGATCAGCATGCCGGCGAGGGTGACGAGCCGGGCGAAGCGCTCGGGCCTGATCACCGTCTCGGCCTTGCCGTTCGAGCGGCTGCGGCGCTCGGCGTCGGCGACGGCCGGCTTCGCGACCGGCTTCGCGGTCTCGAAGTCGCTCGAATGGCGGCTGCGGAGCAGCTCCCGGCGCTCCTCCGCCTCGGCGGCGAGCTCCGGTGGCTCGAGCACCGCGGCGTTCTGGCGCCAGCCGAGCAGCCAGGCGACGAGTTGCCGGGAGGAGGAGAAGTCGGTGGCGAAGACCGACCCCTTGCCGCGCCTGCCGTCGCCGTTGCGGGCCGGCTCGATCTCGCCGTAGTCGCCGTAGTCGCGGGCGACCAGCCAGTCGATCCGATCGCGCAGGAAGATCCGCGCCGTCCCCTCCCTGGCGCCCATCTGCCAGTCGGCGCGCGAGGCGTAGTCGCGGCGGTCGAAGCTGCCCGGCGGGTTGAAGTCGTGCTCGGCCTTGCTCGCGTAGGAGACCTTGCCCTGGATCCGCGACAGCCGGAAGACCCGGACCGCGTCGCGTTCGTGGGCGTAGCCGATCAGGTAGAACTGGCCGGAGCGGAAGACGAGGTGGTAGGGATCGACCTTGCGGTCCATCGTCGCGTCCCGTTCCATCGTGTAGTAGCTGAACTGGATCGTCTTGCGGCGCGAGATCGCCGTCTCGATCTTCGCCAGGCGCTGCGAGAGCTCGCGGCCGCCGGCCGAGGCGGTCATCGCCATCTCGATCGGCGCCTCGGCGCCGGAGCTGAGCGGGCTCTTCCGTCCCCACGAGACCTGCTGGAGCGCCAGCCGCAGCGGCTCCGCGTAGGCGAACTGGCCGTCGAGCAGGGCGAGGGCGGTGCGCAGCGCCGCCAGCTCGGAATCGGTGAACTCGATCGCCGGCAGGTAGTAGTTCTCCGGCGGCAGCGCGTACAGCTCCGACTCCAGGAAGCCCTCGCTGGGCTTGTCGACCTTGAGCGCGATGCCGAGGCTCTCGAGCTCGGCGCGGTCGGCGTAGAACCGGCGCGCGAACGCATCCTCGTTCATCGAGCTGTAGCCCTCCACCTCCTGTTTGATCTCGAGCGCCGACACCGGTCGGCGGTTCGCCATCAAGAAGGAGATCAGGGAGAGCTGGCGGATCAGCTTCTCGGTGTCCTTGGCCACGCCCGGAGGATAGTTGCCGCCGCCGGGCCACCCCCGGCAGCGACGCGACGATTTGCGCAGTTTGCGCTCTCCGGCGCGACTCCGGCCCGGACCTCCACGGTCGGTACCGGTTAGATTCGCGACAGCAGATGACGGAGACGCTGGCTCGGAGCCTGATCAAGCTGATCGTCACGGTGGCAATTCTCGCCGCCGTCTACCTCTTCCTGGTCCGTCCGGTCCTCGACACGACCAACAACGCATTCGACAGCGTCAACAGCTCGATCGGCCACGCCTTCGACGACGCCGGCATCAACGCCCCGAACATCAGCGGCGCCTCGAAGACCGACGCCGAGCGCGTCCTCACCTGCGTCCAGCGGGTCGAGCCGGACACGGCGAAGATGCAGAAGTGCGCCGAGCGCTTCGCTAGGTAGCGCTCTGCCGCGCCCGGTAGCTGCGGTTCTTCTCGCGGTTGCCACAGACCTCCATCGAGCACCAGTGGCCGCGACGGTTCTTCGAGGAGTCGAAGAACGCCCAGCGACAGTCGTCGGCAGCGCAGACCTTGAGCCGCGACCAGCTGCCGTCGATCTGCGCCCGCAGGACGATGCCGATCATCTGCGCGATCAGGGCGCCGACCGAATCTGCCGGCTCGAGGTCGAGCTCGACCCGGCCGTCGCCATCGACTGCGACCGCGACCGGGTGGTCGGCGGCGAGGCGGGCGAGCTGGGCGTTCGCGGCGCGGTCCGGCTCGCCGGTCAGGTTGGCGTCGATCAGGGCGCGGATCAGCGACCGGAGCTCGACCAGCCGCCGGCGAGCGTGCTCGTCGACCTCGACGTCGTCGATCGCCAGGCCCGAGTCGACCAGCCAGCGCCGGGTCGCCTCGGGATCGCTGAGCAGCTCCTCGTCGGTCTCGTGGGCGAACGTGTTGGCGAGCGCCTGGACGGCGAGCAACGGCTCCGGAGCGATCTTGTACTCGATCTGGCGGCTCAGCTCGGCGACGTTCATGGCGACCATCGTACCGACTAATGACCGGTAAATCAACTTGACAGGTTAGCGTGACCTGTGTAACGTCTTGGCCGGTTAGCAAGGTTCCGTCTCAGAAAGGTCGCCCCAGATGCTCTCGATCGCCACCGCCCACTTCCTCGCCCGCACCGTCCGCCACGATCCGGACCTCGTCCGCGATCGGGCGCAGCAGCGTCGCGTTCGGCGCCGCTAGGCCCGGCCGTCGATCTACGCCCGGCCGCCGCTCAGGCGGCGCGGTCGCGGAAATAGGCGGATCCGTCGATGCCGCGGTCGAACCCCGACCACGCCTGACCGTCGGCCAGTGTCCGCTCGATCCGGTCGAAGCTGCCGAGCTTGCCGCCGAGGTTGTCCATCATGTGGACGAGGGTGGCCTCGCGGGTCGCCGGCGTCACCGGCGAGCCGTGCTCGAGGGTCCCGTGGTGGGAGAGGATGATGTGCAGGACCGCCCAGCCGAGGTCGGGATCGAATCCCTCGATCGACTCGATCTCGCGGCGGACCCGGTAGTAGCCGAGCGGGATCTCGCCGATCAGCCTGCCGAGGTCGGTCATGTCGATCGCCAGCGGGTTGTCGTTGTAGGCCTCGAGCTTGCCGATGTCGTGCAGCAGCGCACCGGTGATCGCGACGTCGCGATCGATCCCCGGGAAGAACGAGGCCGCGGCGCTGACCCCCTGCGCGACCGAGAGGGTGTGCTCGAGCAGCCCGTGCCGGTAGGCCTGGTGGTAGTGCTTGGCCGCCGGAGCGTCGCGGAAGCGCTCCCAGAGCTCGCCGCCGGGCGCGACCAGGCGGCCGAGCAGGAGCCGCAGGTCCTCGTTCTGGATCGTCTCCAGCAGCGCCGCGAGATCGTCCTCCATCCGCTCGAGCGGCAGCGGCGAGGACTCGAGCAGGTCGGCGGGCTCGTAGTCGCCCTCGGCGGCCGTGGCGATCGACTCGACGATCAGCGCGTCGCCCCACTGCGGGCTGCGCTCGAAGCGGCCGCTCACCTGGACGACGGTGCCCGGCTCGGCGACCGCGAACCGCTGCTCGACCTCGTCCCAGGACTTGGCGCTGACGGTCGCGGAGCGGTCGGCCAGCTTCAGCGCCAGCCACTCGCCGCCGCGCTTGGTCGGGCGCCGGCTGCGGTCGCGGACCGCGTAGCAGCCCTCGACGCGGTCGCCGTCGGCGAGGCCGGCGAGGGCCTGGTGGGCGGGGGCCGGAAAGCCTCCGGATGCGACGTCGCCGAGCTGTGACTGCAGCTGCTCCATGACCGCTGGGACGGTAGGGAAGCGGGCGGACGACCTTGTCGGAGTCAATCGGCCGCAGCGGCGTCCGCCGGCTAGTGACGCAGCGGCGAGGCGGTCCCGAACGGCGTCGCGCCGGGGCGGCCGGAGCCGGTGTGGGTGCGCAGCTCGATCAGCCGCGAGACGTCGGTCATCGAGAGCAGGCCGACGAGGCGGTCCCCCTCGAGCACCAGCGCCCGGCCGAGGTCGTTCTGGACGAGCTCGATCGTCGCCGCGCCGAGGTTGGCTTCCGGAGCGAGGACGAGGACCTCGTCGAGCGGCCGCGCGATCGCGGCGATCCGGGTGTCCTCCCACTCCGCGGTCGGAACCGCCGAGAGATCGCGGAAGCCGACCAGCCCGACGACGCGCTCGCCGTCGAGGACCGGGTAGGCGGCGTGGCGGCTGCCGCTGAAGCGGGTCTCGATGAACTCCGCGATCGTCGCGCCGGCCGGCGCCGCGATCGGGCGGTTCGCCATCGCGTCGGCCACCCGCAGCGGGTCGAGCGCCGCCGCGATCGTCGCCATCCGCGTCTCCGCGGTCGCGGCGGCGATCAGGAACCAGCCGATCAACGCCAGCCAGAGGCCGCCGGGGGCGCCGAGCATGAACAGCAGGAGGATGCCGCCGGCGATCATCACCTGGCCGAAGCCGCGGCCGATCGACCCGGCGATCCGGGTCGCCCGCGTGAAGTCGCCGGTCCGCTTCCAGACGAGCGCCCGGAAGACGCGGCCGCCGTCGAGCGGCAGCGCCGGCAGCATGTTGAAGGCGAGCAGGATCAGGTTGATGCTGCCGAGCCAGGCGACGACGCCGTCGACCGCGTCGGGAAGCGGCGCCGCCGCGAGCGCCAGCATCGAGATGCCGATCACGAGGCTGACCAGCGGCCCGGCGATCGCGATCCGCAGCTCGGCGCCGGCGGATGGGAAGAGGCCCTTGAACTTGGCGACGCCGCCGAACAGCCAGAGGACGATCCCGTCGATCTCCATCCCCTCGCGGCGGGCGACGACCGCGTGGCCGAGCTCGTGGAGGAGCAGCGAGGCGAAGAACAGCACCGCCGCGATCGCGGCCATCGCGATGTAGGCGGCGTCGCTGAGCCCCGGCGCCGCGTCCGGGAAGACGACCGCGGCCAGCGACCAGCAGATCAGGCCGAAGATGACGATCCAGCTCCAGTTGACGCCGATCTCGACGCCGGCCCAGCGACCGAGGCTGAAGCTGGCGTGCATCGGCCCGCTCGCGGCGTCGGAGCGCGGGCGGCGGATCTCGGGCTGCGGGTCGGCCGCGTCGGCCGCCATCAGAGCGCCGTCGGATAGGTCTCGGGCGGCTCGCCGTGCTGCCACTCGACCGTCCGCTCGAGCGGCTCGACCGCCCGCGTCTCGTCGAAGTGGATCAGGTAGTCGAACTGCTCGGATAGGTTGGCCTCGAAGTAGTGGCTGACGAGCTCGTTCTCGGGCCGGTAGATGACCCCGATCGCGCGTTGCAGCCGCGGCTGAAAGAGCTCCTCCGCGGCCCGGCCGTCGTCGCGGAGACGAAGCCAGAACGCGTCGTGTTCGACGTCGCCGAGCAGGGCCTCGACGCTGCCGGGCTGCGGAGCACGCACCTGCTTGCGCTCGACCGCCGCGCCCCAGTCGGAGGCGGCGCTGACCGTGCCGGTGCAGGTCGTGAACCCGATCAGGACGGCGCCGAGGCCGAACCGCTCGCGGGCCAGCTGGCCGATGTTGTGCTCGCCGCGGCGGCCCATCGAGGTGCGGCGGGCGTCGCCGATGTGGGAGTTGTGCGCCCAGACGACGACGCGGGCGCGGCCGCGGCCCTCGAGCTGGTCGATCAGCCGCTCGAGCGTCGCCGCCATATGGCTGTCGCGGAGGTTCCAGGAGGAGACCGGGCCGGTGAACATCGAGCGGTAGTACTGCTCGGCGTCGATGACGAGGCGAGCGTTCTCCTCGGCGTAGAACTGCTCGTCCTCGGCGGCGATGCCGTCGCGGCGCAGGTAGCCCTCCCCCGCCGCCTGCAGCTCGACGAGCTGGCGGAGGACCCCCTGGCGGCAGGACG
Organism: uncultured Conexibacteraceae bacterium; assembly: GCA_963745755.1. Lineage (GTDB taxonomy): Bacteria > Actinomycetota > Thermoleophilia > Solirubrobacterales > 70-9 > RHKX01. Next base: position 2,176,599 of record CAVUYP010000001.1, on the reverse strand, counting down.
GGGTGAGGCCGCGGGCGGCCGCGTAGCCGTAGGCCTGGCTCTCCTCGAAGCGCTCCAGGCAGGCATAGCGCTCGCGGGCGCGGGCGGCCGCGGGCGGGTCGATCCGCTCGAGATAGGCGACGACCGCCTCGATCGAGCGGTAGAGGCTGTAGAGGTCGAGCCCGTAGAAGCCGGTCGGCCGCTCGGCGCGCTCGTTGTGAGAGCGCAGCCAGCCGACGAAGTCGAGCACGTCGGCGTTCCGCCACATCCAGGTCGGGAAGCGCTCGAAGCCGGCGAGCGCACGCTCGGCGTCGGCGTCCTCGTCGGCTCCCTGGACCCAGCGGTTGACGCGATAGGCGTCGGGCCAGTCGGCCTCGACGGCGACGGCGTTGAAGCCGTGCTCCTCGATCAGGCGCTTCGTGATCACCGCCCGGTGCCGATAGAACTCGTGGGTGCCGTGGGTCGCTTCGCCGATCAGGACGACGTTGGCGTCGGCGACCGAGTCGATCAGCTCGTCGTAGTCGCCGGGCGCGCCGGTGATCGGCCGCGCCGCGGCGTCGATCGCGGCGACGGCCGCCCCGCTCCCGCGCAGCGCCCCGGTGCTCACCGTGCGCCTCCGCCGGCGGTCGCCCGGTAGGAGCCGGCGCCCTCGGCGATCCGGATCTCGAGGAAGTCGGCGGCCAGTCGCGCCGCCTGCGCGAGCGTGCCCGGCTCCTCGAAGAGATGGCCGGCGCCGGGGACGACGGCGAGCTGACAGGGTCCGGGGATCCGGGCGGCGGCGGCGCGGTTCAGCGCCAGCACCTCGGTGTCGTCGCCGCCGACGATCAGCAGGGTCGGGGCGATGACGCGGGCGAGGGCGTCGCCGGCGAGGTCGGGGCGGCCGCCGCGGGAGACGACCGCGCCGACGTCGCTGCCGGGCTCGGCCGCGGCCCTGAGCGCGGCGGCGGCGCCGGTCGAGGCGCCGAAGCAGGCGAGCGGCAGGCGCGCGAACGGGTGCCGCTGCCGGGCCCAGCGGGTCGCGTCGAGCAGCCGCCGGGTGAGCAGGTCGATGTCGAAGACGTTGGCCCGATCCTCGGCCTCGGCCGGGGTCAGCAGGTCGAACAGGAGCGTCGCGAACCCACGGCCCTCGAGATAGCGGGCGACGGAGTTGTTACGCGGGCTGTGGCGGCTCGAGCCGCTGCCGTGAACGAAGACGACGAGGCCGGCGGGGTCGGGCGGCAGCCGCAGCATGCCGCCGAGCTCGACGCCGTCGGCGGTCGGGATCGTCACCTCGCCGGATTCGTCGACCGGCTCGGGCTCGCTCGGCGGCTCCGGGGCGCGCTCGCGGGCGGCCTCGAGGAGGCCGATCACCTCGGCGTCGGTGGTCTGCGAGAAGTCGTCGTACCAGGCGCCGACGCTGCTGAAGTGGGCTGGCTCCGAAAGCGCGACGACCTCGTCGATGTCGCCGTCGATCCGCTCCGCGGCGCCTGCCGGGCAGACGGGCACCGCGAGGATCACCCGCGCCGCGCCCTGCGCCTTCAGGACCCGCGACGCCGCGGTCGCGGTGACGCCGGTGGCGATCCCGTCGTCGACGACGATCACGGTCCGGCCGCGGACCGCGGCCGGCGGCACCTCGTCCCGGTAGAGGCGGCGGCGGCGATCGAGCTCCTCGGCCTCGCGTTGGGCGATCGGCTCGATCTGCTCGCGGCTGATCCCGAACGCCTCCATCGCCCGATCGTCGACGATCACCGTGCCGTCCTCGCCGATCGCGCCGAGGCCGAGCTCGGGCTGGCTCGGATGGCCGAGCTTGCGGACCAGGCCGACGTCGAGCGGCGCCCGCAGCGCCATCGCGACCTCGTAGCCGACCGGGACGCCGCCGCGCGGCAGGGCGATCACGACCGGGTCGGCGAGGTCCATCTCGACCAGCCGGGCGGCGAGCATCCGCCCCGCCTCACGGCGGTCGCTGAAAATCTGGCGGCGGATCATCGGCATCGACATCCCCCGGTCCGCGCGTCGTCTCGACAGAGCGTCATCGCATCCTCCTGAGTCGCTAAACCCAAGTTAGGCCGCGGACACTGGCCTGTCATCGGCAACCGCCCCGCACGGGGTAGGTGGTCCCTACGGAGCCGCGGCGCCGACCGCGCCGAGACCAAGGAAACCGGCAAATACCACCGGTTTCCTCGACCTCGGCGGCTTGGGCGGCGGGTTGGCGTTGGGCCGGGGCGGGGCGGGGCGCTCGGTGGGCTGGGGCGGGGCGGGTTGTGACCGGGCCGCGGGCTTCGCGGCACCCGCCCCTCCACTAGCCTTATCGCCCCAATCCGGCGAGGTAGCTCAGTTGGTAGAGCACACGACTGAAAATCGTGGTGTCGCGGGTTCGATTCCCGCCCTCGCCATCGCACTCGGCGCTCAGTGCGGGACGCCCTCGCCGAGGGAAACGCCCGATGTCCGATGGGCGCAGAACCGCGTCTCGTGCCGAGACTGAACGCGGCCTTCGGGGCGCCGTGCCCGAGGCGCGGGTTGGCCATAGGCTTGACCGATGCGAACCCCGGAGACCCACTACGCAGAGAACGGGGATCTCCTGATCGCCTACCAGGTCTTCGGCTCAGGCCGCCACGACGTTCTGCTCAATGGTGGCCCGGCGTCGAACGTGGAGACCGTCTGGCACCTCCCGGAAGCAGTGGGGCTGTTCGAGCGGTTGAGCCGCTTCGCCCGGGTGATCCTCTTCGATCGCCGCGATACCGGGATCTCCGACCCCGTCAGCGACGACCTGACCATCGAGGCCCACGTCGCCGACGCGCTCGCGGTCTTGGACGCGGTCGGGGTCGAACGGCCGGTGCTGGTCGGCTCGACCGACGGCGCCCGGTCGATGGCTGCGCTCGCCGCGATGCACCCGGAGCGGGCAGCCGGATTGATCGCGCTCGCGCCCAGCGCCCGCGGTCACGCCCAGGAGTCATCCGAGGTGGAAGAGCGATTCGTCACCGATCTTGCGGGCCGCGACTGGCCGGACCGGATCTGCGATGTCTACGCCCCCGAGTGGAGCGGCGACCCGCTGCGACGAGAGAGGCTCGCGCGCTATATCCGCACGATCACGACGCCGAAGCAGGCGCGGCGCCTTCTTGCCTTCTCCCTCACGAGCGACATCTCCGAGGTTCTTCCGCTCGTGCAGACGCGGACCCTCGTCGTATGGCCGCGGGACTCGGAGGTCCTGCCCGAGCGGACCGCGCGCGAGTTCGCGGAGATGATTCCGGGTGCCGGCTTCTGCGAGATTCCCGGCGCCGCTGTCTTCACGTACGCGTTCCGGACCGGGGTCCTGGCCGACCTGATCGAGGAGTTCGTCACCGGCGCGGCGCCTCAGCCGGTCACGAGCCGCGTGCTCGCCACGGTGCTCTTCACCGACCTCGTCGGCTCCACCGAGCGGGCCGCCGAGCTCGGCGACGCCTCTTGGAGCGAGCTCCTGGAGCGACAGCACGCCATGGCCCGCCAGGCGGTCGACTCGCACGGTGGCCGCACCGTGAAGACGCTGGGCGACGGCGTCCTCGCCACCTTCAGCGGACCCGCGCAGTCCGTGCGCTGCGCCGAGCAGATCATCGCTGCGGCCCGCTCGGAGGGCCTCGAGGCGAGATGCGGCGTCCACACCGGCGAGGTCGAGGTCGGCTCCGAGGACATCAGTGGGATGGCGGTGCACCTCGCGGCGCGGATCATGGGCCTGGCAGGACCGGGGGAGATCCTCGCGTCGCGCACCGTGCGTGACCTCGTCGTCGGCAGCGAGCTGCGCTTCGTCGACCGCGGCGAGCAGGAGCTGAAGGGGATCGCCGAGCCCTGGAGCGTGTACGCGCTCGGCGAATATTGAGTCGATCCGCCCCGGCGCCCGAAGACCTCTGACCGAAGACCTCTCCCTGATGACGGGCTGGCCGCCGTCGGGCTGCGCGAAGCTTCAACGAGCAGTCGGGTAAGGGGGCAGGTCAGTCGCCCGGGTCGGAGGCGGTCACGACGCGGTAGCTGATCGCCAGGGCCAGCACCAGCACCGCGAGCAAGACGATCAGGCCGGCCAAGCCGCCGATGAATGCGAAGGCCGCCGCGATCGCGAGGACCGCGACGCCGATCCCGACGAACAGCGGGATTCCGATCAGATCGGAGTCGGGCGGCGGCTCCCAGCGGGAATCTCTCGGGTCATTCTCCGGCGAACCCTCCATGGCCCCAGCCTACAGGTGGCAACCGGCTCCCGACTCGGGACTCGGCGAGCCCGACGCCGCTTACCGGCGTCCTTGCCCGCCGGCGGCGAGCATGCTTCCCATCAGCTCGATCGCGCCGCCCTTGTGCAGGTGGTCGTTGAGGTTGCCGCACTTCGGGCTCTGCACGCAGGACGGGCACCCCTCCGTGCACGGGCACTCGCCGACGAGGCGGGCGGCGTCGCCGACGAGCCGGTCGAACTCGTCGTAGCCGCGCCGGGCGATCCCGACCCCGCCGGGATGGCCGTCGTAGATGAAGATCGTCGGCCGGCCGGTCTGCATGTGGACGTTCGTCGAGAGGCCGCCGATGTCCCAGCGATCGCACATCGCCAGCAGCGGCAGGACGGCGATCTGGGTGTGCTCGGAGGCGTGCAGGGCGCCGAGCTGGACGTCGGGCGGCAGCGCCTCGGGGCCGGCCAGCTCGTCGGGCAGCACGTACCAGAGCGCCTGCGTCGGGTAGCTCTGCTCGGGCAGGTCGAGGGCGACGAAGTCGAACGCCTCGTCGCCGTGGCCGTCGCCGATCCGCTTGCGCTGGAAGGCGATCACCTGCTCGCTGACCGAGACGATCCCGAAGTGGAGCTCGACGCCGAGCGCGTCGCGCTTCGCCTCGATCCGCTCGATGTAGATCTCCGTCTCCCGGCGCGGCTGCGTGTACCAGTCGCCGCTGAACGGCTCGACGATCGCCCGCCGCGTGTCGAGGTCGAGCTCGCGGACCTCGTAGGAGCGGCCGAGGTGGAGGTAGACGGCTCCCGGATGGACGGTCGAGAAGGCGCGCTCGGCCTCGACGGTGCCGAGCAGCTCGCCGCTGTCGGCGTCGACGACCGTCACCGAGTCGGCCGACGCCGAGCGCAGGCTGACGCCGCCGGCCGGATAGCCGGAGCCGCGCACGGCGAGCAGGCCGCCGCGGCCGCGGCGCAGGTAGCCGTGGGTCGTCAGCGCCTCGGCCCGCTCGCGCCAGCCGGCACCGAGGATCTCGTCGTCGCGGGCGGCGCCGAGCGGCGCCTCGAAGGCGGCGGCGAGCAGGTGCGCCGACTGGATCCGCTCGTTGCGGTGGTCGAGGATCGCCGCCTCGACGGGACGGGTCAGGAACTCGGTCGGGTGCCGGCAGAAGAACTGATCGAGGCCGTCGATCCCGGCCAGGTAGACGGCGAGGCCGTCGCGGCGGCGGCCCGCCCTCCCCCACATCTGCCGGAGGCTGGCGACCGTGCCCGGGAAGCCGACGCAGATCGCCGCGTCGAGCTCGCCGATGTCGATGCCGAGCTCGAGGGCGTTGGTGGCGACGACCGCACGCAGCTCGCCGGAGCTGAGCCGGGCCTCGATCTCGCGGCGTTGCTGCGGCGTGTAGCCGGCCCGGTACGGGGCGATCGCATCGGCGAGGTCGCGGCGGCCGCGCTCGCCGAGCTGGTCGCGGCAGAACTTGTGGATCAGCTCGGCGCCGCGGCGGCTGCCGACGAAGCAGATCGTCCGGGTGCCGGCGATCAGCAGGTCGGTGAGCATGTCCGCGGCCTCGGCCAGCGCCGAGCGCCGAGCGCCGCTGGCGCGATCGGTCAGCGGTGGGTTCCAGATCGCGATCCGCCGTCCGGCCCGCGGAGCGGCGTCGGTCTCGACCGGGTGAAACGGCGTGCCGACGAGCCGCTCGGCGAGCTCGAGCGGGTTGGCGATCGTCGCCGAGGTGAGGATGAAGCGCGGCTCGGAGCCGTACAGCGCCGCGATCCGCCGCAGCCGCCGCAGCACGTTGGCGACGTGCGAGCCGAACACGCCCCGGTAGACGTGTGCCTCGTCGACGACGACGTAGCGGAGGTTGGCGAAGACGTCGCCCCAGTTGCGGTGGTGCGGCATCACGCCGACGTGGAGCATGTCGGGGTTGGAGAGGATCAGGTTGGAGCTGCGGCGGATCGCCGGCCGCTCCTCGCGCGGCGTGTCGCCGTCGTAGATCGCCGGCCGCAGCCCGCCCGGCGCGATCGCGGCGAGCTTGCGGGCCTGGTCCTGGGCGAGAGCCTTGGTCGGATACAGGTAGAGGGCGCGGGACTTCGGATCGCGGGCGATCGCGTCGAGGACCGGCAGGTTGAAGGCCAGCGACTTGCCCGACGCGGTGCCGCTGGTGACGATCACGTTCTCGTTCTCGGCGGCGCGGAGGGCCTCGAGCTGGTGCGCGTAGAGGGTTGCGATCCCGGCCCGCTCGAGCGCCGCCCGCAGGTCCGGGTGGAGCTGTTCGGGGAGTGGCACCTCGCTCGCCTCCTGCTCGCGCTCGGCGCTCTCGGCGACGAGCCGGCCGTCGGCGCGGCCCGGATCGATCGCCGCCCGCCAGGCCTCGTCGATCGCCGAGCCCCAGGGAAGGTCGGCCGCCGTCTCGGCGCTGGCGCTCAAGCTGCGGCGGCGATCCGCGCCGCGGTCCGGACCGCGTCGAGGGCCTCGAAGTCGTGCAGGCGGTGGACCTGGGCGCCGTTCGCGGCCGCCAGCGCCGCGGCGGCGATCGTGCCGCTGCCGCGGGCCTCGGCGGGCAGCCGCGCCGACCAGGAGCCGGCGAGCAGCGCACCGATGAAGTCCTTGCGCGACAGCGACACGTAGAGCGGCCGGCCGAGCCCGTGCAGCTCGTCGAGGCGGCGGAGGATCTCGACGTCGTCGGCGGTCGTCAGGTCGAAGTCGAGGCCGGGGTCGATCGCGATCGACTCGGCGGCGACGCCGAGCTCGGCGGCGCGCCCGATCCGCTCGCTGAAGAACTGCTTGAGGCGGTCGACGACGTCCTCGTAGTGCGGCGCCGGCCGGTCGACCCGCGGCGGTCCCTCGCTGTGCATCAGCACGTAGCCGCAGCCGGCGTCGGCGACGACCTCGAGCATCGCGTCGCTGCCGCCGCCGATGTCGTTGACGACGACCGCGCCCGCCGCCGTCGCGGCGGCGGCGACCTCGGGGGCGAAGGTGTCGGCGCTGACCGGCACCCCCGACGTCGCGACGAGCCCCGCGATCGCCGGGATCAGCCGCTCGATCTCGTCGGCGGCGGCGACCGGCGGGCCGGAGCGGGCGGCGACGGCCCCGACGTCGAGCATCTCGAAGCCGAGCGATGCCAGGGCGCCGCCGTCGGCGACCGCCTGCTCGGCGGTGCCGCTGCGGGCGCCCGCATACATCGAATCGACGGTCACGTTGACGATCCCGGCCCCGATCGGGTCGTCGAGGCCGAGCGTGCGATCGGCGAGGCGCCAGGCGGTCATCGGCTCAGGCGAGCCGGAAGACGTCGTCGTAGTCGGCGACGTCGAAGCCGGAATCCTCGCCGCGCCCCTCGGCGTGCGCCTCGAGCGACGCGTGCAGGTTCACGAAGAACTCCCAGGTGCGCAGCGGCGGCCGCACCTCCCAGCGAACCGTCCCGGGCTCGTCCGGGTCGCCTCCGAACTCGTGCGGCGTCCCGGCCGGGACGAGCAGCTCGTCGCCGGCCCGAAGCATGACCGGGTCGCCGTCGACGGCGGCGCGAACCGCCCCGGAGACGACGACGAAGCGCTCGTCCTGGGCCGGATGCAGATGGGCCGGTGCCGGCGCCCCGCCCGCTCTGTAGCTCGTCTCCATGACGAGCAGCCCCTCGTCCTGCTCGATCAGCTCGATCGTCTGGCCGGTGAAGGGGTTGGTCAGCACCGGGCCACTATTCCAGCTTCGCGATCGGCCGCCAAGCCCGCCGCCGCGACCGGCCCGCGGCGGCGGCGCGGCGGCGACTACGCTGCGGTCCGCCGATGGCCCTGCGCTGCCTCTACACCGACCTCGACGGGACCCTGCTCGGCAGGTTCGGATCGCTGTTCGCCGACGCCGACGGCGACTTCTCCCGCAACCAGGCGCTGCTGATCGAGGCCTGTCACCGCGCCGGCGTCGAGATCGTCGTCATGTCGGGGCGGCGCGAGGCGCAGGTCCATTCCGACTCGCGGCTGATCGGCCAGAGCTCCTACATATACGAGGCCGGCTGCGGGATGGCGATCGACGGCGAGCGGACGCTGCTGACCGGCGACGGCTGGCAGCCCGACGAGCGCGGCAACCCGGCCGAGCGGATGATCGCCTCGGGGATTCCGGAGCTGCTGTTCGCGAGCTTCCCGGGCCGGCTCGAGTGGCACGCCCCCTGGCACGAGGGCCGGGTCCTGTCGCTGCTGTTCCGGGGCAAGATCGACGTCGACGAGGCGAACGCGCTGATCGCCGGCCACGACGAAGGCGCCGAACTGCGCTTCCTCGACAACGGCGCGATCAGCCGGCCGATGGAGGGCATCGAGACCGCCCACGCCTACCACCTGGTCCCGGGCGGCGCCAGCAAGGGCAAGGCCGTCAGCGCCCACATGCGCGCCCGCGGCTACCGGCCCGAGGAATGCATCGCCGCCGGCGACTCGATCGAGGACCTCGGCGCGGCCGCACATGTCGGCCGGTTCTTCTGCATGGCCAACGGCTACGAGAAGGACGAGGCGCTGCGCGCCGCACTCGGCGCCCACGACAACGTCACGGTCACCGAGGGCCGGATGGGAGACGGCGTCTACGAGGCGGTCGTCTCGACCCTCGCGCAGCGCTGAGCGAGCGGCTCGAACCGGCATTTCGCGGCCCCGGTTCCGATAGGCTCGGCGGCGGAGAGGCGGCCCTCGATGCGGCCGCGCGTGAGCGAGAAGAGGAGATTTGCCGTGCCGGGAATCGTGCCTATGGGCCGGAGAATGATCGTGTTGGCCGTTGCCGTTGCCGCGCTGCTGGCGCCGCAGGCGGCGGAAGCGACGATCGGATCGGTGCTCGGCGGCGACGTCTCCTGCACTGTTCAGGGCGACGGTGTCCGCTTCTGCGGCTCGACCTCGCCGCGCAGCACCTCGAAGGCCTGGGACGGCGTCCCGATCGACGTCAACGTCGCCTTCCCGCCCGAGCCCGCCAGCGGCCCCGACGGCGGCTTCCCGCTGGTGATGATGTTCCACGGCTACGGCGGCGGCAAGATCGGCCTCGGATCGATGCAGCACTGGCTCGACAAGGGCTACGCGACCTTCTCGATGACCGACCGCGGTTTCCACGAGTCGTGCGGCACGGCGGCGGCGAAGGCGGCCGATCCGACCGGCTGCGCGGACGGATACGTGCGGCTGATCGACAACCGCTATGAGGTCCGCGACGCCCAGGAGTTCGCCGGCCAGCTCGCCGACCAGGGCGTCGGCCTCGTCGACCCGCAGCGGATCGCCGCGATCGGCGGCTCCTACGGCGGCGGCATGTCGATGGCACTCGGCGCGCTCAAGGACCGGATCGTGATGCCCGACTACAGCCTCGCCCCCTGGCAGAGCCCGGACGGCAAGCCGATGCAGATCGCCGCGACCGCTCCGAACGTCCCCTGGACCGACCTCGCCTACTCGCTCTCTCCGAACGGCAGCACCCTCGACTACGTAGCCGACTCCCCCTACGTGGGCCGCCCGGGGATCGAGAAGGAGTCGCTCGTCACCGGCCTCTACGTGAGCGGGCTCGCCTCGGAGGGCTTCTACTCGACGCCGGGAACCGACCCGACCGCGGACCTGACCGGCTGGAAGGCGGCGCTCGACGCCGGCGAGCCGTACGGGAGCAACGTCACCGACATCGTCGACGAGCTCACCGCCCACCACTCCTCCTACTACATCGACCACTCACAGCCACCGGCGCCGATGCTGATGTCGAGCGGCTTCACCGACGACCTGTTCCCGGCCGACGAGACGATCCGCTTCTACAACCGGACCAGGACCGAGTACCCCGACAGTGACCTGGCGCTGTTCTTCGGCGACTTCGGCCACCCGCGGGCTCAGAACAAGTCCGACGTCACCGACGCGCTCGAGGCACGGATCGACGACTGGTTCGACTACTACGTCCAGGGTGCGGGAGCGGCGCCCGAGCAGGGCGTCGAGGCCTACACCGAGACCTGCCCGGGCTCGGAGCCCTCGGGCGGCCCCTACAAGGCATCCGACTGGGCGCGGATCGCACCCGGCGAGATCCGCTTCAGCGATGCCGCGACGAAGACGATCGCCGCCGATTCGACGACCGACGGCGCCTTCAACCCGGTCTCATCGAGCGCCTGCACGACGACGCCGGCCGACGATCTGCCCGGCGCCGCCACCTACGAGCTCGACCCGGCCCCGAGCGCCGGCTACACGATGATGGGCGCGATCTCGGTGATCGCCGACTTCACGCTTCCCGGCGAGAACTCCCAGGTCGCGGCCCGGCTCGTCGACGTCGCCCCCGACGGCAGCGAGCAGCTCGTCGACCGTGGCCTCTGGCGTCCCGCGACCGGCGGCCCGACCCGGCAGGTCTTCCAGCTCCACCCGAACGGCTGGACGTTCGCCGCCGGTCACATCCCGAAGCTCGAGCTGATCGCCTCCGATGCCGCCGACGCCGGCGGCCTGGCGAGCTACGGACGCCGCTCGAACGGCCAGCAGGACGTCACCGTCGCCAACCTCGAGATGCGGATGCCGGTCGTCGAGCAGCCGGGCTCGCTGGACGGGCTCGTCGGCGCCCCGGCGCCGAAGTTCCTGCCCGACGGCTACGAGCTGGCCGCCGACTTCGCATCGCTCCACCACCCCAGCCCGCGGCTGCTGAACCGGCGGCTGCGGGTCTCGGGGAAGGGGAAGATCGTCAAGCCCCGGGTCAAGTGCCCGAAGAAGTTCGACTCATGCCATGGCGGCAAGCTGACCTTGAAGGCGAAGGGCCACGGATTCAAGATCGGGAGCGCGAAGTTCGGCACGGTCGCCGGCGGTGGCACCCCGAAGCTGAGGATGCAGCTGACCAAGCGCGCTCGCAAGTACCTGAAGACGAAGCACCGCCGGCTCGCGTTCAAGTCGACGACCTCGGTGACCGAGGTCGTCGAGCCGAACGATCAGCGCGGCAGGGTCATCGGCAAGAAGATCAAGCGCTGAGCCCGCCATCGGGGGCGTCCTCCTGGCGGGTCCGGGCGGCGGTGCCCGGCAGGACCCGCCGCGGGTGGACCTCCGCCCGATTGCCAGACCTCAGCCGAGCAGCCTCTTCTTCTGCTCGTCGAACTCCTCCTGGCTGAGCGCGCCGCTCTGGCGGAGCGCGTCGAGCCGCTCGAGCTGGGCGACGACGTCGCCGGCGTCGCCGCCCGACGCTGAGCCGTCCGGGTTCATCGCCCGCATCTGCAGCTCGGCCTGGTGCTGGGCGATCACCTGCATGACCGCCGCCCCGACCTGCGGGTCGGCGGTGAAGTCGAGCCGCTCGGTCGTCCCCGGCGTCAGCTCGCGACCGATCACCTTCTCGATCTTCGCGCGCAGCTCCGGGTCGTTGCGGAGGTCGACGGCGGGCTCGCTGGGCGGCGCGTAGCCCTGGTGGTTGCCGAGCGCGCCGCCGAAGACGGAGTCGCCGCCGAGCGGATCGATGACCGCCGGGCCGCCGCCGCTCGGGCCCTCGGCGGCGAGGGCGGCGCGGCGGGCGGCCGTCGCCGCCGCGTTCCGATCCTCGGCGGCGTCCCAGTCGATCGCGACCTTCTGCGGCTTGTCGCGGTCGACCTTGACCGGCAGCTCCATCCCGAAGCCGAGCGGGTGCCGCGAGGAGACCATCCACTGGTCCTCGACCTCGTAGGGGGACAAGCCCTCGACGCGGATCTGCAGGGTCATCGCGACGTTCTGCGACGACGATCCCGCCTCGCGGTTGGACATCGCGACGATCGTGCCCGTGCCCGGCGTCCCCTTCTTGAGGATCTTCCGGTGCGTGAACGGATTGAGCATCTGGCTGGGTCCTCCTCGTGCACGGCCGGCATCGTGACGCCGGTAGGGACTGTCCCGCAATAAGCTTCGGGCAGCCTACCGCGCGACCGGCCCCGGGACGGGGGGATCCCAGGGAACCGTTCGGTCGCGCGGTTAGGCTGCCTGCGTGAGCGCAATCTCGGGGCTCGCGCCCGCACTGCCCGTCGCCGACAACCTCCTCGCCGCGCGCGAGTTGATGGCGTTCACGCTCGGCTTCCACATCATTCTCGCCTGCGTCGGCGTGGCGTTGCCGGCGATGATGCTGATCGCCGAGTACCGCGGCCGCCGGCGCGGCGACGAGGTCGCCCTCGACCTGGCGACCCGCTGGTCGAAGGCGGCGGCGGTCCTGTTCGCTGTCGGCGCCGTCACCGGGACCGTGCTCTCGTTCGAGATGGGCCTGCTCTGGCCGCGCTTCATGGAGCGCTTCGGCGACGTCTTCGGGACCGGCTTCGCGATCGAGGGGATCTTCTTCTTCACCGAGGCGATCTTCATCGCGATCTACATCTACGGCTGGAAGCGGATCGACGGCTGGAAGCACTTCTGGACCGGCGTGCCGATCGTGATCGCCGGCGTCGGCGGCGCCTTCAGCGTCGTCGCCGTCAACTCGTGGATGAACCAGCCGCAGGGCTTCCGGCTCGACTCCGCCGGCAACCCGACCGACGTCGAGCCGCTCAACGCGCTGTTCAACCCGGCGACCTCCTACGAGTTCCCGCACATGCTGCTCGCCGCCTACATGGTCGTCGGCTTCGGGCTCGCCTCCGTCTACGCGATCGCGATGCTCCGCAACCCCGCCAAGCGTCGCGACCGCCGCCACCGGCTCGGCCTGATGATCCCGCTCACCGTCGCGGCGATCCTCACCCCGGTGCAGCTGTTCGTCGGCGACACCGCCGCCCGCGGCGTCGCCGACCACCAGCCGTCGAAGTTCGCCGGCATGGAGTGCATCCAGAAGACCGGGCCGAACCAGACCGAGTGGATCGGCGGCATCTGCACCGACGAGGGCGTCAAGTACGGGATCGGCATCCCCGGGCTCGATTCGCTCCTGGTCGGCTTCAGCACCGACACGGTGGTCACCGGCCTCGATCAGATCCCCGACGACGAGCAGCCACCCGCCAACACGATGCTCCACCTCGCCTTCGACGCGATGGTCGGCATCGGCTTCGCGCTGCTCGCGCTCGGCGCCTGGCAGGGCTTCGCCTGGTGGCGCCGGCGCGACCTGCCGGATACGAAGTGGTTCCTGCGCGCGGTCGCGCTGAGCGGCATCGGCGCCGTCGTCGCGATGGAGGCCGGCTGGGTCGTCACCGAGGTCGGCCGACAACCGTGGATCGTCTACGAGGTGATGCGGACCTCCGACGCGGTCACCGGTGCCGGCGGCCTCTGGTTCGCCTTCGCCGGGGCGGTGCTCCTCTACGCCGTGATCGGCACGATCGCCGTGTTCGCGCTGCGGCGGATCGCCCGCCGTGAGGAGCCCGGCGCCGACGTCGGCGCCGGCGGCCCCTACGGCCCGCCCCCCGGCGAGCGCAAGACCGAGGAGGAGGCGGCACGATGAGCAAGCCCGACGTCGTCGCCGTGATCCTCGTCGCCGGTGCGACCCTCTATGCGACCTTCGGCGGCGCCGACTTCGGCGCCGGCGTCTGGGAGCTGCTCGCGATCGGATCGCGCGACTCGGCCCGGCGCGACCGGATCGAGCAGCGGGTCACGCAGTCGCTCGGCCCGGTCTGGGAGGCCAACCACGTCTGGCTGATCTTCACCCTCGTCGTCCTCTGGACCGGCTTCCCGGACGCGTTCGCGCCGATCATGGAGACGCTCTACCTGCCGCTGGCGCTGGCCGCGGTCGGCATCGTCCTGCGCGGGTCCGGCTTCGCCTTCGGGCACACCTTCGGCGACGCCGCCGCGCGGCGCGCCAACGTCGTCTTCGCCGTCTCCTCGCTGATCACCCCGTTCTTCCTCGGCTGCGTGGTCGGTGCGATCGCCGCCGGCGAGGTCGAGGCCGGCGGCTCCGGGAGCGCGCTCGGCTGGTTCGGCCCGCTGCCGGTCCTGATCGGCGTCCTGTTCGTCGCCAGCTGCGCCTACGTCGCCTCGGTCTTCCTGCTCGACGACTGCCGCCGCGCCGGCGAGGACGACCTCGCCGACTACTTCCTGCGCCGTTCGATCGGCGCCGCCGTCGTCGCCGGCGTGCTGGCCGCGATCGGGCTCGTCGTCCTCCGCGCCGACGCCCGGCCGATCTTCGACGGCCTCCTCGACGAGGGGCTGCCGTTCGTGATCGCCTCGGCGCTGCTCGGCCTGCTGACCCTGGCCGGGCTGCTGCGCGGCTGGTCGCGGGCGCTGCGGCCGCTGGCGATCGGCGCCGTCGTCGCGGTCGTCGCCGGCTGGGCGGTCGCTCAGTACCCGTACCTGCTGCCGGAAACGCTGACGGTCGACGACGGCGCCGGTGCCGGGCCGGCCCTGACCGCGCTGATCGTCATCTTCTTCGCCGCCCTCGCCGTCGTCGGCCCGGCCCTGGTGCTGCTGTTCCGCCTCGCCCAGCGGCAGGCGCTCGAGTAGCCCCCACCCCCACCCGCCCGCTGACCGCCGAGGTCGAGGAAACCGGCAACTGTCACCCGTTTTCTCGACCTCGGCGCGGGGGTTGGGATCGGCTGCCGCCGGCGCCGGGGTCCGGGTACGCTGCATGGCGATGAGCAGCAGTCACGCGACCGATGCCGAGGAGGAGTACCTCCAGGCCCTGTTCTGGCTCCAGGAGGCGGAGTTGCCGATGACCGGCGCCAACGTCGCCCGGGCCATGCAGCTCTCGCCGCCGACCGTGCACGAGATGATCGGCCGGCTGATCGACGACGGCTACATCGACCGCGAGGCCGACAAGTCGCTGAAGTTCACCGCTGACGGCCGCCGCCACGCCGAGGCGATCGTCACCCGCCACCGGCTCATCGAGCGCTTCCTCACCGACGTCCTCGGGATCCCCTGGGACGAGGTGCACGAGGAGGCCGAGCGGATGGAGCACGCGATGTCGCCGAAGCTCGAGGAGCGGATGATGGCCGCGATCGGCGACGCCAAGACCTGCCCGCACGGGCACCCGATCGTGCTCGAGGACCGGATCCGCGGCTCGCTGCTCGCCGATTGCGAGATCGGCGCATCGGTCCGCATCCTCCGTTTCGAGAACGAGGCCGAGGAGCTTCTGCATTACCTCCGCGACGCCGGCTTCGAGCCCGGCATGGAGGCGAAGGTGAAGAGCTCCGACGACGAGGAGGTCGTGATCACCTCCGGCGACGGCGACCACGTCGTCTCCCGCAGCGTCGCCGAGACCGTCTCGGTGGTCGCCGACCCGGCGCCGGCGCCGCGGGCGGCGCTGCCCGAGCAGCTGCAGCTCTCGCGCGACAAGTACGGACGCTGAGCCGGCCGCCGGCTGCGACCGGCAACACGACCCGAGCCCGCCGGGTACGGAGCGGGCTCGGAGCTTTCCTGTGGGGCAGGAGTTACTGGGTTGTCGTGCGCCGGCGAAGGAGAGGAGAGCGCCGGCGCGGTCCCTGGCGCCCGGAGGCGCCAAGCTGATTGCGACTACGCGACCCGCCGCTCCTCGGTCGGCGATTCGCCGCAGATCTGGCGCAGCCGCCGGTAGAGGCGCTCGTCCCGGGGCTTGCTGACCGGCGTGGTCCGGCGCGCCGAGGCCTCGTGGTCGCGGACCGCGGCGGCGAGGGCGAAGAAGCGGCGCTCCATGTTGCGCCGCGTCACGTCGGCGCGCTGGTCCTCCGGAATCCCCTCGAAAAAACTGACTGGCATGGCTTCCTCCTCCTACAACCTTTGTTTACCGGAGGACTCGAAATTAGCCATCCAGTCTTAAGAGGCGCTAACAACTTGCGAACCGGCGGTTATTTTTTGGAGAAGGCCGGGAGAAGCGGCGACGTCGGCCCGCTCGGCGGCGATCGGCAGCCGCCGGCGCCGCGAGCGGCCAATCGCGGTACTCGCGCCCGGCCTAGGCGCGGATCGTCTCGAGCGCCCGGGCAATCCGGGCAATGCCCTCGCCGACGTCGCCGGGCGGGACGCTGGCGAACGAGAGGCGGAGGCTGTTCTCGCCGCCGGCGAGCATGAAGTCGGGGCCGGCGACGAACGCCACCCCCTCCTCCTTGGCGGGGCCGAGCATCCGCCGGGTGTCGGTGCCCTCGGCGAGGTCGAGCCAGAGGAAGTAGCCGCCGCCCGGGGCGACGAACTCGGCCTCGGGGATCTGCTTGCCGAGCTCGCTGACGACGGCATCGCGGCGCTCGGCGAGGGCGGCGTTGACCAGCTCGATGTTGCGGTCGAGGGCGCCCGAGCGGCAGAGCTCGAAGACGATCGACTCGGCGAGCATGTTCGGGGAGATGTAGGTCTCCGACGCGCCCTTGGCGAGGGCGGCGATCTCGTCGGCGGGCCCGATCAGATAGCCGACGCGGACGCCGGGGCTGACCGTCTTCGAGAACGAGGACGCGTGGACGACCTTCGCGTCGCTGCCCTCGGCGAGCTCCAGCATCGTCGGCAGCTGCTCACCGCCGAAGCGAACCTCCCGGTAGGGGTCGTCCTCGAAGATCCAGAAGCCGTGCTCGGCGGCGAGTTCGACGAGGCGGCGGCGCTTCGGCTCCGACAGCGTGCAGCCGGCCGGGTTGTGGAAGTTGGGGATGATGTGGATGAGCTTCGGGCGGTGGCCGTCGGCGAGCGCCTGCTCGAGGCCCTCGACATCGATGCCGTCGTCCTCGAGCGGGATCCCGATCCGGTCGACGCCGAGCTTGTCGAGCATCAGCAGGGTGCGGTCGTAGGAGGGCTGCTCGACAACGACCTCGTCGCCGGCCGAGAGCAGGTGGCCGAACAGCATCCAGCCCGCCTCGAGCGAGCCGTTGCTGACCATCACCCGGACCGGATCGATCCCGCCGTGACGCTCGCCGATCCACTCGCAGAGACCGGGGTGGCCGATGCCGGTGCCGTAGGAGAGCGCCCGGGTCGCGTCCTCGTCGAGCGCCGTCGCGGCGGCGGCGCGGACCGCATCGACCGGGAGCAGGTCGGCGCTCGGGGCGCCGCGGGCGAAGGAGATCATCGGGGAGGCCATCGGGGGGCGAGTATAGGCGGGCGCGCCGCCTCGATCCTCGCCGAGATCGAGGCGCCGCTCCGACACCACGCCCGGCGCCGAGGTCGAGGAAAGGGGCGATATTTGCCGGTTTCCTCGACCTCGGCGGCAAGAAGCGGCGGGAACTCGGCGGGAAGAAGCGGCGGACCTCGGCGGGAGGAGCAGCGGGCGGCGACGCGCCGGCGAGGTCAGGCCGAGGCGAGCGTCGAGGCGGCGATCTCGGCGGCCTCGCTGGGGCTGCGCCCGACCTGGACGCCCTTCGCCTCGAACGCCTGCTTCTTGGCCTCGGCGGTGCCCGAGGAACCGGAGATGATCGCCCCGGCGTGGCCCATCTGCTTGCCGGGCGGAGCGGTGAAGCCGGCGATGTAGGCGACGACCGGCTTGGTCACGTGGTCTGCGATGTAGTCGGCGGCCCGCTCCTCGGCGTCGCCGCCGATCTCGCCGACGAGCACGATCAGCTCGGTCTCCGGATCGTTCTCGTAGAGCTCGAGGATGTCGATGAAGTCGGAGCCGACGATCGGGTCGCCGCCGATGCCGACGATCGAGGAGTTGCCGAGGCCGGCCTGCTTGAGCTCGTTGCCGATCTGGTAGGTCAGCGTGCCCGACTTCGAGACGACGCCGATCGAGCCCGCCGAGAAGAACTGGGCGGGGATGATCCCGACGTTGGCCTTGCCGGGCGAGAGGACGCCGGGGCAGTTCGGGCCGATCAGCCGGACGCCGGCCTGCTTCGCCTTCCAGTAGGTCGGCAGCATGTCGTGGACGGGAATCCCCTCGGTGATCGCGATCACCGTCTCGATCCCGGCGTCGATCGCCTCGTTGATCGAGGCGGCGGCGAAGCGGGCCGGGACGAAGACCATCGATGTGTTGGCGCCGGCCTCGTCGACGGCCTCCTTGACCGTGTCGAAGATCGGCACTCCGTCGACCTCCTGGCCTCCCTTCTTCGGCGTCACCCCGGCGACGAGGTCGGTGCCATAGTCGCGATTGCGGAGGCCGTGGAAGCTGCCCTCGCGGCCGGTCAGGCCGGAGACGACCAGCTTCGTGTCGTTGCCGACGATGATGCTCATGCGTTCATCCCTTCGCCAGCTCGACGACAAGCTCGGCCGCCCCGAGCATCGTCTCGGCGTTGTGCAGGCCCTCGAGGTTCGCCTCGGCGAGCAGTCGCAGACCCTCCTCGGAGTTGGTGCCGTCGAGGCGAACGACGAGCGGAACCTCCATGTCGACGCGCTCGTAGGCCTCGATGATCCCCCTCGCGACCTCGTCGCAGCGGGTGATCCCGCCGAAGATGTTGAACAGCACCGCCGTGACCTTCTCGTCGGAGGTGATCACCTCGAGGGCGTCGACGATCGCGTCCGCCTTGGAGCCGCCGCCGGCGTCGAGGAAGTTGGCCGGCTCGCCGCCGGCGTTGGCGACGACGTCGAGCGTCGACATGCAGAGCCCGGCGCCGTTGCCGAGGATGCCGACGTTGCCGTCGAGCTTGACGTAGGTGAGGCCCTTCTCCTTGGCGGCCCGTTCCTGCGGATCCTCGGGCGGATCCTCCTGTGCGGCGAGCTCCTCGTGGCGGAACAGCGCCGAGCCGTCGACCGTCACCTTCGCGTCGAGCGCGACGACCTCGCGGTCGGCGGTGACGATCAGCGGGTTGACCTCGATCAGGGTCGCGTCGAAATCGTCGAAGGCCGCGTAGAGCTGGACGAGGTTCGCGGCGACGCCCTCGACGACGTCCTCGTCGATCGCCGCGTCGATGGCCAGCGAGACGGCATCGTCATGGGTCAGCCCGAGCAGCGGATCGACGTGCAGGCGGACGAGCGCGTCGGGATCGTTCTCGGCGATCTCCTCGACGTTCATCCCGCCCATCCGCGAGAGGATCACCAGCGGCATCTTCGCCGAGCGGTCGAGGATCACCGAGGCGTAATACTCGGCGTCGATCTCCGAGGCCTCCTCGACCCAGACCTGGTGAACCGGGAACGGACCCTCGCCACGCGGCCCGCGGATGTCCATGCCGAGGATCGCGTCGGCGTGGGCGCGGGCCTCGTCGGCGTCCTTGGCGACCTTGATCCCGCCGGCCTTGCCGCGACCGCCGATCAGGACCTGGGCCTTGATCACGCACGGGTAGCCGATCCGCTCGGCGGCGGCGACGGCCTCGGCGACGCTCGCCGCGGGCTCACCGGCGGGAACGGCGACGCCGGAGCGTGCGAAAAGCTGTTTGCCCTGGTATTCGAGGAGGTCCATAGGAGGAAACGGGGGCCGCCGCAGCAGCGGCCGGGAACCCTATCCGAAGCTCGCCCCCGCCGCGGATGACGGTCGGATTACCGACGCGGGATCGGGGTAACTAAGGTCTTAGACGGGACAAACAAAGAAGGGACAAGCAACAAATGAGCACATGGACGTTCATCACCAACCACGCTCGCGTGATGATGGTGATCTCCCAGGATCCGACGGTGCGCCTGCGGGACATCGCTTCGACGCTCGACATCACCGAGCGCGCCGCCCAACGCATCGTCACCGAACTGGTCGACGAGGGCTTCCTGAGCCGCAAGCGGGAGGGGCGCCGCAACATCTACACGGTCCATCCGAATGTGCCGCTTCGTGCCGCTCAGGCAAGCGGTACGTCGATCGGTGAGTTCATCGAGCTGTTGCTCGGCAACGAGAAGCCGCTCGCACTCGCCAGCTAGGCCCGGCAGGGGGCCGGCAGGGGCCGGACGGCGCGGGATGCCATAATCCCGCGCCGTCATGCCCCTACCGAAGCGCAGCGAGATCGAATGGGTGACCGTGGATTGCTACGGGACGCTGATCGATTGGGACAAGGGAATCTCCGACGCCTTCCGCCGTGAGGCCAATGAGGACGGCCTGACCCTGGACGTCAAGAGCCTGCTGATGCGGTTCTACGAGCTCCAGTACGAGGTCATGGCCGGCTCCTACGAGCTCTACGCCGAGGTCCTGCGCCGCGCCGCCGTCAAGGCCGCCGGCGAGGTCGGCTGGACCCTGGAGCCGTCGCGCGCCCAGTTCCTGCCCGATTCGATCGGCGACTGGCAGCCGTTCCGCGAGGCGAACGCGGCGATGGACCGGCTCGGCGCCAAGTACAACCTCGGCATCGTCTCCAACGTCGACGACAAGCTGCTCGGGATCTCGCGGCGCCACCTCCGCACCGAGCTCGACCTCGTCGTCACCGCCCAGCAGGTCCGCAGCTACAAGCCGGAGCCGGCCCACTTCAAGGAGTGCGCCCGCCGGATCGGTAAGAAGAAGGGCTGGGTCCACATCACCAGCGGCCACTACACCGACGTCGAGCCGCTGATCAAGATGCGCGTCCCGGTGATCTGGATCAACCGCCGCGGCGAGAAGCTCGAGAGCGGCGCCAAGAAGCCCACCGCCGAGGTCAAGAACCTCCGCGAAGCCGCCAAGAAGCTCGGCTGCTGAGGAGGCTCCCGGCGGCGGACGCGCCAGCGGCGCCCAGCTCGGCGAGAACGGACATGGCCGCTGAGACCCCGCTGCGCCGACTGCTCCCCGAGCCGGGCCTGACCACGATCGGCGAGCTGTTCGAGGGCTTCGACCCCGGCGCCCGGGCCGGCGACGAGCGCCCCTACGTGTTCACGAACTTCGCGCTCACCGTCGACGGCCACGCGACGATCGACGGCCGATCCGGCGCGATCGGCTCCGACACCGACACGGCGATGCTCGTCGCACTGCGGCTGCACCCCGACGCGGTGATGATCGGCGCCGGCACGCTCCGCGCCGAGGGCTACGGGCGGGTCGTCGCCGATCCCGCCAAGCGGCAGCTCCGCGAGCGCCGCGGCCTCCCGGCCGACCCACTGATGGCGATCGTCAGCGGCCGCCTCGACCTGCCCTGGGACGCGCCGCTGTTCACCGAGGGCGGCGGCTCGGTGGTGATCTTCACCGCCTCCGACCGCGAACCGCCGGCGACTGCCACCCCGGTCAAGGTCGTTCGCCACGACGATCGGGTCAACCTCGCCGACGCCCTGCGGCTGCTGCGGACCGAGCACGGCGTCCGCTCGCTGCTCTCCGAGGGCGGACCGACCCTGCACTCCGAGCTGCTCGCCGCCGGGCTCGTCGACGAGCTGTTCATCACCCGCTCGCCGCGGAT
This sequence comes from uncultured Conexibacteraceae bacterium, assembly GCA_963745755.1. Taxonomy (GTDB): domain Bacteria; phylum Actinomycetota; class Thermoleophilia; order Solirubrobacterales; family 70-9; genus RHKX01. The sequence goes on along the minus strand of CAVUYP010000001.1, from coordinate 2,155,527 downwards.
CGCCGGCGGCCCCGGCCCCGGTCTGTTCGCCGGCCTCGAGGCCCGCACGCACGAGCTCGACCTGGGTTGGCTGCTCGAGTCCGACGGCGAGCTGTTCGCCCGCTACATCGTCAAGACCTGAGCGCCCTCCCTCCCCCGCCCCCCGCCGCCGCGTCCCCCGCCGAGGTCGAGGAAAGGCGGAATATTTGCCCGTTTCCTCGACCTCGGTGGCCGGCGGGCGGTGCTCGGTGGCCGGCGGAGCGGTGCTGGCCGGCGGGTGGTGCTCGGTGGTCGGCGGTGGTCGGCGGTCAACGGCTCTCGGCGGGTGGGGTCAGGCGGGGATCCGGCCCTGCTCGGAGACCCGGCTCTCGCCGCGCTGCAGCATCCGCATGCCGAGGATGCCCGCGGCCAGAAACGACGCGAGGGCGAGCGACAGCTGCAGGCTGAGGATGCCCTCCTCGCTCCAGTAGACGTCGCGGAGGTCGAGCAGCAGCGCCGCCTCGTCGAAGGTGAGGCCGACGCCGACGCCGAACGGGACGGCGAGGATCGTCTCGACGCTCTCGTTGTCGCTGATCAGCCCGCCCGCGCCCGACCCGAAGGCGATCAGGATCCCGGGGACGAAGTGGTGGATGTGGCGGCCTCCGACGCTGACGTTGCCGAACGGCCACCAGCCCTCGCGGATGCCGAGCGTCGAGACCCGCGCGAACAGCGAGGCGCCGACGAAGCCGGCGAACAGGTTGAACATCGCCGTCTCGCTGCGCGACGCCGTCCGGTACCCGGTCACTGCGACCCGGACGGCGTCCTGGGAGGCGAGGCCGGCGACCTCGAGCGCCTCGGCCGGCGAGCCGGGACGGGGCAGAACGTGCGGGTCGTCGGGATGGAGGGCGGCGATCCGGCGCCGGTAGCGGCGCAATCCCTCGCCGAGCAGGACGGCTCCTGTGGCGACCGCGGCGGTCGGGGCGAGGACCCGGGTCAGCCGGTCCTCGAACGCGCGCAGCTGACTCCGGCGCCTGCCCAGCACTTCAGAGCAGGACGACGTTGTCGGCGCGCCAGCGCGCGGGTGACGCCGCGGAAGTCGACGACGAGCGCGGCGGCGGCGACGAGCTTCGGATAATCGAGCTCGTCGTGGGCGGTGACGATCGCGACCGCGTCGGCCGCCGCCACGGCCTCATCGAGCGGAACCGACTCGAGGCCCTTGTCGGGGAGGGCGGGCACGTGCGGGTCGTGGTAGGAGACGTCGGCGCCGAGCTCGCGCAGGTGGTCGATGATCTTCAGCGCCGGCGCCTCGCGGAGATCGGCGACGCCGGACTTGTAGGCGACGCCGACGATCAGCACCCGTGACCCGTTGACCGCCTTGGCGCGGTCGTTGAGCGCCCGCTGGATCTTGCTGACGCAGAACAGCGGATGCGATTGGTTGATCTTGCCGGCGAGCTCGACGAACTCGGTCGCGAAGTCGTGCTGGCGCGCCTTGAAGGCGAGATAGAACGGATCGACCGGTAGGCAGTGCCCGCCCATGCCGGGTCCGGGCTCGAAGCGCATGAACCCGAACGGCTTGCTGGAGGCCGCGTCGACGACCTCCCAGATGTCGATGCCGAGCCGGTCGGTGAGCTGGGCGAGCTCGTTGACGAGGGCGATGTTGACGGAGCGGAACGTGTTCTCGAGCAGCTTCGAGAGCTCGGCGGCCTCCGGCGAGGAGACCGGCACGACCTCGTCGCAGATCTCCGCGTAGAGGCGCTCGGCGCGCTCCAGGCAGGCGGGCGTGATCCCGCCGACCACCTTCGGGGTCCCGGCGATCGTGTGGCTGCTGCGGCCCGGATCGATCCGCTCCGGCGAATAGGCGAGGAAGAAGCCCTCGCCGACGGCGAGGCCGCTGCGCTCGAGCCGCGGCAGCAGCTCCTCACGCGTCGTTCCCGGATAGGTGGTCGATTCGAGGACGACGAGCTGGCCCTCGCGCAGCACCGAGGCGATCGTCTCGGCCGACTTGCGGACGTAGGTCAGGTCGGGCTCGCGCTCGGCGACGAGCGGCGTCGGCACGCAGACCAGCACCGCATCGCATTCGGCGAGGGCGGCGGCGTCGGTGCTGGCCGTGAACCGTTCGCCGAGACCGCTCAGCGCCGCCGACGGAACGTCCTCGATGTCGCTCTCACCGCGGCCGAGCCGCTCGACCCGGGCAGCGTCGACGTCGTAGCCGGCCACCTCGTGACCGGCCTGTCCGAAGGCCACCGCGAGCGGCAGCCCGACGTACCCGAGCCCGACGATTCCGATCCTCATCGCCATCAGTCTAGGCGGGCGGCGGCACCCAATCGCGGCTGATCGAGGGAGCTGAGGGTAAACTTTCCTCCGATGAGGCGTCTGATCGGGCAAGCGCTGACCCCGGCCGTGATCGGCGTCAACTGCGCCCGCCATATCGCCTGGTACGTGAGCTACCAGATGTCCGGCGAAGCCCGGACCTGACCCGGTCCCGCGGTGCGCGTAGCGGTTGCGGGTGCGACGGGCGTGCTCGGCCGCGCCGCCCTGCCGGCGCTCGCCGCAGCCGGCCACGAGGTTCGCGGCTTCGCCCGGACCACCCCCGCCGACCGTGCGGACCTGGTCACGGTCGACATCTTCGACCGCGATGCGGTCGTCGCGTTCGCCCGCGAATGGCGGCCGGAGGCGATCCTCCATATCGCGACGGCGATCCCGGCGACGATCAACCCGCGCCACGCGATCGAGCAGTTCGCCCCGACCAACCGGTTGCGCACCGAGGGGACGCGCAACCTCCTCGCAGCCGCCGAGGCGGCCGGCAACGCTTGGCTGGTCGCGCAGAGCATCGCCTTCGTGAGCCGTCCCGGGCCGGGGCTCGCGAGCGAGGAGGACCCGCTTCGTGATCAGCCCGGCGACGTGATGGAGCCGATCGTCGCGCCGGTCGCCGAGCTCGAGCGGCTGACGCTGGGCTGCGGCGGTACCGTCCTCCGCTTCGGCCAGTTCTACGGGCCCGGCACCGCCTACGCCGCCGACGGCGGCATCGGGTCGATGGCGGCCACCGGCAAGCTGCCGATCCTGACCCGGCGCGGCGACAGCTCCGTCTTCTCGCTGGTCGAGGTCGGCGATGCCGCCACGGCGATCGTCGCAACGCTCGCCGGCGGCGCCCGCGGGATCTTCAACATCGTCGACGACGATCCGGCGCCGGTCACCGAGTGGCTGCCGGCGCTGGCGGCGGCGCGGGGGGGCCGGCCGCCGCGGCGGCTGCCGGCCTGGCTGGCGCGGCCGATGGTCGGCGCCTACGGCGTCGAGTTCATGACCGGCCTGCGCGGCGCCTCGAACGGGAAGGCCAGAGACGAGCTCGGCTGGAGGCCGTCGATTCCCTCCTGGCGGCAGGGATTCAGCCGCGGATAGAGGCCGGGAAAGTGGGCGATGTAGGGCTCGAACCTACGACCTTGAGATTAAGAGTCTCCTGCTCTACCAACTGAGCTAATCGCCCCGGATCGGTGATGGTAGCGAGAGCGGCGCAGCCGGTGGGAGCTCGGCCGGTGGCCGTCGCCGGCGCGCTCAGCCGCCCGGCACCGGGCTCGTCGCGCCGCCCAGCCCGCCGAGCGGATTCTGCAGCTGGCTCTGATCGGGGGCGGTCTGCTTGACGGCCTTCGCGATCGCCGCACCCTGCGCCTTCGCCTGCTTGACCTGCGCCTTGACCTGGTTCTTCGAGGCCGGGTCGGGAGCCTCCTGGAGGGCCTTCTTCTCGGCCTCCTTGCCGGCCTTGTTCTCGCCTGCGAAGTACGCGTAGGTGGCGAGCTGGAGATAGGTGCCGAAGGCCGGCCGGGCCTCGGCGACGATCCGTGCCGCTTCGTAGGCCTGCTGGACGTCCTGTTCGATCCGGACCGGATCGCTGCCGGCGAGCGCCGTGTATGACTGCACCATCAGCGAGGCGACGCCGTCGTCGGGCTTCTTCGGCTTCGTCGCCAGGTACCTCTCCCAGGCGTCGGTCGCATCGCGGTACTCGGCGAGCGTCGCGTCGGTGAGGGTGATCCGGCCCTGGCTGTCGGTCTCGGTCGCGGTCTGGCCGGCGAGGTAGTGGGTGCGAGCGAGGACCAGCAGCGCCCGCTCGTTCTTCGGGTTGGTCTGCAGGGTCTCTTCGGCACGGCTGATCTGGGCGTCGTAGCGGGGGTCGGAGGTGCCGCTGCCGCCGCCGATGCCGAGCGCGTCGAAGATGCCGCCGCTGGTGCCGCCGCCGATCCCGAATCCGACCAGGGCGACGAACATCAGCACCGCCAGGCAGACGTAGATGACCTGGATCAGTCGCTTTCTCTTGCCACCGAGTTCGAAGAGCATGGGAGGAGCCTAGCCGGTCGATTCCGCCGGGGGCTCAGCAGGCTCGGGGTCCGATCCGGCCTCCCGGGAAGGTCTGCCGAGCACCCTGGCGACGATCAGGCTGAACTCGAACAGCAGGACCAGCGGCAGCATCGAGAGCAGCATCGTGATCGGGTCGGTGCCGGGCAGCAGCATCGCCAGCACGGCGATCACCAGGATCGCGTAACGGCGGTTCTTGGCGAGCTGGTCGGGGGTGACGATGCCGAGCCGGGTGACGGCGAGGATCCCGATCGGGATCTGGAAGAGGATGCCGACCGAGAGCAGCGAAAGCGAGAAGAAGCTGTAGTACTCGCGGGCGCGAATCTGGATGTTGAACTGGTCGTCGTTGAAGTTGAGCAGGAACTTGATCGCCGCCGGGACGACGACGAAGTAGGCGAATACGACCCCGAGGATGAACAGGACCGGGACCATCAGCAGGATCGGCAGGATCGTCCGCTTCTCGTTCGGCGTCAGCGCCGGCAGGATGAACGCGTAGGCCTGGTAGAGGAGGATCGGCAGCGTGATCAGGATCGCGCTGTAGAGGACGAGCGTCAGCGTCGTCAGGAACGGCTCCGAGGGCGAGAACGTCAACGGCTCGACGTCGTCGGGAAGCGGGCCGTTGGCGATGTCGAGCAGCAGGTGGTTCTGCCAGAAGCAGAGGATCGCGGCGAGGACGAGCGCGACGGCGGAGAAGATCAGCCGGTTGCGGAGCTCGTCGAGGTGCTCGACGAGCGTCAGCCGGTCGTCGAAGCTTGCTGCCTTGATCCGCGCCACGGTCTAGGTCCGCTGCTCCCGGCCGGCGTACGCCACCGGGGATGTCAGGACGGCGTGCGTTCGGTTTCGGCGGGCTCGTCCTCGTCGGCGGGCTGCGCGTCTTCGACCTCGTCGGCGACCCCGTTCTCGATCGTCGGCGGGATCTCGTCGTCCTCGTCGTCCTCGTCGTCGTCGCGGTTCTCGCCGCTGACCGAGGACTTGAACTCACGGAGGCCGTCGCCGAGCGACTTGCCGAGCTCGGGAAGGCGCTTCGGGCCGAAGATGATCAGCGCGATGATCGCGACGATCGCCAGTTCGAGTGGGCCAATGTTCGGCATATGCTCTGATCCTAGCGCGGTGGCGGCGTCAGCCGGCCCGTCTGGTGTTCCCCCGGGAGCCGGCTACCAGATCCGGAAATGCCGCTGCTTCGTCTTCGAGGCGTTGCTGGAGGCGTCGGTCACGCGCAGCTTGACCACGTAGCGGCTGCCGCGCCTCGGCGTGAAGTGGGGCTTGCGCTTGCCGATCCGGGCGCTGTTGTAGCCGACGTGGGACTTGTAGGTCGCGTAGCCGGCGTAGCGGAGCCTGCCGCGGTTGCTGTAGCGGTAGTACTCGAGGTCGAGCTTGCCGGCCTCGTTGAGCGAGTACTTGAGCGCCGCGCCGCGGGGCCCGAACCGGTACGGGAGCCGCACCTGACGCAGCTTCGGCGGCTTCAGGTCGACGTTGCTCTTCGGGACCGGGTCGGGCTCGGCGTCGGGATTGCCGGGAGCGCCGGAGACGGTCACCGTCCCGCGCACGAGCGAGTGGATCTTGCACTGGAAGCGGTAGACGCCGGGCTTGTCGAAGCTGAGCTGGAAGTTGTCGCCGACGTCGTGGCGGGGCAGCGTGCCTGGATCGGAGTCCCAGCCCTTGGCGTTGTCGCTGACCCCGGTGATCGAGTGCATCGTGTCGGGACCCGTCCAGTACCAGGTGACGTGCTCGCCGAGATCGACGTTCAGGTCCTCGGTCGACCACTGGTAGTCGCTGATCGCGATCCGCCGGTTCGCCGCGTCGGCGAGCGCCGGCAGCAGCAGCGTCGCGATCGATGCAAGCAGCAGCAGCGCCGCGGCGCGGGCTAGTTGACGATGTACCAACCGTTCATCCCCTGGTGCAGGTGGCTGAACACGTGGCAGTGATAGAACCAGCGGCCGGGATTGTCCTCGGTGAACCGGGCGGTGGTGATGTCGCCGGGGCCGATCGTGACGTTGTCGACGATCCTGCCGCTCGCATCCGCCCAGCGATGGCCGTGGACGTGGAAGGTGTGGAAGGCGTCGTCGATCGCGTAGACGTGGAAGGCGACGTCGTCGCCGACGTTGGCCTTGAAGTTCGGTGTGTTGCCGGCGTAGGCGCGGCCGTTGATGCAATAGAAGGGCTTGTTGAGGCCGGTCGCCGCCGGCTGGAAGGAGTGAAAGGCGGTGAAGAACTCCTTGTCCGGCTGCGGCTTGTTCGGGTCGCGAACGATGATCGGCCCGAGCAGTCCCTTGTAGAGCGGCAGCGGGTCCATCGGCCCGTGGTCGTGGTAGAGCCACGGCCCCTCGGTCTCGGCGGTCGCCTCCCAGATGTAGGTGACCTCGTCGCCCTTCTGGACGAACCCGCCCGGATCGGTGTACTTGCCCTTGTAGGCGCCGTCCATGTCGACCGAGTACTGAAGCCCGTGCGGGTGCATCGTCACCGGCGTCGGCAGCTTGTTGCGGAAGTGGACGGTGATCGTCTCGCCGACGTTCGCCTCGAGCAGCGGACCGGGGATCTGCGCCGGCCCGAGCGGCTGGGCGAAGTTGGCCGAGTAGGCGCGGTAGGCGTAGGCCTTGAACTTGGTCTTGCCCTTGATCTGCTTGCCGGTCATCTGGTCGCGTCCCTTCGGGACGATGTTCCACCTCACCTGCTCGGCCTGGATCCAGTACTCGTTCGTGCTCGAGGCCTTCGCGAGCACGGTCTCGCTCGGCGCGACGCCGCCGTTCGCCCGCGCCGCCGCGACCTTCGGCGGCACCGGGATGTCGGACGCCAGCTCCTCGACGTGCGCCTGCTTGTCGAGGTTGAACTGCTTGCCGGCGAGGGTGCAGAGGAGGAGCCCTCCCGTCGCCTCGGCGACGAATGCTCGCCGTCCGATCGGGGGAAGGCTCATCTCAGCTCTCCAGGCGGCCGTCTACTTCTTGACGACGACCTTCAGCTTCATCACGGTCGGATGGATCGTGCAGATGAAGTTGTAGGTCCCCTTCTTGTTGAACTTCGGGGCGAAGTTGATCCCGACCGAGCCGCTCGCCGACTTGTTGCACTTCGTGATCTTGCCCTTCGAGCAGGGCTTCTTCGTCTTCTTGACGCCCTTCGGCCCCTTCTTGAGGGTCACGTTGTGCGTGTTCAGGTTGAACTTGTCCCACTTGAACTTGACCTTCGTGTTCTTCTTGACCTTGAGCGTCGCCGGCGCGAAGTAGTCGTCGTAGACGCCGACCTTCTTGGTCTTGCCGGCGACGCCCGTTGCGGGCATCGCCAGCGCGACCAGGGCGATCAGGGCTGCTGTGACGGCGAATACGCGGCGCATCACGGGCAGTCCGGTCCGGGAGTGACGTCGAGCGGCTCGAAGTCCTTGAACGGCGGATGGGCGTTTTGAGTCCACGAGCACTCCTGATTCTCGGGCGGGTCGGTCGTCACGTAGGGGACCAGCTGGCTGTAGACCATGTTGAGGTTGCCGTTGCTGTTCCCCGACGCGCCGGGATTCGGCACGCCGGCGGTACCCGGGCACTCCGGGTAGAGCTGCTGGAGCGTGGCGCTGGCATCGGTGGTCGGCGCGAACACCGACGTGTCGTTGCCGGTGAAGCAGTTGCCGCTCCCGGAGCCGTCGACCCAGAAGTCGGCGGCGCCGTTGGCATCGCTGCCACCGCGGCCCATCGCGTTGTTCAGCAACTGGTTGTTCTGGCTGAGCGCGTCGAGCCCGTCGTTGAACGGATCCGAGAACTCGCCGACTCCCCACTTGAAGTTGCCGAAGATGTTGTTGTCCTTGACCGTCCAGCCGTCGACGCCGAAGAGCGCGATGCCGAGTCCGGTCGGGTACTGGAGCGTCAGATCACCGATCTGCGCCGAGTCCGTTCGAGACGGTCTTCACCCGTGAGTTCGGCAGGAAGTAGTTGAAGTTGTTCCAGAACACGTTGTTGTCCTTGATCACCCCGGCGCCGCTCGGCTCGAACGGCTCCGAATCGAGCGTGTTCGGGACCAGGCCGATGCCGTTGTTGTAGAAGTTCGAGTCCTTGATCACGATGTACTTCGAGTTCGTGCCGGAGTACCCGAGCACGTTCTCGTAGGCGTTGAGGTTCTTGAGGACGGTCGTCTTCGGGTTCTTCTGGAACGGGGTCGCACCGACGTAGTACGGCGAATCCCCGTGGCCCCAGCCGTCGGACTTGTTGAAGACGCCGTTCGCGCAGCCGAACGAGAACAGCCCGTAGCTGCGGTTGAACGAGACGTCGACGTTCTTGGCGAGGTAGTTGCGGCAGGTGATCTTGCCGTCCTCGGAGTCGGAGTCGTGGAAGAAGACGCCGTTGGTCTGGAAGTTGCGCACCCACATGTTCTTGATCGACACCTTGCTGGCGTCGGCGATCTCGATGCCGTTGTTGGCGACGCCGAGCCCGCCGGGGAGCTGGGCGTTCTTGCCCTCGAGGATCGTCTTCCGCGGGTTCTTGTTGGTGCCCTTGATCGTCAGGCCCTTGTACTTCTTGCCGAAGACCTGCACGCCCTCGACGTACTTGCCCGGCTTGACCTTGATCGTGTCGACCTTCTTCTTCTTGCCGGCCTTGTCGACGGCCTTCTGAATCGTCCGGTACTTGCAGCCGTGCTTACAGACGACGAGCGTCGACTTGTTCTTGCCACCGCCCTTCTTTCCGGCAAGGGCTGAAGCGGGCACTGCGAGCAGGGCGAACGCGAGGATCGCGGTCACGATGCGGACGACTGGACGATTCATCAACTCTCCTCAATCGGTTAATTCGAGGCGGCCCTACCCGGCCACCGATCCTCTAACAAGCGACGATCCCCAAAGTCGCGGTCGCGATGCTAGCCGAATCGACGGGATCGGGAGCCGGTAGCCGCTCCCGGCGCGATCGCGATCATTCGTCGAAGTACTCGGGGCGCTGCTCGCGCAGTCGCGGGATCTCGCGGAGGACCATCCGCAGGTGATGGCGCATCGCCGCCTCGGCGGTGTCGGGATCGTGGCGCTCGACGGCGCCGAGGACCTGCTCGTGCTCGCCGACCATCTCCTCGAGATAGCTCGGTGCCGGCAGGCTCAGCCGCCGGACCCGATTCAGGTGCGGCTTGATCCGCTGGCCGAGGCCCCAGACCGCGGTGTGGCCGCTGAGGTCGCAGAGCGCGTGGTGGAAGTCGTCGTCGAGCAGGTAGAAGGCGTCGTGGTCGCCGGCACGCACCGCCCGATGCTGGTTGCGGACGATCGCCTCGAGCTCGGCGATGTCGTCGGTCGTCGCCAGCTCCGCCGCCTTGCGAACCGCCGCGCACTCGAGCGCCTCGCGGACGAACTGCGCGTCGGTCACCGCCCGCGGCGAGATCGGCGCCACGAAGGTGCCGAGCTGGGCGACGATCTCGACCAGCCCTTCCTCGCGAAGCCGCGCCAGCGCCTCGCGGACCGGCGTCCGGCTGACCCCGAGCCAGGCCGCGAGCTCGTTCTCCGAGAGCTGCCGGCCGGGCTCGAACTCCGACCGCACGATCGCGTCGAGGATCGCCCCGTAGGCGTGGATCCGGGCCAGCGTCCCCTGTCGCCGCCGCGCCGTGTTGAGCTTGACGATGTTGCCGTCGGCGATCGGGTCCGCCATGCGGCCCTACTTCTTGAAGTTCAGGTAGTACCGGGAGGCCGTCGGCTCCTCCTGGCCCTGGTACTTGCTGCCGGTCTCGTTCGAGCCGTAGGCGTGCTCGACCGGGCCGTCCATGCGCATGAAGGAGATCTGGCCGATCGGCATGCCGTGGTAGATCGTGATCGGCAGGTTGGCGACGTTGGAGAGCTCGAGCGTGAGGTTGCCCGCGAAGCCGGCGTCGACGAAGCCGGCGGTGGAGTGGATCAGCAGGCCGAGGCGGCCGAGCGAGCTCTTGCCCTCGAGGCGGGCGACGATGTCGTCGGGAAGCCGGACGCGCTCGAGCGTCTGGCCGAGGACGAACTCGCCGGGATGGAGGATGAACGGCTCGTCGTCGGGGACGGTGACGAGCTCGGTCAGGTCCTCCATCTGCTTGCGGACGTCGATGTAGGGATGGCGGGCGTTGTGGAAGACCCGGAACTGGCGGTCGACGCGGACGTCGACGCTCGACGGCTGGATCAGGCCGGGGTCGTAGGGGTCGAAGGCGATCCGGCCGGAGTCGATCTCCTCGCGGATCGTGCGGTCGCTGAGCACCATCGCGGCGGGAGTCTATGCAAGGGGACCCCGTGAGGCGCATGGACGAACGTCCAGCGCCGCGGCGGCGGGGATTGATCGACCCCCGACGCTGCCGATAGGGGATCCGGAAGCATGGACGGATCGGAGCGACAGCATCAGTGGCGGCAGCCTGCCGGCGTCGGCGCCGGCGGCGATCTCGTCGAGCTGCACATCTGCCCGGAGTGCAGCTCCGGGCTCGTCTACCCGCTCGACTGGACGCCGACCGACAGCGTCCACTGGCGCGTCTCGCTGCGCTGCCCGGAGTGCGAGTGGACCGCGGTCGGCGTGTTCGAGCAACGCATCCTCGACCGCTTCGACCAGGTCCTCGACGCCGGAACCGAATCGCTTTACGCCGACCTGCGCAGGTTCGAACGCCTCAACATGGAGGCGGAGCTGCACCGCTTCAACGCCGCGCTCGGCGACGACCTGATCCTCCCCGAGGACTTCTAGACGCAGCAAGGAGCACGCTCCCTTCGCCCGCCCGAGCAAGGAGGAAAGCGGTGAGAGCTCCTTGTCCTTGCTCCTCGCTGTCTAGCTGTAGCGCTCGACGACGCCGTCGGCGACCAGCTCGAGCATCTGCAGCTCCTCGCCGCCGACGCCGGAGTCGCGCAGCGCCGCGCTTGGCGCGATCGACCCGCTCGCGCGCCTCGGCGCGGACCTCCTCGGGCGCGCCGGTGGCGGCGATCCGGTCGCAGACCTCGCTCGGCCGCGGCGGCGTCGAGCGAGCGCATGTCGATCTCGAGCAGGCCCGGGTCGCGGTCGCGGGCGAGGATGAACGGCAGCGTCACCGTGCCGTCGAGCAGGTCGGTGCCGCGGGCCTTGCCGGTCCGCTCCGGCGGGCCGAGCACGTCGAGGACGTCGTCGAGGAGCTGGAAGGCGAGGCCGATCGCGCGGCCGAAGTCGAGCAGCGCCGCCTCCTCGGCGCGGCGAGCGCGAGGCGCCGATCACGCAGGCGCACTCGAACAGCGCCGCCGTCTTCAGCTCGCAGCGGAGCTGATAGCGCTCGATCGAGACGGCGGTGTCGTAGGCGTCGCGGCGCTGGGCGAGCTCGCCGCGGGCGAGCGCGACCGAGGCGTGGGCGAGCAGCTCGACCTGGCGATCGGTGGCGGGCCGGCTCGCCTCGGCCCGGAGCTCGTCGTCGGCGGCGAGGATCGCGAAGGCGCGCGAGAACAGCAGGTCGCCGGCGGCGACGGCGCGCTGGCGGCCGGAGCTGGCGACGACCGTCGGCAGCCCGCGGCGCAGCGGCGCGTCGTCGAGGACGTCGTCGTGGACGAGCGTCGCCATGTGGACGAGCTCGATCGCGGTCGCGGCGCGGATCGCCTCCTGCCCGGCGCCGGGGCCGGCGCAGAGCAGGACGAGCAGCGGCCGCATCCGCTTGCCGCCGGCGGTCAGCGTCTCGCCGGCGTCGGCCGCCGAGCTCCGGGCCCCAACCGTCGACGGTCTCGCCGAGGCGGCGCTCGACCTCGGTCATCCGCGCCGGCAGCCAGGCCGCGGCGAGATCGGTCACCGCGGTGACCGGCTCCGGCGAGGAGGAGCGGCTCACGTCGCTCACCCCGGGCGGCGGCCCGAGTGGATCGCGATGATCCCGCCGGCGAGGATCGTCCAGCGGATCTCGCTCGAGCCCGGCGCCGGTCCATGATCTCGGCGAGGCCCTGCGGCGGCGGGAACCGCTTGACCGACTCCGGCAGGTAGCTGTAGGCGTCGCTGTCGCCGGCGACGCGTGCCGATCAGCGGCACCAGCCGGTCGAACCAGATCGAGAAGAAGGTCGACAGCGGCGGCCGGGCCGGCTGGGTGATCTCGAGGATGACGAGCCGGCCGCCGGGCTTCAGCACCCGGGTCATCTCGGCGATGCCGCGGTCGAGGTCGGAGAGGTTGCGGACTCCGAAGCCGACCGTGACGGCGTCGAAGCCGGCGTCGTCGTAGGGCAGCTCGAGCGCGTCCGCCCACTCGAAGATCGGCTTCGCGGCCGGCCTCGGGGACGGGCTTCTCGCGGGCGAGGTCGAGCATCCGCTCCGAGAAGTCGGAGCCGACGACGCGGCCGCCGGGACCGACCCGCCGCGCCAGCTCGAGGGTGAGGTCGCCGGTGCCGCAGCAGACGTCGAGCGCGGCGTCGCCGGGACTCGAGCTCGGCGCGGTCGACGGCGCGGGCGCGCCAGCGGTGATGCATGCCGGCGGTCATCGCCGAGTTCATCAGGTCGTAGACGCCGGCGATCCGGTCGAACATGCCGCGGACCTCGGAGGCGAACTGCTCCGAATCGCGGGAGGGCTTGCTCTCGGCGGTGGTCAGGGGCCGGAGCCGGAAGCGGGCTCGGCAGCGGCAGGATCGCCGCCTGATTCGTCGGGTAGCGCGGCGTCCGGATTACCGGGATTACCCGTGCTCGAAGGCTGCGCCTGCTCCTCGCCGTTCAGCGAGCCGAGGAAGTCGACGAGATCGCGGAACTTCTCCGGCTCGTTCTCGGCCATCGACGAATAGGAGGGCATGATGCCGGGCCCGATCTCGAGCGAGCGCGCGATCGCCGCCGGGTTGAGGCGGGCGCCGATCTCGGTCAGCTTCGGGCCCGGGCCGTTGTTGCCGTTCTCGCCGAACTGGTGGCAGGCGAGGCAGCCCGACTGGGCGGCGACGAGCTTGCCGGCCTCGTACTCGGGCGCGACCGCGATGTCGATCTCGGTCGGCGAGCCGGCGTTGGCGCCGAGGAAGGTCAGGAAGGCCATCGAGGCGATCGTCAGGATCCCGGCGATCGAGGCGATCGGGCGCTTCAGCGGGTTGCGCTCCGGGTTGCGGTCGTAGAACGGCAGCAGCAGCAGCAGCACCATCGCGATCGTCGGCACGCCGATCGTCGCGACCGGGACGAGCCACGGCGGCTTGATGACGCGCAGCAGCTCGAAGAGGAAGAAGAAGTACCACTCGGGCCGGGGCACGTAGGTGGTCGTCGTCGGGTCGGCCTTCGGGCCCTGCTCGGCGCCGAGGTAGATCGACATGAAGACGATCACCGCGACGACGATCACCGCCATCACCGAGTCCTTCATGATCGCGTACGGGAAGAAGGGCTTGCCCTTCTTCTTCATCACCTCGTACTCGCGGAGGTACTGCTCCTTCTCGCTGGCGGTTCACGCGGCGCTCCCGTTCCCGGAGCCGTTGGCGCCGTCGGAGCCGGCGATCGCCTCGACGGCCTCGGCGCGGGCGTCCTTCGGCTTGCGGTCGGCCCGCAGCCAGGGCGGCGCCGTCGTGCCGAGCTTGACGACGAGGTAGAGGTGGGCGCCGATCAGGGCGATGATCGCGCCCGGCACCATCAGCATGTGGATCGCGTAGAAGCGCGACAGCGTCGTCGCGCCGAACTCGGGGCCGGCGCGGAGGAAGTCGGAGAGGTAGGGGCCGACGATCGGGCCGGTGCCGTTGATGTTGACGCCGACGATCGTCGCCCAGTAGGAGCGCTGGTCGAACGGCAGCAGGTAGCCGGTGAAGCCCATCACCATGGTCAGGATCAGCAGCACGACGCCGATCACCCAGTTGAGCTCGCGCGGGTACTTGTAGGCGCCGAAGAAGAAGGTCCGCGCCATGTGGACGAAGACGAGGATGACCATCACCGAGGCGCCCCACTTGTGCATGCCGCGGACGAACTCGCCGAGGAAGACGTCGTTGGTGAGGTGGGTGATCGACGCGTAGGCCTCGACCGGCGAGGGCGTGTAGTACATCGCCAGGAAGACGCCGGTGATCGCCTGGACGACGAACGCGAACAGCGTCGCCGAGCCGAGCGTGTAGAACCAGTTGGTCCCCTTCGGGACCTTCCGCATCAGCATCGCGGTCAGGAAGCTCGTCGCCCCCATCCGCTCGTCGACCCAGCCGACGAGATCGGCGGGCGCCTCCTTGGCCCCGGTCGCGAGCCGCTTGCCGGGGTCGTCGGTCACGACCGAGCGCTTGCCGTTCGCGTCGGGCTTGCCGTTCGGCGCGTCGCCGTTGGCGTACGCCTCGCCGCCGTTGCGCATGGCCCGGCTTCGGGGGCCGGCGCATCGGCGGGGGGAGCAGCTTCTGGAAGTCTGGCATCGGCTTACCTGCCTACGACGACGGCGGCGCGGCGGTGGAGGGGCGGGGCGGGTACAGGTACTCCCAGATGCCGCCGGTGTACTCGCCGGGATCGCGGGCGCGGACCGGCTCGAGCTGCGAGGTGACGCTGTAGCGCGGGCCGATCTCGACGTTGTCGTCGACGACCCGGGTCTGGAAGCGGTCGAGCGGGCGCACCGGCGGGCCGCCGATGACCTCGCCCTGGAAGCCGTAGACGCCGCCGTGGCACGGGCAGATGAAGTTGCCGGCCGCCTCGACGAAGCGGACCGGGCAGCCGAGGTGGGCGCAGCGGGTCGAGATCGCGACGTAGGAGTCGGGGTCCTCGCCGAGGTCGGTGCTGCCGCGGCGGACGTAGACGGTCGTCTTGCCGGCCTCGCCGATGCCCTGGACGATCGTGATCACCCGCGGCACGTAGGTCTCGGCGACGAAGTCGTCGAGCGGGCCGACCGGCTGCCAGTCCTCCTCGGGCTGCTCGAAGATCGGCGCCACCGCGAAGCCGAGGGCGGGCAGGACGATCGCCGCGCCGGCGATGCCGCCGAGCGCCTGGCCGGCGACCGCGAAGACCTTGCGACGGGTCATCGACTCGCCCTCGAAGTAGCCGATCGGGCTTGATCGGGGGGAGCTCATCGGCACGGCTTTCGCCGGCCGGGCTGGTCGTCTTTTCTTCGCCTGATTCAGCCACGGTTCGGGGCGGCGAATCCTACTGCTTTGGAGGCGGTGGACAGGGGCTCGGAGAGGCCGGCCCGCTCGGCGTGCTCGCGGGCGACCGTCCAGAGCGACCCGGCGTCGCCGGTCGCCCGCAGCGTCTCGCTTGGCGCCGTCATGGCCGGGCGCGGGCCCGGCGGCGATCGCGACCGCGGCGGCGAGCCAGGCGATCTCGGGCGCGTCGGGATCGGAGTCGCCTGCGGCGTCGAGCTGGGCGGCGATCGAGATCAGGTCGGAGAGCTCGCTGACGGCGAGCAGGTCGCCGAGCCGGGCCAGCCGCTCGATCCCGCGCGCGTAGAGGTAGTCGCCGACGAGCAGCCGCAGGTCGGGGTCGAGCTGGGCGAGCAGGCGCGGCTCGCGGTAGTGGCAGAGGTAGCCCTCGCGGACGAGCTCGACGACGGTCGCGTAGGCGCCGGGCGCCGCGGCGCAGCGCGGCCCGGCGGCGACGAGCAGCCCGATCGCCGGCGCGGCGTCGGCCTCGGCGACGTGGCCGGCGATCACCGGGCCCTCCTCGCGCAGCTCGGCGGCGAGGTCGGCGAGCGCATCCTCGGGCCGGGACGGGGACTCGGTCGCGCTCACCGCAGCGCCTCCCGGAAGCAGTCCTGCGGCGGCCTCGCAGGTCAGGTCGATCGCGGCGTCGTCGTGGGCGAGCGAGACGAACCAGGCCTCGAACTGCGACGGGGGCGGATAGAAGCCGCGCTCGAGCATCGCCCGGCAGAAGCGGCCGTAGGCGTCGAGGTCGCAGGCCTGGGCGCCGGCGAAGTCGCGCGGCGGCTCGGCGGCGAAGAACGGGGTGACGAGCCCGGGCATCGAGCTGACGCTGATCCGCGGCTCCTCGCCGCAGGCCGCCGCGGCGGCCGCGGCAAGGCCGGAGGCGAGCCGGTCGGTGGCGGCGCCGAGCTGCGCGTAGGCGGCGGCGTCGAGCCGTCGCAGCGTCGCCAGGCCGGCGGCGACGGCGAGCGGGTTGCCCGACAGCGTGCCCGCCTGGTAGACGTCGCCGGCCGGGGCGACCCGCTCGAGCAGCTCGCGCGGGCCGCCGTAGGCGGCGGCGGGCAGCCCGCCGCCGATCACCTTGCCCATGATCGTCAGGTCGGCGTCGACGCCGAGCAGCTCCTGAGCGCCGCCGCGGGCGACGCGGAAGCCGCTGATCACCTCGTCGCAGACGAGCAGCGCGCCGCAGCGGTCGGCGAGCGCCGCGCAGGTGCTCGAGGAAGCCCTCGCGCGGCGGCACCACGCCCATGTTCGCCGGCATCGGCTCGCAGAGGATCGCCGCCGGCTCGTACATGTCGACGGCCTGCTCGACCGCGAGCGGATCGTTCCAGGGGACGATCGCGGTCGCCTCGGCCTGGGCGCGCGGGACGCCCGGGCTGGCCGGGATCCCCTGCGTCGCCAGCCCCGAGCCGGCCTCGGCGAGGAGGCCGTCGACGTGGCCGTGGTAGGCGCCGGCGAACTTGACGACCCGCTCGCGGCCGGTCGCCGCGCGGGCGAGGCGGATCGCGCTCATCGAGGCCTCGGTCCCGGAGCTGACCATCCGGATCATCTCGACCGACGGCGAAGCGGTCGGCGACCTCGGCCGCGAGCTCGACCTCGCCCTCGGTGGCGGCGCCGTAGGAGGTGCCGCGGGCGGCGGCGGCGCTGACCGCGGCGACGACCTCGGGGTCGGCGTGGCCGAGGATCAGCGGCCCCCAGGAGCAGACCCAGTCGACGTAGGCAGTTGCCGTCGACGTCGATGACGCGGTTGCCCTCGGCGCGGTCGATGAAGATCGGGTCGCGACCGATCGAGCCCATCGCGCGGACCGGCGAGTTGACGCCGCCGGGCATCAGCCCGAGCTGCCCGGGAGTAGAGCTCGGCCGACCTCTCGGTGTTCAACTTCCGGCGCTGTCTGCTGTCTGCCGCGGCCGTCGCGCCGAACGCCTCCGGCGCGTGCTCGCGCTCCCACGCCTCGTAGTCGGGCGTGAAGTAGCGCAGGCGGATCTTCTTGAACTCGGTCGAGCTGTAGAGGACGGCGCGATCGTCGCCGTGCAGGCCGTGCTCGTCGGCGATCGACTGCAGGACCGCGTCGCACTCCTCCTTCGAGCGGCCGTGCGCCATCGTGAAGACCGAGTAGGGCCAGTCCGCGTAGGTCGGGCGCTCGTAGCAGTGCGAGATGCCGCGGACCGCGGCCATCCGGCCGCCGATCTCGGGAACGTCGGCGGGATCGACCTTCCAGACGCCCATGCCGTTCGCCGAGAAGCCGGCGCGGCGGTGGAAGAGGATCGCCGCGACCCGGCGGAGGATCTTGCGCTCGACCATCCCCTCGAGGTGGGCGAGGAGCTGCCTCGGTCGTCGAGCCCGACCTCGGCGGCGGCCGCGTCGTAGGGTCGCTCGACGACGTCCATCGGCCCCTGCAGCGCCCGGATCACGGCGACGTCGAAGTCGTCGTAGGGCTGCCGCTCGAGCTCGCGCGGCGGCACCGCCTCGACCTTGGCGGCGAGCGCGTCGGTGTCGCCCTCCATCTCGAGGTTCATGTTGATCTTGAACATCGTCAGGGTCGGCAGCTGGCGGATCGACTCGGCGCCGGTCAGCCGCTGCAGGACCTCGAGCGTGCCCTCGAGGCCGAGCTCCGAGTCGGGCGGCGTCGCGATCGTGAACCAGAGGTTGAACTCGTGGTCGCGCAGGTAGTTGTGGGAGACGCCGGGGTGGGAGTTGATGATCTTCGCCGGCCGGTGCGGGTACTCGGCGTCGACCTTGGCGGCGACGAGCATCGACGAGTAGCCGAGCGCGCGGGTGTCGAAGATCGGCGTGATCTCGCGGATGATCCGGCCGTCGAGCAGGCGCTGGGTGCGCTCCATGAACTCGCCGATCGGCAGCTCGGCGGCGGCGGCGAGCTGCGCGTACGGCTCCGGGTCGAGCGGGAACTCCGACTGCATCAGGTTCATCAGCCGGCGGTCGGCGTCGTCGAGCGGGATCGCGGCGCCGTCCTTGCGCGAGCGCAGCTTCGGGCCGGCGGGAGCGCGGCGGCGATGCTCGGCGCCGCTCTCCGGCTCGGCGGCCGTCGGCCTCTCGGTTCGGTTCGGTCTCGGTCAGCTCAGCCATTCGGCGGCGTCCTTCGCGTAGTAGGTGATGATCGCGTCCGCTCCGGCCCGGCGGATCGAGGTCAGCGCCTCGAGGACCGCGGCTCGCTCGTCGAGCCAGCCGGCCTCGGCCGCGGCCTTCAGCATCGAGTACTCGCCCGAGACATGGTAGGCGGCGAGCGGTGCCCCGGTTGCCTCCTTGACCCGGTGGATGACGTCGAGGTAGGGCAGCGCCGGCTTGACCATCAGCATGTCGGCGCCCTCGTCGAGATCGATCCGCGACTCGCGGATCGCCTCGAGGACGTTGGCCGGATCCATCTGGTAGCCGCGCCGGTCGCCCCGCGGCGGGCGTCGAGTCGGCGGCGTCGCGGAACGGTCCGTAGAAGGCGGATGCGTACTTGGCCGAGTAGCTGATGATCGGCGTGTCGGTGAAGCCGTCGGCGTCGAGCTGGCCGCGGATCGCGCCGATCCGGCCGTCCATCATGTCCGAGGGCGCGACGGCGTCGGCGCCGGCGGCGGCCTGCGAGAGCGCCGTCTTGGCGATCAGCTCGAGCGAGAGGTCGTTGTCGACCTCGCCGTCGTCGCGGACCCAGCCGCAGTGGCCGTGCGAGGTGTACTCGCACATGCAGGTGTCGGCGATCACGGTCAGCTCCGGATCGGCCTCCTTGAGCGCCCGGATCGCCATCTGCACGACGCCCTCGTCGTCGAAGGCCGCCGGAGCCCATCTCGTCCTTGGTCGGCGGGGATGCCGAACAGCAGGACCGAGTCGACGCCGGCGGCGCGGACCCGGCCCGCCTCCTCGACCAGCTCGGCGATCGACAGGCGCTGCGACCCCGGGCATCGACGGGACGTCCTCGCGGACGCCGGAGCCGGCGGTGACGAACAGCGGCTGGATCAGGTGCGCGGGCGTCAGCTCCGTCTCGCGGGTGAGGCCGCGCAGGACTCCGGTCCGGCGCAACCTCCGCATCCTTGTCGCGGGGAAGGCCATCGGACCGGAGTCTAGGCGGCGGACGACCTCAGCCGGTGGTGCCGTCGGTCGACGGAGCGGAGCTGTCACCGCCGGGGGCGACGGGGGCCAGATCGACCTTCCAGGCGCCGTCCTCCTGGGTGACGTTGATCGTCGACGTCTGCCCGTCGGGCGGTCACCGAGACGGCCGCCGTGTCGCCGTCGGTGCTGACGTCGCCGATCTCGATCGAGTCCGGCACGCTGGCGGTGCCCGCCTTCGACGGACTTGTCGAAGGCCGCCTCGCAGCTGTCCTCCTGGCCCGCCGCGAGCTGCTGCGACTCGGTCGTCAGGGCGGCGCAGGCGGCCGCCCCGTCCTCGGCCTTGGACGCGTCGAAGAACGCCTGGACGGCGTCCTCGGGGCTGCCGGCGTCGCTGCTCGTGTCGTCGCCGCCGCCACAGCCGACGACGACGGCCGCGGTCAACGCGAGTGCCCCGACGGCGATGCGCTTGATCTCGAAACTCACTGAAGCCTCTCTGCTCGCTGAAACGGACCGCGCAGGGTAGCGGCGCCGATGCCCGCCTCGGCGATCGCATCGCCGATAGCGCCCTGACAAGAGCGGGCCGTGGCGTTGTTCCCATGGTGTGGCCGTGGAATTGCGAGACTGGAAACCGAGGCGTCGTTGCCGGATAATCGGCAGCCGGATGGCGCCAAGCAGTCGATCCGATGCTGCCGCGGCGGAACTGAGTCTTCCGCGGCCGGCGCCGCGTCCCGCCCTGCGGCTGGGCCGGCGTGCCCGACGCGGCGACCGCGGACGCCTTCGAGGAGATCTTCCGCAACCACCATCAGGAGCTCTACCGCTACTGCCTGGCGATCCTCCACGATCGCGACGACGCCGAGGACGCCCTGCAGGCGGCGATGGCCGCGGCGCTGGGTTCGCTGTCCGGGCGAGGAGCGGGAGATCGAGGTGCGGCCGTGGCTGTTCCGAGTCGCCCACAACGAGTCCGTCTCGCTGCTGCGCAAGCGGCGCGCCGGCGGCGGACCGGCGACATCGGAGAGCTGTCGATGCTCGGCGTCTCGCAGGAGGCGGAGCTCGCGACCCGCGATCGCCTGCGCAGCCTCGTCGACCGATCTCGGCGAGCTGCCGGAGCGGCAGCGCTCGGCGATCGTCATGCGCGAGCTCAGCGGTCTCTCCTACCCGGAGATCGGCGCGGCGCTCTCTTGCTCGCAGGGCGGAGCGCGGCAGGCGGTCTACGAGGCCCGCTCGGCGCTCGGGAGCGCGAGGAAGGTCGCGACATGGACTGTGAGGATGTCCGCCTGGCGATCTCCGATCGCGACGGCCGGCGGCTCCGCGGCCGCAAGCTCCGCGCCCACCTGAAGACCTGCGACGGCTGCCGCGGCTTCGCTGCTTCGATCTCGCAGCGACGCCTCGACCTGCAGGCGCTCTGCCCACCGACTCCCGGCCGCCGCCGCCGGCGCGATGCTGACCGGGCTGACTCGGAGGCGGCGGAGCCGCGGGCGGAGCGGCGCGGGAGGGCGCCGGGGCGGCCGGTGAGCGGGATCGTAGCCTCTGGCGGCGGTCAAAGGGAGCCTCGCTCGCCGCCGCCGTCGCGCTCGCCGCCGGCGCCGCCGAAGCCGGCGGACTGATCGACCTTCCCGAACCCGCTCGCCGGTGGTGGTCCAAGGCGCCGGCGGCATCTTCGCAGCCGGCCTCTTCCGACATCCCGACAGCGCCAGGCTCGCAGGAGGACGGTGCCGACCGGCGCCGGCACGGCTCCTCCGCAGGCGCCGGGAGTCGCAGGGCACGAGACGCCGGCCGGCGCCGACAGCGGGGCGGGAAGCCGGAGGGAACACGCGGCGGCAGGCGGAGCCGACGATCGTCGGGGCGAGGGCGGCAGCGATGGTTGCGGACGGCCAGCGGAGCGCCGGGGAGCGACGGCCAGCCGGTTGCGCACCGGCCGGCCCCGGCGGCACCAGCCACGGCAGCTCCTCGACCTCGCCGGGCCATACCGGCTCGAATCCCGGCGGCGGCACGACGACCGCGCCGGGCCAGACCGGGCTCAACGCCCGGCAACTCGGCGATTGCTCCCGGTCACGACCGGCGCGGCCGAACGGGAACTCCGCCGCGGCGCCGGGCCAGACGGGCTCGACGCCGGCCGCGACCGGTGCGCCCGGCGCGAGCTCGAACACGACGGCGCAACGGCAACGCTCAAGGGCAACGGCAGGGGCAACGGACAGTTCGGCCGAAGTAGGCCCTGACGTTTCGAGGGGCGGCGCCGTTGACAGCTCGGAACCCACCAAACGACCGTGCCAGAGCGTCGCGGCTAAAGGAGGTAATCGAGTTGAAGAGAGATGATCACCGTCGGTGACAGCAGCCCTGCTCTCGGTTCTCGCCGTTGCCGCAGTTCGCCGTCGCCGGCCACGAAGCCCGACCATCCCGCGTCCGCGAAGAATGCTGCCGCGCGAGCAGTGCCACTGCCGAGAAGAAGGCCGACAAGGCCGCCTTCAAGGCCATGTACGGCAAGCACGCGATGCGCAGTTGCATCAAGGGGGAGACCGCCGAAGCGATGCGCCGAGCTCAAGAACGCCGCCAAGGAGTGCAAGGCCGCCCGCAACGATGACCCGGACGCCTTCGCCGCGGCCTGGGGCTCCGGCAAGAACGCCTACGGCAAGTGCGTCTCCGGCACCGTCGAGGGCCGAGAACAGCTCCGACGTCAAGGAGTTCAAGAACGCCGCCAAGCAGTGCAAGACGGCCCGCCAGGATGACCCGGACGCCTTCGCCGCGGCCTGGGGCTCCGGCAAGAACGCCTACGGCAAGTGCGTCTCGGCGACCGCCAAGGCCGCCGACGGCAAGTCGTAGTTCGGGGAAGGACGGCCGACCCACGGCGCGCCGTCCGGAGGTGTCACCTCGTCCATGGCGGAGCGGATCCCGAGAGGGACAGGACGATGGAGCAGAAGCGTGGTGAGCTGGAGGCGGTCCCGGGGACGATCCCCCTCGGGGAGCGACTCGTGCGCGCGGGCGTGCTCGACGAGGCGACGCTGAGCTCGGCGCTGGAGCGTCAGCGACAGACCGGGGAGCGACTCGGCAGGATCCTCACCGCGGCCGGCTCGATCCACCGGCTCGATCTGCAGCTGGTGCTGGCCGAGCAGTGGAACCTGCCGTTCGTCGACCTGTTCGAGCGGGCGCCCGATCCCGAGCTGGCCCACCGCTGCGACCCCGAGAGGCTTCTGGCCGAAGGCTGGATTCCCGTACGCCCGCGAGGATGGGGGCGGTCCGGGTGGCCACCTGCGAGGCGCCCTCCGGCGAGCTCTTCGCCTCGATCCGCGAGAGCCTCGACGAGCGCGGGCCGATCGAGCTCGACCAGCGACCACACCGCTCGATATCGAGCGCGCGGTGATCACCTGCTTTCGCGACTTCATCTGATCGACCGCTCGACCGCCGAGCTGCGCACCCGGCGCCCCGAGCATTCGGCCGCGACCGGGCTCTCGCTCAGCCAGAGGCTCACGATCGCCCTGACCGTGCTCGCCGCCGTCGCCGCCTCGCTGGTCTTCGGCCCGCGCGCGGCGCTGTCGGCCTTCGTCGTCGCCGCCAACCTCGTCTTCTTCGCCGCCGTCTCGTTCAAGCTCGTCGCCTGCATCGCCGGGCTCGGCGGGCGGGACGAGGGGACGCCGGCGGCCCGGATCGCCGACTCGGAGCTCCCCCTGTACACGATCCTCGTCCCCGTCTACGGGGAGGCCAACGTGATCCACGAGCTGATCGCCAACCTCGCGGAGCTCGACTATCCCGCCGAGAAGCTGGAGATCCTGATCCTGCTCGAGGCCGACGACGAGCCGACGATCGCCGCCGCTCGCGCGGCGCGACCGCCCGCGAGCGTGCGTCTGGTGGTCGTCCCCGACGCCGAGCCGAAGACCAAGCCGAAGGCCTGCAACGTCGGCCTGTTCCTCGCTCGGGTGAGCTCCTCGTGATCTACGACGCCGAGGACAGGCCCGCCCCCGACCAGCTCCGCAAGGCCGTCGCGGCGTTCCGCGACGCCGCCCCGGAGACGGTCTGCGTGCAGGCCCGGCTGCGCTACTGGAACGGCCGCTCGAACCTGCTCACCCGGATGTTCACGCTCGAGTACGGCTACTGGTTCGGGGCGATGCTGCCCGGGCTCGACCGGCTCGGGCTCCCGATCCCGCTCGGAGGCACCTCCAACCACTTCCGCACCGAGGCGCTGCAGCGGCTCGGCGGCTGGGACCCGCACAACGTCACCGAGGATGCTGATCTGGGCCTGCGGGCGGCGATCGAGGGCTGCCGGGTCGGCGTGATCGACTCCGACACCGAGGAGGAGGCCTGCGCGCAACTGCGGCCGTGGATCCGCCAGCGCACCCGTTGGATCAAGGGCTACATGCAGACCGCGCTCGTCCACACGCGCTCGCCGATCAAGCTCGTCCGCAGCCTCGGCCTGATCGATTCGCTCGGCTTCCTGCTGCTGATCGCCGGGACCCCGCTCACCTTCCTGCTCGCCCCCGTGCTCTGGGCGGGCACGGCCTCCTGGTACGCGCTCGGAGAGCCGCGCCTGCCGCTGGTCGAGAGCGACGTCTTCTGGGAGATCGCGCTCTTCAACCTGATCATCGGCAACCTGGTGATGATCGGACTGAACATGATCGCCGCCGTCCGCGACCAGGGCTGGCGCTGGGCCCCGTTCGCGGTCCTCAACCCGCTCTACTGGATCCTCCACTCGTGGGCGTCGTGGCGGGCTCTGATCCAGCTCGTCCACAAGCCGTTCCACTGGGAGAAGACGCCGCACGGGCTCGCCGACGGTGGGGCGCCCGTGGATCCTGACCACCTCGCGGCGAGGCCCGCATCGCCGGCCGCTCCCGCGCCGGTCGGTCGTTCACCGGGACGCAGCTAGCGCCGGCGTCGCCGGCTAGACGAAGCGGCGAACGGCGAGGCGGGCCAGCAGGCCGTAGGCGACGACGAGGATCGCCAGGTGACCGATCGCGATCGGGATGCCCGGGCCGCCGGCATCGAGGGCTCCGGTCAGCGCCCGCAGCGCCGGGTCGAACGGGAACAGCGCCGTGAAGACGCCGATCACGTCGTAGAGGCCCGGGGCGACCGGTCCCGGACGGGATCAGCGACAGGAACGCGACCGGAAGGCTGATCATGAACGCCAGCAGCGAGGCGGCCCGGACCTCCTTGGCGGCACCGCCGATCGCCGCGCCGAACGCCGCGAAGCCGGCGCCGCCGGCGAGGATCGCCGGTATCCAGAGCGCGAAGCGACTCCAGTCGAGGTCGACGAAGAGGCCGAGGCCGGCGAGCATCAGCAGCGTCACGACCAGCGAGACGACGATGCCGAGCAGGATCTTCTCGCCGAGCAGCGCCGACTTCGAGACGAGCCCGCGGGTCAGCCGCGCGAAGACGTTCTCCTCGCGCTCGAGCGCCAGCGAGCCGGCGACGAGCAGCACCGTCACGAACATCAGCGTGATCGTCGCGGCGACGGCGATCGCGAAGGTGTCGAGGCTCGGCGTGTCGCCGCTGACGACCTGCTTGTCGACCTTGATCGGCTGCGACACCGAGCTCAGCAGGTCGTCGGCGACGCCGAGGTTCTCGGCGGCGAGGTGGCTGAAGCGGATAACCGAGTCGAGCCGGTCGAGATCGGGGCTGTCGGCGGGTAGCTGGTCGCGGATGCCGCGCAGGATCCGCTCCGACTCGCGCAGGCCGAGGACGTTGAAGCCGTTGCCGAGCAGGCTGAAGTCGCCGCCGTCGAGGAGGATCTTCAGGTAGCTGGTCGAGACGTCGGAGACCTCGCGGGAGATCCTCAGGTTGGCCGCAGCGAGCAGCGAGTTGATCCGGTCGTCGACGAGCCCAGCCTTGATCGGGTCCTCCTCGTTGACGAGGACCTTGACCGTCGGGCTCTCCGGCGCCAGGCCGGCGAGCGTCTGCAGCTTGTCGACGAGGTCGGCGGGCAGGATCAGCGCGCCGAGCACGTCGCCGGATTCGACCTTGCGGCGCGCCTCCTCCTCGCTGGAGACGGGGACGCACTCGATCCGCTGGCAGAGCTCGCTCTTGGCGCCGACGAGGTCGAACTGCTCGCCGCCGACGTTCAGCGGCGTGTCGGCCGGCACCTCGTTGAGGAAGGCGACGCGGGGCTTGTCGGGCCCGCGGCTGAGCGCGAAGCCGATCAGGACCGCGATCACGATCGGGTAGACGATCAGCAGCCCGGTCAGCAGCGGCGAGCGCCGCATGATCTGCAGGTCTTTGAGCAGTAGCCAGCGCATGTTTCGGGCGGTCCGGGCGTCTCCCTATATCTAGTGCCCGCGCTCGGCGAGGAAGCGGACGAAGGCGGACTCGAAGTCGGCGTCGCCGGATTCGGGCGCCGGGGCGGCGGCGTGGAGCTCGGCGATCGAGCCGTCGAACAGACCCTGGCCGTCGGCGAGGACGAGGACCCGCTGTCCGTAGCGCTCGGCCTCGGCGATGTTGTGGGTCGAGAAGATCACCGTGGTCCCGCGGCCGGCGAGGCCGAGCACGAACTCCCAGAGGCGGCCGCGCTGGCGCGGATCGAGTCCGGTCGAGGGCTCGTCGAGAAGCAGCACGGCGGGGTCGGAGAGCAGACCGATCGCGATGTTGATCCGCTGCTGGTTGCCGCCCGACAGCGTCCCGGCCTGATCGTCGCGGCGATCGCCGAGGCCGGTCTGCTCGAGCATCGCTCGACGACTCCGGCCTCGACGTCGTCGAGCTCCTCGAGCCGCGCGAACAGGCGCAGGTTCTCGGCGACGGTCAGGCGCCGGTAGAGGGCGGCCTGCTGGGGGACGAAGCCGACCTCGCCGCGCGGCAGCCGGATCTCGCCGGCGTCGGGCGCGCGGATCCCGGCGAGGATCGACAGCAGCGTCGTCTTGCCGGCGCCGTTCGGGCCGATCACCGCGAGCACCTCGCCGGCCGACGCCGTGAAGTCGACGTCGCGCAGGGCGAGCCGCTCGCCGAAGCTCTTCGTCAGCCCGAGCGCTTCGATCGCGGGGGTCGCGCCGTCGGCGCGCGGGGCGGATGCTGCTGCGCTCACGATCGCGAAACCTAGTCGCTCGCCTGGTCGGGCCCCCCGGGTTCCCGCCGACGGCGGGATCGATCTAGGCTGGCGGCGTGCGGATCCTCTTCATCGGCGACATCGTCGGCGGCCCCGGCCGGCGCGGTCTCGCGAAGCTGATGCCGTCGCTGCGCGACGAGCTCGAGCCCGACCTGATCGTCGCCAACGGCGAGAACGCCGCCGGCGGGGTCGGGATCACCGAGCGCACCGCGAACGAGATCTTCGCGACCGGCGTCGACCTGATCACGACCGGCAACCACGTCTACCGCCAGCGCGACGCCTACGAGTTCATCGATCGCTGCGAGGCGCTCGTCCGGCCCGCCAACTACCCGAAGGGCAATCCCGGCCGCGGCTGGGCGATCGTCGAGGCGGCGGGCTCGCGGGTCGGGGTGCTGAACCTGAGCGGCGAGCTGCAGCTGACCGTCGCCCGCTCCCCGTTCCCGGCCGCCGACGCCGAGCTCGCCGAGATGAAGCGCCGCGGCGCCGAGTTCGTGCTCGTCGACTTCCACGCCGAGGTGACGAGCGAGAAGGTCGCGATGGGCTGGCACCTCGACGGCCGCGTCGCCGCGGTCGTCGGCACCCACACCCACGTCCCGACCGCCGACGCCAGGGTGCTGCCGGGCGGCACCGCGTTCATCGCCGACGTCGGCATGACCGGGGCGCGCAAGAGCATCCTCGGGGTCGAGGTCGAGGACGCGCTCGGCCGCTTCGTCACGCAGATGCCGAGGCGCTTCCGGACCGCCGAGGAGGACGTCTGGGTGAACGCGGTCGCGATCGATGTCGGCGCCGACGGCAGGGCGACCGCGATCGAGCAGATCCTCCGGCCGGCGGGCTGATCACCGCCCGGTCGGCGCCGATTCATCGTTTTCCAGGCAACGGCCGATAAGGACCGCGATGGAAGCCGGCACCAACTGGTTGATCGCTCGCGATCAGGATCGGCGGCGGATGCTCGAGATGGACGCGCGGCTGCAGGACGTGCGGCTGCTGACGTTCGCCGTGCTCGCCGTCGCGTTCATCGCCTGCGGGCCGTGGATCGGCTGGCAGACGCTGCCGCTGCTGTTCTTCGCCGGGCTCTTCTTCACGCTCGCCGACGGCCGCCCCGAGAAGGTCTCCCACCCCGAGTACTGGATCTTCGGCGCCTGGGTCGGCGCCCAGGCGATGATCGCCGCGGCGGTCGTGATCACCGACGCGCCGGAGATCATCGCGGCGATCTGGTTCGCGCTGCCGGTCGTCACCCTCAGCACCCGCTTCAACAGCCGCGGCATCGTCGCCGGGGTCCTGATCACGCTGGCGCTGCTCTGCGCGACGATGCTCGGCAGCGACGCCGCCGGCGTCCTCGACTACCCGCCGAACCTGATCATGCCGGCGGCGCTCGTCGTCGGCGTCGCGATCCTCTCGACGGCACTGATGCGCTCCGAGCTCAAGTACCGCAGCGAGTCGGTGGTCGACCCGCTGACCGGCCTGCTCAACCGCAAGGCGCTCGACAACCGGATCGACGAGCTCAGCCAGCAGTCGCTCACCGCCGACGCTCCGGTCGGGCTCGTCTGCTGCGACCTCGACCACTTCAAGCGCGTCAACGACAGCGTCGGCCATCCCTGCGGCGACGATGTCCTCGTCCGCGTCGCCGAGATCATCCGCGGCCAGCTCCGCGCCTTCGAGCTCGCCTACCGGATCGGCGGCGAGGAGTTCCTGGTCGTCCTCCCCGGCGTCACCGGCGACGAGACGATCGAGCTCGCCGAGCGGCTCCGCGCCGCCGTCGCCCGCCATCCGTTCCCGCACGGCGTCGCGCTGACGATGAGCTGCGGCGTCAGCGCCTCCGGCGCCGACTCGCGGCTCGACTTCGACGCCCTCTGGTCGAGCGTCGATCAGGCCCTCTACGCGGCCAAGCGCGCCGGCCGTGACCAGGTCAGCGTCGCCGGCGAGATGGGTCCGACCGGCGAGGTCGCCCTGACCGCCTAGGCGGCTCGGCCGGCGGCCGCGTGGGCCTATCGTCACGCACTCTTGGCAATTCGTGACGGCGGGGCGCCACCAGCGCGGATTCGTCTGTCAGCGTCGTCGCGATGGCGAGAACGGACGCATTCGGTCTGGAATCGGCGATCGGGCGAGTTGCGGGCAGGCAACTGCGGCTGATCACCGCCCGGCAGCTGCGGGCGGCCGGCCTCGGTCAGCGCGGGATCAGTCATCGCGCCCGGCGCGGCCGCCTGCAGCGGATCCACCAGGGTGTCTACGCCACCCATCGACCACCGTTCACGCGCGATCAGCTGTGGCTGGCAGCGGTGCTCGCGTGCGGGCCGGGAGCGCTGCTCAGCCACGAGCCGTCGGCGGCGCTGCAGGGCTTCCTCGGGGTTGCCGCCGGCGCCGTCGATGTGACCACTCCCGGCGGGCGCGGGCGGTCACGAGACGGCATCACCGTCCACCGGGCCGAGGTCGATCCGCGCGACCGCCGGATCGTCGAGCGGATCCCCTGCACCTCCGCCGACCGGACCCTGATCGACCTCGCGCCGACCACTCGTGAACCGGAGCTCGAGCGGATGCTCGTCGCCGCCGAGTCGCTCGGCCTGCTCAAACGCCGCCGGCTCGCCGAACTGGTCGCGGCGCGGCGCGGCCGACCCGGCATCGCCCGGCTCGCCACGATCACCGCCCTCGAGCCGGCCCTGACCCGATCGGCTCTCGAAGCCGCCATCCTGCCGCTCTGCCGGGCCGCCGACCTTCCCCGTCCCCGGGTCAACTTCGCGGTCGCGGTCCCAACCCGCCGCTCGCCGTTGACCGTCGACTTCGCCTGGCCGGAGATCCGTATGGCCGTCGAGGCGGACAGCCAGCGCTTCCACGGCGACTGGGAGCGGGCGGCCGCCGATCGCGAGCGCGATCAGGCACTGGCCCTGGCCGGCTGAGCCTGTCACCGTTTCGTCAGCCGGACGATCCGCGAGCAGCCGGAGGCGGTGGCGGAGCGGCTGCGGGCGTTGTACGCACGGCGGCTAGGGTGACGGCATGGCGGAAGCGATCGAGCCCCCGGAGCGGCCGCGACCCGAACCCGGATCGGGCGAGGACGAGTCGCGGCGGGTGGCGGACTCGAGCTCGCTGCTCGTCCGCTGGATGTCGATCGGCGACGCCAACTCGGGCGGTTTCATCCACGGCGGCACCGTGATGCGGCTCGTCGACGAGGCGGCCGGCCTGGCGGCGATCAAGCATTCGGGACGGCGCGTGGTGACGGCCGGGATGGACCGGATGACGTTCCGGACGCCGGTCTTCGTCGGCGAGCTGCTCCGCTGCACCTCCTCGGTCAACGCCGTCTGGCGGACGTCGATGGAGGTCGGCGTCCGGGTCGAGGCCGAGAACCCGTTCACCGGCGAGACCCGCCACACCTCGACCGCCTACCTGACGATGGTGGCGCTCGACGAGGGCCACCCGGTGGCGGCGCCGAAGCTGATCGCCGAGACCGAGGACGAGCTGCGTCGCCAGCGCGAGGCGGAGCTGCGCCGGGCGAACCGGCTGGCCGAGCGCGATCAGCTGCTCGAGGGCCGCTGAGCGGCAACGGCCCCGGAAAGCGAAAGCGCCGCCTCGAATCGCTTCGGGCGGCGCTTCGTGCAGATCTCCCGTGGGCGGAAAGACCGGCGGTTTCAGCAGCGGCTACGCCTTGGTGACGTTGACCGCCTGCGGACCCTTCGCGGAGTCCTCCATGTCGAAGTTGACCCGGTCACCCTCGTCGATGCGAGCACCGCCGACGATGTTGCTGATGTGGACGAAGGCGTCCTTGTCGCCACCCTCGTCGGGGGCGATGAAGCCGTAGCCCTTCTCGCCGTTGAACCACTTGACGGTTCCACTTGCCATTTCGCATTGCCTCCAATGCCGTTAGTACGTTGCGGCCCGATTGAAAAGCACTGCGTCGCAGTGGTCCTCGTCCTCAAGCACACATTTCTTCATACATAGCCTGGAAGCTCGTCCTCCAAGCCGGTCCGAACTCTAGACGCCCGGCGCCTGTGAGGTCGCTAGGTTCACCCTGTCTTGAGCGAGTTCGAGCGAGTCGATACGGGGTACCCGGTGTGGGCGAGCGAAGCGACCCCGCTCGCCGCCGTCGGCGCCGGCTTCGGTCGCGGGCGGCGGGTGATCTAGGGGCGTGTGGGCGCGGGCCGGCAGCGGTGGCTTCGGAGCGCTCGGTCCTGATCCCCTAACAGTCCGCAGAGCGGTTGCCGATAGGGGAACGATGACTGCGGCGGCGCTGGAATCGCAGGAACGGGAGGCGCTGCTGCGGGTCGTCACCGCGGCGTCGGCCGCCAACGAGCTCGAGGAGATCCTCGAGCTCGTCGCCGAGGAGGCGCGGGCCGCGACCGGCGCCGCCTCGCTGTCGGTCAGCCGCTTCGAGGACGAGCTGCGCCGCTACCGGGTCCTGATCAACGTCGGCGAGATCGGCCCGGATGTGGAGCGCTTCCCGGCCGACGAGGTCTACGACGTCGCCGCCTATCCGCGGCTCCGCGAGATGGCCGCGACCGGCCGCCCCTACTTCAGCTCCGTCGACGACCCCTACGCGGGGGCGGAGACGATCGCGATGCTGCGCCGCAACGACAAGACCTCCGACCTCAGCGTCGCGATCGACGTCGAGGGCCGGCGCTGGGGCGGGATCTGGGCGACGACCGCCGCCGGCGACCCGATCTTCCAGTCCCGCGACCTCGGCTTCCTGGAGGCGATCGCGGCGCAGATCGCCGCCGTCGTCTCGCGCTCGGACATGTTCACCCGGGTCTCGCGGATGGCCTATGAGGACACGCTGACCGGACTCGCCAACCGGCGGGCGTTCGAGGAGCGGCTCGAGCGGGCGACGCAGCGGCTCGAGACCGGCAGCACCGAGCTGGCGATCATGCTCTGCGACGTCGACCGGCTGAAGGCGATCAACGACACGAAGGGCCACGCCGCCGGCGACGAGGCGCTGCGTCGCGTCGGCCACGCCCTGGTCCGCTCGGCGGCGACCTACCCGGGGTCGTTCGTCGGCCGGATCGGCGGCGACGAGTTCGGGGTGCTGCTCGAGAGCCGCGCCGGCGTTGCCGCAGGTGAGATGCCCGAGATCGTCGAGCTCGCCGGCGGTGCCCAGCGGCTGCTCGCCGACGACCAGGACGATCCCCTCTCGGTCTCCTGCGGCGTCGCGATGGCCGACCCGGGGACGGCGGCGCCGTCGCAGCTGCTCTCGGCGGCCGACGCCGCTCAGTACCTCGCCAAGCGCCGCGGCGGCAACCGCGTCTGCACCGCCGCCCAGGCCGCCGAGGAGGATGCGTCGGAGTTGGTCCCGGTCCCCGACGGTGGCTTCCGGGCACGATTCTGGGAGACCGCCGAGGAGATCGCCCGCACGCTCGACGGCGAGCTCGCCGAGGCGTCGACCCTCGATCGGCTCGAGGTCGTCGCGACCGCGTTCACCACCGCCGGCGACTTCGCGGGCTGGGCGATCGCCTTCGCTCCCGCCGGCGGCGAGGAGCTTCGCGACGTCGCCCTCGGCGACAACCGCGAGCGCCGCCGGACCGGCGCCCGGGTCGCCCCGACCGAGCTCGACTACGAGTCATACGAGCTCGCCGACTACCCGGTGACCAAGGCGATCGTCGCCGCCGGCAGCGGCTCCTTCACCGCCAGCCTCGGCGACCCGGACGGCGATCCGGCGGAGCTGGCCCTGCTCGAGCGCGAGGGCTTCCGCGGGGTCGTCGGCGCCGCCGCCGGCGACGAGGACGGAGTCTTTCTGGTCGAGCTGGTCGCCGACCGCGAGGATGCGCCGTTCGCCGAGGTCGACGCGCCGCTGCGGTTGGCCGTCCGCGCCGCAGTGACGCCGCAGCGCCACGATCGCGGCGGCCGCAGCGGTCCCCGACTCACCCGGGCGCTCGATCTGGCCCTGGCGCTGCCGAGCCGACTCACCGACGTGATGGACGAGGAACGGCTCTGCGACCGCGCCGCCGAGGAGCTGCACGGCTCGTTCGGCTGCACCAGCGCCCAGATCCTCGCCGTCGCCGACGGCCGGGTCAGCGTCCGCGGCGAGCGGGCGCCGCTGCCGACGCCGCCGGGCTGGAGCCAGCCCGACGATGTCGGGCTGATCGGCCGCGCGCTCAGCGAGGGGGCGCCGGCGCTGTGCAGCGACGTCAGCCGCGAGCCCGGCTACCGGATCACCGAGCAGAGCCGCAACACCCGCTCCGAGCTCGCCGTCCCGATCCGGACCGGCCAGGGCCTCTGGGGAGCGATCAACCTCGAGGACGACCGGCCGGGGGCGTTCGACCGCAACGACGCCCAGGTGCTCGCCGCCTTCGCGGCGGTGCTCGGCAGCATCATCAACGCGGTCGACCTCTACGAGAGCCTCGATCGCGCCTACCTCGGCACGGCCGAGGCGCTGTCGGCGGCGCTCGAGTCGAAGGACAGCTACACCGCCGCGCACTCGCGGGCGATCGGCGACAACTCGGTCGCCGTCGGGGCGATGCTCGGCCTCGAGGGCGACGAGCTGCGGATGCTGCGCTACGCCGCCACCCTGCACGACATCGGCAAGCTGGCGATCCGCCACGAGATCCTCAACAAGCCGGGTCCACTCGATGCCGCCGAGCGCGCCGAGATCGAGCAGCACACGGTGATCGGACAGCGGATCCTCGAGCCGATCGAGTTCCTGGCGCCGATCCGGCCGATCGTCCGCCACGCGCACGAGCGCTGGGACGGCCGCGGCTATCCGGACGGGCTGGCCGGTGAGGCGATCCCGCTCGGCGCCCGGATCGTCTTCGTCTGCGACGCCTACGACGCGATGACCACCGACCGGCCGTACCGGAAGGCGATGGCGGCGACGGAGGCCCAGCGCGAGCTCCGCGAGGGGGCCGGCAGGCAGTTCGACGCCAACGTGGTCGATGCGCTGATCGAGGTCGTCGGCGCCGCCGACTGACGCCGATACCCGGCAGCTCAGCGGTTCTCGAGCAGGGCCTCTCGTGGCAGATGGGCAGCGTCCATGTCGACGCGCCCGCCGGCGAACGGGATGCCCTCGGCACGCAGCAGCCGGCGCTGGCGCTCGCCCTGGGCGACGGACCCGTCGGCGCGGACGATCCGGTGCCACGGCACGTCCTCGGTCGCCGTCGCGAGGATCCGCCCCGGCAGTCGCGGCGCCTCCGGGCAGAGGTCCCCGTAGGTGGTCACGAAGCCCTCCGGCACCGACCTGACCAGGGCGATGATCCGCCGCTCCCGCTCCTCGTCGTCTCGCTCG
Source organism: uncultured Conexibacteraceae bacterium (assembly GCA_963745755.1). GTDB lineage: Bacteria > Actinomycetota > Thermoleophilia > Solirubrobacterales > 70-9 > RHKX01. Next base: position 2,122,013 of record CAVUYP010000001.1, on the reverse strand, counting down.
CCTGCCGGCATCGTGCGCCTCCTCCGTGCTGACCGTCGGCGCACACGATGGCGCAACCGGACGCACGGGTGGCGCCACCAACGTCAGAGATCCGCAACGCGCCGGCGCCGAACCACGCCAGAGCTCGATCCGGGCCGTAGGATCGGTCGCGGTGAGCGAGGTCGACGATCGCCAGGCGCGGCTCGAGTGGTTCGAGAGCGTCTGCGGGCGCCTGCACGAGAAGTACGCGCCGCTCGCCGAGGGGACGCCCGCCTCCTACATCCCGGAGCTGGCCGAGGTTGATCCGGACCTGTTCGCGATCGCGGCGGTCACCGTCGACGACAGGCACGCTGCACTCGGCGACTGCGAGCATCGCTTCACGATCCAGTCGATCTCGAAGCTGCTCCTCTACGGGCTCGCCCTCGAGACCCACGGCCGCGAGAAGGTGCTGGCCCGCGTCGGCGTCGCGCCGACCGGCGAGAGCTTCAACGCGATCGCCCTCGACGAGCACGACAACCGGGCACCGAATCCGATGGTCAACGCCGGTGCCATCGCCGTCACCGACCTCGTCGTCGGCGATGACGTCGGCGAGCGGATCGAGCAGGTCCGATCGATGTACGAGCGCTACCTCGGCCGCCGGCCGGAGCTCGACCGGTCGGTGTGGGCTTCCGAGCGCGCGACCGGCAACCGCAATCGCGCCATCGCCTACCTGATGCTGAGCCGGGGGATCATCGAGGACCGGGTCGAGGAGACCCTGGACCTGTACTTCGGGCAGTGCTCGGTGCTCGTGACGGCCGACGACCTGGCGGTGATCGGAGCGACGATCGCCAACCACGGGGTTCATCCACGGACGGGCGAGCAGGTCGTCCCCCGTGACGTCACGCGGGACATGCTCACGATCGCCCTGACCTGCGGCATGTACGACTACGCCGGCGAGTGGGCGTACTCCGTCGGCATCCCGGCGAAGAGCGGCGTCGGCGGCGGGATCCTCGGCATCCTCCCCGGAGTCGGCGGCGTCGCGGTCTTCTCACCGCGCCTCGACGAGCACGGCAACAGCGTCCGCGGCCTGCGGACGTTCGAGGACCTCTCGCAGGAGTTCGACATGCACCTCTTCGACCCCGACCGTCCGTGGCGACGGGTTGGCGTGCCCGGCTCGGCACCCGACTGATCGCCGGTCCACGACCCGGACGCCCGGATCCCGCCCAGGCGCTCGGCTGCAGGACTAAAGGTCTCCCTGCCGCCGCCGAGTAGTGAGAGACGCGAGCGATGGACGAGCGGCGCACCGACAGACCCAGCGACGCGGGCCGGCCACGGCTTCGCCGCTGGCTGCCCCCGGTCCTGATCCTCGTCGCGATGCTGGTCCTGATCCCGCTCAGCGGCTGCTTCGGCGGCGACGACGAGAGCGGCGACGAGACGACCGTCGCCGGCGGCCTCGCCGGCGCCGACACGCCGAGCGGCGGCGTGACGACGACCGGCGTCCCCGACGACGTCGACCTGACGAAGCTGCCGCTCGGCGACGGCTACATCTCGCTCGAGCCGGAGACCGGCAGCGTCTTCTCCTGTCAGGTCGACTTCCCCGACAACGCCGGCGGCGCGCTCGTCGACGGACCCTGGATCAACACCGACGCCGGCACCTGGAACGCCGAGAAGAAGGTCGCGGTGCCCGGCGAGATCATGCAGCCGGCCCAGTTCGATGTCGCCGTCGAGGGCGGCAAGCGGGTGATCACCGGCAACGACCTCCCCGACGAGCCGACCGGCGAGTTCCCGGTCGCCGCCGACACGAAGGCCTACGAGTACGACCGCAACCCGAACCAGATCATCGCTCAGGACTTCGAGGTCGATCTGCCGGCGAACCCGAAGCAGGCCGACGCGGCCAGCTGCACATCGCTCGGCGCGATCGGGGTGCTGCTCGACGGCGGCTACCTGTTCAACGCCCTCGACGGGCCCGGCCGCGACGCGGTCGCGCACGAGATCCAGGACGAGTGCGACGGCCATCCGGAGCGGACCGGCGCCTACCACTACCACTCGCTGAGCTCGTGCATCGACGACCCCGCCGGCGACGGCCACTCACCGCTGGTCGGCTACGCGATCGACGGGTTCGGGATCTACGGCCGCTTCGGCGAGGACGGCGAGACGCTCACCAACGGCGACCTCGACGAGTGCCACGGCCACACCCACGAGATCGAGTGGGACGGCAAGCAGGTCGAGATGTACCACTACCACGCGACCTACGAGTACCCCTACACGATCGGCTGCTTCCGCGGCACCCCCTCCGAGGACGAGGATCTCGGCGCCCTCGACCCCGGCGCCGGGGCGCCACCCGGCGGCGGTGCCTGAGCACCGATTTCGCGAGCGGGAGATCGCCGATCGAATAGGGTGCTCGGCGGCAGAATTCGAGGCCGCGCAGGTCCTGTCGGGCGCTGCGGGGAAGGAGATGAGATGGAGACCGTAATCGCCTTTCACGAGGTGGACGACGTCGATCACTGGCTCGCTTCGCCGAAGCGCGAGGAGTTCTTCGCAGCCCACGGGATGTCGGTGCGGACCTTCCGCGACCCGCAGGGATCGAACCGGGTCGGAGTGCTGATCGAGACACCCGACATGGGCACTCTCGAGACGGCGCTGCAGGGCGAGGAGGCGGCGGCGGCGATGAAGCACGACGGCGTTAGCCCCGAGACCCTGCTGATGCTCGTCGAGGGCTAGGAGCCCGCTCCGCCGCCTCACGACGAAGTAGGGTCGACCGATCTCACGAGATCGCCTCCGGCCAATCATCGTGCTGGCGGTCGGGATCCTCTTTCTCGCCGTCGCCGTCGTCTCCACGGATCAGGCGAGCTGGGCGCGGATCGTCGAGATCGTCGCCAGCCTGATCATGATCTTCGTCGCGATCCGCGAGCTCCGCGGCGGTCCGCCGGCCTGACCGTCGCGGTCAGCCCGGTCGAGCCCCGGCTGCCCCGGCGCCCGCTCGGCTGACCGGCCGCCGGCTCAGGGGAAGACCACCTGGCCGGTGCTCGCGTCGGTCAGCGTGATCGCCAGCGCCGGACAGGCCTCCGCCGCGGCGATCAGCTCCTCGTCGGTCGCGGTGCCGATCACGACCGCGGTCTCCTCGAGCGCGAACGCCGTCGGCGCGATCGCGACGCAGTCGCCGTGGGCGCTGCAGCCGCCTTCGTCGATGGTCGGGATCAGGGTCATCTGCTCATCTCCTTTGTCGGTGCCTCATGGCTGTCGGTCGGTTGGGGGTCGGTCTCGCCGTCGCTCTCGATCAGCCGCCGCATCGCGGCGAGCTCGCGCGGGCGGCCGACGGCCAGCGCCGCCACCGGCCGGCCGCCGCGCTGGTAGAGGACGTGGAAGTCGCGGGCGCCGGGATCGCCGCTGATCCGCGCCTCGTCGGCACCCTCGGCGTGGCCGACGTACTGGATCCGCAGCCCGTACTGGTCGCTCCAGAAGCTCGGCAGCGCCGGCGGCCGCGGCGTCTCGCCGAGGATCGCCGCCGCGACGGCGACACCCTGACGGCTCGCCGCGTCCCAGTGCTCGGTGCGGACGTGCTCGCCGCGCCGGGCGTCGAAGGGGCGTGAGACGTCGCCGGCCGCGTAGATATGGGGGATCGCGGTTCGGCCGGCCGCGTCGGTGGCGATGCCGGCCGGGTCGAGGCCGCTGCCGGCGACCCATCCGGCCGCCGGCGCGACGCCGACGCCGACGACGACCGCATCACAGTCGAGTCGCTCGCCGTCGCCGAGCGTGAGCTGCTCGACGCGGCCGTTGCCGGCCGCGGCGGTGAGCATCGCGCCGGTGAGCACGCGGACGCCCTCGTCGCGGTGCGTATCGACGATCCAGCGGCCGACGTCGGCGCCGAGGATCGCCTCCAGCGGCAGATCGAGCGCCTCGACGATCGTCACCTCGACCCCCTCGGCGCGAGCCGTCGCGGCGACCTCCTGGCCGATGAAGCCGGCGCCGACGATGGCCAGCCGGGCACCGGGCCGCAGCTCGCCGTTGAGCCGGCGCGCGTCGGCCAGGGTCCGCAGCGGGAAGGCGTTCTCGTAGCCCGCCAGCATCGGCAGCGAGCGCGGCGCGGCGCCGGTCGCGATCAGCAGGTCGTCGTAGCCGAGCGCGCTGCCGTCGTCGAGGTCGAGCCGGCGGGTGCCGGGGTCGAGGCCGGCGGCGCGGCGGCCGAGCAGCAGCTCGACGGCGTTGTCGTCGTACCAGCCGCGGTCGCGGAAGCGGACCGACTCGCCGTCGGCGGCGCCCGCCGCGACGTCCTTGGAGAGCGGCGGACGGTCGTAGGGCGCCTCGTCCTCGGCGGCGACGATCCGCACCGGCGCCTCGTAGCCGCGCTTGCGGAGCGTCTCCGCGCAGCGCTGGGCGGCGAGGCCGCCGCCGGCGATGACGACGCCGTTGCGATCGGCGCTCATGCCGCCTGCTCCGTCTCGACCTGGGTCCGCAGCTGCGCCCGGGCCTGGGCCCGTGCCAGCGTCGGCGAGGTCAGCGGCCGGCCCGGGCGCGGGCGCGATCGTCGGCGCCGGGCGCGGCGGCCGGGCGGCGGCGCGGCGCCTGCGACGCCACGGCTCGGTCATTCGGACGACGAGCAGGCCGGCGACCAGCGGCGCCGTCACGTACAGCCAGGCGCGCAGCCACGGGGTCGAGGCGTCGGTGCCGGCGCCGAGCGTGTGGGCGACGGCGAGCCCGTAGACGACGATCGTCGCCCGGTGCGCCTTCCGCCACAGTCGCGGGCCGATGCTCTTGCGGGCGTAGAAGCTGAGCCCGAGCGCCGCCGCCAGGTAGCCGGAGCCGATTCCGAGCCCGACCCAGAGCGGCCGGTAGTCGATCGCGCCGGGCAGCAGGATCCCCTTCAGGCCGGGATTGAGGAACGCGTCGCCGAGCAGGGTGATGCCGTGGATCGCGATCGCCAGCAGGCCGCCGAGGGCGAGCTGCTCGTGCAGCGCGACCATCGTCCGGGCCCGGCCCGGCTTCCGCATCACCTTCGCCGACATCAGCAGCCCGAGCACGACCGACGCGGTGATCAGGCCGAGCGCGACGAGCCCGGAGGCGCGGCTGGCGAGCCACCAGACGTGGTCGTGGACCGCCGGGGTCATGCCGCCACCCCCTTCAGCAGCGCCGCCGGAACCGCCAGGGTCAGCTTCGGCGCGATGTCGATCGGGCCGACCGGCTCGGCCTCGCCGTCCTCGTGAAAGATCACGCCGCCGTGTTCGGCGAGGCGCCGCCGGGCGCCCTCGGGCCCGGAGAGCAGCGCCGCCTTGGCGACGCGTCTCGGCCTCGACGCCGGTCGGCGCCAGCGCCGTCGCCCCGACCAGGCCGGTCCAGGCCGGCTCGCCGGTCCAGGGGTCGATCAGATGGTGGGCGTAGTGGCCGTCGGCGCGGCGCCAGACGCGGACGTTCAGGCCCGAGGTGGCGACGGCGCCGCCGTCCATGCGGATCCGCTGGTCCTGCTCGCCGGTCAGCGGGTGCTCGACGAGCACCTCGAAGCTCTCCGGCTCGGTGCCGCCGACGCGGAGGTCGCCGCCGCAGCCGATCACGAACCGCGTCTGCCCGGCGAGGCGCTCGGCGAGCAGGTCCGCCGCCAGGCCCTTGCCGATGCCGCCGCTGTCGAAGCGGGTGCCGGCGGGACGGCGGATCACGCCGGCCTCCTCGTCGACCGTGATCATCGCCCAGCGGCGGGCCGGGTTGCCGCGGGCGGGCACCCGGGCGGGCGCCAGCGCCAGCGCGTCGGCGAGCCGGACCGGGCTCGCCCCCTCGCGGCTGGCGACGTAGCCGGCCGTCTCGATCTCGTCGACCAGGGTCGGATCGACGAGCCCGCCGGTCCGCTCTGCCGCCGCGACTCCGGCGCTGACCGCGTCGCGGAGCAGCGGCGACGCCGGGACGACGTCGCCCACGTACGCATTGAGGGCGCAGAGCTCGCTGTCGGGGCGGAACCGCGACAGGCACTGCTCGAACTCCTCGATGAAATCGCGGGCGTCGTCGACTGCCGCGCCGGGGTCGATCCCGGCCGGGCCGGGATCGCCGACGATCAGCCGGATCTCGGAGCCCATCGCCCGGAACGTCACATCGGCGCTCATGAGCTCGCCGTGACCGGGGCGGGAGCCGGAGCCGGCGCGGGAGCCGGGGCGGCGGGTGCGGGGGCCGGAGCGCTGGTGCTGCTCGACGACGTCGGCGCCGGGGCGCTGGTCGACGTCGAGCCGCTCGCGACCGGCACGGCCGAGCTGCTCGCGGTCGGCTTCGGCGGCAGGTGGACGACCTTGGTCTTGACGATCCGGCGATGGATCACCGGACGGTCGACCCGGGCCGCCTTGCCGCCGCCCGACGCGAGCACGCTGTTGCCGAGCGCCGGATCGTTGCCGCTGCTGAGCTGGAAGGCGAGGAACTCGAAGAGGACGGCGAAGCTCGCGAGCGCGACGAAGATCGTCGGCACGATGCCGGGCTTCTTCCGCGCCGTCGCCGCCGCGGCGGCGCCCGGCGCGGCGCGCCCGGGGCCGGCAGGCGCTGGACGCGCCTGCACGACCTCGGTGCTCGCCGTGCGGTCCGGGCGGGGCTCAGTCATCGCCACCCTCGCTCTCGTGCTCCGAGCCGTGGTCGTCGGAGCCGCCGTCGTCGTTGTAGGAGCTGCCGGAGCCCGAGTTGCCGCCACCGCTGGTGTGGGTGGAGGGGGCCGAGGAGCTCGTGTTGCTGACCGGCGTCACCGCCGGCGCGGGTGCCGGCGCCGGCGCCGGGGCCGACGTCGTCGTCGGCGCCGCCGAGTAGCTCGGGGCGCTCGACGATGCCGGCGCCGAGCCGGAGGACGAGCTGCCGGAGCTCCCGGAGCCGCCCTTCGCCCGGACGTGCTTGGTCCGGTGGACGACCTCGGTCTTGACCTTCGGCTTGACCTTGTCGGCGGTCGGGCTCGCGGTCGAGGACGGCGGTCCGTCGTTGGAGCCGAGCGCGTAACCCGCCAGGCCGCCAAGTCCGAGGACCGTCGCCCCGGCTGCGATTCTCATTCTTACGTTGGCCACGATCTTTCTCTCCTTCGATGGCTGGAAGTGATCGCCGCCGAGTCTTCCGGGCGGGCGGGAAACCGCCGGAAACGTCCGGGTAAAGACTTGGACAAGCTTTCCGGCGGCTCTGGATGCGGCCCAGGGCCGGGACTACAGTGGCTGCCATGACCGCTCCCCAGGCAGCCGGCAACGGCGTGATCCTCTTCGTCGAGGACGAGGAGGCGATCTCGTCGCCGTTCGCACGGGTGCTCGAGCGCGAGGGCTACGAGGCGGTCGTCGCCGCCACCGCCGCCGAGGCGCTGGAGCTGGCCGAGCGGGTCGAGCCCGACCTCGTCCTCCTCGACCTGACCCTCCCCGACGGCGACGGCCGCGACGTCTGCCGGGCGCTGCGCCGCGACTCCGACGTGCCGATCGTGATGCTGACCGCCCGCGGCAGCGAGCTCGACCGCGTCGTCGGCCTCGAGATGGGCGCCGACGACTACGTCGTCAAGCCGTTCAGCGGCGCCGAGGTCGTCTCGCGGATCCGCGCCGTCCTGCGCCGCAGCCGCGGCGCCGGCGAGGCCCGGTTCGAGCCGTCGTTCAGCGTCGGCGACGTCGGCGTCGACGTCGCCGGCCGGATCGCGACCCTCGACGGCACCGAGCTCGAGCTGACCCGCAAGGAGTTCGACCTGCTCGCCGAGCTCGCCCGCAACGCCGGCAAGGTCGTCACCCGCGAGGACCTGATGGCGCGGGTCTGGGACGTCAACTGGTTCGGCTCGACGAAGACGCTCGACGTCCACATCGGCGCCCTGCGCCGCAAGCTCGGCGACGATCCCGCCGAGCCGCGCCACATCGAGACCGTGCGCGGGGTCGGCTTCCGCTTCGCCGAGCGATGACGACCCGCCGGACGCTGCTGCTCGCGGTCGCCTACGTGCTGCTGCTCGCCGTCGTCGCCTTCGGGCTGCCGCTGGCGATCAGCCTCCGCGACCGCGTCGACGCCGAGGTCCGCGGCCAGGCGACCAGCCAGGCCGACCTGCTCGCCGCCAGCGCCCCGGAGCTGCTCGGCCGGGCCGACCGGCAGACGCTCGACCGGCTCGTCGAGACATCGGCCGCCTCGGTCCGCGGCCGCGTCGTCGTCGTCAACCGCGCCGGCCGGCTGATCGCCGACAGCACCGGCGGCGGCGAGATCGGCGGCGACTTCTCGACCCGGCCCGAGATCGCCGCCGCGCTCACCGGCAGCACCTACCAGGAGACCCGCCACAGCGACACCCTGCAGACCGACATCCTCGCCACCGCGGTGCCGATCCTCCATCGCGGCGCCGTCGTCGGGGCGGTCCGGATCACCCAGAGCGTCGCCGCCGTCAACGACGCCGTCCGCCGCTCGGTGATCGGGATCGTCCTGCTCGGCCTCGCGGTGCTGGCGCTCGGGGTCGTCGCCGGGGCGCTGATCGCGCAGCGGATCGCCCGGCCGATCCGCAGGCTCGCCGACGCCGCCGACGAGGTCGCCGCCGGCGACCTCGACGCCGCGGGCGCCGGTCGAGGGCACCAGCGAGCAGCGGTCGCTGGCACAGAGCTTCAACGCGATGACCGGCCGGGTCGGGCGGATGCTCGACAGCCAGCGCGAGTTCGTCGCCGACTCCTCCCACCAGCTGCGGACGCCGCTGACCGGGCTGCGCCTGCAGCTCGAGGAGGTCGAGCACCTCGCCGGCTCGGCGGAGGAGCGCGAGGCGGCCCGCGCCGCCCTCCACGAGGTCGACCGGCTGGCGGCGATCGTCGAGGAGCTGCTCGTCCTCAGCCGCGCCGGCGAGCATGAGCTGCCGGCCGAGCGGATCGAGCTCGGGGAGGCGGCGGACCGCGCCGCCGCGCGCTGGCAGCGCGCCGCCGAGGCGAAGCGGATCGCGATCGTCCGCCGCGGCGCCGGCGAGCAGCACGGTCAGCTGCGCGCGCGCCGACCTCGACCGGGCGCTCGACTCGCTGATCGAGAACGCGATCGTCTACTCCCCCGCCGGCGGCGAGGTCGAGATCCTCGACGGCGCCGGCGCGATCGCCGTTCGCGATCGCGGTCCCGGGCTGGCGCCCGGCGAGGAGGAGCTGGTTCTCGAGCGCTTCTACCGCGGCCGCGCCGGCCGCCAGGGCGTCGAGGGCACCGGCCTCGGCCTGCCGATCGCCGCCGAGCTCGCCGGCCAGTGGGGCGGCGGCGTGGCGCTGTCGAACCGCGTCGGCGGTGGCGCCGAGGCGCGGCTGACCCTGCCGGTCGCCGGCCGGGCCGGGGCGGCACCAGGGCCCGGGCGGAGGTCCGCTCGTGAGCCCGCGCACCGCCACCTTCCTGCGCTGGAGCCTGCTGGCGCTGGCCGGGCTCGTCGCCGCGGTCGCGGTCGGAGTCGCCGCGGCGGCGCTGACCAGCCAGCAGATCGGGCTCTCCTCGGAGCCGGTTCGCGCCGGCGAGGCGCTGGCGCCGAAGTCGGCGAAGCCCGAGGACCGTGGCAAGAGCGGCAAGGACCGGGGCAAGCGCGGCGGCGGTCACGACGATTCCTCGACGACCACGACGACGCCGACGACCACGACGACGGCGCCGCCCCCGACGACGACCGTGCCGACGACGACGGTGCCGCGCGCCGACCACGACCACCGACGACTCCAGCGGCAGGCAGCGGCGGTGACGGCGATGACGACTGAGCCGATCCGCGAACGCGAGCCGAGCCCGGAGCCCGATCGGCGCTCACTACTGAGGCTGCCGTCCTCCCCGCCTGCGAATCTCGCCGCGATGGCACCCCTCCCCGCAAGGCGACCAGGATGAGGCGGCTGCGGAGTTGGGCCACCGGCTCGAGGATCCGCATCGGCCTGCTCGTCCTGATCGCCGGCTTCCTGCTGATCCAGCTCGTCCCCTACGGGCACGGCCACGACAACCCGCCGGTCACCCGGGCCGCCCAGTTCGACAGTCCCCGCACCGAGCAGCTCTTCAGCGACGCCTGCGGCGCCTGCCACTCGAACCTCACCAAATGGCCCTGGGACAGCTACGTCGCCCCCTCCTCCTGGCTCGTCCAGAAGGACGTCGACGAGGGCCGCGGCATCCTCAACGTCTCCGAGTGGGACCACCCCCAGCCCGACGCCGGCAACGTCGCCGAGATCATCCGCAACGGCGAGATGCCGCCGCTGCAGTACAAGCTGATGCACTCGAGCGCCCGCCTCTCCGACAGCGAGAAGCAGGACCTCGCCGCCGGCATGCTGAACACCTACGCTCAGGACCCGCCCGGGCCCTGAGCGCGACGCTAGGGGACCTCGGCCACCTCGCCGCCGGGGATCGCCCGCTTCGGCAGCTTCCCGTTGAGGAAGCCGGCGATGGCGACGAAGACGGCGATCCCGGCCAGCGCCTCCTCCCCCCATCCCTCGGCGAGGGCGACGCCGACGACCGGGATCAGCGCGATCGGCACCGCCGAGCCGGCCGCCGTCATCAGCGCCACCGGGTCGGCCGGCTCCTTCGGGTAGAGGCGCTGGGCGGCGACCATCATCACCGCGTAGGGGAGCGCGAAGCCGGCCGCCATCAGGATCACCGCCGGCGCCGCGACCACGAACGAGCGGTCGATCGCGATCGCGATGATCCCGGCGGTCGCAAGCAGCGGCGCGAGGCCGGCCAGGAGCCGGCTCGGGAATCCCCTCGCGGCGAGGGTGGCGCCGGTCAGCCGCAGGATCGCCGAGGCGCCGAACAGCACGAACGCCAGCCCGCCGGCGACGGCGAGCCGCATGTCCCCCTGCACGGACAGGTAGTGGACGAGCCAGGCGCCGAGGGTCATCGGCGCCGCGAACATCGCGACGAACAGCAGCGCCAGCCGGTAGACGGGGAGGCTGCGCGATGCGGCGCGGGCGAAGCCGCCGCCCTTGAGCTCGAAGGCGACGTTCGCCTCGCGGAGGACGAGCAGGGCCGAGAAGCCGACCGCGGCGGAGAACAGGAAGCTGATCCGCCAGTCGACTCCGACGTCGGCGACGATGCTGCCGATCGCCAGGCCGCCGCCGATCCCGAACTGGAAGGCGCCGCCGAACAGTCCGACCGCCTTGACGCCGCCGACCGCGCGCCCGAATACCGGGCCGAGCCCGCCGCCGACGCCGAGCGCGATCCCGGCCACGAACCGGCCGGCCGCCAGCACCGCGAAGTCGGGGCTGGCCGCGAACAGCAGGCTGCCGAATCCGGCCGCCAGGCAGGCGACCCGCAACCCGCCGACGACGCTCGTCCGCTCGGCCAGCTTCGGCGCGACCGCCAGCCCCGCCAGCACGCCGATGAAGAACACCGTCCCCGACAGCAGCCCGACGCTGCCCAGCGACAGATCGAAGTCGTCGGCCAGCTCCGGCACGACCGGCCCGACGTTCCCCGCCCCCCACGAACAGCCCATGCTGAGCAGGGCGATCGCGACGGCGTCACGGCGGGCCAGGTGCGGGCCCTCGGCCTCAACCTCGCTGCCTGCGGCCATGCGGCGAGTCTATGCGCCCTCACCGCCGCCGTGGACTTCGCCTGGCCTACTTCGAGCTGGGCCCAGATCACCGCTCACCTACCATCGAACGATGCAGACGAGACAGCTCGCTTCCACCGGTGTCCAGGTCAGCCCACTGTGCCTCGGAGCGATGATGTTCGGGGCCTGGGGGGAGCCCGATCACGACGAGTCGATCCGGATCATCCACGCCGCCCTCGACGCCGGGATCAACTTCATCGACACCGCCGACGTCTACTCGCGGGGTGAGTCGGAGGAGATCGTCGGCAAGGCGCTCGCCGACGGCCGCCGCGACGAACGTCTTCCTCGCAACCAAGGTCCACGGCAAGATGGGCGACGATCCGAACCAGTTCGGCAACTCGCGCCGCTGGATCACCGCCGAGGTCGACAACTCGCTGCGCCGACTCGGCACCGACTGGATCGACCTCTACCAGATCCACAGGCCCGAGCTCGAGACCGATATCGACGAGACGCTCGGCGGCGCTCACCGACCTCGTCACCGCCGGCAAGGTCCGCTACATCGGCTCCTCGACCTTCCCGCCCTCGGCCGTCGTCGAGGCGCAGTGGGTCGCCGAGAAGCGCGGCCGGCAGAGGTTCGTCACCGAGCAGCCCCCCTACTCGATCCTCGTCCGCGCGATCGAGAAGGACCTGCTGCCGACCTGCGAGCGCCACCGGATCGGCGTGCTCCCCTGGAGCCCGCTCGCGGGCGGCTGGCTGACCGGCCGCTACCGCAAGGGCCAGGACATACCCGAGTCCCGGCGCTCGGTGCATGGTCCCCGACCGCTACGACATGTCGATCCCCGCCAACCGGGCGAAGCTCGACGCGGTCGATGCCCTCGCCGAGCTCGCCGAGGAAGCCGGGATCTCACTGATCGAAATGTCGCTCGCCTTCCTGCTCGAGCATCCCGCGGTCACCGCCCCGATCATCGGCCCGCGGACGATGGAGCAGCTCGAGAGCCAGCTCCCCGCCGCCGAGATCCGCCTTACGCCCGACGTCCTCGACCGGATCGACGAGATCGTCCCGCCGGGCATCACCCTCAACCCGACCGACGACGGCTGGATCCCGCCGGCGATCGATGACCCGCGCCTGCGGCGCCGGAGCCTGCAGGGGCTCTAAGGCTGCGACAACGCCACGGGGATCCGGCTCTAGACTCGCGACGTGACCGCCAAGCCAACAGGTCCGCCCGAGGTCGAGATCATCGAAGCTGGAAAAGAACGGCTGGATGACATCGAGTTGCTGTGGAGAGACATGCACGACTACCACGCCGAGGTCGTGGGCGAAGCTCGCAACGTCGCACCGTTCCGACCCTCGGAGGATTCCTGGCAGCGTCGCCGGGGTGAGTTCGAGGACTGGATGCGAGCCGGGGAGGGCCGGCTGCTGATTGCCGAGCGCGATGGCTCCCCCGTCGGCTTCGCCTTCTTCCGTGTCTGCGAAGGCGATCTGAGCTTCGAGACCGACGAGCGAATGGGCGAGCTCGAGGCACTCTCCGTCGAGCCGGAGTTGCGCCGCTGGGGTGTCGGCTCGCTGCTGATGGAAGGCGTCGAGCAGCGTCTCACGACTGCGGGCATCGAGTTCATCGGGCTCGCCGTCGTCTCAGGCAACGCGGATGCTCTTCGCTTCTATGAACGCTGGGGCATAGTGCCGTCCCAGGTCCGCTGCCTGGGGCGAATCCTGCCACGAACAGGCGATCAGCCTTGAAGAGCGCCGAGAACGCGCCGCCGCCCCATCGGGACCTACTCGAAGTTGACGACCCCATCTCGAGCCGCCCCCAGGGCGGTCACTTGCCGGGTTGGAAGCTCACCAGCTCGTCGCGATCAGATCCCCCGGATGCGGTGATCTCCAGCACCGGGCCGATGCCTTTCGCGTAGAACTTGAACTCGAGGACCTTCGGTTCCACCGGCGTCGTATCGCGGGTCATCACGACTGGGGAGTAGTGGCCAGCCGGCACCTCGGCCTGCTCGTCGTCGCTGACGATCTCGCCGTTGTCCTCGGCCTCGCCGGCGTAGTACTCCTGCCTATAGGCCAGGCCCGCCTGTGGATCGGCGGGAAACGCGATCCCAGGCTGCGCTCCATCGACCCCAGCCTCCCACGACCCGGCGGTCGAGGCGACCTTGCCGTTCTTGAACTCCTTGGTGTCCTCGCCCATGTACCAGACGTTGCCGTCGGAGTCCTGGGCGTACCAGTCGTAGGTGTCCTCGACCGGTTGACCGCGCTCGGTGACGATGTCGTGGACGACCCTGGCTTCTACCCCATTGGCGATCTTCTTCGTCCGGGATGTGGCGGTTACCTCGACCCTCAGCTCAGCTCCCTCGCTATCGGTCTCCCGGTATGTCCACCGGCTGCCCGGCGTCATCGGCCAGTAGGGGTTGTCGATCTCGGTGGTGAAGTCGGCCGGGTCCAGGCTCACCGACTCGCTTCCCTGCGGGAGACTTTGCGTGCTGCTGGACTCCTCGTCTCCTCCACATGCCGAGATCGCGAGTGCAGCGAACGAGGCCGCAAGGGTGGCGCTAATCGATCTGCGGATGTTCATCTCCATACTCCACTTCCGCCGGGACACGACCGCCGCTCCGGGCAACAGCACTTCCGACTGCCCTTCGTTGATTCAGGCATTGACCCAAACGAAGGTGAGAAACGCATGAGAGCGGGCCCTGCGACACGCAGTCCGTTCGACTCGTCCGTCGTAGGTGATTCGAATCCCTGGCGGGATTTGAACCCGTGACCTCCGGGTTATGAGCCCGGAGGGCCCAAGCAGTCAGCCCCCGATCGCCGTACTCGCCAACGCAAACGGCACCACGGCCACTGCCCCGCTCTTCCGTAGCTGACGGCCGACCTCGGTCAGCGTCCACTTCGAGTCGACGGTGTCGTCGATCAGCAGCACCGGGCCGGGTAGGCACGCCTCGCGGTCGACCCCGAACGCCCCCTGCACGTTCAGATACTGCTGGCGGGAGTTCTCGAGCTTGTTCTGCTCCTTGACCTTCTTGGCGACCTGGACGACCTGGGCGTAGGGCAGGTCGATCGCCTTGGCGAGGCGCTCGGCGAAGTCGGGGACGAGCTCGGGGTGCCGCAGCGACGGCACGGCGGTGACCCACTCGGGGGCCGGCGTCGGTCCCCAGTTCTTGATCAGGGCGGCGGCGGCCTCGACGAGCTCGTCGGAGAAGTGCTCGTCCTTGAACTTGCCCTGGACGACGAGGCGGCCCCAGGCGGCGTCGTTGAGGAGGGAGAGGGCGCGGCCGGGCTCGATCAGCTCGGGGCGGAGGATCTTCTTGAAGCCGCCGACGGCGGTCGGGGTGGACTTGCGGGGCTCGATCTCGATCGGGCGGGCGCGGAGCATGTCGATGGCCTGGAGGGAGAGCTTGCGGTCGAGCTCGCCGGCGAACTTCGGCTCGGTGCAGACGCTGCAGCGTCCGCAGGGCTCGGCGCCGGGGTCGTCGAGCTCGATCCGGAGGCTCTCCATCAGGCAGCGGCCGTCGTTGCCGTAGGCCTCCATCGCCTTCTGCTCGGCGCGGCGGGCGGCGGTGACGGCGGTGATCCGCTCCTCGTCGTAGATCCACTCGCGGCGGCTGCGCTCCCAGCCGCCGCGGACCTTGTTGAGGGCGCCCTCGACCTCGAGCTGCTTGAGCATCAGCTCCATCCGGCCCTTGCCGAGGTTGATCTCGTTCATCAGCGCGCCGACCGAGAGCGGGCCGTCGGCGGCGTCGAAGAGCGCCCATGACCTTGGCGACCTGCTCGGCCGGCGGGAAGGCGCTCTTGATGAAGAAGTCCTGGACGTCGCGGTCCTCGGTGCCGCGGAGGAGGACGGCGTCGGCCTCCTTCAGCCCGCGGCCGGCGCGGCCGACCTGCTGGTAGTAGGCGATCGGCGAGCCGGGGCCCTGGAAGTGGACGACGAAGCCGAGGTCGGGCTTGTCGTAGCCCATGCCGAGGGCGCTGGTCGCGACGACGCACTTGATCTCGTTGCGGAGCAGCATCCCCTCGATCCGGATCCGGTCGTCGGATTCGACCTTGCCGGAGTAGGCCTCGGCCTTGATCCCGTTCTGGTCGAGCCAGTTGGTGACGTTGTTGGTGTCGCGGACGGTCAGGCAGTAGACGATGCCGCTGCCCTGCATCTGCGGGATGTAGGTGGCGAGCCAGGCCATCCGCTCGGCCTGACTGGGCATGTCGCAGACCTCGAGCCGCAGCGACGGCCGGTCGAGGGTGCCGCGGATCGTGATCAGGTCGCGGTCCTCGCCGGACTCGGCGTGGTCGCCGGCGCCGAGCTGCTCGGTGACGTCGGCGATCACCCGGTCGTTGGCGGTCGCGGTCGTGCAGAGGACGGCGGCGGACTCGGGCAGGCGCTTGACGAGGCCGGCGATCCGCCGGTAGTCGGGGCGGAAGTCGTGGCCCCAGTCGGAGATGCAGTGGGCCTCGTCGATGACGAGCAGGCCGGAGGTGCGGATCAGCTCGGGGAGGACGTTGCGGCGGAAGTGCGGGTTGGCGAGCCGCTCGGGGCTGAGCAGCAGCAGGTCGACCTCGCCGTCGTCGATCTTGTCGAAGGTCTCCTGCCAGTCCTCGCGGTTGGAGGAGTTGACCGTGGCGGCGTGGATGCCGAGGGTCTCGGCGGCCTCGAGCTGGTTGCGCATCAGCGCGATCAGCGGCGAGACGAGGATCGTCGGACCGGCCCCCTGCTCGCGCAGCATCGCGGTGGCGACGAAGTAGACGGCGCTCTTCCCCCAGCCGGTCCGCTGCACGCAGAGGACCCGGCCGCGGCGCTCGACGATCTGCTCGATCGCCTCGAGCTGGCCGTCGCGGAACTTGGCGCGGCGGTTGCCGGTGAGGCGGCGCAGGAGGTCGACGGCGGGGGTCTGGATGACTGGTGAAGCTGCGGGCATGGACATACAACTGTAGGCGGGTGGCCTAAACGCGCCGAGGGTTGGGGCGCTTACCTGCCTGACCTGCCGGGGGTCGTCGCGATCGGCGCCAGTCGAGCCGAGGTCGAGGAATTGATCGCCGAAGCAGTTGCTGCGTACCTCGAAGAGAGCGACCCCGGCGCCCTGCCCCCCACCCCGGTCTCCGCGGCAGGGACGATCTCGATCTGATCAGTCCGGGAAGTTGCCGGGGCACTGGCCCCAGACGCCGCGGTCGTGGCGGCGGGCCCGCTTCTGCCTCTTGCGGTAGCTGCCGAGGCGATCGAAGGGCCGGTCGTAGACGAAGACCTCGGCCCACCCGCGGCTGACCTGCTTGCGGCCGAGGTCCTTGCCATTGAGCTTGACGTAGCGGAGCAGGCGGTCGTAGACGTCGCGGTTGCCCTGGCTGCGGTCGCGGACGAGCCGGACCGTGTCGCCGGAGTCGAGCATCTGGTTCATCGAGGCGCTCGCCTCGTCGCCGCCGCAGTCCTTGACGGGATAGACCTCGGGGGTGTCGATGCCGATGAAGCGGACCGGCTCGGTCCTGCCGTGGAGGCTGACGTTGATCGTGTCGCCGTCGGTCACCGAGACGACCTCGGCCTTCGTCGCCGGCTTCGCGGCCGTCGCCGGCCCGGCCGAGAGCCAGAGCAGTGCTGTCACCTCCGCCGCGATCGAGAAGGCTGCGATCCCCCGCATCACGTCCCGAGCGTAGCCGAGGGCGGGCGGTTCCGGTGCACGACGTCCGCCCCGCTAGTAGGTTTCCGGCCATGGATCAGATCTTCTGGATTCCGATCGGCGCGGTCGTCCTCGGCGTTCTGCTCGGCATGATCGTCGGCGCCCGCTCGCGCGGCGGCAGCGCCGGGAGCGGAGCGATCATCGGCCTGTTCCTATCGGTGATGGCGACGTTCCCGCTGATCGCGATCGGCCTCTCCAACACCTGAGCCGGTCGTCTCGGCCCCGGCCCCGCTCGGGGGCGGCGGGCGCCGCCGCGGGCTTGACCGGGCATGGCGATCGTCGTCGAACCGCTGGACGGGGCCGAGCTCGATCGGCTGATCACGGCGCTGCTGAACGTCGCCGGCGCGGTCCAGCAGGTGATCGAGGCGGAGCTGGTCGATCCCGACCTCGACGGGCTCGAGGTGATCTCGCGCAGCGCCGAGCGACTGCGGGCGACGCTGGCGGTGATCGCCGAGCACCACAGCGACGCCGAGCTGGAGCCGCTGACCGAGTTCCTGGCGGTGACGACGATGCTGATCGCCGAGGAGGAGGGCTTCGCGGGCACGTTCCGGCCGCAGTGAGTCCGCGGCTACATGCCAACCCGCTGATCAGCCATCGCGGACGGCGGTGAGCTCGGGTCGCGGCGCTCAGTCGAGCGCGACGACCGCGGCGATCTCGACGGCGGCGCCGAGCGGCAGCCCGGCGACCTCGACCATCGCCCGGGCCGGCGGGTCGGAGTCGAAGGTCTCGACGTAGGCGGCGTTGATCTCCGCTCCGGCGCTCAGGTCGGTCGTGAAGACGGTCACCATCAGCGCCCGGTCGAGGCTGGTGCCGGCCGCGGCGCAGACGACGCTCAGGTTGGCCAGGCAGCGGCGGGTCTGATCGCCCGGCCCGGACTCGACGAGCTTGCCGGTGCCGGGGTCGATCGGCACCTGCCCGGAGCAGTGGAGGACGCCGCCGTGGGCGACCGCGTGCGAGTAGGGCCCGGCCGCCTCGGGGGCGCCGGCGGCGGTGACGGTGGTGCGCTCTGCCATCTCGATCCCTCTCTCGTCGGTCAGGACGGTCGGTCAGCGGCCGGTGACCTGGCGGACGACGGCGCGGCCGACCGTCAGTGGGTGGTTGAGGACGGTGGCGACGCGGCCGCTCAGCTTCAGCGGGTCGTGGGCGATGCCGAGCTGGCGGAGGATCGTCGCGCTGTCGAAGTAGACGCGCTCGCAGACGATCCGGTCGGTGCCGGGCTCGAAGACGAAGATCGAGAGCGTCCGGCACTTGAAGGGCCGGCCGGTCGGCGGCAGGCCGCGGAAGTTGCCGCGGTGGGTGCCCTCGAGGTCGAACTCGACGATGATCGAGTCGTCGGCGTGGTGGAGCTCGATCAGCGTGTTGCGCTGGTCGGGGAAGGCGGCCCGCGACTCCTCGAAGTAGCGCATCACCTCCTCGGCGCCGTCGTAGACGTCGCCGGTCGGGACGATCTCGTAGCGGGGGTGGCCGAAGGTGTCGAGGGTGGCGACGAACTCGTGGCGGTTCTCGGAGTCCATGTGCTCGGCGACGACCGCCTCGCGGCGGGCGCGCAGATCGGCGTCGGCAGGAGGGGCGCTCATCGACGCGAGCCTAGCTGCCGACCGACCGAGGTTGCAGAAATCCCTCGTCACGGCCGATTTCTGCAAGTTCGCGGCTAGCGGTGTCCCTTCGGCTTGCGCTTCCTCTTGACCACCCGGACGACGTCGCGGGCGCGGGTCGCGTCGCGGCTCTTGACGACGTTGATCGCGTAGACGGTGAACGTGTAGCGCCCCTTGGTCAGGCCCGCGAAGGTGATCGGCGAGGTGCAGGGCCGGACGATGCCGCGGCCGGTGAACTTGCAGGTGAACGTCGCCGGCTGGTCGGCGGTGAACTCCCAGGTCGCCGTCGCCGTCCGCGAGCCGCGGACCTTGATCCGGTCCTTCGGCGCCTTCGTGATCGTCGTCTGCGGCGGGTCGTCACGGCGGGTCACCGCGCCGGCGACGGCCGCGAAGGCGAGCAGCGCCGCGACCGCCGCTATCGCGGTCCTCCGGGCGCGCAGGGCGGTCCGGCTCGGTCCCATGGCGCGAATCTATTCGATGCGGCCGGGAGCCGGTGCAGTACCCCGCCTGGCCGGGTCACGGGGCGGCCGCGCCGCCCGACGGCTTACCTTCGGGTGGTGGCAACGACCGGCGAACAGGACGCGCTGCTCGACGCCGGGCCGGCGTCGGGCGATCCGTTCGAGGACGAGGTGACGATTCAGTTCTTCCGCTTCGTCTCCGAGGACGGAACGTTTGCGGTCGCCGAGGCGACGCTCGCCGACGGCACCGCGATGCCGGTCGTCGGCCCGCTCGGCCACCTCGACGAGGAGGAGCGGGCGCTGGTCCGCGGCACCGTCGAGCACCACCCGCGCCACGGCCTGCAGATCACCGTCGCCGAGGCGCAGCCGCTCGACCCGACCGGGGCCGAGGGGGCGCGGCGCTACCTGCGCTCGCTGCCGGGGATCGGCCGCACGCGGGCTGAGAAGCTCGTCGCCGATCACGGCGACGACGTCTTCGACGTGATCGACGGCGACCCCTACGCCGTCTTCGCGGCGCTGAAGGGGGTCGGGCCGGAGACCGCCAACCGGGCTGCCGACGAGTGGGTCGACCGGCGCATGGAGCGGCGCCTCTACACCCTGCTCGCCCCCTACGGGCTGTCCCGCTACGTCGCCGAGGTCGTCGCCCTGCACGGCTCGGCGGCGGCCGAGATGGTCATCGAGGACCCCTATTCGCTGACCCGGATCGCCGGCATCGGCTTCCACAGCGCCGACCGGCTCGCGGTCGACAACGGCGTCGAGCCCGGCGGCCGCTCGCGGACCCGGGCGGCGGCGATCCACGCGCTCCGCGAGGCCGAGAACCGCGGCCACACCCACCTGCCGAAGCCGGAGCTGGTCGCGACCGTCCGCGAGCTGCTCGGCACCGAGCCGTCGCTCCCCCACCTCGAAGGCGACGAGCAGCTGATCATCGAGGACGGGCTGATCTACCGCGAGTGGACCTGGCGAGCGGAGCGTTGGCTGGCGGCGACGCTGGCCGGGATGGCGCGCTCCGAGCCGGCCTGGAGCAAGCCGCCGCTCGACGGCGAGACCGAGGGGCTGACCGAGCAGCAGCGCGAGGCGGTGACGAACGCGCTGAGCAGGCGGCTGAGCGTGATCACCGGCGGCCCCGGCACCGGCAAGACCCACCTGACCCACGCGCTGGTGCTGATGGCGGAGTCGCGGAACCTGAAGATCCGCCTCTTGGCGCCGACCGGTAGGGCGGCGCGGCGGCTGACCGAGGCCACGGAGGGGGCGCCGGCGTCGACGATCCACAGGGCGCTGGAGTGGATCCCCGGCGAGATCCCCGGCCGCGACGAGGACGCGCCGATCGAGGCCGACCTGGTGATCGTCGACGAGGCGTCGATGCTGTCGCTGGAGATCTGCCGGCACCTGGTCGCGGCGATCGCCGCGAAGACGCACCTGGTCCTGATCGGCGACGTCGACCAGCTCCCCCCGGTCGGGCCCGGCAAGCCGTTCTGTGAGCTGATCGAGGCGGCGATCGCGCCGACGGTCCGGCTCGAGCACGTCTTCCGGCAGGCGCGGCGGTCGATGATCGTCGGCGCCGCCCACTCGATCCGGGTCGGCGAGCCGCCGCGCCGCGAACCCCGCGGCGACGAGGAGGTGACCGAGATTCGCGACTTCTTCCGCCACAGCCGCTCGACCGCGGCGGCGCTGGCCGCCGACGTGATCACGATGGCGACCGAGCGGATCCCCGCCGAGTTCGGCTTCGACCCGGCCCGGCAGGTGCAGATCCTCTCGCCGATGTACCGCGGGCCACTCGGCATCGACGCCCTGCACTCGCAGATGCGCGACGTCGTCTGCGGGTCCGCCGAACGGGTCCTGGAGGGCCGCTTCCGGATCGGCGAGAAGGTGATCACGACCCGTGGCATCCCCGAGCTGCAGATCGCCAACGGGACGATCTTCGTGATCGACTCCGCCGACGACGTCCGCTCCGAGCTGCGGCTCGAGACCGACGTCGGCGACTTCGTCGCCCTCCCCTACCGCGAGGCGCGATCGCTGCGCGGCGCCTTCTGCACCTCGGTCCACAAGGCACAGGGAATCGAGGTGCCGGCGGTGATCGTCTGCCTGCACTCCAGCCACGCCCCGCAGCTGCTCTCCCGCAACCTCCTCTACACGGCGATCACCCGCGCCCAGAAGCTCTGCGTGCTCGCCGGCGACGATCGGGCGATCGCCCGGGCGCTGCGCAACACCGACGCCAGCGACCGCCACTCGCGGCTGCGCGAGCGGATGCTGGCCGACTGACGGCGTACGTCGGCCGCGCGGTGCCGGTCAGGCCGGCGCGGTGACGTCGTGGCGGAGCCGGTCGCGGAGGTCGTGGAAGCGCCAGAACTCGTAGACGATCATCGCCACCATCAGCGCCGTCGCGATCGCCAGCGTCGCCACGGCGGCGATCTCGACCGCGAGCGGGATCAGCGCCAGGGCGAGCAGCGCCGTGATCAGCCGCTGGGTGCTGAAGCGGTGGACGTTGCGCCAGCGGAAGGCGACGTGGGCGAGCAGGTAGAGGGCGAGGCCGCCGAGCATCGCCGTCGCCGTCTCGATCTCGAGCGGCTCGTCGACGTGGCCGATCGTCTTCTTCAGGCCGAGCGCGAGCAGGACGATGCCGGCGACCATCGGAAAGTGCAGGTAGGAGTAGGAGTCGCGGGCGATCTCGTTCTGCTCGCGACCGGGCGTCGCGCGGCTGAGCCGGCGGGCGGCGACGAGCGCGACGACGTCGAAGTAGGCCCACCAGAGCGCGCAGGCGAGGGCGATGCCGAGCACCGCCGCGACCGAGATCCCGAAGGTCAGCGTCTCGTCGGCGCCGACGCCGATCGCGACGATCGACTCGCCGAGGGCGATGATCATGATCAGCCCGTGGCGCTCGGCGAAGTGCTCGGGGACGAGCCTCCAGCCGTCCGCCCCGAAGAAGTAGGGGCCGGCCATGTCGAGCAGGAGCGCGAGCAGCCAGAGGCCGCCCTGCTCGATCCCGTCGAGCTGCGAGGCGACGAGCAGCAGGCCGACGCCGACCGCGGTGCTGACGGCGAGGCCGTTGATCGACGTGCGCAGGTCGGCGTCGTCGCGGCTGGCGAGCCGGAACAGGGCGATCTGGGCGGCGCGGACGACCGCGTAGGCGCCGGCGAAGACGAGGCCGAGGTCGGAGAACGCCTCGCGGCACGCAGAGCGAGATGACGAGCAGCGCCGCCATCGCCGCGAAGATCACGATCCGCACCGCCCCCTCCTCGGGATCGACGGCGCTGGTCAGCCAGGCGTAGCCGACCCACGCCCACCAGAGGACGCCGAGCACGAGCAGGCCCTTGGCGATCCCCTGCCAGGTCGGCTCGGCCGCCATCAGCGCCGTGCACTGGGTGATCGCGAGCACGAAGACGAGGTCGAAGAAGAGCTCCAGCGGCGTCACCTCGCCGCGCTCGCGCAGCGTCGCCGCGATCTGCGGGCGATGGAGGCGCGGCGCGGCTCGGCATCCGCCGACTATCTGCGTGATCGGCGTGTCGGCGGAGACGTCGTCGGCGTCGCGGGCGACGATCGCGACCAGCAGCGCGCCGAGGAACCAGGGGATGTAGAGGTAGAACCAGTGCTCGAGGGTCAGCTCGACGGCGATGATCAGCGCGGCGCTGAGCGCGGCGATCTGGATCAGCGTCCGCCGCCAGGGCACGAAGGCGACGACGATGCCGAGGACGACGACGCCGGCCTTGACGATCGTGTGCAGCCAGCCGAGGTCGGCCTGGCCCCAGATGCTGAACGGGCTCTCGCGGTCGAGCTGGCTCTTCACGGTCCGCTCCCAGAACTGCGAGAGGCCGGGATCGACGGCCGGGTAGGCGAGCAGCAGCGCCGCGAAGAAGGCGAAGGCGGCCAGGAAGAGGGCGAGCGGCCGCAGCGAGGCGCGGCGGTCGGCGGCGGTGCGGATCCGGATCCCGCGGCCGCCGGCGGCGTAGAGCGGCAGGAGCGGCAGCGGCGCGAACTTCGCCATCGAGGCGACCGCCAGCAGGCCGCCGCGGGCGATCGGGCTCGGCGAAGAGGACGAGGCTCCAGACGAGCAGGGCGCTGATCAGCTCGTCGTTGGAGTTGCTCTGCGAGACGAAGGCCGTGTAGGGGTAGGCGACCCAGGCGAAGACCAGGGTCAGCCCGATCACGTTGCCGTCGCGATCGGGGAACCAGGAGGCGAGCAGGCGGCGGACCCGGCCGCCGGCACGGGCGGGGCCGGCGGCGGACCCGGCGGCGGCGTCAGTTTCGGCGTCTTCGGCTTCGTCATCGTCGTCCTCGACGCTGCGGCGGCGGCGGACGAGCACGAGGCCGAGCGCGAACAGGCCGGCGACCGTCACCAGGTCGAAGAAGATCGTCGCCGCGTGGGCGGCCGGCAGGTCGTCCCAGGAGCCGCCCCACGGCAGCACCGCCTCGAACGGCACGTAGGCGAAGTAGTTGGCCGGCCCGTAGGTGTCGCCGGTCGGGTTGTCGTCGGGGAACGAGTCGTCGTAGATCGGCTCGGCGTGGGTGATCTTGTCGGCGCCGATCACGCCCGCGTAGCCGACGTCGATCACCCCCGAGTCGGCGAGGTTGCCGGCCAGCCGCAGGCAGATCAGAGCGACGACGGCGATCGTCATCAGCCAGACCGGCGTGCTCGGCCGCAGCCCCTCGCCGGGGCTGTCGTCGAGGCCGTGGCCGCGGAAGCCGATCGCCAGCATCCGGATCAGCAGGTAGACGAGCAGCGGGTAGACGATCGGCACCGAGGTGCCGATCTCGGCCGAGTTGAAGAACGCCTGGCTGACCCCGAAGCCGAGCAGGACGAGCAGGTCGAGGTGGACCCACTTGCGCCAGCGCCGGAAGTCCCAGAGGCCGAGCAGGAAGACCAGCGCCAGCGGGATCCAGACGTAGGGCGCGTTGAGGATGTGACCGAACTGGCCGGGCTTGCCGCGCGCCATCGGCCAGTCGACCGCCGGGCCGGTCCACGACTGGGTCGCCTCACCGCTCTGCCCGTCGACGATGACGAGGTTGACCTTCTCGCCGTTCCGGTAGTAGCCGACCTCCCAGATCCCGACCGCCTCGGCCTTGACGTTCGCGGTCAGCGAGTCGGCCGAGGTCAGCTCCGCCTTGCGGGCGACGATCTTCGGGTCGGTGTCGGCGACCTTGACCGCCTGCTCGGGGGTGATCGCGTAGTCGGCCGGCTTGTCCGGGTAGCCGGAGGGAACCGGCGTCGCCGCCGCGGCGGCGCTCGCCGCGAGGGCCAGCGCCGCGAGCACGACCGCGCCGAGGATCGCTCCGGCGCGCTTCACGCCGGCCGGTCGGCGGTCGCCGCTATTGGCCCTTGTCCTCCGGCTTGGGCTTCTCGCGCGCGAGATCGGCGGCGGCCTTCGCCTTGTCGGCGGCCGAGCCCTTGCCGCGGGCGATTCCCCGCGCCCGCTCGGCCTTCTCCTTGAGGGCCGCGGAGCCGCCCTGCTGGTCGATCGCATCCTTCGCCTGCTGGGCGCGGGCGGAGAGCTTCTTGAAGTTGACCATGCCCGAACTATGCCAGCCCCGGCGACCCGGCCCGGGAGCGTGGTGGCCTCAGCGGTCGAAGGTCCAGAGCTTGTTGCCGATGAAGTTGACCGGCGTCGCCATCGCCACCGCGATCGCCTGGCTGGGCAGCTCGGCGAGGCCGGCGCCGGCGACGAGCAGCTCGAGGATCGCCAGGTTGACGCCGAGCCCGACGACGCTGACCGTGAAGAAGCGCGCCGCCTGGAAGCCGGCGTGCGAGTCCTTCGACCCCTGGCGGCGGAACGTCCAGTGACGGTTGAGCAGGAAGTTGTTCGTCACCGCGACGACGAAGGCGCCGACCGCGGCGAGCAGGTGGTTCATCCCGGTGCCCTGGGTGAGCAGCGTGAAGACGATCAGGTTGACGACGTAGCCGCTGCCGCCGACGACGCCGAAGTGGAAGAGCTGTACCCAGTTGCCGGGTTTCTTGGAGCCGAGGTGGACGCGGCGGATGATCGCCCAGGCGCGGTTGGCCGCCGCCTCCCAGCGGCCTGCCGCCGCCGGCGGCGGCGCCGAGTCGCTCCGCGGAGCGGGTTCGTATTCGACGGGCATCGGCGGGATGCTAGATGGGACGGCGTCAGTCGGCCGCGAGCCCGAAGTGGGCCTCGACGAGACCGTAGACGTCGCTGATCGCCCACTGCTCGCGCTGCGGGCGCTCGCCGTCGAGGCCGACCGTCAGCAGGGCGCCGAGCGAATCGGTGGCGAGCAGCGAGCCGTGGCTGCCGCCGGGCAGGTGGTTGCCGCCGCCCCAGTCGATGCACTCCCAGCCGGTCGCGAGGCTGACGAGGATGTCGCCGGCGTTCGGGTTGGCGAGCGCCGCCCAGAGGCGGGCGAGGGCGTCCGGGTAGTCGTCGCTGACGAAGCGGCCCTCGTGGATCCGGGCCCGCAGCGCGGCCGGGTCGCCGTCGAGCTCCCAGCCGGCGCCGCGGCGGTCGCGGACCTGCTCGCCGGGCCGGAAGCGGAGCTCGATGCCGCTGCCGCTGACCGCCGCCCAGCGCCCCCGCTCGTCGCCCTCGGGGGTGATCCAGGCGAGCAGGTCGACGCCCTCGACGTCGTGCTCGAGGTGGGCGGAGACCTCGGCGCCGAGCCGGGCCCGCTCGTCGGGATCGGCGGGCAGCAGCCAGATCCCGGCGCCGCGGCCGCTCGGGCCGACGGCGAGCTGATCGGCCGGATCGAACTCGGCGTTCGGCTGCAGGACCCGCCAGCGCTCGCCGAGCAGTCTCCTGGAGGTTGAGCGGCCGCTCGACGAAGCTCTGCGCGTGGTCGGCGACGACGATCACGCCGTTCTCGGCGAGGAACGCGTCGATGCCGCCGTGGGCGCCGACCAGCTCGGCCATCGCGTCGTCGGCGAGCGCGATCGACTCCTGCGTCCGCTCCGGCCCGTCGCGGTGCGAGTAGTAGTCGTTGTCGGGCAGCGAGAAGAGCAGGAAGTCGTAGAGGTCGTGCTCGACGAGGTCGCGGCCGACGCAGGCCGAGTAGGCGTCGCGGGTCGCCGGCCGGGCCAGGGTCGGCTTGCAGTCGACCTTCCGCGACGAGTAGAGCTCGCCGTAGAACAGCTCCTCCGGACCCCAGACGGCGTGGTGGAACTTGGCGGCGTTGGCGAACGCCTTCAGCAGGCCCTCGAGGCCGACCTCGTGGCGGGTCCGGCCGCGGTAGATCAGAAACGGCGTGCCGGCGGTCCGGTAGCCGGCGTCGGCGAGCCGCTCGAACAGCGTCAGGGTCTCGAAGTTGAGGTGCCCCATGTTGAGGTTGTAGACGGTGTCGTAGAGCGAGCGGAACAGCCCGAAAGCGCGGGTGGCCTCGAACGAGGAGCCGTACTCGACGTAGCGCTGCTCGGCCCGGTGGTACCAGTTCATCCCCGGGATCAGGTGCCGGTCGGGGCGCACGCCGGTGGTCAGCTCCGACGTGCAGACCGGCGTCACCGACGGAAACGACGAGACGCAGTCGCCGACCAGCTCGCCGCGGTCGATCAGCTTCCGGAACGTCGGCGCCTCACCGGCGTCGACCGTCTTCAGCAGCATGTCGGCACGGAGCGAATCGACGACGGCGAGGACGAGCTTGCGTTGCTTGGCGGCGGCCATCGGGGCTCAGGAGGTTTGCAGAAACCCGCGCCGCGGATTCCCGCCCCGCCGAGGTCGAGGAAAGGCGTGACAGTTGCCTGTTTCCTCGACCTCGGCGGATGGCCTAGGGAAATGGGGCGAGGGCCCCCTCGGCGGTGCTGCGGTCGACCTCGCCGTTGCCGGCCCGCCGCGGCTCGGCCGGCCGCTCCGGCTCCCGCCAGGGGCCCGGCTTGCGGCGCGGCTTGCCGCCCGGGAAGGCGAGCCGGAGGATCGTCCGCTGGACCGTCCCCCACTGCTTGCGGAACGGGCCGGTGTTGTAGGGGAGGCCGTAGCGCTCGCAGATCGTCCGCACCTTCGGGGCGATCTGGCCGTAGCGCGAGGACGGCATGTCCGGGTAGAGGTGGTGTTCGACCTGGTAGCCGAGGTTGCCACTCATCAGGTGGAAGAGCGGGCCGCCCTCGATGTTGGCGGCGCCGGTCAGCTGGCGGACGTACCAGCCGCCGCGCGACTCGTTGGCGGTCTCCTCCTCGGTGAACGTGTAGGTCTGGTCGGGAAAGTGGCCGCAGAAGATGATCGCGTTCGACCAGACGTTGCGGACGATGTTCGCCGTGAAGTTGGCGTACAGGGTCTTCTTCCACTCGCGGCCGCTCAGCGCCGGGAAGAAGACGTAGTCCTTGAGCGCCTGACGGACCCCCTTGAGGCCGATCTCGCGGAGCTCGTCCTTGACCTGGCGGATCGGCTTGTCGCCCCTCTTGATCGCGTCGAAGTCGAGGTCGTGCAGCGCCACCCCCCACTCGAAGAACAGCATCAGCAGGACGTTGTAGAGCGGCTGCGCGAGGTAGACCGGATGCCACTTCTGGTGCGGGTCGATCCGCATGATCTCGTAGCCGAGGTCCTTGTCCTTGCCGCGGATGTTCGTGTAGGTGTGGTGGACGTAGTTGTGGGAGTGGCGCCAGGCCGAGGCCGGCGAGGCGGTGTCCCAGTCCCAGGTCTGGGAGTTGATGTCGGGATCGTTCATCCAGTCCCACTGGCCGTGCATGACGTTGTGGCCGATCTCCATGTTCTCGAGGATCTTCGCCACCGACAGGCCGGCGGTGCCGAGCACCCAGGCGGGCTTGTAGCGCGACGCCATCAGGACGATCCGCGAGACGACGACGAGGCGGCGGTGGAACTCGATGACGCCGCGGATGTAGCGGGCGTCCTCCTCCCCGAGGTCGTCGTAGACCTCGTCGTGGATCGCGTCGAACTGCTTGGCGAGCTCGTCGAGCTGCTCGTCGGTCAGCCGCTGCAGCGGGTTCTCGATCGCCGCCGCCACGGTCTCCGTATCGGTGCTCATCCCTGCCGTTTCCCTTCCTGTTGCTGGCTCGATCTCAAAGGTCGACCTCGACGTGTCCCTCCGGCGCGTTGATGCAGATCCGGATCATCTCCCCCTGCTCGCCGTGCACCTCGCCGGTCCGCAGGTCGCGGACCCGCCCCTCGGCGAGCTTGCCGACGCAGGTGTGGCAGATGCCCATCCGGCAGCCGTACTGGAGGTCGGCGCCGGCCGCCTCGCCGCCGGCGAGAATCGGCACGCCGCTCTCGCAGGTCGCCTCGACGTCGGTGACCCGGAAGCGGACCGTGCCGCCGCTGCCGTCGCCGCCGGCGCCGATTCCGAACCTGGGCTGGAAGCGCTCCATGTCGAGCAGCTCCGGATCGCCCTCGGACCGCCAGTGCTCGTCGATCGCGTCGAGCATCTCGCCGGGGCCGGAGGCGAGCGTGTAGCGCTGGCGCCAGTCGCTGCAGAGCTCGGCGATCGCCGCCGGTCCGAGGCGCACGCGGCTCGCGGTGAAGTGCTCGTGGCGCACGTAGCCGGGGTGGCGGGCGGCCATGCCGTTGAGCAGGTCGCCGAAGATGACGCCCTCGGCGCTGCGCTCGCTGTGGACGTGGACGACGTCGCTGAGCTCGTCGCGGCGCTCGAGCTCGCGGAGCATGCTCATCACCGGGGTGATGCCGCTGCCGGCGCTGACGAAGAGGAGCTTCGCCGGCAGCGGGTCGGGGAGCCCGAAGGTGCCCTCGACGCCGCCGAGGAAGACGGTCGCGCCGGGCTCGATCCGGCGGGTGAAGTGCGGCGACATCCGCCCGTCGGCGACGTGCTTGACCGTGATCGAGATCAGTCCGTCGGGATGGCCGGGGTCGCTGGTCAGCGAGTAGGCCCGCCAGTGCCGGCGACCGTCGATCTCGACGCCGATCCGCAGGTACTGGCCGGGCTCGTGGCCGGGCCAGTCGAACGCCGGCCTGATCACGATCGTCGACGCCTCCGGCGTCTCCGCCACGATCCGCTCGACCCGGCCGAGCAGCTCCTTCGTCGACCACAGCGGGTTGATCAGGGCGATGTAGTCGTCGGGCAGCAGCGGCGTCGTCAGTGCCCGCGCGCCCCGCAGCACCCGGCTGCGCAGCGGTGAGATCTCCGGTGCTGCCCCGCGCTCGACCATCCGCCACAGGGTAATGCGACATCAATCGATGTCAACCACCCGTCGCTTTCCGGTTACGGGCCGCCTGCTAGCGGAGGATCCGCAGGCCCTCGTACTTCTCGCCGGCGCGGCGGCGTCGGCCGATCGCCAGCCAGACGAGCGCGACCAGGGCGAGCAGCGAGACCGGCGGGACGAAGAGGCTGAGCGCGGCGAGGACGATCCCGGCGGCGGCGAAGGCGACGATCAGGAAGTTGGCGGCGTCGGCCTCCCTGCTGCCCGGCTCGTTGCCCTCGGCGCGCTTGATCGCGCCCTCGAGGACCACGAAGGAGATCGACGCGGCCGCCGCTGTCGCGAGGCCGCCGAGGATCAGGCCGGGCCAGGCGACGTGGCCGTCCTCGGCCAGGGAGGCGGCGAAGACGACCGCCCCGATCGCGGCGAGGACGAGGATCGTCGGCCAGCGCAGCGCCTGCCGTCCCCGGGCGAGCATGAAGACGACGACGATCGCCAGCAGCGTGACCAGAAACCAGGTCGCCTCGATGAAGTCGTAGTCGGAGCCGCCCGGGTGGATGCCGGCGTCGAGCGACGCCATCATCGAGATGAACAGGGCGGCCAGCGGGCCGCCGATGCCGACGGCGAGGGCGAGGCCGAGGCCCTGGCAGATCGCCATGAATAGGTCCATCGGGCGCGCAGGGTAGTTGATCGACCGGAGGCGGTGGCAGCGCCGGCGGCGGCGCTGTAGGAAACTGATCACATGGATCCGGTCCGACCCGAGGACGATTCCGTCCGCCGCACCGGCGCCGGGTCGCGGCCCGGCGGCGAGCGGCCGCACCGGCGCTCGCACACGACCTCCTCCGACGTCGCCCGCTACGCGGGCCTGTTCGCGCAGCGGACGACGGTGATGCGCTCCTCGGCGATGCGCGACCTGATGGAGATCACCTCGCGGCCGGAGGTGATCTCGCTCGCCGGCGGCTTCCCCGACACCTCGACCTTCCCGCCGGAGTCGTTCGCGGCACAGATGACCCGGATCGCCCAGAAGTCGAGCGCGAAGGCGCTCCAGTACGGGCCGACCGAGGGCTTCGCCGAGACCAAGGCGGTGATCGAGGAGGTGATGCGGGCCGAGGAGATGCGCCCCGACCCCGAGGACATCGTCGTCACATCGGGCGGCCAGCAGGCGCTCGACCTGATCTGCAAGACGCTGATCGACCCCGGCGACGTCGTCATCGCCGAGGGCCCGACCTACCCCGGCGCAGTCCCCGTCTTCTGCTCCTACGAGGCAGACACCCGCCAGGTCGCGATGGACGACGATGGGATGCGAATCGACCTGCTCGAGGAGTTGCTCGCCACCCTCGACCGCGAGGGGAAGCGGCCGAAGTTCATCTACTCGGTGCCGACCTTCCAGAACCCAGGCGGGGTGACGCTGGCGCTGGAGCGGCGGCGGCGGCTCGTCGAGATCGCCCGCGAGCGCGAGATCCTGCTCGTCGAGGACAACCCCTACGGCCTGCTCCGCTTCGACGGCGAGCCGCTGCCGACGCTCTACTCGCTCGACGGCGGCGACTACGTCCTCTACGTCGGCACGTTCTCGAAGATCCTCTCCCCCGGGATCCGGATCGGCTGGGTCTGCGCGCCGCCGCCGGTCCGCGCCAAGCTCGTACTCGGCAAGCAGGCCGCCGACCTCTGCACGTCGACTCTGAGCCAGTTCTTCGTCCGCGAGTACTTCGGCGAGGGCCGCTGGCTCGACTACGTGGCCGAGCTCCGCGACGTCTACCGCTCGCGCCGCGCGGCGATGCTGCGGGCGCTCGCCGGCTACTTCCCGCGGCAGGCGAGCTGGTCGGAGCCGGACGGCGGCCTGTTCGTCTGGGCGACGCTGCCCGACTACATCGACACCACCGACCTGCTCGCCAAGGCGCTGCGCGAGAACGTCGCCTTCGTGCCCGGCGAGGCGGCCTTCGTCGACGGCCGCGGCAGCGGCTCGATGCGGCTCAACTTCTCGGCCCAGACCGAGGATGAGATCGTCGAGGGGATCCGCCGGATCGGCGCCGTCGTCGGCGAACAGGTCGACCTCTACGAGACGATCACCGGCAGCCACGAGATCGTCCGGCCCGACGATCCACCGCCTCCCGAGCCGTCGGCGGATGAGCCGCAGCCGTCGTCGTCGGATACCGAGTCGGCCGGCACACCCGGAGAGGTCCTCCCCTTCCACCGGCGGCCGCCGCGGCAGCGATGAAGGTCGCGGTCCTGAAGGGCGGTCGCTCGCTCGAGCGCGCCGTCTCGCTGCAGTCCGGCGCCCGGGTCGAGGACGCGGTCGGCGCGCTCGGCCACGAGGTCGTCGCGATCGACGCCGACGAGCACCTCGTCGCCGAGCTCAAGGATGAGCGCCCCGACGTCGCCTTCATCGCCCTGCACGGTCCTGGCGGCGAAGACGGGACGGTGCAGTCGCTGCTCGAGCTGCTCGCGATCCCCTACACCGGGCCCGGCATCGCCGCCAGCGTCCTCTGCATGGACAAGGTCCAGGCCAAGCAC
This sequence comes from uncultured Conexibacteraceae bacterium, assembly GCA_963745755.1. Lineage (GTDB taxonomy): Bacteria > Actinomycetota > Thermoleophilia > Solirubrobacterales > 70-9 > RHKX01. The sequence continues at coordinate 2,090,381 of CAVUYP010000001.1, read as the reverse complement.
CGGATGCGGGCCGCCGGCATCCCGACCCCGGACTGGGTCGCGTTCGGCGCCGCCGCCTTCCGCGAGCTCGGCGCCGCCGACGCGTTCGCCGAGATCGAGGCCGGGCTCGGGCTGCCACTCGTCGTCAAGCCCGCCGGCCAGGGCTCGGCGCTCGGCGTCCGCTTCGCCGCCACCGCCGCCGAGGTGCCGGCCGCACTCGTCGCCGCGCTCAGCTACGACGACCGGGTCCTGATCGAGCGCCACGTCGCCGGCCGCGAGCTCGCCGTCTCGGTCCTCGACGGTGAGCCGCTGCCGATCGTCGAGGCGATCCCCGAGCAGGCCGACGCCTTCAACTACGAGGCCCGCTACGAGATCGGCCGGACCCGTTACGTCTGCCCGGCCGAGCTCGATCCCGGCGCCGCCGCGGCGGTCGCCGACGTCGCCCTGCGGACCTGGACCGCGCTCGGCTGCGAGGGCTTCGCCCGCGTCGACGTGATGCTCGACGCCGCCGCGGCCGGCCCCCAGGTCCTCGAGGTCAACTCGGTCCCCGGCCTCACCGACACCTCGCTGCTGCCGATGGCCGCCGAGGCGGCCGGGATCAGCTTCGAGGACTTCGTCGCCCGGGCGCTGGCTCTGGCGCTGGCCGACTAGCGTTCGGCAGCAGGCGCTCCGTGTTGCCGGTGCCGCTCCCAACCCCACCGCCGAGGTGGAGGAAAGGGGCAATAGTCACCCGTTTCCTCGACCTCGGCGAGTAGGCGGCGAGACGGCGGCGGGGAGGCGGGCGGCGCGAGACGGCCGCGGGATCAGCAGCCGCCGGCGGCGGCGGACGACGAGGGGGCATGCTTGACGATCCAGCGGGCGACCTCGGTCGCGACCTGCTGGCCGGTGGCGAAATCGCCGTTGCCGGGGATGACCGCGTAGGCGACGGCGTACTGGTTGCCGTCGACGGTGATCGCGCCCATCTGGCGGAGCAGGTAGCGGCCGTCGACTCCCGGCCCCCAGCCGCCCTTCCAGAGCGCCGGCACCCCGGCCGATCCGAGGCCCCAGGTGTCGGCGCTGACGTTCGCCATCCGATCGAGGACGAAGTCGCGGCTGCCGGCGTCGGCGACGCAGCCGTTCAGCAGCGCGCCCATGAAGGTGACCTGCCCGGACAGGGTCCAATCGGTCTGCCCGTAGGTCGAGTAGCCGTCGCGTCCGACCGCCGAGACGCGGGTCCCGGAGTCGCCCGCCTCGCCGAGCACCGCCTCGACCTTGCCGGTCGCGGTCTCGAGGCCGCCGAGCTGGCCGAACAGGGTCGCCGCGGCCTCGTTGTCTGAGCGGGTGATCGCGGCGCTGACCAGGTCCTGTTGGGTTGCGCTCAGGCCGCCGGTCTCCTCGGCGACCGCCAGCGCGATCGGGACCTTGATCGTCGACCAGGCGGACCCGGACTGCAGCGAGCCGGCGGTCGCCGGCGCCGCCCCGGGTGGACCGTACGCCGCCCCCACCTCGGCGCCGAGACGTTCGCCGAGGGCGTCGAGGTCGCCGCCGCCGGACGACGCGGGGGCCGGCGGCGCCTCGGCGTCCCGTCGGGCCGCGCGCCGCCTGCGGAGCCGCTTCTCGAGTCGGTCGATGCGATCCTGTCGAGCCTGCGCGAGCGCGTCCCGGTAGACGCCGAGGCCCCGGTCGGGGCCGCTGCTCGCCGGCTCCGCCGAGCCGCAGCCGGACCAGGCGAGGACGGCGAGCAGGACGATCGCCGCCGCCGGCCAGGGTGCGGTCCGGGAGGTCAGGGGAGGTAGACCGAGGCGTTGTTGCCGCCGCGGCAGACCGTCGGTGAGCTGCCGGTGCAGGTCATCACGTAGTTCTTGTTGGTGACCGGGCTGTAGACGTCGATGTTCGTCGACTGACCGGAGCCGTAGTAGTTGGTCGAGACGTTGAGGGCGAACTGACAGGAGGTGTTCGGTCCCGCGTAGACGTCGTCGGCGCAGCTCGTCGCGCCGCTGGGGATGCCGCCGGAGGAGGAGCCGCCGACGGCGACCGCCGAGGTCGTCGTCGTTCCGCCGCCGCCGCCGTTGCCGCCGCCGTCGGCCTTCTTGACCTGCTTTTTGAGCTGCGCGATCTGTCGCTGCTGCTTGCGGGTCTGCTGCTGGTCGAGCGCCTGCTTGGCGCCCTCCTTGCGGGCCTGATCGAGCTCGGCCTGGCTCGGCGAATCGTTGCCGCAGGCGCTCAGTGCCAGGCCCGCGGCGAAGACTGCGAGGCCGGCGAGCAGCAGTGCTCCCAACGCCCTTATCGACCCCACGTCACGTACCTCCCCGATTCGCCACCACTGGCAACCATAACGAACGCCGGCCCGTCCGCTTCCACGATCCTCCCAGGCCGCCGAGGTGGAGGAAAGGGGGAATAGTCACCGGTTTCCTCGACCTCGGCGCGAGGGAGGCGACGGGGCGGCTGGCGGTCGGGGTGAGGTGGCGAGGCGGGCTGGCGCCCGGCGGGAGGTAGGCCACGGTGCGGCTGGCGGGCGAGGCGAGGCGGCGGGCGGGGTGGCGACGGAGGCCGGACGCGCCGGGAGCGGGGCTAGAGGTGGACGGCGCTGACGTCGGGCCAGTGCTCGGCCAGGTACTCGACGACGAGGCGGCGATGGCAGTGCTCGGCCCCGGCCTCGCTGCAGAGCAGCGCCGTCGGGCGGCCGAAGCCGGACCGGTCGAGCGCGGATCTCGACGCGGCGGTCGGCGAGCAGGGCCCGGAAGGCGGGGCGGAAGTCGTCCCAGCTCCCCTTCCGCTTCTTGAAGTCGTCGATGATCTCGGCGGTCGGCGCCAGCAGCGGCTCGTGGACGTAGTCGGCGCCGATCAGCTCGCCGAGGAACCAGGGCAGGTCGCGGGCCTTTGCGAAGCCGGCGAGCTGGGAGTCGTTACGGAGGCGGACGTCGACGAGCCGTTCGACGCCGGCGCCCTCGAGGCGGCCGAAGAAGTGCTCGGCGGTGGTCTGCGTGAAACCGATCGTGAAGATCTGCACCGCCGCGCCCTCCGCCTAGGCGGGCGGCTCGTCGCTGCCGCCGGCGAAGTCCTCCGGCGTCACCTCGTCGAGGAAGTCCTTGAACTTCTCGACGACCTCCTCCTGGTCCTCGACCTCGTGCTCGAACTCGATCGAGGACTCCTCGATGACCTCCTCGGCGGCGTAGATCGGCGCGTCGCAGCGGACCGCGAGGGCGAGGGCGTCGGAGGGGCGGGAATCGATCTCGACCTCGGTGCCGTCGACCGAGAGCGTGATCGTCGCGTAGAAGGTGTTGTCGCGGAGCTCGGTGACCGAGATCCGCTCGCACTTGGCGTCGATGCTGTCGAGGACGTCGGCGAGCAGGTCGTGGGTCATCGGCCGCGGCGTGCTCGCCCCCTGGAGCTTCATCAGGATCGCCGCCGCCTCGGGATGGCCGATCCAGATCGGCAGGAAGCGGTTGCCGTCGGTCGTCTTCAACAGCACGATCGGCTGCTTGCCGACCATGTCGAAGCTGACGCCGTAGATCTGCATTCGTTGCAAGTGGGCGATCCTGGATTCGAACCAGGGACCTCGTCCTTATCAGAGACGCGCTCTAACCAACTGAGCTAATCGCCCGCGATCGCGGATTCTAGTGAGCCCGCGGCGGCCCTACTTGCGCCGCAGCGACTTCGCCAGGGCGAGCACTTCGTCGAGGTCCTCGAAGCGAATCTGGGCGGTCAGCCCGCGCGCCCCGGAGCTGACCCGGACGTCGTGGCCGAGCGCCCGCTCGAGCGCGTCCTCGGCCTTACCGATCGCCGCCTCCTCGTCGGGATGGAGCTCGCGGGGCTTGCGGGCGCGGCCTCCCCCCTCCCCCTTCGCGCGGCGCTCGGTCTCGCGCACCGACCAGCCGCCGGCGACGGCCTGGCGGCCCAGCGCGCGGCGCTGTTCCTGGCTCTTGGCGGCGAGCAGCGCCCGGCCGTGGCCCTCGCTGAGCTCGCCGGCCTCGAGCATGCTCGATCACCTGGTCGGGGAGATCGAGGAGGCGGATCAGGTTCGAGATCGCCGAGCGGCTGCGACCGACCCGGCGCGCCACCTCCTCCTTGCTGAGGTCGAGCCCCTCGACGAGCGCGGCGCAGGCGCGTGCCTCGTCGATCGGGTTGAGATCCTCGCGCGCCATGTTCTCGATTAGTGCGATTTGCAGGCGTTTTGTCTCATCCTCGGTGCGGAGGATCGCCGGAACCGTGGCCAGGCCCGCCTGCTGAGCGGCCCGCCAGCGGCGCTCGCCGGCGATCAGCTCGTAGCGACCGTCGCTGAGCGGGCGGACGACGAGCGGCTGGACGACGCCGCTCTCGGCGATCGACTCGGCGAGCCGAGCGAGGCCGTCGTCGTCGAACGCCTTGCGGGGCTGGCCCCGGTTGGGACGGATCAGCTCGACCGGGACGTCGCGGTAGGCGGGCTCGGCGAGCTCGTGGGACTCGGGCAGGATCGCCGCCAGGCCCCGGCCCATCCCCGGCTTCCTAGCCACGCGCCAGCACCTCCTCGGCGAGCGCCCGGTAGGCGACCGATCCGCGCGAGTCGGGGGCGTGGTCGATCACCGGCAGGCCGAAGCTCGGCGCCTCGGCGAGCCGGACGCTGCGCGGGATCACCGTCTCGAGGACAAGGTCTGTGAAGTGATCTTTCAACTCGTGCTCGACATCCTGGGAGAGACGGGTGCGGTCATCGGCCATGGTGATCGCAATCCCGGTCAGAACCAGGGACGGGTTGAGCTGCCGCCGCACCGACTGCAGCGTGTCGAGGAACTGGACGAGTCCCTCGAGCGCCAGGTACTCGGCCTGGACCGGGACGATCACCCGGTCGGCGGCGGCGAGCGCGTTGACGGTGATCGGCCCGAGCGACGGCGGACAGTCGAGGAACGTCGCCGCGAATCGCTCGCGAATCGGGCCGAGGCCGTCGCGAAGCCGGTACTCGGAGCGCTCGAGGCCGGGCAGCTCGACCGCCGCGCCGGCGAGGTCGCGGTTGGCGGGGACGACCCAGAGGTTGTCGCTGCCGGCCGGCCGCGCCGCCTCGGCGATCGAGACGTCGCCGCAGAGCGCGTCGTAGCTCGACGGCCGCGCCTCGCGGTCGAGGCCGAGCGTCACCGTCGCGTTGCACTGCGGATCGAGATCGACGACGAGCGTCTGCCGGCCGCTCGCGGCGATGCAGGCGGCGAGGTTGACGGTGGTGGTGGTCTTCCCCACCCCACCCTTCTGGTTTGCGATCGCGTAGACGTAGCCCATGATTGCCCTCGGCAGCGCGCGACTCTAGATCACGCCGCGGGGGCGTTTCTTGGCCATGCCGGCGCGGCGCGGCAGATCGGGCGGGGTCGGTCCGGCCTTGCGGAGCAGGTAGAGGTGGCGATTGCGGCTCCCCGCGTAGGGTCGGCGCTGCGGACCTCGACCGGTTCGACCCCGAGCCGGGGAGCCCCGCGTTCCAGTTCGGCCTCCTCGTCCGGATCCCTCCTCCCCTTCCAGGCGACGAGCACCCCGCCCTGACGGAGCAGCGGCGCGGCGAGCTCGGCGAGGGTGCTGAGCCGGGCGACGGCGCGGGCGGCTACGGCGTCGTAGGCCTCGCGGCCGGCGGCGCCGGGCTTCGCCCAGTCCTCGGCACGGGCGTTCACCGCATGGGCATTGGCGATCCCGCCCGCCGCCGCGGCCCGGTCGATGAACTCGGCCTTGCGGGCGATCGACTCGATCAGGTCGACCCGGGCGTCCGGCAGCATCGCCGCGAGGACGAGTCCGGGGAACCCGGCGCCGGCGCCGACGTCGGCAATCCGGCCGGCGGCGGCGAGCTCGGCGAAGCCGAGGCCGCTGAGGCTGTCGGCTATGTGGACGGCCCGGGCGCGGCCGGGCTCGATCACCGAGCTCGGTGCGGTCGCGTCGGCGGCGAGCAACGCCAGCACCGGTTCCAGCTTCGCCCCGGCTGCGGCGGTCAGCTCCGGCTGCGGGAGCGGTTCCGCGCCGGGGCCGCTCAAGATCAATCGGAGATCAGCGGCGCGACGACGATCCGGCGCTCGGGCTCGTCGCCCTCGCTGTAGGTCTCGACGTCGCTGCGGTCCTTGAGGACCTCGTGGACCATCCGCCGCTCGCTCGCCGACATCGGCTCGAGCCGGACCGGCTCGTCGTTGCGGACGGCCCGCTGAGCGGCGACCGCGGCCTCCTCCTCGAGCAGCGTCCGGCGGCGCTCGCGGTAGCCGGAGGCGTCGAGCGTGACCCGCTTGCGGTCGGTGACCCCGAGCGATGCGGCGCGGTAGCAGAGCAGCTGCAGGGCGTCGAGCGTCTGGCCGCGACGGCCGATCAGGATCCCAAGCTCGTCCGGCCCGTCGATCTCGGCATAGATCTCCTCGTCGGTCTCGGTCACCTCGACCTCGGCGTCGAGGTCGATCTCGTCGAGCACCCGGTCGACGATCGCGCGAACGCGATCGGCCGGCTGCTCGGGAATCTCGGTGCTCTCGCTCATCGTTGCCTCCCACTCTTCTTCTTCTTCTTGCGCGGCGGCGGGGGCGGTGGCTTCGCCGCCTCGATCTCCTCCGGCGACGGCTTCTTGACCGGTCCGAGCAGCGAGTGCACGACCTGCTGCTGGCCGAGGGTCCAGAGGTTGGTCGAGATCCAGTAGACCGAGAGCGCCGCCTCGAACTGGAGCACGAACGGCGCGAACAGGAAGGGCAGGCCGTAGATGATGTACTTCTGCGGTCCCTCCATGCCCTGGCCGCGGACCGACATCGCCAGGCCGGAGCCGAGCTGGGTGACGATGAAGAGGACGACGAGGACCGCCGCGACGGCGCCGGTCGGCGGCTCGATCAGGCTCGGGATGAACAGCCAGCCCTCCGGGGGAGCGTTCTGGACGTCCATCTGGAAGCTGTCGCCCTTGAGCATGTAGTAGAGCGAGATGAAGACCGGAATCTGCAGCAGCAGCGGCAGACAGGAGGCGAGCGGATTGATCTCGTTCTCCTGGTAGAACTTCATCATCGCCTGCTGCTGACGCTGCTTGTCGCCCTTGTGCTTCTCCTGGATCTGCTTGAGCTGCGGCTGCAGCTCCTGAAGGGCCCGCATCGAGCGGATCTGCTTCATCGAGATCGGCAGGATCGCGAGGCGAACGACGAAGACCAGGGCGACGATCGACGGTCCCCACCCGAGGTGCAGGGTGTCGTGGAAGAAGACGATGACCGCTTCCGGGATGTCGGTGAAGATCGATGCGACTGGCAGGCTCATCTGGGGCTCTCTCGGTTACGCGCTGGGGCTGTGCGGAAGAGGGTTCGCTCGGAGACCGGGTCGAGGCCGCCGGGGCTGAAGGGATTGCATCGTAGGACCCGCCAAGCGGCCAGGATCATGCCGCGAAACGCCCCGAGCTCGCGTACCGCCTCCTCGGCGTAGGCCGAGCAGGTCGGGTAGTAGCGGCAGCGCCGGCCGAGCGCGGGGGAGAGGAAACGACGATAGAAGCGGATCGGCAACAGCGCGATCCGCGCCGCGAGGCCGGGGCCGAGCTCCGTTTCACGTGCAACGTCCGGCGCCGCGGCAGGACCCGTTTCACGTGCAACGCTCACTCGCCCGCCTCGCCGAGCAGCGTCGCCAGCGATGCGCTCAGGCCCGCGGTCCCCTCGCGATCGATCAACCCGGCGACGCCGCTGCGGCCGACGAGCACGAAGTCGTAGCCGGCGGGGAGCCGCTCCGACAGGCCCCAGAACGCCTCCCGCATCGCCCGCTTCACCTTGTTGCGCTCGGTGGCGCCACCGACCTTGCGGCCGACCGAGACGCCGAGGCGGACCTCGTCGCCGGAGTCGTCGCCGCGCGGGAAGGCGTAGAGGACCAGGAAGCGATTCGCGTGCGAGCGGCCATCCCGGTAGGCACGGTCGAAGTCACCGCTGCGCGAGAGGCGACCACGCTTGCGACCCTCGCCACCCGGCTCCGACACCGTCTAGACCGTCAGGCGCTTGCGGCCCTTGCGACGGCGGCGCCGGATGATCTCGCGACCATGCCGCGTCCGCATCCGCGCACGGAAGCCGTGCGCGCGGGCGCGCTTTCTCTTCTTGGGCTGCCAGGTTCGCTTCATTCTCAGTCCCTCTCGTGGCCCGCAAGTAGGGTCGGCGGGCGTGCCGGACGGCGCAGTATAGGGAGGACGGGCCGATGGTTATGGCGCGATTTGCGGAGTTGGGCGCGGCGGGCGCCGACGGGCCGCCGCGGCGGACCTATGATCGCCCAGGAGAGCCGCCTCCGGCAGTCGCCGGGTGATCCGGCGTTCCCCGACACCTTTGCAAGACGACTCGCGACAAGAGCTGGCCACGATCTGGAACGGAGTCCGGGAGGAGCTCCGCGACACGCTGCCGCAATCGGCCTTCGAGAACTGGCTCGAGCCGCTGCGCGCGGTCGGTATCCAGGGCACTCGCCTCTACGTCTCCGGCCCCGACCGCGTCCGCGACTGGTTCCAGCGCCGCTACGGCGCTGCCGCCACCGATGCGTTGCGCCGCCGCGCCCCCGGCTTCACCGAGATCGCCTTCGCCGACCTGCCCGCCGAAGGCGACGAGCCCGGCCCCGCCGCCGGCGCGATCCCCGCCGGCCTCGCCGGCGGCCTCGACTTCGACCACTTCGTGATCGGCGCCGGCAACCGCTTCGCCCACTCGGCGGCGCTCGCCGTCGCCGAGTCGCCGGCCGAGTCCTACAACCCGCTGTTCCTCTACGGCTCGCCCGGGCTCGGCAAGACCCACCTGCTCGTCTCGATCGCCAACTACCTGCGCAGCCAGCGCCCCGACCTCGACGTCGTCTACACGACCGCCGAGCGCTTCACCTCCGAGTTCGTCACCTCGCTGCGCGGCGACGGCCGGCCCACCGAGCGCTTCAAGAAGCGCTACCGCGGCGTCGACGTGCTGCTGATCGACGACGTCCAGTTCCTCGAGGGCAAGGAGCGAACCGAGGACGAGTTCTTCCACACGTTCAACGAGCTCTACGCACAGGGCAGCCAGATCGTCCTCTCCAGCGACCGCCCGCCGGAGGCGATGGGCAGGCTCAGCGAGCGGATGCGCGACCGCTTCGCCTGGGGGCTGACCGTCGAGCTGCAGGGCCCGGACCCGGCGACCCGGATAACCCTGCTGCGCCGCCTCGCCGCCGAGCACGGCATCGCCGTGCCGGATCTCGAGGTGCTGCAGCAGATCGCCGGCGCCGCTCCCGGCAACCTGCGCCGCCTCGAGGGCGCGCTGACCCGCGTCACCGCGTTCGCATCGATGCTCGGCGAGGTGCCGACCGTCGAGCTCGTCCGCAAGGCGCTCGGCAGCAACGCCGACCCGGTCAGCGACGTACCCGCCCGGGCGCCGGCAGAAGAGCAGCTCGAGCGGATCCAGAGGGCGGTCTGCGACGTCCTCCACCTTTCGCTCGCCGACATGCGCTCACCGCGACGCGCCCCCAACCTCGTCCGCGGCCGCCAGCTCGCCATGTTCGTCGCCCGCAACCAGACCGACCTGTCGCTCGCCGAGATCGCCCGCGGCTTCGACCGCGACCACTCGACCGTGCTGCACTCGATCCGCCGCGTCGAGCGCGACCTCGAGCCCGGCTCCGATATCCACAAGGCGCTGGAACGAATCCACGAGCGACTCCACATCGACGTGGAGGACCGATGACCGCCGTCCTCCCGTCCACGAGCCGGAACTTTCCCACAGCCGCCTCCACACCCCGCGAACGCGCTCCTACACTGCCGTCGCGGGGTTCTGAAAGGGTTTCCACACACCTAACATCAACTGAGACGACCGGAAGAGGATGCAGATGCAATTGAAAGCCGAACGCGATCCGCTGCTCGACGGCCTGCAGACCGCTGCACGGGCGCTGTCGACGCGGACGACCCTGCCCTCGCTGGGCGGGATCATGCTCGTCTCGGCGGGTGGCAAGGCGGTCGCCCGGGCGACCGACGGCGAGCTCGCGGTCACGGTCGAGCTCGATGCGGAGGTCGAGGGCGACGGTGAGATCCTGCTGCCCGGCCGGCTGCTCGCCGACGTCTCGCGGGCGCTGCCGCAGGGAACCGTGACCCTCGCCGAGCGTCCCGACAAGGGCGACGTCGAGCTGACCGCCGGCACCGCCAACTTCCACCTGCGGCTGCTCGACCCCGAGGACTTCCCGCGCCTGCCCGAGCTCGGCGGCGATCTCCTGAAGATGCCCGCCGGCGCCCTCGCCGAGACGGTCGAGCGGGTCGCCCGCGCCGCCTCCCGCGACGAGGTCCGGCCGATCCTCACCGGCATCCTGGTCAGCGTCGAGGAATCGACGCTGACCATGGTCGCGACCGACTCCTACCGGCTCAGCGTCAAGCGGACCGAGCTCGAGGGCGATGCGCCGGCGCAGTTCGAGGCGAACGTGCCGGCGCGGGCGATGCGGGAGCTCGCCCGGGTCGTCTCCCAGCACGATCTCGACGAGGTCGAGATCGCCCTGCCCGGCAACCAGATCGTCTTTCGGGCCGGCAACGTGACGATGTCGTCGCGGCTTATCGAGGGGCAATTCCCGAGCTACCGGCAGCTGCTTCCCGACGCCTTCGACCACGACGTCCGCCTGCCCCGCGGCGAGCTGCTCGACGTGACCAGGCGGATCCGCTACCTGGCGCAGCGCAACGCGCCGCTCAAGCTCGCCTTCGAGGAGGGCCAGGTGACGGTTGCCGCGGAGACGCCGGAGATCGGCGATGCCTCGGAGTCGATGCCGTGCGCGTTCAGCGGCGAGGCGATGGAGATCGCCTTCAACCCGCAGTTCTTCATCGAGGGAATCGAGAGCGTCGAGACCGAGGAGTTGGTCCTGCGGCTGACTTCGCCGCTGCGGCCGGGACTCCTGCAACCGGCGGGCTCGGAGGACTACAGCTACCTGGTGATGCCGATCCGGCTCAACGTCTAGGGCGGTTGCCGTGATCGCAACGGCGCCCGGATCGAAGGCCGAGTGAGGGTCGCGCGGGTCGTCCCGCACTCGTTCCGGAACCTCGCCGACGTGGCGATCGACCTCGGCCCGGGTCTGAGCGTCCTGCACGGGCCGAACGGGGCCGGCAAGACGAACGTCCTCGAGGCGGTCTTCTTCGCGCTCACCGGACGCTCCTGCCGGACCCGCCGCGAGCGCGAGATGATCGCCTTCGGGGGCGATCTGGCCCGGGTCGAGGCGCTGCTCGAGCCCGATCCGGATGAGCACCTCGACCCGATCGTGATGCTGGCCTCGGTCTCGAGCGGCGAGGCCCGCCGCCGGCTCGTCGACGGATCCCCCGCTCAACCCGGCGACGATCGCCGCCGGCCGGCGATCTCGATCTTCATGCCGGACCGGCTGGCGCTCGTCAAGGGGCCGCCGGCGCCGCGCCGCGCCCACATCGACCGGCTCGCCGGGGCGCTCTGGCCGGCGCGGGCGGATCTGCCGCGCGACTACTCGCAGGCGCTTGCCCAGCGCAACAGCCTGCTGGCAAGGATCAAACGCGGCGGCGATCCGGCGGCGCTGCCGGCCTGGGACCGAGCGCTGGCCGAACGGGCGGTGCCGCTCGCCGCCGCCCGCGCCGCCGCCGCCGCCGAGCTGACCGCGCCGTTCGAGCGCGCCGCCGCCGATCTCGGGCTCGCCGGCGGTGCCGAAATCGCCTACCGGCCGCGGACGGCGGGCCTCGACGCGGAGGGGATCGCCGCCGAGCTCGCCGAGCGCCGCGATGCCGACGTCGCCCGCGGCTTCACCGGCTTCGGGCCGCATCGCGACGAGGTCGAGCTGTCGTTCGGCGGGCGGTCGCTGCGCCGCTACGGGTCGCAGGGCCAGCAGCGGCTCGGTCTGCTGGCGCTGCTGTTCGCCGAACGCGACGCGTTGCGCTCGGCTCGCCGGCAGCTGCCGTTGCTGTTGCTCGACGACGTGATGAGCGAGCTCGACCCGGTGCGCCGCTCGCGGCTGGTCGCGATGCTCGAGGACGGCGGCCAGACGCTGGTCACCGCCACCGAGCTCGACCACGTGCCGGCGACCGGGGCCGCCGAGCTGGCGATCGAGGCCGGCGTCGCGACCGCGGGGGCGCCGCGATGAGCGCGGCGAGCGGCGGCGGCGAGCGCCCCGGCCAACCCCGCCCCGGCCAACCCCGCCCCGGCCAACCCCGCAGGCTGGGCTCGGCGCTGGAGCGGGTCGTCGCCGAGCGGACCCCGCAGACGCTGCTCGCCGAGGTCCAGACCGCCTGGCCGGCGGTCTGCGGGGCGGCGATCGCGGCCCGCGCCGAGCCGGTCGCCGAGCGCGAGGGGCGGGTGACGATCGCCTGCGAGAGCGGTGCCTGGGCGCAGGAGCTGGAGCTGATGGGGGAGCTGCTGCGGGAGCGGATCGACGGGGCGATCGGCGCCGATCGCGTCACTTCGCTGCGATTTACGGCAGACCTCGCTCGCCATCGTTGACCAAACGACCCGCTTCCGTTTCAGAATACGCTTATTTGCAGGGATTTTGTTGCAGACGTCCGCGACGGCCGCCGCTTGTGCCTGATATCCTTATGTCAACCGACCGGCGCGCCTCTGGAACGGACCTCCTCACATCGGGAGTCCCTCCCAAACAGGATTCACTGCGGCCCTCGAGCCGCCGCCGGGCACGGCATGATTTACCAGCACCCGAACGGGAAGGACCGAGTGGCGGACAACGCTAAGGCGAAGGACAAAGACGGCGCAAACGACAGCTACGGGGCGGCCGACATCACCGTCCTCGAGGGGCTGGAGGCGGTCCGCAAGCGTCCCGGCATGTACATCGGCTCGACCGGCGTCCGCGGTCTTCACCACCTCGTCTACGAGGTCGTCGACAACTCCGTCGACGAGGCCCTCGCCGGACACTGCGATTCGGTCGACGTCACGATCCACCCGGACAACTCGGTCACCGTCGTCGACAACGGCCGCGGCATTCCCGTCGGCATCCACGAGAAGGAGGGGCGGCCGGCCGCCGAGGTCGTCCTCACCGTCCTCCACGCCGGCGGCAAGTTCGGCGACGGCGGCGGCTACAAGGTGTCGGGCGGCCTGCACGGCGTCGGCGTCTCGGTCGTCAACGCGCTCTCGGAGCGCCTCCACCTGGAGATCAACCAGAAGGGCAACGAGTACTCCCAGGACTACGTGCGCGGCAAGCCCCAGAACGAGCTGACCAAGGGCGCGAAGAGCTCGACGACAGGCACCACGATCAGCTTCCTGCCCGACACCGAGATCTTCCTCGACATCACCTACGACTTCGCGACGCTGGCCGAGCGGATGCGCGAGACCGCATTCCTGACCCGCGGCCTGCGGATCAAGCTCAGCGACGAGCGCGGCGGGGGACAGACCGAGGAGTTCTACGCCGAGGGCGGGATCGTCGACTTCGTCGCCCACCTGAACGAGTCCAAGGACTCGCTCCACAAGAAGTGCATCTACTTCGAGGGCGAGTCCGAGGAGGGCCAGGTCGAGGTCGCGATGCAGTGGAACACCGGCTACCAGGAGTCGCTCTTCTCGTTCGCCAACAACATCAACACCCACGAGGGCGGCTCGCACCTGTCGGGGTTCCGCTCGGCGCTGACGCGGACGATGAACGCCTACGCCCGCGAGAAGGGGCTGCTCAAGGAGAAGGACCCGAACCTCTCCGGCGACGACGTCCGCGAGGGGCTGACCGCGGTGATCTCGGTCAAGCTCCAGGACCCGCAGTTCGAGGGCCAGACGAAGACGAAGCTCGGCAACCCGCCGATCGAGGGCTTCGTGCAGGGCATCGTCAACCGCCGGCTCGCCGAGTTCCTCGAGGAGAACCCGGCCGAGGCGCGGCGGATCGTGATGAAGTCGATCGACGCCGCCCGGGCCCGTGCGGCCGCCCGCAAGGCCCGCGATCTGACCCGCCGCAAGTCGGCGCTCGAGAACTCGACGCTGCCCGGCAAGCTCGCCGACTGCACGGTCCGCGACCCGAGCCTGACCGAGCTGTTCATCGTCGAGGGCGACTCGGCGGGCGGATCCGCCAAACAGGCCCGCGACCGCTCCACCCAGGCGGTTCTGCCGCTGTTCGGCAAGATCATCAACGTCGAGAAGAACCGGATCGACAAGGTCCTCGCCAACGACGCCGTCCAGTCGCTGATCACGGCGATCGGGACCGGCGTCCACGAGGAGTTCCAGATCGAGGACGCCCGCTACCACAAGCTGGTGATCACGACCGACGCCGACGTCGACGGCGCCCACATCCGGACGCTGATCCTGACGTTCTTCTACCGGCAGATGCCGGAGCTGATCGAGCGCGGCTACGTCTACATCGCCAAGCCGCCGCTCTACCGGGCCAAGAACGGCAAGCGCGAGCTCTATCTCGAGAAGGAGTCCGAGCTCGAGGCGTTCCTGCTCCGCGACAAGTTCGAGAAGTTCGAGATCGTCGACCAGGACGGCAAGGTCGCGAAGCTCTCGGAGAGCAAGTGGCAGCGCTTCAACCGCTCCTTCAAGGAGTACGAGGGCTGGGTCAGCTCCCTGCAGGCCGCCTACGGCCAGGACCGGGTGCGGTTCCTCAGCGAGTCGCAGATCCTCGACCAGGGCGCGGCGACGATCGCCGGCGTCCGCGAGCTGATCGAAGCCGACGACCCGATCGGCGAGGCCTACGAGACCGAGCTGGTCTCCGCCGACGGCGAGGAGCTGGTCGTCAAGGCGATCCACCGCAAGTCGGGGCTCGCCCGCACCCATCACCTGCCGAGCGAGCTGTTCTCCTCGACCGAGTACCGGAAGCTGGTCGAGGTGCACTCGTCGCTGCTCAAGCAGGTCGGCGAGCCGCCGGTGACGGTCAGCCTCGGCGACAAGAGCCGCGAGGCGGAGTCGTTCGGCGAGCTGCGCCGGGTCGTGCTCGAGCTGGCCCGCCTGGGGATCACCCTGCAGCGCTTCAAGGGCCTCGGCGAGATGAACGCCGAGCAGCTCCGGGTGACGACGATGGCCCCGGAGTCGCGGACGCTGCTGCAGGTGACGATCGACGACGCGGCGATGGCCGAGCGGGTCTTCAGCGACCTGATGGGCGACAAGGTCGAGCCGCGCAAGGAGTTCATCACCAACAACGCCCGCGACGTGGACGTGCTCGATGTCTAGGCACCACGGACGCACGGCAGACAACGGACACGACAACGCGAAGGTGGATGGCTAGATGGAGGCCTCGGATGTCCTGAGCGGAGGCAACGTCGAGATCCGCGAGATCTCGACGGAGATGCGCTCCGCATACCTCGACTACGCGATGAGCGTGATCGTCGGCCGGGCGCTGCCCGACGTGCGCGACGGTCTCAAGCCGGTTCATCGCCGCGTTCTCTACGCGATGCACGACCTCGGCCTGCAGCCGAACCGGCCCTACCGGAAGTCGGCGTTCATCGTCGGCGAGGTGATGGGCAAGTACCACCCGCACGGCGACCAGTCGATCTACGACACGCTCGTGCGGATGGCGCAGGACTTCTCGCTGCGCGAGCCGCTCGTCGACGGCCAGGGCAACTTCGGCTCGATCGACGACGACCCGCCGGCGGCGATGCGCTACACGGAGGCCCGGCTCGCCCGGCTCGCCACCGAGATGCTCCGCGACATCGAGGCGGAGACGGTCGACTTCGGGCCCAACTACGACGAGTCCTCGGCCGAGCCGCTGGTGCTGCCGTCGCGGTTTCCGAACCTGCTCGTCAACGGCTCCTCGGGGATCGCCGTCGGGATGGCGACGAACATCCCGCCGCACAACCTGCGCGAGGTGATCGGCGCCGTCCAGGCCTACATCAAGGACCCCGAGATCGACACCGAGGGGTTGATGCAGCACGTCACCGGCCCCGACTTCCCGGGCGGCGGCACGATCATGGGCTCGGAGGGGATCCGCTCCGCGTACCGCTCCGGGCGCGGCTCGGTCCGGGTCCGCGCGAAGGCGCACATCGAGCCGATCAAGAGCGGCAAGGAGGCGATCATCGTCTCCGAGCTGCCGTTCATGGTCCGCAAGGGCGGCGACGGCGGCCTGATCACGAAGATCGCCGACCTCGTCCGCGACAAGAAGATCACCGAGATCTCCGACCTCCGCGACGAGTCGGACCGCTCCGGGATGCGGCTCGTGATCGAGCTGAAGCGCGATGCGATCCCGAAGGTCGCGCTCAACAAGCTCTTCAAGCACACCCAGATGCAGGCGACCTTCGGCGTCAACATGGTCTCGCTCGTCGACGGCGTGCCGAGGACGCTGTCGCTGAAGGAGATGATCCACTACTACGTGCTGCACCAGCGCGAGGTGGTGATCCGCCGCACGCAGTTCCAGCTGCGCCAGGCCGAGGCCCGGGCGCACGTGCTCGAGGGAATCCTGATCGCGCTCGACAACCTCGACGCGGTGATCGCGCTGATCCGCGGCTCCGCGAATCCCGACGAGGCGCGGGCGGGGCTGATCGAGCAGTTCGAGCTGACCGAGATCCAGGCCCAGGCGATCCTCGACATGCGCCTGCAGCGCCTGACCGCGCTGGAGTCCGACAAGGTCCGCGAGGAGCACGCCGAGCTGATGCAGCGGATCGGCGAGCTGCGGGCGATCCTCGGTGACGAGAGGCGGATCGACGGCGTGATCAGCGAGGAGCTCGCCGAGCTCGGCGAGCGCTACGGCGGCGAGCGCCGCACCGACATCACCTTCGCCGAGGGCGAGGTCGACATCGAGGACATGATCGCCGACCAGCAGATGGTGATCTCGCTGACCGCCTCCGGCTACGCGAAGCGGCTGCCGCTCGCCACCTACCGCCAGCAGCACCGCGGCGGCAAGGGGGTGACCGGGATGAACCTCAAGGAGGGCGACTACATCGAGCACCTCCACATCTGCTCGACCCACGACTACCTGCTGTTCTTCACGAACCGCGGCAAGGTCTACCGGCTCAAGGTCTACGAGCTGCCGGAGGGCTCGCGCACGGCGCGCGGCAAGGCGCTCGTCAACGTCCTGCCGCTGCGCGAGGGCGAGCGGGTCATGGCGGTGATCCCGACCCGCGACTTCAGCGAGGGCAAGTACCTGGCGTTCGCGACCGCCGGCGGGCAGATCAAGAAGACCGAGTTCACCCAGTACAACACGCCGATCCGCGCCGACGGGATCATCGCGATCAAGGTCCGCGAGGGCGACGAGCTCGTCCAGGTCCGGCTCACCACCGGCGAGGACGACATCCTCATGGTCTCGCGCTCCGGCAAGGCCTCACGGTTCAGCGAGGACAAGGTCCGGCCGATGGGCCGCGACACCACGGGCGTACAGGGGATGAACGTCTCCGACAAGATCGACGGGACCCCGAACCGGGTCCTGGCGATGGACATCGCCCGGCCCGACACCGACGTCTTCGTCGTCACCGAGAACGGCTACGGCAAGCGCACCCCGGTCGAGGACTACCCGGTCAAGGGCCGCGGCACGAAGGGCAACCTGACCGTGAAGCTGACCGAGAAGAAGGGCGGCCTCGCCGGCGCGATGATCGTCCGCGAGCATCAGGACCTGCTGTTCATCTCCGTCAACGGGATGGTCCAGCGGACCTCGGTGAGGGGCATCTCCCGGCACGGCCGGGCGACCCAGGGCGTCAAGGTGATGAACATCGCCGACGACGACCGGGTCAGCGCCGTCGCGCTCGTCGTCGAGGAGCAGGAGGCGGCCGCGCTCCCCGAGGGCGAGGCGGTCGCCGGCGCCGAGCTGCCGATCGACGGCATCGAGGTGGCCGACGACAACGGCATCGAGGTGGGCGACGACAACGGCGCCGAGCCCGCTGCCGAGGCCGACTGACCGGGGGCCACGATTGCCCGACTGGTCCGTTTGCTTCAATCCGCGGACCAGAGAAAGGAGGTGGTCCTAAATTGAGTGACATGTTTGTTGGGACTCTGGAGGTGACGGGCCGCTAGGCGGCACGCGGGCCGCCCGGCGAATACCACCCGGGCACCGGCGGGGACTGCGGGATCGGAGCTTGTCCCACCCGATCGAGGATCGTCTCCCCGCTTGCATACCGCACCTGTGAGAGGCCGCCACAGCCACGTGCTGTGAGCGGCCTCTCGCTCGTCCGGGGCCGGCCGCAACCGCATCCGCCGGCCCGCCGGCACTGCTACTTTCGGCCCCCGCACGGGTTGCGGGAGGTGAGATGGAGAGCACGGCGACCAGCAACCGGACCGGCACCCGCGTCGCGGCGGCGATCGCCCTCGCGGCGCTGCTCGGCCTGCTGCTCGCCGCCACCGCAACGGCCGCCAAACGGACGGTGCGCGACCCGCGGTTCGACACCCCGTACCTGTCCAAGCACGCCCACCTCGACGTCGTCAAGGCCGTCGCCACCCGGAAGATCTCGCTGGTCACCCACGCGGTCACGACCCGCGCCCGCGCCCGCCCCGCCCGACGGCTCGAACGGCCGGCGATCGTGATCAACACCCGCGGCGGCCGCAAGAGCGCCTACGAGTACATCGTCTTCGGCTCGACGATCTTCGCCGTGCCCCGCAAGGGCAAGCCGGAGCCGATCGGCAACGCGACGCTGAGCGCCCGCAAGCGCACCTGGCGCTACCGGTTCGACCTCGACCAGGTCCCCGACCTCGGGGCCGGCTACGGGTGGGCGGCGGTGACGCAGAAGCGCAGCGGCAAGGTCGCCGACGTCGCGCCGGACACGGGCTACGTCAAGAGCCCTAGTCAGGAGGGCCGGCCGGACGGGCGGCCCTCCTGCGGTCCGTCGGAGGCGGTGGACCCTGGGGCGCGGAGGCTTGGTGGAGGGTCAGGCGGCGGCTGCGGCGGGCTGGGCGGGGGAGAGGTATTGCTCCCAGCTCGGCGGCGGCTTCGGGGCGGCGACGCGGATGAAGACGTTCGGGCCCGGCGGCCGCGGGATCGTTCGCGGGTGCATCTCGATCTCGCGGGGCAGGCGGTTGCCCTTGCGGCGGTTGCAGGGCGCGCAGGAGGCGACGATGTTCTCCCAGACCGACTCGCCGCCGCGGCTGCGGGGGATGACGTGGTCGACGGTCAGCCCGGCCCGCTCGCTGCCGCAGTACTGGCAGGTCCAGGCGTCGCGGGCGAGCACCGCCTTGCGGGTGATCTTGCGGCGGTGGACGTCGCGGGGGATGCGGACGTAGGTGATCAGCCGGATCACGACCGGCCGGTCGAGCCGCATCCGCTCCGAGTGGAGGACGCGGTCGCCGCGCTCGAGCATCTCCGCCTTCGCCTTGAGCAGCAACACGGTGGCGCGGCGGACGCTGCAGACGTGGATCGGCTCGTAGGTGGCGTTGAGGACGAGGACGCGTCCGCCGATTCCCGTGCCTGCAACCGGGCCTTGCGGAGCCCGGGTCTCCGGACCCGGTGCGGACACCACGCTCATCTGGGCCGGGATTCTAGCCACGGCCAGAGCGGACTAGCCCGATTCGCGCGGCAGCGGCGGCGGCCCGCCGACCGGATAGCTGCCGAGGACGCGGACGGTCTCCGCCCGCCCGCGCAGCGCCTCGATGCCGGCGGCGACGTCGCCGCGATCGGCGCGGCCGTCGAGATCGAGGAAGAACAGATAGCTGCCGAGGCCGCTGCGGCGCGGCCGCGACTCGATCCGGGTCATGTTGATCGCCCGGTCGGAGAGGACCGAGAGCGCGTCGACCAGCGCGCCGGGGTGATCGTCGCCGAGCTCGAAGAAGACCAGCGTCGTCCGCCACGGCCGCCCGGGCTCGTCGCCGGCCGGCGCGGTTCCCTCCTCGGCGAGCCAGGCGAATCGGGTGACGTTGTCGCCCTCGTCCTCGACGTCCTCGCGGAGGACGACGCCGCCGTAGGCCGCCGCCGCGGCGGCGGACCCGAGCGCCGCCCAGGGCCGGCCCGGCTCGGCGGTGACGAGCCGGACCGCCTCCGAGGTGCTGCTGACGGTCTCGACGGCAGCGCCGGGCAGCTCGTCGCGGAGGAAGCCGGCGCACTGCGCATTGCCCTGCGGATGCGAGAGCACCCGCTCGATCGAGCCGAGCTCGATCGAGCGCCCGGCGATCAGCATCTGGTGGACGCGGTGGTCGAACTCGCCGACGATCCGTACCCGGTCGGTGTCGAAGGCGAGCGCGTCGAGGGTCGGCCGCACCGTGCCCTCGATCGAGTTCTCGAACGGCACCAGCGCCCGCTCGGCGGCACCGGTCTCGACCGCGTCGACGGCGGCATGGATCGTCGCCACCGGCAGCGGCTCGTACTCGGCGCCGGCGGCGGCGATCCGCAGTGCCTCTTCCGAAAAGGTCCCGGCGGGGCCGAGGTAGGCGACCTTCACCGCTCGCCGTCCCGATCGCCGGCGGGTCCGCGGCGCGCCTCGTCGATCGCCGCCAGCTCCTCGGGCGAGAGCTCGAGGCTGGAGCGGCCGGCGACGATCGGCTTCGCGTAGACCCGCGCCTGCTCACGCTGCAGGATCGCGGTGATGACGACGCCGTTGTCGAGGTCGTCGAGCAGCGCCACCGTGCTCGACTGCCGGCCGCTGGTCTCGTTGAAGGCGTCGAAGCGCAGCACCGCCGTCTTGCTGACGGCGACGTCGAGCCGCTCCTCGGCGGCGGCGACCCGGGCGGCGCTGCGGGCGGTCTCGTCGCGCAGCCGCGACTCCATCGCGGCGACGACGCGAGCCAGTCCGGCGGCGTGCTCGACGAGATCGGTTCGGCCGTCGCCGAGGACCAGGCGCTGGTCGGCTCGCAGCCGCCGCATCCGCACGAGCAGGATCAGGCAGAGGAGCAGCGCGAGGACGGCGACGCCCGCCGCCGCGAGCGCGACGATCCCCACGGTCGAGTCGAGTTGCCGCACGGCCTACAGGTTAGGCGCGCGGTCAGAAGGTGACCGTGTAGCTCGCCTTGTTGTTGTCGGCGACCTGCTCGCAGCCGACGGTCGCGACGTCGACGTCGATCGTGACGCTGTCGCCGGCCTTCGGGGTCGGGTTGAGCGGGATCTTCACCGTCTGCGTCTCGCCGGCGGCGATCTGGTCGATCGTCCCCGACTCGCTGATGCCGCTGTCGCTGGAGACGTCGACTTTGATGTTGCTCTCGTCGGCGGTGCCCTGGTTTTGGACCGCGACCTCGATCTCGTTGTCGCCGCTGACCGCGGCGACGGTGCCGCCGTTGACGAGCGCCGTGCCGGACGGCTGCAGCAGGGTGCTGCCCTCGACGAGGCCGAGGCCGTGGGTCTCGCCGTCGTTCTTGCAGGCGGCGTCGCTGGCGCCGCCGGAGGAGGTGGCGACGCCGCCGAGCGCGGCGGCGGTGACGGCGGGGTCGAGATAATCGGGGTTGTCGGGGAGGAACTGGCTGTCGGGGACGCCGTTGTCGACGACGACGTCGTTGTCGGTCAGCGCCTGCTCGATCTGGTCCTGAGCCCGCGAGTAGAGGATGTCGCTGGCCGAGAACACCTTCATCTGCGTGTAGATCGCCTTGCCGGCCTTGTCGGCCTGCTTGCCGCCGGCGCTGAGCCCGGAGAGCTGTGCGGCGATCCCCTCGAGCGCGTCGTGGCGGAGCACGTAGGAGAGGACGACCTGCTCCTGCGCGCCCTTGATGTCGCCGGGCGCGTCGAGGCCCTCGGCGCGGTCGAGCAACGCCTGCGAGGTGCCCTTGTCGCCGTTGACCTCGCCCTCGAAGCCGATGTCTCCGGTCGAGCCGGCACCCTTGTTCTCGAGCCGGTCGAAGAAGTTGCTGCTGAGCTGCTCGGTCTCGGCGGTGATCGAGCTGAGATCGCTCACGTAGTTCTGGTAGGAGCGGTCCTTGCGGGCGTCGAGGCAGCCGCGGAAGGCGATCACGATCAGGATCAGGAAGACGATCGCGCCGAGCAGAAGCCCGGCCTGCCGGATCCGTGCCTGCTGCTTGTTCACCGGTGGTCCGACATGTGGATGGTGGCGCCCCGCGGACGCCGGACCCCGGCCGGCTCGCGCCGGTTCGTTCGGTTCCCCTTCGAGGGGAGGCTCGTGTGGGTCGTCCTCGTCGAAGAAGTCCACGGGTTACGGGCCTTTCGCCATAGGCAGTATGACCCCTGCTCCGGGCGGGATCGCCGATCGGGTGCCGCCGTGCATGTTCGCGTCGCCGCTGCGCGACCGCGCAGGAGGCGAAACCGGCACGGCGAAACGGTGGCCGTGGTCGAAGGCGAGCGCGTACTGGGCCGATTCACGGTCGGCGAGAAGATCGGCGGCGGCGGTCACGGCACCGTCCATCGCGCCTGGGACGAGCGCCTCTGCCGCTGGGTCGCCGTCAAGTCGGTCGAGGGCGAGAACGCCGACCGGGTGATGCGCGAGGCCCATGCGGCCGCCCGCCTCAACCATCCCGGCATCGTCACGCTCTACGAGCTCGGCAGCCAGAACGGCTCCGCCTACCTGGTCAGCGAGCTCGTCGAGGGCCCGAACCTGCGCGAGCTGGCCGCCGCCGGCGAGCTCAGCGACCGCGACCTCGCCGAGCTCGGCGCCGAGCTCTGCACGGCGCTCGAGCACGCCCACGACTGCGGCGTCGTCCACCGCGACCTGAAGCCCGACAACGTGCTCGTCCGGCCGGCACGGTCGCGCAGCGTCAAGGGTCGAGCCGCTCAGCGGGCGCTCCTGGCCGACTTCGGGATCGCCGCGCTCGAGGACGCCCCGACGCTGACCGCGACCGGCCAGGTGGTCGGCACGCTCGCCTACATGTCGCCCGAACAGGCCGGCGGCGAGGGCGCCGGCACCGCCTCCGACGTCTATTCGCTCGGCCTCACCCTCTACGAGCTCTGGGCGGGCTTCAATCCGGTCACCCGGCTCAGCCCCGCCGCGACCGCGCGGGCGATCGGCGAGCCGGTCGAGAGCCTCGCCGCGGCGCGCCCGGAGCTTCCCGACGCTCTCTGCGTCGCCGTCGATGCCTGCCTCGACCCCGAACCCGAGCACCGGCCCGAGCTCGGCGAGCTCCGCGAGGCGCTGATCGAGGTTCGCGGCGGCCTCCATCCCGACCGCGCCGTGCCGCCGCCCGCCGAGGCGCTCGGCGTCGCGACGCTGCCCCCGGGCGTGCCGGCGCGACCGCTGGCGATCCTGCTCGCGGTCGGCGCCGTCGCCCTGCTCGGCTCGCTGGCGGGACTGCCCGGCCTGGCGATCGTCGCCGCCGTCCTGCTTGCCCCCGCGGCGCTCGTCCTCAACCGGATCCGCGACTGGATCCTGCCGGCCCTGGCGCCGGCACTGGGGCTGATCGGCGCCGCTCCCGCCTTCCTCGCCGTCGCCGCCCGTCGCGAGCGGATCGCCGAGCGCGCCGCCCTGGCCGGGCTCGGCTGGGCCTGGACGGCGATCGCCGGCGGGCTGGCCGGCCGGGCCCTCGGCGTCCCGATCGCCGCCGGCAACCCCTCCGGCTGGGCCGGCTCCGGACCGACGGCGATCGACCAGCTGCTCGCGCCGATGCTGACGCCGACCGCGATCGCGGTCGCCCTCACCTGGATCGGCGGCGCCGTCCTGCTCGGGTTGCTCCTCGATGCGACCTCGCCGGCCGGAGCCGCCGTCGGCGGGCTGATCTGGGCCGGCGCGATCGTGGCGTTGCTCGGCGCCGCCGGTCCGCAGGCGGCGCCGACCGCGCTGCTCGCTCCGGCGCTGCTCGCCGCCGTCGCCTGGGCGATCTGGGACCGCGCCGGCCGCCCCGATCTGCGACCGCTGCTCGCCGCTGCCGGCCCGGCCCGGCACCGGCCGGAAACGCGCTTCGCGAGACCGATGCCATCGGCCGGGCCGCGGCGGGAGCCGCGGATCGCCCGCGCGCCGCGCAATCCCGCCGTGCTGCCGCCGGCCGACGAGCGCATCCGCGCCACCCGGACGGCGACCAGACATGTGCGAGCGGCGCTCCACGGGGCCGGTTCGCAGGCCGGGTTGCCGTAGGATTCGGGCCCTCGATTCGGGGCCCGGAGGGTGTGGCCGGGGTCGACGATCGGACTATGCCATGAGCGTTCTACGCAATCTCGAAGCGAGGATCGAGGGCCTCGTCGAAGGCGTCTTCAGCCGTGCCTTCAGCTCCCAGGTGCAGCCTGTGGAGATCGCCCGCAAGCTCGCCAAGGAGATGGACTCCCACAAGACCGCCTCGGTCTCGCAGACCTACGCGCCGAACAGCTACACCGTCTGGCTCTCGCCCGACGACCACGAGCGGCTCGAGGGCTATACGCGCTCGCTGTCGCAGGAGCTCTCCGCCTACCTGCTCGAGCACGCCCGCCGGCAGGACTACGCGCTGCTGACCCGCCCCGAGGTGAAGATCGAGGTCGACGACCGGCTCCGGCTCGGCGAGTTCGGGATCCAGCCGCGGCTCGTCAAGCCGCCGGTCCGCAAGGGCGACACCGGCGAGCAGGGCCAGGACGGTCACACGATGGTCTACTCGGCCCCCGCCAAGCAGAAGGAGCCGCGCGGCAGCCACCGTCCCGCCGCACCGCTGACGCAGACGAAGGCGATCGCCTCCTTCCACGACCGCCGCTACGTCCTCGACGGGCCGACGGCGACGCTCGGGCGCTCCCGCGAGTGCGACTGCGTGGTCGACGACCAGAACGTCTCCCGCCGCCACGCCGAGCTGCGTCGCAACAGCTCCGGCGACTGGCAGATCGTCGATCTCGGCTCGACGAACGGCGTCAAGGTCAACGGCCGCCGCGTCGACACCTCGCGCCTCGCCCCCGGCGACGAGGTCGCGCTCGGCACGATCACGTTCGTCTTCGACATCGAGCAGTGAGCTTGCCCGGCCCGCTCGGAACCGGCAGCGAGCGCCCCGGGGTGGACGATGGACGCTGATCCCGCCGCGGTCGCATTGAAGTTCGCCTTCCTCGGCGTCCTCTACCTGTTCCTGCTCGTGATCGCCCGCAGCGCCCTCAAGGACCTGCGCGGCAGCCGGGCGATCGCCGGCACCGAGGACGGCACCGGCATGCACGCGATCGCCGGCGGCCGGGTCGCGGCGACCGACGCGATGCTCGTCGCCGTCCAGGGCGGCGGGCTGACTCCGGGTGAGCGCATCGACCTGTTCGGCGGGGTCACGATCGGGCGCGCCGAGGAGGCCGACGTGCGGATCACCGACCGCTTCGCCTCCGGCATCCACTGCCGGGTCCACACCCGCGGCAACGTCTACCTCGTCGAGGACATGGACTCCACCAACGGCACCTACCTGAACGGCGGCGAGCTTCGCGGCGAGGCGCCGCTGACCGACATGGACGAGATCCAGATCGGCGACACGGTGCTGCGCTTCGAGCTCACCCTCGACGAGGACATGGGCTGATGCTGCAGATCGCCGAGGCCGTCCAGCTCACCGACACCGGCCGCCAGCGCGAGGCCAACGAGGACTCCTACTTCTCGCGCTCGCCGCTGTTCGCGGTCGCCGACGGGATGGGCGGCGCCCAGGCCGGCGAGGTCGCCTCGCGGATGGCCGTCGAGGCGTTCGAGCAGGTCGGCGATGCCGCCGACGCTGCCCCCGAGGACCTGCTCCGGCAGACGGCGCAGGCGGCGAACCGGGCGATCTTCGACCTCGCCCAGGGCGACGAGTCGCGGTCGGGGATGGGGACGACGCTGACGGCGGCGTTGCTGCACGGCGACGAGATCAGCTTCGGCCACGTCGGCGACAGCCGCGCCTACGTCTTCCGCGACGGCAAGCTCAAGCAGATCACCAACGACCACTCGCTGGTCGAGGAGCTGCGCCGACAGGGGAAGCTGACCCGCGATCAGGCGGCCGAGCACCCGCAGCGGTCGGTGATCACCCGCGCCCTCGGCCCGGAGCCGCAGGTCGATGTCGACACGATGACCTTCAGCGCCCGACCCGGCGACGTCTTCCTGCTCTGCTCCGACGGGCTGACGACGATGCTCGGCGACGAGGACGTCGCCGCGATCCTCGCCCGCGAGGACAACCTGGCGATGGCCGGGCGGCGGCTCGTCCGGGCCGCCAACGACCGCGGCGGCCGCGACAACATCACCGTCGTCCTGTTCCGGCTCGAGTCCGCCGACGTCGCCGCCAGCGACGAGGGAGCGACGCTGGCCGGCCCGAGCGCCGCCGCCGCCGGGCTCAGCGCCGAGGCGGTCGCCGCCGCGACCGGCGGGGCCGCGGCGCCGCCGCAGGAGTCCGCGTCGCCGCCGCGCCGCCGTCCGCGGCGGCCGGCCCCGGCGACCCCGCCGCAGCGTCGCAACTGGCCGCGGCGCCTGCTCAAGGGCGCCGTCGCACTGGTCGCGGTCGCGGCGGTCGCCGCCGCCGCCGTCTGGGGAGCCCGGCAGATCTGGTTCATCGGCACCGACGGCGGCGAGCGGATCGCGCTCTACCGCGGCCTGCCCTACGACCTGCCGTTCGGCGTCGAGCTCTACTCCGAGCAGCTCGCCAGCGACATCCAGCTCGACGCGCTGCCGGAGGCGCGCCGTGCCGTCGCCACCAACCACGAGCTGCGCTCCCAGGACGACGCGCGGTCGCTGCTCGAGGACCTCGAGAACGCCGCCGCGACGACGACGAAGCCCCCGGCCGGCAGCGGCGGCAAGAGCAAGGGCAAGAACAGCGACGGGAACAACGGCAAGAACAACAGCGGCGGCTCGTCCGGTGGGGGAGGCCCGTCGGGCGGGGGCAACGGTTGAGCGCCCGCAACCGCGAGCTGCTCGGTCTGATCCCGGTCGCCGGCCTGCTCGTCGCCGGCTTCGCGGCGGTCTTCGTCGTCCGCGGCGACGAGGTCGCCGACGCCTCGCTGATCTTCGGCGCCTACTTCTTCGCGATCTGCCTGGCCGCCCATCTGTTCCTGCGCGTCCGCCTCCCCAACGCCGACCCCTACCTGTTCCCGCTCGTCGCCCTGCTGGCGGCGATCGGGCTGGTGATGCTCTACCGGATCGACGAGAGCCTCGCCCGCGACCAGGCCAACTGGTTCGTCGTCGGGCTCGTCCTGTTCGTCCTCACGATCACCTTCCTGCGCGACTACCACGTGCTCGAGCGCTACCGCTACCTGATCGTCGTCGCCGGCCTGGTCCTGCTGCTGCTGCCGCGGCTGCCGGTGATCGGCGCCCAGGTCAACGGCGCCTACCTCGGCGTCAAGATCGGCCCGCTCGCCTTCCAGCCGGCCGAGTTCGGCAAGCTCGCGATCGTCATCTTCCTGGCCAGCTACCTGCGCGAGCACCGCGAGGTGCTGGTCGTCGGCGCCAAGCGGATCGCCGGGATCACCTTCCCGCCGCTCAAGCACCTCGGGCCGATGCTGGTCGTCTGGGGCGCGGCGATGGTGATGCTCGTCTTCATCCGCGACCTCGGCAGCTCGCTGATGTTCTTCGGCGCCTTCCTGGCGCTGATCTACACGGCGACGAACCGGATCTCGTTCGTGATCATCGGCCTGGCGATGTTCCTGGTCGGCGCCTGGTTCTTCGCGACGACCGTCGGCCACGTCGGCGACCGGATCGACATCTGGCTCGACCCCTACCAGGACGCCACCGGCAACGGCTACCAGGTGCTGCAGTCGATGTTCGCCCAGGCCGACGGCGGCCTGTTCGGGAAGGGGATCGGCGAATCGCTGCTGTGGGCGCCGGGGGTCGCCAAGCAGACGGTCGAGAACACGCTGATCCCGCAGGTCCAGACCGACTTCATCTACGCGCTGATCGTCAACGAGCTCGGCCTGTTCGGCGGCTGCGGGGTGATCACGATCTACGCGCTGATCGCCGCCCGCGGCTTCAAGATCGCCTCGATCGCCCGTGACGGCTTCTCGAAGCTGCTCGCCGCCGGGCTGACCGCGGTCTTCGCCCTGCAGGCGTTCGTGATCATCGGCGGCGTCATCCGGGTGATCCCGCTGACCGGCGTCACCCTGCCGCTGATCAGCTACGGCGGCAGCTCGGTGATCGCCAACATGGTCCTCGTCGCGCTGCTGCTGCTGATCTCCGACCGGGCCCGGCGCCCGGAGCCGGGGGCGGCACGGTGAACGTCCCGATCCGCCGGCTGCTCGCCGTCGTCCTGCTGCTCTTCGCGCTGCTCGTCGGCTTCACCAGCCAGTGGTCGGTCTTCGACGCCGCCGACCTCGAGGCGAAGACCGAGAACAAGCGGCCGCTGTTCGAGGCCCAGCAGATCAAGCGCGGCAAGATCACCACCGCCGACGGCGAGGTGATCGCGAACTCGAAGAAGACCGGCAAGAACGAGTCCTTCCAGTACGTCCGCCGTTACCCGCAGGGGTCGCTGTTCGGCAACCCGATCGGCTACAGCTTCATCACCGAGGGGACGAGCGGCTTCGAGCGGGCCGAGAACACGACGCTGACCGGCGAGGAGAACGAGTTCGTCTCGATCATCGACCAGATTCGCGGCCAGCAGCGCCAGGGCAGCAACATCGTCACGACGCTCGACGCCTCCGCCCAGCGGCTCGCCACCGACCTGCTCGAGGGCACCGGCCGCCCCGGCGCCGCAGTCGCGATCGAGCCCGCGACCGGCGCCGTCCAGGTGATGGCGAGCACGCCCGGATTCGACCCGAACACGGTCCCGAGCGACCAGGCCCAGCTCAACCAGGCCGACCCGTCGGTGCTGACCAACCGCGCGATCCAGGACGCCTACCCGCCGGGCTCGACGTTCAAGGTCGTCACCGCGGCGGCGGCGCTCGACTCCGGCACGGCGACGCCCGACCAGACGCTCGACGGCTCCTCGCCGCAGGACTTCAGCGGCGTGCCGCTCGCCAACGCCGGCGGCGAGCAGTTCGGCGTCATCGACATGCGGACGGCGCTGACGAACTCGGTCAACACCTACTTCGCCCAGCTCGGCGAGGAGGTCGGCGCCGACACCCTGCTCGAGTACATGGACCGCTTCGGCTTCGGCAAGGACCCCGAGGTCCAGCTCCCCGACGACCAGAAGGCGGCGAGCGGGATCTTCGTCCCGGCCGGCAAGGGCGGCGGTTTCAAGCAGGTCGACTCCGGCTTCGACATCGCCCGCGTCGCGATCGGCCAGGGCGGCGAGGAGGGGCAGATGCTGGCGACGGTCACGCAGATGGCCGAGGTGGCGGCGACGATCGCCAACAAGGGGAAGCTGATGAGGCCGACCTTCGTCCAGCAGGTCGTCGATCCCGACGGCCGCGTCACCGAGCGAGCTCGACCCGCAGGTGCAGAGCGACGTCGTCAGCGAGCAGACGGCGTCGGAGCTGGCCGACATGATGACGAGCGTGGTCGACGAGGGAACAGCGGCGGGCCTGCAGGACGACCTCGGCGGGACGACGTTCGCCGGCAAGACCGGCACCGCCGAGATCAACATCGCCGAGAACCTCGCCCGGCCCTGGTTCATCGCCTTCGCGCCGGTCGAGGACCCGAAGGTCGCGATCGCGGTGACGACCGACCCCTGCAGCGGCTGCTTCGGCGGCGAGGTGGCCGGGCCGATCGCGACCGCGGTGATGCGGGAGCTGCTGAACGGATGAAGCTCGAGCCGGGACTGATCGATCGACGGCCGCTACCGGCTCGTCAACCGGATCGGCTCCGGCGGGATGGCCGACGTCTGGCGCGCCCGCGACACCGAGCTCGGCCGCGACGTCGCGCTGAAGCTCCTGCACGAGAACTTCGCCCGCGACAAGGAGTTCGTCGAGCGGTTCCGCCGCGAGGCCTCCTCGGCGGCGGGCCTGCAGCACCAGAACGTCGTCAGCGTCTTCGACCGCGGCAGCTACGAGGACAGCTACTACATCTCGATGGAGCTGGTCGAGGGCTCCTCGCTGCGCGAGCTGATCGAGCAGGGGCTCGAGGTCGAGGAGGCGGTCGAGGTGACCCGCCAGGTGCTCGACCGCGGCGGCGTTCGCGCACGAGCACGGGATCGTCCACCGCGACCTGAAGCCGCTCAACGTCCTGATCGACCGCGACGGGCGGATCCGCGTCACCGACTTCGGCATCGCCCGCGCCGGCGGCTCGGAGATCACCCGGACCGGCTCGGTGATGGGCACCGCCCAGTACCTCAGCCCCGAGCAGGCGCAGGGGATGGAGGTGACCGCCGCCGCCGACATCTACTCGATCGGGGTGATCCTCTTCGAGATGCTCTGCGGCCGCGTCCCGTTCGACGGCGACAACGCCGTCGCGATCGCGATGAAGCAGGTCGGCGAGGAGCCGCCGCTGCCGAGCTCGATCAACCCGAAGGTCAGCCCCGCGCTCGACGCGGTCGTCCTCAAGGCGCTCGCCAAGGACCCCGCCCGGCGGTTCGGCTCGGCCGCCGAGATGATCGCCGCGCTCGACGCCGCCGAGGCGAGCCCGCAGGCGCCGGTGCCGGCTCGACGCCGGTGCCGCGCGAGGACCGCTCGCGGCGCTGGTGGCTGGTCGCGGCGCTGATCGTGCTGCTGCTCGCCGGCGGCGCCCTCGCCTGGTTTCTGACCCGCCCCGACCTCGTCACCGTTCCCGACGTCACCGGCGAGCAGGAGGCGGCGGCGACGATCGCCCTGCAGGCGGCCGACTTCGAGGTGACGAGCGAGCGGATCGAGAGCGACATCCCCGAGGGCGAGGTGATCGAGCAGGACCCCTCCGCCGGCAGCGAGGCGGAGAAGGGCTCGACGGTGACGATCACCGTCAGCCTCGGTCCCGGCACGGTCGGGGTTCCGCGGGTGGCGGGGCTGACCGTTCCGGAGGCGAAGAAGCTGCTCCGCAAGAAGGGCTTCGAGGTGCGTCGTCGAGAAGCGCTCGTCCTCGTCGGTTCCGGCCGGCAAGGTGATCGGCTCGAACCCGTCGCAGGGCACGAGCATCGCCCCCGGCTCGACGGTGCGGCTGATCGTCTCGACCGGCATCAAGACGGCGGTCGTGCCGAACGTGCTCGGCCTCGACCGGGTCACCGCCACCTCGCAGCTCCGCAAGGCGGGGTTCGTCGTCAACGCCAATCCACGCGATTCCGACGAGCCCGAGGACCAGGTGCTCGAGCAGGACCCGCGCCGCCGGCGACGAGGTCGAGGTCGGCTCCGAGGTGACGATCATCTACTCGAGCGGCGTCGGCACGATCACGCTCGAGGACTACGTCGGCCAGAAGCTGACCTACGCGCAGCGCAAGCTCGCCGCCGCCGGCCTCTCCGTCTCGGTCGTCAAGCGCGACACCAACGACTCCGGCGAGGACGGGATCGTCCTCGCCCAGGCGCCGAGCGGCGGCACCAAGCTCAGCCCCGGCGACCGGGTGACGCTGACGGTCGGCGACTACAAGGCGCCGAGCGGCGGCGCGACGACCGACTCGACCTCGACGACGGGGTCGCCGTGAGGATCGCCGTGATCCGCGGCGGCCGCTCCAGCGAGCATCCGGTCTCGCTGCGCTCCGGCGCCGCCGTCGCCGATGGCCTGCGGGCGGCCGGCCACGAGGTCGCCGACGTCGTCATCGAGCCCGACGGTCGCTGGATCCACGACGGCGCCGAGGTCGACCTCCGCGCCGCCGCCGGCCTGCTCGGCTGCGACGTCGCCTTCCCGGTCCTGCACGGACCGTTCGGCGAGGACGGGACCGTGCAGGGGCTGCTCGAGTGCCTCGACGTCCCCTACGTCGGCCCCGGCGTCCTCGCCGCGGCGGTCACGATCGACAAGCTGATCTTCAAGCGGCTGCTGCGCGAGCGCGGCATCGCCCAGGTCGACTTCTGCCAGGCCGGCGAGGACGGGCTGGCGCGAGCGGGCCGCCGCGCTCGGGCTGCCGGTCTGGGTCAAGCCCTCGCGGCTCGGCTCCAGCGTCGGCATCCTCAAGGTCGACGAGCCGGGCGGCCTCGACGCCGCCGTCGCCTCGGCGCTCGAGCACGACCCGCGGGTGATCATCGAGGCCCATTGCGAGGGCCTCGAGGTCGAGTGCTCGGTGATCGGCAACGACGAGCCGGAGACGTCGCTGCCCGGCCAGGTCAACGACCGAGGCCGACTGGTACCACTACGCCGCCAAGTACGAGCCCGGCGGCATGGAGCTGATCGTCCCGGCGCCGATCGGCGATGCGGCGATCGCGCCGGGTCCGCGAGCTCGCCGCCGAGGTCTACAGCTCCTGCGGCTGCACCGGCCTCGCCCGCTGCGACTTCTTCGTCACCGACGACGGCGAGGTGTTGGTCAACGAGCTCAACACGATTCCCGGGTTCACCGAGACGAGCGTGTTCGCGAAGCTGTTCGAGGCGACCGGGGTCGCCTACCCGGACCTCTGCGAGCGGTTGGTCGAGCTGGCCCTCGAGCGGCACGAGCAGGAGCGGTCGTACCGCTACTGAGGCGGGGGGTCGGTGAGGCCAAGGTGGAGGCGGAGCGGGGGGAGCCGTCCGGACCACGCCTTCGGCGGATCGGGTGGACGGTCCGGCCGGCTCCCCCCGCTCCGCCGACGCCGGGCGGTCCGACCGGTTCTTAGGCGGGCGCGGGGGGCCGCCGGGGGCAGGGCTGCGGGTGGGGGTGGATTCGTCCCAGTCGGTGGGACGGATCTGCCTCGCGGCGGTCGACCCTGGTCAGCTGAGCAGGCGGACGTCGAAGATCTCGGCGGCCACGCCGGGCTCGACGCTGGTGATCCAGATCAGGAAGTAGCGGTTCGGCTCGCTGGTGTCGAGGTCGACGACCTGCTTCGGCTCGGCGGTCAGCTCGCCGGTCAGCGGCTTGCCCCAGCCGGCGAGCTCGGTCGGCGGGTTCTTCAGGTTCGATCCGTAGATCTCGAAGGTCCAGCCGCCGCCGCCCGTCTTCAGCTCCATCTGGCTCGGCGTCACCGATTCGCCGGTATCGACGTAGAGCCCGACGCCGCTCTTGCCCGCTCCCTCGAGTCCGGCCGTGTACTCCTCGGTCGGCCAAGCCGTGGTCGGACTGCCGTCGATCGCCAGCCCGACCTCCGGTCGAGTGCTCGTCCGCGTCGCCCCCGGAGCTGACCGGGTCGAAGTCGGACGCCGAGGCGATCGCGATCGGCTCGCCGCCGTTGCTCTCCGGCGGCGCCTGCTTCGACGGACCCTCGCCGCCACTCAGCGCCGCGATCGCGATCGCGGCTCCGGCTGCCGCGATCAGCAGCAGCACGCCGACCCACGAGATCCGCCGCCGGGTCAGGACCCGGCGGCGCTTCTCCGGGACCGAGTCGAGCACCGAGGTCGCCTCGCCGGTCGCGCCGCCGGCGCGCGAGACCTCGACCTCGAGCGCGTGCTCGAGGTCGCCGAGGAAGTCGTTCATGTCGCGGTAGCGGTCGCGCGGCTCCTTGGCGGTCGCCTTCTCGACCGCCGCCGCGAGCACCGCCGAGGCGTCGGAGCGACGGCGCTGGATGCTCGGCACCATCTCGTTGACGTGCTTCATCGCGACGCCGACCTGGGTCTCGGCCTTGAACGGGACCTCGCCGGTCAGCATCTCGTAGAGCAGGATCCCGAGCGAGTAGACGTCGGTGCGGGGGTCGATCTCCCTGCCCATCGCCTGCTCGGGGGAGACGTAGTCGGTGGTGCCGAGGACCCGGCCGGTCGCGGTCAGGCCGTGCGACTCGAGCGAGAGGGCGATCCCGAAGTCGGTGATCTTGGCCCGGCCCTCGGGGTCGATGAGGACGTTCTGGGGCTTGACGTCGCGGTGGATCAGCCGCGCCTGCGTGGGCGGCCTGCAGGCCCCGGCCGATCTCGATCGCGTAGGCGGTCGCCTCGTCGAGCGGCAGCATCGCCCTCGCTGGAGATCCGCTGCTTGAGGGTCTGGCCGGGCACGTACTCGAAGACGATGTAGGGCCGGCCGCCCTCCTCGCCGGCGTCGATGACCCCGACCAGGTTCGGGTGCGAGAGCTGGGCGACGGCGCGGGCCTCGCGCCGGAACCGCTCGAGCTGGTCCTGCTGGTCGGAGATCTCCTGATGGAGGACCTTGATCGCGACGTGGCGCCCGAGCGTCTCGTCGACGGCCAGGTAGACGGTCGACATGCCGCCGCTGCCCAGCTTCGACTCCAGCCGATAGCGGCCGGAGAGCATCGTTCCGATCATCGTGCTGTTCAAAGGATCGGCACGGGAGCGGGGTCAGCGAGGGTCATCACTACGAGTATTTTGGACCAACGCCTACTTTGCAGCGGCGAAGCGGGCGCTGCGACACGAAGCTTGCGTGATCGGGCCGTAGCCGGCGCCCGATCGGGCCATTGCCGACGATGACTGAAAACGCCCGGAAACGGGTATAGGCAGGGCTTGTGGGGACCAGGCGCCCGCGGGCCGGCCGGCCGGCCTACGCGCGGCTGACGACGCCGGCGCGATCGGTGACGGTGCCGATCCGCCGCGCCCCCGGGTAGTGGGCGCCGAGCAGCTCCAATGCCGGCTCTAGGTCGGCGGCGGGAACGGTCACGCAGAAGCCGCAGCCCATGTTGAAGACCTCGTGCATCTCGTCGTCGGCGATCGCCCCGTGGTCGGCGATCAGCTCGAAGACGGGCGGGACCGGCAGCGGGTCGTCGATCTCGTAGCCGACGCCGCTGCCGAGCCGCAGCAGGTTGTTGAGGCCGTCGCCGGTGATGTGGGCGAGCCCGCGCACGTCGACGTCGGAGGCGAGCAGCTCGAGCACCGGCCGCACGTAGATCTCGGTCGGCTCGAGCAGCACCTCGCCGAGCGGCCGGCCGAGCCGCTCGTCGTCGAGCGGGATGTCGGCGAGGACCCTGCGGGCGAGCGTGTAGCCGTTCGAATGCAGGCCCGAGGAGGGCAGGCCGATGACGACGTCGCCGGGCAGCGATCGCGGCGCCGCTGACGATCCGCTCGAGCGGGACCAGCCCGATCGCGCTGCCGGCCAGCTCGAGGCCGTTGACGACGTCGCCGACCTGGGCGATCTCGCCGCCGGGAATCTCGATCCCGGCCAGCTCGGCGCCGCGGCGCAGCCCGACGCCGATCGCGCCGCAGAGCTCGGGATCAGCGGTCGGGCAGAGGATGAAGTCGACGAGGGCGATCGGCTCGGCGCCGACGCAGACGAGGTCGTTGACGTTCATCGCGATGCAGTCGATGCCGA
The DNA here is from genome assembly GCA_963745755.1 of uncultured Conexibacteraceae bacterium. Classification (GTDB taxonomy): domain Bacteria; phylum Actinomycetota; class Thermoleophilia; order Solirubrobacterales; family 70-9; genus RHKX01. Next base: position 2,055,783 of record CAVUYP010000001.1, on the reverse strand, counting down.
TCGTCTCGAAGCGCCCGAGCTGCTCGGCGACGACCATCTTCGTCCCGACCCCGTCGGTGCCGAAGGCGATCCCGGTTTCGTCGTCGAGCCGCAGGACGCTCGCGTAATGGCCGGGCAGCGGCACGACCCGCGAGGGCTTGCCGGTCTCGATCCGCGCCAGGTGGGCGACGAGCGCCGCCACCGACGCGTCGGCGCCGCTCTGGCTGACCCCGGCGCGGGTGTAGGCGTCCTGGCTCATCGACGCGGCTGATTCAACCGCACCGGGCGGTCAGCGGCGCGAGCGGATCAGGATCAGCGCCGCGAGGCCGGTCCGGTAGGCGGCGTAGGGGAGCAGGCTGCGGTCGCGTTCGATCAGCCTGATCAGCCCCTGCGAGGCGAGGGTCGAGGCGAAGGCGACGGCGACGCCGACGCCCGCCGAGCGCGCCAGGGCCGGATCGACGTCGCGGCGGCGCAGCTTCGTCGCCTTGCGGACGGCGGCCGCGGTGATCACCGGCAGGGCGACGGTTCGCGAGAGCAGGTTCGCCTGGGCGCGGCGAAAGCCGCGGGCGCGGGCGGCGGCGAGGGTCGAGCCGTTGCGGGAGACGCCGGGGACGAGCGCCGCCGCCTGGGCGCAGCCGATCGCGAGACCGTCGGCGGGCGTCGCCTCGACCGCGTTGCGGACCTGCGGGCAGCGGTCGGCGAGCGCCATCGCCACCGAGCCGGCGATCAGCCCGAACGCGGTCGAGCGCGGGCCGCCGAGCCGGCGGTCGATCTGCTCCTCGAGGGCGAGCCCGACCGCGACCGCGGGCAGGAAGGAGAGCGCGATCACCGCGACCCGACGGGAGTCGAGTCGCCGCACCTCGTCGGCGATCAGCCGGCGCTGGCCGATCAGCAGCGCCAGCGCGGCGCCGCCGTGGACGGCGACCTCGAAGGCCTTGCGGTCCTCGGCGCTGACGTCGTCGAGGTCCCAGCCGAGCAGCCAGGGGACGATCCGCAGGTGGGCGGAGCTGGAGACCGGGAGCAGCTCGGTCGGCCCCTGGACGGCGCCGAGCAGCGCCGCCCTCCCGATCCCGAGCCCGCCGGCCGCGGTCACCGGCTCAGGAGCCTTCGCCGGGCCGGTCGCGCCGGCCTGGCGCCGGCGCCGCAGGTAGCGGACCAGCAACCAGCCGGCCGCGACCACGATCAGGGCGACGACGAAGTAGTCGACGTAGTGGAGCTTGTCCTTCCACTCGTCCCAGTTGTCGCCGGCCGAGCGCCCGATCAGGGTCAGCCCGAGCACCCAGGGGATGCAGCCGAGCGCGGTGAACGTGGTGAATCGCCAGAACGGCATCTCGGCGACGCCGGCCGGCAGCGAGATGAAGGTGCGGACGATCGGCAGCATCCGCGCCCAGAAGACCGTCGCTTCGCCGTGCTCGCGGAACCAGCGGTCGGCGGTCGCCAGGTGCTTGGGGTTGATGTGGATCAGCCGGTTCTTCTCGAGCAGCTCCTCGCGGCCGTAGTAGCCGGCGCCCCAGGCGATCCAGGAGCCGACGAGGTTGCCGAGCACGCCGGCCGCGACGGCCGCGAACAGGGTCATGTCGCCGTCGCTGACCGCGAAGCCCGCGAACAGCATCGTCGCCTCGCTGGGGATCGGCACGCAGGCGCTCTCGAACGTCATCAGCACGAAGATCCCGGCGACACCGATCGCGTCGACGACGTCGACGGCGAAGTTGACGATCGGATCGGTTATCGAGGCGGTGAGCAGCGGCTGGAGCAAGGGTCCTGCGGTGCCGGTGAAGGGCTTGCGAAGCCCGCATCCGGCACGTCGCGAGCTTGGCGGGGACTCTACCCTTTGGCGGATGAACCGCCTGCGCGCGCCGGTGCTCCGGCATCGGATCTTCCAGCTCGCGGCGGATGCCGTGCTGGCGGCCCTCGCCTTCTACCTGGCGTTCGAGATCCGCTTCATCGACGAGCCCGGCGGCATTCCCGACCGCTACGTGGAGATGCTGACCGGCTCGATCGCCTTCGTCGCGATCGGCAAGACGGCGATCTTCAGCCTGATCGGCCTGCACCAGAAGTGGTGGCGCTACTTCAACCTCGGCGACATCTGGTCGGTGATGCGGGCCTGCGCCGTCGCGTCTGCCCTGCTGATCGCCACCTTCGTGATCGCCAAGCCGTTCTCGAGCCCGATGCCGCGCTCGGTGATGATCTACGACTTCGTCTTCACGCTCGGCCTGCTCGTCGCCGCCCGCAGCTTCGCCCGCTTCTACTTCGTCGAGCGCCGGATGCGTCGCCACAACCGCCGCAAGCACGCCGACGTGCTCGTCGTCGGCGCCGGCTCGGGCGGCCAGATGGTCGTCCGCGAGCTGCGCCTCAACCCGGAGCTCGGCAACCCGGTCGGCTTCGTCGACGACGACCCCCGCAAGCGCGGGATGCGCCTGCTCGGCCTCAAGGTCCTCGGCGGCACCGACGAGCTCGGCGCGATCCTCGAACGGGAGAAGCCGGCCGAGGTCGTGATCGCGATCCCGTCGGCGCCGGGCGCGGTCCGCGGCAAGGTCGTCTCCGCCTGCCGCGAGCGCAACATCCGCGTCCGCACCCTGCCGACCGTCTTCGAGCTGCTGCGCGGCGGCGTCCAGCTCACCCGCCAGCTTCGTGAGGTGCAGGTCGAGGACGTGCTCGGCCGCGAGCCGGTCGTGATCGAGCTCGACCGCGTCGGCAGCTACCTGCGCGACAAGATCGTCGTCGTCACCGGCGCCGGCGGCTCGATCGGCGCCGAGCTCTGCCGGCAGATCGCCCGGGTCGCGCCACAGCTGCTCGTCCTCGTCGATCAGGCCGAGGACAACCTCTTCCAGATCGACCGCGAGCTGACCTCGGAATGGCACTTCGACCGGGTCGAGGCGGTGCTCGCCGACTGCAAGGACGGCGAGCGGATGCTCGACGTCATGCAGCGATTCCGCCCCGACGTCGTCTTCCACGCCGCCGCCTACAAGCACGTGCCGCTGGTCGAGGCGAATCCACTCGAGGCGATCCGCAACAACGCGGTGGCAACGCGGGTCGTCGCAGAGACCGCCGCCGTCGCCGGCGCCGAGCGGTTCGTGCTGATCTCGACCGACAAGGCGGTCAACCCGCGGACCGTGATGGGCGCCTCGAAGTCGATGGCCGAGTCGATCGTCCGCAGCGCCGCCGGCCGCCACCCGGAGACGCGGTTCGTCTCGGTCCGCTTCGGCAACGTGCTCGGCTCGTCGGGGAGCGTCGTGCCGATCTTCCGCAGCCAGATCGAGCGTGGCGGCCCGGTCACCGTCACCGATCCGGAGATGACCCGGTACTTCATGACGATCCCCGAGGCCGTCCAGCTCGTCATCCGCGCCGCCGACCTCGGCGGCGACGGCGACGTCTTCGTGCTCGAGATGGGGGAGCCGGTCAAGATCGTCGACCTGGCCCGGAACATGATCCGGCTGGCCGGCTACGAGCCCGACGCCGACATCGCCATCGAGTTCATCGGACCGCGCCCCGGCGAGCAGCTCCACGAGCAGCTCCTCGCCGACGGCGAGCACGCCGAGCCGACCTCGGAAGCGCGCATCGTCAGGGCCGTCCGCGAGCAGCCGCTCGACCCGAACCGGGTCGAGGAGACGCTTCAGCAGCTGCGCAGTCTGATCGACAGCGGCGACGAGGCGGCCTGGCGCAGCGGGTGGTCGGAGTCATCAGCGGCGGCTTGGCCCCCGGTGGCGGCTCTAAGATCACGCGCTGAGGATGGACCTGCTGAAGGAGATCGGTGCGATTCTCGGCTTCGTCGCCTTCGGCGCCGTCGCCGTGCTCGTCTTCATGACGTTCCAGCAGGCTCGCCATCTGCGCCGCCTGCGCGAGTGGGCCGGCCGAGCGCCGGAGCGCGCCGCCGCCGAGGCCGAGCGCTCTGCGGCGACCGCCGGCGAGGCGACGATGCCGGCCCTCGGCGGCGTCGAGGGCGCCGGCCGCCGCGACGAGGGCCCGGGACGGCTGCAGCGGATCCGTGGCGAGGTCGCTTTCCGCTACGAGGAGCTCGACAAGCGCTCGCCGGCCAGCCCCGCCGTCCTCGGGCTCGGCGTCCTCGCCCTGGTCGTGGCGGCGGCGATCCTGACCGGCGGCTTCGGCCTGCTCAGCAGCTCCGGCGACTCCGGCGCCAGCTCCGGCAAGGCCGCGTCGACGAAGCAGGACAAACCCGAAAAGGTCGAGGTCGCAGTCCTCAACGGCACCGCCCCGGAGGGCGGCGTCGGGGTGCCCGGCACCGCCAAGGCGGCGAGCGTCTTCGTCAAGGACGCGGGCTGGAAGGTCGGCGAGGTCGGCGACGTCGGCAGCTTCCCGGCCAGCTCGGTGATGTTCGCGGACGGCGCCAAGTCCGACGCCAAGAAGCTCGCCGCCGACCTCTCCGGCCAGCTCGGCGATCTCCAGGTCGTCGCGATCACCCCCGAGGTCGCCGACGCCGCCGGCGGCGCCGACCTGGCGCTCGTCGTCGGTCAGGACGACCAGGGCATCGCCGGATGACCGCGCCGATCGGCTCGCGATGCAGGCTGCCCTGACCGCCACCGCGGCGGCCGAGTCGCTGCTCGGCCGGGCCCTGCTGATTCCGCTCGGCGGCGTCGCCGCCCTGCTGGCGATGCTGGCGATGCTGCTGCTGCTGCCGATCTTCGTCAACCAGCGCCGCGAGATCGCCAGGCTGACCGCCTGGATGAACCGCGAGCCCGACGCCGGCACGACGGAGTTCCGGGCGATCGCGCCGCCGGGCGCCGCGGCCGGGCCTCGCGAGCGCCGCCGACCGGGTCACCTCCGAGCGACCGGCGCTGGCGCGGATCGGCACCGCCGAGCAGCGGGCGATCGAGCTCGAGCGGGCTGCCGTGGTGGCGCCGCGTCGATCGACCGCGGCCCCCGCCACCCGCTGGTGATCTCGCTCGATCGCGATCCTGATCGCCGGCGCCGTCTTCTATGCCGCCGCGCAGTTCCTCCGCGCCGGCGACGAGGGCGGCTCCGAGCGCCCGGATCGACCCGGCCACGGTCAGCGTCGTCGTCCTCAACGCGTCGAGCTCCTCGGGGCTCGCCGGCGAGGTCGCCGACGAGCTCGGCAAGCCGTGACTTCGACGTGATCGGGACCAGCGTCGCCAACGGCGGCAGCGGCAAGAGCATCGTCCGCTACGCGCGACGGCCAGAAGCGCCAGGCCAAGGTGGTCGCGAGAACGCTCGGCATCACCGGCATCAAGCCGTTCGACAAGGAGGCTCAGGCGGCGGCCGACAACCAGGCCGACGTCGTCGCCTTCGTCGGCGACGACGTGGCCAAGGCGTCGGGCGGCAAGGGCTGAGCGGGATGAGCCGGGGCCGGGCCCTGCGCGGAGCGGATCTCGGCGCGGTCCTCTTCGCCTGCCTGCTGCTGCTCTCGGTCGGCGCCTTCGCCGATCGAGCGGGTCGCCCGATCGTCGGACGACCTCGTCAACACGGTCGGCCTGCAGCCGTTGCTGGTCCCCGGCGGCGACGCCGAGGCGAAGGTCGAGTTCACGCTCGCCGAACCGGACGTCGACGTCGACGTCCTGATCATCGACGGCAACGAGGGCAGCGACGGCGCGGTCGTCGCGACGCTGGCGAGCGGCGCCGAGCTGGCCGCCGGGCCGCACACCTATCGCTGGGACGGTCGCGCCGACGCCGGCGGGCGGGCGCCGCCGGGGCTCTATGCGCTCGAGGTGATCCTCGGCGAGCAGGACCGCGACATCAAGCCGCCGGGCCGGATCCGGGTCCGAGTGCGGTGGCCGGCGAGGGGCCCGGAGGCGGCTGATGGACGAGCCGCTGCTCTGGATCGGGACGCTCGCCTGCGCGAGCGCCGCCGCCGCCGGGCTCGTCCCGGCGCTGCGCCGGCGGACCCGGCTCGCGGCGCTCGCGCTCGCGGTGCTGCTGGCGCCGCTGCTGGTCCTCGCCGACAGCTGGAACAGCGAGCGGATCGCCGACCTGCGCGATCGCCCGGCGCTGCTGCTCGCGGCAATCGTCGCGGCGGCGCTCGGCGATCGCCGCCGCTCGGCTGGTTCTTCCGGCGCCGGCCGATGCTGGCTGGCGCCGGCGCTGATCGCGGCGATGCCGTTCCGGGTCCCGATCGACCTCGGCGGCGACGACGCCAACCTGCTGCTGCCGCTGTACGCGGTGATCGCCGCCGGGCTGGCGGCCGCCGTCTACGGCGCCTGGCGCGACCGCGATCCCGGCCCCGCCGGCGACGAACGCGAGCGCGGGCCCTGGCTCGACGCGGTCGGCTGGGCGCTGGCCGGCGTCGTCGTCCTCTACGCGCTCCAGGCCGCCTACGTCGACGACCTGACCACGGCGCTGCAGAACGTCGCCTTCTTCCTCGCTCCGTTCGCGGCCCTCTACCTGCTGCTCGGCGACGCCCGCTGGGATCGGCGCGGGCTGCGGCTGATCGTCGCGGTGCTGGCGATCGAGGGCCTCGTCTTCCTGCTCGCCGGCGTCGCCGAGTACGTCTCCGGCGAGCTGCTCTGGAACGACAAGGTGATCTCCGGCAACGAGGCGCACACGCTACTTCCGGGTCAACTCGCTGTTCTGGGACCCGAACATCCTCGGCCGCTACCTGGCGGTGACGATGATCGTGCTGGCGGCGATCGTCGCCTACGGCCGCCGCCCGCGCCGAGGTCTGGGCGGCGGCGGCCTGCTTCGCGCTGCTTCCTGTTCCTGCTCGTGATCAGCTTCTCGCAGACGAGCACGCTGGCCGCTGTTCGCCGGCCTGCTCGTCCTCGCCGCGGCCCGCTGGGGGCTGGCGACGGGTCGCCGCCGCCGCCGCGGCCGTCGCTGGTCGCGCTGGCGGCGGCGGTGGTGCTGATCGCCGGCGGCGGGCTGAGCAGCGAGACGACGAGCGGGCGGGCGGGGCTGATCGACGGCGGGCTCGAGATCGCCGCCGACCATCCCGTCGCCGGCGTCGGCTCCGGCGGCTTCGCCGACGAGTTCACCGCCCGCTACTACGAGGGCGAGGGGTTCGCGGCCGAGAGCCACACCGAGCCGGTCACGATCGCCGCCGAGCAGGGCGCGATCGGCCTGCTCGCCTACGCGGGCCTGCTCGTCGTCAGCTTCGCGGCGCTGCTCTCGGCGACCGGCCTCGACGCTGACCGCGCCGCGCCCGCGGCACGGCGCTGGCGGCGACGCTGCTGGCGGTCTACTCGCTGATGTTCGTCCACAGCCTCGGCTACGCGGCCTTCCTGATCGACCCGATCACCTGGGCGGTGCTCGCGATCGCCGGGGCGGCAACCGTCCGCGCGCCGCGGCCGAGCGGCTGATCGGAGCGACCGGTGCTCGACTACCTCCGCCGCCTCGCCACGACCGGCTTCGCCTACACCGCCGCGAGCGTCGCCTCGAAGCTGCTCGCGGTCCTGCTGCTGCCGCTCTACACGCGGTACCTCAGCGACCGCCGACTACGGCCAGGCGGAGCTGCTCTTCTCGACCGTCGTCGCCGCCAGCATCGTCGTCCGCCTCGGTCTGATCGAGGCGCTGCTGCGCTTCTACTACCTGCCCGGCGAGCGTGGCGAGCGGGTCATCGCGACCGGATTCGCGGCGCTGCTGTGGACGACCACGGCGGCGGCGCTGATCGCGCTGCCGTTCGCCGCGCAGATCGGCGATCTGATCAGCGGCGACCCGCTCGACCCGGGACTCGTCCGGATCGCGATCGGCGGCCTCTGGGTGCTGACGCTGTACGAGTACATGGTCACGCTGTTCCGGCTCGACGAGCGCGCCAGCGCCTACTTCGCGTTCACGATCGGCAACGTCCTGCTGGCGATCCCGCTGACGCTGCTGCTGGTCGTCGGCCTCGACGCGGGCGCCGAGGGGCTGCTGCTCGGCGCCTACCTGGTCGGGCCTGCCGCTGCCTGCTCTGGCTGATCGCCGGCGAGCGCCGGCGGCTCAGCCTGCGCCCCGACCGCGAGCTGCTGCGGCGGATGTTCCGCTTCGGGCTGCCGACGATGCCGGCGGAGATGTCGATCTACTCGCTCGCCTTCATCGACCGGATCATCATCTCCCACGCCCTCGGGGCGCGCCTCGCTCGGCCTCTACGCGCTCGCCTTCAAGTTCAGCCAGGCGATCCAGGTCGTCGTCCGCGGCTTCCAGCTCGCCTGGCCGCCGCTCGCCTATTCGATCCGTGACGACGAGGAGGCCCGGCGCGCCTACGCGGTCGTCGTCACCGCCTTCACGGCGCTCTGCGGATTCATCGTCGTCGGCATGTGGCTGGAGGCGCGCTGGATCGTTCGCCTGCTCGCCGCCCCCGACTTCTTCGACTCCTACGAGGCGATCGGCCCGCTGGCGCTCGGCGCCGCCCTCTACGGGGTCTACCTGGCGCTCGTCGTGATCCTCGGCCGGACCGGCAAGACCCAGTACAACTTCCCGGTCACGATCGTCGCGACGATCGCCAACGTGATCCTCAACCTGATCCTCGTTCCCGCCTGGGGGATCGTCGGGGCCGGGGTCGCGCTGATCGTCTCCTACCTGATCGTGATCGTCCTCATCTACGCGGTCAGCCGCCGGATCTTCCCGATCCCCTGGCAGTGGGGCCGCCTCGCGGTCGTCGTCGGTGCCGCCGCCGTCCTGGTCGCCGGCGGCGACCTGCTGCTGCCGACCGACGGAGCCGCCGGCTTCCTCGCCAGGCTCGCCCTGTTCTGCCTCTATCCGCTGCTGCTCTGGTTCGGCGGCGCGATCAACGCCGCCGAGCGCGCCCAGGTCGTCGAGCTGCTCCGCGGCGGCAGCCTCCGCGAGCGGCTGGCGCAGATGCGCGCCGAGGCACCGAGCGAGAGCGACGAACGGGCCCGCGCCGAGGAGCTCTACGAGCAGGAGATTCGCGACCGCGACCGCGGCGGGTTCTAGTCCTTCGACGAGATTGCAGAAGTCGGCCGCCATGGCCGATTTCTGCAACTTCGCGGCGAACCGGGGGTCGGCGCGGCGACCGGCCACCGGTTCGCGTCCTCGGCGAGCTCGCGGATTCCCTCGCCGCTCGGGCGCCAGGCCTTCCGGGCGTGGAGGAGGTACCAGCGGGGGTCGTGACCGGGGAGGACGAGCGCCGCCAGCGCCCGCGGCAGGTAGGAGAGGGCGGTCAGCGCCCGGACGATCGCCGCCGCCACGCGACCGTGGTGCTTGCGCATGTAGAGGTCGCGGTTGCGATGGAACTCGACGACCCGCCGGCCGCCGGCCGAGCGGTCGTTGGCGAGCTGCTCGTGGTGGATCGCCCGGGCCGCGGGGACGTAGAGGGTGTGCATGCCGGCGTCGCCGAGGCGCTTGCAGAGGTCGGTCTCGTCGGAGTAGACGAAGAAGTCGGGGTCGAGCCAGTCGATCGCTCGCCGCCGCGCTGCGCCTGACGAGCAGCGCCGCCGACTGCGCCCAGCCGACCCGCCGGGTCCGCTCGCCGCCGCTCTCGGTGACGAGCCAGCGGTGCAGAAAGAGCACCTGCGCGAGGGCGGTGCCGATGCCGGGCAGACGCCAGGCGCAGGGCTGCGGAACCCCCTCGGAGTCGAGCAGCTGGGCGCCGGCGGCCCCCGCCTCGGGGTCGGCGCGGAGCGCTTCGAGCAGCGCCGCGGCGGCGCCGGGCAGCAGCTCCGAGTCCTCGTTGAGCAGCAGGCAGAACTCGCCCTTCGCGGACTCCAGAAGCAGCGTGTCGTTGGCCGCCTTGCCCTGGCGTCGCTCGGTGACGATCAGCCGCAGGTGGTCGCCGATCTCGCGTTCGCGCTGAGCGATCTGCGCGACCAGGTCGACCGACCCGTCGTCGGAGTGGTTGTCGAGCACGAGGATCTCGTGCTCGACGCCGGCCGGGTGATTGGCGGCGATCGCACGCAGGCAGGTGGCCAGATGCTCGCGCCCGTTCGTGTTGACGACGCAGTAGGAGAGCTCCATCGGGACAATCGTCGCCCATGACGGCGCTTCGGGTCTCCCTCGTCGATCCCTCGGCGTTCACGCCGCCCTACGACCGCTCGCTGGCGGCGGCGCTGGCACGCGCCGGCGCCGACGTCGAGCTGCTGACCAGCCGCTTCCCCTACGGGCCGGTGCCGGCGGCCGAGGGATACCGGGTAGAGGAGTGCTTCTACCGCCGCAGCGCCGCGCTCGCGCCGGGCCGGCTGCGGCTCGCCGCGAAGGCGCTCGAGCACGTTCCCGGGATGCTTGCCGCCCGCCGCCGGCTCGGCGCCGCCGACGTCGAGCACTGGCAGTGGACGACGCTGCCGGCGGTCGACCGCTTCCTGGTCGGCGATCGCGGCCATCCGCGCCTGATCACGCTGCACTACCCGCTGCCGCGACCCGGCCAGCGCCGCAAGCTCGCCGCCCAGCGCCGCTATCTCGACCGCTTCGACGCCGTCGTCGTCCACACCGAGGGTGCCGCGGCGCGGCTCCGCGACGAGGTCGGCATCGCCGCCGCGAAGATCGCCGTGATTCCGCACGGCCCGTTCGACTACCTGACGGCGCTGCCCGAGGAGCGGCCGCTGCCGGCCGAGCTCGAGGGCGCCGAGGGACCGGTGATCCTCTTCTTCGGCCTGCTCCGCCCCTACAAGGGGATCGACACCCTGCTCGAGGCGTTCGCTTCGGTCGAGGGGGCCGAGCTGTGGATCGCCGGGATGCCGCGGATGCCGCTCGAGCCGCTTGCCGAGCTCGCCGCCCGGGCTCCGGGCCGGGTCCGGATCCTGCCGCGGTTCGTCGCCGACCCGGAGATCCCGGCGCTGCTCCGTCGTGCCGACATCCTCGCGCTCCCCTACCGGGAGATCGAGCAGTCCGGCGTCCTCTACGCGGGACTGGCGTTCGGCAAGCCGATGATCCTCGGTGACGTCGGCGGCTTCGCCGAGTTCGGCCGCCGCCACGGGGCCGCGAAGCTGGTGCCGCCGGGGGATGTCGCGGCGCTGGCGGCGGCGCTCAACGAGCTGGTCGCCGACCGCGGCGAGCGCGAGCGACTGGCCGCCGCGGCACGGGCGGCCGTCGCCGGCTCCGACGGCTGGGACGCGATCGCCGAGCGCACGCTGGCGCTCTACCGGCGCCTCCGCGACGACCGCGCGGCGGCCGGCAGCCGATAATCGGCAGTCGCAGATGTCGCTTGCCGGAAAGATCTTCTGGGGCTCGGTCGCGGGCCTCGTCCATACCCACCTCACCTACCCGCTCAGCCTCGCCGCGCTGCAGCGGCTGCGCGGACGCCGTGACCGCCGGCCACGGGCGCCGCTCGCCGATCCGCCTCGCGTCTCGCTGATCGTCGCCGCCTTCGACGAGGAGGACGTGATCGGCGCCAAGGTCGCCGACGCGCTGAGCCTCGACTACCCGCGCGATCGGCTCGAGCTGATCGTCGCCTCCGACGGCTCCGGCGATCGCACCGTCGAGTTCGCCCGCGCCGCCGGCGCCGACCTCGTCCTCGACCTCGACCGCGGCGGCAAGATGGCAACCCAGAACGCGGCGGTCGAGCGCTCGAGCGGCGAGATCGTCGCCTTCAGCGACGCCAACTCGACCTGGGAGCCGGGAGCGCTGCGGGCGCTCGTCGCCGCGTTCGCCGATCCCGAGGTCGGCTACGCCTGCGGCCATGTCGAGTTCACCGACCCCGACGGCGACAACGAGGAGGGCGCCTACTGGCGCTACGAGATGGCGGTCCGCGAGCTCGAGTCCGGGCTCGGCGGCGTCACCGCCGGCAACGGCGGCATCTACGCGGTCCGCCGCGCGGCCTACCGCTTCCTCGAACCGTCCCGCAGCCACGACCTCTCGTTCCCCTTCGAGCTCCGCAAGGACGGCTGGCGGTCGGTCGACGTCGCCGCCGCCCGGGCCCGGGAGAAGATCGTCCCCTCGATCGCGGGCGAGTTCGCCCGCAAGCGGCGGATGATGATCGGCCTTCCCGACATCGTCGTCGCCGACCGGATGTGGGATCCGCGCGGCTACGGGCCCCTGTTCGGCTACCAGATCCTCTCCCACCGGCTGCTCCGCTACGCAAGCCCGCTGCTGCACGCCGCCGCGTTCGTCGCCAACCTGGCGCTGCTGCGCCGCGGTCGCGTCTACCGGCTCGCGCTCGCCGTCCAGCTCGGCCTGCTCGCCGCCGCCGCAGCCGGCGATTCCGTCCCCGGCCCGGTCGGTCGGCTGACCCGGATCGCCCGCTACTACGTGCTCGTCACCGCCTCGATCGCGCTCGGCTTCTGGGACCGGGGGCGGAACGGGCCGCCGGCCGCCTGGGAGAAGTCGGAGGGGACGAGGTGAGCGGCGCCGATCCCGAGGCGATTGCAGCGTTCGCGCCGCCGCCCGGCGACGAGGCCGCCCGCGCTCGGGCCGGCGCCGATCCGTTCGCCGCCTGCCCGGCCGGGCTGCCCCGCGCCGTCGACGCCCTCGTCGCGGCGGCGGTGCTGGTCCTGTTGGCGCCGCTCCTGCTCGCGGCGATGGCGGCCGTCCGCCTCGACAGCCGGGGGCCGGCGCTCTACCGGCAGCGCCGCGTCGGCCGCGGCGAGCGCGAGTTCGAGATGCTGAAGCTGCGAACGATGGCGGCGGGCAGCGACCCGGTCGGCGCCGGCACGGCGGTCGGCGACGCCGACCCGCGCGTGACCCGGGTCGGGCGGGTGCTGCGCCGCACCTCGCTCGACGAGGTCCCGAACCTCGTCAACGTCCTCCGCGGCGAGATGGCGCTGGTCGGCCCCCGGCCGACGATTCCCTCCCACCTCGCCTATCTCCATCCCCATCAGCACCGTCGCCACGCGGTCCGGCCCGGGATCACCGGCTGGGCCCAGGTCAACGGCCGTGTCGGGATCACCTGGGGCGAGCGGATCGAGCTCGACAACTGGTACGTCGAGCATCGCTCGCCGCGGCTCGACCTGCGGATCCTCGCCCGCACCGTCGGTCAGGTCGTCAACGGACGGGGCCTCGATCCTGGCTAAGGTTCGCGCCCGATGAGCTCCGAGCGCGGTTCCGAGGTCGAGGTCAGGATCAGGGCTTTCCGCCCGGCCGACTGGAGGGCCGTCCACCGCTGGTTCAACAACCGCGACGCGATCTCGTCGCTGATGGAGGTGCGGCCGTCGTTCACGGACGAGAACGCGCAGGGCTGGACGAACGCCGCCGCCGAGGCCGACGGCGAGGACCGCAAGTGGGCGATCGAGGTCGAGGGGCGCGACGAGCCGGTCGGCTTCACCGCCCTCTACGGGCTGTTCCGGCAGACCGCGCCCGAGCTCGGCGCGCTGATCGGCGACGACCCCGGCGCCCGCGGGGTCGGTCGCGAGGCGGAGCGGCTCACCGTCGCCAAGGCCTTCGAGGAGTTCGGCGCCCATCGGGTCTACGGGCGGATCCCGGCGTTCAACAGCGCCGCCAAGAAGGCCGTCACCTGGCAGGGCTGGAAGCACGAGGGGACGATGCCCGAGCACATCCGCCGCCCCGACGGGACGCTGATCGACTGCGAGATCTGGGGCATCACCGAGGCCGGCTGGCGCGCCCGCTGGTCGGGCGGGGAGTAGCGTCATCGCGGTCGAGCTGATCGCCGACCGCGGCGCCGCGGCCGTCGAGGACGAGTTCTTCCGCAGCCGCGAGTTCCTCGCCGCCGAGGGCGTCACCCACACCCTGCTTGCGAGCGCCGCCGGCAACGATGCGGCCGTGCCGCTGGTCGTCCGCGAGATCCCCGGCTCCGACCGCCGCGACGCGATCTCGCCCTACTCCTACCCGGGCGCCCGGGTCAGCGGCGGCCCGGTCGACCGCGGCGCCGTCGACCTCGCCGCGAGTGGCCTCGTCAGCGTCTTCCTCCGCGACCGGCTCGGTGAGCCGGTCGCCTTCACCGGCGCCACCGACCGCTCGATCGTCCTCGTCTCCGATCCCGAGCAGCCCCGCAAGTCACGGATGAGCGATCGTCAGCAGATCCGCAAGAACGAGGCGGCCGGCTACGAGCTCTCCGCGCTGCCGGGGCCCGAGGTCGGCGACGCCGCCCTCGCCGACTTCCTCTCCGTCTACACCGCGACGATGCACGCCGTCGACGCCGCCGAGCACTACTTCTTCGATGCCGGCTACTTCCGCTCGCTGCTCGCCTCGCCGCTGAGCTGGCTGATCAGCGTCACCGGACCCGATGGCGACTGCGCCGCCGCCGCCCTCGTCGTCCGCAGCGACGGCTTCCTCCACTACTACCTCTCCGGCACCGCCGACGCCCATCGCCGCCGCGCCCCCTCGAAGAACCTGATCGTCGCCGCCACCGACTTCGCCGAGCAGCTCGGGCTGCCGCTCAATCTCGGCGGCGGCGTCGTGCCCGGCGACGGCCTCGAGGAGTTCAAGCGCGGCTTCGCCAATCGCGAGCTGCCGTTCCGGACCCACGAGCTGATCTGCGACCCGGCCGCCTACACCGAGCTCGCCGCCGGCCGCGAGGACGACGGCTTCTTCCCGCTCTACCGCCGCTGATTCCGCCGAGCTGGAGGAAAGGTGGCGCCAGCCGCCAAACCGCCGAGGTGGAGATAGAGGGGAATAGTTGCCTGTTTCCTCGACCTCGGCAAATAGCTTTCCGCCGACGTGGAGGAATGGGGGAATAGTTGCCTGTTTCCTCGACCTCGGCGGGGTCGAGGCGGGGCGGGGTCGAGGCGGGGGCGCGGTCCGGGGCCGGGGCGGGTGCGAGGCGGGGAGGGGCTCGGCGCGACCGGCGTCAGCCGATCTTGCGGGCGACGGCGCGGCGGATCTTCGGGACGAGCTTGTTCAGGGCCTTGCCGGCGCAGGCGGTGTAGTTGGTGGTGCCGTGGTTGAAGATCGTCTTCACCTTGACCCGCTCGCCCTTCGGGGTCCGCTGGCTTGCGCCGCCGTCGGAGCGCAGCCGGGTCGTGCCGCGGCCGGGGACGCCGGCGAGCTCGAGCTTCCAGGCCAGGTAGCGGATCAGCCCGCGGCGCAGGGCCTTGGACGGCTTCTTGCGGGTGAAGTCGCCGATCGCGGCGACGCCGGTGGTCTGCGAGTTGATCCCCTCGGCGTGAGCACCGATCACCGGCCGCCGCATGCCGCCGGCGCGGCCCTGGTAGACGTTGCCGAAGCGGTCGACGAGGGCGTTGTAGCCGATGTCGTTCCAGCCGTTGCCGTTGCGGTGGAAGCGGCAGATGCCGAGGACGATGCCCGGGGCCTCGGCCTCGCTGTAGCCGTTCGTGTTCACCGTGTGATGGATGACGCCGGCCTTGACCTTGCCCATCTGCGGCTTCACGCGCGGCTCGCAGCCGCCCTTCTTCTGCTTGGCGCCCCACTCGCGGCGGGTGATGAAGTCGGGCTCGCGCGCCGCCGCCGACGCTTCCGGGACGGCGCTGCCGGCGAGGCTGACGACGGCCGAGTTGGCGGCCCCGCGCAGCCCGTTGAGGAGGCTGCCGGCGAGCGTCGTATCGCCCTTGACGTTGACGTAGTGGAGCTCGCCGCGGATCGGCCGGTTGCGGCTGCGGATCTGGACCTCGTCGCTGCCGCCCGTGTAGACCGGGTCGCCGTTGTCGGTCTCGACCCACTTGCTCCAGGCGCCGCCGGCGTCGCGGGCGCGGAATTCGAAGGCATGCATCTGCCCGGCGATCCCGACGAGGTCGAAGCGCTCCGGCGCGGCGATCGGCTCGCTGCGGTAGAGCACCGGCCCCTCGGCCCCGTAGCCGCCGTGGCGGGCGGCGCGCTCGAAGTCCGCCCGCGGCGGTCGCGTGAACCCGTGCCGACGGCGGCACCGGCTGGCTGAAGTCGACCGCCGCCGGGCGGTAGGGCATGGTCGACAGCGCCGGCGCGACGGCCCAGACAAGGGCGCCGGCGGCGACGAGCAGGATGAGTATCGGGACGCGGCGGACGAACATCGCAGTGTGAGTGGATCCTTACAGACCCGAACACGGGGGCTGCCGGGAAGTACCGCTCGCCGATCGTGACGGTCCGCTTCCCCGTCCGCCTGCAGGATCGGTTGCAGGACGGGCCGTCGCCTGCCTAGAAGGGGATCGCCTCCGGGCCGCGGCCGCGGTAGGCGTCGCGGAAGTCCTGGATCGCGTCGAGCGTCGCCTCGCCCTCGTAGTCCTTGCAGGACATCAGCTGCGTCCAGGCGGTGACCGCGACCGCATCGGGCATGTCGGGATCGGGGAAGAGGTCGACGCCGCCGCGATCGGCGTCGAAGAGCCCCTTCAGCGCCAGCTGGTCCGCCTCGGAGAGGTCGGGGCTGTACTGGATGATCACCCGGCCGTGCTCGAGCGAGTGGACGTAGGTCCCGGGGCTGGGCTTGTCGAGGAAGGCGCCGTCGGCCAGCGGTACCGGGTAGTGGTCGCCGGAGGTCGGAGGGTTCGTCCCGTAGTCGGGGAGATCGTCGCTCTGCGGATCGAGGTGGGTGCTGCCCTCGTCCTTGAGGTTCAGCTGCAGGTCACAGCCGGCGGCCTTGGCGGCGGCGGTGAGATCACCGACCGAGACGGCGGGCGGCGGCGTGCCGGCGCGATCGTCGACGCGGATCCCCTCGGGGACCTTGCCCCCGAAGTCGGTGTTGACGTTGTCGCCCTCGGCCTGGGTGCCACCGCCGCTGCCGGAGTCGCCACCGCCGGCCAGCGCGATGACGAGCCCGACGACGATCAGCAGGGCGAGCGCCCCGGCGACGATGTAGCCGATCATCAGCCGCCGCCGGCCCGACGATTGCGCCTGCCGCTCGGCCTCGAGCCGCTCCCGGCGCAGGCGCTCCTTCTCCTCCTTGCGGCTTGCCACGGCGCGGAATCTAGCGGAACCCCCACGGCGGCCCCGCCGCCTCGGCGCCGGCTCAGCTGGTGCCGCGGGCGGCGGCGAGGATCTCGCCGCCGGTCCGCTCCCAGGGACGGCCGGCCCTGATCGCTCCGAGGATCGCCTTCACCGAGGTGGCCCGGTTGAGGACGAAGAAGTGGATTCCCGGGGCCCCGGCGGCGAGAAGCTGCTCGCATTGCCGCGACGCGTAGGCGATCCCGAAGGCCCGCTCGGCATCGGCATCGCCGTCGAGCGCGGCGAGCTGCTCGTCGAGGCGGTCGGGGATCCGCGCCTGGCAGACGGCGCAGAAGCGGTGCAGGCCGGCCCGCGAGATGATCGGCAGCACCCCGGGGATGATCGGCACGTCGATGCCGGCGTCGCGGACCCGCTCGACCCAGTCGAAGTAGACGGCGTTGTCGAAGAAGAGCTGGCTGATCAGGAACTCGGCGCCGGCCTCGACCTTCTCGCGCAGGAAGGCGATGTCGGCCTCCGCCGAGGCCGCCTCGGGATGGACCTCGGGGAAGCAGGAGGCGCCGATCCCGAACCGCGACGAAGCCTCACGGGCGCGGATGAACGCCGCCAGCTCGGCCGAGCTGCGCAGCCCTCCCGGCGGCGGCGTGAAGTCGCCCTCGCCGCGCGGCGGGTCGCCGCGCAGCGCGAGGATGTTCTCGATGCCGGCGTCGCCGAGCCGGTCGAGGATCGCATCGAGCCCCTCGATCGTCTCGCCGACGACGCTCAGGTGGGCCATCGTCTCGATCCCGTATTCGCGCTTGATCCGGGTCGTGATCTCGACCGTTCCCTCGCGGGTCGAGCCGGCGGCGCCGTAGGTGACCGAGACGAAGCTTGGCTGCAGCCGGTTCAGGTCGGCGACGTTCGCGAACAGCTCCGCGACCCCCTCCTCGGTCTTCGGCGGGAAGAACTCGAACGAGAAGCAGGGCTCGTCGGCGGCTGCGAGCAGGTCGGGGATCCGCATCGCCGCGAATCGTAGGGGGTGAGGGCGGCGATGATCTAGGCTGGCGGCATGACCGCAGGGGGCGAACCGGGGAGCGCGGGGACGGCGATCTTCTTCCCCGAGGGAGCGTTCGGCCCAACCAACAACTGCGTCGGCATCGCCGACGTGATGCGCCGCCGCGGCTGGCGGGTCGTCTTCGTCGCCGAGGAGTCGTTCGCGGGCACGTTCACCGAGATGGGCTTCGAGGAGCGACTGATGCGGCTCGGCCCGCCGCCCGAGCAGGAGGAGGATCCCGGTCAGTTCTGGAAGGACTACATCCGCGAGACGGCGCCGGTCTTCCGCAAACCGACGATCGAGCAGCTCGAGGGGTTCATCGCGCCGACCTTCGAGGCGCTGCTCGACGGCGCCCGCTACGTCGACGAGCGGCTCGCCGAGATCATCGCCGAGGTCCGCCCGGACGTGATCGTCGAGGACAACGTCGTCGCGTTTCCGGCGTTGCCGGCGAGCGGCGTCCCCTGGGTGCGGATCGTCTCCTGCAACCCGGCCGAGGTCAAGGATCCCGAGGTCCCGCCGGCCTTCTCCGGCTATCCGGTCGGCGACCGCAGCGGCTGGGAGGCGTTCCGGGCCGAGTACGCGCGGGTGATCAGGCCGCTCTACGGTCCCTTCAACGAGTTCTGCCGCGAGCGCGGCGCCCCGGAGCTGCCGCCGCTCGAGCTGATCCACGACTCACCCGACCTCAACCTCTGGCTCTACCCGGACGCGGTCGACTACCGGCGCGCCGAGCCGCTCGCCGGCAGCTGGCGCAACCTCGAGTCGTGCGTGCGGACGACCGACGAGCCCTGGCGGCTGCCCGACCACCTCGCCGCCGGCGAGCTCGCCGAGCTGCCGCTCGTCTACCTCAGCCTCGGATCGCTCGGCTCCGGCGACGTCGGCCTGATGCGGAAGCTGATCGCCGAGCTCGCCGATGCCCCCTACCGGGTGATCGTCTCGATGGGGCCGCAGCACGCCGAGCTCGAGCTGGCCGCGAACATGGCCGGCGCCGAGTTCCTGCCCCAGGTCTCGATCCTGCCCGAGGTCGATCTGATCGTCACCCACGGCGGCAACAACACGATCACCGAGGGTTTGCACTTCGGCAAGCCGATGGTCGTGCTGCCGCTGTTCTGGGATCAGTACGACAACGCCCAGCGGATCGACGAGACCGGGTTCGGCAGGCGGCTCGACACCTACGCCCACGATGGCCCGGAGCTGGTCGCCGCGATCGACGGGCTGCTCGACGACACCGCCCTCGCCGACCGCCTCGGCGCGGTCGCCGCCGGGCTCCGGCAGGCTCGTGGGACCGAGCGGGCGGCGGAGCTGATCGCCCTCGCCGGCGGCTAGGCAGCCCGACGGTGGGGCGGCGGATGGGATGAGCCTCGGCGAGCGCCAGCGCGCCGCGGTCGCGGCCGAGCGCGAGGAGAGCTTCCTGCTCGCCGTGCCGGAGAAGCGGTTCCTTCGCTGGGTCGCCGCGAAGCTGCCGCGCTGGGTCCTGCCCGACGACATGACCGCGCTCGGCGTCGTCGCGGCGCTGGCCGTCGCCGTCGCCTACCAGCTCTCCAACGACGGCAACGGCTGGCTCTGGGCGGCGAGCGCGCTGCTCGTCGTCCAATGGTTGGGTGACTCGCTCGACGGCACGCTGGCCCGGGTGCGCCGAATCGAGCGGCCGACCTACGGCTACTACCTGGACCACCTCGTCGACGCGATCGCGACGGCGGCGATCGGCATCGGGCTCGGTCTCAGCCCGTTCATGCTGCTGTCGGTCGGGACGCTGATCGTCGTCGCCTACCTGATCCTCTCGATCAACGTCTACCTCGAGAGCTTCGCCTTCAACCGCTTCAGCATCGGCTACGGCAAGATCGGGCCGACCGAGATCCGCCTGATCCTGATCCTGCTCAACACGCTGCTGGCGCTCGACCTCGTCGGCCTCGACTTCAAGCTGGCCGGGCTCGAGCTGACCGTCTTCGACCTCGTCGGCCTCGCGATCGCCGCGACGATGATCGTCCTCCTCGTCGGCCGCTCGTTCCGCAACCTCCGCGAGCTCGCCCGCCGCGAGCCGGCCGCCTCGAGGCGCGGCCCGCTGCCATAGGGTGAGCCCGTGAAGTTCGGGCTAGCGATCTTCCCGACCGCCGAGACGATCCAGCCTGCCGAGCTCGCACGGCTCGCCGAGCAGCACGGCTTCGAGTCGCTCTGGTTCCCCGAGCACACCCACATCCCGGTCAGCCGCGACACGCCGTATCCGGCCGGCGGCGAGCTCCCCGACGAGTACCGGCGGATCTACGACCCGTTCGTGGCGCTGACCGCCGCCGCCGCCGCGACCGAGCGGCTGCTGGTCGGGACGGGCATCTGCCTGATCGTCGAGCGCGACCCGATCACGACCGCGAAGGAGGTCGCGACCGTCGACCGCGTCTCCGGCGGCCGGTTCCTGTTCGGGGTCGGCGCCGGCTGGAACCGCGAGGAGATGGCCAACCACGGCACCGAGCCGCGCACGCGGTTCTCGCTGATGCGGGAGCGGATCGAGGCGATGAAGGAGATCTGGACCCGGGAGGAGGCCTCCTACCACGGCCGCCACGTCGACTTCGAGCCGATCTGGTCCTGGCCGAAGCCGGTCCAGGAGCCGCACCCGCCGGTGATCGTCGGCGGCAACTCCGACGGCGCCCTCGACCGGGTCGTCGATCTCGCCGACGGCTGGATCCCGAATCCGGAGACGCGGCTGAGCGAGCTCGGCGACCGGATCGGCGATCTCCAGCGGCGGGCGGCGGCGGCCGGCCGCGAGCGGATCCCGGTGACGTTCTACGCGGTCAAGCCGGAGCCCGAGGCGCTGCGGCGTTACGCGCGGGCCGGGGTCGACCGTGCCGTCTTCTACCTGCCCTCGGGACCGCCAGACCAGGTCCGCTCCTACCTCGAGCACGTGGCCGGGTTGACGGCCGGCTTCGATGGAACCGGCTGACCCGATCGCCGCCGGCGCCGCCGACCGGGAGCGGGCCGGCGCGCTCGAGCCCGAGCTCGTCGAGCGTCTTCGCGGCGACGGCGTCTTCGCGGCGCTCATCCCCGCCGCGCTCGGCGGCGGCGAGGTCGAGCCGCGCGAGCTGGTCGCGATCGTCGAGCAGCTGGCCGCCGCCGACGGGTCGGTCGGTTGGTGCGCCGGGGTCGGCGCGACCGCCGGCCTCGCCGCCGCCTACATGCCCGGCGACGAGGCCCGGGCGCTGTTCGGATCGCCGCCGGCGATCGCGGCCGGGGCGTTCGCGCCGCGCGGGAGGCTCAGCGGCGACGACGGCAGCGGCGCCCGCAGGCTGACCGGGCGCTGGCCGCTGGCGAGCGGGATCGCGCACGCCGAAGTCGTCGGCCTCGGCTGCATCGACCCCGACCGCGGCCCCCGCTACGCGCTGGTGCCCCGCGAGCGGGTCGAGGTGATCGAGAGCTGGGACTCGCTCGGCCTGCGGGCGACGACGAGCCACGACGTCGCCGTGACCGACCTCGAGGTGGCGGAGGCGCGGATCGTCGATCTGGCCGCCGGCGATCCGGTCGCCGGCGGGGCCCTGTACGCGTTCCCGCTCTTCGGGTTGCTGGCGCTGTCGGTGTCGGCCGTCTGCACCGGGATCGCCGGCGCGGCGCTCGCCGATCTGCGCGGGCCGGGCACGACCCGCAGGCCGCTCGGCAGCAGCCGCTCGCTGGCCGAGCGCGGCACGACCCAGGAGTCGGTCGCCCGGGCCGAGGCGGCGTTGCGGGCCGCCCGGGCCGGTGTCGAGGCGGCGATCGACGCCGCCTGGTCGGCCGCCGCGGGCTCGGAGCCGCTCGCCGTCGAGCACCGGCTCGGCCTCCGCCTCGCCGCCACCCACGCGGCCCGCACCGCGCTCGACGTCGTCGACCTCGCCCACCGGCTGAGCGGCTCCGGCGGCCTCTATCGGGGCGTCGCCGAGCGCCGGCTCCGCGATGCCCACACCGCCGCCCAGCACATGATCGTGGCGCCGGCGACCTACGAGCTCGCCGGCCGGATCATCCTCGGCGTCAGCGAGGACGACGCGCAGCTGTAGGTAACTCCGGCCAGATGCTCCGCTTCGCGTCCGCTCTGGCCGGGATGCGCGGTGAACCGGACGGGAAGACATGTGTGTCGCGCCCAGCCTTGGGCTCCGCTTCCGCCGGTTGGCGCGGTCCCGCTACTTCAGTTGGCGGCGGAGGATCTTGCCGGCGGCGCTCTTCGGGATCGCGTCGATCCGCTCGACCAGCCGGACCTTCTTCTGCGGCGAGAGCTTGGCGGCGACGAACTCCTTGATCTCGTCGTCGCTGACCTCGCCGGAGACGACCACGTAGGCCTTGGGCAGCTCGCCGGCCTCCTCGTCGGGGACGCCGATCACCGCGCAGTCGGCGATCGCCGGGTGGGTGATCAGGATCGCCTCGAGCTCGGCCGGGGGCACCTGGAAGCCCTTGTACTTGATCAGCTCCTTGAGCCGGTCGACGATCGCGAAGTAGCCGTCCTCGTCGATCTCGGCGACGTCGCCGGTGTGCAGCCAGCCGTCGGAGTCGATCGTCTGTCGGGTCGCGTCTTCGTTGTTGAGGTATCCGACCATCACCTGCGGGCCGCGGATCAGCAGCTCGCCGCGGGTGCCCTCCTCGCGGGTCTCGGGATCGACGATCCGGGTCTCGGTGCCGGGCAGCGGCAGGCCGATCGATCCTCCCTTGATCAGCTCCGGCTCGAGCGGCGAGATGTGGGTGACCGGACTCGTCTCGGTCATCCCGTAGCCCTGGATCGTCGGCACCCCGATGCGGTTCGCGACCGCCGCCGAGAGCTCGGCCCCGAGCGGCGCCGCCCCGGACATGATCAGCCGCAGGCTGGAGAGATCGGCTGCGTCGACGGCTGGGTGCTTGGCGAGCGCGAGGGCGATCGGCGGCACGACGTTGGCGAGCGTCACCCGGTGCTCGGCGATCAGCGACAGGAACTGGTCGAGATCGAAGCGCGGCATCGTCACCACCGTCGCCCCGTTGCGCAGCCCGAGGTTCATGATCACCGTCTGCCCGTAGATGTGGAAGAAGGGCAGGACGCCGATCAGGACGTCGTCGGTCGTGATCTTGAACTTCTCGTCGATCTGCAGGACGTTGGCGATCAGGTTGCGGTGGGTCAGCATCACCCCCTTCGGCATGCCGGTCGTGCCGCTCGAGTAGGGCAGGACGGCGAGGTCGGTGGCGGGATCGATCTCGATCGCCGGTGCCGGCGCGTCCTCGGCGATCAGGTCGGCGAGGGTCGGCTCGCCGCCCTCCGACTCGCCGACGACGACGATGTCGCCGATCCCGGCGTGCTCGGCCGCCGCCCGCGCCGTCGCCAGGAACGGCGCGATCGTGAAGATCATCTTGGCGCCCGAGTCGCTGAGCTGATGGCCGAGCTCGGTCTCGGTATAGAGCGGATTCGCGGTCGTGTTGGTGGCGTTGGCGCGCAGCACCCCCTGGAAGATCACCGCGTACTCGGGCAGGTTGGGCATGTAGATGGCGACGACGTCACCGCGGCCGATGCCCCGGGCTGCCAGCGCACCGGCCAGCGCCTCGACCCGGTCGGCGAACTGCGCGAAGCTGATCGTCCGGCCGCTCGGCCCGTCGATCAGCGCCGGCTTGTCGCCCAGCTCCGCCGCCCGGGCGAGCGTGAACGTGGTGAGATCGATGTCGGGAATCTCGGGCGCGGGCGGTGTCTCGGGCACGGTCAAGGTGTCTCCTCCTGTCCGGGTACTGGGGGGCGAGCCTATCGGGGCGCGATCCGGCGGTTGACAGGCGCCCCGTTTACCTATATAACAACTAATAAGTTGTGAAGTAGTAAATAATCCCAGCAAGGGAGTTGGTCATGGCCTCATCGAACCAGCGCGTCGTCGTCCTCGGCTCCAGCTTCGCCGGCCTGACCGCGGCGCTGGAGATCCGCAAGCACCTCGACGACGGTCACGAGGTCGTCGTCCTCGACCCCCGCGATCACTTCACGTTCATCCCCTCGCTGATCTGGCTGCCGTTCGGCACCCGCAGCGCCGACGACGTCACCTTTCCGCTCGCGCCGCTCTACGGCCGCAAGCGGATCCGCTTCGTCAACGCCGCCGCCGCCTCGATCGACGTCGCCGGCCATCGCGTCACGACCGGCGACGGCGAGGCGATCGACTACGACAAGCTGCTCGTCGCCACCGGCCCGCGGCTGGCGTTCGAGAAGGTCCCCGGCCTCGGCCCCGAGCACGGCTACACCCAGTCGGTCTGCAACCTCGAGCACGCGCAGCTCGCCGGCGCCGCCTGGGACCGGTTCCTCGACAACCCGGGGCCGGTCGTCGTCGGCACCGCTCAGGGCGGCTCCTGCTTCGGCGCCTCCTACGAGTTCCTCTTCAACGTCCACCACCGGATCCGCAAGGCGGGCCTCGCCGACGTCGCCCCGGTCACGTTCGTGACCGCCGAGCCGTTTCTCGGGCACTTCGGGCTCGGCGGCGTCGGCGACTCGGCCGCTCAGGTCGGGAAGTTCTTCGACCACCTCGGCATCGAGGGAATAGCCAACAACGTCATCACCGAGGTCCGGGATGGCTCGATGACCCTCGAGGGCGGCCGCGAGCTCGAGTTCGCCTACTCGATGATCGTGCCGCCGTTCAGCGGCGTCGATGCGGTCCGCGACAGCGAGGGGCTCGCCAACCCGGTCGGGTTCGTGCCGATCGACGACCGCTTCCGCCATCCCGATCAGCCCGACGTCTACTCGGCCGGGGTCGCGACCGCGGTCGCACCGCCGGAGGAGACCGCCGTCCCGGCGGGCGTGCCGAAGACCGGCCAGATGAGCGAGACGATGGCCAAGGTCGCGGCGCAGAACATCGTTGCCGACGTCACCGGCAGCGGCGCGCACCGGGAGATGCCGCTGGCCGAGCTGTCGGCGATCTGCGTCCTCGACGCCGGCAACAACGGCATCGTCTTCAAGGCCGACAACGTCCTCGCCCACGGCCGCTACGCCGACGGGCAGGAGCCGAGCGCGCGGGTCTTCTCCGGCCCCCATGCACACTGGGCGAAGCTCGCCTTCGAGCGCTACTTCCTGGCGAGCCGCAAGCGCGGCATCGTCGCCCTCTGAGAGGGCCGATGCTCGTCGCGATCCTCTTCGGCCTGCTGATCGGCCTGGTCCTCGGCCTCGTCGGCGGCGGCGGCGCGGTTCTGGCGCTGCCGGTGCTGGTCTACGGGGTCGGCCTCGGGGTCCACGAGGCGACGACGGTCAGCCTCGCGGTCGTCGCCGCCGGCGCGACGACCGGCGCCGTGGCGCAGATCAGCCGCGGCACCGTCTGCTGGAGCTCGGCGGCCTGGTTCGCCGCCGCGGCCGCCGCCGGAAGCGTCGCCGGGACCGCTCTCAACCGGGTGCTCGGCGGCGACGTCCTACTGATCCTGTTCAGCATCGTCATGATCCTCGCCGCCCGGGCGACCTGGCTGCGCGCCGGCTCGCCCGCCGGCGAGGCGGCCGGCTGTCCGCAGGCGCGGGCGAGCGTGCTCGTCCCGTGGGGCCTCCTCGTCGGCGGGCTGACCGGGCTCGTCGGCGTCGGCGGCGGCTTCGTCGTCGTCCCGGCGCTCGCGATCGGGCTCAGCTTCGGGATGCGCGAGGCGATGGCGACGTCGATGGTCATCGTTGCGATCGTCTCCGCCTGCGGGCTGATCGCCCATCTCGCCGCCGGCAACGCGATCGACCTGTCCGTCGCCGCCGCGATGGGGGCGGCGACCGTCGCCGGGGCCCTGGTTGGCCCGCACCTCGCCGACCGTGTCTCGGTCCGCGCCCTCGGCCGCGGCTTCGCGGTCCTCGTCGTCGCCGTGTCCTTCGGCGTCCTCGGCGCGACCGCCGCCGGCGTCGGCATCTGACCCAGTTGACAACTACACGGTTGTAGAGTAGGTTAATGCGAGTCCGCCCCACCGAACCCCGCGAACGACTTCGAAGGAGGAGCACCCGATGAGCGTTGCCAGCCCCGTCGCCGACAGGATCACCAGCCGCCAGCTCGCCGACCGCTTGGCCGACGGCGAGGCCGTGACGGTCCTCGACGTTCGCGAGGACGCGAGCTGGGGCATCGAGGCTCCGGCGGCCCGGCACCTCCACGTCCCCGTCGACCGCGCCCTCGCCGACCCCGTCGCGCTGGCGGCCCAACTCGACGGAGCGGTCGCGGTCGTCTGCCACCGCGGTTTCACCGCGGAGCCGGTCGCCCGCGCCCTCCGCGACAGCGGCGTCGACGCCGCTGTCCTCGAGGGCGGGATGCGGAGCTGGATCGCGGCCCTGCAGTCGCGGCCGATCGAGATCGGTGTCGCGGGGCTGGAGCTGCATCAGGTGCAGCGGCCCGGTCGCGGCTGCCTCTCCTACGTGCTGATCGGCCACGGCCGGGCGCTGGTCGTCGATCCGGCACCCGATGCCGCCTTCTACGTCGATCTCGCCGCCGCCTCGGGGGCCCGGATCACCGATGTCTTCGACACCCACCTGCACGCCGACCATCTCTCCGGCGCCCGGGCGCTGGCCGAGCGCACCGGCGCGACGCTGCGGCTCCCGGCGGCGGCGATCGAGCGCGGCGTCGCCTACGCCGACGAGGTCGTCCCGCTCGGCGACCGCGACCGGCTCACGCTCGGCGGCATCGCCGTCGAGGCGATCGCCCTGCCCGGGCACACGACCGACATGACCGGGTTGCTCGTCGCCGGCCGCGCGCTGATCGGCGGCGACTCGCTGTTCGCCGACGGGATCGCCCGGCCGGATCTGCAGCGCGGCGACCACGACGGCGCCGCAGCGATGGCGAGGCGCCTCCATGCGACCCTTCACGAGCGCGTGCTGACGCTGCCCGGCGATGTCGTGCTGCTGCCCGGGCATGCCCACCCCGGCGTTCACTCCGGCGCGATCGCGCCGACCCTCGCCGAGGTCCGCGACCGGGTCGCCGAGCTGGCGATCAGCGAGCCCGCCGAGTTCGCCGAGACGCTGCTCGCGGAGATGCCGCCGCGGCCGGCCAACTACGAGTCGGTGATCGCCGTCAACTCTGGAGAGCACCCCTTCGACCCCGAGCTGGAGACGGGCGGCAACAGCTGCTCGACCCGCTGACCCGACGAGCCCCAAGGAGGCCGACGATGTCGCTACCAACCCCGATTCCGCCCGACCTGGCGGAGATGATCGCCGAGCGCATGCGCGTGATCGGCGATCCGAACCGGATCCGGATCCTCGACCAGCTCCGCGAGGGCGAGCTGTCCGTGAACGAGATCACCGAGCGGCTCGGGGCGAGCCAGCAGAACGTCTCCAAGCACCTCGGGGTACTCCTCCAGGCCGGCATCGTCGGCCGCCGCAAGGAGGGCACGAGCTCCTACTACAGCGTCGCCGACCAGGGCGTCTACGACCTCTGCGAGCAGGTCTGCGGAGGCCTGCAGAGCCGGCTCGCCGAGCTGACCGAGATGGTCGGGGGCCGCTGATGAGCGCCGCCCCCTGCGATACCGATGTCCGCAGCGGCTCCGAGCGCTGGCCGCTCGAGCGCGTCCTCTTCGCGATCGCCGGCACGGTGGTCTTGATCGGCGCCCTCCTGTCCGCGCTCGTCAGCCCCTGGTTCCTGCTCCTCGTTGCGTTCGTCGGCCTCAACCAATGGCTGTACGTGGTCGTCGGCGCCTGCCCGATGTCGCTGATCCTCACCCGCGTCTTCCACCTCAGAAAGCTGGTCACCCGATGAACCCGACGACCGAGATCAAGCCGACCGACGTCCCGCCGCCGCCGCCGGTTCCGCCGCGCAGCGGCCCGATCGGCCGGCTCGGCCGCTGGGCCGCCGACCACGCCGGAGTCGTCTTCGCCGCCTGGGCCGTCGTCGCGATCGGGCTCGGCATCCTCGCCCCCAAGGTCGAGCACGCCCTGTCGGGCGCCGGCTGGCAGGCGAACGGGTCGGAGTCGGTCGACGTCCGCGACCTCGTCCAGCGTGAGTTCGGAGGCCTCAACAGCACCGGCCTGATGGTCGTCGTCAACAGCCCCGACCAGACCGTGGGCTCGCCGGCGTTCCGATCGACGGTCCGTCAGGTCAGCACCGAGCTCGCCGCCGATCAACGGATCTCGACGGTCAACCAGCCGCAACCGGGAACGACGATCAGCGCCGATCGCCACACGGCGATCGTGATGGCCGGCGCCGCCGTCGACAGCAACGAGATGGTCCGCGCCGCCGACGACCTCAAGGGCCCGCTGACCTCGCTCGGCAGCGCCGACGTCCAGGTCGCGGTCACCGGCGCGTCGGGGATGTGGTCGGACTTCAACGAGGCCAACCGCAAGGCGATGCTGAAGTCGGAGATGATCAGCTGGCCTGTGACGATGGCGATCCTCGTCCTCGCCTTCGGCTCGCTCGTCGCCGCCGGCCTGCCGCTGCTGCTGACGATCCTCGGCCTCGTCGCCTCGGCGGGCTCGCTCTACCTGCTCACCGAGCTGGCGCCGATCTCGATCTGGGCGATGAACTTCGCGCTGATGTTCGCGCTGGCGCTCGGCATCGACTACGCGTTGTTCATCGTCTACCGCTATCGAGGCGCCCTGTTCGGGTCCGGCGAGGACCCGAAGCAGGCGGTCGAGGAGACGATGGACACGGCCGGCAAGGCGGTGCTGTTCAGCGGCGTCACCGTGCTGATCTCGCTGACCGCGGTGATGCTCGTCAACAGCCCGGCGTTCCGCTCGATGGCGGTCGGGATCATGCTCTCGGTCATCTTCGTGCTCGCCGCGACGCTGACGTTGCTGCCCGCGGTGCTCGGCAAGCTCGGGCGCCGGGTCGACAAGCTGGCGCTCCCCTGGGTGCACTCGGGCGAGCATCGCTCGCCCCGGTTCGCCGCCTGGGGCGAGTGGCTGTGGCGCCATCCCTGGGCGCCCGGAATCGGCACCGTCGCCGTACTCGGCGCACTGGCGATCCCGGTCCTGTCGCTCGACACCGGCATGCCGTCGATCAAGGTCGTCCCCGAGGGCGACAGCAGCCGCCAGGGTTACGAGCTCGTCCAGCAGCAGTTCGGTCCCGGCGCGCCCGGGGCTCTGCAGGTCGTCGCGCCGGCCGCCGACGCGAATGCCGTCGCGGCCGAGCTGGCCGCCGATCCCGGCATCGCCCAGGTGACGCCGCCGCAGCCCGGCGCCTCCGGCGACGTCGTCCTGATGCAGGCGGTGCCGAGCAGTGATCCGTCCTCGCCCGAGCTCGGCGCGACGATCGACCGGATCCGGGCCGAGCTGCCCGCCGGCGCCGCGGTCGGCGGCGCCGTCGCCGAGAACCACGATCTCGAGGCGGAGCTGGCCGCGAAGACGCCGCTGGTGATCGGGGTCGTGCTCGGCCTCGGATTCCTGCTGCTGCTCGTCGCCCTGCAGGCGCCGCTGATCGCGGCGCTCGGGGTGATCACGAACCTGCTGGCCACCGGGGCGGCCTTCGGCGTCGCCCAGCTGATCTTCCAGGAGGGCCACCTCTCGGGCCTGCTCGGCTTCGAGCCGCAGGGCTTCCTCGACGCCTGGGGACCGGTGTTCTTCTTCGCGATGATCTTCGCGATCAGCATGGATTACACGGTGTTCCTGCTCTCCAGCGCCAAGGAGCACTGGGATCGCAGCCACGACCCGCACGATGCGATGGTCGGCGGCCTCGCCCACTCGGGCCGGGTGATCTTCGCGGCCGGGGCGGTGATGGTGGCGGTGTTCTTCACCTTCGCCCTCTCGGGGCCGCTGCCGCCGAAGGAGATGGGGATCATCCTCGGAGTTGCGGTGCTGCTCGACGCCCTGCTCGTCCGGCTGCTGCTCGTGCCGGTGCTGCTGCGGCTGACCGGCCGCGCCGCCTGGTGGCTGCCGGCCTGGCTTCGCCGGGTCCTGCCCGACGTCCGCTTCGGGCACTGATCCGGCGGATCGATTGACCGGCGGCGGGCCGGTGGTGGAGGAGGAGGCCCCTGCCGCCTCCCGGAGAGAGTCCCACCACCGGCCCGGCCGATCGACGTGAACACGTGAGGGGCGTCCCCGGATGGGAGAGCTGGGACGCCCCTCTCGTGCCCTTGCTGTGTTCCGCCTTACGCCTTGAACATCAAGGCAATGGCACCTTCCCCAGCAACTTCTTGCCGAACGGCTCGGTGCCGTCGACGAGCTCGAGCCCGTCGAAGCCGTTCGCGCGCGGATGACTTGACCTCGGAAAACGGAACATCAAACGATGTAATCCTCGCGCCGAACTGTACCCGCCGTCTACGTAGAGCGCTCCGAAATATCCAGCCCGGATTTGTGTAGATCTACAAGAAGCGGTCCAAATCTCCGAGCTTGTCGCCTAGGATGGGCAGATGGGGCTCGAATCGCTGCTCGCGGCGCTGGTCGCGGGCAAGGAGGAGATCAGCGACCGCCACGTCCGCAGGGCGCGCGCCGAGATCCCGAACTTCGCCGGCGTCCCGCTCGAGGAGCACCGCAACGACTCCACCGGCGCCGTCGTGCTGCTGGTCGAGATGCGGCGCGCCGGCCTCGACGCGCTGCCGGCCGAGGCACGCGACGGCCTGCTCGACCTCGGCGAGCGGCGCGCCCGCCAGGGGGTCCCGCTCGAGGACATGCTGCGTTCCTGGCGGATGGGCGTCGAGGAGGCGATGGGTTATGCGACCGAGATCGCGCCGGGGATCGGTATGGACCGCGGCGAGGTCTTCGGCTTCTTCCAGCAGGCCTTCGACGTCGTCGACGACACGATGGTCGAGATCGCCCGCGGTCATCGGACCGATCCCGAGCCGGAGGCCGAGCGCCGGGCGGCGCTCGTCCGCGGCCTGCTGATGGGTGAGCTGCCGGCCGAGCAGATCCACTCCGGCTGCGTCGGCTTCGGGCTCGACCCGCTGGCCGGCTATGCGGCGTTCCGCGCCCGGGCCCACGCCGGCCGCCTGCCCGCCGATCTCGACGCCACGTTCGGGCTCGTCGCCGAGCCGGGCCGCCGGGTCGGGCTGGCGATCGCCTTCGAGCGCGAGCTGATCGGCCTCTCGAGCGAGCCGCTGCCGCGCGGCCGACTCGACCTCGTCGCGGTCGGCCCGCGGGTCCCGGCCGTCGACCTCGCGGTCTCGCACACGGTTGCCGGCCGGGTCCTCGCCGCCGCGGAGACGTTCGGGCTCGCCGGCGTCCAGGACCTCGCAGCCGCCGGCCTCCACGCCGCTGTCATCGAGGACGTCGAGCTCGGACAGGCACTCGGCGAGGCGTTGATCGAGCCGGTCCGCGCCCAGGGCTCGGGCGAGGAGATCCTCCATACCGTCGATGCCTGGATGGCGGCGGGGATGCGCGTCGATCCGGCCGCGCAGCGATTGTTCATCCACCCGAACACGGTCCGCTACCGGCTGCGCCGCTACGAGGAGCTGACCGGGACCGACCTGAGCGTGACCGACGAGGCGTTCCGGGTCTGGTGGGCGCTGCACCGCGCCCGCGCGACCGGCGGCTGATCGGCTGCGGCCGCGAGGGGACCGGAGCGGATACGGTGCGCCGATGGCCCAGCGATTCCCGGTCCGCGGCAGGGTTGCGATCGTCACCGGCGCCGCCCGTGGGATCGGCTACGCGACGGCGATCGAGCTGACCCGGCGCGGCGCCACGGTCGTCGTCGTCGACCTCGATGCCGAAGCGGCTGCGACCGCCGCCGAGTCGCTGCCCGGCACGGCGATCGGCCGCGCCGCCGACGTCACCGATCGCGGCGCGATGCAGGCCGTCGTCGCCGAGGCGGTCGAGCGGTTCGGCGGCGTCGACGTCGTCGTCGCCAACGCCGGCATCGCCTCGCGCGGGGCGACGTTCAAGGCGATGTCGGGCGAGACCTTCGACCGCGTCATCGACGTCAACCTCAACGGCGTCCACCGGACGGTGACGGCGGCCCTCCCCGAGATCGTCCGCCGCCGCGGCCACGTCGTCGTCGTCTCCTCGGTGTACGCGTTCATCAACGGCGTCGGTGCCACGCCGTATGCGATGTCGAAGGCCGGCGTCGAGCAGCTCGGGCGGGCTCTGCGGGTCGAGCTCGCTCAGCACGGCGCCGGCGCCAGCGTCGCCTACTTCGGCTTCATCGACACGTCGATGGTCAAGCAGGCGCTCGATGACGACCCGCTCGGCAACCGGCTCAAGGGCACTCAGCCCGCTTGGCTTCTCAAGCGCCTGCAGCCCGCCGAGGCCGGCAGGGCGATCGCCGACGGGATCGAGCGGCGGGCGCCGCGGATCATCCGCCCGCGCCGCTGGGCGGCGTTTTCAGTGCTGCGCGGGATCGTCAACCCGTTCCTCGACCGGGCGATGGCCAGGCACCCCGAGCTTCAGGACATCGCCCGCGAACTCGACGCCCGCAGCGACGAGGAGCAGTCGACGACGGCCTAGGCGTCGGCGGATTGCCGCTGTCGCGCCTTGCGCACGGCCGGCACGGATGTGTGGCAGGCGTGGGCGATCGCGCGATCGGGGCGGTCCGGGTCGCGGAGCAGCTCGAAGTCGAGGGTGCCGAGCTTGCGGAGCTGCAGCAGCTGCTCGCGGGTCGAGCCGTCGGCCCGGTCGCCGGAGGCGGCGGCCTCGCCGGCGAGGACGCGGCGGCAGCCGAGGCAATAGAGCTCGCCTCCCTCCTCGGTCCAGTCGGCGGGCAGCCCCCGGTGCTCGGAGCCGGGCATGAACCGGGCGGTCACCGCACAGCGGCCGCAGGTCCAGGCGACGATCTCAGCCGACGTGCTCACGCCGGGTCGTCCTCGCCGGCCGGCTCGGTGGCGGCGCCGGAGTCGGCGGCGGCCCAGGCATGCCGCAGCCGAGCCTCGGAGACGTCGCACTCGCGGCGCAGCTCGCGGAGCCGGGCCGGGCTCGATATCGCTGCGCCCTGGGCGGCATCGGCGTAGACGTCGTAGCGCTCCTGCGCGGAGCGGGCTTCCTCGGCGAGCGCCGAGGTGTGTCGCCGCCGGTTGCGGGCCGCTTCGATCGCCGCCTTCACGATGCCTCGTTGCCGGGCTGGTGGGGGGCCGTGCCTGTCGCCATATCCGTCCTTCGGGTCGATGTCCCCGTGGGTACCACCGAGGCTCGGGCCGAGCGGCAATGGCGATTCAGAGGCTGCCTACAAGCTAGCAGTGGCCTTCCCGAGCGGGATCGGGGACCGTCGGCTTGCCTGCTCAGCCGGTCGCGAAGCCGGCCATTCCCTCGACTTCGCCGCCGTTGCGTTCGATCCGCTCGACGCGAGCCCGCTCCGGCCCGGTTCCGCATGCCGCGGCCACCGCCGCGACCGCGTCGTGGTCGCCCTCGAGATGAATGGCGACGGCGCCGTCGCCGCGGTTGACCGCCCGCCCGGCGACCCCGCGCCGCTCCGCCTCGGCGTGGACGAAGGCGCGGAAGAAGACGCCCTGGACGCGGCCGTGGACGACGAGGTCGAGGGCGACCGGCTCAGCCATTGGCCGGGACGGGGCTGGGGGTCGCGAAGGAGTCGCAGCGGACGACGTCGCCGCGTCCCCGCGCGACGAGGTCGCGCTGGACGGCGCCGAGCGCCGAGCGCATCGCCGCCGGCTTGATCGCGCCCTCGTGGGTTCCGTAGGGGCGGTCGAGGAAGTTGACGATCAGCAGGGTCGCGCCGACCGCGGTGGTGACGGCGACGACCATCGCGATCTGCGAGGAGCGACGCTCGCGCGAGTCGGCGAGCAGCAGCGCGAAGCCGACGACCGCGAGCCCGGCGAGCAGCAGCAGCACCCAGATCGTCGCCGGGATGAACCGCGGCGCCTCGGTCAGCCGGCCCTCGCGACCTTCGCGGAGCAGGTCGGCGTCTCCGAACCAGCTCTGCACGACGTCGCTTTCGACCAGGTCGCTGGGCTGGAAGGAGTCGAAGTCGCGTCCGAGCCGGGTCTCCCAGTGGTCGACCTCCTTGCTCGAGTGCTCGTCGGCCATCGCCGCCCACTCGCTGGTGACGACGGCCCGCGAGTAGCAGACGACGTCGGTCTGCAACTCGTCACGGGTCGAATCCGGAAAGCGCTCGGCGAGATGGAAGAGGCTGAGCGCCGCCCGCGCCTCGTCCTGGGCGCTCTGCCGTGCGGCCGAGTAGCTGCCGAAGGCGAGCAGGAACACGAAGCCGACGAGAACGGCGAAGATCGTCCCGGTGACGGTGAAGGCGCCGGAGGCGTGCTGGGCGTCGCGGAACCAACCCTCGCGCGGGCCGTAGTGGCGGGAGACGAGCAGCGCCGCGACCGCCAGCAGGTCGAGCAGCAGCAGCAGCGTGACGACGAGCCAGAGCTTCACCCCGCCATTGAATCGGAGTCACCGCCGAACCGCTCGCAACGCCCCGCCCGCCCACTCCAACGCCCGCCTTCAACCGCCCGCCCCAACGCCCGCCCGCGCCCGACCGCCCGCCCGCGCCCAACCTCTGACCCGCCCCGCAAAACCGCCCGCCCGCGCCCAATCGCCGACACCCCAAGACCGCCGAGGTCGAGGTAAGCGGTAATAGTCACCTGTTTCCTCGACCTCGCGGGGGCGTCGGAGGGTGGGTTGACAGGTGACTATATGGTCACCTATAGTCCCGTCGATGGACGATGTGGACGAGGTGTTCAGGGCGCTCGCCGACCCGACCAGGCGGCGGCTCCTCGATGCTCTCTTCGAGCGCGACGGGCAGACCCTGACCGAGCTGGAAGCGGAGCTGCCGATGACTCGCTTCGGCGTCATGAAGCACCTGCGGGTGCTCGAGGCGGCGGGCCTGATCACGACCCGCAAGCAGGGTCGCAGCCGGCTGCACTTCCTCAACCCCGTCCCGATCCGCCTCATCCACGATCGCTGGGTGAGCAAGTACGCCGAACCCTGGGCCACCGGGCTAAGCGAACTGAAATCGGAACTCGAATCGAAGGAGGAAGGACGATGAACGACAGATACGCAGTGGTGGACGGTGCGGCGGCGATGACCGTGTTCGAGATCTACATCAAGACGACGCCCGAGCGCCTCTGGGAGGCGATCACCGATCCGCAGCTGCGCGCCAAGTACAGCTTCGGGGTCGAGACCCGCTCCGACTGGGAGCCGGGCTCGGCGTACGCGAGCTCGGTCCCGGGCGTGGTCGAGATCGCCGCCGGCGAGAACGTCGAGGTCGACCCGCCACGGCGGCTCGTGCAGACGTTCACGGCGCTGTGGAGCGACGAGGTCAGGGCGGTCGGCGAGTCGCGGGTGAGCTGGGAGATCGAGCCGGTCGGCGATTCGTGCCGGCTGACGGTCACCCACGATCGGCTTCCCGACGACGCGAACTCGGAGGTATTCGGCGGCTGGCCGATGATCCTCTCCGGCCTGAAGACGCTGCTCGAGACCGGCGAGCTGCTCGACACACCGGGATCTTTGCGCTACTCGGGCACCGCCGACGCCTGGACGGGCTGAGCCCCAAACCGCTGAGGTCGAGGAAACCCGTGACAGTTCCCCCTTTCCTCGACCTCGCGGGGGAGGGGGGCGAAACGGACGAGCCGGACGAACCGGGCGGGGGCCCGGAGCGGCGGCCGGCGTGGCCGGGGGGGTCGGGGTCAGCTACCGATCTTCAGGTTGCCGACGACGCCGATCCGGAAGCCGAGCCACGGGTAGACGAGGTCGTAGAAGCGGTTGTTCTCGGGCTGCAGCCCGACCGCCGTCAGCCAGAGCTGGTAGGCGGGGGCGTTCGGCACGCCACCGTGCAGCCGCCGCCAGACCCGCGGCCCGCTCGTGCCGGCCGGCGCCGGGGTGATCGTGTCGGTCCACTCGACGGCGTTGCCGCCCTGATCGAGGGTTCCCCACGGTGACTCGGTCTTGGCCTGACCAACCGTGCCGAGGCTGCCCTGGTAGGCCTCCGCGTAGGCCTGCGGCGGGATCCCGAACGGGTTGACGCTCGTGCAGGTGTCGGAGTCGAACGCGGCCGGACACCAGCTCGGCGCCGGCGAAGAGGACTTGTAGGTGGCGAGCGGCTGGGTCGCCGAGTTGGTCACGTCGCCGGTCGTCGGATCCAGCGTCGTCGAGGCGGGCGCGGTCGCGTAGTCGTCGCCGAAGACCCCGGCGTTGGTCGGGTACTTCCAGTACGAGTAGGTGCCGCCGCCGCTCGGGTCGTAGTAGGCCGCCTTGATCCACTCGTTCTGGCTCGGGACGACGAAGCCACGTGCCCGGCTGCGGGTCGCGCCGGTCCGCCGATGCCGCCGCAGGTCATACATGCCGCGGTCGGACTCGCGCGAGAGCCGGACCTTGTAGGCGACGTAGCGGAAGTCGCCGGAGGTCGAGACGCGCTTGTCGAGGAGCTTGCCGTTGAAGAGCGAGTTTACGAACCGCGCCGCCCGCGGGAAATCGGCGAAGCCGTAGGGCTTGTCCTTCCATTCCGGGAACGCCACCGAGTAGTGCTTGCCGCGACGGGCCTTCGCGGACTCGTTGATCTGGCCGTACTTCGGCCAGGCGTCGGAGCTCTGGGTCGGGTCGTAGAGGTCGTGGCGATCGGTGCCCTTCGGATCGGCGGTGTTGAGGAACTTGACCCACTGCGAGACGGTCACCTCGAGCTTGCCGATCCCGTACCGGTAGTCGACGCCGCCGACCTCCTGGCAGGGGGGGTTCCCGTCGGGAGCTTCGGCGCAGGACTGGTAGATCGCGTCGGTGAACGGGACGATCCCGACCGACGGATTTCCGGCCGCCCGCACCGTCGATGTCTTGACGGTCACCACCTGCCGCTGGGCGGCGTCGGCGGCCGGGGCCGCGACGAGCAGCGCCAGGGCGGCTGCGAAGACGATGCGGACCAGGGCCCGGGGTGCGATCGATGTTCTCTCGTTCATGGACGCCCCATCGACAGCGACCGGCCCCGGCTTGAGGAGTCGCCGGTTGGGCCTGGACCCGGGACGCCGACCGCGACTCAGAACCAGCGGGCGCGTCGGGTCGAGCCGAACCGCTCCTTCTCGGCGACGAGCGCGTCGGAGGGCGGCTGGAAGGTCCCGGTCGGCTTCGGCCCGGACAGGAAGTCGACGTCGACCCGGCCGACCTGGCCGGCCCCGAACTCGATATAGCAGGAGCCCTGTCCCTCGTAGCGACCTTTCGCGTCGCCGCCGCGCAGCGCCGCGATCAGCCCCGGGGCGATGGCCTGCGCCTGCCCCTCGGCGAAGACGCCGGCCTTGGGAACGCCGACCGTCGCGACGTCGCCGCAGGCGTAGACGTCCGGCCAGCGCGTCCGCAGCGTACCCGAATCGACGGGGATGTAACCGTCCTCGGCCATGCCGCTGGTCAATACGACGTCGGGCGCCCGATGCTTGGGGACGCCGAGGAAGAGGTCGCAGGGGATCTCGCTGCCGTCGTCGAGGGTGACGATCCCCGGACCGGGGTCGACCGCGGCGACGCGACTGTTCGCGACGAACTCGATGTCGCGCTCGGCGAACGCCTCGAGCAGCGCTTCCGAGGTCGTCGGTGACGGCGGCACCGGGATGGGAAACGGCATCACCAGCGCGATCGAGCAGCTGCTGCGAACGCCGCGCTCGCTGAGCATGTCGTCGAGCAGCAGGCAGGTCTCGCTCGGCGCGGGCGGGCACTTGAACGGCGCCCCGCAGACGCCGATCACCGCGCGGCCCTCGGTGAACCTCGGCAGGACCCCGGCGAGGTGCTCGGCGCCGGGCACCGAATAGAACTCGTTCTCGCCGAGCACGACGCCGGGCGTGGCCGTGACGTCGAAGTCGGCGCCGAGCGCGACGACCAGGTGATCGGCCTCATGGACGCCGGCGTCGGTCGTGACCGTCCGCGCGGCCGGGTCGATCGCCGTGACCGTCTCCTGCACGAACCGCACCCCGGGCTTGTCGAAGTCGCGGTAGTGGAGCCGCACCGACTCGGGGCTCTCGCGTCCGAACATGACGTCGAGCTTCGCGTAGCCGAACACGAACGAGTCGTTGCGGTCGACCAGCGTCACGCCGGCCTCGTCGCCGAGCTCCTCGGAGAGGATCGTCGCCAGCTCGAGCCCGCCGAACCCGGCGCCGAGGATCAGCACTCTCGATTTCACGGATCGAACCTAGCGCAGCGGCAACGGCGCGGCGGCGGCGCCCACCAGCACCGGCTCAGCGCCGGGTCAGGGCGACGACCGGGATCTCCCGGTCGGTCCTGGCCTGGTAGTCGTCGTAGGCGGGCCAGACCTCGGCCATCAGCTTCCAGAGCCGCTCCCGCTCGGCGCCGGTGACGACCTCCGGGGCGACCGCGAACCGCTCGCCCAGCACCTGGATCTCGACGTCGGGGTCAGTGCTGAGGTTGAGGAACCAGTCCGGGTGCTCGTCGGTGCCACCCTTCGAGGCGACGACGATCCAGCGGTCGCCGTCGGTTCGGTGGATCAAGGGCGTCGTCCGTCGCTCGCCGGACCGCCGCCCGGTCGTGGTCAGCAGCAGGATCGTCGTCCCGCGCCAGTGGTAGCCGCGCTCGCCGCCGGTCTCGCGATAGACGCGAACGTGCTCGGCACCGAAGAGGTCGTCGTCGCTGCTCGCCATGGTCAGACGCTACCCGCCCGGCGCCGCCGCCAATCAGGAATCCGCCGACGGCCGCAGCCGCGACACCGCGACCGGCTCGCCGACGCCGCGCAGCCGGTGCTCGCCGCCGGGCCGCCAGTCGAACTGCCCGCGGGTCGCGGCGACGACGGCCTCGCTGGCGACCAGCTCGTCGCTGCCGGCGAGGGCGAGCAGGCGGGCCGCGAGGTTGACGGTCCTGCCGAAGTAGTCGCCGTCGCGGTACAGGGCGACCCCGGTGTGGACGCCCGCGTGGACGCCGAGATCGCCCTCGCCGTGCATCCGCTCGATCGTCCGCAGGCAGGCGCCGACGGCCTGCTCGGGGCCCGGAAACGAGAGCATGTAGCCGTCGCCGAGCGCCTTGACGACGTGGCCCTGCTCGCCGAGCTCGCCGCTGACGGCCACGGCGAACTGCTCGATCGCGGCCACGGCGGCGGCGTCCCCGTGGGTCTCCGCATAGGCCGTGAAGTCCTTGAGGTCGCAGAACGC
This sequence comes from uncultured Conexibacteraceae bacterium, assembly GCA_963745755.1. Classification (GTDB taxonomy): domain Bacteria; phylum Actinomycetota; class Thermoleophilia; order Solirubrobacterales; family 70-9; genus RHKX01. The sequence goes on along the minus strand of CAVUYP010000001.1, from coordinate 2,017,340 downwards.
CAGCGTCACCTCGACGGCGCCGGGCAGCACCCCTGAGGGGCTGTGGCGCTCGGCCTCGCGGACGGCTGCCTGGGCGGTCTCGAGCTCGACTCGCCGCCGGTGGACGCCGAGGATCAGCGGGTCGGTCAGCGGCAGCAGCCGGCTGAACGCCTCGTGGATGGCGGGCAGGGCCGCGAGCGAGCCGCCGCTGGCGGCGCGGAGCTTCGGCTCGACCTCGTGCCGGAAGGCTTCGAACTCGACCTCGGCGATGCGGGCGAGCGCCTGCCCGTAGACGCGCGCCACGCGCAGGTAGACCTCGGGCGGCCAGATCTCGCGCAGCTCGCCGATCCGCCGCAGCGCCTCGCCCTCCTCGGGGGTGAAGTAGGGCTCCTCCGCCTCCGGGGCGCGCAGGCCGAAGCTCAGCGCCATCACCTGCGTCTCGGCGATCGTCAGCCCTCCCCGCCCCGCGATCTCGGCGGCGGAGACGGTCCGCCGCTCGCGGGCCGGATCGAGCACCGGTTCGAAGATCGCGTCCTCGATCCTGCCGCGGGCGAACGCCTCGCGGATCGCCGTGCCGGAGACGCCGAGCCCGACCAGCATCGCGATCGCGTCCTCGAGCTCGGGTCCGGCGCCGAGCTCGCGACGCAGCGCCGCCGCGTCCGACGTCTCCGCCCCCCGATCTCGCTCTCCGGGTTCCACCGTGACGATCATGCCGCCTCGCGGTCCGGCTCGCCGGCTGCCGGACCGGAGCGTTACCGGCCGGCCGGGCACTCGCCGGGCTCCTCGCGATAGCCTCGCGACGATGACGAAGGGTGAAACCGCCGACACGAACGGCGAAACCGCGGACGTCGATCGACAGCGTGGGACTCTTGGCCGGCTTGGCTTCCTGCACGGCCACCTCGAGCTGTTCGCGACGATCCTGCTCGCGATCGCGGCGGTGGCGACGGCATGGAGCTCCTACCAGTCGGCGCGCTGGAGCGGCGTGCAGGCGATCGACTTCAGCAAGGCGAATGCCGCCCGCGTCGAGTCGACCCGCGCCTCGACCGAGGCCGGACAGCTGACCCAGGTCGACGTGCTCACCTTCACCCAGTGGGTCAACGCCTACGCCGTCAAGGACAAGAAGCTCGCCGATTTCTACTTCGAGCGGTTCCGGAGCGAGTTCAAGCCCGCCGTCAAGGCCTGGATCGCCACCGATCCGCTGAAGTCCCCCAACGCTCCGCCGACGCCGTTCTCGATGCCCGAGTACAAGCTCGCCAAGCAGGCCGAGGCGAAGCAGCTCGTCGCCGACGCAGAGGCAGCCAACGCCGACGCGCTCCAGTCGAACCAGCGCTCCGACAACTACGTGCTGGCGGTCGTCCTCTTCGCCGCGGCGCTGTTCTTCGCCGGGATCAGCACCAAGCTCACCGCCCCCCGGCAGCGGGTTGCGCTGCTGGTGATGGGCTACGTGCTGTTCATCGGGACGCTCGCCTGGGTCGTGACGTTCCCGATCACGATCTCGATCTGACCGGCGCTCGGGTCAGCGGCTCGGCCACGGCAGTCGGTCCCTGAGCTCGGCGGCCGTGTTGGCGGAGAGGTTGGCGAGGGCCATCGCCCGGGCGGTGGCCTCGACCGCGACGACCTCTTCAGGGGTGAGCAGTGTCTTCGCCTCCCGCGGCCACCTGCGGTGGAACGGGAGCGTTGAACCGCGATTCGGCCAGAGCGGTCGCGTAGACGACGGCGGCGCGACTGCGCCGGTCGAGCGCCGCAAGGTCGCCGAGACCGATCGCTGCGAGCTCGTCGGCGCCGACGCCGGAATGGCCCGCCCAGCGCTCGTGGACGAATGTGCAGCCTTCACAGGCGTTGACCCGGCTCACGGCGACCATCACCCGCTCTCGCAGCGCGGGTTCGAGTCGCCCGCGCATGTAGACGGCCGCGAGCGGGCCGGTGCGGGTCAGGACCCCGGCTATGTCACGCAGCGCCTCGCCGGCCGAGGCGAAGGTCCGGGGATTGCGGTTGAGAGTACCGGCGGGACACATGGGCGTCACGCAAGTCTGACGTAGGGGCCGGCTCGGCAGCGGTGACCGATGCTCCAACCACCGCGGTGCTCGAGTGAAGCTAGCCGGACTCGAACTGGCGACCTCCTGGATGCGATGCGGGGAGGCGTTGGAGTGTCCGAGGCCAGGGAACTGGCTCTAACAAGCGGTTCGTGGTCCGAGCGCTCGGGCGGTGCACCAACGCGGATACCCCTGGATTGCCGGGGATTGGGTTGGATTTGGGCACCAGAACGGGGCTGGTGCCCAATGGCCCGATGTCACGGTCCTTGGCCGGCACCGCTGAGACCGCCATCGACGACAGGATCGAGTTCGTCTCCGAACGTACGTCGACGCCCGTCGATTCGGAGCATGAAAACCTGGGCGACGACGACGGCGACGATGACCAACGCCATAGCTCCGGGGCCAGAGCTCGCGGTCAGCAGGATGACTACGAGCGATGAGGCCAGTGGTAGGCCGAGGACCGCCACCGTTGCGGCCGCCATGCAGACGGCGACCGCGGGTGTGGTCGACATCCCGGGTAGGTCTGCGGCGATGATTCCTGCGGCCGCGCCCAGGAACAGCGCCGGGAACGTCGGCCCGCCGCGGAAGCTGCCTAGCGACAGGCCGTAGGCGAGGCCCTTGAAGAGGAGCAGGAGCAGGAGCGTCCCCGTTGCCCAATCTCCGGCATTGGCGGCCAGATCGGGCAACGCATCCTGGCCTGAGAGCAGGACCGCAACCGGGCTCTCGTCCGTGGTCAGCTTGAACAGAGTGGCGAAGCATGCGATCAGGATGCCGGCTGATAGGGCGACCGACACCGGGCGGCTCTCGGCGGCAAGCTTGGTCCTGCGCCCGAGCCCGAGTATGACCTTAGCCCCGATCGCGACGACGATCGCGAGCGGGATCGTCCAGGCGAACTCCGGGAGAGTGGGCTGGTCGAACTGGGGGAGCTGCAGCGCTCCCAGCGAGTAGTCGCTTGAACTCAGCCCGGTGAGGCTGCCGATGCCGATGGAGACGAGACTCCCGATTCCGGCTGCGAGCAGGCCGGGAAGCAAAACGATGCGCTGTTTCACGCCGCCGATGCCGGCGGCCTCGATCACGATCACCGCGGCGATGATCGGCGAGGTGAAGAGGAACGAGACCGCCGCGAAGCTGCCGGCGGCAGCCACCACCATCAGAGCCTGCTCCGGGGTCTCCTTGCGGGCGAGACGAACGAGGGCGACGCCGAGGCCCGAGCCGATTGCGATCAGCGGGGCCTCCGGGCCGAGGACGAAGCCGAGGCCGATCGTTGCGACCCCGGCGACCAGGACGCCTACGAGGGTCATCCCTTGCGGCGTCGCCCCGCCGGTTTGAAGCCCGTCGGCGGGTACGTGACCGCCGCGACCGGGAAGGCGATCGATCGCGAGACCGACGACCAGGCCCGCCAGGCCGAGCACGATCAACAGGTACCAAAATGGAGGATCCTCGGAGCCCAGGTGCCCGGGAATCGTTTCGAACAGGAGCTTCTGCAGCTGGTAGGTGCCCTCGAGGAAGCACCACGCCGCGATCGAAACGACGACGCCGACGACCGACGCCAAGACGAGAAGCCCAATGAACGAGCGGCTGCGGATGAGCTCGTTCGCCTGCTCAACCGTCGGCTCCCCAGTTGTTGTCTTGGAGAGGTTGTTCATCGATTGAAGTTTCGTGCGCGGGGCGGCGAGGCGCATCCTCCGGATCGGATGAATGTGGCAGCCGTCGGCTGAGCGAGCTGCAGCGGCCGACGTTCGCTCGGGCGTAGCGGTCCAAATTCATCCCAACGGGACGATGTTCGATTCGGATTGCTCGCTTAGCGTCTCGTCACATGAGCGAGAAGAGTCGAACCTGGGAGCAGATGGGGGCGCTGAGCGGCCTCTTCGCCGTGTTGCTGTTCGTAGCTGCGGCGCTGATCTTCCTGAACACTGATCCGAGTGGCGGCAACACGCCGCGCCTCCCTAACATCGGCAACGCAGAGGCTGCTCCCGCGTTCTTCGCCGATCACCTCAACGGAATCCGCGCACAGGTGATGCTGAACGGCATCGGGCTGGTCATCTTCCTCTGGTTCCTCGGAACGCTCTGGTCCGTCCTTCGAGACGCCGAGGGCGGTCCGGCGAGGGGCTCGGCAATCGCATCGGCCGGCGCCATCGCCGGCGTCGACGCTGACGATGGTCGGTCTGATCCTCACCGGCACCGCGACCCTTGCGACAACCTTGCCGCAGGCCGAGACCGTGCCGACCCTGTACGGGGCGGCGGCGCTCTCGTTCGCATTCGGCGGCGGCGCATTTGCGGTCTTCTACCTGGGGGTCGCAGAGGTAACGCCTGAGGGCCGGCGGCCTGCCGAAGTGGCTCGGCTTCCTGGCGCTGCTTGCGGCCGCTCGCATCGGTTTTCGGATTCGTGACCCCGTACGCGCGAGCGGAATCTTCAACCCGGCGACCGGCGGGCTCGGCTTCTACGCGCATTGGATCGCATTCGTCGTCTGGGTCTTCCTGGCCGGCGCGACGATGGTGCTCGGCCAGCACCGCAGCAAACGTGAGCGCCAGTCTGCCGCCGAGCAGCCGTCGGCCGCCACCTCCGAAGGAGCAGCATCGTGAAGCGCATCTGGCACATCGTCCGGCCGTTCCTGGCGGCGATCCTGGTCCTCGTCGGCCTGCTCGCTCTGATCCTGATCCCGGCGCTCTCGACGTCGAAGAACGTTGCGCCGCACTTCGCCGCACTCTCGGGCGCAGCTCGGAACGTGACCCCGAGCGAGCAGCAGACGCTCGCTCCGCTCCCGGGCGACATCGAGCCTCTACCCGAAGGAGCAGAAGTGCCAGGAGGGGATCTCGACCCCGGGCTACTTCCCCGCAATCAACGGCGCCGAGCTGACCGACGCGACGCGAAGCGCCGTCTTCCAGTGCGCCGACTTCCTCGGATCCCTGACCGAGCCGAACGTCGTCTACACCTACAAGGCGGAGGGGAACTACCCGAACGTCTACTACGTCAACAACGACGGGCCCAACGGCATGTACGTGGCGGGCGGGGGACCGGCGAGCACGGGGCGGATCACCGACGGTCCGTACGTGGCCAAGATCGACCCGATCAGCGGGCGAGCAGGTGTGGAGACGAACCTCGACAACCTGAACGTCAGCAACGTCTTCGTCGGCGGCAACAACCTCAACATCCTCGCCGACGGGAACATCGTCGTCGCGTGGAGCCACAAGATCGCGTTGCTCGATCGCGACACCGGCGCGATCATCAAGGAGCGCGACCTGCCCGCCCCGGGCCCGGTCAAGCCGGAGGACATCAACTACAAGGAGCTGACCGTCGCGCCCGACGGCACGATCATCCTCCGCAGCCAGAACCGTCCCGAGAACTGCAACCAGCAGGGCGGCGGCGGACTGGTGGGCTGCTCGCAGTCCGCCGGCGGGCCCGAGCAGAAGCCGTCGGCCATGCTCGCGATCGATCCCAGACACGCTGAAGATCTACGACAAGCTCGTGATGCCCGAGGACTCGGCGACCCCGACGATCATCGCTCCCTACCAGGGCAAGATCGCGATCTACTCCGCGATGCTCAAGAACGCGTACCGCACCTTCTGGGACCCGGCGACGAAGCAGCTGACCATGGACAAGTCATGGGTCGCGAGCTACCTCGCGAAGGGCCAGACCGTCGGCGACGCCCCGACCTTCATGGGCAACTGGATCGTCATTCAGACGAACGGCATCGGCAGCAGCACGAAGGCATCGTCGCTAGTCGCGATCAACGTCGACGACGCGTCCAACATCCAGACCATCTACCCGTTCGGCCAGCTCCAGTCGGGGCAGAAGAGCTTCGCCCCGCCGAAGCCCCAGGGCGACCTCGAGAACAACATGGTCTACTCGGCCGACGGAGGGGTCGGCAAGATCGCCGGCATCCATCTCGACCCGTCGACCGGCAAGATGACGACGAAGTGGACCGTCGACGACCGCAGTTTCGAGTTCCAGCCGCTGTACGGCTCGGCGGACGAACCGGATCATCGTCACGACCCAATGGAACCCGGACGCGCCAGTCGGCGAACTCGCGACCGGCAGCTACACCCAGCGGGTCGTGTGGCGCGACGCCGCGACCGGCAAGCCGATCGCGATTCCGACTACCTGCCCCCGATCGGGCTCAACGGGCTCGTCGCACCCGCGTACGGCGGCCGCTTCGTGTACCCCGCTCAGTCCTCGGGTTCGCTCTACTTCCTGCAGCCGATGCCGGCCTCCTCACAGCCGCCGGTTCCGACGGCGACCGAGGGTTAGAGCGGCGGCAAGTTGGAGCGGCGGCAAGTTGGAGCGGCGGCAAGTTGGAGCGGCGGCAACTGAGGCCGGCGACGGAGCGGGTTGCCGGAGTAGCGTGTAGCCGATGAACGCCGCCAAGAGGTCCGCCACAGCCGCTGAGACCGTCGTCGAGCACCTGACCGTCGACGAGCGCAGGGCCCGCGGCAAGGAGGCACGGAGCCGGGTCCCGCGCAGCTCCCACGGCGAATGGGAGCCCGTGCCCGATCGGCGGGATCCGGTCGACCTGCTCGAGGAGCAGGCTGCGACGCGGGTGCCGGAGCTCGTGCCGTTGCGGTACGGGCGGATGCTGGTCTCGGCTTTCACCTTCTATCGTGGCGCCGCCTCGATCATGGCCAGCGACCTCACGGGCTCCCCGACGACCGGGCTCGAGACCCAGCTCTGCGGCGACGCCCACCTCTCCAACTTCGGCGTCTTCGGGGCGCCCGACCGCAGCCTCGTCTTCGACGTCAACGACTTCGACGAGACGCTGCCCGGCCCATTCGAGTGGGATCTGAAGCGCCTCGCGGCCAGCTTCGAGATCGCCGGCAGGGATCGCGGCTTCAAGCGCAAGGATCGGGTCGGCGTAAACCGCGAGGTCGGCCGGTCGTATCGCGAGGCGATCAGGGAGTACGCGGACTGCCGCAACCTCGACCTCTGGTATTCGCGGGTCGAGGCCGACGAGATCCTGGCCGGGGCGCAGGCCGAGGGTACGAAGAAGCAGATCGCTAGGGCCGAGAAGACGATTGCCAAGGCGCGCGCCAAGGACAGCCTCAGGGCCTTCGAGAAGCTCACGGAAATCGTCGACGGGGAGGCGCGGATCCGCAGTGATCCACCCGTCGTCGTGCCGCTCCGCGACCTTTTCCCATCCGATCAGCACGAAGCCGTCGACGAGGCACTGCGCTCGCTGGTCCGCTCCTACCGGGCGACGCTCTCCGCCGATCGCCGGAAGTTGCTCGAGCGCTTCCGCTACGTGGACGCCGCTCGCAAGGTCGTCGGCGTGGGCAGCGTCGGGACTCGGGCCTGGATCATGCTGCTGCTCGGCCGCGACGCCGGCGACCCGCTCTTCCTGCAGTTCAAGGAGGCCGAGGCGTCGGTGCTCGAGCCGTTCCTCGGCCCCAGTGATTACGAGCACCACGGTCGCCGGGTGGTCGAGGGCCAGCGGCTGACGCAGGGGGCCTCCGACATCATGCTCGGCTGGGTCAGCAACAGCGATGTCGACGGCGCCGAGCGTCACTACTACGTGCGGCAGCTCTGGGACGCCAAGGGCTCGGCCGTCGTGGAGCGCATGAACCCGGTGGCGCTCCGGTACTACGCCGGCGTCTGTGGCCGGACGCTGGCGCGAGCCCACGCGCGGGCCGGCGACGGGATCGCGATCGGGAGCTATCTGGGGAGCGGCGAATCCTTCGACCGGACCCTGGGTGATTTCGCCGAGACCTACGCTGATCAGAACGAGCGTGACTACGCCGCCGTCTGCGATGCGGTGGCGACCGGCCGGATAACTGCGCAGCCCGACGCCTGATCCCCGGTTTCGGACTTCATCCCGCCGGGCCGTCGATTCATCCCAGCGGGGTGATGAAGCACACCTGATCCGCGATTAGGTTCGATCGGTGACCAGTTCTCAATCAATCCTCGGCCGATGACGAAGCGCACCGGCTCGTGGGAGCAGATGGGTGCCGCGAGCGGATTGCTCGCTGCCCTGCTGTTCGTGGTCAGCTTCGTGGTGTTCTTCCTCGGTGCCGATCCGGGTGGCGATCCTAAGCTCCCGAACATCGCCCAGGCCGACCTTGCTCCCGCCTACCTGGCCGCTCATCTGACTCAGATCAAGGTCGCGGTCCTGTTCTCGGTTCTCGGGTTCTCCCTGTTCCTGTGGTTTCTCGGGACCATCTGGGCGGTGCTGAAGCGAGCCGAAGGCGAGGATGGAAGAGGCTCGTCGATCGCACTGATCGGCGGCGTCTCTGCCGCGGTGCTCGGCCTCGCCGGCCATATGCTCGTCTCCACCGCGGGTCTGGCCACCAGCGCCGCCCAGGCCGATGTCGTCCCGACTCTCTATACGGCCTCGGCACTCCTGATCGCACTGAGTGGCGGGTTGCTCTCGATCTTCTTCTTCGCCGTCGCCAAGGTCGTCTTCCAGACGCAGGTACTGCCGAAGGCGATCGGCATCCTCGCCGTGATCGCCGCCCTGCTGTCGGTCAGCGGGTTCATGACGCCATTCTTCGCCGCCAACGTCCTCAACGCCGCCGACGGAGCACTGGGTCGCGTGGCCTGGGAGGTCGCCTTCGTCGTCTGGCTCCTGGCGACGAGCATCGTGATGACCCTGGAGCAGCGGAGGCGAACTCACGCGGCCGTTTCAGGAGGCGCAGCATGAGGCACGCACTTCACTTCGCCTGGAGGATCGTCAAACCGCTCGGCGAGCTCGTCCTCGCCCTGCTGCTGCTCCTGCTGGTGATCCTGATTCCGACGCTTTCCGGGACCAACGGTGACGTCAAGACGAACCTGAACGGGTTCGTTGGTCAGACGACCGACACGACCGGCCCGATCCCCGGCGATCAGACCCTGTTCCAGAAGGAAACCAGGTGCATCGAGAAGTACGCGGGCGACCCGGCCAACAACTACCAGGGCTACTTCCCCGCGATCGGCGCTCCGGAGCACACCGACAACGTCCGCTCGGGAGTGCAACCGTGCGGCTCGTTTACGGGTTCGCTGACCGGAGACAACCAGGTCTTCCGCTACCAGTCTGAGACCACCTACCCGGGCGGCATCGGACTCGTCGTCTTCGACGGCCCTGAAGCCGGATACCTCTGGGCCGGCGGGATCGTGCCGGGCTCCGGGCAGTACGTCTCCAAGTTCGATCCCTCGACCGGCAAGGAGATCTGGCGCACCTATCTGACCAACGTCAACATCTCTGGGCAGTGGCTCGCCCTCGGCAGCCTCGCCGTCATCAAGGACGGCACCTTGGCCGCGGCCGCCGGGCACACCTTCTGGAAGCTCGACCCTGACTCCGGTGCCATCCTGGCGTCGAAGCCGCAGCCGATCGAGGGCACGCCGGCGATCGATCACAACTTCGATGGCATGGTCGTCGCCCCCGATGACCGGGGGACCCTGTTGATGAAGTCGCAGACGCGGTCGGTCGGCTGCCCGACCCAGACCAACAACGCGATGTCGTCATGCCCTGCCGATTACGGCGCCGCGCCGAACAGCAACTTCGTCGCGGTCGACCCGGACACGATGAAGAACCTCGACTCGATCCAGATCGACCAGAACGTCACCGCCCGGACGATCGCCGTCAAGCACAACGGCAAGATCTACATGTACGGAAACGGCGCCAAGAGCCTCGTCCGGGTGATCTGGGACCCCGTAAGCCAGACGCTCACGCAGGACAAGTCGTGGGAGCCAAAGGTCATCCTCAAGGGCCAGGCCGGCGGTGCGTCCCCGGTCGTCATGGGCAACTGGGTGATCGCCAACAGCAACGCGAATCCATCGACGAAGACGCCGCAGTGCCTCTTCGCGGTCAACCAGGACGATCCGAACGACGTCCACCAGATCTGCCCGTGGGGCAAGTCGTTCCCGGTGGCCTCCGGCGCCACCACGAGTGAGACGCCTGCAGCTCCGGGGGTCGACCAGGACAACAGCCTGATCTTCGCCCAGGACTACTTCCTCAAGGGCGTCTACGCGATCCATCTCGACCAGGCGACCGGGAAGATGAAGACGCAATGGAGTCGACCCGATTGGTGGACGAGCGATTACTTCTCGATGGTCGGCTCACCGGAGAGCCGGGTCCTGATGAGCCAGAACATCAACCCCGACACCACCACTGCCGAAATCGCCACCGGCTTCGACTACACCGAGAGCGTTCTTTGGGTCGATGAGGCCACCGGCAAGACAATCGCCGAGTCCGCGGACGGCCCCTCAACCGCACCGGGAAGCCTGATCAACGTCGGCTACGGCGGTCGCTACTACACGATGGGTAACGGCGGTTCGTTGTTCGTCTTCCAGGTCCAGCCGAAGTCCTCGGGCGGCTGACGCCGGTTTCAAAGACGCAGGCAGCTCGCCTAAGGGAGGGCCGGTTAACTGGACTCGAGGGCATCCTCGACGTCATAGCCGAGGGCGAGCCCGATCTCAGGCGCTGCGGCGACAACCCGGGCAAGCCCGATCGCCGGTGCCACCGCGATTACCGTGCCGACGACCTCGTCAACGCTGGCTCCGGCGGCCAATGCCGCTTCGACGCTCGCCTTGCAGGAGTTCGGGACCGTCTCGACCGCGAGCGTGGCGCCCAGACGGATCAGAGCGTGAGTACGGGGTTCGAGATGGGCGAGCTCCGCCGTGTCGAGCTCGATGCCCAGAACTGATCGCACAAAGGCCCTGTCGCTTACGGCGAGGCTGCGGAGGCGATCCTCATGCTCAGGCATCGCGGCACTGCGCAAGGCGATGGGTGCCACAGCCAACTGAAAGGTCGAACCTCGTCACCCTCCAATGGGAGCAGACGAGGAGCCGAAAGTCATCGTCCCGATTGGATGATCCGGCCTGCGAGGGGATGTATCAGAGGAGCCCGAGGTCCTGGGCCCGCGCGACCGCGTCACCCCTCGACGTGACCTCAAGCTTGCGGTAAATGGAGATCGCCTGTGACTTGATCGTGTGTCGCGAGAGAAACAGGCGTTCTCCGATCTCAGGAAACGAGAGGTGGGTGGAAAGCTGCGGAAGCAGGCGGAGCTCGGCCGGGGTCAGGGTCGTGACGCCCGGAGTCGCCGACTGACCGCCCTCGAGCTTGCCGGTCAGCTCATCGAACTCGGAGTTCAGAATGCCGAAGTCCGATCCCCGCCGCAGGAGAGCCCCGGTCTCACGTAGCACCGTACGCGCACCCGCGACATCGGCCAATGAGAGGTAGGCCGCGGCGAGTTGGAGCCTGAGTTGGATTGCCAGGCTGGCCATAGCCCGATTCAGGTCCGGCCTCAGCCGCTGGGCCAGGATCAGGCGTTTCTGGGCATGGGACGTCTCGCCACGATGAAGGGCAAGTCTTGCTGCCGCGGTGTGGACGAGAGATATGCCGGGATACTCATCAAGGCGCCCACTCTTGACGACCGAATCCGCGTGTTCCACAAGCCGATGGACGTGCTCCCAGTCGCCGCGGTCCGCGGCGATCGTGGCCCGCTCAGCGAGCGCTGCCGCAGCCGCGTTCACCGCACCGGTCTCCATTCCCGCCTCCGCGACATCCGCAAAGAGGTCGTCAGCCGAGCTCGTGTCACCGGCCAGGCGGTGCGATAGGGCCAGGATCAAGGCCGCGGGCGGCCACCAGGGGCTGGCCGGGCCGACGAATTCGACAACGAATCCGCTGTCGAATCTCATCCTGTCCACACCGCGGGCACATTGGGCGGCGCTGAGCAGTCTCAGGCAGCAGTCCGCCGGCCCCGGCGGAACAGCAGCGTCCTCCGTGAGGATGGCTCGGCGGGCTAGATCGGCGAGGCGATCGGACCTCGAAGCATGGCCGAACAGGGCGGCGAACCACGCCCCGATCGCCGCGATCTCCGGGTTGTTCCGGAAGCCGCTTTGCTCCTCGATCCAATCCATCCAGCGGTCGATGGTGGCGGCCCGGCCCCTCCGGTACTCGGCGGGAGCATGAACGGCAACCAACTGCGCAACCCTCGATACGTCCCCAGCTTCCTGTGCGCAGTCGACGGCAAGGTCGATCCTGCCGTGGCGCTCGTATGCAGCGGAGGCGCGGCAGAGTAGATCCTTCGCTGCACCCGGCTCCATTCGTTCAAGCTCCTCACGGAGGGTGGATCTGAAGAGGTGGTGATAGCGGAACCAGGTGCCGTCGGCGTCGAGCGGAGCGACGAACAGATTAGATTCCGTGAGCGCGGCGAGCCGGCTCTCGGAGCCGCTGGTTTCGAGCACCTCGTCGCACAGCTCTCCCGACACCGGGTCTAGCACCGATGTTCTCGTCAGAAAGCGAAGCTCGTCGCCGTCGGTGCGGGCGATCAACTCCGCGCGAACGTATTCGGCTACGAACCGGCGGCCGCCTCGATGGCCCCAACCGATCCCGGTCGCGTCCGGATCACGGTCGATTGCCAACGCTGCCAGGTAGATGCCGGCCGGCCAGCCCTCGGTTTCCTCGAGTAGCTCCGACAGCGCTGGTTCGTCAAGTTCGATGCCGGCGGCATGCAAGAGCTGGGAGGCCTCGTCCTCATCCATTCGCAGTGCCCCGACATCAATTTCGAGCAGCCCGTCGTGGGCACGGAGATCGGCAAAGCCTCGCGACGGGTTGGCTTGACCGGAGACGACGAGTTTCGAATGGCCCGGGATTTCGCCGGCGAGGGAGTGGACGATGTCAACACTCCTGGTGTCCGTGAGTAGGTGGAAATCGTCGAGCACGAGCACGAGCGGCGACTGCGCCGCGCAGAGGGCGGCGCGCATCTGTGGGAGCAGCTTCGCTTCGACCGAAGCCCCAGGCGTCGCCAGTGCCTCGTAGAACTGTCGGTCGAGCGCCACGACGCTCTCCAGCGCCCTCGCCAGGTACGCGAGCAGCACGATCGGGTCGTTGTCTCCTCCGTCGACGGTTAACCATGCAAAGGGGGTCTGAGACTGCGATTCCCACTGGGCGAGGAGCGTTGATTTCCCGTAGCCCGGTGGTGCGGCAATCACTGCCACGGTCGCCTGGCTCGTATCCAAAAGGGCGCAGAGTTCCGACCGCGAGACGCCGCCGACGCGGAGCTCGGCCGGCCGAAGCTTCGAGTCGATCAACTCGAAATGTTCTCCTCCGAGTTCGGCAGGCCGGTTGTATTCCGCAGTTGCCATTGCGATGACCCTAATACGGCCGCGGGATCGCCGCGCAGGGGATTCGGGTCCTGAAGTAGTTGAATCCGGCAGCTGGCCTCCAGCCATGATCTCAATGGCAGGATGCCCCGAGGCTCTAGGCAGTGGAGCTAGCCGGACTCGAACCGGCGACCTCCTGGGTGCGATGCGGGGAGGCGTTGGAGTGCCTGAAGCCGTGGGGTTGGCTCTAGCAAGCGGTTCGTGGTCAGACCGCTCACCTGATGATCCAACGCGGGTACCCGTGGATTACCGGGGATTGGGTTGGGTTTGGGCACCAGAAGGGCGTTGGTGCCCAATCGCAGACCCAACTCAAGCGAAGGGACGCCGGGGGTCGCGCCCCGTATGACCGGCGGGTAAGGTCGGGTATGTGGAAGCGACACTGACGGTTCTGTTCACCGATGCGGTGGCCTCCACGGAGGCCCTTGCTCGGCTGGGCGATGAGCGCTTCGGCGTCGTCCAGGAGTCGCACCTGGATCTGCTCCGCAACGCTGTCGACGCACACGGCGGCCGGGAGATCAAGAGTCTCGGCGATGGCCTGATGGTCGAGTTCACCGGGGCCGCGGATGCACTGGCGACCGCCGTCTCGATGCAGCAGGCCGTCGAGGCACACGCGCGTGGCGGCGAGGAGAGCCTGCCGCTGCGCGTCGGGGTCTCCTCGGGTGACGTGACCGTGGCCGACGACGGCGACCTGCACGGGACGGCAGTCGTCGAGGCGGCGCGTCTGTGCGCGGCCGCCGCCGCCGGGCAGATCCTCGGGACCGAGACGGTTCGCGTGCTCGCCGGATCGCGCGGCGGCCACGCCTACACCTCACTTGGGCCGATCGAGCTCAAGGGCCTGGCGGAACCGGTTGGGGCCGTCGAGGTCGGCTGGGCTCCCCTGGCGGAGGCCGGGGGCCTCGCGCCGGTGCCGCTGCCGCCGAGGCTCGCGTTCGAGTCGGCATATTCGTTCGTCGGTCGAGCGGCCGAGGTCGAGCGCCTCGACGGGCTCTGGCGGCAGGTGGTTGGTCGTGTCCGCGTCGCCTTGCTGGCCGGCGAACCGGGGGCGGGTAAGACGCGGCTCGCTCAGGAGATTGCCGCCCGCGCTCATGAGCAGGGCGCGCTGGTCCTCTTCGGCCGCGTCGACGAGGATCTCGCGGTCGCCTACCAACCGTTCGCCGAGGCGCTGCGCCACTACCTGGTGAGCGTCGATGAGGCGACGCGCGAGCGGGTGCTCGAGTTACGCGGTGGGGTGCTTGCCAGGCTCGTGCCCGAGCTGGTCGAGGAGGTGCCCGAGGGACAGATCGAGGCTTGGGCGATCTTCGAGGGCCTCGTCGACTGGCTCTCGATGGAGTCCGAACATCGGCCTGTCGTCGCTAGTGCTCGACGACATCCACTGGGCTCCGAAGCCGACGCTGCAGGCGCTGATGCACCTGGTTCGCAGCGAGCGGCTCTCCCGGCTGCTGATCGTCGGCACCTACCGTGACACGGAGCTGGACCGAAGACACCCGCTCGCCGACGTGCTGGCGGATCTGCGCCGCATCGACGGGGTGGAGCGGGTCGCGGTCCGCGGCCTCGATCCCGATGGAGTCGCTGCTTTCGTGCAGGCAATGCGCGGCGACGCGCTGGACGAGGACTCGAGGGAGCTCGTCGAGCTGATCAGCGAGCAGACGCAGGGCAACCCGTTCTTCGTCGGGCAGGTCCTGCGCAACCTCGCAGAGTCCGGTGCGATCGAGCAGGTCGAGGGGCGCTGGGTTCGCGCCGAGGGCGCGGAGCAGTTCGTCGTCCCCGAGGGAGTGCGCGAGGTCGTCGGTCGCAGGGTCTCGCGGCTCTCCCGGCAAGCGGGGGACCTGCTCACGGTCGCCGCCGTGACCGGGGCGCAGTTCGACGTAGCGATCGTCGCCGAGGTGGCCGAGCAGCCGATGGCCGAGGCGCTCGACAGCCTCGATGAGGCACTGACCGCGCGGCTGGTTCTTGAGAGCGGCTCGCCCGGCCGGCTGCGATTCGCGCACGCACTAGTGCGGCAGACCCTGGAGGACGAGCTTTCCACCATGCGCCGCCTGCACACCCACCAGCAGATCGGCCTTGCCCTGGAGCGACGCTTCGGCGATGCCGAGAGCGCAGTCGCCGACCTTGCCCACCACTTCGCGGAGGCGGCGGCGCTGGGGGAGGGCGAGCGCGCCGCTCGCTACGCCGAGCGCGCCGCCGCGCAGGCTTTCGGCCGCGCCGCGCCGGAACAGGCGGCCGATTTGCTCGAGCAGGCGCTGGAACTGCTCCCGGTCGAGACCGACCCCGACGGTCTGTGGCGCGAGCGCCTCTACGCGCAGCTCATTCCGTGCCTTTGGGTGATGTTCGACCTCGAGCGGCTGGAGGAGTTCAGCCGCGGATGGCTGGCGCTCGCGCGTGAGCTCGGCGACGACGTGATGTTGCTGAACGTCGTGCCCTGGGTGATCGACTCGTTCACTTGGGTCCGCCCGCCTGAGACCGAGGACTTCGAGCTGATAGCCGAGGCGCTTGCTGTCGACCCTTGGAGCCTCGATCTGGGCGGCCGTCGTCGCCTATCGCTGCGCCGGACCTGGCGGGATCTGGACGCAGCGAGCCTCCGAGCGTGGCTGCTTGCGAATCTCTCTGACTGACTGGCTATTCGGCCTACCGCTACAGACGATCAGCGATCAACTCCCAGGCGATACGCCGCTCGATCTTGCTGACGAGGCCTGCCGCGTTGCGGCACTGAGCGCCGACCCCGAGAGCGCCGGCGAAGCGCTGTTCTTCCGGACCTGGGGTCTCCTGGGAAGCCCTGATGCCGAATCCCAGCTGCAAGCCGCAAGGCAGGCCACCGAGATGGACATTGCGGTCTTCGGTGGCGGCAGGATCCCCGGGGGGCTTGCGCTCGCCAGGCTCGGACGCCTCGACGACCTCTGCGATTGGGCCGATCAGGAGCTGCTGGCAGCCGAGCGCAGTGGAGATCGTCTGCTGCTGGCCAATGCTCACGGCCAGCAGGCCCTCGAAGCCCTCGCCCGCGGTCGATCCGAGGATGCTCACCGCTCCATCGAGGAAACCGTACGACCTGCCCCCGAGGAACCGTCAGTATTGATGGGTGGTGCCGTGTTGGCGATTGCCCAGCTGCTCGCCTCCAGCCAAGCGAACGCCGCGCGCCCAATTGCGGAGCAGCTCGACTCCACCCCGCTGTACGACTGCTCCCATCTTCTTGGCGCGGTCGCCGCAGCACAAGGCGACACCGACACCGCGCGCGCGGTCCTCGGCGCCTGGCACGCGTCTGACCGCCCGCTGATCGCAGACTTCATGCACTCCGCGCGGCTCTGGGGCTACGCGGAATGCGCGCACGCCACCGACGACAAGGACGCCGCCCGTCACCTCTACGAGGAGCTCATTCCCTACGACGGCCAACTGCTTCTGTGGGCGTGGGTCTTCGTCCCCTCGAGCGCAGCCTTCACGCTCGGCCTGCTCGCCGAGACGCTCGGCGAACGGGAGCGCGCCCTCGCGCACTACGCGACGCGCTGGCCTTCGAGGAAGGGATCGGCGCGACTGCCCTCGCCGAACGGACGCGCGAAGCCCGCGCGCGGGTCAGCTGACCGCCGCTCCCGCTGTTGGGTGTGGGCGGTCCTGCGCTCGAACCAGCGACCCCCTGCTTGTAAGGGATTGCTGCTATGGAGCTAGCCGGACTCGAACCGGCGACCTCCTGGGTGCGATGCGGGGAGGCGTGGGGAGGTCAGACCCCAGGGAATCGGCTCTGATAAGCGGTTCGTGCTCCGGAACCTAGCTGCGGCGTTGCCACGCGGATACCCATCGATTGCCGGGGATTGGGTTGGATTTGGGCACCGGAACGTCGTTGGTGCCCATTGAGTTTCAGGTGAGAACCACGGCTCGCGATGATCGCCAGGTACCACGCGGTGGCGCTTGCGCAAGAGGTAGGCCGACGCCCACCTCGTCCTGGCCGGAAGTGGTTAGAGTCGGCGCCCAGAGGCACCTGGATGGATGTATCCGACTACGCGGCCCGCGACGCCACCGCCCTGGCGGAGCTGATTGCGGCGCGGCAGGTCAGCGCCGCTGAGATACGCCAGGCCGCGCTGCAGGCGATCGAGCAGGTGGAGCCCGATTTGAATGCCGTGGTGAGCGGCCCATTCGAAGATGCAACAGCTGGGGAGGGGCCGTTTGCGGGCGTCCCGTTCGGTGTCAAGGACACGCTCTGGGAACGGGGTCGCCCCTACGACTTCGGCAGCCGGCTGCTCGAAGGCCAGGTCGCACCGCTCGATTCGACAATGGCCATGCGGTTTCGCGCCGCCGGGCTGCTCAGTCTCGTCCGTACCGCCACCCCGGAGTTCGGCGGCAACTTCGACACTGCTCCCGTGCTCCGCGGACCGACTCGCAACCCGTGGGATCCAACCCGCAGCCCTGGGGGGTCGAGCGGTGGTTCGGCCGCCCTGGTTGCTGCTCGGGCTCTCCCGATCGCGCACGCAAACGATGGTGCGGGCTCAATCCGCGTGCCGGCCTCGTGGTGTGGTCTCGTCGGGCTCAAGCCCTCGCGCGGGCGAACGCCGATCGGGCCGTTGGTCGGAGAGGCGCCTGGAGGGCTCCCGCACGAGTTCGCCGTCAGCCGCACCGTGCGGGATGCTGCCGGCTTGCTGGATGCGGTGTGCGGGCCTGCTCCGGGTGATCATTACTACGTGGAGAGGCCGACGCGCACGTTCGCCTCGCGCCTCGGCGAGGATCCGGGCCGGCTCAGGATCGCCATGCACACCCACTCCCACTGGGGACGAGAGACCGAGAGAGAGCAACGGGAAGCCGTCGAGCGCGTCGCTCGGTGCCTGGAGGAGGTTGGGCACAGCGTCGAGGAGGCGGCTCCGCCCGTCGATGCCGAGGCATTCCGGACGCTCCACCTCGTCGTGTGGCCATGGCTGATCGCCACGATCGCCACCGTGCTGGGGGCGATGGCAGGTCGAGTCGCGAGCGCCGAGAACGTCGAAACGGCGACCCTTGCCTGCCTCCGCCACACGGAGGAGACCGGGGCGCTCGACATCTCGACCGCGGAGGCGATCCGAAACGGGGCATCGCGCCAGCTGGGTGCGTTTCTCGACAGCTTCGATCTCTTACTCAGTCCCACCACGCCCTCCGGCCCCCCGCTTGCAGGGGTGCCGGCATCCGATGACGCGACCTACACCGATATCGAGCGATGGATCGACGACTTCTACGCGGTCTCGCCCTACACCCCGATCGCGAATTCGACCGGTCAGCCGTCGATCAGCCTGCCGCTTGGGGTGACGGAGGACGGCCTTCCGGCCGGAGTGATGCTTACGGCGCAGACGTTGCGAGAGGACGTTCTCCTCCAGGTGGCGGGCCAGCTCGAACAGGCGATGCCGTGGATCGACCGCCGGCCGACGGTGTCCGTCGAGTAATCCCCGCTGGGGAGCCGGACGGCGATGAGCCGACCGCTTCGAGATTGAGACGGTGGTTTGCCGCTGCCGGCGGGGCCCGTAGGGGTGCCACGAAAATGGAGCTAGCCGGACTCGAACCGGCGACCTCCTGGGTGCGATGCGGGATAGCTTCCAGAGGCGCCAGGCCGGACATTCGGCTCTAGCAAGAGAAGTCAGCATGACTGAGTCGCGGGGACTCCCCGACCGGATACGTGTGGATGTATGCGGATGTCGCTGGATTTGGGCACCAGAACGCGGCTGGTGCCCAATGGACTTCGGGGAGGGCGCCGCCTCTCGGCTAGCGACTTTCGCTCTCACGCGGAAGGAGGGGCGGACGAATATTTGCCTCGAGCACCCTGTCCGGTGGGAGCGCCCGCGCCGTCACGTTCATCGCGCAGATGTAGGAAAGCCGACTAGTTTCCGGCTTCCTACGGGTCTATCTCTCAAAGCCCACCGAACGCGAGGAGAACGCTGATGACGCAGGTCCACCTTTCGATGTCCATCTCCGTCGACGGGTTCGTCGCCGGTCCAAATCAGAGCGAGGACAACCCGCTCGGCGAGGGAGGGTTGGCGCTGCACGCCTGGCACCTCGGCGAGCAGGCAGAGCACCCCGTCAACAAGCAGGTGGCAGACGAGATGATGGAGGGGTTCGGCGCCTTCATCATGGGCCGCAACATGTACGGGCCGATCCGCGGTGAGTGGGGCAACACCGACTGGAAGGGCTGGTGGGGAGACGATCCGCCCTACCACGCACCGACCTACGTCCTCACTCATCACGCCCATGACCCGATCGAGATGGACGGAGGAACGACCTTTCACTTCGTCACCGACGGGTTGGACCCCGCCTTCGCGCAGGCTCGTGAAGCTGCCGGAGACAAGAAGGTCTCGATCGCCGGAGGAGCCTCATGCGCTCAGCAGGCCCTGGCCGCCGGCCTCGTCGACGAGGTCGACCTTCAGGTTTCTCCGGTCATCCTCGGCGCGGGCGAGAGATTGTTCGACAACTTCGAACCTGGCTCGGCGCCGCGGCTCGAGCTGGAGCGGGTCCTCGAGGCGCCGGGTGTCGCGCATCTCCGGTACCGCGTGACCTAGTCCGTCGGCGTAACGGGTCGAGGTTCAGCCTGGCCGCCTGCCAAGGCGTCCTTCCGCTTCGCGCGAAAGCAGGTGACCGAGCTCAGCTCCGATCCATGTTCAAAGCGAGCGGCTTTGCATGTCGATTGGGCGCCAGGGCGCGGAATCCCGCCGTGGCCTGGGGGAGGGAACGGCGGTAGGAACCCCGGCAGTTGCAGCGGTTCTCGAAAATGGAGCTAGCCGGACTCGAACCGGCGACCTCCTGGGTGCGATCCAGGCGCTCTTCCAGCTGAGCTATAGCCCCAAGTGCGGTGTCGCTCCGCCCCGCGGAGGATACTTGGCCGTCGGTGCGACCGCGAGGGCCGGGCCCGAGGACCGACGATGAGCCTACGCCGCAAATTGATGCTGTTCTTCATCGCCGCCGTGGCGATCCCGGTGACCCTGCTCGCCGTCCTCGTCGTCTGGGTCAGCGGCGAGTCGTCCTCGAAGCAGGCCGACGCCCAGCTCGAGGCGAGCCTGGAGACGGCGACCAGCGTCTACCGGCAGGCGTTCCGCAGTGCCCCGGAGGCGGCACGGCGGACCGCCGCGATCGCCGCCCCCGCCGTCGGTCGCGGCGATCGGGCGGCGCTCCGCGAGTTGGTCGACCGCGAGGTTGCCGACCCGGCGATCGCCGCGGTGACGATCCGCGACGACGGGGGGCGGGTGCTGGCGTCCTCGGGGCCGGCGGACGCGCTCGCCGCCGGCGCCGCGCCGGTTCGTGGCGAGAACGGTGTGATCGGGCGTGCCCAGGTCGCGGTCCTCTCGCCGCAGAGCTACCTGCGCCGGGTCGAGGCGCTGACCGCCGGCGACGCGGCGCTCGTCGACTCCGACACGGTGATCGGCGCCGAGACCCCGGTCGACCGCGGGCAGATCCCCGACGGAGGCACCGGCCCGTTCGACCTCGAGACCGCCGGCGACGCGGCCCGGGCGGCGGCCGCGCCGCTGCCGGGCGTCCGGGCGACGCGGGTCATCCTGATCGCGACGACGGGCTCGGAGCCGCTCGGCTCGATCCCGTTGATGAGCGCGGTGCTGCTGCTGTTCCTGCTCGTCGCGCTGCTGCTGCTGTTCCTGCTGCTGCGCGGTCTGCGCCGCCGGCTCGCTGAGATGCTGGCAGCGGCCCGGCGGATCGGATCCGGCGACTACAGCCGTCAGATCCCGCTCGAGGGCTCCGACGAGATGACCGACCTCGCCCGCGAGATCAACCGGATGAGCACCCAGATCAGCTCCCAGGTCGAGGAGCTCGGACGCCAGCGCCGGCGCCTTGGCGAATCGGTCCGCCGGCTCGGCGACGCATTCGCATCCGGCCTCGATCGCGAGGCGCTGCTGGGGATCGCGATCGAGACGGTCACCGAGGCCTGCAACGCCGACTGCGGCCGCGTGGTCATGCCCGAAGGGGGCAGCGCGCTGAGCCTGACCACCGCCGACCCCGGCCATCTCGCCTCGGTCCTCGACAGCGTCGTCGAGGCGGCGCCGGGCAGTGTGCGGCCGGTCGTCGTCGACTCGGCCAACTACCACGCGATGGCGCAGGCGATGACCGATGGCGACGACCACGGCGCGACGCTCTGCACGCTCGCCGTCGCCCGGACCGGGCCGGCCTTCAGTGCCGCCGAGGAGCAGGCGCTCACGTATCTGATCGGCCAGACGAGGACCTCGATCGAGAACATCGAGCTGCACGAGGTGGTGGCCCGCCAGGCGGTGACCGACGATCTCACCGGCATCTCCAATCACCGTCACTTCATCGAGTGGATCGAGCGCGAGACCGCCCGCATGGATCGCTTCGACGGCCAGCTCTCGCTGGTGATGCTCGACATCGACGACTTCAAGTCGGTCAACGACGGCCGCGGGCACCTGCAGGGCGACCTGGTCCTCGTCGCGGTCGCGAAGGCGCTGCTCGAGGAGTCGCGCGAGATCGACGAGGTCGCGCGGTTCGGCGGCGAGGAGTTCGTGATCGGTCTGCCCGCCACCCCGCGCGAGGGCGCCCTCGAGCTGGCCGAGCGGTTGCGACTGCGGATCGAGGCGATGGAGATCGAGGCCGAGGACGGCGGCGGGCCGATCACGGTCACCGCCAGCTTCGGCGTCGCCTCGGCGCCTGCCGACGGTGGTGCCGAGCGGCAGCTGATCGCGGCCGCCGACCGAGCGCTCTACGAAGCGAAGCGAAGCGGCAAGAACCGCGTCGCGGCGGCGCCCGCCGGCGGCGCGGCGAGCGCGCAGGGGAACTGAAGCAAGCGACGAAGCAAGCCCTCGTTCATGGCGCCCGGCATCGGGCCTCATCTGCAACCCTTCAGGTCCCATGGGAATTCTCGACGACGCGATCCGCCAGCACCTCGAGCTGAAGCGCCAGCACGGCGCCGCGAGCTCGGAGCTCGATCAGCTCGAGCAGGAGGTCTTCGGGCCCGTCGCCCGCCCCGGCGATCCCGAGTTCGAAACCGGCGAGGAGCCGGCCCTCGCCGACGAGGCGCCGCCGGCGGTGCCGGGCGAGGACGGCGACGACGCCGAATGGGCCGGCGACGAGGATCCGACGACGGTGGCGCCGCAGGCCGAGGCGGTGCCGGCGGCCGAGCCCGAGTCGGTCGAGCAGCCGATTCCGGAGGCCCCCGAGGGCGCGATCTTCGACGTCGCCGAAGTCGACCTCGGCGACGTCGACCTCGGCGACGACCCGGCGACCCCGGCCGAGCGCGCCCGCCGGGAGCATTCCGACCTCGAGGACACCGTCGACCATCCCGCCCCCGAGGTCGCCTCGCTCTCCGAGGAGCTCGAGGCGGCCGCGCCGACCCCGCCCGCGCCCGACTCGGCCGAGCTCGAGGTGCCGCACGTCTCGCCGTCCGAGGAGCCCGAGCCGGGCGATCCGGAGGTGCCGAGCTCGACCGAGGAGCCGGAGTCGCTCGAGTTCGACGAGCTTCCCGGCGAGACCGTCGAGCCGCGGGCCGAAGCCGACGAGAGCGACGACGACCTGCTCGAGGAGACGCCTGACTTCCTCAAGGATGCCCCCGACGGCGAGGACCTCTGGTTCGAGCAGGGCGAACCCAAGGACTTCGACTTCGACTGACGGGCTCGGCGGCCGCTGCTCGTCGTCCTCGTCGGCTCACGTGCTGATGCACGCTTCGCCTCCTGCGTCCTCGAGCAGCAACCGCCGAGCCGCGACAGTGAGTCCCCAATCAGGAGAAGTAGCCGCGGGTGCGGCTGGCCTCGACGACCCGGCCGAGGCCGATCTCGAAGGCCGCCTCGCGCAGTGACTTGCCGTCCTTCTCGGCTCGCTGCGCGACCTCGCCGAAGGTGCGCTCCATGACGCCGCGGAGCATGTCGTTGACCGCCTCCTCTTCCCAGCGGAAGTGCTGGAGGTTCTGCACCCACTCGAAGTAGGAGACGACGACGCCGCCGGCGTTGGCGATCAGGTCGGGGACGACGAAGATGTCCTTCTCGGCGAGGATCTGATCGGCCGCGAACGTCGTCGGGTTGTTGGCCCCCTCGACCATCAGCCGGCAATTGAAGACGGAGGCGTTGTCCTCGTGGACCATGCCGCCGAGCGCTGCCGGGAAGAAGACGTCGCACGGCACCTCGTAGAAGTCGCCGCCGTCGATCTCCTCGGCCTCCGCGAACTCGGTCAGCTTGCCGCCGTGCACGTGGACGTGCTCGACGAGCCGGTCGGCGTCGATCCCGGCCTCGCTGCGGATCGCGCCGTCCTGGTCGGCGACGGCGACCATCTTCGCGCCGAGCCCCTGCATGATCCGGGCGATCCAGGAGCCGACGTTGCCGAAGCCCTGGACCATGAAGGTCGTCTCGGCCGGGTCGATCCCGAGCTTCGCGGCCGCCTCCTCGAACATGACCACGCAGCCGCGACCGGTCGCCGACTCACGGCCATAGGAGCCCTCGAGCGAGATCGGCTTGCCGGTCACGCAGGCCGGCGTGTGGCCGTTGAGCTTGCCGAACTCGTCCATCAGCCAGGCCATCGTCTGCGCGTTCGTGCCGATGTCGGGGGCGGGGATGTCGCGGTTCGGGCCGACCAGCTTCGAGATCTTGTCCATCAGCGCCCGCGCGATCCCCTCGAGCTCGTGCTCCTTGAGGCCGCGGGTGTCGACGTTGACACCGCCCTTGGCGCCGCCGAACGGGATCCCGGCCACGGCGGTCTTCCAGGTCATCATCGAGGCCAGCGCCCGGACCTCGTCGACGTCGACCTCGGGGTGGAAGCGCATGCCGCCCTTGTAGGGGCCGCGGGCACCGTTGTGCTGGATCCGGAAGCCGTGGAAGACGTGCATGTCGCCGTCGGCGAGCTTGATCGGGATCTGCACCGAGATCTCCCGGTACGGCTCCCAGAAGATCTGCCGGGCGTCCTCCTGGAGACCGAGGCTGTCCCACGCCCGGTCGAAGTGATGACGGACGACCTCGAGCTCGGAGACCCGCGCCCTGCGGACTCGCGGATCCTCGGTCTCCTCCACTGCCTCGGTTGCCATCGCTCTCCTCCCGGTTGACGGCTGCCCCGCGGGCATCCTCGCACAGCCGCGCAGCGACGACGGCCGACCTACAATCGGAGGACGGGGCCATAGCTCAGTTGGCTAGAGCGCCGCCTTTGCAAGGCGGAGGTCGTCGGTTCGAATCCGACTGGCTCCATCGGGGACCGTGCCGATCCGTCGGGCCGCTGCGTCAGTGTCCCGGCGATGGCTGAGGACGGCCGATCGCTGGGCCGGAGCCCCCGGGTTCGCACCGTCGTGCTGGCGCTGGCGGCGATCGCCGGCTGGCTCGACGGCCTCACGTTCGTGGCGCTCGGGACCGTCTTCGTCTCGGCGGTGACCGGCGACCTCGTCCAGCTCGGCGTGGCGGCGGCGGCGGGCGATGCCAGCGGGCTGCTGATCCTCGTCGCGGCACTGGCGGCGTTCACGGCCGGCACCTACCTGGCGGTCGTCCTGGTCCGGGCGGCGGGATCGCTGGCGTGGCCCGGCCCGGTCCGGCGGCCGCTGCTCGTCCACGCCGGCCTGCTCGTCCTCTTCGCGCTGCTCTGGACGCTGATCGGCGACCCCCGGCCGGGATCGGCGGGGGCGCTCGTGGTCGCCTCGGTCGCGGCGCTCTCGGCGGGGATCCAGGGCGCCGCGATCCTCGGCCTCGGCATCCAGGGGGCGAGCGTCAGCGCCGTCACGAACGTTCTTATGCTGCTCGGCGCCGGCCTCGCCGAGCGCGAGATCGGCGTGCCCGGGCCGCGTTCCGGGTTGCCGCTCTGGGAGCTCGTGATGATCCTCGGCGTCTACTGCGTCAGCGGCCTGATCGTCGCGCTGACGCTGTCCGGCGAGGCCGGTCTGCTGGTCTGGGTGCCGGCGCTGATCGCGGTCGCCGTGCTCGCGGTCGTGCCCGGCCGCGACCCGAAGCTCGCAACCGCCGGCTAGCGGCGGCGGCGCTAGGGGACGCTCTTGAGGTCGTCGCAGCTGCCGTTCTGGCGGTCGCTGCCGCGCCCGCCGTCGCAGCGGTCGAAGCCGCTGCCGCCGTTGAACAGATCGTCGCCTCCGTTGCCGAACATGTCGTCGTCGCCGGAGCTGCCGTTGATCGCGTCGTCGCCGCCGCCGCCGTGCAGCTCGTCGTCGCCCGGCCCGCCGACCACGCGGGGCGGGTTGGCGAGGCCGCCGGCCGCGATCCCGCGGCTGAAGTCGTCGCCGGCGCCACCGAACAGCACGTCGCGGCCGCGGCCGCCGAGCAGCAGGTCCTCGCCGCGGCCGGCGCAGGCAACGTCGTCGCCGTCGTCGCCGTAGAACTTGTCGTCGCCGCCGGCGAGGTTGACGACGTCACGCTTGCGGGTGCCGAGCACGACGTCCTTGCCGGACCCGATCGGATTCCCCTTGCGGTTCTCGGTGATCGTCACCGCCAGCCCCCGGCAGGTCCGCACCTTCGCGGGCGCGCCGGCGGCGAGCTGGGTCGTGAGCAGCGCCAGCGCCACCATCGCGGCGGCGATCGGTCCGAGCCGTCTCATTCCCTGGGAGGATTGCGCACCGCGCCGACCAGCGCAAGGATCACCGCGACGCAGACGAACAGCGAGGCGGCGGCGATGACGATCGTCGCCAGGTTGAGCTCGGCGGTCGCCAGCGCCGCGACGCTGAGGCCGCCGAAGACGAGCAGGAAGAAGACGCCGGCGACGATCAGCGAGGTGGGGCGGCGACCGTCCATCGCTCAGCCGGCCGCGGCGGTTCCGGGCGCCGCCGGCCGGCCGCTGCCGCGCAGCCCGCGGCGGGCGATCAGCAGCCCCGCCGCCAGCCCGACGGCGAAGCCGCCGACGTGGGCGAGGTAGGCGGTGCCGCCGCTGGCGATGTCGGTGGAGGCGAGGTTGCCGACCCCGGGGATCAGCTGGAGCGCGAACCAGGCGGCGATCAGGATCGCCGCCGGCACCTCGAGCAGCCCGCCGAAGAACGGCAGGACGCTGATCGTCACGACCCGGCCGCGGGGGCGGAGGACGGCGTAGGCGCCGAGCGCCCCGGCAACGGCGCCGGCGGCGCCGATCACCGGCCCGGTCGCGGCCGGGTCGAGGAAGCTCTGCGCGTAGGCGGCGACGTAGCCGGCGGCGAGGTAGAGGGCGAGGAACCTGCGCCCGCCGATCAGCGCCTCGATCGCGCCGCCGAAGATCCACAGGAAGAGCATGTTGATCGCGACGTGGAGCAGATCGGCGTGGAGGAACATCGACGTTATCGGCGTCGCCCACCAGGGCGCCTGCACGAGGTCGGCGGGGATCTCGGTGCCGACGGTACCGCCCGCCTCGACGAGGCCGGCCTGGCCACAGACGATTCCCTCCGAGCCGATGCCGCACTCGCTGCCCGGATGGGTCAGCCGGAACGGGATCGCGCCGAGCTCGATCGCCGCCTGGTCGCGCTTCGAGACGTGCTCGGCGGCCAGCTGCGGGCTCGACGACCCGGTGCCCGAGAGGGTCAGCTGCCAGCCGAGGACGAGCAGGTTGAGGACGATCAGCGCGATCGTCACCCGCGGCGGCGGCCCGCCGGTCCGGCTGTCCTTGAGGGGGATCACCCCTCATAGGTTGGCCGATCGGCGCCGCGCGGGCCGGCCCGGCCGCGACTACGGCCGGCGGCGATCGGGAGCGTCGTCAGGGCGCCCGGGCGGCCAGTGCCTCGCGGGCGCTCTCGTCGGCGTGGTAGCTGGAGCGGACGAGCGGCCCGGCCGCGACCGACTCGAAGCCGATCCGGCGGGCCGCGGCCGCGAGCGCATCGAACTCCTCCGGCTCCCAGTAGCGGACGACCGGCAGATGGCGCTCGGTCGGCCGCAGGTACTGGCCGACGGTCAGCACCTGGACGCGATGCTCGCGGAGGATCCCGAACGTCTCGACCATCTCGTCGAAGCTCTCGCCGAGGCCGACCATCAGGCCCGACTTTGTGATCACGTCCGGACCGCCGATCTCCTTCGCCATCCGCAGCACCCGGGCCGAGCGTTCGAACTTCGAGCCGCGGCGGGCCATCGGGTAGAGCCTCGGCACGACCTCACAGTTGTGATTGAAGACGTCGGGCCGCTCGGCGATCACCTTCGCGAGCGGCATCTCCTGGCCGCGGAAGTCGGGCGTCAGCACCTCGACCTTGCAGCCGGGCGCCTGCATACGAATCGAGCGGATGACGCCGACGAAGGCGCTCGCCCCGTAGTCGGGTAGGTCGTCGCGGTCGACCGAGGTGATGACCGCATGCTTGAGCCCCATCTTCGCGACCGAGCGCGCCACCCGGGCCGGCTCGAGCGGGTCGTTCCAGGTCGGCTTGCCGGTGTTGACGTTGCAGAACCCGCAGCGCCGCGTACAGGTGTCGCCGAGGATCATGAAGGTCGCCGTGCCGCGCTCCCAGCACTCGCCGATGTTCGGGCAGTTCGCCTCGGCACAGACGGTGTGCAGTCCCTCGTCCTTGATCTGCGACTTCAGCTCGCGGTACTTCGGACCGCCGGGCGCCGGCACCTTCAGCCAGCGCGGCTTGCGCTCGCGGAACGGCCTGCCCTGGACCTTCTCGACGGCGATGCCGCCGGGCCGCGCCCGCGAGCGCGTCTTGTGCTCGCGCTCGGCGGTCTCGGCGGCGAGGGGGTTCACGGCGCCAACGTTAGCGACCGCATCGATCCCGCTTCCCGGTGCGGCTCAGCCCGGCAGGTCGACGATCGCCTGCAGATACTCGGCCTCGACGACCATCGTCCCGTCGTCGGCCCGGTTCGCCTCCGTGAACAGGTCGACGAGCCCGGTCCGGACCTGCGCCCAGTCGCCGCTCGGCTCGAGCGCCTGCTTGGCCATGATCGTCGGGCCGAGGACGCGCTCGCCGAAGGCGATCCAGGCCTCGGGGGAGTCGGCCTCGAAGCGGGCGGTGAGCTCCGCGAACGAGTAGTCGGAGGCGGCCGGGAAGAGCTCGCGAACCCGATCGGGAACCCCCCAGAGGACCGGCGGCTGAAAGCCCTCCGGCGGCGGCGGCAGGTGGCCGGCGAGCAGCGCGAACATTCGCCCGTTGACGCCGGCCGGCGTCCAGGCGCAGACGCCGATCCGGCCTCCGGGGCGGCAGACCCGGCTCAGCTCGTCGGCGGCGCGCTGCTGGTTCGGCGCGAACATGACGCCGTAGATCGACAGCACGCGGTCGAAGGAATCGTCGGCGAACGGCAGATCCTCGGCGTCGCCCTCGATCAGCTCGACCTCGAGGCCTGCCTCGACGGCCCGTTCGGCGGCGATCCCGAGCAGCTTCGGCGTCAGGTCGAGTCCGGCCGACGTCGCGCCGCGCTGTGCCGCGACGATCGCCGCGTTGCCGGTGCCGGTGGCGACGTCGAGCACGTCCTGGCCCGCCTCGACCCCGATCGAGTCGACGAGCGTCGCCGCAGCCGGTTCAGTCCGCTTCGCGATCTCCGCGAAGTCGCCGATCGTCCACATCTCGCGCTGCCGCTGCTTGATCTCCTCGAATCCGCTCATCGCCCGGTCTCCTCTCGATCGCCGTCTGCCGCGCCGGAGGCTACGCCGATCCGCTCAGCGGCGGGTGAGCCGGACCGGCATGCCCCCGACCGGGGAGAGCGTCGGCGCCTGGTTGATCGTCAGCTCGTGGCCGGCGGGCAGCTCGAAGCGGAAGCGACGGATCAGCGCCGCGGCGATCGCGTGGACCTCGGTGTAGCCGAAGCGCTTGCCGATGCAGACCCGTGGCCCGATCCCGAACGGGATGTAGGCACCGCGTGGCCAGCGCGCCCGGCGCTCGGGCAGGAAGCGGTCGGGGTCGAAGCGGTCCGGATCGGCGAACACCTCCGGCAGCCGGTGGCTGACCCAGGAGCTGTAGAAGCAGGGGATGCCGGCCGGCGCGGTGACGCCGCCGAACTCGAAGTCTCGAACCGAGCGCCGCGGCCCGATCCAGGCCGGCGGGTAGAGGCGCAGCGTCTCGTCGACGGCCCTGCTCAGCACCGGCAGCCCGCCGAACAGCTCGGCGGCGCCGGGATCGCGGCCGCCGCAGACGGTGCTCAGCTCGGCGGCGATCCGATCCGCCCAGGCCGGGTTCCGGGCGAGCTCGTAGATCAGGAAGCTGATCGTCGAGGTGGCCGTGTCGTGGCCGGCGAAGAGCAGCGTCAGCACGTGATCGAGCACCTGCCGGTCGCTCAGCGAGCGGCCCTCCTCGTCGGTCGAGGCGAGCAGCGAGGAGAGGATGTCGTCGCCGTCGTCCCCGCGCCGCCGCCGCCGTGCGATCTCGACACCGACCAGCGACTCCAGCGCCGCCCGGTCGCGCTTCAGCTTCGCGAGCGGGGTGCCGGGACCGAACAGCATCTGCATCGGGAACTCGCGGGCGTGGAAACCGAGGCCGCTCTCGAAGCGGGCGGCGATCTCGGCGGCGCGCCCGGAGTCGGGGTCGAAGCCGAACAGTGCGTCCATCGCGATCCGCATCGCCAGCGTCCGCGCCCACTCGTAGACGTCGGTCACCGTGGCGGTCGGCAGCGCGTCGACGGCGTCCGCCGCCTCGTCGCGCATCGCCACCGCCGCGGCGGCGATGCGCTCGCGGTGAAAGGCGGGCATCAGGATCGCCCGGGAGCCGTCGTGATAGTCACCGTCGGTCGTCAGCAGACCGTCGCCGACGAGCGTCAGCAGATCGCCCATCCGGCCGTGCCGCCAGCCGAAGTTCTCACGGCCGGAGACGAGCATGAAGTGATTGGCCTCCGGGCCGATCATCGCCAGGTTGTAGCCGAAGACGATCCGGATCCCGAAGACCGGCCCGTACCGCTGGTAGCCCTCGAGCAGCAGGTCGAGGACGTCGTGGCGGAACCGCCAGGTGGTCCGCAGGCTCGGTCGGGTCGCACCCCGCGGAAAGGTCCCCCGCCGCCGTGCGCGCCACTCGTCGCGGATGTCGGCGGGGAGCGCCCACGGGCCCGGGAAGGCGGGGCGCGGCCCCGGGTCGCCGAGCCGCCGCGCGGCCCCGCCCTCGCGGGGCGGGACGCTCATCGCGCCCGCGGCACCCGCTGATCCATGCCGCGGCGCAGCGCCGCGGCGGAGAGCCGGCCGTGGACCGGGATCGCCCGATACGAGAACTGGTCCGGGATCCGCAGCTTGAATGTGCGCCTGCCATCGGCGTCGATCTCGGTGATCAGGTCGGTCCCGCCCCAGGACAGCAACCAGGACTTCCCGAGCCAGCGAGCCGATCCACAGCAGCCGGACTCCGGCGCCAGCGGGTCCTCCTGCGAGTCGAGCAGCCGCGCGGTCCCGGAGCGGATCCGGTAGCGCACGGCCCGGGTCGGGTGATCGAGGTTGGTGGCGTTGTCGTGGACGGTGATCGTCCCGTTGCCGAGCTGGCGGACGTCGTGCTGGCCGCCGAACGGGTAGTCGCCGTAGGGGTCGTCGACGACATCGAGCGACTCCGGCGTCGGCTCGCCGCCGAGCTTCCACTCGACGTCGCCGGTCTCGCCGTTGAGCCGGTAGATCGCGTCGGTGTGGCGCAGCGAGATCAGGTAGTCGCGGCCGTCGTTCGTCGGCTCGACGGCGTTGATGTGGACGAGGTCGTAGGGCTCCTCGAGCCCGTCCCACCAGCGCCCCGTCTCGGCGAGGGAGATGTGGTCCTTCGAGTTCCATTCCCAGAGCAGCTTGCCGTCCGGAGTCAGCTTCTGGACGACCGCGTCGATCACGTCCGCCGAGGCGTCGCCGTTGAACTCGCTGGTGTCGATCGGGTCGGCGCGCGGCTTGTAGGCGAGGACCAGGTAGTTGCCGTCGGCGGTCGGTTGGAGATCATGGATGTCGGTGATCGCGTCGACCGTCTGCAGCGAGGACTCCCGGCTGCCGTTCGGCCGCCGCAGGTCGTAGCGGCTCGACGGGTTCTTCGCGTAGCCGCCCACCGTGTAGCGGGCGACCGCGATCAGCCCGTTGCCGAGGACCTTGGCGTCGATCACCGAGGACTTGCCCTGATACCACCAGATCGGAGCGCCGAAGCGGTCGAAGACGATCGCATAGTTGGGGTCGGGCTCGTTGAAGTTGTACGGCGTCACCATGAACGGACCCGCGTTCGGTCGGCGAATCCGCACGTACCGGTACGCCGGGAAGTCGTCGGGGAGGCAGCGGACGCTGTAGCGCCTGCGGACCTCGCCGCCACGCCTGCGGATCACCCTGATGGCCTGGCCGGCCTCGAGGGGGACCCGGCGGCTGTGCCTGCCCCGGAAGGCCCGGCCGGCGCCGATCCGGGCGCTGCCGCGCCGGTCGGTCCGGACCGCGATTCGCACCGGCCGCCGGCACTCGACGACGTAGGAGGTTCCCTTGCCGCGGAAACCCGGCTCCAGGGTCGGGGAATCGATCCGGAATGCCGCGTCGGCCGCCGTTGCGCCGGACAGGCACGCCGCGGCAACCCCCGCCACTGCAATCGTCAGCCTAGTTCTCAATGTCCACCCTTCGATATCCGCCTAGTCGGCGACGATATCGAGACCATGAGCGGCAAGGCGCCGGTTGGACGAAGCTCGGCCGCTCAGGCCGGATAGCGGAGGATCGCTGCGACGGGGCCGGAGCCCGGGATCGATTCGGCGCGGACCGCCAGGACCCGCCCGCCGGCGCGGACGACCCGGCGGGCGGTCTCGTCGGTGATGCCGTAGCCGCCGTCGTCGAGGTCGACCGCGCCGCTCTCCTCGTCGAGCGTGCCGGTCAGGTCGGCGTCGATGTCGAGCAGCAGCGTGTCGACGGCGCCGTAGGTCGCCGCCCGAGCGACGTGGGTCAGCTCGACGGCCGTGCGTCCCTGCGAGGAGAGCTGCTCGAACCGCTCCTGCAGCGCCGACAGCTCGGCGGCGTAGAGATCGTCGAGCACGCCCCTCGCCTCGGCCGCGAGCTCGGCGTCGGAGACGGTCTCCGGGTTGCCGGCCAGTCCCTCGACGGCGAGATGGGGGTAGCTGTTGAGCGAGCGGTAGATCGCATCGAGGGGCTGGGTGGCGGCGAGGATCAGCGGCAGCTCGTGCCCGGCGAGGACCGGCCGGATCGCGGCGTCGACTTCGCGGGCGTACTGCCGCATCCGCACCTTCTGCGCCTCCGAGCCCTGGATCGCCCCGACGGCAACTCGCCGGCCCGGCCGCCCCGCGGGCGGCCGGCGACCGGCGACCGACCGCTTGCCGGGGGCGCCGGCGACGCTCTCCGGCAGCGCCGCGACCCGCACCTCGTGAACCGGGAGGTCGGGCGAGACCTCGAGCAGCCGCACCGCACCCTGGGCGAGCGCGAGCACGAAGGCGGCCTGCGGAAAGGTGACCGTCCGCAACAGCGGCGCCAGGTGAAAGCGGTCGGCGACGTTGACCGACCCGACCAGCCGGTTCGGCAGCCGGTAGGTGCGGACGCCGCGAGCGGTCGCGAACAGGGCGAGGCTGTGCGCCTGGTAGGCCCAGAAGGTCTCGTCGTCGTGGAGCTCGTCGAGCGACTCGCGCAGCTCGGCGATCTCCTCGTGGCCGGCGGCGCGCTCCTCGAGCCGCTCTAGTGCCGCGGTGGCGGCGTTCTTGAACTCGAGCCGGCCGATCTCGGCGTCCTGGGTCACGGTGCTGGTCGGCACGTAGATCGAGACGCACCACGGCGCCGCGGCGGCGAGCAGCTGGTCGATCTCGGAGCGGGTCGGGATGTCGGTGTGCAGCATGCGGATCCTCGGCTCGGGGACGGTGGCCTCGATCCTACGCAGCGGCGTGCTCGCCGCGGGCGATCGCGGTCAGGAACCGGCCGATCCCCTCGACGACCCGGGCGGTTCGCTCCGACGGCCAGAGGTCGAAGGCGTGCTCGGCGGCGGGCAGCTCGATGTAGCGGACCGGCTGCCGCGAGACGGCCCGCAGCCGGGCGACGAAGTCGCGGGCGTCGCCGACCGGGACGAGCGTGTCGCGTTCGCCGTGGATGACCAGAAACGGCGGCGCCGTGGCATCGACGCGGAAGCTCGGCGAGGCCGAGCGGAACAGCTCCGGGTCGTCGTCGTAGCGGCGCTTGAAGACGACCTGCTCGAGCACCCAGTCGCGCATGCCCGCGTAGTAGAAGCCGCCCGAGTTGGTCAGGTCGTAGACGCCGTAGAAGGGGACGACGGCGGCGAGCGAAGTGTCGGCGTCCTCGAATCCCGGTTGGTATTCGGGGGCGTTCTCGGTCAGCCCGGCGAGCGCGGTCAGGTGGCCGCCGGCCGAGCCGCCGGTGATGCAGATCATCCCCGGGTCGACGTGCAGCTCCTCGGCGTTGTCGCGAACCCAGGCGATCGCTCGCTTGACGTCGATGATCTGGTCGGGAAACGTCGCCTCGGGACTGAGCCGGTAGTCGATGTTGAAGCCCGTCCAGCCGATCTGGGCGAGGTGGTTGAGCAGCGGTATCCCCTGCTCGTAGCGTGACCCGGCGAACCAGCCGCCGCCATGGACCTGGATCACGGCCGGCCGCGGCCCGGCGTCGAACCGCTCGGCGGCATTGCGGTAGACGTCGAGGCGGAGGCGGCTGCCGTCGACCTCGGCGAAGACGAGGCCGCGCTCGCGGCTGACCCCGCGGGCGACGAACATCAGCGGCGGCACCGCGAGATGGCTGCGCGGCACCCGGGGCTCGTCGTCGTCGGCCGCCTCCAGCCCCTCGAGGGCCTCCTCGATCCGGGCGACGCTGCGGTGCGCGAGCCAGCCGTTGCGCAGCTCCCAGATCACCGCGACGGCGACGAGGGCGCGCAGCGCCGTCCTGATCCGGCCCGGGATCCGCAGCACCCGCAGCGCCACGAGACCGGCGATCCCGCCGGCGACGAGCTGCGGCGCCGATTCGCGCAGCACCGTCGAGGTCCACCAGCGGCTGACGCGGAACAGCAGGGCGAAGGGGGCACGGGGCTGGATCCGGGCGATCCGGACCTGCTCCCGCAGCGCCGCCCGGGCGAATCCGGGGGGTCGATCGTGGGATCGATCTGTGTCCAAGCGGCCCCGAGTCTATGCCTGTGCCCGGGTCGGGATCGCGCGCCGCCGCCCTACAGTCCGTAGGTCTTGGCGACGATCTCGCGCTGGATCTCGTTGGTGCCGCCGTAGATCGACATCACCAGCGTCGCGCGGACATGGCGCTCCATGTCGTACTCGGAGGCGTAGCCGTAGCCACCCATCATCTGCATGCCCTCGAGCGAGACGTGCTTGGCGACCTCGGTCGCCTTCAGCTTCGCCATCGATGCCTCGCGGGGGAGCATCTGAGCGGGGTCGGCATCGACCTTGGCGGCGACGTCGTAGACCAGCAGGCGGGTGCACTCGAGCTCGGTCGCGAGGTCGGCGAGCCGGTGCTTTAGCGACTGGAACGATCCGATCGGGCGCCCGAACTGCTTGCGCTCCTTGACGTAGTCGAGGACGTCGTCGAAGGCCCGCTGGCCGATCCCCAGCGCCGTCGCCGCGAGGATCAGCCGCTCGACGTTGAGCCCCGCCATCAGCTGCATCCAGCCGTTGCCGGGCTCGCCGATGACGCGCTCGTCGCCGACGTGGCAGTCGGTCAGGAAGACGTCGTTGACCTCCTTGCCGCCCATCGTCTCGATCCCACGGATCTCGATCCCCTCGGCGTCGGTCGGGACCGAGAACATCGACAGCCCCTCGTGCTTGGAGCCGGAGCTGTCGGAGCGGGCGACGACGAGGATGTGGTCGGCCAGGTGGGCGGCGCTGATCCAGGTCTTCTGACCGTTCAGCACGTAGCCCCCACCGTTGTCTGAGCTCCTCTCGGCCTTGCAGGAGAGCGCGCCGACGTCGGAGCCGGCCCCCGGCTCCGACATCGCGATCGCCTCGACCCGGCCCCTGCAGATGCCGCTGAGGATCTCCTGCTTCTGCTCCTCGCTGCCGAAGCGCTCGTAGGCGCCGGCGACGATCAGGCTGACGCCGTAGCCGGCGATCGGGACGAGGCCGCGCATCGTCTCCTCGAGGAAGATGCAGGCATCGACCATCCCCGCGCCGGCGCCCCCGTACCGCTCGTCGACGGAGACGCCGAGCCAGCCGAGCTCGCCGAGCTTCTCGTAGATCTCCTGGTTGTGGAGCTCGGCGTAGCCGTTGGTCAGCCGCTCGCGTTGCTCGGCGGTCCCGCACTCCCGCTGGGCGAAGTCGCGGATCGCCCGCTGGAAGTCGAGCTGCTCGTCGGTCAGCCCGCTGACCGGGCTCGCTGTGATCGTGCTCATCTGCGGATCTCTCCTCAGGCCTTGACGGCCGGCTTGTAGACGGAGACGACGGCGGCGCCGCCGAGTCCGATGTTGTGCTGGAGCGCCACCTTGGCATCGTCGACCTGGCGCTTGTCGGCGGTGCCGCGCAGCTGCCAGGTGAGCTCGCTGCACTGGGCGAGGCCGGTTGCGCCGAGCGGATGCCCCTTGCTGATCAGGCCGCCGGAGGGGTTGACGACCGGGCCGTCGCCGCCGTAGGTCGTCGCCTCGGCCTCGACGAGCAGATGCCCCTCGCCCTCGTCGGCGAAGCCGAGCGCCTCGTAGGTGATCAGCTCGTTGGCGCTGAAGCAGTCGTGGAGCTCGCAGACGTCGACCTCGTCGGCGCTGATCCCGGCCTCCTCGTAGGCCTGGCGGGCTGCCTCCTTGGACATGTCGTAGCCGACGATCGTCATGCAGTCGGCGTTCTCGTCGAACGTCGAGCTCATGTCGGTGACCATCGACTGGCCGGCGATCTCGACCGCCTGATCCCAGAGGTCGTGCTCGTCGACGTACCGCTCGGAGGCGACGATCACCGCGGCCGCGCCGTCGGAGGTCGGCGAGCACTGCAGCTTCGTCAGCGGCTCGTGGATCATCCGCGCGTCCTTGATCTCGTCGAGCGAGTACTCGTCCTGGAACTGGGCGTAGGGGTTGTTGACGGAGTGCTTGTGGTTCTTCCAGCCGATCCAGGCGAAGTGCTCGGGCTTGGAGCCGTACTTGTCCATGTGATCGCGGCCGGCGTTGCCGAACATCTGCGGTGCGAACGGCGACTCCTCGGGATCGCGGACCTCG
This sequence comes from uncultured Conexibacteraceae bacterium, assembly GCA_963745755.1. Lineage (GTDB taxonomy): Bacteria > Actinomycetota > Thermoleophilia > Solirubrobacterales > 70-9 > RHKX01. Next base: position 1,981,384 of record CAVUYP010000001.1, on the reverse strand, counting down.
AACATGCGGCCCATGTGCTTGTCGAGCGCCGGGGTCCGGTCGGTGTACTTCATCCCCAGCGAGCCCTTCTCCATCTTCTCGAAGCCGACCGCGAGCGTGCAGTCGACGAGACCGCCCTGGACGGCACGGCGGGCGAGGTAGAGGGCCGACGAGCCGGTCGAGCAGTTGTTGTTGACGTTGACGACCGGGATCCCGGTCAGGCCGAGCCCATAGATCGCCCGCTGGCCGTAGGTGGAGTCGCCGTAGCAGTAGCCGGCGAACGCCTCCTCGACGTCGTCGTAGGGGATGCCGGCGTCGGCCAGCGCCTTCTCGCCCGCCTCCTTGGCCCAATCCGGGTAGTCGCCCTCCTTGCTGCCGGGCTTGTCGAACTTCGTCATGCCGACGCCGATCACGAACGTCCTGTTGCTCATCGCGGTTCTCCTTGGTTGCTCGTTGCTGTCTGCTTCGGGATCGCCTGGTAGGCGCCCCCGACTAGTTCCGGTAGCGCCGCCTTCAGGAAGGCGGCGACCTGATCGCGGCTCCAGCGGTCGCGCTCGAGCCACTCGCGCGTCGCCGCCTCGGCCATGCCGCCGTAGGCGCGGAGCACCGCGTGCAGCTCCGGCGGCGCGTCCGCGGCGGGGCCCAGGCCGAGCACCTGGATCAGCCGGGTCGTCGCCTCCTCGCGGGCGTCGTCGAGGACGGCGGCGATCTCGGGGTCGTGGCCGAGGCCCTCGGCGCCGACGGCGGCCAGCCAGGCCTCACGGTTGCGCTCGACCATCTCCAGCCAGCGGTCGATCGACTCGTCGAGCCGCGCCTGCGGCGTCGCCCCGTCGACGTACTCGGGCACCGGCTGGGAGCGGAAGCGGACCATCTCGCGGACGACCTCGACGTAGAGCTCGCGCTTGGTCCCGAAGTAGTGGTTGATGAGACCGCGGGCGACCTCGGCCTCGGCGGCGATCTCGGTCGTCGAGACGTCGCTGTAGCCGCGCTCGGAGAACAGCCGGCGGGCGGTGGAGAGGATCCGCCGGCGGCGCTCGTCCCCGTCGACGCGGAGCGCGGCAGCGGAGGGGTCGGCGGCGCTTGCTTCCATCGCCGACCGAATGCTAGCGAAGGTTGGCAGCCTGCCAACGACCGCTGGCAGACGGGCTCGCGCCGAAGCGGCACGGATTTGGCGGTCGTGGCGACCGGATTCGTGCCGGCTCGGGAGCCGGACCGCCCCAGGGCTCGGGCGGGAGTCAGCGAAAAGCGACCGGTAGGGTCCGACCACCAAGACGGCAGCAACCGGAGAGGATCAGATGAGCACGGTTCGGGAGGCCACCTTCGAGCTCCTGCGGGCACGAGGGATGACGACGATCTTCGGCAACCCGGGCTCGACCGAGCTGCCGATGCTCGCCGACTACCCCGACGACTTCAGCTACGTGCTCGGCCTCCAGGAGGCCGTCGTGGTCGGGATGGCGGACGGTTACGCGCAGGCGAGCGGCACCGTCGGCCACGTCAACCTCCATACGGCGCCCGGCGTCGGCAACGCGATGGGGGCGATCTTCAACGCCCAGGCCAACCACGCGCCGTTGCTGATCACGGCGGGCCAGCAGGTCCGCCCGGCGATCACGATGCAGGCCAACCTGACCAACCGCGAGGCGGCGCGGATGCCGCACCCGCTCGTCAAGTGGTCCTACGAGGTGCCGCGGGCGGCCGACGTCCCGGCGGCGATCGGCCGGGCGATCCACACCGCCTCGTTGCCTCCGAAGGGCCCGGCGTTCGTCTCGATCCCGATGGACGACTGGACCGCCGAGGCCGATGCCGACGGCTCGGCGCAGGCGATCGCCCGCCGCGTCGACGGCCGCGCCGGCGCTGCCCCCGACCGGGTCGCCGAGCTCGCCGGTCGGATCGCCGCGGCGTCGAACCCGGTGCTCGTCGCCGGCCCCGACCTCGATGCTTCGGGGGGCTGGGACCTCGGCGTCGAGCTCGCCGAGTCGCAGAACCTGCCGGTCTGGTCGATCCCGGCAACCGGCGGCGGCAGGCTCGGGTTCCCGGAAGGGCACGCCAACTTCCGCGGCGTGCTGCCGCCGGCGATCGGGCCGATCGCCGAGACCCTGGCCGGCCACGACCTGATCCTCGTCGTCGGCGCCTCCGTCTTCGCCTACTACCCCTACATCCCCGGTGACCTGCTGCCCGACGGCGCCGAGCTCGTCGTCGTCACCTCCGATCCCGAGGAGGCCGCCCGGGCGCCGATGGGCGAGGCGATCGTCGCCGACGTCGCGCTGACCCTGGCGGCGCTGCTCGCCGAGCTCGGCGACGCCGAGCCGAGCCGGCCGGCGCCGGAGCCGCGCGAGGCGCCGATGGATCCGGCCGACGTCGGGCTCGAGCCGGGCGGGCCGATCAGCGGAACCGAGGCGATGGCGGCGCTCGCCGCCGCGTTCCCGGACGACGGCATCGTCGTCCTCGAGGCGCCTTCGGCGACGCTGGCGCTGCGCAATCAGCTGCGGATCTCGCGGCGGGGCAGCTACTACTTCGGCGCCGGCGGCGGGCTCGGCTTCGGCCTCGCCGCCGCCGTCGGCGTGCAGATGGCCGAGCCCGACCGGCCGGTCGTCTGCGTCGTCGGCGAGGGCTCCGCCCAGTACGCGATCACCGCCTTCTGGAGCGCCGCCGCCTACGACGTCCCGGTCACGTTCCTCGTCCTCCGCAACTCCGAGTACGCGATCCTCAAGTGGTTCTCGTTGGCCGAGGGCGTCGAGAACGCTCCCGGCCTCGACCTGCCGGCGCTCGACGTCGCCGCGGTCGCCGCCGGGTACGGGGTCCCCGCGCAGCGGGTCGACAGCGGCGGCGAGCTGGAGGCGGCGCTGCAGGCCCGCAGCGGCGCGAGCGGGCCGGGCCTGATCGAGATCGGGGTCGCGCCGGGAATGTGGCTGGCCTAGGACGCCGGAGGCAGCCGCGGTGACGCCGATCCTCGAACCGAAGACCGCGCGGATCGCGCCGCCGGGGCCGACGGCGCCTCCCTCCGACGCCGCCCCGGCGGGGCTCGCCGCCGGCACCGAGGCGCGCCTCGGTGCAGAGCTCGAGCGGATCGTCGGCGCCGACGGGGTCCTCGGCCGCGCCAGCGACCTGATCCGCTACGCGTCCGACGCCAGCCCCTACCGGCGGATCCCGGCCGCGGTCGTCCAACCCCGCACGGTCGAGCAGGTCGCCGGGCTGATGGCCTGGGCGGGCGCCGGCGGCAGACCGCTCGTGTTTCGCGCCGGCGGCACCAGCCTCAACGGCCAGTCGCAGACCGACGACGTGCTCGTCGACGTCCGCCGCCACTGGGGCGGCATCGAGGTTCTCGACGGCGGCGCCCGGGTCAGGGTCGGCCCCGGCACGATCCTCGGCCACGTCAACCGCGTGCTCGCCCCGTACGGCCGCCGGCTCGGCCCCGATCCGGCCTCGACCGACATCGCCACCGTCGGCGGCGTCATCGCCAACAACTCCGGGGGGATGCGCTGCGGGGTCAGCGCCGACTCCTACGTGACGGTCAGCTCGCTGACGTTCGCGCTGCCGTCGGGAACGGTGATCGACACCGCCGCCGACGGCGCCGCCGCCCGGTTCGCGGCGGCCGAGCCCGAGCTCGCCACCGGGCTGGCGTCGATCCGCGACGAGATCCGCTCCGACGGCGACCTCCGCGAGCGGATCGCCCGCAAGTTCCGGATCAAGAACACGACCGGCTACCGGCTCTGCGCGTTCCTCGACGCCGATCAGCCGCTGGAGATCTTCCGGCGGCTGCTGGTCGGCTCGGAGGGCACGCTCGGTTTCATCGCCGAGGCCGTCTACGAGACCGTGCCGCTGCCGGCGCGGACGACGCTCGCCTGGATCCACTTCGACTCGATCGCCGCCGCCACCGCGCCGGTCGCCGACCTCGTCGCCGCCGGCGCCTCGGCCGTCGAGTTGATGGTCGCCCCGGCATTGATGGTCGCCGCCAACTCGATTCCCGGCACCCCCGAGCACTGGAAGGAGCTGCCGCTCGAGTCGGCGGCGCTGCTGGTCGAGTTCGGCGCCGGCGAGGGGGCCGGGCTCGACCGCGGCGAGGCGGCGACGGCCGCGGTCCTCGCCGGCCTCGATAGTGAGCCGTTCCGCGGGCCCGAGTTCACCCGCGACGAGGAGACGATCGAGCTCTACTGGCGGGTCCGCGAGGGGCTGCACGGCCTCGTCGGCAGGCTGCGGCCGCCCGGCACGGCGCTGATCGTCGAGGACGTCTGCGTGCCGCCGGCGCGGATCGCCGCGGCGGCCGAGGAGATCCGCGCGCTGCTCGGCGAGCATGGCTTCCTGAGCGGCGTCGCCGGACACACGTCGGCCGGGAACCTGCACTTCATGCTGACCCCGGACTTCGCGAAGCCCGAGGACGTCGAGCGCTACGAGACGTTCATGGAGGAGCTCGTCGCCCTCGTCCTCGACCGCTACGACGGCTCGCTCAAGGCCGAGCACGGCACCGGCGTCAACATGGCGCCGTTCGTGGAGCGCGAGTGGGGGAGGACGGCGACCGAGATGATGTGGCGGATCAAACAGCTCGCCGATCCCGGCGCCGTGCTCGGGCCCGGCATCGTCCTCAACCGCGACCCGGGCTGCCACCTCGAGAACCTGAAGACGACGCCGCCGATCGAGGAGGTCGCGACGACCTGCGTCGAGTGCGGCTTCTGCGAGCCGGTCTGCCCGAGCCGCAACCTGACGACGACTCCCCGGCAGCGAATCGTCCTGCGCCGCGAGATGGCCCGGCAGCCGGCCGGCTCGCCGCTGCTCGCGAAGCTGATCGAGGAGTACGAGTACGACGGGCTACAGACCTGTGCGGCCGACGGCACCTGCGCGACGACCTGCCCGCTCGGGATCGACACCGGGGCGCTGGTCAAGCAGCTGCGCGCGGCCGAGCGCAGCGACGGTGAGGAGCGGGCGGCGCTGCGGGCGGCGCAGCGCTGGGAACGGGTCGAATCCGGCGCCCGCGCAGGGCTCGCCGCCGGCGCCGCCGTCGCGCGGGCGATCGGCGACGGGCCGCTGACCGGCCTCAGCGCCGCCGCCCGCCGGGTCGTCAGCGCCGAGCTCGTCCCCGAGTGGCAACCGCCGATGCCGCCGCCGGCGCCGACGGCGATGCCGCCGACCGTCCGCGAGGGGGCCGCCGCCGTCTACCTGCCCGCCTGCGTCAACCGGATCTTCGGGCGCGACCCCGGCGGCGCCGGCTCCGATCCGGCAGCGCCGCCGTCGCTGCCGGCGGCGCTGGTCGCGGTCTCGCTGCGGGCCGGGCGTCCGGTCTGGATCCCGACTGCGATCGCCGGCAGCTGCTGCGGAACGCCGTGGGTGTCGAAGGGCTATCGGCGCGGCGCCGAGTGGATGGCGGCGCGGACCGTCGCCGAGCTCTGGCGCTGGTCGGGGGAGGGGGAGTTGCCGGTCGTCGTCGACGCGACCTCGTGCACGCAGGGCCTGATCGAATCCGCCGCCCTGCTCGGCGAGGCCGACGCGGAGCGGCTCGCGGCGCTCCGGATCGTCGACTCGATCGCCTGGGCGCGCGAGCTGCTGCCGGCGCTCGAGATCGGCGAGCGGATCGGCACCGCCGTCGTCCACCCGACCTGCTCCGGCACTCACCTCGCCCTCAACGACGACCTCGCCGCCCTCGCCGGCGAGCTCGCCGAGACCGTGGTCGTGCCCGAGGCCGCCGGCTGCTGCGGCTTCGCCGGCGACCGCGGCTTCCTGCACCCGGAGCTGACCGCGTCGGCGACGGCCGACGAGGCCGGCGAGGCGGCCGCCGCGGCCGGCGACGCCCACCTCTGCTCGAACCGGACCTGCGAGATCGGGATGAGCCGGGCGACGGGTGCGAGCTACGAGTCGTTCGTCTACCTGCTGGAGCGACTGACCCGCTGAGTCACCCCGGCACGGCGGCGACTAGCCTTTCCCACCCGTGACCACGAACTCAGAGCTGACCTTGGATGCCGCCCGGACCCCGGAGCGGACCCTGCGCGAGGTGATCGGGAGGCTGGCGCCGATCGAGCGCGCCGCCGGTTCCGAGGGGGAGCGGCAGGCGGCGCACTGGATCGCCGACCGGCTCACCGCCGCCGGCGCTCCGGCCCGGGTCGAGACCGCGAAGTTCCGCGGCGACTTCGCCGCCGTGGTCGGCGCGCTCGCCGCCGCCGGGGCCGTCGCCGGCGTGGCCGCGACGACCCGCCGCGGCCGCCGGCTCGGAGCGATCGCCGGCGCCGCGATCGCCGCGCTGATCGCCGACGACATCTCGAACGGCGCCCGGCCGTTCCGCAAGCTCGTCCGGCCCGAGCGAACGACCTGGAACGTCGTCGCCGAGGCCGGCGATCGCGACGCCGAGCGGACGGTCGTCGTCCTCGCCCACCACGACGCCGCCCAGACCGGCTTCATCTTCGACCCGCGCTTTCAGGAGCGGCTGATCGACCGCTTCCCCGGCATCGTCGAGCGGCGCGACACCTCGCTGCCGCTCTGGTGGCCGGTGCTGGCCGGGCCGCTGCTCGCCAGCGCCGGTGGGCTCAGCGGGCGCCGCGGCCTCGCCGGGGCCGGCGCCGTGATCAGCGCCGGCGCCGCGGCGACGATGGCCGACATCCAGCGCGGCGCCACCGTTCCCGGCGCCAACGACAACCTGACGGCGGTCGCGGTGATCGTCGCGCTCGCCGAGGCGCTCGCCGCTGCGCCGGTCAGGGGGCTGCGGGTGCAGCTCGTCTCGGTCGGCGCCGAGGAGGTCGTCCAGGGCGGGATCTACGGCTACTGCGAGCGCCACCTCGCGGCGCTCGACCGCGAGCGGACCTTCGTGCTCAACGTCGAGACCGTCGGCGGGCCGTCGCTGGCGCTGCTCGAGGGCGAGGGCTCGGTGGTCATGGAGGACTACTTCGACCGGCCGTTCCGCGACCTGATCGGCCGGGTCGCCGAGCGCAGCGGCATCCCGCTGCGGCGCGGCATGCGCTCGCGAACGAGCACCGACAGCGTCGTCCCGAGCCGGATGGGCATCCCGACCGCGACTCTGGTCGCGATCGACCGCCACAAGGCGCTCTCCAATTACCACCGGATGACCGACACGCCGGAGAACCTCTGCTGGCCGACCGTCGCCTGCGCCGCCGACCTCGCCGAGGCGGTCGTCCGCGAGCTCGAGCCGGCATCCGGTGGGGACGGTTGACGGCGGCGGGATAGGGTCGGCAGCGATGTGGGGAGAGAAGCGGGTTTCGGTCGTGCTGATGACCTACGCGGAGCGGTACTCGATCCGTGGCGTCATCGAGGGGTTCTTCGCTACCGGGCTGGTCGACGAGGTCGTCGTCGTCAACAACAACGCTGAGCCGGGGACGAGCGAGGAGGTCGCGGCGACGGCGGCGCGCGAGGTCTTCGAGCCGAAGCAGGGCTACGGGCACGCCTGCCGGCGCGGTCTCCGCGAGGCTCAGGGCGAACTGATCGTGCTCGCCGAGCCGGACGGGACATTCCTGCCCGCCGACATCCGCAAGCTGCTCGTCTTCAGCGACGAGTGCGACGCGGTCTTCGGCACCCGGACGACCCCCGAGCTGATCTGGCACGGCGCCAACATGGAGTGGTTCTTGCGCTGGGGCAACTGGGCGGTCGCCAAGGGCGTCGAGGCGTTGTTCAACACCAGCCACCTCAGCGACGTCGGCTGCACCTACCGGCTCTTCACCCGCGAGGTCGCCGAGCTGGTCGCCGAGCGGATGCGGATCGGCGGCAACCACGCCGGGCCGGAGATGATGCTGATCGCGATCACCAACGGCGCCCGCTTCGTCGAGATCCCGGTCAACTACCTGCCCCGGGTCGGCAGCTCCTCGGCGACCGGCAGCCCGCTGGCGGCGATCGCCATCGGCCTGCGGATGATCGAGATGATCGTCCGGTTCCGTGCCCGGACCCCGCGGCGGATCGCCCGGCCCGACCGGCTGTCGGTCGCGGCCCGCTCCGGGGACGAGGCTCGATGAGCGAGCGGAACTTCGACCGGATCGCCACCGACTACGACGAATCGCTGCCCGCCCACGTCGTCGAGCACTATCTCGGCAAGCGGGCCGAGTTCGTGGCCGGCTGCTGCCCGCCGGGAGCGGGGCTCGACGTCGGCTGCGGCACCGGTGTGCTCGCCGCCCGGCTCGCCGCCCGCGGCTTCGCGATGACCGGGCTCGATCCCTCCCAGGGGATGCTCGACGTGATGGCTGCCGACCACCCCGAGGTCGAGGCGGTCCGCGGCTCCGGCGACGAGCTGCCGTTCGCCGACGCGAGCTTCGACCTCGTTCTCACCGTCGCCGCCCTGCACCACATCGCGGCGCCGGCGGCGGTCCGGGCGACGCTCGCCGAGATGGTCCGGGTCTGCCGGCCCGGCGGCCGGATCGTCGTCTGGGACCACAACCCGGCCAACCCCTACTGGAAGCTGCTGATGGCGCGGGTGCCCCAGGACGACGGCAGCGAGCGGCTCGTGCCCGCCGCCGAGGTGCTCGACGGCCTCCGCGCCGCCGGCGGCCTGCCGCTCTACTCGATGCGGCTCGGCTTCGTGCCCGACTTCGTCCCACCGGCGATGCTGCCGGCGGCCGTGCGGGCCGAGGCGATCATCGAGCGGACGCCGCTGCTGAACCGGCTCTGCGCACACAACGTCGTCGTTGCCACGGTGGCGGAGGGCGCCGCCGGATGAGCGGCAGCACCGGCTCCTACGGACGCTCGGCGGCCGGGTTGACCGCTGCGCTCGGGCTCGGCGGCGTCCTCACCTACGTCTTCTTCATCCTCGCCTCGCGCAGCCTCGGCGAGGACCAGTACGGCGAGATCGTCGTCCTCTGGTCGGTCGTCTTCATCCTCGCCTCGACCCTCTACCGGCCGATCGAGCAGCTCCTCGCCCGGACGCTCGCCGAGCGCGACCACGCCGGTGCTCCGACCGGCGATGCGCTGCGGACCGCCGGCGTCATCCAGCTCGCCGTCTGCGTGGCGACGCTGATCGTCCTGATCGTCCTTCGCGGGCCGCTCGAGGACCGGCTGTTCAGCAACGACCCCGACCTCTACTGGGCGATGCTGGTCGCGCTGGCGGGGTTCGCGCTCGCCTACTTCGCGCGCGGCTACCTGGCCGGCAAGGGACGGTTCTCGATCTACGCCGTGCTGTTGGTCAGCGAGGTGCTGCTCAGGCTCGTCTTCGCGGTCCTCGTCGCGATCGGCATCCTCGACGGCGCCACCCCGATCGCCGTCGGCATCGCCCTGGCGCCGTTCTGCGGGCTGCTGCTGATCCCGTTCCTGATCCGCCGCGACCCCGCCGTCGCCGCCACCGGGGAGCTGCCGGGCGGCTCCGACCTGACCCTCGGCAGCGGCGGCGCCTTCGCCGGCGCGGTGTTGCTGATGATGCTCAGCGAGCAGGTGCTGGTCAGCTCCGGCGCCCTGTTCGTGCGCGCCGCCGAGGGCGCCGCCGCGGCCGGCTTCATGTTCAACATCCTGCTCGTCGCCCGCGCTCCCCTGGTCCTCTTCCAGGCGGTCGCGGCGAGCCTGCTGCCGCACCTGACGAGACAGCGGGCTCGCGCCGACCGCGAGGGCCAGGACGCGTTCCGCGACTCGCTTCACAAGACCGTGTGGCTGATCGCCGGCTTCGCGACCGCGACGACGCTCGGGGTCCTCGCGATCGGGCCGCAGGTCATGAAGCTCGCCTTCGGCGACAACTTCGGCTACGACCGGCTCGGCCTCGCGATCGTCGCCGTCGGCATGGGCTTCTACCTGGTCGCCGCCTCGCTCAACCAGGCCGCGCTCGCCCAGGGCCAAGCGCACCGGGCCGCCTCGCGTTGGGTGGTCTGCGCGGGGCTGTTCGTGGCCTTCAACCTGATCGGTCCGGGTGACCCGTTCCGCGCCGTCGAGATCGGCTACGCGGGCTGCTCGGCGCTGCTCGCGGCGCTGCTCTACGCGATCTACCGGCGCCCCGAGCCGCGCCGCGACGACCTCGTCCCACCCGGCTCCGGCCAGGAGCTGCAGGCGCGGCTCGCGACCTCCGACGAGGTCGCCTGATGGCGGACCGGGTGCCGACCGGCCGGATCGGGCGCCTCGCCAGGGTCGGCTACGCGGCGGCGAACCAGGCGGTCCGACAGGCCGGGACCCGGACGGCGAACGTGACCCGCTCCGACGAGCGCGCCCAGGCGGCGCTCGAGCGCCGCCAGCTCGAGGCGGCGGAGCAGATCGTCACCGTCCTCGGCGGCATGAAGGGCGCCGCGATGAAGCTCGGCCAGGTGCTCTCGTTCGTCGACCTCGGCATCGTCCCGCCCGAGCATCGCGAGCGCTTCCAGGCGAAGCTGGCGACGCTCCGCGACGCGGCGCCGACGGTCGGCTTCGAGCAGATGCGGACGGTCATCGAGCAGGACCTCGGCGAGCCGATCGCCGCCGCGTTCGCCGACTTCGACCCCGAGCCGATCGCCGCCGCCTCGATCGGGCAGGTCTACCGGGCGACTCTCCACGACGGCCGCGACGTCGCCGTCAAGGTCCAGTACCCGGGAATCGGCGACGCGGTCCGCGCCGACATGAAGAACCTCGGTGTGCTGCTGCGCCTCGCCCGCTCGATCACCCCCGAGCTCGACACGAAGGCGGTCGGCGAGGAGATTCGCGAGCGGATCGTCGAGGAGCTCGACTACGAGCTCGAGGCGTCGAACCAGCGGACGATGTCGCGGATCTACCGCGACCACCCGTTCATCGCGATCCCGGCGGTGATCACGTCGCTCTGCCGGGAGCGGGTGATCGTCACCGAGTACGTCGCCGGCGCCGGCTTCGAGGAGATGCGCAAGGCGCCGGCGGCCGAGCGCGACCGGATCGGCGAGATCCTCTTCCGCTTCTACTTCGGCTCGATGTACCGCTACCGGCGCTTCTCGGGCGACCCCCATCCGGGCAACATGGTCGGTCTTGCAGACGGCCGCGTCGCCTTCCTCGACTTCGGCCTCTTCAAGACGATCGATCGCGACGTCGCCGCCCTCGAGCTCGCCTGCCAGCGGGCGACGATCGACGGCGACGCCGTCGAGCTGCACCGGCTGATGAGCGACGCCGGCTTCCTGCCACGCGGCGACCGGATCGACGCCGCCGAGCTGATCGAGTTCGTCCGCGACGGGATCTGGTGGTACACGACCGACGAGTCGATCCGGATCGATCAGGAGATCGTCAACCGGGCGTTCATCCAGACCACCGACGTGCGCTCGACCCACTTCGACACCGCCCGCCACCAGGACATCGTTCCCGAGCACCTGTTCGGCCGCCGCCTCGAGCTGCTCACCCTTGCCGTGCTCGGCCAGCTCGAGGCCGAGGCGAACTGGTACCGGGTCGCCTGCGAGTGGATCTACGGCGACGAGCCGGCGACCGAGCTCGGTCGCGCCGAGGCCGCCTGGGCCGCCCCCGCCGCCTAGCCGCCGCCCGCCTGACCCCACCCCGCCGCCTCCCTCCCCGCCGAGGTCGAGGAAAGGGGGAATAGTTACCTTCTTGGCTCGATCTCGATGGAGGAGATCGGCGGGATCGACTGGCTCGATCGTCCGGCCGAGCTCGCGGGCGAACGCCTCCTCGACGGCGGCGGTGAATGCCTCGAAGTCCTCGAGGCCGCCGAGCTCGGCGGCCACCGACGTCATCCGCGCCGCGTCGATCCCGCAGGGGACGACCCACTCGAACGGCTGCAGGTCGTTGTTGACGTTGATCGCGAGGCCGTGGGTGGAGATCCCGCGGCTGACGTGGATGCCGATCGATCCGATCTTGCGCGCCTCGCCGCCGACGGCGAGGTCGGGATCGGTGGCGGCGACGATCGTCCCCTGCGGTCCGGGCGCGCCCTCCGCGATCGGCGGCCGGCCGGCCGTCCAGACGCCGGTCAGCCCCGCGAACACCTGAGCGCGGACCCCGCGCTCGCCGAGGGCGGCGATCATCACCCGCTCGAGGGCCTCGACCCAGGCCCGCACGTCGGGAGCGCGGCCGGCGCCGAGCGCCGCCGAGGTCGACGATCGGGTAGGCGACCAGCTGCCCGGGCCCGTGGTAGGTGACCCGGCCGCCGCGGTCGGCGTCGACGACCTCGATCCCCTGCATGCGATACCACTCCTCGCCCATTCCGAGCTCGGCCGGGTCGGTGCGCCGGCCCTTCGTCAGCACCGGCGGGTGCTCGAGCAGCAGCAGCGTGTCGGGCGCCGTTCCCTGCCGCCGCGCCGCCGCGAGCCGCAGCTGCAGCTCGGTGGCGGTGGCGTGGTCGATCAGCCCGAGCCGGCTCGAGCGCAGCGGTCGGCGGTCCATCGCCGCAGTTTCGCAGGCGCCCGGCGCCGCCGGACGGGGCCGATCGTGCTCGCTCAGTGGCCGCCGACGCTGCGCTCGGCGCGGCGCTTGATCGCGCGCAGCATGCGGTTGACGACGAGTACGTGGCCGCGGGTCCCGATCACCCCCGCCCGGTACAGGCGTCCCTTGCGACCGAGGAACTCGGCGCGGGTCTCGAGCCGGACCTGGGACCGCTGGCCGGGCAGCAGGTCGATCCGGAAGACGACGGCGTACTGGGCGAAGCGGTGGCGACCGGCGAGCGCGAGCATCACCGGCTCGATCGCCCGGATCACCGTGAAGCCCGGCAGCATCCCGCCGGGGTGATGGAGGTCGCCGGCGGCGACGGTCACGCCGGCGTCGAGCCGCTCGGCGTAGCGCTGGGCGTGGCGGCCGTTGAGCGCGCGCTCGATCGTCGGAAACAGCGCCTCCCAGGAGACCTCGGCCGGCGCGTCGACCTCGATCGCGTGCTCGTCGATCGGCGGCAGCTCCTCGAGCGCGACGTCGATGGTCCCGGGCTTCGCAGTCCCGTTGACAGCGGTCGCGTCGCTGACGGTCATCGTGTTCCTCACAATGCCAGGAACACCGGTTCCTCAAGTAAGTCGCGCACGCGGGCCAGGAATCGGGCCCCATCGGCGCCGTAGAGGATCCGGTGATCGCAGGCGAGGTTGACCGACATCCGGTGGCCGGGGACCACGTCGCCGTCGCGGACGACCGGCACCTCGTCGATCGAGCCGACCGCGAGGATGCCCGCCTGCGGCGGGTTGATCACGGCCGAGAAGCTGGTCACTCCGAACATCCCCAGGTTCGACACGGTGAAGGTTCCGCCGGACAGCTCCGGAGGCGTGATCGTCCCCTCGCGCACGCGCTCGGCCAGTTGCCGGCTCTCGACGGCGATCTGCCGCAGGCCCTTCGTGTCGGCGTCGAACAGGGTCGGGACGACGAGCGCGTCCTGGGCGGCGACGGCGATCCCGACGTTGACCCGCGAGTACTCCTCGACCCGGCCGTCGCGGTAGGCGCCGTTGGCGCGCGGGAATTCCCGCAGCGCCAGCGCGCAGGCCTTGACGACCATGTCGTTGAAGGAGGGCACCACCTCGCCCGCGCCGGAGGCCTCCTTGATCCGCGACCGCGCCGCGACTGCCCGCGACATGTCGATCTCAGTGTTCAGGTAGAAGTGCGGCGCCGTCGCCTTCGACTCGGCCATCCGCCGCGCGACCGTCTGCTGCAGGCGGGTCAGCTCGACCGCGGTGGCGTTGCCCCGGGCTGTCTCGGGTCGCTCGGCGGCGCCGGGTGGCGGCGCCGCCGGAGGGCCGGCGACCGCGGGCGCCGCGCCGGCGTCGGTGCCGGCGCGCTCGACGTCGGCCTTGACGATCCGCCCGCCCGGCCCCGAGCCGCTCAGCCCGGCCAGCTCGACGCCCCGCTCGCGCGCCATCCGCCGAGCCAGCGGCGAGGCCTTGATCCGGCCGTCCGCCGCGGCGGCTCCGGCTCCGGGCCGGCGCGGGCTCCGCTGCCCGTGGCTCGGTGGCGCTCGCCGCCTGCGCCTCGGCTTCCGGTCGCGCTTCCGGCTCGGTGGCCGGCGCCGCATCGCCCGACGGTGCCTCGTCGGCGTCGCCGACGCGGGCGATCACCTCGCCGATCGGCATCGTCGCCCCCTCCTCGGCGAGGATCTCGACCAGGGTGCCGGCGACGTCGGACTCGTAGACCATGTTCGCCTTGTCGGTCTCGATCTCGACGAGCTCGTCGCCGACCGCGACCTCCTCGCCGACCGACTTCATCCAGCCCAGCACGGTGCCCTCCTCCATCGAGTCGGAGAGCCGCGGCATGACGACGTCAGCCACGCTCGCTCACCGCGCTCCGACGGTCGTCTCGAGGACGGCGCTGACGATGTGCTCGGGGTGGGGGATGGCGCTCTGCTCGAGCCGCTTCGAGTACGGCATCGGCACGTCGGCGCCGGTGACCCGCAGGACCGGCGCGTCGAGGTGGTCGAAGGCCTGCTCCTGAATCAGCGCCGCGAGGTTGGCGCCGACGCCGCCGTGCGGCCAGCCCTCCTCGACGATCACGACCCGGTTCGTCTTCCGGACCGACTCGAGGATCGTGTCGAGGTCGAGCGGGCGCAGCGTGCGCGGGTCGATCACCTCCGCCTCGATGTCGTGGTCGGCGGCAAGCGTCTCGGCCGCCCGCTGCGCCTCGTGCGCCATCTTGAGGATCCCGATGATCGTCACGTCGCCACCCTCGCGGCGGACCGCGGCGCGGCCGAACTCGACGACGTGGTCGTCGCCCTCGGGGACCTCGCCGCGGATCCCGTAGAGCGTCTCGTGCTCGACGAAGATGACCGGGTTGTCGTCGCGGATCGCCGTCTTCAGGAGCCCCTTGCCATCGGCGGCCGTCGACGGGCAGGCGACGAGCAGGCCGGGGATCTGCAGGAACATCGCCTCGAAGCTGTGCGAATGGGTCGGGCCGAGCTGGTGGCCGCCGCCGCCCGGCATTCGGATCACCAGCGGAACCCGGACCTGGCCGTTGAACATGTAGGGGATCGCGGCCGCGTGGTTGATGATCTGGTCGAAGGCGAGCAGCGCGAAGTTGACGGTCATCAACTCGACGACCGGCCGCAGCCCCGCCATCGCCGCGCCGACGCCGGTGCCGACGATCGTGTTCTCGGAGATCGGCGTGTCGCGGACGCGGCGCTCGCCGAACTGCTTCATCAGGCCCTCGGTGACCTTGAAGGCGCCCTCGAAGACGCCGATGTCCTCGCCGATCAGCAGCACCGACTCGTCCCGCTCCATCTCCTCGCGGAGGGCCGCGTTGAGCGCCTCGCGCATCCGCATCGTCGCCACTACTCGTCGCCTCCCGGCCCCGGCCGGCGGCTCTCGTCGGCGTGCTCGCCGGTCGCGCCCTCCTCCTCGGCCTGCGCCTGGTCGGCGGGTGCGTCGGTCTCGGTGGCCGGGCCCTCGCCGGAGCCGCCGCCGGAGCGCTGGTTCTGGCCGCCGTAGGAGGCGCCCGCCTCGTGCAGCTCGCGGACCCGCTCGTCCTCCGCCGCCTCGCGCTCACGCTCGCCGCGGAACGCGTCCGGGGTCCGCTCGTCGACCGCATACCAGCCCTCGTGCTCGCCGGCGAAGACGTAGAGGTTGTCGTAGAGGGAGTCGAGCGGCGGCTCCGGCGAGGCGTCGGCGAACTCGACCGCCTCGAGCACCTGCGCCTCGACCCGCTCGCGGGTCGCGGTGAGGTCGGCCTCGGCGATCGTGCCGGCCTCGATCAGCCGCCGGGCGAAGCTCTCGATCGGGTCGCGGCGCTGCCACTCCTCGACCTCGCCCTTGTCCCGGTAGACCTCGGGGTCGGCGGCCGAGTGGCCGCGATAGCGGTAGGTGAACGCCTCGACGAGGGTCGGCCGCCGGTCGCGGCGGGCGATCTCGAGGTGATCGGCGACGCACTCGCGGATCGCGACCACATCCATCCCGTCGACCCGCTCGCCGGGGACGCCGAGACCCTCGGCCTTGTGGGAGAGGTCGGTGACCGCGGAGTGGCGCTCGATCGCGGTGCCCATCCCGTAGAGGTTGTTCTCGACCAGGAAGACGATCGGCAGGCTCCAGAGCGCCGCCAGGTTCATCGTCTCGCCGAAGTTTCCGGTGTTCGAGGCGCCGTCGCCGAACATGCAGACCGTCACCTCGTCGGTGCCCTTGTAGTCCGATGCGAGGGCCAGCCCGGCGGCGATCGGCAGGTTGCCGCCGACGATGCCGTAGCCGCCCATGAAGCGGCGATCGCCGTCGAAGATGTGCATCGAGCCGCCGCGGCCGCGGGCGGTTCCGTCCTCGCGGCCGAACAGCTCGGCCATCACGTTCCTCGGGTCGGTGCCGCGGGCGATCGCATGGCCGTGGGTCCGGTAGGTGCCGATCAGGTAGTCGCCGGGCTCCATAACCGAGGTCGTCCCGACGATCGTCGCCTCCTCGCCGATCGCGAGGTGGAGGAAGCCGCCGGCCTTGGCCCGCTGGTACTGGCGGCCCGCCTCCTCCTCGAAGCGGCGGATCAGCGCCATCTGCCGGAGCAGCTCCCGGCTGGTGTCGGGGTCGGGGAGCGAGCGGCCCCGCGAGCTGTTCAGGACGCCCGCCGGTGTCCTTACCTCGCTCGTGTCGTCGTCACTCGCCAACCAACGTCACCTTACCCAAGCGCGCCGGCGGGCCGAGGCTCAGGGCGCGTAGCGGTGATGGAGCATCAGGTCGTTGCCGTCGGGGTCCTGGAAGAGCGCCATGTGGCAGACGCCGGTGTCCAGGGTCTCGCCGAAGAACTCGACCCCCTTCGCCTCGAGCTCGGCGCGGGCGACGGCGACGTCGTCGACGTGGAGGGCGGGGTGGGCGTTGCGCTGGGCGACGAATTCCCTGCCCATCTTCTCCGGCTCCCAGATTCCGAAGCAGGTGTCGCCGGCCCAGAACTCGAAGCGGGATCCGGGGTCGGGGCGGAGGCCGAGGGTCTCGACGTAGAAGGCCCGCGAGCGCTCGGCATCGCGCGACGGCACCCCGATGAAGTCGAGCTTCGTGATCACCGCGGCCATCTAATCAGCCCGGCCTGCGCTCGGCAAGGCGGCCGCCGCCGCGACCGCGTCCTCGAGGCGGTCGTCGCCCCAGAACGCCTCCGCACCGACGACGACCGTCGGCACCCCGAAGACGCCGCGGTCGCCGGCCCGGTCGGTCTCCTCGCGCAGCCGGGCCTTCACGGTGGCGCTCGCCGCCGCCTTGGCGATCGCGTTCGGGTGCAGCTCGCAGGCGGCGGCGGCGATCGCGACGTTGTCGGGATCGCTGAGGTCGCGGCCGCCGGCGAACGCCTGCCGGAAGGCGGCGAGGGCGAACGAGACCGTCCGCCCGATCGACTTCGCATAGGTCGCGACCCGCATCGCGTGCAGCGTGTTGCCGGGGAACGGCTCCGGCCAGCGGATCGGCTGGATCGCCTGCGCCTGGGCGCGGCGCTCGACGTCGCGCAGGCCCGCGTCGCGGTCCGGCCCGTTCGCCCACGAATCGCGGTCGAAGCGGGCGAAGAGGCCGCCGAGCAGCACCGGCTTCCACTCCGGCTGCGCGACCCCGGCGTCGGCGAACAGCCGGCTGATCCGCTCGGCCGCGAGGTACGCGTAGGGGGAGCCGAGGTCGAAGTAGAAACAGACATCTCCGGGGAGATCCTCCGCTGCGCGTCCAGCCTGGGATCCCGCTGCTCGTCCGGTCTCCCCGGCCGGCGCGGTGCCGCCCGAGGGCAAGACGGGTAGGTCCGGCGTGCCGCTCAGGCGTGGATCGCCCATTTGTCGATCGCGCGAGCCGCCTCGGGAATCGCCTCGGAGATCGTCGGATGGGGATGGATGATGCGCTGCAGCTCCTGGTAGCCGCCCTCGAGGTCGCGGACCGCGACCAGCTCGGCGATCATGTCGCAGGCGCGGTTGCCGACGATGTGGGCGCCGAGGATCTCGCCGTACTTGGAGTCGACGACGAGCTTGACCATGCCGTCGCGGTCGTCGTAGACGGAGCCGGCGCCGACGCCGCCGAGCTTGAACTTGGCGGTCTTGACGTCGTGGCCGGCCTGCTTGGCCTCGGCCTCGGTGAGCCCGACGCTGGCGACCTGCGGATGGGTGAACGTGGCGCCGGGGATCGCGTTGCGGTCGACCGGGTGGATCGCCTCGCCCGCAATCGCCTCGGCGGCGACGATGCCCTCCTCCTGGGCCTTGTGGGCGAGCGCCGGGCCCGGGGTGAGGTCGCCGATCGCGTAGATGCCGTCGACGGCGGTCTTCTGCGAGTCGTCGACGTCGATCTTGCCCTCGTCGTCGAGCTTCAGGCCGGCCTCGTCGAGGCCGAGCGCGGCGACGTCGGCGCCGCGGCCGCCGGCGATGACGAGGTAGTCGACCTCGGCGGTTTCGTCGCCGTAGCTGAACCTGACCGAGTCCGACCCGGCCTCGACGTTCTCGACGCGGGCGCCGGTGACGACCTCGATCCCCTCCTTCTTGAACGTCCGCTCGACGACCCGGGCCATGTCCTTGTCCTCGGCCGGGAGGATCTGCCCGAGCATCTCGAGCAGCGTCACCTTCGTCCCGAACCGCGCATAGGCCGAGGCGATCTCCGAGCCGGAGGCGCCGGCCCCGACGACCGCCATGCTCTCCGGGAGCTCCGGCAGCGACCAGGCGCCCCAGGTGTCGAGGATCCGGCCGCCGAAATCGGTGCCGGGGATCGGCAGGGCGACGGAGCCGGTCGCGAGGATCACGTTCTCGGCCTCATAGACCTCGTCGCCGACTTTGACGTTGCCGTCCGCGGTCAGCGATCCCTCGCCGGAGATCTGCTCGATCTTGTAGTTCTTGAACAGTCCCGCGACGCCGCCGGTCAGTCCCTTTCGGACCTCCTCGCGGCGCTCGTGCAGCTTTCCGAAATCGATCGAGATGTTGTCGGCGACGATGCCGATCTCGGCACCGTTCTTCGCCTGCTCGTAGATCTCGGCCGTGCGCAGCAGGGTCTTGGCGGGGATGCAGGCGTAGTTGAGGCAGCGGCCACCGGTCTCGTCCTTTTCGACCACGGCGGTCTTCAGCCCGAGCTGAGCCGCGCGAACGGCGGCGTGGTAGCCCCCGGGTCCGGTGCCGACAACGATCACGTCATAAGGGGAATCAGCCATGACGGCGACTCTACATCAGCATCGGCGCCGCGCCGGGGGCCGGATCAGAGCCCGTCGCGGCCGCCCGGGGACGGCATCTGGATGCGCGCCAGCGCCTTGACCGTGAACCAGAACAGTGCCCCCGCGATCGCCAGGACCAGGAACGTCGAGAGCGCCTGGAAGACCGAGGTGGCGGCGATCAACGTGATGAAGGCGCCGATCATGATGATCGCCATGATCGCCTGGAAGCCGAGGACGGCCCAGTAGCGGGCGGCGAGCATTCCGAGCCCCATCACCGTGAAGAGGATCGCCGGCGGCAGCACCTGGAAGGCGCTCGGCCTCTCCTCGATGTCGGTGTTGCCGACCTGCACCTCGACTCCGGCGAGCCAGGCGATGATGATGCTGGCCGCGATCAGCAGCGAGATGACGGCGCCGATCGTGACGACGAGCGGCCGCTCTCCCTCGGCGAGCGGCTCGAGCCGCTCGCGAGCCTGTTCGTTCTTGAGCTCCGAGCGGCTCGCTCCGCGGGCCTCCGCCTCGGTGGCGAGGTCGGTGGCGGTCGGTGCGCCGTCGCGATCGTCGCCGGGAGCGGGGCGGTCGGCGGCGGCCGGAGCGGCGCTCCGGCCCTTGCGCTTGCGACGTTCCTCGCGCTTGCGCTCGCGGCTGCTCACGGCCGCATCTGCTCGAACGTCTCGAGGCCGGAGCGGAGGCTGGCGGCGACGGCCTCGGGTTCGTCGGCGTCGCGGATCGCCCGGACGACGACCACCCGGCGGGCTCCGGCGGCGATCACGACCGCGAGGTTGCCGGGCTCGATGCCGCCGATCGCAAACCACGGCAACGACGCCTTCGCGGCCGCGAACTCGACGTACTCGGTTCCGGCCGGCGGCCGCCCCGGCTTCGTCGGGGTCGCCCAGACGGGCCCGACGCTGAGGTAGTCGGGGCGGGCGTCGCCCTCGGTCGCGTGAGCGGCGTCGAGCTGCTCCGGCGAGTGGGTCGAGAGGCCGACGATCGCATCGGGACCGGCGATCCGCCGCGCCTCGGTGACGCCGGTGTCGTCCTGGCCGACATGGACTCCGTCGGCCGCGCAGGCGGCGACCAGGTCGGGGCGGTCGTTGATCAGAAACAGCGCATCGTGGCGATCGGCGGCGGCTCGGAAGGTCGGCGCGGCGGCGAGCAAGCGCTCGTCGTCGGCGTCCTTGTCGCGGAGCTGGATCAGGTCGGCGCCGCCGGCCAGCGCCGCCTCGAGCAGCGATTCGAGCCGGGCCGGGTCGGCGCCGGCCTCGCAGACGAAGTAGAGGCGGGATCGGTCGAGTTGCTCGGTCGGCTTCGGCATCGCGCCGCAAGCGTAGATAACGGCCGCCGACGGCGGGTCCGGCCGGCGCTACGATCCCGGTTGTCAACGGGAGCCGGAAGCGACCGGCTGAGAGGGCGGCTGGCGCCGCCGACCGTCCGAACCTGATCCGGGTCGTGCCGGCGCAGGGATGGACGATCCCGCCCCCCGGCAACCGACTGGAGGCGAGTTCGAAGCATGGCCGGCGAGGATCAGAACCGATCGGAGGGTGCGGACCTGCTCGTGGTCGGCGCCGGTCTGATCGGGCTCTCCTGCGCCCTCGAGGCGGCCCGGGGCGGCCTCGACGTGCTCGTCGTCGACGCCGGCGAGGCCGAGCGCGCGTCCGAGGTCGCGGCCGGCATGATCGCCCCGGTCGGCGAGGCGAGTTGGGGCGAGGATGCGTTGCGGGCCGCCGCCCTCGACTCGGCCGAGCGCTGGCCCGGTTTCGCCGAGCGGCTCGAGGCCGAGAGCGGCAGGCCGGTCGGCTATCGCCGCTGCGGGGCGCTGCACGTAGCCCTCGATCGCGACGAGGGGGCCGAGCTGCGCCGCGTCCAGGAGCTGCACGACGAGCTCGGCCTGGAGTCGGAGTGGCTGACGGCGGGCGCCTGCCGCCGTCTCGAGCCGGGCCTCAGCACCGACGTCGCCGCCGGCTTCGCCGCGCCCGGGGAGGCCGAGGTCGATCCGCGGGTCGTCCTCGCGGCGCTGCGGGCCGCCTGCGCTCGGGCCGGCGTCGCGATCGCTCCCGGTACCGTCGCCGGGATCCTGCTCGACGGCGAGGGAGCGGTTCGCGGCGCGGCGGTCGACGATCGCGAGGTCGAGGCGCGCCGGGTGCTGCTCGCGGCCGGCGCCCGGATCGGCGCCGCCGCCCCGGCCGGCGTCGAGTTGCCGGTGCGGCCGATGAAGGGGGAGATCGTCCGGTTGCGGTCGCGTCCCGGCGAGGAACCGTGCGAGCGGATCATCGCCAGCGAGCGCGTCTACATCGTGCCGCGAGCGAACGGCGAGGTCGTCGTCGGGGCGACCGTCGAGGACCGCGGCTTCGACCTGCGGGTGACCGCGGGCGGTGTTCACGAGCTGCTCCGCGAGGCGTACCGGGCGCTGCCCGAAATCGCCGAGCTCGAGCTCGCCGGCTGCGTCGCCGGCCTGCGCCCGACCACGCCCGACAACGCGCCGGTGATCGGCCGGACCAGCGTCGAGGGGCTGCTGATCGCCGGCGGGCACCATCGCAACGGCGTCCTCCTCGCCCCCTTCACCGCCGCCGTGATCGGCGCCCTGCTCCGCGGCGAGCCCGTGCCCGGACCGGCGCCGGCGCTCGGGCCCGACCGCTTCACTCCGAACGGGGCGAGGCCGTGATCGTCGATCTGAACGGCCGCCGGGTCGAGCTCGCCGACGGCGCCAGCGTCGCCGACGCCGCGCTCGCCGCCGGCATCGACCCGGCCCGGCGCGGGATTGCGATCGCGCTCGACGGCGAGGTCGTCCCGCGCGGCGAGCTCGAGTCGACCCGGCTCACGGCCGGCCAGCGGGTCGAGGTGGTCGAGGCGATCGGCGGCGGGGCGATGAGTGAGGAGCGATTCGAGCTCGGCGGCCGCGAATGGGGCTCGCGACTGATCGTCGGCACCGGAGGCTTCCGCTCCCACGAGGATCTCGAGCGGGCGCTGGTCGCCTCCGCGACCGAGATCGTCACCGTCGCGCTGCGCCGGGTCGATCCCGACTCCGAGGGGACGCTGCTCGAGGTCATCGAGCGGCTCGGGCTGTTCGTCCTCCCGAACACGGCCGGCTGCTACACGGCCCGCGACGCGGTCCGGACCGCCCGGCTCGGCCGCGAGGCGTTCGGAACCGACTGGGTGAAGCTCGAGGTGATCGGCGACGACCGGACGCTGCTGCCCGACGCGACCGAGCTGCTCGTCGCCGCCGAGCAGCTCGTCGACGAGGGATTCACGGTCCTGCCCTACACGAGCGACGACCCGGTTCTCGCCCGCCGGCTCGAGGCGATCGGCTGCGCCGCCGTGATGCCGCTCGGCTCGCCGATCGGCTCCGGCGCCGGCATCCGCAACCCCTACAACATCCGCATCATCGTCGAAGCTGCCGGCGTGCCCGTCATCCTCGACGCCGGAATCGGCACCGCCTCCGACGCCACGCTGGCGATCGAGCTCGGCTGTTCGGGGGTGCTGCTGGCGAGCGCCGTCTCGCGCGCCGCCGACCCGGAGCTGATGGCGGCGGCGATGCGCGATGCCGTCGCCGCCGGCTGGGCCGCCCGCCGGGCGGGGCGGATCCCGGCCCGCCTGCACGCCCGGGCCTCCTCGCCCGAGACGGGTCTGGCGGAGCTGTCGTGAGCGAAGCGGTACCGCCGCCCCCTTCGGGGACGACCGGCCCCGGCCGGCCCGTCGTCTGGCTCGCCCGCCACGGCGAGACCGAGTGGAGCCGGACGCTGCGCCACACCGGCCGCACCGACCTGCCGCTGACCGCCGAGGGCGAGCGCGAGGCCCGCGAGCTGCGCGAGCCGCTCGCCGCGGTCAGCTTCGACCGCGTCCTCTGCAGCCCGCTCGGCCGCGCCCGCGAGACCTGCGAGCTCGCCGGCCTCGGCGACCGCGCCGAGCTCCGCGACGACCTGCTCGAGTGGGACTACGGCGACTACGAGGGCCGCACCAGCGCCGAGATCCACGAGGACCGGCCCGAGTGGCTGCTCTGGCGCGACGGCTGCCCGAACGGCGAGATGCCGGCCGACGTCGGTCGCCGCGCCGACCGGATCATCGCCGAGCTGATCCGGATGTCCGACGGCCCCGGCGGCGGCGTCACCGTCGCCGTCTTCGCCCACGGCCACCTGCTCCGTGTCCTCACCGCCCGTTGGCTCGACCTGCCGCCCGGCGACGGCAAGCTCTTCGGGCTCGGCACCGCGACGCTGAGCCGGCTCGGCTGGGAGCACGACTACCGGGTGATCCAGCGCTGGAACGCTCCCGTCTGAGCTGCGTCCCCCGGCGTTCCGCCGAGGTCGAGGAAAGCCGCAATATTCACCCGTTTCCTCGATCTCGGCGGGGGTCGAGCGGTGCCGCCACGCGTAAGCTCCCGCTCGCCCCCGTAGCTCAGTTGGTCAGAGCAGCGGACTTTTAATCCGAAGGCCGTGAGTTCGAGTCTCACCGGGGGCACTCGAGCGACGATCATGGGTGGCGACGCTCGCCGTCCCGCCGAGCCCCGCGGCTGAGCGTCCGCCTAGCGATCCTCGACGACGCGGCCGCCGATCTCGACCAGCCCGTCGCCGAGCGGCCGCGCCCAGATCACCGAGCCGCGGCCCTGGCGGACCTCGATCGACCGGCCGAGCTCGGCGCTCAGCGGCAGCGCCGCCGAGCCCGTCGCCTCGTCCTCCTCGATCCCCGCCTCGGGCACGAAGCAACGGGCCCGGACCAGCCCCTGCGCCTCGTCGATCCACGCCCAGGCGTAGCGCAGCCCCGCGCCGGCGACCGGCAGCGCCTCGACTTCGGCGGCGGAGCCGTACTCAGTCAGCTCCCAGGGCGGACACCACTCGGGACGGGCGGCGACCCAGGTGAGATCGCCGTCGCGCCGCACGGCCACCTCGCCGGCCGGCGGTCGCAGGGCATCGACCTCGTGGCCCTCGCCGAACAGCATCCAGGCGGTGCCGACGGTCGGATGCCCGGCGAACGGCAGCTCGACCTCGGGCGTGTAGATCGCGATCCGGCCGCGCGCCGCGTCATCGACGAAGACGGTCTCCGAGTAGCCGAGGTGACGGGCCAGCGCCTGGCGGTCGCCGGCCGGCACCGACGGCCCGTCGAGGACGACGCCGAGCGGGTTGCCGAAGCTGCCGCCGGGGCCGCAGAAGACCCGCGGCACCCGAACTTCGATCTCCGGAGCAGCCGCCATCCCGGGCTCGCTAACGGCCGCCGTCGCGCTCGCGGTGCTTGCAGCCCGGCCAGCAGCAGGGGCGGCGCTGGCCCGCTTCCAGCTCCTCCCGGGTCCGGCGAATGCGTCGTTCCCTGGTCGTCTGCCGCTTGGCGTCCTCGACCCAGCAGATGAATTCGTTGCGCGCCAGGGGCGTGATGTCGCTCCAGGCGTCCAGTGCGGTGGCGCTGGCGGCAAGCGCCTCGCGCAGGTCTGCGGGCAGCGCGTGCACCGTCCCGGCCGGAACCGGCCGGCTGCCGACGGGGCGATCCTCGGTTCTGCCTTCGGCGGGAGCCACGCTGACCTCAGTGGCGGAAGTGGCGGCGGCCGGTGAAGATCATCGTCACCCCGGCCTGCTCGCACGCCTCGACCACCTCGGCGTCGCGCTTCGACCCGCCCGGCTGGACGACCGTGCGGGCGCCGGCGTCGACCGCCGCCTGCGGTCCGTCGGCGAACGGGAAGAAGGCGTCGGAGGCGACGACGCAGCCGTTCAGGCGGGCGTCGGCCTCCTCGCCGAATGCCGTCCGGCACTTGTCGATCGCCAGCCGGACCGAGTCGACCCGGCTCATCTGCCCGGCGCCGATGCCGATCGTCTGCCGGCCCTTGGCGAGGACGATCGCGTTCGATCGGACGTGCTTGCAGACCTTCCAGGCGAAGGCGATGTCGAGCCATTCGAGCTCGCTCGGCTCGCCGCCGGTCTCGACCGTCATCCCCTCGCGGTCGCGGGCGGCGGAGTCGAGCGTCTGCACGAGCATGCCGCCGCGGACCCGCTTCATGTCGAGGTCGGAGCGCTCTTGGCGCTGCTCGGTGTCCTCGAGGATCCGGATCGCCGGCTTCTGCCGGAGGATCGCCATCGCCTCGCCCTCGTAGCCGGGAGCGATCAGCACCTCGACGAAGTTCTCGTGCAGGCGCCGCGCCAGCTCCTCGCCGACCGGCCGGTTCAGGGCGATGACGCCGCCGTAGGCCGAGAGCGGATCGCAGGCCAGCGCCTTCTCGTAGGCGTCGAGTGCCGACTCGCCCTCGGCGGCGCCGCAGGGGTTGTTGTGCTTGACGATCACGCAGGACGGGCCGTCGAGGTCGGCGAGCAGGTTGCGGGCCGAGTCGAGGTCGAGGACGTTGTTGAAGGAGAGGTCCTTGCCGTGCTCCTGGGAGACCCGGCTGAGCACGTGGGCGCGCGAGCCGGCCTCGGCGTAGAGTGCAGCCCGCTGGTGGGGGTTCTCGCCGTAGGAGAGGTCGATGAACTTCTCCAGCGAGACGGTCCGGTGGGTCGGGAAGTCCTCGTAGCGCTCCCCGAACCAGCCGCTGATCGCGGCGTCGTAGCGGGCCGTCACCGCGAAGGCCTCGTTGGCGAGCCAGTGGCGGGTCGCGGCCGAGATCGCCCCGTCGCCCTCCTCGAGCTCGGCGATCACCGCGTCGTAGCTCTCCGGACGGACGACGACGGCCACGTAGCGATGGTTCTTGGCGGCGGCGCGGATCATCGCCGGCCCGCCGATGTCGATGTTCTCGATCACCTCGGCGTCGCTGGCGTCGCGGCGGGCGACGGCGCGCTCGAACGGGTAGAGGTTGGTGCAGACGAGGTCGATCGTCTCGATGCCCTCGGCGGCGATCGTGGCGGCGTGAGCGGGATCGTCGCGGACCGCCAGCAGCGCCGCGTGGAGCCGGGGGTGCAGGGTCTTGACGCGGCCGTCGAGGATCTCCGGGGCGCCGGTCAGCTCCTCGACCGTGCGGACGGCGATGCCGCCGTCGCTGAGCGCCGCCGCGGTGCCGCCGGTCGAGACGATCTCGACGCCGAGCGCCTGCAGGCCCTGGGCGAACTCGACGACGCCGCTCTTGTCGGCGACCGAGATCAGTGCCCGGCTGGATCGGCAGCGGCTGCGGCTCTCCCTCGTTGGCGGGGTTGGCGGCGATCGTCGGCTTCGCGCTCATCGCTCCTCGATCCTGACCAGTCGCGGGTTGTCGACGTCGATATGGACCGCGCCGTCGGCGATCAGCTCGATCGCGCGGGGCAGCAACTCGTGCTCGACGGCGTGGATCTCCTCGGTCACCTCGTGCACCGGGCGAGTGTATGTGAGCTCGATCGGGCGTTGCAGGAGGATCGGCCCGGTGTCGACCCCCTCGTCGACGAAGTGGACGGTCACGCCGGTCACCCGGACTCCGTGGGCGATCGCCTGGCCGATCGCGTCGAGCCCGGGGAACGCCGGAAGCAGCGCCGGATGGACGTTGATGACGCGGTTCTGGAAGCGCCGCACGAAGCCGTCGCTGAGCAGCTGCATGTAGCCGGCGAGCACGACCAGCTCGCAGCCGATCGACTCCAGCCAGGCGGCGATCGCGTCGTCGCGCTCGGCCCGGCCCGAGAAGTCGGCGGCGGCGAAGACCGCCGTCGGCACGCCGGCCGCGGCGGCCCGCTCGAGCGCCCGCGCGCCGCGCTTGTCGGAGGCGACGCCGGCGACCTCGACCTTGCCGCGCCCGTGCAGGCGATCGAGGATCGCCTGCAGGTTCGTGCCGCTGCCGGAGGCGAGCACCGCGATCCGCAACGGCGCGCCGTTGCGCGGCCGCGCCTGCTCTCCGGGCCCGGCGTCGCTCAAGTCAGCCGGCTGGAGCGGGAACCGTCGTCAGCTGCTCGAGCGCGAACTTGCCGTTCGCGGTTTCGCCGAGCGGATAGCGACCGGTGAAGCAGGCGTCGCAGTGGTCCTCGGCCGGCGTCCCGATCGCCTCGTAGACACCGTCGAGCGACAGGTAGGCCAGCGAGTCGGCGCCGAGATGGTCGGCGATCTCGTCGATGGTGCGCTCGTGGGCGACCATCTCCTCGCGAGTCGACATGTCGACGCCGTAGTGGCAGGGAAAGCGGATCGGCGGCGCCGAGATCCGCAGGTGGACCTCGATCGCGCCGGCGTCGCGCAGCATCCCGACGATCTGGCGGGTCGTGTTGCCGCGCACGATCGAGTCGTCGACGACGACGACGCGCTGGCCGGCGACGATCTCCGGCAACGGGTTGAACTTCATCCGCAGGCCGTGCTTGCGCAGCTCCTGGCCGGGCTGGATGAAGGTCCGGGCGACGTAGCGGTTCTTGATCAGCCCGTCGTCCTTGGGCAGGCCGGAGGCGCGCGAGAAGCCCGAGGCGGCGGGGTTGCCGGAGTCGGGCACGGAGATGACGAGGTCGGCGTCGACCGGCGCCTCGCGCCAGAGGATCTCGCCCATCCGGCCGCGGACCTGCTGCAGAACCCGCCCCTCCAGCCGGGTGTCGGGACGGGAGAAGTAGATGTGCTCGAAGACGCAGTGCGACCGCTTCTTCGGTTTGACCGCCTGGCGGACCTCGAGGCCGCGCTCGCTGAGCGAGACCATCTCGCCGGGGTTGACCTCGCGGATCAACTCGGCGCCGACGATGTCGAACGCGCAGCTCTCCGAGGCGACGAGGAAGTCGGAGCCGAGCCGGCCGAGTGCAAGCGGCCGGACCCCGCTCGGGTCGCGGAAGGCACAGATGCCGCTCTTCGTCATCACCACGGTCGAGTAGGCGCCCTCGAGCCGCGGCATCGTCTCGACGATCGCGTCCTCGATCCGTTTCTCGGTCGACGAGGAGAGCAGCGCCGCGATGATCTCCGAGTCGGAGGTGCCGCGGAATGAGATGCCGCGCTCGCGGAGCTCGGCGTAGAGCTCGACGGCGTTGGTCAGGTTGCCGTTGTGGGCGAGCGCGACCTCACGGCCGTCGTCGCGCCAGACCGGCTGGGTGTTCTCCCAGGCGCCGCCGCCGGTCGTCGAGTAGCGGACGTGGCCGATCGCCATCGTCCCGGCCAGCCCCTGCAGCTTCTCCTCGTCGAAGACCTGCGAGACGAGCCCGAGGTCGCGCAGGGTCATGATCATGCCGCCCTCGCAGGTGGCGATCCCGGCCGACTCCTGGCCGCGGTGCTGGAGCGCGAAGAGGCCGAAGTAGGTCAGCCTGGCGACGTCGTGCCCGGGCGCGTACACGCCGAAGACGCCGCACTCATCGCGCGGCCCGTCGCGGTCGTCGAGGGGCGACTCGCTCAAGAAGAAGTTGGCCTTCCGGATCGACTTCGTCAGGGATCGGCGCAGAACAGGTCCTGCAGCGCAAGGCTAGCAGCGCCGGCCGCCGACCCCGCGCCGGCCCGCCGCCCAACCCGCCGCGACCAGCCCGCCAGCCCGCCGGGACCAGCCCGCCAGCCCGCCGGGACCAGCCCGCCCAACCCGCCGAGGTCGAGGAAACAGGCAACTATTCCCCCTTTCCTCCACCTCGGCGGGGGGGCGGTCAGCTCGGCGTCGCGTCCATCAGCGCGCCGAGCGAGCGCCAGGCCGCCGCCGCGTCGTCGACGGCGACCGCAACCGACGCCGAGCCGGCGGCGATCCGGATCTCGTCGCCGGACGCGATCCCGATCAGGGTCGCGGTGCCGGCCTCGACGAGCCGCTCGATCGCGGTCACCTCGCCGCCGAGCACGAATCCCCCCGGCCCCTCGCCGAACAGCCACGCCTCCGGGTCGTCGTCGCCGAGCAGCGGGCCGAGGTCGACCTGGAGGCCGACGCCGCCGGCGATCGCGACCTCGGCCAGCGCGCAGGCGAGGCCGCCGTCGCTGACGTCGTGGGCGGTGTGCAGCAGGCCGTCGCGGACGGCGTCGCGGACCCCGGCGATCGCCGCCTTGACGGTGCCGATCTCGAACCGGCCGATCCCGGGGCCGAGCTCGCCACGCAGCTTCGCGAGCTGCGAGCCCGCCGGCGAGGGAGCGAACGGGCCGGCGAAGGCGATCGCGTCGCCGGCGCGCAGCGCCGTGCCGGGCAGGTCCTCGGCGGAGGGCAGCTCGCCGACCATGCCGACGACCGGCGTCGGGTAGATCGGCCCGCGGTCGGTCTCGTTGTAGAGCGAGACGTTGCCGCCGACGACCGGCACGCCGAGCTCGGTGCAGGCGTCGGCGAGGCCCTGCGTCGAACGGTCGAGCTGCCAGGCGACGGCGGGCTTCTCGGGGTTGCCGAAGTTGAGGCAGTTGGTGAGGCCGAGCGGCTCGGCGCCGACGCAGGCGAGGTTCTGAGCGCACTCGAGCACCGCCTCGACGGTGCCGGCATAGGGATCGCAGCCGACCCGCCTGCCGCTGCCGTCGATCGAGACGGCGATCGCCGTGCCCGTCTCGGCGATGCTGCAGGACGGCGGCGTCGGCCTGCTCGGGTCGCCGCACCGTCCGCGACTGCACGATCGAGTCGTACTGCTCGAATGCCCAGCGCTTCGAGGCGATCGTCGGCGTCGCCAGCAGCGACAGGAGGACGTCGGCGGGGTCGGCGTCGCGGAGCTGCGGTTCGCCGTTGCCGTAGATCCAGCCGTCAGGCTCGGCGGGCTCGAGGTCGTAGAGCGGGCAGTCGTCGACGAGCAGCGTCACCGGCATGTCGCCGACCAGCTCGGCGCCGGCGAAGATCCGGATCCGATCACCTTCGGTGACCTCGCCGATCGCCGTGCCGCCGGTCTCCCACTTGCGGCAGATCGCCAGCACCTCGTCGACCTTGCCGGGCTCGACGACGGCCAGCATCCGCTCCTGCGACTCCGAGACCATCACCTCGAACGGCTCGAGGTCGGGGTTGCGGAGCGGCACCCTGGCGACGTCGATGTCGATCCCGACGCCGCCGGCGGAGGCCATCTCGCAGGCCGACGAGGTCAGCCCGGCGGCACCGAGGTCCTGGAGCGAGACGAGCAGGTCGCCGGCGAGCAGCTCCAGACAGCACTCCATCACCTTCTTCTCCTCGAAGGGGTCGCCGATCTGCACGGTCGGGCGCTTGTCGTCGCCCTCTCCGAGCTCGGCCGAGGCCAGCACCGAGGCGCCGCCGATCCCGTCGCGGCCGGTCGTCGCGCCCATCAGCACGATCACGTTGCCGACCCCGGCCGCGGCGGCGCGAATCATCCGCTCGGTGCGGGCGAGTCCGACGCACATCGCGTTGACGAGGCAGTTCTGCTCGTAGGGAGCCTCGAAGTGAACCTCGCCGCCGACCGTCGGCACGCCGATCGAGTTGCCGTAGTGGCCGATCCCGGCGACGACGTGATCGAACAGGTAGCGCGAGCGCGGCGAGTCGAGCTCGCCGAAGCGCAGCGAATCGAGCACCGCGATCGGCCGGGCGCCGAGGGCGAAGATGTCGCGCATGATCCCGCCGACGCCGGTGGCCGCTCCCTGGAACGGCTCGACCGCGCTCGGGTGGTTGTGGGACTCGACCTTGAACGCCACCGACCAGCCGCTGCCGACGTCGACGGCGCCGGCGTTCTCGCCCGGCCCCATCACAACCCGCGGTCCCTCGGTCGGCAGCCGCCGCAGCAGCTTCTTGGAGTGCTTGTAGGCGCAGTGCTCGGACCAGAGCAGCGAGAACATCGCCAGCTCGACGTCGTTGGGCTCGCGGCCGAGCCCGTCGCCGATCAGCTCGTACTCGCGGTCGGTCAGCCCGAGGTCTCGGTGCTTGGTCAACGGCGTGGCTTCGGACCGGATGAGCGGATCACGGCGACCATTCAACTATGCGGCCGCCCGGAATGGCGCCGAGGGCACGGCAAACCGGAAAGCCGGCGCTACGATCGGTTGGTGAGCGGCTCCGGATCCGAGCCTGACAGCGCGCTGACGGCATGGCAGCGGTTCGTGTTGAGGCGCATGCACCGACGGGCCGGCAAGGCCGGTGGCGAGCCGCTCGGCGAGGAGGACTGGGCGGCGATGTGGGAGATGCAGGAGAGCCCGGCCGGCCGCTTCGTTCCGGCGGGTCTGGCTGACGCTCCCGGGATCGCAGCGCTGCGGGATCTGCGCGGCCCCGTTCGCGGGCGCCGGCAGCCACGTCGCGCGGCCGCTCGGCTACCGGCCCTCACGCAAGAACCCGACCCTGTGCGCGACCTGCGTCGAGGCCTCGCCGCCGGGTGGGACGACGATGGAGACCGGCGTCCTGTTCGCCGACCTGCGCGGCTTCACCAGCCACAGCGAGGGGATGGACCCGAGCGCCGTCTCGGCGCTGCTGCGGCGCTTCTACGGTTGCGCCGAGCGGGTCCTGTTCCCGGAGGCGGTGATCGACAAGCTGATCGGCGACGAGGTGATGGCGCTGTATCTGCCGCCGTTCACGTCGCGCCTCGGCGACGAGGCACCGGCCGCGCTGATGATCAGGCAGGCCCGCGCGCTGCTCGCCGCAGTCGGCTACGGACAGCGACGAGGGCCCGTTCGTCGAGCTCGGCATCGGCCTCGACTACGGCGAGGCGTTCGTCGGCAACATCGGCGATCGGGCCGTCTACGACTTCACGGCGGTCGGCGACGTCGTCAACACCGCGTCGCGGTTGCAGGGCCGCGCCGCCGCCGGCGAGATCCTCTACTCGGAGCGGATCGCCGCCAATCTCAGCGACGACGACGGCGAGCCGGTCGAGGTCGAGCTGAAGGGCAAGGGGACGCAGACCGCTCGGCGCCTGCGGGTCGACTGAGCGGGCTCAGCGAACGGCGCTCGCGGTGCCGCTGCGATAGCCGAGCTCGTCGAGCATCGGGCCGGCGACCTCCTCGAAGGCCTCGAGCTGACTCGGGCTCGAGGCGCTCGCGCCAGCCGCCGACCGGGCCGAGCTTGGCCTCGATCCGGCTGCGCTCCGCCGGCTCGGTCATCGCCGGCTCGAAGGGCAGCTCGATGAACTCGCAGACCCGGCGCAGGGTCCCCTCGGGGTCGGCGATCAGGTCCTCGTAGCGGACCTCGAGCAGGTGGTTCATCAGGTGTGCCTGGACGCGCACCGAGCGAACCTTCTTGTTCCAGCGCTGCCCGGTGGCGAGCGCAGCGCCGGTGTTGATCGCCGCCGGCCGCGCCGCCAGCGTGTCGCGGCCGTCGCGGACGACGTGGACGAAGCGGGCCTCGCTGAGCGCCCGCTGGATCCGCCGCATCCGCTTCAGGTAGGAGGGGGTGTGGTCGCCCCAGCGCGAGGTCGCCGCCGTTCGCGGCCGATGTCTCGTAGAAGCTGCGCAGCACCGCCGCGGCCTTGAGGTCGTCGAGCGCCTCGAGCCGCGCTCCGCATCTCCTCCTCGGAGATGCCCTGCGCCTCGAGTGGCCCGGCGGCGGCCATCACCTTGATGACCCGCTCGACCGTCATCGGCTCGGAGCGGATCATCTCCGCGAGCCGGGGAACGAAGCCGGTCTCGTCGAGGATCCGCATCTCCGAGTGGGCGCCGAGCATCGCGCCGAGCAGCGCCGTCCCCGAGCGCGCGGCGCCGATCAGAAACGGGGCCGGGGTTCGCGGCTCGGCCGGATCGCGGACGCCGGTCGCGTGCTTGGCGATCGAGACGACCCGGCGCAGCGGCCGGGGCAGCCGCGGCCCGCGCCGCGGACGGTGCACGACGCCGCCGCCGTTCGGCACGTCGGTCTCGTAGCCGAGCTCGGCGAGCAGGTCGCCCGCCAGCGCCTCGTAGGCGGCCCGGTCACGGGGGCTCATCCGCTGCTTCCAGGTGCCGATCATCTCCGGGTTCGGAGGCTCGAACGTCTTCGCGTGGCTGAGCAGGCGCTTCTCGGCCGACTGTGCCTCGCCGTGGTTGCGGGGCAGCGCCCGCGCCTTCTCCTGGAGCCGCTGTTCGGCGGTCTCGTGGTAGCCGAGCATCCGCTCGTCGAACGGCAGGTCGATGAACTCGCAGATCCGTCGCAGCTCGCGCTCGGTGTCGAGGACGAGGTCCTCGAACTTGACCTCCATGTAGTAGCCGAGGTAGGGCTGCTGGGAGCGGCCGCGATTGACCCGGCTGCGCCACTTCTCGGCTGCGGCCTCGATCGACTGCGGGCCCCAGGTCTGCTTGAGGACCGACAGGGCGACGTCGCGGCCGTCGCGGATCAGGTGGATGAAGCGCGCCTCCGGCAGGTAGCCCTGGATCTCTCGCATCGACTTCACGTAGCCGGGCGTCTTGTCGCCCCAGCGGGCGTCGTGCTTGCCCTGCTTGTCGGCGTAGAGGTGGAAGAACGCGCGCACGGCCTCGGGGCCGCTGAGCGGCTCGATCGCGCTCCAGCGCTCGGCCAGCTCATCGGGCTCGATCGTGAAGTCGCCCCAGCGGCGGTGCGAGGTGAGCAGCTCGAGCATCTGCTCGCGGGTGGCGCCGTGCTTCTCGCGGGCCGAGATCAGCTCGGGGATGAAGTGGGTCTCGGAGGGGATCGCGATCTCGGGATGGGCGTCGAGCATCAGCCGCAGCAGCGTCGTCCCCGAGCGGGTTGCGCCGACGACGAAGGGCGCGCCCGGCGGTCCCTGGGCGCCGCGGCGGATCGCGGTCCGGCGGCTGCGCCAGCCGGCGACCGAGCGGAGGATCTCGCGGCGGGCCTTCACGACCGCAGCCCCGCGAACAGCTCGGCGTAGTCGTCGACGGTGCGCTCCCAGGCGAAATCGTCGCGGCTGGAGCGGGCGCCCTGGGCGAGCAGCTTGCGCTCGCCGGGCTCGGCGAGCCGCTCGATCGCCTCGGTCAGCCCGGCGACGTCGGGCTTCATCGACGGGATCCCCGAGGGGGCGACGTCGTCCTGGTGGTCGGCGACGAGCAGGCCGTTGACGCCGTCCGAGACGACCTCGTTCATCGGCGGGCTGTCGTTGCTGATCTGCGGCATCCCGAAGGCGATCGCCTCGTAGAGGAACAGGCCGAGGCCCTCCCAGCGGCTCGGGCCGAGACAGACGTCGCAGGAGGCGAACAGCCGCAGGTGCTCGTCGGTCGGCATGTCGTCGATGACGAGCTCGATCCGCGGATCGGCGGCGGCCGCCTTCTCGAGATAGTTCATGCGGCGCTCGAGCTGGGCCTTGAAGATCAGCCGCAGGTTGTCGCCCCGGGCGGCCGAGAATGCCTCGACGACCTCCCGATGCGGCTTGCGGGGGCCGAGAAGCGCCCCCGGGAAGTAGAAGCGGACCAGGCCGTCGTCCTGATCTCCGGCGGCCGCCTTCGCCTTGGCGGCGGCGGCGAGCAGCTCCGGATGCAGGCCCCAGCGCAGGTAGGGGCTCTCGATCGCCGAATTCTGCGTAGCGCTCCTGCTCGCAGCGGGTCAGCGAGTAGAGGACGTCGTAGGCGCGCTTCGACGGCTCGGCGTCCTCGGGCTTGAACATCTCCCAGACGAACCGGCCGACCGTCTTGACGCCGGACTCGCGGATCCGGGCGATCTCGTCGTGCTGGTAGCAGTTGTCCCAGTGCACCGCCTCGATCCGGTTGTCGGCGATCCAGCTCTCGTACTCGGCGAACGGCACCTCCCAGTCGGAGGCCTCGGTGACGCCGGGCTGATCCCAGACGCCGGTCCGGTCGACGTGGGCGGCCATCGGGCCCTTGTCGCGGGTCGGCCGGGCGAGGATGAAGGTCTCGTGGCCGCGGGCGTCGAGCGCGTCGCGGACATAGCGGGAGACGAACGCCTGGCCGCGGTTGAACCACTTGGTGACGATGCCGATCCTCACGTCGTCACCTCGTAGCCGAGCTCGGCGAGCAGCTCGCCGGCGACGCTCTCGTAGGCGCCGACGTCGGCGGCGCTCATCTCGCGGCGCCACTTGTCGAGCTTGGCGGGATCCGGCGGCTTCGTCGTCGGCGCGTGGTTCTCGATCCGGTAGCCGGCCTGCTGCTCGGCGTGGCCGCCGTCGGCGCGCAGCGTCCCCGCCATCTCGGCGAGCCGCTCGGCGGCGCGTTCGTGGTAGCCGAGCACGGCCGGATCCCACGGTAGGTCGATGAACTCGCAGATCCGCCGCAGCGTCGTCTCCGGGTCGCGGACGAGGTCCTCGTAGCGCGCCTCGACGTAGCGCGGCGCCCTTCAGCGTCGCCGCCTGCTCGCGGGACTTGCCGATCCGCTTCACCCAGCGGGCGGCCTGCTCGGCCGGCGGCGGCTGCTCGTTGATCGCCCGGGCCCGCTGCGAGAGCGCGACGTCGCGGCCGTCGCGGATCAGGTGGATGAAGCGGCTCTCGGACAGCGTCCGGCCGATCCGCTGGACCGCGAGCATGTAGGCGGGCGTCTTGTCACCCCAACGAGGCTTGCCCTGGCGCTCCGCGTAGGCCGCGAAGAAGGCGCGGACGGCGCCGGCGCCGTCGCCGGGGGCGACGCGATCGAGCCGCTCGCGCATCTCGTCCGCGGGAATCCCGAAGTCGTCCCAGGTGCGATTCGAGGTCATTGCCGCCAGCATCGCGTCGGTTCCCTGCTCGGCCCGCGCCGCCTTGATCAGCTCGGGGACGAAGTGCGTCTCCGGCGGGATCGTCAGCTGCGGATGGGCATCGAGCATCATCCGCAGCAGCGTCGTGCCGGAGCGGGTCAGGCCGACCACGAACGGCGCCGGCGGCCGCGACTCCTCGGCGGCCTCGCCGTCGCGGCGGATCCTGGCTGAGCGGCGACGGTGTCACTTGCCGCCCCCCTCGGCGCCGGGTCCGGCGGCCGGTTCCCCGGCGCCCGCCGAGTCGCCGGTCACCTCGTAGCCGAGCTCGCGCAGCAGCGGCGCGGCGACGTTCTCGAACGCGGCGACGTCGGCAGCGTCCATGTCCTGCTTCCAGCGCGCCAGCCGGCTCGGGTCGGGCGGCTTCGACGTCAGCACGTGCGCCTCCTTGCGGTGGTCGGCGGGGCGCAGCGGCTTGCCCTCGGCGCCGGGCAGGTCGCGGTGCATCTCGGCGAGCCGCTCCTCGGCGCGCTCGTAGTAGCGCAGCATCGAGTCGTCCCAGGGGAGCTCGAGGAACTCGGCGATCCTCCGCAGCTCCGGCTCGGTGTCGCGAACCAGCGACTCGTACTGGACCTCGATGTAGTCGAGGCCGGCGCCGTCGGACCGCGCGTCCTCGATCTTGCGGACCCAGCGCTCTGCGACGACCTCCATCGGCGGCGGGTCCTTGAGGATCCGCTTGAAGCGCGACAGCGCCGCGTCGCGGCCGTCGCGGATCATGTGGACGAACCTCGCCTCCGGGATCCAGCGCTCGATCTGCTTCATCCGCTTCACGTAGTTCGGCGTCTTGTCGCCCCAGCGCGGCTTCCCCTGGCCCTCGGCGTAGAGCTCGAAGAAGGCGCGGACGGTCGTCTCGGGATCGATCCGGTCGAGCCCGCAGTAGCGCTCGAGCAGCTCGGCGGAGTCGAGGTTGAAGTCGCCCCACTGACGATGGCCGGTGACGATCGCGTGCGCCTCCTCGCAGGTCACCCCGCGCTTGCGGGTCGCCTTGATCAGCGACGGCACGAAGTGGGTCTCGGGCGGGATCGCCATCTCCGGATGGGCGTCCAGCATCAGTCGCAGCAGGGTCGTTCCCGAGCGGGTCACGCCGACGATGAACGGGACCGGTGGCCCGGAGGCGCGATTGCGGCGCAGCGGCGTCGGCAGCCTCATTCGACCCCCTCCGGCGCCGGGGCGCGGTCGGCGCTGAGCTCGTAGCCGA
The DNA here is from genome assembly GCA_963745755.1 of uncultured Conexibacteraceae bacterium. GTDB lineage: Bacteria > Actinomycetota > Thermoleophilia > Solirubrobacterales > 70-9 > RHKX01. The sequence continues at coordinate 1,945,027 of CAVUYP010000001.1, read as the reverse complement.
GCTCGGCGAGCAGCCGGGCGGCGACGCCCTCGAACTCGGCGACCTCGGCGGCCTTCATCTCCGTCCGCCAGCGGCCGCAGCGGTTCGTGGTCGGTGGCTCGGTCGTCAGGGCATGGGCGGCGAGCCGGTTGGTGGCGGTGCGGACGATGCCGTTCTCGGAGTTGTCGAGGTCGCGGTTCATCTCCGCGAGCCGCTCCTCGGCCCGCCGGTGGTAGTCGAGCATCGCCGGATCGAAGGGCGAGCTCGATGAACGAGCAGATTCGCCGCAGCGTCTCCTCGGTTTCGGTGACGAGGTCCTCGTAGCGGACCTCGAGGTAGACGCCGTCCTTGACCTCGTCGGCGCCTTCGCGAGCGGCGACGATCCGCCGCTGCCAGCGCTCGGCCATCGCCGCCATCGTCACCTTCTCGCCGTCGATCACCCGCTCACGCTGCGAGAGCGCGACGTCGCGGCCGTCGCGGATCAGGTGGATGAAGCGGGCCTCCGGCAGGGCACGGGCGATCCTCGGCATCGCCCGCATGTAGCGCGGCGTCTTGTCGCCCCAGCGCGGCTTGCCCTGTTGTTCGGCGTAGAGCTCGTAGAAGCAGCGAATCGCGCCGCTGGCGGTCAGCGGCCGGATCCGCTTGGCGCGAGCCCGGAACTCGCCCTCGTCGAGGCCGAAGTCGCCCCAGCGCGGGTGCTTGGTGATCGAGCGGATCAGCCGTCGCCGGGTGTTCTCGTGGTTGGCGCGGCGGATCACCTCGGGGATGAAGTGCGTCTCCGGCGGGATCGTCAGCTCCGGGTGGGCGTCGAGCATCATCCGCAGCAACGTCGTGCCGGAGCGGTTGACGCCGACCACGAACGGCGCCGGCGTTCGCTTCGGCTCGCGCAGGCGGTGCCGCAGCCGCGACGACCATCGCGAGCGGATGCCGCCAGCTTGCCTGTCCGCGGGCGATCAACGGACCTCGTCACCGCGCGGCTCGGTGCCCGGACCGTCGCCGACCCGGTAGCCGAGCTCGACGAGCAGTGGCCCGGCGATCGACTCGAACAGATCGCGATCGCCGCGGTCCATGCTCTCGCGCCAGCGGCTGACCCGTTTCGGGTCGGGCCTCTCGGTCGTGCGGGCGTGGGTCGCCATCCGCCGCTCGACGCTCAGCGTCGTCCGCCTGCCGTCGTCGGGCAGCTCGCGCTTCATCTCGGCGAGGCGGTCGGCGGAGCGCTGGTGGTAGTCGAGCAGCGCGTCGTCCCAGGGCAGCGCGAAGAACTCGCAGACCCGCTCCAGGGTCGGCCGAGTGTCGAGGACCAGGCTCTCGTAGCGGATCTCCTCGTAGTGCTCGAGCCGTTTCGCCTGCTCGCGCGCCCGGGTGATGCGGCGGACCCAGCGCTCGGCTATCCGGTCGATCGGATGCTCCTTGACGGCGCGGTCGCGGATCGAGAGGGCGACGTCGCGGCCGTCGCGGATCACGTGGACGAACCGGGCCTCCGGGAGCGCCCGCTCGATCTTGCGCATGCTCTTCACGTAGATCGGGGTCTTCTCGCCCCAGCGCGGCTTGCCGACCCGCTCCGCGTAGGCGGAGTAGAAGGCGCGCAGGGCATCGCCGGCGTTGAGCGGCCGGATCGCCCGGAACCGCTCCAGCAGCTCCTCCTCGGTGAGCCCGAAGTCGCCCCACTCGCGTTGCTTGGTGATCGTCGCCAGCAATCTCTCCGGCGACGGGGACCGTGACTCGGCGGCGGCGATCAGCTCCGGGACGAAGTGCGTCTCGGGCGGGATCGTCAGCTCCGGGTGGGCGTCGAGCATCATTCGCAGCAGCGTCGTGCCGGAGCGGTTGACGCCGACCACGAACGGCGCCGGGACGCGTTCGGCCCCCCGCGCCGAGGCGCGGCGGCTCCTGGACTGACGCCAGGCTCTCTGTGGACTCGGAAGTGCCATTGACAGAAGTCGCTCCCCCGTGACCCGGCCGGGGCGCGGCCCGGGACGCGGATGCGGATGGGCTCCCGGGCGCGGCGGATTCTAGGCGCCCGCTTCGAACCCCGCAATCCGGCCGGGTCAGCCGATCAGCTCGCCGAGCGCGGCGACGGTCCGCTCCCAGCGGTGGTCCGCCCGCGTCCGCTCGGCGCCCTCGCGCAGGCTCGCGAGCCGGTCGGGCTCGGCGATCCGCTCGATCGCGGCGGTCAGCGCGCCGATGTCGGGGCGCTTGGCGGGGATCCCCGATCGCGCCGTGCCGTCGGGAAGCGACGGGACGAGGATGCCGTTGATCCCGTCGGCGATGACCTCGTTCATCGGCGGGTCGTCGTTGGCGATCGTCGGCATCCCGAACGCGACCGCCTCATAGAGCGGCAGGCCGAGGCCCTCCCAGCGCGAGGGCGACAGCGATACGTCGTTGGCGGCGACCGCGGCGAGGTGCTCGTGCCAGGGCTCGTCGGCGAGCAGCAGCTCGATCCGCTCGTCGGCCTCGATCATCGGCAGGAGCCGCTCCAGCCGCGACCGCTCGACCTGTGCCTTGACGAGCAGTCGGAGATTCTCGCCGGCGGCGTTCGCGAAAGCCTCGACGACCGGCTCGGCGGGCTTGCGATGGCCGAGGAAACCACCCGGGAAGACGAACCTGACGAGGCCGTCGCTGCTGCGGCGGACCGGCACCTCGAGGAGCTCGGGATGGATGCCCCACGGGACCCGTGGGGTCTCGAGCCCCCATTCGGCGTAGCGGCGCCGCTCGCACCAGGTGACCGAGTAGATCTCGTCGTATGCGGCCCGGGCCGGCTCGAGGTGCTCGCGGGTGAAGTGCTCCCAGACGAACCGGCCGACGATTCGGACGCCGCCGGCGCGGAGTCGGGCGAGCTCTTCGAACTGGTAATTCTGATCGCAGAGGATCAGGTCGAGCGAGTTCGCCTCGACCCAGGCCTCGTACTCGGCGAGCGGCGTCGCGAAGCTCGACGCCGCGGTCACCCCGGGCTGATCCCAGACCCCGGTGCGCTCGAGGGCGCCGCCCATCGGCCCCTTCTCACGGCGCGGCTTGGCGAGCACGAAGCTGCGATGGCCGAGCTCGTCGACGGCGGAGCGGATGTAGCGGCCGACGACCGGCTGGCCGCGGTTGAACCACTTGCTGACGATCCCGACGTTCACCGGTCGCTCCGACGGCTCAGCCGGACGCGCGCCGACCGCGACCGCGATCGCCGCCGCGGACGCTCATCAGCTTCGGCTTGCGGGGCAGCAGTCGCGCCCGGTCGACGCCGCGCGGGACCGCGTGCATGCAGATCCGCGTCCAATGTTCGTCGCGCGGCTCCTCCCAGACGGTCGAGATCCCGGCGAACCCGGCGGCCTCGAGCATCTGTTCGAGGCAGACCCGGTTCGGGATCCACCAGTTCGACGGGTTGCCGTCCTCGTCGCCGCGGAAGAGCATCACCGGGTCGTCGCCGCCCTTCGTCGTCGAGGCGGATTCGATGACGAGCAGCTCGCCGGTCACCCGCGCCAGCCGCAGCAGCAGCGACATCGGGCTCGGCACGCTGTAGATCAGGCCCGAGCAGAGGACGACGTCGAAGCTGCCGAGGCCCTGCCAGAGCTCGCCGAAGACGTCCATCTGCAGGAACTCGAAGCCGTAGCGGTCGACGTTGGCGCGCAGGTCCTCGCCGGTGCAGATGTCGACGCCGACGACCGACTCGGCGTCGCGACGGACGGCCTCGGCGCAGTGGACGCCCTCCCAGCAGCCGACGTCGAGGAAGCTCCTGCCCGACAGCTCGACCGGCAGCCGGAACTGCTCCCAGCGGCTCGGCTTGCCGGCGGCGGCGAGCTCGTCGCCCACGGTCTCGATCCGGTTTTCTCCTGCGTCGGTCATCGCGAGCGGAGAGGGTAGCCGCCGCGGCGCCCTGCCACGGCGCTCAGCCCGCGACCAGGGCGGCGAGGTCGGCGACGGTCCGCGACCAGTCGCGCTCGGCGGCGAGCTCGGCGACGCCGCCGCGCAGCCGCTCCAGCTCGCTTCGATCGCCGAGCCGCTCGATCGCCGTCGCCAGCGCGTCGACGTCGGGATCCCAGGCCGGGATCCCCGAGCGGGCCGTGCCATTCTGCTCGGACGGGACGAGGATGCCGCTGGTCCCGTCGATGACCATCTCCGACATCGGCGGCTTGTCGTTGGTGATGATCGGCATGCCGAACGCGGTCGCCTCGTACAGCGGCAGCCCGAGTCCCTCCCAGCGCGACGGCGCCAGGCAGACGTCGCAGGCGGCGAACCGGGCGCGGTGAATCGCCTCGGGCTCGTCCTCGAGCATCAGCTCGATCCGCGGATCGGCGGCGGCGGCGTCGCGCAGGGCCTCGTCGTTGCGGGGCACCTGGGCGTTGATCAGCAGCCGCAGGTGGTCGCCGCCGGCGCGGCCGAACGCCTTGATGACCTTGCGGACCGGCTTGCGGCGACCGAGGAACGAGCCGGGAAAGTAGAAGTGGACAACTCCGGCGGAATGCTCCGCTTCGCGTCCGCTTCCGCCGGTCGGCGCGGTGGGAGGGGGCGGGATGACATGTGTGTCGCGCCCAGCCGCGGGTTCCGCTTCGCGTCCGCTTCCGCCGGGATCCGCGGTGGGACCGGCCGCCTCGAGCAGCTCGGGGTGCAGGCCCCATTGGACGTAAGGGCTGTCGAGGCCCCAGGCGGCGTAGCGGTCGCGCTCGCAGCGGGTCAGTGAGTAGATCGTCTCGTAGGCGCCGCCGGCCGGCTCGAGGTGCTCGGCGGCGAAGTACTCCCAGACGAATCGGCCGACGGTGCGGATGCCGGCGGCGCGGAGCGTCCCGACCTCGTCCCACTGGTAGTTCTCGTCGAACAGGATCAGCTCCAGCGAGTTCGCCCGCGCCCAGTCCTCGTACTCGGCGAGCGGGACCTCATGCGTCGACGCCGCCGTGACTCCGGGCTGGTCCCAGACCGGATCGGGATCGCCGCTCGCAGCTTGCCGGGCTCGCGGCCCCGACCCGGGCCGGGCGAGCACGAACGTGTCGTGGCCGAGCCCGTCGAGCGCCGAGCGGATCTGCCGGGCGACGACCGCCTGGCCGCTCGCGGTCCACTTGCTGACGATCCCGATCCTCATTCGCTCACCGGCTCAGCGCTTGCGGGCGAGCGTGATCCCGTCGGCGACGCCGAGCATCGCGACGTCGACCCGCTCGTCGCCGGCGATGCTGTCGTTCAGCGCCGCGATCACCCGCCCGCCCTCGTCGTCGGGGTCGAGCACGGTGCCGTCGCGGAGCACGTTGTCGAGGACGATCAGCCCGCCCGGGCGGAGCAGCTCGAGGCAGGACTCGTAGTAGGAGGGGTAGGAGGTCTTGTCGGCGTCGATGAAGGCGAGGTCGTAGGTGCCGGCGCTCGACGCGGTCAGCCCGGCCAGGGTGTCGGCCGCCGCGCCGACGGCGATCTCGATCCGGTCGGCGACGCCGGCGGCGGCGAAGTTGGCCCGCGCCGTCTCGGCCCGCTCGGGATCGAGCTCGCAGGCGGTCAGCCTCCCGCCCGCGGCGAGACCGCGGGCGATGCAGATCGCCGAGTAGCCGGTGAACGTGCCGAGCTCGATCGCCCGCTCGGCGCCGATCAGCCTCGCCAGCATCGTCATCAGCGCGCCCTGGTCGGGCGATATCTGCATCACCGCGACGTCTCCGAGCGCGGCGGTGCTCTCGCGGACGGCGGCGAGCGCGGCGTCCTCGCGCGCCCCGTGCCGGACGACGTAGTCGTGGAGCGCCGGCGTCAGCGCGATGAACTTCGGCTCGCTCACGCGCTCGACGCCGCAGCGGAGCCGACCTCGTAGCCGAGGTCGGCGAGCAGCTCGCCGGCGGCGCCGTCGAAGGCGGCGACGTCCTCGGCCGACATCTTCTCCTTCCAGCGGTACATGGCGCTCGGGTCGGGCGGCTTCTGCGTCATCGCGTGCGCCTGCATCCGCTCCTCGCCGGGGCGGGTCGGCTTGCCGTCGGTCGCGGGCAGGTCGCGCGCCATCTCCGCCATCCGCTCGGCGGCGTGCTCGTAGTAGCTCATCATCACCGGGTCCCAGGGCAGCTCGAGGAACCCGGCGATCCGCCGCAGATTCGGCTCGGTGTCGGTGACGAGGTCCTCGTAGCGCAGCTCCATGTAGTGACCGACCTTGCGCCCGTGGCGCTGGGCGCGCCGGATCCGCCGCTGCCAGGTCTCCGCCACCTGCGATGCCGGGGCCGGGTCCTTGTCGCCGAGCGTCCGCTTCCAGCGTGACAGCGCCACGTCGCGGCCGTCGCGGATCACGTGAATGAAGCGCGCCTCCGGCATCGCCGCTTCGATCTTGACCATGTTCTTGACGTAGGCGGGCGTCTTCTCGCCGTAGCGCGGCTTGCCCTGCCGCTCGGCGTACATCTCGTAGAACGCCCGCAGGGCCGGGCCCGGCTCGAACGAGTCGAGCTGCCGCCAGCGAGCGACGACGTCGGCGGGATCGGTGTGCAGATCGCCCCACTGGCGGACGGCGGTCATCGTCGCGACCGCCTGCTCGGGCGTCGCGCCGGACTCGATCGCGTCGATCAGCTCGGGGACGAAGTGGGTCTCGGGCGGGATCGTCAGGTCGGGATGGGCGTCGAGCATCAGCCGCAGCATCGTCGTGCCGGAGCGGCCGACGCCGACGATGAACGGGACCGGCGGCCGCTCGGCGTCCTTCGTCTTCTTCGCGAACAGAGCCATCGCGCGAAGCGTAGGCGATGGCCCCGAGCCGGGGTCTGCTGCAACTCTGCTGCGCGAGATTGCAGAAACCGGCCGTGGTGGCCGGTTTCTGCAACTTCGCGGCGTCAGGGGGCGAGCAGCGCCGCGAAGTCGGTGATCGTGCGGTCCCAGCTGCGCTCGTCGCGGACCCTGAGGGCGCCGGCCGACAGCTCGGCTCGCAGGCCGGGGTCGGCGAGCCGGGAGATCGCCGCCGTGAGGCCGTCGACGTCGACCGTCTTCGCGGGGATGCCGGAGTTGGCGAGGCCGTCCCGGTGGGAGGGAACGAGCAGGCCGTTGACGCCGTCGCTGACCAGCTCGTTCATCGGCGCGTCGTCGTTGCAGACGATCGGCTGGCCGAAGGCGATCGCCTCGTAGAGGTGCAGGCCGAGCCCCTCCCAGCGCGCCGGCGCCATGCAGACGTCGGCGTCGGCGAACATCTGCAGGTGGGCGTCGGTGGGAAGGTCCTCGAGGACCAGCTCGATCCGCTCGTCCTGCCTGACGGCCCGCTCGAGGAACTTCATCCGCCGCTCGATCTGTGCCTTGACGATCAGCCGCAGCTGCGGCTCGCGGGTCGCCGAGAAGGCGTTGATGACCTCCTTGAACGGCTTCCGCTTGCCGAGCAGGCCGGCGTGGTAGTGGAAGACGACCCCCTCGTGGTCGCGGTTCGGAGTCACCGCGAAGTACTCGGGGTGGACCCCGTACTGGACGTAGGGGGTCTCGATCCCCATCCCCGCGTAGCGCTCCTGCTCGGCCCGGGTCAGCGAGTAGACGAGGTCGTAGGCGCGCTTGGCCGGCTCGACGTGCTCGTCGCTGAACCGCTCCCAGACGAACCGGCCGATCGTCCGCACGCCCGACCCGCGCAGCTGCGTAAGCGCGTCGAACTCGTAGTTCTGATCGAAGAAGCAGGCCTCGATCCCGGTCTCGCCGGCCCAGCCGAGCAGCTCGTCGGCGGGGATGTAGAAATCGGAGGCGGGGGTCACCCCGGACTGCGCCCAGACGTCGTCCTCGCGAGCCTCCTGCGGCATCGGAAAGCTCTCCTTGGTCGGCCGGCCGAGCACGAACGTCTCGTGACCGACCTCGTCGAGGGCGGAGCGCAGCTGGCGGGCGACGACGCCCTGCCCGCGGTTGAACCAGAAGGCGCAGATCCCGACTCGCATGGGCCGGGAAGGATGGCAGCTATGCGCCGTCCGCGAGCACGGCTGCGACGTTCTCGCGGTGCACGTTCTCGTACGGCTCGAAGTAGTTGATCGCGCCGGCCGCAAGCGAGTCGGCGGCGAAGTCCGCGAGGCTCAGCTCGCGCAGCCCGGGCTCGGTGCGGCAGCGCTGCAGCTTGCCGACGTAGTCCCGCGTCGCGGCGATCAGCGCGGTCGAGTAGCCGCCGGCGGCGATCACGTCGGGATCGCCGTGGCTCGGCAGGATCCGCTCCGGAGCGAGCTCGAGCAGCCGGGCGAGATCGGCCCGGTGGGCGTCGAGCGACTGTGGCTCGTCGACGTAGGTGACGGTGTCCTCGACCGTGTCGCCGGCGAGCAGCAGGCGCCGGTCGGGCACGGCGACGACGACCGCGTCGTCGCTGTGGATGTTCAGCTGGATCAGCTGCGCCGCCAGCCCGCCGATCCGGAGCTCGGCCCGGTCGGCGAACGTGCGGGTCGGTAGGATCAGCGGGTCGATCGCCGGCGGGCCGCTCGCCGTGCCGCCCTCGATCGCGCTCCGCTGCTGCGCGAGCAGCTCGGCGGTGCGGGCGCTGGCGACGATCTCGCAATCCGCGAAGACCGCGGTTCCGGCGACGTGGTCGAGATGCCAGTGGCTGAGCACGACCGTGAAGCGGCCGACCCCCTCGGCCTCGAGCGTCGTGCGGACGAAGCGCGCGTGCTCGACGGAGACGTGGGTGTCGTAGATCAGCGCCGCGTCGTCGTCGACGACTGCGTAGCTGGCGACGCCGAGCGACAGCGCCCCCTCGTCGACCCAGTTCGGCTCCTCGTCGAACCGGTAGCCGGGGATGCGCCCGTCGTAGAAGGCATAGACGCCCGGGGCCGGACGCAGGACGCGGAGGTGGTTCATCGCCCGGCGGCTAGGCGGCGGCGAGCGCCCGGGCGGCGGACTCGAACAGCTTCAGGCCGTCCGTCGATCCGGTCAGCGCGTCGACGGCGTGCTCGGGATGGGGCATCAGCCCGACCACGTTGCCGCGCTCGTTGCGAACGCCGGCGACGTCGTTGAGCGAGCCGTTCGGGTTCTCGCCGGTCGCGTAGCGGAAGACGACCTGGCCGTTCGCCTCGACCTCGGCGAGCAGCTCCGGCGGCGCGAACCAGCGGCCGGTCGTGTGCTTGACCGGGATCGAGAGGACGTCGCCGTTCCGGCAGGCCCCCGTCCAGGCGGTGTCGGAGTCGGCGACCTCGACCCCGACCTGCCGGCAGAGGAAGCGCAGGCCCTCGTTCGGGAGCAACGCGCCGGGAAGCATCCCGGCCTCGCAGAGCACCTGGAAGCCGTTGCAGATGCCGAGCACCGGGCCGCCCGCGGCGGCGAACTCGAGCACCTTCTCCATCGCCGGCGCGAAGCGCGCGATCGAGCCGACCCGCAGGTAGTCGCCGTAGGAGAAGCCGCCGGGGACGACGACCGCGTCGATGCCGCCGAGGTCGGTGTCGCCGTGCCAGATGATCCGTGCCTCGGCGACGCGCTCGCAGGCGAGCACCGCGTCGACCTCGTCGCACGACCCGGGGAACCGCAGCACCCCGAACCTCAACTGCCGAGCTCCTCGATCTCGTAGTCCTCGATCAGCGGGTTGACGAGCAGCTTCTCGCAGAGGCCCACGAGCTCGTCGCGGTCCTCGTAGTGGAGCTCGACCATCCGGCCGACGCGGACGTCGCTGACCGATCCGACGCCGAGCGTCGGCAGGGCTCGCTCGACCGCCTTGCCCTGCGGGTCGAGGATCCCGTCCTTCGGCTTGATCAGAACCCGCGCGATCACGGGCCCAACCTAGACGACCGGCTACCGGGAAGCACGACTGCGCCTCAGCAGCCCGCGCAGCCCTGCCCGGGCGGGCGCGGGCGCGATCGTGTCGGCGAGCGCTCCGTAGCCGGCGTCCCGCAGCGACGCGCCCATGCCGAGCTTCGCGAAGGCCTCGCGTCCAGCGGGGATCGTTGGCGGCGAACGGGACCTCCGGGTCCCTGACCTTGCCGCGAGCCCACTCGGCGACCTCGGGCGGGGTGCCGCGGCCGACGGCCTCGTAGACGCGGGCGATCGCCGCGACCGGGTCGGCGCGCAGCTCCTCGTTGCGGAGCAGCACGTAGCGGTCGCCGAACAGCGCCCGGCCGTCGCGCCGGGTGCTCTCGAAGGTGTGCCTCCAGACGATCAGGATCCGCTCGAAGTTCGCCGGCCGGCGAACCTGCGCGTACTCGGGGCGGCCGAGGAGGATCCGCGACAGCTGCCGGCTCGACCAGAGCTTGCGCTTCTCGCGCTCGGCGAAGAACTCGTCGGGGGCCGCGTAGGTCCGGCTGCGGCCCTTGCCCATCATCATCGAGGCGGCGACGGCGCGGGGATCGCGGACGACGTGGATCAGCACCGTGTCCTCGGGGGCGATCGCGTGGATCGCCTCGAGCTTGTCGTAGAAGCGGGTCTCCTTGATCATCACCGGCTCGTCGCGGTCGAGCAGCGTCCGCAGGAAGCCGGCGCAGTGCTCGGGGAGGTCCGGGCCGATCTCGGCCTCGGGATTGCCGGGACCGCCGAGGTTGAACTCGGCGATGTCGAGCCCGGGCCAGTGGCGGTCGCGGTAGGCGAGCCGCAGCGCCCGGGTCTCGGCGAACGGGTCGGTCGCGCGGGCGCCGCTGCCGCCGCCCGGCGTCTCGGTGTCCTCGCGCAGCGGCTCGTAGAAGCAGTGCAGCGCCGGGTCCTCGAGCAGCGCGTCGTAGAGGATCGTCGTCCCCGACCGCCGCATGCCCTGCATCAGGATCGCCTGCGCCATCGCGGGCCGCAGGGTACGGGACCGGTCTTCGCTCAGCCCGGCAAGTCGTCGGGCAGCGGCGTCTCCTGCGGGGCCGCGCCCCGCTCCTGCTCCCAGTCGACGAACGCCTCGCCGTCGCGGCCGGTGTGTTCGCCGCCGCCGCCCAGCGCCAGCAGCACCAGCGGCGCGTCGCCGGCGTTGACGAGCTGGCGGCGGAGCTCGGGCGCGACCCGAATCAGCTCATCGCGCTCGAGCGTCTGCTCCTCGCCCTCGATCAGGATCGTCAGCGTGCCGCCGAGGACGAGGTAGACCTCCTCCTGGTCGCGGTGGCGGTGGATCCGGCCGCGCTGACGCGGCTGCAGGACGATCTGATTGAGCCCGAACGAGGAGACGCCGAGCTGCCGCCGCAGCGGCACGAAGCGCTCGCCCGGGTCGGGGGCGAGCCTGCTTCTGGCGAACCCGGACTCCATCCGCTCAGTCGAGGCTGCGGCCGGTGATCCGCTCGTAGGCCTCGCGGTACTTGGCGGTGGTGCCCGGCGATCACCTCGGCGGGCAGCGCCGGCGCCGGCGGCGAGTGGTCCCAGCCCTGCTCGCTCGAGGTAGTCGCGGACGTACTGCTTGTCGAAGGAGGCCTGGCCGCGACCGGGCTCGTAGTCGTCGGCCGGCCAGAACCGCGAGGAGTCCGGGGTCAGGACCTCGTCGCCGAGCACGACCTCGGCGCCGGGGTCGGAGCCGAACTCGAACTTCGTGTCGGCGAGGATGATGCCGCGCTCGAAGGCGTGGCTGCGGGCGTGCTCGTAGAGCTCGATCGAGACGCGGCGCAGCTCCTCCATCAGCGGCCGCGAGCCGACGATCTCGCAGGCCCGGTCGAAGTCGATGTTCTCGTCGTGCTCGCCGATCTCGGCCTTGGTCGCCGGCGTGAAGATCGGCTCGGGCAGCTGGTCGGACTCCTCGAGGCCGCCGGGCAGCTCGATCCCGCAGACCGATTGCGACTGCTGGTACTCCTTCCAGCCGGACCCCGAGAGGTAGCCGCGGACGACGCACTCGACCGGGTACATGTCGAGCTTCTTGACCCGGATCGCCCGGCCCGCGACCTCGGCGGGAACGTCCTCGCTGATCAGGTGGTTGGGGACGATCGCGCCGGTCGTCTCGAACCAGAAGATCGACATCTGGGTCAGCACCCGGCCCTTGTCGGGGATCGGCTCGGGGAGGACCACGTCGAAGGCCGAGATCCGGTCCGAGGCGACCATGATCAGCTCGTCCCCGTCGCTGTAGATCTCGCGGACCTTGCCGCTCGAATGGAGCTCGAGCTCGCTAGAGTGAGGTAGACATGGCGCGAGGCTAGCAGCGCGATGTGTCGACGTCGCCGCGACCGGGTAGCCGGAGGGCATGGCAGAACGCGAGGGCGACGAGCTGTTGACCGAGGTCATCCCCGGCATCCTCGCCTGGAGCGGTCGCCACCCCAGCCACGGGGCGATCGTCCATTCCCACTACCTGACCCGCCAGCGGGTCGCGATCGATCCGATCGGCGTCGACGGTCTGATCGCGGCGCTCGAGCGGGCGGGCGGGGTTGAGCAGGTCCTGCTCACCAACCGCCACCACCTGCGCGGGTCGGAGGAGATCGCGGCGCGGTTCGGGGCGGCGCTGCGCTGCCCGCGGGCCGGGCTCGACGAGTTCGAGGCGGCGGATGCGCCGGCGGTCGTCGGCTACGGATGGGAGGAGGAGGTCGCCGAGGGGGTCATCGCCCACGAGGTCGGGTCGCTGGCCGCCGACGAGGGCGCCCTCCAGATCGCCGTCGGGCCGGGCGCGCTCGCCTTCGCCGACACGGTCGTCGCCGACGAGCACGGTCTCGGCTTCGTCCCCGATTCGCTGATGGATGACCCGGAGGCGACGAAGGCGGGGATCATCGCCGCGCTCGAGCCGCTGCTGGAGCTCGACTTCGACGTCCTGCTGATGGCGCACGGGGCGCCGATCCCGGCCGGCGGCAAGCAGGCCCTCGCCTCGTTCGCCGCCGCGCCGCGATCGGCCGCGATCGGCTGAGCGCGGTCGCCCGCCGTCCCCGCCGGGACTATTCTGATCCGGCGCATGTCCGGATCGGCAGACAGATCGCGGCGAGGACGTGGGGCCGGTTCGGGGCTCGTCCTGCTGACGGTCGCCGCCGCATTGCTGGCCCCCGCCGCGGCCGGCACGGCGACCGCCCGCGATTCCGCCGATACGCCGGGCCCGCTCGACATCGTCAAGGTCAAGGTCGGCCAGAAGGACACCCGCCTGAAGGCGCGGCTCGGGGTCAGCAGCCCGCTGCCGCGCCTGCGGGAGCTGCGGCCGCACCCGGCGTTCGAGAACGGCAAGGCCGAGCGCTACCTCTGCCTCAACCTCGCCGCCCACTCGATCGGCCGCCGCCTCTACTGTCCTTCCGGCCGCAGCAGGCACGGGCGGATCTCGGTCGGCGTCTCCGTCGTCGGCAAGAAGTCGGTGCGCGGCAAGGGCTCGGTCAATGCCCGGATCAAGCGATCGAAGCGCGGCCTCGTGCTCGAGTTCGGGCTCGCGGCGCTCGGCATCGATCCCGGCAAGCTGAGCTTCTCCGCCGCGAGCAGCTGGTACGGCCCGGCCTGCGTCCCCGGCGGCAAGCGCGCGGCGACCGTCTGCACCGACCGGGCTCCGAATCGGGGCAGCGTCAAGACGCGGATCAACCCGGTCCGCCGGGTCGGCTGCACCGGCGTCGGCCACGGCACCGTCAATCGCGGGCCGAGTCGCCACAAGTGGGTGGCGCTGACCTTCGACGACGGACCGAGCCCCTACACCGGCGACGTGCTGCGGATCCTCGACCACAACCACGTCAAGGGAACGTTCTTTCAGATCGGCCAGCAGGTCCCCGCCTACGCCGGCCTCGATCGCAAGATCCTCGCCCACGGGCACGAGCTCGCCAACCATTCGTGGCGCCACGCGATGGGCCCCGGCAAGGCCGACCTGCGGCAGACCAGCGACGTGATCGAGCGGGCGACCGGGTTCCGGCCCTGCATGTTCCGGCCACCTGGCGGCTACCTGCCGAGCTCGACCGCCGCCGCCGCCTCGGCCCTGCACATGGTCAGCGTCATCTGGGACGTCGACACCCGCGACTGGACGACCCCGGGCAGCGGCTCGATCTACTCGGTGGCGACCTCCGGCGGTCGCGGCTCGATCGTCCTCATGCACGACGGCGGCGGCCCCCGCAGCCAGACCGTCGCGGCGCTGCCGGGGATCATCCACAGGTACAAGTCACGGGGCTACAGGATGAAGACGATGACGCAGCTGCTCGGCGGGCGCTACGTGCTCGAGGAGGACAAGGGACATCACCGGATCTGGGACCCGCCGGCGCGCAGGCCCGCGCTGCCGGCGCCCCACCCCGGCCCATGAGCGAGCGGACCGCCGAAGCGGCGACCCCCCGGCCCGGCCCAACACATATGTCATCCCGCCCCGTCCACCGCGCCACCCGGCCAGAGCGGACGCGAAGCGGAACGTCTGGCCGGAGTTACCTGAGCCGCTCGAGCCGGGCGAAGACCTCGCCGGCGTGGGTCAGGTAGGCGCTCGGGTCGAAGACCGCGTCGAGATCGATGGCGACGTTCGAGTCGGCGACGGCCGCCGCCAGCAGGTCGCGGAACGGGGTCCGGGTGTCCCAGGCCCGCTGGGCGTTCTCCTGGACGAGCCGGTAGGCCTCGTCGCGGACGAGCCCGGCGTCGATCAGCGCCGTCAGCGCCCGCTGGCTGTAGATCGCCCCGTGGGTGAGCTCGAGGTTCTCGCGCATCCGCTCGTCGTGCACGGTCATCCCGGTGACGACGCGGGTGGCGAGGTGCTGCATGTAGTCGAGGCCGATCGTCGCGTCGGGCAGGATCACCCGCTCGGCGCCGGAGTGGGAGATGTCGCGCTCGTGCCAGAGGGCGACGTTCTCGAGCCCGGCCTGGGCGTAGCCGCGCAGGACCCGGGCGAGGCCGGTGATCCGCTCGGTCGTGATCGGATTGCGCTTGTGCGGCATCGCCGAGGAGCCCTTCTGGCCCCTGCCGAACGGCTCCTCGACCTCGCGGACCTCGGTCCGCTGCAGGTTGCGGATCTCGGTCGCGAAGCGCTCGAGGCCGGCCCCGGCGATCGCGATCGCCGACAGCAGGTCGGCATGGCGGTCGCGGGGGACGATCTGGGTCGAGGCGTCCTCGGCGCCGAGGTCGAGCCGCCCCATCACCGCCGCCTCGACGGTCGGCGGCAGCGAGGCGTAGGTGCCGACGGCGCCGGACAGCTTCCCGAACCGGGCGCCCGCGAAGGCGCGCTCGAGGCGGGCGACGTTGCGGTCGGCCTCGAAGGCGAAGCCGGCCAGCCGCAGCCCGAAGCTGGTCGGCTCGGCGTGGATGCCGTGGGTGCGACCGACGCAGACCGTGTCGCGGTGCTCGAGCGCCCGCTCGACGAGCGCGTCGCGGTAGGCGATCGCTCCCGCCACGACGATCTCCCCGGCGGCATGGATCTGCGTGGCCAGGGCGGTGTCGAGGACGTCGGAGGACGTCAGCCCGTAGTGGATCCAGCGTCCCTCGTCGCCGATCGAGGCGGAGACGACGTCGACGAACGCGGCGACGTCGTGGTTGGTCGTCCGCTCCCGTTCCTCGACCTCCTCGACCGTGAAGGCGGCCCGCTCGGCGACACGCCGCCGCGTCGGCGGCGGGTACGACGCCGGCGTCGGCGAGCGCCTCGGTCACCGCCAGCTCGACCTCGAGCCAGCCCTCCATCTTGCGCCGCTGCGTCCAGACGGCGCCTATCTCCTCGCGGGTGTAGCGCTCGATCAAAGGCCGATGATCCGCGCCGCGTAGAGCCCCGCGTTCTTGGCGCCGTCGACTGCCATGCAGGCGACCGGAACGCCGGGCGGCATCTGCGCGATCGCCAGCAGGGCGTCCATGCCGCCGAGGTTCTTGCCGGCGATCGGGACGCCGATCACCGGCAGGCCGGTGTGGGCGGCGGCGACGCCGGGCAGCGCCGCGCTCATGCCGGCGCCGGCGATGATCGCCTTCAGCCCTCGCATCTGCGCCGCCTTGCAGTACTCGGCGACCATGTCGGGGTTGCGGTGGGCGCTCATCACCCGGACCTCGTAGCGGATCCCTGCCTCCTCGAGCGCCTTGCCGGCCGGCTGCATCTTCGGCTTGTCGTTGGCCGACCCCATGATGATCCCGACCAGCGGCGAGTCGACGTCGATCTCCGCGAAGGCGGTGTCGACGTCCGGCATCGACTCCGGGTCGGGAACGTCGGTCCTCGGTCGCCGGCGTCGGCGACGGGGTGGATTCGGCTTCGGTCATCAGGCCTCCTGGGTGGTTCGCTCGACGGCACGGGCGGCGATGTCGGTGCGAATCTGCCGGCCGCCGAATGTGATCAGCTCGGCCGCATCGTATGCCCGCTCCCGCGCCGTCGCTGCGTCCGGTCCGAGCGAGGTCACGTTGAGCACCCGCCCGCCCGCGGTGACGAGGTCGCCGTCGGCTGATCGCGGTGCCGGCGTGGGTCACCTCGGCGCCGGTCGCCGCCGCCGCGGCGACGCCGTCGATGACGTCGCCCTTCGAGGAGCTCTCCGGGTAGCCGCGCGAGGCGAGCACGACCGTCACCGCCCAGTCGGGCGTGAACTCCGCCTCGACCCCGGCCAGGCCGCCGGGCTCGCGGGCGGCCGTGCAGAGATCGACGAGGTCGGAGCGCAGTCGCGGCAGCACTGCCTGCGTCTCCGGGTCGCCGAAGCGGCAGTTGAACTCGAGCACCTTGGGGCCGTCGGCGGTCAGCATCAGGCCCGGCGTAGAGGACGCCGTGGAACGGGATCCCGCGCTCGGCCATCAGGTCGACGATCGGCTCGTGGACGGCGGCGACCGTCCGCGCGACCTCCTCGCGATCGATGCCCGGGACCGGCGAGTAGCTGCCCATGCCGCCGGTGTTGGGACCGAGGTCGCCGTCGAAGATCCGCTTGTAGTCCTGGGCGGGGGCGAGCGGGACGACGTTGGAGCCGTCGCAGAGGGCGAGCATCGACAGCTCCTCGCCGACGAGGAACTCCTCGATCAGGACCTGGGTCGCCCCGAACCGCTGCTCGGTGAAGAAGGCCTCGATCGCGGCCGCCGCCTCGCGCTCGTCGGCGGCGATGATCACCCCCTTGCCGGCGGCGAGCCCGTCGGCCTTGAGCACGACCGGATAGGAGCAGCCGGCCAGGTGGGCGAGCGCCTGCTCGCGCGACGCGGCCAGAGCGTGCTCGGCGGTCGGCACCCCGGCCTCGCGCATCGCCTCCTTCGCGTAGAGCTTCGAGCCCTCGAGCCGCGCCGCCGCGGCGCTCGGCCCGAACGCGGCGATGCCGGCCTGCTCGAGCTCGTCGGCGAGCCCGTCGACGAGTGGCACCTCGGGGCCGATCACGACCAGGTCGGCGTCGATCTCGGCCGCCGCCGCGACGACGCCGTCGCCGGCGGCAGGCAGCTCGGCGTCGGCGGCGATCCCGGCGTTGCCGGGCGTGCAGAACAGCTCGCGGCGAATGGGCCGAGCGGCCCAGCGCGCGGACGATCGCGTGCTCGCGACCGCCGCCGCCGACGACGAGGATCCTCATCGCGCCGTCCGCGGCGCCGTCTCGGAGCCGCTGCTCACAGCGACCCGGCGAAGTCCTCGCTCGGGATCGCGCCAAGCGTCTCGTTGACCGTGGTTCCCCGCGAGCCGAGCTCCAGCGACGCCTTCGCCATCGCCTCGGCGGCTGTCGGCCTCGACGACGCTGATGAAGTCGTAGCGGCCGAGCGTCGCCCACTGATGGTGGACCTTGAGGCCGATCTGCTCCATCTCGTGGTTCACCTCGGCGATCCGATCCGGATTGTTCTTGATCGTCTTGACGCCGTCGCTGGTCAGCTTGGTCAGCAGGATGAAATGGGCCAAGGGTCTGTCCTCCTCGATGTCGCGGTCGTTGATCCCGTCGGACCATTTCTCTCACGTCCGCGGTTTCGCTGCAAGCCGGCCCCGTCGGCGACCGCGGTCAGCCCGGCCTGACGGCACTGCCGACGACGAGCGGCCGCACGATCGGCGCCGCCTTCGGCAGGTTGCCGCGCTCGAGCGACTCGATCGCCAGCGGCGAGGCCTCGATCGCAGCGACGGTGTCGCGGTTGCAGCGGCAGCCGTGGCCGACGAACTTCCAGGGCTCCTCGAGCCGGTCCTGCCAGCGGGCCAGCTGCCGGTCCTCGGAGCGGACGTGCTCGGCGAACAGCAGCCGGCCGCCCGGGCCGCAGCACCCGGGCCACCTCGGCGAGGGTCGCGGGGACGTCGTCGACGGTGCAGAGGACGAGCGTGGCGACGACGGTGTCGACCGAGGCGTCGGCGACCGGCAGCCGGTCGGCCGGTGCCTCGATCACCGTCGCCGCCGCGCGCCGACCCGCTCGCGCAGCCGCGTCGCCATCGGCGGAAACGGCTCGGTGACGATCAGCTCGTCGACGGCGTCCGGGTAGTGCCCGAAGTTGAGGCCGGTGCCGGCGCCGAGCTCGACGGTGCGGCCGCTCGCGCCGGCGAGCAGCGCCCGGCGACGGTCGCGCATGCCGGCCTCCTCGCTCTCGGCCAGCGCCCGCTCGTAGACGGCCGCGAACAGTCGGCCCCAGGTCGCGTCGTAGGCGCGGCGGGCGAGTCCCATCAGCGCGGCGCCGCCAGCAGTGCCGGAATCGAGTCGCGGCGGTAGTCGAAGATCCGGGTCAGGTCGCGGCTGACGACCAGGTGCTCGCCGAGCGTCCCGAGCGGGCCGAAGCGGTGGCCGTAGCGGACCAGGTCCACCATCAGGGTCCGGTTGGGCCCGAGCTGTTCGA
Source organism: uncultured Conexibacteraceae bacterium (assembly GCA_963745755.1). Taxonomy (GTDB): domain Bacteria; phylum Actinomycetota; class Thermoleophilia; order Solirubrobacterales; family 70-9; genus RHKX01. The sequence goes on along the minus strand of CAVUYP010000001.1, from coordinate 1,926,637 downwards.
AGCTGTGCGTGTGATGCCAGAGAGCGTAGGGACCGCGCAGCTGCCGGTCGGCGAACCCGCGCGGCGGGTCCCATTCCTCGATTCGCGTCAGCCAGGAGACGGGAACGCCGTGGAGCCGCAGCCGGTAGCCGATCAGGGCCCCCCTGCCGACCTCGACCGGCGTCGGGCTGGTGATTCGGAAGCGCAGCAGTGGCGGCGTGATCGCCTCGAGGTTCTCGGCCCGCGAGAAGAACTCGAACGCCTCGTCGATCGGCGCCGCGAGGATCTGCTCGCGGCGCAGGACCCGCTCCCTCATCGCGCCGTCGCCGCGATCAGCGCCGCCAGGTCCGCGGCCGTGTGCTCCCAGCTCAGCTCGTCACGCCGCCGTCGGGCCCCCGCCGCCAGCTCGGCGCGCAGGTCGTCGTCGCCGAGTCGCTCGATCGCCGCGCTCAGCGCCGCGACGTCGGGGCTGAAGGCGGGGATCCCGGAGCGCGGGGCGGTCCCGTCGGGCCGGCCCGGGACGAGCAGCCCGTTGCTGCCGTCGATGACGACCTCGTTCATCGGCGGGTTGTCGTTGCTGACGATCGGCAGCCCGAGCGCGGTCGCCTCGAACAGATGCAGGCCGAGACCCTCCCAGCGGCTCGGCGCCAGGCAGACGTCGGCGGCCGCGAACATCCGCAGGTACTCGTCGGTCGGCAGATCGGCGGTGATCACCTCGACGCGCCGGTCGCGCCGCCCGAGCCGTGATCCGCCGCGGATCATCCGCGCGACCTGCTTGGCCTGCCGCTCGACCTGCGCCTTGAGGACGAGCCGCAGACGCGGATCGGAGGTGGCCCGGAAGGCCTCGATCGTGGCGGCGAGCGGCTTCCGCTTCGACATGAAGCCGCCCGGGAAGAGGAAGACAACTCCGGGGAGATCCTCCGCTTCGCGTCCGCTCTCCCCGGTCGGCGCCTCCAGGCTCCGGGCCAGGTCGACGAGGTCGGGGAAGCAGCCCCAGCGGACGCGGGGGGTTTCGATCCCCATCGCCGCGTAGCGCTCCTGCTCGCAGGCGGTCAGCGAGTAGATCCGGTCGAAGGCGCGGCCGGCGGGCTCGACGTGCTCGGCGGCGAAGTGCTCCCAGACGAACCGGCCGATCGTGCGGACGCCGGAGTCGCGCAGCCCGGCGATCTCGTCGAATTGGTAGTTCTGGTCGAAGAGGACGAGGTCGACGCCGGTTTCGTCGGCCCAGGCCAGATACTCGCCGGCCGGGATCAGATACTCGCTGGCCGCCGTGACCCGCTCCTGCGCCCAGACCCCCTCGCTGTCGACCCGGCCGGGTCGGATGTTCGTCTTCCGGGTCGGCCGGGCAAGCACGAAGGTCTCGTGTCCGAGCCCGTCGAGGGTGGCGCGGATCTGCCGGGCGACGACGGCCTGCCCGCGGTTGAACCAGTAGGCGACGATCCCGATCCGCATCGCCGCGAACCCTTGCATGCCCCGGCCCGGCCCGCCGCCGCGGCAGGGATGGCAACCTGGGGCGCGAAGGGCGACTCCGATGCCGATCCCGATCCGACTCCCGATCGCGGCGCTGCTAGTGGCGCTGCTCGCCGTGCCGGCCGTGGCGGCCGCCGCGCGCCCACAGCCGCCGACCGCCGCCGGCTTCGAGCGAGCGACCCGCGAGCTGCTCCGCGGTGACGCCCTCGATCACCCGCGCGTCGCCCGCCGCGGCGGCGGGCTCGCCGCCGGATCGTCCTCGCATCGGGAGCCTGTTCCCGAAGCGGCGGCTGCTCACCCTCTACGGGGCGCCGCAGCTGACCGGCACCATCCTCGGCAAGCTCGGACCACGCGCGGCCGCGCGCAAGACGGTCAAGCAGGGGCGTCCCTACGCGCGGATCGGCGACCGCCGGGTCATCCCCGGCTTCGACCTGATCGCCGTCGTCGCCAATTCGACCCCCGGCCCCGACCGCAAGTACCGGACCCGCCAGCCGGCGAGGCTGATCCGCTCCTATCTGCGGGCGGTCCGCTCCGTCGACGGCCGGCTGATGCTCGACATCCAGCCCGGCCGGGCGAAGATCGGCGACGAGCTCGACGCCCTCGCGAAGTGGATCGACGAGCCCGACGTCGACGTCTCGATCGACCCGGAATGGAACGTCGGCCGCCACGGCGTCCCGGGGCGGACGACGGGCAAGATCAAGGCCAAGGAGATCAACCGGATCTCGCGGCGCCTGCAGTCGATCATCGCCGCCGAGGACCTGCCGCCGAAGGTCCTCGTCATCCACCAGTTCCACTCCGGCTCGGTTCGCAAGCGCCGCGCCATCGAGCAGCGCCGCGACGTCGACGTCACCCTCTCCTTCGACGGGATCGGCAGCCCCGCCGCCAAGCAGGCCGGCTATCGGGCGCTCAGCAACCGCTCGGCGTTCAACGGCTTCTCGATCTTCTACTCGCTGGACACGAAGGTGATGAGCCCGCGGTCGGTGCTCGGCCTCGAGCCGGCCGTCGACTTCCTGCTCTTCCAGTAGCGACGTCTCTCGCGAGATTGCAGAAACCGGCTGCCGCAGCCGGTTTCTGCAACTTCGGCGGCGGCGCGGCGACGGGCTCCCGCCGCTGTGGCCTATCGTCGTGGTCATGCCCGCCCGGATCGTCCTCTTCGGCGCCACCGGCTATACCGGGCGCCTGACCGCCGCGGCGCTGCGCGAGCTGGGGGCCGAGCCGCTTCTCGCCGGCCGCGACGCGGCGACGCTCGCCGTCCTCGCCGAGGAGCTCGGCGGCAGCCTCGAGACCGCGATCGCCGACGTCGCCGATCCGCAGTCGGTGCGGGCGCTGGTCGAGCGCGGCGACGTTCTCGTCAGCACCGTCGGGCCGTTCGCGCGCTGGGGCGCCCCCGCCGTCGAGGCGGCGATCGCCGCCGGCTGTGCCTACATGGACTCGACCGGCGAGCCGCCGTTCATCCGCCGGGTCTTCGAGGAGTGGGGCCCGCGGGCGACGGCGTCCGGGGTGCCGCTGCTGACCGCGCTCGGCTACGACTGGGTTCCCGGCAACCTCGCCGGGGCGCTGGCGCTCGACGAGGCCGGCGCCGCCGCCCGCAGCGTCGAGATCGGCTACTTCATCACCGGCAGCGGCATGGGTGGGATGAGCGGCGGCACCCGCGCCTCGACCGTCGGCGTGATGCTCGAGCCCGGCTTCGCGTTCCGACAGGGGCCGGATCGTCACCGAGACGCCGGGCCGTCACGTCGCCAGCTTCGCGGTTCGCGGCCATGACCGGCAGGCCGTCTCGGTCGGCTCCTCCGAGCACTTCACGCTGCCGCCGCTGAGTCCGGGCCTGACCGATGTCGAGGTCTACCTCGGCTGGTTCGGCGCGATGTCGCGGCCGATGCAGATCGGCTCGTTCGGGCTCGCCGCGATCGGTCGGGTCGGCCCGCTCAAGCGCGGGCTTGCGGGACTCACCCAGCGCCTCGTCAAGGGCTCGACCGGAGGTCCGGGCGAGGCGGAGCGCGCCGCCGGAGGCTCCTACATCGTCGCCCGCGCCCGCGACGGGGGCGGCGACGTGCTCGCCGAGGTTCGCCTCGCCGGCATCGACGGCTACAGCTTCACCGCCAACTTCCTCGCCTGGGCGGCGGTCCGCGCCCGCGACGGCGGCATCAGCGGCGCCGGGGCGCTCGGCCCGGCCGCCGCCTTCGGTCTCGAGGAGTTCGAGCGCGGCGTCGCCGCGGCCGGCATCGAACGGGCCTGAGCGCCACCGGGCGGCTCAGGCGGCGACCGGGGCGGCGAGCTTCTCGAAGACCAGATCGCCGTCGCTGGCCTCGACCCGGACGGTGTCGCCCTCGGCGAACTCGCCCTCGAGCAGCTTCAGCGCCAGCCGGTCGACGAGGCGGCTCTGGATCACCCGCTTCAGCGGTCGCGCCCCGTAGGTCGGGTCGTAGCCGAGGTTGCCGAGCAGCTCGCGGGCCTGGTCGGTCAGCTCGATCTCGATGCCGCGCTCGTGGACCCGCTCGGTCAGCATCGCCACCTGGACCTCGACGATCCGGGTGATGTCCTCGCGGCTGAGCCGGTGGAAGATCACCGTCTCGTCGATCCGGTTCAGGAACTCGGGCTTGAACGTCGCCGTGAGGACGGCGTTGATCTTCTCGCGGATGTTCTCGTCGATCTGCTCGCCGGCGATCTCCTGCGAGCCGACGTTCGAGGTCATGATCAGCACCGTGTTCGTGAAGTCGACCGTGCGGCCCTTGCCGTCGGTGAGACGGCCGTCGTCCATGATCTGCAGCAGCACGTTGAACGCATCCGGGTGCGCCTTCTCGATCTCGTCGAGCAGAATCACCGCGTAGGGACGCCGCCGGACCGCCTCGGTGAGCTGGCCGCCCTCGTCGTAGCCGACGTAGCCGGGCGGCGCGCCGATCAGCCGGCTGACCGCGTGCTTCTCCATGTACTCGGACATGTCGATCCGGGTGATCGCCCCCTCGGAGTCGAACATGAACTCGGCCAGCGCCCGGGCCAGCTCGGTCTTGCCGACGCCGGTCGGGCCGAGGAACAGGAAGCTGCCGATCGGCCGGTTCGGGTCGGAGAGCCCGGCCCGCGAACGGCGCAGCGCGTTGGCGACGGCGACGACCGCCTCGTCCTGGCCGATCACCCGCTCGTGCAGCCGCTCCTCCATCTGGATCAGCTTCTCGACCTCGCCCTCCATCAGCCGGCTGACCGGGATCCCGGTCCACTTGCCGACGACCTCGGCGACGTCCTGCTCGGTGACCTTGTCGTCGAGCATCGAGCCGCCGCCGGCCTGCAGCTCGGTCGAGCTTCGCCTCCTCCTCGGCCATCCGCCGCTCGAGCTCGGGAATGCGCCCGTACTTGAGCTCCGCCGCCTTCTCGAGGTCGGCGCTGCGCTCGGCCCGCTCGACCTCGCGGTTGGCGTCCTCGAGCTCGGCCCGGGCCTCGTTGATCGCGTCGATCGCGCCCTTCTCGGTCTGCCAGCGCGCCCGCAGCTCGGCGGCCGACTCCTTCAGGTCCGCGAGCTCCTCCTCGAGCGACTCGAGCCGGGCCTCGCGAGGCCTCGTCGCTCTCGTTCTGGAGCGCCTGGCGCTCGATCTCGAGCTGGGTGACGCGGCGGTCGATCTCGTCGATCTCGACCGGCGAGGACTCGATCTCCATCTTCAGCCGCGAGGCGGCCTCGTCGATCAGGTCGATCGCCTTGTCGGGCAGGAAGCGGTCGGCGATGTAGCGGTCCGAGAGGGTGGCGGCGGCGACGATCGCCGGGTCGGTGATGTCGACGCCGTGGTGGTTCTCGTAGCGCTCCTTGAGGCCGCGCAGGATCGCGATCGTGTCGGTCATGTCGGGCTCGTCGACGAAGACGGGCTGGAAGCGCCGCTCGAGCGCGGCGTCCTTTTCGATGTGCTTGCGGAACTCCTCGAGCGTCGTCGCGCCGATCGTTCGCAGCTCGCCGCGGGCGAGCATCGGCTTCAGCAGGTTGGCGGCGTCGACCGCGCCCTCGGCGGCGCCGGCGCCGACGATCGTGTGCAGCTCGTCGATGAAGAGGACGATCTGGCCCTGCGCGTCCTGGACCTCCTTGAGGACGGCCTTGAGCCGCTCCTCGAACTCGCCGCGGTACTTGGCGCCGGCGAGCAGCGCGCCGACGTCGAGCGCGATCAGCCGCCGCCCCTGCAGCGACTCGGGAACGTCGCCGGCGACGATCCGCTGCGCGAGCCCCTCGGCGATCGCCGTCTTGCCGACGCCGGGGTCGCCGATCAGCACCGGGTTGTTCTTGGTCCGGCGCGAGAGCACCTGGATGACCCGGCGGATCTCCTCGTCGCGCCCGATCACCGGGTCGAGCTTGCCGGCCTCGGCGTCGGCGGTCAGGTCCTGGCCGAACTTCTCGAGCGACTCCAGGGTCGACTCCGGATCGGGCGAGGTGATCCGCTGCGAGTAGACCTCGGCGGAAGCGGCGGCGATCTCGTCGCGGTCGGGCAGCAGGTCGCTGACGCCGGACGACTTCTCGGCGAGGGCGAGCAGGAAGTGGTTGGTCGCGATGTACTCGTCGCCGAGGGCCTGCATCTCGCGCTCGGCGCGCTGCAGCACCTTGACGAGACCCTGCGAGGGGCGGACCTCGGTCGCCTCGGCGCCGGAGATCGTCGGCAGCTCGTCGATCCGCGCCGACGTGGCGTTCTCGATCGCGACGACGTCGGCGCCGATCTTGCGGAGGATCGGCGGCGCGAAGCCGTCCTCCTGCTGGAGGACGGCGAGGAGCAGGTGGGCGGGCGCGGCCTCGGTGTTGCGGCGCTGCGATGCGATCCGCATCGCAGCGGCGACGGCGTCGCGTCCGAGGGTGGTGAACTTGTCCGACTGCATGGCCGCCCAGTCTACGCTGTTGTCAGCACCGAGTCAAGAAATCTGCTAGGAACGCACTTAGATCATGATGAAGCCGGGAACCCGCTCAGCGAGCCAGTTCCGCGAGCTCGGCGATCGACTTCTCGATCCCCTCGCGAAGGGTCTCGAGGTCGGGCATCGCATCGGGGTCGGCGTTCAGGCAGAAGCTGATGTTGCCCCCGTAGCTCAGCACCGCGATGCCGATCGCGTGCTCGGCCGCGAGCGGCACGATCGGCCAGATCTCCTCGACCCGTGAGCCGTACGCGTAGAGGTCGCTGGGCGGGCCGGGGACGTTGGTGATCGTCAGGTTGAAGAGCCGCGTCGCGTACATCGAGCGGGCCAAGAAGGTGTGGATCACCGGCGGCGCATGGGCGGTGAAGTCGATCAGCGTCCGCGAGCCGGCCGCCTGGTTGCCGCCCTTGAGGAAGTCGGTGGCCGTGGTCTGCAGCCGGAACCGGCGCAGCGGGTCGGGCTCGCCGATCGGGAGCTCGACGAACAGCGTGGTGATCTTGTTGCCGAGGGCGAGCCGCTCGCTGTCGGCGCGGAGGTTGACCGGGACCATCGCCCGCAGGCCGGGCTCGGGCAGCTCCTCGCCGCGGGAGACGAGCAGATCCCGCAGGCCCCCGGCGGAGGCGGCGAGGACGACGTCGTTGAGCTTGCCGCCGAGCCCGTTCTTGATCGCCTTCAGGTCGTCGATCGGCACCGTGACGACGGCGAGCCGGCGATGGGCCCCGATCGGGACGTTGATGCTGCTCCGCGGCGCCGCGATCAGCTCGTCCTTGATCAGCAGCTGCACCATCGCCTGCGAGTGCTTCAGCGCCTCGACGCCGCGCTCGGGGTGGCGGGCCATCCCGAGGCCGGCCCCGACCATGCCGAGCCCCGCCCGCCCGGCCTCGATCGGCAGCTTCGCGAGCCCGGCCAGCCCGCCGGCGACGACGTCGATCGTCGACTTGCCGTCCGGCACCTCCGGCGGCGGGATCGGCGAGCCGGAGGTGCGGCGGTGGCGCTGCGGAGCCCCGGGCTCGGTGTCGAAGAGCATCGCGCTGGCGTCGACCGAGCCGACCCCGTCGACCATGCAGTGGTGGGTCTTGCTGACCAGCGCCCAGCGCCCATCCTCGAGTCCCTCGAGGATGACCAGCTCCCAGAGCGGCCGGGCCCGGTCGAGGCGCTCGCTGAAGTAGGCGCCGGCCCACTCGAGCAGCTCGTCGCGCCCGCCCGGCGCCGGCAGCCCGGCCCGGTGGACGTGGCTGCGCACGTCGAAGCCCGGCACGTCGTCCCAGCGCGGCCAGCGGAGGCCGCCGGTGCGCGGCTCGGAGAGGCGCTGGCGGTAGCGGGGCAGCGAATCGAGGCGGGTCGCCAGATCGGCGGCGACGGCGTCGACGCTGGGCGGCTCGCTCGGCTCGAACAGCATCACCCCGCCGATGTGCATGTGCGCGGACAGATCCGCCTCCTCGAGCTCGAGGAAGGTCGCGTCGAGTGCTGTCAGTTGCTCCTCCATCGGTTCCCTCTCCGACCGAGCCTAGTCGCGGCGACCGGGTTCACAACCGGTCCCCGCACCGGATCCCGCTCGGTGGTTTTCACCGATGCCGGCGCCGTGGCGGCGCGGAACAATCGGGCCCCGAATTCCGCCCCGACCAAGGAGATCAGATGCCGGCCAAACCGAAGGTCCTCGTAATCGGCGGTGGATTCGCCGCCCTCGAGTCCGCTTTCCTGCTGCGGATGCGCCATCGCGATGACATCGACATCCGGCTCGTCTCCGATCGCGACACCTTCCTGTTCCGCCCGAACAGCATCTACGTGCCCTTCGGCGCCGACCCCGAGTCGCTGCACGTCGACCTCAACAAGCCGCTGCGGCGCCGCAACATCGAGTTCGACCGCGGCAGCGTCGCCGAGGTCGATCCCGACGCCCGACTGGTCAGCCTCGACGACGGCGAGCGCTTTGCCTACGACAAGCTCGTCCTCGCGACCGGGGCCGACACCAACGCCGGCGAGATCCCCGGCCTCGCCGAGCACGGGGCGACGATCTGGACATCCGACTCGATGCTCGAGGTACGCCGTCACTTCGAGCAGGCCCGCGACCGGGCAAAGGCCGGCGAGCGTCAGCGGGTGCTGTTCCTCGTGCCGCCCAACAACAAGTGCTCGGGGCCGCTGTACGAGATCGTCTTCATGCTCGAGACCTGGCTGCGCAAGAACGACGCCCGCGACCTCGTCGACATCACCTGGTCGACCTACGAGCACGGCTTCATCCAGGCCTTCGGCCCGCGCCTGCACGACCTCGTCACCGAGGAGTTCGCCGACCGCGGCATCGACGGGCACATCGAGGAGGTGGCGACCGAGGTCACGGCCGAGGAGGTTCGCTACGCCGACGGCAGCACCCGCGGCTTCGACCACCTGATCGCCTTCCCGCCCTACGTCGCCGGCGTCCGCTACCCGGCGTTGGAATCGGACGAGCGCGGCTTCGTCGTCACCGACCTCGAGACGCGGCTCGCCAGTGGTCACGACGACGTCTACGTCCCCGGCGATGCCGGCGACTTCCCGATCAAGCAGGCGTTCCTGGCGTTCCTGCAGGCCGACGCGGTCGCCGGGCACATCGATGCCGCGATCAGCGGCCGCGAGTTCGACCAGCCGTTCGACTCGGTCAGCATGTGCATCATGGAGATGTTCGACAAGGCGACGTTCGCCCAGGTCCCGGTCGAGCTGACCGGCGACCCCGACCGCCCGGTGCGGGTCCGCCCCGGCGCCGACGACGACTACAAGGTCGGTACCTCGCCGGTCTGGCGGCTCGGCAAGAAGATGCTCGGCTTCTCGGTGCCGATGCGCTTCTCGGCCGGGGAGCCGTTTCACGCCGGCAAGGCCTGGCAGGCGATGGACGTCGGCATCAAGGCGATGTCGACGATGCTCGCCGACTGAGGGGTCCGCGCGCGGGTTGCGCCGTGTGATCGAATGGCCCGGTGCCGGGGCCGGGACGATCATTGAGCCGACGACAGGTCCTGTTCGCGACGGTCACTCCGCTCGCCTCGATCTTCGGCTCCGGCTTTCTGATCATCGTCCCGGTGCTCGAGCGCACCCTCGGCGCCTGGTCGCTGTTCGGGGTGCTGCTCGTCTGCGCGGTCGCCTGGGTGGCCGGGACGGCGGTCCGCCACTGCGTGCGCGTCGTCGAGCCGCTGATGGCGCGCAACGAGCTCGATCGCCGAACCGAGCTGCTCGACCGTCTCGGCGACCTGGTGATCGTCGTCGCCTACGTGATCTCGGTGGCCCTGTACCTGCGGATCATGGCCGAGTACATCGTCTCGTTCGCGGTCGACGGCGGCTCGCCGGGGGCCGAGAAGATCATCGCCTGCGCGACCGTCGTCCTGATCGTCACCGTCGGCATCGTCCGCGGCTTTCACGGCCTCGATCTGCTCGAGCGCTTCGGCCTCGCCGCGGTCCTCGTCCTGACGACGGTGCTGGGCGGCGCGCTGCTGATCGACGACGGCCGGGCGGTCCTCGACGGCGGTCTCGAGCTCCCGCCCGTCCCCGATCTCGGCCTCGGCAGGGTCCTGCTGGTGCTCGGCGGCGTCGTGATCACCGTGCAGGGGTTCGAGACGATCCGCTATCTGCGCGACGAGTACGACGCCGAGGTGCGGATCTGGGCGTCGCGGATCGCGCAGCTGATCGCCGCCTCGGTCTACATCGGCTTCGTCCTGGTCGCGACGCCGCTGATGGGGCTCGGAACCGACGCCGGCGTCGACGACACCCTGCTCGACGTGACCGACCGGGTCGCGCCGCTGCTCGCCCTGCCGCTCGTTCTCACCGCGGTCCTCAGCCAGTTCAGCGCCGCCACCGCCGACACCGTCGCCGCCGAGGGCAATCTCCGCAGCCTGTTCACCTGGATGCGCGATCCGCGCCAGTACCTGCTGACCGGCGTCACCGCGATCCTGCTGGCCGCGACCGTCGAGACGTTCACGATCATCGCCGTGGCGTCGCGCGCCTTCGCCGCCTACTACGCAATCCAGGCCCTGATCGCGATGCGAACGAGCACCGGCATCCCGCGCAAACTCGGCTACGGCGACGCTGGCGCTGCTGATGGCCGCGATCACGCTGCTCGCCCAGCCCGCCGGCTGACGCCGTCGCGGGCGGCTGCCGCGGCGGCGTTCGTACCGCAACAATGGGTGCGATGAGGTGGCCGCACCGAAGCGAACGCGAGGCCCGCAGGCCGGGCAGCATGTTCGAGTCGCGGACCGAGGTCTGGCGCGAGGCGGGCCTCGGCGCCGAGATCAGCCGCGGCGACGCTCGCAAGGCGCGCCGCGAGGCGATCGTCCTGCTGATCCTGATCGTCGGCGTGATCGTCGTCTTCGATCACCGCAAAGACCTGCTGCCCGATGCCGGCAAGGAGCTGCGCTACATCACCGCGGCGATCATCGCGCTACTCGGCTGGCTGCTCGCGCGGACGCTCGCGCAGAGCTTCCAGCCGGCGCTGTTCCGCCGCATGGAGCCCGGCACCGCCGGCACCGTCGGGTTCCTGATCAGGCTCGGGACGATCGCCGTCGTCGTCATCGCGGCGCTGCGGATCGCCGGCGTCAAGCCGGAGACGCTCGCCGTCGGCGGCGCCTTCACGGCCGTCGTGCTCGGCCTCGCCGCCCAGCAGACGCTCGCCCACGTCTTCGCCGGTCTGGTGCTGCTGACGACCCGGCCGTTCGTCGTCGGCCAGCGGATCAAGCTGCGCGGCGGCTCGATGGCGGGCGAGGTCGAGGGGATCGTCGGCTCGCTCGGGCTCTTCTACACGACCCTGATCAGCGGCGGCGACCGGACGATGATCCCCAACAACGTGATCATGATGCTCGCGGTGATCCCGATCACCGAGCCGGAGCGGGTCGAGTTGAGGGCGCGCTTCAGCGCCGAAGTGACCCCGCAGAGGCTGCAGCGGATGATCGAGAAGGCGGTGACGATCCCGCTTCGCAACAAGCCGCATGTCCGGCTCGAGGAGCTCAGCGGCGACGAGGTCACGGTGACGATCTTCGCCGTCCCGCTCAACCCCGCCGACGGCCCGAAGCTCGCCAGCGACGTCCTCGACGCGGTCCGCGACAGCGACCTCGACGGCAAGCCCGACGCCTACGACCTGCCGACCCCGACCGCCGAGCAGGAGACCGAGACCGGCCGCCGACCCGAGCGACGACTAGGCGGGGCGGCGCAGCCGCGCCGCGACCCAGATCCCGGCGGCGACCGCGGCGCCGGCGATCGGCACGTTCATCGCCGCGGTCCTGTCGATCCCGTCGCGGCCGACGAGGGCGGCCGCGAACGTCGCCGTGTCGCCGGCGTCGACCGCGGCCCCGAGCAGCACCGACTGCCGCAGCTCGGCGCGATCGCCGCTGACCGAGAGGCCCGTGCAGGCCGAGGGCGATGTCCCGCCCGCCCGCCAGCCGGGCGAGCGCGACCGTGGCACCGTCGGGCTCGGCGAAGCCGAGTGCTCGGAGCGCCGGTCGGGTCAGCCCGATCGCGCCGATCCCGATCGCGATCCGGCCGACCGCGATCGCGGTCGCGCCGAGGCGGGCGAGGTCGTCGGCCGGCTCCGTGCCTGCGGTCGTCATCGCTGCGAAGCTACCTGATCGGCAAGCGCGGACTGATCGCCATCTCGCTGGCGGCGGCGGCACTGATCGTCGCGGCCGCCGTTGCGCTGAACGGCGGATCGGGAGGCGATCCGGCGGCGCCGGCCGCGCGAGCGGCGACGGCGACGGTGACCGCCGGCGCCGGCCGGGAACGCTCGCGAATGGCCGCCCGCCGGCGACTCCGGCGGTCGACTGGCCACCGCGCGGCGGCGCGCGAGCGCGACCGGGTGAGCGCCGCCGCCGAGTATGCAGCCGGCCGCGACGGCCGGGTCGCGTTCGCGTACGCCGGACCGCGCGGCGTCCGCGGTCGCAATCAGCACGAGCGCTTCGAGGCGGCGAGCGTGGTCAAGGCGCTGATCCTCGCCGCCGAGCTGGAGCGCATCGACGCCGCGGGCCGGCGCCTCGACCCGGCCACGGCCGCCGAACTGACGGAGATGATCACCGTCTCCGACAACGACGCCGCGACCAGCGTCTTCGCACGGGTCGGGCCGGAGGGGGTCGAGGCGATCGCCCACCGGGCCGGGATGCGCGACTTCGCCGCTTCGGACACCTGGGGCGCGAGCCGGATCAGCGCCGCCGACATGGCGGCGATGTTCGCCGACCTCGGCCACGTCTTCCCGGCCCGGTTCGAGCGGTTCGGGCTCGGCCTGCTCGGCTCGATCGTGCCCGAGCAGAGCTGGGGGATCCCGGCGGTAGCCGCGAAGCGCGGCTGGAGCGTCCGCTTCAAGGGCGGCTGGCGCCTCGACCCGGACGGCCAGATCGTCAACCAGGCGGCCGAGCTGCGCCGCGACGGGGCCGAGCGCGCGATCGCCGTGCTGACCGATTCGCAGCCGTCGCCGGCCGACGGGATCGAGACGATCGAGGGCGTGACCGCGCGCCTGCTCGGCGGTTGAGTCAGGTCGTCGGAGAGCTCGGCCGCGGGTTGCGCCGGACCGGGATCCGCACCGGCCGGCCGCCGGCGAGCTTCGACTCGTAGGCGCCGTAGGGGACGAGCTCGGCACCCAGCGACCGCCGGGCCCGCTCGATCTCGTCGGCCATCCGCTGCTCCATCTCGGCCGTCCTCTCGCGCATCCGCCGCAGCTCGGTCCGCATCTCGTCGAGGCGCTCCTCGAGCTCGAGGACGGTCTCGACGCCGGCCAGGTTGAGCCCCTGCTCGGCGGTCATCTCCTGGATCCGCTGCAGCCGCTCGACGTCCTCCTGCGAGTACAGGCGGGTGTTCTTCGGCGACCGCTGCGGCTGGATCAACCCGCGCGCCTCGTACATCCGCAGGGTCTGCGGGTGCATGTCGGCGAGCTCGGCCGCGACCGAGATCATGAAGACGCCGCGGTCGCGGTCGATCCGCGTCTCGACCGACGTCGTCCGCCTCACGACTCCCCCCTTGCCCCTTTCGTTCGCAGCGTCGCTCACGTCGCGCCTACCTTGCCCGAGCGGTCGGACCGACCGGCGCCGCGGGCGCCGCTGAGGATCCGCTCGCGGGGATCGCGGCCGTCGGCCGAGCGCGATAGCTCGGCGAGCGCCTCGCGCTGCTTGTCGTCGAGGTCCTTGGGGATCTCGACGACGAGCCGGTAGTGGATGTCGCCGCGGTCGCGCGAGTTCGGCTTCGGCGGACCCTCGCCGCGGAGCCGCTGCACGGTCCCGTGCTGGGTCCCGGGGGCGACCCGGATCCGCTTCGTGCCTCGCAGCGTCGGCACCTCGATGTCGCCGCCGCCGATCGCCTCGGCGAGCGTGATCGGCACCTCGACCTCGAGGTTGCCGTCGGCGCGGCGGGCGAAGACGGGCGAGGCGGCGACGCGGGTGGTCACGAACAGGTCGCCGGCGGGGCCGCCGAGCGGACCGTCCTCGCCCTTGCCGGCGAGCCGGATCCGCGTCCCGTCCTTGACGCCGGCCGGGATGTTGACGCGGTAGCGCTTGCGCTGCAGCGTCAGCCCGGTGCCGCGGCAGTCGGGACACGGGTGCTCGACGATCTGGCCGCGCCCGCCGCACTGTGGGCACGGCTGGCTGATCGAGAAGAAGCCCTGGCTCTGGGCGTCGACGCCGCGTCCCTCGCAGCGCGGGCAGACCGTCGGCGTAGTGCCCGGCGCGGCGCCGTCGCCGTGACAGGTCGGGCAGGTCGCCTGCTTGGGGACGGTGACGGGGATCTGCGCGCCCTCCATCGCCTGCTCGAAGCTGAGCTTGATCTCGGTCTCGAGATCACGTCCGCGCATCGGCTCTGGGCCGCCGCGGCCGCGGCCGAAGATCGTCGAGAAGATGTCGCCGACGTTGGCGCCGCCGCCGAAGCCGCCGGGCCGCAGCCCTCGCCGCGGCCGAAGCCGCCGAACATGCCGCCGGCGTCGTACTCCTTGCGCTTCTCCGGGTCCTTGAGGACCTCGTAGGCGGCGCCGACCTCCTTGAACCGCTCCTCGGCCTTCGCATCACCGGGGTTGCGATCGGGATGGTAGTCGCGCGCCAGCTTCCGGTAGGCCCGCTTGATCTCCTCGTCGCTCGCCTTCTTGTCGACCCCGAGGACCTCGTAGTGGTCACGCGCCATCGCCGGCTCCTATCCGCTGACGATGACCCGGGCGGGCCGGATCACCTGGGCGTCGACGCGGTACCCGCGCTCGAGGGTCTCGAGCACGGTGCCGGCCTCGACGCCGTCGGCCTCGCCGGTGGCGATCGCCTCGTGCTGGGAGGGGTCGAAGCGCTCGCCGACGGGGTCGAAGGCGACGACGCCGGTCCGCTCGAGCGCGTTGCCGAGCTCGCGGTAGACGAGGGCCACGCCCTCGGCGAGGGCGTCCCGGGCCGAGACCTCGCGCGCTCGGCGGCTCGCCGGCCGGATCGGGCCGGTGGGCCGGATCGACCCCGGCCGCCACCAGCGCCCGCTCGAGGTTGTCGAGAGCGGGCAGCACGCCGCGGGCGAGCGCCGCCCGCCCGCGCTGCTCGGCCTCGGCGATCTCCGCCTTGACCCGGCGCCGGTAGTTCTCGAAGTCGGCGCGGGCACGCTGGGCGAGCTCGAGGTGCTCGTCGCGCTCCCGGGTCCGCTCGGCCAGCAGCGCGTCGAGGTCGGTCTCGACCTCGGCGGCCGCGGCCTCGTCGCCGTCGTCGGGGACGACCTCGGCGTCGATCACCTCGGGCTCGCTCGCCGAGGCCGGGGTGGGCTCACCCACCCCGGCTCGGTCCTCGCTGCTTCCTGCTCGCTCGTCCATCGTTGCTCCGTTCGCGATCCGGCCGCGGCCTAGGACTCGTCCTCGACGACCTCGGCGTCGACGATCTCCTCCTCGGGAGCGCCGCCGTTGCCGCCGGAGGCGTCCTCACCGCCGCCCTGCTGGGCCTGGGCGTTGGCGTAGACCTGCTCGGAGACCTTGTGGAAGGCGGCCTCGAGCGCAGCCGTCTTCGCCTTGATGTCCTCGACGTCGCTCGATTCGACGACGGCACGCAACTCGTCGAGCGCCTTCGTGACCTCGGCCTTGGCGTCGTCGTCGATCTGCTCGTCGAGATCGGCGAGCTGCTTGTCACCCTGGTAGACCGCCTGCTCGGCGACGTTGCGGGTCTCGGCCAGCTCCTTGGCCTTGCGGTCCTCGTCGGCGTGCGACTCGGCGTCGGAGACCATGCTCTGGACCTCCTCGTCGGAGAGCCCGGAGCCGCCCTTGATCTCGATCGTCTGCTCCTTGCCGGTGCCGTGATCCTTGGCGGAGACGTTGAGGATGCCGTTCGCGTCGATGTCGAACGTGACCTCGATCTGCGGCATTCCGCGTGGCGCCGGCGGGATCCCGGTCAGCTGGAACTTGCCCAGCGACTTGTTCCCGGAGGCCATCTCGCGCTCGCCCTGGAGAACGTGGACCTCGACCTGGGTCTGGTTGTCGTCGGCGGTCGAGAACGTCTCCGAGCGCTTCGACGGGATCGTCGTGTTGCGCTCGATCAGCTTCGTCATCACGCCGCCCTTCGTCTCGATGCCGAGCGTCAGCGGGGTGACGTCGAGCAGCAGGACGTCCTTGACGTCGCCGGCCAGCACTCCGGCCTGGATCGCGGCGCCGACGGCGACGACCTCGTCCGGGTTGACGCCCTTGTGCGGGTCCTTGCCGGTCAGCTCCTTGACCTTCTCCTGGACCGAGGGCATCCGGGTCATGCCGCCGACCATGACGACGTGGTCGATGTCGGAGCCGGCGTCGGCGAGCGCCTGCTTGACGGGCGCGACCACGCGCTCGAGCAGGTCGCCGGTCAGCTCGTTCAGCTTCGACCGCGACAGCTTCATGTCGAGGTGCTTCGGCTGGCCCTCGACCGCGGTGATGAACGGGATGTTGATCTGGGTCTCCTGGGTGCTGGACAGCTCGATCTTCGCCTTCTCGGCGTTCTCGTAGAGCCGCTGCAGCGAGTTCTTGTCGGCCGAGAGGTCGACGCCCTGGTCCTTCTTGAACTCGGCGACGAGCCAATCGACGATCGCCTTGTCCCAGTTGTCGCCGCCGAGATGGTTGTCGCCGGCGGTCGACTTGACCTCGAAGACGCCGTCGCCGATCTCGAGCACGGAGACGTCGAACGTGCCGCCGCCGAGGTCGAAGACGAGGATCGTCTGGTCGGTGCTCTCCTTGTCGAGGCCGTAGGCCAGCGACGCGGCGGTCGGCTCGTTGATGATCCGCTTGACGTCGAGCCCGGCGATCTTGCCGGCGTCCTTGGTCGCCTGGCGCTGATCGTCGTTGAAGTAGGCGGGAACGGTGATCACCGCCGAGTCGACGCTCTCGCCGAGCTTCGCCTCGGCGTCGGCCTTGATCTTCTGGAGGATCATCGCCGAGATCTCGGGCGGCGGGTACTGCTTGTCGCCGATGTTGATCCGGACGTCGCCATTGGGGCCGGCCGACACGGAGTAGGGGACCATCGTCTCCTCCTCCTTGACCTCGGCCTCCTTGCGTCCCATGAAGCGCTTGATCGAGAAGATCGTCCGCTCCGGGTTGACGACCGCCTGGCGCTTCGCGACGGTGCCGACGAGGCGCTCGTCGCTGTCGGTGAAGGCGACGACGGAGGGGGTCGTCCGACCGCCCTCACTGTTCTCGAGGACGGTCGGCTCGCCGCCCTCCATGACCGCGAAGCACGAGTTGGTCGTACCGAGGTCGATCCCGATGGTCTTGCCCATTTCAGTTCCTTTCGGTGGCAGGCGCGATTCAGGCCTGCGGTGTCTGCTGTCGAAAATCTAAGTGCCAAGCTAGCAGATATCTGGCGGCGGTCCAACCCCTCGGCGGCGGCGACCGGCGTCGCATCGAACCGCCGCCACTAGTGTTGGGGGCAGTGAGGGCCGGCGGAGGACCGGCTCACGCCCACACCCACCCCGCTCGCCGGGGTCGAGACAGGAGAAATTGAACTGATGCGCTCCCGCGTACTGATGCTCGCCCTATTCGCGCTGGCGACGACGGCGCTGCTCGCGCCCGCCGCCGGCACCGCCGCCAAGGCCAAGAAGGGCAAGAAGGATCCGAAGATCACCGTCATGTCCCGCAACCTCTACCTCGGTGCCGATCTCGGCCCGGCCGTGAACGCCGCGGGTCTGTGCGACGCAATCGATGCGGGCGGACAGATCATCAACGACGTCGACGCCTCGAACTTCCCGGAGCGGGCGAAGCTGCTCGCCAAGGAGGTCAAGAAGGCGAAGCCGGACCTGCTCGGCCTCCAGGAGGCGGCGCTCTGGCGTGATCAGACGCCGTCCGACTACACCGCAACGCCGGCAACGCACGTCCGCTACGACTTCCTGAAGCTGCTCCAGGAGGAGCTGAAGGCGAAGGGCGCCAAGTACAAGGTCGCCGTCGTCCAGGACGAGTTCGACCAGGAGCTGCCCGGCGACACCGATGGCGTCGACAGCCCGGATGACTTCCTCTGCGGCGCCGATCTCGACGGCCGGCTGACGATGCGCGACGCGATCCTCGTCCGCAAGGGCAGCGGCGTCAAGGCCACGAAGCCCGACATGGGGCACTTCGACAACACCTACGACGTCGTCCTCGGCGGGGTCGTCCCGATCAGCGTCGATCGCGGCTGGGTCTCGGTCGATGCCAAGGTCGCGCAGACGAAGAAGACCAAGGGTGCGAAGTTCCACTTCGTCAACACCCACCTGGAGTCGTTCGGCGATCCGATGATCCGTGAGAGCCAGGCCCGCGAGCTGTTCGCCAAGGGCGGTCCGCTGCGCACCAAGAGGCAGCTGGTCATGCTCGGCGACATCAACTCCGGCGGTCCGAAGGACAAGGTCGGGACCGGATTCACGACTCCCGGCGACGAGGGCGCCTACAACGCCCTGGTCAAGGACTTCGGGATGACCAACCTCGGCACCCGGCAGACCTGCTGCTACCCGGACGTGTTCAAGTCGATCATCGGCGGCTACCGGTTCGACCACACGGTCGATCACGTGATGGCGAAGCCGAAGCTGCGCCAGACCGGCTCCTACGTGACCGGCACGAACCCGCACGTGACCGGTGCCGGCGGCGTCGTCAGCTCCGATCACGGCGGGCTGGTCAGCACGCTGAAGCTCAAGAAGTAAGCGCCCTCCGGGGATAGGACGCAGGGGAGACGGCCGCCGCCCGGCAACGGGCGGCGGCCGTTGCCGTTGCATTCGCGGGGGCGATGGCGCCGGCGCCAGCGGATGGGCGGAAGCCGACAGGCAGTGAGGGAGCTGCCCCCGACCTTCCGCGCGCCGTGGCCGAGATGCGGATTACGGACCCATGTGGTCACAAATCCGCACCTGGCGGCCGGCGCGGCCGACCGCGCTGCCAGCCGGGGAGACCGGACGCGAAGCGGAGCCCCCGGCTGGGCGAGACACACATGTCATCCCGTCCCGTTTGCCGCGCCGGCCGGGGAGACCGGACGCGAAGCGGAGCCCCCCGGCTGGGCGAGACACACATGTCATCCCGTCCCGTTTGCCGCGCCGGCCGGGGAGACCGGACGCGAAGCGGAGGATCTCCCCGGAGTTAACTACTGCCCGGCGACGCGGGCGACGAAGTTCGCGACCGTGGTCGCGTTCGAGCCCTCGAGGATGCCGGCCGGCATGGCGCCGTTGCCGACGCCCTGCTGGATCGCGGTCATCACCCGCGCCTGGGTGGCCTCGATGGCGGCGGGATCGGCGGCCGGGCCGCCGGCGGCGAGGCGCTCGTCGAGGTCCGGCCCGACGACGCCGTCGGTGCCGGCCCGGGCGAGCGTGTGGCAGCTGCCGCAGTTGGTCTGGAAGAGCTGGCGGGCCGCCTCGTCGGAGGCCGCCACCTTCTCCGGCGAGGACGACTCGGAGCCGTCCTTGTCGAACGCCCAGAGCGGGATGATCACCACGAGCAGCAGGGCAACCAGACCGAATGAGATGAAGATGCGCTTGTTCATTGCCGGGAAGGCCCGGGGCGGCGGAGGCGCCCCGTCCGGGCGCGGATACTACCCACTGACGGGGAGCCGATCCGGGCTCAGACGACCGGCTCGACGAGACCGGCCCGGCGGGCGACGCACATCCGCGCCAGCGCGCACTCCCCGCACCGCGGCCGCGGCCTGCAGATCCGCCGCCCGTGGGTGATCAGATTCATGTGCAGCTCGTAGGCGTCCTCGCGGTCGGTGATCGCCAGCATCTCGTCGTGGGCGGCCTCGAGCGAGATGCCGATCGGGAACAGGCCGAGCCGGCCGCCGACCCGGTGGACGTGAGTGTCGACCGGAATCTCGGGCCGGTCGAGCGCGAAGATCATCACGCAGGCCGCCGTCTTGCGGCCGACGCCCGGCAGCCCGGTCAGATAGCCGACCGCCTGCTCGCGGGGTGCTTCACGGAGCCAGTCGAGGTCGGCGTCGGGGCCGAGCTCGGCGAGTACCCGCTGGATCCGCGGTCCCTTGATGTTGGCGAGGCCGCCGGGCCGGATCGCCTCGATGACCTCCTCGACCGGCGCCGCACGGATCGCCTCCCAGTCGACGAGGCGCTCGCGCAGCCGCCGGTAGGCGACGTCGCGGTTGCCGTCGCTCGTGTTCTGGGAGAGGATCGTCAGGACGAGCTCGTGGACCGGATCGCCGTGCGGATCGTTGCGCCGCGACCCGTAGAGCTCGCGGAGCCGGTCGCGGATCGCCCGGACCCGCCGCCGCGCCGGCCGCTTCCAGCCCCGCGGCACCGGAAAGCGCGGACGCGCGTCGAGGTCGGCGCCGACGCCGTTGCGCTCGCCGCCGCCGGCCCCGCGGGCGTAGCCGCGCTCGCCGCCGCCGCTCACGCCGGGAACGCTCCGAGGTGGGTGCAGGCGCGCGCCCCCTGCTCGGCCGCAGCCTTCAGCGCCGGCTCGGCCCGGCCGAGGTCGAAGCCTGCGGCGTGCAGGCCGGCGGCGAGCGTTCCCATGAATGCGTCGCCGGCGCCGAGCGGGCTGACCAGCTCGACCGGCGGCGGCGCGACCGCCGCCGTGCAGGCGCCGCGGGCGATCGCGGGCCGGGTCCCGGCGGTGATCACGACGAGGTCCGGGCCGAGCCCGTGCAGGGCCGCGGCCGCCGCCTCGGTCGCGATCGCCTCGTCGCCGAGCAGCCAGCGGGCCTCGGCGAGGTTGCACTTGAGGACGTCGGCGATCCGCACGAAGGGCAGGCAGCGCTCGCGGGCGGACGCGCTGTCGCGCCAGCGGCCGGGGCGCAGGTTGGGGTCGAACAGCAGCGGCGCGCCGAGCCGGCCCGCGTACTCGCAGACGGCGGTGGTGACGGCGCGGCTGGGGGCGTCGACGAGCGTGTTCGAGCCGAAGACGATCGCCGCGGCGGCGGCGGCGATCTCCTCCTCGCGGCCGGCCAGCGAGGCGATCACGGCATCGATCCCGGCGCCGTGGATCTCGAAGGTCGGCTCGAGGGCCGGGTCGAGGTAGGCGAAGGCGAACGGCGTCGGCGCCCCGGCGACCTCGCCGTAGAAGCGCAGATCGACGTCCTGCGCGGCGAGCCGCCGGCGCAGCAGCCGGCCGCGGTCGTCGTCGCCGCAGCCGCTGGCCAGCGCCGCCGGCGCGCCGGCCCGGCGGGCGGCGACGGCGACGTTGGCGAGCGCCCCCCCGCAGTGGACCTCGAAGCGGGCGGCCTCGGAGTGGTCGCCGACGGGATCGGGGCAGATCAGATCGACGAGCGCCTCACCGAGGCAGATCAGCGGCTTCTCGGCGGCGCCTGTGCTCATTCACCGGCGAGGATAGGTTCTGAGGCCATGACCGCGCCGATCGAACAGCGATTCGTCGAGATCGACGGGATCCGGATCTTCCTGCGCGAGCGCGGCGGCGAAGGTCCGCCGACGATCTGGCTCCACGGCAACCCGAACGAGTCGGAGCAGTGGCTGCCGTTCCTCGCCGCGACCGAGGGGCCGGCGATCGCGCTCGATCTGCCCGGGTTCGGGCGCAGCGCCCGGCCCCGCCCGGGCGCCTTCGACCACTCGGTCGGCGCCTACGGTCGGCTGCTCGCGAAGGCCTTCGCGGAGCTGGCCCCGGACGGCTACCGGCTCGTCGTCCACGACTGGGGGGCGGTCGGGCTGCTCGCCGCGCAGTCGCGACCGGAGGCGGTGCGGCGGCTCGTCGTCATCGACGCCGTCCCGTTCAGCTCGGACTACCGCTGGCACTGGGTGGCGCGCTGCTGGCGGCGCCGCGGCATCGGCGAGGCGTTCAGCCGCTCGCGATCCCGCTGGGTCGCCGATCGGCTGCTGCGGCTCGCCCGCGCCGGCCACGAGCCGATGCCGGCGGAGTTCCTCGACGCCGTCCTCGAGCACTGGGACGCGGGGACGAGCCGGGCGATCCTCGCCCTCTACCGCTCCGCCGATCCCGCCGTGCTCGAGGCCGCCGGCGAGCGGCTCGGCGAGATCGGCTGTCCGGCCCTGGTCCTCTGGGGCGACAGCGACCCCTACATATCGACCGACGACGGCCGCTTCTACGAGCGGCGGCTGCCCGGCGCCCGCTTCGAGGTCGTCGAGCGGGCCGGGCACTGGCCGTGGATCGATCAGCCCGCCGTGATCGCCGAGGTCGCCGACTTCCTGGCCGGTGAGTAGCCCCGGGCCTCACTCCCGGAGCCGCGAACGGGCCTTACAATCATTGGTCTCGTGCCGGGACCGCTAGCCGTCATCGGACGCCGGCTGCCGCGGGGATGGTCCGACCTCCTCCTGCAGTTCGCGCTCTTCTTCATCGCCTACCAGTGCTACCAGCTGGTGCGCGGATTGATCGGCGGCAAGAGCGATCTCGCCTTCGCCAACGCGGAGCGGATCGTCGACCTCGAGAAGTCGTTGGGGACGTTCTTCGAGCCCGGCTTCCAGCAGTCGCTGATCCAGCACTCCTGGCTGATCGACTTCGCCAACTGGATGTACGTCAACTCGCACTTCACGATCAGCGTCGTCTTCCTGGCCTGGCTCTACCTGTTCCGCAACGACAACTTCTACTTCGTGCGCAACATGTTCATGGTCGCGATGGGGATCGCCCTGGTCGGCTACGCGCTGTTTCCGACGGCGCCGCCGCGGATGCTGACCGGCGAGGGCTTCACCGACACGATCGCGACCTTCACCTCCGTCGATCAGGACAGCAACGCGGTCAGCATGCTCGTCAACAAGTACGCGGCGGTGCCGAGCATGCACATCGGCTTCTCCTCGATGATCGCCGGGACGGCGGTGATGCTGGTCCGCAACTCGATCGCGCGGTTCCTCTGGGCGCTCTATCCACTGCTCGTCTTCTGGGTGATCGTGGTCACCGCCAACCACTACTGGCTCGACGCCGCCGCGGGCCTGCTCGTCGCGGTCTGCTCGGCGCTGATCGCGAGCCGCGTCCTCGCTCCCGTCCGTCCGGCCCAGTGGGCGTTCCGGCCGGTACCCGAAGAAGCCACCGCATAGGTAGGTTGAGCGGCGATGGCCGAGCCCCAGCAGCGCCGGAACCGGGGCGAGCGCGCCGGCCGTCCGATCGGCGAGTTTCGCGAGATCGCCCGCGATCGGCTGATCGAGTCGCGGCTGACCCCGAACGCGATCTCGATGACCGGGCTGGTCCTCAACCTCGCCGCCGCCGTGCTGATCCTCGAGGACCTGTTCGTGCTCGGCGCGATCGCCTTCATCGTCGGCTCGATCATGGACACGCTCGACGGCCGCTACTCGCGGATGTCGGGCAAGGGAACCCAGTTCGGGGCGTTCCTCGACTCGACCCTCGACCGGATCGAGGAGGGGATCGTTCTCGCCGCCGTCTGCTGGCAGTTCGCGTCGGCCGGCGAGGAGGCGCTCGCCGCCGCCTGCCTGCTCGTCGTGCTCGGCTCGCTGATGGTCTCCTACACGCGTGCCCGCGCCGAGGCGCTCGGGGTGGAGTGCAAGGTCGGGATCGCCACCAGGCCGGTCCGGGTCGTCATCCTCTCGGCCGGCCTGCTGTTTGCGAACGGCGAGCTGATCGGCAGCGTCGACCTGCTTCCGGCGGCGATCTGGGTGATGCTGGCGCTGACCGCCTTCACGGTCGTGCAACGGGTCTGGCACGTGCGCCGGCAGCTGATCGCCGCCGACGCGAGCCCCTGAACGACCGCTGCCGGATCAGGCGATCAGGCTGGTGGTGTAACCGAACCGGGGGTATGGTGTTCTCAGGACCCCCGGAGCCGCGCATTCCGCTCCCAGGTCCGAACGGCCGGAGCGGTGACTGCGATCGACGAGATCCGGCCAGTTACCCAGACCCAGGAGGCTTTCGCTTACTCATGAGCACCACCAACGGAGCGCACACCGCCAACGGCGGCCGCAGTGACGACGGCAAGGTCCGCGTCGCGATCATCGGCGTCGGCAATTGCGCCAACTCGTTCATTCAGGGCGTCCAGTACTACAGGGACGCCGATCCAGACGAGCAGGTCCCGGGCCTGATGCACGTCGACCTCGGCGGCTACCACGTCCGCGACATCGAGTTCACGGCGGCCTTCGACATCGATGTCGAGAAGGTCGGCAAGGACCTCGGCGACGCGATCTGGTCGGGTCAGAACGACACGATCAAGTTCGCCGAGGTGCCGAAGCTCGGCGTCGAGGTCCACCGCGGGATGACCCACGACGGTCTCGGCAAGTACCTGAAGCAGAAGATCACGAAGGCGCCGGGCGAGACCGCCGACATCGTCAAGATCCTCAAGGAGACCAACACCGACGTGGTCGTCTGCTACCTGCCGGTCGGCTCCGAGCAGGCCACCAAGTGGTATGTCGAGCAGGCGCTCAAGGCGGGCGTCGGCTTCGTCAACTGCCTGCCGGTGTTCATCGCCCGCGAGGACTACTGGGACAAGCGGTTCGCCGATGCCGGACTGCCGATCATCGGCGACGACATCAAGTCGCAGGTCGGCGCGACGATCGTCCACCGCAACCTCGCCCGCCTCTTCCACGAGCGCGGCGTCGAGATGCAGCACACCAGCCAGCTCAACGTCGGCGGCAACATGGACTTCTTCAACATGCTCGAGCGCGAGCGGCTCGACTCGAAGAAGATCTCGAAGACGAACGCCGTCACCTCGATCATGGGCATGGAGCTCGAGGACAGGGACGTCCACGTCGGCCCGTCCGACTACGTGCCGTGGCTGACCGACCGCAAGTGGGCTCACATCCGGCTCGAGGGCAAGAGCTTCGGCGACGTTCCGCTCAACGTCGAGCTGAAGCTCGAGGTCTGGGATTCGCCGAACTCGGCCGGCGTCGTCATCGATGCGGTCCGGCTGATCAAGCTGGCCCTCAACAACGGCATCTCCGGCCAGCTCGACGGTCCGTCCAGCTACCTGATGAAGTCGCCGCACACGCAGCGCCCCGACGACGAGGCCCGTGAGCAGACCGAGGAATTCATCGCCGCCAACGCCCGCACCGCCGCGGCCACCCGAGCCAAGCAGGACGTCGACGCCGAGGCCCCGACCGGGGCCCCGACCCAGAGCTAGCGCTCCCGTACCTCCTCGCGGAGGTGTGGAACCGGGCCCGTTGCCGCTCGCCGCGGCGGCGGGCCCGTCTCGTTTCCGGCCGGCGAGCGGTGCTAGACGCCGGCCGCCGCGGCGCTTGCGCTCGCCAGCGGCTCGCGGCCGAGGACGAGGTCGGCGCCCTTCTCGGCGATCATGATCGCCGGCGCGTTGGTGTTGCCGCGGGTGATCGCCGGCATCACCGACGCATCGATCACCCGCAGTCCCTCGACGCCGCGGACGCGCAGCTCGGGATCGACGACCGACTCCTCGTCGGCCCCCATCCGGCAGGTGCCGACGGGGTGGTAGAGCAGCTCGACGCGGCGCCGCACGTCGGCGGCGATCGCATCGTCGTCGGCCGCATCCGGGCCGGGGTAGATCTCGCGGCCGACGGCCGCCGCCAGCGGCGGCGTCGCGGCGAGCTCGCGGGCCCGCTTGACGCCCCAGACGAGCGCGTCCAGGTCGGCGCGGTCGGTCAGGTGGTTGCCGACGATCGCCGGCTTCGCGGTCGGGTCGGAGGAGGCCAGGGTGACCTCGCCGCGGGCCCGCGGGGCGACGAGGACGGGGCCGATCGTCAGCGCGTGACCGTCGTACTCCTCGAAGCCGTTGTCGGCGAAGTAGGCGGGCGCGAGGTGGAACTGGATGTCGGGCGGGCCGTCGCCGCCGTCGGAGCGGGTGAACAGGAAGGCCTCGGCGACCGTCGAGGTGAGCGGGCCGCGGCGGCGCAGCAGGAAGTCGAGCAGCGCCGCCGGCTTCTCGGCGTCGGCGAGCGAGGCGCCGATCGTCGAGTCCCAGATCCCGACGACGTATGGGTGGTCCTGGAGGTTGGTGCCGACGGCGGGCAGCGGCACCGCGGTCTCGACCCCGGCCGCGCCGAGCTTGGCGGGATCGCCGATCCCGGACAGCATCAGCAGCTGCGGGGAGCCGATCGACCCGGCGGCGAGGATCACCTCGCGGCGCGCCCGAGCAACGGGCATCGACGTCTTGCCGCCGAGCCGCACTGCGCGCGCACGCCCTCCCTCGAGCTCGAGGCCGAGGGCGACGGCGCCGGTCAGCACGGTCAGGTTCGGGCGGCCGGCGGCGGGGCGCAGGAACGCGTCGGCGGCGCTCCAGCGCCGCCCGTTCTTCTGGGTCGTCTCGACTGCCGCGACGCCGCGCGGGTCGCCGTCGTTGTAGTCGGGATCGGACTCGTAGCCGCGAGCCAGGGCGGCCTTGATCATCAGCTCGGTGAGCGGCCGCGGGCTGCGCGACGGCGCGACGTTGAGCAGGCCGCCGTAGCCGTGCACGGCGCTCGCCCCGGCCTCGTGGTGCTCGGAGCGGACGAAGTAGGGGAGGACGTCGTCCCAGCCCCAGCCGGTGCAGCCGGCGTCGTCGCGCCAGCCGTCGTAGTCGGCGCGATCGCCGCGGACGTAGAGCATCGCGTTCATCGAGCTCGAGCCGCCGAGGGCCTTGCCGCGCGGCACGTAGATCGAGCGACCGTCGCAGCCGGGCTCGGGACCGCTCGCGTAGTCCCAGTCGAGCTTGGTCCGGAACTGCTGAGCGAAGGCGGCGGGGATCTTGATCTTCGGGGAGCGGTCGCGGCCGCCGGCCTCGACCAGCAGCACCTCGGCGCCGGAGTCGCTGAGCCGGTTGGCGAGGACGCACCCGGCCGATCCCGCACCGACGATCACATAGTCGAAGTCGCTCACCCTCGCTCCTCTCGGTTCTCCCCCCGGCGGGCCGATCCTATCGCCGCCCCGGCGCCGCCGTCAGCGGCGGGACCGCCCGCGGCCCCTCCGCATCTATCCTGCAGCGGTGCCCAGCAGCGACGGCCTGACGATCGCCCAGGTGTCCCCCTACTCGTGGGAGGGGCATCACGAGGTCAACGCCTACGTCGCCGGCGCAGCCGCCGAGCTGAAGGCGCGCGGGCACCGCGTCGTGATCGCCGCCCCCGGCGGCAGCCGCTCCGACCTGCGGCTCTCCCAGGAGGCGATCGAGACGACCCGCCGCGACGGCGCCGCCGTCTTCGGCTCCGGCTGGGACGGCGGGCGCGTCGGCGAGGACGGCCCGGCGGTCCTCTCGGTCGGCGCCGCGTTCAAGCTGCCGGCCGGAGGGCGGCCGCGGCCGGCGCCGGTGCCGGTCGACATCTCGCGTTCGCTCGGCGGCCTGCTCAGCGCCATCGAGTTCGACGTCGTCCACGTCCACGATCCGTTCGCGCCCAGCGTCGCCTCGGCGGCGCTCCGTCACTCGCGGGCGCTCAACGCCGCGACCTTCCACCTGCCGACCGAACGGGTCCTGTCGACTCAGGTCGCGCGGCCGCTGGTCGAGATCTTCTTCGGCCGCCTCGACGCGCGGATGGCGGCTGGGCGGAGCACCGGCGAGCTGCTCAACCGCTTCTTCCCGGGCAACTACGAGGTCGTTCCGCCGGCCGCCGAAGTCGGCAGCGCCGACCGCGCCCCGGGCTCGCCGCCGCGGATCGTCTACTGCGCCCGCGAGGAGCGCGGGGCGCTGCGGATCTTCCTGCGGGCGCTGCGCAAGCTGCCGCTCGATCTCGACTGGGAGGCCGACGTCTGGATCGAGGACTCGTCGGTGCAGACGCCGCGGCTCAACCGCCGCCTGCGTGAGCGCGTCCGTGTGCTCCGGCCGGAGCGGATCGACGCCGCGGACGTGATCGCCGGCGCCGACGTCGTCGCGGCCGCGTCCGGCGGCCCGCAGCCGGCGCCGAGCCTGATCTTCGCCGCGTTCGCAGCCGGAGCGGTGCCGGTCGCCGCCCAGATCGACCCCTACGAGGAGCTGGTCGACAGCGACGCCGGCGAGCTCGGCCTCGTCTTTCCGGCCGGCGACGCGGAGACGCTGTCGGGGCAGATCGAGCGGCTGATCCGCGACCCCGGTCTGCGCGAGCGCCTCGCCGCTGCCGGGGTGTCCTCGGCGCGGTCGTTCGCCGCCGTCGCCGACCAGCTCGAGGCGGTCTACCGGCGGATCACCTCGCGCCGCCACGATCCGGGCGGCAACGCCGAAGTCCGGCGGCGGATCTCACGGCGACGGACGATCGACTGCGACCTGCACATGCACACCGATCACTCCAACGACTGCGCGACTCCGGTCGAGGTACTGCTCGAGACCGCCAAGGACCGCGGCATGGGGGCGATCGCGGTGACCGACCACAACGAGATCTCCGGCGCCCTCGCCGCCCGCGAGGCGGCCGAGCGCGACGGTGACATCAAGGTGATCGTCGGCGAGGAGGTGAAGACCGCCGAGCAGGGCGAGGTGATCGGCCTGTTCCTCGAGGAGAAGATCGAGCGCGGCATGACGATGGCAGAGACCGTCGCCGAGATCCGCCGCCAGGGCGGCCTCGTCTACGTCCCACACCCCTTCGACCGGTTGCACTCGGTGCCCGACTACGAGCACCTGCTCGACATGGTCGAGGAGATCGACATCCTCGAGGTCTTCAACCCGCGGGTCGCGTTCAGCGCCTTCAACGAGGAGGCGGAGCGGTTCGCGGCCAAGTACCGGATCGTCCCCGGGGCCGGCTCCGACGGCCACGTCGCCCAGGCGCTCGGCAGCGTCCGCATCCGCCTGCACGACTTCGACGGGGCCGAGGAGTTCCTCGAGGCGATGCGCAGCGCCGACATCGTCCGCAAGCACAAGAACCTCGTCTACGTCCAGGCGCTGAAGTGGATGCAGGCCGCCAGCGGACAGGCCGGCGGCCGCAAGGAGGTCGCCGATCCGCAGCCCGTCAAGGGCGGCCGGCGGTCGGCCGAGCGCCGCCGCCGCAGTCGGCGCCGGACGCGGCAAGAGTTGATTCAGGGAGCCATAACGAAGTGCAACCGCAAGGAGAGGGACGGGGGCCGTCAAAGGAGTCGCCTGCCGTGCCGATCACTGAGGATCAGATCAAGGAGAAGTACCTCGAGCGGGCGATCCGTGAGCTGAACCAGCTCACCCACGAGCTCCAGGACTGCGAGGATTGCCCGCGCGGCAACCTGATGCCGGTGCTCGGCTCCGGCCATCCGCAGGCCGACGTGATGCTGCTCAAGCACGCCCCCAGCGTCGCCGAGATCGAGGAGGGCGTCGCCTTCTACGGCCGCGCCGGCACGGCGGTGATGAAGTCGCTGAAGCGGCTCGGGATCGATCCGCTCGTCGTCTACGGGACGCTCTGCGTCAAGTGCCCGCTCTCGGACCCGGCGCTGGCGGCGCCGACCTGCGTCGCCCGGCTCGTCACGCGAGGTCGCGATCGTCGAGCCGCGCTGCATCGTCG
Source organism: uncultured Conexibacteraceae bacterium (assembly GCA_963745755.1). Taxonomy (GTDB): domain Bacteria; phylum Actinomycetota; class Thermoleophilia; order Solirubrobacterales; family 70-9; genus RHKX01. The sequence continues at coordinate 1,897,693 of CAVUYP010000001.1, read as the reverse complement.
TCATGGGCGAGGGCGCGCTCGAGGGCCTCAACGACGTCCAGATCCCGCTCGCCGTCCCGGTCGAGGCGCGGCCCGGCGAGATCCAGGCGCTGACCCCGACGATCGACGTGATCTTCACGCCCGACATCGACGCCTCGCTCGACTCGGAGGGGCCCAAGCGCGACTTCTGGCGGGCCTTCCGCGCGCTCGGCGACTGGTACGAGGACCTGCCCCCGTACTGACCGGGCAGGCGGTCCCGCTGCCGCCCGCCGCTACATTTCGCTGTTCATGCGCGCCGTAGGCCAGCTCATCACGTTCGTCGCCACGGTCGTCGCCGCCGTGATCATCGGCTTCGGCGTGCCGCTCGCCTGGGTCTGGATCGGCTCGCAGCTGCAGAGCGGCTCCGGCGCCAGCACCGTCAACTTCTCGGTCGCGATGGTGATCCTCTTCGGGATCATCCTCACCTACGTGCTGCTGCTCTACCTGGCCGGCGTCGTGATGGCGTTCTTCGGCCCGCCGCGACGGCCCCGGACCGGGCCCGTCGGGCCCGCGGGCGCCCTGGATGCGGGGCATGACCGACACCCGCGAGCTTCGCCGCGGCCCGGCGATGGGCGCGATCGAGCGGCTCTTCGTGGTCACGACCGTGCTCGTCACGCTCGCCTTCTGGCTCTGGTTCGCCTTCAAGGCCGGCAGCCCGCTCCCGAACCAGTAGGTAACTCCGGGGAGATCCTCCGCTTCGCGTCCGGTCTCCCCGGGCGGCGCGGTGAACGGGACGGGACGACATGTGTGTCGGGCCCAGCCGAGGGACTCCGCTTCGCGTCCGGTCTCCCCGGGCGGCGCGGTGAACGGGACGGGAGACATGTGTGTCGGGCCCAGCCGAGGGACTCCGCTTCGCGTCCGGTCTCCCGGGCGGGCGGGACTATCTCGGCGCGGCGGCGGTGGCGACGCGGTCCATGCTCTCCAGCTTGGCACTGGCGAGGCCGCGGACCACGATCGTGTCGAGGGCCGCGTAGGCGGCGAGCATCGCGTCCGCGTCGTCGGGATCCTCGGCGGCGACGCCGACCGTCCCCGGCGGTTGTCCGAGTCGCTCGAACTGCCGGCGGTAGCCGTCGTGGAGGTCGCGGTAGAAGCCCTCCTCCTTGGCGAGCCGGGTCTCGGCGTCGGCGCCGACCGAGGTGCGGACGTAGCCGTAGACGCGCGGCGCCGGGCGGCCCGCCTCGGCCGCGCCGGCCTCGACGTTGCCGCGGGCTTCGGCGGCGTAGTCGGGGGTGACCCAGTTGAAGAACGCGCCGTCGTAGGAGGCGCCGGCGAGCGCGCACATCTTCGGTCCCATCGCCGCGAGCATCGAGCTTGACGCCGGGGATCGTCTCGCGGAGCTCGGCGTGGGCCTCCCGCATCGTCGTCAGCGGCCGCTTCGAGAAGCCGGCGCCGACGCCGATCAGCAGCCGGAGCGGTCGAGGCCGAGCGACTCGATCTGCGCGTCGATCGCGGCCGGCGAATGGCGGTCGAGGGCGAGGACGGCGACGCCGAGCTGCATCGCCGCCGACCCCTCGGCGAACGCCGCCAGGGTCTCGAGGCCGCTCGCGGCCGGATGGTCGTTGGCCCACATCGACGTGTAGCCGAGCTCCTCGCAGCGGGCCGCCAGCGGCGTCGCGATCTCCGGATCGAGGCCGGCGGCGACGCCGAATCCGCGCGCCTGGCTCATCGGTCGCTCCCGCTCGAGCAGGGCGACGCATTCGATGTGGGGGGTCTGGGGGAACATGTCGACGGGCCGCACGCGCGCCAGCCTATAGCCGGCGTCGACGATCTGTCTGGCGTTCGGCGCCATCGTCGTCGGGTTGCAGGAGACGTAGACGATCCGGTCGGCCCCGCACTCGAGGACGCGGCGGACGATCTTCGCCGAGAGCCCGGCCCGCGGCGGGTCGATGACGACGACGTCGGGGTTGCCGGCCTCCTCGAGCAGCGGCCTGATCCCGAGCCGGGCGTCGGCGGTGCGGAAGCGGGCGTTGCCGATCCCGTTCAGCTCGGCGTTGGCCTCGGCGTCGACGATCGCCTCGAGCACGCTCTCGATCCCCCAGACCTCGCCGGCGTCGGCGGCCATGCCCAGCCCGATCGTGCCGATCCCGCAGTAGAGGTCGAAGAGCCGCTCGCCGCTGCCGAGCGCCGCGAACTCGCGCGCCGCCGCGTAGAGCAGCTCGGCGGTCTCGGTGTTGGTCTGCAGGAAGGCGCCGGGGGAGACCCGCAGGTCGAGGTCACCGAGCCGCTCGCGGAGGAACTCCTCGCCGAGCACGCCGGTCGGCCCGTCGGTGCCGCCGCTCGGGCCGGCGATGACCGTGTGCAGGTCGACGGGCGGCCGCGGCACCTCGGCCGCGGCGGTGACGAGCCGCGTCTGGATCTGCCCGGTGCGGCGACCCTCGCGGACGATCAGGTTGCGGAGCTCGCCGGCGCCGTGCGGAGTCGAAGGCGTGCAGTCCCTCGGAGCGGGCCCAGGCGCGGATCGAGTTGCGGGCGTCGTTGTTGGCCTTCGAGGCGAGCCGGCAATCGTCGACGTCGACGATCCGGTCCCAGCGCCCGCGGGCGTGGAAGCCGAGCACCGGGTCGTCCGGTGGGTCACCGGCCTCCGGCGTCCCGAACGAGTACTCGAGCTTGTTGCGATAGCGCCACTGCTCGACGGCGGCGACGATCGGCTCGACCTCGAATCCCTCGAATCGTCCGAGCCGCTCCAGCGCCTCGGCGACCTGCGCCTGCTTCTCGGCGAGCTGGCGCTCGTAGGGAAGGCCCTGCCAGGCGGCTCCCGGGCACGGTTCGCCGCCGTGCACGCAGCTGTCGGCGATCCGGTCGGACCCGGCCTCGACGAGCTCGACGATCGACGCTTCCGCCCACGACTTCTTCGACTTGCCGACGCGGGCGCGGAGCCGGTCGCCCGGCAACCCGCCGGCGACGAAGACGACGAAGCCGTCGCCGGTTCGGGCCACTCCCCGCCCGCCCTGGGCGAGCGAGTCGATCGTCAGATCGAGCTCGGCGCCGCGTCGCGGCCTGGGTCCGCTTGCCGGGGCGCTCAGCCGAGCGCCTTGTCGATCTTGTCGAGGATGCTCTTCCGCGCCTTGTCGTTCTTCTCGTGGGTGCGCACCTTGCGCAGCTCCGGCTTGCTGAGATCGCCGAGCCGCTTGTTGATCTGGGCGGCGGTCAGCTCGTCGTAGCCGGTGATCGGGAAGCTCGGCCCGACCCCCGCCTTGCGGCGGACGGTGTCGACGCGGGCGAGCGGCTCCTCGGCGACGTCGCGGGCGCCGCGGGCGACCTTGCCGGCGCGTCCCCTGACCTGGCGGCGCGCCTTGGTCGTGCCGCGCTCGACCTGCTTGCGGGCCTGGTCGAGCAGCGTCTCGAGCTCCTTGACCAGCTCCTCGGACTGCTTGCGTCCGCGCGAGACGAGCTTGGAGACGAGCTCATTGGCGTCGTCGCGGGTCATCCGGCCACGCTTGACGGCGTCGTCGACGACCTCCTGGATTCGCTCCCGCGGGAGAGTGACGCTTCGTTCGAGGGCATCGCGGAAGGCCTCGATGTTCTTGTCGGGCCGGTCGGCGGACCGTGAGGCCTTCGGTCGGCGGGCGCTCTTCTTCTTGCTGGTCGTGGTCTTCCTGGTCGTCGTCTTGCTGGTCGTGGCCATGGGACGTTCCTTCCTAGCTGCTGTGGGTGCCCGGAATATCGCACCGTGCGCGCCCGGCCGCTTCCGGGCCGACTACTGGGACGCTGATTGCATGGTCGGGACGCTCGCGAACAGCGCCTCGACGGGAGCATGGTCGGAGAGCCTGACCGGCAGCGGCGCGGTGCTCCGACCGGCGGCGGTCGGGTCGGCGATCTCGCGCCGTTCAGCGGGCCATTGGACGGGCGTCTCGGAGATGGTGAGCCCGGTGACGAGGAGGTGGTCGATCACCCGTTCGCCGGTCGGAGCCCGCAGCCCCCAATCGGCGGCGAGGCGGTCGAAGACCGGACGGCTCGTCGCCGGGCGCAGGTTGAAGTCGCCGCCGAGGATCAGCGGCGTGCCGTCGGCCCAGCCGTGGGCGACCGCGGCCGCCTCGAGCAGCTCCCGCTCGGCGCGCCGGCGGTCGGCGCTGGCATGGAGGTTGGCGACGCAGAGCTCGCCACCGAGCCGGGCGAAGGCCATCATCCGCCGCTCCGGCCGGCTTGCGAGCCGGTGGCTGCAGCGGTCGCTGATCGCGCCGCCGCGGCGGACGAGCGTCAGGTTCGATCCACCCTCCCAGGAGGCGATCAGGTCCGGGTTCCAGTCGGCGAGAAGCGCCTGCAGCCGGCCGAGCCCGGGTAGGTTGCGGCTGGTCGGGACGAGGTGGGGGTCGGCGCCGCAGGCAGTCGCGAGGCGCTCCGCCCAGCGCGGCGGGCACTCCTGCAGCAATGCCACGTCCCACTCGGCGGCGGCCAGCGTCGCAGCGAAGCCGGCGGCGAGGTCGGTGTTGACCTGCGCGTGCGAGCGGCCGCGCTCGGTCGTTCGCAGCAGCCGCGATCGCCAGGTGAGCAGCTCCGGCTCCGGCGGACGGTCGCGGCCGTGGAACAGGTTCCAGCTCAGGACACGAACCTCCATCGCGGCGATTATCGGCACGGCTCCGGCGGCAGTGGCCTGCCGCGGCGGCCTCGCCCGGACGCGCCGGCGGGTGGGCGGTTGTAAGGTGCCGCGCTTCGATGAGCGGGGCCGCAGCAACCGATTTCGTCACCGGCGAGGAGATCGCCGCCCGGCTCCCTGCGCTGCTCGAGCGGGCGGCCGAGCTGAAGGCCGGCCGCCCCGTGGCCGGTGGCGACGCCCTCGCCGGCCGCTCGGTGGCATTGATCTTCGAGCAGCCCTCGACGCGGACGCGGGTTTCCTTCGAGGTCGGCGTCGCCGAGCTCGGCGGCACCCCGATCGTCCTCCGCAGCGACGAGCTGCAGCTCAGCCGCGGCGAGTCGATCGCCGACGTCGGCCGGGTGATGTCGCGCTACGTCCAGGCGATCGCGATCCGCAGCGGCTCCCACGAGCGGGTCGTCGAGCTGGCGGCGGCCAGTGAGGTGCCGGTGATCAACGCGCTGACTCCAGACCACCACCCCTGCCAGGCGCTCGCCGATCTGCAGACGCTCCGCGAACGGTTCGGAGCGCTCGCCGGCCTCCGCGTCGCGTTCGTCGGCGACGGCAACAACGTCGCCCGTTCGCTCGCCCTGCTCGGCGGCCGCGCCGGCGTCGAGGTCGTCGTCTCCTCCCCGCCGGGGCTCGAGCTCGAGGCGGCCGCCGGCGCCGAGCTGATCGCCGACCCCCGCGAGGCGGTCGCCGGTGCCGACGCCGTCTACACCGACGTCTGGATCAGCATGGGGGAGTCGGACGCAGTCGCCAAGCGCGAGGCGCTCGTCCCCTACCGCGTCGACGAAGAGCTGCTCGCCCACGCGGCGGAGCGGGCGATCGTCCTCCACTGCCTGCCCGCCCATCCCGGCGAGGAGATCGACGCCGGCGTCCTCTACGGCCCCCGCTCGGCGGTCTTCGACCAGGCCGAGAACCGCCTGCACGCCCAGAAGGCACTGCTCGAGCTGCTCGTCGCCTGACCGCCGCCCCCTTCCATCCGCCGAGGTCGAGGAAAGGGGCAACTGTCACCCGTTTCCTCCACCTCGGCGGGCGGGGGAGGGGCGGGGGAGGGGCGGGGCAGCGCGATCCGGGTTCGATCCCGATCGCCGACGCCTAGACTGGACCGCCCACGGCCCCGTGGTGTAACGGTTAGCACGCGACCCTTTCAAGGTTGAGGAGCCGGGTTCGACTCCCGTCGGGGCTACTGCCGCATGTATCCAGAGATCAACATCGGGCCGCTGACCCTGCAGACGTTCGGGCTGATGTTCGGGCTCGGCTTCGTCGCGGCGGGACTGGTCGTCGGGCGCCGCTTCAAGGAGCTCGGCAAGCCGGCGGATTGGGCCTACGAGATGGCCTTCGCGGCGCTCGTCGGCGGGCTCGTCGGCTCGCGCCTCTACTTCGTGATCGAGAACTGGGACGACGTCAGCAGCGACCTCGTCGGCAACCTGTTCGGCGGCTCCGGGCTGGTCTGGTACGGCGGCGCGATCGGCGGCGCGATCGCGGTCCTCGGCTGGGCCTACTGGCGGGGGATCATGACCCTGCTGCTCGCCGACGTCGCCGCGGTGCCGCTGACGATCGGCTACGCGATCGGCCGGGTCGGCTGCCAGCTTTCCGGCGACGGCGACTACGGCCGGGCCTGGGACGGGCCGTGGGCGATGGCCTATCCGGACGGCACCGTCCCGACCGACACGCCGGTTCACCCGACTCCGGTCTACGAGACCCTGTTCATGGGGCTGGCAGCGCTCGCTCTCTGGCGGCTTCGCGATCGCTTCCGGCCCGGCGTGCTCTTCGCCCTCTACCTGATCGTCGCCGGCTTCGAACGGTTCATGGTCGAGTTCGTGCGCCGCAACGCCGACGTCGCGATCGGCCTCACCCAGGCGCAGCTGCTCAGCCTGGCGATGATCCTGCTCGGCGGCACCTGGATCGCCGTCGTCGCCGGACGCGGCCAGCTGCGCACGCCGACGCCGCCGCGGTTCGCCTGAGCTTCAGCTCGAGCGGGTCAGCCCGCCGTCGAGCGGGATCACCGTGCCGGTCAGATACCCGGCCCGCTCCGAGCAGACGAACGCGACCAGGTCGCCGTACTCCTCCGGCCGCCCGAGCCGCGCCGCCGGCACATCGACCCGCGCCCGCTCCTCGGCCGCCTCGAGCGATCCGTACATCTGCTCGAGTCGCTCGGTCGCGAAGCGGCCGGTCGCGATGGTGTTGACCGTGATCCCGTCGGCGGCGACCTCGCGGGCCAGGGTGTTGAGCAGGCCGACCGCCGCCATCCGGTTCGAGTTCGAGAGCGCCAGCCCGGGGATCGGCTCGCGGATCGAGGTCGAGGAGACGTTGACGATCCGGCCCCAGCCGCGCTCGCGCATGCCCGGAACGCAGGCCCGGGCCAGCCGCATCGGCGTCAGCACCAGCGACTCGAACGCCGCCTCCCAGTCCTCCGCTGTTGCCGCCAGGGCCTCGCCCGGCGGTGGCCCGCCGGTGTTGAGGACGAGGATCTCGACCGGACCGAGCCGCTCCTCGACCGCGCCGGGAAGCCGCTCGACCGCCGCGCCGTCGGCGGTGTCGACGGCGAACACGGCGGTCTCGCCGGCGATCGCCGCCGCGGTCGCCTCGAGCCGCTCCGGCGAACGAGCGGCCAGAGCCACCCGGGCGCCCTCGCGGCCGAGCGCCTCGGCCACGGCCCGGCCCAGCCCGCGGCTGGCGCCGAGCACCAGAGCCACCCTGCCCTCGATCCCGAGCTCCACGGCTAGATCCAGACGAAGACCGCGAGGTAGGCCAGCACGCCGAGCAGAGCCCAGCCCAGCATCAGCGCCCAGCGGCGGTCGTGGCGGACGAGCAGGACCGCGGCCGCCATCAGGCCGACGACCGGCAGGACGAGCCCGAGCGCCCAGCCCCAGTTGACGATCCGGTCCTCCTCGGACTTCTCCGCGCTCGGCTCCGCCGCCATCAGATCGTGTTCTCCCAATCCGTCGCTGCCATCGCCGCCCGCGACCCTAGCGCGCCCTCTCCGCCCAAGCTGGGTTGCCGCTCGCAATCCGTCGCGTCCGTCCCAGCCCCGATACGCTCCTCGGGTGGTGAGGGGAACTGTGGCGGCGCTGCTGGCAGCCTTGGCGCTTCCCGCGCAGAGCGCCGACGCCGGTCAGGCACAAGTCTCGTGACCGGATCATCCACCTCCGGATCCCGTCGGGCCGCTCCCGATGCCGTAGCCCCGCCGCCTCGCCATCCGCGCTTCCCGCTGGTCGACGGCATGCGGGCCGTCGCCGTCCTCTGCGTGGTCGTACTGCACGTCACGACCTACGGTGGGGTCGAGGACACGATCGGCGACCGGCTGCTGGTCCACCTCAACCTCGGCGTCACGATCTTCTTCCTGATCTCCGGGTTCCTGCTCTACCGCCCGTTCATCGCCCACCGCACCGGTGGGCCGGCTGCGCCCCGCGTCGGCGACTACTTCCGCCGTCGGGCCCTGCGGATCTTTCCCGCTTACTGGCTGGTCGTGACGTTCGTCATCCTCGTACCGGGCCTTACCGCGACCGCCGATGGAAGGTGGATCGAGCAATACGGACTCGTCTTCAGCCTTTCGTCCTCCGGTGGCTGGACCTGCGCGGACTGCGTCCTTACGCAGACATGGAGCCTCGTGGTCGAGCTGACCTTCTACGTCACGCTGCCGCTCTACGTCCTGGTCGCCGATCGACTGGCCAAGGGCAGGCCAAGACGATCCTGGGTTCCCTTGGAGTTGGGTCTGCTGACGTTGCTTGCGCTCGCCTCGATCGTTCTGCATTTCGTCGTCTACGACGCCAGGCCGCCATCCCTCGTCGGTGGCTCGCTGCTCAGCTTCGGCCTCTGGTTCGCCCTGGGCATGGGGCTGGCGGTCGCGTCGGTGGCAATCGAGGGCCACGGTCGGAAGGCCCGGAGGTTGCTGCCGGCCGGAAGCTCCGGAGTCCTCTGGATCGCCGCGTTCGGCGTCTACCTGATTCTCGCGCTGGTCCTGCCCGCGAGCCCGGTCATCTTCGACCGCGGCGATCAGCTCCTCGCCTTCTCCGGCCTCGCGCTCGTCGCCCTGCTGCTGCTCGCCCCGGCGATCACGACCGATCGCGAGGCCGGCGCTCCAGGCAGGGTTCTCGCCGCTGGGCCCGTTGCATGGATCGGACTCGTCTCCTACGGCGTCTTCCTCTGGCACGTCCTGGTCCTCAGGGTTCTCACCGACTCGATCGAGAACTGGTCCTACGCCCCGCTGCTTGCCGCGACCATCGCGATCTCGGTGGCGATCGCCGCGGCCAGCTACTACGTGCTCGAGCGTCCGATCCTGAGGTTCAAGTACCGGCGCCGCGAGCCTCCGCATGCGCCGCCGCTCAGGGGCGACCGACGATGAGAGCGGAGGCGAAGAATCCGCGCTCACTTCACCCATCAGTCGGCTTATAGACTGGGATGGCAAAGTCTCCAGGGCGGTTAGCTCAGCTGGGAGAGCGCCTGCCTTACAAGCGGTGGACCACCTGGCTGACTCCCATCGGTATGCCGCTTGTCCATGCGATCTGCGACTTCTTGGCCCTTAGAGAGAGGGCACCGATATACATAGCGATTGGGTTCGATCTGGATTGATACGGGCACCAGACGCGCTCCAGTGCCCGCAACCCCTCCCACCCGTCTGTTGATCTCAACGGGTCCCATCCCGTGGGAACCCTCGAATCCGTCCGCGACAACCGCATCGTCGCCCTGCGGATCCACCCCAGTAGGAATCGCCTCTAGCGCCGCTTCGGCAGTTCGTGGCGGCTGGTGACCCGGGTGCCCGTTCCGTCGCCATCGGTGGGCTCGCCGTTCAGCTCGATCCTGAGCGAACCGCGCTTCGCCCTCTTCAGCGCACGCTTCGCGCGGGCCGACGGTTCGACGGCGACCGGAGACGCGTCCAGGCCGGACTCCCCGGTGGCCTTGCCGAACCTGATCGTCCGGAACTTGCCCCTCGACCGGTACCTGAGGGTGACGTCGGCCTCGACCTGACAGGACTCGGAGCACCTGACGATCGGCGCGAGCCCGCGGCCGGCGAGCCCACGGATGCTGCCGGGGACTCCCGGCTCGGACAGCTCGAGCTCGAGGTCTCCGTTGTAGGGGGACATGGTGAAAGTCCGTGAGTCGGGCGTCTCGTCCCAGTTACCGCCACCGTCGACCGCCTGGACCGCGAACGTGTGCTCGCCGTAGGACAGCGGCTCGTCTGGCCGGTCTACGCCGAGCGAGCCGCCTTCCGTGCTCGACTCATCGCAGAGCTCGAACGGATCTTCGTCGAAGCGGCATTCGAGGTGGCCGGTCTGCTCGGACGATTCGAAGAAGAACGCCGGCCGCCGGTATTCATCGGGCTTCTGGAAGTCCCAGCTGTAGGTAGGCCCGTCGGTGATGGTCGTCTCCGGCGGGTGATCGGACTCGACCGTGAATCGCCGATCCGCGACGCCCGATTGCGCATCGGTTCCGGCGTCGCCACGGACGGTCAGGACGTGCTCGCCGTCGTTGATCTCTCGCGTGAAGGTCGATGAGCAGGGCTCATATGCCTCTTGGTCGATCCGGCATTCGAGCGCGTCCCCGGGATGTGCGGGCTCCAGCTTGAAGGTCGGCGTATTCGTGTCGAATGAGCACGGGCCGGGGGCGATCGTCGGCGCGTCGGCGCCGACCGTGACAAGCCGGTTCCCGCTATTGGAATGCTCGTAGAAGTCGACCCGCCCGCAGTCGGTGTCTTCCGGGCTCATGGATTGCTTCGACCTGAAGTAGATGCGGGATCCGTGATCCGAGAGCGGGTCGCCGTGATCAAGCGGTCCGGGCGCCGCGGTCGCGTCCTCGGCGTCCTCGGGATCGACCGGCGACGGGTCGGCTGAGATCAGCGTGAGATTTCCGTTTTCGTACCGGTAGAGGTCGACCTTTCCTCCGTCGTCGTCATCGTCGGTGAGCGATCGCTTGCTGTCGAAGTAGACCTTTGAGCCGTCATCCGAGGCACCCACCCAATCGCTCCAGTACTGGTAATCGGTCCCGGGGGGTGACAGTCGTGTAGTCGTGCCAGCGGAGCGTTCGTAGATCTCGCCTGTGACGAAGCCGGCGTTCTCCCATGCATAGAAGAACGCCTTCGTGCCGTCGACGGATGCGTCCTCGAAAGTGCTCCCGTGGGCAAAAGCCTGACCCCCTGAATTGAGGGCGAAGAGGGAGATCGTGCCGTTCTTCCAGCGATAGACATCCGACTTGCCGTTCGTATCCGCTGGGTCGAGTGCGTCGGCGGTCTCGAAGAAGATCGTGCCCAAGTCACCCGACTGGCCCACGAGGTCGACGTCCGAAGCTCCCGTACCGGAGACCAGCGTTGTCGTCGTCCCGGCTCGCAGGTAGATGTCGTCGGCGGAGTCCTCGTCCTCCTCGGTGAGCTCGGCCGACGTCTTGAACACCACAGTCTCGCCGTCGTCCGTCGAAACCGTCTCGAACCCGGATCCCCGGCTTCCGTATCGAGTGCCGGTGAACCCGCCGCCGGCATCGGTGGGGCCGGTCGAGATCAGGGTGGTTTCCCCGTTCCTGCTCCTGTACAGATCTCGCTGATCGTCGGTGTCGGCGGCCACGAGCGGCTTGGTGGACAAGAAGAACACCGTGTTCCCGTCGTCCGTCTGACTTACGAAGTGGAAGTCACCGTAGGCCGGGCATCCGCCGCCCGTGACGCCCGGGCCCGTCGAGATCAGTGTCGTTCCGCCGGAGTCCCGCTGGAAGAGGCAGCCATCCCGGTCTTGGAGGATCTGCCTGGAGTTGTCCTCGGTCTCGGCGATGGCGCCGTCGGCGAGGGCCAGGGGGTCGCCGTCCCGGTAGTACTCGTACTTGCCGTTGGAGTTCTCGCTCATTCGCAGCGATTCGGATCGGAAGTAGACCCGCCCGCCGGAAGCGCCTTGGAAACGCGAGTCGCAGCTCTCCGTATATGGAGGTAGTTCCGGATGACTGGGGTCTCCCAAGCTCAGGCATGTTCCGTTCCGGTTTCCGCCGTCGGGGCCGACCGAGACGAGCTTCGCGACGCCGTCGTCGATGTCGTAGACGTCGATCATCTGGTCGGTGTCCGCCCTGACCAGCTGCTCTGGGGTCTGGATGTAGGCGTGGGTACCGTCCGGCGACGTGCCGTGGAAGGACAGGGCGCGGGATGCATACGGGTTGTCACTCTGGGACGCGAGCGCGAAGCCGGGCGTCAGACCGACGATGAGCGTGGCAAGGAGCAACGCCCGCTTGGTCCCTCGAGGTGCTCCCATCCGCGGCCCCATCCCGAGGCATCGTGTCAGATAGTCAGTAGTCCTAAAGCCGGAGCCGCCACTGCGGCCCAGCTTGCCCGCCGCGTCATCTCGCTGAGCAGCTCGGGCGGAGCGTGGTCCCGGTACGGAAATGACTCAGGGTGCCACGATCACTTTGACCGAGCGCTGGCGAGCTGGCTCATGCGGGATAATCAGCCTTCCGGGCGGTTAGCTCAGCTGGGAGAGCGCCTGCCTTACAAGCAGGAGGTCACTGGTTCGAGACCAGTACCGCCCACTCGCCGGCATCCCGGACGGCCGCCTTCAGCGGGTCCCGAGGATCGAGAACACCGCCGGAGCCGACCGCCGACCGAGGGGCTCGGCGCGGGTTGGAACTCGCGCTTCGGTCCGAAGGGGTGACTACAGGTCGGCAACGATCAGCCGAAGGCCGGCGTCGAGCTCTTCCCGCCGCCGCAATGATCCGTGGCGGTCGTCCCAGCGGCCCGACGCCAGATCCTCGCGAAGCCGCTCGACCCCGTCTCGCTCCTGAACGTCGGACAGGCGAGCGAAGCCGCTGGTTGCGGCCCGCCTCGCGTCATCGAGGACGGCCTCGGGCCTGCCCCAGAAGGAGAGCAGGAAGCCGTCGCGGCAATCACGTGGGACCGGGATCTCGCGGACCGCGGTGCCGGCGCCCAGCCAGCGGCGCAATGAGGCAATCGGCGGGAACTCGGTGCGATCTCGCTCGGCGATCGCGGGGAAATACTCGGCGAGGAGCCAGATCTCGGCTTCGACCCGCGGATCGACCGTGAGCAGCACGACGCGCCTCCTGGCGACCCGCTTCATCTCGCCGACGCCACCCTCGGCATCGCTCCAATGGTGGATGGTCAGCACCGCCAACGCGGCATCGACCGCATCGTCCTCGAGCGGCAGGGCCTCCGCTGCAGCGATCACCGCCGGCCCGGCTTCCGGTGGGCGCTGGGATGCCATCACCGTCGACGGTTCGACGGCGATCACCGCTCGATCGGTCGGCTCGTAGGAGCCGGCGCCGGCGCCGACGTTGACGACGCTCTCGGAGTCGCCGAGAGCGTCGAGGATGGCGCGCTCGATCCGTTCGTCCGGCCGGCGGTAGTCGGAGTAGTTGCCGCCGATCTCGTCATAGGCAGCTCCCACCCGGCGATCGTAGCTGCGCCCGCTGCTCACGCGAGTAGCTTGGGCTCGTGCACCGAGCGGCAGCCATCGCCGGCGAACGCGCGCGGCTCGTGCCGGTGAGGGAGGCCGACCTCGACCTGCTGGCCCGCTGGTTCGCCGATCCGGCCTTCGTGCGACATTGGGGCGGGGAGCCGCTCGACAGGCGGGAGGTGGCGGCGAAGTACATCGGGCGCCGGCCCGAAGTCGAATCGTTCCTCGTCTACGAGCGGGACGAGCCGGTCGGGTATGCCCAATACCGGCGCCGCGCCGGCGGCGGGGGAATCGACATGGCGCTGCTGCCCGAGGCACAGGGGGCTGGGCTGGGCCCCGATGCCGCGGTTGCCCTCGTCAGGCATCTGCTCGCCGACCTCGGCTGGAGCTACGTCAGCGTCGATCCGGCCGCCGACAACCAGCGCGCGATTCGCGCCTGGATCAAGGCCGGGTTCAGGGAGGTCGGCCGGCGGGACGGCGCGGTGATCATGGAGCGGCGGGCCCGCTAGGCCGACCCGGATCAGAGGTGGAAGCCGCCGAAGCGGTGGTGGCGGTGCTCGTCGGTCTCGGCGGCCTCGGGGAGCTCGGTGGTCGGCTGCTTCGGCTCGACCAGCCACCAGGTCAGCAGCGTGCAGACGGCGCTGACGCCGACCAGCACCCAGATCGCGTTGCCGAGCGCAAAGGTGTAGGCGTCGGCGGCGACCGCCTGGATCTGGTCGGCGATGCCCTCGGGATCAGTGGGGAGCGCGTCGCGGGCCTGTTCGGAGCCGGCCAGCAGAGCGTCGAGCTGCTCGCGCTGGCGGCCGTCGAGGGTCACGCTCGCCTTGGCGAGCTCGCTGTCGAGCTGACTTCGCTCGAGGCTCTGGAAGACCGCGCTCGTCACCGCCAGGGCGATCGCGCCGGCGAGGATCCGGTTCATCGCCAACCCCGCCGAGGCGATTCCGGCCTTCGCCTTCGGCATCGCCGCCATCGCCGCCGCCGACATCGGCGCGTAGACGAGCGCGAACGAGAGCCCGGCCGCGAGCAGCCCGGGGAACAGCAGCCCGTAACCGGACGTCGCGGTGATCCGGGTCAGCAGGATCACGCCGACGACGCCGAGCGACATCCCGACCGTCATCGTCAGGCGGGCGCCGAAGATCCCGATCAGCCGGCCCGAGAGCGGCGAGATGACGATCATCGGCACGGTGACCGGGAGGATCAGCAGGCCGGCCTCGACCGCCGAGTAGTCGAGGATGTTCTGCAGGTACTGAGGCTCGTAGAACATCAGGGTCCAGTAGGTGGCGACGACGCCGAACGCCGCCGCGGTCGCGCCGAGATAGGGGCGGTTGCGGAACAGCGAGAAGTCGACGATCGGGTTGCCGACCCGGTGCTCGACGAACCAGAAGCCGACCAGCGTCGCGATCCCGGCCGCCAGCAGGCCGAGCGTGCGAGCCGAGCCCCAGCCCCAATCGTCGGCGTTGACGATCGCGAACACCGATGCGATCAGGCCGATGCTGAGCAGGGCCAGGCCGGGCCAGTCGATCTTCGGCGGGCTCGTCTCGTCGCGAATCTCGAGCGCGGCGGCGCGGACGATCGCGACCGAGAAGACGACGAGCGGGATGTTGACGACGAAGATCAAACGCCAGTCGATCCCGGCGAGGACGCCGCCGATCAGCGGCCCGACGCCGAGCGCGATCGCCGAGACCGCGGTCCAGATCCCGATCGCCCGCTGCTGCTCGGCGGCCGGGAAGACGTAGGTGACCAGCGCCAACGAGAGCGGCAGCATCGACGCGGCGCCGGCCGCCATCACCACGCGGGCGGCGATCAGCACATCGGGGCTCCAGGCGACGGCGCCGAGCACAGAGCCGGCGCCGAATACGGTGAAGCCGGCCAGGAAGACCCGGCGGCGTCCGAAGATGTCGCCGAGCCTGCCGGCGGTGACGACGAGCGCCGCGATCACCAGCAGGTAGGCGTTGAGAACCCACTGGAGCTGGTCGGTCGAGGCGTTCAGATCGGCCTGGATCGACGGCAGCGCCAGCGCGACCACGGTCGAGTCGAGCATCAGCAGAAACAGCCCGCCGCTCGTCCCGACCAGGACCCACCACTTGCGATTCGCCTCGGTCAGGCGCGGCACGTCGTCCCCCTAGATCCTCGCGTGGGGGTAGTCGGCCGAGCGCCCCTGGAAGGAGAGGATCTTCGGGTTCTCGATCACCCCCTCGCGAATCTCGATCGCGGGCGCGAGCGTCGGGTCGGCGTCCCAGGCCGCCGGCCCCGCCATCGCCGCCGGCAGGTGGGGGATGAGCGCCTGGCTGATCTCCCAGGTGGCCGAATCCCAGAGCAGCGACGGACTGTGGTCGACGGCGTAGCAGCGGATCCCGCCGCCGAGCTCGAACACCGGCTGCTCGAACGAGGTCGGCCGCGACCACTCGAAGCCCATCCCCTCGTCGGCGGAGACGTCGACGAACAGCGTCCCGCGGGGGAACCGGTCGAGCTCCTCGTTGCTGGCCAGGATCAGCGGCGCGTCGGTGTCCTGGAGCATGCAGTTGACGACGACGTCGTGCTCGGCGAGGAACTCCGCGACCGACTCGTGCTCGCTGTCGAGATCCAGCGTCTCACCGGGTGCGTCCGGATCGCGCTCGTAGGTGATCAGCCGCATCGGGTGGATCGGCGCCGCCACCGCCGCCGTCGCGCGCCGGGTCAATACCGCGATCTCCTCGACGCCCAACGCGACGAGGCTCGTCACCGCCCCGCGGCCGGTGGCGCCGAAGCCGATCACCGCCGCCCGCAGCTCGCGCCCGTACTGACCGGTCAGCCCCGACAGCTGCATCGCATGGATCACCGAGCAGTAGCCCGCCAGCTCGTTGTTCATGTGGAAGACGTGGAGGTCGAACGAGCCGTCGTCGTTCCAGTTGTGCATCTCCTCCCAGGCGATCAGCGTCAGCCGCCGGTCGACGGCCAGCTGGGTTATCTCCTCGTCCTGGACGCAGTGCATCCATCCCCAGATGACGCCTCCCTCGGGCATCTCGAGCAGGTCGGCCGGAGTCGGCTTCGGGAGCAGCAGCACGTCCGAGCCCGCGATCAGCTCGTCGCGCGAGCGCATCGAGCTGACGAGCGGCGCCAGATCCTCGTCGCTGAAGCCGAACGGCTCGCCGTAGCCGTGCTCGAGCGCGATCCGCCGCCCGACGGCGTCGCCGAGCATCCCGAGGTGCCGGGGGTGGAGCGGGAGCCGGCGCTCGTTCTCCTTCCGGGATCGGGCCGGCAGGCCAATCGTCAGCTCCTCCATCGCGCGAACGTATCAGCGGCGACCGGACCCCTTGCTCTGGCCGCGGACCTGTGGGATGGTGAAAGCATGAAAATTACTTCGGGCCTCTGGTTCGCCGCGATCGCGGTCCTACTGTCGCTGGTGGTGGCGCCCAGCGCGACCGCGAAGGTGTCGATCCTCGCCGAAGGCGGGCAGAAGGTCGACACGATCTCGAAGGGCAAATGCCGGGTGAGCGGCAAGCGGGGCAGCAAGGACTTCTTCGCCACGGCGAAATCGGACGGCGGACGATTCGTGCTGACCGCGTTCATCGACGCGCCGGTGTTCCGCGGCTTCCGCCACGACTACACGATCTTCTACGGGGGCGAGGATCCGCAGGTATTCCTCCATCGCAGATCCGACGACGAGGTCTTCAGCAACTTCAAGATCCCGGGCACGCCGGCCGGCGTGGTCGGCGGCGGCGCGATCGACTTCGGCAAGGGCGGTCGCAGGATGGGCATCGGCCTCGCACCCGCTCCGAACAAGAGCTTCACCGAGGGCTACACGTTCGCCGGCGTCATTCCCTGCAAGTACCCGAAGCACGGGCGGTAGGCGGGCGCCGCGGCTTTCGGCGCGCCGTCGCGGGCCGTCAGGAACCGAGCGCCCGTCGCATCGACCGCCGCGCCCGCTCGAAGACCTCGGGATCGCGTGAGAGCTGGAATCCGTAGCTCGCCGCCGCCGCCAGGGCGTTGAGCTCGAAGGCGATGTCGGCCGGCTCGGTGCCGGCCGGCAGCTCGCCGGCGTCGACGGCCCGGGCGACCTCACGCTCGAGGACGCCGAGCCAGCGCCGCATCGTCGCGGCGACGGCGTCGCGAAGTGGGCCCGGCCGGGCGTCGAACTCGATCGTCGCGGTGGTCAGAAAGCACCCGCCCGGCATCACCTCGCGCTCGTGGTAGGAGAGCCAGCTGTCGCACAGCGCCAGCAGCCGGTCCAGCCCCGGCAGCTCGCCGGCGATCGGGCGCCAGACCTCGTCGGTGAACTGCTCGACGGCGGCCTCGAGCGTCGCCAGCTGCAGCTCCTGCTTGCTCCCGAACAGGCTGAAGACGCTGCTCTTTCGCATCTCCGCCTCGCCGGCCAGGCCGCCGATCGTCGAGCCCGTCGAGGCCCTCGACGGAGGCGCGGTCGACGGCGGTCCTGGTAACCGCGGCCCTGGTCGCGGCGACGGCTGTTGCTGAACGACGGGGCATGCGAGGCGATGATAGCGTACGACCGTCCGATAAAGGAGGAAGCGATGGAAGTGCGTTGGCTGGGATGGGCGGGGGCCGAGATCGAGGCGGACGGGGCGAGGGTGGTGATCGATCCGCTCGCCGACCCCGGCGCCACCTTCGCGGCGCTCGGCGAGGCGGCTCGCGACACCGTGCTGCCGACCGTCGTGGGGCCGGCAGCGCCGGGCGCGGCGGTCGCCGCGATGGTCAGCCATCTGCACCGCGACCACACCGACGCCGGTGCCCTCACGACGACGCTCGCCGGCGAGGCCGCCGTCCACGAGCCCGCCTGGCCGGGCGGGGCCGACATCGAGAACCTGGCGTTGGCCCAGGCCAACGCCGAGCTCGATCAGGCGGGCCTGCGACGTCGCGCGGTCGAGCCGTGGGAGCGGATCGACGCCGGCCCGTTCACGCTGACCGCGCTGCCCGCCGTCGACGGTCTCGGCGATCCCCAGGTCTCGTGGCTGGTCGAGGCCGGCGGCCGGCGCATCCTCCACCTCGGCGACACCGTCTTCCACGGCTACTGGTGGCGGATCGCCCGCCGCCACGGGCCGTTCGACGTCGTCCTCGCGCCGATCAACGGACCGGCGGTCGACTTCCCGCACCTGCGGCCGGCGAGTCCGCTGGCGGCGGCGATGGAGCCCGAGCAGGCGGCCGTCGCCGGCGAGCTCCTCGGCGCCGGCACCGTCGTGCCGATCCACTACGGCGGCTTCGCGATCGAGCCCTGGTACCGGCCGGTCGCCGACGCCCCCGAGCGGTTCGCCGCCGCCGCGGCGGGGCGCTCCTACGCGGTGCGGATGCTCGAGCCCGGCGAGAGCCTCGCGGTGGCCGCGGCGGGCGCCTGACGGCCGGCGGCTAGTCGCGGTCGCGGGTCGGGGGCCAGGGCGCCGTCGTCGGCGAGAACTGCCGCGGGCCGTAGGCCTCGAGCGAGGAGTCTGTCGCCCGCGCCGCCGAGGCGCCGTGCTTCGCCGCCGCCGGCTCGACCGGGTAGTGGGTGCGCGCGCCTTCGAGGCGGTTGCCGAACATGAACAGCACGCACGGCTGCCGGGAGCCGCCGATCATGATGTGGGCGGTCTCGGCCGGGCAGTGGAAGAAGTCCCACCGTCGGAGGGTCCGCTCCTCGCCCTCGACGACGACGAGGCACTCCCCCTCGAGGACCAGGAACCCTTCCTGGTTGCCCTCGCGGTGGTAGAAGCCGGTCGACTCGCCGGCCGGCAGCAGATGGACGCCGGCGCCGATCTGATTCGGCACGCCCTCGGCTTCGAAGGAGAGCCAGGTTCCCGACCCCGCCAGCGTCTGCCAGGCGGCATCGCCGACGTTGAGGACGAACCAGCCCTCGCCGTCGGGGACCAGGCCCGCCTCCGTCTCGACAAGCTTCGCTTCGCGCATCGCCGCCAAGATATCCCGCTCGGTCTCCGGACCGG
This sequence comes from uncultured Conexibacteraceae bacterium, assembly GCA_963745755.1. Lineage (GTDB taxonomy): Bacteria > Actinomycetota > Thermoleophilia > Solirubrobacterales > 70-9 > RHKX01. Next base: position 1,878,815 of record CAVUYP010000001.1, on the reverse strand, counting down.
GGCCGACCTCAGCCGCGCGGCCGGATCCCCTGCCGGAAGCGGAGCCGATCCTCGGGGTCGTACCTGGTCTTGACGTCGACGAGCCGCTCGTAGTTGTCTCCGTAATAGGCACGCTTCCAGTCCTTCAGCCGCGGGTCGATGTAGTTCTGGTACGACTCGCCGGAGACGTGGCGGCGCAGCAGCCGGTGGGCATCCTCGGCCCAGTCCGCGGCCCGGCGGCGGCCTCCCCGCGTGAACCTGGCCAGGTACTGGATGTCGTAGAGCTGGTCGCGGTGGACGAAGGCGGTAGCGTCGGGCCGGACCCGGTTGACCGCGCCGCCGTAGGCGTCGAGGATGATCGATGCCGTCACCCCCTGCTGCTGCCCGTCCTCGACCGCCCGCAGCATCCGCCGGCGGCCCCGCGAATCGAGCGGGCTCGAGGCATAGTCGGACTTGGCGAAGAAGGCGGTGCGCTCGCCGGCGAGGCAGGCGGGGACGCTCTCGCCCTCGCAGCCGGCCCAGCGCAGCATCAGATCCAGGTAGTCCTCGGTCCCGACCGTCAGCTCGACTCCGTCGACCGCGGTCAGCGACCCGAGCAGCTTTCGCAGCTGCTCCTCCGACCCGAAGAACTGGCCGCTGCCGGTGATCTTCGGCTGCTTCGAGCCGGTGTGCAGGCTGAGGACCGAGGAGAGCGCCGGGGAGGTGCCGGGGGCGAACCGCTGCCAGGCGTCGAGCGCCTGATCGGCCTGGCTCCACGGCCACGAGACGTGGAAGTAGGAGGCGCTGGAGACGGGATGGGTCGCGAAGGTGAGGCTGGTGACGATGCCGAAGTTGCCGCCACCGCCGCCCCGGCAGGCCCAGAGCAGGTCGCGATCGTGGCGCCCGTCGACGTGACGGAGCCGGCCGTCCGGGGTGACGATCGACAGACCGGTCAGGTTGTCGCAGGTGAGGCCGAGCTTGCGCGAGGCCATCCCCATGCCACCGCCGAGCGCGAGGCCGGTGACGCCGACCGTCGGGCAGGTCCCGCCGGGAACGGTCATCCCCTTGCCGGCGAGCTCGGCGTACATCTCGATCAGCGGCACGCCGGCCGCCACCGTCGCCCGGCGAGCGCCGTTGCTGACGTCGATCCGGCGCAGCCGGCGGACGTCGACGACCACGCCCCTGTGGGTGGTCGAGTAGCCGGCATAGCTATGGCCACCGGCGCGGGCGGTGAGCTTGACGTCGTGACGGTTCGCCCAATCGATGACCGCCCTGACGTCGCGGGTCCCGGCAACCTCGACGACGGCCGGCGGATCGATGCCGTCGAATCGCCGGTTGTAGATCCGCCGGATCCGCCGATAATGCCGGTCGCCGGGGGTCACGACGCGGCCCCGGACCAGGCGGCGCAGCTCGCGCAGCTCGCGCCTGTCGAGCGTCGCGGCGCCGGACGGCTCGGCGACCGCCTCGCCGAGGCCGAGCGGTCCGGCCGCCGCCAGTGCGACGGCGCCGGCGCCGGCGCGGCGCAGGAACTCGCGGCGGCCGAGGTCGCTCATCGCGGTCCGCTCACCGCCCCGATCGCGGCGAGCCGGGGGCGCGGTGTCTTCCCGGGTCCGATTGCCGGAGCCTAGCCAGAGCGAACGGCCCAGGCGACACCTCCACCGCGGCGGCGGAGGTCTCGGCCGGCGTCCTAGCTCGGCCGCCGCTCGGCGATCAACCGGGAGGCGATCACCCCGAGCGCCGCCGCCGCGACCGCGGTCGCGATCGCGACCCAGCGCAGCATCGTCTCGATCGAGCTGCCGAGCGTGCCGCCGTCGGCTCCGACCTCGATCAGCACGCCGGCGACCGAGACGCCGAGGCCGCCGAGGCCGATCACGATCGCCAGGGTCAGGCCGGACGCCTGGCCGGCCTGGGCCGGCGGGACGACCGTCTGGGTACCGACGCTGGCCATCGCCCAGCCGATCCCGTAACCGAGCCCGAGCAGCGCCAGGCCGATCAGATAGGGGCCGAGCGCGCTGCCGAGCGCGACGACGAACAGGCCGAGCGAGCCGATCACCGTCGCCGTGGCGATCGTGCGGGGGACGTCGTAGCGTTCGCCGAGGCGTCCCGAGATCGGCCCGGCGACGCCGGCGGCCAGGGAGGCGGCGAGGAACACGAACCCGGCTTCGATCGGCGTGTAGTCCTCGACCTGCTGGAGGTAGATGGTGACCGCGAAGGTGGCGATCACGAAGCCGATGTTGGCGGCCGAGGACATCAGCGTCACAATCACGTAGGGCGCGTTCCGGAAGAGCGCCAGGTCGACGAGCGGCCAGCGCGCCACGCGCTCACGCAGGACGAAGGCCGCGAGCACGAGCAGGCCGACGGCCAACAGACCGGCGACCGCGGCGATGCTCCACTCGTTCAGTCGGTCGATCGCGAAGGTGATCGCGGCGATGCCGACGACGATCGCGGCGAGGCCCGGGAAGTCGATCGAACGCGGGATGGTTTCGTCGCGTGACTCCCGGACCCCCTTGGCGACGACGGCGATCGCGATCGCGATCACCGGGACGTTGACCAGCAGGACCGCGCGCCAGTCGACCAGCTCGGTGAGGCCGCCGCCGAACATCGGCCCGAACGCCATCGCGACGGCGCCGATGCCGTAGGCGTTGCCGATCGCCCGCATCGTCCGCTCGGCCGGGAAGGCGTCGGTGAGGATCGCGACGGCGAGCGGGAAGAGGATGCCGGCGCCGACGCCCTGGAAGATCCGGAAGCCGATCACCACCGCGACGCTCGGCGCCAGGCCGGCGCCCAGCGAACCGAGGCCGAAGATCGCCAGCCCGACCATCAGCATCCGCTTGCGGCCGAGCACGTCGCCGAGCCTGCCCCCGGGGATCAGCGACGCGGCGAGAGCGAGCATGTAGCCGCTGATCGCCCACTGCAGGTTGGTGGTCGTGGTGTCGAGCTCGTCGGCCATCTTCGGGAGCGCCAGGTTGAGCGCGAAGAAGTCGAGCTGGACGACGAAGATCGACAGCGACGCCGCCGCGAGCGTGAATCCGAGCCGGGCGCCGGCGGCAGGTTCCGCCGAGCCGGAGGCGCCGCCCGCCGCGCTCGCCTCGGGCTGATCTGGCGGCGCCGGCATCGACGATCCATCCTAATCGCGGCAACCGCCCCGAACCCCGCCGAGGTCGAGGTATGGGGGAACTGTCACCGGTTTCCTCGACCTCGGCGAGCGGGGCGGGCGAGGGAAGGGCCAAACGGGGCGGGGCGAGGGAGGGGCGAGCGGGAGGCAAATAGACTCGCCGCCGATGCCTGCGGAACGAGAGCCGAACCGGTGAGCACCGCATGGCAGGCGGTCCTCTACGTCCATCTGCTGGCGATGGCGTTCTTCCTCGGCGGCCAGCTCGTCGTCGGCCTCGCGTTGGTGCCCGTCGAGCGCCGCAATCCCGATCCGGAGCGGCTCCGGGCGGTCGCCCGGCGCTTCGGGGTCGGATCGGCGGTCGCGCTGGCGGTCCTGCTCGTCACCGGCATCGCGCTGGCCGATCACTACTCGCTGTGGGGCTCGGAGACCCTCCGCATCAAGCTCGGCCTCGTCGCGGCGTTGATCGTCCTCACGCTCGTCCACCTCCGCTTCCCGCGCGCCCACGTCCTCCAGGCCGCGATCCTGCTCCTGACCCTCGTCGTCGTCTGGCTCGGCCTCGATCTGGCGAGCTGACACCGCCCCGAATCCCGCCGAGGTCGAGGAAGGGGGGAATAGTCACCTGTTTCCTCGACCTCGGCGAGTCGGACGGGCGGGGCGGGGGCGAGGCCCAGGGGAGGCGGGGTGGGTGACCGCCGATGCGACTAAGCTCGCCGACCGATGCGCCGCGCTTTGCGATTTCCCCGACCGGCGACATCGGCAACGGCGGCGGCAGTGTTCCTCGTCACGGTGCTGGCGCTCACGGCGACCGCTCCGGCGACTCCCGCGGAGCGCGGTGGCCGCGCGGCGCGGGTCGGCAAGCTCGTCCAGCTCCCCGGACCGCGTGGCTGCCTCGTCGATCGGTCGTCGGTGGTCGTGCCGCAGGTGGGCCATTCCGCGGCCGGCGGCGCCTGCGGGAGCGCCCGGGCGCTGAAGGGACCGGGCCCGTTCCTCGGCTCGCAGGCCGTAACCCTGAGCCCCGACGGCCGCTACCTCTACATCGCCTCGTCGAGGAGCGACGCGATCGCGATCTTCAGGCGCAATCGCCACAACGGAGCGCTCCGGCAGCGCAAGGGGTCGAAGGGCTGCATCGCCGCGCGGGGCGGCAGCGGCTGCGCGACGGCGATCGGCCTCGACGGCCCGAACTCGGTCGCCGTCAGCCCCGACGGCCGCAACGTCTACGCGACGGCGCGCGCCAGCAGCGCCGTCACCGTCTTCCGCCGCAACCGCTCGACCGGCGCCCTGCGCCAGCTGCCGGGCGGCTGCATCTCGGCGCTGATGCTGCCCGGCTGCACGCCCGGGCGGGCGCTGCAGGGTCCCGACGTCGTCACCGTCAGCCCCGACGGGGCCAACGTCTACGTCGGCGCCTTCTTCGGCAACGCGGTCGCGACGTTCGACCGCGCCGGCTCGAACGGGGCGCTGACCCAGCCCGCCGATGCGAGCGGCTGCATCACCGCCGCGGCGACGAGCGGCTGCGCCACCGGGCTTGCGCTGAACGCTCCCGAGGGGATGGCGATCAGCGGCGACGGGACGAGCGTCTACGTGGCGACGGCGCTGTCGAACGCGGTCCTCGTCCTCGTCCGCGACCCGTCCTCGGGCGCGCTGACGCAGGCGGCCGACGGCAGCGGCTGCATCGTCGACAGCGCCCTCGCGGGCTGCACGACCGGCGTCCAGCTGAGCGGCGCGAACGCCGTCGCGGTCGCCCCCCGCGACGACGACGTCTACGTGACCTCGCTGTTCAGCAACAGCGTCACCTCGTTCACCCGATCGAGCTCCTCGCAGCTCACCCAGAAGCCCGGCACCACGGGCTGCCTCGTCAACCTGCTCGCCGTCGGCTGCTCGCTCGGCCATGAGCTCAGCGCTCCCGAGGGCGTCGCCGTCGCTCCCGACGGGGACAGCGTCTATGCGGCCGCGTTCGAGTCGGGGGCGATCGCGATCCTCGATCGCAACCGAAAGGGCGAGGTCATGCAGAAGCCGCTGCGGGCCGGCTGCGTCGCCCGCCGCTCGGTCACGACCTGCCGCAAAGGTCGGGCGCTGCGCGGGGTCAGCTCGATGGCGATCAGCGCCGACGGCCGGCACCTGTACTCGGTTGCGTTCGGCAGCAACGCCGTCGCGATCTTCCGGCGCGTCACCAAGCATTGAGAGGAGAGGACATGGACGGATCCGACAGGCGCGAGGACGGCATCACCCGCAAGGAGCTGCTCGGCACCGGCACCGCCGCCGCGGCGGCGGCGCTGCTCGCCCGCGGCGGCGGGTCCGGTATCGAGCGGGCCCTCGGCGCCGCCGGCGGCGGCGGCCGCGACGTCGCCGGGATGAACATGATCCTCTTCCTGACCGACCAGGAACGGGCGATCCAGCACTTTCCGCCGAACTGGCAGCGCCGCAACCTGCCCGGGATGACGCGGCTGCTGCGCCATGGCGTCAGCTTCGAGCGCGCCTTCACGAACGCCTGCATGTGCTCGCCGGCCCGCTCGACCCTGATGAGCGGCTACTTCCCCGCCCAGCACGGCGTCAAGTACACGCTCGAGGCGGACATGCCGAAGCCCCAATACCCGGACCAGGTCGAGCTGCCGGCCGACCTCGACAACCTCGCCACGGTGATGGCGGCGGCCGGCTACAACGTCGTCTACAAGGGCAAGTGGCACTGCTCGAAGCCGCCGCCCGGACAGGACCCGAGCCCGGCCGACCTCGCCAAGTACGGGTTCTCGCGCTGGAATCCGCCCGACGCCGGCGCCAACCAAGACGTCTCCGAGGCCGGCGGTGGCAACGTCAACAACGACGGCCGCTTCATGGACTCGGTCGGCAACGTGCCCGACGGAACCGAGGGAGCGCTGCAGTACCTGACCTCGACGGCCGCTCAGCAGCAGCCCTTCTTCATGGTCATCTCGCTGGTCAACCCCCACGACGTCCTCTTCTATCCGAGCAGCTCCTTCGAGCAGGCCGACTACGACGACTCCTGGCTGGCCGGGGACATCGAGCTGCCGGCGACCGTCAACGAGGACCTCTCGACCAAGCCCTCGGTCCAGGCGCAGTTCCTGCGCATCTTCAACCTGACCGGGAAGCTGAAGACGCGCGAGCAGAAGCGCAACTACCTGAACTACTACGGCAATCTGATGCGCTCCTCCGACGCCTACCTGAGCACCGTTCTCGACACGCTCGAGAAGACCGGCCTGTTCGACGACACGCTGGTGATCCGGACCGCCGACCACGGCGAGATGGGGCTCGCCCACGGCGGCCTGCGCCAGAAGAACTTCAACTTCTACGAGGAGTCGCTGCGGGTCCCGCTCGTCTACTCGAACCCGAAGCTGTTCCCGAAGCCGCGGAACACCGATGCGCTCGTCTCCCACGTCGACTTCCTGCCGACGCTGGCGAGCCTCGCGGCGGCGCCGGAGAGCGCCCGCGCCGACTGGGAAGGGGTCGACTACTCCTCGCTGGTGCTGCGCCCGAAGAGCAAGCGTAAGCCGCAGAAGTACGTCGTCTTCACCTACGACGATTACCAGTCCGGGCAGAAGAGCCCGCCCTATCCGAAGCCGCCGAACCACATCGTCAGCATTCGCGAGCGGCGCTGGAAGCTGGCCAAGTACTACGACGTCGACCACACCGTCAAGCCGCAGTGGGAGATGTACGACCTGCAGCGTGACCCGAACGAGCGGCGCAACATCGCCGCCCCCGGCCATCGCCGCACCCCGCACCAGGAGAAGCAGTTCCGCCGCCTCAAGCGCAAGCTCGCCCGCGTGCAGCGGACCCGGCTGCAACCGCTCGACTAGCGCTTCGGCGCCCCGCCCCACCCCACCCCGCACCCCAAGCTCCGCCCCGACCCCGCCCCTCTCTCCGCCGCCCCGAGGTGGAGGAAAGGGGCAATAGTTGCCTGTTTCCTCTACCTCGGCGGGGAAGCGGGGGAAGGCCGGCGGCAAGTGGCCGGCGGTCAGCGGTGCGAGCGCTGGGCGAGCAGCTCGCGGAGCAGCCGCAGGTACTGCATCAGGTGACGGGTGCCGAGGAAGTTGGCCTCGATCTCGCGACGGGCGGCGAGCCCGATCCGCAGCCGCAGGCCCTCGTCATCGATCAGCCGCCGCAGGGCGAGCGCGTAGGCGTGCAGGTCGGTGGGGTCGGCGAGGAGGATGCCGTTGATCTCGTCGGTGATCTGGTCCTGGATGCCACCGCGAGCGCTCGCCACGACCGGTTTCGCCTTCCACATCGCCTCCGCCACGGTCAGGCCGAAGCCCTCGGCGATGCTCTTCTGAACGACGATGTCGGAGCGCCGCTGGATCGCGTTGACCATCGCCGCGTTCTCCTCGACGTCATCCATCGGCAGGCAGGCGATGTGGGTCCGCTCCCGCAGCCTCGAGCCGAGCTCCTCGCGGACCGTGAGCAGATCGGCGAGCACGTCGGCGCCCTCGGGATCGTCCGCGACGGCGGCCGTGGCGGGGCCGGCGAGGAGCAGATGGGGATCGCCGCCGTCGAGCTGATCGGCGAAGCCCCGCAGGACCCCGACCGGGTCCTTGAGCCGATCCCACCGAGACACCTGGGTGACCAGTGGCGCATCGTCGGGCACCGCCATCTCCTGGGTGATCTCGCCGGCCCGCTCGACGGCCCCGACGGTCCCGTCGTAACGGATGAAGTTGGCCTCGCCGGCGGCGCCGCCGGCGGCGATCCCGACCCGGTCGATGATCGTCCGGGTCGTCTCGAAATCGAGCTCCTGGTTCTTCGGAGAGAAGACGTCGATCGAGGGCGGGACGATCCAGACCCGGTCGCGGTCGATCCCCTCCCAGGCGAATCGCCGCCGCGAGAAGACGTAGGCGTCGGCGGGCTCGATGAAGGGCTGCAGGAACCGCCAGGCGGTGCGGGCGAGCTCGTTCGGCTTGTCGAGACCGACGTGGCAGCGCCAGACGATCACGGCGCCGGTCGCGCGCAGCGGCCCGACCAGGCCGGCCGTCTGCGGATCGTGGAGGAAGACGATGTCGCGCTCGCCGACCACCTCGGCGATCTGCTCGGCGGCCGGGGCGAGCGTTGCCTCGTAGATCTCGCGCTCGGCGTCGCCGAGCGCGCCGCCGTCGCCTGGGGAGCCGTGCAGGAGGTTGTGGATCCGCTTCGTGATCACGAAGAACTCCGGCTCGCCGTGGATGACGCCCCAGCGGGCGTCGAGACCGACGCCGCGGACGTAGGCGAGCAGCGACTGCAGCAGCTCGGCGACGCCGCCTCCCCGCGCGGTCGAGTTGATGTGCCAGATCGCCCGGTCCTCGAAGAGCGCGCGGCTGTCGCGGATCCCGAGGTCGACCTCGTCGAAGCGGGGCCCGATCACGGCCCGGAAGCGCTCCGGGTCCATGCTGCCGACGTACACCTCCTCGAACGCAGTCACGCCTGAACCATATTTAGGGGCAACGGTTGCCGGTTCGGTAGTCGATGCGGAGGCCCATCCGTGCTCGTGGCCCGCTAGCCGCCGGCGACCGCAGCGGTGACGATCGCGGCCATCCGCGCCGGGTCCTCAAGCTGCGGATAGTGGCCGAGCTCGGGCAGCTCGGTGACCGCTACGCCGGGGTGGAGCTCGCGGAGCGCCGCCAGCACCGCCGGGGTGGCGACGGGGTCCTGCATGCCCCAGGCGAGCTGCAGTCGCTCCCAGTCGCGAATCGCGCCGTGCCAGCGCTCGGCCCGCTCGATGCGCTCGTCCATGTAGGCGATCAGGGCGTGGCCGAGGGTCCGGCCGCCGTTGTGGCAGATCAGCGACCACTGGTCGGCCGCCTCCTCCGGCTCGAGCGGGTGCCCGGCGGAGAAGACCGATCCGAACTGCTGGACGAAGACGCGGCGGCTGCTCAGCCGCGCGGCGAGCGGCCCGAGCCGGCTGCGCAGCAGCTTCTGTGCCGGCGTCGGGCTGGCCGCCTCGAGGACGATGCTGCCGTTGAAGAGCAGGACGCCGGCCAGCTCCCAGCCGAGCCGGCCCTCGAGATCGCGGGCCATCAGCTCGGTGGCGACCGACGTACCCATGTCGTGAGCGACGACGTACACCGGTCGCCCGGCGCCGCGGCGCTCGACGAGCTCGGTCGCGAGATCGGCCTGGGGGTCGAGCCGGTAGCGGAACTCGCGGGGCTTGTCGGAGAGCCCGAAGCCGAGGCAGTCGAAGGCGAGCACGGCCGGCCCGGACAGCTCGGCGAGCAGCAGCCGCCAGTCGTAGGAGCTCGACGGGAACCCGTGCAGGAGCAGCAGCAGCGGCCCGTCGCCGTCGCGCTCGAAGACGTGGACGCCGTGGCCGCGGAAGTGCTCGCGGCGCCCCCGCGCCTGCCAGCTTCGCACCCGTTCGGTCAGCGCCATCGCGCCTACGGTATTGGCATTCCCGGCCCGGTGCCCCGCCTGTCGTGAAGCAGCGAGGCGACGACCCCGCCGGCGAGGATCAGCGCGATCGCCGGCAGCGTCACCTCCGGTCCGATCTTGCCGACCCAGTAGGAGGCGGCCATCTTCGCGCCGATTACGACCAGCAGGATCGCGAGCGCCGCCTTCAGGTAACGGAGACGATCGACGAGATCGGCGACGAGGAAGAAAAGCGGCCGCAGGCCGAGCAGCGCGAAAGCGTTGGCGGCGAAGACGATGTAGGCGTCGTCGCTGATCGCGAGGATCGCCGGAACCGAGTCGATCGCGAAGACGACGTCTACGACGATCAGCGAGGCCAGCACGGCGCCGGAGGCGGTCAGCACACGCCGTCCGTCCTCGCGGGCGAGCCAGCCGGCCGCCCCGACATCGGCGCCGATCGGCAGACGCCGCCGGATCGAGCTGACCAGCCGCTGTTCAGCGGCGTGGTCGTGGCGGCCGCCCCAGAGCCGCCAGCCGGTCCAGATCAACACCGCCGCGAAGACGATGTTGAGCCAGCCGAAGGCGCCGAGCGCTGCCGCGCCGACGAGGATGAAGACCAGCCGCAGAACGAGCGCCCCGGCGATCCCGTAGGTGAGCAGCCGGTGCCGGCGCTCGGCGGCGATGCCGAACCCGGCGAAGACGAGCAGGAAGACGAAGACGTTGTCGAGCGACAGCGACTTCTCGACGAGGTAGCCGGCGAGGTAGGCGCCGGCGTCCTCGCCGCCGGCGGTCAGCGCCAGCAGCGCCGCGAACGCCAGCGCGAGGCCGATCCAGAAGGCGCTGGCGAAGGCCGCCGCTTGCGCCGTCATCGCGCCGCCGCGCCCGCTCATCACCCGCAGGTCGATCACCAGCAGGACCGCGATCGCCGCGATCAGGCCGGCCCATGCGTACAGGTCGGGGGAGGGGGAGGTCAAGGGAGCCGTTCCTTTCGTGCGTTCGATGCGCGAAGGTTTGGCTCGCCCGTTCGCCGGGCCACGGTCGCCGGGGGCCGGGCCCCGTGCTGACGACGACCGTCGTCGAGAACTACTTCCCTTCCGGTCCCTGAATCGTAGCTGTCCACGGGTACCCTTGCCTGCCGTGGCCAAGGTCTTCGAGGAGATCCCCGATCAGATGCGAGATTGGTTCGCGCGGCAGGCGCTGTTCTTCGTCGCCACCGCGCCGCTCGCACCGGCCGGGCACGTCAACGTCTCACCGAAGGGTCCGATCGGATCGTTCGCGGTGCTGGGGCCGCTCCGGGTCGCCTACCTCGACGTCAACGGGAGCGGCAGCGAGACGATCGCCCATCTTCGTGAGAACGGCCGGATCTGCGTGATGTTCTGCGCCTTCGAGGGACCGCCGCGGATCGTCCGCCTGCACGGCCGCGGAGAGCCGGTGATGTACGACGATCCGCGCTTCGCGGATCTGCTCGCCGCCGGCGGATTCGAGGAACCGTCGATCCCCGAGGCGCGCCGCTCGATCGTCGTCGTCGAGGTCGAGCGGATCGCCGACTCGTGCGGCTACGGCGTCCCGCTGATGAGCTTCGAGGGCCTTCGCGAGCACCACGCGCTGTCGTCGGCGAAGCGCGTTCGCACGATCGGCATCGACGACTACCGTCGCCAACAGCGCGAGCGCGGCGCCCGCAGCCTCGACGGCCTGCCGGCCCAGCAGGACTAGGCCGGCACCGGGGCGCTGGCCTCGAGCAGCAGGCTCGCGACGAGCTCGGGGTCGTCCCAGTTCGGGGTATGGCCGAGCCGCTCGAACTGCAGGTAGCGGCTGCCGGGGGGCCGGCGCTCGGGTCGTGGCGGCGCGACGAGCCGGTCGAGCTCGCCCCAGACGATCGTCGTCGGCACGGTGACGCGGTCGAGGTCCTCGCAGACGTAGCGGCGCATCTCGGCGTTCGCCGCCTCGTAGCCGGGGGCGTCGATCCAGGCGGCGATCATCGCTCGGCCGGCGTCGGCGGGTGCTCGCTCGGGCAGGCCGATGCTGGTTCGCAGCATCGCCTCGCGGAGCGGCGTCACCTGCGTCATCGCCATGACCAGCGGCCGCATCCGCCGGGCCAACCGGCGGGCGTCGGCCCGGGCCGGGCCGAGCGGGCGCCGCCAGAGGCCGGCCGGCGAGATCAGGCAGGTCGAGGCGGCGCGGCCCGCCTTGGCCATCTCGATCGCCACCCAACCGCCGAGCGAGTTGCCGGCGAGGTGCGGCCGTTCGACGCCGAGCTCGTCGCAGAGCCCGGCGATCGCGGCGCCGAGCGCCCACGGGGTCGCCGGGCCGTCGAGCATCGGGCTGTCCCCGAACCCCGGCATGTCGACGGCGATCACGTCGCGCTGCTCGGCGAGGGCGCCGAGCTGCGGGCGCCAGATCGCGCGGGTCGCGCCGAGCCCGTGGATCAGGACCAGCGGCGGTCCCTCACCATGGCGCTCGTAGGCGAGTCCGCCGGCCCGCCGCGGCTCCGGCTCAGCCATCGACGACCTCGAACTCGCCGCTGAGCAGCCCGACGCCGGGGGCGTCGCGGTCGATCACGACGCGCCACGGCCCCGGTTCGGCGTCCTCGGGAACCTCGACCGTCACCGGCGGGCCCGCGGCGCCCGGGGAGGCGACGTAGCCGATCTCGATCACCGGCCGCGGTGGCAGCTTCACGCTCCGCCAGGCGTCGCCGACGCGGCGCTCGAGCTCGTAGGCGGCGCCGTAGGTGTAGGTCTTGTCGCCGTCGTTGTTGACCCGGGCAGCGATCTCGTCGCCGGGAGCGGCCTCGGCCGGCTCGACGGTGACGGTGAGGCCGGCAGCCGCGGCGCTCGTCGCCGTGCTGCTGCCGCCGTCGTCGGAGCCGCAGCCGGGCGCCGCGAGCAGCAGCGACGCGAGCAGCAGCGCTGCGACACCGGGCACGCCCCGGGTCCGATCGGTGCCCGGCGCGGGTCCGCGTCCCTTCATCGCTTCATTATGGCCGTCGTGGGACTCCGGCCTCCGATCCTCGCGCTCGCGATCGCACTCGTCTGCGCCGTCGCCGCTCCCGTCGCCGGCGCCGCCGAGAACCCCGCCCGGCAGCCGCCGTTCGGCCCCGAGCCGCTCGCGCCGCTGACCCCGATCCGCTCGTTGGAGCGGACGCCGCCGGGATTCGAGCTCAGCGCCGGCGCTGCGATCGCGATCGCCGACGGCACATCGACCGTGCGCGACGAACGCGCCGAGAGCCCTGCGATGAGGCCCCGCGCCTCGACCCGTGGCAGCGACCGCTGGCAGATCGACTACTACGACGGCGGCACCGACGTCGCCCAGGTCGTGATCGACGACGCGACCGGTGCCGTCGTCGAGGCCTGGCGCAACCAGCAGGTCGAGGTGAAGCTGGCGCGCGGCTATGAGGGCGCGGTTGCCGGCAACGTCAGCGAGGCCTGGATTTGGATCCCGCTCTGCGTCCTCTTCGTGCTGCCGTTCATCGACCCGCGGCGGCCGCTGCGACTCCTCCATCTCGATCTGCTCGTGCTGCTCTCGTTCTCGGTCTCGCAGTTCTTCTTCAACAAGGGCGAGATCGTTGCGTCGGTTCCGCTCGTCTATCCGGTCCTCGCCTACCTGTTCGCGCGGATGCTGATCGCCGGCCTGCGGCCGCAGACCCGTGCCGGCCCGCTGATCCCGTGGATGCCGATCCGCTGGCTGGTGATCGCGGCGGCCGCCCTCGTCGTCTTCCGGATCACCCTCAACATCGTCGACTCCCAGGTGATCGACATCGGCTTCGCGAACGTCGTCGGTGCCGACCGGATCGCCGACGGCCTCGGCGTCTACGCCGGGCACTTCACGCCGCTGATCGATCGCGGCGACTCCTATGGCCCACTCAGCTACCTCGCCTACGTTCCGTTCGAGCAGTTGCTGCCGTGGGGCGGGGGGCTCGAGGCGCTGCCGGCGGCCCACGCGGCGGCGATCGTCTTCGACCTCGCCGTCGTCGGCCTGCTCGTGCTCGCCGGCCGCCGGCTTCGCGCCGGCCGCGCCGGCCGCGATCTCGGCATAGCGCTGGCGTTCGCCTGGCTCGCCTACCCGTACACGCTCTACGCCCTCGACGCGAACGGCGGCAACGACGCCCTCGTCGCCGCGCTGCTGATCGCGGCGCTGATCGCGTTCGTCTCGCCGGCCGGCCGCGGCTTCGCGGTCGCCCTCGCCGCCGCGGTCAAGTTCGGGCCGCTGGCGCTGGCACCGCTGTTCGCGGCCGGGCCGGGCCGCCGCCGGGTCCGGTCGACCGTGATCTTCGCCGTCGTCTTCGTCGCCGTCTGGGCGGCGGTGCTGCTGCCGCTCCTCCCCGACGGCGGGTTCCGCGAGTTCTACGACCGCACGTTCGGATATCAGGCGTCGCGCGGCTCGCCGTTCAGCGTCTGGGGCCTCGAGCCGTCGCTTGGCTGGCTCCAGGACCTCGCCCGCGCCTTCCCGGTCCTGCTCGGCTCGGCCCTCTACTTCCTGCCCTGGCGACGGACCGCCCTGCAGGTCGCCGCGCTCGGCGCCGCGGTGCTGATCGCGACCCAGGTCGGCTCGACCCACTGGTTCTACTTCTTCATTCTCTGGTGGCTGCCGTACGTTCTGATCAACTCGTTCGCGACCCAGGAGCGGATCTCCGCCGCCGATCCGGGCGCCGATGTCGATTTGCGGACCGCCCGTTCGCCACGTTGAACGCGGCACGAATGGCGACCCGCTCGGTGCGGAGCCGGCGGCTCAGCCGATCGTCGTCCGCAGCTCGCCGAGCTCGGGCGAGCTGACGACGAGCTCGTCGCCGGGCTGCAGCCAGACCCGCGGCTCGCGGGCGCCGCCGACTCCGGCCGGGGTGCCGGTCGAGACGATGTCGCCGGGGACGAGCGTCATCAGCGTCGACAGGTGGGCGAGCAGGTCGGGGATCGAGAAGATCAGATCGGCGGTCGTCGCCTCCTGCATGCGCTCGCCGTTGAGGTCGAGCGCGATCCCGAGCGACCCGGGACCGCCCGGAACCTCGTCGGTCGTGACCAGGGCCGGCCCGCAGGGGGCGGAGCCGTCGAAGACCTTGCCGGGCAGCCACTGCGGCGTCTGGAACTGGAGATCGCGGGCCGAGAGGTCGTTGAGCAGCGTGTAGCCGGCGATGTGGTCGATCGCGTCCTCGGCGGCGACCTCTCTCGCCATCCGGCCGACGACGAACGCGATCTCTGCCTCGTAGTCGACCTTGCGGCTCGCCGCCGGCAGGGCCACCGTCGCGCGATCGGCGGCGAGCGCGTTGCGGAACTTCGCGAAGAAGGTCGGCACCGGTGGTGGCTCCTGACGGCCCTCGGCCGCGTGGTCGCGGTAGTTGAGGCCGATGCAGACGATCTTCTCGGGGTCCGGCACCGGCGGCAGCAGCTCGACATCGGCGAGGGGAACGCCGGCCGCTTCGCCGCCGCCGGCGGCGAGCCCGGACAGCTCGGCCGCGGCGAGCAGCCCGCGAACCGAGCGTGCCTCGCCGTCGCCGAGCGCGTCGCCGGCGTCGACGACGACATCGCCGGCGAGCACACCCGCCCGCTCGCCGCGCTCGGATCGATAGGTGATCAGCCGCACCGGCGCAGCCTACCCCGCGGGCCGTGCCATAATCGCCGCCCCCCGGATCCTCACGCGCGGATCCGGAACCGTGGGGGCGTAGCTCAGTTGGTTAGAGCGCCGGCCTGTCACGCCGGAGGTCGCGGGTTCGAGTCCCGTCGCTCCCGCTCTCAATACCCCTCCAAGCGGGCGGTTTTCGCACACTCCGCTCCGCTCTAGGCCGAGCCTCGACGCCACTTCAACGCCACTACGGCGGCGGTAGGCGTCGAGGCCGCACATTTCCAACCGTCCCTTCAAACACGGGGCGGTGCGGATCGCTGCCCCGGAAAGGAAGCCCGCCACCGAGCGGGCCGATGACCAATGCCTGACACCTACCCCCTCGACGAAGATCGTCGCAACGCCGAGCTCGACCTCGAGGTCGCCGCGGGCAACTTCCACAGCGGCGCGATCATCCTCGACGCCCCCGAACGGATCCCGGCGATCTGGGGGCGCGATCACGATGTCCTCTGGTCGGAGGGCGAGCCGCTGATCCTCGCCGGGCCTCCCGGCGTCGGCAAGACGACCCTCGCCCAACAGCTCGCCCTCGCCCGCTGCCGGGTCACGTTCCCGAACGTTCTCGGCTATCCGGTTGCGCGGGCGACCACCCGGACCCTCTACGTCGCCGCCGACCGCCCCCAGCAGGCGCTCCGGTCGATGCGGAGGATGGTCGACCCCGATCAGCGCGAACGTCTCGATGAAGCCCTGGTCGTCTGGACCGGGCCCTTCGACGCCCTGGCCGACCGCGAGCACACCCTCGCCATGTTCAGGCAGCAGGAGATCGGCACGGTGATCTTCGACTCCGTAAAGGACGTTGCCGGAGACGTTTCGGGCGGCGAGCTCGGCGTCGAGTTCAACCGGACGATGCAGCTGCTCGTCTCGGCGGGCATCGAGGTCGCCGCCCTCCATCACAACCGCAAGGGCCAGGAGGGCAACCGCAAGCCGAAGCGGCTCGACGATCTCTACGGCTCACAGTGGATCGCCGCTGGCGCCGGGTCGGTGGTCTACCTCTGGGGAGAGGCCGGCGACCGCGAGGTCGAGATGCTCCATCTCAAGCAGCCCGACAACGTCGTCGGGCCGCTGAGCGTCGTCCACGACCACCGGACCGGCACCTCGACCGTGGCCGAGCGGGTCGAGGGCGAGGAGGAGCGCGACGTCATCCGCCGGGCGTTCATCGAAGTGCTCAAAGAGGAGGAACCGCTCGGACGCAAGCGGCTGATCGAGAGGGCCCGCAAGAAGGGGATCAGCGGGAGCCACGACAAGCTCCGCGACGCCCTCCGCGACTTCGCCGCCGACCCCGGATCGGGGATCACTTCGGCGGGCAATGACGGCTACGTCAAGGGGGGCCGGAACTGCGCGGCCCCCCCTCGGCCCCCCCAGCCTCGGAGGGGGGGCCGGGCCCCCGCCCCCTACGGGGGCTTTTGGCCCCCCCGGGGGCCGGGGGCCGCCGTACCCCCTCGGCCCTCCCGGCTGACGGGATGGCAGAACCGACCAACCAAACGAATGGAGGACCACCACCGATGGCCACCACCGACCAGTTCGCACAGATCGTCGCCCAGCTCGATCCCCTCCCTGCCGGTCGCCGTGAGTCGATCGCCCGGATGGCTACCGAGGAGGTCGCGACCTGTCCTCGCTGCGGCCAGTCCGTTCGCCGCTGCGATCCCCGCCTGGTGGTCAATGACCAGCTCGTCCACCTCGTCTGCGGAGAGGGGGAGTGATGGACCGGCGCCGCCCAACCAGCTTCCCGACCGTCGCCGCCCCGCTGGACGACACGACCTGCACCTGCCCCGAGCCCGACCCGATCCGGGTCGGCAAGACCCGCCGGTGCCGTAGCTGCGCCGGAGTCGTCGAGCGCCAGGGACGGCTCGATACCCGACCCGAGCCAAGGTCCATCTCGCGCAGATCGCCGCCCAGCTCGAGCCCTCTAGTAGTAGTGGCGCCGACCGCCCACGGCGCGGCCCATCGCGCCCAATACCCAAAAGATCAGACCCAGGACGACCAAGATGACGCCGATTGTCCAAAGGATGGGGTTCCCCCAAAACAGGGCCGCGACGACCAAGCAGATGATGCCGACGGTGATCAAGTGTGCCTCCGGTCTTCGGGTGACTCGTCAGCAGCGACTCTAGCCAAGACACCATTGGGTGGTGGGTTCAACGTCACCCCCGTGCATCCTCCGGTGTCGCGCTCAGCTGTCCACCACGATCGCCGACGGCCCTGCTCGGAGGTCGCGGCATGCTTCGCGGCACCCGTGTGGTACCGACTGATGCGGCGTGTCCGTCTAAGGGGTACACGACCCCGAGCAGAGCGGACGCATCCGGGCGCGGTTGCCCGCTCCGCACGACCTCCAGAATGCCCGCGAGGCCACCTGGAGCGGCGAACCGCTTGGACATGCGGAACGAAACCACCGCCCGCCCGACCCCTACGCACGCAGTTGCGGGGTCGCCCACGCGCCGACGGGACTCTCGCGGGGTCGGATCAATTCCCATCGCCACGTATGCGCGGCAGAAGCCAGGTGATGAGCGCGCCGAGCAGGCCAGCGATGACGAGGGCAACGAACAGCGGCATCGTCACCGTCGAGACGATCAAATCAACCTTAACCGACTGGGTGTTGAGCACAATCCACAGCAGGAGCAGCGCGAGCGCGAGCCAGCCGAATATCTGTCTGGCGCTGACGCCGCCCTCGCTTTGCTGTCCCGCGCGTTGCTTGCTCATCGCCGGGCATCCTAGCCACGCCAAAGGGAAATCGCGATTTCGCAGGGCCGTTGGGAGCGTCGGGGCCAGGACAAGCGCCCGAAGTTGAAGCTCTTCAGGTGATGACCACCCTTCGGGCCGGCCTGGTCACGACCGGGTCCTCTCACACACCCTAGTCAGGAGAGGACGGCGCCATCCGTGGGGTGGATCCGCTGCTTATCAGCGCACCGGAGGGTGCGGCGCCGGAGTTCCGCGCGCATCTGCCCTGTAAGCGCGCGAGCTGGCAGCACAGCTCGCCATGCGAGTCCGATCAGCGCCACTTCAAACCGCACCCAACCGGCTCCGTCTCGGCCGGGTCCGGCACGTCCCCTGCGAGCACCGCCTCCAAAGCGCCCCGCAACCAGGCCGCGTTCTCGCCAGGATCGTTGTAGTCGGCGTCGGGGGCACCCCGGTAGCGCAGCCGGAGCTCGCGATCGAAGAGGAACACGTCCGGGGTCTTTCGCGCGCCGAAGGCGCGGGCTGCGGTCTGGCTCTCATCGTGCAGGTAGGGATGCGGCCAGCCGCCAGCGCGGTCAACCCGCTCGACCATCGCGTCGAAGGAGTCGGCGGGGTAGCGGTCGGAGTCGTTGGAGTTGATCGCCAGCACCCGCACTCCGCGCTCGGCGTAGTCGTGGGCGACGTCGTGAAGCCGGGCCTGCCAGGCGAGCGCGTAGGGGCAGTGATTGCAGGTCCAGTAGACGACCGTGGCTGTGCTGCCGTCATCGAGCCCTAGCTCATGACGAGCTCTGTCGGTTCCCGGCAACGAGAAGGCCGGAGCTGGGTCCCCGATCGTAATTCCGTTCTCGCTCATCCGCCAATTCTCGCAAGCGCTTCCCTGAGGTCCTCCGGATCGGGAAGCGGTGAGACGCGGCCGTCCCGGCGCCTGTACACACGACAGCTCAGGCCGATCGCCTGCTCGGGATCGGGCGGCTGGATGTCCTCCCCTGCGACCCGGATCGTCGGCG
Source organism: uncultured Conexibacteraceae bacterium (assembly GCA_963745755.1). Lineage (GTDB taxonomy): Bacteria > Actinomycetota > Thermoleophilia > Solirubrobacterales > 70-9 > RHKX01. The sequence goes on along the minus strand of CAVUYP010000001.1, from coordinate 1,860,146 downwards.
ATCCGGGGAACCCGAGGCGCGCCGCGGCGGCCTCGTCCTCAATCTCGATCACCCCGAGTCGCTCCTCACCCAGGCCTTGCGCGGCCATCTCCTCGCGAAGCATCGCCAACGTCCGCTCCCATGAGGGGCATCCCCGCCACCACAACAGCTCGATGTCGGTCGCCACCGTTTGCATTCTCGCAGCCGCCGCCGCGCCTCAACGCCGATGCGCTCGCCGACCGTATGCGCCAGATCCGGATCGAGTCGACCGATGGGCTCGATGCTGTGGTCCTGAGCATGGAAGGCGTCAACTTCATCGATACCGAGGGGGCCGACGTGTTGAACGCGATCGCTCAGGCGGGCATCGACAACGACATCGACCTGCACCCGGCGCCGGTGAAACCGCAGGTCGCTTCTTCGACCTCGTCAGCCGCGACCGCCCCCACGACAACATCGCCCGGGGCGATGTCGTCGAGGCCGCCAAGCGCTCGACTATCCGCGCGTCGCAGCGAGAAACGAATCGGGTCGGGGATCGGTTCTCACTGCCACCGCTTGTCCATGGCCGACTAACTCCTGGGAGCGGTGGCTCACCACGATTGGATTACGAAGTGGCTCTAGCTGCCGAGACCGGACCACGAGCGTGGCGAGAGGCATATGGAAACCGGGCGGCACTCCTGAGCGAGGCTCAACCGATGAGCCGACCCCGGACCGCGCGGGCGATGTCGAGGTGTAGGACCCGACGGACGGCCTGGACTGCGGCGAGAGCGGCGAGCACTAGCGCCGGCGCGATCACGAGCGCGAAGTCCAGCGGTTCGGAGTTGACGCCGATGTGGAACCATGCCGCACCGATTCGCTGCGAGAGCGGCCAGGCGATCAGCAGGCCGAGCGGGATCGACAGTACTGCCGCGACCGAGGTTTGCGCGAGCGCCTCGCCGCCGACGATCGCGCCGACGTGTCGACGCCCGTAGCCGAGCGCTCGCAGGGTGGCGAACTCGCCCTGGCGGTCGAGGTAGGAGAGGGTGAGGCTGGAGACGAGGAAGAGCGCCCCGACCGCGAGGCTGATCGCGAGTAGGACGTTGACCAGTGCGGTCAACTCGTCGACCAGGTCGTGTGCGTCCTGCCGCGCGGCGGCGAGGGAGTTGACACGCGCGACGGCAGGATCGGCGCTCAGCCGCCCGGCAACGCTGCTGTCGCCGGCGATCAGCAGGCTGGTGGCCAGCTTCCCGGTGGCGAGCAGCGGATCGGCGTCGGTGCGCAGCAGGTAGCTCTGGCCGCCCGCGAGTGTGCGGGCGATTCCGCCGACCCTGAGGCGGACAAGACCGTTGGCCGCGCTGAGAACGATCTGGCTCCCGACGCCCACGTCCAGCTCCGAGGCCGTCTGCTCGCTGAGCGTGATCGAGCCCGGACCCGGAGGCCCGCCGCTGGAGAGCGCGAGCCGCTGCAGCTTGGGCCGGGCGCCGATCGCAACCAGGTTCGTCTGCGCCGAGGCACCTCCGGGGACGCGGAGGCGAGCCGTTCCCTTTGCAATCGCCTCGGCCCCTCCGGCCCCGGCGGCGCGCGCCAGCCGCAGCGCGCGGGGGCGGGGCAGCGGGCGGGCCAGATCGACCGAGTGTGTCCAAGCCTGACTCGCGAAGGTCGCGTCGACTGCGCGCTGGGTCGAGGTGAGGACGATGTTGAGCGCGGCCCCGAGCCCGATCGCCGCGCTGATGCTGAGCACGGTCGCGCCGGTCAGCAGCGGCCGGCGCACCAGGGTCCGGGAGGCGTAGGCGAGGGAGAGGCCGGCGGAAGCCGTGGCCCGCTCCAGCCAGGGTGGAGGCGCGAACGATCTAGGCGCATCGCCGCGCATCGCCGCGGTCGGCATCAGTCGCGTCAGTCGCCACGCCGGGGCGGCGGCGGCGACGAGCGTTGCCAGCGCGGCGAGCGCGGCACCGATCGCGAGCGGCGCCGGAGGAAGCCCGCTGGTCAGTTCCGGGAAACCGACCGTGCGCGAGTACTCGGAGGCGACCAGCCGCCCGACGGCGATCGCGACCCCGGCCGAGAGCAGTGCGCCGCAGCACGCGAGGATCGTGGCGGGAAGCATCACGGTCAGCGCAACCGTGGCGGGGCGGTAGCCGAGCGCGAGCATCGCGCCCAGTTCGCGCCGCTGCGAATGGACGAGGCGGCGCAGGCTGAGCAGAACGAGCAGAAAGCCGACGATCGCGAACACGCCCCCCATGACCGGTGTGAAGGTCGAGAAGCTCTGGATATCGGCGTTCGTGAACAACAGGCTGAACTGGTGGTCGCGCGGGGTGAGGCGCTCAACCGGCAGGCCCGCGGCGATCCGGCGCCCGGTTGGCCCGCCGGCTCCCGGCGGCAGGTCGAGGACGAGATCGTTGACCCGGCCCGGGACGCCAAGTGCGGTCTGGAGCGCTCGCCGTGACAGGAAGACCACCGCGAGCGAGCCCCGCCGGGGGAGCAGATACTCGGGGTTGGCGGTCGCGAGCAGGTACTCGGGGCTGCGGGCGGTCCCGCGGACCCGCACCCGCAGCCGGTGCCCGCGTACTCCCAGCACCAGGCGTTCGCCGACCTCGATTCCGGCCTGCTCGGCGAAGTCCGCCTCGAGTAGCGCTCCGCGCGGGTGGTCACGCGAGAGCGGGTCACCGTGGAGCAGCGCGAGCTTGTCGAGTCGGGCCTGGGGACGCATCCCGACGAGCTCGGCGGAGCGCTCCTGACCACCGGGAAGCAGCACCCCGCCGCCGGCGATCAATCGCGTTTCCGCGACAGGCGCCCCTCGGGCCTGCGCCGCGAGCCTTCGCTCGGCGATCGGCCGACTGAGGCGCACATTGAGGTCGGCGAGCGCCTGCTCGGAGTAGAAGGCGTCGCGGGTCTCACGAACGTTGGACAGCGCCACCGCGATTCCCGCCGCCGTGCCGGCACCGGCACCGATCACGAGCACGACCATCACCGCGCGCAGGCCCATCGCCCGGATGTCGCGGAGTGCCTTGCGACCAAGCAGCATCACGGCGGCGCGGCCTCGGCCGGTCCCGGCGGCTCGTGGATGACCCGGCCGCGAGCGAGCTGCACGGTCCGCTCCACGACCGCTGCGATCGCGGGGTTGTGGCTGACGATGATGAACGTCACGCCGGTCTCCTCGTTGAGCTCGCCAATCAGCTCAAGCACGCGGTCGGAGCTGTCCTCGTCGAGGTTGCCGGTCGGCTCGTCGGCGAGCACCAGTGCGGGCTGCTTGGCGAGCGCCCGCACCAGCGCGACCCGCTGCTGCTCGCCGCCGGAGAGTTGTCCGGGAAAGCGGTTGGCGAGTTCACCGACACCGACGCGGGTGAGCAGGCGGCGGCCGCGTTGCTCAGCCTCGCCGCGGTCGACCCCTGCGATAGTGGTTCCGGCGACGACGTTCTCGAGCGCAGTCAGGGTGGGGAGGAGGTTGTAGAACTGGAACACGAGCCCGATCGAGTGCGCCCGGAACGCCGTCAGCTCGGCCCGTCCGGCGTCCATGAGGTCGAGACCGCAGACGCTGACGTCACCGGCGTCGGGGCGGTCGAGCCCGCCGATCAGGTTGAGCAGGGTCGTCTTGCCGCAGCCCGAGGGCCCGACGATCCCAACCAGCTCACCGTGGTCGATCGAGAGCGAGACGCCGCCGAGTACGACCGCGCGCCTGCCACCGCCGGCCGCGTAGCTCTTGCGAACGTCGCGGAGTCGGACGGCCGGCCCGGTGTCCGCCCCAGGAGGCGACGCGGTCATCTACCCGCCCCCTGCAGGAACAGCCGGGTGATCAGTGGCGGGATCTCCTCCGGTCGCGGCCAGGTGCCCCCAGAGCCCCAGTGCTGGACGAGCGCGAGGTCGCCGAGACCAACGAAGACCAGGGCGAGCTGCTCGGTCGGTACGTCGTCCCGGACCTCGCCTCTCTCGACGCCGTCCCGGAGGATGGCGGTCACGCGGTCGATGAACGGGGCTGCCGCCGCGATCACCCGCGGATGCAGGTCCGGGTCGGGATTCAGCGCTTCGGCAACAAGCACGCGCGCAAACGGCTCGTGCCGGCGAGCCCACTCGACGTCTGCCGCGAGTACGTTCTCCAGCCGCGTTGAGGTGGAGGCGCCGGGCATCGGCTCGGCGCCCTGCTCGGCAAGCCGGCATGCCTCCGCGACTACGGCCAGGAACACCGCCTCCTTGGAGGGGAAGTAGTTATAGATGGTGCCCTTGGCGAGTCCCGCAGCGAGCGAGATCTCGTTGACGTTCGCCCCCTCGAGCCCGTGCTTGGCGAACTCGCTCGCGCCCGCTTCTAGCAGCCGCTTCCGAGTTGCCTGCTTCGCGTCGGCGTTGATTCGGGCCATCTGCTCTCCCGGGCAGTAATGTGGGTGACCGACCACCCATATTAGCACGGGAGCTCTGCTCAGTCGTTGGGGCGCCACTCTCGAACGCCGCATGCATGCTCCAGACGAGAATTCGCATCGCCGGGCGGTCAGCGGGCGGCTCACGGCCCAGGCGCCGAGGCCTAGGCGCGGGCAGGAACTTGGGGCCGAGGGAGGGCAACCTCCCAAAGGCCGACCAACTCATGAGAGCGGTGGCTAGCTGGCTGTCGGTTAACTCGACCGCGCCTGCGGCATCGCCCGCGCGCCGAGACATCGCGACTGATGCTGGCTGGCGGTACCGCCGTGGTACCGACCGATATGTCCTATCCGTCCGGGGTGTCCACAACCGGGGACAGGAGGGACGCATCGGACGCTCCAGTACGCATCGACACCCCTAACCCGTCGACTGGGGGTCGAAAGGTCGCTGGTTCAATCCAGTCGCCTCGATGCTCGCAAGGCCGCTCTCGGAGGGCATGGCTGGTGCCGAGGTTCGGCGCGCCGTCCTAGCTAGACGACCGAGAAACAGCCGTGGTACCGCCAATGGCCATCACCCAGGTGACGCTGGCAGCGCGAGCGCACAACGGCACCGCCCTCAGCCCTTGATCTTTGTGCGCTGCGTCGAGCGGGCGGTGCCGGCGTCGGTGCGAAAGTGCATGTTCGCCCAAACCTTGGTCGCCCGCTTACCGCCCAGCTTGCGCTTGCCGGCCCTGGTCAGCTTCAGCTTCACCTTGCCGGCGCCGGCGCCGGCGATCTTGACCTTGCCCTTGGCCCAGGTCTATCGAGGCCCGCCGCGACGAGCCCCCCTCATGTGGGTCGAGCCAGCTCGCAAGGTCGGGCGGGGGCGACAAGTCCATCGAGGAAGGGTGAGCTGTGTTCCCGGCCTCCCCCAAGAAAACCGCTAGAACGGAACGGCGACCGGGAACACAAATCTCGCTCGTTGACTCTACTCCTCCTGCAGCCAAGGGAAGCCCGACCTTGACGCGGAAAGGAGGGGGCCGAGCCGTTCCCACGACCCCCTCCCACTTGACGACGATCTGCCATATGGGGGGAACAGGCAAGATCGCCGCCCGCGTCTCAAGGTACTCCTGTCTTTCGCCGCGCATCGGCCCGCGAAAACGCGCGAGGGCATGAGGACTCCTCCCCTCTAGCGCCCGCCCTCCGGCCTATCCTCGCCAGCAGGCGTGGGTGAGTCGCCGGCTGATACTCGCCTCCTGGTGGGACCGGGGGGAGGGAGGTCGCGAAGGCGCCTGAAGCCTCGGCCGCCCGATACCACGGTTCATGGACCTGAGGAGCTTGCCGATAGGGGACGGACACCTCAACCGACGAGCACAGGAGCCAACTTTGCGTCCCTTCAAGAACCTGACCTACGCCAACGTCGTCTCGACCTTGGCCCTGTTCCTCGCCCTGAGTGGAGGTGTCGTCTTCGCCGCGTCGAAGATCGGCACGAAGTCGATTGAGCGCAACGCGGTGACCACCGGCAAGATCGCACCACGCTCTGTGACCGGCAAGCGGATCGCACTCAACACCGTCCGCTCGAAGCTGATCGCACCACAGGCCGTTGGGTCCGAGCAGATCGCCAGCCAGGCGGTCGGCCCCGACAAGCAGAAGTTTCCTGTCTATTTCGTCACCAGCCCAACCGGTGGCTCGGCGCCTGTAAGTGGGGGTCCGGACCCCTACCCGCTCGAGGACGCCACCTGGACCCAGGATCCCGGTCAGGTCAACGTCGTCTTCGGCGGGGCAACGGCGACGCTCGCATACGACGGATCGGGATCGGGATCGTGCCAGGTCTACTTCGACATTCGGATCAACGGCCAGCAGGTCGGCGGTGGGCAGATTGAGACGGATTCAACCTCGCCCGTCGAGGTGAACGGGAGCCTCGGCGCGCAGCCGAACATTGACCCTCTTACGAGCCAGCAGAACGAACTGGCGGTCCAGCTCGGATCAAACGGTGACTGCGAGTCCGGCTCAACGGTCGACTCGTCTCGCTTCCGGGTACTCGACTTCGGCTGAGCTGCTCGACTTCTCGAACGGGCCAACGGCGCCCGCGGCGTCGGCGTCGAACACGGTCACCACCACGGTCACGGGCATGACCACGACCACGATCACCACGGTGGTAACCACGGTCACCATCACAACTAGGCTCCTTCTGGGGCACGGCCGAATCAGCTCACAGGCCGAGTGGAGGTAGGCCGGCGATCGCCGGGAACCGTCCCGGTCAGCTCGAATGGCGCCCTTCAACCCATCCTCGCCAGAAGGCGTCGTTGAGTCGGCGACCGATACTCGCCTTCCTGACCCGGCACCGGGCGAACGTCACGGAGCGGACCTGCAAGACCATTGAGGAGCGGTTGGTCCCGGCCCGAGCGACCTTCGGTCGTGGACGCTCTCCGAGCTGGAGGGCGCGGTCGAGGACGTTGCCCAGTGGCGAGCGGGACTCACCGACACCAGCCGCTACCGGCTGACGCTGGTGCTACGCCAAGTATTCGGCGCGGCCATTCGCTGGCGCTATATGACCAGCAACCCGGCCGTCGAGGCCGGAAGCAACCCCGAGCCGCGCTCCGAGGAACTGCTGCCGTTCGCCCCGCACGAGGTCGATGCGCTCGACGCCGAGCTCGGTCCGGTGTTCGGGCCGCTCGTTGTATTCGCCGCGGAGACCGGGTTGCGGACGAACGAATGGACCGCGCTCGAACGCCGCGATCTCGACCGTTCCGGTCGCGCCCTCGTTGTCCAGCGTCGTTATGCCGATGGCCAGTTGACACCGTTCCCCAAGACCGAGGCTTCGCGGCGACGGGTTCCCCTCAGCGACCGTGCCCTTGCCGCCCTCGACCGTCTCCCGCCTCGTCTCGATACGCCGCTGGTCTTTCCCGCGACGAGGGGAGGGCACATCGGCCTCGATAGCTGGCGGACCCGCGATTGGTACCCGGCCCTCGACGCCGCCGGGATCGAGCAGCGCAGGCCGTATCAACTGCGCCACACCTTCGCCACCGAGTCGCTGGCCGCGGGTATCTCGATCTTCGAGCTCGCCCGCGTGATGGGAACGAGCGTGAAGATGATCGACAAGACCTACGGCCATCTCGCCCGCGACTCCGACGATTCGATCCGGGCTCGTCTCAACGCCAGGGCTGACGCGGTGGAGGCCGCTTCGCCATGAATCTCGACGCCACTACAACGCCACTACGTCGGCAACTCGGCGCGGACCCATTCCCCATGCCTATCGGGTGCGGGGCATTGGAAACCCGCATGGCGAGTACGAAAACGCACCTTGACGCACCCTGCCGCACCTTCCCGCATCACGGTGTTAGCGGCCTGTCACGCCGGAGGTCGCGGGTTCGAGTCCCGTCGCTCCCGTCCCCGCCTGCGCCGGCGCCGGCGGGCTCCGCCTCGGCCGCCCGCTCGCGTTCGTGCTGACCCATCGCCCGCACCGTGATCAGCAGCAGGACGTCGATCGCGAGCCCGAAGACGGCACCGAATTGGGACTGCACGAACAGGAACACCTGGGTGATGAACAGGGAGACCAGCAGCCCCCGGGCCAGCCACTCGTAGCCCAGCTCGCGATCGCCGCGGCGGATCCGCAGCAGCCCGACGACCACGAAGCCGGCGGCGATCGCCGACGAGATCGCGATCGCGCCGCCGAGGAAGCCGCCGTTCTCCTCGAGCGTCGCCGATTCGACGTCGGGGTTGGCGAGAGCCAGTGCGAAGACGAGCAGATTGAGGATCGTCAGGACCGCCCAGACCGAGAAGATCGCCGTGATCAGCCGCTCGAACCAGCGGCGCTCGGTCAGCGCCACGTAGCGGCGATGGATGCGCTCGCCGAGCTTCGACGCCCGCGACGGCGCCGCCGCCGGCGCCGCCTCGACCCGGTCGACCAGCTCGCGGAGCGGCCCGACCATCGGGTTCGACTGGTCGGCTGCGTCGAGGAACTCGAGCGTCCGGGCGCGGTCGCGGGCGTCGAAGCTGCCGTGCGTTGCCGCGCCGAGCCGCTCCATCGCGTTGCGGAGCAGATCGGCCTCAGAAAGCGTGCGTCGGCGCTGGATCTGGCGCGAGACGAGGAACAGGGCGACGAAGACGATGTAGATCACGCCCGCCGCCGGCTTGAAGAAGTAGTCGTTGTCGTCGGTGATGAACTTGCCGAGCTCGTCGATGAAGAAGCCGAAGCCGATCCCGCCGAGAACCGCCGCCGGCACCCGTGGCCGCCGTCCGAGCAGCGTCAGCAGGATCCCGATCGTGATCACCATGAACAGACCGCCCCAGAGCAGGTGGGCGATGTGCAGGCCGCTGCCGCCGAGCTGCGGGTAGTTGGTCAGCCAGAGCTGCGTGCGGATGACGAGGATCATCGTCACCGCCGAGACCAGGAAGGTCTCGTGGAGCTGACCCATGTCCGCGTTGGTCGGGACGTTTCGGAGTGGGTTGAGGCGCTGCAGGTCCACGATCGAGCTACCGGGCGGCGAGTCTAGTCCTCAGAAACGAAACGACATCCGGCTGGCGGATGTCGTTTCGTTCTCTCCTCCTCCCCTCCCCGAGAGCGGGGACCGCCCGAAGTTCATGCGCTGGACGAACGTGGGGGCGGTCTCGCCAGGGGTCCTGTTCCTAACCGTAGCCGATTTCCCCGCCCTTCGTGCCGATCGGCACAGGTGCCGGGGCCGGGCCCCGGCGACCGGCTCGCTCAGAGCTCCGCCAGCACCTCGCCCGCCGCCCTCAGGCCGGAGTCGATCGCTCCGTCCATGTAGCCGCCCCACTCGCTCGCGGACTCGGTACCGGCCCAGTGGATCGGCCCGACCGGCCGCTTGCCCGCGCCCCGATAGCCGACCAGGACGCCGGGCGGGGTGAAGCCGCCGTAGCAGCCCCGGCTCCACGGATCCTTCGCCCAGGACTTGTCGACGTAGTCACGCAGCCCGGTCTCGGCCTCGGCTCCGAAGTAGCGGACGAAGCTCTCGATCACGGCGGCTTGCCGCTTCTCCCTGGAGGCGTCGGCGAGATCGCGGGCCGCCTGGCCCTCGATGAAGCCGAGCAGCACGCCGGGGCTGCCGTCGGGGGGCGAGTTGTCGTAGGTGAGCTTGACCGGGCCCTGGTTCGACGTCGCCATCCCGTTCAGGCCCTGATCGCGCCAGAACGGCTTGTCGTAGATCCCCATGCACTTGATCACCGTCCCCATCGGCATCCGCTGGTCGAGCTGCGCTCGGTTCGGCGGCAGGCTCGGCTGAAAGCGGATCCCACCGATCAGAGCCGGCGGCACGGTGACGATCGCGCGCCTTCCGAACCATGTGTCCGACCCGGTCCAGACCGTGACCCCGCGGTTGCCGCGGCGGATCGTCCTCGCCGGCTGCTCGAGCCGTACGGACCTGCCCAACTGCTTCGCCATCTTCACCGAGATCAGCTGCGACCCCCCGACGATCCGCTTCTCCTGGGCGCCACCCGTTGTGCTGATCAGGTAGTTGAAGTCGCCGGCCGCCATCGCGATGTAGAAGGCGACGAACAGCAGCGAGAGGTCTCGCGGCTCGGCGGCGAACACCGAGGCGATCCCGAGCTCGACCAGCTCGCGAGCCTCGGCGCTGATGCCGGAGGCGTTGAGCCAAGTCTCGAAGGTCTGCCCATCCCACTCCGCCGCCCGTGGCGCCTTCCACGGCGCCTCGACGGGAACGGTCGCCGCCATGGCGTTGAGCTCGCTGATCGTCGTCAGCACGTCGATCAGGGACGCGTTGTCGGTCGGCGGGATAACGCCGTCGTACAGGGACCTGGTGCCGTTGCGGTAGTAGACGCTCTTGCCGTCGACGTAGGTGTCGAACGTCTTCAGCCCGAGCTCGTCGATCAGCCCGAGCACGTTGTCCTGGGTCGGACCGACCCACTGCCCGCCGACCTCGACGACCTTGCCCCTGCCGATCTCGTGGTTCAGGGTCCGGCCCCCGACCCGGTCGCGAGCCTCGAGCACGACCACGGTGCGACCGGCTTTGGCGATCGCACGGGCAGCGCTCAACCCGGCGATGCCGCCGCCGACGACCACCACGTCCCGCCGCCGCCTGCGCCTGCGCGCCGCCGCCGGGGCGCCCGCCGCGCGGCCGGCTGCGAGCCCGGCGGCGCCGGCGATCGCGCCGCCGATCGCCCCGCGGCGGCTGATTCCCCCGGCCACTCCGGAATCTCCCGTCCGGGCCGCCATCAGAGCGCGCCGCCGGCCGCCGTCGGAGCCGTCGGGTCGGCGCCCTCGGCGCCGAGCGTCTCGCGAACCAGGTACTCCTCGGCGAGCAGCGGGTTGTCGCGAGCCCGCTCGACCACCTTGAGCAGGTCCGACATGGTCGAGACCTCCTCGACCTGCTCCTTGATGAACCACTGCATGAACTGCTCGCCCTGGTAGTCGCCCTCCTCGCGGGCCTTGGCCGCGAGGGCGCTGATCTGCGCCGTGACCCGCTTCTCCTGGGCGAGCGCGAGCTCGACCGGGGTGACGATGTCGGCGAAGCCGACCTCGGGGGGGTCGACCCCGGGCGTCCGCACGTCGAGATCGGCATCGAGCAGGTACTGGGTGATCATCATCGCGTGGTTGCGCTCCTCGACCGCCTGGCGGTAGAAGAACGCGGCCAGCCGCGGCAGCGTCTCGGCGTCGTAGTGAACGGCGATCGCGACATACTGCTGATGGGCCGCGAACTCGTTCGCGACCTGTTCGTTCAGTGCTTCTCCGAAGCTCGACTGACTCATCTTCCCTCCGTCTGGTTTCCGGCTCGTCGCGATCGACCGTAGCCCAATCCGGGAGTTCGGTCGGCCGAAGAGAGCGGCGGTCAGCCCCAGCGAAAGCCGGTCGGCGACGGCACCGGGTCCATCGGCGCCGTCGGCAGGCCCGACGGAACCGCCGGATCGTTGTACCCGGACGGGGCCGTGTCGTTCGGGGTGTCGGGGTGAAAGAGCGATGCCAGGTACTGGATCTGGCCGCGGCCGACCTCGACCTCGCCCTGGCCGCCGCCATAGATCGCGATCCCGTTCGCCGCGCAGTGCTCGTAGATCGCCAGCAGCTCCTGCAGCGCGCCGAACCGCGACGGCTTCGAGTTGATCGCCTTCGGGGTCCACTCCAGCGCCGTGATGTCGGCGAGCGAGTGCAGCGGCGCGTCCCAGGTGACCCGGTCGGCGAGCGGCTCGAGCAGCTCCCTGGTCTCGTCGTTGACGTCGGGGTCCTCCAGGTAGGCCTCCGGGAATGCCTCGGCGACCTGGCGATAGAGCTCGGGGTCGGTCTCGACGTCGACCGGGGTCCCCCGATAGTGCCCCTTCAGGTCGAGGACGCGGACCGGCGCCAGGGCACCGATCTCGGCGATCAGCTCGGGCGTCCAGTCGTTCTCGGGATCGAGCTTGAAGCCCAGCCCCGGGTACTTGGCGAGGCGTTTGCGGATCGGCTCGGTCGAGGAGCCGGCGTCGTCGTCGAAGCCGCTCAGCCGGGTCGAGCAGACGAACTCGAGCGGCTGCGGATCGCGACCGAGCGCCTCGTGCAGCGCGATGCCGGCCTGGCGCAGGGCGAGGTCGAGCGCGGCGCTCTCGAACGCCCAGCGCCGGTAGTGCAGCGAGGCGGGCATGCCGGGCTCGGCGACCGGGAAGAGGTTGAGCTCGCCGGCCAGCTCGCAGAACTCGGCGAGCGTCCCGGCGGACGAGAAGTCGTGGACCGCTCCGCCGTCACGGTGGGCGATGTGGTCGAGGACGTCGTAGACCACGTCCTCGCCGATCCCCTCCTCGCCGTCGCCGCGCAGGTGGATGACGGTCGAGGGCCGGGTGAAGGTCCCGTACTCGCGGTCGTGGCCGCTGAGCTCGTAGCCCTCGACCCGCAGGGGCAGCGATTCGATCCGGTTCCAGCTTTCGCTCAAGGGTTCTCTCCTCGGGGTTGCGGGACGACCAGCACCGGTTGTCTGGCCTTGTGCACCAGCTTGTGCGGGGTCGAGCCGAGGATCGCGCTGCGCAGCACCCCCTCGCCGTAGCTGCCGATCACGATCAGCCGCGCGCGATGGCGGTCGGCGAGAGCCTCGAGGGCCCGCGCGGGGCTGTCCGCGACGAGCTCGACCTCGACCTCGACGCCGGCGGCGTCGACTCGGGCGACCGCCTCGGCCGCGACCTGCTCGCCGTGGCGACGGACGGCGGCCCGGTAGGGACCCATGTCCTCGCCGTAGCCGGGCGGCTCGTAGCCGAAGCCGATCACGATCCGGTCGCCGGTCGAACGGGCCAGGTCGATCGCGGCATCGAGCGCGGCCCGGGCGCAGTCGGATCCGTCGTAGCCGACGACGATCGTCTGCGGCTCCGGCGCCTTCATCGCTACTCGGCGGCCGTCGGCTGCTCGTCGGCCCGATGCCCGCCGGCGTAGGCGAGGACCCAGAGGACCGCGCCCAGCATCAGGAGCAGGCCCGCCCGCAGGAAGATCTCGGCCTCGTTGTCCACGATCAGTACGAGGCAGACTATGGCCCCGAGGATCGGGGCGATCGTCGGGGCCTGGAAGTGGCGATGGTCGACCGGATCGCGGCGCAGCACCAGGACGGCGACGTTGACGATCGCGAACGCGCAGAGCAGCAGCAGCACGGTCGTGTCGGCGAGCGTCGCCAGGTCGCCGGTCGAGACGAGGATCAGGCCGAGCACGGTCGTGAACACGATCGCGGTGATCGGCGTTCGCCGTCCCGAGAGGATGCGGCCGAAGAAGTCGGGCACGATTCCCTCCTCGGACATGCCGTAGACGAGCCGCGACGCCATCACCATGTTGATCAGCGCCCCGTTGGCGAGCGCGAACAGCGTGATCGCCGCGAACACCTTCGGGTCGAGCCCGAGCGGCCCCTGTTCGCCGACGAGGACCAGCGGGGCCGACGAGCCGGCGAGCTCGGCGGTCGGGATCACGCCGGAGGCGACGAGGGTGACGAGCAGGTAGAGGCTGCCGGCGGCGGCGAGCCCGCCGAACAGGATCCGCGGGTAGTTGCGGGAGGGCTCGTGGACCTCCTCGGCGATGTTGACCGAGTCCTCGAAGCCGATCAGCGCGTAGAAGGCGAGACCGGCGCCGGAGAGGATCGCGAAGAACGGCGTCACCCCCTGCTTGAACTCGAGGTTGCGCCCGAAGTCGGCGCCGGCGTCGCCGAGGGCGGCGAAGCCGATCACGATGATCATCAGCAGCCCGGCGATCTCGATGAACGTCAGCGCCGCGTTGATCCGCACCGACTCGGCGATCCCACGGGCGTTGATGATCGCGACGACGATCAGGAAGGCGATCGCCACCGGGATCACCCGGACGTCGACGAACTCGGCGAGCGCGTCGCCGGCGAAGCCGCGGGCCAGCGTGCTCGCCGAGGTGATTCCCGACGCCATCACCGCGAAGGCGACCATGAACGTGAAGAACGGCCGGTGGAAGGCCCTGTTCGCGTACAGGGCCGCGCCGGCGGCCCGCGGGTACTTGGAGACGAGCTCGGCGTAGGCGGAAGCGGTCAGGGCGGCGAGCAGGAAGGCCGCGGCGAAGGCTGTCCAGATCGCCCCGCCGACCTCGCCGCCGACCTCGCCGACGAGCGTGTAGATGCCGCCGCCGAGCATGTCGCCGACGACGAAGAGCAGCAGCATCAGCGGCCCGACCCGGCGGGCGAGCTTCGGCTGCGGCTCGCCGCCGCCCCCCGTCGTCTCCGTCTCGGCGTCAGTCATCTGCGATCTCCGCGGCTGTCATCGGGTTGCGGAGGCGTCCCTACGGCGCCGCCGTCGCCAGCGCCCCGAAGGCGGCGATCGCCGCCTTCAGGTCCGGCTCCCTGCTCCGCTCTTCCTTCGCGTGGCTGACGCCCCCGACCGAGGCGACGAAGACCATCGCCGCCGGAACCACCCGCGCCATCTCGGCGGCGTCGTGGAGGGCGCCGCTGGCGATCGCCGTCGCCCGCCCGCCCGCCGCGGCCGCCGCCGCCTCGGCGCGGCGCACCAACTCGGGGTCGAAGGGGATCGGCTCGATCCGCCAGATCGGCTGCTCGGCGAGCTCGCAGCGTCGCCGCTCGCCGATCTCGGCCGCCGCCGCCCGCGTCTCGGCGAGCATCGCCGCCAGCTCGGCAGCCGCGGGGTGGCGCAGATCGACCGCGAGGCGGGAGACCCCGGCCACCGCGGTGACGACGCCGGGCTCGAGCTCGATGCTTCCCGTCGTCCCGACCCCGCCGTGGGCGCGGGCGATCCGCTCGACGGCGATCGCCAGCTCCGCCGCCGCCAGCCCGGCGTCGCGGCGCTGATCCATCGGCGTCGTTCCCGCATGCGAGGCCTGGCCGGCGAAATCGAATCGCTGCCGCTCGACGCCGGCGCAGCCGGAGACCGCCGCGCAGCTCGTTCCCTCGTCCTCGAGCACCGGACCCTGTTCGATGTGAAGCTCGAGATAGGCCCCGATCGAGCCGATCCGCCGCCCCGCCTCGGGGGCGCGATCGAGCGCGACGCCGGCCTCGCCGAGGACCGTGGCGATCGGGTGGCCTTCGCCGTCGGCAAGCCCCTTCAGCGCCGCCGGATCGAGCGTTCCCGCCAGCGCCGAGCTGCCGAACAGGCTGCGGCCGAATCGCGATCCCTCCTCGTCGGCGAAGTCGATCAGGATCAGGTCGCGGGCCGGCAACCGCCCGGCCGGGTCCTCGGCCCAGGCACGGAGGACGCCGAGCGCCGCCATCACGCCGAGGGCGCCGTCGAGCGGGCCGCCCGCCGGCACCGAGTCGAGGTGCGAGCCGAGCGCGAGAGCCGGGAGGTCGCGGTCGCGTCCCGGCAGTCGCGCCCAGAGGTTTCCCGCCTCGTCGATCTCTGGCTCGTCGATTCCGATCGCGGCGAGGCGCTCGCGCAGCAGCGACCGCGCCGCCGCCCACTCGTCGGTCCAGCAGACGCGTCGCGCCCCGCCGGGGCCGCCGGTCAGCTCGGCGAGCTCGGCGAGGTCAGCGAGGACCCGGTCGGCGTCGATCGCCGGGGCCGGGGCGTCGCCCGGATCGCTCAAGCCACGCGCTCCCGGCGCAGCGCCTGTGCGAGGCAGTGGGCGCCGCCGCCGCCGAGCGTGAACATGCTCAGGTCGGGGTCGAAGACCTCGATCCCGCCTGCCCGCAGCTGCTCGTTGAGGCTCTTCGAGTACTCGCTCGAAAGCGCCCGATCGTCGCCGAGCGAGATCGCGTTGACGCCGAGCGCGAACGCCTCTGCGACCGGTACAGCGAGGATCTCGAAGCCGGCGTCGCGCAGCCAGCGGATCAAGCCGGCGCCGGCGATGTCGACGCAGACCGCGGCCAGCTTCGGGGCGAGGACGGAGACGAGCACGTCGATGTGGACGAACTGGCTCGGGATCATCTCGATCCGGACCTCCCAGCCGAGCTCCTCCATCCAGGCCCCGAGCTGGCGGGCCGCGGGTGCCTCCGTCCGCTCCTCGCCGTTGCCGATCAGCATCCGGCCGGGCTCGACGATGATCACGTCGCCGCCCTCGAGGGCGGCCGCGGTGATCATCCGGTGGATCGGGATGCCGGCCTCCTGGTAGAAGCGGATCACCGGCGCGTACTCGCCGCGCCGCCACTGCTGGTGGAGCTGGGTGACGACGGCTCCCTCGGGGGTTGCGACGCTCGAGTCGCGGGCGAACACCTGATAGGGCAGGGCCGGGTCGGGCTCGAGGAAGTGGCAGCGGACGCCGGCCGCCTCGTAGGCGGAGACCATCTCGGCGTGCTGGGCGATCGCCTCACGGCTGCTGAAGCTGCGCTCGCCGGCGAGCGTCGCCTTCGAGATCGCACTCGTCGGGAGCCAGCGGAAGTTGTCGGGGGGACAGAGCAGGACGTCGAGCAGGCGCCCGTACTCGGAGTCGACGCCCCACGGAGCGCCGGGATCGTCAGCGGTCATTCGATCACCACCCTGATCGTGTCAAGGCTGCGGTCGCTGGCGCCGCGCACCTGACCGCCATGGGCCAGTGAGTCGGCGACGAAGTCGAGCGTCGCGCGGCTGAGGCGCTCTCCCGGCAGGACGTTCGGCACGCCGGGCGGATAGGCGGCGAGCGACTCGGAGGCGATCCGGTCCTCGGCGGCGTCGAATGCCACGGTCTCCTGGGGGCCGAGGAAGGCCTCGCGCGGCGTCATCACCGTCGGGCCCCACGGCGGCGGCGGCGCGAAGGGGGCCTTCGGCTCGTCGGGCTCGGAATCGAGCCGTCCGGCCGCGTCGCGCAATCCCGTCAGCAGCCGCTCGCCGGTCGTGGCGACGTTCTCGCCGATCCCGAAGACGGCAACGATGACGTTCTCGGCGTAGAGCTCGAACCAGATGTCGAGCTGCTCGCGCATGTACCTGGCGATCCGGTTGCCGGTCGAGCCGGTTCCGCGGACGTCGATCGACAGCCGCAGCGGGTCCCAGGCGTGGACGCTGGCTGCGGCGGTTATCTCCTCGCCGAGCACGTCGAGCCCGGGGATCTCGCGGACCCGTCTGCCGCAGCTCGATCAGCGAGGAGATCGTCTCGGCGAGCAGGGCGCTCCCGGAGACGGCGTTCTGGCGGCGAGCCGCGTCCAGCGAGGCGGTGAGCAGAGCGCTCGGACTCGTCGACTCGGTCAGGGTCACGGAGCGGTCGACGATCCGCCAGTCGATCCGCCCGTCCGGATGCGACTCGTCGGCGCCGAGATGGAGGATCGCCGACTGGGTCATGCTGCCGCCGAGCTTGTGGACGGAGTTGAGGACGACGTCGGCACCGCAGGCGAGCGCGTTCGCAGGCAACAGCTCCGAGAAGGCGAGGTGCGCCCCCCACGACTCGTCGACGACGAGCGGCACGTCGTGGGCGTGCGCCACCTCGGCGAGGCCGCCGACGTCGGCGACCGCGCCGAAGTAGGTCGGGGAGACGATGAAGACGGCGACGGCGTCGGGTTGGGCCTCGAGCGCCGCGGCGAGCGATGCCGGGGTCAGGCAGTGCGCGACGCCGAGGTCGTCGTCGATCTCGGGGGCGACGAAGGCCGGCCGCAGCCCGCTGAGGACGAGGCCGTCGATCACCGAGGAATGGACGTTGCGCTGCACGATCGCGCTCGTTCCGAGGTGGGCGAGGGCCATGCAGATCGCATGGTTGCCGCCGGAGGCGCCGTTGACGAGGAACCAGCTCCGTCGCGCTCCCCAGGCCTCCGCCGCCAGCTGCTGCGCCTGCTGGAGGGGGATTTCGAGCTCGTCGGTGCCGATGTCGATGCCCTCGATGCCGGAGGGGAAGTCGAGTCGCAACGCCGCGTCGCCGATCGCCGCCCGCAGGCCGGGATCGGCGCCGGCGCCGCCCTTGTGCCCGGGGATGTGGAATCGACCCGGCTCGGTCTCGGCCAGCGCCACGAGAGCGTCCAGATAGGGCGTCCGACTCTGGTCCATGCCGACCACCGTAGTGCCCGCGGCGCAGTTTGGATCTGCGATGCCCGGATCCATTGCTAGCCTTGCGACGTCGCCCAGTGATTGACGACGACCTACCTCGAAGTACCAGGCTCCTCGCTCCCTCAAGGGGGGCGGGAACGCCAGACCGCCGCAGGCGGAAGGCCGGGCCGCGGGCCACGACCGGTGAGCGCCGATGACCTCGGTTCTGCTCCTCATCCTCGTCCTTCTGCTGGTCCTCGTCAACGGCTACTTCGTGGCGGCCGAGTTCGCGATCGTCCGGACCCGAGCATCGCGGATGGATCAGCTCGCCGCCGACGGCGACCGCCGCGCCAAGGTCGCGCTCGAGCAGCTCGACCACGTCGACGAGTACGTCGCGACCTCGCAGGTCGGAATCACCCTCGCCTCATTGGCGATCGGCTTCCTCGGCGAGCCGGCGATCGCAACGCTGATCGAGCCGCTGCTCGACGGCTGGGTCGGCCACGCCGTCTCGGTGATCATCGCCGTCGCGATCGCCTTCACGGTGGTGACGCTGCTGCACGTCATCCTCGGCGAGCAGGCACCGAAGATGCTCGGGATCGCCCGGGCCGAGTCGCTGATGTTGCGCTTCTCGCGACCGATGCAGATCTTCCGCCGGCTGTTCTCGCCGCTGATCGCGCTGACGAACCCGCCCGCCCGCTTCCTCGTCGAGCGGGTCCTGCGGATCTCGCTCGACGAGGATGACGAGACCTCGCCGGAGGAGCTCCGGGTGCTGATCAACCGCGGCTACGAGAAGGGCGGCCTCGAGGCCAGCGAGGCCGGCATGCTCGGTGGCGTCTTCCACCTCCACGAGCAGGAGGCGCGTGAGGTGATGACGCCGATCCCGGCCGTGATCACGGTCGACTCCTCCGACACCGTCGAGGACGCACTGCGCCGCTGCGTGGCGAGCGGCCACACCCGACTGGTCGTGATCGAGGACGACAACCCCGACCGCGTCCGCGGGATCGTCCACAACAACTCACTGGTCCGGCTGATGATGAGCGCCGGGCCCGACGCCTCGATCGAGCCGGCGGTTCGCGACGCCCCGATCATCCCCGAGACGAAGCCGCTCGACGATCTGCTAGCCGAGCTGCAGCGGCAGCGCAGCTCGATCGCGATCGTCGTCGACGAGTACGGCCGCACGGTCGGCATCGCCACCGTCGAGGACATCCTCGAGGAGGTCGTCGGCGAGATCGAGGACGAGACCGATCCCCGCGGCGAGGAGGTCCGCAGGCTCGCCGACGGCGACTGGTACGTCCGCGGCCACGTCTCGCTCGGTGACCTCGAGGACGCGAAGATCGAGCTGCCGGTCGACACCGATGCCTACAACTCGATCGGCGGCTACGTCTTCAACGAGCTCGGCCGGCTGCCGAAGCGCGGCGACTCGATCATCGCCGGCGGCTACCGGATCCGGGTCGAGTCGGTTCGCGAAAACCGGATCGTCGCCCTCCGCATCCACCCCGAGGCCGCCGTCGCCGGCGGCGATCGGGGCGACTAGCCGTACTCGTAGAAGCCGGCGCCGCTCTTGCGGCCGAGGCTGCCGGCGGCGACCATGTCGATCAGCCGCTGCGGGGGAGCGTGGCCGTCGTTGCCGCTGGCGGCGTGGAGCTTCTCGCCGATCGCGACGGCGACGTCGAGCCCGACGAAGTCGAGGAGCTGCAGCGGACCCATCGGCTGCCCGGCACCCTTCGCCATGCAGGCGTCGACCTCGATCGGCTCGAGCCCGAGCTCGTCGAGGAGCCGGACCGCGTCGAACAGATAGGGGAAGAGCAGCCGGTTGACGACGAAGCCGGCCTCGTCGGGGACCTCGACGACGTGCTTGCGCAGCGCCCCGCAGAAGGCGCGGGCGCGTTCCCCGGTCGCCGCCGGGAGCGTCTCCGGCAGGCAGAGCTCGATCAGCTCCATCCGCGGTACCGGGTTGAAGACGTGCAGGCCGTAGAAGCGGTCGGCGATCCCGGCCCGCTCGCCGAGCTCGGCGATCCCCAGCGACGAGGTCGTCGTCGCGAGGTCGGCATCGGGGCAGATCTCGCCGAGCGCCGCCAGCATCGCCGCCTTCGCGTCGGCGTCCTCGACGATCGCCTCGACGATCAGGTCGCAGCCCTCGAGGTCGCCGGGGCTCGTCGTCACCCGGACCCGCTTCGGGTCGGCGCCCTCGACCTTCGCGCAGAGCTTCTCGACCTGCTCCTCGGCGCGCCAGGCGGAGCTGTCGGAACGGGCCAGCACCCGGACGTCGCCGAGCGTCGACGCGGAGACCGCGACGCCGAGCGCGATCGCACCGCTGCCGGCGACCGCCGGGCGCTCGTAGCCGTGCTCGTGGATCTCGCTCACGGCCGCCGCTCCGGCTCGGCCGCCGTCGCGGCGGCGCCCGTCCGCCTCGACAGCGACGACGGCCACCAGGTCCGCCGGTCGAGGTCGAGGGCCAGCGCCGGGACGAGGATCGAGCGGACCAGGAAGGTGTCGAGGAGGACGCCGAAGGCGACGACGAAGCCGAGCTCGGTGAGGAAGACCAGCGGCAGCACGGCGAGCGCCGAGAAGGTGCCGGCGAGGACGATCCCTGCCGAGGTGATCACCGCGCCGGTCACCGCCAGCCCGCGCAGGACTCCCTCACGGGACCCCGCCCGCTCGGTCTCCTCGCGAACCCTGGCCATCAGGAAGATGTTGTAGTCGACGCCGAGCGCGACCAGGAATATGAACGCGAACAGCGGCAACGACGGGTCGCTTCCGGAGAACCCGAAGACGACGTCGAAGACGATGAAGCCGACGCCGAGGGCGGCGGCGAACGAGAGGATCACGGTCCCGATCAGGACGATCGGCGCGACCAGGGCGCGGAGCAGGACGATCAGGATCAGCAGCACCACCGCGAGGGCGATCGGCGGGATCAGCTTCGAGTCGTGGGCGGCGGCGACGCGGAGGTCGCGCTCGATCGCGGTCGGGCCGCCGAACAGCACGTCGCTGCCGCCGGCCTGCTTGGCGACGGCGCGGAGCTCCGGGATCCGGTCGTAGGTCGAGGTCGCGTACGGGTCGTCGGCGAGCGTGACCTGGAGGAGCTGGCCCGGTGGCCCGCTGCCGTCGATCCGCACGTCCTCGACCGCGTCGAGCTCGGCCAGGGCCTCGGCGACGGCGGCCGACCTCGCCGGGTCGGGAACGATCGCGTAGGCGGGGGCGCTGGCCCCGGCCGGAAACGACTCGGCGAGCAGGTCCTGGCCGCGAACCGACTCGACGTCGTTGCGGAAGCTGCTCGTCTGGGTGAGCCCGGTGTCGAGGTTGAGCCAGCCGAGTGCCATCAGCAGCAGCACCGCGATCGTCCCGATCCAAACCCGGCGCGGTCCGCGGGCGATGAGCTCGCCGATTCGCCGCCAGGTCCCGTGCGTCTCGTCGGCCCGCTGATCGCCGACGTGGGGGACGAACGGCCAGAACGCCCAGCGCCCGGCGATCACCAGGGTCGCCGGCAGGATCGTCAGCATCGAGACCATCGCGATCGCGATCCCGGTCGCGCCGATCGGCCCGAGGCCCGAGGTTCCCTCGACGTCGGCCAGGGTCAGGCAGAGCAGCGCCGCGATCACCGTCATCCCCGAGGCGAGGATCGCCGGCCCGGCCCGGCGCAGCGCCTCGGCCATCGCCTCGTGCTTGTCGTCGCGGAGCCGCAGCTCCTCGCGATAGCGGGCGACGAGCAGCAGCGCGTAGTCGGTCCCGGCCCCGAAGACGAGCACCGGCAGGATGCCCGCCGACTGGCCGTTGACGGTGACCCCGATCTCGGTCAGCCCGAAGCCGACGCCGCGCGTCGCGAGCTCGGCGAGGCCGACCGCGAACAGCGGGAAGAACCAGAAGATCGGGCTTCGGTAGACGATCAGCAGCAGCAGGAAGACGATCCCGGCGGTGGCCAGCAGCAGCGTGCCGTTGATCGACTCGAAGACGGTGATCGCGTCGGCCGAGAACCCGGCGCCGCCGGTGACTGCGGTTTCGACCCCCGGCTCGGCGCTGCCGTCGACCTGCTCGCGGGCGAGGTCGACGGGCTCGGTGATCGTCTCCGACTCGCCGTTGGCGTGGATCTGCGCCTCGAGCAGGGCGGCGCTGCCGTCGGGGGACGGGATCGGCTTCGAGTAGGGGTCGGTGCGCGGCGGCAGCTCCGCGTTCAGCGCCTCGCGGTCGCTCGCGATTCGCTCCAGGTCGCGCTCGGTGAGCTTTCCCTCGGGGCGCTTGTAGACGATCACGATCGGCAGCAGCTCGTCGCCCTGGATCTGCTTGCTCGCCGCCAGCGCCTTCGTCGACTCGGCGTCGCCGGGGAGGAACGACGAGGACTCGTTGCTCTGCGCGTCGTCGAACTTCGTCGCCAGGTCGTTGCCGGCGATGACGCCGACGATCACGAGCCAGGCGACCAGGAAGAGCCACTTCAGGCGGCGGCTCGCAGGGAGTGTCAGCGGGCTCCGGCTCACGCGGGCGGCCGAGTCTGCCACACGGAGGCGGGCCCGCGCAGGCCCCGGCACCGCGGCCGCGATCGTCTAACGTCCGCGGGCGCTCAACCCGCGAGAAAGGCGATCAGGCAAATGGCAGATGCAAGTTTCGGTGGACGAGAGGTAGTGATCGTCGAGGCGGCTCGGCTGCCGGTCGGTCGCGGCCACGAGGAGAAGGGCTACTACAAGGACACCCATCCCTCGACGCTGCTGGCGACGGTCTACTCACAGCTGGTCGAACGCGCCGGCGTCGATCCCGCCGAGGTCGGTGACGTGATCTGCGGCTGCGTCCAGCAGTTCGGCGAGCAGGGCATGAACATCGGCCGCAACGCCTGGCTCGAGGCCGGCCTGCCGATCGAGGTGCCGGCGACGACCGTCGATCGCCAGTGTGGCTCGGCCCAGCAGGGCATCAACTTCGCGGCGGCACTGATCGCCTCCGGCGTCCACGACGTCGCGATCGGGGGCGGCGTCGAGCACATGGGGCACATCTCCTTCGCCGACGGCTTCGAGGTGATGAAGGAGCACGGGTCCGCGATGTCCCCGGCGCTGCTCGAGCGCTTCGACCTCGTCAACCAGGGCCTGTCGGCGGAGATGATCGCCGACAAGTGGGAGATCCCCCGCTCCGAGCTCGACGAGCTCGGCGTCCGCTCCCATCGGCTCGCCGCCCAGGCGACCGAGGAGGGCCGCTTCGAGCGCGAGATCATTCCCTTCGCCGTCAACGGCGACACCTTCGTGACCGACCAGGGGATTCGGCCCGGCACCGACATCGAGACCCTCAGCAAGCTCAAGCCGGCCTTCAAGGAGGACGGCAAGATCACCGCCGGCAACAGCTCTCAGGTCTCCGACGGAGCCGCGGCGGTGCTGCTGATGACGCGCGAGCGGGCCGACGAGCTCGGCCTGAAGCCGCGGGCCCGGATCGTCGATCAGACGACCGTCGGCGTCGACCCGGTGATCATGCTCACCGGCCCGATCCCGGCGACCCGCAAGCTCCTCGACCGCAACGGGATGAAGATCGACGACATCGACCTGTTCGAGGTCAACGAGGCATTCGCCTCGGTCCTCGCCGCCTGGCAGCGCGAGCTCGAGCCCGACATGGACCGCGTCAACGTCAACGGCGGCGCGATCGCCCTCGGCCATCCGCTCGGCTCGACCGGCGCGCGGCTGATGACGACGCTGCTGCACGAGCTCGAGCGCTCCGACAAGCAGGTCGGCCTGGTGACGATGTGCTGCGGCGGCGGGCTCGGGACCGGGACGCTGATCGAGCGGATCTGAGCTCGGGCTCGCGGGTCGGTCGCGGGTCGGTCCTCTAGGGGCCGGCGAGCGGGTCCGGAACGCCCGGGCCGGGGCCACGCGGGTCGCCGGTGTGGTGGGCGAGGTCGTTGAGGCGGGCGATCTGACGGCGGCCCTCGATGTGGGCGGGGTCGTCGTCGGGGAGCCGCTCGATCAGGGCGGCGATCCGGTTGCGGATCTGCAACGCGAAGTGCGGGGTCGAGGGGCCGGCGAGCGCGCGGATGTCGTCCGCGGTCGGACGGTGGGCGGGATCGCGCAGCTCGGATCTCTCGGCCTCGCTCATCGCCCGCAGCCTACCCGGGAGCCCCGCTAGGGGTTCTTGCCGGAGCCGTTGCCGGTCGACGTGGAGTCGGGCGTGGTCGTCGTCGTGGTCGAGCCGCCGAGGCCGCCGAGGTCGCCGGTGTCGAGCTCGGGCAGCGTCGTCGTCGTTGCGCCGCCGCCGGTGCCGTCGGGCAACGAGACGCCCGGGGGCGAGGTCCTGCCGCTGACCGGCGCGAGCTTCGTCAGCTGGTCGACCTGGGCCTGGAAGGGAATCGAGATGGCGGCGCTGTCGCCGATGATCCAGACGTGGTTGAAGACGGCTCGGGTCGGGTCGTCCTCGAACCCGGGCTGGGTGTCGCTGAGGAAGCTCTGCAGCGCCGGGGGCACGCTGGCGGCCTCGTCGGTGAGCAGCAGCGGCCCGGGGCTGCCGCCGGTGGCCGGCGAGCGGCGCGGCGGCGGCCGCGTCGAGCGGCCGATCGACGTTGGCGATCGCGAACCCGTGGCCGGGGTCGTTGATGTCCCAGCCGAAGTCGCCGCTGCTGAAGCGGGCGAACTCGATCGCGTTGTCGACCGGGTCCTCGGCGCCGACCCGGGTCGCGCTGCCGAGCTCCTTCAGCGCCTTGTCGGAGATCGCCGACTCGGGGCCGAGCACGAACACGGGCGTGTCGGGGTGGCGCTTGATCACGGTCATCGTCCCGGCCGGGACGTCGTTGCCGTCGGCGAACAGGATCGGATCTCCGGACCGCGCCGCCCATGCGGCAGCCGGCATCGCCAGGCCGGGGTCGGCGGAGCTGACGACGAGCAGGTGCGCGGGGTCCTTCTCGCCGGTGATCTTCGCGCGCTCGGCGTCGACGGCATCGGCGACGTCGGCGGGATCGGTTCCCTCGATCGGGCTCGTCTTCAGGCCGTCCGGAGCGGCGACGCCGCCGACGACGAAGGCCTCGGTGCCGCCGGCCTCCTCGAGGCCGGTCGGTGAGAGGGCGGTGAGCGCGTCGGTGGTCGGCTGCGGGACCTCGCCGGGCGAGCTGAGCAGCACCGGCGTGCCGATCGGGTCGGCGACGAGCGGCGTCGCCGCGAGCGCCTGCTGCCAGGAGTCCGCGGGCGCCAGCGTGACCGCTGCGGTGGCGCCGACGCCGCCCTGGGTCGGGTAGGTGGCGAGCGCGACCGAGGCGGCGTCCGCGATCGCGTCGGCACCGCCGACCCGGGTCGTGTTCCGGGTCGCCGCCTCGGGGAAGCCGGCCGGAGCAGCGGTGGGTTGCTCGCCGGGGCCGAGGACGACCGAGGTCGGGGCCGGCGCCTCGCCGTCGCCGGAGTCGTCGAAGACCAGGTAACCGGCGCCGAAGCCGATCGCGGCGACGGCGAGGAGCGCGATCGCAGCGGCGAGGCGCCGGGCGCCGTCGGACCACAGCGAGGGGGGCAGGGGCGATGGCATCGATGGCATCGGCGGGGAGTCTTGCGTACTGGGGGCGGCGGCGCCGCGGCCCTATAGACTGGTTGACTGACCAGTCAATCAACGGCTGTGCCTGCTTTCCGGTGCGGCCGCGCTCCCAGGAGAGACACGATGAACTTCGCCCTCAACGACGAGCAACTCGCCTTCAAGCAGCGCTGCCGCGAATTTGCCCGCGACGTGATCCGCCCGGCGGCGCCGGTCCACGACGCCGACGAGAGCGTTCCCTGGGAGGTCATGAAGGAGGCCCGCCGGCAGGGGCTGAGCGGCCTCGAGTCGATGCAGTACACGAGCACCGACCCCGACGGGCAGCTCGGGCTGATCCATGCCGAGGAGATGCACTGGGGCTGCGCCGGGATCGCGCTGGCGATCAGCGGCTCGGGCCTCGCGGCCGCGGGCGTCGCCGCCTCCGGCACGCCCGAGCAGATCGCCCGCTGGGTGCCGGAGTGCCTCGGCGTCGGCGACGAGCTGAAGCTCGGCGCCTACGCGGTCACCGAGCCGCAGGCGGGATCCGACGTCAAGAGCCTGCGGACGACGGCCCGCCGCGACGGCGACGAGTGGGTCCTCGACGGCACCAAGGTATTCATCACCAACGGCGGCATCGCCGACGTCAACGTCGTCGTCGCCACCGTCGACCCGTCGCTCGGCCACCGCGGGCAGGCCTCGTTCGTCGTTCCCGGCGACACCCCGGGCCTGCGGATGGGCAAGAAGGAGAGCAAGCTGGGGATCCGCGCTTCGCAGACCGCCGAGCTCGTCTTCGAGGACTGCCGGATCCCGGTCGACAACCTGCTCGGCGGCGTCGACAAGCTCGAGCGCAAGCTCGAGCGGGCCCGCTCCGGAGAGAGCAGCGGCCGCGCCTCGGGCGCCCTCGCGACATTCGAGCTGACCCGACCGATCGTCGGCGCCTCCGCCGTCGGCATCGCCCAGGCCGCCTACGAGTGGACGCTCGAGCACCTGCTCGGCGACGGCCAGATCGCCGACCCCTTCGAGGAGGCTCTCGACGAGAGCTCGACCGCGGGCCGGCCGCCGCTCGAGCGCCAGCACGTCCAGCAGGTCCTCGCCGACGTCGCCACCGAGATCGAGGCCGCGCGGCTGCTCTGCCAGCGGGCCTCGTGGATGGGACGCAACGGCATCCCGATGTCGGGCGGCCAGGGCTCGATGTCGAAGCTGAAAGCCGGCGACGTGACGATGTGGGCGACGACCCGGCTGATCGATCTCGTCGGCCCCGCCGCCGCATCCTCGCCGCTCGAGAAGTGGTTCCGCGACGCGAAGATCTACCAGCTGTTCGAGGGCACCGCGCAGGTCCAGCGTTTGGTCGTCTCGCGGATGCAGGCCGCCGAGTACCGGGAGCGCCTCGAGGAGGCGCGAGCGGCCGTCGCGAGCGCCGAGCTCAGCGCCGAGCCCGAGCCGGCATTCGCCTGAGAAACGTCGGGCCGCACCGCCGGGTGCAAGCCGTATTGCGCGCTGCAAAGCCGATTGCAGCGGCCGGAAAATGCGTTAAGGAACGCTCACATTCATCGGTAACGCTGCTACATTGGCGCCGCTTCCGTGCCCGATGGCTTGTCCGAACCAGGAAATGCGCACCGGCTCCCGTAGGGGTCTGGCGACGATCGCCGTCGCCCTCGCCGCACTCGCGGTCGGCCTTGCCCTGGTCGCGCGGGCACCGGCCGCGGATCTGAGCTCGAAGCTCGATGACAAGCAGGCCGCGCTCGAACAGGCCAAGGAGAAGAAGGGGGTCCTGACCACCGACGTCTCCCGCTTCGGCAATCAGATCGACCGGCTCACCGGCGAGGTCGCCGCCCTGCGGACCCGCGAAGCGGCCGTCCAGCAGGAGCTCGACCAGGCCGAGGCGGAGCTGGCCGCCGAGCAGCACGACCTGCGGGTCCTCCGCGAGCGGCTCGACCGCACCGTGAAGGCGCTCGAGGACCGGCTCGTCGACATCTACAAGGCCGACGACCCGAACGCGATCTCGGTCGTTCTCGAGTCCGACGGCGTCGACGACGTCCTCGGCCGCTACGAGTACCTGCAGCGGATCCAGGACCGCAACTCGGAGATCGTCGGGCGCGTCCGCGAGCTCCGCGACGACACCGCCGCGACGGTCGAGCGGGTTCGCACGACCCGCGACTCGATCGCCGCCAAGCAGGCCGAGCTGGTCCGCACTCGCGAGGAGCTCGAAGCGCGCGAGGCCCAGCTCGACGCCGCCCGCGATCGCGCCAAGAACGCACTCGGCAGGATCGGCGGCCACGTCGACCGGCTCGAGAGCGACGTCAGCGGCATCGAGAAGAAGATCCAGGCCCGGCTGGCCGCCGCCAGCGGCGTCGCCAATCTGCCGGCCGGTCCGATCCAGGGCGGCTCGGCCGGGTTCATCTGGCCGGTCAACGGCTCGATCGTCTCCGGATTCGGGATGCGCTGGGGCCGGATGCACAACGGGGTCGACATCGCCGTCCCGGCCGGCACGCCGATCCGCGCCGCCAAGGACGGCTCGATCGCCTTCGCCGAATCCGAGGCCGAGAGCGGCGGCTACGGGAACTTCACCTGCATCGACCACGGCGGTGGGCTCTCGACCTGCTACGCCCATCAGTCCAGCTTTGCGATCACCTCCGGCTCGGTCCAGCAGGGCGACGTGATCGGCTACGTCGGCTGCACCGGCCACTGCTTCGGCGACCACCTCCACTTCGAGGTCAGGATCAACGGCACGCCCGTCGATCCGATGGGCTACCTCTAGGCCGTCGCTCAGACCCGGCCGAGCTGCCGCGCCAGCCAGCGCAGCGCCGTCACCTGCAGCTCCGGGTCGTGCTGGACGGAGCGATGGTTCCCGCCGGGCACGATCAGGATCCGGCGTGGGTCCCCGGCGCCGGCGTAGAGCTCCTCCGACCACTCGCTCGGTACCTGCTCGTCGCCGCGGGCATGGAGCAGCACGAGCGGCTTCGGCGCGACCGCGGCGGCGGCCTCGCGGAGATCGTGTTCACCGAGCCAGGCGTCGAGCGCGGCGACGTCGGCGCGCATCTCGAACCTGCCCTCGCGCAGCCCCCGCCGCAGGCCCTCCTCGGAGGCCGGGCAGATCGCGATGACGCCGGCGACGGTGGGATCGGTCGCGGCGGCGTGGATCGCCAGGTAGCCGCCCATGCTCGACCCGCGCGCGCAGACGCAGCGGCCGTCGACGCCGTCGACGGAGGCGAGCAGCGCCGCGATCCGGCCGACGTCGGCGAGCGCAGCCGGACCCATCCGGTCGGCACTCTCGCCGTGGCCGCGCTGGTCGTAGCTGACCGCCGCCCAGCCGTTCGCTGCGCAGAGGCGCCCGAAGTCGGCGTGGTTCTCCTTCGCCGAGCCGGCGCCGTGAACGATCACCATCGCCGGCCATGGCGGCGCCGTCCGCGGCAGCCACATCCAGTACGGCCTGCCCTCGTGGACGCCGCGGCGATCGGGGGGATCGGGAGTTGCCAGCCGCACCGCCGCTCAGCCTAGTTGCGGAGCCGCGTGTGAGAATGGCCCGATGAGCCGCAGCAGCGCGACAGCGACCGGCGACCCGGTTACGGGATCGCCGGCATACCCGCTCGGCAGCGTGGTCAACGCCGCCGGCCACGTCGTCGTCGGCGGCTGCGACCTCGTCGAGGTGGCCCGCGAGTTCGGCACCCCCGCCTACGTCTACGCGCCCGACGACATCCGCGCCCGCGCCAACGCCTACCGCGGCGCGCTGCGGGCCCGCGGGGTCGAGTCCGAGGTCCTCTACGCGAGCAAGGCCGCGCCGTTCACCGCCCTCTACCGGGTCTGTCGCGAGGAGGGCCTCAGCGTCGACGTCGCCTCCGGCGGCGAGCTGCACATGGCGCTTGCCGCCGGCTTCGAGCCCGACCGGATCTACATGCACGGCAACAACAAGTCGGCCGCCGAGCTGCGGATGGCCTTCGAGGCGGGGATCGGCTGCGTCGTCGTCGACTCGCTCGACGAGATCGCCCGCGCCGACTGGCTCGCCGACCGCGACCAGGAGGTGCTGATCCGGCTCACCCCGGGGATCGGCCCTTCGACTCACTCCTACGTCCAGACCGGCCAGATCGACTCCAAGTTCGGGTTCGGCCTCGAGGGCGGTCAGGCGGAGGCCGCGGTGGCCGCGGTCGAGGGCTCCCGTCACCTGCGCCTCGCCGGCTTCCACGCTCATCTCGGGTCGCAGATCTACGAGCTCGAGCCCTACACGCGGGCGATCGAGCTGCTGGCCGAGTTCTGCCGGCCGCACCGGCCCCGGGTCATGAACCTCGGCGGCGGGCTCGGGATCGCCTACTCGGCCGCCGACCGGCCGCCGTCGATCGAGGCCTACGTCGATCTCAAGGTCGACGCGGTGGCGCGCTGCTTCGACCCGATGCCGAAGCTACTGCTGGAGCCCGGCCGCTCGCTCGTCGGCAACGCCGGGGTGACCGTCTACACGGTCGGCGCCGTCAAGGAGATCCCCGGCGTCCGCACCTACGTCGCCGTCGACGGCGGCATGTCCGACAACCTGCGGCCGATGCTCTACGGATCCGAGTACGAGGCACTGATCGCCAACCGGGCCGACGAGCGCGGCGACGTGACGAGCACGGTCGCCGGCAAGCATTGCGAGTCCGGCGACATCCTCGTCCGCGACGTTCCGCTCGCCGACCCGCGCCCGGGCGATCTGCTCGTCACGCCGGCGACCGGCGCCTACGGGTACGCGATGGCCAACAACTACAACGGCATTCCCCGCCCGCCGGTGGTGTTCTGCAGCGACGGTCGCGCGACCCTCGCCGTCCGCCGCGAGACCTACGCCGACCTGGTGTCCCGCGATGTCTGAGCGCTCGCCGGCGCGGATCGGATTGCTCGGCCGCGGCACCGTCGGCGGCGCCTTCCACGAGCTCGTCGCCGATCGCGCCGCCGCCGTCGAGGCGGCCTCCGGGATCCGGCCCGAGATCAGCGGCGTGCTCCGCCGCGGCGAGGGCGACTTCGACGCGATCCTCGCCGGCTCCGACCTGATCGTCGAGCTGATCGGCGGGATCGAGCCGGCCCGCGACTACGTGCTGCGGGCCCTGCGCGCCGGCAAGCCGGTGGTGACCGCGAACAAGCAGCTCGTCGCTCAATGCGGCGACGAGCTCTTCGAGGCGGCTCGCGCGGCCGGCGTCCAGATCCGCTACGAGGCCGCGGTCGCCGGTGCGGTGCCGGTGATCCGGGTCGTCCAGGAGGGCCACGGCGTGCTCCCGATCGAGCGGATCTCGGGGATCGTCAACGGCACCACGAACTTCATCCTCAGCGAGATGGCCGGCACCGGCGCCTCCTACGAGGAGGTGCTCGCCCGCGCCCAGGAGCTCGGCTACGCCGAGGCCGATCCGAGCGATGACGTCAACGGCGCCGACGCCGCCGCGAAGATGGCGATCCTCGCCCGCCTCGCATTCGACACGCGGGTCGGGCTCGAGGACGTCTCCTACGAGGGCATCACCGAGA
The DNA here is from genome assembly GCA_963745755.1 of uncultured Conexibacteraceae bacterium. Classification (GTDB taxonomy): domain Bacteria; phylum Actinomycetota; class Thermoleophilia; order Solirubrobacterales; family 70-9; genus RHKX01. The sequence continues at coordinate 1,829,634 of CAVUYP010000001.1, read as the reverse complement.
TCCGTCCCGACGACCTCGCATATGCCAAGGACCTCGGCCTGTCGCTGAAGTTGCTCGGCGTCGCCGAGAAGCACGGTGGCGCGATCAGCGTCCGCGTCTTTCCCTGCTTCCTCTACCGCGGCCATCCGCTGGCCCCGGTCGAGGGCCCCTTCAACGCGGTCACGCTCGAGGGCCCGACGATCAGCGAGATCACGATCTCCGGGCCCGGCGCCGGCGGCATCGAGACCGCCTCGGCCGTCCTCGCCGACGTCTCCTCGATCCTCAGCGGCGAGGCCCCCGTCCACTTCGCCGACCGCCGGCTCCCGATCCTCGACGACCTCGAGTCGTCGTTCTATCTGCATCTCGAGGTCGCCGACGAGCCCGGGGTGCTGGCACGGATCGCCGACGTCATCGGCCGCAACGGGATCTCGGTCAAGAGCGTCGTCCAGCAGGGGACCGGCCGCGAGGCGAGCCTGGTGATGGTCACCCACCGCGCTGCCGAGCGCGACTTCTACGCGGCGCTCGAGCAGATCTCCGAGCTCGACTTCCTCGGCGCGGCGCCGCGGGCGATCCGGGTGATCGAGAAGGAATACTCGTGAGCGGGCTGATCGAGCGGTACCGGGACCGGTTGCCGATCGGCCCCGGAGACCCGGTCGTCAGCCTCGACGAGGGGGGGACGCCGCTGCTGCCGGCCCCGGTGCTCTCGGAGCGGATCGGCGCCCGGGTCTTCCTGAAGATCGAGGGCGCCAACCCGACCGGCTCGTTCAAGGACCGGGGGATGACGGTGGCGGTCTCCCGCGCCGTCGCCGAGGGTGCCGAGGCGGTGATCTGCGCGTCGACCGGTAACACCGCTGCCAGCGCCGCCGCCTACGCAGCCCGCGCCGGGCTGCGCGGCGCCGTGATCGTTCCCGAGGGCAAGATCGCGATCGGCAAGCTCGCCCAGGCGCTGATGCACGGCGCCCGCGTCGTCGCCCTGCGCGGCAACTTCGACGACGCCCTGCGAATCGTCCGCGAGCTCGCCGACCGGCACCCGATCGAGCTCGTCAACTCGGTCAACCCGTACCGGATCGAGGGACAGAAGACGGCGGCGTTCGAGATCTGCGACGAGCTCGGCGGGCCACCCGACGCCCTGGCGATACCGGTCGGCAACGCCGGCAACGTAACCGCCTACCGGCGCGGCTTCGACGAGCATGGCGGCGCCCTGCCGATGCTGCTCGGATTTCAGGCCGCCGGCGCCGCACCCCTGGTCCTCGGCCACCCGGTCGAGGCGCCGGAGACGGTCGCCTCGGCGATCCGGATCGGCAACCCGGCGCGCTGGGAGGAGGCAATGGACGCGGTCACCTCCTCGCGGGGCCGGATCGCCGCGGTCGAGGACGAGCAGATCCTCGATGCCTACCGGCTACTCGCCGCCGGCGAGGGCGTCTTCTGTGAGCCCGCATCGGCGGCGTCGGTCGCCGGCCTGCTCGCCCACGGCCTTCCCGAGGCGCCCGGCGGCGGCGTCCCCGAGACCGTCGTCTGCGTGCTCACCGGGCACGGGCTCAAGGATCCCGACACCGCGCTCGGCAAGGCGCCGCCGGTGGTCGGCGCCGAGCCCGATCTCAGCGCCGTCGAGCGGATCGTCTTCGCCGACTGAGCCGCCGCGGCGCCGGATCGGCTGCGGGCGGTCAAGTGATCGCGGGGTTCGGCCGATACCTCGTCTGGGTTCGGCCCGTGGAGGCCCCCTGGATCGATCGACGGAGAGCTGGATGACCCTGCTGCACGGTTTGGAGATCGCACTCGTTGCGACGCTGACGGCGGCGCTGGTCGCCGTGCTCCTCACCCGGCGCAACCTCAGCCGCGAGCGCCGCTACCGGCAGATGCTCGAGCACCTGCCGAACACCTCGATCCTCTGCTTCGATCGTGACCTGAGGATTCGCTTCGCGATCGGCGAGACCTTCCGCGACCGCGATCCGGGCGACCTCATCGGCCGGACCGTCGAGGAGCTGCTCCCAGGCACTCCGAAGAGCGACTGGCTCAACGATCAGTACCGGGCGACGCTCGACGGTGCCGAGCGGGCCTTCGAGTACATCAGCGAGGAGAACGGCAAGCTCTACACGATCCGGACGGCGCCGATGCGGAGCGGTGACCTGATCACCGGGGTCATCGCCGTCCTCGAGAACATCAGCGAGCAGCGCGAGCTCTCCCTGCAGGCCGCCGAGCGGCAGGTCGTGCTCGATCTGATGAACGAGGCCTATGTCGCGACCGACGCACGGGGGAAGGTCACCGGCTGGAATCGCGCCGCGGAGACGACCTTCGGATGGTCGGCCGAGGAGGCGCTGGGGCGGCCGGTCACCGAGCTGATCGTGCCCGCCGAGGACGTCCGCGAGTTCGACGGGATCCTGTCGCGCTCCTGGCCCGGCATACCCGCCTCCGGCAGGTTCGAGATCCGGACCGAGCGGAACGCCCGTGACCGCGACGGCCGGATCTTCCCGGTCGAGCTTGCGGTGACGATCGCCGACGTCGACGGCGGCACCGCCGTGCACGGCCTGATGCACGACATCACCGGCCGCAAGCGGGCCGAGCGCGACCTCCAGGAGCACGCCAGCGACTTCGCCGCGCTCGCCGAGTCGGTGGGCGAGCTGGCCCGCAGCAACGTTGCCAGCGAGGCGCGAGCGGCGATCTGCCGGGCCGCGGCGCGGCTCTCCGGCGCCGACGCCGCGGCGCTGATGGAGCCCGACCCATCCGGCACCGGGCTGCGAACCACCGCGTCCGAGGGCATCGATGTGGTCGGCGATTTCGTCCAGTACACCGAAAAGGCTGGTTCGGTCCGGTCGTTCGGCAGCCGCGAGCCGTTCTTCGCCGCGGACGCGGGCAGCGACCGTGCCGTCCGCACCTCCTACTCCCGCGGCGGCGAGCTCGTCTCCGTCTACTGGGTCCCGGTGCTGCAGGACGACGACGCCGTGGGAGTGATCACGATCGCCTGGAACCGGCGCGTCGCGGAGCCGTCGCCGCGGCTCGAGCGGCTGATGGGGCTGATCGCCGCCGAGGCGGGCGTGGCGATCGAGCGCGCCGCCCTGCTCGACCGGCTCGAGCGGATGGCCCACACCGACGACCTGACCGGGCTGATCAACCGCCGCGCCTGGGACCTGGAGCTCGAGCGCGAGGTCGCGCGCGCCCGCCGCGACGGCGCTCCGCTCGCCGTCGCGATGCTCGACCTCGACCGCTTCAAGGAATACAACGACCGCCACGGGCATCAGGCCGGCGACCGGGTCCTCCGCGAGGCCGCCAGCGCCTGGCGGGCGGTCCTCCGCGAGACCGACCTGCTCGCCCGCTACGGCGGCGAGGAGTTCGCGGTGGCGCTGCCGGGCTGCGACGCCGACAGGGCGGGACTGCTCGTCAACCGGCTTCGCGAGGTCACCCCCGCGGGTCAGTCCTGCTCGGCGGGCCTCGCCTGCTGGGACGGCTCCGAGTCGGCCGAGCAGCTGCTCGGCCGCGCCGACACGGCCCTCTACGACGCCAAGCACACCGGCCGCGACCGGATCGTCGTCGCGTAGGTAGATCACTTCGGCGCCGGCATTGATCGGGATTGTGTAGCGGATGCGGACCGAGTCCCGATCGGTGCGGGGCGTTCGGGGGCGTGGCGCTCGCCGTCGCTGGAATGGCCCGCTTTCGGTGCGCAGTCGTCACGCGAGTGCGGTGATCGGTACGCCCCCGTGGGCGATGCTCGGCCGGTGCCCACCCTGCGTCAACTCGAGGCCGAGCTGCTCGCCGCGATCGCGCCGCCGCGTTGCCTGTGCTGCCGGGCGGCGCTGGGCCGGGCGGCGGCCGGGCCGGCGCTGTGCCGCGGGTGCGCGGCCGAGATCGACCGGGCGCCGGGGAGCCGGTTCCGGGCCGACGCGATCGACGGCGGCTTCGCGCCGCTCGAGTACTCGGGGGCCGGGCGAAGGCTCGTCGCGGCGCTGAAGTTCTCGCGGCTGCTGGTCGTCGCCGAGCTCGCGGCGGCGCTGATCGCCGACCGCGCCCCGGCGGCCTGGTTGCAGGTGCCGGTCGTCCCGGTTCCGCCCGCTCCGGCCCGGGCGCTGCGGCGCGGTTTCGATCCCGCCTGGGAGCTGGCCGCGGCGCTCGAGCGGCTGACCGGCACGCGAGCGGCGCCGCTGCTGCGCCGCCGCGACCGGCGCCACCAGCGCGGTCGCCCGCGCGGGCAGCGGCTGGCCCAGCCGCCGCGGATCGCGATCGCCGGGCCGGTGCCCCGGCGGGTGCTGCTGGTCGACGACGTCGTCACCACCGGAGCGACGGTCGACGCCTCTGCGCGGGCGTTGCGGCGGGCCGGAGCCGAGCGGATCGCTGCGGTCGCGATCGCGACCGTTCCGCCGCGACGGAGAACCGTTTGCGATTCGCGTCGCGGTCCATAGGATGGGCTCGCCGGAAGGAAGGCGACAGAGAGGAGACATCGTGCAGATCGAGATCGTCGGTCGTGGCTTCGAGGTTGACGGAGAGGTCCGGGAACGGATCCGCAAGCGGTTCGACCGCGTTTCCCGCCAGGTCTCCGAGCATGCTCGCCTCGAGGTCGTCCTTCGCGAGGAGTCCAATCCCGCGATCGCCGAGAAGTACCTGGCCGAGGCGACGCTGCGGCTGAAGCGGGCGACGCTCCACGCCGAGGAGCGCTCGGCGAAGATGGACCACTCGATCAAGGAGGTGTCGCTCGACATCCGCCGGCAGGTCAAGCGGCACCGTGAGCTGCGCCGCAAGCGGACCGCAACGCGGCGGCTCGCCGCACGGATGCGTAACCGCGAGGCCTGAGCGACGGCGACCGCCGCCCCGGGGGAGATGCCGAACCGCCGCCCGCGATCCCCGCCGGAGCGGAGCGGGCGTTCGGTACTCTGACTGCGATGGCAAGGGGACTGATAGATCGCGCCCTGCGGCTCGGCGAGTCGAAGCAGTTCCGCGAGTACGAGAAGCGCGTCGAGGCGATCAATCGCTACGAGCCCGAGATGGAGCTTCTCGATGACGCCGAGATCCGCGCCGCCGCCGACGAGCTGCGCCGCCGCGCTCGCGAGGACGGCGAGTCGCTCGACGAGCTGCTCCCCGAGGCGTTCGCGCTCTGCCGCGAGGCGAGCCGGCGGACGCTCGGCCAGCGTCACTACGACGTGCAGCTGATCGGCGGCATGGTCCTCCACTCGGGCGCGATCGCCGAGATGAAGACCGGCGAGGGCAAGACCCTGACCGCGACCCTGGCCGTGTTCCTGAACACGCTCGCCGGCAACAGCGTCCACCTCGTCACCGTCAACGACTACCTCGCCCGCCGCGACGCCGAGTGGATGCGGCCGCTCTACAACGCCCTCGGCGTCGAGGTCGGCGTCCTCCAGGACAACGACCTGCCCGATCACGGCGATCGCCGTCACGCCGCCTACGCCGCCGACGTCACCTACGGGACCAACTCCGAGTTCGGCTTCGACTACCTGCGCGACAACATGGCGCCGAGCCTCGACCAGTGCTTTCAGCGCGATCACCGCTTCGCGATCGTCGACGAGGTCGACAACATCCTCATCGACGAGGCGCGGACGCCGCTGATCATCTCCGGCTCGCCGGAGGCGGCGGCCGACCTCTACTACACGTTCGCCCGCCTCGCCAAGGGCCTCGTCGGCGTCGAGACGAAACCGAAGCTGAAGGCGCTCGGAGAGTCGAAGGACACCTCGCAGGCCGATTACGACTTCGAGTACGACGAGAAGCACAAGACGGTCGCGCCGACCGAGCGCGGGGTCGAGAAGGCGGAGAAGTTCCTCGGCGTCGAGAACCTCTACCTCTCCGAGCACGGCACCCTCGTCAACCACCTGATCCAGTCGCTCAAGGCCGAGTCGCTGTACCGGCGCGACAAGGATTACGCGGTCATCGACGGCGAGGTGATGATCATCGACGAGCACACCGGCCGGATCCTCGAGGGAAGGCGCTGGTCGGAGGGCCTGCACCAGGCGGTCGAGGCGAAGGAGGGGCTGGCGATCCGCGAGGAGAACCAGACGCTGGCGACGATCACCCTGCAGAACTACTTCCGCTTCTACGACAAGCTCAGCGGCATGACCGGAACCGCCCTGACCGAGGCGACCGAGTTCATGAAGATCTACAAGATGCCGGTCGTCGAGGTCCCGACCAACCGCGACATGGTCCGCGAGGACGCCAACGACCAGATCTACAAGACCAAGGACGGCAAGTGGAAGGCGGTCGTCAACGAGATCGCCGAGCGCCACGAGACCGGCCAGCCGATCCTCATCGGCACCGTCTCGGTCGAGGTCTCGGAGATGCTCTCGGAGCAGTTCAAGAAGCGCGGGATCAAGCACGAGGTCCTCAACGCGAAGCCCGAGTACGCCCAGCGCGAGGGTGAGACCGTCGCCCAGGCGGGCCGCCTCGGCGCGGTCACGATCGCGACCAACATGGCGGGCCGCGGCGTCGACATCAAGCTCGGCGGCGACCCCGAGATGCTCGCCGAGGGCGAGCTCCGCAAGCTCGGCGTCAAGCGCGGCGACGAGAACTACGAGGAAGAGCTCGAAGCGCTGATGCCGCCGCTGACCGAGCGCTGCAGGGCGGAGGGCGACGAGGTCCGCGAGGCGGGTGGGCTGTTCATCTGCGGCACCGAGCGCCACGAGTCGCGGCGGATCGACAACCAGCTCCGCGGCCGCGCCGGCCGCCAAGGCGATCCCGGCGCCTCGCGGTTCTTCCTCTCCGCCCAGGACGACCTGGTGCGCCTGTTCGCCGGCGACCGCATCTTCAAGATCCTCGACCGGCTCGGGCCGACCGACGACGAGGGCGAGGAGTACCCGCTCGAGGCGAAGATGCTGAGCAAGCAGATCGAGAACGCCCAGAAGAAGGTCGAGGAGCAGAACTACCTGAGCCGCAAGCGCGTCCTCGAGTACGACGACGTCATGAACGAGCAGCGCCGGGTCGTCTACAAGTACCGGCGCGAGGTCCTCGAGGGTCGCGACATGAGCGACGTGGCCCGCGAGCAGATCGGCGGGGTCGTCGCCAACAAGGTCGCCGAGTACACGGCCTCCGACGTCTTCGAGGAATGGGACCTCGACGGTCTCGAGACCCAGCTCGGCACCCTCTGGCCGGTCTCGGTCGACCTCTCCGAGCTCGATCCGCAGACCTCGAGCCGCGAGCAGGTGATCGAGCTGCTGTCTGAGGACGCGCTCGCCGCCTACGACGAGCGCGAGGACGAGTTCGGCGAGGAGCTGATGCGGGCCCTCGAGCGCCACATCCTCCTGCAGATCATCGACACCCGCTGGAAGGAGCACCTGGCGGAGATGGACTACCTCCGCGAGGGCATCCACCTGCGCGGGTTCGCCCAGATCGATCCGCTCGTCGCCTACAAGAACGAGGGCTACCTGATGTTCCAGGCCCTGATGGACTCGATCTGGGAGGAGTTCGCCCGGCTGATCTTCCATGTCGACGTCGAGATCGAGCCGAATCAGGTCGAGGATTTCGGGCCCGACGAGACTCCTGCCGACGTCAACTACTCCGGCGGCACCGACGCCGACCAGCCGTCGGCGCTGGCCGAGGCCCGCGCCGCGGCCGGGATCGCGACGGCGACCGCCCCCGCGGCGGCGGCCGCGGGCACCGGCAACGGATCCGGCAACGGCGGCACCAACCCGGCGACCGTCGTCAAGGGCGAGGACGAGAAGATCGGCCGCAACGACCCCTGCTGGTGCGGCTCCGGCAAGAAGTACAAGAAGTGCCACGGCGCCTGAGCTCCGCGGCCACTCGCACCCAGCCCCGCTGACCGGCGACGGCGATTGGCCTGCCGCGGCGCCGACGAAGCCGCGAGTTGCCGATCGTGCCGGCTTCCCGTAGTCGCCACCGGCGCCCGGCCCGGATGCGCCCGTTACGATCGCCGCCTGACTCGGGGGTTCGTCTTCCGATCTGCGGATCTGCCGCAGGCTGAGAGAAAGGACCAAGTGAAGCGACTCGATACCGCGCGGCTGCTCGTTGCCGCCGCCACCGCATTGGCGGCCGCCGCGTTCGCGGCGCCGGCGAGCGCCGCCGACACCGTGACGATCTCCGGGCGCGCCTACGCGTTCAACCACATGAGCACCTACCTGAGCGGGGCGACGATCAAGGTCCGGGAGATTCCCGGCCTGAGCGCGACGACCGACGGCAACGGCGATTACGCCCTCGACGTCCCCGACGACGCCAACGTGACCCCCTACATCGATCCGCCCGACGGCTACAACGAGATCGACCTGCAGACGTTCCACACCCGCGGTGAGGACATCGAGAACGCCAACTTCCAGACGCCGGGCGACGCCGAGTACAACGGCCTCGCGGCGATCCTTTCGGTCCCGATCGACGAGGGGACCGGCCGGCCGGCGCAGTGCGTGATCGTCACCACCGCATCGGCCCGCAACGTGCGCGGCGTCGACTACGACACGTTCCACGCCCGGACCCCGCACGGCGTCCCGGGCGCGACCTCGGTCGAGTTCCCGGCGCTCGACGGCCCGATCTACTTCAACGAGTTCGTGATCCCGGACGCGTCGAAGACCGAGACCTCCGAGGACGGCGGCATCGTCTGGTCGGTGGTGCCGGCCGGCACCTACCGGATCGTCACGTCGAGCCCCGACACCCGGTTCGCCAGCTTCCTCGCGACCTGCGAGAACGGGCGCGTCGTCAACGCAAACCCGCCCTGGGGCGCCTACGAGCTGAGTCCCGGCGAGCAGCCGCTGGCCGGGGGAGTCGTCGCCTCCTCGGCGACCGAGATCGCCGCCAAGTCCCGGGGCCGCGGACGCAAGGTCGTCGCGACGCTCGACAGCGGCGAGGCGGTCCGCGTCAACGCGGTGTTGCGCAAGTCCGGCAAGCGGGTCGGGCATGTGCGCGTCGACGCCGACAGCGGCGAGAAGCGGGTCAGGATCCCGGTCCGGCGCAAGGCCGGCAAGGGCAGGGCGAAGCTGAGCCTGAAGCTCCGCGACGCCGCCGGCGACGTCGTCAGCAGCGATCAAGTCGTCAAGCTGCCGCCCCGCTGACGGCGCCGGCCCGGCCGGCGACGGGATAGATTTCCCGGATGGCGCCTCCCGGCAAGCCGTTGCGGCCGCGCTGCGTCGCCGCGTTGTTGGCATCGGCGGCCGCAGTCGCGACGCTCGCCGCCTGCGGCGGCGAGGACTCCGGCGAGGACTTCGCTGCCGATGCCGAGGCGATCTGCACCGAATCGACCCGCGAGCAGGCCGAGATCGGGCTCGCCGCCGGCCCGACCGGCGACTTCGCCGCCGCCGCCGAGCAGATGGCGGCGCTCCGGCAGTCGGGCGCGCGGGCGCTCGACGAGCTCGAGGCGCTGAATCCCCCCGAGGATTCCGCCGAGACCTGGTCCGAGTACCTCGACAACCGCCGCCGGGCGGTCGCCCTCGTCGCCGATCGCCAGCTGGCGGCGAAGCGCGAGGATGCCGAGACGATGACGGCCGCGGCGGTCGGGATCGAGGAGCTGCTGAAGGAGCGCGACGACCTCGGCGAGCAGATGGGCCTGACCGCCTGCGCGCGGATCCTGCCCGCCGCCGACGAGCAACGGGTGCGCGAGACCGTCGAGCTCGCCTCGGTCTCCGGCGACGGCGCCCGGGTCTGCGAGGAGGCGATTGCATCCGTCTATCTCGAGCAGCAGTTCGGCGGCAGCGTCGAGCGCTGCGGGCGCGCCCAGCGGGAGGCCCGGCGCGCGGGTGCAGTCGACTTTCGCGACGTCTACGGCGTCGCCGGAGTTCTCGCGACCGCCGAGGTCGAGCTCAGCGGCGGCGCGCTGGACGGCCGGTCGGCGACCCTGCAGCTGGTCTTCGAGGACGACGGATACAGGATCTTCTCGGTCACGACGGCGTCGCGGTCCGCCTAGTCCGGGCGTCGCTTCCCGCTCCGCGCGGGGCCGCGCGGTAGCCTCCCTCGCCGATGAGCGAGGCGCCCGACATCAACGCCCGCATCGCGGAGGTCCGCGAGCAGTTGACGCTGCTCCGGGACTACCTTTGACCCCGATCAACTGAGGGCCGAGGTCGAGCGCCTCGAGGGCGAGATGCAGGCGCCGGGATTCTGGGATGACCAGGAGCGGGCCGCGAGGACGTCCGCCGAGCACACCCGCACAAAGCGCAAGATCGATCTCTGGGAGGGCCTCGCGGCCGACGTCGACGATCTCGGCGACCTCGCCGAGATGGCGGCCGAGGACGAGGAGATGGCGGCCGAGCTCGACGCCCAGCTCGACTCGATCGGCTCGCGGCTGGCCGAGCTCGAGGAGCAGCGGCTGTTCAGTGGCGAGCACGACGCCGGCGACGCGCTGGTCACGATCCGCTCCGGCGCCGGCGGCACCGACTCCCAGGACTGGACCGAGATGCTGCTGCGCATGTATCTGCGCTGGGCGGAGGCGCGCGGCTTCGAGGTCGAGATGAAGGAGGCCTCCGAGGGCGAGGAGGCGGGCCTGAAGTCGGCGACCTTCCTGGTCCGCGGCGAGAACGCCTACGGGCTGTTCGCGGCCGAGCGCGGCGTCCACCGGCTCGTCCGGATCTCGCCGTTCGACGCGCAGTCGCGCCGGCACACCGCCTTCGCCCAGCTCGACGTCTCGCCGCTCGTCGCCGACGACGTCGACGTCGAGCTCGACGAGGGCGACATCCGCGTCGACACCTACCGGGCGTCCGGCGCCGGCGGTCAGCACGTCAACAAGACCGACTCCGCCGTCCGGCTCACCCACCTGCCGACCGGGATCGTCGTGCAATGCCAGAACGAGCGCTCGCAGACGCAGAACAAGGCGACGGCGATGCAGATGCTGCGGGCGCGGCTGATCGCCGAGGAGGAGCGCAAGCGCGAGGAGGAGCTGGCCGCCGCCCGCGGCGAGCAGAAAGCCGTCGAGTGGGGATCGCAGATCCGCAGCTACACGCTCCATCCGACCACCCGGGTCAAGGACCACCGGACCGGTCACGAGGCCGGCGACGCCCAGCGCGTTCTCGACGGCGATCTCGACGGCTTCGTGCGCGAGTACCTGCTGCAGAGCGCCGCCGGCAAGGCCGCCACGTGAGCATCGACGCCGTGGTCACCGAGCTGGTGGCGAAGGCGCTTGCCGAAGACCTCGGCGACGGCGATCTCACGACCGACGCGACCGTTCCCGCCGACGCGCGGGGCCGGGCGAAGATCGTCCAGAAGCAGCCCGGCGTCGTCTTCGGCCTCGACGTCGCCGCCGAGGCGTTCCGGCTCACCAACGCCGGCGACCTCGACAAGCTCGTCGTCGAGGGCACCTGGTCGGAGACCGTGCCACGGCAGATCGCGCTCGTCGCCGGCCCGGCCCGGGCGCTGCTCGCCGGCGAGCGGGTGGCGCTGAACCTGCTCGGCCACCTGTCGGGTGTCGCGACGCTGACCGCCCGCTTCGTCGCCGCCGCGCGATCGGGGGGCGGTCGGGCGGTGATCCTCGACACCCGCAAGACGACGCCGCTGCTGCGCACGCTCGAGAAGGCGGCGGTGCGCGCCGGCGGCGGCCAGAACCACCGGATGGGCCTCGACGACGCGATCCTGATCAAGGAGAACCACGTCGCCCTCGCCGGCGGCCTCGAGGAGGCCGTCGCCCGCGCCCGCGCCGCCCATCCGGAGCTGCCGGTCGAGGTCGAATGCCGGGACGAGGCCGAGGTCGCGGCGGCGCTCGCCTCCGGTGCCGCCCGGCTCCTCCTCGACAACATGGACCTCGACGGGCTCCGCGCCGCGGTCGCGGCCCGCGACGCCTCAGGCTCGCCGCCGGTGGCGCTCGAGGCCTCCGGAGGCGTCGACCTCGACACGGTCGGCGCGATCTCGGCGACCGGCGTCGACTTCATCTCGGTCGGCGCGCTGACCCACTCGGCGCCGGCCCTCGATCTCTCGATGCTGCTCGAGGCCTAGCGGCGCCGGCCCGGACATCCGGTCTCCGGTAGGAGCTCCGGCAAGCCCTCCGGGCGCCTACTTGAGCAGCCGTGAGAGCCGGCGGTCGGCGAGGACCTTGCCGCCGGTCTGCTCGTCCGGGCAGTAGCAGGTGATTCGCTCCGAGTAGTGGATTGCGGCGATCGGGGCGCCGCAGCGCGGGCAGGGCTCGCCCTCGCGGCGGTGGACCTGCAGCGGCATCGGCATCTTGTCGGGGACCTTGGCGCCGATCACCTCCTCGTAGTGGTCGATGGCGCCGCCGAGGACGGCGAGAGCGGCGTGGAGGCGCTCGACCTCGTCGTCGCCGAGGTCGGCACCCTTCTTGAACGGCGAGAGACGCGCCTCCCAGAGGATCTCGTCGACCCAGGAGCGGCCGATGCCGGCGATCGTCCGCTGGTCGCGGAGCAGCGGGTGCAGGTGGCGCGGCTGGTCGAGGATCGCGGCGAGCTGCTCGGTGGGCGGCGCCGGCCAGGCCTCCGGCCCGAGCGTCGCGACCATCTCGTCGCCCTCGAGGTCGGCGGCGGCGAGCAGCTTCGCCCAGGCGCGCTGCTTGGTGCCGAACTCGCGCAACCGCAGCTCGCGCCCGTCGGCGAAGCGAACCAGGACCCGGGAGCGGCGGTCGCGCAGGGAGGCCCGCTCGTCGAACACCTGCAACCGGCCGGCGGACATCAAGTGGACGAGCAGGACGAGCTCGCCGTCGGCCCCGAACCCGACGACCGGCATCTTCCCGGCCCGGCCGACGCCGTGGACCGTCTTGCCGACGATCGCCTCGAGCGGCGGCTTGACGCTCTTCAGGGCGACCATTCCCGGCGCCAGCGCGGATTCGACCTCCGCGCCCTTCAGAGCCTCCTCGATGCGGCGAGTGGCGATCTCGACCTCGGGCAGTTCCGGCACCCGGTCAGCGTAGATCAGCGCGGTCATCGCGAAACGGCTGACGGCGGCCGCCGCCGCGGCCACGAAGTCGCGGAGCGAGTCGGCGGCCGGCCGGCGCTCGCTAGACTCGTAGCTGTCATTCGCCCGTCCGTGCGGCTCTCCGGCGGCTGGCGAACATCAAGGATCAGGCCGCCCGAGAAGGGTGGGAGGTACCGATGCAGGAACTCCCGACTATCCAAGGACCGCCCTCGGCGTTGCCGGGCTCCTCCGGCGGGCTGTCCGTCGCCGAGATCGCCGAGCTGACCGCCGAGGTCAAGGAGCTGGCGAAGCAGCGCGATGCCGTCATCCTCGCCCACAACTATGAGCTTCCCGAGCTTCAGGACCTCGCCGATTACGTCGGCGACTCGCTCGGGCTGTCGCGTGCGGCGGCGGCCACCGAGGCGTCGGTGATCGCCTTCTGCGGCGTCCACTTCATGGCCGAGACCGCCTCGGTCCTGTCGCCGGAGAAGACGGTGCTGATCCCCGACCTGAACGCCGGCTGCTCGCTGGCCGACTCGATCACCGCCGATCAGCTGCGGGCCTGGAAGGCCGAACATCCCGGTGCCCTCGTCGTCATGTACGTGAACACGTCGGCCGAGGTGAAGGCCGAGACCGACTACTGCTGCACCTCCTCGAACGCGGTCGACGTCGTCGACCACATCTGGCAGGAGCACGGACCGGAGACCGAGATCCTGTTCGGGCCCGACATGTGGCTCGGTGCCTTCGTCGAGCGCGAGACCGGCCTGATCGACGATCCCGAGCGGCGCGCCCGCTTCCACGTCTGGGACGGCGAGTGCCACGTCCATGCCGGCATCCGTCCCGACGACATCACGGCGATGCGGGCCGAGCATCCCGAGGCCGAGTTCCTGATCCATCCCGAGTGCGGCTGCTCCACGCAGGCGATGGAGTACGTCGCCGCCGGCGACGTCGCCGGCGACGGCGTCCACATGCTCTCGACCTCGGGGATGCTCCAGCACGTCGAGCAGAACCCGGGCGGCTCGTTCATCGTCGCGACCGAGACCGGGATGCTCTACCCGCTCGAGCAGGCCGCCCCGGACGCCGAGCTGATCGCCGCCAATCGGATGGCCTTCTGCAAGTACATGAAGATGATCACGCTGCCGAAGCTCCGTGACTGCCTGCGCGACATGACCGGCGAGGTCAAGGTCGCGTCCGAGATCGCCGCGAAGGCGCGGATCCCGATCGAGCGGATGGTCGCGATCGGCGGCTGACCGCGGCCGCTCCGCCGAGCCGCTCGGCGAGGAGCCCGCGCAGCTCAGCGGCGACGGCGTCGCGATCGCGCGTCGCCGGGAACGAAAAGCGGCGGACGAGGTAGCCGGCCCGTCCGAGTGCGGCGTCGCGCTCGTTGTCGCGATCGCGCCGCGCCGCGAGCAGGTGGTCGCCGCCGTCGGCCTCGACGACGAGCTGCGCCGCCGGCCAGAGGAAGTCGACCTCCCAGCCGAGCAGCGGCACGTTGACGAGCGGCAGCGGCAGGCCGGCGTCGTGGCAGATCTCGAGGACGATCTCCTCGAGGCGTGAGCGCGTCTCCGCGAGCGGCAGCTGCCGCTCGGCGAGGAGGGCGCGGACGACGCCGGCGCCGCGCCGGTTCGGCGCCGCGGTGCGCAGCGCCCCCAAGCGGGAGCGGTCGAGCAGCCCGAGCTTCTCGGCCTGCTCGAAGGCGCGGCGTGTCTGTAGCGCCGTCAGCGTGGCCGCCAGGTCCCAGACGGTGCGGGTGCCGGTCGTCACCGGAATGCCGTGGCGGACGGTCGTGTCGGCCGGCTCGAGCTCGCGGGGGCGGTGGGTGACGATGCCGGCGGGGCTGCGATCAGCTCCGCCGGCAAGCGAGACGTGCAGTGCCGGTCGCTCGCGCCGGCCGACGATGCCGAGCAGCTGCCCGCCGGGCCCGTGGCTGAGGAAGGCGCCCGGGCCGCAGGCCAGGACCGCGGCCATCCAGCGGCCCTCGGCGGAGATCCGGGCGTGCCCGACCGCGTAGACGCCGCGGAAGACGCGGTGCAGGTGGCCGTCCGCCGCCCAGCGCTGAACCCGCGACGCCGGCGCTCCAAGCTCGCGAAGCTGGCGCCGACTGATCACCCCGTGCTGCCGGGCGGCGACGACGGCGACCTGCTGGGCCAGCGATCGGGATCGGGTCCGCATATGCGCCACAACCCCGATCGGTACCTGCGTGCCCCGGGGCCGAGGCCGATTGCCCGGGGCGGCAGGCTATTCAGCGGCGGGCTCGGACTCGGGGTCGACGTGGGCGCGGCGGCTGCTGCCGATCGGCAGCCCGGCCGGTCGGCGGGCGCCGTCGCTGAGATGGGCGCGCCGCCGCCGCATGTAGATCCGCCGCTGGATCGTCAGGGTGAGCAGTCCGGCGACGAAGATCGAAGTCAGGTTGAGGCCGAGCTGGGCGGCGGCCCCGCCGGTGGTCGACCAGTCCCGGTAGGCGGCGGCGACGCCGATGTTGGAGGCGGCGGGGACGGTCGCGACCGAGATCAGCACCCCGACCAGGGCGCTCGACTTGGCGGTGGTCAGACTCAGCATCCCGACCACGCCGGCGATCAGGGCGACGTAGACGGAGAAGAAGTCGGGGTCGGCGATGAAGCGGACCAGCGAGTGCGAGGCGAAGTTGATCGAATCGGGGATCAGCCCGACCGTGCGGAGCAGGATCGTCATCGCGTAGGTGACGACGATCCCGACCAGGAACCCGTAGAACAGCGCTCCGGCGGAGCGGCGGACGAGCGTCCGGCTGCGGTTGACGAGAGCGACGCAGATGCCGGCGATCGGCCCGAAGTCGGGACCGACGACCATCGCGCCGACGATCAGGATCGGCTGGTTGAAGTAGATCCCGACGGAGGCGATCAGCATCGCCCCGACCATGAAGATCAGGTAGCTCTGCGAGATCTCGACGTTCTCGGAGGTGCGCGAGGAGACGTTCTCCCAGACGACCGGGTCGGCGCCGACGTCGTCGCGCCGATGCCGGAAGGCGTTGCTGGTCAGGGCGGAGATCTCGGCGTCGACCTCGTCGATCGCGATCGAGCCGTCTACGTCGACGTTGAGCTCGCGGAGGTCGGCGATCAGCAGGCTGACGTCGCGCCGGGCGACGTCGCAGAGGACCAGGTCGCCGTCGGGCTTCGAAGCGACGTTCTCGAGATGGACGATGTTGAAGACGGAGTCGGAGTTCTCGAGCAGATCGACGACGTGGCGGCACTGGGCATTCGGCGCGACGATCCGCAGGTGAACCACGGCGGGATCGTAGGGCGCCGGGGCGGCGGCCGGGCGGCCGTGGTCAGGCCGACGAGCGAACCGTGTGCATTGTGTGAAGAACTGCTTATGATGTGCCCTTCGTGCAAGCCGCGTCCTGCACGGCTCCGCCCAGCGCTTCCGGTCGGAGGAACGTCCGCGACGCCGACGAAGGAGGCTTCCGACCATGGCCAGAGCACGTACACGCAGCAGATTTCGCGCCCGCCGCTCGCGGATGCCGGAGTCGCATCCCCGCCGTCAGCGCCCCCCGATCGTCGAGCTCCGCGACACGACCCTCGTCTACCCCGGCGGCCACGTCGGCCTCGAGCGGGTCTCGATCTCGATCGACCGCGGCGAGTTCGTGTTCCTGGTCGGCCCGACCGGCTGCGGCAAGTCGACCTTCATCAAGCTCCTCCTCCGCGACCTCCAGCCCGCCGGCGGGACCGTCAGCGTCGCAGGCAAGGACATCAACGACATGCCGCGCTCGAAGGTGCCGCAGCTGCGGCGCCGGATCGGCACCGTCTTCCAGGACTTCAAGCTGCTGCCGAACCGAACCGTCTACGACAACGTCGGCTACGCGCTGCAGGTGATCGGCACGCCGCGATCGGAGATCAAGCGCCAGGTGCCGGAGATCCTCCGCATGGTCGGGCTCGGGGCGAAGATCCACAACTATCCCGACGAGCTCTCCGGCGGTGAGCAACAGCGCGTCTCTATCGCTCGCGCCTTCGTCAGCCACCCGCCGCTCCTGCTCGCGGACGAGCCGACCGGAAACCTCGACCCCGAGACGTCGATCGGGATCATGCAGCTGCTCTACCGGATCAACCGGACCGGCACGACGGTCGTGGTGGTCACCCACGACCGCGAGATGGTCGACAAGATGCGCCGCCGCGTCATCCAGCTCTACGACGGCCGCGTCATCCGCGACCAGGCCGCCGGCATGTACGCGACCGACGAGGACACCTCCGAGTTCGGCGCCCGCATGCGGACCGAGCTCGGCGTTGCCGACCCCGATGAGTTCGACGACGACAACGGGGCGGTCCTGTGAGCCGGCTCGGCTTCTTCCTCAGCGAGGCCTACCGGGCGCTGCGCCGCAACGCCGCGCCGTCGCTGGCGGCGATCGTGACGATCGCCGTCACGGTCCTGCTGATCGGCGTGCTCGTGCCGGTGCTCGACGCGAGCGGCTCGAAGACCGATGACGTCCGCTCCCAGCTCGAGCTCAAGGTCTTCATGTTCGACGACGCCACCAACGGCGAGATCAAGTCGCTGCAGAGCAAGATCGCCGCGATCCCCCACGTCGACAACGTCGAGTACGTGTCGCCGGCCGCCGCCCTGAAGATCCTCGAGGACAAGCTCCAGGACAAGAGCCTGCTCGATCAGCTCAACAGCAACCCGCTGCCGCCCGCCTTCAACGTCAAAGTCGACGACCCCGACAACCTCGAGTCCGTTCAGACCGCGCTCTCGCCACCGGACTCGACCGGGAAGCCGCAGCCGATCAGCGCCGCCATCGACGAGGTCGTCACCGGCGACCAGACTCAGCAGATCCGCGAGGTGACCGGCGCCGTGAAGATCCTCCTGGCGGTCATCGCGGTGCTGCTGGCGATCGCGTCGCTGTTCCTCGTCGGCAACACGATCCGCCTCTCGATCTACGCTCGCCGCCGCGAGGTCGAGGTGATGCAACTCGTCGGCGCGACCGATTGGTTCATCCGCTGGCCGTTCGTGATCGAGGGGTTGGTGGTCGGTCTGTTCGGCGCACTGATCGCGGTCGGCATACTGTTTCTCGGCAAGGTGACCATCGTTGACCCGCTGTCAGACAACTTCGCTTTGGTCGAGAATCTCAACACGATCTCCTTCGGACCCCTGATCGCCGCATTGGTGATGGGCGCGATGGTGGTCGCGGCGCTTGGCAGCGGAGTGACGCTGCGCCGCTTCCTCCGCATTTGAGCAGCGATCGGCGCCGCTTCTGGACCTTCGCGCTCGGCCTGATCGCCGGGGCGGCGCTGGCCGTCGCGCTGCTGGCGCTCGTCGGGCCGCTGCAGGACCTGCTTCCCGAGACCGGCACGCCGAGCCGCTCCGACGAGGCCCAGCAGATCATCGAGGACTCCTACTTCCGGCCGACCGACGCCGAGCTGCTCGAGAATGCTTCGATCAACGGCATGGTCGAGCGGATCAGCAAGAAGAACGAAGACAAGTTCTCCCACTACTTCGACCCCGCCACCTACAAGCGCTTCCAGGCCTCCTCGTCCGGGGAGTTCTCGGGGATCGGCGTCACCGTCACCGAGACGAAGCGGGGCCTGCGGGTCGCGCAGGTTTTCGCCGGTGCTCCCGCCGAGAACGCCAAGATCGGCATCGACGACCTGATCGTCGGGGTCGACGGCAAGTCGCTCGCCGGGGTCTCCGCCGATGCCGCCGCGTCGCGGATCAAGGGCCCGGCGGGGACGAGCGTCGAGCTCACCGTCGTCGACGGCGACACCGGCAAGCGCCGCCGGGTCGAGGTCGAGCGCGCCAACGTCAAGGTCCCCGCCGTGACCGGACGGATCGAGCGGGCCGATGGGCGCAAGGTCGCCTACGTGCGGCTCGCCGGCTTCACGCGCGGCGCCCACGGTGAGCTCCGCGACGAGATCGAGAAGCTCGACCAGCGCGGCGCCGAGGCCCTGGTCTTCGATCTCCGCGGCAACGGTGGCGGCCTCGTCGACGAGGCGGTCCTGGTCACCTCGATCTTCCAGGCGGACGGCCCGGTCGTGACGATCGAGGGCCGCGCTCGCGACAGGAAGACCTTCGACGTCGCCGGCGACCCGCTCGCGGGGGTCGGTCCGATCGCCGTGCTCGTCGACGGCAACACCGCATCGGCCTCGGAGATCGTCACCGCGGCACTGAAGGAGAACGACCTCGCGACCGTGATCGGCACCCGCACCTACGGCAAGGGCGTCTTTCAGGAGGTGATCCCGCTCGAGGCCGGCGGCGCGCTCGACCTGACCGTCGGCGAGTACCTGACCGCCGACGGAACCTCGATCCTCGGCAAGGGGGTGACCCCGGACGAGCGGGTCGAGGACAAGGACCCGAGCGACGGCGACGCCGTTCTCGACGCCGGCCTCGACCGGGTTGCCGCCGAGTTGCAGGCGAAGTGATGCCGCAGCAGGTCGAGCCCGGGCGTCCGCGGGCGCTCGTCGTCGCCCGGCGCGGCCGCTTCTGGGTCGGCGAGCCGCTGTTCGAACGGGGCCCGCAGGTGAGCCTCGCCCGCGGCCGCGTCAAGGTGGAGCCGGGCGGCATCGCCCTCTGCCGGATCGATCAGCGCGGCGGTCAGCCGATCGTCGACCTCGGCCGCGCCGACAACGCTCGCGACGTCGTCGCGGCCCTGATCGCCGACCGCGGCCTGCGACCGACGTTCCGCGACCGCCACGAGCAGGAGGCCCGCAGCGCGATCGCCCTGCTCGAGCGCGACCCGGGGCCGCGTCGTGACCTGACCGCGGAGCCGACGTTCACCGTCGATCCGGCGACCGCACGCGATTTCGACGATGCCGTCTCCGCCCGCCCCGAGGGGGACGGGTTCAGGGTCTGGGTCCACATCGCCGACGTCGCAGCTCACGTCAAGCCCGACAGCGGCCTCGACCGTGAGGCGCTGGCACGGGCGAACTCCACCTACGCGCCGGGCACGGTCAGCCCGATGCTGCCGGCATCGCTGAGCAGCGACGCGTGCTCCCTCAATCCCGGGGTCGAGCGCCTCGCCGTAACCGCCGAGATCGAGCTGTCCGCCGCCGGCGAGGCCCGGTCGGCGAGCTTCTACCGTTCGCGGATCCGCTCCGACGCCCGGCTCGACTACGACCACCTGGACCGGATCTTCGCCGGGACCGAGCGCGCCCCCGATCCCGTCGCCGCCGCGATCGCGACGGCCCGTGAGGCGACCGCGGCGATCGCCCGCGCCGAGTCCGGTAGCGGCCTCGAGGTGAGCAGCTCCGAGCCCGAGTTCACGTTCACGGCCGAGGGCGAGGTCGAGGCCGCTCACGCGCTGGTCGAGACCGAGGCCCACCGGCTGATCGAGAAGCTGATGATCCTCACCAACGAGCAGGTCGCCCGGCTGCTCGAGAGCAAGCGCGTCCCGACCCTCTACCGGGTCCACGAGCAGCCCGATCCGGCCCGGGTCCGGGTCCTGATCGAGCAGCTGGCCTCGCTCGGCGTACCGACGCCGGCGCTGGCCGACGCCGCCGGCCCGAGCGACGCCGGAGCGGCCGCGATCGAGGCGAGCCGGCTTGTCGCCGCGGAGGCGGCGCGGCGCGGCCACGGCGCGAGCAGCCTCTCGTCATTGGTGCTGCGGGCCCTGAAGCCGGCCCGCTACAGCGAGGTCAACCTCGGCCACGCCGGCCTCGGCAGCAGCGCCTACTGCCATTTCACCTCGCCGATCCGCCGCTACCCGGACCTGATCGCCCACCGCGGGCTGCTCGCGGTGATCGAGGGCGGCGAGTCGCGGCCCGACGTCCACGAGGTCGCCGCCGCCGCGCTCCACTGCTCCGACCGCGAGCGCGACTCGATGCGGATCGAGCGCGACGGAGACGACATCTGCGCCGCGTTCCTGCTCCAGCGCGAGCTGTTCGAGCGCGGTGCCGGCACGGTCTTCGCGGGGGAGGTCGCCGGCGTCATCTCCGCGGGTGCTTTCATCCGCTTCCGTGGCGAGCATGCGGACATCTACGAGGGCTTCTTCCCGGCCCGGCGGATGCCGGGCGAGCGATTCGAGATCAACGATGTCGAGTCGGCGCTGATCGGCATGCGAACCGGCGCCCGGATCGGAATCGGCGACGCGATCGAGATCAAGGTCGAGTCGGTCGAGGCGCCGCGTGGACGGGTCGACCTGATCGCCGCCGAGGAGCACCGCGACAGCCGCGGTCGCGGGCCCGGCCGGAGCGGTCGCGGACGCGGCGCGACGCGGGGGCGGCGATGAAGGACGGCGAGCGCGGGCCGGACGTCGCCACAAACCGGGCGGCGCGGTTCTCCTACGAGATCGTCGAGACCTTCGAGGTCGGCATCGTCCTGACCGGCACCGAGGTGAAGTCGCTGCGCGACGGCAAGGCCCGCCTGCAGGATTCCTATGCGGCGATCGAGGAGGGGGAGGTCTACCTGCGCGGGGCCTACATCCCGCCGTATCCGCCCGCCCGCGACAACCACGATCCCGAACGTCCCCGCAAGCTGCTCATGCATCGCTGGGAGATCGAGCGGCTGATCGGCCGGATGCAGCGCAAGGGACTGACGCTGATCCCGACCCGGATCTACTTCAAAGGCAAGCGTGCGAAGGTCGAGTTGGCCCTCGCCCGGGGCAAGCAGCAGCAGGACAAGCGGCGCCAGATCCGCGACCGCGACGTCGCCCGCGACATCGAGCGCGAGATCAAGCACCGAAACCGCTGAACGGAGCCGTTCAGGGACCGGCGCCGGTCATCCCCGGACGGCGCCGCCCTTGCTTCAATGTCATTGACGGCGCGCGAGACGGAGGAAACAGAGTGAGCGAGCAGGACCAACAACAAGGACCGGGGGCTTCGCAGCAGGGCAGCACGCCGCCGGCTCCGCCGCCCGCCGGCGCTCCGGCTCCGCCCGCGGCCCCCGCCGGAGCCGCGGAGCCGCCGCCGAGCGTGCCGCCGCCGGGATCGTCGCCCGCCGCTGCGCAGCCGGCGTCGGAACCCGTTGCCGAGAGCCCGCGCGAGCGCAAGCAGCGCGAGCGCGAGGAGAAGAAGCGCCAGCGCGAGGAGCTCAAGGCTCGCCGCCGCGCCGAGCGCGAAGCGCAGAAGCAGCAGCGTGCCGAACAGAAGGCCGCCCGCAGACGAGGCGTCACCCCGCCGGCTCCACCACCTTCCGCGGGCGCCGCCCCGGTCTCGCCGGCTGCCGAGGCGTCCGGGTCCGCCACTCCGCCGCCGTCCGTGACCGCCGCGCAGCCCGGACCCGACCCCGACACGCAGGTGCAGCCGGCAGTCCAGCAGACCGCCGCACCGTCCGATCGCAAGGCGCGCCGCGAGCAGAAGAAGCGCGAGCGCGAGGCGAAGAAGGCCGCCGCCAAGGCCGAGCGCGATCGCGCTCGTGAGGAGCGCCGCCGGGCGATCGCCGCGAAGAAGGCCGCTCGGGCCGCCGCCAAGGGCGGGATACCACAACCACTGCCGGCCGAGCCCCAGCCCGACGCCGCCCCGGCCTCGCCGGGGAAGGGCGAGCCGGATTCCGATCCGAAGCTGGCGCTTGGCGCAGCGGCCGCGGCCGCTGCCGCTGCCGGCGCCGGCGTCGTCGCCTCGCGGGCCGGCGATGACGAAGATCAGCCGCCCGCACCGCCGACCGGAGCACCACCACCACCACCACCGCCGGCCGAGCAGCCGCCGTCGGCGGCCGACGCCGAGCTCCCGGGCGCGCCGGGAGTGCCGTTGACGCCACCGGCTGCGGCGTCAGGCACAGCGGCGGCCGAACCGCCGCCGGTGACGAGCGCCGAGGAGGCGGCCGATCGGCTCGAGGCCGCCCACCGGCGCGAGGACGACGCCATCGTCAAGGCCCAGGTCGCCCAGGCCGATGCCGACGCCGAGCGGCGGATCCGCGAGATCGAGAGCGTCCGCCTCGCCGCCGAGGGCGAGGCCGCCGACTCCGAGCTCGCCGCCGGCGATCGGGCGCGCCGCGAGGCAGCCCCGGTCAGCGAGGAGAATCCGTTCGCCAGCGAGCTCCGGATCGCCGATCAGCAGATCGACCGGCGCCGGCAACGCGACCGCGAGCTCGTCGAGGAGCTCGACCTGACCGAGCGCCGGATCGGCGAGAAGCGCGAGCAGACCGAGCGTGCCCTCGAGGAGGCACGGGCCCGGCTCGAACAGATCGAGTCGCAGGCCGGCGAGGCCGAGTCGCGAGCGGCGCGGGCCGAGAAGCTCGCCGAGCTGCGCAGTCAGGAGGCCGAGCGCGAGCGCCGGCTCCAGGAGATGCTGTCGCGGATCGACGATGCCGAGAGTCGCGCCCGCGAAGCCGAGAGTCGCGCCCGCGAAGCGGTCGCCGGCGTCGCGCGGCCGTTCGAGGCACCGTCGGAGGCGGGCTCCGAGTCGCCGCCGCCCGGTCCCGGAGCCGCCGCGGCGAGCCCGCCGCCGGCCGGACAGCCAGCTGAGCCCGCAGCCACGCCGCCGTCCGAGCCCCCCGCCGCCGCAACGCCTGACGCTGCGCCGCCGGAGCCGCCGGCTGAGCTCGACCCCGAGCCGGCACCGGAGCCGGAGCCGGCGGATGAGCAGGTGCCGGCCGCGGCCGAGAACGTCCCGGTCCGGCTCCCCGATCCCTCGGAGATGGGCTCGGTCCAGTTCCTGCCGCTGAACCTCAACGACGCGACCTTCGAGCAGCTCCGCGACGTCGGGTTGTCGGTCACCCAGACCGGCCGGGTCCTCGCCCACCGGGAGCGGTCGGGCCATTTCGAATCGGTCGACGAGCTCGAGAGCATCCCCGGCTTCCCGCGCGAGTTCCTCGACCAGATCAAGTCGCGACTGACCGTCTGAGCGGCTTGGCGGAGATCGCCCGCCGGTCGCGGACGGCGGCATGATCGAGCTCGATCTGCTCGGCGGCAAGGCCCCGATCGGCGCCCGGCCGGTGCTGGGCTAGAGCCCGTACCGCTGCAGCAGGTTGAGCCAGATCTCGTTCCTGGTCGGGAACGGCGGCACGGCCTCGATCAGGGTCTCGACGCGTACCTCGGCGGCGACGGCGATCGTGGCGGCGTGGATCAATTCGTTGACGTCGGGGCCGACGAACGTCGCGCCGACGACGACGCGGCGCTCGTCGTCGATGACGAGCCGACTCGTTCCCGGGGCGTTGCGGCCGTGGAACGAGGCGCCGGCGGTGCCGGCGGTGGAGACGTCGACGGCGCTGACCGAGAGGCCCGCCTCGCGGGCGCCGTCGAGCGTGTAACCGACGGCGGCCAGCTCGGGGTCGGTGAAGACGACCCGCGGCGACCGCTCGTCGTCGTGGCCGGCGACGGCGTCGCGGCCGAGAATGTTCTCGGCCGCGACCCGGGCCTGGTACTTGCCCATGTGGGTGAGCAGCGCCCGCCCGTTGACGTCGCCGATCGCGTAAAGCCAGTCGCGGCCGCCGACCCGCATCCGATCGTCGACGGCGATCGGCTTGCCGCCCGGATCGGCGCCGACAGACTCGAGGCCGAGGCCTGCCACCCGCGGGGTGCGGCCGACGGCGACGAGCAGGTGCTGGGCCTCGGCTGAGCCGCCGCCGTCGAGCTCGAGCCTGACGAGTTCGGCGTCCTCGTCGCGATCGGCCGCGGTCACCGCGGCGCCGGTCCTGATCTCGACCCCGCGGTCGCGGAGAGCGCCGGCGACCTGCTCGGCCGCGAATTCCTCCTCGCGGAGGAGGATCCGCTCGGCCGCCTCGATCACGGTGACCGCCGTGCCCAGCGAGCTCCAGGCCTGGGCCATCTCGATGCCGACGACCCCGCCGCCGAGGATCAGCAGCGACCGCGGCGCCGCCTTCGCCGTCGTCACCTCGCGATTCGACCAGGCGCCGACCTCGGCGAGGCCGTCGATCGGCGGCATCGCCGCAGCCGAGCCGGTCGCGACGATGACCGCGGCGCGGGCGACGAGCTCCTCCTCGCCGGCCCGCAGACGCCGTTCGCCGGTCAGCTCGCCGCGGGCGCGGATCAGCGTGATGTCGCGCTCCTCGAGCCAGGGAAGCTGTCCGGAGTCGTCGAGATCGTGGATCACCTCGTCGCGGCGGGCGAGGATCCGCTCGACGTCAAGGCCGCCGGAGACCGGCAGCCCCGGCACCCGCTCGGTCTCGGCCAGCAGCTCGGCGGGCCGCAGCAGCGCCTTCGACGGCATGCACGCCCAGAAGCTGCACTCGCCGCCGACGAGCTCGGGCTCGACGATGGCGACGTCGAGTCCGCCGTCGGCGAGACGCCCCGCCGCCACTTCGCCGGCCGGGCCGGCGCCGACCACGATCACGTCGAACTCGCGCGGGCTCATCGGCTCAACTCACCGTCCTGGCTGCGAGACTCCGAGGCATGGCCAAGCGCAAGCAGCGGCGCAAGCGCGAACCGGTGCCGACGAGCGAATATCGCGACGCCGAGGGGAACGTGCTGATCCTCCGGCAACGGCTCAGCCCGGCGACGGTCGCCAAGCTCGGCGAGCCGCCGGCGAGCGCCGCCGCCTCGGCCGAGGACGCCTGGCAGCGCCGCGAGGAGGCGCTGTTCGAGCGCCTCGCGGTGCGCTGGGAGATCGCCGGCCTGCCGATCGACGGCCAGGCAATGCTGCTCGGCCGGTACCGGATGGCCTCGGCCGAGGAGCGGGGCTGGGTCCGGGCAACGATCGACGCGCACCTCGAGCGGTTCATCCCCGAGCTCCGCTGACTCATCGATGGACCGAGTCCATGTTCGCGTAGCGGTCTCCGACCGTGGGCTCGATCCGGTCGAGCTCCGCGAGGTCGGCGTCGTCGAGCTCGACGACCGCGGCGGCCGCGTTCTCCTCGAGCCGCTCGATCCTCCGCGTGCCGGGGATCGGGACGAGGTCCTCGCCCTGGGCGAGCACCCATGCCAGCGCGATCTGCGCGGGGGTGGCGTCCTTGCGCGTCGCGACCGCCTCGACGGCGGCGACGATGCCGGCGTTGCGATCGAAGTTCTCGCCCGCGCATCCGCGGGTCGTTGCTGCGGAAGTCGCCGTCCCCGAAGTCGGAGCTGGAGGCGAAGCGGCCGGTGAGGAATCCGCGCCCGAGCGGTGAATAGGCGACGAAGCCGATGCCGAGCTCGCGGCAGGTCGGCAGCACGCTCGGCGAGCGCACCGCGCTCCCAGAGCGAGAGCTCCGTTTGGACCGCGGCGATCGGATGGGTCGCGTGGGCGCGTCGGATCGTCTCCGGCGCCGCCTCGCTGAGCCCGAGGTGGCGGACCTTGCCGGCCGCGACCGCCTCGGCCATCGCGCCGACGGTCTCCTCGATCGGGACGCCGGGATCGACGCGGTGCTGGTAGTAGAGGTCGACGTGGTCGGTGCCGAGCCGCTGCAGCGAGGCGTCGATCGCCGCTCGTACGTAATCGGGGCTGCCGTCGATGACGCGATCGGCCGGCTCGTCGCCGCGGACGATCCCGAACTTGGTCGCCAGCACCACGTCGGTCACGGCGGTCGGCGATCGCGCGTCCGACGAGGCGCTCGTTGGCGCCGCGCCCGTACATGTCGGCGGTGTCGAGGAAGTCGATGCCGATCTCGATCGCCCGGTGGATCGTCGCGATCGACTGCTCGTCGTCGCTGTCGCCGTAGAACTCGGACATGCCCATGCAGCCGAGCCCGATCGCCGACGTCTCCGGTCCCTCGCTGCCGATCTTGCGTCTGTTCATACCGGCCGTCTACCCGCCACCGCGGGTGCTCAATCGAGCGACGAACGCGGTCAGCGGCTCGCCGTGCGCCGGTTGCCGATCAGCCCGTAGCCGCTGAGGTCGGCAAGGAACGCGAGGATGACGATGAACCACTCGAACCCGGTGACCTCGTTGCTGCCGAGCCCCCACATGCAGGCGTAGGCGAGGGTCGTCCAAGGGAGCAGGAAGAAGCCGAGGAAGGGGATCACCCAGGAGTCGAACGAGCGGCTCAGCAGATCCGAGAAGATCGCGATGAAAAACAGCGCCAGGCGCGGCGAGATCAGCGCGAAGAGGACGACGAAGCAACCCATGCAACGGAACCTACCGGAATCGCCGACGAATCGCCATCGGTACAATCAGCTCACATAGACATCTCATAGGGGGCGAAACAGAATCGACGTGAACGGTTCTCGCCCCGGTGTTGCGAGTCGAGGTGCCTGGGCCGGCCTCGTTAAAAAGCCCAGGAAAACCAAGAAGTGCGGACTCTCACGAGTTCGCTCTCGCTGCCTAAACAGCAGTAGAGAGCTGTCGCCCCGGATCGCCCACGCTCCGGGTAAGCGGCATCATCAGTGGGCTCACCCAGCGGCAGCTTCCTCGGTCGCTCGGGAACATCAACAGGAGGATCTGGCACCGGCAACGTGCCCCTGGGATTGACCTAGCCGGACGCCGAGACAGACTCCAAGGGAACGCTCGTTGACGCATCGGGGCGTCCTTCGCGGACGCCGGGGCAGTACCGGCCGCCTCCACTTTCCCCCGGGGCCTTGCGCCGGCGCGGGCAGAGGACTACCGTGACGCAATTGTCACGAATCGAAGGAGACGAATGTGAAGTCGAAGTCCAAGTCCCTCCTCGCCGTCCTCGCGCTCACCGCCTGCGGGCTGCTCGTCGTCGCCGGCTCGGCATTCGCCGGCCGGGCCGAGACCAAGGTCAAGATCAAGGCCGAGTCGGGCGGCTTCTACGGCTACGTGAAGAGCGACAAGTCGAAGTGCGCCAACGGCCGCAAGGTCATCCTCTACAAGCAGAAGGGCAACGGGGCCGATCCCAAGCACGACAAGAAGATCGGATCCGACATCGCCCAGGCCAACGGCAACAAGTACATGTGGTCGACCGGAAACACCGGCTACATGAAGGGCTACTTCTACGCATACGCCAAGAAGGTCAAGGGCTGCGACGCCGGGATCAGCAAGTCGATCAAGGCTCAGCGGTAGGGCGCTTCCGCGCCCGCCAGATCTCCTCGCCGGGCCATTGCCGGCTCCAGCCGAGGTCGTAGAAATCGAATCGGGTCGTCGCCTCCGGCGGCGGCCTGACCTCGATCAGCTCCTCGACCTCGAACCCGGAGCGGCGCAGTACCGCGATCATCTCCCCGTGCGGGAGGTGGAACTCGACCGAGTCGTCGTCGGCCCACTCGAAGCGATGCATCCCGAACTGCGGCCGGACCAGCCGGTCCCCGAGCGGGGCGGTCTCGGCGTCCGGTGAGCAGAGCATCAGCAGCACCGAGTTGACGAGGAAGACGAGCTCGCCGCCGGGCCGCAGCAGCCGCGCAGCCTCGGGGATCCACGCATGCGGATCGCACCAGATGCTGGCGCCGTATTCGGAGATCGCCAGGTCGAAGCCGGCGTCGGGCAGCGGCACCCGCTCGGCGTCGCCGTGGATCAGCGGGAACTCGATGCCGAACCGCTCCTGCATCCGTCGCGCCGTCCCCAGCTGCGCCGCCGAGTTGTCGATGCCGACCGGCCGGGCTCCGCGCCGGGCGAGCCAGGCCGACACGTAGGCGGTCCCGCAGCCGAGCTCGATCGCATCGCTGCCCGCGAGCGCCGCCGGCAGCATTCCGACGTCCGCCTCGGGAACGCTCCAGACTCCCCAGCTCGGCTCGGCGCTGCCCCAGTTGCGCAGCGCCGTCGCCTCGAAGTCGACGGCCTTGCGGTCCCAGTAGGCGCGGTTGCGGAGCACGTGGTCGGGGAGGCCGGTCATCGCGGCTCATGATTGCTCAACGATGCGTCAGAATCGCTGCCGGTGAGCTCCCCCGCACAGCCGATCGCCTTCGCCGACGCCAACCTGCTCCAGCGCGGCGTCCGGCGCTTCGCCGCCAGCGGCCCCGGCTCCTGGGTCTTCGCGCGGGCGGCGCACCGGCTCGACCGGCCGCTCTACCGGCTCAGCGGCGGGCGCCACACGGTCGCCTCGGCGATCGCCGGACTGCCGATCCTGATGCTGACCACGACCGGCGCGAAGAGCGGCCGGCGCCGCACCACGCCGGTGCTGGGGCTGCCGACCAGCGAGGGCCTCGCCGTGATCGCCTCGAATTTCGGCCAGGAGCACAACCCCGCCTGGTACTACAACCTTCGCAAGGACCCGGTCGTCGAGATCGGCGTCGACGAGCAGGTCCGGACCGTCCGCGCCGTCGAGGTCGAAGACGGGCGCCGGCAGCGGATCTGGCAGGAGGGCCTGCGGATCTACCCGGGCTTCTCCCAGTACGAGCGCCGCGCCGCCCACCGCAAGATCCACGTCTTCGTCCTCGAGGACGAAGCCTAGGCGGGCTCAGAAGCCGGGGCCGACGCCGCCGGTGCCGGTCGCGAGGTCGGGCGCGACGGTCGGTGCCATCCAGGTGACGCAGCGCCAGCCGGAGATGTCGGCGGGATCGGCGCTGCCGCGACTCGTCAGGTGGTCGAACGTCGACAGGCCGCAGTTCAGCGAGCCGATCCGCCACAGCCAGGCGGCGTGGCGGGGGCCGAACTCCTCGCCGAGCAACGTTCCCGCGAACATGAACCGGAAGAAGATCCCGTGGCCGACGAGGAGCGTCCTCTCGGTCCCGTCGGCGACGAGGCGGTCGCGGGCGCGGCCGACGCGGCCGAGCAGATCGGCGAACGATTCGCCGTCGGCGAGCCGGTGAGCGGGATCGTCCGGGTGCTCCGACATCCGGTTCGACCACCGCTGCCGCTCCTGCTCGGCGAGCGGGAGCCGTGGGTAGGAGGACGGTTCGCGGAGCTCGTGCAGCCAGTCCCAGACCTCGGGCTCCAGACCGGTCGCCCGCGCCACCGGATCAGCCGTCTGCCGGGCGCGCCGCATCGGGCTCGAGACGATCCTGCCGATCCCGAGCTCGGCGACGACCGCGGCCGCCGCCTCGGCCTGGAGCGCGCCGCGGTCGCTGAGCGCGTCGCCCTCCTCCTCGGGCAGGGCGATCCGGTCGGGATCGGCGTTCGACTTCGACTCGCCGTGGCGGAGGAAGAAGACTCGCACTCAGATCTCCAGGCGCGAGTCTTCGAGGTCGAGCTCGCGCTCGAGGGTGCGGAGGACGTCGTCGTTGATGGCCCCATCGTCGCGCATGGCGATCAGCACCGACCGCTGGGCCTCGAGGAGCTCCCTGGTCAGCCGCTGGAACGACTCCGAGCGCTCCTCGTACATCGCGCTCTTGCCGTCGCCGTCGTCGATCCGGGCCGAGAAGCGGCGCTGGCGGTAGCTGTATGCGCCCCGCAGCCGGTCGGCGGTGTCGTCGAGAACCCAGTCCTCGCCGGTCAGCTCCTCGAGCCGCGCGAGGGCGGCCTCGGCGGCGCGCTGCCGGGCCTCGAGCTCCTCGCGCTCGAGCACCGCGTCGGTGTCGTCGAGGCCGAGCAGCTGGATCAGCGGCGGCAGCGTGAAACCCTGCAACAGCAGCGTCACGAGGATCACCGCGAAGGTCAGGAAGATGATCAGGTTGCGCTCCGGGAACTGGCGCCGCCGCTGGTCGACGAGCAGCGGCAGCGCCAGCGCGGCGGCGAGCGAGACGGCGCCGCGCATGCCGGTCCAGGCGACGATCAGGGTGTGGCGCCACGGCGCCGGCGGGTGGCGCTTCGCCGCCGGCATCAGCAGCCGCGGCAGGTAGGTGAACGGGAAGACCCAGAGCAGCCGGATCGCCATCACCGTCGCGGCGATCAGGGCGCCGTCGAGCAGCAGCTTGCCGGTCGCGTCGCCGTCGATCCCGTCGAGGATCCCGGGCAGCTGCAGGCCGACGAGCACGAACAGCGCCGAGTTGAGCAGGAACTGAACGATCTCCCAGACGGCGTTGCCCTGGATCCGCGTCGTCGGCGAAGTCAGCACCGAGGTCAGCCGGCCCATGTAGATCCCGACCGTGACCGCGGCGAGCACGCCGGAGACCCCGATCGCCTCGGCCGGCAGGTAGGCGAAGTAGCCGCTGAACAGCGCGATCGTGACCTCGACGGCGGGCGCGTCGATGCGACGCCGGGCGTAGGCGATCACGGCGCCGGCGGCGATGCCGACCGCGATCCCGCCGACAGACGACGACCACGAATTCGCCGCCCGCGGCGAACAGGCTGAACGTGCCGGAGACGACCGCCGCGACGGCGAACTTGTAGGCGACGAGGGCGGTGCCGTCGTTGATCAGCGACTCGCCCTCGACGATCGTGACGATCCGTGCCGGGAACACCGAGGCGGCGGGCGATCGCGGTCGCTGCGACCGGGTCGGTGGGCGAGACGATCGCACCGAGCACGAACGACGCTGCCCAGGCGAAGCCGAGCGCGAAGTGGGCGACGCAGCGCGACGCCGACCATCGTCGCCAGGACCAGCCCGATCGCGAGCGCCGAGATCTCGCGGACGTTGCGGCGCAGCTCGCGCAGCGGCGTGAAGTAAGCGGCCGAGTAGAGCAGCGGCGGCAGGATCACGATCAGGACGAGGTCCGGGTCGAGCTCGACGTCGGGGATCGGCGGCAGAGCGGCGAGCCCGAGGCCGCCGATCACGAGCAGGATCGGGTACGGGACGCGGGTGAACTGCGCGGCCAGCAGCAGCAGCACGACCACCGCGAGGATCGTCGTCAGGGCGAGTTCGATGTCCATCCGCCCGCAGTTCTACCGACAGTCCGGCCGGGGACAGCGGCGGGTGCTCAGAACCCGGTGGCGCTGCGCAGGTCGACGACCTCGCCGGCGGGGATGTCGAGGACCTCGAGGAGGGCGTCGATGACCCGCGGGTCGAACTGCGAGCCCGAGCAGCGCTCGAGCTCGGCGAGCGCCCGCTGCGGCGACATCGCCTCACGGTAGGGGCGGTCGGAGGTCATCGCGTGAAAGGCGTCGCAGGCGCCGATCACCCGAGCGCCGAGCGGGATCTCGGCGCCGGCGAGGCCGTCCGGGTAGCCGTCGCCGTCCCAGCGCTCGTGCGAGCAGCGGACCAGCGGGTGGACGTTGTTGAAGTAGGGGATCCGCTCGAGCATCCTCGCGCCGACGACGGTGTGCTCCTTCATCTCCTCGTACTCGCCGGCGGTCAGGTCGGCCGGCTTCTGGAGAATCTCGCTGCGCACCCCGATCTTGCCGATGTCGTGAAGCAGCGCGCCGTAGCTGAGCGTGCGCAGCTCGTCGGGCTTCATGTCGAGCTCGCGGCCGACCCTGGCGGCGAGCTCGGCGACCTCGCGAGCGTGCGCGGCCGTGTAGGAGTCCTTCGCCTCGAGGGCGTCGGAGAGCACCGCCAGGGTCCGCATGAACGCGCCCTCGAGCTCGGCGTAGAGCTTGGCACGATGGATCGCCGCGCCGATCGAGGAGGCGATCGTGTCGGCGAAGAGCAGGTCGATGAAGTCGAGCTCGCGCGGTTCGTCGTGAACCATCTCGAGGACCCCCCAGGGCTCGCCGTTGACCCGGATCGGGGCGGCGAGCTCGGAGCCGGCGCCGCGCACCGAGTGCCGCCCACCCCCGGCGGCGGCGGAGACGTCCTCGACCAGGGTCGCCTCCCCGGAGGCGGCGGCCCGGCCGGGGACGCCGCGCTCCGGTGTCCGCGAGCGATGGGCAGGGTCGGCGCTTGCCGTCCCGGCGGCGGCGGCGAGGGTCAGCGAGCCGTCGTCGCCGATCACGTGGATGGCGACGAGGTGGAGCCTGAACGACTCGTGGAGCTCGTCGATCGCGGTGGCGGCGATCTGCTCCTCCTCGTGCAGCGGCGCCAGCTTCAGGGCGATCCGGCTGGCGCTGGCGAGTCGCTCGTGGCGGCCGAGCCCGCCGCCGAGCGGCACCTCGGAGCCGTCGCCGTCGCTCCTCGCCTGCCGCTTCATCTCGTAGAGGCCGGCGTCGGCGGCGGCCAGCAGCGCGTCCTTGGTCGGGCCGGCCTGCGGCCAGGAGGCGATCCCGTAGGAGACGCCGCCGAGCGATCCGGCGGCCTCGATCGCCGCTTGCGCTCGCGCGGCGGCGACGCCGGTCGCCCTGTTGCCGGTGCCGGGCAGCAGCAGGGCGAATTCGTCGCCGCCGACCCGGAACGAGAAGTCGGAGCTGCGGCAGGTGCTCTCGAGCGAACGGGCGACGGTACGAAGGACCTCGTCGCCGGCGGCGTGTCCCTCGGTGTCGTTGATCTGCTTGAACGCGTTCAGGTCGAGCAGGACGAGGCCGAGCTCGCCGCCGTGGCGGCGGCAGCGCTCGAGCTCCTGCCCGAGCACCTCGTGGAAGTGGCGGTGGTTGTAGAGGCCGGTCAGCGGGTCCTGGATCGCGAGCCGCTGCTGTGTCTCGTACAGGGTCGCGTTGGTGAGTGCGATCGCCGCCTGGGCGGCGTAGGTGGAGAGCAGCTCGACATCGCGGGGCAGGAAGCCGGCGTCGGCGCCGAGCGCGACGAGGACGCCCATCCGGGTGTCGCGGAAGAGGAGCGGCGCCGCGCAGAGCGAGCCGAGGGTGACCGCCGGGTCGCTCGGCAGGCGGGCCAGCTCCGGGGCCGAGCCGAGATCCTCGATCAGAGTCGACGTGTGCTGGAGCTCGCCGCGGCTGTTCGCCCAGGCCTCGAGCGCCGCGATGACCCGGTCGGGGAGGTCGGAGGATGAGCGACAGCGCATCTCCCCGTCCTCGTCGACGAGGAGCGCGAACTCGGCGCCGCCGACGGCGGACTGGGCGTTGGCGGTGATCTTCGAGAGGACATCGTCGAGCTGCAGCTCGGAGACGAGGTCCTGCATCGACGTCATCAGCAGGTCGGTCACCTCGGCCTGCTCGCGGAGCTGCATCTGGACGAGCCGCGTCCGCGAGCGTCGCTCGAGGATCGCCTGGGTACCGGCGGCGGCGGCGATCACCGTGGCGAGGGCGATCGCGAACGGAACCAGCGCCGGCAGAAACAGCGCGCTGCCGGCGAGGATCAGCAGCGCCGTCGCCGTCGCGAACGTCTCGATGCCGGGCCGACCGCTCGGGCTCCAGCGGGCCTCGAAGATGCACTCGGGATCGCCGCGGCCGATGCAGCGCGGATGGCTGATCCGCGCCGGCGGCAGGCCGAAGATCACCGGCGCCCTCGACAGCAGGCCGGTGTTGTAGTCGCAGTCGCAGGGGCTGTAGGGCGTGTCTCCGACCGGGCGGTTGCGGAGCACGGCGTGGTTGTGGCCGACCTCGACCGCGTCCATCCGGTGTGCGCGGTTGAACTTCGCGTTGGCGCGACCGACGTTCGCGAACAGCAGCCGCGGCGAGCCGAGCGCGCGCAGCGACAGCTTCAGGGCGCCGCCGACGTTGGCGTTCAGCGAAGCGGCGCCGATCCGCTCGGCGACGTGCGGGTCGCCGAGCACCTCGCCGGCCGCCTCGAACAGGGCGACTCGGAAGCGGTCCGGGAACCAGCGGTTCTCGTCGCGGAGATCCTCTTCGCGGTCGCTCAGCCCGGCCCGCTCGAGCAGCTCCTCGACCCCGGGGCGTCCCGCCTTCTCCTCGACGTAGGAGATCGCGAGTCGGGTCGTCATCCCGCTGACTTCGCGAGCCTCCTCCCCGACCTCGTTGCCGACCTCCCGTGCCTGCATCTCCGTGCGCACACTTCGATATCGACGCCGCTCGGCGCTTGCTTTAGCGATCGCCCGCAACCGCCGAACGGCGCCCACCGCCCACCGGCCGGGTAGGATCGATGCTGATGTGGGGGAGAGTCACAGCGGCTTCTCGGCAGGTGAGGGATAGGGCCGCAAAGCTCGGGATCGCGGCGATCGCGGGCCTGCTGGCGGGCGTGGCTCTCGCCGGCTCGGCGAGCGCCGCCGCCCCGAGCCAGCGGGTCACCTACGTCTCCTTCAAGGCCGAGGCGTCGAACGGCTACCACTGACCTTCTTCGCTCGCCGTTCCGCGAAGGCGAAGCGGGCCTCGATCTGGCTTCAGAAGGGGCGGACCTGGGCGGAGTGGACGACCGAGGACGGCGAGCTGGTCGACAGCAGGTTCAGCAAGGGGAGCAGCGCCGCGGTCTACTCGCTTCGTCGCGCCAAGCGGATCTCGAAGCGGCGGCTCGAGGTCCGGATGGGATCGTTGGGCAACCTCTCGCTGCGATTCCGCCGGAGGAGCTCGGAGCGCCAGCGCCTCGGGTGCCGGGTCGCGACGTTGCGACGCGGCGAGCTCGTCGGCGAGCTGCGGTTCGCCGGCGAGAACGACTACGCGACGGTCGATCTCGACCGGGTCGCCGCCAGGATCGTGGAGATCCGCAGAACCTGCGGGCGCAAGGGCCACCGCCGGGCCTCGATCGGTGAGGTGCTGAGCCGCGCCGGCTCGTGGCGGCCACCGTTCCTCTACGCCTGCGGGCCGGCCCCGGGAACGCTCTCGATCGCGACTCGCGACAAATACCTCGCCGACTTTCTCGCCCTGCAGTTCGATCGGACGCCGGTCGCCTCGATCACCCGTATCGCGTCGGCGATCCGCCCCGCCGAGCAGTTCCACTACAGGCGCAATCTGCAGTCGGCGACGCTGGCGCCGGCGCGTCCGTTCTTCGCCGGTACCGCCCGCTACGAGGACGGCGCGCTCAGCGGCGATCTGCGCGCCCGCCTGCCGGGCCTCGGTGCGACCGCGATGGTGCCGGGCGAAGCGCTGCTCGGCAGATCAGACAGCGAGGAGCTTCCCGACTGCCCGGGGCTCGGGAAGCCGTTCCGGACGGGCCGCGATCTGCAGCGGCTCGACATCAAGACTCAGGCGCACCGGGCAGGCAGCGAATGGTGCACCGGCAAAGACGAAGCGGGCCGCGGCTAGCCCCCCTGGCCTTCCTCTCGCGCCCTGATCTCGAAGTAGAGCGCCAGCACGGTCAGAGCGTAGAGCGGCGAGCCGAGCAGGTTGGAGACGATCCAGCCGAGCCAGTTGCCGAGGTAGCCGTTGCCGAGCAGGGCGTGGCCGGCGTCCACGCCGACGCCCTCGAGGACCGACTGCAGGATCGCCAGCGGCAGCACGATCCCGGCGACCCGCCAGAAATGCGGGCGGACCAGCCGACGGCTGCGACGGAAGGCGGCGCGGGCGCCGAGCCCCTCCATCTCGATGATCGGCGCGATCAGCGAAAACCAGGTGATGAAGACGAGGCCGGGAACGATCAGTGCGACGAACCCGGCGAACATGACGAGCAGCAGGAGTATGTCGGCGACGATCAGGCTCCGGTAGGGGAGGTTGCGGGCGACGTCGGAGAGCCGGTGGCGGACGCCGAGTCGCCGCCGTTCCTCGCCGGCGGCGACGAGGCCTGAGTAGAAGACGGCGCCGAGCAGCGGGATCGAGGCCTGGGCGGCGAGCAGTAGGAAGAGGACGACCGACCAGCCGCCGCCCCAGTCGCCGATCGCGTAGCCGTCGAACGGATCGAACGCGCTCAGCAGTCCGATCGGGAAGAACACGAGCAGGCCACCGCCGAGCAGCAGCTTCCAGTCGTGGCGGTAGCCGGCGGCGATCTGGGCGAGGATCGGCCCGATCCGCAGCGGCTCTCGCCGCTCCGGGTCCCGGTCGCTGCCACCGCGCCTGCGCACGGCGGCAGCCTAGTCGGGAGGTGGGGCCGCCGATTCCTCAGTTCTCGCCGGGACGGTGGAGGACGCCGCCGCGGGCGCCGGCGGCGAGCGTCGTCCCGGTGATCGGGATGCCGCCGAGCGCGTCGTCGATCGCGTCGAGCAGGTCGGAGCCGAGCTCGACCTCGGAGGCGGCGATGTTCTCGGTGATCTGCTCGGGGCGGCTGGCGCCGATGATCGCCGAGGCGAGCTCGTCGCGGCGCAGCACCCAGGCCAGCGCGAGCTGGACCATCGAGAGCCCGGCCTGCTCGGCGATCGGCCGCAGGCGCTGGACGGCCTCGAGGGTCTCGTCGGTCAGCCGGCCCTTGATGAACGTGCCCATCTCGTCGCTGGCCGCCCGTGAGTCGGGCGGCGGCGGGCTGCCGGGGACGTACTTGCCCGACAGCACCCCCTCGGCGAGCGGCGACCAGACGATCTGGGAGATGCCGTGCTCG
This sequence comes from uncultured Conexibacteraceae bacterium, assembly GCA_963745755.1. Classification (GTDB taxonomy): domain Bacteria; phylum Actinomycetota; class Thermoleophilia; order Solirubrobacterales; family 70-9; genus RHKX01. The sequence goes on along the minus strand of CAVUYP010000001.1, from coordinate 1,793,171 downwards.
GCGCAGAGCGGAAAGACCTCGTCCTCCGGCGCCCGCCAGAGCAGCGAGTACTGCGGCTGCGAGGAGACGAAGGTGACGTCGTCGGCTGCCGCCTCGAGACCGGCCTCGATCTGCTCCGGCGTCCACTCGCTGAACCCGACGTAGCGGGCCTTGCCGGCCCGGACGACGTCGGCGAGCGCCGCCATCGTCTCCTCGATCGGGGTCTCGACGTCGAAGCGGTGGCACTGATAGAGGTCGACGTGATCGGTGCGCAGCCGCCGCAGCGACGCGTCGATCTGCTTGCCGATCTGCTCGGCAGACAGCCCGCTGCCACCTTCGACCGGGAAGTAGACCTTGGTGGCGAGGACGTAGTCGTCGCGCCGGTAGTCGCCGAGGATCTCGCCCCAGGCGGTCTCGGCGGCGCCGTCGCCGTAGACGTTGGCGGTGTCGAAGAAGTTGATCCCGGCGTCGAACGCGGCGCGCGTGCAGGCCTCGGTCTGCTCACGCTCGACGCCGCCGGAGTAGGTGAGCCAGGAGCCGAGCGAGATCTCGGTCACCTCGAGGTCGCTGCTGCCCAGTCGTCGTTTCCTCATCGGCGGTCCTTTCGGTCGGGTTGGCCCCCCGACCATCCTTACCCGTCCGCGCCGATGCCTACTCACCCCCGTCCGGCGGCGGACCGCTACCTGTGGATCCGCTGATAGGTGTTGCGGAGCTCGTCCTGGACGATCGTCGCCTGGCCGTTGGCGCGGAGGACGACGTTGCGGCGCGGCTTGCGCGACCGGTAGGACCATCCGTCGGGAAGGCCGATCCGGTCGCCGATCCCGCGCAGCTTGCGGTAGCGGAGGCCGGGGTCGACGATCTGCGCATAGGACTGCATCACGTAGCGGCGGCCGTTCGGATCGGTCAGCTCGAAGATCCGCTTGCCGGCGAGGAAGACGAACTTGGTGCCACGCTGAATCTTCACCTGTGTGTAGGCGGGCGGTACCGCCAGGCCGACCTTGGTCAGGTCGATCGTCGCGACCTCGCGCAGCTGCTTGCCTGCGAAGGTCGAGATCGGGCCCGGATCGGACACCTTGACCCGATCCATCAGGAAGTGGCGCGGGCCGTTCAGGGTGACCAGGTCAGCACCCGACTCGGCGGCGAGCGCACCGGGGTCGAGCGAGTCCCACCAGCCCTGCCGGCAGCGGTTGAGGCCGAGGCTGTTGTTGACCCGGGCGACCGGGGAGGGCGAGAGGAAGATCGTGAAGATCTCGCAGTAGCGGGCATTGCGTGAGACGTCGGTCCTGACGCTCGCCGTCGCCGATCCGGCCAGCGTCAGCGCCACCGCGCCCGCCAGCAAGGCCGCAATCAACCTCGTCGGTCGCATCTTCTCTCCCGTCACCAGCTCTCCGAGGACCGCTGTTGACGCGAAGTTAGCACAGCTCATCGTGACTGCGGGGCGGCACGGTCGCGCGTGCGCCAGCGGTCGTGCAGCGCCCAGGAGGCGAACAGCATCGCTCCGACCGCTCCGGTCGCGGTCAGCAGCGCTCCCGCCGCCGCCGTCTGCGCGACCCCCCGCGAGCCGAGGATGAGGACCGTGGCGGCGACGCCGAGGCTCGGGCCGACCGGCAGCAGGCCGAGGGCGGCGGTCGCGATCAGCAGCGCCATCGAGTCGAAGACCGAGATGTCGACGCCGATGCCGCGCAGCACCAGCCAGTTGCGGAACACCTGGGCCGAGACCGCGAATACGGTCAGGGCGATGATCGTGTTGCGGTGGCGCAGCCCGCGCAGCACCGCCAGCCCCTGCCAGAGGCCGTGGGTCTTGCGTCCGGCGAGGCCGCTCAGGCCGGCGACGATCCCGACCCCGACGACGAGCAGGATCAGCGGCAGCCACCAGGGGATGCCGAGCGGCCCGATCAGTGTGAACGAGCAGAGGCCGGCGAGGGCGATCTCGACGACGACGATCGGCATCTCCGCGGCGACGAGGACGCCCGCGCGAGGAGCGTTGTCGGGGACCGTCCGGCGCAGCTCGGCGATCCGGACGGCGAGGCCGAAGTTGGCATTGAGCAGGTTGCCCAGGTAGCCGACGGCGGCGGCGCGGTAGAGCGGCCGCCGGCCGCAGTCCGCGCCGGCGGCCTGGACGCAGACGTGCCAGGCCTCGCTGCGGGCGATCAGCCAGACGACCTGCATCAGCGTCGCGACGGCGAGGACCGCGGGCGAGGCGGCGCCGAGCGCCGCCGCGAAGGCATCGCGCTTGCCGTAGAGGCCGACGACCAGGGCTGCGAGGACGATCAGCGCGAAGGCCGCCGAGACCTGCTTCGAGTGCCGCCGCAGCCAGGAGCGGTCCGGGGCGGCCGCCGGCAGACCCTCCTCGACGATCCGCAGGGTTGGATCGGAGTCGATCTCCGGCGGCGCTATGACCGGATCGGGGGGCGGCTCGCTCACCCCCGGCATTCTCGCGGCATGGCGCCGGCGGCGACCGGGCCGGGCTCCTAGCCGGGCGGGCCGGCGGGCCGGAGGGGGACCTTCTTACCGGGATTGAGGAGCAGCTTCGGGTCGAAGGTCTGTTTGATCTCGCTCTGGATTCGGGTCAGCGACGAGCCGAGCGCGCTCTCGACCCAGCCGGTCTTGAGGGAGCCGATGCCGTGCTCGCCGCTGATCGAGCCGCCGAGCTCGATCGCCAGCGCGAAGGTCTCGCCGGCGGCGCGTTCGGCTCGCTCGAGCTCGCCCGGGTGACCCGGCTCGATCAGAAACGACGCGTGGATGTTGCCGTCGCCGGCGTGGCCCCACGAGCAGGCCGGCAGATCGTGGCGGGCGCCGATCTCCAGCGTCCCGTGGATCGCGTCGGAGAGCCGGTCGACCGGGACGACGATGTCCTCCGACAGCTTGCCTCCGCGCTGCGCAGCCACCGCGAGCGAGACGCCGTCCCGCCAGCTCCACAGCGCCCGCGCGTCGCGGTCGCCGGTGAGCCGCAGGGGGTCGCCAAGCGCGCCCGTCGACATCACCTCGGCCGCGTCGGCGGCAGTCGTTGCCACCGCTCCCTCGTCGCCGTCGATCTCGGCGATCACGGCGAATGCCGGATCGGCCGGCGCCGCGAACGGGAAGGAGCCGATGCTCGCGGCCAGCGCGTCGGCATCGAGGTATTCGAGGACCGCCGCCTGCAGCCCGTTCGCCATCACCGCCGCCACGGCCTCGCATCCCGTCTCGACGTCCGGGTAGAAGCCGACGACGATCGTCTGCGCCTGCGGGGCCGGGACGAGGCGCAGCCAGGCGGCCGTGATGACCGCGAGCGTTCCCTCGCTGCCGATCAGCAGGTGCAGGGTGTCGAAGCCCGCCACGTCCTTGCGCACGGGCCCGCCGATCCGGACGACCTCGCCGGGCGGCAGGACGACCTCGAGGCCGGTCACCCAGCTGCCGGTTACGCCGTACTTGAAGGCGTGCGGGCCGCCGGCGTTCGTCGCGATGTTGCCGCCGAGCGTCGATTGCTCGCCGGCGCCCGGATCGGGAGGGAAGACGAGGCCGTTCTCGCGGGCGACCCGGCGGATCCGCGCCGTGCGGACACCGGCCTCCGCCTCCATGCGCCAGAAACCGGGATCGACGGAGCGGATCGCATGCAGGCTCTCGAGCGAGAGGACGATGCCGCCGTCGGGAACGGCGCCGCCGGCCAGCCCGGTGCCGCCGCCGCGTGTGAATATGGGCACATCGTGCTCGTAGCACCAGGCGAGCACGGCGGCGACCTCCACCGTGCTGCCCGGCAGCACCAGGGCCTCGGTCGTGCCACGGACGCCGCGGGCCTCGGTGCCGTCGTGGGTGGCGGCACGCAGGCGTGGGCCCTCGGTGATCACCTCGCCGCCGGGAACCAGCCCGCCGAGCTCACGGTGCAGCCCGCGCGATCCTGCCGGCGCCGGGCCGGCATCGGGCTCGTCCTCGGGGGCTGTCGTCAATCGGTCGGTCATTCGGACGTGCAAGATCCGCAGCCAGCCGGTAACATGCTACCGGCTGCATGTGAGGGACGCAGAGGCGATCCTGCCCGACCGCTTTCGGGCCGAGCGAGAGGAGAGGTAGATGGCTCTGACCGGTGGCGAGATGGTCGCCGAGTACCTGATCGCCGAGGGCGTCCCGTACGTCTTCGGTATTCCGGGTCACGGCGACATGGCGGCGTTCGACGCACTCAAGGACCGTGAGGACCGGATCGCAGTCATCGCGCCCAGGCACGAGCAGGCGGCGGCCCACATGGCCGATGCCTACTTCCGGGCATCGGGCCGGCCTCTCGCCACGCTGACGTCGATCGGGCCGGGGTCGATGAACGTGGCAACCGGCCTGACCACGGCGTTCGTCGATTCGATCCCGCTGATCTCGTTCACGGGTGGCCCGCAGACCTACATGCTCGGCCGCGGCGTCCTGCAGGAGCTGGAGCGGCAGCAGGACAACGTCTTCCCGCAGATCATCGAGCCGATGGTGAAGCGGAACTGGGACGTCCAGCATGTCGATCTGCTCGCCGACGTGCTCCCCCGGGCCTTCAACACGATGCTCTCGGGCCGGCCGGGGCCGGTCCACATCGAGCTGCCGATGGACGTGCAGGCGGAGACGACCGATCTGCCGGTGCCCGATCCGGCGGCGCGGCGCCCCGCTCGCGGTCGCCTCCGCGCCGATCCGGACGCCGTCGACGCTGCGGCCGCGAAGCTGCTTGCGGCCGAGCGGCCGATCATCCTCGCCGGCGGCGGCTGCCTGACCGCCGAGGCGGCGACCGAGGTCCGCGCCGTCGCCGAGTACCTCGACGCGCCGGTCGTCGTGACGATGATGGGCAAGGGCGTCTTCCCCGAGGACCATCCGCTCGCCGCCGAGCACACCGGATCGAACGGGACCGCGGTCGGCAACCACATGTCCCGCGAGGCCGATGTGATCCTCGCCGTCGGGACCAGGTTCGCCGAGCAGACATCCTCCTCCTACGTCGACGGGCAGTCGTTCTCGATTCCGCCGACCGAGATCGTCCACTTCGACATCGACCCGACCGAGATCGGCAAGAATTACCCGACGGCCGTCGGTGCCGTCTGCGATGCGCGCTCCGGGCTCGCCGACCTACTCGACGCCCTACAGGACCGCGGCGGGCCGGCCGGGATCGATCGCCCCGAGTACCGGGCCGAGCTCGCCGAGTGGCGGCAGCGCTGGCGCGAGCAGATCAAGCAGCGCTGGAGCGACGAGCTGTCGATGAGCCGGGTGCTGCACGAGGTCCGTCAGGCGACCCCGCGCGAGACGATCGCGATCGCGTCGGCGGGGCACCCGCAGATCCAGGCCTTCCAGGAGTTCCTCTCCTACGAGCCGCGGACCTGGCTGAGTCCGGGCGGCTACTCGACGATGGGGTACACGCTCCCGGCCGCGATCGGGGCGAAGCTCGCCCAGCCGGACCGCCCGGTCGTCGGATTCGCCGGCGACGGCGACCTCCAGCAGACCATCCAGGAGCTCGCCGTGGCGGCCGAGACCGGCGCCGCCTGCATCATCGCCTGCCTGAACAACACCGGCTGGCTCTCGATCCGGGACTTCCAGCGCGGCATGTTCGGCGAGGACCGGGCGTTCTCGGTCGAGTTCCGCTCGCGGCGCGGAGACCAGCTGATGCCGGTCGACTTCGTCGCGATCGCGAAGGCGTTCAACTGCGCAGCCGAGCGGGTCGAGACGGCCGATCAGGTCGCCGGAGCCGTCCAGCGGGCCCTGGCCTCCGAGGGCCCCTACCTGATCGAGTTCGTGCTCTCGCGCCGGCCCGAGGACACCGAGGGCATCAACGTCGGCCACTGGGATCTTCCGCGACCGGCCTACCTGCCCGAATGACCCGCGAGCGGAGGGAGATCCGATGAGCAAGGCCCGCGAGCTGCGCGCGGAGTCGGACGAGCACGTGATCAAGTGCATGGGCGACGTCGACATGGCGTTGATCAGCGGCGATGGGATGCGTGTCGCCGACGCCGACGGCAACGAGTACCTCGACGCGATCTCGGCGGAGTGGGTGCTCAATCTCGGCTTTCGCCATCCCGAGGTGAAGCGGGCGATCATCGAGCAGCTCGACACGATCGACTACGTCTCGCCGGTGTTCGAGAGCGAGGCCCGGACCGAGCTGGCGAAGAAGCTGGCCGAACTCGCGCCCGGACGGCTCTCGAAGGTTCTCTACGCGCTGTCCGGAGCCGGGGCGGTCGAGGGGGCGGTCCATCTGGCGATGCGCGCAACCGGCGGCACCGACTTCGTCGTTCTCGACGCAGCCTTCCACGGCCGCACGTTCGCGACGATCGCGATGACCTACGTCGATCCGGGCATGGTCGAGGGATCGAACCGGGGCCTCGACCGCTACCTGCCGCGGCAGATGCGGGTCCCGAACTACGACTGCTACCGCTGCCCGCTCGGCCTGCAGCCGGAGAGCTGCGACGTCGCCTGCGCCGAGTACGTCGACTTCGCGCTCCAGAAGGGGCACACGAACGGGCCCGCCGGGGTGGTGGTCGAGACCTTCCAGGCGAACGGAGGGATGATTCCCGCCCCCGACGGATACCTCGAGCGGGTGCATGAGATCTGCCGGGACCACGAGGTGCCGCTGATCGTCGACGAGGTGCAGGGAGCGTTCTGCCGCTGCGGACCGATGTTCGCGACCGAGCGGACGACCGTCGAGCCGGAGATGATCATCCTCGGCAAGGCGCTGGGCGGCGGGTTGCCGCTGTCGGCGACGATCGCGACGCCCGAGTACTCGGAGCTGCTGCCGTGGGAGTACGGCTTCACGCAGGCCGGCAATCCGGTCGCCTGTGCCGCGGCCCTGGCGATGATCGAGGTGATGGTCCGCGACGACCTTCCCGCCAACTCGGAGCGGATGGGCGGCCTGCTGGTCGAGCGGCTCGAGGAGATCGAGAAGGGCTCGAAGCTGATCGGCGACATCCGCGCCCAGGGGCTGATGGTCGGCGTCGAGCTGGTCCGCGACCGCGAGACCAAGGAGCGGGCCTTCAACGAGACCGATCAGGTCATGGCGGCGTGCCTCGAGCATGGCCTGATGGTCGGCAAGACCGGGCCGGTATTCGGCTCCAACGGCAACGTGATCAAGTTCAAGCCGGCGGTGAACGTCGGCGAGGACGAGATCGTCGAGATGACCGAGCTGTTCGGCAAGGCCCTGGCCGAGGTCGAGGCCGCGCTTTGACGACGGCCCGCCCGATTGCGTTCATCGCCGCGCTCGGCTACGAGGAGATGGCGGCGTCGGCGGTGGCCGATTCACTGCGTGAGGCGGGCTACGACGGCGTCGAGTGGACGATGGCGCATCTCGACGACCTGCGTGAGCCGGCGGTGGCGCTGGCCTGCCAGCAGGATTTCGTCAGCGGCGGCGATCGGGCGCTCGCTGCGACCCTGACCGCGATTGAGCGTGCGGCCGATGCCGGGATCGAGATCGTCGACGTGGTCACCGGGCCCAACCTCTGGGAGGACGGCGCCCAGCGCCGCGACGACGAGGCCGCATGGAGCGTCGCGCTGCGCGGCCTCGAGGCGGCTTGCGACCGCGGCGCGGAGCTCGGCGTCGCGATCGGCTTCGAGCCCTGCTGGGGAACGCTCGCCCATGACGCCGAGACGGCGGAGCGGGTCCTCGACAGCGTCCCGGTATCGGTCACCTTCGACCCCAGCCATTTCGTGCTCAGCGGCGACGACATCCCGGCGCTCGCCCGCCGCTGGGGCGATCGGATCGTCCACGTACACCTCAAGGACGCGTTCGGGCGCCCCGGTATGGACGGCGAGGACTTCATCTTCTGCCTGCTCGGCGAGGGACGTGTGCCGTGGACGGACCTCTTCGACGCGCTCGACGATTCCGGCTTCGCCGGCGCGATGTCGGTGGAGTTCGAGGCCTACCGCTATTACGAGCAGATCCTCGGTCGCGATCCGGGCCGGGCTGCCCGACTCGCCCGCGAGCAGGTCGAGTCCCTGCTCGCCGACCGGAACGGGAGGCGCCGATGAGGACCGGGATCGTCGGCCTCGGCGAGATCGGCCAGCATCACCTGCGGACGATTCGGCGCAGCGGGGCGGCGACGCTCGCCGCGGTCTGCGACCTCGATCCCGCCCTCGCGGACGCGAGCGCCGGCGGCGAGGTCCCGGCCTACACCGAACTCGCGGCGATGCTCGCCGACGCGGATCTCGACGTGATCGACGTCTGCCTTCCCCACTCGCTCCACGTCGAGGCGGCGCTGCGGGCGATCGATGCCGGCTGCGACGTGCTCCTCGAGAAGCCTCTCGCGGTCGACCTCGACGGTTGCGACCGGATCGCCGCTGCCGCCGCCCGCGCCGGCGTCGAGGTTGGGGTCTCCCACAACCAGCTCTTCTACCGACCGCACGAACGACTCCGCGAGCTGATCGACCGCGGCCGGCTCGGCGAATTGCGGGCGATCTACGCCCGGCTCTGGATCGGCGACCGCTATCGCGGCTGGCGTGAGGATCCGGCGATCGTCGGCGGTGGCCTGCTGATGGACGCGGGCATCCACCGCGTCTATGTGATGCAGGCGCTCGGCGGTCCGATCGCCGCGGTGACGGCGGTCATGGACGCGCCCCGGGCGGAGGAGTCGTTCAGCATCGCGATCGAGTTCGCCGGCGGCGCGACGGGAATCGTGCAGGGAAGCTACTTCGGCCCGGCCGGGACGTTCGACGACCGGATCGACGCGATCGGCACGGCCGGGGCGGCGACCGTCGCCGGTTGTGAGGCGTATTTCGAGGGCGATCTGCGCGACGAGCCGCAGCTGCGGGTTCGCGACGGCCAGGGCTGGAGCGCGGAGCCGGTAACCGACAGCTGGGACGCTTCGGTCGCCCGTTCGGTCGACGAGGCCCTGACCGCGTTCGCCGGCGGCCGGGCACCGGTCGTCGGGGCGACCGTCGCCCGTGACACGGTCGCGGTCATCGAAGCCGCGTACAGGTCCGCCGAGAGTGGCGAGCGGGTCGAGGTCGTCGAGACGAGCAGCGCGGCCCTGCCGCGCCACACGGGAGTGACCGATGGCTGACGGTTCCCTGCAGGAGATCAAGGCCGATCCGAGCATCACCGATCGCGTTCGCGACTCGCTGCGAGAGGCGATCATCGACGGCCGGCTCGCGCCCGGATCCCTGCATTCGGTGCAGAGCCTGGCCACCTCGCTCGGCGTTTCGAGGACCCCCGTCCGCGAGGCGCTGATCGATCTCGAAGGTAAGGGGATGGTCGAGTTCGAGCGGAACCGTGGCGTCCGCATCCTCCAGACCTCGATCCACGATCTCGAGGAGATCCTCTCGCTTCGCATCCTGCTCGAGGTTCCGGCCGCCCACCGGGCCGCCGAGCAGGCGACCGAGGAGACCGCCGCCGCCCTCAGCGACGAGCTCCAGGCGATGCGGAGGGCGGCCCGCGATCGCGACGAGGTCACGATGATGGCCCATGACCGCCGCTTTCACGAGATCATCAACGAGGCCTCCGGCAACAGCCGCCTCGCCTCCTACGTCGACTCGCTGCGCGACCTGATCCTGACCCGCGGCGTCTCGACGGTCGGACGCTCGCGCGACCTCCCCGCGATCGTCCGCGAGCACGAGGCGATCATCGCCGCGATCGAGGCCAATGACCCGGATGCCGCCGCGGCGGCAATGAAGAGTCACCTCGTCAACACGAGCTCGCTGCTGCTCCGTCAGGAGGACGATGCAGCGGGCGTCCAGCCGAGCGTCCGCTGGGCTGGCCTGGTGATCGGCTGATGGCGAATCACACCGCCGCTGGGGGGTGATCGCGATCGCGACGATCACCAGCACCGACCCGACCCACCCCGGCCAGGTCGTTGCGACGGCGGAGCCGCCGAGTCCGGCGATCGTCGAGTCGACGTTGGCCCGCGCCGTCGAGGCACAGCGGGACTGGCTTCGGCTCGCCCCGGAGCGGTCGCGGGCGCTCGATGCCCTCGCCGACGCGATCGCCGGACGGCAGGGGCTGGCCGAGCTGATCACCGGCGAGGTCGGCAAGCCGATCTCCGAATCGCGAGGCGAGGTCGCCCGCGCAGTCGCGATCCTGCGCTACTACGCACAGGCCGCCTTCGACCCGATCGGAGAGGTGCTTCCCGCCTCGGCTGCCGCGACCGAGGTGCTGGTCAGGCGGGAGCCGCTCGGGGTCGTGCTGACGATCAGTCCGTGGAATTTTCCGCTCGCGATCCCGCTCTGGAAGGCATCGCCCGCGCTGGCGTACGGGAACGCCGTCGTCATGAAGCCGGCGAGCGCGGCGATCGGCGTCGCCCGGGTCATCGAGGAGATCGGGGACGAGATCCTGCCGCCCGGCGTCCTCTCGGTGCTGAACGTCCCCGGCGCCGAGATCGGCGAGCTGCTCGACGACCCGCGGATCGCGGCGACCACCTTCACCGGCTCGACCGCGGCCGGGCTCGCGGTCGCCGAGCGGATGGCCCGTCGCGGCGCTCCCGCCCAGGCGGAAATGGGCGGACACAATCCGGCGGTCGTGCTCGCCGATGCCGACCCGGCTGCCGCCGCGCGGTTGATCGTCGCCGGCGCGATGCCGTTCGCGGGGCAGAAGTGCACGGCGACGCGGCGGGTGATCGCCGTCGGGCCGATCGCCGATGCGCTCGAGGCCGAGCTCACCGCCGCCGTGGCAGTGCTGCGCGTCGGCGATCCCGCCGACGAGGAGACGGTCGTCGGCCCGCTCATCGACGGCGCTGCCGCCGACCGGTTCGAGGCCCGGATCGCCGCCGCGATCGACCGCGGCGCGAGGGTGGTTGCCGCCGCCGAGCCGCCGACCGGCGGCAGCGGGCACTTCGTCGCTCCGACGATCCTCGCGGTCGACGACGTCGCCGACGACGTCAACCGGGAGGAGACATTCGGGCCGTTGCTGACGATGATCCGCGTCGCCGATGCCGACGACGCGGTCGCGGCGGCGAACGCGACTCGCTATGGCCTGGTCGGCGCCGTTCACGGTCGCGACGTGGCCGCTGCGACGGCCGCTGCCAGCCGGCTCGACTGTGGCCTGATCCGCGTCAACGCCGCGACGCCGGGCGTTGACTACTACGCTCCGTTCGGCGGTGAGAAGCTCTCCGGCTTTGGCCCGCGGGAGCAGGGACGCGCCGCCCGGGACTTCTTCACGACGACGCGGACGATGACGATCGTCACGCCCTGAGGCGCGTCGGGGTCAGGCGCGCAGCGCCGCTTCGACGACCCGGGCGCAGCGGCGGCCCTCGGCGATCGCGGTGACGACGAGCGACGCGCCGACGCGGACGTCGCCGGCCGCGTAGACGCGGTCGACCGACGTCGTGAACGTGCCGGCCTTGACGTTGCCGCGGCGGTCGTAGGCGACGCCGAGATCGTCGAGCAGCCCCTCGTGCTCGGGGTTGGTGAAGCCGACCGCGATCAGGACGAGGTCGGTCTCGATCGCGAACTCGCTGCCCTCGACGCCGACGAGCGTCCGCGACGAATCGCCGGTCACCTCACGGGCGATCACCCGGCTGACGCCGCCGCCCTCGCCCTCCATGCCGAGCACCTGACGGCCGAAGCGCCGCTCGCCGCCCTCCTCGAGCGCGTAGGTGGTGACGAGGCGCCGCGGCTGGATCGGCCAGGGCGTATTCGGGTAGCGCCCGCCAACCGGTACCTCCGGATAGACGTCGAGCAGCAGGACGTCCTCGGCGCCCTCGCGGAGCGCGTTGGAGACGCAGTCCATGCCGGTGTCGCCGCCGCCGATCACGACGACCCGCTTGCCGGCGGCGCTGATCTGCCGCTCGGTCGGCCGGGCGACGCGACCCTGCGACTCGGCCACCCAGCGGTTGCGGCCGTAGAGGTAATCCATCGCGAAGTGGACGCCGTCGAGCTCGCGGCCGGGGACCTCGAGGTCACGCTCGACCCGCGAGCCGGTCGCGAGGACGACGGCGTCGTGGCCGGCCCGGAGCTCGTCGGCGCCGAGGTCGCGGCCGACGTCGACGTCGCAGACGAACTCGATCCCCTCCTGCTCGAGGACGGCGAGGCGGCGGTCGATCATCCACTTCTCGAGCTTGGCGTCGGGTACGCCGAACCTCAGCAGGCCGCCGGGGGCCTCGTCGCGCTCGTAGACCGTGACCCGGTGACCGATCTTGTTGAGCTCGTCGGCGGCGGCGAGGCCGGCCGGGCCGGAGCCGACCACGGCGACGCGGCGGCCGGTCCGCGTCTCCGGCGGCTCGGCTACGACCCAGCCCTGCTCGAAGGCGTGGTCGATCGTCCAGTACTCGATCTGCTTGATCATCACCGGGTCGTCGTCGATATCGAGCACGCAGGCCGACTCGCACGGCGCCGGGCAGATCAGCCCGGTGAACTCGGGGAAGTTGTTGGTGGCGTGGAGCTGGTCGATCGCGGCCTTCCAGTCGCCGACCCGGGCGAGGTCGTTCCAGTCGGGGATCAGGTTGCCGAGCGGACAGGCGTTGTTGCAGAACGGCACGCCGCAGTCCATGCAGCGCGACGCCTGGTGGCGAAGCTCGTCCTCGGGGAGGGTCTGGTAGATCTCGCCGTAGTCGGCCACGCGCTCCTGCGGCGACCGCTCGGGCGCGGGCACGCGGTGCACTTCGAGGAATCCACGCGGGTTCGCCATCGGCTAGGCGAGGTTGATCGTCCGGCCCTTGGCGGGCGGAGCGGTGTGGGCGAGGGCGGCGCGGAAGCCGGGCGGGATCACGACCACGAACTCGCTGGCGGCCTCGTCCCAGCGATCGAGCAGTCCGGCCGCGATCGTCGAGCCGGTCCGCAGCTGGTGCTCGCTGACGAGGTCGTGCAGGAACCGGTTGCCGTCCGGGTGGACGGGCTCGAGCTCGACCATGCCCATGTTGCACTTCGGCGGGAACTCGTCGTCGGGATCCCAGATGCAGGCGATGCCGCCGCTCATGCCGGCGGCGAAGTTGCGGCCGGTCGGGCCGAGGACGACGACGCAGCCGCCGGTCATGTACTCGCAGCCGTGCTCGCCGATCCCCTCGACGACGGCGAGGGCACCGGAGTTGCGGACCGCGAACCGCTCGCCGGCGAGGCCGCGGAAGAACGCCTTGCCGGCGGTCGCACCGTAGAGGGCGACGTTGCCGGCGATCACGTTGCGCTCGGCTCGGTAGCCCGCGGTCGAGGCGGGGCGGACGGCGAGGACGCCGCCGGAGAGCCCCTTGCCGGCGTAGTCGTTGACGTCGCCGTCGACGTTGATCGTCACGCCGGGCGCGAGCCAGGCGCCGGCGGTCTGGCCGGCGGAGCCGGTCAGGTCGAAACGGATCGTGTCCTCGGGCAGGCCCTCGGCCCCGCGGGCGACGACGAGCGCATTCGAGACGCGGCCGCCGACGGCGAGGTCGATGTTGGTCACCGACGTCGCGAAGCTGACCGGCTCGCCGCGCTCGATCGCCGCCGCCGCCGGGCGGAGCAGCTTGCGCTCGTCGAAGGAGGCGCCGACCGGATGCTCCTTGGCGTCGCCGGGAACGAAGCCGCGCGGCGCGTTGCGGGCCTGCACGGGCACGGCGAGCAGCGGGCTCAGGTCGAGCGAGCCCGCCTTCCAGTGCTCGATGCGGTCGTTCTGGCGGAGCAGCTCGGTGCGCCCGACGAGGTCGCTGAAGCGGCGGACGCCGAGCGCCGCCATCAGCTCTCGCGCCTCCTCGGCGACCAGCAGCATGTAGCGGACGACGTGCTCGGGCTTGCCCGAGAAACGGGCGCGCAGCTCCGGGTCCTGGGTCGCGACCCCGACCGGGCAGGTGTTGAGGTGGCAGACGCGCATCATGATGCAGCCGGTGGCGATCAGCGGGGCGGTCGAGAGGCCGATCTCGTCGGCGCCGAGCAGGGCGCCGACGACGACGTCGCGGCCGGTCCTCATCTGGCCGTCGGTCTGCAGGACCACCCGCGTTCGCAGGCCGCTGTCGAGCAGCGCCTGCTGGGTCTCGGCGATGCCGATCTCCCAGGGCACGCCGGCGCCCTGGATCGAGGAGAGCGGCGAGGCGCCGGTGCCGCCGTCGTGGCCGGCGATGACGACGTGGTCGGCGCCCGCCTTGACGCAGCCGACGGCGACCGTGCCGACGCCGGATTCGGCGGCGAGCTTCACCGACACCCCGGCCGTCGGGTTGGCCGCGCGGAGGTCGTAGATGAGCTGCTTGAGGTCCTCGATCGAGTAGATGTCGTGGTGGGGGGGCGGTGAGATCAGCTCGGTGCCGGGCAGCGCGTAGCGGAGGGCGCCGATGTAGGCGTCGACCTTGTGGCCGGGCAGCTGCCCGCCCTCGCCGGGCTTGGCGCCCTGAGCGATCTTGATCTGGATCTGGTCGGCGCGGGAGAGGTACTCGACGTCGACCCCGAAGCGGCCGGAGGCGACCTGGCGGATCCGCGAGCGACGCTGATCGCCGTTCGGGTCCGGGGTGTTGCGGCGCCGGTCCTCGCCGCCCTCGCCGCTGTTCGACCGGCCGCCGAGGCGGTTCATCGCGATCGCCAGCGTCTCGTGCGCCTCGGGAGAGAGGGCGCCGAGGCTCATCGCGCCGGTCGAGAACCGCTTGACGATCTCGCTCGCCGGCTCGACGTCCTCGATCGGCAGCGGGCCGCCGCCGTCGGTGAATTCGAGCAGGCCGCGGAGCAGCGCGTGCTCGGCGTTCTCCTCGTTGACGCGATGGCTGAACTCCTCGTAGGACTCCTCGGCGGCGCCGTCCTCGGAGCGGGCGGCCCGCTGCAGTGAGGCGATCGTCTCCGGATCCCACATGTGCTTCTCGCCGTCGCGGCGCCAGCGGTAGACGCCGCCCTGGGGGAGCAGCTTCTCGCTGTCGGCGGCCAGGCGCGCCTCCTCGACATGCTCGGGCAGGGCGAGGCCGTGCGCCTCCGGGTAGGCGCGGGCGTGGCGGTCGAGCGCCTCGCGGGCGATCTCGCCGAGGCCGATGCCGCCGAGCCGCGAGGGCGTTCCGGTGAAGTGGGTGGCGACGACGTCCTCGTCGATGCCGACGATCTCGAAGATCTGGGCGCCGCGGTAGGAGCGGATCGTCGCGATCCCGATCTTCGAAAGGATCTTCAGCAGGCCCTTGCCGATCCCGGCGATCGCCAGCTCGTTGGCATCGGCGAGCGGCCCGTCGAGGCCGACCGTCGGCTCGTCGAGCATCGTCATCGTCTCCAGCATCAGATACGGGTTGATCGCAGTCGCCCCGTAGCCGATCAGGGCGGCCAGGTGATGGGTCTCGCGGGGCTCGCCGGACTCGACGACGAGCGCCGCGCGCAGCCGCGTGCCCTCCAGGGTCAGTGCGTGATGGACGGTCGAGCAGGCGAGCAGCGAGGGGATCGGCACCCGCTCGGCGCTCGTCGGCCGGTCGCTGAGTACCAGCAGCGTCGTGTCGCCGGCGACCGCCTCGACCGCCTGGGCGCGGATCCGCTCGAGGGCGGCCTCGAGGCCCTCCTCGCCGTCGTCGAGCGCCCAGGTGGTGTCGATCGTCGTGCTGTGCAGGGCGTTGTGGGGGTTACGGCGAAGCCGCTCGAGCTCGAAGTCGGTGAGGATCGGCTGCGCGAGCTCGACGTGGTTGACGACCTGCGGCTCGCTGCTGAGCAGGTTCCCCTGCGGGCCGATGTCGGTGCGGAGGCTCATAACGCACTGCTCGCGGACCGAGTCGATCGCCGGGTTCGTGACCTGCGCGAAGCGCTGCTTGAAGTAGCTGTACAGGGACGGCCGGTAGTCGGAGAAGACTGCGAGGGCGAGGTCGTTGCCCATCGAGCCGGTCGGCTCGCGGCCGTCGCGCAGGAGCGGCGCGAGCAGCGTCCGCAGGTCCTCCTGGGTGTATCCGAACGCCAGCTGACGCTTCAGCAGCGGCTCGACCGGCCGGATCGTCGCCATCGGGTCGGGAAGCTGGCGGACGCCGAGCTTGCCCTCCGTGTACCACTCGCCGTAGGGAGCCGAGGAGGCGACCGCGAGCTCGGGTTCGCCGTCGGTGCGGACGAGCCCGGTCTCGAGATCGACGACGAAGAGCTGGGCGGGATGGAGGCGGCCCATCCGCGCGACCTTGTTCGGGGTCGTCGTGAAGATGCCCGACTCCGAGCCGAGGCAGACCCAGCCGTCGCGGGTGATCATCCAGCGGCCCGGCCGCAGGCCGTTGCGGTCGAGCATCGCGCCGAGGGTGCGGCCGTCGCAGAAGGCGATCCCGGCCGGTCCGTCCCAGGGTTCGAGCAGGCGGGAGTGGTAGCGGTAGAAACCCTCGAGCTCGGCGGGGACGTCCTCGCGGTCCTCCCAGGAGGCGGGGACCATCATCATCATCGCGTGATGGGGGGTGCGGCCGCCGAGGACCATCAGCTCGAACGCCCGATCGAAGGCGGCGGAGTCGGAGACCCCCTCGTCGATCAGCGGCAGGCAGTCGTCGAGGTCGCCGCCGAAGGCGTCGGAGGAGAGCACCGCCTCCCGGGCCCGCATCCAGTTGACGTTGCCGCGGACGGTGTTGATCTCGCCGTTGTGGGCGATCATCCGCAGCGGCTGGGCCAGCTCCCAGCTCGGCGCCGTGTTCGTCGAGAAGCGCGAGTGGACGATCGCGAAGGTGCTGCGCAGCGACCGGTCGCGGAGGTCGGGGAAGAACTGCGGCAGCTGCGGCGCCGTCAGCATCCCCTTGTAGACGATCGTCCGGCAGGACATGCTCGGGAAGAAGACGTCGGAGCCGAGCTCGCGCTCGGCCCGGCGCCGGATCACGAACAGGGTGCGGTCGAAGGACTCCTCGTCGTCGACGTGGTCGCCGGCGGCGATGAAGAGCTGGCTGATCTGCGGCGCGCAGCGACGGGCCAGCTCGCCGCACGAGGTCTCGTCGACCGGGACCTGGCGCCAGCCGATCGGGGTGTGGCCGGCCTCGGACACGAGCTCGGCGATCCGGCGCCGGATCCGCTCGGTGCCGCCGCGCGGGTCGCGGCGCATGAAGCACATCGCGACCGCGAGTCGGCCGGGGCCGGGGAGGACGACCGGCTTGCTGTCGATCTCGGCGGTCCGCGACCGGAAGAACTCGTGCGGCAGGCCGAACATGATCCCGGCGCCGTCGCCGGTCGACTCGTCGGCGCCCGCCGCGCCGCGGTGCTCGAGCCGGTCGAGCGCCACCAGCGCCCGGTCGATCGTCTCGTGGATCGCCTTGCCGTCGAGGCGGGCCACGCAGGCGACCCCGCAGCCGTCATGGAAGAAGGCGGGGTCGTGAACGCCGGCGAAGCCCTCCTCGCGGGAGGCCGGAGCGGGGTTGGCGAAGCTGTTGTCTTTGCGAGTCATGAAAGGCCCCGCGACGGGCGCAGGTTCGATGCCGACCGGACGCGTGCGACCCCTTGAGAGCCCGGGTCGGGGACCGCACGGTGGCCCCGAAAGGGTACGGCAACCCGCGTCGAGCCGTCGGAATTCGGAACCGCAGCGGCCCCCCCGGTTCGCGCACCGGAACCGGGCCGTGCGCCGATCCGCTCCCACCGGCTGAGCGTCAGGGTCGCAGCACGAGCCGCAGCGGGCGGGTCGGCAGCCCGATCGGGTCGGTCGAATCGAGGAACTCGCGGTGGATCGGCCCGCCCGCCCGCCGGAATCCCGCTTCGACCGCTTCCGCGTACTCGCGGGCGACGAATGCCGCTCCGGCCCGCCGTCCGCGCTCGTATCGCTCCCGGGCGGCGTCGAGCCCGACGTAGGTCCATGCCCTCCCGGATGGACGCGGCGACAGCAGCTCCGTGACCTCGATCCGGCGGTAGTTGACCTCGCGCTCGTCGAAGATGCCCGGCGATCCGGGCGGGGTCGGGATCAGCACGCCGATGCACCACTCCGACGGCGACTCGCGGAGGTTCGCGAAGGCCACCTGGATGTCGGGCCGCTCGGCGGTCTCGGGGTCGACGTAGTGCTTGCGGTCGTTGCCCGGATCGGCGTTGGACATCGCGACGTTCCAGGAGCGGCGGAAGCCGTGAAGCCGGGCCCACGATGCCCCGATCGGCTGCGGAGAGCCGCTCGGCGGGTGCTCGTCGACCAGCGACCCGTAGCCGAAGATCCAGTCGTCTGTGCTCGTCGTCGCGGCGACCGGCCGGCCAGCTCGCGGCTGCGCCGCGGCGCCGGCAGGCCCTCGTCGATCGGGGCGACGTCTCATTGCGACGCCGATTGATACCAGGGGTCACCCACCCGGGTTGGGTTGCGCGCCCGGTCGCCTCTCAGCGATTTCCGAGCAAACCCACGCGGCGCTCGCAGGGGCGGCGGCTTCGATGGCACCCGCAAGCGATCGAAAGGAACCCTCCCTTGTTCTACCTGCGGTACCTGGGCGCCGAGCTGCGGCGCCGGAAGGGCAGAACGATCCTGACCGCGACCTGTCTCGCCCTCGGCGTCGGGCTGGTCGTCGCCGTGACCTCGCTCTCGGCCGGCCTCGACGACGCGCAGTCGGAGGTTCTCGAGCCGCTGACCGGAGTCGGCACCGAGATGTCCGTCGCCCGGCCGATCTCCCGGGAGGAGGGGGGCGGGCCGCCGCCGGACCGGGGCGGGGGCCCGATCGGGCTCGACGACCTCGGCAAGGCCGGCGAGCGCTTCGACAGCTACCGGTACGTCTCGACCGACACCAGCTTCGCCGCCGCCAAGCAGGGCAGGGTCGATTCCGTCGACGGTGTCGAGCGGACGGCGGCGGGGCTGAGCCTGAACCTGATCCACGTCTCCGGGAAGGTCCCGGAATCGAGCGGGCAGGGGGCCGGGCAGGAAGCGCCGGCCGGAGCGACGCCGACCGGCGGCCCCCCCGACTCGATCAACTTCGACACGCTCAGCGTCGCCGGGGTCGACACCTCCAACCCCGACCTCGGGCTGCTCACCAGCTCACAGATCACCGACGGCTCCTACATCGGCGGCAGGCACGAGGCCGTCGTCTCGAGCTCGTATGCGACTCAGGGGGCCGTCGCGATCGGCGACACGATCGACGTCGGCGAGGGCAGCTTCGAGGTCGTCGGCATCTCCTCGGGGGCCGTCGGCGGCCAGGCCTCCGACGTCTACGTGGAGCTCGGCACGCTGCAGAAGCAGGCCGACCTGAAGGGCCGGATCAACGCGATCGAGGTCACAGCCGCGAGCCCCTCGCAGGTCGATGCGGTCGCCGGGCGGATCGAGTCGGCGTTCGCCGGCGCCGAGGTGACCACGTCCTCGGACGTCGCCGACCAGGTCAGCGGGTCGCTGGTCGACGCCAGGAACCTGTCCGGCAAGCTCGGGACGGCGCTGGCGGTCGTGGCCCTGCTCGGCGCCTTCGGGATCACGACGCTGGTCACCCTGTCGTCGATCAACAAGCGGACCCGTGAGCTCGGGACGCTGAAGGCGATCGGCTGGCGGCAGTGGCTGGTCGTCCGGCAGGTCGCCGGCGAGTCGGTCGCGCAGGGCCTGCTCGGTGGTCTCGGCGGCGTGCTGATCGGCCTAGTCGCGGCGGCCGCGATCGGCGCCGCGGGGATCAGCCTCGATGCCTCGGTGGCGGCGTCGAGCAGCGGCTTCGGACCCCCCGGCGGCCCGCCCGGCGCCGGTGGGCCGCCCGGCGCCGGCGCGGCCGCGGATGCGGTCAGCACGGTGACGCTGGGCGCCCCGGTGAGCCCCGGGATGGTCGTCCTTGCGATCGCCCTGGCGGTGCTGGGCGGCCTCGTCGCCGGAACGATCGGCGGCATGCGCACGGCCCGCCTGCGGCCGGCCGAGGCGTTGCGGAGCCTCGGATGAAAAGGGACGACGAAAAGGAGAAGAAGATGAGCGAATCGAACGAGATTCCGGCCCTCTACCGGCTCCAGTCGGTCAGCAAGGTGTACGGAGGCGGGCCGACGGCGGTCTACGCGCTGAACGGGATCGACCTCGAGATCGGCCTCGGCGAGTTCGCGGTGATCGTCGGCCCGTCGGGCTCCGGGAAGTCGACGCTGCTGCAACTGCTGGGCGGGCTCGACCG
This sequence comes from uncultured Conexibacteraceae bacterium, assembly GCA_963745755.1. Classification (GTDB taxonomy): domain Bacteria; phylum Actinomycetota; class Thermoleophilia; order Solirubrobacterales; family 70-9; genus RHKX01. The sequence goes on along the minus strand of CAVUYP010000001.1, from coordinate 1,773,396 downwards.
GCCGTCGGCGGGTCGGCTCGAGTTCGAGGGAAGCGACCTCGCGGCTGCAGCCGATGCGGCGCTGGCCGAGATCCGGCTGCGGACGATCGGCTTCGTCTTCCAGCAGTTCAACCTGATTCCGACCCTGTCGGCCGCCGAGAACGTCGAGCTGGCGATCGCGCCGACCGGGGCTCGGCGCCGAGGCGCGCCGGCGGCGGGCGGCGGCGATGCTCGGTCGGGTCGGCCTCGCCGATCGCGCCGAGCACCTGCCCGTCCGAGCTCTCCGGCGGCGAGCAGCAGCGGGTCGCGATCGCCCGGGCCCTCGTCAACGAGCCCGACGTCCTGCTCGCCGACGAGCCGACCGGCAACCTCGACTCCGCCACCGGCGACCAGATCCTCGGCCTGCTGCGCGATCTCTGGCGGGAGGGCGGGATGACCGTGGTGCTGATCACCCACGACCCGGCGATCGCCGGAGATGCGCCTCGGGTCGTCAGGCTCGCCGACGGCGAGATCGCCGACGACGGGCGCGGCGACTTCCTCCCGGCCGCGGTCGGCGGCACGACCGAATGACCTCCAAGGGTTCTCTCAGGAAGATCCCAGGGAGGTTCGAGATGATCCCTCCGTGAGCGCCGCAGCCGAATCGACCGCCGGGCAGCGGATCCTCGTCGTCGACGACGAGCCAAGCATCGCCGAGTTGCTGACCATGGCCCTCCGCTACGAGGGCTTCGAGGTCGAGGCGGCGGCGGACGGGGCCGAGGCGCTGCAGCGGTTCGACGGCTTCCGCCCGCACCTGATCGTCCTCGACGTGATGATGCCCGGCCTCGACGGCTTCGCTGTCGCGAAGCGCCTCGCCGAGCGCCGCAGCTCGGTCCCGATCGTGTTCCTGACCGCTCGCGACACCACCGAGGACAAGGTGCGCGGCCTCAGCCTCGGCGGCGACGACTACATGACGAAGCCGTTCAGCGTCGAGGAGCTCGTCGCCAGGATCAGGGCGATCCTGCGCCGGGCGGGGCTCAGCGAGGAGGACCCGAGGCTCGTCTTCGACGAGATCGAGCTCGACGAGGACACCCGGGAGGTGTTTCGCGCCGGCGATCCGGTCGACCTGACCGACACCGAATTCCGTCTGCTGCGCTACCTGATGCTCAACCCGCGGCGGGCGCTGACGCGGGCGCAGATCCTCGACCACGTCTGGAACTACGACTTCGGCGGCGACGGACGGGTCCTCGAGACCTACATCAGCTACCTGCGCAAGAAGGTCGACCGCGATCGGCGACCGCTGATCCACACCGTTCGCGGCGTCGGCTACTCGCTGCGCCTGCCGCGGGACTGAGCGATGTCGCTGAGCCGGCGGCTCGTCCTGATCCTGCTCGCGGTCTCGGCGATCGGGCTGCTGGCGCTGGCGCTGGCCTCCTACTTCGCGCTCCGCTCCTACCTCTCCGATCGCGTCGACCAGCAGGCGCGCGATGCGGCTCCGCTCGTCGTCCGCTCTCTGGCCGGGCAGGCGATCGGGGCGCCGTCCCCGAGTGACTTCCCGGTTCCTCCCGGCGCCGGGTCCGGGCCGGCGCAGATCCCGATCGGCCCGCAGTTGCCGGCCGGCACCTACGGGGAGGTCCGCAGCGCCGACGGGCGGACGATCGCCGGGCGCATCGTCAGCGGCGGCGAATCGTCCGCGAAGCCGGACCTGCCCGCCGACCTGCCCGCCGACGCCGGGTTCGGCGGCGACCCGCCGATCGACGTCCCCTCCGAAGGTCGGCGGCAGCGACTTCCGCGTGACGCAGCCTGACCGCCCCCGACGGGCAGACCGTGATCGCGGCCATCCCGCTGACCGATTTCGACGCCACGCTGGCGCGGCTGCGCGGCATCGAGCTGCTCGTCAGCCTGCTCGTCCTCGCCGCGCTCGGCGCGATCAGCTACTGGGCGGTCCGGGTCGGGCTGCGGCCGCTGGCGCGGATCGAGGCGACCGCGAGGGAGATCGCCGCCGGCGACATGTCGCACCGGGTCGACGAGGTCGACGAGCGCACCGAGGTCGGCCGCCTCGGCATCGCCTTCAACGAGATGCTGACGCGGCTGGAACGCGCCTTCGCCGACCAGCGGGCCGGAGAGGAGCGGCTCCGCAGCTTCCTCGCCGACGCCTCGCACGAGCTGCGGACGCCGCTCAGCTCGATCCGCGGCTACGCCGAGCTGTTCCGGCTCGGCGCCGGCGCCGACCCCGACGACCTCGAGAGGTCGATGCGCCGGATCGAGGAGGAGTCGGCGCGGATGGGCGGGCTCGTCGACGATCTCCTCACCCTCGCCCGCCTCGACGAGGTGCGCGACGCCCGCCGCGAGCCGGTCGACCTCGGCGCGATCGCCGCCGACGCCTGCGCCGACGCGCGGATCGCCGCGCCCGACCGTGAGATCGTCCTCGCCGCCGACGGCGCCCCGGCGCTGTGCGGCGATCCCGACCAGCTCCGCCAGCTGGCCGCCAACCTGCTCGGCAACGCGGTCAGCCACGGCGCCGGCATGATCGAGGTCGCGGTCGGCGGCGCCGGCGACGAGGCGACGCTGACCGTCCGCGACCACGGCCCGGGCCTGCCCGGCGATGGCGGCGACCGCGTCTTCGAGCGCTTCTGGCGGACCGGCGAGGCGCGCAGCCGGGCGAGCGGCGGCGCCGGCCTCGGCCTCGCGATCGTCGCCGAGGTCGCCGCAGCCCACGGCGGCACCGCGACGGCGTCCGACGCCCCCGGCGGCGGCGCGATCTTCACCGTCCACCTGCCCACCTGACGCTCTCCACCCGGACCCCACACCCGGACCCCAAGCCCAACCCCCAGCCCAACCCCCAGCCCCAACCCTCCGCCGAGGTCGAGGAAAAGGGGAACAGTTGCCCGTTACCTCGACCTCGGCGGTTGGAAGCGGGGCTCGGCGGGTGGACGGCGGACCTCGGCGGGTGGAAGCGGGGCGCGGCGGGTGGAAGCGGGCCGCGGCGGGTGAAAGCGGGGCCGGGGCTTGGAGCTGGACCGATGCGGGGGGCTAGACGCGGCCGGCCTCGAGCAGCCGCCGCAGGAACCGCTGCGTGTTCGGGTCGCTCGGCTGCTCGAGCACCTGCTCGGGCGGCCCGACCTCGGCCAGGCGACCCTCGTGGAGGAAGCCGACCTTGTCGGCGACCTCGCGGGCGAAGCCCATCTCGTGGGTGGCGATCAGCATCGTCACGCCCTCGTCCTTGAGGTCGCGGACGGCGCGGAGGACCTCGCCGACGAGCTCCGGGTCGAGGGCGCTGGTGATCTCGTCGAGCAGCATCGCCCGCGGCCGGGTCGCGAACGCGCGGGCGATCGCGACCCGCTGCTGCTGGCCGCCGGAGAGGTTCGAGGGGCTCTCGTGCTCGCGGCCCTCGAGACCGAAGCGGGCGAGCATCGTCCGCGCCGACTCGCGGGCCTCCTCGCGGCCGAGCCCGTGGGCGCGGGTGATGCCGAGGGTGACGTTGTCGATCACGTTCAGGTGCGGGAACAGGTTGTAGGCCTGAAAGACGAAGCCGAGCTTGCGGCGGACCGCGACCGGGTTGGCGGTGGGGTCGGTGACGACCTCGCCGTCGAGGAAGATGTCGCCGTCGTCGATCTCGATCAGCAGGTCGACGCAGCGCAGCAGCGTCGACTTGCCGGAACCCGACGCGCCGATCACCGCCACCGCCTCGTGCTCGTCAATCGCCAGGTCGACCCCCTTGAGGACCTCGCGATCCCCGAACGCCTTCGTGACCCCCTCGATCGCGATCACCGGCGTGCCGCTCATCGCACCCGCCCCCGGTCCCAGCGGTCGAGCAGCCGCGCCAGCGGGATCGTCACCGCCAGGTAGAGCAGGGCCGCGCAGAGCAGCGGCGTGTAGTTGAAGTCGGAGGCGGCCTGGATCTGGGCGATCCGGAACGCCTCGCCGCTGACGCCGATGATCGAGATCAGGGCGACGTCCTTCTGCAGCGCGATGAAGTCGTTGAGCAGCGGCGGGCCGACGTTGCGGATCGCCTGTGGGATTACGACGTGGCGCATCGCCTGCCGCTCGGTCAGGCCGACGGCAAGGGCCGCCTGGCGCTGGCCGGGATGGACCGAGCGCAGCCCCGCCCGGTAGACCTCGGAGACGTAGGCGCCGTAGGAGAGGGTCAGCGCGATCGCGCCGAGCACGACCGGCTCGGTCGGCAGCCAGGAGAGCGCCGAGCTGCCGCCGTCGCCGACCTTCGACTGCGCGAGCGCCGGGATCCCGAAGCCGACCAGGTAGACGAGCAGGATCGTCGGGATGCCGCGGAAGACGTCCGTGTAGACGACTGCCAGCAGCCGCAGCGGGAACGTCGCCGGAGCCTTCGAGGTCCTGATCAGCGCGACGAGCAGCCCGAGCGCGAGCACGGCGACCTCGACGACCATGAAGATCCGCACGTCGAGCCAGAAGCCCTTGGCGACGTCGGGGAACGACTGCTCGAAGACGGTCGCGTTGAAGAACGTCTCGCGGACGGCCGGCCAGCCGCTGCTGGTCAAGATCAGCGCCGTCAGCCCGCCGATCACGACGACCGTCGAGATCACCGCGACGGCGATGCCGCGACGGTTGCGGCGCCGTTTCGCGGCGGCGCGCTCGGCGCGCCGGTCGCCGGCTTCCGTCACCGGCGCCTCGGAACGTCCGTCTCCCAGCTCCGCTTCCATCGATTCGCGCCCGACCGGCGGCCGGGCCGCCTCCGTTCCTTACTGCAGCTTCGGCACGCCGCCCGCGCTGTTGATCCACTCCTGCTGGATCTTGTCCAGCTCGCCGGAGCTCTTCAGCTCGTTCACGGCGGCGGAGACGCAGGCGGTCAGCGGCGAGTCCTTGGCGAGCAGCGCTCCCCACTCGTCGCCGCCGGGAGCGGAGAACTCACCGACGATCTTCGCGTCGGGGACCTGGACCGCGGTCAGGTAGAGCGCCGTCGGCGTGTCGACCACGACCGCGTCGACCTGGCCCTGCTTGAGGGCGCTGACGACGTCGTTGGAGGTGTCGAACACCTGCGGATCGCTGCTCGGCTCGATGACGTCGTTGACCGCTTCGAGGCTGGTCGTGCCGATCTGGACGCCGATGTTCGCGTCGCTGAGGTCGGTCAGCGAGGTCGCCCCGGCGACGTCGGAGTCCTTGAGGGCGACAACGGCCTGGTCGGCCGTGTAGTACGGCGGCGAGAAGTCGACCTGCTGGGCGCGCTTCGGAGTGATCGAGATCTGGTTGATGTCGAAGTCGAAGTCCTTCGGCCCGGGCGCGTAGGAGGAGTTGAACGGGACCACGGTCCACTCGACCTGATCGTTGCCGAAGCCGAGCTGGTCGGCGATCGCGTAGGCGGTGGCGCTCTCGAAGCCCTTGCCGTTCGACGGATCGTTGTCCTCGAAGTAGGGCGGGTAGGCGGGCTTGTCGGTGCCGATCGTCAGCGTCCCCGACTTGAGGGTGTCGAGCGTGTCCGGCGTGCAATCGGCCAGCGACGCGGTCGTCGTCGAGTCGGCGGCCGTCGAGTCGGAGGAGTCGGAGCCGCCGCAGGCGGCGATCGCGAATGCCGGCGCCGATCAGGCAGAGCAGCAGCAGGGACTTGAGCATTCGGGACTGAGACACGACGACCTCCGGGCGGAAACGTCCATTGGGAACGCGAACGCGGGAATCCTACGCGGATGCAGCCGGATCGGCGCCGAGGCCGGGCTTCGGCGCGGGTGCCGGGCGCACACATCGCTCGCGACGGCTCCTGCGAGACTGCCGGCGTGGCAGCCGTCCCGGAGAGGAGCTTCGCCGACGACACCGCCGTCGATCGGCTCGGCGACGGCCGCTACCGTGGCTCGATCGCCCCGGCGTGGTTCGGCCCTCCGGGTCCCAACGGCGGCTTCATCGCGGCGCTGATCCTGCGGGCGATCAGGGCCGAGGTCGACAACTCGGCGCGGCTGCCGCGATCGCTGACCCTCCACTACCTGCATCCGCCGGCCGAGGGCGAGGCCGAGGTCGAGGTGGCGATTGAGCGCAGCGGCGGCTCGGCGAGCACCTGCTCGGCGCGGATGAACCAGGGTGGCCGGACCGTCACCCTGGCGCTCTGCGTGCTCAGCACCGACTACGAGCCGGCGATGAGCTGGGAGCCGGAACCGCCGGCGGCGCCGGCGCCGGGCGAGATCGAGGCGCTCGGCTCCGGCCCCGGCGCGCCGCCGCTCTTCGAGCAGCTCGAGACCCGCCCGGTCTGGGGCGGGGTGCCGTTCAGCGGCGGCGAGGAGCCGGTCACGGGCGGTTGGCTGCGCTCGCGCAGCGACGGCGAGATGAGCGCCGAGCTGATCGCCCTCTATACGGACGCCTGGTGGCCGGCGCCGTTCAGCGTCATGAAGACCTTCGCGCCGGCCCCGACCCTGGAGCTGACGATCCACTTCCGCGCCAAGCCCGACCCTGCCGACACGCTGGCGCTGGTCCGCTTCCGGGCCGACGCCTCGATCGACGGGCTCTTCGACGAGCAGGGCGAGGTCTGGGACCGCAACGGGAGGCTGCTCGCGCAGTCGCGGCAGCTCGCCCTGCTGCGGCCGCTGCGCAGCTGAGCCGGGACGCCGAAAGCCGAAGGCCGGGGAAACGTCCCCGGCCTTCGCCGTCGGCATCCCTCCCCGGCTGCTAGCCCTTGACGGTGATGGCGGAGATGCCGATCACCAGTCCACCGGCGAGGTCGTTGATGCCGAACGTGTCGTTCAGCAGGCTCGCCGCATCGTCGGAGAGCTTCACGGTCGTACCCGCGAGCGTCGCCGTGCCGTCCGAGTTCGTCTTCAGCGGCTCGAGGGTCGAGCCGTCGAGGTCGAACAGGATCGTGTCGGTGGCCGCTTCCTTGCCGTTGACCGACACGGTGCCGGTCAGTTGCGAGGTGCCCGGATCGATCACGAAGTCGGTCAGCTCGACCTCGGTCTTGCCGGCGGTCAGGCTGAGACCGCTGCCCTGGTGATCGATGACGCCCTGTACGTAGGGCCGGACCGGGGAGGCCGGGTCGTAGTAGGTGACGTTGCCACCCGTGATCGGAAAGACGGCGACGCCGTCCTTGGTGATCTCGGCCTTGCCGACCGGCCCCGGGGTGACCTTGAGCTTCGTGAGCGCATCGACGAAGCCGGCGTCCAGGGTGACCTGGGTATCGACGCCGGTGAGGTTGTCGATCTCGGCGACGGGCTTGACGTCGCCGGCCGAGGTGGCGTCGCTGCCGGTGCTGTCGTCGCTGCCGCACGCGGCGACGACGAAGGCCAGGGCGGCGAACATCAACACGACGGCTCCGATGCGGGCGAATGGTGATTTGCGATTCATGTTCAGATAGCTCCTTGGTAGGTGAAGGGTTGTCGCCGTCCCCCACCCATTCGCAGCGTCCTCGGCTTCGGATCACGGCGATCCGAGTTCTTGCCACTGATTTGATGTGCCACCGATCTGCGCTATCGTCGAACTCCCGAGCGCTGCCAAATGAACCTGACCGAGCAAGGAACACAAGCGGCCTTCGCGCCCTCAACCGCCTCGCCGGGTCCGACCTGCTCGATCGGGTCGGGCTGCGCGGCCTTACCGAGCGGCTGGTCAATCGCGGCACCCGCAATGGCTTCCGCGCCGCCAACGCCGCCGGCCGCCGCTTCGCCGCCGCGCAGAAGCTGGCCCGCCCGGCGCGGCAGAGCGCGTCGCAAGCGCCCGACCGTCTTCGACCTCGAGCCCAGCGACGAGCAGCGGATGATGATCGAGGCGTTCGGCGACTTCGCCGCCGCCCGGCTCCGCCCCGCCGCCCAGCAGGCCGACGCCGACTGCACCCCGCCCGACGAGCTGCTCGCAGCAGAGCGCCGAGCTCGGGATCGCGGTCCTCGGCGTCCCCGAGGAGCTCGGCGGCGCCGTCGAGGAGCGCTCAGCGGTCACCTCGGCGCTGATCACCGAGGCGCTCGCCGGCGGTGACATGGGCCTCGCCCTCGCCATCCTCGCACCGGCCGCGGTGAGCACGGCTCTGGGCCTCTGGGGCGACGCCGACCAGCAGGCGACCTATCTGCCGGCGTTCAGCGGCGACGACGTCCCCGCTGCCGCGCTCGCGGTCCACGAGCCCGGCGTCCTCTTCGATCCCTTCGATCTCGCCACCACCGCCCGCCCGAGCGGCGACGGCTACGTCCTCGACGGCCTCAAGTCGCTGGTGCCGAGGGCGGACGCCGCGGAGCTGTTCGTCGTCGCCGCCGCGCTCGAGGACTCCGGCCCGGCGCTGTTCATCGTCGAGGCCGGCGAGGCCGGGCTCGCGACCAGGCCGGAGCCGGCGATCGGCCTGCGGGCCGCGGCAACGGCCCGCCTACAGCTCGACGGCGTCGCGGTCGGCGCCGCGTCGCGGCTCGGCGGCGCCGCGGAGTTCGCCGAGTGCGTGCGGCTCGGCCGGATCGCCTGGGCGGCGATGACCGTCGGCTGCGCCCAGGGCGCGCTCGACTTCCTGATCCCCTACGTCAACGACCGCAAGGCGTTCGGCGAGCCGATCAGCCACCGCCAGGCGGTCGCCTTCAACGTGTCCGACCTCGCGATCGAGATCGAGGGGATGCGGCTCGCCACCTACCGGGCGGCGGCGCTCGCCGACCAGGACCGCGACCTCGCGCGCCCCGCCGCGGTCGCGCGGCAGCTCGCCGCCGTCAAGGGCATGAAGGTCGGCTCCGACGCGGTCGGCCTGCTCGGCGGTCACGGCTACGTCAAGGAGTACCCGGTCGAGCGTTGGTACCGGGACCTGCGGGCGGCCGGCGTGATCGAGGGGGCGCTGCTCGTCTGATGATCAACCTCGAGGTCCCGAAGAAGTTCGAGTCGCTCGTCGAGCAGGCGCACATGGTCGCCGCCGAGGTGCTGCGGCCGATCTCGCGCAAGTACGACCTCGCCGAGCACGAGTACCCGAAGGAGCTCGACATGCTCGCGGCGATGATCGACGGGCTCGACGACGGCGGCGCCTCCGGCGGCGCCGGCGCCGCCGGGGTCAGCCGCGCCGGCGAGAACGGTGACGGCGGCAACCGCAACGGCTCCAACCTCGCCTCGGTGCTGTCGATCATCGAGATGTGCTGGGGCGATGTCGGCCTGCTGCTGACGATGCCGCGGCAGGGACTCGGCAACTCGGCGATCGCGGCGGTCGCCGACGAGGATCAGAAGCAGCGCTTCGCGGGGAAGTGGGCGGCGATGGCGATCACCGAGCCGGAGGCCGGCTCCGACTCGGCGGCGATCAGGACCACCGCGACCCTCGACGGCGACGAGTACGTCCTCAACGGCGAGAAGATCTACGTCACCTCCGGCGAGCGCGCCGACCTCGTCGTCGTCTGGGCGAGCCTCGATCCGGAGCAGGGCCGGGCGGCGATCAAGTCGTTCGTCGTCGAGCGCAGCAACCCCGGCCTCAAGCTCGACCGGCTCGAGCACAAGCTCGGCATCCGCGCCTCCGACACGGCCGCGTTCATCCTCGACGATTGCCGGGTCGCGAAGGAGAACCTGCTCGGCAGCCCGGAGATCGACACCGAGAAGAGCTTCGGCGGCGCGATGCGCACCTTCGACAACACCCGGCCGCTGGTCGCCGCGATGGCGGTCGGACTCGCCCGGGCCTGCCTCGAGCGGACGACCGAGCTGCTCGCCGACGCCGGCATCGAGGTCGACCCCGACCGGCCCGCCGGCCGGCAGAGCGCCGCCGCCGCGGAGCTGCTGGCGATGGACGCCGACTACGAGGCGGCGCGGTTGCTGACCATGGAGGCGGCCTGGATGGCCGACAACAGCAAGCCGAACTCGCTGCACGCCTCCTACGCGAAGGCGAAGGCGGGGCGCACCTGCGTCGACGTCGCGCTCCGCTGCGTGGCGCTCTGTGGCGCCGCCGGGCTCGGCGAGGACGAGCTCCTCGAGAAGTGGGCCCGCGATGCGAAGATCCTCGACATCTTCGAGGGGACCCAGCAGATCCAGCTCCTGATCATCGCCCGCCAGCTCCTCGGCCTGACCTCGGCGGAGCTCCGCTAGAAGGCCATGGCGGCTCCGGCGACCCCGCTGATCCTCGGCTCGAACCGGATCCCGTTCGCGCGCTCGAACGGTCCCTACGCGCGCGCCTCCAACCAGGACATGCTCACCGTCGCGCTCGACGGCCTCGTCGACCGGACCGGGATCGCCGGCGAGCGGCTCGGCGAGGTGGCCGGCGGGGCCGTGCTCAAGCACAGCCGCGACTTCAACCTGACCCGGGAGTCGCTGCTCGGCACCAGGATCGCCCCCGAGACGCCGGCCTACGACGTCGGCCAGGCCTGTGGCACCGGCCTCGAGACGGCGATCCTCGTCGCCAACAAGATCGCCCTCGGCCAGATCGAGAGCGGCATCGCCTGCGGCGTCGATACGACCTCCGACGCGCCGATCGCGCTCAACGAGGATCTCCGCGAGATCCTCCTCGCGGCGAACTCGGCGCGGTCGAACCTCGACCGGATCCGGGCCCTCGCCAGGGTCCGGCCCGGCCATCTGATTCCCGAGATCCCCCGCAACTCGGAGCCGCGCACCGGCCTGTCGATGGGCGAGCACACCGCGATCATGGCCCGCGAGTGGGGGATCACCCGGCTCGCCCAGGACGAGCTCGCCGCCGCCAGCCACCGCAATCTCGCCGCCGCCTACGAGAGCGGCTTCGAGGACGACCTCGTCACCCCCTACCTGGACCTCGAGCGCGACCAGAACCTGCGCCCCGATTCGACCGTCGAATCGCTCGGCCGGCTCAAGCCCGCCTTCGGCGGCGAGGACGGGACGATGACCGCCGGCAACTCGACTCCGCTCAGCGACGGCGCCGCCGCGGTGCTGCTCGGCAGCGAGGACTGGGGCCGCGCCCACGGGCTGACGCCGCTGGCCCGGTTCGTCGACGCCGAGACCGCGGCCGTCGACCACGTCGGCGCCCGCGAGGGGCTGCTGATGGCGCCCGCCTACGCGGTCCCCCGCCTGCTCGAGCGCAACGGCCTCGGGCTCGGCGACTTCGACCTCTACGAGATCCACGAGGCGTTCGCGGCCCAGGTCCTCTGCACGCTGGCGGCCTGGGAGGACCCGGTCTTCTGCCACGAGCGGCTCGGCCTCGACGCGCCGCTCGGCGCGATCGACCGCGACAAGCTGAACGTTCGCGGCGGCTCGCTCGCCGCCGGGCATCCGTTCGCCGCGACCGGCGGCCGGATCGTCGGCAACCTCGCGAAGCTCCTGCGCGAGCGCGGCGGCGGCCGCGGGCTGATCTCGATCTGTGCGGCCGGCGGCCAGGGCGTCGTCGCGATCCTCGAGGCCTGAGCGATGGCCGACGCCTACACCCGGCTGGTCGGCAACCCGGTCGGCGACTTCGTCGCCAGAAACCTCGGCCTGCCGCGGCCGGTCGAGCTCGACCGTTTCGTGCCCGGGGCGCCGCTGATCGACGGCCGGGTACTGGTCGGCGCCGCTGCCGGCGGACGCTGCGGCGAGGCGGTCGCCGCGGTCCTCGCAGAGGCGGGAACCGCCGTCGACAGCCGGCTCGGCGACGAGGTGCGCGGCCGCCTCGGCAGCGCCTCGATCGACGCCGGCGTCTGGAACGGCGAGGCCCCCGGAGACCAGCGCTGGAAGGCACTCGTCTTCGACGCGACCGGCATCGCAGCGAGCTCGGCGCTCTGGCGAGCTCTGGGATTTCTTCCACCCGGCGATCCGCCGGCTCGAGCCGAGCGGCCGGCTGATCGTGATCGGCTCCGACCCCGGCGGCTGTGACGATCCGGCCGCCGCGACCGCGCAGCGCGCCCTCGAGGGCTTCGTCCGCTCGGCCGGCAAGGAGCTCCGCCACGGCGGCACCGCCCAGCTCCTCCAGGTCGGCACCGGCGCCGAGCGGCGGCTCGGGTCGAGCCTGCGGTTCTTCCTGTCGCCGCGGTCGGCGTACGTCTCCGGGCAGGTGGCGCGGATCGGCGCCGGTCGCGACGTGCCGACGCTCGACCGCGAGCGGCCCCTGCACGGCAAGGTCGCGCTGGTCACCGGCGCGTCGCGCGGGATCGGCGCCGCGATCGCGTCGGCGCCTCGCCCGCGACGGCGCCCACGTCGTCGGCCTCGACGTCCCGGCGCTCTCGGCCGACCTCGAGGCCGTGGTCGGGGCGATCGGCGGTTCGGCGCTCGCGCGTCGACATCACCGCCGCCGACGCGCCGGCGGCGATCTGCGACGCGCTCGCCGGCGAGCACGGCGGCGTCGACGTCGTCGTCCACAACGCCGGCATCACCCGCGACAAGACGCTCGGCGGCATGGACGCGGAGCGCTGGCGCCAGGTCGTCGAGATCAACCTGATCGGCCGAGGAGCGGATCAACGCCGAGCTGCTCGGCAGGCGCGACCTGCTCCGCCCCGACGGACGGATCGTCTGCGTCTCCTCGATGAGCGGGATCGCCGGCAACGCCGGGCAGACCAACTACGCGACCTCGAAGGCCGGCGTGATCGGGATGGTCGAGGCGATGGCGCCGATCGTCGCCGAGCGCGCCGCGACGATCAACGCCGTGGCTCCGGGGTTCATCGAGACGCAGATGACCGCGGCGATGCCGATCGGGCCGCGCGAGGCGGGCCGGCGGATGAACTCGCTCTCGCAGGGTGGGCTGCCGGTCGACGTCGCCGAGACGATCGCCTGGCTCGCCGCCCCCGACTCGACCGGGCTGAACGGCAACGTGATCAGGGTCTGTGGCCAGAGCCTGATCGGGGCCTGATCCCTGGTGGCGCCGGAATCGCCGCTGCGGACGCTCGAGCGGATGCCTTCGCTCCGGTCGCTCTATGCGCGCGTCGCGGTTGCCGCCGTCCCCGGTGTCGGCCTCGCCGGACGACTGCCGCTCCTGCCCGGCGGCCGCGGCGCGGATCTGCCCGCCGAGCGGCTCCGGATCGAGGCGGTCGCCGCCGAGCCCGCCGCGGTGGCCGACTACTGCCGGGTCTGCCGGTTCACGCTCCGCGACCGGATTCCGGCGACCTACCCGCACGTCCTCTCGTTCCCGTTGCAGATGGAGCTGATCGGCTCGGGATCGTTCCCGTTCCCGCTGCTCGGCCTCGTCCACCTCGACAACGTGATCGCCCAGCACCGGCCGATCGCGATCGGCGAGCCGCTCGATCTCGAGGTCCGCGCCGCCGATCTGCGCGCTCACCCGAAGGGCCGGACGTTCTCGCTGATCGTCGCGGCGTCGGTCGGCGGCGAGCCGGTCTGGACGGAGACTGGGACGCTCCTGCACCGCGGCGGCGGCGATCCGGAAGCCGCGCGGGTCGCCGGCCCGGAGCTCGGTCGCGCGCCCCGGCCGCAGCCGAGTGGCGGCTGCCGGGGGACCTCGGCCGCCGCTACGCCGCCGTCTCCGGCGACCGCAACCCGATCCACATGCACCCGCTGACGGCGCGAGCGTTCGGCTTCCCGAGGCCGATCGCGCACGGGATGTGGAGCATGGCCCGCTGCCTGGCCCAGCTTGAGGGCCGTCTCGAGGAGCGCCTCGAGACGGCCGTCTCGTTCCGCCGGCCGGTGCCGCTGCCGGGCCGGGCCCGGTTCGCGGCGGAGCGACGCGACGACGGCTCGATCGGCTTCGCGCTGCGTGGCCCGGAGGAGACGGATCCGGCGCTGCATCTGCTCGGCTCGGCCCGGCCGCTCTAGGCAAGGGCGAAGGCCGTGGGAACCGCAACTTCTGCGCGAGGGTTTGGTTAAGGTCCTTACAGAACGCTAATAGTCGTCCCGGTTGCGCACCGGGCACCGAATCAGCGGAGGACTGCAATCAGATCGCTCGACCACAACCCCGCAGGGACCGGACCGAAGCTCCGTCTCGCCGAGGCCCTCGTCGCACTCGTCGCGATCGCCGTCGTCGCGATCGCGATGGCCGTCGACGAGGCCGGCGCCGCCACGCCGGATGCCGTAGCGACGACGACGGAGACCACGACCGAAGCGGCGGAGCCGGCGAGCGGTTCGGCGGCGACGACGAAGCAGCAGGGGACCACGAAGCCGCGAATCCGCGCCGCCGGGGTCGACCGTTCGCGGATCATCCTCGGAGCGCGTCGCGGCGTGACCTTCCGGTTCGAGCTCGCCGGCAAGCGGCCCCGCAAGGCCCTCGTCAAGGTCGTCCGGGTCAAGGGCGGCAAGGTCCACAAACGCTTTCGCCTCGGTGAGATCAAGCCCGGCGCGCGACAGCGCATCGGCTGGGACGGCAAGACCGGCAAGCGCGGTTACATTCCGCAGGGCAAGTACGCATTCCGGGTCTATTCCGAGGGCAAGCGGGCGCGGACCGGCGGCGGCAGCGGCAGCTCGCGGTTCGGCTTCTACAAGAACCGCTTCCCGATCCTCGGCCACCACAGCTATGGAGACGGCTTCGGCGCGGGCCGCGGCCATCAGGGCCAGGATCTGTTCGCCAGGTGCGGCCGGCCGGTCGTTGCAGCACGGGCCGGCCGGGTGCAGCTTCGCAAGTACCAGTCGGCTGCCGGCTACTACGTCGTCGTCGACGGCCGCGGCAGCGGGCAGGACTACGTCTACATGCACATGAGCAGAAAGGGGCGCCCCAAGCAGGGCTCGCGGGTCGCCGCAGGCGAGCAGATCGGCCGCGTAAACGACACCGGCCGGGCGACCGGATGCCACCTCCACTTCGAGATCTGGACGAGCCCGGGCTGGTACGAGGGCGGCCGCGCGAAGGCGCCGACGAAGGCGCTGCGGCGGTGGGACAAGTGGAGCTAGGCCGCAGCGCAGCCGCGGCCGGGAGCGCAAGATCCCTTGCAGGTCTGTTAGCGAGCGCTTGCAATAGGAGGACCGGCAACTAGCCTGCCGCGTCCTGAGTGGGGTCTCGACCCCCTCGGCGAACACCGATGCGACCGAACCTCTTCGACAACAGGGCGGCAACTCCTTCCGCCCGTCTCCCGATCGCCGCGGCGCTGCTGCTCGCTGCCGTCTGCGCGCTCACCGCGCTGCTGCATGCCGCGCCGGCGACCGCGACGATCGCCGAGAAGCAAGCCGCCCTCGCCGACGTTCGCGACCAGCAGTCGTCGATCTCGCAGCAGCTCGATCAGAGCAACCAGCAGATCAACGCGCTGATCGGCCAGGTCTCCGAGGCCCGCCAGGCCGAGGCCGCGGCGGCCGCCGACCTGCGCGCAAAGGAGGACGAGCTCGCCGCCGCCAAGGACGAGCTGACCCGCGGGCGCGAGCATCTCGCCCGCGTCCGCGACCACCTCCGGGTGGCGGTCAAGGAGCTCGCGAAGATCCTCGTCGGCGTCTACAAGTCCGACGACCCGCAGATGGTCGAGTTGCTGATCGAGTCGTCGAACTGGGAGGACGCCTCGATCGACGCGACCTACCTCGACCGACTCCACGACTACCAGGAGAAGACCGTCACCCGGGTCAAGGACCTCCGCGCCGAGGCCCAGGACACGGTCTCCCGCCTCGCCGACACCAAGGACCGGATCGCGGCCGCCCGCGACGACCTCGCCACCCGCGAGCAGGAGCTTGCCGACCAGCGCGCCGCGCTCGAATCGCAGGAGCAGCAGCTCTACGCCGCCCGCGCCGCCCGCCGCCAGAACATGCAGAGGCTGGCGGCCCGCGAGGGCGACCTGCAGTCGGGGATAGCCGGCGCCCAGCGGCGTCAGGCCGCGGCCGCGGCGGCAGCCGCGGCAGCGCCCGACCCGGCCGACGTCGCCGCGCCCGCGCCGACCGCGCCGGCGCCGAACGGCAGCACCGCGACCCTGAACTCGGACGGCAGCGCCACGGCGCCGGCCAACGCCCCCCAGCAGGTCAAGGACGTGATCGCCGCCGCGAACGCGATTCGCGACCGCCCCTACGTCTGGGGCGGCGGCCACGGCTCCTTCGAGTCGTCCGGCTACGACTGCTCGGGAGCGGTCAGCTACGCATTGCACGGCGGCGGCTTCCTGAGCAGCCCGCTCGACTCGACCGGCTTCATCAGCTGGGGTGAGGCGGGCGCCGGCAACTGGATCACCGTCTACGCCAACTCCGGCCACGCCTACGCGGTGATCGCCGGGCTCCGCTGGGACACGTCCGACTCCGGCGGCGACGGCCCGAGCTGGGCCGACTACAGCAGCTCCTGGGAGCAGTCGCAGAGCTTCACGGCGAGGCACCCGGCCGGCTTCTGAGCCAAGCCGCGCCGCACCGCGCTCTGCCAACCCTGCCAAACCTGGCAAACCTGGCAAACCGCAGGCACCACCTCCCGCGAGATCGAGGAAAGCCGTGACAGTTGCCCCTTTCCTCGACCTCGGCAGGGGTGTTGGGGCGGACCTCGGCGGGAGTGTCGGGGGAATCTCGGTGGCGGCATTGGGGCCGGCGGCGGCGCGCTACCCTGAATCGCGGTGAGCGAGCTGATCCACACCTGCTACCGGATCCTCGATCCGCAGGCTTCGGTCGACTTCTACGAGAAGCTCGGCTTCGAGGTCCTGCACCGGATGCCGATCGGCGACGACGCCACGAACATCTTCATGGGCCTGCCGGGCGACGGCGCCCGGCTCGAGCTGACCCACAACCACGATCAGACCGAGCCCTACGAGATCGGCACGGGCTACGGCCACATCGCGATCACCGTCGAGGACATGGACGGGACTCTGGCGCGGCTCGCCGAGCTGGGTATCGAGCCCGAGCGCCCGCCCTACACCGTCCGCGAAGGCGGCTCGCGGCTCTGCTTCGTGCGCGATCCCGACGACTACCGGATCGAGCTGATCGAGCGCGATCCCTACGACGGCTGACCGTTTCCCGTCCTCGCCGTCAACCGTCGCGGTTAGGGTGACCGGGCCGTGACCGCCGACGTCAACTACTTCATCCAGGCGATCGTCGGCGTCCTCGTGATCACCGACCCGATCACCCGGGGGTTCTTCTTCAAGGCGCTGACCGAGAACGAGCCCGAGCGGCGCCGCGAGTACGCGTTCAAGATCGCGATCGCCGTCGCCGTCATCCTCGGCGTTTCGGCGATCGCCGGTCGGCAGATCCTCGACCTGCTCGGGATCGACCTCGGCGCTTTCGGCGTCGCCGGCGGACTGGTCGTGGCGCTGATGGGCTTCGAGATGCTCTTCGGCGGCGAGCCGAGCCGCGCCCAGGGCGGCGAGGAGGCTCACGAGGCCCCCGACGCCGAGAGCTTCGAGGGTCAGGTACTCGTCCCCTACGCGATGCCGTTCGTCGCCGGGCCCGGGGCGATCACGCTGGTGATCACGATCGCCTCCGGGACCTCGAACTTCTCGGGGGCGATCGCCGCCCTGGTGGCGGTCGCCGTGGCGGTCGTCCTGCTGCCGATCGGGCACCTGCTGATCTCCCAGAAGCTCACGATCTCCGACAGCGCGATGAAGATCGCGACCAAGTTCGGCGGCCTGCTGATCGCGACGATCGGGATCCAGCTGATGCTCAGCGGCCTGCAGAACTTCTTCAACGGATAGCCGCCGGCCGCGGCGGTTGCATGTGTGACGAGGTCGCACTGGCTGGGCAGCCAGTGCGGCTAGATTGAACCCCATGGGTGCGGCAACGAAGCTGCCGAGGGGGCCGCGGGCGCCGAGCGTCTGGCAGTCGCTCGCCTGGCAGACCCGGCCGATCCCCTACCTCGAGCGTTGCCGGGCGCGATTCGGGAAGACCTTCACGCTCGATCTGCTCGGCCTCGACCCGTTCGTGATGATGTCCGACCCCGAGGACGTCAAGGCGATCTTCACGGCGCCTCCGGAGGTGCTCCACTCCGGAGAGGGCAGCAACGTCCTGCTGCCGGTCGTCGGGCCGAACTCGATCCTGCTGCTCGACGAGGATCGGCACATGACCCAGCGCAAGCTGATGCTCCCGGCCTTCCACGGCGAGAAGATGGAGGCGCTGCGCGGCGTCGTCACCGAGGTCGCCGAGTCCGAGGTCGACTCATGGTCGACCGGCCGGCCGGTCCCGCTTCACCCCTACATGCAGGCACTGACCCTCGAGGTCATCCTCCGGGCGGTCTTCGGCCTCGACCGGGGCGACCGGCTCGAGCGCCTGCGATCGCTCGTCACCGAGATGTCGAAGTTCGCGATGAGCCCGGTCAGCATCCTGCCGCCGCTGCAGCGGCTCGGCCGCCTGCATCCGGCGATCGCAGCCTTTTTCGAGGTGCGCGATCAGGCCGACGAGCAGATCCAAGGGCTGATCGACGAGCGTCGCGCCGACGCCGGCGACCGCGACGACGTCCTCTCGATGCTGCTGACGGCCCGTCACGAGGACGGCTCGCCGATGTCGGACGCCGAGCTCCGCGACGAGTTGATGACCCTGCTTATCGCCGGCCACGAGACCACGGCGACCGAGCTCTCCTGGGCCTTCGAGCGGCTGGTTCGCAACGAGCCGGCGCTGACGAGGCTGACCGCCGACGTCGATGCCGGCGGCGACGAGTACGTGACCGCGACGATCCGCGAGACGCTGCGCCGCCGCCCGGTGCTGTCGATCGCCGGGCCGCGCCGCGTCAAGAGCGAGATCGAGATCGGCGGCCATCGGTTCGGCCCCGGCTGCCACCTCGTCCCGAACATCTACCTCGTCCATCACGACCCCGAGATCTATCCCAACCCATACGAGTTCCGCCCCGAGCGGTTCCTCGACAACGAGCCCGGCACCTACACCTGGATCCCGTTCGGGGGCGGCCGCCGCCGCTGCGTCGGCGCCAGCTTCGCGATGCTCGAGATGGACATCGTCCTGCGGGCGGTGCTGTCGCGGATGGACGTCGGAGTCAGCGGCGACGGCCGCCTCGAGGCGCACCGGCGGCGGATGATCACCGTCGTCCCGGCGCGGGGCGCGCGAGCGACCCTGAACCCCCGCTCGCCGGCGCCGGTCGCGGCCGAGCCGGCCCCGGCCTGACCGACGCCGGGCCTACGGGCCGAGCCGCTCGGCCAGCGCCCCCATCGCCGCGATCAGCTTGATCCGCTCCGCGGTCCCGATCGCGCTACCGCCGCCGCGCTCGGTCGCGGCGATCCGGGCGACGTTGACGAGCGTGCGCTCGGGGTTGCGCCAGCCGCGATACGGCTCGAATTCGGCGGAGCGGATCAGCCGCTCGGCGAGCGCCATCGGATCGAGATCGTCGCCCGCGTCGAGCACCTGCTCGCGGAGCCAGACCCAGTATTCGCGGAGCCTCCCGATCGCGGCGAGGTCGCCGACCGGCCCGTGACCGCCGAGGACGACGCGGGGCTCCAGTCGCTCGATCAGCTCGAGCGCCTCGATCCAGTTCCCGACCGGCCCGGCCCAGATGATCGGCATCGCCTCGTTGAAGAGGATGTCGCCGGCGAACACGGTGCCGACGTCGGGCACCCAGGCGATCGCGTCGCCGATCGTGTGCGCCGGGCCGACGAAGGTCAGCTCGACGGCCCGGCCGCCGACGTCGAGGTGGGCCTCGAGCGCGAACGACCGCTCCGGGACGCGGGGGTGGATGCCGGCGAACTCGTAGGCGCCGAGCATCGAGCCGAACGCCGCAAGGCCGCGCATTCGGTCGCCGCCGGGCAGCAGCGGCACCCGGCCGAGCAGCCCCGACGCGGTCACCAGCGGTGCCATCCGGGTCAGCAGCGAGGGCGGCTCGGCGCGCATCTGCTCGATCGCCGGGTCGCTGGCGATCATCTCGACGCCGCTGCCGAGCAGGTCGTTGCCGTACCAGTGATCGCCGTCGCCGTGGGTGTTGAAGAGGTGCCGGATCGGCGCCCCCGCCCGCTCGCTGACCGGCTCGATCGCGGCGAGCATCGCCGCGGTCAGGCGCTCGTCCCAGAGGGTGTCGACGAGCAGCGCGGCTCCGTCGCCGACGATCAGGCCGGCGTTCGACTCGCCGAGGCCGCCGTTCGGCTGCACCCAGGCCCAGGTCCGCTCGGCGATCTCGGCGAGACCGCCCGCGAAGGCGACCGGATCCCCGAGCGGGGTTCTCTCTCCGATGCTGGTGCCCATGGAAGGGCCGGCCCCCCGGCCCGCGGTCAAGCTATCAGCGCCTGTAGGTTCAGCCGTCGGCATGCCTGAACGGGAGGACACGGAGTGGCGCGCGCGCTGGGCGGCTGCGATCGCCGCCCGGGCGCTGCCCGAGGTCGAGCGGCTGGTCGCGGTCTCCTCCCCCTCCGGCGATGCCCGGGCCGCCGAGGAGATCGTCTCCCTGGTCGTGACGATGCTGCCGGAGGCCGCTGCCGTCGAGCGCCTGCCCTGTTCGTCGCCGGCCCATGCCCCCGATCTGCTCGCCCGGATCAGCGGCGACGGCGACGGCCGGCTGCTGCTCGTCGGCCACCTCGACACCGTCGTCGCCCACCAGGGTCACCGGCCGACGACGCGCGACGGCGATTGCCTGATCGGGTCGGGGACGATCGACATGAAGGGCGGCGTCGCACTGTCGCTCGGCATCCTGCGGGCCCTCGCCCGAGGTGCCGGAGCGGTTCGCCGAGGTTGCGCTGCTGCTGGTCAACGACGAGGAGTTCCGGACCGAGCCGTTCGCCCACGGACCCCGCTTCGCGGACTTCGACGCCTGTCTCTGCTTCGAGGGCGGCGAGCGGACGCCGGCCGGCGAGGAGGCGGTCGTCGTCCGCCGCAAGGCCGCGGCCGCGATCCGCGTCGAGGCTTCCGGTACCGCTGCCCACGCCGGCGCCAACCCCGATGCCGGGCGCAACGCGCTGCTCGCCCTCGCGGCGACGGCGACCGCCGCTGGCGATGCGGCACGATCCGCACGGTGCGGCGGCGCTCAGCGTCGTGCCGACGATGATCAGCGCCGGCGAGGGCATCAACGTCGTCCCCGGCACCGGTGAGCTCTCGATCGACATGCGGGCCGACGACGAGGCGAGCTTCGAGCCGGTGATCGAATCGATCCCCGACCGCCTCGACGGCGTCGGCCTCACGGTCGAGCGGCTGCGGCTCTGGCCGGGCATGGACATGGGCGACGGCGGCCGAGGGATCGCTCGAGCGCGCGTCGCGGCTGCTCGGGCGGCCGATCGTCGGCGTCTCCCGCGGCGGCGCCAGCGACGCGAGCAACATCGCCCCGCACCTGCCGCTCGCGATCGACGGCCTCGGGCCGCTCGGCGGCGGCGCCCATTCGCCGGCGGAGCACCTGCTCGTCGACTCGCTCGCTGACCGTGCCGCCGTCGCCCTGGCGCTGGCGGTCGCCGTGCTCGCCGCCTGACCGCGCCGGTCGCGCCGTTGCGCGATGATTGGTGACAGAGATTGCAAACGACGAGAGGAGCCCAGTCGTGGCGCGCAAGCAGGTCAAGTCGGTAGCGGGGAAGGTCGTAGCGATCACGGGCGGTGCCCGCGGGATCGGCAAGTCCACCGCGCAGGCGCTGATTCGCCGCGGCGCCCGGGTTGCGATCGGCGACATCCACCTCGACCTCGCCGAGGAGACCGCCGCCGAGCTCGGCGGCAACGCCGTCGCCTTCGAGCTCGACGTCACCGATCGCGATTCGTTCAGCCGCTTCCTCGACAGCGCCGAGAAGGAGCTCGGGCCGATCGACGTGTTGATCAACAACGCCGGGATCATGCCGGTGGGCCCGTTCGTGGAGGAGAGCGACGAGACCGCGAAGACGATGGTCGACATCAACCTCCATGGCGTCATCTTCGGCACCAAGCTCGCGCTCGAGCGGATGCTGCCGCGGGGCAGCGGCCACATCGTCAACATCGCCAGCCAGGCCGGCAAGGCGGGGCTGCCGGGCGGTGCCACCTACTGCGCGACCAAGCACGCCGTCGTCGGCCTCAGCGAGGCCGTCAGGCTCGAGAACGTCGACAAGGGAATCGAGGTCTCCTGCGTGATGCCGGCCGTCGTCAACACCGAGCTCGGCAGCGGCCTCACCGACACCCGCGGCGTCAAGAAGCTCGAGCCGGAAGAGGTCGCCGAGGCGATCGTCGAGGCGATCGAGACGAACCGCTTCGACGTCTGGGTGCCGAAGTCCTCGGCCGGGATCTCGGTGATCCTCAACCTCGTCCCGCGCAGCGGTCGCGAGGCGATCGCCCGGTTCATGAAGGCCGACAAGGTGCTGGCCGAGGTCGATGAGCGCGAGCGCGCCGCCTACGAGGACCGGGCGGCGAAGAGCACGTCCGAGGCCTCCGCCCCCGAGCAGACCGCCGGCAAGGGCTGAGCCGGGCGCGCGCCGGCCGGTGGCGGAGCCGCGTTGAAGCCGACCCTGCCGCCTGGCCTGGCGGCGCTGAACCGGCTGCCGACGGTTCCGCGCCTGCCGGTCCTCCCCGATCTGCTCCGCCGGGCGCGGATCCCGAAGGACCTCGATTCGATAACGACGATCGGCGCCGAGGCCGACCCCGCCGCCGGCGGGGTCGAGTCCGGCAACGTCGAGGCGATCTGGAGGGCGACGACCGACTGGTACCGGAGCGGCGTCCACCCGGCGCTTCAGGTCTGCGTCCGCCGCAACGGCGAGGTGATCCTCGACCGCGCGATCGGGCATGCGCGCGGCAACGGTCCCCGCGACGGCGGCGACGCCGAGAAGCTGCTCGCCACCACCGAGACGCCGTTCTGCGTCTACTCGACCTCGAAGGCGATCACCGCGTTCGTCGTCCACAAGCTCTGCGAGAAGGGGCTGCTCCACCTCGAGGACCCGATCGCCGAGCACATCCCCGGCTACGAGCGGCACGGCAAGCGCAACATCACGATCGGCCACGTCCTCGCCCACAAGGCGGGCGTCCCGAACCTCCCCCGCGAGGCCCTCGACCTCGCCAACATCGACGACCGCGAGTACCTCTGCGAGGTCCTCTGCGACGCCAAGCCGGCGATGCTGCCCGGCACCCAGCTCGCCTATCACGCCGTCTCCGGCGGC
The DNA here is from genome assembly GCA_963745755.1 of uncultured Conexibacteraceae bacterium. Taxonomy (GTDB): domain Bacteria; phylum Actinomycetota; class Thermoleophilia; order Solirubrobacterales; family 70-9; genus RHKX01. Next base: position 1,750,774 of record CAVUYP010000001.1, on the reverse strand, counting down.
TTCATCCTCGGCGAGGTGGTCCACCGCGTCACCGGCAAGGACATCCGCACGGTGCTGGCCGAGGAATTCCTCGATCCGCTCGACTTCCGCTGGACGAACTACGGCGTCGCCGCCGGCGACATCGACGCTGTCGCCGTCAACTACATCACCGGCCCGCCGACGGCACCGCCGCTGTCGACGCTGCTCAGCCGCGCCCTCGGCACCGACCTCGACGATCTCGTCGAGACGACCAACGATCCCCGCTACCTGACCGGGATCGTTCCTGCCGCGAACACGATTACGACCGCCAACGAGCTCTCCCGGTTCTTCGAGCTGATGCGCCGCGGCGGCGAGCTCGACGGCGTTCGCGTCATCGAGCCGGAGACGATCGCCCGGGCGCTCGTCGAGCGTGCCCACCTCGAGGTCGATCTCTCGCTCGGGTTCCCGACCCGCTTCTCCTACGGGCTGATGCTCGGCGCTCGCGTGCTCAGCCTCTACGGCCTCGACACCCAGCATGCCTTCGGCCACCTCGGCTTCACGAACATGCTCGCCTGGGCCGATCCGGAGCGGGCGATCTCGGTCGCCGTGCTCAACAACGGCAAGCCGATCCTCTACCCGGAGATGCACCGCTTCCTCGGCACGATGCAGCGGATCACCAGCGAGATGCCGAAGCTGCCCGAGTCCGAGCGGCCCGGCTAGCGCTCAGCGCCTGAGATCGCTCCGATATGACGGCCGAATCTCAGGCACTGCCGGAAGCCGGCTGGGCCCGACACACGTCTCCTCCCGTCCACATCGCCGCGCCGACCGGCGGGACCGGACGATCCCGCCGGGGTTATCCCCGCATCTCGTAGGTCCCGGCCAGGCCCCGGACCTTCGCGAACACCGCGTCGAAGCGGTCGCCGTCGACGACCGGGCGGGTGATCGCCCCCCGCGCCCATTCGGCCTGGGTGTCGGTCGCCGAGGTCTTGCCGTGGAGCTGAGTGGCGTAGGCCGAGAAGTCGCGGATCAGGACGTCGAAGATCTGGTCGAGCGTGTCGGCGGGAAGGCCGACGAAAGCGGCCTGCTCGCAGATCAGCTGGCCGTAGGGGATCAGCGTGAATAGCTCGCCGAGGGTGAGCAGGTAGTCGAGGTCCCGCTGCTGCTGCTCGCCCGGCGCGGCGTCGACGAGCAGCGACTTGAAGGACTCCGCGAGCTCGGCGAAGCGGGCGACGTTGGGCACGCCGGCGAACGGCTCGAAGGCGGCGCGCCAATCGCTGAAGCGGATCTTGCCGAGCCCGCGGGCCGGGCCCTGGCGGAACAGGAACTCGTCGTCGCCGGCGGCGAGCGTGCGCGGCGGCGGCTCGATGTCGGCGCCGGGGTCGAACAGGTACGACGCCATGAACTTGAGGACGAGCGCCATGTTGACGTGCACGGTCCCCTCGAGCTTCGGCAGGCCGCGGATGTCCTTGGCCGCCATCTCGAAGAACATGTCGCGTTCGAAGCCCTTCGCCGCCATCACGTCCCAGAGCGCGTCGATCACCCGCTCGCCCTCGGTCGTCACCTTCATCTTCGTCAGCGGGTTGAAGAGCAGGTAGCGGCGGTCGTCGGGGGAGGCGGTGCGCATGTAGTCGATCGCCCGGTTGGCGAACAGCTTCATCGCGATCAGCCGGGCGTAGCTGTCGGCGAACGCCTGGCGGACGTGCGGGAAGTCGGTGACGCGGATCCCGTAGAGGATCCGCGAGTCGGCATGGGTGATCGCCTCGTGCAGGGCGTGCTCGCAGATCCCGATCGAGGCGAAGCCGAGGTTGAACTTGCCGATGTTGACCGTGTTCAGCGCCGCGTCGAACGCACCGGGGCCGCTGTGGAGGACGTCCTCGGGCGTGACCGGGTAGTCGTGCAGCTCGAACTGGCTGACGTAGTTCTGCGAGTTGACGACGTTGCGGATCAGCTCGTAGCTCGGGTGCCGCGAGTCGGCGGCGAAGAACGCGTAGCCGTCGGCCCCCTCGATGCCGTCGATCCGCCCGAACACCGAGACCATCGCCGCCTCGTTGCCGTTGCCGATGTAGTACTTGCCGCCGTTCGCGAGCCAGCCGTTGCCCGACTCGACCGGCCCGAGGACCATGTCGGTCGAGTAGATGTCGGCGCCGTGGGCGCGTTCGGAGAGGCCGAACGCGAAGATCTCGCCGCCGGCGAGCAGCCGCGCGGCGCGGGCCCGGGCGGCCTCGTTCTCGGACTGGAAGATCGGGCCGAGGCCGAGGATCGTGACCTGCCACGTGTACCAGTAGGCGAGCCCGTAGAAGGCCGAGACCTCGTTGAAGGCGCAGATCCGCTGCGTGTCCCAGCGCCGCTCCGGATCGCCGCCGCCGTCCCGTGCCGGGGTCAGGAACCGCGAGAAGATCCCCTCCCGCGCCTGGAACGCGAGGTAGTCGGAGTACCAGCGATGCTCGCGGTCGGCATCCTTGAGCGCGACCTTCCCGCGTTCCTCGAACCAGGCGATAGTCGCCTCGATCGCCTCCCGGTCGCGACGCTCGAGATGGTCGAATCGCGGCGCGTTCGGATCGAGGATCAGGCCGTCGCCGGGGATCCCCTCGCCGCCGGCGGCTGCGGATCCGGGCGGGGCGCTCTCGGTGGTCGACATCGGCGCAGACTATCCGGAGCTGCTCAGCTCCCCGCGATCAGTCTCGCCGCGATGTCGGGTACGTAGGCGTAGAGGTCCTCGGGCGGCCGTCTGTATCCCTGGTCGCTCTGCACCTTCGGCAGCTTCACCCGCTTCTGTTCGGCGTGCTCGTACGGGATGTTGTCGAGCAGGTGCGAGATGCAGTTGATCCGGGTGTTGCGCTTGATGTCGGACTCGACGACGTGCCAGCGGGCCTCGGGGATGTCGGTGTGGATGAACATCTCGTCCTTGGCGCGCGAGTAGTCGACCCAGTGGCTGCGCGAGTAGAGGTCGGTCGGCGACAGCTTCCACTGCTTGAGAGGGTCGTCGATCCGCGCCTCGAAACGCCGGGCCTGCTCCTTCTCCGAGACCGAGAACCAGTACTTGAGCAGGATGATGCCGTCGTCGACGAGCATCCGCTCGAACGTCGGGCACTGACGGAGGAACCGCTGGTGTTCGTCGGCCGAGCAGAAGCCGAGCACCTTCTCGACGCCGGCGCGGTTGTACCAGGAGCGGTCGAAGAGGACGAGCTCGCCGGCGGCGGGCAGGTGGGCGATGTAGCGCTGGAAGTACCACTCGGTCCGCTCGCGATCGGAGGGGGCCGGCAGCGCGACCGTCCGCACGACCCGCGGCGAGACGTACTCGTTGATCCGCTTGATGACGCCGCCCTTGCCGGCCGCGTCGCGGCCCTCGAAGACGATCGCCACCCGCACCCCTTCGCGCTTCACCCAGTCGACCATCTGCACGAGGCGGACCTGGAGCTCGTAGAGCTCGGCCTCGTAGAGGTCGCGCGGGAGCTTCTTCTCCTTCCTCTCTCTTCCGTTCTTGTTCTTGCCCATGTCGCTCCTCCTCAGATCTCGAACTCGGCCCCGCCCGGGCCGAGGTTGGCGATCGCCGATTCGCCGATCGTCGAACGTTCCCCCCAGGCCTCGTGGATGTGTCCACAGACGACCAGGGGCGGATCCTTGGCCTCGATCGCGGCGAGGATCGCGGCGCTGCCGAGGTGATCGCCCGACGAGGATCGGTCGCAGTGGCCCTGCGGCGGCGAGTGGACGATCAGGACGGCGCCGGCCGGGCAGGCGGCGAGCCGCTCCGCGGCCTCCTCCTCGCTGAGGTCGAAGCTCCAGTCCCACGGCGTCGTCGGCACGCCGGCGCCGAGCCCGTAGAAGGCGATGCCGTCGATATCCGCTCCGCTCCCGTGCAGGACCGTGGCGGCGTCCCAGCCGGCCGTGGCGACCGCCTCGCGCAGCGCCTGCTCGGTCTCGTTGTTGCCGGGGACGAGCAGGGTGGGCGTCGTGATCGTCGCCAGTGCGGCGATCATCTCGTCGAGCCCCTCGTGGACCGATGCGAAGTCGCCGGCTCCGATGACGACGTCGGCCTCGGCGCTGCGCGCGGTCAGGTCGGCGGCGGCGGCGAGGTCGCGATGGAGATCGCTGAAGGCGAGGAGCTTCACGGCTGCTCCACGTCGTTGCGGCCCTCGACCTCGAGCTCGCCGACGCGCAGGCGCCCAACCTCGAGCTCCTCGATCCGCAGGTGCCCGACCGTCGCCCGGCCGACCGCGAGCCGGCCGATCGCCAGCGCCCCGACGGCGACGGCGCCGACCGCCAGCGCCCCGACTGCGACCGGCGCCGAGACGGTCGGTCCGAGCACGGCCGGCCCGCGGGCGGTCCCGGCCCGGACCTCGAATCCGATCAGCCTGACTCCGGGAAGCCGCTCTCTGACCCGCCCGATCAACTCCGCTCTCGCCATCGTCAACTCTCCTTTCCGCTCGCCCTGATCCTCTCACGTCAAAGCCATTAACCTCGCCCCCGTGGCGGACCGAGGTACAGAGCCCGCGGGCGGCGACGGCGATCGGCCCGCGATCGTCTCCTGTCGCGGCCTGAGCCGTCGCTTCGGCGAGGGCGAGGCCGCCGTCGACGCGTTGCGCGACGTCAGCCTCGACTTCCCCGCCGGCGAGTTCACCGCGATAGTCGGCCCTTCCGGTTCCGGCAAGTCGACGCTGATGCACCTGCTCGCCGGCCTCGACAAGCCGACCGGCGGCGAGGCCTGGATCGACGGCGTCGAGGTGACGGCGCTCGATGACAAGGGGCTGACGGCGCTGCGCCGCGACAAGCTCGGCTTCATCTTCCAGTTCTTCAACCTCGTCCCGGTCCTCAACGCGGCCGAGAACGTCGAGCTGCCGCTGAAGATCGCCGGCCGCGACGCCGACGACGCCTGGCTCGAGCGCCTCCTCGACACGGTCGGCCTCAGCGACCGCGCGACCCATCGCCCCGCCGAGCTCTCCGGCGGACAGCAACAGCGGGTCGCGATCGCCCGCGCGCTCGTCGCCCGCCCGGCGGTCGTCTTCGCCGACGAGCCGACCGGCAATCTCGACTCGAAATCCGGCAGCGGCGTGCTCGAGCTGCTGCGGGCCTCGGTCGATGAATTCGGGCAGACGGTCGTCGTTGTCACCCACGACCCGAAGGTCGCCGCCGTCGCGGACCGGGTGATCGTCCTCGCCGACGGCCGGGTCGCCGCCGACGAGAGGGTCGAGGGCGAGGACGACGTCATCGGACTGATGCGGGACCTCTAGATGTTCGGCCTCGCGCTTCGCGGGCTGGCGTCGCGGAAGCTGCGCGCGACCCTGACCGCGCTCGCGATCATGCTCGGCGTGGCGATGGTCGCCGGCACCTTCATGCTGAAGGGCTCCGTCGACAAGGCCTTCGACGACATCTTCGCCGAGGCCAACGCCGGGATCGACGTGACGATCCAGCCGAAGTCGGCGTTCGACGCCGGCTTCGACCTGCCCGAGTCGGGCGCGGCGCTGCCCGAGTCCCTGGTCGGCCGCGTCGCGTCGGTCGACGGCGTCGCGAAGGCCGCGGGCGGCATCTCCGACGCGACCTCGATCGCGATCCTCGACGACAACGGCGACCGGATCGGCCCATCCGGCGGCGGACCGCCGCAGATCGCCGCGAGCATTTCGCCGGAGCCGTTCAACCCGTTCACCTGGATCGAGGGTTCCGCTCCGGCCACCGGCGACGAGGTCGGCATCGATTCGATCACCGCCGAGGAGGAGGGCTACGAGGTCGGCCAGAAGATCACGATCAGCGGCGTCCGCGGCGCCAAGCAGTACACGCTCGCGGGGATCGGCCGCTTCGGGTCCGGGGTGCCGCTCGGCGGCGCCAGCTTCGCGCTGTTCACGCTGCCCGAGGCGCAGGCCATCACCGGCAAGGTCGGCGAGTTCGACACGATCGACGTCGAGGCCGCCGCCGGCGTCTCGCCCGACGAGCTGTCGGCCCGCCTCAACGTGGTGCTGCCGAAGGACGCCGAGGCGAAGACGGGGGCCGAGGACGCAGCTCAGCAGTCGGCCGACATCAAGGACGGCTTCAGCTTCCTGACCACCTTCCTGCTCGTCTTCGCCGGCATCTCGGTCTTCGTCGGCGCCTTTCTGATCTTCAACACGTTCTCGATCACCGTCGCCCAGCGGACCCGCGAGTTCGGGATGCTGCGGACGCTCGGCGCCTCGTCCCGGCAGGTGTTGACGACCGTCTTCGGCGAGGCCCTGCTGCTCGGCATCATCGCCTCGCTGCTCGGCATCGTCGCCGGGCTCGGCTTCGTCGCCCTCGTCACCGGCGCGTTCAAGGCGATGGGGTTCGAGCTGCCCCAGTCCGGGATCGTCATCAACGCTCCGGCGATCGTCGTGCCGCTGATCGTCGGCATCGTCGCGACGCTCGGCTCCTCGATCGTGCCGGCGATCCGGGCAACCAGGGTGACGCCGCTGGAGGCGCTGCGCGCCGACTCCCAGCGACAGGAGCGACCGAGTCGGCGTCGGATCTGGATCGCCCGTCTGCTCGTCCTCGCCGGCGTCGCCGCGATCGCCGCCGGCCTGTTCGCGACCGGTTCGTTCGGCTCGGCGTTGCCGCTGCTCGGCCTCGGGCTGATCATGCTGTTCGTCGGCATCGCGATGCTCGCCGGCACCCTGGTTGCTCCGCTCGCCTCGTTCGTCGGTCGGCCGATCGAGCGGCTCCGCGGCGTCACCGGACGGCTCGCCCGCGAGAACACGCTGCGCAACCCGAGCCGGACTGCGACGACCTCGGCGGCGCTGATGATCGGGGTCGCGCTCGTCGTCTTCGCGGCGGTCTTCGCCGCCTCGGCGACGAAGTCGGTCGGCGACGCCCTCGACGAGACCTTCGCCGGCGACCTGACGATCGCCAACACCGACGGCTTCTCGCCGATCTCGTCCGACATCGCCCGTCAAGTGGCGAAGATCGACGGCGTCGAGACGGTCTCGCCGATCGCCGGCGCCGGCGCCGAGATCGAGCTCGCGCCGCCGAAGAAGGGGGTCATCACCGGTCTCGATCCGGCGACGCTGACGAAGGTCGCCAAGCTCGACTGGGTCGACGGATCGGACGAGACTCTGGCCGGCCTCGGCGCCGATCAGGCGATCGTCGAGTCGAAGTGGGCGGAGGACAACCGCGTCTCGGTCGGCGACGAGGTGACGCTGAAGACATCGACCGGCGAGGAGGTGCCGGTGCGGATCGAGGGCAGCATCCGCGACCGCGTGCAGTTGCTCGTCGCGACGCTGGCGCTGCCGATCGACACCCTGCGACGGCAGTTCGACGCCCGCCAGGACTTCGCGGATCTGGTCGGGTTCGCGCCCGGCGCCGACGGCGCCGCGACCCGGGCCCGGATCGACACGCTGCTGGCCGACCGCTTCCCGCAGGCGGAGGCCCGCAACCAGGAGGAGCTCAAGCAGCAGCAGGAGGACGGGATCAACCAGCTGCTGGCGTTGATCTACGTGCTGCTGGCGTTGTCGGTGATCGTCAGCTTGTTCGGCGTCGTCAACACGCTCGTGCTGACGATCTACGAGCGGACCCGTGAGATCGGCATGCTGCGGGCGATCGGCGCCTCGCGCTCGCAGATCCGCAGGATGGTCCGCTACGAGTCGCTGATCACGGCCCTGATCGGGGCGCTGATCGGCGCCGTGATCGGACTCGCGGTCGCGATCGCCGCGGTCGAGGCGCTCAAGGACGACGGCCTCGTCCTCGGCATTCCGATCGCCGGGATCGTCCTCGTGCTGATCGCGGCCGGTGTCGCCGGCGTCATCGCCGGCATCTGGCCGGCCCGGCGCGCCGCCAAGATCGAGGTCATGGAGGCGCTCCAGTACGAGTAGCGGCTCAGGCCGCGAGCGCCCGTGCGGCGCCGTTGCCGGCGAGGTCGAAGGCTCGCGCCCCGCCGGGCCGGACCACGTAGCGCTCGTCGACGTAGGCGACGTTCGCGAGGGTCGTCGCGCCGAGGTCCCAGACGCCGGGATCCTCGTGGATGTGGCCGTAGACGCAGAGCCGCGGCGCCGTCGCCTCGATCCGGGCGGCGAGGAACTCGCAGCCGGCGCGGCCGCCGCCGGTCAGCCGGTCGCCGTGGCCCAGCGGCGGCCCGTGCGAGACGAGCACGTCGACGGGGGGGATCCGCCGGACCGAGGCCGCGCGCTCCTCGTCGCCGGCGTAGAAGGCCCAGCGGCGGAGCTTCGGCACCCAGGGAGTTCCATAGAAGCTGAGACCGGCGACGGTGACCGACTCGTCGAGCAGGTAGGTGCCGCGCCCGCCCGGCTCCCAGCCTGCGCTCTGGCAGGCGAAGTCGTGGTTGCCGGCGATCCAGACGACATCGGCGTAGGGCAGCGAGTCGAGCCACGGATAGAAGCTGCGCTCGAGCCAGCGGCGCTGGAAGCCGACCGCGTGGTCCTCGAGCGGGCAGACGTCGCCGGCGATGACGAGCACGTCGCCGCCGGGCAGGTCGGCGGGCAGGTTGCCGTGCAGGTCGGCGACGGCGGCGACGCGCGGCATCGGCCGTCGTCAGATCAGCTCGGCGCCGGCCTCGAGGGTGGCGTCGAAGTCGGCCGTCGGCACCGGGCTTACGCCGGGCGAGGTGGCGCCGGCCTCGAGGTATCGGTTGACCGCGACGCGGACCTCGCCGGCCCCGCCGAAGCCGCCGAGCGAGTCCAGCATCGGCTCCGTCATCGCCGCCTTCGCGCGCTCGACGTCGCCCGCCGCCATGCCCTCGTCGAAGCCGGCGATCTCCGCCGCGAACCCGGAACGCTCGAGCATCGAGCGGTAGAACGGCAGCGACAGGTAGGTGATCAGGTCGGCCCGCATCCGGTTCAGGGTCGCCGTGCGATCGTCGGTGACGGCGGCCGGCACGGCCGGGACGATGTCGAAGCCCTCGAGCGTCCGGCCCGCCCGCTCTCGGCCCTTGCGGACCTCGGGAACGACCACGTCCCTGACGTAGGGCGGGTCGCAGAGCCAGAGCAGCACGCCGTCGCCGATCTCGCCGGCGAGCTGCAGCATGTTCGGCGACAGGGCGGCGATGTAGATCGGCAGGTCGGGGCGGACGTCGTAGCCCATGAAGCGGAACTTCGTCGGCCACCGTTCGCTCGCCGGAGGATCCTCGCCGCGGAACATCGCCCGGATCGCGGCGACGTACTCGCGCATCTCGCTGACCGGCTTGTCGATCGTCTGCCCGTACCAGCCCTCGACGGTCACCCGGTGGGAGACGCCGAGGCCGAGGACCATGCGCCCGCCGGAGGCCTCGTCGATCGTCGCCGCGGTCTGCGCGGTGGCGACCGGCGTCCGCGAGTAGATCGGCAGGACGCCGGTGCCTAGCTTGATCCGATCGGTCCGGGCTGCGTAGGTGGCGAGGACGGTCAGCGAGTCACGGCCGGCGATGTGGGTCACGTAGGTCGAGTCGTAGCCGAGCGACTCGGCGAGGCGGACGCGATCGACTGCCGTCTCGAGGGAGCGGCCGGCGGAGATGAAGGTGCCGATGCCGGGCATCGTGTCGTTGGTTGTATCCGATCGAGCGTGGCGGGGTTCGACGAGGGGCACCCCCGCCCAAACCCGAGACCCGAGCCGGTGGCCGCCGCTAGGTCCTCGGCAGGTAGTCGGTCCGGATCGATGCGGCCATGGCGAGGGTCGAGGGTTCGAGGGCGGCGTCGGTCAGTGCGTCGGTCCTGGCCAGCTCGCCGCGGATCGCGGCGATGACCTCGTCGACGAGCGGGTCCGGGGTGGCGGTCGGGAGGGGGGCGTCGTCGGCGCCGAGCTCGGTCGCGACGCTGCCGGTCGCCGCCGGGTCCCAGGCGATGTCGAGAGCCTCGTAGACGGGCTCGAGGACCTCGTTGATCGGGGCGGCGCCGCGGACGACGATCACGGCGCCGACGTGAGCGCCGCCGACGATCACCCGCTGGCCGATGCCGGCGAGCTTGGCGGCGCCGCGGGCGTTGACGCTGAACTCGCCCGGGCAGTACTCGCCGGTGACCTCGCCGACCCGCCCGTCGACCCCGATCGCCCCGAGCGCTGCGGCGATCGTCGCCGCCATCGCCTCGAACCGCTGCCTGGTGCCCGGGTAGGAGCCCGACCCGCCGGCAGCACGGATCGCATGCGAGAACGAGACCGTCCCGGCGTGGAAGACGGCGGCGCGGCCGCCGGCGATCCGCTCGACCGGCTCGTAGCCGGCCGCCCGGGCGATCTCGACGGCGCGACGGAAGCCGGGACGGAGCCGGTCGAGCTTGCCGAAGGCGAGGATCGGGCCGGTGCGGTGGAGGCGGATCGTCGGCGCCAGCTCGCCCCTGGCGACCTGCCGCAGCAGCGCCGCGGAGACGGCGGTGTCCAGGTAGGCGTCGGCCGGGAATGCCTCGGCGGCGATGGCGATTGGCTGGCCGGGGGCGGGGTTCAAGCTCTGTGTGTGGAGTGTGAACGAAACATTGCGATTGTGACGAGCCTCACACATATAACGCTCACAAACCGGGATCGTTTGTCTCGTCAACCGAATCCGGTCGTTGCCGGCCCGACGCCCGCAACCTACTCACCCGGTTCGGACTACGCAGATGGATTGGATCGATGCTGCCCAGACAAGAGATTGAGCCTGCCCGCAGGAACCGCAGGAACCGCCGCTCGCGTCGCGACGGCCTCGCCGTCCTCGCCGTCGGCGTCACCCTGACCCTCGGCGGCGCCGGCGTCGCGCTGGCCGCCGTTACTCCAGACGCCTCGTCGGGTCCGAACGAGCCGGCCGCCGACGTACCGGCGCTCGACCACGACAGCCAGTTCGAGCGCTCGCTCGGCATCGGCGTCGCCCGCGTCCGCTACTCGAAGCTCCACGACAAGGCGAGGCGCCTCGGCGTCGCGCCGCAGCGCGACCTCTCGCGGAGCCGGGTCGACCGGACCGTTCTCGCCGGTGCCTCCGAATCGCTGCAGAAGCGGATCGAGGCCGAGAAGAAGCGCCGTGCCGCCCGCCCCGAGTTCGGCACGCCGGAATCGGTCGGCGTCGACCAGGGAACGCTCGACTCGATCGCCGCCTGTGAGTCGGGCGGCGACCCTACCGTCGTCGACGCCTCCGGAACCTACCGGGGCAAGTACCAGTTCGACCTGCAGACCTGGGCTTCGGTCGGCGGCAGCGGCGACCCCGCCGCCGCCCCGGAGGCCGAGCAGGACTACCGGGCGGCGCTGCTGATGTCGCGCTCCGGCTCGAGCCCCTGGCCGGTCTGCGGCTGACCCCAGCCCTCCGCTCGACGGCGCCGGCGGCCGGTCCCGCTCAAGGGCCGGCCCGCCGGCGCCGATTTGTTCGGGGTGAGCTCCGAGGCGCCCGCCCGACCGGCCTCCGAGGGCCTCGTCATCGCGGCGGGCCTGCGGGCGAGCCGCGCCACCTTCGAGCGCTGGCGCCGCGACCCGGCACCGGTGCTCGCCCCGTGGTTCGGCGCCGCCCTGGCGATCGCCGTGCTGCTCCTCGGCGCCGTCTGGCTGGTCTCGCAATTCGCGACGCCCGATCCGACGCCGACATTCCTGCCGGGGATCAACGACCCGCTCACAGCCGAAGACCTCGGGCGCATCCTCGGCCTCAACCTGCTCGTCCTCGCCATCCATGCGACCGCCTGCGTCGCCGGCTTCATCGCCGGCAGCTCGCTGCAGCAGGTCGCCGCCACGAAGTCCGGCCTCTCGCGGATCGTCCACGAACGGGCCGGGCCGGTCGCGATTGCCTGGGTAGTCGCCGTGACCGCCTTCTCGCTGATCACCCAGGCGCTCGGGCTCGGGATGACCGCCGCATCGATCGCCGCCCAGCTGGGCATCGGCAGCGGCGTCCTGATCCTCACCGTGCTGCCGCACGCGTTGCTCGAGCTGACTGCCGTCTTCCTGCCGCTCGCCGCCTGGCTGATCGCATCGCGCCGCGACGGCTGGGATGAGTTGCTCGCCGCGACCTTCGCCACCGTGGCGCTGGCGCTGCCGATGCTGCTCGCGGCCGCGGTCATCGAGCTGACGGTCTGGCCACGGTTGCTCGAGACCGTCTCGCCGTTCGCCTGAGCGCACTGGCAGACTGCCTGCGATGGCCGATGAGCGTGCACCCGGCGAGGACGAGGCGGTGCCGCTGCGCGAGCGGCTCGAAACCGTCCGCTTCGGGGTCCCGACCAGGGGCAACCGGCGGCTCGAGCGTTTCGTCGAGCGCGCTGCGGCGGATCCGCAGGTGCGGGCCTGGTGGCACCTCCAGCAGGTCGGATCCGAGCGCCTCGGCATGTCCGACCACTCCTGGGTTCATATCCAGATCGTCGCCAACATCGCGCTGCGGATGCTGCGACTTGCCGACCGGGCCGGCATCCGGCCGGCGATGGTCAGCGACCACGGGATGGCGGAGCGCGACGCCGAGGTCGTCGTCGCCGCCGGGGCGATGCTGCACGACACCGGGATGTCGATCCACCGGACCGACCACGAGGCATACAGCCTGTTCCTCGCCGAGCCGAAGCTGCGGACGCTGCTCGACGGCATCTACGAGGAGCCGGAGCTGACGGTCGTCGTCTCCGAGGCGTTGCACTGCATCATCGGCCACCGCCGCCGCGGCCAGCCCTACACCCTCGAGGCCGGCGTCGTCAGGGTCGCCGACGCGCTCGACATGGCCCAGGGCCGATCGCGGCTGCCGGTCGAGCGTGGCGACATCGGCATCCACTCGATCTCCGCCGCCGCGATCGACGACGTCAACATCGAGCGCGGCACCGATCGTCCGATCCGGGTCGAGATCAAGATGAACAACTCGGCCGGCATCTTCCAGGTCGACGACCTGCTCGCGACGAAGATCCGCGGCACGCCGCTCGAGGATCACATCGAGGTGATCGCCTCGGTCGAGGGCGAGACCGAGAAGCGGCTGATGCGCGAGTTCCGCATCTGACCCGCGGCTTCAACCCCGCCGAGCCCTCCAACCCCCGCCGAGCCCTCCAACCCCGCCGAGCCCTCCAACCCCCGCCGAGCCCTCCAACCCCCGGCCGAGGTGGAGGAAAGGGGGAATAGTCGCCGGTTTCCTCGACCTCGGCGGTGGAGCCGGGGTCAGACGCCGGTGCCGGAGCCGCCGCGGCCCTCGCCGCCGGCGAACCGCTCGGCGCCGCGCAGGCCGGTCGCGACCGATTCCAGCCCGAGCCGGGCCTCGAATTCGAGGCTCTCCGCGAGTGGCAGCGTCGAGCCCTCGATCGCCGAGCGCCGGTCGGAGAGCATCGTCTTCTGCGGGAAGCGGGCAAGGCCGTCGGCGATCTCGATCGCGCGGTCGACGTGGCTGCCGTCGTCGACGACCTCGGTCAGCAGCCCCCAGTCGAGCGCCTCGTCGCAGTCGATGATCCGGCCGGTGAGGATCAGGTCGAGCGCCCGGCCGAGCCCGACGATCCGCGGTAGTCGCAGCGTGCCGCCGTCGATCAGCGGGACCCCCCAGCGCCGCTCCGGATAGCCGAGCCGGGAGCCGCGGCCGGCGATCCGCAGGTCGCACCAGAGCGCCAGCTCGAGTCCGCCCGCCAGACACCAGCCGCCGATCGCGGCGATCACCGGCTTCGCTGCGGTGAGGCGGGTGAAGCCCATCGGACCCTCGGGCCGGCCCGCCACCCGCTCGATGACGTCGGCCGGCACGTCGGGGCCGGCCTCGGCGAGGGCCTTCAGGTCGGCGCCGGCGCAGAAGGCCTGATCGCCGGCGCCGGTGAGGACCATCACCCGGGCGTCGTCGTCGGCCTCGAACCGGCGCAGGCCGGCGAGCAGCTCACCGGCGGTCGCGGTGTCGACGGCGTTGCGGCGCTCGGGCCGGTTGATCGTCAGGATCGCGGTGCTGCCGCGAGTCTCGTAGGTGACCAGCTCCACGCGCCGATCGTATTCGCGCCGGCCGGTTCGCGTCGGCGGCTAGGGAGTTCGCCAGCGCTGCAGCTCCGGCAGCGGGTCGATCGGCTGCGCGTAGGGGCTGTGGCCCTGGCGGATCTCGAAGTGCAGGTGGGCCCCCTCGCAGGAGCCGGTGCAGCCGAGCAGGCCGACGCGGTCGCCGGTCCCGAGCTCGTCGCCGGCGGCGACGCCGGCCGGCTCGCTCATGTGCATGTAGACGTAGGTGCGCTTCGCGGCCGGGTCGTAGAGGGCGGCCCAGTTGCCGCGGCCCGAGTCGGTGCCCGTCTCCAGCACCTCGGTCGCCGTCGGCGCGACCACCGGCGTCCCCGCCGGCGCGAACATGTCCTGGCCCTCGTGCGGGCGGCCACGCTCGTTGCCGTAGCCGTTGATGGCGGTGCCGTAGTCGACCGCCGAGCTGACCGGGTTGACCGGCCGCGGCGGCTTGGCGCTGCGGCCCGCCTGGAGGCCGATCAGCAGGGCCGCGACGTCGACCGGCGACTCGGCCTGCTCGCGGCCGTTGCCGTCGACCGTGGCCCCGGCCGGGGCCGCCGCCACGGCGCTCGCGGGCAGCAGCAGCGCAAGCACGGCGGCACCGCGCGCAACGGCACGCCTCGGCGATGTGGTCTGTGACGGAGAGAGCCGCATGACGGTGGCCCGGGCCTGCGACGGTGGGTCGGGAGGGCCGGGCTTCGTGGCTGATACCCCGTTGCCTGCCAAATATTAAGGAAGTGTGAGCTAACTCACACGATGCCCGTAAGGGCCTTCCTGGTTCGAACCGGCCCTGACGGGCCACCGGTCCCGAGGCCCTAGGAGCGGCGGACGCGCTCGATCTGCTCGCGCATGCGCTCCTTGCGATTGTCCAGTTTCGCCTGCAGAAGCGAGAGGACGATCGGCAGGACCATGAACAGCGCGATCACGCCGAAGCAGAAGAAGGTGACGCTCTTGTCGGTCGTGCGGCCGCCGGTGCCGACGCCGTCGGCCGCCATCGCGACGGGGGAGAGGGCCAGTGCGGTGACCGCGATCACGGCGATCAGGCCGGCCAGAAATGCGCGCTTGCGGCTGGTTGCTTGCACGGAGCCGCACTCTAGCGGAGGACCGCGACCCCTAGGATTCCCGCGATGTCGGTGTTCGAGGCGATCGTGTTGGGGCTCACCCAGGGGCTTACCGAGTTCCTGCCGATCTCCTCGAGCGGCCATCTGCTGATCGTGCCGGCCCTGGCCGGCTGGGACGATCCCGGCGCCGCGTTCACCGCCGTCGTCCAGCTCGGGACGATGGCGGCCGTCCTGTCGTTCTTCCGGATCGACCTGCTGCGGATCGGCAGGGCGTGGCTGGCGGAGCTGCGCGTGCCGTTCGCGCAGCGCAGCACCGAGGCCAACCTCGGCTGGTTCATCCTCCTCGGCACGATCCCGATCTCGATCCTCGGCTTCCTGTTTCGCAATCAGATCGAGTCCGGCGCCCGCAGCCTCTACCTGGTCGGGTCGGCACTGATCGCGTTCTCGTTCGTGATGCTCGCCGCTGAGCGGTTCAGCTCGCGGGAGCGGCCCCTCAAGGACATCGACGGCCGCGACGGCCTGTTCATCGGCCTCTGGCAGGCGCTGGCGCTGATCCCCGGCGTCTCCCGCTCGGGGGCGACGATCTCGGCCGGGCTGTTCCGCAACTTCGACCGCACCGCAGCCGCCCGCTACTCGTTCCTGCTCTCTGTGCCGGCGGTGGTCCTCAGCGGCCTCTTCGAGCTCAAGGACATCGGCGGCCAGGGGAGCGTCGGCTTCGCCCCGACCGTGATCGCCACTTTGGTCGCGTTCATCTCCGGCTACGCCGCGATCGCCTGGCTGCTGCGCTACCTGGCCCAACACTCCCTGGCCGTCTTCGTCGCCTACCGGATCCCGCTCGGCATCCTCGTCATCGCCCTCGCCGCCACCGGCGCGATAACCAGCTAGCGGAGCCCGCCCCGGAGTCATCCCCCAACGAAAGCGCGCGGCCCAGGGGCAGGAGGAGGCCGCGCGCCGCACGAGGGATGCGCTCCCGTGCTGTTGGGCAGAATCGCAACTCGCAGCGGTGCTGCGGTGAAGAATCGGAGACGGGCTTGTGAAAATCCCGTTACCGGCGGCGGAAAAGTGCCCGATCGGACCGATCCACGAGTACGATGCCGGTGAGGCTCCGTGCCCCCGGCGCGGTCCCCCAGCTGATGAGCTCCTCCACGGGAACACTTCGAGTTGCGGTCATCGATCGTGACGGCGCCTTCCTGAAGGTGCTCGGGAACCGTCTCGATGCGGCCGGCTGGCAGCACCGCGTCCTCGGTGGGCTCGTACCGGTCGACGAGCTGGTGGCGATGAAGCTGAACGCGCTCGTCCTCGACATGTCGGTCCTGCCGCCCGAGGACGCCTGGCCGTTCCTGGAGCGGGTCTGCGGCATGCTGCCCGGTCTCGGGGTGATCATCTGCACCAACGAGTCGACGGTCGCCCAGCGGGTCCGCGGGCTCCGCCTCGGCGCCGACGACTGGGTCGGCAAGCCCTGCCACCCCGAGGAGGTGATGGCCCGGATCGAGGCGGTCGTGCGCCGCCGCCGCCGGCGCAGCTCAGAGGGTTCGGAGCGCGGTCCGCTCGTCGTCGGCGAGCTCGAGATCCGCACCGATCAGTACCAGGCGTTCGTCGCCGGCCGCAGCGCCGATCTGACCCGCCGCGAGTTCGAGCTGCTGCAGGCGCTCTCCGACGCCGCCGGCAGCGTCATCGAGCGCGGCGAGATCTACCGCCGCGTCTGGGGGTACGAGATGGCGCACGGCGACCGCTCGGTCGATGTCTTCATCCGCAAGCTGCGGATCAAGCTCGAGCAGCTCTCGCCGAACTGGTCATACATACACACCCATTTCGGGATCGGCTACCGCTTCGACCCCGAGCCCGTCGACGACTCGGCGGGCGAGCCGATCGCCGCCGCCGGGACCGCCGAGCCGGAGCCGAGCACGCCGGCGCTCGAGCCGGCCGACGCCTGAGCCCCGGCGCATGCCGCGGCCCGGTCACGGCCGTTTACAGCTTTTTCACAGGCCGGGCACATCCAGGTAACAAAGTTCCCTGACCGGACTGGGACGCTTCCCGAGCCCGGAGAGAAGTCCGGGGTGCGCCCCGTGCTCGCCCCCTCCGGATCGCATCTCAACCAACCAGACAAGGAGTCACATTCAGTGAGCTCACGCAAGTTCTTCGCAATGGCCGCCGCGCTGGCGTTGCTCGCGCTCGGGGTTGCCGCCTGCGGTAGCAGCGACAGCAGCGACAGCAGCGGTGGCAGCAGCAGCGGCAACCTGTCCGGCGAGATCGCCGGCGCCGGCTCGAGTGCACAGGAGGCCGCCCAGGAGGCCTGGATCGCCGGGATTCAGAACGACAACCCCGACGTTTCGATCGCCTACGACCCGATCGGCTCCGGCGGCGGCCGTGAGCAGTTCAACGCCGGCGGCACCGACTACGGCGGAACCGACGAGGGCTACTCGGGCAGCGAGCTCAGCGACGCCAAGAAGCGCTGCAGCGACCAGGGTGGCGGTGAGCTGATCCAGATTCCGGTCTACATCTCGCCGATCGCGGTGATCTACAACCTCTCGGACGTGACCGACCTGCAGCTCTCGCCGGATACGCTGGCCGGGATCTTCGCTCAGCAGATCACGAACTGGAACGATCCGAAGATCGCCGCCGACAATCCGGATGCGAACCTGCCCGACAAGCGAATCACGCCGGTGAATCGTTCCGACGACTCGGGAACGACGTTCAACTTCACCGACTACCTGTCGCAGGCCGCGCCGAACGTCTGGACCGACCCGGCCGATGACGCCTGGCCGGTCAAGGGCGGCGAGTCCGCAAACGGAACGTCCGGCGTCGTCGACGCGGTCACCAACGGTGACGGCGCGATCGGCTATGCCGACGCCAGCCAGGCCGGCGATCTCGGGATCGCGAAGATCAAGGTCGGCGACCAGTACGTCGGGCCGAGCGCCGAAGCTGCCGCCACCGATCTCGACCAGTCGAAGGAGGACAAGTCGGGCGGTCAGTACGTGTTCTCGTACGAGGTCAACCGGACGACGACCGACCCGAGCGCGTACCCGATCATCCTCGCGTCGTACGAGATCGCCTGCACGACGTACGACAGCGCCGACACCGCAGCGATCGTCAAGGCGCTGCTGAGCTACGAGGTCAGCTCCGACGGTCAGGACGCGGCAGCGTCCAACGCCGGGTCGGCGCCGATCTCCGACCAGCTCCGCGAGCAGATCCAGCCCGCGGTCGACGCGATCGGCTCCTGAGGGGCCGCATCGCCAGGACGAACGACACGCAGATCGAGAGGGTCCCGCCGGCCAGCGGCGGGGCCCTCTTCGGTCGCCGTTGCGCCGACCCCCTCTTCTGCTCTCATAGCGAGTAGACGGCAGCCACTTTGAGCACCATCGACACCACCACCAACGCCGGTCAGCTGCTCGCCTCCGCGAGCGGCGGCAGCCGCCGGCCCGGCGACCGGATCTTCTCCAGCCTCTCGGTCCTCGCCGGCCTGACGATCCTCCTCCTGCTCGCCGGCGTCGCGATCTTCCTGCTCGGTCAGGCCTGGCCGGCGATCACCGCATCGACCGCCGACCTGCCCGGCCAGGACACCCTGATCAACTACATCTGGCCGCTGCTCTTCGGCACCTTGCTAGCCGCCGGGCTGGCGGTACTGATCGCCGTGCCGCTGGCGACCGCCGTAGCCCTCTTCGTCAGCCACATCGCCCCGCGCCGCCTCGCCCAGCCGCTCGGATACCTGATCGACCTGCTCGCGGCGATCCCCAGCATCGTCTACGGCCTCTGGGGGATCGCGGTGCTCGGACCGGCGATCGTGCCGGCGACCGAGTGGCTCGCGGACAACCTCAGCTTCATCCCGCTCTTCGCCGGTCCCGCCTCGGTGACCGGACGGACGATGTTCACCGTCGCCCTGGTTCTCGCCCTGATGATCCTTCCGATCGTCTCCGCGGTTGCGCGCGAGGTGTTCACCCAGACTCCGAAGGCGCTTCAGGAGGGCGCCAGGGCGCTCGGCGCGACCCGCTGGGAGGTGATCCGGATGACCGTGCTGCCGTTCGGCAAGTCGGCGCTGATCAGCGGCTCGATGCTCGGTCTCGGCCGCGCCCTCGGCGAGACGATGGCTGTCGCGATCATCCTCTCCGGCTCGGGGATCATCACCTTCAACCTGATCAGCACCGCCAATCCCTCGACGATCGCCGCCAACATCGCGCTCCAGTTCCCGGAATCCTCCGGCCTCGGCGTCAACGTCCTGATCGCCTCCGGACTCGTCCTCTTCGCGATCACCCTCGTCGTCAACATGGCCGCGCGGGCAGTCATCGCCCGATCGAACATCCAGTAGTGGGACGGCGGCCGAGATGAGCAACGGAGCCGGCACGCCGACCGGGGCGCAGACCCTGCTCGGGGCCGCCGGCAGAGGCCGGCCGCTGCCTCCTGCCGCGACCTGGATCGCGATCGCGGTGTCGGCGGCGGTCGTCGCCGTGCTGCTGCTTCTTCTCGGCATCTTCGCGATCGGGTTCCTCGTCGTCGGGACGATGATCGTCGCGTCGGTCGCCGTCTACGTCTGGTCGCGAGCGGTCGAGGGCCCGCGCAGCGCCAAGGACCGGTTCGTCTCGACCTCGATCGCCTCGGCGTTCGCGCTGGCGATGATCCCGCTCGCCTCGCTGCTGTGGACGGTCGTCAGCAAGGGGATCAACCGCTTCGACGTCGAGTTCTTCACCGAGTCGGCGCGGGGCGTCGTCGGTGCCGGCGGCGGCGCCAGCCACGCGATCCTCGGCACGATCGTGATCACCGGCGTCGCCACCGTTATCGCGGTCCCGGTCGGGCTGATGGCGGCGATCTACCTGAACGAATACGGCGGCGACAGCGCGCTGCGGCGGGCGCTGACCTTCTTCGTCGACGTGATGACCGGGATCCCGTCGATCGTTGCCGGGCTGTTCGCCTACGCGCTGTTCGAGATCTTCTTCGGCCCCGGCATCCGGCTCGGCATCATGGGGTCGGTGGCGCTGACCGTGCTGATGATCCCGATCGTGATCCGTTCCTCCGAGGAGATCCTCAAGATCGTCCCCAACCATCTCCGCGAGGCCTCCTACGCGCTCGGAACCCCGAAGTGGAGGACGATCACGAAGGTCGTTCTGCCGACCGCCATGGCCGGTCTGGTCACCGGCGTCATGCTGGCGATCGCCCGGATCATCGGTGAGACGGCGCCGCTTCTGGTCACCACCGGGGTGATCGATTCCAACAACATCAATCCGCTCGACGGGCGGATGCAGAACCTCGCCGTCTACGCTTTCAACGAATACAAGAATCCCGGCGTGCCGCCGGAGCCGTCCTTCGACCGGGCGTGGACGGCCGTACTGGTGCTGATCCTGATCGTGATGATCCTCAACCTCGCCGCACGATTCGTCTATCGGCGCTACGGAACGGAAATCCGCTGACTCCATGGAGGAAGGAAGAAAGAGAAGGACGATGAAGCCGTCAACAGCCGATCCCGAAACCATGCGCGACGCCCACCGAGCCGGCGACTCCCCCGCACCTCCGCAGCCCGAGCCGTTGACCGGCGGATGGGGGGCCGGCAAGGCCGCCGACGCCGCCGCGAAGCGGGTCGATGCCAAGGACGTGAACCTCTATTACGGGGATTTCCTCGCCGTCGCCGACGTCACGATGACGATCCCGCCGAACAAGGTCACGGCCCTGGTCGGCTCGTCGGGATGCGGCAAGACGACCTTCCTGCGGGCGATCAACCGGATGCACGAGCTCACCGCCGGGGCTCGCGCCGAGGGCGTGATCGAGATCGACGGCGAGAACGTCTATGGCCCGAACGTCGACCCCGTCACCGTCCGGCGCCTCGTCGGGATGGTGTTCCAGGCTCCGAACCCGTTCCCGACGATGTCGATCTACGAGAACACGGCGGCCGGCCTCAACCTCAACAGCACGAAGATCGCCAAGTCCGCCAAGGACGAGGTCGTCGAGCGCTCGCTGCGCGGCGCGCACCTCTGGGACGAGGTCAAGGATCGGCTCGACAAGCCGGGATCGGGCCTCTCCGGAGGACAGCAGCAGCGGCTCTGCATCGCCCGGGCGATCGCCGTCGAGCCCGAGGTCCTGCTGATGGACGAGCCGTGCTCGGCCCTCGACCCGGTCGCGACCCTTGCGATCGAGGACCTGATCCAGGAGCTGAAGGCGAGCTTCACGATCGCGATCGTCACCCACAACATGCAGCAGGCGAGCCGCGCCAGCGACTACACCGCCTTCTTCAACCTCGAGAGGAGCGGCGAGCCCGGCCGGTTGATCGAGATCGACGAGACGACGAAGATCTTCTCGAACCCGGAGAAGAAAGCCACCGAGGACTACGTCAGCGGGAGGTTCGGATGACCACCACGCGACAGGGCTACCAGGACGAGCTCGCCGAGCTCGAGAGGCGGGCGCTCGGCGGCCTCGACCTCGTCGTCGAGACCCTCAACCGCACCCTCGAGGCGATCGAGCACAGCGACATCGAGCTCGCCGAGATGGTCATCGCCGACGACGATCGGATCGACGGGCGCTACCTCGAGGTCCATCAATCGATCCTGGCGCTGCTCGCCACCCAGGCGCCGGTCGCGACCGACCTGCGCCTGATCGCCGCCCTGCTCCATCTCATGAAGTCGGTCGAGCGGATGGGCGATCAGTGCGTCAACATCGCCAAGGTCATTCCGCTGACCGGAACCGAGCCGCCCCGCGACGAGGAGATGCAGCGCGACATCCTGACGATGGGCCGGCAGGTGCGATCGCTGACCACGCAGTCGCAGCGGGCGTTCGCCGAGCGTGACGTCGAGCTCTCCAAGGACCTCGTTCGCCAGGACGACGTCGTCGACAACCTCAACAAGCAGTGCTTCGCGCGGGCGATCGAGATCGGCGACGACATCGAGATGCGCGAGTGGGGGATCACGATGATGCTGGTCGCCCGGGCGCTCGAGCGGATCGGCGACAACGCCGTCGACATCGGCGAGCAGACTGCGTTCGTCGTCACCGGCCTGTTCCGGGAATTCGAGGACGCCTCCCATCCCGAGTCGACCCTGAGCTGAGGGTCTGGTCGTGACCAGCGGCGGCCTGCATCGATCGGGCGAGCCGGCCGAGACCGCGACGCGACTGCGGCAGGCGGGCCGGCGCTGGAACGCGTTCGGCGCGAAGCCTCCGCAGGTCGAGATGTTCGCCCTGCTCCGCAGCAGCGGCCACAACCTCGCCAACGCCGCGACCGTGCTCGACGAGCTGTTGCGGACCTGGCCCGACGACCGCGGGCTCAGGGCCCAGATCACCCGGCTCGAGCACGAGGGCGACCGACTCACCCACAAGCTCGTCAATCAGCTGCGGACCAGCAAGCTGGCGCCGTTCGATCGCGAGGACATCCACAGCCTCGCCGGCGCCATCGACGACGTCGTCGACGACATCGAGGAGGTCTCCGAGCAGCTCGCGATCAAGCACGTCGAAGCGCCGATGGAGCAGGCTCAGCAGCTCGCCGGGGTGCTGCGCGACAGCAGCCGCGCGCTCGCCGGCGCCCTCGACGGCCTCGAGAAGCTCGACGGGGTCGACGAGCGGCTCAGGGAGATCCGCGAGCTCGAGCAGGAGGGGGACCGGATCTACCGCGCCGCCCTCGCATCGCTCTTCGACAACGCCATCGACCCGATGTTCGTGCTCCGCTGGAAGGACATCTACTCGGCCCTCGAAGAGGGAATCGATCGCTGCCGGACGGCCGGCAACAGCGTCGAGAGCATCGTCGTCAAGCACTCCTAGTCAGCCCGGTCGCCGGCCGGACCGCGGCGCCCACTAGGCGGCGACGGGGACGGCGACGATGCCGGCCAGCTCGTCGCGGGTGATCGTCGCGAGCTCGGCCGGCCGCGCCCGCGGCGGATGGATCTCGAGCAGCATCGGCGCCGGATGGCCGGCGAGCAGGGCGCCGACCTGGACCCAGTTGATCGACCCGCCGCCCGGTGCCAGGTGCAGGTCGAGCCGCAGCGGGTCGATGCCAGGACGCTGGTCGGCGGGCCGCCAGCGAGCGCCGAGGTTGTCGTGGACATGGAACAGGGAAACCATGTCGAGGACGGGGGCGATCATCCGGTGCAGGGAGGTCCTGCGCATGCCGGCGATCACGTTCGCGTGGCCGATGTCGAGGCAGAGCTTGACGGCCGGAGATCCGATCCGCCGCGCCAGGGCGCGAACCGCGAGCGGATTGGCGGAGACCGTCTCCGGCCCCGGATAGACGGGCGCGAGGTTCTCGAGCGCGAGCGTTACCCCGACCCGCTCGGCGGTCGCGGCGAGGACGGCGAGCGAGCGGGTCTCGGCCAGCAGGCGGTCCTGGGCGGCGCGGCCGTCGACGACCATCTGGGCGTGGTAGACGAGCTGCTCGGCCCCGCATTCGGCGGCGTAGGAGAGCGCGCCGGCGAGGGCGCGATCGTTGGCTGCAGTGCCCGCCAGCAGGTCGCCGGGAGCGTGCAGGACCGGGCGCAGGCCGGTCGTTGCGACCGCGGCGGCGACGGCGCGAGCGTGGCGGATGCAGTTGCGGGTGTCGGAGAGGACCGAGGCCGGCGGGGCGGGCAGCTGCACCCAATCGAGCCCGGCGGCCTCGATCTCGGCGAGCATCTGCGGCGACGGCCACCACTCGTAGGGGACGTTGAGGCCGATGCGGTCGGCGAACGAATCGCGGTTGTTCATGGCCCGAGGATCCCGCGTTGCCGACAGAACCCTGTGAACAGTCCGTGAAGCGGGCGGTGAAAAGCCTGCTACCGGCCGATTTCACGGCGCGACTTCACCCGCCGGTTAACCACTTCCGCCGCGCCGAGGACGATGATCGGGCCATGTCCCCGGTGGTACAGCTGCGCGGGCGACGGATCGCCCGGGCCTCGCGTGCCCGCCTGCCGTCCTCTGACAAGATCAGCCGTAGGCGGATGCTCTGCGCGGCGATCGACATCGGTTCCAACACGACGCGGGTCCTGGTCGCCGAGCCCGAGGGTGGGTCAACTCCGCAAGGTCATGGAGCAGCGCGCCTATACGCGGATCGGCAAGGACGTGACCAGGGGCGGCGGCGAGATCTCCGAGGAGAAGGTCGCCGAGGTCGTCGACGTCGTCTGCACCCAGGTCCGGCTCGCCCAGGAGCTCGGTGCCGAGGCGATCAGGATCGTCGCGACGGCGGCGATCCGCAAGGCCGCCAACGGCGAGGACGTCGCCGCCGAGATCGAGCGGGTCACCAGCGTTCCGGTCGACGTCCTCAGCGATCATCGAGGAGGGGCGCCTTGCCTTCATCGGCGCGACGAAGGCGCTCGGCCACCCGGTCGAGGGCGAGATCGCCGTCGTCGACGTCGGCGGCGGCTCGTCGGAGGTGTCGGTCGGCACGATCGCCGACGGCGTCCGCGAGGTCAGGTCGTTCGCGATCGGCTCCGGGGTGCTCTCCGAGGACCTGATCACCGGCGATCCGCCCGGCCCGGCGCGAGATCCGCAAGCTGCGCGAGCGGATCGAGGATTTCTTCGCCGACGTCCAATTCGATGCTCCCGACCAGGCCGTCGCCGTCGGCGGCAGCGCGACGTCGCTGCGGCGGCTCGTCGGCGCCGTCCTCGAGTACGAGACGCTCGAGCGGGGCGTCCGCGTCCTGACCAGCGACCCCGCCGTCGAGGTCGCCAAGAAATTCGAGCTCGACCCGCGCCGGGTCGAGGTGCTGGCGGCCGGAGTGCTGCTGCTCGAGCAGTTCTCGCAGCTGCTCGGCCAGCCGCTTCAGATCGGCAAGGGCGGCCTCCGCGAGGGCGTGATCCTCGAGATGCTGACCGACGGCGACGGCGCCCTCGCCGACCGGGCGGCATAGCCACCGCCCGGCCCGGCAACGACTAGGGTGCGGCCATGGCCAAGGCGCGGGAGATCCCTGGCTTGAGCACCGACCTCGCCTACGGCGAGGTCGCGGCACGAGTCCTCGAGGTGCGCTGCCAGGAGCTGCTCGATCACTCCGCGAACGTCCTCGACGTCGACGACATCGAGGGAGTCCATGCGATGCGGGTCGCCTCACGGCGCCTGCGGGCGGCCATCGAGGTGTTCCGGCCCTGCTTTCCGGCGAAGCAGAGCAAACCGGTTCTCGACGAGGTCAAGGCGCTGGCCGATGCGCTCGGCGAACGCCGCGACCGCGATGTCGCGATCGAGATGCTCGACTCCTTCGCGGCGGCGATGCCGCACCCCGACCGCCGCGGAATCGGGTCGCTGATCGACGAGTTCAGGGCCGAGCAGCTCGCCGCCAACGAGGAGTTGGTGGGGGCGGTGGAGGCGAGCCGCCTCGATCGTCTGCAGGCGGCGATCCAGGAGCTCGCGGCGGCGGCCCGCGAGGCCGCCGGAGCCGAGCCGCCGGTTGCGGAGCAGGCGTGAAGGCCCGCAAGGTCAAGAAGCTCGATCCGGCCGGCACCCTGGCCGAGAACGCCGCGCGGATCGTCCTCGTCCGCGTCGACGAGCTCCGCGGATTCGCCGCCGAGGCGCTCGAGCCCGAGGCCTCCGATGTCCAGCACAACATGCGGATCGCGGCGAAGCGGCTCCGCTACGTGCTCGAGGCGACCGGATTCTGCTTCGGCCGGCCGGCGGCCACGGCTCGCGGCCGCACCAGGGACCTTCAGGACCTGCTCGGCGAGATCCACGACGCCGACATCATGTTGCCGCGCCTCGCCCGGCACCGGGCGGCGCTGCGGCAGGCCGACGCCGAGGCCGTTCGCGGGCGCGCCGGCGACGACCCCGACCTCGACCCGAAGCTTGCCGCCCGCGCTCCGCACCGCACCTCCTACCGCGGCCTCGACGTGCTCGAGGTCTACCTGCGCGCCCGCCGCGCGCTCCTCTTCGACCGCTTCAGCGAGCTCTGGCGCGAGTCCGAGGAGCGCGGCGTCTGGCGGCTGCTGACCCGCGCCGCCGATCGCGAGATCGCCCGCGCCGCCGAGATGCGGCGTGCCGCCGAGCGCGCCGAGCGCGCCCGGCAGGCGCTCGAGGATGCCGAGCACGAGCGGCTGGCGGCGAGCGAGCGGGCCGAGCGGGCGGCGGCCGAGCTGGTCGAGGCCGAGCGCGACGTCGAGTAGCCGCGCGGGGCGGTGGGCACGACCCGCCGGGAGCAACTCGCTGCGCTCGTGCGGAGTACCCGCCGGGCCGTGCCCACCGCCCCTCCGCACTCTTCAGACGGGCGTGGGCCCGGATGGCTCGCGGAAAGGGGGAGTGGGGGTCGGGGGTGGCTTCACAGCGAATTAACTTCGCAATTGCAGGGAAATAACCTGGCGGTCGCGGGTGGCCGCCAAGCTTGCTGTGAATGAGCGAATCGAACGAGGGAGCAACGATGACCCCCGATGATCGGACCGGCAGCCGCGCCGACCTGCACTGCCACTCGACCGCCTCGCAGATCTCGAAGCTCGGCGTTCAGCGCAGCGCCGGACTGCCGGAGTGCGCGACGCCTCCGCGGGAGGTCTATGAGCTGGCCAAGCGCCGCGGCATGGACTTCGTGACGATCACCGACCACGACACGATCGACGGAGTCCTCGAGATCGCCGATCTGCCCGATGTCTTCATCTCGGAGGAGCTGACCGTCTCCTTCCCCGGCGAGCCGCAGGCCGTGCACGTGCTCTGCTTCGGAATCACCCCCGACGATCACGAGTGGCTGCAGAGCCATTCCGGGAACGTCGAGGAATGCGCCGAGTACCTGCGCGCCAACGAGATCGCATGCGCGCTCGCCCACCCTTTCTACGCCGTCACCGCGCCGCTGGGGGCGCGGCACCGGCGCCGGCTCGCGGAGCTGTTCGGGACCTGGGAGACCCGGAACGGCTCGCGGGCCCATGAGCTCAACCGCCCGGCCGCGATCTTCGCGGAGACGCAGGGCCTGGCCGGGGTCGCCGGATCCGACGATCACGCCGGGGTCGACATCGGCCGGACGTTCACGACGACGCCCGCTGCGGCGGACGTCGCCGCGTTCCTCGCCCACCTCCGCACCGGCTCGACCACGCCCGGCGGCGAGGAGGGCAGCGCCGAGAAATGGGCGCACGCGGCGATCGCGATCGCCGCCCGGACGTTGCTCGGCGAGCCCGGCCGGCACGGCCCGCCGGCGCCGACCGTCGTCTTCGCGATGCTCGAGCGGATCGTCGGCGAGGGTCGCGAGCGCAGCGGCGCCGACGGCGGCGAATTCAGCCCCGAGGACGCCCGCTCGCTGCTGTCGGCCTGGATCGGGGCGCTCGGGATCGACAGCGGCCCGGAGCTGATCGAGCTCATGCAGCGCGACGGATTCCGCCACCGCGACCTATTCCGGCGCGCCCGCAGCGTCCACGACGCCCGGCTCCGCGATGCCGCCGCGAAGGCGACCGGCGAGATCGCCGCCGCCGGCAACGCCGTCGGCGCGCTGACCGATCTCTTCTCGGCCTGCCTGCCGGTCGTCCCCTACGCGCCGGCGATCGCCTTCCTCGCCGGCGAGCGGGCGCGCCTCGACGACGGTGCCGGCCGGACCCCGAAGGTGGCGCTGGTCGTCGACGCGATCGGCGCCCCGCACGGCGTCGCCCACGCCGTCGAGCGGATCCGCGAGCTCGCCGTTCCCGGCTTCGAGGTCGAGGTGATCGGCACCGATCGCGGCGTCGACCGGCGCCTGCCCGCCGTCGCCGAGGTCGCGATGCCCTACTACGAGGGGATGGACGTCGGCATCCCGTCGCTGCCGAGCCTGATCGAGATGCTGGCCGACGGCGAATACGACCTGATCCACATCGCCACGCCGGGTCCCGCCGGCGCCGCCGCCGCCCTGACCGCCCGCATCGCCGGCATCCCGCTGGTCGCCAGCCACCACACCGAGTTCGTGGACTACGCGCGGCTGCGAACCGGCAACGAGGGCCTGGCGGCGTCGATGGGCCTGGCGATGAGCTTGCTGTACCGCGAGTGCGAGATCGTCCTCTCGCCGAGCGCCTCGGCCGACGCCTCCCTGGAGCGGCTCGGCGTGCCGCCGAGCCGCGTCGCCCGCTGGATCCGCGGCGTCGACACCGACCGGTTCTCGCCCGACCGTCGCTCGCGCCCGCTCGGCGGCAAGCGCTTCGACGTCCTCTATGCGGGCCGGCAGACGCGCGAGAAGGGCATCGAGCTGCTCGCCGAGGCGTTCTCGATGGCCCACCGGCACGAGCCTCGCATCCGTCTCGTCCTCGCCGGCGACGGGCCCGAGGCCGGTCTGCTCCGCGAGCGGCTCGGGCAGACCGCCGAGCACCTCGGCTGGCTCGGTGGCGACGAGCTCGCCCACGCCTACGCCGACGCCGACGCCTTCCTCTTCCCGTCGCAGACCGACACCTACGGACAGGTCGTCGTCGAGGCGCAGGCCAGCGGCCTGCCGGTCGTCGCCGTCGCCGCCGGCGGCCCCGCCGACCTGATCGAGCACGGCCGCAGCGGCCTGCTCGCCGAGCCCGACCCGCGTGAGCTCGCGGCGAAGCTGGTCCGGCTCGCGCAGAGCCCGGCGCTGCGGGCCAGGCTCGCCGGCGGCGGCATGGCGGCGGCCCGCGAGCGCACCTGGGAGCGTTCGCTCGGCGCAGCTCGCCGACGGTTATGCGCTGGCGCGGGCGCGGCGGGGCGGTGCCGGCCTCGAGGTGGTCGCGAAGCGGGACGGAGGAAGCGGGCAGCGTGCTCTCAGCCGGCCGCGCCGATCGCTCGCCGCGGCGCCCGGCGCTCTACAGTTGAGTCAGTGAGCGAACTCGACATCGAACGGGAAGCGGTCGCCGACGCGCCACCCGACAACGTCCGCCGAGCGCTCGCAGCCGCGCCCGAGGAGGTCGACCTCGAGGACTCGTGGCTCTACTTCAACCGCGAGCTGTCCTGGATGGACTTCAACGACCGCGTCCTGCAGCTCGCCGAGGACAGAAGCGTGCCGCTGCTCGAGCGCCTCAAGTTCTGCGCGATCTACGAGAACAACCTCGACGAGTTCTACATGGTCCGCGTCGCCGGGGTGCACGACAAGATCGTCGCCTCGATCACGACCGGCGGCGCCGACGGGATCCCGCCGGTCGAGGTCCTCGCCGCCGTCCGCGAGCGCGACGATCGCCCAGCGGAGTCCGGCTCGAGCGCTGCTTCAACGAGCGAGCTGCTGCCGGCGCTCGCCGAGCACGGGATCCGGATCGTCTCCTACGCCGACGCGAGCCGCCGCCGAGCGCGCCGAGATCGACGAGCTGTTCGGCAGCCGCGTGTTCCCGGCGCTGACCCCGCTCGTCTTCGGGGTCGGCAGGCCCGTTCCCGTACATCTCGAACCTCTCGCTGAGCCTGCTCGTCCTTCTCCGCGACCCGATCCAGGACACCGAGGTCATGGCCCGCGTCAAGGTCCCGAAGGAGCTGATGCGGCGCTACCTGCCGATCGGCGACGGCAAGACGTTCGTCGCGCTCGAGGACGTCATCTCCCACAACCTCGAGGCCCTGTTCCCCGGCATGGAGGTCGTCGGGCACACGCTGTTCCGGGTCACCCGCGACACCGACTACGACGTCTCCGACGAGGCCGACGACCTTCGCCAGGCGGTCGAGGAGGAGATCCGCCGCCGCCGCTTCGGCGAGGTGATCCGGCTCGAGATCGAGGGCGACCTCGACCCGCGCCTGCGCGAGCGGCTCGTCTCGATGCTCGGCATCGGCGACGACCAGGTCTACGAGGTCGGCCGGATCGGCATGGACGATCTCTTCGACATCGCCGGCGTCTCCGGCTTCGACGAGCTCCGCTACCAGCCGTTCTCGCCGGTCACCCAGACCCGCCTGCAGGCCCCGAGGGCCAGACGATGGACCTGCTCGCCGCGATCCGCGAGGGCGACCTCCTCGTCCACCATCCCTACGACTCGTTCCAGACCTCGGTCGAGGCGTTCGTCCGCCAGGCGGTCAACGACCCCGACGTGCTCGCGATCAAGCAGACCGTGTACAGGACCAGCGACGACTCGCCGCTGGTTCCGGCCCTGATCTCGGCCTCGGAGCGCGGCAAGCAGGCGGTCTGCATGGTCGAGCTGAAGGCCCGCTTCGACGAGCAGGCGAACATCCGCTGGGCGAAGAAGCTCGAGCAGGCCGGCGTTCACGTCGTCTACGGCATCCCGGCGCTGAAGACCCACGCGAAGTGCATCCTGATCGCCCGCCGCGAGGGCGACGGCGTCCGCCACTACGCCCACATCGGCACCGGCAACTACAACCCGAAGACGGCCCGGCTCTACACCGACCTCGGGATCTTCACCGTCGACCCCGACATCTGCTCCGACATCGCCGAGATGTTCAACTACCTGACCGGCTACGCGCGACCGCAGAACTACCGCAAGGCGCTGATCGCCCCGTTCAACCTCTCCGAGGGCCTGCTCGCCGAGATCGAGCAGACGATCGAGGCGCATTCGCCGGCGCGCCCGGCTCGGATCCGGATGAAGATGAACTCGCTGCTCGACCCGATCACGATCCAGGCGCTCTACCGCGCCTCGCAGGCCGGGGTCGAGGTGAAGCTCAACGTTCGCGGGATCTGCGCGCTGCGACCCGGGGTGGAGGGGGTGTCGGAGAACATCTCCGTCGTCTCCGTGCTCGGCCGCTTCCTCGAGCACTCCCGCATCTACTGCTTCGAGCGGCCCGACGAGACCGCGCGTCTACACCGGCTCCGCCGACCTGATGCCGCGCAACCTCTACAACCGGGTCGAGCTCGTGATCCCGGTCGAGGACGAGGGCGTCAGGCAGGAGATGGCCGAGATCCTCAACCTCAGCCTCGTCGACAATGCCGGCGCCTGGACGCTCGATGCCGAGGGCGAGTGGACCCGCCGGACCCGCGCGCCCGGCGAGCCCGTCAACGACGTCCAGACGACGATGATCGAGCGCAGCAGCGCCCGCGCCGCCGAGGCGCCGCAGACCCTCTAGGGACCGCCCGCCGACGCCGATGCGGCACGACGCGCACGGATACTGGATCGAGGAGGCGGGCCTCGACGGGACTCCCTCGCTGCCGGCGCTCACCGCCGATACCGAGGCCGACGTGGTCATCGTCGGCGGCGGCTACACCGGGCTCTGGTCGGCCTGGTGGCTGAAGCAGCAGGAGCCCGGCATCAGGGTCGTCCTGCTCGAGGCCGACCACTGCGGCTTCGGCCCGAGCGGCCGCAACGGCGGCTTCGTCAACTCGATGTCGTTCAACCTGCCGACGCTGCGCCGTTGCTTCGGCGACCGGGCGGCGGTCGAGATGGTCCACGCCGGCGACGAGTCGGTGCGTGCGATCGGCCGCTGGTGCGAGGAGCAGGACGTCGATGCCTGGTTCACCCACGGCGGCTACCTGCAGACGTCGACCGCGGCCTTCTTCGACAACGCCTGGGACCCGGTCGTCGCGGCCTGCGGCGAGCTCGGCGAGCCGGACCGGATCGAGATCCTCGACCGCGATGCGACCCGGGCCCGCTGCGACTCGCCGCTGTTCCGCGCCGCCGCCTTCTTCCCGATCGCCGCGACCGTCCATCCGGCCCGGCTCGCCGCCGGCCTGCGCCGTCGCGTGCTCGACGCCGGAGTCGAGATCCACGAGCACACCCGCGCCGACTCTCTGACCGACCACGGTCGCGAGGTCGTCGTCGGCACCCCGGGCGGGCGCGTCCGGGCCGGCGCGGCGATCCTCGGCGCCGGCGGCTCGCTGCTGCGCTTCCGGCCGCTGCGCCGCTCGCTGACCGTCACCTCCAGCCACATGGTCATCACCGAGCCGGTCCCCGACCTGCTCGAGGAGCTCGGCTGGACCGGCGGCGAGTGCATAACCGACTCCCGTCACATGGTCCACTACTTCCGGACCACCAGGGACGGCCGGATCGCCTTCGGATGGGGCGGCGGCAAGATCGTCCGCGGTGCCAACGTGCACGGCCGGGCCGAGGTCGATCCGGAGATGACCGCCGACGTCAGGTCCCACCTGCGGCGCTTCTTCCCGCAGCTCGAGGGGCGCGAGATCACCCACGCCTGGGGTGGTCCGATCGACGTCTCACCGACCCACCTGCCGGTGGTCCGCACCGTCGGGGAGCGCAGCTTCGCCGGGTTCGGCTACACCGGCCACGGGGTCGGGCCCTCGCAGATGGTCGGGCACGCGCTGGCGTCGATGGCGCTCGACCGCCGCGACGAGTTCACCGCGCTGCCGATCGTCGATCCGCCGCCGGTCCACGTGCCCCCGGAGCCGTTTCGCTTCGCCGGCGGAACGATCATCCGCCGGGCGATCATCCGCAAGGAGACCGCCGAGGAGGAGGACCGGACGCCGGGGCCGATCACCCGGATGGTCAGCGGGATCCCGGAGCGGATCGGCATCCACGTCGGCCGCTGAGGCCTGCCAGGAAATGCGACGGGGGCGGCGGTTACCATCGCGCTGCGCGGGGCCAACCACGACCTAGGGAGAGACGATGGAAGGTAGTCCGGTAATGAGTCCGAGCGAGGGCCGCCAGATGCTGCGCGGGCTCTCGAAGTTCTGGTGGCTGTGGCTCGCGTTCGGGATCGGCTGGATCGTGATCTCGCTGGTCATCCTCCAGTTCGACGGCGCCTCGATCACGACCGTCGGCGTGCTGATCGGCCTGATGTTCTTC
Organism: uncultured Conexibacteraceae bacterium; assembly: GCA_963745755.1. Taxonomy (GTDB): domain Bacteria; phylum Actinomycetota; class Thermoleophilia; order Solirubrobacterales; family 70-9; genus RHKX01. Next base: position 1,718,483 of record CAVUYP010000001.1, on the reverse strand, counting down.
ATCACCGGCATCCAGCAGTTCGCGATCGCCGGCATGGTCGACCGCGGCGGCTGGCTGTTCGGGTTGTTCGGCGTGCTGTTCGTGATCGCCGGGGTGATCGCGTTCATATCGCCGGAGAACACGTTCGCCGCGATCGCCGACATCCTCGGCTTCCTGTTCCTGATCGTCGGGATCTTCTGGATCATCCAGGCGTTCGCCGAGCGCGACGAGAACGAGATCTGGTGGCTCGGCCTCGGCGCCGGGATCCTGATGGTGATCCTCGCCTTCTGGACGGGCGGTCAGTTCTTCATCGAGAAGCAGTACACGCTGCTCGTCTTCGCCGGGATCTGGGCACTGATGTCGGGCGTCACCGACATCGTCCGCGCCTTCCAGATCCGCAAGCTGAAGGAGCTCTAACCACGCAGGCGCCCGAGGGTCTCCGAGCGAAGGAGGTCCTCGGGCGTCAACACCTCGATGCCGACCAACCGCCCCTCCTCGTCGAAGTCGAGGACGATGTCGCCGGCGGCTTCGCCGAGCGCCTCGACCTCCTCGAGGGTGACCGCCGAGCGCGGTACGAACCCCGCGTCCTCGGGGATCAGGCTGATGTAGGCGGCGCCGTTCTCGGGGTCGTAGCTGATGAACACGCACCCAGCCTACTCGCGGCCGTTGCGATCACCCGCAACCCCCGCCGCCGCGACCCGCAACCCCCGCCGAGGTGACCCGCAACCCCCGCCGAGGTGGAGGAAACAGGTGATATTCACCGGTTTCCTCGACCTCGCGGTGATTCTGGGGGTGGGCGGGTGGACCCGGGCGCCTACCAGCGGGTCGTCAGGACCTTCTTGCGCGTGTAGAACTCGATCGCGTCGTGGCCGTTGGCGTGCAGGTCGCCGACCATCGAGTCCTTCCAGCCGGCGAACGGGAACCAGGCGACCGGCGCCGGCACGCCGACGTTGACGCCGATCATCCCCGCCTCGACCTCGTTGCGGTAGCGGCGCACCGCCTCGCCGGAGGAGGTGAAGATGACCGATGCGTTGCCGTAGCGCGACCCGTTGACGAACTCGAGCGCCTCGCCGAGGTCGTCGACCTCGAGCAGCGCCAGCAGCGGTCCGAAGATCTCCTCGCGGGCCAGCTCCGACTCGCGGTCGGAGACGGTCAGGATCGTCGGGCCCATCAGGGCGCCGGCGTCGTTGGTCCGGTCGCGGCCGTCGACGACCACCTCCGAGCCCTCATCGATCGCGCGGCCGGCGGCGGCAGCGACGCGGTCGCGGGCGTCGGCGCCGACCATCGGCGGGCAGATCACACCCTCCTCGGCGCCGTTTCCGGTCGGCAGCGAGGCGGCCGCCTCGGCGAGCGCCGAGCGGACCTCGCGGCGCCGGGCCTCGTCGCCGACGACGACGGCGACGGAGCCGGCCAGGCAGCGCTGGCCGGCGTTGCCGAAGGCCGACTGCATCATCGCCGGCACCGCCCTGTCGAGGTCGGCGTCGTCCATGACGACCATCGAGTTCTTGGCACCGCCGAGCGCCTGCACCCGCTTGCCCGACCTGGTGCCGCGCTCCATCACGTGCAGCGCCGTCGTCGCCTGCCCGACGAAGCTGATCGCGTCGATCTCGGGATGGTCGAGCAGTCCGTCGACGGCATCGTGGGCGCCGTGGACGAGGTTGACGACGCCGGCCGGGATCTGGTCGATCCCGTCGACGAGCTCGACGATCCGCTGCGGAGTCCGCGGGTCGCGCTCCGACGGCTTGAGGATGAACGTGTTCCCGCAGGCGATCGCGTAGGGAAGGAACCAGAGCGGGATCATCGCCGGGAAGTTGAACGGCGTGATCGCGGCGACGACGCCGACCGGCTGCCGCCACATCTCGACGTCCATCCCGGTCGCGACGTTCTCCAGGTTCTCGCCCTTCATCAGGGTCGGGATCCCGCAGGCGACCTCGGTCGACTCGATCCCCCTCCCGACCTCGCCGCGAGCGTCGTCGAGCGCCTTGCCCATGTCCTCGGTGACGAGCTGGGCGAGCTCCTCGCGGTGCGCCCAGAGCTCCTCGCGGAGCGCGAACACCGCCCGCGCCCGCTTCGCCACCGACAGCGCCGCCCATCCCTGCTGGGCGGCCCGGGCGGCCTTCGCGGCCGCGTCGACGTCAGCCGCGGTCGAGAGCGGAACCCGGGCGAGGACGCCGCCGGTCGCCGGATCGATGTCTTCGAGGTGGTCGGTTGCGGTCGACTCCACCCACTCGCCGCCGACGTAGTTCCGCAACGTCTCGGGCTGCTCGGATGCATCGGTATCGCTGCTTGCTCGGGCCAGGGTCTCGGGCTCCATCGCCTCTCTCCTTCGGCATTTCGGTCTCGGAAATTCCCCACCGATGCTACTCCCGGCACCGTGTGCGCCGTTGCACAATCTCGGCGGCGATGGTCAGCCGCTGCGGAGCACGGTCCGCTCGGACGGGGCCGGGCTGCCCCCCGCCGCGAGCCGGGCCAGCGCCAGCGCCCCCGCCACGAACCCCTCCGGCAGGGCAGCGGACGGCGAGGCGCCGGGATGGCGGCGGGAGATCCGGACGCGCAGCGTCCCGGGGCGGATCCGGAAGCGCAGCGGCGGCTCCAGTGTCGCCGCCTCGCCGTCGATGCCCACCGGTACCGGCTCGTCGGCATCGATCTCGAATTCGGCGGCGCTCCACTCGCGCCAGGGACGGCCGCCGTCGCCCCCGGCGCCGGGCTCGCCGGCGACCGTGATCCCGAGCAGCCCGGCGTCGAGGCGCGGACGCGTTCCCGATCCGACCGCGCGCCCGAGCCGGTAGCGGTTGTTGGCGACGAGGATCGCGATCCCGGAGCGGTGTTCGTGCCCGCCCGGCCCGGCCCAGCGCAGGTCGATGCCGGCGCCGCCGGGGCCGAGTGCCGCCGGCACGGTTTCGAGCAGCGTCCTCACCTTCGCGCTCCGGTAGCCGGTTCGCTGGACGGCGCTCGCGTAGAGGCCGAGCGAGACGTTGTTGACGAAGGCGCGACCGTTCACCTCACCGAGGTCGACACGGCGCTCGCCGCCGTCGACGAACGCGTCGAGGGCCCCGACGACGTCGCCGCGGTCGACGCCGAGGTCGACGGCGAAGTGGTTGCGGGTGCCGGCCGGAACGCAGGCGAACGGGAGGCCGTGCTCGGCCGCCACCGCGGCGACGGGCGCCTGCGAGCCGTCGCCTCCGGCCACGGCCAGCGCGTCGGCGCCGTCGGCGACCGCGGCGCGCGCCAACTCCTCGAGCGCGCCGCCGGGCTCGAGCAGAACCGGCGCGATGCCGCGGCGGCGGGCCTCCTCGGCGAGCGCGGAGCGCTCCGCGCTGCCGCCGCCGGACCGTGGGTTGACCAAGAGGACCGGATGCAGCGGGGCGCTCGCCGCCGGCAGCTCGGCGCCGACGTCGAAGGCCCACCGGGTCGACGCCGAGCAGAGCACGACGGCGGCGATCAACAGCAGCCCGGCAACGAGATGGTCGCCGACCATGAGCAGGACGGCGCCGCCGAGCGCGAGGCCGGCGACGGTCAGGCCGAGCACGCGGATCGGCGGCCGGCCGGCGATCGCGAACCAGGTTCCGGTGACGGCGACCGCGACGAGCGCGAGCGCGAGCAGGCCGCGCGGAAACGAATGCAGTGCGATCGAGACGGCGACGGCGACGGCGAGCAGGCCGAGCAGCAGCGCGGCCGCCGCAGCCGCCCGGTGCACGCTCATAGAATCACCCGACGATGGACGAGCAGCGCGACGACACGATCCCGGCTCGCGGCGGTCCCGCCGGCTGGCTCGAGGATGCCGAACGCGTCGACGTCGCCCTCTACGCGGCGATCGCCCGGACGCCGACGCCGACGCTCGACCGGGCGATGGCGCGGGTCTCGCGGGCCGCCGACTACTCGCTGCTCTCGCTCGCCTCGGCGGGCCTGCTCGCGGCGACGGGCGGGCCGCAGGGTCGCCGCGCCGCGACGATGGGACTGGCTTCGCTGGGCGCTGCGGCGGCTCTCTTCAACCTCGTCGTCAAGCCGCTCAGCAACCGCTCCCGCCCGAACCGGATCGCCGAGAAGGTGCCGATCGCCCGGCACGTGCGGATGCCGACCTCGACCTCGTTCCCCTCCGGCCACACCGCCACCGCGTTCGCGTTCGCGGCCGGCGTCGGCCGGGTCTCGCCGCCGGCGGCTGTCCCGCTCCACGCCCTCGCCGCTCTCGTCGGCTACTCGCGCGTCCACACCGGCGTCCACTACCCGGGCGACGTGGTCGCCGGCGCGGTCTCGGGAACGGTCGTTGCCCAGCTGACGACCCACGTGCTCGATCGTAGGTCCGCGAACCGCGCCTGACCTCCGCAGGCGCCACGGTCGCCGGCTAGGGGTTGTCCCCGCCGGTCGCCTGATCGCCGTAGGGGTACCACCAGTCCTTGCGCTCGATCTCGGTCTCCATGTGGACGTGCTTGGTCTCCTGGAAGGCCTCGAGGCCCTCGCGGCCGAGCTCGCGGCCGATCCCCGACTGCTTGAACCCGCCGAACGGTCCGGCGTCGTTGTCGGTCAGCGGGTCGTTGATCCAGACCGTTCCGGCGCGCAGCTCGCGCATACAGCGGACGGCGCTCTTCAGGTCGCGCGTGTAGACGTTCGCGCCGAGCCCGAACCTGGTGCCGTTGGCGAGGGCGATCGCCTCGTCGAGGTCGGCGACGGGGACGATCGGGGCGACCGGCCCGAACGTCTCCTCGCGGAGCAGGTCGGTCTCGGCGGGCGCTCCGGTGACCACCGTCGGCGCGAAGAAGTGACCACGGGAATGGCCGCCGTCGTCACCGCCGGTCACGACCTCGGCGCCGGCGCCGACCGCCGCCTCGACCTGATCGACCACCTTCTGCCGCTGCGTCGCCGAGACCATCGGGCCGATGTCGGTGCCGGCCGCGAATGGATCGCCGAGCACGAGGCTGCGGGTGTGGTCGACGAAGGCGGAGACGTAATCGTCGTAGACGTCCTTCATCACGTAGAAGCGCTCCGCCGACGTGCAGACCTGGCCGGCGTTCAGGAACGCCGCCCAGGCGCCGCCGCGAGCGGCTACCTCGATCTCGGCGACGACGTCGGAGCAGACGATGAACGGGTCCTTGCCGCCCATCTCGAGGTTGACCCGGGCGAGCCGGTCGGCGCAGGCGAGCGCGACCCTGCGGCCGGTCGCGACCGAGCCGGTGAAGGCGATGCAGTCGACCCGCTCGTCGGCCGACAGGGCCGCCCCGGTGTCGCCGGCGCCGGCGATCAGGTTCACGGCCCCGTCGGGAAGGTGGGAGAAGCAGTCGGCGAGGGCGAGCGTCGACAGCGGCGTGATCTCCGACGGCTTGGCGACCACCGAGCAGCCGGCGGCGAGCGCTGGGGCGACCTTCCAGGTCAGCAGCAGCAGCGGGTAGTTCCAGGGGACGATGCAGCCGACGACGCCGAGCGGATCCTTGACGACCATCGCCAGCTGGCTCGACTCGATCGGCGGGATCACGCGACCGGCGCTGTCGCGGCCGATCTCGGCGTAGTAGTCGAACGCCGCTGCGCACCACTCGATCTCATCGCGGTTCTCGACCAGCGGCTTGCCGCCCTCCGACGTCATCGTCCGGGCCAGCTCCTCGCCGCTCTCGCGGAGCCGCCGGGCGACCTCGTGGAGCATCTCGCCGCGCTCCAGGGCCGGGGTCCGCGACCACGTCTCGAATGCCTCGCGGGCGGCGGCGACGGCGGCGCCGAGCTGCTCCGCCGAGGCCGCGGCGACGGTCGCGATCGTCTCGGTCGTGAAGGGGTTCTCGACGGCGATCGCCGCGCCCTCGCCGGCGACCGCCCGCCCGCCGATCAGCAGCGAATGGCCGCTCACGCGGGGGAGCCGGCGCTGCTGACCGGATCCTTGCCGGAGGCGAGCGCGCTGATCCCGGTCTCGTCGTCGTCGGGCCGGATCTCCGCCATCTTCTCGGCGCGGCGCTGCTGCCAGGTGACGAAGACCATCGCCAGGACGGTGACGGCGAACAGCATCGTCGCGATCGTGTAGACCTGGACGGGAATGCCGCGCTGGGCGGCACCGAAGATGTAGAGCGGGAACGTGACCGTCGTCCCCGACGTGAAGTTGGAGATCACGAAGTCGTCGATCGACAGCGCGAAGGCGAGCAGGGCGGCGCCGATCAGGCCGGGCGTGAGCAGCGGCAGGGTGATCGTCCTGAACGTCGTCAGCGGCGTCGCCCCGAGGTCCTTGGCGGCCTCCTCGAGGCGGCGGTCGAAGCCGATCAGCCGCGAGCGGACGATGATGACGACGAACGAGATCGAGAACATCACGTGGGCGAGCAGCAGGCTGAAGAAGCCGAGCGAGATCCCGTAGATCAGGAACATCGACAACAGCGACGCGCCGATCACGACCTCCGGCGTCGCCATCGGGATCACGATCAGGAAGTTCGCGACCTTGCGGCCGGTGAAGTTGTGCCGGACCAGCGCCAGGGCGATCATCGTCCCGAGGATCGTCGAGATCACGGTCGCCAACGCCGCCAGCTCCAGGCTGGTTCGGAAGGCGTCGTTCAGCTCCGTGATCGCCGAAGGCGTCGCTCCAGTACTTGGTCGTGAAGCCGCTCCAGGTGTAGTTGAACTTGCCCTCGGGGTTGTTGAAGGAGAAGACCGCGATCAGCGCGATCGGGACCAGCAGGTAGGCGATCGCCAGCGCCGCCCAGATGCTGACCGCGTGGTAGCGCAGCCACTTCCAGGCGCGGGTCATGCCGCCTCCTCCTCGTCACCCATCAGCGCCTCCGAGCCGGCGAAGCGGATGTAGATCAGGACGATCGCGAGGATCACCGCCATGAGGATGAACGAGAGCGCCGCCGCGGTCGGGTAGTCGCGCAGGCTCAGGTACAGCGACTGGATCGCGTTGCCGACCATCGACTGGTTGGTCGAGCCGAGGAAGGTCGCGTTGATGTAGTCGCCCGCCGCCGGGATGAAGGTGAGCAGCGTGCCGGCGACGATGCCCGGGGCCGAGAGCGGCAGCGTGACCTTCATGAACGCACTCCGCGGTGAGGAGTACAGGTCCTTGGCGCCCTCGATCAGCCGCGGATCGAGCCGTTCGAGGCTGGCGTAGATCGGCAGCACCATGAACGGCAGGAAGTTGTAGGTGATGCCGGCGATGACGGCGGTCGGCGTCGCCAGCAGCCGCCCGTCGTCGCCGAGGATTCCGAAGGTCTTGAGGAGGTCGACGACGACGCCGTTGTCGGAGAGGATCGTCGTCCAGGCGATCGTCCGGATCAGGTAGGTGGTGAAGAACGGGGCGACGACCGCGAACAGCAGCGCGTTCTTCCAGCGACCACCGCGGAAGGCGATCGCATAGGCGAGCGGATAGGCGATCACCAGGGCGATCAGCGTCGCCGCTCCGGCGTAGATGAACGAGCGGACGAACTGGGTGTCGTAGCGCGAGATCGCGTCGGAGAAGTTCGCCCAGTCCCAGGAGAACGTGAACCCCGTCTCCAGCGTGCCCGACTCGAGCGAGAGCCGGGCCATGAAGTAGAGCGGGATGACGAAGAACAGGACCAGCCAGAGCAGTCCCGGCCCCATCAGCCCGTACGGGATCAGGCGGCGGCCGAGCGATTTCGATCGTCTGTCCATCGAATCCGCTCAGCCGCCGCCCGTCGCCGTCAGCCGTCGCTCAGCCGGTCACGACTGCCTGGAACGCCTGCTCGACCTCGGAGACGTCCGCGGCGCTGCCCGGGGGGTCGACCTGGGTCGAGCAGGGCTGCGTGTACTCGTCGGTCGGGAAGACCAACGGGCTCTTGGTGATCTCCGGGTCCGTCTTCGCGAGCACGTCCTTGACGCCGTCGACCGGCGAGAAGTAGCTGTTGTACTCGGTGATCTGCGCCTGGTTCTCCGGCTGGTAGACGTACTTCATCCACTCGTAGGCGGCGGTCGGGTTCGGCGCGCCGACCGGGATCACCATGTTGTCGGACCAGATCATGCAGCCCTCCGTCGGCATCCGGAACTCGATGTCGGGATTGTCGGCCTGCAGCTGCACCGCATCGCCCGACCAGCCGATCACCGCAACGGCGTCGCCGTTGGCGAGGTCATTGGTGTAGTTGTTGCCGGTGAAGCGGCGGATCTGCCCCGACTCGGATGCCTGCTTGATCTTGTCGATCGCATCGAGCCAGTCCTGCTTGGTCGCGTCGGCTTGGGGTCGATCCCGTCCGCCTTCATGACCAGCGGCACCGTGTCGCGCATCTCGGTCAGCATCTCGACCTGTCCCTTGTACTTGGGGTCGAACAGATCGTTGATCGACTGCACGTCGGGTGCCTGCGCCTTGTTGACGACCAGTCCGGTCATGCCGCTCTGCCAGGGCAGAGAGAAGTCGCGGTTCGGGTCGAACGACGGGCTCTGCAGGCTCGGGACGAGGTTGTCCATCGCCGGCTTCACGGCCGCCTGATCGAAGTTCTGCAGGTAGCCGAGGTCGTGCATCTTCTTCGCCATCCAGTCGGTGACGACCATGATGTCGCGGTCCCCCGACTGTCCCTTCGCGAGCTGCGGCTGCACCTTGCCGAAGAACTCGGTGTTGTCGTTGACGTCCTCGCGGTAGTTCACCGACAGGCCGGTGGCCTTCTCGAAGTCGGGGACCGTGTTGTTGTCGATGTAGAACGGCCAGTTGGAGATGTTCAGGTTGCCGGTGGCCTTGCCCTCGGCCGCCGCGGTCGACACGTTGCCGGTGTCGCTGCCGCCCTCGATCCCGCTGTCGCCGCCGCCGCATGCCGCGAGCAGCACCGCTGCCAGCAGCACCGCGACCGCGACGAGCGGTCGTACCAAGCCCCTTGCCCCATTCCTCATCTTCGATTCGCCTCCTCGGCGTACGTTGCTTTCTCTGTCGAGCTGGTTGCTCATCTTGGGTTCAAGCCTTCTGGACCGACGGGGCACCGCCGCTGCGGGCCAGCGCCTCGTGGTCGGCGGTCGCCCGCTCGGCGCCCGACTCGCGGACGAGGTGGATGTGCTCCGGGGTCCAGGCGAGCCGGACCCGGGCGCCGCCGCCGGGGAGCTGCTGACGCTCGGCCTCGCTGGCGTTCGGGACGAGCACGGTCATCCGCGCGCCGCCGCGCAGCTCGACGACGAGCTGGGTCGCGGTGCCGAGGTAGACGGAGCTCTCGACCATCCCTTCGACGCTCTGCGTCGCACCCGCCGACGGCGGAGCGGCGTCGGCCGCGGTGACGACGAGCTTCTCGGGCCGGACCACCGCGTGGCACTGCTCGCCGGTCGCGAGGCCGTGGGCCTCCGACTCGACCGTGACGCCGGCGTCGAGGTCGACGACCGCCTTGTCGCCGTTCAGCGCCCGGACCACGCCGGGCATCAGGTTGGAGACGCCGATGAAGCCGGCGACGAACGTCGTCGCCGGCCGCTCGTAGACCTCCTCGGGGACGGCGATCTGCTCGACGATGCCACGGTTCATGACCGCGATCCGGTCCGACATCGTCAGCGCCTCCTCCTGGTCGTGGGTGACGTAGACGAAGGTGATGCCGATGTCCTGCTGGATCCGCTTCAGCTCGAGCTGAAGCCCCTTGCGGAGCTTCAGGTCGAGCGCGCCGAGCGGCTCGTCGAGCAGCAGCACCTTCGGCAGGTTGACGACGGCGCGGGCCAGCGCAACCCGTTGCTGCTGGCCGCCGGAGAGCTGGTTCGGCTTGCGGTTCGCCTCGTTGGCGAGGCCGACGCGCTGCAGCTCGGCATTGACCCGCTCATCGATCTCGCCCTTGCTGACGTGCTTGCGCTTGAGGCCGTAGGCGACGTTCTCGCTGACGGACAGGTGCGGAAACAGCGCGTAGCTCTGAAAGACGGTGTTGGTCGGGCGCTTGTGAGCCGGCAGGCCGGCGACGTCGTTGCCGCCGACGAGGATCTCGCCGGCGTTCGGCTCCTCGAAGCCGGCGATCATCCGCAGCGTCGTCGTCTTGCCGCAGCCGCTCGGCCCGAGCAGCGTGAAGAACTCCCCTTCCTCGATGTCGAGGTCGATCGAGTCGACCGCAGTGAAATCCCCGAACCGCTTCGTGACGCCGCGCAGGCGCACCCCGGATCGGGTGTCGACGTTCGATGTGGTTGCTGCTTCCGTAGCTCCTCCTCACAGGTCCGGAATTCGACGCCCCGTGAAACCTAACCTACTTCGGAGCCTCACCGATAGGGGCAACCGTGAGAATCCCCGGAAGTCCCAATCCTCGGCCCGGCCGTTGTACTCGGCGTACAATCGGCCCGCCGGGCCTTGAACCAATTCTCGGTTGTGCCACCCAAATCGACGTTCTACCTTTGTGCAAAGCGTCGAGTCAACCCGAAGGAGAGAGAGGGAATCGTGGCTGTCAGCACCCCGCAGGACGTCCACCCGAAGAGCGAGGAGGCAGGGTCGAACCTGCAGGAGATCGCCCGTAAGCATCTCTGGATGCACTTCTCGCGGATGGGCGGCTACGACGACGAGCACGAGATCCCGATCATCGCCCGCGCCGAGGGCCCCTATGTCTGGGACGACCACGGCAAGCGCTACCTCGACGCCCTCAGCGCGCTGTTCTGCTGCAACGCCGGCCACGGCCGCACCGAGTACGGCGACGCCGCCGCGGCGCAGATCAAGGAGCTCGACTTCTACACGAACTGGAGCTACGCGCATCCGCGGTCGATCGAGCTCGCCGAGCGGATCGCCGAGCTCACCCCCGGCGATCTCAATCGCGTCTTCTTCACGAACTCGGGCTCGGAGGCCGTCGAGGCGGCGATCAAGGTCGCCCGCAACTGGCATCGCGCCCACGGCCGCGGCCAGCGCCACAAGATCATCTCCCGCGAGGTCGCCTACCACGGCACGACGATGGGAGCGCTGACCGCGACCGGGATCACGCCGCTGAAGGTGCCGTTCGAGCCGTCGATGCCGGGCGGATCCCACGTCCCCAACACCAACCACCTCCGCTGGCCCGCCGACCGCGACAACCTCTGGGCCGCCGAGCGGCTCCGCGACCGGATCGAGTTCGAGGGCCCCGAGACCGTCGCCGCGGTGATCCTCGAGCCGCTTCAGAACGCCGGCGGCTGCATCCCCCCGCAGGAGGGCTACTTCCAGCGGGTCCGCGAGATCTGCGACGAGTTCGGCGTGCTGCTGGTCTCCGACGAGGTGATCTGCTCGTGGGGCCGGCTCGGCCACTACTTCGGCGCCCAGCGGTACGAGTTCCAGCCCGACATCATCACCACCGCGAAGGCGCTGACCGGCGCCTACATCCCGATGGGGGCGATGATCTGCTCCGACGAGGTGTTCGAGCCGTTCGCCACCGGCACCGCGTCGTTCGCGCACGGGTCGACCTTCGGCGGCCATCCGGTCGCCGCCGCCGTCGCGCTCCGCAACCTCGACGTCTTCGCCGACGAGGACCTCTGCGGCCACGTCCGGGCCAACGAGGCCGAGTTCCGGCAGATGCTCGAGGATCTCCGTGACATCCCGATCGTCGGCGACGTCCGCGGCGCCGGCTACTTCCACGCGATCGAGCTCGTCAAGGACCGCGACACGCTCGAGGGCTTCGACCACGACGAGTCGGAGTGGCTGCTTCGCGGCTTCCTGTCCGGCGAGCTCTACCGGCGCGGCCTGATCTGCCGCGCCGACGACCGTGGCGATCCCGTCATCCAGCTCGCGCCGCCGTTGACCTGCGGGCCCGAGCAGTTCGAGGAGATCGGCTCGACCCTGCGATCGGTCCTCGAAGAGGCCTGGGACAAGGTCACCGCCGAGTAACCGCGGCGACCGGGCCGACGCCGGCCAGGCAAGCATGCTCTCCGTTCGCAGCCTCCTCGACGAGTTCGGCCTCGAGCTCGCCGTCGAGGGCGTCGCCGACGCCAGCCCGATCCGCTGGGTCCACATCTCCGAGCTCGAGGATCCGACGCCGTTTCTGTCCGGCGGCGAGCTGCTGCTGACGACCGGCATCAATCTCAAGACCGCCACCCGGCAGCGCAAGTTCGTCCGGCTGCTCGCCGGCAAGCAGGCCGCCGGACTCGGGCTCGCGGTCGGGCTCGACCACGCCGAGCTGCCGGAGGCGCTGGTCGAGGAGGCGGAGTCGCAGGGGCTGCCGCTGTTCGAGCTGCCGTTCGAGCTGCCGTTCATCGCGATCACCGAGTGGGCCTCGACCCGGTTGATCAACGAGGGCTACTCGGCGCTCGAGCGCAGCGTCGAGGTCCACGCTCTGCTCGAGGGTCTCGTCCTCGCCGAGCGCGGCCTGTCCGAGGTGATGCGGGCGATCGCCGAATCGGTTTCGGGCGCGGCGATGCTGCTCGACGATCGCGGCGTCGAGCTCGCCCGCCACCCGCAGGAGCGGGGCTTCTCCCAGCAGGCCGCCTCCGACATCCGGATCGAGGTCAACGATCGCTCCGAGGCCGGCCGGCAGGCGATGTTCGTCGCCGAGCGCGGCTCGCTCGCCGGCCGTGCGGTGGCCGTTCCGGTTCCGCTCGGCGGCGGCGGCACCCGCGGGCACTGGCTCGTCCTCGCCCGGCGCAGCGGCCGGATCGGCGATCTCGAGCGGCTGCTCGCCCGCCAGGCGGCGATGGTCGTCGCTCTCGAGATGATGCGGGAGCGGGCGGTCCGCGAGACCGAGCGCCGCCTCGCGGGCGACGTCCTCGCCGAGGCGCTCGGCGGCCAGCTCGGCGACGAGGAGCTGCGCGGCCGGCTGCAGCCGTTCGGCATCGACGGCCGCGTCGCGGTGCTGCTCTACGAGCTCGAGGAGAGCGCCGACGACCCGGTGCTGCTCACCGAGTCGCTCGCCGTCCCCGCGGTCGTCGCGGTCAACGCGGCCGCCGGCCGGCCGCTGCTCTGCGCGATCGTCGATCCCGGCGATCGCGATCCGGTCGAGCTCGGCCGCGAGGGCCGGTCGGCGCTCGCCGAATCGGGGCGCGAGGTCCGCGCCGCCGCCAGCCGGCCGACCCAGATCGCGTCGCTGCGCCGCGCCTTCCACGAGGCGCGTTGCGCGCTCGAGGCGACGGCGATGGCGAATGGGCACACGCCGGACGTCGCCTCCCATCGCGACCTCGGCGCGTTCACGCTGCTGCTCTCGCTTCAGGACGACGAGGCGCTGCGGACCTACGCCGACAACCTGCTCGGCCCGATCTCCGACGGCGAGGGCGAGTACGGCCCGGAGCTGCTGCGCTCGCTCGAGGCGTTCATCGAGCGCAATGGTCAGTGGGAGCGCGCCGCTCGCGACCTCTACTGCCACCGCCATACGCTGCGCTACCGGATTCGCAGGATCGAGGAGCTGACCGGCCGCGACCTCGGCCAGGCCCAGGACCGGATCGAGCTGTGGCTCGCCCTGCGGGCGAGGGAGCTCGTCAAGTGACCCCGCCGACCGACCAGACCAACGAGGAAGAGGAGAGCAGATGAAGGTTGGAGTCCCCACCGAGATCAAGGAGGAGGAGTACCGCGTCGCTTTGACCGCGGTCGGTGCCCGCGAGCTCTCCGAGCACGGACACGAAGTCCTGGTCGAGAAGGGGGCCGGAGAGGGCAGCGCGATCTCCGACGACGACTACGTCGCCCAGGGTGTTCGGATCGTCGACACCGCGGAGGAGGTCTTCACCGAGGCCGACATGGTGCTCGGCGTCAAGGAGCCGCAGTCGGTCGAGGTCGAGATGTTGCGCCCCGATCAGACCCTGTTCACCTACCTGCATCTCGCCCCGGCACCGGAGCTGACCGAGGGCCTGCGCCGGACCGGCGCCACCTGCATCGCCTACGAGACCGTCGAGGACGAGGCCGGCCGGCTGCCGCTGCTCGCGCCGATGAGCGAGATCGCCGGTCGCATCGCGACCCAGGCGGGTGCGTTCTTCCTCGAGAAGCCGATGGGGGGTCGCGGCATCCTGCTCGGCGGGGTTCCCGGCGTCGCCGCCGCCAACGTGATGGTCATCGGTGCCGGCGCAGTCGGCATCAACGCCGCCCAGATGGCCGTCGGCATGGCCGCCGACGTCTTCCTGTTCGACCTCAACATCGACGCGCTGCGGCGCGCCGACCTGCAGTTCGCGGGCTCGCTGTCGACCGTCTTCAGCTCGACGCTCTCGATCGAGGAGATGCTGCCGCGGGTCGATCTGGTGATCGGCGCCGTGCTCGTCCAGGGCGCCCGGGCACCGCACGTGATCAGGCGCGAGCAGCTCGCCCTGATGAAGCGCAACGCGGTCCTAGTCGACGTCGCGATCGACCAGGGCGGCTGCTTCGAGACGTCGAAGCCGACCACCCACAGCGATCCGGTCTACGAGATCGACGGGATCACTCACTACTGCGTCGCCAACATGCCCGGCGCGGTTCCGATCACCTCGACGTACGCGCTGACGAACGCGACGCTCCCCTACGTCCTCTCGCTTGCCGACAATGGCGTCGAAGGGGCCCTGGCCCGCGACCCGGGCCTCCGGCCCGGCGTCAACGTCGCCGCCGGGAAGGTCACCCACCCCGGCGTCGCCGAGGGCGTCGGTGCCGAGTACGTTCCGGTCGGGGAGGCGCTGGGGATCGACTGACGCAGGCTTCGACGGCAGGTTCACGACGAGCACAGAGCACGAGGAGAGATCAGAGATGGCAACCGCAGAGAAGACGAAGGTCCAGAACTTCATCGACGGCGAGCTCGGCGACGCCGCCGACGGCGCGACCGACGAGGTCGTCAACCCGGCGACCGGCGAGGTCTTCGCCGAGGCGCCGCTGTCGACCGCCGCGGACGTCGATCGCGCCGTGCGGGCGGCGCGGCGGGCCTTCGACGGCTGGGCGGCGACGACTCCGGCCGAGCGTGCGGCGGCGCTGCTCGAGCTCGCCGACGTCGTCGAGGAGAACGCCGACCTGCTCTCCGACCTCGAGGCCAGCGACGCCGGCAAGCCGCGCAACACGTTCAAGGAGGACGAGATCCCGGCGATGGCCGACCAGCTGCGCTTCTTCGCCGGCGCCGGTCGCGTCCTGCCGGGCAGCGCCGCCGGCGAGTACGTCGAGAACCGGACGTCGATCATCCGCCGCGAGCCGGCCGGCGTCGTCGGCCAGATCGCCCCCTGGAACTACCCGCTGATGATGGCGGTGTGGAAGATCGGCCCGGCCCTGGCAGCCGGGTGCACGACGGTGCTGAAGCCGGCCGAGACGACGCCGGTCGCGACGCTGAAGCTGGCCGAGCTGGCCGCCGACGTGTTCCCCGCCGGCGTCCTCAACGTGATCGGCGGGCTCGGTCAGCCGGCCGGCTCGTCGCTGGTCACCCATCCCGAGGTCGACATGGTCTCGCTGACCGGCTCGCCGGAGACCGGCAAGTGGATCGCCAAGGCGGCTGCCGACACGCTCAAGCGGGTCCACCTCGAGCTCGGCGGCAAGGCGCCGGTGATCATCTTCGACGACGCCGACATGGAGCTGGCGATGGAGACGATCGCCGCCTGCGGCTACTACAACGCCGGCCAGGACTGCACCGCCGCCACCCGGGTGATCGCGGCGCCGGGCGTCTACGACGACGTCGTCGCCGGCCTCGCCGAGCAGGCCGAGGCGAACGTGGTCGGCGACACCTTCGACGACGCGACGACGCTCGGCCCGGTCAACTCGGCCCGGCAGCGCGAGCGCGTCGAGGGCTTCCTCGCGCGCAGGCCCGACCACGCCGAGGTCGTGACCGGCGGCGGCCAGCCCGACCTGCCCGGCTTCTACGTCGAGCCGACCGTGGTCGCGAACCTCCAGCAGGACGACGAGATGATCCAGTCCGAGATCTTCGGGCCGGTCATCACCGTCCAGCGCTTCACCGACGAGGCGAAGGCGATCGAGTGGGCGAACGGCACCCGCTACGGCCTCGCCGCCTCGGTCTGGACGCAGGACGTCGGCCGGGCCATGCGCGTCGCCAACGCGATCCGCTTCGGCGCCGTCTGGGTCAACGACCACCTGACGATGGCCAACGAGATGCCGCACGGCGGCTACAAGGAGTCCGGCTACGGCAAGGACATGAGCATCTACTCGGTCGAGGACTACACCGAGATCAAGCACGTGATGGTCAACCTGGCGACCTAGGACGCTGCGCAGCTAGTCGCGGAGGGCATCGAGGAAGGCCGCAAGCGCGCGGTTCCACTCGCCGGGGCGATCGAGGTGAAGATCGTGGCCGGCGCCGCTGATCACGACGAGTTCGGCGGCGAGGTTTCCGCCCAGCATCTCGGCGGCCTCGGCTGCGGGAAGCGTTCCCTGCTCGGCCCTGACCACGAGGGCGGGGCTGCGGATCTCATTCCACTTGTCCCAGCAGTCGCGGCCGACTGCCGACCGCAGCGTTCGACCGATCACCTCGCGGTCGAACATCGGCCAGAGACCGTCGTCGCGCTGTTCGAGGCCGTCCGCCCAGCGCCGGGCGCGAAGCGAGGGCCCGCCGAAGAACCGCTCGGCTGCGTCGCGGGAGTCGAAGGGGGTCGGCCATACCGACAGGTATTCCTCGACGTCCAGAATCGATTCGACGGTTCCCTCCGCCGGACCGGCCTCGACGACGACGAGGCCCTTGAGCAGGTCAGGGCGCTCCGCGGCGACGAGCATCGCCGTTACGCCGCCGAGGGAGTGGCCGACCAGCACGACCGGCCCGAGCTCGAACTGCTCGATGAGGAACGCGACGTCGTCGACGTGGGACTGCCGTGAGACGTCGCGCGGGAAGCGCTCGCTGCTGCCGTGGCCGCGCCCGTCCGGGGCGAGAACGCGGGCGTGCGAGACCTGGGCCCGCGCCGTATCCGCCCACTCGCCGCCGTGGCCGGCGAGTCCGTGGAGGAGGACGAGGGGGACTCCGGCGCCACCGTAGTCGCAGACGGACAGCCCGGTGCCGTCGCGCTCGAAGTGTCGGCGTGAGCACATCGCGGCCCGCACTCTCGCCGATCGGCGAAAACGAGAGCCGCCCGCGCTCACCGGGACGTGAGCGCGGGCGGTCAGGCGCCAGGCGGCGCCGCGATGTCTCGCCGGCCTAGTAGCCCTTGTAGTGGCGGACCGCGTAGCCCCTGCGGGAGCGCATGTCCTTGTGCCAGCGCGGGCCGGGGCCGCCGGAGGTGTCCCAGCGGAGGCCGGCGACGACGGCGTAGGTGTGGCCGGAGTTGGCGTACACCGAGATCCACTTGCCCCGCTTCCGCTTGCCCCAGCGGGCGAGCGAGCCGGAGGTCATCGGCGTCTTCAGCATCCGGCCGCCGTGCAGCATGTAGCTGACCGCGCCGGAGCAGTCGTAGCCGTTGTCCTTGAAGCTGCCGTGGCCGCCGCCCCAGACGTACTTCGTCTTGCGGATGCGGTTGGCCGCCTTGATGGCGCGAACGACCCGCTTCGGGGCGTTCTCCGGAGGCACGGCCTTGCCGCTCTTCAGCAGCTTCGCCTTGCCCGGCTTGCCGGATTTCGGGTTGTCGACGCTGAGGCCGCCACTGCGGGCGACCGCCGATCCGGAGATCAACAGGAAGACCACTGCCGTCACGAGGAAGGCGGTGATCACGGACATTGCGGTGCGTTGCACCGTGAGGTTCGATCTGAGTCTGTGCATGTTCCTTCTGGCTCGTTTGCGCCTGCGGGGTTAGCTGACGGGCTGGCGCTGCTTGGAGCCTGCGCCTCCACCGGATCGGGTGGATTAGCCCCGGGGTCCTGGTTTGGGTCCCCCGCTCTCCGTACTTCGGAGACTCGGCGTTGGATTGGCGGGCACTGTAGCGAATCGGTGTTCGTTCTGCAAGCAAACGCTCACATATGTCCCCAAGGCGGCGTCCCGCCGCGCGAGCGCCCGTGTAGGTTGGCGACATGGAGATCGCCGGCAAGCGGGCCCTGCTGACCGGGGCGACGGGTGGGATCGGGCGCGCGATCGCGGTCGCGCTCGCCGAGCGGGGCGCCTCGCTCGTCCTCAGCTCGCGGAAGCCGGAGGAGCTCGAGGCATTGGCCGCCTCGCTGCCCGGCGGCGGCCACTCGGTCGTCGTCGCCGACCTCGCCGAGCCGGGCGCCGCCGGGCGGCTCGCCGCCGATGCGACCGCCGGCGGCGAGATCGACCTGCTGGTCGCCAACGCCGGCCTGCCCGGGTCGGGCCGGCTCTCCGACTTCAGCGCCGAGCAGGTCGCACGGGCGCTGCGGGTCAACCTCGAGTCGCCGATGACGCTGGCGCACGCGCTGCTGCCGGCGATGGTCGACCGCCGCGGCGGCCACCTGCTGTTCGTCTCCTCGCTCGCCGGCAAGGCCGCCTCGCCGCGGGCGTCGATCTACAACGCGACCAAGTTCGGCCTGCGCGGCTTTGCGCTGGCGCTGCGCGAGGACCTCGCCGGCGACGGCTCCGGGGTCGGCGTCTCGGTCGTCCTCCCGGGCTTCATCCGCGACGCCGGGATGTTCGCCGAGTCCGGCGCCAGGGTTCCGCCGGGCGTCGGCACCTCGACTCCGGCCGAGGTCGCCGCCGGAGTCGTCCGGGCGATCGAGCAGGACAAGGCCGAGGTCTCGGTCGCACCCCTACAGCAGCGGCTGCTGGTCGGCTTCGCGCACATCTTCCCGCGCCTCGCGGCCCGGGCCCAGCGTGGCGGTGGCGCCAAGGTGGCCGACGATCTGGCCCGCGGGCAGGCCGACAAGCGCTGACCCGCACCCGGACCGCGGCCAGCGGGTAGCTTTCACCAACCCCCGAGGCACCCCGTGGAGGCGTCATGAGCAAGAAATCCGAGGACCGCACGCGCAAGCTGATCGCCGAGGAGGAGGCCGCCGCCGCCGCCGAGGCCGCTGAGATCGGCGGCCACACCGACACCCAGCGCCTTCCCGAGGCCGAGCGCCCGCTCGCCGAGGGCGGCGAGGGGGTCGCCGAGGGCTTCGAGCTCGCCGAGGAGCAGCTGATCCAGTCGGCTTCGCACGGGCGCAAGCACGGCCATCCGCTCGGCGACGGCTTCCCCGACGAGGACGCCAAGTCGGAGGGCCTTACGATCTACGGCGAGGCGGACCACGAGAAGGCGTCCGAGAAGGAAGACAGCGACTAGCGCCCCGGCGGCGCCGAAAAGGAGACGAGATGACGGATAGCTTCGGCGCCCGTTCCACCTTGCAGGTATCGGGTCGCGAGTACGAGATCCATCGCCTCGACGCCCTTCAGTCCCGCTTCGACGTCGCCCGCCTTCCCTATTCGCTCAAGGTCCTGCTCGAGAACTGCCTCCGGCTCGAGGACGGGGTCGCGGTCAGCGCCGGCGACATCGAGACGATCGCGACCTGGGACGCGAAGGCGGAGCCGACCGAGGAGATCCCCTTCCAGCCCGCCCGGGTGCTGATGCAGGACTTCACCGGCGTGCCCGCCGTCGTCGACCTGGCGGCGATGCGCGACGCCATGGACGAGCTCGGCTCCGACCCCGCCAAGATCAACCCGCTCGTGCCCGTCGACCTCGTCATCGACCACTCGGTCCAGGTCGACGCGTTCGGCAACGCCCGCGCCTTCGAGGTCAACGCCGAGCGCGAGTTCGAGCGCAACGAGGAGCGCTACGAGTTCCTCCGCTGGGGCCAGAAGGCCTTCGACAACTTCCGCGTCGTGCCGCCGGCGACCGGCATCTGCCACCAGGTCAACCTCGAGCACCTCGGCCGAGTCGTCTGGTCCGACAGCAGGGACGGGGTCGACCGCGCCTTCCCCGACACGCTCGTCGGCACCGATTCGCACACGACGATGATCAACGGGCTCAGCGTCCTCGGCTGGGGCGTCGGCGGCATCGAGGCCGAGGCGGCGATGCTCGGCCAGCCGATCTCGATGCTGCTTCCGCAGGTGGTCGGATTCCGTCTTGACGGGCGGCTCGGCGACGCGGCAACCGCCACCGACCTCGTCCTGCGGGTGACCGAGATGCTGCGCGAGCGCGGCGTCGTCAGCAAGTTCGTCGAGTTCTACGGACCTGGGCTGCCGACGCTCGGGCTCGCCGACCGCGCCACGCTCGGCAACATGTCGCCGGAGTTCGGCTCGACCTGCGCGATCTTCCCGCCCGACGCCGAGACACTCCGCTACCTCGAGTTCACCGGGCGCGGCAGCGACGTGATCGAGCTCGTCGATGCCTACACCCGCGAGCAGGGGATGTTCCACGAGCCCGACGCCGAGGAGCCGACCTTCAGCGACACGCTCGAGCTCGACCTCGGCGACGTCGTCCCGGCGATCGCCGGCCCGAAGCGACCCCAGGACCGGATCGCCCTCACCGACGCCAGGGAAGCCTTCTTCGCGACGCTCCGCGACTTCGATCACGAGGCTGCGGGCGCGCTCGGCACCGAGCCCGACACGGGGTCCTTCCCGGCCTCCGATCCGCCCGGCAACGGCAGCGAGACCGCGACAGGGGGGCCGACCGACTCGCCGCGGGCGCCGGCGACGACCGCGACCAGGCCGGAGCGCCGCAGCGAGGACTCGATCGAGGTCACCGACGCCGAGGGCAACAGCTTCGAGCTCGACCACGGCCGGGTCGTGATCGCCGCGATCACGAGCTGCACGAACACCTCGAATCCGTCGGTGATGATCGGCGCCGGGCTGCTCGCCAAGAAGGCCGTCGAGCGCGGGCTCGACGTCAAGCCGTGGGTGAAGACGTCGCTGGCACCAGGCTCGACCGTGGTCACCGACTACCTGGAGAAGTCGGGCCTCGACGAGTACCTGAACGCGCTCAGATTCGACCTCGTCGGCTACGGGTGCACGACCTGCATCGGCAACTCCGGCCCGCTCGCAGAGGAGATCTCGGCGGCGGTCGCCGAGCGGGACCTCGTCGTCTGCGCGGTTCTCTCCGGCAACCGCAACTTCGAGGGGCGGATCAACCAGGACGTCAAGGCGAACTACCTGGCCTCGCCGCCGCTCTGCGTCGCCTACGCCCTCGTCGGCCGCATGGACTTCGACTTCGAGTCGGAGCCGATCGGCTCCGACACCGACGGCGAGGACGTCTACCTGCGCGACATCTGGCCGAGCGCCGAGGAGATCCGCGACACCGTCGCCGAGGCGGTCCGGGCCGACATGTTCGAGAAGAACTACGCCAACGTCTTCGCGGGCGACGAGCGCTGGCAGGCGATCAAGGTGCCTGACGAGGATCGCTACACGTGGCCCGACTCGACCTACGTGCGCCGGCCGCCGTTCTTCGAGGGCATGGACGCCGAGCCGGCCGCCGCCGCCGATCCGATCAGCGGCGCCCGGGTGCTCGCCAAGCTCGGCGACTCGATAACGACCGACCACATCTCGCCCGCCGGGGCGATCAAGAAGAACAGCCCGGCCGGCCGTTGGCTGCTCGAGCAGGGCGTCGAGGCCCGCGACTTCAACTCCTACGGATCGCGTCGAGGCAACCACGAGGTGATGATGCGGGGGACGTTCGCCAACGTCCGCCTCCGCAACCAGCTCGTCGAACGCGAGGGCGGCTGGACGCGGCTGATGCCCGGCGGCGAGGAGATGCCGATCTACGACGCGGCGATGGAGTACGCCGCGGCCGGGGTGCCGCTGGTCGTCATCGCCGGCAAGGAATACGGATCGGGCTCGTCACGCGACTGGGCGGCGAAGGGGACGCTGCTGCTCGGCGTCCGCGCCGTCATCGCCGAGAGCTACGAGCGGATCCACCGCTCGAACCTGATCGGCATGGGCGTCCTGCCGCTGCAGTTCCCGGATGGCCAGAGCGCCGACTCGCTCGGCCTGACCGGCGAGGAGGAGATCTCCGTCGCCGTGCTCGACCCCGGCACCGCGACGGAGATCGAGGTGACCGCCGAGCGTGCCGGCGCCGAACCGGTCGCGTTCACCGCGCGGGTCCGCCTCGACACCGCCAACGAGCGAAAGTACTTCCAGCACGGCGGGATCCTCCATCGCGTCCTCCGCGAGCTGCGCTGACCTCGGGTCAGCGACATTGCACACCCGGCGCTGATGTAGCAGAATGGAAGTGCAGGTTTCATAAAGCTCGTCCCCGGTTAGTCCCGCCTCCGGGGGCGATCGCGTCGGCATCCCTCCCTGGCTACCGACGCGCGGGCTGGGGTGCGGGCCGCGCGGACCCCCTGCCTCCCGCGGCCCAAGCCCCGGCCCATCTTTTCGGCGACTTCGCCGGTCGCGGTCGCGCATCCAGCGGCGCCGACAGCGCCGACAGCGCCGAATCGGGCCGATCGCGTCGATCGCGTGCTCAGGCGGCGGTCTCGACGCTCGTCAGGCCCTTGGTGATGCTGCGCTTCAGGCCCTGGGCGACGATGAAGTCGACGCCGGGAATCTTCGAGGCGAAGGAGATCTCGTAGTGGAGGTGGGTCTTGCCGCCCTCCTCGGTGAAGCGCATCTCGCCGTGGTGGCTCTTCAGCGGCGAGCCCTTGGTGATCGCATAGGCGATCAGCTCGTTCGGGACGAACTCGGTGACGGTCTCCTCGAACGGGGGCACCGGCCCGACCTTGAGTTCGCGAACGGATCCGACCCCGTTGCGGTTGCCGTCGGTCCCGTTCTTGAGCCGGGTGATCCGGGCGCCGAGGATGTCGCCGAGGTTCTCGTGCTCGGCCAGGTAGGCGAAAACACGTTCGGGCGGGAGGGCATAGTCGTGATCGAAGATGATGCGCTGCATGGCGGCAATCTAATCAGGGCTGCGCGGCACCCGTGCGCGCTTCGCCGCCGTCGCGGCGCTCGATCCACTCGATTCCGATCACGCTGCCGACTGGGCCGACCGGCGTCAGGGTCGCTGCGAACAGCCAGAACGGCGCCTCGCGGCGGAGGATCGCCACCCAGAGCAGCAGGCAGAGGGCGACGTAGCCGATCCCATGGGCCATCCCGAAGACGAACGTCGCTTTCTCGAGCCCCGGTGCGATCCAGACGACCAGCAGGCCGATGAAGATCGCCAGCTCGACGAACGAGGCCCGCTTCACCCAGACCCAGAGGGCGCCGGGAGCGCGGGGCCGGAACTCGCGCTCGCCCTCGGTCGTCGCATCGGTCACCGCCGGGAGGCTAGATCACCGGACCCCTACGCCCGGCACAAGCCGGTGGGCCGAATCCTGGACAGGCGTACATGTGAGCGCCGCCGCGGCAGCCGCAGACTGCGACCCATGCAGAGTTCCTCCAATTCGAGGATCGGAGAACGGGTCATCTCCCGGGCTCGCGAGGCACGGCGTGGATTCGTAGGGCACGCGCCGCGCATCTCGTGTCCCGACTGCGGGACCGGGCGCAGGCAGACCTGCGCCAGGGAACCCTGCACGGTCTGCGGCGCCATTCCCGCCGCGCTGATCGGCAGGGTGACGGTCCCGGGCTGACCCGAGCTCCTCTCTCCCGTGGGTGCCGCGACGGGCGCCGGACCTCCATCCGGCGCCCGTCGCACGTGCGCGCGGCGCACGCCGGCTCTCCGACAACCTCGGGCCGCTAGGCCGTCAGCGCGGTGAGGACGATTCGCTCCTGCTCGGTCCGGTGCGCGGCCGGGTATCCCTCGCTCGGGCTCGCCCGCTCCGGGCGGCCGACGTAGCGGACCGGCACGTCGCCCTCGATCGCGTCGGGAAGTCGCCAGCGCATCGACGGCCAGCAGCCCATGTTCGCCGGCTCCTCCTGGACCCAGACGACCTCCTCGAGGTTCGGGTACCCGGCGGCGAGCTCGGCGACGTAGCTCTTTGGGAACGGGTAGATGAGCTCGGTCCGGGCGATCGCGACCGACGTCGCGTCGGCGCGGCGATCGTGGCCCTCGAGGTCGTAGTAGATGCGGCCCGAGCAGAGAACGAGCCGCTTGATCTCGTCGCGCCGCTGCGCGGCCTGCGGGTCGTCGATGACGTACTTGAAGGTGCCCTCGGTGAGGTCGCCGAGCTTCGAGGCGGCGTCGCCGAGCCGCAGCAGTCCCTTCGGCGTGAAGACGACCATCGGGCGCGCCTTCTTGATCCGCGCCTGGCGGCGCAGCAGGTGGAAGTACTGGGCGGAGGTGGTCGGGTTGGCGAGCCGCATGTTGCCCTCGGCGCCGAGCTGCAGGAAGCGCTCGATCCGGGCGCTCGAGTGCTCGGGGCCGGCGCCCTCGTAGCCGTGCGGGAGCAGCAGCGTCAGGCGCGTCGTCTGGCCCCACTTCGACTCGCCGGCGGCGATGAACTGGTCGATGATCACCTGCGCGGAGTTGTCGAAGTCGCCGAACTGCGCCTCCCAGAGGATCAGGCTCTCCGGCGAGGCGGCGGCGTAGCCGTACTCGAAACCGAGCGCGGCGTTCTCGGAGAGCGGGCTGTTGTGGATCTCGAACGGCGCCAACGCCCCCGAGAGGTTCTGGATCGGAGCGTAGGTGAGGCCCGTCTTCTCGTCGTGGAGGACGAGGTGGCGGTTCGAGAAGGTGCCGCGGCTGGTGTCCTGGCCGGTCATCCGGATGTGGGTTCCCTCGGTCAGCAGCGACGCGAATGCGAGGGCCTCGGCGTGGGCGAACTCGATCGGCCCGTCCTCGAGGATCTCGAGCCGGCGCTCGAGCGGCTTGCGGAGCTTGCGATGGACGGTGAAGCTCTCCGGGAACTTGACCAGCTCGCCGTTGAGCGCCCGCAGCCGCTTCTCGGAGACCTTCGTCTCGACCGCCGGGCTCTTCGTGCGGTCGAGCTCGCCGGTGCCGCCGGTGACGGTCGGATCCTCGAACTCACCGGCCTCGATCTTCGATCGCAGCGCCTTGAGGATCCCGCTCAGCTGCTCGCGGCGCTCGCTGCCGTCCTCGTCGACGTCGGCGCCGGTGACGACGCCCTCGTCGACCAGTTGCTTGGCGTAGAGCTCGCTCAGCGGCGGGTGCTTCTTGATCTTCGCCGCCTGCTCGGGCTGGGTGTAGGCCGGCTCGTCGGTCTCGTTGTGGCCGTAGCGGCGGTAGCCGATCAGGTCGATGACGACGTCGCGGGCGAACTTGGCCCGGTAGGCCATCGCCAGCCGGATCGCCGCGATGCAGTTCTCGACGTCGTCGGCGTTGACGTGGATGATCGGGACGTTGAAGCCCTTCGCCATGTCGGCGGCGTAAGGGGTCGAACGGCCGTCCATCGGGTCGGTCGTGAAGCCCACCTGGTTGTCCTGGATGATGTGGATAGTGCCGCCGGTCGCGTAGCCCTCGAGCGACTGCAGGTTGAGCGTCTCGGCGACGACCCCCTGGCCGGGGAAGGCGGCGTCGCCGTGCAGCAGCAGCGGCACCGCGACCTTGGTGTCGTGGTGCATCTGCGGCCCGGCGTGCTCGGTCTGGGCGGCGCGGGCGCCGCCGGTCACGACCGGATCGACGAACTCGAGGTGGGAGGGGTTCGGGTAGAGGCGCATCCGCACGTCGCCCTCGGTCGACTCGAACAGGCCCTCGGCGCCGTGGTGGTACTTGACGTCGCCGGTGCCGCCGTGGCGCAGGGCGTCGGTGCGCTTGACCGCGTCGAGCGCCTTGGCGCCCTCGAACTCGGCCATGATCGACTCGATCGAGCGCCCGAGGTTGTGGGCGAGGACCGAGAGCCGGCCGCGATGGGCCATCCCGATCACGACCTGCTCGCCGCCGTCCTTGCGGGCGATCGTCGCCAGCTCGTCGATCATCGGGACCGTCGAGTCGAGGCCCTCGATCGAGAACATCTTCTGGCCGAGGTAGGCCTTCTGGAGGAAGCGCTCGAACTGGAAGACCTCGATCAGCCGCCGCAGCAGGCCGCGCTTCTCCTCCTTGTCGAGCGGCTTGCGGTGGGCGCCGGTCTCGATCATCTCGCGCAGCCAGACGCGCTGCTGGTGCGAGGAGAGATGCTCGATCTGGTAGCCGATCGTCCCGCAGTAGGCATCGCGCATCCGCGGCAGCGCGTCGAGCAGCGTCTCGCCGGGGACGCCGATCCGCAGGATCGAGGCGGGAATCCGGCTCATCAGCTCCGGGGTCAGGTTGAGGTTCTCGGGCTCGAGGGCGGGATCGCCCTTGCCGTCGCCGCCGAGCGGGTTCAGCGTCGCCGAGAGGTGACCGTGGGTGCGGTAGGCCTTGAGCAGCGAGGTGGCGGCCTGGACGGCCTGCAGGAGCTCCTCGTCGGGGCCGGCCGCGACGGCGCTCGGCGGCGTCGCCGTCGCCGAGGCGGCGGCGAGCGGCGGCGCCGAGGCGGAGGCCGCATGGGCCTTGGCGACGATCCCGGCGTCGACGTCGAGCGAGCGGGCGACGGTCTCGTAGAACTCGTCGGCGCCGCTTAGCAGCTCGTCGATCCGGCGCAGGAACGAGCCCGACTCGGCCCCCTGAATGATCCGATGGTCGTAGGTCGACGTCATCGTCATCACCTTCGAGACGCCGATCGTCTTGAGCCGCTCGGCCGGCGAGTGCGACCACTCCGGTGGGTATGCGATCGAGCCGGTGGCGACGATCGTCCCCTGGCCGCTCATCAGCCGCGGGACCGAGGCGACCGTCCCGAGGCCGCCCGGGTTGGTCAGGGTGATGTTGGTGCCGATGAAGTCGTCGGCGGTGAGCGAGTTTTCGCGGGTCTTGCGGATCAGCTCCTCGTACTTGGCGTGAAAGGCCTTGAAGTCGGCCTGGTCGGCGGCGGGAATGCAGGGCACCATCAGACTTCGCGAGCCGTCCTTCTTCTCGATGTCGACGGCGATGCCGAGGTTGATCGCGCCGTGGTCGATGACGTTCGGCTTGCCGTCGCGCTCCTCGAAGCTGCGTGCCATCGCCCGCCACTCCTTGCCGGCCTCGACGATCGCCCAGGCGATCAGATGGGTGAACGAGATCTTCATGCCGCGCTCGGAGAGGGCGCCGTTGAGCGCCTTGCGCTTGGCGTCGAGGGTGTCGACGGCGAGCGTCCGGAACGAGGTCGCGGTGGGGATCGACCGGCTCTCCTCCATCGCCTTGGCGAGCATCCCGGCCGGGCCGCGCAGCACCTTGGCCTCGCCCGCCGCGGTCGCCGGAGCGGCGCCGTTGCCGCCATCGCGGGCCGCCTCGACGTCGGCTTTCATGATCCGCCCGCCGGCGCCGGAGCCACTCACTGCGGCGAGGTCGACGCCCTCGGCCGCGGCGATCCGCCGGGCGACCGGGGATGCCTTCGCGTCGCCGTCGATCTCGCCGTTGCCGCCGGCCGCCCCGGCGTCTTCCGCCGACCGCCGGGCCTCGTCTCCGGAGCCGGGGCCGGCCTGCAGGCGGGCCAGCGCCTGCCCCACCTTGACGACGTCGTCGGGCTCGACCAGCGTCTCGAGCACGGTGCCGGACACGGGCGAGGGGACCTCGGCGTCGACCTTGTCGGTCGAGACCTCGACGATCGTCTCGCCCTCGGCGACGTCGTCGCCGGCCTGCTTGAGCCATTCGAGGACGGTGCCCTCGGTGACCGACTCGCCCATCTCCGGCATCACCAGCTCGACCGGCTCGCCGCCGCCGCCGTCGCCGCTGTACTCCTCCTGAAGCTGTTCGGGGGCCGTGCCCTCGCCGATGTCGGCATCGCCCTCGCCGGCCGCCGCCGTCATGCTCGCCGATGCGCCGTTGCCACCGCCCTCGCCGGGCTCGAGCTCGGCGAGCGCCTCGCCGATCTCGACCACCTCGTCGGCTTCCTTGAGGATCTTGGTCAGGGTGCCCGCCGCCGGTGATGGAACCTCGGCGTCCACCTTGTCGGTCGAAACCTCGACGATCGTCTCGCCCTCCTCGACGAAGTCGCCCTCCTGCTTGAGCCAGTCGAGGACCGTGCCCTCGGTCACCGACTCGCCCATCGCGGGCATCTCGATCTGGACGGTCTCGGTCGCGGCCACCGTGGCTATGGCGATGTCGGGGCGTTAATCACAGCGCGACCATTGAGTGTATGCACCTCGGGGTCCCGGTGGCGGGGCAGTCATCGGGCCTGGTCCCGAAAGCGCGCGATCGCTTCGGCACGGGATTCTCCGAGGTCGACGAGCGGCTCCGGATAGTCGCTTCCGATCACGCATCCGGCGCTCTCCTGGACGTCCTCCGGCGCCTCCCACGGGGCCGCGAGGCAGGCGTCCGGGAGGTCGCGGACCTCGCCGACCCAGCGCCGCACGTAGGTGCCTTCGGAATCGAAGCGCTGCTGCTGGCGGACCGGGTTGAAGACCCGGAAGTAGGGCTGGGAATCGGCGCCCACGGAGGCGGCCCACTGCCAGTTGCCGTTGTTCTGGGCCTCGTCGCCGTCGAGCAGGTGGCGCATGAAGTGCGCCTCGCCCTCGCGCCAGTCGATCAGCAGGTTCTTCGTAAGGTAGGAGGCGACCGCCATCCGCACGCGGTTGTGCATCCATCCCTCGGCGCGGAGCTGGCGCATCCCGGCGTCGATCCAGGGGACGCCGGTCCGGCCCCGCTTCCAGGCCTCGAGCGACTGCTCGTCGGATCGCCAGCGCATCCCGCGAAACCGCTGGTCGAACTCCTCCTCGCGGTTGGCGGGCCGGCTGTGCATGACGCTGACCCAGAAATCGCGCCAGGCGAGCTGGCGGCGCAGCGCCCTGGCGCCGTCGCTGCGCCGGCGGGCGAGCTCGCGCTCGAGCCCGAGGGCGGAGATCGTGCCGAAGTGCAGCGGCGCCGACAGGCGGGTCGTCTCGTCCCGCCCGGGCAGGTCGCGGACGCGGGCGTAGGCGCCGGCGCCCTCGAGCGCCCGCCTGAGCAGCACGCGACCGTGGCGCTCGCCGGGCCCGGCCGCGGTCGCGATCCGCTTCGCGGCGGCGTCGATCCCGAGCTCGGCCTCGCTCGGCGGCCTGCCGAGGGCGACGCCGCCGGGGGCGGTCAGCCGCCGTGGCCGCGGCGCCGGATCGCGCCGCGGCGCCCGCAGCCAGGCCCGCGAGAACGGCGTGAATACACGGAACGGCCGCCCGTCGCCGGTCAGGATCCGAGCCGGCTCCGCGCAGGTCAGCCCGGTGTGGCCGATCAGCTCGGCGCCGGCCTCGCCGAGCGCCTCGGCAACCCGGCGGTCGCGGTTGCGGGCATGGACGGTGTGGTCGCGGTTGACGTGGATCTCGGTGGCGCCGCAGTCGAGCGCCAGCCGCGCCAGTTCCCGGGCCGGGTCGCCGCGGCGGAAGTGCAGCGGCGCCCCCGCCGCGCGCAGCCGCTCGGCGAGTTCGCGCAGCGACGCCAGCAGGTAGGCGTTGCGGTTCGGCGAACCGTGCCGGCCGCCGGTCAGCCCGTCCTCGAAGCAGAACACCGGCAGCACCCGGTCGGCGGCGGCCGCGGCGGCGAGGGCCGGGTTGTCGGCGAGCCGCAGATCGCGGCGGAACCAGACGATGCTTACGCTCACGGTTGTGCTGATTCCCGCTCGGCGAGCGCTTCAAGCACGGCGTCCCGCCGCCGCCCGGCGCTCGCTCGGGTGTAGGGTCCGCCGCGGTTTTCGCGACTTCGGAGGGAGCTGAGCATGGGGTACTTCGTCACCGGCGCAACGGGTTTCATCGGCCGCAACCTGGTCGAGCTCCTGCTCGAGCGCGAGGGCACGATCTACGTGCTCGTCCGCGAGGGGTCGCAGGGCCGCCTCGCCGAGCTCCGCAACCGCTGGGGGGTCGACGAGGACCGCGTCGTCGGCATCGTCGGCGACCTCTCCCAGCGTCGCCTCGGCGTCTCCGACGCCGACGTCAAGAAGCTCAAGGGGAACGTCGACCACCTCTTCCATCTCGCCGCCATCTATGACATGAAGGCGGACGCCGAGTCGCAGCGGATCGCCAACGTCGAGGGCACCCGGCACATGGTCGAGCTCGCCGAGTCGGTCGAGGCCGGCCGCGTGCACATGGTCAGCTCGATCGCGGCCGCTGGGCTCTATCGCGGCACCTGGCGCGAGGACATGTTCGACGAGGCCCAGAACCTCGACACCAATCCCTACTTCCGGACCAAGCACGAGTCGGAGCGGGTCGTCCGTGAGGAGTGCGCCCGGCCGTGGCGGGTCTACCGGCCGGGGATCGTCGTCGGCAGCTCCGAGACCGGCGAGATGGACAAGATCGACGGCCCCTACTACTTCTTCAAGCTGATCCGGCGGATCCGCCAGGTCGTGCCCGCCTGGATGCCGATGCCCGGCGTCGAGGGCCGCGAGATCAACATCGTCCCGGTCGACTTCGTCGTCAAGGCGATGGATCACATCGCCCACCTCGACGACCTCGACGGGCGCGCCTTCAGCCTCACCGATCCCGATCCGCTTTCCGCCGGCGAGGTGATCGACGTCTTCGCCCGGGCCGCCCATGCGCCGCAGTCGACGGTCCGCGCCCCGGCGGCGACGACCGAGGCCCTGCAGCCGCTGCTCGGGGTGGCGATGACCAACCTCCCGTTCGCCAACGCCGTCACCGACAAGGTCCTCGAGGACTTCGGGATCCCGCGCTCGGTGCTGATCTACCTCAACTACCCGACCCACTTCGACTCGCGCCGGACCCAGGCGGCGCTGGCCGGGACCGGGATCAAGGTGCCGCCGCTCGAGGCCTACGCCGGCAAGCTCTGGGACTACTGGGCCCGCCATCTCGACCCCGACCTCTACCGCGACAACACCCTCGTCGGAGCGGCGCGGGGCCGGGCCGGGATCATCGGCGGGATCGCCCAGATCCTCGAGCACCAGATCCCCGACGAGGTCGTGCGGTTCGGACGCCGCCTGCAGGGCAACGCGTCGCTCGAGAAGGAGGTCGGCGGCAAGGTCGTGATGGTCACCGGCGCCTCCTCGGGGATCGGCAAGTCGGCGGCGATGAAGATCGCCGACGCCGGCGGGATCGTCCTGCTCGTCGCCCGCACTCCCGAGAAGCTGGAGGAGACGCGGGACCAGATCGAGGACGGCGGCGGCGTCGCCCACATTCATCGCTGCGACCTCTCCGACGTCGAAGACATCGACCGGATGGCCGCCGAGGTGCTCGCCGAGCACGGCAACGTCGACGTGTTGATCAACAACGCCGGCCGCTCGATCCGCCGCTCGATCGCCCTCTCCTACGACCGCTTCCACGACTTCGAGCGGACGATGCAGCTCAACTACTTCGGTCCGGTGCGGCTGATCCTGAGGCTGTTGCCGACGATGCGGCAGCGGCGGTCCGGGCAGATCATCAACGTCAGCTCGATCGGCGTGCAGACGAACATGCCGCGGTTCTCCGCCTACGTCGCCTCGAAGTCGGCGCTCGACGCCTTCTCGCGCTGCATCGCCTCGGAGATCATCGACGACAAGGTCGACATCACGACGATCCACATGCCGCTGGTGCGAACGCCGATGATCGCGCCCACGAAGATGTACGACCGCTTCCCGACGATCACGCCGGAGGAGGCCGCCGACATGCTCTGCGACGCGATCATCTTCAAGCCGAAGCGGATCGCGACCCCGGTCGGGACGCTCGGGCAGATCCTCTACGCGATCAACCCGAAGTCGATCGACTACATCCTCAACAGCGCCTACCACATGTTCCCCGACTCGACCGCCGCCAAGGGCGGCAAGCCGAAGGATCCGGGGCGGACGGCTCGCGGCTCCTCGACCGACGAGCAGGCGTCCAACCAGCAGCTCGCGTTCGCGTACCTGATGCGCGGCATGCACTGGTAGACGCTCAGGCCGGCTCCAGCAGCCGCTCCGCGCGCAGCCAGTCCTCGGTCCGCCGCATGCCCTCGGCGAGCTCGACGGTGGGCTCATAGCCGAGCAGGCGCCGGGCCTTCTCGATCGAGTAGGTGCCGGTCCGGGTCATGTAGAGGACCGAGGCGCGGCGCAGCTCGGTCGTGCCGCCGCTGAACCAGGCGGCGGTCTCGGGAATCGTCGCCAGCGCCATCGCGACGACGGTCGGGACGCGGCGCGGCGGTGGCTTGCCGAGCATCCGCGCGTAGTGCCCGAAGAACTGGTTGCAGCTGACGCCGGTCCCCGCCGAGATCGTCAGGACCTGTCCGGCCGCAGCGGGGTTCTCGGCGGCGAGGAGGACGCCGGCGACGAGGTCGTCGACGTAGACGGGGCTGTGAACGCCGCGGCCCATCGCCGGCAGGAAGAAGCGGCCCGCCGCGATCGCCTCGACCGGGAGGATCGTCCACGGCCGCGAGCCGGGGCCGTAGACGTCGCCGGGCCGGATCACCGTGGCGGCGATCTCGCCGGCGGCGTGAGCCTGCAGGACGACCTGCTCGGAGGCGATCTTCGTGTCGACGTAGGTGTGGCCGTCGGGACGGACCGGGTAGCGCTCGTCGACGCCGTCGGGGAAGCCGACGTCGCCGAACGCGCGCACCGAGGAGAAGTGGACGAAACGGCCGGCGCCGCCGCCGACGGCCGCGTCGAGCACGTTGCGGGTGCCGAGCACGTTGACCCGCCAGGCATCGGCGCTCGATGCCGCGTTGGAGACGATCGCGGCGGTGTGGATGACCGTGTCGCAGCCGGCGGCGGTCCGTTGCCACTCGCCGCGGTCGGCGACGTCGCCGGCGACGATCCCGGCGCCGTCGTCGCCGATCGCGTCGACTCCGCGCACCTCGGCGCCTGCGGCGCGGAGCCGGGCCGTCAGGGTGCGCCCGATGAACCCGGCGGCGCCGGTGACCATGACCGTCTGCAAGGCGGCTAGCCTATCCGGCTCGATGAGCGCAAAGCAGCAGGGATTCGAGGATCCATACGGTCAGGTGGAAGCCGAGCAGGTCGCTCTGCACGGCAACCGCGTCAGCTTTCTCCGGGCGGGCTCGGGGCCGCCGTTGCTGCTGTTGCACGGCATCGCCGGCAGCTACGAGACCTGGGCGCCGCTGATTCCGGCCCTGGCCGACGACTTCACGGTGATCGCGCCCGACATGCTCGGCCACGGCAGCTCGGCAAAGCCGCGCGGCGACTACTCGCTCGGCGCCTACGCGGCCGGCGCCCGCGACCTCCTGCTCGCGCTCGGCCACGAGTCGGCGACGGTCGTCGGTCACTCGCTCGGCGGCGGCGTCGCCATGCAGTTCGCCTACCAGTTCCCGACCCACACCGAGCGACTCGGCCTCGTCGCCAGCGGCGGCCTCGGCGACGACGTCAACATCTTCCTCCGCGCCGCGACACTGCCCGGCGCCGAGCTCGTCCTGCCGTTGATCACCAAGGCCTGGGTGACCGGCACCGGTCGCCGCCTCGCCGGCTGGCTCGGCGCGATCGGGCTCACCCCCGGCGCCGACGTCACCGAGATCGCCCGCGGCTACGCCTCGCTCGCCGACCCGGAGGCGCGGGCAGCGTTCCTCTGCACGGCCCGCTCGGTCATCGACCACCGCGGTCAGCGGGTCAGCGCCCGCGACCGCCTCTACCTCGCCCACGCGGTGCCGACGATGATCGTCTGGGGCGAGCGCGACCGGATCATCCCCGTCTCCCACGGCCACTGGGCCGCCGAGGCGATGCCCGACAGCCGTTTCACCGTCTTCGCGGACGCCGGCCACTTCCCGCACCTCGACCGGCCGCTGCCGTTCGCGCGGGCGCTGACCAAGTTCGTCAAGGAAACGAAGCCGGCCCGGCTCGGCAACGAGGAGATTCGCCGCCTGCTCGACGAGCGTGCGGCTTAGATGATGCCGACGGTCTAGGCGGCCAGGTCGTCGCGGCGGCGCCGGCGGCGGGCCTCCGAGATGCCGGACCAGCCGGCATTGAAGGCGAGCGCCTCGGCGAAGCGGACGGCTTCCGGGGAGGCCTCGATGCGCTTGCCGTCGATCGCGCTGATCCTGGTCGGCAGGACGGCGTCGCCGTGCTCGATCTCCTCGCGCAGGTTCACCAACTCCTGCCAGCGATCGTTGCTGCTCTCTCCTTGCATGACCTCTGCTCCCGTCGACGGGGGTCTGATGCGAAAAAGGTACGCCTAGTGTCAGACGTAACAACTGCCGGGCCCGTTTTCGCCTCCGACGACCGCGCAAACTGCGCCGGAATCGTTCACGGGCTAGGGTCGCGGCATGAGCAGCGGTGCCTCCGATCGGGACCCGCGTCCCCGCAGCCACTGGGGTTGGGGGTACGCGGACCGGGCTCCCGACCGGGCCGCGCTCGAGGCGATCGCGCCCGAGGTCAGGCGCCGGCTCGGTTTCGGAGGCGAGCGGATCGAGGAGCCGGTGTCGCTCGAGGCGATCGACCTCGCGCCGTCCCGGCTGCGCCCCCCCGAGGCCCTCGACGGGATCGTCAGCGACGCCCCGCCCGACCGGATCCGCCATGCGATGGGTCGCGCCTACCGGGACGTCGTCCGCGGCTTCCGCGGCCGCTACGACCGGACCCCGGACCTGGTCGCGTTCCCGGGCGACGAGGACGACGTGCGGCGCGTGCTCGAGCATTGCGCGGACCGGCGGCTTGCGGCGATCCCGTTCGGCGGCGGCACAAGTGTCGTCGGTGGCGTCGAGCCGCGGGTTGGCCACGGCTACCGGGGGACGGTCTCGATCGACCTCGGCGGACTCAGCGGCATCGCCGCGATCGACGAGGTCTCGGGGGCGGCTCTGATCAGGGCCGGAACGCTCGGTCCCGACCTCGAGGACGGCCTGCGACCGCACGGGCTGACGATGCGCCACTTCCCGCAGTCGTTCGAGTTCTCGACGCTCGGGGGCTGGATCGCGACGCGGGCCGGCGGTCACTTCGCGACCCTGCAGACGCACGTCGACGACCTCGTCGACTCGATCCGGGCGCTGACGCCGAACGGACCCTGGGAGAGCCGGCGGCTGCCGGGCTCCGGGGCCGGCCCGAGCCCGGACCGGATGCTGCTCGGCTCCGAGGGCATCCTCGGGGTCATCACCGAGGCCTGGGTCCAGGTCCGGCCGCGGCCCCGGTTCAAGGCCTCGCGCCCGGTCCTGTTCGCGAGCTTCGCGGCCGGTGCCGAGGCCGCCAGGGTGATCGCCCAATCGGGCCTGCATCCCTCGAACTGCCGGCTGCTCGATCCGCTCGAGGCGGAGACGACCGGCGCCGGGGACGGGTCGGCGGCGGTCCTGATCCTCGGCTTCGAATCGGCGTTCGCTCCGGTCGACGAGCAGCTGCGACTCGCGGTCGACTGCGCCACCGACCTCGGCGGCAGCGCCGAGGCCGGCGGTGCGGAGACGGACGGCGGCACCGACTCGGCTGCGCAGACCTGGCGCTCGGCGTTCCTCGACGCCCCGTACCTGCGCGACAGCCTCGTCGCCCTCGGCGTGCTCAGCGAGACCTTCGAGACGGCGGTCACCTGGGACCGGTTCGCCGAGTTCCATTCGCGGGTCGGCGAGGCGGCCCGCCGCGCCGTCGCCGAGGTCTGCGACGCGCCCGCCGAGGGCGAGGGGGCGCCGCGGGTCATCTGCCGCTTCACGCACGTCTACCCGACCGGCCCGGCGCCGTACTACACGATCCTCGCCAAGGCCCGCCGCGGCGCCGAGGTGCGGCAGTGGGACGAGATCAAGGCGGCGGTCTCGGAGGCGATCGTCTCCGCCGGCGGGACGATCACCCATCATCA
The DNA here is from genome assembly GCA_963745755.1 of uncultured Conexibacteraceae bacterium. Lineage (GTDB taxonomy): Bacteria > Actinomycetota > Thermoleophilia > Solirubrobacterales > 70-9 > RHKX01. The sequence continues at coordinate 1,683,450 of CAVUYP010000001.1, read as the reverse complement.
CGCCGTCGGCCGCGACCATCGCCCCTGGTACGACCTGCAGCGCCCCGATCGGTTCGCCGACGCCCTCGCCGCCGCCAAGCGGGCCGTCGATCCCGAGGCGATCCTCAACCCGGGCGTGCTGATCGATCCCGATCGCGGCCTGGGCCCGGCTTCCCTGTAGGTTTGCCGGACCCCTGGAGCCGGTTTCCGGCTCGAAGCGACCGGCGAGGAGGAGAGAACAGGTGGATCTGACCCTGAACGAGTCCGAGGAGGCCTTTCGCGACGAGGTCCGCTCCTGGCTCGAGGCCAACCACCCCGGCCGCGAGCCGCACGGTGACGAGGCGGCCTTCACGTTCCGCCGCGAATGGCAGCGGAAGCTGCACGAGGGCGGCTGGGCCGGCATCTCCTGGCCGAAGGAGTTCGGCGGCCGCGGCGCGACGCTGATCGAGCAGGCGATCTTCTCGAGCGAGATGGCTCGCGCCGACACCCCGGCGCCCGCCAACATCCTCGGCCTCGTCATGGGCGGGCCGGTGATCATGGCCCACGGCAGCGACGAGCAGAAGGAACGCTGGCTGGAGCCGATCCTGAGCGGCGAGGAGATCTGGTGCCAGGGATTCTCCGAGCCCGAGTCGGGCTCGGACCTCGCGTCGCTGAAGACGAAGGCGGTCAAGGTCGACGGCGGCTGGAAGGTGACCGGCCAGAAGGTCTGGACGACGTTCGCGCACGAGTCGAAGTGGTGCATGCTCGTCGCCCGCACGAACACCGAGGTCGCCAAGCACAAGGGCCTCACCTACTTCATCTGCGACATGGAGCAGGACGGCGTCGAGATCCGGCCGCTGGTCCAGATCACCGGCGAGGCGGAGTTCAACGAGGTCTTCTTCGAGGAGGCGTTCGTCCCCGACGAGAACCTCGTCGGCGGCGAGGGCAACGGTTGGATGGTCGCGATCACGACGCTGATGAACGAGCGCGCCGGCCTCGGCGGCGGCGCTGCGGTCGCCGTCTCGCGCGACCTCGGGCAGCTGATCGAGGTCGTCAAGGAGCACGACCTCGAGGACGATCCCGAGATCCGCACCAGGGTTGCCGACCTGCTGATCGGCTGCGAGGCGTTGCGACTCGGCGGCATGCGGGCGATGACCGCGCAGATGAAGACCGGTATTCCCGGCCCGGAGGGATCGATCGGCAAGTGGGAGTGGGCCACGCTCAACCAGTCGCTGACCGAGCTCGCCTGCGACATCCTCGGCCCCGAAGGGCTCGAGCGCGGCACGCCGTGGACCTACCGGATGCTGCGCAGCCGCGCCAACTCGATCGAGGGTGGCACCACCGAGGTGATGAAGAACATCATCGCCGAGCGGGTGCTCGGCCTACCCCGGCTCAGGTAAGGGCAAGGAGAGAAGAATGCGTTTCGACTTCAACGACGAACAGGCCGAGATCAAGGAGACGGCGAGGCAGTTCCTCGCCTCCCGCTTCAAGCCCGACAAGGTCCGCGAGCTCGCCGAGGCCGGCACCTACGAGGACGCCCTCTGGTCCGAGGTCTCCGAGCTCGGCTGGCCGGGAATCGCGGTCGCCGAGGAGTTCGGCGGCCAGGGGCTGGGGATGGTCGAGCTGGTCGTCCTCTGCGAGGAGCTCGGCTTCGCCTGCGCGCCGCTCCCGTTCCTCGCCAACGCGGCCGCCGGCCTCGTCATCGAGGGCGCCGGATCGGACGAGCAGAAGGCCGAGCATCTCCCCGGGGTCGCCTCCGGCGCGGCGCGGGGAGCGGTCGGCGACGATGCCGTCGTCCTCGATGCCGACGGCGCAGCGGCGATCGTCGTCTTCGCGGCCGACGGTCCGCGGCTCATCGCCGCCACCGACGCGACCCTCGAGCCGCTCGAGCTGATCGACCAGACGCGCCGCTACTCGCGGCTGACGGCGGGCGCCGGCGAGCCGCTCCCCGGCGACGCCGGCGCGGCCGCCGACCGGATGGTCGTCGCGGTCGCCGCCGAGCTGGTCGGGATCGGGCAGCGGGCGATGGACATGGCGGTCGAGTACGCCAAGGAGCGGGAGCAGTTCGGGCGCCAGATCGGCGCCTATCAGGGCGTCTCCCACGCTTGCGCGAAGATGGTCTACGACATCGAGGAGGCCCGCTCGCTGACCTACGCAGCGGCCTGGGCCGCCGACGCCGAGCCCGAATCCCTGCCGCTGGCCGCGGCGATGGCCAAGGCGCGCGCCTCGGAGGCGGCCTGGGACGTCTGCAAGGCGTCGATCCAGGTCCACGGCGGGATCGGCTTCACCTGGGAGCACGACCTCCACTTTCTGCTCAAGCGGGCCCGGGCCGACGCGCAGCTGTTCGGCACCGCCGTTCAACACAAGGACCGGGTCGCGGCGCTCTCCGGGCTCGGGTAGGCCGACCGCCGGCGCATCCCGACTCCGGGGCCCTGACCGAGCGGAGTTCGAGCGCGAGAAGGCGCGGATCCTCGGCGGCTAGTCGGGGATGACCTCGAGGTCGGAGGCGAGCTGCGTGCGCCCCTCGACCCGGTACTGGACGTCCACGACCTCGTTCTTCTGGTAGGTACCGACGAGGCCGAGGCCGAGGCCGAGCTTGCGGAAGGCGCCGAGCTGGCTCAGGTCCTCCTTGACGATCGGCTCGTGGAAGATCACCGTGCCGTTGGCGATGTCGTAGTCGGTCCCCTCGGCCTGCTCGGAGCCGTTGATGAAGACGGTGATCGGGCGCTCGGCGCCGCGCGGCAGCGGCACCCGGCGGCCGACCGGCTTGCCGCCTTGCTCCGACGTGCCGTGGCCGCGGCCGCTGCCGGGGCTCATCCGGTCCTCGCCTCGGTCATCGCCTGCTCGACCGCCGCGAAAGCGGTCCGGTCGCGGCCGGCGTCGAGCTCCTTGCGGGAGACGCCGCCGCGGAACGGCACCAGCCCGCCGTCGCCCATCACGTCGATGCCGGCATCACGGCCGCGGAAGGGGCCGCCGGTCGAGATCTCGAGCCGGGCGCGAACGAGATCGCCGGGCTCGTAGTCGCGGATCACGGAGACCGGCTCGAGGTTCCCCTCGGAGCGGATCCGCTCGGTGTGCTCGCGCAGCGCCGCGATCGCCGCGTCGAGGCTCTCGTGCCTCTCGCGGCTGACCTTCGGCCCGTCTCGGATCGTCAGCTTGAAGGACCCCATCGGAGCCGAGGGTACCTGGAGCGTGGCCGCCGGTGGGTGCGCCCCGATCGCTCCGCGCCGGCTGCGACGAATCGACCGGCGCGACTGCCGGCCGCCTCGGCCTCGCGGCGCGCTCGCCCGGGCAATCTCGACAACCCTTCAGGTGCCTGGGGCAAGGACGTATGTCATCCCGGTCCGTACCACCGCGCTGACCGGCCGGACCGGACGCGAAGCGGAGGATCCGGTCGGTATTACCTAGGCGCCGCGTCGCGCCTTGACGGGCCGCCGGGCCGGCGGCCCGGTGATCTTCTCCGGGCCGTCGCGGTCGGCCATCGGCACGTAGTCGCGGTCACGCTCGCCGGTGTAGATCTGTCGCGGCCGCGCGATCTTCTGCTCGGAGTCACCGTTCATCTCCATCCACTGGGCGATCCAGCCGGCGGTCCGCGGGATCGCGAAGATCACCGTGAACATGCCGCTCGGGATCCCCAGCGCCTCATAGATCAATCCCGAGTAGAAGTCGACGTTCGGGTACAGCTTCCGGGACGTGAAGTAGTCGTCGTCGAGCGCGTGCTTCTCGAGCTCGGTGGCGATCTCGAGCAGCGGGTTGTCGCCGCCGGTCACCTCGAGGACCTCGTCGACGTGCTTCTTGATGATCCGCGCCCGCGGGTCGTAGTTCTTGTAGACCCGGTGGCCGAAGCCCATCAGCTTCTCGTCGCGGTTCTTGACCCCCTCGAGGAAGCCGGGGATGTTGTCGACCTTCTCGATTCGTCGCAGCATCCTCAGCACCGCCTCGTTGGCGCCGCCGTGCAGCGGCCCGTAGAGCGCCGCGACGCCGGCCGCCACCGCCGAGTAGGGGTCGACCTGCGAGGAGCCGACGGCGCGGACCGCGGCCGTCGAGCAGTTCTGCTCGTGGTCGGCGTGGAGGATGAAGAGGACGTCGAGGGCCTTCGCGAGCCGCGGGTCGGCCTCGTACTTGACCTCGGTCATCTTCCTCATCATCCCCAGGAAGTTGCTCGCGTAGTCGAGCTCGTTGTCGGGATATACGTAGGGCAGGCCGAGGCTGTGGCGGTAGGAGAAGGCGGCGAGCGTCGGCATCTTCGCGATCAGCCTGATCGCCGCCATGTAGCGTTCCTCCTCGTCGCTGATCTCCTTGGCGTCGGGGTAGAACGTCGACATCGCGCCGACGCCGGCGAGCAGGATTCCCATCGGGTGGGCGTCGTGGCGGAAGCCGCCGTAGAAGGCCTTCATGTCCTCGTGGACGAAGGTGTGGTGGGTGACGTCGTAGACCCAGCGCTCGAGCTGCTTCTCGGTCGGGAGCTCGCCGAAGATCAGCAGGTAGGCGACCTCGAGGTAGGACGACTTCTCGCAGAGCTCCTCGATCGAGTAGCCGCGATGTTGGAGGATCCCCGCGTCGCCGTCGATGTAGGTGATCGCCGAGCGGCACGAGGCGGTGTTCGTGTAGCCGGGGTCGTAGGTCATCATCCCGAAGTCGTCCTCGTTGACCTTGATCTGGCGCAGGTCGATGCCCTTGATCGTCTCGTCGGTGATATCGACCTCGTAGGTCTTCCCGGTGCGGTTGTCGGTGATGCTGAGAGTGTCTGCCACTGGTCTCTCCTCGATCGGAATCTCCAAAGCTCGAGCCTAGTATCCCAGCATCGATCTACCCGCCTCGCTCGGCGAGAATCGCGGCGATCTCGGCGGCAACGGCGTCGCCTTCGGTGATCGGCCGGCGCCCGTAGCGGCGGACCAGGTAGCCGGCGCGTCCGAGCCGCGCGTCGCGCTCGTTGTCGCGGTCGCGCTGCCGGGCCGTCAGGTGGTCGCCGCCGTCGGCCTCGACGATGAGCCGCTGCCGCTCCCAGAGCAGGTCCACCTCGTAGCCGAGCAGCGGCACGTTGACGGCGGGCAGCGGCAGCGAGTGGTCTCGGCAGGTCTCGAGGATCAGCTCCTCGAGACGCGACCTCGTCTCCGCGAGCGGCAGCGGCGCCTCCTCGAGAAGGCCGCGGATCACCGCCGCGCCGCGCCGCGACGGAGCCGCCGCCCGCAGCGCCCGCAGCCGCTCGCGGTCGAGGACGCGCAGCTTCTCGGCTTGCTCGAACGCACGCCGCAGCTGCTGCGGCCCCAGCACCGTCGCCAGGTCCCAGACCGTCCTGGTGGCGGAGGTCGTGGGGACGCCGCGATGGATGCCGACGTCGCGGCGGTCGAGGCTGCGGGCGGTGTGGGTAACGATCCCCCGCACCGAGAGCGCGTTCGCGCCGGGGACGGTGACGTGCAGCGCAAGCCGTTCGCGGCGGTCGATCAACCCCCGGTGCTGCCCGGCTGAGCCGTGGCTGAGCGCCGATCCCGGCGGGCAGGCGAGGACGGCCGCGAGCAGAACGCCCTCGCGGTCCAGCCGCCGGTGGCCGACCGCGTAGACGCCGCGGTGCAACGGATGCAGGTGGCCGGAATGCACGCGGGCCGCGATCGACGAGGAGCTCGCCCCGAGCCCGAGCAGCTGGCGCCGGGCGACCACGCCGTGCTGGGCGCGGGCGAGCGCGGCGATCCGCAGCGTCAGCGTCTGTGATTCCTCCACCATCCTGGAGGAAGCCCAGGCGTTGCGGGGGCGCCCCCGCCGGACCGTGGCCTAGAAGTGGGTCAGGTCCTTGAAGGCGGCGACGCGGGCGTCGATCTCGTCGCGGTCGAGGCGGCGGACGCGCTCGGTGCCGAAGTCCTCGACGTTGAAGGAGGCCATCGCCGAGCCGCGGACCATCGCCTGGCGGAGCTCGCCGTTGCTCGGGCTGTGGGCGCCGAGGCCGTCGAGGAAGCCGAGGAAGCCGCCGGCGAAGGAATCGCCGGCGCCGGTCGGGTCGCGCACCTCGGCGATCGGCAGGGCCGGCATCGCGAAGGTGTCGTTGCCGGTGAAGAGGGCGGCGCCGTACTCACCGCGCTTGACGACGACGATCGTCGGGCCGTGTTCCATGATCGCGTGGGCGGCGACGACGAGGTTCGGCTCATCGGTGAGCATCCGCAGCTCGGCGTCGTTGAGGAGCACGCAGTCGATCTCGCCGATCACCGCCAGCAGGGCGTCCTTGGCGGTCTCGATCCAGAGGTTCATCGAGTCGAGCGCGACGAACCTGGCTGCCGACGCCTCGGCCCGCACCTGACCCTGCAGCTGCGGCTGGATGTTGCCCAGGAACAGCATCTCCGCGGCGCGGTTCTCCTCGCAGAGCTTCGGGACGAAGTCGGCGAAGACGTTGAGCTGGGTGTCGTCGGTATGGGCGATGTTCATGTCGTGGTCGTAGTGGCCGCGCCAGAAGAAGGTGCGACCGCCGGCGACGTGCTCGACGTCGACCGTCGAGATCCCGTGCGACTCGAGGACGCCGATCTCGGCGGGCCCGAAGTCGTCGCCGACCGGGCCGACGATGCGGACGTCGGTGAAGAAGCTGGCGGCGAGCGCGAAATGGCTCGCCGAGCCGCCGAGCATGCGCTCGCGCTCGCCGAACGGGGTCCGTACGGCGTCGAAGGCGATGGATCCGACGACGGTCAGGGCCACGGCCGCGGCACTCTAGCGGCAGTGCCGCCCGATTACGCTTCCGGTGTGGGTTGGAGATCCTTGATCGGCTGTGCGGGCGCGATCGCCGTCGCGGCGGCGACGCCTGCCCTGGCGCCGGCCGCGAAGCCGCGCTTCGCCTCGCCGGTGCGGGCCGACATCTCCGGCAAGCGCCTGTTCGACATCGGCGTCGCCGACCCCGACCTCGACGGCTGGCAGGACATCTTCACGGCCAACCACAAGTTCCGGTCGGTCTTCCTGCGCAACCGCCGCGGCAACCGCTTCGCCAACGAGATCAACGTGATCGGCCTCGGTCCCGACGCCCGCTTCCCCGGCCTCGACCTGCTCGCCCCGCCCTCCGACGAGTCCGAGCCGGGGGTCTACATCTGGCCGAGCGACGAGCCCGGCGACGCCGGGCGACTGCACATCGTCTCGACCGGGCTGACCGCGACCGGCCGCCTGAAGCTGATGACGAGGAAGATGACGATCCGCTCGCAGCGCGACGCCGAGGCGACGATCGGCAGCGACGCCGACAACCGGCCGTTCCTCGACTTCACCCTGGCGCCGGGCGGCGAGGTGACGGTGGCCTCCAACGGCCTCGCCGACCTGCCGATCCAGTTCCAGTTCGCCGACGCCGGCGCCGGCGTCGTCGACCCCGGCCAGATCAAGGTCGGGACGCGGAGCGTCTCGCCGGACGGGCGGAGCTTTCAGTTCAAGCTCCGCGACCGCCACGCGCTCGCCTTCGCCGACGTCGCCGGCAACCGCGCCCAGGACGTCTTCGTCTCGACCGGCGGGCTCGGCGGCGGCATCGCCAGCCCCCGCTTCCTCGGCTACGTCGAGGATCAGCTGCTGGTCTCCGGGAGGGGGCGGCGGCTACGGGAACGACATCGCCGTCAGCGGCATCTACAAGGGGAGTTGCCGCGGCCGGGCGGCGTCCTACGCCGACGCCGACGGCGGCGGCAAGCTCGACCTGCTGACGACCTGCGAGGGCCGCGACCCGCGGCTGTTCGCGCAGGTGTTTCGCGGCGGGTTCATCGAGGTGCCGGCGCCGCCGGTCACCGGCACCGCCTATCGCTGGGCACAGCTCGATCGCGGTCCGCCGGCGCTGCTCGTCGTGACCGGACGCGGGCTCGAGGTCTGGAGGTCGAACCACGGGTTCTGGGGTCGCTCGCAGGTGATCGGGGCGGGGGCGGACGCCGCCCAGATCGCGCTCGGCGACTACGACAACTCGGGGACGCTGGACGTGCTGCTGAGCGGCGGGCGCCGCGTCCGCATCCTTGCGAACCGGCACGGCAACCTCCGGCCGGTTCGCGGCCGCCTCGGGCTGCCGCGCGACGCGGCCGCCGGTTCGTTCGTCGACTACGACAACGACGGCCGCCTCGACATCGGCTTCGCCCCGCAGGGCGTCTACCGCTGGGATCGCCGCCGCGGCAAGTACGTCCCGACCGGCGCGCTGAGCCTGAAACGGACCGGCTATGCGATCGCCGAGTGGATGGACTACGACAACGACGGGCGGCGCGACCCGCTGATCGCGACCTCGAAGCGGGAGTTCTCGCCGCGCAGCCGGATCGTCCGCCGCCGCAACGTGACCCGCGCCGGGCACTGGCTCGAGGTCGACCTGCGCGGCGCGGCGATCAACCGTGAGGCGATCGGTGCCAGCGCGACCGTCCAGGCCCGCAGGGGCAGCCGGCCCATCACCCAGTGGGTCGGCCAGAACGACGACGCCCGCCACTCGCAGGGCCACTATCGGCTCTACTTCGGGCTCGGCAAGGCGCCGGTCGCGCGGCGCCTCGTCGTTCGCTGGCCGGGCGGCGGCAAGACCCGGATGAAGCGGGTCCGCGGCGATCGCCTGCTCACCGTCAAACGGCGCCGCTAGGGACGCGCACCGCCGCCGGGGGGCGCGAGCCGTCAGACTCTCGCCGATGCGCGCAGTCCAGATTCAGGAGTTCGGCGGACCGGAGGTACTCCAGGTCGTCGAGCTCGACGACCCCGTGGCCGGCACCGACGAGGTCGTCGTCGAGGTCGCCCGGGCCGGCATGAACTTCGCCGACACCCATCAGCGCGAGAACGACTACCTGGCGAAGGCCGAGCTGCCGCTGATCCCGGGTGGCGAGATCGCCGGCCGGACTGCCGATGGCCGCCGCGTCGCCGCGATGCTGGCCAACGGCGGCTACGCCGAGAAGGTCAGCGTGCCCCGGGCGGCGCTCGTCCCGATCCCCGACGAGGTCTCCGACGATCAGGCCGCCGGCGTGCTCCTCCAGGGCCTCACCGCGTGGACGCTGTTGCGGATCAGCAGCCGGCTCGAGCGCGGCGAGAGCGTCGTCGTCGAGGCCGCCGGAGGCGGCACCGGGACGCTCGCCGTCCAGCTCGCGAAGCGGATCGGCGCCGGCCGCGTCATCGCCCTGGCCTCGACTGCCGAAAAGCGCGAGCTCGCGCAGCGGCTCGGTGCCGACGTCGGCGTCGACTCCCGCTGCGACGATCTCGCCGCGGCGATCCTCGAGGCCAACGACGGCAAGCAGGTCGACGTCGTCCTCGAGATGTCCGGCGGCGACGCCTTCGATGCATGCCTGTCGGTCCTTGCCCCGTTCGGCCGCCTCGTCACCTTCGGGATCGCCTCGCGCGAGCCCAACCAGGTCATGTCCCAGAAGCTGATGCGGACCAGCCGCGCGGTCGTCGGTTTCTGGCTCGTTCACCTCCTCCAGCGGCCCGATCTGCTCGAGCGCGGCATCACCGAACTGCTCGAAGCCGTCGCATCCGGCAAACTCGAGGTCGTGATCGGTGGTAGATACGGACTTTCGGACGTCGCTGAGGCGCACCGCGCCCTGCAGGGCCGCGCGACCCAGGGCAAGCTCCTACTGGATCCGGCGCAGTGACCTCGTTCCGCGATCTCGGCCTCAAGGAGGACGTCGTCACCGCGCTTGACGAGCTCGGCTACGAGGAGCCCTCGCCGATCCAGGAGAAGGCGATCCCGGAGCTGCTCGCCGGTCACGACATGATCGGCCAGGCGCAGACCGGCACCGGCAAGACCGCCGCGTTCGGGCTGCCGCTGCTGCAATACCTCGACCCCAACGACGACGAGACGCAGGCGATCGTCCTGACCCCGACCCGCGAGCTCTGCATCCAGGTCACCCAGGCGCTGCGCTCCTACGCCGAGCACCTCGACGTCAACGTCGTCGCCGTCTTCGGCGGTACCTCGGTTCGCGAGCAGGCTTCGCGGGTGCGCAGCAAGGCCCACGTCGTCGTCGCCACCGTCGGCCGGATGAAGGACCTGATCTCGCGCGGAGCCCTGGTCCTGACCGGGACCCGCTACGTCGTTCTCGACGAGGCCGACGAGATGCTCGACCTCGGCTTCATCGAGGACGTCGAGCGGATCCTGCGGATGTGCCCGAGCGGACGGCAGACGATGCTGTTCAGCGCGACGATGCCGCCGCCGATCGCCCGGCTCGCCGAGACCTACATGTACGACCCGGTGACGATCTCGATCACCCCCAAGAAGCTGACCGTCGACGCGATCGAGCAGGCCTACGTCGAGGTCGAGCCGAAGCACAAGACCGACCGGCTGATCGAGGTCCTCAAGGCCGAGGAGCCCGAGCAGGCGATCGTCTTCTGCCGGACCAAGATCGGCACCGCCCGGCTCGACCGGACGCTGCGCGATCGCGGCCTGCAATCGAAAGCTCTGCACGGCGACATGAGCCAGGGGCAGCGCGACGGCGTGATGATCTCCTTCAAGGAGCACAAGTCGCCGCTGCTGGTCGCCACCGACGTCGCCGCCCGCGGGCTTGACATCGAGCACGTCACCCACGTCATCAACTACGACCTCCCCAACAACAGCGAGATCTACGTGCACCGGATCGGCCGCACCGGCCGGGTCGGCCGGACCGGCCGGGCGATCACGTTCGTGACCCCGAAGGAGCGCGGCGAGATCGAGCAGATCGAGCGCGACGTGAAGACTTCGATCGGCGAATGGGAGGCGCCCGAGGAGCGCCTCGACCACGCGCCGCGGCCGAAGCGCCGCCACGAGCGCCGCCGCGATCGCGACGCCTCGGGGCCGGCCGCCGTCCAGTGGGACACCGCCAAGGACGAAGACGAGCCGGCGCCCCTGCCCGAGGCCGAGGCGGCAGCGCCGGCCGCGGCCGGGGAGGAGGCCCCGGCGCCGCCCGAGGAGGACCGCGCCGGCCGGCGCCGGCGCCGCCGCACGAACGGCCACGTCAAGCTCTTCATCAACCGCGGCTCGCGCAGCGGCATCGAGGAGGACGACATCCGCTGGGCGCTCAGCGAGGGCGCCGTCATCCCCGAGGGCTCGATCCACGACATCCGCGTCCTCGAGCGGTTCACCTTCGTCGACCTCGACGGCGACCAGGCCGAGAAGGCGCTCGACCGGCTCGACGGCACGAAGCTCAAGGGCAAGCAGATCCGGCTCGAGTACGCCAACGCCTAGGAGCCAGGTGGGCCTCCCGGCGACTCGTCGTCCCGGGAGCGTGATCCTGCTCGCCGCCGGCCTCGCGGCGGCGCTGAGCGGCCTCTACCTGCTCTGGCAGCCGCAGACCCTCGACCTCTCGGCGCAGGTGTTCCGGGCGGATCTCTGGGACCGGGACGGCTTCGTGATCTACAACGACGCCTGGTACTCCGGCCACAGCGTTCCCGGCTACAGCCTGCTCTACCCACCGCTCGGCGCCTGGCTCGGCCCGGCGCTGCTCGGCGTGATCTGCGCGGTTGCCGCCGCCGCGGCGTTCGCGGCGATCGCCCTGCGGGCGTACGGGCGCCGGGCCTGGCTCGGCGCGCTCTGGTTCGGCCTCGCCGCGACCGTCTCGCTGTACGGGGGACGGATCACCTTCGGGCTCGGCCTGGTCCTCGGCCTGCTCGCGATGCTGGCCGTGCAGCGCCGCCGTCCCGTCGCCGGCGGTTTCGCCGCCGCCGCGGCCGGCCTCGCCAGCCCCGTCGCCGGGATATTCACCGCGCTGGCCGCCGCAGCGGTCCTGATCGCCTCGCGCCTGCAACCGCTGGCGACCGACACGCGGCGGCGCCGCAACCGGGCGGCGCTGGTCACCGGCCTCGCGGCGGCGCTCGCGACGCTCGCGCTCGCGCTCGCCTTCCCGACCTCCGGCTACCAGCCGTTCACGTTCGGGTCGTTCGTCTGGATCCCGATCGCCTGCCTCGTTTGCTTCGCCTTCCTGCCGGTCGGGGAGACGACGCTGCGGACCGCGTTCGTCCTCTACGCGCTCGTCGCGATCGCCGCGTTCGCCGTCGAGACGCCGTTCGGCAGCAACGCGATCAGGTTCGGGGCGATCTTCGCCGGGCCGGTAATGGCGCTGGCCCTGTTCGGCCGCCGGCCGGTCGTGCTGCTGCTGATCGCCGCGCCGCTGCTCTGGTGGCAGTGGTCGTCGACCTTCCACGACGTCCGTGCCGCGAGTGGCGATCCGTCGACCGAGGCCGCCTACTACGAGCCGCTCGTCGCCGAGCTCGAGGACCGCGCCGCCGGTCGGCCGATCCGGGTCGAGATCCCGCCGACCCGGAGCCGCTGGGAGTCCGTCTACGTCGGCGAGCACGTGCCGATCGCCCGCGGCTGGCTGCGCCAGATGGAGTCCGACGACTTCGATCTCTTCACCGACGGGCGGCTGACGCCGCCGGCCTACGCGAAGTGGCTGCGCACGCACGGCGTCGACTACGTCGCCGTTCCCGACGCGAAGCTCGACTTCCTCGCCCAGGACGAGGCCGATCTGGTGACGGCCGGCGGCCTCTCCTACCTGCGACCGGTCTGGTCGGACGAGCACTGGCGACTCTGGAAGGTCGCCCCGGGTGACGAGCAGGGCATGCAGCCGGACTCGCTGTACCGGGACGGGTATGCGCTGACGGTGCCGGGTCCCGGGCGCTACCTGGTCAGGATGCGCTACTCGCCCTACCTGGAGATCGTCGGCGGCCAGGGTTGCCTGGAGCCGGGCGGAGGTACCTCGACGTTGCTGACCGTGCCCGACGGCACCGGCCCGCAGCGGATCGAGGTCCGCGCGTCGTTCTCGCTCGGCGGGCTGCTGCGGCGCGAGCCGAACTGCGGCAGATCCGGCTCCTAGGCCGGGAGCCGGAAGCCGAGCAGCTCCTCGAGCACGGCGATCGTCGCGGCCGGATCGCGGTGGAGGACCGTGGTCATGCCGACCGACTCGGCTCCGGCGACGTTCTCGCGCAGGTCGTCGACGAACACGCAGGCAGCGGGGGGGACGCCGATCCGCTCGGCGCCGAGCTCGTAGATCTCCGGCTGCGGCTTGTGGAGCCCGACGTCGCCGGAGATCACGGTCGCGTCGAAGATCTCCAGCGGGGCGCGGTCATAGATGCCCATGCCCCAGGAGTTGGTGATCAGCCCGGTCCGCAGCCCGGCGGCGCGGACGGCCGAGACGGCGTCGATCATCGCCTGCTCGGGCGCGAGGCCGCCGAACAGGCGGTCGATCAGACCGGCCGGAGTCGACTCCGAGCATCTCGCCGAAGTCGCGCTCGAACTCCTCGTCGGTGACGGCGCCGCGCTCCAGCGAGCGAAGCAGCGCCAGCGCCTCGCCGTCGCCGCGGAACAGCTCGAGGACGGCGCCGCGCTCGAGATCCTCGTTCGCGCAGAACCGGTCGAAGCTGTCCCAGATGTTCGTCGTCAAGACGCCGCCGAAGTCGACCAGCAGGCCGCGCAGTTCCCGTTCCGCCATCCCGCACTCATATCAACCCGCCGGCGAATAGGCTGCACGCCGTGACGGCGGCGAGCGAGAGCCCGGAGGGGATCGACGGCGAGCGCGTCGGCGCCTGGCTCGAGGCTAACGTCGCCGGCGCCGGCGGTCCGTTCAGCTACGAGCGCATCGCCGGCGGCCGGTCCAACCTCACCTATCGGGTCAGCGACGCGTCCGGGCGCAGCTGGGCGCTGCGGCGACCACCGCTCGGCAAGGCGCTCGGGTCCGCGCACGACATGGGCCGCGAGCATCGCGTCGTCTCGGCGCTGGCGCCGACACCGGTTCCGGTCGCGCCGATCGCCGGCTACTGCACCGACACCGAGGTCAACGGCGCGCCGTTCTACGTGATGGAGTTCCTCGAGGGCCCGATCCTGCGGCTCCGCGAGGACGCCGAGCCGTTCGCCGAGGGCGATCGGCGGGCGATCGGCGAGCGCGTCGTCGACACGCTGGTCGAGATCCACGCCCAGGTGCCCGACGAGATCGGCCTCGGCGACCTCGGCAAGAAGGAGGACTACGTCGCTCGCCAGCTGCGCCGCTGGGGCAAGCAGTGGGAGGGCTCGAAGACACGTGAGATCCCGCTCGTCGAGCGCGTCCACGACCGGCTCGCCGAGCGGATTCCCGCTCAGGGCTCCGCCACGCTCGTCCATGGCGACTACCGGCTCGACAACATGATCCTCGATCCGTCCGGCGAGGTCGCCGCCGTGGTCGACTGGGAGCTCTGCACGCTCGGCGACCCGCTCGCCGACGTTGGCCTGCTGCTCGTCTACTGGGGTGAGGAGGGCGACACCCTGCTGCCGCTGTTCGAGCCGGCGACGATGGCGGCCGGCTTTCCCTCCCGCGAGCAGGTTCGCAGCCGCTACGCGGAGCGATCGGGCCGCGACCTGGCAGAGATCGACTTCTTCGTCGCGCTCGGCTACTGGAAGCTGGCGATCATCCTCGAGGGCGTCTACTCGCGCTACGCGAAGGGTCAATACGGCAAGCCCGAGGCGGGCTTCGAGGAGTTCGGCAAGAACGTCGGCCGCCTCGCCGAGGCCGCCGACGAGGCCGTCGACCGCCTCGGCTGACCCAAGCCCCGCCGCCCCGCCCGAGCCGCCCCCGCCGCCCCCGCCGCCCGAGCGGCCCCCGCCGCCCCCGCCGACGCTCCCGCCGAGGTGGAGGAAAGGGGCAACTGTCACCCGTTTCCTCGACCTCGACCTCGACCTCGTGGAGGGCGGCGCGGACCGATTCGACCACCCACTCGCTGCGCTCGCCGAGCTGGCGCGGGGTGAACGCCAGGTACTCGTAGCCGGCGCCGCGGAGGGTCACCGCCCGGAGCCGGTCGCGTTCGAACTGGTGGCGATGGCGGTGAGAGCTGAATCCGTCGACCTCGACGACCAGCCGCGCCCGCGGCCAGAGGAAGTCGACCTCGAATTCGAGGACGGGGACGTTGACGAGCGGCTCCGGGAGCCGATGACGACGGCAGAGGGCGATGAACGCTGCCTCCGGCGGCGAACGGGTCGGCGACTGCCCGAGGTATCCCTCGCAGGCGAGCCGCAGGGCCCGGATGCCGCGGTGTCCGCGGGCCCGGCGCAGCAGGTCGACCGTCGCTCGCGCCTCCAGCAGTCCGCGGTGGGAGGCTTCGGCGACGAGCTTCTCGAGGCGGCGCTCGCCGACCCGCGAGGCGAGGTGCAGCAACAATCGCGGCATCGCCATCACCGGCAGGCCGTCCCGAATCGCGCGGTCCGCGGATCTCAGCGCCGCTCGGTGAAGCCTGATTCCCGGGCAATCGAGCCGACCGGTGTGGGGGACGCAGACCTCGACCCGGGCGTCCTCGATCACCGACAGCCCCGAGATGGCGGCCCCGCTCCAGCCGCAGAGCGCCGACTGCGGGCCGCAGGCGCGCAACGCCGCGATCCAGCGTCCGCGCCGGTCGACGGACCGATGGCCGACCGCGTAGACGCCCCGGTGAAGCCGATGCAGCCGGCCGATCTGCAGGCGGTAGGCGATCTCGTCGGGGCTGATGCCGAGCGCATCGAGCTCGGCCCGGTCGACGATGCCCGAGCTCGCCGCGGCGAGCTCGGCGATCAGGAGGTCTTCGGCAACTCGCCGCCGCTCATGTTCCGACGTCCGCATGCGCCGACGATCGCAGCGCCCGGCGCACGGGTGGGACGACGATCGTGCCGATCTGCGCCGATTCCGTGCCGTGGGTCAAACACCGCGAGGTGGAGGAACCAGGCAACTGTCACCGGTTTCCTCGACCCCGGCGAGGGGGGCGGTTCGCGGAACCGGCGAGGTCGAGGATAGGGGCAACTGTCACCGGCTTCCTCGACCTCGGCAAGGGGAGGCGGTTCGCAAGGGGAGGCGGTTCGCGAGGGGAGGCGGTTCGCGAAGGGGAGGCGGTTCGCGAGGGGAGGCGGTTCGCGAAGGGGGTGGCGGGAGAGGAACGGCGGGCGCGGCCTCGCCGCCACCGGGCGGTCAGTCGTCTCGGCGGGCGTACTTGTTGAGCTCGCGGCGGGCGATGACCATCTTGTGGACCTCGTCGGGACCGTCGGCCACCTTGAGCATGCGGCTGTAGCGCCACATCGACGCCAGCGGGGTGTCGTCGGACATGCCGAGCGAGCCGTGCGTCTGGATCGCCCGGTCGAGGACGTCCATGACGACGTTGGCGGCGACGACCTTGATCATCGAGATCTCGCGGCGCGCCTCCCGCTTGCCGGCGGTGTCCATCAGCCAGGCGGCCTTCAGGGTCAGCAGCCGGGCCTGCTCGGTCTCGATCCGGCTCTTCGCGATGAAGTCCTGGATGAACTGCTTGTCGGCGAGCTTGCCGCCGAACGCCTCGCGCTCGTTGGCGCGCCGGCTCATCAGCTCGATCGCTCGCTCGCAGGTCCCGATCGCGCGCATGCAGTGATGGATCCGGCCCGGGCCGAGCCGGTCCTGGGCGATCACGAAGCCGGCGCCGCGGGGGCCGAGCAGGTTCGCCTCCGGAACCCGGCAGTCGCTGTAGCGGATCTCGCAGTGGCCGGGGCCCTTGTCGTGGCCCATCACCGAGACCGAGCGGACCAGGTCGAAGCCGGGCGCATCGGTGGGAACGACGATCATGCTCGCCTTCGCGTAGGGCGCGGCATCGGGGTCGGTGACGACCATCGCGATCGCGATGTCGGCGCCGACGGCGCCCGACGTGAACCACTTGTGGCCGTTGATGACCCACTCGCCGGCCGACTCGTCGAGGTCGGCGCGAGCCTGCAGGGTGGTCGGGTCGGAGCCGGCGACCTCGGGCTCGGTCATCGAAAAGCAGGAGCGCGTGTGCTCGTTGAGCAGCGGCTCCAGCCAGCGTGACTTCTGCTCGTCGGTCCCGTGCTCGGCGAGGATCTCCATGTTGCCGGTGTCGGGGGCGGCGCAGTTGAAGGCCATCGGCGCGACGACGGGGCTGCGGCCCATCTCCTCGCAGAGCATCCCGTACTCCCAGTTGGTCAGGCCGGCGCCGTGCTCCTCGTCGGGGAGGAAGAGGTTCCAGAGGCCCTCGGCCCGCGCCTTCTCGCGGATCGCGACGATGATCTCCGGGTAGGCGACGCCGGGGCGGACCTCGTCGTCGAGCGCCTGCATCGCCTCGGCCTCGACCGGGTAGACGTTCTCCTCCATGAAGCCGCGGACGCGGCCGAGCAGTTCCTCGAGGCGGTCTCCGAGGGAGAAGTCCATCGGCGTCGGAGCCTATCTGAGTGCAGTGTCGTCGCTGCGCTCGGCGTCGGGGTCGTCGCTGTCGCGGGCCGCAGCGAGGTCGCCGTCGTTGCTCGCCTCGGGCACTGCTTCCTCGTCGTGATCGACCCCGATCAGGTGGGCGGGCCGCTTCCAGGGGAAGCTGACCAGCTTCCAGGCGCGGACGCCCTCGCCGTGCGGCAGCTTCACCTCACGGCGGAGGACGTAGGTGAAGACGACGCCGAAAAGCAGCGAGACGAAGGCGGCGGTGACCATGACGACGGCGCCGTCGCCCTTCGTGATCAGGGTGATGCCGGAGGCGACCAGGACCACCGAGAGCAGGCCGCGGAGCAGGTTCTTGCCGCTCTTGAAGGCGAGGCGGCCGCCGACGAGGACGCCGGGGACCGAGCCGACGAGGATGTTGCCGGCGAGCCCGAAGTCGACGTTGCCGGTCACCCAGTGGGCGATGCCGGCCGCCCAGAGCAGCACCGCGGCGTGGAAGATGTCGGTGCCGACGACCCGCTGCGGTGTGAGCCGGAAGACGGCGATGAGGATGATCGCGATCAGCGTTCCCGAGCCGGCCGAGGTGAGGCCGATGACGAACCCGGTGGTGACGCCGGTGGCGATGGCGGCGATGATGTGGCGCCGGTAGAGGTGGAGGGCGTAGCGCTCCTTGATGACGTCGGGGATGAAGATCGTCCGCAGCGCCGTCGCCAGGCCGACGACGAGCAGCGTCGCGCCGAGGATGCCGAAGATGATCCCGTCGAGCCGGTCCTCGCCGACGCTGTTCTTCAGGTACTCGATGACCGCGACGCCGCCGATCGCCGCGGGAACGCTGCCGCAGGCCATCCAGAACGCGAGCCCCTTGTGGACGGTGCCGGCGCGGAGGTGCTGGACGCCGCCGACGGTCTTCGTCACCGCTGCGTAGAAGATGTCGGTGCCGATCGCGGTGACCGGCTGGACGCCGAAGATGAGGATCAGCAGCGGCGTCATCAGCGAGGCGCCCCCCATGCCGGTCATCCCGACCAGCAGGCCGATGCCAAATCCGAATGCGACGATTGCGGGATCCATGAGGGTGGGTGCGGGGCGACCGGTGCCGAGGATCGAAGCCCGCCGCCAGGCGGCGAATCGGCCTTCTCGACCAGATTAGTCTAAAAGCGAGTTGGCGATGGTAGCGGAACCGTCAGCCGACCACGTCGTGGGTGCCGGTCTCCCGCGCCACCCAGGCCTCGGGCTCGTCCAGCAGCGAGCTGACGACGTCGGGGAGCCGCTTCGCTGCGAGCTCCTCGAGGGTGACGTTCTCGAGCACCTCGCGGAGGTTCTGGCGAACCGCGATCCAGACGTCGCGCAGCAGCTCGGCGGCGCCGCGGTACTCCGTCTCCTCCGGTGGCAGGTCCTGGATGTTGGCGAGCGGCCCTTCGACGGCGCGGATCACGTCGGCAACCGAAACGGTGCCGGGGTCCTCGGCGAGCCAGTAGCCGCCGCGGGCACCGCGCTTGGTCCGGACCAGGCCGGCGTGCTTGAGATCGAGGAGGATGTGCTCGAGGAACTGCAGCGGGATGTCCTGGGCCTCGGCGAGCTGCGTGCCCTTGACCGGCATCCCGTCCGGGGCCGAGGCGAGCTCGAGCGTGGCTCGCACGGCGTAGTCGGCTTTGGCTGAGATGCGCATCGGGGTGGGGCTCCGGCTTTCTTGACCTCGATAGGTAAGAATGGCAGACATGATCGACCTTCAGTCTCATTCGACCGTCTCCGACGGCCAGCTTCCGCCCGCCGACGTCGTCCGCTCCGCCGCCGCGGCGGGGATCACCGTGATGGCACTGACCGACCACGACGGCGTCGCCGGGGTCGCCGAGGCGAATCGCGTCGCCGCCGAGCTCGGCATCGAGAACGTGCCCGCCGTCGAGATGTCCTGCGTCCACAAGTACTCCGAGGACCTGCACATCTGCGGCTACTGGATCGACCTCGACGAGATCCAGCCGGCCTGCGACCGCGCTCAGCAGGAGCGCGTCGACCGCGCCAGGCAGATCATCGCCAAGCTCAACGAGCACGGGGTCGACGTCTCCTTCGAGGACGCAGTCGCGAAGGCCGGCGCCGCCGACGCGATCGGCCGGCCGCACATCGCCAGGGCCGCCGGGGCCGGGCCCGATCTCGGCCCGTTCTTCGAGGAGTACCTGGTCCCGGGGGCGAAGGCGTTCGTCTCCCGCAGCTGGCCGAGCGCCGAGCAGGCCGTCGAGCTGATCCACGCGGCCGGCGGCGTCGCCGTCGTCGCCCACCCCTACTGGGACGTCAAGGATCCCGACCAGGTCCGCGACCTCGTCGAGAGCCTCGTCCGCGACGTCGGCCTCGACGGCATCGAGACCTTCTACCCGCCCCACACCGAGGAGCAGACCAGGCACTGCCTCGAGCTCTGCGGGGAGTTCGGGCTGGTCCCGACCGCGTCCTCCGACTTCCACGGCCCGACCCACAAGACGTTCAGCAAGTGGGGCGACTACGACACCTACGGGCTCGGCGAGCCGCAGGTCCCCGCCAAGCCGGAGTAGCCGACGGTGAAGATCCAGCTCTCCGCGCTCTACTGGCCCTGGTACTCGTTCGAGGAGCAGATCGCACTCGCGACCAGCGCCGACGAGGCGGGCATCGACTGCGTCTGGGTATCGGAGGCGTGGGGGCAGGACGTCGTCTCCGTCCTCGCGGTTCTCGCCGATCGCACCGAGCGGATCGGCGTCGGCTCGGGGCTGATGCAGATCCCGGCGCGGCAGCCGACCGCCGCGGCGATGGCGGCGGCATCGATCGACACGATCTCGGACGGCCGGATGCGGCTCGGGCTCGGCGTATCCGGCCCGCAGGTATCGGAGGGCTGGTACGGCGTCCCGTTCGAGCGCCAGCTCGGGCGGATTCGCGAGTACGTCGAGATCGTCCGCCAGGCCTGGGCGAGGCAGCCGGTCGTCCACGACGGCCGCAACTTCCAGATCCCGACCAGCGAGGGGATCGGGCTCGGCAAGCCGCTGAAGCTGATGGCGAAGCCGCCGCAGGAGCAGCTGCCGATCTACATCGGCGCGATCGGGCCGAAGTCGGTCGAGCTCGCCGGCGAGATCGCCGACGGCTGGATCCCCGCCTTCTTCGATCCCGAGGACGGCGCCGGCCTGCTCGGCGCACTCGAGGCCGGCCTCGCGAAGGCGGGGCGGAGCCGCAGCGAGATCGACGTGGCGCCGACCGTCCCCGTCGCCGTCGAGGCCGACGTCGACGAGGCCCGCAACGCGCTGCGGCCGCTGATCGCCTTCTACCTCGGCGGCATGGGAGCCAAGGACAAGAACTTCTACGTCGACCTGCTCGCCGCCAACGGCCTCGCCGACGAGGCGCACCAGGTCCAGGACCTGTTCCTCGGCGGCGACCGGATCGGCGCCGCGATGGCGCTGTCGACCGAAGTGATCGACATGTGCGGCATCGCCTGCACGCCCGATCAGCTCGAGGGCCGGGTCGGCCGCTTCGCCGACGGCGGCGCCGACTCGATGATCGCGATCGTCTTCGGCTCCGACCGCGAGGCGACGATCAGGCAGCTCGCGGCTCTCTGAACGCGAAACGACCCCGCCGGCCGGGAGCTTGACGGGGTCGTGACGCGCAGTCGAGCAGGACGGAGCCCTGCGAGTCGCGCAGCTAACCCTTGGCTGGGATCAGCTCCTGCTGCTCGAGGTAGACGAGGATCTCGGCGGCGCTGTCCTCCGGCGTCCGGTCGGCGGTCTCGACGCGGATCTCCGGGTCGAGCGGCTCCTCGTAGGGATCGGAGACGCCGGTGAATTCCTTGATCTCGCCGGAGCGCGCCTTCGCGTAGAGGCCCTTCGTGTCGCGGGCCTCGCAGTCCTCGAGCGACGTCGCGACGAACACCTCGACGAACGTGCTGTTGCCCTCGTGGAGGGCGCGGGCGGCGTCGCGGGTGTCGCGGTAGGGCGAGATCGCGGCGGTGATCACCGGGACGCCGTTGCGCGACAGCAGGTCGGCGACGAAGGCGATCCGGTCGATGTTGATGTCGCGGTCCTCCTTCGAGAACCCGAGGCCCTTCGAGAGGTGCTCACGGACGACGTCGCCGTCGAGCACCTCGAGGGGGAGGCCCCGTTCCTCGAACTCGTCGATGAGCACCTCGGTGATCGTCGACTTGCCCGAGCCCGAGAGGCCGGTCATCCAGAGGGTGAATCCCTTGTGTCCTGACATTTTTGAAGCGTTCTCCTTTGTCTCTGTCTGCTGTCTGCTGATCTGCGGTCGCGTTCGCCTACAGCTCCTTGTAGGCCTCGATGAGGATCTCCGCGACCTCGGGACGGGAGAACTCGTGCGGCGGTGCCTCGCCGTTCTCGAGCATCTCGCGAACCTTGGTGCCGCTGAGGAACAACCGGTCCTCGGGGGTGTGCGGGCAGGTCTTGTTGGAGCCGAGGCCCTCGCACTCGTAGCACCAGAACGTGTGCTCGAACATCAGCGGCCGGATCCCGAGCTTGTCGATGTCGACGTCGTCGAAGATCTTCTGGGCGTCGTAGGTGCCGTAGTAGTCGCCGACGCCGGCGTGGTCGCGGCCGACGATGAAGTGGGTCGCGCCGTAGTTGCGACGGACCACCGCGTGGAAGATCGCCTCGCGGGGGCCGGCGTAGCGCATCGCCGCCGGGTTGACTCCGAGGACCACCCGGTCGTTCGGGTAGTAGTTCTCCATCAGGACCTCGTAGCACTTCATCCGCACGTCGGCGGGGATGTCGCCCTTCTTGGTCTCGCCGATCAGCGGGTGCAGGAAGAGGCCGTCGCAGACCTCGAGCGCGGCCTTGGTCAGGTACTCGTGGGCACGGTGGATCGGGTTGCGGGTCTGAAAGGCGACGATCCGCTTCCAGCCGCGGTCGGCGAATTCCTTGCGCGACTGCTCCGGGGTGAAGTAGCGGCGCATGAACGCCTCTTCGTGATCGGGCACGTCGTCGGCCTCGATCTCGCCGGCGATGCAGCGGTTGCCCTCCTGCTTGGTGGCGGCGACGCCGGGATGGGCGTCGTCGGTCGTGCGATAGACGTGCTCCGACTCCTTTTCGACGTCGCGCTCGAAGATCTCCGAGACCCGGATCCGGCCGAGGGCCTTGCCGTTGTTGGCGCTGAGCGCGACGACGTCGCCCTCGCTGGCCTCGAGGTCGGTGGCGAGCGTCACCGGGATCGGCCAGACCTCGTCACCGCCGGCGAGGGTCATGTTCTCGACGCTGGCCTGCCAGTCGGCTGAGCCCATGAATCCCTTCAGCGGGGCGAAGCCGCCGTTGGCGAGCAGCTCGAAGTCGGCGGTCTGGCGGGCGGAAAGGGTCAGGGACTTGTCACTCATACGCGGATTGGCTCCTCTGCAAGTGGGGTTCGGGAATCGGGTTCGGCCGTGGGGCGGACGGGAAAGCTACAGATCAAGCGCAATCCGGTCAGCCGTGGAGGCCGCACTCGGTCTTGTGGGCGTCGGCCCAGCGACCGGAGCGCGCATCGCCGTCGGCGCCCGGCGGGCGGGTGCAGTGGGTGCACCCGATCGACGGGTAACCGGCGTCGTGAAGAGGGTTGTAGGGAATCTCATGCTCGTTGATGTAGTCCCAGACCTCCGCCTCCGTCCAATCGGCCAGCGGGTTCAGCTTCCAGAGGCCGAATCGCTTGTCCCAGCCGAACTTCGCGGCTCCGGCGCGCGTCTGAGAGTCCTCGCGGCGGATTCCCGACACCCAGCAGTCGATCCCGGTCAGCGCCGTTCGCATCGGCTCGACCTTGCGGATCCCGCAGCAAGCGTCGGGTTGGCGGGTCCAGAGGCTATCGCCGTACAGCTGCGCCTGCTCAGCGAGTCCGATTCCGGAGAACCGCCGGAACTCGATTCCGTAGCGCGCCGCGAGCGCGTCGCGGGTCGCGTACGTCTCCTCGAAGAGCACGTCGGTGTCGAGATAGAAGAAGTCGGCGTCGGCGCGGCCCGCGTCGGCGCTGAGGCGGCTGACGATGTCGATCGTGACCGAGCTCGTCTTCTGAAACGAGGCGGCGAACCGCAGCCTTGGATGGAACGTCTCGAGCGCCCAGGCGATCGCGTCGGCGGCGCCGAGCCCCTCGAGATGGGCGGAGACCTCGCGGGGATCGATCGACTCGCCGGCGGCGGTCAGCAGCGCCGACGCCTGCGAGCGCGGCTCCGCCCGCTCCGGAACCCGCTCGACCTCGATCGCCGGCAGCGCCGCGCCGCCCATGGCCACGGCGCTCAGGCCCGCTCGGATCGGGTCAGATCGCGCACTCGCCCTCACCGCGCTCGACCTTGTAGGGATCGCGGCGGCTCCAGTCGACGAACTGGAGCATGTTCTCGAGGTTGAACTCGGCCGGGATCGACAGCTCGCGGATCTCGTCCTCGAAGCGGGCGGTGCCGACGCGGGCGGCGAAGTCGTTGAACTCCTCGCCCTCGTTGCGCTCGGCCTCGTACATCCGCAGCCAGAGCTCGACCGCGTCCGGAACCCGCTTGGCGGGGAGGCGGACCTTGAGCCGGCCGCCGTAGACGACCTCGCCGTTTTCGAACTCGCCGCCGATGTGGGGGATGTAGGCCGGCATCGCCCGGCCGCCGACCTTGATCGACGCCCCGTAGAAGCCGATGTTGGCGATGTGGTGCTGGCTGCACCCGTTCGGGCAGCCGCTCATCTTCAGATGGATCTTCCGGGTCAGCGGGTCGGTGATTCCCATTTCGTCGACCTTCTCCTGCAGCGCCCGGTTGAGGCCCATCGAGGCGGTGATGCCGAGCTTGCAGGAGTCGGTGCCGGGGCAGCTGACGACGTCGTTGATCCTGCTCGCCGCCGGCGCGCCGAGGTCGAGTTCGCGGAGCGCCGCGTAGACGTCGTGGAGCGTCTCGTCGCGGACCCAGCGGAGGACGAGGTTCTGGTCGACGGTCGTGCGGGCGTTGCCGCCCGAGAACGCGCGCATGATCGCCCCGAGCCCACGGAACTGCTCGGGGCTGAGGTCGCCGCGGATCACCCGGACGAGGACCGAGGAGAAGCCGTCCTGCTTCTGCGCCTGGACGCTGTCGGCCAGCCACTGGTCGAACTCGGAGCGATCGCCGTTCGGCGAGCCCGGATCGGCGGCCGGCGGCGGCGCCGATCTCTCCTCGTCGAGCTCGAGCGTCAGATGGTCGATCGTGAAGTCGCGCTCGTCCACCCAGTCGCCCTCGAGCTCGCGGTCGACCATCTCCCGGAAGGCCTCGATGCCGATCTTGTCGACCAGCACCTTGATGCGGGCCCGGGCGCGGTTGACGCGCAGCCAGTCCTGGCGATCGAAGATCCGCAACGCCGCCTCGGTGAACTTCAGGTACTCGCCGTCGTCGGCGGCGACGAACTCGGCGAGCGTCGGCGCGACCCGAGGCATGATCGAGGTGCCGCCGCCGACGCGCAGCTCGAAGCCGCGGACGCCGTCGCGGATCCGGGGGATGAAGCCGATGTCGTGGATGCCGGTGATCGCACGGTCGGCGTCGGAGGCCGTGAACGCGGTCTTGATCTTGCGCGGCATCAGCTGCGTCGTCGGGTGGCGGACGAAGTAGCGGACGTACGCCGCTGCGTAGGGGGTCGGATCGAAGGGCTCGTCGGTGCAGACGCCGGCCCAGGGATCGCCGGTGACGTTGCGGACGGTGTTGCCGCAGCCCTCGCGCGAGGAGAGCCCGACCGCGGAGATCACGCGGATCAGCTCCTTCATCTCGGTCAGCGGCACGTGATGAATCTGGACGTTCTGGCGGGTCGTGATATGCCCCTTGTCGAGCGGCGCGTGGCGTTCGACGACGTCGGCGAAGGCGTCCATCTGCTCCGGCGTGACGCCGCCGAAGGGCAGCTTCACGCGAACCATCTGGACCCCGGGCTGGCGCTGGCCGTAGACGCCCTGCTTGAGCCGGAAGCCGATGAACTGGTCCTCGGGGGTCTGCCCGTCGAGGAACCTGTCGGCCTCGCGGTCGAAGTCGTCGAACTCGTCGGCGAGGATCGGGATCACGTGCCCGGGAACGTTCTCGTAGACCTCGGGGTTCTCCCGGGAGCCGAGCGCCCCCTTGCCCTTCTGGACCTTGTCGGGGCTCTGGTCGAGGTCGGCCTCGGTGGCCTTCGGCTTGGTCGCTGGCGCGGCGGTCGGCTCCATGGTCCCTTTCGGTCGCACGCGGGCGCTCCCCGCGTTCGCTTTGCTGCCTTGCCCCTTGAAAGTAGCAAATCCTGATTGGAAATCAGGTATTTAGTGCGGAAGCGACCGCGCCGGCGGTCTCCGGACGGCCGTGGCTGCGGCTATCGGGCGGGCTGTACGGCGACGACCGTGTCCTGGTTCATGCGGCTCGGCGGCTCCTCGCGACCGGGCCAGCCGCCGGGCAGGATCGCGACGATCTCGAGCCCGGCCCGGTCGTATTGGGCGGCGACGAGCGACTGGTCGATCGCGATCAGGTGCTCCGGGGTCTCGAGATGGGGGGAGCGGAACGGGTTGCCGCGCTCGTCGGTGAACGAGTGGCGGAGCTGGACGGGCGGCTGCAGCGCCCGCTGCCTGGCCCGGCCGCCGGCGAGCAGGTCCTCGGCCTCCTCGTTGATCAGAAACCAGGTGCCGAGCAGATGGCCGCCGGGGCGCAGCACCCGGCTGATCTCGTCGAGGTAGCGCTGTCCCTCGAATGGCCGCAGGTGGGTGAACAGCGACGCCGCCAGGGCGACGTCGAAGGAGTCGTCGGCGTAGGGGAACGTGTACTCGTCGGCCCGCTGGCTGCCCGCCGGGTTGTACTGGGCGTTGTGGAGGTCGGCGACCTGGAAGTGGAAGTTCGGGTGCTTCGGGGTGATCGCCTTCCGGCACCACGCGATCGACTCCGGCATCACGTCGAAGCCCTCGTAGGTGCCGCTCGCCGGATCGAGGAACCGGGTCAGCGGCGCCGCCACCCGTCCCGGTCCGCAGCCGACGTCGAGGACGGCGGACGAGCGGCTCAGCCCCGCGTGCTCGCGGAGGTCTGAGGCCAGCTGCCCGCCGACGGCGGTGAACTGCGACGGCAGGTTCTTGCGGCGCGGCGGCAGCAGCGGGTCACGCTCGCCGCGCCGCCAGTCACCGAAGTCGAGCCTGGCCCGGATCAGCCAGCGGCGGATCCGGAACGCTCGCTCCCGTCGCCACGCGGCCGCGCGCTGCAGCCGGGTGCGGATCCCCAGCCCCATCCTCAGCCGCCCGCGTGGCTGCCGATCACGGCCGACGGGCGATGATCATGTCCTGGCCGGAGCCGTTGCCGCGGGCCGCGCGGCCGGGCCAGGCGCCGTAGAGCACCTCGACGACCTCGAGGCCGGCCCGCTCATGTTCGGCGACGACCAGCTGCTCGTCGATCGCGATCATGTGCTCCGGCGTCTCCGCGGCCGGCGAGCGGAACGGGTTGCCGCGCTCGTCGGTGAACGAATGGGTGAGCTTCAGCGGCGGCGCCGCGGCGGTGAAGATGCCCGGCGTCATCGCCTTGTCACGGGCGAGCAGGTCCTCGGCCTCCTCGTTGATCAGAAACCAGGTGCCGAGCAGATGGCCGCCGGGGCGCAGCACCCGGCTGATCTCGTCGAGGTAGCGCTGTCCCTCGAACGGCCGCAGGTGGGTGAACAGCGACGCCGCCAGGGCGACGTCGAAGGAGTCGTCGGCGTAGGGGAACGTGTACTCGTCGGCCCGCTGGCTGCCCGCCGGGTTGTACTGGGCGTTGTGGAGGTCGGCGACCTGGAAGTGGAAGTTCGGGTGCTTCGGGGTGATCGCCTTCCGGCACCACGCGATCGACTCCGGCATCACGTCGAAGCCCTCGTAGGTGCCGCTCGCCGGATCGAGGAACCGGGTCAGCGGCGCCGCCACCCGTCCCGGTCCGCAGCCGACGTCGAGGACGGCGGAGCCGGGCTCGAGCCCGCCCTCGTCGCGCATCCTGCCGACGAGCCGCTCGCCGACGGCGGTGAGCTGCGACGGCAGGTTCTTGCGGCGCGGCGGCAGCAGCGGGTCACGCTCGCCGCGCCGCCAGTCACCGAAGTCGAGCCTGGCCCGGATCAGCCAGCGGCGGACCAGGAACATCCGCGCCTTCGCGCGCGAGAGCGCCGGGCGCAACCGGCGCCTGATCTGCGATCCGGCCACGGTCAGTCGATGCCGTCGCTGATCTCGGCGCTCTCGACCAGAAACGCGACGCGGACGTGGGCCCGGTACTCGTCGAGGTTCTCGCCACGAAGTCCGGTGCTGACGATGTCGACCGCGCGGATGTTGCGGATCTTCCGCTGGGCGCTCTTCAGCGCCTGGCGGGCGGCATCGTCGGTCGAGACCTTGGAGCTCCCGACCAGCTCGATGATCTTCACTACTGCCATGGTCCCCTCCCCTCCGGGCCCGCTGGGCCGAAGATGTCCTTGGCGCCGACGCCCTCGAGCAGCGCCGCACGCTGCCAGCGGCTGACCGGCGGGCCGGCCATGGGGGCCGGCGCGGTGTCGACCAGGAACTGCTCGATCGCGGCGGTCACGGCCGCCGCCTCGCGGGGGTCGGCGACCCCGGCCAGCTCGATCCGCGGCCGCGGCGGGCGCCGTCTTCCGTTCGCCGACATGGCCGGAACCCTATCGGCGCCGCGGCAATCGCGCCGAACCGGCGACTACCCCAGGCTCTCCGGCGGGTCGGTGCCGCCCAGCTTCCCGGGTTAGGCTGGTGAGCTGTTGGGAGCGGGGAGCAAAAGTTGAGCGGGGCGGTGCACGGCCGTTGAGCCGCCCTGGCATGGGGCTGGGGGCCCCACGGCAATCTCGGTTCGGTCAGGGGCTCGATCAGGAACGAGTTGACCGGGTCGCGACCTGGATCATGTTTCTGGCGGCGCTCGTGTTCATCCCGGTTGCGCTCTGGCTAACCCGGGATTCTGGCTTCTACCAGGACAATCTCAACTATTTCGCCGAGAGCGGGAATCTTTCTCCCGAGGCCCTTCTCGAGCCGTTCTCGGGTCACCTGACAGCCACCACCCGCCTTATTTACGAGCTCAATCTTCGCCTGGTCGGGCCCGCTCCGTGGATGTTTCAGCTGCAGATGATCCTCATCTCGGCCGCTGTACCAGTTCTGCTGTTCCTACTGATCCGACGCTGGGCCGGTGTAGCGCTGGCCCTGCCGCTCTCGTTGGTCCTACTCGTCCTCGGATCGACCCCAGACAACTTCGAGAGCTACGCGATTGTTTGGCCGCTATCGATCGCATCGGGCCTCGCCGCACTGATTGCGATCGAATTGGAATCGAGACGTGGATATCTGGTGGCCTGCGGATTACTCGTCATCTCGGTCCTCTCCTTCGAGATCGGATTGATGTTCGCCGCAGCAGCATTGGTCTTGCTGACGGCACGCTACAACTGGCCGACCAAGCTCTGGGTGGTGATGATCCCCGTGGCCCTGTACGGCGCATGGTGGCTGTGGGCGCAGAGGTTCGACGATCCATCACTCGCTTCGTTTTCGAAT
Source organism: uncultured Conexibacteraceae bacterium (assembly GCA_963745755.1). Lineage (GTDB taxonomy): Bacteria > Actinomycetota > Thermoleophilia > Solirubrobacterales > 70-9 > RHKX01. The sequence continues at coordinate 1,655,029 of CAVUYP010000001.1, read as the reverse complement.
CTGCGCCGTCTCCCGACCTACGCACTCGACTCGCTTGCCTCTGGAGCGGCCGCCTTCGTAGGCATTTCCGCTTTCGACGGCGAAACCGGGGCCGGGGCATCGCTGAGTTCGTTGGGACTCGCACTGGGGCGCCTGCTGGCGGGCATCTTCCTGGCGATTGTTCTCGTCGCGGTAGTCCGTGGTGGGCGGTCGGTGCGGGTCAGCGGCGCCGTGGTGTTTCTCACCATGTTCGTGGTGGCCGGAACACTGACCTACGCACCGATCTTTCGCGAGCCCACGGCGCCGCGGTACCTCTACCCGGTCTTGATCGGGATGATCCTGGTCTTCGCCGCCTCGTCGTCCGGGTTGCGGCGCTCACGCATCTTCTGGCTGACGATCGCGACGGTATTCGCTTTCGCATTCGTCGTGAACCTCTCACTCTTGCGTGACCGGGGGGCCGAGAAGCGCCAGATTGCCGGCGAAGTTGATGCCGGCCTGGCCGTGATCGAGTTGGAGCGAAACCTCGTGCCGGCAGGCTTCCGCTGGGGGATCTCGATCCCGAATGCCGCCGCCTACTTGCAGGCACTCGATCGTTGGGGCAGACCGGGCTACCCCTCCGGAGTCACTAACTGCGCAGCCGCCGCAGTACAGGCAGGACGCTGATCGGATCCTCGGCCGCGCACTCGCACTCTCGGTGGTGGTCATTCCCGGCGCTCACCCATGTCGAGCGCAAGGCGAGGTCCCTGAAGTGCAGCTTCCGACCGGTCGATCTCTCGATCTCCTCGAGTACCGGCGGGAACGTGCAGCTCCGGAGGTTCGGGGACGACCCCTCGTATCTCCTGTTGGCGGAGTTGCCTCCGGGCGCGTGGCGGCGATCGAGTTGCCGGTTGACCGGATGAAGACGGCCTGGTTTGCCTCGGTCGCCGACACCGCGAGCCTGCAACGGGGACGCTCGCGATCTGCCGCAGCAACGGCTAGTGGGCTGCGAGACGGCTAGAGCGGGATGTTGCCGTGCTTGCGCTGCGGCTGGGCGACGCGCTTCGTCTGCAGCGTGTGCAGGGCGCGGATCAGCTTCGGCCGCGTCTCGCGCGGCTCGATGACGTCGTCGATGTAGCCGCGCTCGGCCGCCGAGTAGGGGTTGGCGAAGCGGGCCTTGTAGTCGTCCATCAGCTTCTGGCGTCGCTCCTCGGGGGTCGGCGACTGCGCCAGGTCCTTGCGGTAGATGATGTTGACGGCGCCCTCGGGGCCCATCACGGCGACCTCGGCGGTCGGCCAGGCGAAGTTGAAGTCGGCGAGCATGTGCTTGGAGTTCATGACGTCGTAGGCGCCGCCGTAGGCCTTGCGGGTGACGACGGTCAGCTTCGGCACGGTCGCCTCGGTGAACGCGTAGAGCAGCTTCGCGCCGTGGCGGATGATCCCGTTCCACTCCTGCGAGGTGCCGGGCAGGAAGCCGGGGACGTCGGTGAACGTGACCAGCGGGACGTTGTAGGCGTCGCAGGTGCGGACGAAGCGGGCCGCCTTCTCCGACGACTCGATGTCGAGGACGCCGGCGAGGTGCATCGGCTGGTTGCCGACGATCCCGACCGGAAAGCCGTCGAGGCGCGAGAAGCCGCAGATGATGTTCTTGGCGAAGTGCTCGTGGACCTCGAAGAAGTCGCCGTCGTCGACGATCAGCGAGATCACGCTGCGCATGTCGTAGGGCTTCTGCGGGTCGGCGGGGACGATCCCGTCGAGCTCCGGGTCGCGGCGCTCCGGGTCGTCGTAGGGCTCGACCCGCGGCGGCAGCTCGAGGTTGTTGGAGGGCAGGAAGCCGACCAGGTAGCGGACGTCCTCGAGGCAGCTCTCCTCGTCCTCGGCCGCGAAGTGGGCGACGCCCGATTTCGTGTTGTGGGTCATCGCGCCGCCGAGCTCCTCGAACTCGACCTCCTCGCCGGTCACGGTCCTGATCACGTCGGGACCGGTGATGAACATGTGCGACGTCTCCTTGACCATGAAGATGAAGTCGGTCATCGCCGGGGAGTAGACGGCGCCGCCCGCGCAGGGGCCCATGATCACGCTGATCTGCGGGATCACCCCCGAGCACTGGACGTTGCGGACGAAGACGTCGCCGTAGCCGCCGAGCGAGACGACGCCCTCCTGGATCCGGGCGCCGCCGGAGTCGTTGAGGCCGATCACCGGCGCGCCGACCTTGGCGGCCATGTCCATGACCTTGACCATCTTCTCGGCCATCACCTCGCCGAGCGAGCCGCCGAAGACGGTGAAGTCCTGGCTGAAGACGAACACGGTGCGGCCGTCGATCTCGCCGTAGCCGGTGACGACGGCGTCGCCCCAGGGCCGGTTCCTCTGCATGTCGAAGTCGTAGGTGCGGTGCCTGACGAAGGTGTCGAGCTCCTCGAACGTCCCCGGGTCGAGCAGCTTCTCGATCCGCTCGCGAGCGGTCAGCTTTCCCTTCGCATGCTGCTTTTCGACCGCCGCCTCGGAGGCCGAGTGGATCGCCGCCTCGCGGAGCTCGCGCAGGTAGCCGAGCTTCTCCTCGAATGTCTCCGGGTTCTTGGCACGCATCGGCGCGGCAGTCTAAACGGCGCCGGCCGGCCGCCATACTCAGGTCACGCCGATGGACTCCCCGGAGACAGCGCAGCGCCCCTCGAACGAGATCAAGTTCGAGACCCGGAACCCGCTGGTGCGGCGCCTGATCGACGGCTTCTTCGCGCAGCTCACCGACGTGGTCCGGCCGCTCGCCCCGCACAGCACCCTCGACGCCGGCTGCGGCGAGGGCGAGACGCTGGTTCGCCTCGGCGGTCTGCTCGGCGAGCGGGTCGCCGCGGTCGACCTCTCCGCCTACAGCGTCGCCCGGGCTGCCGAGCGCCTGCCCGGCGTCGACGCGCGGAGGGCGAGCGTCACCGACCTTCCGTTCGCCGACGCCGAATTCGACCTCGTCCTCTGCCTCGAGGTCCTCGAGCACCTCGACGACCCCGCCGCGGCGGTCGGCGAGCTGGCCCGCGTGTCGGCGCGCGACGTCGTCGTCTCGGTCCCGCACGAGCCCTGGTTCCGGCTCGGCAGCCTGCTGCGGGGCAAGCACGTGCGCGCGCTCGGGAACCACCCCGAGCACGTCAACCACTTCGACCGCCGCAGCCTCGCCGCTCTGCTCGAGCCCGCCCTCGAGCTCGACCGGGTCGAGGCCGCCTTTCCGTGGCTGATCGCCCACGGCAGTCCGCGGCGATCAGCCCGCTGACCGGCCCTCGCACAGCGTCACCGGCGCTTCCGTGGCGACGACCCGCCATGGCTCCGGCGCCGGGTCCGGCCGGATCGTCAGCGCCGACCAGCCGCTCGCCGGCAGCGCCTGCGGGACGCCGGGGGGATCGCCGAAGCGGATCAGCGCCACGCTTGCGCCGGCGCCGCCCGCCCGCAGTCGCAGCTCCCCGGCGGCAACCGGCAGCGGCGCTGCGCCGGGAGCGATCCGCCGGCAGCGGGCGGCGGCCGTCGGCGCCGCCGCCGGCCGCAGCGCGATCGCATCCGCCTGGCGCAGCGCCGCATCCGCCCGCAGCCGGTCGACCGCCGGCAGCGCCCGGATCTGGGCGAGATCGAAGGCCGGCGATCCGTACCGCGCGGCGGCGGTCAGGTAGTCGCCGGGGGTGGTCCCGCGGAGGACGTTGATGTCGGCCGGAATCTGCGGGCTGATGCCTTCGAGGTCAGCGGTCGCGGCGCCGGGCGGCGAGCCGTTGGCGAGCTCGACCATGGCGAGCACCGTCCGCGTCGCCACCGCCTTGGCGCGGATCGAATGGGCGCCGTCGCGGAGGAAGACGAGGTTCATGGCGAGGCTGAAGACGAAGACGACGACGAGGGCGACCGCCGCGGCGCCGCGAATCCGCATCCCCTTGGCGGCGTCGGTCAGCACCAGCAGCACCCCGACCGACCCCGGCAGGACGTAGCGGACCTGGTCGACCTGGCTGCCGAGCAGCAGCGGGTCGGCGATTGCGGCGGCCAGCCAATAGGTGGCGACGACAGCGACCGAACCGAAGATCGTCGGGCTGTAGCAGCCGCTCCAGAGCCGCCGGGCGACGAAGGCGACGATCAGCACCGCCACCATCCAGCCGAGCGGGCCGGGCGGGGCGGTCGCGACCGGCGCCAGCTCGCCGAAGCGCGAGAACGGGATCGCGACACCGGTCAGGGCGCCACCGTCGACGGCCAGCGACTTGGCGAAGAACGAGACGACGTGTCCGGCGTTGTCGGCGCTGGTTCGTCCCTGGTCGAACTGCTGGGCCCAGACCCACCAGCCGCCGTAGAGGGCAAGAGGGATCAGCGGGATCCAGGCGCGGCGGAGCCGGTCGCGGCCGAGCAACACGAGGACCGCGACGGCGACCAGGTAGCCGAGCCCGACCGTGTAGGTGAAGACCGAGAGGGTCACGAAGGCGCAGGCGAGCACGTCGCCGCGGCGATCGCCGCGCTCGAGCGTGAGCAGGGCCGCGAGCCCGGCGGCGATGCTGAACGTGATCGTGAAGCCGATCGGATTGACCACGTGCTGCCAGGCGGACCCGTAGAAGAGCAGCAGCACCGCCGGCAGCAATGCCCATGCCGAGCCGATCCGCCGCCGCGCCCAGGCGTAGAAGAGCACCGCGCAGAGCGCTACCGAGAGCGCCGCGATGACCCTGATGACGACGTAGTCGGTGCCGAAGACCTCGGCGACCGCCAGGAACACGAGCCTCGCCGTGCCGATCAGGTGCGAGTTGTGCGGGTGGAGGATCGAGGCGATGTCGTGCGGCCAGGCCAGGTCCGAGAACCAGACGAGCTCGTCGACGAAGAAGGTCGTCGAGCGGTTCAGCCAGAGCAGCAGCGCGAACGAGGCCAGGCATGCGGCACCGAGCAGGGCCGGCGTCGCCCGGCTGCCGCCGCGCGCCGTCATCGGTCGTGGCGCTCGTGCCGCATCGCGACGATCATCTGCGCGAGCAGCCCGAACGTGAACAGCTGGATGCCGACGACGATCAGCAGCACGGCGAGCAGCAGCAGCGGCCGGTCGCCGATCGACTCGCCGAACAGCCTCTCGATCGTCAGATAGACGCCGATCGCGAACCCGATCGAAAGCAGCAGGACCCCGAGCCCGCCGAACAGGTGCAGGGGGCGATTCCCGTAGCGGTCGAGGAAGACGACGGTCAGCAGGTCGAAGGTCCCGCGCAGGTAGCGCTCGATCCCGAACTTGGTCCGGCCGTGCAGGCGCGGGCGATGGTTGACCGGGATCTCGGCCGCCGACCAGCCCTGTTGGGCGCCGAGGACGGGAATGAACCGGTGCATCTCGCCGTAGATCCGCAGCGACCGGATCCGATCGCCGCGGTAGGCCTTGAGACCGTTGTTGAAGTCGTGCAGCGGCACCCCCGAGACCCGGGCGGTGAACCAGTTGAACAGTCGCGAGGACCAGCGCCGCCGGGCCGGATCCTGGCGGCCCTGCTTCCAGCCCGAGACGATGTCGTAGCCCTCGTCGAGCTTGGCGAGCAGGGCCGGGATCTCGTGGGGGTCGTCCTGTCCGTCGCCGTCGAGGGTGACGACGAAGTCGCCGCCGCTGCGGTCGAAGCCGGCCGCGAGGGCCCCGGACTTGCCGACGTTCCGCCCGAGCAGGATCGCGGTCAGATCCTCGCGGCCGGCGGCCAGCTCGGCGAGCAGCTCCGTCGAGCCGTCGGTCGAGCCGTCGTCGACGAAGATCAGCTCCGCGTCGAGGGCCGCCGCGGCGACGACCTCGTCGAGCTCGGCGACGAGGTCGGGGAGGGCGCCGACCTCGTCGAGGACGGGCACGACGATCGACAAGGTTGCGCCCGGCGCCGTCGTCGGCGTGGGCGAGGCCGGAACCGAAGGTCGCGACTGCATCGGCGGTAAGGCTAACTGGGTCCGGCAGTCCCAGATCGGTCGCCGGGCGTCGCCGCCGTGATCGTCGAGTGAGCACCCGACTGATCGACCGACTCCGATCCGGAGCCGAGCCGCCGCCGCACTCGCCGCATCAGGGGGCGCTCGAGCGCGTAGTAGCTGATCGCGGCGATCACGACGGTCAGCGCCAGGGTCGCGGCGAACGTGAGTGGGAACTGAAAGCGCGGAAACCGATCGTTGAAGCCGATGTCGTTGAGGGCGAGAAGGACCGGCAGCTGCCAGAGGAAGATGCCGTAGGAGACGAGGCCGAGCCAGGCCATCGCGCGATGCTCGAGCGCCCGCACGTAGATGCTGCGACCGTCGGCCGCGAAGACGGCTGGGGCGAGGACGAGGACGGCGACGATGCCGAAGGCGACGTACTCGTAGAGGTACTCGCCGACCGGCACGACCGGGAAGGCGAGCGACGGCCCCGGCGTCAGGATCAGGTAGCAGGAGACCAGGAAGATCGCGAGGGCGATCGCGACCGGGGCCAGCGGCCGGCGGCGCAGCCAGCGGATCGCCGCCGGATCGGCGCGGCGCTGCTGAGCCCAGACCGAGAGCGCGGCGAGCCCGAGGCCGAGCCCGAACCACCAGCCGCGGCCGATCGGCGAGAAGAACAGCCAGGTGCTGAGGTCGCTCTGCGGGACGTTGGCCTGGATCGCGAAGGAGGCGGCCGAGAGCACCCCCACCGCAAGGATCTCGGGAACGAGCCAGTTGCGTCCCCGCCAGCGCGCCGCCAGCGCCGCCATCGCGAGAACGTAGAACGGCAGCAGCGCGTAGAAGAGGACCTCGATGGCGAGGCTCCAGCTGACCGAGATGCCGCAGTTGAAGGGGCTCGCCACGCAGCCCGGGTCCGCCGTGTAGATCGGGTAGTTCTGGAGCAGGCCGTAGTAGACCCACCAGTTGCCGCTGAACGCCCCGGCGACGCCGGGGATGATCGCCGCGATCGTCAATGCCACCCAGTAGGCCGGCATGATCCGCACGAATCGCCGCAGGCCGTAGCCGGCGAAGCCGGATCGCTCGTGGCCGAAGACGCGGGCGGCGAGGAACGGGCGGTAGAGGAGAAACGCCGAGAGCACGAAGAAGAAGGGCACGCCGATGTCGAGGTGGGCGAGGATCGGCCCGTAGAGATCGCTGCCGAGGCTGCCGGCGAACAGCGCCGCGTGGACGGCGAGGACAGCGATCGCCGCCAGCGCCCGCATCGGGTCGAGCAGCGGAAAGCGGCGATGCTCGGGGGGCAGGATCGGGGCCAGCTGCGTTGCGGGCAGCGCAGCTCCATCTCCGGTCTCGGCTCGGTCCAGCGCCACGGTTTCGCTCCCAATCCCCTGCCCCCAGCGGCAAGGCCGACAAGGATAGGGCGCTGTCGGGCGGCCGGCGGCTAGCGCGCCTCTCGGGCCAGGCGGCCGTATCCCGCCTCGACGAGGGCCGCCTGGAGCTCCTCCCAATTGGAGACCGTCTCCGCCAGCGGCCGGGTACGGAGCTTCTCGAACCACGAGCGCAGCGGCTCCGGGTCGAGGCCGAGGAAGCGTTGCAGCTCGACCAGCCGGTCCTCGTCGCCGAGCTCCTCGTAGGCGATCCGGAACGTGCTGCGGCCGGCGCAGAGCGCGTCCAGCTCGGCCTCGTCGGATTCGATGCCGGCCAGGGCGGCGATGCACTCGCCGGGATCGATCCGCACGGTCGCGTCGCCGTAGCCGCCGAAGATCGACTGCGAGACGCCGGTCACCGCGAGCAGCCGGCGCGAGACGAGCAGGGCGAGCCGATCGCGCCGCGAGAGGCGGATCGCGGCGATGGTCGGGTCGTCGCGGACCAGCTCGGCGGCGGCCGGGGTCAGCCGGATCGAGTTCATCGGCAGCTTGAACCCGATCGCCCGCTCGTCACCGGCGGCGAGCATCTCGTCGAGGTAGGCCCGCGGGTCGGCCCGGCCCGAGCTCGCGAACGTCGGCGGCTTGCCGTCGCCGAAGATCTCGCCGTGGCAGCGCGCCTGCGAGTGGAAGTCGAGCATCGACTGCAGGTGGGTCGAGCCGGTCCGCCCGAGGCAGAGGATCACGAACCGCAGCGGCCCTGGCATCGCTTCGCCGGCGGGCGTCAACGGCGTTGCCTAGAGCGCTTCGGCGACTCGGGGCGCGTCGCGGTCGAACAGCCAGACGCCGAGCACGCAGATGATCACCGTGATCGCGATCGGAGCGAGCAGGCCGAGCGGCAGGCCGACCAATTCGACGTTGGTCGGGGCGCCCGGCTCGATCATCCAGATCCGCGCCCGCTCGAAGATCGCCGCCAGCGGGTTGACGGCGATGATCGACTGCATCGTCGCCGGCAGGATGCTGAGCGGGTAGAGGATCGGCGTCGCGTAGAACAGCGCCCTGACGATCAGCGGCCAGCCCTGGCCGACGTCGCGGTTGCGGACGTAGAGGACCGCCAGCAGCATCGACAGCGTCGTCGTCAGGACGATCAGGGCGATCAGCACGACCGGCAGCAGCAGCCAGCTCCAGCGCGGGTCGAGGCCGACGATCAGAAACAGCAGCAGGATCCCGATCAGGTTGAAGAACATGTTGATCGTCGCTCCCATGTTGATGCTGAGCGGGATCACGATCCGTGGGAACTGCATCTTGCGGACCATCGACTCGCGGGCCGAGATCGCCCGTACGGCCTGGCTGGTGGCCTCGGTGAAGTACTGGAACAGGACCAGGTTGAGGACGAGCGCGAGCGGGAAGTCGTCGGAGCGGCCGCCGAAGCGCAGCACCTGGTTGATGACGAGGTAGATGATCCCGTAGAAGACGAACGGCTTGACGACGCTCCAGGCGTAGCCGAGCGCCGTGTTCGTGTAGCTGACCCGGAACTCGGTCACCGAGATCAGCCAGAGCAGCTCCCAGGTGCGCCGCCATCCGCCTCCGAACGCGGATGGGCCACGGATCTCGCGCAGCTCGTGGCTGTCGGCGGCGACCGCCATCAGCGCGCCGTCTCCACCGCGTCGCCGGGGGCGATCGAGATCTCGTGATCGAGCAGCACGGCGCCGGCGCTCGGTTCCCCGGCCACGGTGATCCAGGCCGACTTGGTCGGGCCGGCGGGCCGGTCTCCCCGCTGGTAGGAGTTGAGTGCGACCCGGTAGCGACCGCCGGGAAGCCGGTTCTCGATCGCGGCATGAACCTTCAGCATCTGCTCCCCGCCTTCCTTCGCGCCGGCCGTCTCGAGCGGCATGTGCGCGCTCGAGAAGACGACGCGGCCGTCGTGGGCGGCGATCCTGATTCGCAGCGCCCCGTCGCGCAGCTCCGGCTTGACGTCGACCTCGGCCTCGATCGTGATCGGCTCGCCGGCGGCGAGCTCGGTCGTGCGCCGCCCGCCGGCGTCGAGCACCCAGGCGTCGCTGATCCGCGCCAGCGGGTTGGCGATCGCGTCGACGATGCTCGTCGACATCTGCGGTAGCGAGTGGTCCTCCTCGGCCAGCGCCGCCGAGAGATTGACCTCGTAGTAGCGCTCGGCCACCTTGTCGGCGGGGCCGATCGTGTCGATCACGCCGTCGTGAAGGAGCAGCGCCCGCTCGCAGAGATCGGTGACCGTCGGCATGCTGTGGGTGACGAGCATGATCGTCCGGCCGCTGCGGTGCATCTGCTCGAAGACGCCGTTGCACTTCTCCTGGAAGTCGGCGTCGCCGACGGCGAGAACCTCGTCGACGAGCAGCAGGTCGGCGTCGACGTGGGTCATGACCGCGAACCCGAGCCGCACCTTCATCCCCGAGGAGTAGTTCTTGACCTGCAGGTCCGTGTACTCCTCGAGCCCGGCGAACTCGATGATCTCCGCGAAGCGCCGCTTCGACTCCTTCGCCGACAGCCCCATCATCACCCCGTTGAGGACGACGTTGTCGAGGGCGGTCAGCTCCGGGCTGAAGCCGATGCCGAGCTCGAGGAACGGGGCGAGGCTGCCGGCGATCCTGATCCGCCCCGAGTCGGCCTCGTAGACGCTCGCCAGCAGCTTCAGCAATGTGCTCTTGCCGGAGCCGTTGCGGCCGACGACGCCGAAGAACTCGCCCCTGCCGACGTCGAACGAGAGCCCGCGGAGGACTCGGAGCTCGCGGCCCGGCCCACGACCGCTCGGGTTGCGGCGGCGCTCCGCGAAGCTGGAGACGCGCTCGCCACGTACGTGGAAGCTCTTGGTCAGGTCCCGGACCTCAATCGCGACGGGGCGATCCATGCGATGAGGATATGGCAGCCGCGGGCACGCTCGGGTCGAGCAGGTCCTGCGATAATCCTGCAGATGAGCGGGACCGGCCTCAGAGTTCCGGCCACCAGTTCCGCCGAGCAACTCGTCGTGGCTCCGGTCTCACCCGTTCCGCGGAGCTTGGCGGTCGGTGGCGGCAACGCGATGTTCGTGGATGGCCGCTGCGTCCATCCCGAATCTGCAATCAGGCGTCTGGAGATCGTTTTCGACGGGCGCACGTACCCGGCGATGGGTTGGGGGATGCCGCTGCCGGAGCGGACCGAGGGCGACAGCTACTGGTGGGGGATCGTCGACGTCGAGCCGATTGCCGAGGCGCGCCTGGCCTGGATCGAGCTCCGCGCCGAGCTCGCCGACGGGCGGATCGCGACCGGGCGGCTCGACAGCCTCGACCTGCTGCCGGCGCTGCCGGCGCCGGGGCCGGACGGCGACCCCGTCTCCGCGGCCGCCCAGGCCGGGCGGGAGGACGCCGGCGAGCGCTCGGTCGCGATCTGCATGGCCACCTGGGAGCCGCCGCGGGACCTGCTCGAGCGCCAGATCGAGTCGATCCGCCGGCAGAGCCATGACGACTGGGTCTGCGTGATCAGCGACGACGCCTCCTCGGCCGAGGCGGTCGAGCGGATCGGCGACGTGATCGGCGACGACCCGCGCTTCCGGCTCTCCAGCTCGGAGCGGCGACTCGGCTTCTACGGGAACTTCGAGCGGGCGCTGACGATGGTTCCCGAGGGCATTCGCTACGTCGCCCTCAGCGACCAGGACGACCGCTGGCATCCAGGCAAGCTCGAGCGGCTGCTCGATGCGATGAGCGGCGGCGTCAAGCTCGCCTACAGCGACATGCGGATCGTCGACGAGGGCGGCGAGGTGCTCTCCGACACCTACTGGACGTTCCGTCCCAACAACTACACCGACTTCGCCTCGCTGGTGGTCGCGAACACGGTCACCGGGGCGGCATCGCTGTTCGACCGGGAGCTGCTCGCCGACGTCCTGCCGTTTCCGCCGCCGCTCGGCAACGCCTACCACGATCACTGGATCGCCCAGGTGGCGCTAGCTCTCGGCAGTCTCGCCTACGTGCCCGAGCCGCTCTACGACTACGTCCAGCACGGGACCGCGACGCTCGGCCACCGCGCCGCCAACAACAACGGGCTCAACTCGAGCGGTCGTCTGGCCCGAACCCGGCGGTTCACCGAGCGGGTTCGCGGCCATGGCCTCCATCCCGGCTGGCGCCCGTTCTACTTCAACATCTACCTGCGGACGCGGGTCACGTCGAAGGTGCTGCGGATGCGGGTCGGCGAGCGGATGCCCGCCGCCAAGCGGCGGGCTCTGAAGCGGGCGACGCCGGCCTCGCCGTCGAACCTCGCCTGGATGCTCGCCCGCTCGGCCCGCAATGGCGTCTCGGGCGTGACCGCGACGCTCGGCCGCGAGGGCGCCATGTTGCGGGGCTTCCTGTGGCGCGGTCTCGGCGAGGCCCGCAAGCGGGTTCGCCGCGCGGCGCCGGCGGCGGCGCCCGAGCCCGACGCCTACCGCGCTCTCACCCCTCCCGCCGCGAGTCGGGCTGAAGCCGATCCTGCTCGACTACTTCACCCGCGACGGCAGCACGCTGATGATGCGCCTGCTCGCGACCTCGCCGCAGATCGCGATCGAGGACGTCTACCCGTTCGAGCGCCGCTACTTCGCCTACTTCTGGTGCTGGGCGCACGTGCTCACCCAGGAGGCGTGGGACGAGCGGATCTGGGATCCGACCGCGCTTGCCTCGCTCGAGGACGTTCAGCAGCAGAGCGTGGTCGGGCCTCCTCCGTGGCTGCCGCGACCGTCGCTCGGCATCGTCCAGGGCGAGGGGGAGCTGGCGCGCCGCTGCTTCGACTTCGCCTGGGAGCAGTTCTCCGATCGGGTCCGGGCCGTCGCCGAAGACTCGGGTGCGCCGGCGCCTCGCTACACGGCGGAGAAGCACATGAACAGCTGGCGAGTTGCGACCGAGCACCTGCCTCCGCACGAGATGGTCGTGCTGCTGCGCGACCCTCGCGACACCTGGGTTTCGATCCACTCGTTCGAGCGCGGCGAGCGGATGGGGGGCGACGATCGGGCCAGCGAGGAACGGATGCTGAACCACGTGATCTCGCGCCAGCGTGAACGTCTCGAGTGGATCGCTCTCCTCGAGGAGCGCGGCGACGTGCCGGTCGTCCGCTACGAGGATCTCGTGCTCGGCCTCGGCGAAGTCGCGGATCGGCTCGCCGAGCGGTTCGAAATCGAGCTCGATGTCGATGCCGTCCGCGCCGACGCCGAGATTCGCGAGCGCCACGTCAGCGCCTCGAGTCCGGAGGCCTCGATCGGTCGCTGGCGCACCGAGCTTCCCGACGAGCTCGCGACGCGCTTCGCCCGCGAGCTCGGCGATCCGATGCGCAAGCTCGGGTTCGACGTCTGAGCCGGACGCTCAGGCCCGCTTGCGCCAGAAGGCCCCGACCCAGTCGATCTCCTCGACCGGCTCGGTGATTCCGTGCTCGGCCCGGAAGTCCTCGACCGCCCGGCGGCAGTTCTCCCAGCCGTAGTCGTCGACGATCAGAAATCCGCCCGGGGAAAGCCGTGGATAGAGGTTCGTCAAGCCGTCCATCGTCGACTCGTAGAGATCTCCATCGAGGCGCACGACCGCCCAGGTGCGGTCCGCGAGGGTCGGCAGCGTCTCGTTGAACCAGCCTTCGACGAATCGCACCTGCTCGTCGAACAGCTTGTAGCGGGCGAAGTTGTTCCGGACCTCGGCGACCGGGATCTTCAGCTCGTCGGCCTGGTAGCCGAGGTCGGCGGCGTCGGCGGGGAAGCGCTCCGGGTCCGGCTTCGGCAGGCCCTCGAACGAATCGGCGGCCCAGACGGTTCGATCGTCGATCCCATGGGCCTTGAGGACTCCGCGCATCATGATCGCGGCGCCGCCGCGCCAGCAGCCGGCCTCGATCAGGTCACCGGGGACATCGTCGGCGAGAGCGGTCTCGACGCACTCGCGCAGGTTCCTGATCCGCTTCATCCCGATCATCGTCTGGGCGTAGACGGGCCAGTCCCGCCCCTGCTCGCGCCGCTGCCAGTCGTTGAGGACGTCGAACTCCTCGATCCCCGCACGCTGCAGCTCCTCGGCGAACGACTCGCGGACCTGCGGCGGATCGTCGCGAACGTCCGGCGGAAAGTAGAGCGTGTGGGTGATCGCCCGCTCGAGCAGGTCGAGGTAAAGCCTGCGGGCGTCGGCGTCGGCGGTCGCGCGGCCGTCGTCTGCCCGAGCACGGCCGACGGCACGGCGGAGTTGCTGCCCCAATGTCGGCCTTGCGGTCACCAGGGGCGATTGTATGGAGGCCGCCCCGATCGATCTTCGCGGTCGCTCGCAAGCGGCACGGAGCCGGCTACCAGGAAGTACGCTGCGGTTGGAAGGCCGCGGCGAGCGGCATCCGCCCGCCGATGGAGAATCACAGCCGCACAGAGACCGCTGCCGGGCGGAGCGATGCGGGGCGCTCCCGCCCCCCGGCCTCCGATCCGGGGCTGAGATCCGCGGCTCCGTTCGGTCCGACGCTGGTGCTGGTCGTCCTCGGCGTCGTCGGCTTGCTCCTCTTCGTCGCGCCGGTCACCCGCTCGCTGATCCCGTTCACCGATCTGCGCGAGCCGTTCCCCGACCAGCACCAGGACGCCGAGACCCTGATCTTCGTGCTCGCGTTCGCCGTCCTGCTCCCGGCGGGCTCGCTGCTGCTGCCGCGAATCGCCGACCGGGTCGCGGCCCGCTCGGGCCGGGAGGCGCTGTCGGGTCTGACGGCCCTGCTCGCGGTGGCGCTGATCGCCGCGTCCCTCCTCGTCCGGGCGGTCGGCGGCGGGCTGGCGCCGGCGATGGGAGCCTGGACGGCGATCGCGGCGGCGCTGATCGCCGCGGTCGCGTCCGGGCGGATCGCGGTCCCTGCGCCGGTCCGCGATGGCCGCAGGGCCCTGTGGTGGCTGGCGGCCGTCGGAGCGCTCGCTCTCGCGCCGAGCTTCTCCGATGTCGGGTCGATCTCCATCGCGGTGCTGTTCGCGGGAGTGGTCGCTGCGGCCGCGATCGTCTTGATCCAGGCGCGCATCTCGCTGCCGCCCCTCGGCCGGCCCGCCGGCCCGGTGGCCGATGCCGTCCTCCTCGCCGTCCTCTTCCTGGCGGTGCCGAACCTCGTCGTCTTCAACGTCGGCGATCCGGCCGCCGCGGTGGAGACTCAGATCATTCACTTCCACCAGAACTTCTTCCTCGGTCCGGCGAATCAGGTCCTCGGCGGCGGTGCGATGCTCGTCGACACGCTCTCGCAGTACGGGGTCGGCTCGATCTACTTCCTCGTCGCCGCCTTCGAGGTGCTCCCGATCGGCGACGGGACCCTCGGGCTGATCGAGGGGGTCCTCTCGGCGCTGATGTTCTGCGGGGCCTACCTGGTCCTCCGCATCGCGGGGGTCTCGCGGCTGCTCACCGCAGTCGCGATGGCGGTGGCCGTCGTCGTGCTCGTCTACGGGCTCGTCTACCCGCTCGGTGCCCTGCTCCAGCACGGAGCCTTCCGCTTCGGCCTGCCGATCGGGGTGCTCCTCGGTGCGGTGATCGAGACGCGATGGCCGCGATGGTCGACGGCCGGGCGTGGATTGCAGCTCCTGACCCTGGCGGTCGCCTCGATCTGGGCGCTGGAGGGCTTCGCCTACGCGCTGCTGACGATCCTCGTCGTGATCGGGGTCCGGGTCTGGAGCGCGCCGGTCGCCGAGCGGCGGAGGATCGCGATTCGCAGGTTTGCCGAAGCCGCCGCGGCGATCATCGCCGCCCACGTCGCATTCGCGGCGATCACCCTCGCCGCCACCGGCGAGTTCCCCAGATGGGGCTGGTACATCGAGACCCTGCGCGAATTCCTGACCGGTCCCGTGGGCGACCTCACCTACGACTTCACCGAGTGGTCGCCGGGCCTCGCGCTCGGGGCGCTCTACCTCGCGTCGGCCGCCGGCGTGATCCTGCTCTTCCGCCGGCGTCGTGACGTCATTGAGCGGGAGCCGACGGCGATCGTCGCGATCGCCGGCTCCACCGCGATGGGCGTCGCCCTGCTCAGCTATCTGGTCAATCGCTCCGCCGACCACATCGTCCCCTACGTGAGCCTGCCGGCGATCATGCTCGCAGCGCTCTGGATCTCCCTCTGCCGGCGACCGTGGCTCGGGGTCGAGGCGACCCTGAGTCGCGCCGCCCTCGCCGGCGGATTGCTGGTCTCGGCGTTGATGATCGCCGTGGCCGCCTCGTCGGTCCCGACCCGGTTCGAGCAGTCGGCGCTCGCCTACGCTCGCCCCGGCGGCGCGTCGTTGCGGGCGGCTCTCGATCGTCTCCGAGCGCCGCCACCGCTCAGCCCCGGAGCGATCGAGGGCCAGCGCCTGCTCGACCGGTACATGCCCGGGGAGACGCACAGCGTGGTTCTCACCGACGCCGACCTGTCAACCGAGATCCTGATCAGATCGGATCGGGCCAGCGAGCTGCCGCTCGGCGACCCCTGGGAGGACAGCCTCGTGCCGGACATCCATCTCGATCGGCTCGGAGTGGCGGTCGAGGAGCTCGGCCCCGGCACCAGGATCCTCGTCGACCGGCCGGCGCTGGAGACGTTTGCGACGTTGCGGCGGCAGCCCGGGCGCGACCCGATCGACGATCCGGTCGGCTCCGCCTCGCTCGTGCCCAACGGCCTCGCCGCCCTGCAGCAATGGGCACTCTGGCGGATCGGCGAGCGGTACGACCTGAAGACGGTGGCGAGGGGATCGACCGGGCTCAGGGTCGTGGAGCTGGTCCCGCGAACACCTTGAGCAGCCCCCCGGGCCCCCGGCTGCGCTCAGACCCGGTACTTGCGCGAGGGGAGGATGCCTGCCCGGTGCAGGAGCAGCCGCAGCCCGGCCCAGAGCGTCTTCAGCCCGTAGACGACGCCGGTCTTGAATCCGACCGAGGAGGCCTCCTCGAAGTAGCGGCAGCGCGCCGGCACCTCCTCGATCCGGAAGCCCAGCTCGGCGGCCTGAAAGAGCAGCTCCGAGTCGAAGCTGAAGTCGAGCGCGTTGCGCAGGAAGGGCACCGTCAGCAGCAGCTCCCGCGAGTAGGCGCGATAGCCGGTGTGGGCTTCGGAGAGGTTGGTGCCCATGATCCGGTTCTGGATCGTCGTCAGGAAGCGATTGGCGATGAACTTCCACCGCGGCATGCCGGCGGCGAGCGCGGCACCGGGGATCAGCAGCCGCGAGCCGAGGACGAGGTCCGCCCGCCCCTCGGTGATCGGCGCCACCATCGCCGGGATCAGGCCGGGCTCGTACTGCCCGTCCGGGTGGAGCATCACGACGACGTCCGCATCGAGGTGAAGGGCCTGCAGGTAGCAGGTCTTCTGGTTGCCGCCGTAGCCGGTCTGATGCGGGTGCCAGACCACGCGGACGGGGAGATCGCGGGCCAGCTCGACGGTCTCGTCGGTCGAGGAGTCGTCGACGAGGATGATCTCGTCGACGTGCTCGAGCGGGATCTCGGCGACGGTCTCGCGCAGGGTGGCGGCCGCCTGGCGGGCCGGCATCACGACGACTACCTTCGCCGCCCCGGATCTCTCCGCGGCTGTCTCCTGCTCAGACACGACGCCCCTCAACGTAGACGGTTCCGCCGCGGCGCAACATCACCTCGGCGGCGGCGGCGATCGCGGCGACCGGCAGGAGCAGGATCGCGGCGCCGATCGCCAGCGCCCTCAGGGCCGGCGATTGCTCCGACTTGCGGGCGCCGCTGCGCCGCAGTGCCTGGTAGAGGCTCGGGTGGCCCGGCAGCTTCCCGACGAGCCCGTCGAGCCAGCCGATCACGATCTGGCCGCCCCGCGTGAACGACGTGCGCTCGATCTCGAAGCCGGCATCACGTAGTCCCCTCTTCAGGCTCGTCGCCGAGAGATGGCTGAGGTGGCGGGGGATGTCGAGGTGCAGCCAGCGGTCGCCGAAGGCGGCCGCCTGGAGGCTTTCGCCGTTCGGGACGGCGACGGCGACGACCCCGCCGGGCTTGAGCAGGCGCGCCGCCTGATCGATTGCCTCGCCGGGGTCGGGCAGGTGCTCGAGCGAGTGCCAGAAGATCACCGCGGCCCACTCGCCGTCGAGCTCGGCCAGGGTCGCGTCGCGGATGTCGGGCCGTTCGGAGCTGCGCTCGAGGCCGGTCGCCTCGCGCCCGTGGCGGTGCAGCGCGTCGAGCAGCGTGCCGTCGCCGGCGCCGACGTCGAGAACCGGTCCCGGCGGAGCGATGCTGTCGATCCGGCCCGCCGTCAGACCCCTGGTGCTGCTCAGGATCAAGTCACCGGCGAACGCGAACCTCCGGCCCTCCGGCCGGTACCAGTCACCGTAGGCGGCCGCCAGCTCCTCGTCGGTCGGCCACGGGTCCGTCGTCGCCGCCCCGCAGCGGCCGCACTCGATCCGGCCGCCGAGCCGGGTCGAGCCCTCGGCCAGGGGAGCGCCGCACCAGGCACATCGCGACGGCGAGCTGGTCGCGACGGCCTCCGTCTCGGGGCCGGCGCTCAACGCGCCGGCCGCCGACAGATCGCGCAGACGTCGAGGGCGGCCTCCAACCCGGCGTCCTCGAGCCGGAAGTCGTCGGCCGTGATCGCCGCCGCCCGCGGGTCGGCGTCCTTGCGGTGACGTCGCAGCATCACGTCGTAGAGCAGCTGCTTGACCCGGACCGGCACGATCCGGCGCATCCGCAGCGGATCCTTGGCCAGCAGCCGGTCCAGCGTCGCCCGCTCCTCGTCGAAGATCGCCATGTAGCGCGGCGATCCGAACAGGCCCTTGACCTCGACGCTGCCGAACCGCTCGGAGCAGAGCTGGCGGAGCTCGTCGGCGTCGAACTCGACGTGGTGGTAGGGATCGATGATCTCGTCGGGCCGGCCCAGCGTCAGCCGGTTGGGGGTGACGAACACGGCGACCCCATCGGGCTTGACGACGCGGGCGACCTCCGCCAGCACCCGCTCCGGGTCGGGGACGTGCTCGAGCGACTGAACCGAGAGAACCGATTCGAACTCGGCGTCGGCGAAGGGCAGCTCGCGCATGTCGGCGACAACGGTGCGGCGATCCTGGCCGGCGAGCGCCTGCGGTGAGATGTCGACGCCGACCGTCTCGCGGCCGCCGAGCAGGTGGTAGCTGTGGCCGACGCCGCAGCCGAGATCGAGAACGATCCCGTCCGGGAGGAACTGCTCGGCGAGGGCGTAGGCGGCTACGTGGCGCTGCCAGGTGGGGTTGAATCCGCCCTCCGGGCTCGCGACGCGCTCACCGGTGACCTTCATCGGATCTCCTCAGCGGGGCGGTCTGCCACAGCTTTGTGCCTGGGTTGCCTCAAGGAGTTGGCATCCTTGCACGGCCGGTCGGGGAGTGCGCTTGCTGGGGGCCGAGGCGGGAACGTGTGCGAGAATCAACGCCGTGAGCCCACCAGAAGCGGCCTCGGAGCCGAGCCAGCCAGCCGACCTGACCAAGGAACGGATCGAGCGCGCCGCGCGCGAGTTCACCACCGTCTTCCACGACCTCAAGGATCAGACGTTCGCCACGACGACCTGGCTTCAGGTCCCCCTGGTGAAGACGCCGGCGGACATCCTCGTCTTCCAGCAGATCATCGCCGAGACGAGGCCCGAGCTGATCGTCGAGACCGGCGCCTACGTCGGCGGCAGCGCGATGCTCTTCGCCTCGGTCCAGGAGATGCTCGGCATCGACGGCAAGGTGATCGCGGTCGACATCGACCTCTCGTTCGTCCACGACAAGGTTCGCGAACACCCGCGGATCGAGCTGATCGAGGGCAGCTCAACCGATCCCGCGGTCGTCTCGCGGATCCGGGCCGAGGCCGAGGGCAAGCGGACGATGGTCGATCTCGACGCCGACCATCGCGCCCACCACGTGCTCGAGGAGTTGCGGCTCTATTCGTCGCTGGTATCACCGAACTGCTACCTGGTCGTCGAGGACAGCTTCTTCGGAGGCCGCCCGGTCCGCCCCGACGCCGTGCCCGGGCCGAGCGAGGCGCTCGACGCTTGGTTCGCGGAGGACCCGCCGTTCGAGTCCGATCGCTGGCGCGAGCGTTTCCTGCTCACCCAGAACCCACGCGGGTACATGCGCCGGATCCCCGCGGACGGCAGCCCTCCGATCGGCCGTGAGCGGCCGGAGACGTTCTTCACCGGCGCCTTCGAGCTGACCGGAGTCGACGGCGACGCCGCCGCCCCGGTCGTCGACGGCGACTCGATCGCCGAGCGCCTCGAGGCCGCCGCCGGCGAGCCCGACCGCGAGGTCGAGGCGCTGCGGAAGACGATCGGCAACCTCGCCCGCGGCAATCGCCAGTCCTCGGTCGACTCCGACCTCGACCAGCGCCGCAGCGAGATCACGATCGACGGACTGCTCCGCGAGCTCGACACTCAGCGGGAGCTGTTGGCCGAGCGCAACCGCCAGCTCGAGCACGTCCAGGACGATCTCCGCCAGGCGACCTCGAGCCTGCCGTACCGGGCCTACGCGAAGCTGAAGGGCCTGCCGCTGATCCGCCGCCTGGTCGCCCGCCGCGCCCAGGAGCGCAAGGCCAATCTGGAGGCGACGCGCGAGCAGCGCGGAAAGGTGCGGCGCGAGCGCTCGGAGCGCTTCGTCAACCACCACAGCGGCCAGTGATCGCCTACGGCGCCGCAATCGCCTCCGAGGAGAAGTTCGAGCGCTACGCGCTGGCGGGGATCGAGCGGGTTGCCGGGCCCGAGACCAAGCTGATCGTCAGGCGCGGCAAGAAGTGCATCTTCTCCGCCTACAACGAGATCATGGACGAGGCCGTCGCCGATCCGCAGATCGAGGCGCTGGTCCTGATCCACGAGGACACCGAGATCCGCGACGACCGCTTCGAGGACAAGCTGCGCTGGGGCCTCGCCGACCCGGCGGTCGCGATCGTCGGCACGATCGGCGCGGTCGGCGTCCAGGGAATCGACTGGTGGGTGCACGATTACGGGATCGGCTCTTCGATCCTCGAGCCGATCGACGCCGCCGAGCTCTACGAGACGCCGCTGTTGGAGGGCTCGGAGATGTCCGGCGCCGGCGGCTTCGGCGACGTCGACATGGTCGACGGCTATCTGCTCGGCATGTCGCGCTGGGCGCTCAAGGAGCTGCGCTTCGACGACCGCGAGGTTGGGCCGGGGTTCCATGGCTACGACGCCGACATCTGCTTTCAGGCCCGCGAGCGGGGACGAAGGGTCTTCGTCGCCGAGATGGCTGTCGCCCACCACCGCAACAGCATCTCCCCGACCCCCTACCGCAGCGATTGGCTGCGCGCCCAGGTCGCCTTCCGGCGCAAGTGGGAGCGCCGGGGAATGCTGCAGCCGCCGAAGCTGCCGTTCCCGCCCTACGTGAAGACGAAGCAGGAGCTCGACGAGCAGAGCGCCTGAGCGGGCGCCTCACTCCCAGCGCTGCTGCTTGCGCTCCGACGCCCTGATCTTCGGCCCGGCGCCGAGCCGAGCGGGCTTGCCGCGGAGGACGCGGCCGAGCATCCGCAGCGGCCGGTGCTCGATGTGGTGCAGCCGCATTCGCAGCCGCCGCTGCGCCTCGCGCGCCGCGACCAGCTCCCAGTGCTTGGCGGAGCCGTCGGCCTCGGCGCGACGAGCTCGCTCCTCCCACGCCGCGAGCGTCTCCTGCTGGGTGCGGAGATCGCGGAAGCTGACCATGCTGGCCAGCGCCGGCAACGGCGGCAGCTCGGAATCCGAGGCGGCGACCAGCAGGGTCCGGTCCTCGTCCCGGCCGGCGGCGAGCCAGGTCGCCTCCTCGAGCTGCGCGGGCGACGCGCCGTCATCGGCCGCCACCACCGCCGCGACGGCGAGCCGGCGGCGGTGCGCGCGCACGTTGGCGAACCGCTCGGCCAGCTTCGCGGTCAGCTCGGCCGCAGAGCCCGGATCGCCGCCGCCGGGCTCGAGCGGGGAGCGGGAGAGCGGCACCGAGATCAGCAGCAGGCCGCCGGCGGCGAGCATCCGCTCGAGCTCGGCGACGGCCGTCTCCGGTTCGAAGCTGGCGGCCGGAGCGTCGAAGCAGACGACCGCGCCGAAGCTGTGCGGTGCGAAGGGAAGCGCCGTCGCCTCCGCCACCTTGAAGCCGATCCGCTCGCCGTAGAGGTGAGTGGCCGCGGCGATCGCCTCGGGGTCGGGGTCGGCTCCGGTGACCGAGCGGGCGCCGGCCTCGAGCAGGATCTGGGCGCCGTGACCGCGTTCGCAGCCGACGACGAGCACGTCGCGGCCGGCGACCGCGGCGGCCGCCCAGCGGAATGCGGAATCGGCCTCGGCCGCGACGAGCCGGTCGCGATCCTCACCGGGGATTCCGAGCGGCGATTCGATCGCCTCACCGACCGGCCCAGGGACTCGCGGCGGTCGCTTCACGCCGCCCCCCGGGCCCTCGCGACGAGGATCTCGCGCTCGCCGAGCAGGAAGGGGGGAGGGGCGTGGACGGGCGGCGCCGCCCGCTCGACGACGGCGAAGCCGGCGGCCAGCGCCGCCGCCGCGACCTCGTCCGCGTCGGCGTCGCTGCACTCGAGTGCGCAGACGCCGCGGCAGAGCCTCGCGGCGGCTTCGAGCTTCGTCTCCCGCGTGCGGGCGTCGAGCAGCAGGACCACGTCGAAGTCGCGGCCGTGCCGATCGAGGTGGGTCTCGTCGCAGGCACGCAGCTCGAGCCGCCCCGGGTCGATTGCGAAGTGCCTGCGAAGCAGGATCGCCCGATGGAGGCTCTCCGGATCGGCGGAGAGCGCGAGGACGTGGCGGGCGCCCCAGTCGAGCAGGCGCTGGGCGAGCCGTCCCTCCCCGCAGCTCAGATCGAGCGCGGTGCGCTCGGCGTCGAGGGCGAAGGCGTCGAGCGCGTAGGGCTCGATCATCGCCTCGCGGGCCCAGGCGATCTGCCGGGCGAGCGGGTCGGTGACGGGTGCGTCGATCGCCGGGGTCAGCTCCCAGGGGTACTGCCAGGGGCCACCGACCAGCTCGCCGGCCAGCTCCGGATCGATGCGGGGGCCGATTGCCGGCTCGCGCGGTGCCGGAGTCGGCGATGCGGCCGCGGTCGCCGTCCGCTCAGTCGACCGCATATCCGAGCCGCGCCAGTCGGGTTCCCATGATCTCCAGGCAGATTCGCTGCTCATCGTCGCTCAGATTCTCCCGCCACAGGCCCGGCCGCGCGGCGCGGTTGCGCTCGAGGGCGCCGCGGCGTTGCGCCGGCACCGCCGCGAACGCGGTGTCGGAGAGCATCCGCTCGCGCTCGTCGGCGTCGCGCTCGATCCCCAGCCAGCCATACAGCTCATCGATCTTGGCAGGGGTGTCGGCGAGCAGGTCCTCGTAACGGACTGTGTGCGAGAGCGCGGCCGGATGAGCATCGATCGCCCGCAGCGTCATGTCGACGTTGCAGGACCACAGCAGCGCCGCCCAGCGCAGCCCCTCGGCCCGCTCCTCGTCGGTCGCGAACGCCCGTCCCTGGTGGCGGGCGAGAAAGCCGCCGGGCTGGTAGGCGTGCAGCAGCGAATCGACGACGTCGCGGCCGTCGCGGACGAGGAACAGCAGGCGGGATCGCGGCATCAGGCCCATCACGAGGTCGGCGGCATGGGATCCGTTCACCTCCTTGATCGCGATCAGCGGGTCGGCGGTCATCGGCACGCCCTCGGCGCGGGCGCGGGCGAGGAAGCCGTAGAGGCGGACCAGCGCGAATCGCCTCGCCTCGGGCGCCCAGACGTCGCGGTATGCCTTCGAGTACGCGTAGACGGGCCGGTCGCCGAGGTAGTTGTTGATCGTCCCGGGGACGTAGGCGCCGTCGACCTCACGAGGGTCGGCGAAGGCCGGCGCCAGGTGGTTGGAGATGAACGACTCGTCGACCGGGAGGACGTCGTAGTCGCGTCGCCGGCGGCCGCCCTCCGGCACGTTGAAGACCGTGGTCTGCTCCGGATTCGGGAACAGCGGGTAGGAGAGCTGGCGCAGCAGCCAGGTGCTGCCCGAGCGCGGCGAGCCCCACATCCAGACGATCCTGCTCTCGAGCTCGCCGGCGTCGAACGGCAGGCCGGCGTCGGCGTCGTAGCCGCTCAGCGCGGCGGCCGGCTCGCCGGCCGCCCCCACCTCCCTCTCTGTCGAGCGACCGCTCAGAGGACGAGGGGCACGGTCTTGTCGGGGTAGACCGACGGCGCGAAGCACCAGGTCTCGGTGGCGTAGCGGTCCTCGGTCATCGCCGGATCGACCGCGGTGCGGTGCAGGCAGTAGTGGTCGAAGAGGAGGGCGTCGCCGGGCTCGAAAACCGGCCTGGCGATCTCGGCGCCGCCGCGGGTCGCATCGACCATCTGTGGAGAGACCGCCCATGGGAACACGGCGCCCTCGGTGCCGGTCTCGACGATCTCGTCGTAGCGGCGGGCGACGATGTCGAGGCCGGGCGCGACGTCGCCGCACCGCGACAGCGCGATCCAGACGTTGCAGGTGCGGATTCCCTTGCCGAGGAAGGCGCCGTCCTGGTGCCAGTCGGTCCCCGATTCGGGCGAGACCCTGCGCAGCACCGACTTGTTCATCGAAAGCGCCGGGCGCTCACCGAGGTAGTCGCCGACCAGACCGGAGAGGCCGGTCTGGTCGAAGGCGTCGAGCAGCTCGAACATCATCCGCGGCGAGTCCGGGGCCCAGACGGCATGGCCGCCCAGCTTCATCCGGTTCCACTGTGCGGCATCGGGCGGATAGGCGGGACTCGGCGCGAACGGGTCGAACCACGGGGTCGTCTCGGCGACGTCGGCACCCTGCATCAGGGCATCGCGCATCGCGAAGGTCCGGTCGATCCCGTCGCGCATCCGCTGCGCCCGGTCCGGGTCGACGAGGCCACGGACCAGCAGCGAGCCGCCGCCGAGAATGCCGTCCCGGAGGGAGTCGACGGAGATGGCGTCCGCGTTCACCTCGGGCAGGCCGTCCGGTCGCGGCAGCTCGGCGCCGCTGGGCCCCCCGATCGGCGGAATCTCCTCGTCTCGCTCGAGTTGGGCGAAGGCCTCGTGGCGGAGCTGGACGATCCGCTTCTCGGTCGCCGGGTCCGGATTCGCGCGGTTCGCCGCCATCAGCCGCGCGACCTCGGCGAGCGGGTCGTCGCTGTCGACGGGCACGTAGGCGGGCAGGTTCGAGGGTGGCTCCGGAGGGCGGCGCGCCCCCGTGGGCTCGGGCCCGGCCGGGGTCGCTTCTCGGCGGCGCTTCAGGCTCAGGCGCATTCGGTCACTCCTTCGAGACGGTGCAAGGCGAATCTACGCTAGCAGCAGTCCAGCCCTCTCCGGCCCGGTTCAGAGGACGAGGGGGACCTGTTTTTCGGGGAAGGAGCTCGGTCCGAAGCACCAGGTCTCGACCGCGTAGCGGTCCTTCGTCATCTCATCCTCGTTGGCCGTCTGATGGAGGAAGAGCCCGTCGAACAGGAGGATGTCCCCGGCCCGGAACTCCGGCCGCAGCGGCTTCTCCCCGCCGAGTAGCTCCTCGACCTTGCGCGGCGACACGGACCAGTCGAAGCGGGCACCCTCGGTGCCGGTCTCGACGATCCGGTCGAGCGGGCGCGGGATCACGTCCATGCCGGGGGCGTCGCGACCGCAGTCGGTCAGGGCGAGCCAGACGTTCATCGCCCTGATCTGCTCGCCGAGGAAGGCGCCGTCCTGATGCCAGTCGGCGTCGCCGCCCGGCGAGACACGGCGCAGCGTCCACTTGTTGACCGACGCGGCGGGCTGCTCGCCGAGGTACTCGGCGATGGTGGCGACGAGGCCGATGTCGGTGAAGAGGTCGATCAGCTCGAACGTCATTCGCGGCGAGTCGGCCGTCCAGACACCGCCGGCGGATGTGACCCATTGCCGCTGGCGGGCGAGGTTGTAGGCGCCCCCGCCGAGCGCGATCGGCTCGAACCATCCGTCCCGCGGGTTCTGCTCGCCGGCGTCGCGGCCGGCGAAAGCGCGGTCGATGCCGTCGACGAGCTGATCGATCCGATCCTGGTCGATCGCGCCCCGGACGAGCAGGCAGCCGCCCTGCTCCATGCCGGCGCGGAGGGCTGGTGCGGAAAGGTCCGCCGGCGTCGTCGACGGCAGTCCGTCGATCGACTCGATCGCGTCCGGGTCGGGCTCGGGGACGGGACCGGGGTCCCCCTGCGGAAGCTCTGCGAAAGCGTCGTGGCGAAGTCGCAGCAGGCGCCGCTCGCGATCGGGGTCGGGGTCGCGCCGGTTCGCCTCCGTCAACGCTGCGATCTGCTCGGCGGCGGAGCCGGCCGCGGCCTCACGATGCTTCCGGCGCTGGGGGCTGAACAGCCTCACGGCTGCGAAGGTTAGCGCCCTCCGGGTGGTCCTTCGGTCGTATCGTCACGGCGCTCGGCGGCCGGGACGCCGACGACGGTGGTCCGGGGCGGGACGTCGCCGAGAACGACCGCGTTGGCGCCGATCTTGGCCAGCTCCCCGACCGTGACCGCACCGATCACCTTCGCGCCGGAGCCGATCGTCACCCGCGGGCCGATCGTCGGCCCGACCATGCTCGGCGCCCGCAGCCCGATCGTGACGAAGGGGAAGATCGTCGCCCCGGGATGAACCTCGACGATGCCGTCGATGACGATCTGGCCGTGTGCCAGGTGGACGCCCGGATGGACGATCACCGGGTCGCCGATGTACAGGCCTGAGATCGAGATCGCAAGCCGGTGCAGGATGCGGGGCAGGATCGGCACGCCGAGACCCTGCAGCCGCGCCTTGGCGCGATAGATCGACTGGGCGAGGAACCCGTCGCTCTCCCAGGCGAGCCGCAGCGCCTCGACCAGCACCCGCGCCGGCGCCGCGTCCGCGAGCGGCCGGCCGCGGTGCAGCGAGGTGAGCCGGGCATCGGCGATCACGGCCGTGAGGAACCGCGGCTGCCGCGCCCTGACCATCTTCCGGAAGGCCTTGATCTCGGCGTTCTTGTCGCTCATGCCGCGGCCAGCATAGGACCAAGCGGCGGCGCGGACGGACGCCGGTGGGTACCGGCATGAGATCGTCCCATCCTTGAGCGCCGCCGCCGACATCCGTAAGCGCCACCCACGGTTCCGCACAGCGGTGCTCGCCGACGCGAAGGTGACCGCCGCCTTCCGGGGCGAGCGGCACACCTTCCGCTCGCGCCCCGACGCCTGCGCGCAGATCGCCCGGCTCGCCTGGGAGAGCGACGGGTTCCTCGGTCAGGTCTTCTATCGCGCCAAGGCGAGCCTGCAGCGGATCGGCGTCCCGGTGCTGCCGCGGATCTTCCAGCGGCTCGCGATCGCAACCGCCGGCATCTACATCGGCGACCCGGTGGTGGTGCACCCGGGCGTCTACGTCGTCCACGGTCAGGTCGTGATCGACGGAATCTCCGAGATCCACCGCGGGACCGTGATCGCCCCGGCCGTGACGGTGGGGCTACGGGGCTCCTGGACGGGACCGACGATCGGGCCGGGGGTCAACCTCGGCAGCGGGTCGCGCGTGCTCGGGCCGGTGACGATCGGTGCCAAGGCACGCGTCGGAGCCAATGCCGTGGTCCTCGAGGACGTCCCTGCCGGGGCCACCGCGATCGGGGTCCCGGCGCGGATCCTGATCGCCTCCAACCCGGGCTGATCGGCATCGCTGCTGATAACTTTGGCCGATGCACGGCGATTCGGATCGACCGCTGGGGAGGTGCTCGTGCTGAACTCGCTCGGCCGCCGCCTGCGCGGCGCCGACCGCGAGGCGAACGAGCAGTCCGGCGCCGGAACCGGCGACCTCGCGGCGGCCATCGAGGCCGCGACCGAGGAGAACCGCCGCTCCCGCTCGATCGAGCGGGAGCGCGAGTTGCTCAAGCTCCGCCATCGGCTCGGAGCCCGGCTGGTCGGCGAGCACCGGGAGAAGCCGGACGATCGCGAGAGCCCGTTCCCGCCGCTTGACCCGTCCGGGCTCGCGGTCGCCCCGGCGGACGCGATCGACGGACCGACGTTGCGCGGCGGTATCCGCCGGCATGGCTACGTCCTCGTCAGGAACCTGATCGACCGCGATGTCGCGCTCGGGCTCGCCGACCGGATCGAAGCCGCCTTCAAGGCGCGGGAGAGCCGCGTCGGTGGTGACGGCCTCTACGAGGAGTTCGTGCCCGAGCCGCCGTATCCGGAGGTCAGCGGGCGGTCCTGGATCACCGCGGGCGGCGGCCTGCTCGCCGCCGATTCCCCCTCGATCCTCTTCGACGTGATCGAGACCTTCGAGCGCATCGGCCTGCGCCGGGTGATCACCGACTTCCTCGGCGAGCCGGCGACGATCTCGGTCGAGAAATCGACCCTCCGCCGGGCCGATCCCGGGCCGCCCGGGGGCTGGCATCAGGACGGCTCGTTCATGGGCAATACGCGCGCCCTCAACGTCTGGGTCTCGCTCTCGGCGTGCGGCGTCGACGCCCCCGGCCTCGAGTTCGTCCCGCGTCGCATCGACCAGCTCGTCGACACCGGCGGCGAGGGATCGGGGGCCGAGCACCTCGATACCCCCGACGACGATGAGGTGACGGCGAAGACGGTGCTCGTCGCTCCCGGCACCGCGGAGGCGGCGGCGGGCGGCGGCGGGGTGATGAACCCGCGGTTCGAACCGGGCGACGTGATGCTCTTCGACGACCTCTTCCTGCATCGGACCGGATCCGACCCGTCGATGCCCAACTCCCGGTACGCGATCGAGAGCTGGTTCTTCGGAGCCTCGGGCTTTCCCCGCGATTACGTTCCGCTCGCCTTCTGAGGCACGGGCCTGGCTCGGTGAACCGGGGCGTCGGCACAGCTGAGACGGCCAAGCGGGTCGAGATCGAACGTCTCGCTGCTCCGCTGCTCGTCCTCCTGGTTGCGTTCGGTGCGGTGATCCGGATCGTCTACGCGGGCCAGGACCTCTTCGCCGACGAGCTCTCGACCTACTGGATCATTTCGACCAACGGGCTCGGCGGCGTCATCGACACGGTCCACTCGACGGCGGAGATAACCCCGCCGTTCAGCTTCGTCCTCTCCTGGCTGGCGACCCGGATCGATCTCAGCCCGGAGATGTTCCGGCTGCCGGCGCTGGTCGGAGGCATCGGCACGATTCCGATCGTCTACTGGATCGGGACTCGGACCGTCGGCCGCGGCGCCGGCCTGCTGGCTGCGGCGATGACCGCGCTCAGCCCGTTCATGATCTATTACTCGGCCGAAGCCCGCGGCTACGGGTTGATGATGTTCCTCGTCGCCGGCTCGACGCTCTTGCTGCTGCTGGCCGTCGACCGTGGCGGCCGGGGCCGGTGGGGCTGGTGGGGCGCCTATGCGCTGTTCACCTGCGCCGCCGCCTACACCCACTACACGTCGATATTCGTGATCGCCGTGCAGTTCGCCTGGGTTCTCTGGGCCCACCCGCGGTCGCGCCGCTCCGCCGTCCTCGCCGCCGCCGCGGCGGCGGTCGGCTTCCTGCCGTGGATCACCGGCCTGAAGGGGGATCTCGACTCGCCGACGACGGAGATCCTCTCGGTGCTGTCGCCCTTCGACCTCGAGTCGGTGCGGGTCAGCATCGAGCATTGGGCGCTCGGCTTCCCCTACTCCAGCACCGGTGGTCTCGGCGACCTGCCGGGCATACCTGCCCTGGTCCTGCTCGCGGCCGGCTTCGCAGTCGCCGCGGTCGCCGCGGCGACCGCGGCGGTTCCGGTCCGCGAGTGGTACCGGACCGCGGACCACCGCCTCGCCCTGATCATCGCGCTGGCCCTCGCGACGCCGATCGGCGAGGCGATCGCCAGCGCCGTCGGTTCGAACGTCTTCGGGACCCGCAACCTCGCGGCGTCCTGGCCGTATCTGGGCCTGGCCGTAGCCGCCATGCTGACGATCGGCAACCGCCGTCTGCGGCTCGTCGCCTCGGCGCTGGTGGTGGTCGCATTCGCGATCGGGACCGTGACGATGCTCGGCAGCGCCTACGAACGACCGCAATATGACGCCGCCGCCCGCTACATCGAGGATCAGGGGATCGGCGTCGTGGTCGACGGGTCCGCGATCACCCCCGGCCCGCTGACGAACATGGATGTTTCGCTGAGCCCGCAGATCGCCGACCTCCGCCTCAACGTCCCCCAGGAACGGGACCACCCGTTCGGATTCACCGACAGGCGCCCGGTTCCGGCGACGGTCGGAGCCCAGGCCGCCGCGCTGGTCGACGGCGCACCGATCGCGTTCGTGCTCGGGATCGACGCCGAGCCCCCGGAGGAAGTCCTCGACCAACTCCCGCGTGGATACAGGCTGACGGGGGAGCGGACCTTCCCCGGCATCCTGTCGCTCAAGGTCCTCGTCTACGAGCGGACCGGCTCCGTCTAGAAGAACGCCCCGCCGCGGTACTCGCCGAAGACTTCGCGCAGGGCTCCGCAGACCTCACCGATCGACGCACCCGCCCGCAGCGCCTCCTTCATCGGCGGCAGCAGGTTGACCTCGCCCTGCGCCGCCGTGGCCAGATCGGCGAGGCGAGCATCGACGGCGCCCTGCTCGCGGGAATCCTTGTGCTCCGTGAGCCGGACGACCTGGCGGCGCTCGGCCTCGGGGTCGACCCTGAGGATGTCGACGTCGTCGACGCGATCGGTGACGAACTTGTTGACGCCGACGATCACGTCCTGGCCGCTCTTGTAGCGCTCGTGGTAGCCGGCCGCCGACTCCTCGATCTCGCGCTGCATGAAGTCGAGCGATTCGACCGAGCCGCCCATGTCCGCGACCTGCGCCATCAACTCCTTCGCGCGCAGCTCGATCTCGTCGGTCAGCGACTCGACGAAGTAGGAGCCGGCGAACGGGTCGACGGTCTCGGTGGCGCCGGACTCGTAGGCGATCACCTGCTGGGTGCGCAGGGCGATCCGCGCCGAGCGCTCGGTCGGCAGCGCCAGCGCCTCGTCGAAGCCGTTCGTGTGCAGCGACTGGGTGCCGCCGCTGACCGCTGCGAACCCCTGCAGGGCGACGCGGATGATGTTCACCTCGGGCTGCTGGGCCTGCAGGGTGACGCCGCCGGTCTGGGTGTGGAAGCGGATCATCTGCGAGCGCGGGCTGTCGGAGCCGAACCGGTCGCGGACGATCTCCGCCCACATCCGCCGCACCGCCCGGAACTTGGCGATCTCCTGGAAGACGTTGTTGTGGCAGTTGAAGAAGAACGCGAGCCGCGGGGCGAAGCTGTCGATCTCGAGGCCGCGGTCGAGCGCCGCCTCGACGTAGGCGATCGCGTTGCTGAGCGTGAAGGCGACCTCCTGGACCGCCGAGCATCCCTTCTCGCGGATGTGGTACCCGCTGATCGAGATCGTGTTCCACTTCGGCACGTTCCGCTGGCAGTACTCGAAGATGTCGGTCGTCAGCCGCATCGTCGGCTCGGGCGGGTAGATGTAGTTGCCGCGCGCCATGTACTCCTTGAGGACGTCGTTTTGGACGGTGCCGCGGAGCTTGGCGGGCTCGACCCCCTGTTCCTCGCCGACGAGCTCGTAGAGCAGCAGCAGGACCGCCGCCGGCGCGTTGATCGTCATCGAGGTCGAGACCTGGTCGAGCGGGATCTGGTCGAAGCAGATCCGCATGTCCTCGATCGTGTCGATCGGGACGCCGGTCCGGCCGACCTCGCCGTCGCAGAGCGGGTCGTCGGAGTCGCGGCCGAGCTGGGTCGGCAGGTCGAACGCCATCGACAGCCCGGTCGAGCCGTGCTCGATCAGGTAGCGGTAGCGCTCGTTCGTGTCCTCGGGGCTCGAGAAGCCGGCGTACTGGCGCATCGTCCAGAGCCGGTCCCGGTACATCCCGTCGTGGATGCCGCGGGTGAACGGGAACGAGCCGGGCTCACCGAGCCGCTCCTCGAGCCCCGGCGCGACGTCGCCGGCCTCGTAGAGCTTCTCGATCTCGATGCCCGAGTCGGTGAAACGGCGCTCGTCGTCGGGGCCGACGCTCGGGGCGATGAAACGGTGCTCGGAGGGCTCGGGGCTGTCGCTCATGGATGGGCAGGATAGGGGCTCTTCCGCGGGCGCATGATCGTCCGCGTCGCTAGGGTCTCGCGCCAATGAGCCTCTCCGAAAGCGACGAGGACGACCTCGAGTCGCGGCTGGTCTGGATCTTCGGATCTCCCCGCTCCGGATCGACGTGGTTGATGAACCTGATCGGCGCCCACCCGCAGGCCGGCTGGATCAACGAGCCCTTGATCGGCATCAACGTCGCGCCGTACATGCCCGAGATCCTCTCTCGCCGCCCGCTGCGTTACCGAGACGCGTTGAGCGGTTCTCGGCAGATGTTCTTCAGCGAAGATCACGCCGCGACCTGGCGGCCGCTTCTGCGCAAGCTGATCCTCGGCCGCTTCTCCGCCTATGCC
Organism: uncultured Conexibacteraceae bacterium; assembly: GCA_963745755.1. GTDB lineage: Bacteria > Actinomycetota > Thermoleophilia > Solirubrobacterales > 70-9 > RHKX01. The sequence goes on along the minus strand of CAVUYP010000001.1, from coordinate 1,623,693 downwards.
GGCGATTCGCGGATCGTCGTCGTCAAGGATCCGAATGGATCCCAGGGCGCCGACGTGATCATGTCGACGCTGCCGCGATCGAGGATCCTCTTCCTGCTTCGCGATGGCCGGGACGTCGTCGACTCGGAGGTCGCCTCGCTGCAGCCGAACGCCTGGCGCGGTCGCAACTTCGAGGTCAGCGCGTCGCGCTCCGAGCTGATCGAACACTCGGCGCGAAACTGGCTTGCGCGGACCGAGATCGTGCAGCGTGCCTTCGCCGGTCATGACGAGGGGTTGCGGTTCGGTGCCGGCTACGAAGCGATCCTGGCCGAACCGGAGGAATGGCTGGCCCGGATCTATCGATGGTGCGGGCTGGAGGCCACCCCCGACCAGGTGGCCGCGGCCGTGGCCACCTTTGCGATCGAAACGGTCGAGGGGAGGAGCGCCAAGACGTTCGTCCGAGCGGCGACGCCGGGATTGTGGCGGGAGCATTTCGATCGCTCCGAGCGGACGCTTCTCGGTGGGATCCTCGACGAGAAGCTGCGCGAGCTCGGCTACGAGACGGGCGAGACGCCTGCCTCCGGGCAAGCTCAGTAGGCGATCGGTACCTGCTCCTGGGGGTCGGGGTAAGCCGACGGAGCGAAGAACCATGTCTCGATTGCGTAGCGGGTCTTCGTCATCGTCGGCTTCGAACCGGTCCGATGCAGGAAGAGGTGGTCGAAGAACAGCGCATCCCCGGCCGCGAAGGTGGGCCAGGCGAGCGTTCCCCCCGATACCCGCTCGACGACCGGGTCGCCGACCGACCAGTCGAAGTCAGCTCCCTCGGTGCCGCATTCGACGATCTCCTCGAGACGTCTCGGGACGACCTCGAGCCCGGGGGCGTCGACGCCGCAGTCGGAAAGCGCCAGCCAGACGTTGAGGGAGCGGATGTCGCGGCCGAGGAAGGCGCCGTCCTGGTGCCACCACTCGGTGCCGACCGTGGGCTGTGCGCGGCGCAGGGTGCCCTTGTTGACCGACAGCGCCGGGCGCTCGCCGAGGTAGTCGTGGATCGACTCGCGGAGGCCGATCGAGTCGAACGAGTCGAGCAGCTCGAACTGAACGCGCGGTGAGTCCGCCGTCCAGATGCCCGAGCCCTTGCCCACGAACCGCCGGCCGACCTTGACCGCCGCCTCGTAGCGTGCCTCGGGCCGAAACGGTTCGTACCATGGGTTGAACCCGGACTCGGCGGCCTCCGACTCATCGTCCCGGGCGGCGAAGGATCGATCGATGCCGTTCCGGAGCTCGCCGGCCCGCCGCCGGTCGACGAGGCCGCGGACGATCAGGGCGCCATGGGACAGCAGGGCGCCGCGAATTCGCGCCGGCGTCACCTCGCCTGCCGCCAGCGACGGCAGACCGTCGTCCTCGGCGGCGGATCCCGGCTGCATCTGTTCGGGTTCGGGGTAGTGCGATTGAGGATCTCCGAGCTGCTCGAAGGCGCGGTTGCGGACGTTCACGAGGCGAGCCTCGATCTCGGCGTTGCGCTTCCTGCGGTTCTCCTCGACGAGGGTGTCGATCGCACCGAGGAAGTCGCCGGCGGCTTCCTTGGCGGCCGCCTCCTCGAGCCCCCGAGCGGTGCGGTTCTGCCTTCGCAGCGAAGGTCTCACGAGTGCCGGTCCAGCTCGGGAAGGTCGATGCCGGTTATCGGCTTGGGCCGGTCGGGATCCGGGTGGCTGGGAAGGACGAACACCTCAGCAGGATACAAAGCATCGGACCGGCGCAGCTCGGGTTGGCTTCGGCGGTGGCCTCGGCCGCGTTTCGCCGTCGCCGCTACCTGGGGTCGGCCCGGACTGGGTCGAGCATCGACTTCTGGTCGATGCTCAGCGCCCCGCCGCGGCCGCGAGCACGGCGGCCATCGCCTCCGCGGCGGCCGGATAGCCGTAGCGGCCGGCGGCTCGAGGATCGGGGCCGCTGACGCGCCCGTGCAGGAGCTCGGCGACTGCGGCCGCGATCGCCTCCGGGTCGTCGGCTCGGGCGATCGGGTCGATGCCTGCGTCGGCGGCGATCCGCCCCGCCTCGGTCCCTGCCGCGAGGGCGAGGATCGGCACCCCGGCCGCCAGGTACTCGAACAGCTTGAAGTTGACGAGTTGCGAGCGGGCCGGCTGGGCGAGGAGCAGCAGCGCGTCGGCGCGCCGCTGCAAGGCCAGCGCGACCTCGTGCGGCAGCGAGCCGAGCATGCTGATCCTGATCGGTTGCAGCTCCCGGCGCTCGAACAGCGCTCGCTCGTCCGGCTGCAGCGGGCCGGCAATCGCCAGCTCGAGCTTCGCGGCGAGCTGCGGCGAGCCGCGGGCGAGCCTTTCCAGCCCGGCGGCGAGCGGGCCGGGATCGCGGCCGTAGCTGCCGAACCTGCCGGTGTAGAGCAGCGAGGTCCGGTCGGCCGTCAGCAGGCCGCCGGCGGCGGCGCAGGCGCCGGCATCCGGATCCTGGTCGGGATCCCAGGCGTTCGCGATCACGATCGGCTTCGGCGATCGCGCGGTCACGGAGGTCGGCCGCGGCCGGCTCGCTGACGCAGACGACCCGGTCGGCGGCGCCGAGGCGGAGCCGCTCCAGCCGCTCGTCGAGGCGCTGCTGCAGGCGGGTCGGGAACCTGGGACGGAGCGGTTCGAAGGTCCAGGCGTCGCGGACGTCGGCGACCCAGGGAACGCCGCGGCGGCGCAGCGCCTGGCCGATCGTGTGGGCCGACTCCGGGGGCGAGGTCGTGAGTACGCAGTCGAACGGCCGCTGACGATGGGCGGCGACGGCCGCCCGGCGGGCGAACGGCGCCCAGGCGACCGCGAGCGGCTCCGGCACGATCACCTTGCTGAGCGGGTGTGGCCGTCCCGAGTAGGAGTCGGAGTCGAACAGCGAATCGACCTTTGCGTGACCGGCGATTCGCGCCCGCACCGTCTGCAGGTCGAACGAGCGGATCACGCGAACGCCGGCCTCCGGCGGGCCGCCGCTGCCGAACGCGCGCGTCGTCAGCACCGTCACCTCCCAGCCGAGCCGCGCCAGCCACTTCGCCATCGCCGCCGGGCGCTGGGCTCCGGTGTCCCGGGTCGGCGGGTAGAAGTAGGAGACGAAGAGGAGCGAGCGCGGCGGTTGCGGTTCGCTCACGCCGCCGCTCCGAGCTTCTCGCGCCGCGCCGCGATCGCCTCGGCGTAGGCCTCGTCCATCCGGTCGAGCAGGGCCGGCCAGGCCCACAGCCGCTCGGCCTTCGCCCGGCCCGCCGCGCCGAGCCTGCTGCGGCCGTCGCCGCCCATGTCATCGAGGCGATCGAGCGCCTCGGCGGCCGCGGCCGAGGCCCCGGCCGGAATCAGGATCCCGGTCTCGTCGTCGACGACCGCCCGGACCCCCGGGTAGTCGGTGGCGAGGACCGGCAGGCCGCAGGCCATCGCCTCGATCAGGACGATCCCGAACGACTCCGGCGGCTCGGTGGTCAGCACGAACAGGTCGGATGCCCGCAGCACCGACGGCAGCTCGCCGTGGGGGACCCGGTCGAGGAAGTGGACGCGGCCGCCCACCCCCGCCGCCGCCGCCACGGCGCGGAAGCCGTCGAGCAGCTCGCCGCCGCCGGCGACGAGCAGGTGGATGTCGCGGTTGCGGGTCCGAGCCAGGGCCTCAATCGCGACGTCGAGGCGCTTGAAGTGATGGGCGCGGTCGAGGGTCGCGACGAAGGCGGCGACGACGGCGTCGGCGGGGATCCCGAGCCGCTCACGCAGGCCGCTGTCGTCGCTCCCCGGCGAGAAGACGCCGGTGTCGACGCCGTTCGGCATCTCGATGACCCGCTCGGGGGTGTTCTCGAGCGCCTTCTCGAGGTAGGAGACCGAGCGGGCGTGGTCGGCGCTGAGGACGAGGATCCGGTCGGCGGCGCGGATCAGCGCCGGCGCGACCGTGTGCTCGTAGGTCTCGAACATCAGCCCGCGCGGACCCTTGCCGAGCAGGCGGTTCTTGTAATGGACGATCAGCGCGGCGCTGCGGCTGCGTTTGCGCAGCCGCCCGAGCAGGGTCAGCTCGGAGCCGAAGATGAACGGGTAGTGGAGGTGGACGACGTCGAAGGACTCGAGCCGGGCCAGCTTCGGGATCAGCGGCGCGTTGCCGATCGCCATCACCGGGTCGATCCGGTGGACGGTCGCGCCGCCCGGGTCGGGCGCCTCACCCGCGGCCGCCGCCGTGAAGACCTCGACGTGGTGGCCCCGCTCGGCCTGGCCGCGGGCGAAGCGGAAGCAGGTGTTGCCGGCGCCGCCCGGATAGGGCGGGAACGTCGCAGTCAGATGAGCGATCCGCAGCGGTGCCAACGGGTCGTCAGTCGGTCGAGCCGATGAGCCGTTCGGAGCCCGACATCTCGATCGTCCGCCGCAGTCCCTCGGCGAGGCTGATCTGCGGCGACCAGCCGAGGATCTCGCGGGCCAGGGTGATGTCGGGTTGGCGGACCTGCGGGTCGTCGACCGGCAGCGCCTCGAAGACGATCTCCGAGCCCGATCCGGTCGCCTCGATGACGGTCTCGGCGAGCTGCAGCAGCGTGTATTCGTCGGGATTGCCGATGTTGATCGGCAGGTGGGCCTCGGACTCCATCAGGGCGACCAGCCCCGCGACCAGGTCGTCGACGAAGCAGAAGCTGCGCGTCTGCGACCCGTCCCCGAAGACGGTCAGCGGCTTGTCCTGGAGCGCCTGGCGCAGGAACGTCGGGATCGCCCGGCCGTCGTGGGCTCGCATCCGCGGCCCGAAGGTGTTGAAGATCCGCACGATCGCCGTGTCGACGCCCTGCTGGCGGTGGTAGGCCATCGTCAGAGCCTCGGCGTAGCGCTTCGCCTCGTCGTAGACGCCGCGGGGGCCGATCGGGTTGACGTGACCCCAGTAGCTCTCCGGCTGCGGGTGGATCTGCGGGTCGCCGTAGACCTCCGACGTCGAGGCGAGCAGGAACCGAGCCCGCTTCACCTTGGCGACGCCGAGCATGTGGTGGGTCCCATAGGAGCCGACCTTGAGCGTGTGCAGCGGCAGCCGCGCGTAGTCGATCGGTGACGCCGGCGAGGCGAGGTGGTAGACGAAGTCGACCGGCTCGTCGATGTCGACCCGCTCGGTGATGTCGACGTTGCGGAAGTCGAACGCCTCGTCGCGGATGTGGCTGATGTTGAGCAGCGACCCGGTGTCGAGGTTGTCGAGACAGATCACCCGATGGCCCTGACCGAGCAGGTGCTCGCAGAGGTGAGAGCCGAGAAACCCGGCCCCGCCGGTGACCACGCAGGTGCTCATCGTGCAGCGACGATACCTGCGCGGACCGATCCGTCGCCGAGCGGCGTCCCGGCGCGGGCGCCGCCCCTCACCGCCGCCCCCGCGTCACCTCTCGCCGCCCCGGTGCTGCTCTCGGCGGCGAGGGGGAGGTGCTTGCCGGCATTGAGGATGTGGCGCAGTGCCTTCGTGCAGTTCGGGTCGGTTCCGTGATCCGGCCATCGACGGCCTGGTCGGCAGGCCCGCTGCCGGAGCATGAACTCGGCACGATCGACTGGATCGTGCCGCGGTCGCGGAGTAGGGTCGAAGAACAGGCAGGGCCATCGAACGGAGGTCCAGGATGTACGCACGAGTGGTCAGGTTCACGGGTGTAAGCGCGGAGACGGTCGATCGCGTCAAGGCCGAGGTCGAGGGCGGGGGCCCGCCCCCCGGCGTCCGCGCGACCGGGATGAAGATGTTCTACGACGCCGACCAGTCGACGGGATTGTTCGTGGCGTTCTTCGCCACCGCCGACGACATGCGGGACGCCGACCGCGTCTTCGAGGCGATGGACGCCGGCGACACCCCCGGCACCCGCGCCTCGGTCGACCGCTGCGAGGTCGTCATCGAGGCGGAGGTCGACTGAACGACCGCCGCCGGGTTCAGGCGGCCACGGGAATCCTCGCCTCGAGCAGGTCGGCGGCGCCGGCCGGACCCGGCGCCGAGGCGATCGCCGCGCCGATCCGCTCGGCGCCGGCGCGCCGGCCGCGCGCGGCGGCGACGGCCTCGCGCAGCCGCTCGACCGTCAGCTTCTTGCGGGGCAGCAGCACGCCCGCGCCGGCGCGCTCGACCCGGCGCCCGCTCTCGAGCTGATCGCGGCCCCAGCCGACCGTGCAGACGGGGACGCCGGCGGCGAGGGCCTTCTGAGTGATCCCCATGCCGCCGTGGCAGACGACGACCTCGGCGCGCTCCAGCAGCGGACCGTGGGGGAGGAAGCGCTCGACTCGCGCGTTGGCGGGCGCCGTGAACGCCGCCGGGTCGTTGCCCGCCGTCGTCGCGACGACACGGACGTCCTCGGTGGCGAGCGCCTCCAGCGCCGTCGAGATCAGCGCCTCGTCGGCCTGGTACTCGGTCGAGGCCGTCACCAGCACGAGCGGCTCGCCGGACTCGTCGAGCCATGCCGGCGCCTGCGTCGGCGGCTCGAACTGGCAGGGGCCGACGAACTCGAAACCGTCGGGCCATTGCGGCCGCGGGTATTCGAGCTCGGGGACCGTCATGTAGAGGAGCAGCGGCGGACGGGTCCAGAGATCGACCAGCGATTCGAGCGGTCCGGCGCCGGCCTCGCCACGGACCCGGTTCAGCCGGGCCAGGAAGCGGCGGTCGAGGTCGAAGGTCACGAGCTTCCGGAGCGCCCCGTCGCGGACCCTGCCGAGCGGCCCTCCGAGCGGCTTCATGCCCGGCCCGAAGACCGGCACGCCGGCCGACGGGTACCAGCTGAAGAACGGCGAGAAGCTCGCCCACGGGATCCCCGACGCCTCGGCGGCCGCCGGGACCCCCCAGGAGTTGATGTCGGCGATCAGCAGGTCGGGGCGATCGCCGGAGATCGCCCGCTCGACGTCGGCGATCTCGTACGGCGCCCGGGCCAGGAAGCGGCCGAACGTGTTCAGTATCGCCTTCGACTCGCTGGTCGCCTCCCAGTCGTTGACCGGCAGCGCCTCGATCGCCGGGTCGATCGGCTCCGCCTCGATGCCGAGCTCGCGCAGCGGCTCGAGCTCGGCGGCCAGCGTCCAGACCTTGACTCGGTGTCCGCGCCGGCGCAGCTCGGCGAGGATCGGCGTCAGCGGGTAGATGTGGCCGCGGGCCGGCGTCGTGAATGCGTGGATAGTGCTCATCGGTTTCCTCCCTCGTCGATCAGACCGCGGATCAGCTCCGCGATCGCCGTCCTCGTCTCCTCGGCGCCGAGACCGTTGTCGCGGCGCAGCAGCTTCCACGTGTAGACGTCGCAGATCGCGACCAGCTGGGCGAGCCGGCGGCGCCGCGTTCGCCGATCGAGATCGGGGAGCAGCGGACCCAGCTTCTCCTCGACCCAGCGGCGATGGATCGCGCGACCGTCGGCCAGGACCCGGTCGATCCGCTCGTCGTTCCCCTCCTCGGCGAGTCGCTTGATCACCTCGTCGCCGCGTAGCTCGTAGTGGGCGACGAGGTTGTCGACCGCCGCGTCGACGTCGCCGGGGGGCACGCCGAAGCGCTCGGCCGTCACCCGCTCGCCGCCGGTCTCCATCGCCGCCACGAACAGGCCGTTGCGGTCGCCGAAGTGCCGAAGGATCGTCCGCGGGCTGACCGCCGCCCGCTCGGCGACCGCATTCAACGGCACTCGCGGATCGCCGATCTCGAGTGCCGCGTCGATGATCCGCTCGCGTGTCGCCGCCGTCGAGTCGGCCCGCTCGCCCATCCGGTAGCGCCGCTTGCCGGCGCCGCTCTTCTGATCCTCGTGCGGTCCGTTCATTTCGTGTCACATACCATGACATGAAAGCTGCGGAGCCGCAAGGCGAATTCGCGATCGGCGCGAGCGGAGGGGGTGGGATTCGAACCCACGAACGGGGGTTGCCCGTTACCGGTTTTCAAGACCGGCGCATTCAACCGCTCTGCCACCCCTCCGGGATCGGCGCGGTGCCGATCGTGATTGTCGCCCACCGGGGGGCTGAACGAAGCGCCGCCGCCGCTAGGGTTGGCCGCCGTGGCCGAAGCGATCCAGAGACGATGGCGGAACTGGTCGGGTGAGCAGCGCTGCCGGCCGCTGGCGATCCGCCGGCCGCGGACGCGCGAGGGCCTGATCGCGGCGGTGATCGAGGAGCGCGAGCGCGGCCGTCGCGTCAAGGTCGCCGGCTCCGGGCACTCGTTCAGCGGCGTCGCGCTGACCGACGGGGCGATGCTCGACGTCGGGCTGCTCGACCGGGTGCTCGATCACGACCCCGTCACCGGCCTGGTCAAGGTCGAGGCGGGGATCGTCCTCGGCGACCTCAGCCGCCGGCTCGACCAGCGCGGCCTGGCGCTGGAGAACCTCGGCGACATCGACCGGCAGACGCTCGCCGGCTCGATCTCGACCGGCACGCACGGGACCGGCACCCGCTTCCGCAACCTCTCCTCGCAGGTCGAGGCGCTCGAGCTCGTCACCGCCGACGGGACCCTGCACGAGATCAGTGAGAGCTCCGACCCCGACGGCTGGCGGGCGGCGCGGGTCGGCCTCGGCGCCCTCGGCGCGATCTACTCGGCGACGCTCCGGACCGTGACCAACTTCCGGATCGACCGGACCGATCGGGCGCGGCCGCTCGGCGAGGTCCTGGCCGGCCTCGACGACCTCGCCGGCGAGTACGACCACTTCGAGTTCTACGTCTTCCCGCACACCGAGACGGCGCTCTGCCGGGAGTCGACGCGGACCCAGGCGCCGGCGCGGACGCCGAGCCCGGCGGCGGTCTACGCCCGGGAGGTGGTCGTCGAGAACTGGCTGGCCGGCGCGTTCGTCCGGGTCGCTCGTCACGTCCCTGCGGCGATCCCGGCGCTCTCGAGGCTGGCGGCGGCGGGGACGGGCCGGAGCCGCAAGCTCGACAGCAGCTTCCGCGTCTACGCCTCCGAGCGGCGGGTCAGGTTCACCGAGATGGAGTACGCGATCCCCCGCGAGCACGCCCGCGCGGCGATCGAGCAGGTCCTCGCGACCGCCGCCCGACCGGAGCTCGCGGTCTGTTTCCCGATCGAGGTCCGCTTCGTCGCCGGCGACGACGCGATGCTGAGCCCCTCCCACGGCCGTGACAGCGCCTACATCGCCGTCCACCACGACCACCGCGGCGACTGGCAGCCCTACTTCGACGCCGTCGCCGCCGTGATGGCCGGCTACGGCGGCCGTCCGCACTGGGGCAAGCGCCACAAGCTCGCCCACGCAGAGCTGGCCGACCTCTACCCGCGCTTCGCCGACTTCGCCGACGTCCGCGCCCGGCTCGACCCCGCAGCGGCGTTCGACAACCCCTACCTCGAGCAGACGCTGGGGCCGGTGGCGGTCAAGGCGAAGCGCCGCGGCCGCCGCCGCGGATAGGGGCCCCCGGCCTAGAGGAACGCGTGGCCCTCGCCGCGGTAGGTCGGCGCCTCGGCGACGATCGCGTCGCCCTCGACGAGATGGAGCCGGTCGAAGTGCTCGCAGAGCTCGCCCGCCTTGGCGTGGCGCATGTAGACGCGATCGCCGACCCGGAGCCGCACCGCGACCTCGCCGAGCAGCGGCGTCTGCACCTCGCCGGCGCCCTCGAGCTTGTCGAGGTGGAGGCCGCGCGGCAGCCATGGCTCCGGCAGGCGGTCGGCGCCGGCGGCGCCGGAGGCGACGTAGCCGCCGCCGAGCGCGGTGACACAGCCCGGCGCGGGGCGGCGGACGACCGGCAGCGCGAATCCCGCCGCCGGCTGCAGCGAGAAGCGGCTGTAGTCGTCGAACAGGGCGGGAGCGTAGAAGCCGGACCCGGCGGCGATCTCGGTGACGGCGTCCTCGCGGGCGGTCAGCTCGAGGCTGCCGGTGCCGCCACCGTTGACGAACCGCAGCGGCCCGACTGCGGCGACGGCGGCGACGATCTCCGCCCGGCGCTCGGCGATCTCGGCGATCGAGGCCCGCTGCATGCGGCGGATCGCGAGGTTGCGGAGCCGGCGGCCCGGCACCGCGTCGCCGACGCCGGCGATCTGGCCCTCGTAGGCCATCACGCCGGCGAGCTCGAGGCCGGGGCGTGAGGCGATCTCCTCGGCGAACCTGCGGGCGGCGACCGCGGTCCGGATCGGCGACCGCTTCGTCCCGGCCTGGACGGCGCCGTGCAGCGCCCGGTAGCCGACGTCGACGTCGATCGCGACCGGGATCGGCGTCGGCCCGGCACCGATCGAGCCCTCGATCAGGTCGAGCTGGGAAGGCTCGTCGACCATCAGCACCGGCGCCGCCGCCGGATCGGCGTGAGCGAGCTCGGCGAGGCGGGACAGCGCGTGCCGGTCGACGGTTGGATAGGCGACGACGAGATCGCGGCGGCCGGACTCGGCCAGCATCAGCGCCTCTGGGAGTGTGAAGCAGAGCAGGCCCCGGAATCGCTCGTCGCTGGCAGCGATCCGATCGAGCACCGCGCGGCAGCGGACCGACTTGCTGGCGACCCGGATCGGCTTGTCGCCGGCGCGGGCGAGCATCGAGCCGGCATTTGCCGCGAGGGCGCCGAGATCGACGAAAGCGAACGGCGCCTCGATGCCCTCGAAGATCGCCTCGTAGCGATCGTGGAGGGCGTCGTCGCTCGCTGCGCTCATCTCGGCGCGAGCCTAGCCGATGCCTCGCCGGTCGCCGGCGGGACCGCGGCGCGCGGGGGGCGTCCTGCGCTTGCTGTCTCTAGAATCGGCGCCGTTCGCGGGCCGGCTTGACGCCTGCGGCGAACCTCAAGACCCGGAGAGGTGGCCGAGCGGCTGAAGGCACTCGCCTGCTAAGCGAGTAGGGGGCGCAAGCTCTCTCGAGGGTTCGAATCCCTCCCTCTCCGTTATGGACCCGGTCGTTCACTTCCTGCTCCCGGCAAGCGATTACGACCCGACCGAGGCGGCGCTCCCCTGGCGGGCGCTGCGCGGAGCGGGGATCGATGTGCGGTTTGCGACCCCGGCGGGGGAGCCGGCGTTCGCCGACCGTCGACTCACCGACGACGGCTTCTCGCTGCTGTCACCGCTGCTGATGACGAAGCGCGATTCGCTGGACGACTATCGGCGGATGGCCGCCGACCCGCAGTTCCTGGCGCCGCTTCGCCACGACGAGGTCGAGCTTGGCCCGGCCGACGGCCTGTTCGTGCCCGGCGGCCATGCGAAGGGCGTTCGGACGCTGATCGAGTCCGAGCCCGCCCAGCGGGTCGTCGCCGACGCGATGGCGCGGGACCTGCCCGTCGGCGCCGTCTGCCATGGCGTTCTCCTGCCGGCCCGCGCCACCGACCCGAGAACCGGCCGCTCGCCGCTGTACGGGAAACGGACGACGGCGCTGACCGAGTCGATGGAGCTGACGGCCTGGAACCTGACCCGCCTCTGGCTGGGCGACTACTACCGGACCTACCCGGAGACCGTGCAGGCCGAGGTGACCGCGGCGCTCGCCGACCCCGGCGACTTCGACGCCGGTCCGCGGATTGCCCGTCGCGACTCGCCGGCGCGCCTCGATCGCGGCTTCACGGTCCGCGCCGGCAATTACATCTCAGCGCGCTGGCCCGGCGACTGCCACCGGATCGGCGCCGAGTTCGCCGACCTGGTCGCGGAGCACGCCGCGAGCTCGGTTGCCGACGCAACTAATCTTCCCGGCGCATAGCCCCAGCGAGCCAGGAGGTTCATCGAGATGAAGGTCGGAATCGGATTGCCGAACGCCGTCCCCGACGCCGGCGGGGAGGAGATCGTCGAGTTCGCCCGCCGCGCCGAGGCGCAGGGCTTCAGCAGCCTCGGGACGATCGATCGCATTGCCTACGGCAACTACGAGCCGCTGATCGCGCTCGCGGCGGCCGCCGTGGTCACCGAGCGGATCGGGCTGATGACGTCGGTGATGCTCGGCCCGCTGCGCCTCAACGCCGTCCAGACCGCCAAGCAGGCGCTCAGCGTCAACCAGCTCTCCGGCGGCCGGCTGACGCTCGGGATCGGTCTCGGCGCCCGCGAGGACGACTACGAGGTCTCGGGCATCGGCTACACCGACAAGGCCGAGAAGCTCGAGACGATGCTCGATCACGTCGAGGAGACCTTCGCCGACGAGCGGATCGGTCCGCGCGCCGCCGGCGCGCCGCAGATCCTCATCGGCGGTCACGCCGATGCCGCCTTCCGGCGAGCGGCGCGCTACGGGCAGGGCTGGATCGCCGGCGGCGCGCCGCCCGATCAGTACGCCGAGATGGCGACGAGCGCCCGCCGGGCCTGGGCCGACGCCGGCAACGAGGGAGAGCCGCGGCTCGGTGCGCTCGCCTACTTCGCGCTCGGCGATGACGCCGAGGCGTCGGCCCGGCGCTACCTGACCGACTACTACGCGTTCCTCGGCGCGGAAACGGCCGAGATGATCGCCGCCAGCGCCGCCACCGACCCCGACACCGTCAAGCGGTACATCGCCGCCTTCGAGGGGGCCGGATGCGGCGAGCTGATCATGTTCCCGTGCTCGAGCGACCCCGACCAGGCCGATCTGCTCGGCGCGGCGGTCGCCTAGCCGCCGCGGCGAAGTCGGGCCGCGGTTCGGTCCCGCCGTCAGCGAGCTTGCAGAAATCGGCCGATATGGCCGATTTCTGCACTCTCGCGGTGCGACGAAGCTCGGCGATGAGCCCGGCCTGGTCGTCGAGGAGGTCCTCCCATACATAGCGCAGGCAGAGGATCCCGGCCGCCGCCAGTCGCCTGTCACGCCGCCGGTCGTTCCGGAAGCCGTGCCGGTTCCCGTGGAATCGGTAACCGTCGACCTCGACGACGAGCCGAAGAGCCGGCCAATGGAAATCGACCTCGATCGACCCGCCGGGCAGGTGAATGAGGTGGTTGATCAACGGGTCGCGGAGCCCGGCGGCGCGGAAGATCGGCATCAGCCGCCGCTCGAACTCGCTCCGGAAAGGACTCTCGTCGCGCAGCGCCTCGACCGCGGTCCGCAGCCGCCGGGCACCTCGCCGTCCGGCGTTTCTGGCCAGCACGTCGTCGAGCGCCGCGAGGTCGAACAGCCGCAACTCCTCGGCTCGCTCGAGCGCCTTGCGGATCTCGCCGTGCAGTCCCCGGGCGGAGATGTCGAGGAGGGTGCGGGCGACCGATGTGCAGGGAATTCCGTCGAACTCGGCCCGGTCCCGGTCGAGCAGCCCGCCGATGCGTCGTGAGCGGATGCCCGACCGGCGCACCTGGCGAGCTGTGATCACGTCGATCCGAGGGCTGCTGTTGACGATCAATCCGATCTGCGCGCCGGCCGAGCGCCCGGCCAGCACGGATCCCGGGCCGCAGGCGAGAACGGCGGCCATCCTGTTTCCGTTCGCCGTCAGCGCCGCCGGCCCGAGCGCGTAGACGCCGCGGTGCACGCGGTGAAGCCGCGAGCGCTGAGCGAGCGAGTTGATCGCGCCGATCGTGAACCCAAGGTCCACCAGCTGGGCAAGCGACACGACTCCGTGCTGCCGCCGCGCGAGCTCGGCCAGCACAACCCATCGGTGAGGTTGCGGAAACACCTCGATATGGCCGATTTCTGCAACCTCGCGGGGCATGGTTGGAGCGTGCCGGGTGGCAAGCCATCTGTGGCGCCCCGCTCGAGCCAATTCGCGCGCGGAAGCGTCAGGAGGCTGTGACCGCGATGAGCTCGGCGTCGACGTCGCCGGCGAACTCGTCGAGGTCGCTCATCCGGTCGCGGTCGCCGACGAAGCCGAAGTAGAGGCCGCCGTCGTAGCTGATCACCCCGATCGCGAGCGCCCGGCGCTGCGGCGAGAGCGGCACGAAGGGATGGATCGATTGCAGCGGCCTGCCGAGCAGGTAGACCGGCATCGGCGGGCCCGGCACGTTCGAGATGACCAGGTTCCAGGGCAGCCGCTGCGGGACCATCCGCCCGACCGGCGTGCTGCTGCCGGCGGCGCCGATCGAGCCGAGCACGCGGCTCATCGTCGGCGGCACCCAGCCCGAGGCCTCGATGACGAGCGACGCCGCCCGCGCCGCCTCCGAGCCCTTCAGCCGCGTCGTCGTCGCGTGGATCCGCCGCAACCGCTCGCCGGGGTCCGGCTCGGCGAGCGGCAGCGGCACGATCAGCGTCGTGATCCGGTTGCCGAGCGACAGCTCCTCGCCGGGCTTGCGGATACTCATCGGCACGAGCGCCGAAAACTCGCGCGGTATCTCGGCACCGCGGCGCTCGAACAGCCGTCGCAGCGCCCCGGTCGAGACCGCGAGGACGACGTCGTTGACGGTCGCGCCATGGTCGGCGGCGACCGCCTTCAGGGCCGCGAGCGTCGTCGCCGCGAACGCGACCCGGCGGTCGCGGCCGACCTCCTCGTTGACGATCGTCAGCCGGACCGGCTCGCTGTTGCGGGCGAGGTCGAGGAAGCCCTGGGCGGTCTTCAGGGCCGACTGCGGCGTCGACAGGTCGAGCGCCCGCCGCGCCGCTTCGCGGGGGATCCCGAACAGCCGTCGCCGGGCGTCGAGGATCCGGTCGGCGATGACCGCCTCGGTACGCCGAACCTTCGGCGTCCACTCGGCTGCGGCCGGGCCGAGATCGGTCCCCTCCGGATCGGGGTCGAGGATGACAGCGCCGACGTCGATCGCCGAAACGCCGTCGACGAGCGCGTGGTGGGTCTTCGAGATCGCCGCGAAGCCGCGCTCGGCACCGGCGCCGCAGCGCTCGACGAGGTAGAGCTGCCAGAGCGGCCGGCTCTGATCGAGCGGCTCCGACATCACCCGGCCGACGAGGTCGCGCAACTCGGCGTCGCCGCCCGGGGCGGGGATCGCCACGTGGCGGACGTGGCGGGCGAGGTCGAAGTCGGGATCGTCCTCCCACTCGGCGCGGAGGATCTTGCCTGGCAGCCAGCGGACCCGGCGCCGGAAGCGCGGGATCAGCTCGAGCCGCCGGCGGACGTGCTCGAGCAGCTCGTCGAACGGCGGCGGATGGCCGGCGAAGACGGCGGTGCCGCCGACATGGACGTGGATCGGCCCGCGCTCGTCGAGCAGCGACGACATGTCGGCGGACGAGAGCTGGTCGGGACCCTCGCTCATGCCCCGACCCTACAGCGGCGGACGCCGCATTCCTGAGAGGATGCGCGCGTGGCGGCCGAGCGGGTGACAGCCGAGGATCTCGTCCGCAGCGAGGCCGAGGTGGCGGCGCTGACCGCGCTGCGCGAGGTGATCGGCGAGGCCGGCGGCCCGATGGAGCGGCACAGCATGCGCTGCTTTCTGATCGCCGAGCGGATCGCCGCCGACCGTGGCCTGATGGTCGATCACGAGATCCTCCTCGTCGCCGGGCTGCTCCACGACATCGGCCTCTACGACGGCGCCAGCGAGGGCGGCGTCTACACGACCGACGGCGCCCACTTCGCGGCGCACCTGCTCGCAGGCCGGCCCGGCTGGGACGAGCGGCGGCTGCGGCTCTGCCGCGACGCGATCGACCGCCACCACGAGATCCGCAGCCAGTGGGAAGCCGGTGCCGAGGTCGAGCTGATGCGCGAGGCCGACATGGTCGAGCTCAGCGCCGGCATCGTCAACCACGGCGTCAGCCGTGGTTGGCTCCGCGGCCTCTGGCGGGCCGTGCCCCGCGACGGCATCTATCGCCACGTCGGCCGGATGGTCTCCAAGGCGCTGCGCGAGCGTCCGTCCTCGGTGCCGAGGATCCTGGTCCGCGGCCACTGACCGGGGGGTCAGTCGAGGCCGCCGAGGAACTCCTCGGCGTCGCTCCAGCGACCGGGCGGGACCTGCAGGTAGACGTCGCCGCGACCGAACCGGTCGGGTTCGTGATCGGCGGTTACGACGGCCTCGATGCCACGGTCGGCGAGCTGCTGGCGCCAGGCACGGGCGGTGCTGACGTCCTCGAACTCGCGGACCACCTCCCAGTCGTCGAAGCGCGGGTCGCCGATCGCCAGCTCGCCGGCGCCGTCGGCGCGCTCGGAGGTCAGCGAGCGACGCCAGCGCGAGAGAAAGCCCATCGCGGCAGCCTACGAGTTGCGGCCGGCGCCCTCGTCGCGGAGGACCTCGGCGTTGTTGGCGTCGATCCAGCGATCGACGACGTAGCCGCCGAACGGCAGCACCGCGCCGAGCAGGATCAGCAGAGTCTGCCGGCCTGTCCAGCCGGCGTGCTCGCGAACGGCGAGAGCCATGACCACGTAGGCGATGAAGAGGAGGCCGTGGATCGGGCCGAGGATCTCGACGCCGAGCGGTTGATCGCTGGCCCGCTTGATGTAGCTGGCGATCAGCAGGAGCAGGAACGTGGTCGCCTCGATCAGGGCGACGAGCTTGAAGTTGCGGAGCGTCATCGGCGCGGAACGGTAGCGGGGTCGGTTCGCCTGCTCTGTGGTCTCGGTCCGCGCGATCAGGTCGGCGCCGACGAGCGGCGGCCGGCGATCAGTCCGGCGATCGCGATCAGCACGCCGGTCATGAAGATGACGGTCCCCATCGCGAACACCTGCGGCGGGATTCCGACCTTCACCGAGCCATAGACCCAGAGCGGGAAGGTCAACGTCTGCCCGGCGACGAAGCTGGTGATGATGAAGTCATCGATCGAGAGCGCGAAGGCGAGCAGCGACGCCGAGAGGATCGCCGGGAAGATGACCGGAACAGTGATGTTCCAGAAGGCCACCCAGGGCGGGGAACCGAGATCGCGAGCGGCCTCCGCCAGCGCTGGGTCGAGGTCGCGCAGGCGCGATTGCAGGACGACGACGACGATCGCGACGTTGAAGGCGACGTGGGCGATCAGGATCGTGTCGAAGCCCCGGGAGATGCCGAGGTAGACGAAGAAACCGAGCAGCGAGGCGCCGACGACGACCGATGGCGCGGCGATGTCGGCGAGGATGACCAGGTCGCCGAGCCCGCGGCCGCGGAAGCGATAGCGGGCCAGGGCGAGGGCCGCCGGCAGCCCGATCGCGACCGCGATCACGGTGCTGAGCGTGGCGACCTCCAGCGACGTGACCAGCGCCGAGGTCAGGTCGGGGATCTCGAACAGCTGCTTGTACCAGTCGGTGGTGAAGCCCTGCCAGGCGAACGTCAATCGCTCGTTCGGCGCCTTGTTGAAGCTGTAGAGGACGATCACCGCGATCGGGATCAGCGTCACCAGCAGCACGCCGAGCACGTAGACCGGCAGGATCGCGCGTTTCCAGAGCGGCACCTTGAGTCCGCCGACGGTCTCCCTGGCGACGCCGCTCACGTGACGTGCTCCTGGAGGGTTCGCGTCCCGAACACCCGCGCGTAGATCCCCATCGCCAGCAGCAGGGTGACCATCAGGATCAGCGCCAGCGCCGAGGCGATCGGGTAGTTGGCGTTCTCGACGTACTGCTTCTGAATGATGTTGCCGATCATCGTCGTCGAGGGGCCGCCGAGGATCGCGGCGCTCACGTAGTCGCCGATGTTGGTGATCGCGACGAGCACGATCCCGGCGTAGATCCCCGGTGCCGAGAGCGGCAGGATGACCGAGCGGAATCGCTCCGACGCGCTCGCGTAGAGGTCGGCGGCGGCTTCGACGTGGCCGCGGTCGATCCGCTGCAGCGCGACGTAGAGCGGCAGCAGCATGAACGGCAGCGCGTCGTAGGTGAGCCCGGCGACGACCGCGAACGGGGTCGAGAGGACGTGGGTGTCCTCCGGCAGCAGGCCGATGTCCTTGAGCGCTCCGAGGATGATCCCGTTGTCGGCGAGGATGAACTGCCAGGCGATGATCCGGATCACGAAGGTGACGAAGAACGGCAGCAGGAGCAGGAACAGCAGCACCGACTTGAAGCGGCCGCCGTGGAAGGCGATCCAGTAGGCGACCGGGTACATCGTCACCAGCGCGACCGCGGTCGAGATCCCTCCGTAGAGGAACGAGCGGCCGAACTGGGTCGAGTAGGTCGAGATCGCGTCGCCGAAGGTGGCGAAGTTCCAGGTCAGCGTCCAGCCGTCGATCGAGTTGCCGGTCATCAGCGACAGGGCGAGGATCGCGGCGAGCGGGACGACGAAGAAGACGCCGAGCCAGACCGCGGTGGGGAGGCTGAGCAGGTAGGGCACGAGCCCCTGTCTGAGCCGGGGGCTCACGATTGGATGATCGGGTCGAAGATCGAGGTCCATTCCTCGTGGTCGTCCACGCCCTTGAAGTCGTAGTAGGCGACGAGTTGCCTGTCAATGGCTCTGCCGGGAAAGACGAGCGGGCTGTTCGCCACCCGCGGGTCGTCGAGGTCGTTGGCGACGATCGACTTCGCCGAGGGGACCGGCGATACGTAGTTGACCCAGTCGGTGATCAGTGCCTGCACATGGGGGCGGTAGAAGTAGTCGATCCACTCCATCGCGTCGACGGGATGGGAGGCGTGCAGGGGGATCATGCAGGTGTCGTGCCAGAACATCCCGCCCTCATCGGGGACGACGAACTTCAGGTTCGAGTTGCCCGAGACCTGGGCCTGGAAGACGTCGCCCGACCAGGCCATGCTGATGATCGTGTCGCCCTGCTGGAGCGCCTTGATGTAGCTCTGGTCGTAGTACTGGCGGACGATGCCCTCGTCGCGCTGCTTGGTCAGCAGCGCGGCGGCCCGCTTCCAGTCGGCGGGGGTCGAGGTCGAGGGCTCGATCCCGAGCGCCAGCATGCCGACGCTGCCGAGCTCGGTGTCGTCGGCCATCATCCCGACCTTGCCCGCGTAGTCGGGATCCCAGAGCGCCTTGACCGAATGGATCTCCTTGCCGGTCTTGCTCGGGTCGTAGGCGATCCCGGTGATCCCCGACTGCCAGGTGACCGTGTACTCGTTGTGGGGGTCGTAGGTCGGATTCTTCAGGGTCGGGTTGGCGTAGCGGAAGAAGTTCGGCATCCGCGAGTGGTCGAGCGGGATCAGCCAGTGGTTCTTGATCATCTGGGTCAGCTCCCAGCCCTCGCTGATCACGACCATGTCGTAGTTGGTCGACTGCCCAGCCTGCAGCACCGGGCTGATCTGGGCGAAGAACGAGGCGTTGTCTTGGATCACCGGCCGGTAGTTGACGGTGATTCCGTACTTCTCGCTGAAGTCGTTCAGGGTCGGGGATCCGTCCTTGGTCCGGTCGATGTAGAGCGGCCAGTTGGCGAAGTCGAACGTGCCCTGCTGCTCCTGCTTGCTCCACCACGCCTTCCAGTCGAAGCCGTCCTTCCAGCCGGTATCGCGGGTCCCGGCGACGCCGCAGGCCGCCAGCGCCCCCGCCAGCGAGCCGGCGGCGAGCAGACCGGCGCCGCCGCGCACGAACCGGCGGCGCGAGAAGCGGGGTTGGTAGAGGCCGCGCAGCAGGTCCGGCGAGGCCGATCGCTCGGCTGCCGCTGACCTCTCACGTTCCTGACCCTCGTCCATCGGACTCCTCAATGCCTTGCCCGGAATCCCATCCTAGTCAGTGCCGGGTGCCGCGACCCCCGCTCGGGTGACCGGCGAGCGAGGACTCCGGAAAGCCTCGACCGTCTAGTCGAGGGCGGCGTGGGCCGGCGAGCCGATGCCCTGGCGATCGCGCGTGCCCGCCGCCCTGCGGTCGGCGTCCTCGCTGAACCCGCGGCCGATGCTCGACTCCAGCATCGCCAGCTGGGCGTCGACGGCGGCTCGGCGGTCGGTCGGGACGTTCGCCCGCAGATCCTCGAGCAGCGCCTGCAGCCGTCGCGCCACCTGCACCGACCCCTCGCCGAACAGGCGGGTCTCGTCGAGCGCGATGCTGAGGAAGTCGGTCCAGGACGGTGTCGGGTAGACGACCCGGACGGCTCCGTCGTCGTCGCGCAGCTCACCGGGCGTGAGCCGGCGGTCGCTGAGCTTGACGAGCAGGATCTCGATCTGGTCGAGCGCCTGGACGGTGGTCGTCGGATCGTTGACGCCGGGCGACAGCGCCTTCGAGGAGATGTCGGCGAGCAGCCGGAAGGCGAAGGCGGGGTCCTGCTTCATCGTCCGCTCGTCGCCTACCGCGACCGAGCGCTGCAGCGCCTCCTCGTCGACTTCGCCGTCGCCGTGCACCGCGAACAGCGGCGCGCCGGCGATGACCAGGTCGCCGACCGGCGTGACCAGCTCGAGGGTGACGCCGGCGGCGGCGGCGATCGCGACGAGGCCGCCCCGGTCGATGCTCTGGAGGATGCCCGGCTCACCGTGGTATGCGACCGTGGCGGTCGTGGCGCCGAGCGTTGCGGTCACCTCGCGAGGATCCGGGTCCGTGCCGCGCTGCGGATAGACGTTGCCGATCACCTTCGCCCCATCCCTGCCGAGGTCCTTGAGCACCGCCGCGACCCGCAGACCCTGCGTGGTCCGGCTGATCAGCCGCAGGAAGATGAGCATGCTGAGCAGCAGCATCATGATCGCGATCGAGATCGAGTCGTCGGGGACGAAGTTCTGGTTGTTGCGGGGCTCGATCGTCCGCAGGACGAGCAGCGCGTAGATGAATGTCGCCATGAACATGCCCAGCGCAATCTTGGTCGTCGGGTCGCGCAGGAAGCGCCGCAGCATCCGCGGCGAGAACTGGCTGGAGCCGAACTGGACGGCGAGCAGCAGGATCGAGAAGACGAAGCCGGTGAAGGTGATCATGCCCCCGGCCATCGCCCCGAGCATTCCCTGGGCGGCTCCGGAGCCGAACTGGAGCCCGAGGGTGTTGGTGGAGTCGGAGTCGAGGCTGGGCAGGGCGACGCCCATCGCGATCGCGAGCGCGACGAACGCGGCGGGCACGATCCAGATGCTGTTGCGGATGTGCTCGCTGATCTTCCAGCGGGTTCGCCAGGACACCCCGGCGACGATAGACCCGGGGTCCGACTGAAAAGCGCGGCGCCGGCCGGCGCTCAGCCGAGCTTGACCGGCAGCGTCTTCAGCTGGTTGAGGAACTGGGTGACGGCCGGGCGGGGCTCGCCGTCGCGGGTCATCTGCGGGTAGCGCTTCAGGGTCTCCTCGAAGAGCACCTTGAGCTCGAGCCGGGCGAGCGCGGTGCCGAGGCAGAAGTGGCGGCCGCCGGCACCGAACGCCTGGTGCTCGGGGTTGCGATGGATGTCGAAGCGGTCGGCGTCCTCGTAGACGGCCTCGTCGCGATTGCTCGACACGTACCACATCAGCACCTTGTCGCCGTCGGCGATCGGTTGCCCGTGGATCTCGGTGTCGGCGGTCGCGGTGCGCCGGAAGTTCGCGAAGGCCGGGAACATCCGCAGGCACTCCTCGATCGCGATCGGGACCAGCGACGGGTCCTCGACCAGCTCGCGCATCTGATCGGGATGGTCGAGCAGAGCGTTCATGCCGCTCGTGAACGTCGCCTTCGTCGAGTCGTTGCCGGCGGCGACGAGCAGGAAGAAGCCCATCACGATCTCGTGGTCGGCAAGCGTCTCGCCGTCGATCTCGGCGTGGACGAGGACGCTGGTCAGGTCGTCGGTGGGATTCTCACGGCGGGCGTCGATCATCTCCTGCGAGCGCCGGAAGATCTCCGGGAAGTCCTCGGCGAGGACCTTCTCGAGGCCGCCCGGGGCGAGCTCCTCGTCGCCGACGCCGAGGGTCGTGTTCATCAACGTCGCCCAGGCCTTGTCGTCCTTCTCCTCGATGCCCATGAAGCTGCCGATCACCCGCGAGACGACCGGCTGGGCGATGTCGGTGACGACGTCGCAGCTCTCGCGGCCCTCGAGGCGGTCGAGAACGCGGCTGGTGATCGCCCGGATCTCGTCCTCGTGCATGGCGATCCGCTTCGGCGTGAACCCGCGCTGGAAGAGCGCCTTGATCCGGTCGTGCTTGGGCGGGTCCATCGCGATGAACATCGACGTCATCAGCTCGAGCGGGATCGCGTGGGTGAGCGCCATGCAGCCGCCGCGCTCGGATGAGAAGGTGCGCCAGTCGCGACTGACGGCGTGCACGTCCTCGGCCGTCACGACCGACCAGAAGCCGGCCTCGTCGGGGTACTCATCGATCTCCGACCAGTGGACCGGGCACTCGCCGCGGAGCCGCCGGAACAGCTCGTGCGGGGGCCCGTCCTGCCAGTGCTCGGGCTCGCCGACGTTGATCTCGTCGAGGCTCTGGTCGGCGTCGGTGGGCTTCTGCGGATCCTCTCCGGTCTCGGCGCGCTGCATGCCCGGCAGCCTACTGGCTGACCAGCCAGTTTCCTCTGTGAGTTGCGCACACGACCGCGGATCGGGGCGCGGCGCGAATCGCCGACCCACCTGCTCGTGGTCGGATGAGGATCGGCCGCCGCGTCGCTACCGCGGCGGCCCGATCACCGGGGTCTTCAGCGGCGCGGCGGCACCGACGAAGGCGACGATCTCGTGGCCGCCGGGATTGGTCTGGAACGGAACCTGCAGCCAGTTGTTGGCCAGCCAGACGTTGCCGGACGGGTCGACCGCGATCCCCGTGTTGCGGGTCAGGCCGTCGAAGCCGTAGCCGCTGGCGGGGGCGATCGGATCGCCGGTCTTGGTGTGCGGCGGGCAGTTCTTCGGTCGCGTGCCGCAGAGCACGCCGACCTGCTGACCGGCGAAGTTCGCGACCCAGACGTTGTCGTCGCCGTCGACGGTGATCCCCCAGGGGACGCTGAGGCCGCCGCCGGTGAACGGCGAGCCGGGATCCGGCACGCCTCGGCTGCTGAGCAGCGTCGCCGATCCGCCCGCCTGGATCGGCGGCTCGGGCGGCTCGCAGGGGAACAGGACCACGCCCGAGTTCGCGACCCAGATCTTGCCGCGGCTGTCGACGGTGACGCCCATCGGCCGGTTGATGCCGCCGCCGGCGATCGGCGAGCGAGCGGTGGGGGTGCCGTCGGGGTTGAGCATCGCAACGCGGCTGTTCGAGTTGCCGGCCACGAACGCCTGCCCGTGCTGGTTGATCGCCAGCCCGAACGGATTGACGATCCCGAGTCCGGAGAAGACCTTGGCCTGCGTGTGGCGTCCGCCCGGGTATTGGGTGACGGTGCCGTTGCCGCAGTTGGCGATCCAGATGTTGCCGTCGCGGTCGGCGACGGTCGCCTGCGGGAGGGAGATCGGCCCGTTCGTGTAGCCGCCGGTCGAGGTCGGCGTCGCCGACGGCGAGCGCGGCACGCCGTTCGGCTTGAACTCGGAGACGCTGTTCCGCGGCGGCGGATCGTTGCAGCCGATCCCCGCGAAGCCGAAGTTGCCGACCCAGATGCGGTCGTTCGGGGCGATCGTGATTCCGTAGCCGGCTCCGTTCAGCCCGCCGCCGGTGTAGGGCGACCCCGACGCGAACCGGCCCCGAGGCGTGAACTTGAACAGCAGGTCGCTTCCGCATGAGGGCGTCCGTGGGTCGCTCGTGTAGTTGTAGTTGTTGTTGACCCAGAGGTTGCCGTCGGCGTCGATCGCGAAGTTGCCGGGTCCGTCGATGCTCTTGCCGTCGCCGTTGAAGCGCAGCGCCAGCGTCCAGGCGTCCGGGCGCTCGTCCTGTGGCAGCGCCGGCCGGAAGGGAGTGGGGACGCCCCGGGCGAGCTTGAACAGCCGCGCCACCGCATGGCCGGGATTGCGGGCGATATCGGCGACCGCGTCGAGCGTGCCGCGCGGGGCCCGCTCGCCGGGAGGCTTGGCGAGGCTGAACAGGAGCGCGCACCGCGATCGCGAGCGGGCGCATCGCGGCAGCATGTTCGCGACTGAGTTGAACGCCTGCAGGGTCGAGGTCTGACCGCCGTTCGGGGCACGCCTGAGAACCTGCCCGATGTGCCCGGTGCGCGGGTCGCTGAGATTCCTGGCCATCGCGGCCGCGTTCTCGAGCCCGGGTGATTTGCCGGCGATCCGCTTTCCGTCGATGAACTGCGCCAGCGCGTATCCGGTCGCCACCGTGGTGTGCTCGTTGACGACGACGTCGCGCGGTATCCGCGGCCCGCCGAGGACCGCGGCGAGCCGAACCTTCGAGCCGCCGCCGGCGATCACGTAGAGGACGGTCTTCGATCCGCTCTGCTTCCGGAACGAGATCCGAAAGGTCCCGTTGCCGCGGCTGCGGGCGTGGCCGAGCCGCACCGGGTCTGTGTTCGCTGAGCCGGCGCGGTAGAGCGTCACCGGCGTCGCGCCGAGGCTGACCTTGCCGCTGACGACCTTGCCGTGAAGCTCGGCGGCCGAAGCCGGCACGGCGCCCGCAGCGGCGGTCATCGCCACCGGGACGGCCGCGGCGACCACGAGCGTGACCAGCTTCGACCTCATCGGCGCTGACCCTAACACCTATTGAGGATGCCTCAACAGGTTCTCCGCGCCTCCTCCGGGCCGGCTCGCGTGGCCGCCCTGGTCAGCCCCGGTAGGGATCCTGCGGCGAGCGGTCGGCCGACAGCGAATCCCGCGAGCGTTCGGTCAGCGCCTCGATCGCGTCGGCGAGGTGGATCTCGGCGATGTTGTAGTCGCCGCGCTCGACCCTGATCCGGTGTGCCGCGAGCAGCACCTCGGCGTGGCTGTGCCCGGCCGGCGGCTCGAACCGGTAGGACGCGAGCTCGATCAGCAGGCCGAGCGGGTCCTCGAAGTAGATCGAGTCCATGAAGCCGCGGTCCTTGACGCCGCTGTGGTCGATGCCGCGCTCCTCGAGCCGCTCGACCGCCTGCTGGAACGTCGCTCGCGAGAGCGAGAACGCGAGGTGGTGCACGCAGCCGGGATCGGTCGGGGTGCGGGTCGGGTCGCCCTCCCGCTCCTCGTTCGTGAAGACCGTGATCAGCCGCCCGTCGCCGGGATCGAAGTAGAGGTGGCTCTCCGCCTCGTTGTCGAGGTTCGGCTGCTCGAAGACGAACGGCATCCCGAGCAGGCCCTCCCAGAAGTCGATCGACGTCTGCCGGTCGGCGCCGGTGATCGTGATGTGGTGGACGCCCTGGCTCTGCAGCTTCCGCATTGGCATGGCAGGAAACCTAGCCGTTGCGCCGTCGCTCAGCCGGCGGGCTTGCCGCTCGGCTTGACGACCAGCCAGAGGCCGCCGAACTGGCTGACGTTGTGGCACAGCACCTGGCCGCGACCCTCGTGCGCGTAGTAGTAGAGCGGGTGGCCGGCGTAGGTGACCTGCCGGGTACCGTTGCGCCGCTTCGTCGTGCCGAGCCGCGAACGCTTGACCTTGCCGCCGGCGGTCGGCTTTCCCTTCGTCAGGACCGGGGGCCAGGCCTTCGCGCAGGCCCCGTAGCACTTGCTCTTCTTCGTCTTCTCCTTGTCGAAAAGGTAGATCGCCTGGCGCTTGCGGTTGAACAGCATCGTCCCGAACTGCGACCCGTCGGTCGTGATCCGGGTTCCCCTCCGCCCCTTGCCGCGCTTCTCACCGGTCTTCGCCGCCGCCTTGGCGGCGACGTCGCCGGACCGGCCCGGGCGGGACCCGGGCGAGCTCGTCGCCGGCTCAGGGTCCTGCTTCGGCTCCGGCGAGGCGGAGACCGAGTTGACCACGATCGCGACCCCGATTGCCGTCGCGATCAGGAGTCCTATGGCTGCGGTCAGCTTCATCGCGTCGACCTCTCTCGGCTCGGATCCAGGGCTGGGTTCGGGGTCGCAGAGACCCATGTCTCCATACGGGCATCGCGCAACTCCGGATCAGTGTCGGAGGCGGGATCCGCTGGGGCGCATGGGCAAGCGGTTTACGAGTAGAGTCAGATCTTCCTTACCGGAGAATTGGAGCCTAAGATGAATTCTTCCGCCGTCGCGATCGGGCAATCGGTACGAACCTCCCGGCGACGGCGGGCGCTCCTCGCCGTCGCCGCCGTATTCGCGGCGACGCTCGCCGCGGCCCCGGTTGCCGGCGCCGTGTCGCTCTCGGCCGACTACCGCTTCGACGACAACCTCGACTCGTCGATCCCCGGAGCGCCGGCGCTGGCCACGGAGGGGCCCGGCATTCAGCTGTTCGAGACGAAGACGGTGAACGGGGTCGGAGATCGGGTTCTCAGCTTCCCGGCCGGCACCGGGCTGCGGCTCGAACCGACTCCATCGCTGAATCGCGGTGACTACTCGGTGATCGTCACCTTCGCCTGGGATGCGCTCTCCGGCTATCAGCGGATCCTCGCCTTCGATCCGGTTGCGACCGGCACCGACGATGGCCTCTACAGCTACGACGACTACCTCGACTTCTACTACTACGACAACGCTTCGACCGATTACGAAGGCCCCCCCGGAGCGCTGACCGCGAGCCAGTTCTTCGACCTGACGTTCACGCGTGCCACCGACAAGACGACGAAGGCCTACGTCGGCGATGCCGAGCAGATCAGCTTCAGCGACGCCTTCGACGAGGCGCTGATCCGCGGCGACGGTCTGCGCTTCTTCAAGGACGACGCCGGCGAGGACGAGGCCGGCTCGGTGGCCCGGATCCGGATCTACGACGGCGTGCTGACTTCCCGGGAGATCGCCACGATCCGCGCCACCGGCGGCCTGGCCGCGACCGGGGCGGCGATGGGCAAGCCGCGGCTCGTCCCGAAGCCGGCGCGAAAGGCGAAGAAGGTCGACGCCGCGGTCACGGTCTTCTGCCCGAGCGAGGGTGTCAGCTGCCCGGTG
Organism: uncultured Conexibacteraceae bacterium; assembly: GCA_963745755.1. Taxonomy (GTDB): domain Bacteria; phylum Actinomycetota; class Thermoleophilia; order Solirubrobacterales; family 70-9; genus RHKX01. Next base: position 1,597,439 of record CAVUYP010000001.1, on the reverse strand, counting down.
ACGGGGGCGATCATGAGCGCCAAGAAGCGCAAGGGGATGCCCGCGATCCTCGGCACGTTCACGTCCGACCTCGGAGCCGGCCGCGCCGCCAGCCCGAAGATCAAGCTGAGCCGCAAGGGCCGCAAGGCGGTCAAGCGCAAAGGCAAGATCAGGATCAAGACCGAGGTCGAGATCACGCCCGGTTCCGGCAAGACGCTGGTCGTCAAGAACGGCGGCAAGGTCTGAGCGCCAGCCGCCTCGTGGCTGCGCTGCCCTCGCTTCGCTTCGGCTAGAGGATCTCGTGCCGGGGGTGGACGGTCTCGCGGACGATCAGTACCGAGCACGGGGCGCGGTGGGCAACCCGCTCGCTGACGCTGCCGAGTGCCTTGAGGCCGGTCGTCCCCCGACTGCCGATCACGATCAGTGACGCGGCTGTCTCCGCCGCGGCCGCGACGATCTGACGGGGGGCGGAGCCGGACTCCCGCCTGACCACCGTCTCGACGCCGGATTCGGCGATCGTCGCCGACGAGCCGCTGCCGAATCGCTCGCTCGCTTCCCGGTCGGACCCGACGTGGAGGCTGACCACGACCGCTCCGATCCGGCGGGCGACGGCGGTCGCCGCCGCCGCCGCATCGCGGGCGTCCGCGGAGCCGTCGTCGGCGTGGAGGATGACCTTCGGATCCGGATCGGGATCTGGCGGGAGCTCGCGGGCGACGAGGACGCTGCAGGGCGCGTGGTGCACGATCCCGGTCGCGACGCTGCCGAAGACGATTCCGAACGGGCGCGAGGTTCCGTGCGATCCGACCGCCACGAGATCGGCCTCGAGGTTCGAGGCGGCGGCGATCAGGCCCGCGACCTCGCCGCCGCTGACGACCATCGGCTTCAGCCCGGCAACCGCCACCGCCGCCGAGCGCACGTTCGCATGAGCCTCCTCGCGGAGGTCGTCGACGACCTGGGAGGCGTGGATCCCGGCATGGACTCCGAGGGCGGGATTCCAGACCGCGACCCCCCAGATGACCGCGTCGCCGGCGCCGACGACGCGAGCCTGCCGCGGTGCTTCGATGCACTGCGGCGACGAGTCGATGCCGCAGACGATCGTTTCGAAGTCCCTCACCGCTGCGGCTCCGCCGCCTCGGGGTTCGTGTCGCCGGCGCGAACGACCAAGACCGGGCAGTGCGACCGGTGGACGAGCTCGCGCGCCGTGCTGCCGAGCAGGACGCTGCGTAGCCGGCCGCCGCCGTGATGGCCGACGACGACGATCGCCGGCGAGCGCTCCCGACAGGCCTCGAGCAGCTCCTCGCGGGGGTCGCCTTCGCGCAGCTCCTCGCTGACGATCCCGTCCGGCAGGTCGAGCTCGGCCTTCGCGGCGGCGAGGATCTCGGTCCCGCGCTGTCTGATCAGGCTGCGGACGGCCGCATAGGGCGTCTGGGCGAGCGGAAGCCGCGAGTCGGCCACGTGGGTGAGGACGAGGCCGGTGGAGAGAGCCTCGGCCAGGCCGGCGGCGACCAGAGCGGCCCGGCCCGCGAACGCGGAGTCGTCGATACAGGCCATCACCTGCGGGTCCCGGTCCGCCGCCAGCGGCTCGCGGAGCAGGAGCAGATCCGCGGACGTCTGCTCGAGCAGACGGCGGGAGACGCTTCCGAGCAGCGACCGGGTCAGGCCCATGCCCCGCGTACCGGCGACGACGAGGTCGGCGTCGATCCGATCGATGAACTCGACCAGCGTCGGACCGGCCCTGCCGTGCAGCACCTCGACGGCGACAGCCAAGTCGTCGGGGGCGGTCGCCGCCGTGGCCCTGAGTTCCTCGACGCGGACGGCCGTGTCCTCGTCGATCAGCTCCTCGAGCGCCGCGATCGGCTCCGACGATCGCGATAACGCGTCGTACGGGGACTCCACGGCCTGCACGAGCGTGAGCCGGCCGCCCACCGATGCGGCCAGCTTCGTGGCGAGGTCGAAGCCGGCGCGGGCTTCCGCCGACCCGTCGTATGACACGGCTATGTGGTCGAACAAAGGCTGCTCCTCGGGCAATTGGCCACGGGTCGGTCGGCCCGGGCATTGTCCCATCCGTCTCGCTCCCTTCATCCGTATCGACTGCGGAAGGCGCCGGAGCCGCGGCGATCGCTCGCCTAGCCGTCCGCGCTCCTGCCGGAGGCTGCCGCGGCCGCGGTTGCCCCGCCGATCGGCCAGCGGGCCCGGAAGCGTTTGTGGATCTCGACGACGACGACGACGCTGAGCGACATCAGGACGATCTCGAGCCAGGACTGGACGCTGATCGGCTCGAGGTGGAGCGCGAACTGGGTCAGCGGCAGGTACAGCGACGCGACCTGAATCGCGACCGCCCCGAGCGTGCCGATGAACAGGAAGCGGTTGCTGAACGGGCTCTTCGCGAAGGCCGAAAGACTCTCGGAACGGGAGTTGCCGACGTGCAGGGCCTGGAACATGACCATCGTCGTCAGCGCCACCGAACGCGCCTCCTCGACGCCGGCCGAGTCGAGCCGCAGCTGGAACATGACCAGCGTACCGGCGGCCATCACCACCGCGGCGATCGCCGTGCGCTCCCAGAGGACCGCCGAGATGACGCCCTCCTGACGGGGGCGGGGTGGACGTTCGATCGCCTGTGCCTCGCCCGGCTCGAACGCGAGCGCCATGTCCTGGACGCCGTTGGTGACGAGGTTGAGCCAGAGCAGCTGCACCGCGACGAACGGCAACGGCAGCCCCGCAGCGAGGCTGACGAGGACCGCCAGCACCGCCGCGGCGTTGCCGGAGATCAGGAAGAAGGTCGTCTTGCGGACGTTGTCGAAGGCGACCCGGCCCTCCTCGACGGCGGCGAATATCGTCGCGAAGTCGTCGTCGGTGATTACCATGTCGGCCGCCTCCTTGGCGACGTCGGTGCCGGATCGGCCCATCGCGGCGCCGATGTCGGCCTTCTTCAGCGCCGGGGCGTCGTTGACGCCGTCGCCGGTGATCGCAACGACGTGGCCGCGACGCTGGATCGCTTCGACGAGCCGCAGCTTGTGCTCGGGCGAGACCCGGGCGAAGACCGGGACCTCGTCGACGATCCGCTCGAGCTCCTCGTCGTCGCATGAGTCGAGCTCAGCGCCGGTCAGAGCCCGATCGCGTTCCCCGGCGATGCCCAGCTGCCCGGCGATCGAGAGCGCCGTCGCGGCGTGGTCGCCGGTGATCATCACCGCCCGGATGCCGGCCTGCTGACAACGCTCGACGGCTTCGCGGGCTCCCTCCCGAGGCGGGTCCATCATCCCCTGCAGCCCGAGGAAGGTGAGCTCGCCGGGGTGCTCGCGAAAGGCGTCGGCGCCCGGTGACAGCCGACCGAGGTCGCGGTAGGCCATCGCGAGGACGCGGAGGCCCTCGGCGGCCATCGCGTGGGCCTCCGCGAGGACCCCGGCGCGATCGAAATGCTCCAGCCCGGCTGCCTGCGTCGACATCTCGAGGACCTGCTCGGGCGCACCCTTGACGAAGACCAGGGTCCGTCCCTCGTGGCGGTTGAAGGTGGCGGCGAACCGGCGCTCGGAGTCGAACGGGAAGTCGGCCACCCGCGGATAGCGGTCCTCGAGCTCGTCGCGGAACAGGCCGGCCTTCGCTGCCGAGACGAGCAGCGCGATCTCGGTCGGGTCGCCGCTCACATCGGACTCGCCGTCGCGCTCGGCCAGCGAGGCCTCGTTGGCCAGCGCCGCCGCCCGCAGAGTCAGCTCGAGCGGCGAGCCGGCCGGCGCCGCGACCGCGCGGCCGTCGAGGACGATCTCCCCGTCGGTCGTGTAGCCGCTGCCGGTCAGCGAGTAGCGCTTGCCGGCGGCGAGGATTTCCTCGACCGTCATCCGGTTCTGGGTCAGGGTCCCGGTCTTGTCGGAGCCGATCACCGAGCAGCTGCCGAGTGTCTCGACGGCCGGAAGCCTGCGGACGATCGCTCCGCGGCGGGCCATCCGGCTGACGCTGATCGCGAGCGTGATCGTTAGGACGATCGGCAGGCCCTCGGGCAACGCTGCCACGGCGAGCGCCACCATCGCCCTGAAGAGCTCCGAGATCTCCTCGCCCTGGATCGCGCCCAGCGCGAAGCCGGCCGCGGCACTCAGCAGCGCCCAGACGCCGACGAGGCGGGTGAACCGCGCCATCCGACGCTGCAGCGGCGTCTCGGTCACGCCGATCCGCTTGACCGCGCCGGCCACGCGGCCGAGCTCGGTCGAGGCGCCGGTGGCCGTGACGACGCAGCGCGCGTGGCCGCGCGTGGCCGCCGTGCCCATGAACACCATGTTGCGGCGATCGGCGACCGCCGCGACCGAGGCGACCGCTGCGGTCGCCTTCGCGATCGTCACCGACTCGCCGGTCAGCAGCGACTCGTCGACCTCGAAAGCGGATTGATGAAGGACCCGGCAGTCGGCCGCGACCTTCGCGCCGGCTTCGATCAGGACCACGTCTCCCGGCACCAGCTCGGCGGCGTCGATCTCGCCCTCGCGTCCGCCTCGCAGCACCCGTGCCTGGGTCCCCGCCAGTCGACGCAGCGCCTCCAGCGAGCGTTCGGCCCGGTACTCCTGGAAGAACCCGACGACGGCGTTGAAGACCAGGACCGCGGCGATGACCGCAGCATCGACGTACTCGTCGAGGGCGATCGTGACCGCCGCGGCGAAGAGCAGGATGTAGATCAGCGGGCTGCGGAACTGCCGCAGCAGGATCTTGATCGGGCGAGCGGGCGCCTCCTCCTGCAGCAGGTTCGGGCCGTATGACCGCAGGCGCCGACCTGCCTCGGAGCCGGAAATCCCGTCCCACCCGGTCCCGAGACTCTCCAGGGTGTCGTCCACAGATCGCGCCCACGGCGCGGAGATTGGGATTGCCTCGGTCTCGGTCGCCACGGCCTTGATTAGTAGAGGTTCGTGACCTCGGGCAGGGCTCAGCCGGCGGGCCCGACCCGCGGTTGCGGGCCCCGAGCCCGGTCCGAGCTGAATCAGGCAGATCCGCCGACAGCCCTGCCGGCGCGGTCACACCGGCTCACCGGTTACGGGATCTCGACTTCCCTGACCTCGGTTGCGGTGGTCCGCGCGGCAACGAAGGAAGGCAGCAGGGCCAGGGCCGCGCGGCGGTCGCGGGCTTCGACCCGCCACCACAGCGCGTGCCCGCCGGCGAGGCAGCTCGACGGGGCAGGGCGATGCCGCAGCGGGCTGTCGAACCCGGCCCAGGCGGCGAACGCCGCCGGGCATTCCTGTGGCTGATGCCGGTGGTGGAGGAGGAACAGTCGCATGCCGACAGACTGCCGCCCCCGCCGCCCCCGATCATCGGTGATCACCCCTGAACCGGGTCCCTGAACCGGGCTCGGGATGGCCTCCGGGGGCCGGTTAAGGGGCCGGTTCAGGGACCGCCCCCGATGAACTCGGCGGCGATCCGGCGCAGGATCGCCCCGACGAGTTCAGCACTACCAAGGAGGACCCCATGAGTACCAATAAAAACCTCGCAGCCCGGGTTGGGCGCTGGAGCGCCGGGCACCGCAAGACGGCCATCCTCGGATGGCTCGCCTTCATAGCGGTCGCGTTCGTGATCGGCGGAATGGCCGGCACCAACACGCTCGACTACGCCGAGTCCGGCGTCGGCGAGTCCGGCCATGCCGACAGCACCGTCTACCACGCCTTCCCCAAGCAGGCGGACGAGGGGGTGTTGATCCAAAGCGAATCGGTCGCTGCCGACAGTCCGCGTTTCCGGGCGGTCGTGACCGACGTGATCGAGAACCTGCGGGGGACCGACGGCGTCGAACAGCTGACGAGCCCGTATGCACATGGCAACGCCGACGTCTCCCCGGATGGTGGATCGGCGCTGGTCGGTTACGTGCTCCCGGGCGACGAGACCAAGACCAAGGAGAGCGTCGAGGCCCCCGTCGCGGCAATCGAGGCGGCGGCCGCGACGCATCCCGAGTTCAACGTCGAGGCGTTCGGAGAAGCGACCAGCGAGAGCGGCCTGATGGAGGTCATCAACGGCGACCTGCACCGGGCGGAGTTCATCTCGCTGCCGGTGACGCTGATCATCCTGCTGCTCGCCTTCGGCGGGTTGATGGTCGCCGGGGTGCCGCTGCTGCTGGCGCTCTCGGCGGTGTTCGCGACAATCGGCCTGATCGGCCCGATCAGCCAGATCGCACCGGTTTCCGACTCGATCGCCTCGGTCGTGTTGCTGATCGGCCTTGCGGTCGGCGTCGACTACGCGTTGTTCTACACCCGGCGCGTACGCGAGGAGCGGGCCGCCGGCCGCGAGCATGCGGCGGCGATCGAGGCCGCTGCGGCGACCTCGGGGCGCGCGGTGTTGATCTCCGGGTTCACGGTCGTGACGGCGATGGCGGGCATGTATCTCGCCGGTGCCGCCGACTTCGCCTCCTACGCGACCGGCACGATCGTCGTCGTGCTGCTCGCGATGGGCGGATCGCTGACGGTGCTCCCGGCGCTGCTGTCGAAGATGGAGAAGCGCATCGACGGCGGCCGCGGCCGGATCCGCGGCCGGATCAAGGCGCGGCTCGGACGGCTCGACATCTGGGGGCGGATCAGCGCCCGGGTGATGCGCCGCCCGGCCGTGGCGGCGGTCGCGGCGGTCGCCGTGCTGGTGGCCCTGGCGCTCCCGGCGATCGGCATGAAGACGGCCGACGCGGGCGTCGAGTCGCTGCCGCAGGATCTGGCGGTCGTGCAGACGTTCAACCGGGTCCAGGACGCGTTCCCGAGCGAGACGTCGGCGGCGAACGTCGTAATCGAGGCGGAGAACGTCACCGCCCCGGCGGTCAGCAAAGCGATCAAGGCGCTCGAGGCCGATACCAAGGGCCGGGGGAGCCTGTTCCCGGGCCGGGCCGAGGTCGAGGTCAGCCCCGACGAGACCGTGGCGCAGGTGATCGTGCCGACGGCGGGCGACGGGTTCGACGCCGACTCGGAGCGAGCGCTCGACGCGCTCCGTGACGAGATCGTCCCGACCACGGTCGGAGCGGTCGGCGGCGCCGACGTCAGTGTCACCGGTCCAGCTGCGAATACCCGTGACTTCAACGAGAGCATGGTTGCCCATCTCCCGTTCGTGTTCGGGTTCGTGCTGCTGGCGGCGTTCGCGCTGCTGCTGGTGACGTTCCGGTCGATCGTGATCCCGATCAAGGCGATCGCGCTCAACCTGCTGTCGGTCGGCGCCGCCTACGGCGTGCTGGTCGCGGTGTTCCAGGGCGAGTGGGCCGAGGGCCTGCTCGGCTTCAACTCGACCGGGGCGATCGTTCCCTGGTTGCCGCTGTTTCTGTTCGTGATCCTGTTCGGGCTCTCGATGGACTACCACGTGTTCATCCTGACCCGGATCCGGGAGGCCTACGACGGTGGCATGAGCACGACCGAGGCGGTCGAGCACGGGATCAGGACGACGGCCGGCGTGGTGACGAGCGCGGCAGCGGTGATGGTGGCGGTGTTCTCCATCTTCGCGACGCTGTCGCTGCTCGACTTCAAGCAGATGGGCGTCGGTCTCGCCGTCGCCGTGCTGCTCGACGCGACGCTGATCCGCGGCGTCCTGCTGCCGGCGACGATGACGCTCCTCGGTGAGCGCAACTGGTGGCTGCCGCGCTCGCTCGGCTGGCTGCCGAGGATCGAGCCGGAGGCGGAAGCGGTCACGCCGTAGTCAGCGGATCACGGCAACAGGCAAGCGACCGGCGCCCGCCCTTCGGCGGGCGCCGGTCGTCGATCGCCCCGAAACCGCCGCGAAGCGGCATCCGGCGACTATGCTCGCCCGATGGAGGAGCCAAGCCCGCTGGTCGGTCGGGAGGCGGAGCTGGAGGCGATCGAGCGTGCCCTCGCCGGACTCGACTCGGGGGGAGGGCAGCGTTGCCTGACGATCGAGGGCGAGCCGGGGATCGGCAAGACGCGGCTGCTCGCCGAGCTCGGCCGCCGCTGTGAGCGACGCGGCGACCTGGTCCTGCGGGGGACCGCCTCGGAGTTCGAGGCTTACGTCCCGTTCGCCGTAGTCGTCGAGACGTTCGACGCCTACCTGGCCTCGCTCGACGACGAGGCGACGGCCGGTTGGCCGGCCGGGCTGCGCGGCGATCTCGGCGAGATATTCCCGGCGCTTCGCGACGGGCCCGAGATCGGAGCGGGCGGCGGCGAGCGCTACCGAGCCCACCGCGCCGCGCGCGATCTGATCGTGCAGCTCGCCGCCCGCCGCCCCCTCGTCGTCGTTCTCGACGACTTCCACTGGGCCGACGATGCCTCGCTCGAGTTGCTGCAGGCGCTGATCCGCAGCGCCGCCGACGCCCCGGCCCTGCTGGTGATCGGCTTCCGGCTCGCCCAGGCTCCCGAGCGGCTCGCCGCGGCGCTGGCCGGCCCGGGCGTCGAGCGCATCGCGCTGGGGCCGCTGAGCAAGCCGGAGGCGGCGGAGCTGCTTTCGATCGACGCCGCTTCGCCGTCGCTCGCCGTGATCTACGAGCAGGGCGGCGGCAATCCCTTCTACCTCGAGCAGCTTTCGCGAGGCGACGTCGGCATCGCCGAGGTCGAAGCTGGCGAATCGGTGCCGGCCGGGATCGCCGCCTCGGTAGCGGCCGACGTGACCCAGCTTCAAGCCGACGCCCGGTCGATGTTGCGCGGGGCGTCTGTGGTCGGCGAGCCCTTCGAGCCGGACGTCGCCGCCGAGGTCGCGGCGATCGGGCCCGCCGAAGGGCTGGCGATGCTCGACGAGCTACTTGCCGCCGACCTGCTGCGGCCGACAGAGTTGCCGCGCCGTTTCCGGTTTCGCCACCCGCTCGTCCGCCGTGCCGTCTACGAGAGCGCGCCGGCGGGCTGGCGAATCGCAGCCCACGGGCGCGCGGCCGGGGCGCTCGCCTCCCGTGGCGCGTCGGCCACCGCCCGCGCCCACCACGTCGAGCACGCCGCCCAGCGCGGTGACGAGGACGCGATCGGGCTGCTCGCCGAGGCGGGCGAGGAGAGTGCCGCCAGCTCCCCGGTGGTCGCGGCGCGCTGGTATGAGGCGGCGTTGCGGCTGCTGCCCGCGACCGACGTCGAGCGCCGGATCGAGATCCGCCGGCGGCTCGCCGCCGCGTTGCGCTCGGCCGGCCGCCTCGACGCCTGCCGGGATGTCCTGCTCGAGGCGATCGAGTTGATCGACGACCCGGCCGACCCGATCCGGATCGATCTGACGACGCGCTGTGCCGCCGTCGAGCGCTGGCTCGGACGGGAGCGTGAGGCGCACGTCCGGCTCACCCGGGCTGCCGATCAGCTCCCGGAGGCGGAGGCGGCGGGGCGCACCTCGATCCTCATCGAGCTGACCGTCGAGGGCGTCTTCGTCCGCGACTTCGCGGCCGCCACCGAGGCGGGCGCGGCGGCTCTCGCCGGCGCCCGAGCGCTCGGATCGGAGCCGGTGATCGCCGCCGCGGCGGCGGCGCTCGGCCTCGCCGAGGCGGGGGCGGGACGGATCGCGGCGGCGCGCGAGCATCGCGCCGAGGCCGAGGCGATCATCGATCGCCTCCCCGACGAAGAGCTGGTCGACCAGATCGACGCTCTCTACCACCTCGGCTGGGCGGAGAACTACCTCGAGCACTACGAGGCGGCGCTGGCCCACGTCGAGCGGATGATCGCGATAGTCCGGCGCAGCGACGGGGCGCGCCCGCTGGTGCCGATGATGCTCGTCAAGTGCTACCCGCTGGAGACGCTCGGGCGGCTTGGGGAAGCTGCGGAGCTGTGCGAGCTCGCGGTCGAGGCGACGCAGCTCGACGACGCGACCCACTTCCGCGCCTGGGCCCTGTTCGAACGCGCCTGGGCGCACTACTACCTCGGCGACCTCGGCGCCACGATCGCCGCTGCCGAGGAGAGCATCCGGATCTCTGAGCGCAAGGTCGGCGGCACCGGTCCGAGCGCCGGCGTCGGGCCCGCCTGGGTGCTCGCCTGCGCGCTGATCGAGTCCGGGGAGCACGTGCGGGCGCGGGAGTTGCTGCGGCCGCTCGTCGGCGACGACATCGACGGGGCGATGCCGGTCGAGCGCAGCTTCTTCTGGGAGGCGCTGGCGCTCGCCGAGGCGCAGGGTGGCGACCGGGAGCTGGCGGAGGGTTATGTGGGCCGGGCCGAGCGGGAGGCCGCCGCGACCGACCTCGCGATCCCGCGCGGCGCCGCGTCGCGAGCGCGGGCGCAGCTGACGCTGACGAGCGGCAATCCCGCGGCGGCGGCCGAGCAGGCGGCGGCGAGCGCAGCGGCGTTCGCGGCCGTCGGCGCTCGGATCGAGGTCGCTTTCAGCCGCAGCCTCCAGGGCCGGGCGCTGGCCGCAGCCGGCGAGCGCGATGCGGCGATACCGGTCCTTCGAGAGGCCGAGTCCGAGCTCGACGCCTGCGGGTCGGCGCGCGAGCGCGACGCCGCCAGGCGCGAGCTGCGCAACCTCGGCGCCCGCGCCGAGGTTCGCGGGCCCGCCGCCGGAGCGGAGCACGGGATCGACTCGCTGACCAAGCGCGAGCGCGAGGTCGCCGATCTCGTCACCGACCGGCGGACCAACCGCGAGATCGCCGCCGAGCTGTTCCTCAGCGAGAAGACGATCGAGTCGCACCTTCGAAACGTCTTCGCGAAGCTCGGCGCCTCCTCGCGGGTCGAGGTTGCGCGGATCGTCGAGCGCTCCGGCGGCGCCTCCGACTGAGCGAGCAGCAACGGGCCGCGGGCGCCGGCCTAGGATCCCCGACCGGCGACGCCGACCTCGGCGAACGGCGCCAGGCAGGGGGCGCCGTCGGTGATCTCGAACCGTCGCTGCTCGAGCGAGAAGAACACCGAAGCCAGCGTCGCCTGCCGGTCGGCGTACTCGGGGTTCTCGGCGTCGTGACAGCAGATCGACGGCGGCCCGGCATCGTGGGAGCGCAGCCAGGCCTTGATGCGGGCGTCGTCGAGCTCGCCGTCGGCGTCGCGAACCCGCTCGTCGAGCTCACGCAGCCGATCGACGGTGTCCGGCCAGTCGCGCCGGTACCGGTCCTCGGCGCCCGCCGGAAGGTCGGCCAGGAAGTGATTGGTGTGCAGGAGGACTCCGCCGGACGGCTCGACGACCGCGACCCCGGCGGGGGAGAGCTCGTAGGAGCGCATCCGCGAGCCGTCGCGACCGGCGCGGGCGACGTTGAGGCAACTCGACGCGGTCGCCTCGCTGCGCTCGAGGATCGTCTCGACGTCCTCGAGGTCGCGGCCGCGCTGCAGGATCAGCCGGCAGAGGACGTGGACCGGAACCCCGCCGACCCCGCCGTCCCCTGTGCCGGCGAGGATGTTCAGGCAGAGGCCGAGTCCGCGGTCGTTGAGCCCGACCTTGGCGAGGATCCCCGCCTCGGTGAGCGTCGTGAAGCTCCGGCCGTCGGGCTCGACGACCGTCCAGAGGACGCGCGAACCGGCGACATCGGGATGCCAGTCCCAATTCTGGGCGAGGACCGTCGCGCCCGCGGCGCGTTCCGGCAGGACGCCGACCACCGAGCATTCCGGCCGCGCCGCGCCGGCGAAGATCTCGGTCCGCGCGTTGACGGCGAGCAGCGTCCCGGCGCCGACCCCGGCGCCGTCGGCGATTGCCGCTATCTCGGTGACGACGTCCGGGTGGTCCGCCGCCAGAGCAGCGCCGACGATCTCCCCGAGGGCGCTGATCTCGGCCGCGGTCAGTCCGTGCAGCTCCTCGAACAGCCGCTCGTAGACGGCGACGGTGGCGCCGACCGCGCGGCGGTTGCGGCGGCCGAACTCGAGGCCTCGGGATCCGGGGTCGGGCTCGGTGGAGATGTGGGTGGCGATCATCGGGCCGGATCGGCGACGGCGATCCCGCCGCCGACGATCAGGTCGCGGCGCGCAGCGCCGCGATCAGGGTCTGGTTGAGGATCGCGAGGAGCTGCTCCGGCGGCGTCGCCGTCGCACGGGCCTCGTCGAGGACGGCCCCGAAGAACGCCAGGTAGCCCTTCAGGGCGACGCGGGCGCGGGGCGGCGGATCGGCGGTGCCGAGCTGGTTGAGCGCGGTGGCGCTGATCACCGTCTCGACGAAGCGGTCGACGGTCTCGCGCAGCTCGGGATCGTTGGCGCTGCGGGCGAGCTGGTAGATCGTCCAGGCGTCGCTCGGCTCCATCGCATGCTCGATCATCCGGGTGTTGTTCGCCGCCAGGCGCTCGGCGAGCGGGATCGACTCGTCGGTGATCCAGTCGTCGGTGAGCTGGTGTCCGGCCGCCTCGGCAACCGCGAGCACGACGTCGGTGCGGCCGCGCGGGAAGTAGTGGTAGAGCAGGTTGCGGGTGACGTCGGCCTTCGCGGCCACGTCGTCGAGCGAAAACTCGGCGAACCCCTGAGCGGCGACGATCGGCATCGCTGCGGCGACGAGCTGCTCGTGGCGCGCCGCCCTGGTCAGTCGCCGCGGCCCCCGGTCGGGCGCCCGGGTCGAGCCGGCGGCGGATGGGGAGGAACCTTGCAGCATCGTCCGATCGTACTACGAATCCCCGCCGTGTTTACGAAATCTCAACTTGACAAAGTAACAATAGGCCGGTTACGGTGGCTCTCGCGACCCGTTTTCCGAAGCGAAGAGAGGTTCTCCATGTCCGCCGCGATGTCGCCGTGTCAGCCCGCATCACCGATCGAGGCGAGCGGGCGATGAGCGCCACGGCACGTCGCCTCGCCGCCGCGTTGATCGGCTGCTCGGCATTGATCGCAGTGGCCGCCGCCCCGGCCGCCGCGGATCTGACCTACCTGCCGCATCGGCTCGCGGTCAAGACCAACGAGCGCTACGGGCACGACTGCTTCTGGGCGCCCCCGAAGGGCATGGACTACGCGAACCTCCCCGGCGCGAAGCCGATCCAGAAGCCGAACCTCTTCCCGGACGTCGGCTCGACCTACTTCGTCGGCCAGTACGTGCTCCCCGAGGGCGCCGGCCTGACCTTCCACGGCAAGTTCGGCCACCAGCGTTACATGTCGTGGACGATGTTCGGCCGCCCCGACGATCTCGGCCAGATCGCCTCCGCCGACCACCTCCGCGACTTTCAGATCAAGCCCGACAGGGGCTCGGTGAATCCGTTCCTGCCGGGCGGCAGCCGCAAGGGCGGCCCTCGCAGGTACACGTTCCATATCGCCTCCGGACCGATCCCCGACCATCGCGCACCGAACACGATCTACACGCAGACCACCGATCCCTCGACCCGGCTGGGGATGAGCATCCGCAACTACCTGCCCGACCGCGGCCGCGACGGCACCGGCGACGCCGGGCTGCCGAAGCTCGTCCTCGACCTGGCCGACGGCACGAAGGTGCGCGGCAGGAAGGCCTGCGCGATGCTCGACCCGATCGAGGACGTCAGCACCTCGACCTTCCCGAAGGCGCTCTGGAAGGCGCTCGTCGCAGCGTCCCCGGACCCCGTCAACGCCCCCGCCGCCAACCCACCCGCCTGGGAGAAGTTCTGGAACGCCCTCTACAACGTCGCCGGCATCTTCATCGCCGATCCCGAGGAGCGTGCGGCGACCTACCCGCCCGACGAGATCGGCGGGTTCCAGAACAACCCCGACACGAGCTATCTGCTGACGCCGGTCAGCCGCAAGTATGGCCGCCTGATCACGGTCTCGGGCAAGATGCCGACCTTCCCGAAGACGCTGCCCGCAAGCAATCGCTGGAACCCGAAGGACTACCAGGTCCGTTACTGGTCGCTCTGCAGTGGCTCCTCGCCGGTCACCGGCCTCGGCTACGACTGCGTCTACGATCAGCAGGTGCCGCTGCGCAAGCACCGCCGCTACACGCTGGTCATCGGCAGGCCCGGCGACCGGCCCGCCAACGCGCGGCGCCAGTGCGGCTATCGATGGATCAACTTCGGCAAGGGCGAGAACTACGACGATCCGGCCTCGCGCGGCTACGTCGACACCCTGTACATGCGGTTCATGGCGGCCGACCCGAAGTTCAGGCACGCTCCCCAGCAGGTCGACGAGGCGGGAACCGAGAAGCAGGTGATGGGTCCCTATTTCCCGCAGTCGAAGTACTGGACCAAGTCGGAGTTCAAGCAGCTCGGCTGCCACGGCAAGTGAGCCCGCTGAAGAGAGCCGGCCTCGCGGTTGCCGCCGCCCTCGCGGCCGCCGCGCTGCTGCCGGCCGGCGCCTCGGCGGATCAGGGCGATCTCGTCGGCGGCCGCTTCAGCGACTGCTTCTGGCAGTACGGCGCGTTCGGGGTCCACGACTTCAACATCGCCTATCCGGATGCCGGCGCGACCTACTGGGCCGCCGGATTCCGGCGGCCGCCGGGCTCGAAGTTGACGCTGCGAGGCCGCTACCCGCATGCCCGCTACATGGCAATGCAGACCTACGACATCCTCGGTCGCGGCGTTGACGCCCTTGCCGACTACCAGATCGATCCCCTCTCGGGCTCGACGAACCCGTTCCGCAAGGGGGCCAGGCGGACCGCCCACAAGCGCAGCTACCGGTTGAACGTCGTCGACGCCAAGAACCCCGGATACCCGCTCGAGGCCTACGACGGCGAGCCCGATCGCAACAAGATCCACGTGATCCCCGACGCCGGCCCGATCACCGAGACGGACGGCAGCGGAACGTACGAGTTGAACCTGCTGATGCTGCGCGTCTACGTTCCCGACAAGGGCGCGAACCTGACCGGCGGCGTCGGCCTCCCGAAGCCGACGCTGAAGCTCGCCGACGGGACCGTGCTGAAGGGGCAGGCGCTCTGCGACGCGGTCGACTCGGAGTCGAAGGCGCTCGGCCACACGCGCGTACCCGATCCGGGAGCGCTGCTGATCAGCGAGGATTCCTACCGGGCGATGCGCTATCCGAACGAGCTCACCTCTCCGGTCGACGTCTTCGCCGGCCTGATGTCGGTGCCGCGCGACGTCCCGCCGTGGTTCCCCGCCGTCCGCAACGGCCAGTGGCGCGCGCAGTACGACCGCCGCTACCTCCTCCAGCTCTGGACCGGCGACGACGCTCCCGGGGCGAATCCCGATCCCCCCGCCCGGGGCGCGTCCGGCGGGTTCTTCCCGAATGTCCACAACGCCTACGTGCGAACCGCGATCAACCGTCACTTCGGCAAGGTTGCGGTATTCCGTGGCAAGCTGCCGACCGCCCCGACGACGCTCCACGGCGATCGGCGGATGGGCAGCGGCCAGGTCCGCTACGCGAGCTTCTGCATGAACGAGGCGCCGTTGACGACCAGGGTCACCGACTGCGCTTTCGACGAGCAGATCCCGACCAACCGCAAGGGCATCTACACGATCGTCGTCAGCCGGTCCGCCGACCGGCCGGCCACCGCGCGGTTCGCGTGCGGCAAGGCATGGGTCCGCTGGAGCAAGACCGGCGACGGCTACCGCGACCGCAACTTCGGCTGGTTCCAGGTCCGCAACATGCTTCCGTCGCGCCGCTTCAAGCACGCGATCCAGCTGACCGAGACGCCGGGCGACGAGCAGGAGGTGATCGGCAGGTACCTGCCGAGGCTGCGGTACTTCAAGGGCGCCGCCGCCTTCGGGCGGTCTCCCTTCAGCGGCTGCCGCTCCTCACGCTGAGCTGTCTCAGCGAGCCCGGCTGCGGGCTGCGATCCCGGTGAGGATCTCCGCCGCGATCCGGTTCGCCACGACCGCGGTCATGTCCTCGATCGTCAGCGGCAACGTCTCGACGACGTCGGCGCCGACCAGGCTCAGCTCCCGGGCGGCGACGCGGCTGGCTCGCAGTAGCTCGGCTGAGCTCATCCCGCCGGGTTCGGGGGTGCCGGTTCCCGGGGCGAACGCCGGATCGAGGACGTCGACGTCGACGGTCAGAAAGACCGGCCCGGTGCCGATGATCTCGATCGCGTCGGCGAGGATCGAGTCGATGCCGTCCCTGTGCAGGTCGTGCATGAAGAAGCTCGTGATGCCCCGCTCCGTCTGCCGGGCGAGATCCGGCGCCTCCGGCCACCAGCCGCGCAGGCCGATCTGCACGTAGCGGTCCGGGTCGACGAGACCGGCCTCGACCAGCCGGTACATCGGCGTCCCGTGCGAGCGTCCTTGCCCGTGCAGCTCGCGAGCCGTGTCGGTGTGGGCATCGAAGTGGAGCATGCCGACGGGACCGTCACCCGCAGAGGCGCGGACGTTCGCCTCGGTGACGGAATGGTCGCCGCCGAGGACCAGGGGGGTGGCGCCGGCCGCGACCACCTCCCGGACCGTCGCCTCGATCATCTCCAGCGACGCGACCGGGTCGGCGGGGACGATCGGCGCGTCGCCGTAGTCGATGACCCGCAGCTCGGTCGCCCAGTCGACCCGCTCCTCGAGATGGAAGCTCGAGGTCGGCGCTGCGGAGCGGATCGCCCGCGGGCCGAACCGTGCCCCCGGCCGTTCGGAGACGAGCTCGTCGAAAGGCGCGCCGACGATCGCGACGTCGACCCCGGCGAGAGCGGCGGGATCCTCCGAGTAGGGAACGTCGGCGAAGCTCGGCAGGCCGGCCCAGGCGGCCTTCTCCATCCCCGGGCCGAGCATCCGCCGCCAGCGCGCTGCCGGGTCGATCATCGGGGCCACGATATCCGACCGCCACCGTGGGACATCGCACTGCAGCATGAGCCGAAACTCGCCGGCCTGACGTATCGCGCCCGGCCTCGACAACCGGAAAACAGCATCCAGTTTCACCCCTATCGCGGTGGGCAGGGCAATAGGCAGGAGAGAACCGCGGAGATTCCGTGGCGGTGATGAAAGCGAAGTCGTGGTGGACCGCATGCGGGTGCCACGGGGAGTGAGGGATAGAGATGGTCTGCAAGCACGCATCGAGGCTGGCCTTGGGTCTGCTGGTCAGCGTCGCGGTTACCGCCGGTGGCTTCGCGGCCTCCGCGGCGGCCTCCACCGATCCAACCGCCGACGCCGCCGCGATCGCCGACGCCGTGATCGCGAGCGACGACGCTGCCAACCTGTCGGGGGCGGAGTTCACGACGCGGCCGCCGAGCGGGGGCCCGACCGCAACCTCCAACGACGAGCTGGCGCTGTTCCCGCTGAAGGGCCCCCGGTACGGGATCCTCAGCACGGGCGACGCGACCGCAACCGATTCGCCGAACGATTCGCCGAGCAAATCGACCGACAACGGCGGCGGCGGCGGCGGTCACGGGGCGGTGGTCAACGACCTCGTAACGCTGAGGATCGACCTCAACGTACCGAGCAACCGCAACTGCCTGACCGTTGACTACCGGTTCCTCAGCGAGGAGTTTCCGGAGTACGTCGGATCGGAGTACAACGACTCGTTCCTGGCCGAGCTCGACAGCAACGATTTCAGCGTTGCAGGCTCCGGCTCCGTCAGCGCGCCGAGCAACTTCGCGTTCGGGCCGGACGGCAACCTGACGACGGTCAACTCCGCAGGCACGTCGGCGGACAATGCGCTCGGCACGACCTTCGACGGGGCTACGCCGATCCTCAGGGCGACGACGCCGATCACGCCCGGCTCGCACAGCGTCTACCTGTCGATCTACGATGCGTCCGACAGGATCTACGACTCGACGGTGTTCGTCGACAACGTGAATCTGAGGAATGTCACGGCGCCGAACTGCAAACGCGGCGCGGCGCCCAATGGTGAGGAGGACCGCACCTGCATGGGGAAGGCCCCTTCGGTGATCGCCAGCGGCGGTGTCGCCACCGGCACGAAGGGCAAGGATGTGATCCTCGGCAGCGGCTCCGACGACGTGATCCGTGGGCGCGGCGGTGACGACATCATCTGCGGCCGCGGCGGAGATGACGAGATCAGGGGCAACGGCGGCGACGACAAGATCGACGGCAACGCCGGCGACGACGCGATCTTCGGCAACGTCGGGGATGACCTCATCAACGGCAAGCGCGATCGCGACGAGTTGCACGGCCAGTCCGGCGACGACCGGATCAACGGCGGCGGCAACGACGACCGCATGTTCGGGGGCAACGGCGACGACCGCATGGCCGGCAACCAGGGCAACGACGCCGTGCGCGGGCGCCGTGGCAACGACAGGTTGCACGGCAACATGGGCGATGACGTCGTCGGCGGCGGTCAGGGCAACGATCGCTGCCGGGGGGGCACCGGAAGCGACAGGAAGGTCGGCTGCGAGGCGAATCGATAGCCGTTGGGCCTCAGTCCCGGAATCGCCGGGTCCGAGGAAGGCGATCGGAACCGGCCCGGCGTTCGCCGGGCCGGTTCCGTGGTCGCTGCACCACCTCGATCCCCAGCCACCGGAAACGGATGCCGGTCATGATCACCGTCTTCGAGCGCCGGCCGGGATCGGCGAGCCGCCGCGCTACTTGAGTACGCGGATCAGCTTCTTGTTGACGAACTCGTCCATGCCGTAGCGGCCGAGCTCGCGACCGAAGCCCGAGCGCTTCACGCCGCCGAAGGGCAGCTCGGCGCCGTCGGCGCCGACGCCGTTGACGAAGACCATTCCGGTGTCGAGGCCATCCGCCACCCGGAGCGCCTGCTCGGGATCGTCGGAGAAGACGTAGGAGCCGAGCCCGAACGGGGTGTCGTTGGCCAGCTCGATCGCCTCGTCCTCGGAGCCGACCCGGTAGACGCTCGCGACCGGGCCGAAGAACTCCTCGTGGTGGGCATCGTTGTCGGGAGTTATCCCGACCAGCACCGTGCTCGAGAAGTAGTTGTCCCTGCGATCGCCACCGGCGGCCACCTCGGCTCCCTGCGCGACCGCTCGATCGAGCTGGTCCTGCAGGGTCTCGGCGGCATTCGCCGACGACAGCGGCCCCATCTCGGCATCCTCGGACGTCGGGTCGCCGGGCTCCGCGGCGGTCATCTTCGCCGTGAACTTCTCGAGGAAGTCGTCGTAGAGCTCGTCGGCGACGATGAACCGCTTCGCGGCGTTGCAGGACTGGCCGGTGTTGTCGAGGCGGCCGGCGACCGCGGCCTCCACCGCTTCATCGATGTCGCCGGCGCCGAGCAGGATGAACGGATCGGACCCGCCGAGCTCGAGCACGACCTTCTTCAGGTTGCGACCGGCGATCTCGGCGACCGCGGCCCCGGCCCGCTCGGAGCCGGTCAGCGAGACGCCGCGGATCCGCGGATCGGCGATCACCTCGGCGATCTGGTCGTTCGAGGCGAGGATCGTCTGGTAGGCGCCGGCGGGGAAGCCGGCGTCCTCGAACATCGTCTGGATCGCCTGCGGCCGACTCCGGGCACTGGTGCGCCGGCTTGAGCAGGATCGTGTTGCCGACGACCAGGTTCGGGCCGGCGAACCGGGCGACCTGGTAGTAGGGGAAGTTCCAGGGCATGATCCCGAGCAGCGGTCCGACCGACGTCCGGCGGATCAGCGCCGTTCCCTCGCCGGCCAGCAGCGAGATCGGCTCGTCCTTGAGGAACTCCTCCGCGTTCTCGGCGTAGTAGCCGTAGATGTCGACGCAGAAGTCGACCTCGCCGAGGGCCTGCTCCATCGGCTTGCCCATCTCCCGCACGGCGATCTCGGCCAGCGTCTCCCGACGCTCGGAGTGAAGCTCGGCGACCCTGCCGACCATCGCCGCCCGCTCCGACACCGAGGTCTTCAGCGCCCAGTTCCGGTGGGCATCGTCCGCCGCCGCAATCGCTGCGGAGAGATCGTCGTCGGAGATCAGCGGATACTCCTTCTCGGTCTCGCCGGTGGCCGGGTTGATCACTGCGTACTTGCTCATATCTGCTCCACTCCTCGTGCGGGTCGCCTGGCGTTCTCGCTCATCGCCAGATCACAACGCAGGCTACCCGCTGCCCGCCCGAAGTGGAGATCTCTCGTGACCTCTCGAGCCAGGGCGCCATCGTCCGTCTAGGCTTGTCGGTCTGGGCCCTCCCGCCAAACAGACCGGGGTAATGGCCGGCGCTGAGAACCGGGAGCGCTGAGCGCCGTGCCCGAGTCCGAACAGACAAGCCTTCCGGTCCGGGTGATACCGGGCGCGAAGCGAACCGAGGTCGGCGGTGAGCGCGCCGGCCGGTTGCTGGTGCGGGTGACCGCCCCGCCGGCCGACGGCAGGGCGAACGCCGCCGTCATCGCCGCGCTCGCCGAGCGGCTCGGCCTTCCCAAGGGCCGGATCGAGATCGCCCGCGGGGCGGGTTCCCGGGACAAGACGATCCGCCTGCACGGGATCGCCGGCGACGATCCGAGGCTGACGGCGCTCCTGCGCATGGGTTCGAGCGGGCCGCCGGCTTGATCGGCGAGGACGCGATCGCCGGCGTCCGGGTCGTGACGCTCGGCTCGCCGGACGGCTTGACGGCGGCGTTCGCCCCCGAGGCGGGGATGGTCTGCTGCTCGCTCATCGATCGCGGCGACCAGGTGCTGGGACTGCGGAACGGCTTACGGGCGTACGCCGAGCAGCGCTCGACGATGGGGATTCCGCTCCTCTATCCGTGGGCGAATCGGCTCGCCCGGACCCGCCTCGAGGTCGCCGGCAGGACTTTCGACACGAGCCGGTCGGAGCCGGGGCCGAAGCTCGACTCGAACGACCTGCCGATCCACGGGCTGCTCACCGGCGCGCCCGGCTGGGAGCTCGAGCGGGCAGAGGAGCAACCCGACGGCGGCACGATCGCGGCGCGGTTCCGTTTCGCCGGCGCCGTCGCAGCCGGCTTCCCGTTCCCGCACTCGATCCTGCTCGCCGCAACCGTCGCGGGCAACGTGCTCGAGGTCGAGCTGAGGGTTGAGGCGGACGCCGGCAGCCCGGTGCCGGTCGCGTTCGGCTTCCATCCCTACCTCGCCCTGCCCGGCGTCCCCCGCGAGCGCTGGCGGCTGTCGGCGCCGGTCCGGACCCGGCTCGAGCTCGATGCGCTGGGGCTGCCGACGGGCGAGCGCCGCCCCTGCGAGCCGATCGCCGGCGAGCTCGGCGGGCGGACCTTCGACGACGCGTTCCTGGCGCCGCCCGCCGGCGAGCCGTTCACGCTCGCGGGCGGCGGCCGGCGGATCGAGGTCGACTTCGTCCGCGGCTACCGCTTCGCCCAGCTCTACGTGCCGCCCGGCGAGGAGCTGCTCGCCTGGGAGCCGATGACGGCACCGACCAACGCGCTCGTCTCCGGCGAGGATCTGACGATCATCGCTCCCGGCGAGAGCCACGCGTCGAAGTTCGTGGTCACGTTCGGGGACGAGTAGGGGCGTGACAACCGACAACCGCGATCCCGTCGCAGCGAGCGTTGGTGCCGACTAACCGGCGGCCCAGACCTTCGCAGCGTCGAGCTCGGCGAGCGGGAACGCGCGGAACACGCCGGGCCAGAGGGCGCTGAAGACGCGCATCGCCGGTCGCGCCCAGCCGGCGTCGGTGACGAGCGCAACCCGCTCGAACGAAAACGGATGCGCGGCGCCGAGCTTTGCGTCCTCGAGCATCGCGCCGCCCTCGTACTCGTCGAACTCGGGGCCGAGCACGTAGACGAAGCGAACCTTGCCGTGGGCTGCGACGGCCGCGTCGATCGCCGGCCGGAGGACCTGCTCGTAGTCGCCGGCCTCGACGTCGCCGACGGCGCGGAAGCCGAGCACTCCGCCGGGCATGTCCTCGAGCGGCTCGATCATCGTCGTAGTCCCGAGGTTGCTCCGTCTAGACGGGATTCGTGCCGCTGACGATCCAGGCGGATCCGCGACCGACGATCGAGCCGTCGGCCTGCTGCCAGGCCGCGTAGTGGTCGGCGAGGGCCTCGGCGATCTCCGGCCGGCGGCTCTCGCCGTACTCGCCGTTGAGGCGGATCAGCTCGGCGCCGGGGCCGATCGCCAGCAGCGAGTCGATCGCCTCGTCCATGTCGCCGCCCATGTAGTAGTCGAAGTCACGGCGATCCAATCCGACGTCCGTGAAACCGGCGGCCTCGAGGATGCCGCGGCAGGTCTCGGGGTTGCCGAGCGAGAACGGTCCCGGTCCGCAGGTGTCGGCGTCGTATTCCTCGGGCCGTGAGAGGAACCGCTGCACGACCTGCTCGGTCTCCGCCCAGAACGGGCTCTCGTCCTTGCGGCGCCAGCAGATCTTGGCGAGCCGGCCGCCGGGCTTGAGCGCGCCGCGGATCGTCCGCATCGCCGGGACCGGTGCGGCGAAGAACTGCGTTCCCATGCGCGAGAACGCGTAGTCGTAGCTCGGCTCCCACTGAGCCGTCTGCGCGTCGGCGACCTCGAAGGCGACGTTCTCGACGCCCGCCTCGGCCGCCTCGCGGCGGGCATCCTCGACGAACTGGGGGGATGAATCGTTGCCGAGCGCGAAGCCCTCGGGCCCGACGAGCTCGGCGAGCCGCTGGGTGGTGTCGCCGAACCCGCAGCCGATGTCGATGCACCATCCGCCCTCGGGAGGCGGAAAGCGATCGAAGACCTCCTCGGTGATCTCGCCGAGCGCACCGACGAACACCTTGCGGTTCATCTTCCAGCGCTCGTACAGGACCGTGTCCCATGCGCGGACCGCCTCGTCGTTGGCTTCTGCAACCGCCCCCGCGGGTTTGGGTCGACTCATTTGGTCCGAATCACTCTCCCACCGAAAACAGTAGCCCAAATCCCGAACCGGGACATCGGTGCCAATCGGCAGCCGATCAGCCGGCGACCGCGGAGTAGATTCGTGCTACGTGGCGGTGATCGGTGCCGCAACAGCCGCCCAGGACGTTGAGCCTGGGCAGGCGCTCGTGCAGTGCCGAGTAGCGCTGTGCGAGGTCGTCGGGGTCACCGTCGTCGAGCTCGGTCGACTCGTCCAGCTCCTCGTGGCTCATCCGCGAGGCGTTGGCGCGCAGTCCCTGTATCCGCCCCAGCCACGCCGCATCGGTTTCGAGCACCGAGTCGAAGTGAGTCGGGTGGGCGCAATTGAGCATGAAGTAGGCGACCGCGGATTCCGGGTCGGCATCGACCTCTTCGATCGCCTCACCGAGCTCCTGACCGCTCGGGAGCCGTCCGTCGGTCTCGACCGTGAAGGAGATCACCGCCGGCATGGCCGCCGCCGCCGCCGCCCGGGCCACCCCGATTGCTTCTTCGACATAGGTCATTGTGACCGCCGTGACCAGGTCGGCGGATGTCGCGGCGAGCGTTTCGACCTGAAAGGAGTGGTAGCGATGCGCCGCATCGGCATCGAGTACCTCGGCCGGCGAGTAGCCGTCTTCGTGGGGGCCGACGCAGCCACTGATCAGGACCGGGCGATCGCCCGCGCTCGACTCGCGCAGCTCCTCCATCAGGGCGATGGCGTCGCGGTTGGCCCGGGCGAGACCGGGCTCGTCGTAGCCGATCATCGCGCCCCAGCGGGGGTTGGCACGCCAGGTCGGGCTCTCGAGGATGAAGCCGACGTCATTGCTCGAGGCCAGCCGCAGGAAGGGCTCGTAATAGTCGCGAAGCTCGCTGCGTCCCGCCTCGTCCTTGAGCAGATCGAAGGCGGCGAACTCCGGCAGGTCGAGCTCGCGGTGATAGACGAGAAACGTCTCGATCCCGGCGTCGGTGAGGAACAGGTCGCCGTCGAGCGGCGGCAAGTGGTCCCGGTGCGATGCCTCCATCTGCTGGTCTCCCGATGCTCGAACGAGACCTCGGAAATGCCTCGTGAGTACGGCCGATTCTCGCGGCGGCCGTCCGCCCGGCGACTCTAGCACCGTTGTGCGGATCGGTACTTGAAACCGTGCGGCCGGCGTCTAGGACTTGAGATCCAGCAGGGCAGCGATCTCGCGCTCGAACTCGGCGACGATCTCGTCCGGCTCGGGAATCAGCCCGGCGTCGACCATCAGGCCGACGGTGATCTGTCCCGCGTAGCTGAATATCGAGACCGTCATCGAGACGCCGCCGCTGGCCGGGGCCCAGACGAGCACGCCGGCCACCTCGGTGCCGGCCAGGTAGACCGGGGCACGTGGACCCGGCACGTTGGTGATCACCGCGGTTCCCTTGGTCGAGAAGAGGTCGACGAGGCGCTGCTCGATCTGAACCGGCGTCCGGCCGATCGCGTCGAGCACGCCGTAGGAGACCGCGCCTTCCGGCGAGTGCTTGATCTCGTCCATCCGCTCGTGCAGGTGGTGCAGACGCTTGCGAAGGTCCCCGACGCCGACCGGAAGCTGGAGGAAGACGAGGCCGAACTTGTTGCCGAGCTCGGAGGGGAGCGGCTCGTCGAGCGGCCGCAGGTTGAACGGGATGAAAGCGGTCAGCTCCTCGACCAGCGCATCGCGGCC
The DNA here is from genome assembly GCA_963745755.1 of uncultured Conexibacteraceae bacterium. Lineage (GTDB taxonomy): Bacteria > Actinomycetota > Thermoleophilia > Solirubrobacterales > 70-9 > RHKX01. The sequence continues at coordinate 1,573,476 of CAVUYP010000001.1, read as the reverse complement.
ATGCAGGTAGCTGCGCAGGGCGCCGGTCATCGCGGTCAGCACGACGTCGTTGATCGTCGTCTTGGTCTCGTGCCCCAGCGCCCGGACCTCCTCGAGCGGGATCGGCGCCGACCAGGCGACGGCCTTCGCGAGGCCCATCTCACCCTTGAGCGGGGTCTGCGGGTCGTCGCCCTTGAGCAGCACCTTGGCCAGCGCGTCGCCGTCCTCGCGGGCCGTTGCCGCGAGGTCGAGCATGTGCTTGGGGTGGCGGACCACCTCGACCGACTCGTGGGCCACCGCCCCGGCGGCACCGACGGCCGCCGAGATCATCCCCGCGGCCGGCGCGACCATCCTCCCCAACGGGCCGTGGCCGGTCCCATGCCCATCCCTGCGTGGGGCGTCCGGCGGCGTCGCCGGCGCGTCCGGCACGGGGTCGGTGAGCGAGAGCAGCACGCGGGCCAGGGCGATGCCGTCGGCGATGCAGTGGTGGATGCGGATGACCATCGCCGCGCCGTCGCCGTATCCGTCGATCAGGTGGAAGAGCCAGAGGGGCCGGGCCGGGTCGAGCGGGGTGGCGGTGACGTCGGCGACCATCGCCCGAAGCGCCACTTCGTCGCCCGGCGCCGGCAGCGCGACCCGGCGGAGGTGAAGGTCGAGGTCGAAATGCGGATCGTCCTCCCAGTGCGGTCCGGATATCGGCTGCCGCCCCTCGACTACCCGCCTGCGAAAGCGTGGGTAGCGGTCGATGAGACGGGCCTTGACCACCTCGCGGACGGCATCCCAATCGGGCGGCTCGTCGAACCAGAGAACCCCGGTGATCACCATCAGGTTCGTCGGCTGATCCATGTGCAGCCAGGCGGCGTCGGCGTGCGGCATCTGCGTCGATGCGGGCATGGCTTGAGGATATGAAGCGACCGCGGGGTTGACAGCGGTAGAAACCCCTGAGAGTGGCTCGCGGTCCCCCCGCATCGGTGCCTGCAGCTCCGTCGACAGGCGACCTGCCCGAGCAGGTTCTCACTTTATGAAGATGATTTCGGTATATGGTTAGCGTGCTCTTGGCAATCGTCCGCAAACGACTCTGCGCCGGCGTCCTGATCGCCACGGCCGCGCTTGTCGTGATCGCCGCCTCTCCCGCGGGAGCCGCGGTCCAGCAGGTCGAGGTCAACGACACCTTCACCGGTCCGGGGACGGTCAAGGCGGGATGTCCGGCCGGCATGCACGTGATCTCCGGCGGCATGGGCACGTTCAACGGATACGGCGGGATCCTGTTGACCGGCTCCTATCCCTACGACGGCAGGGACAAGGATTCCGCGCCGGACGATGGCTGGAAGGTCGACGTGACCAACCGCGGAGGCCTCGAGGTCGCGGTCGACGCCCTCTGTTCGAAGCAGCGCTGGACCTACGTCCACGGGAGCTTCAAGTTCCCTCGGTTCGACGACGGCAAGGGCTCGGTCTCATGCCCGAAGGGAACGCACGTCATCTCCGGGGGCGGTCGCGCCGGCACCTTGATCGGCCTGCTGCCCGGCGACGGCAAGGACTCCGACAAGCGTCCCGACGACAAGTTCACCGTGCACACCGAGAGCGGGGCGACCAAGAAGACCAGGGGTGTCGCCTGGGCGACGTGTGGCAAGGACAAGGTCAAGTACGTGACGACGAAGACGCCTCCGATCGGTACGCACAAGGAGGGCGGCGAGTTCGACGCCCGATGCCCGACTGGGTCACAGGTCCTCGGCGGCGGTGCCGGGATCAATGTCGGCCATCGCGACGGCGCCATCAACTCGCTGTTCCCCAGAACCGACACCATCCAGGCCTGGGGCGCCTACCTCGACAACTACGACAGCGGCAAGACGCACAGGGGTGCCGTCATTGCCGTCTGCGGCACGTAGCCACGCTGTTCAAGGTCCCGGCGATCGACTGTTCCGGCAGACGCACGGCGTGCCTATCCTTGACTGATTCCAGATAGGAGCTATGGTCCCGGGCCGTGCCGAGCACCGCCGAATTCGAGCAGCTGCTGCGCGGAGCCGATCTCCGCGTGACGCGACCGCGGTTGGCTGTGCTGGACGCGGTGTACGAACACCCGCACGCCGACACGAACTCGATCATCGGCTTCGTGCGCGAGGATCTCGGCGAGGTCTCCCACCAGACCGTCTACGACGTGCTTCGCGCGTTGACCGGCGCGGGCCTGGTCCGAGACATCCAGCCCCCGGGCTCCGTCGCCCGCTACGAGTCGCGCGTCGGCGACAACCATCACCACATCGTCTGCCGGATCTGCGGCTCGATCGCCGACGTCGATTGCGCCGTCGGCACCGCACCCTGCTTGACCCCGTCCCTCGATCACGGCTATGCGATCGACGAGGCGGAGGTCGTCTACCGGGGCCTGTGCCCCGACTGCTCGACCGTGAGCGCTTCGAATCAAACCCACTGACCCCGGAGGATCCCCCATGTCCGACACCCCTGATGCCGTAGTTGGAGAGATGAACGAGGAGGAGGACGGCGGCTGCCCGTTCACTCACGAGCGCGCCCCCTACCCGACCGAGGGCGGCAGCAACCGCGAGTGGTGGCCGAACCGCCTCAACCTGAAGATCCTCGCCAAGAATCCCGTCGAGGCCAATCCGATGGGCGACGACTTCGACTACGCGAAGGAGTTCGAGAGCCTCGACCTCGCCGCGCTGAAGAAGGACATCGGGGAGGTCCTGACGACCTCGCAGGACTGGTGGCCGGCCGACTACGGCCACTACGGCCCGCTGATCATCCGGATGGCGTGGCACGCCGCCGGCACCTACCGGATCAACGACGGCCGCGGCGGCGCCGGTGCCGGCCAGCAGCGCTTCGCGCCGCTCAACAGCTGGCCCGACAACGCCAACCTCGACAAGGCGCGGCGGCTGCTTTGGCCGGTCAAGAGCAAGTACGGGCGCAAGCTCTCCTGGGGTGACCTGATGGTCCTCGCCGGCAACGTCGCGCTCGAGTCGATGGGATTCGCGACGTTCGGCTTCGCCGGCGGCCGCGAGGACGCCTGGGAGCCCGACGAGGACGTCTACTGGGGTCCCGAGAAGATCTGGCTCGGCGACGACGAGCGCTACACCGGCGACCGGGACCTCGAGAGCCCGCTCGCGGCGGTGCAGATGGGGCTCATCTACGTCAACCCAGAGGGCCCGAACGCCGATCCGGACCCGCTCAAGGCTGCCGTCGACATCCGCGAGACGTTCCGCCGGATGGCGATGAACGACGAGGAGACGGTGGCGCTGATCGCCGGCGGTCACACGTTCGGCAAGACTCACGGCGCGGCCGATCCGGACGAGTACGTCGGTCCCGAGCCCGAGGCCGCCCCACTCGAGGAACAGGGCCTCGGCTGGAAGAACTCCTTCGGGAGCGGCGTCAACGGCAGCGCCATAACCAGCGGCCTCGAGGGTGCGTGGACGAACACGCCGGTGGCGTGGGACAACACGTTCTTCGAGATCCTCTTCGGCTACGAGTGGGAGCTCGTCAAGAGCCCCGCCGGGGCCTGGCAGTGGAAGCCGAAGGACGGTGCCGGATCGGACACCGTGCCGGACGCCTTCGACTCGTCGACGACCCATGCGCCGACGATGCTGACCACGGACCTCTCACTCCGCTTCGACCCGGTCTACGAGCCGATCTCGCGGCACTTCCTCGAGAACCCCGAGGAGCTCGCGGACGCCTTCGCGCGGGCCTGGTTCAAGCTGACCCACCGCGACATGGGCCCGATCTCCCGCTACCTCGGACCCGAGGTGCCGGAGGAGGAGCTGATCTGGCAGGACCCGGTGCCGGCCGTCGATCACGAGCTGATCGGCGACGCGGACGTGGCCGAGCTGAAGCGGCAGATCCTCGACTCCGGGCTGTCGGTGGCGCAGCTCGTCTCGACCGCGTGGGCGGCGGCCTCGTCGTTCCGCGGCAGCGACAAGCGCGGCGGCGCCAACGGCGGTCGCATCCGCCTCGAGCCGCAGCGCGGCTGGGACGTCAACGAGCCCGACAAGCTCGCGGTGGTGCTGAGCACCCTCGAGGGCATCCGGGAGTCGTTCAACGGCTCGCAGTCCGGGAACGTGAAGGTCTCGCTGGCCGACCTGGTCGTACTGGCCGGCTGTGCGGGCGTCGAGCAGGCGGCGCGGAACGCCGGCCACGAGGTAGAGGTCCCGTTCACGCCGGGACGCACCGATGCATCCCAGGAGCAGACCGACGTCGAGTCGTTCGATGCCCTCGAGCCGACCGCGGACGGGTTCCGCAACTACCTCCAGGGCGAGCAGCCGCTGCCGGCCGAGTATCTGCTCATCGACCGGGCGAACCTGCTGACGCTGACGACGCCCGAGATGACCGTCCTCGTCGGCGGCCTGCGGGTCCTCGGTGCCAACCACGGCGATTCCGAGCTCGGCGTGTTCACCGCCGACGAGGGGTCGCTGACGAACGACTTCTTCGTCAACCTGCTCGACCTGGGCACGACGTGGAGGCCGAAGTCGGAGGACCCCGACACCTACGAGGCCGTCGACGCCGACGGCAACCTCAAGTGGACCGGCAGTCGCGTCGACCTCGTCTTCGGCTCGAACTCCGAGGTGCGAGCTGTCGCGGAGGTCTACGGGTGCGACGACGCGCAGGAGAAGTTCGTCGCCGACTTCGTCGCCGCCTGGGACAAGGTGATGAACCTCGACCGGTTCGACCTGAGGTAGCGCACCGCCGACACGGGTCGGTCGATCCTCGGTAGTTCGGACCATCGGCGCCCTTGCGGGGGCCGTTTCCGGGACTCGCGCCGCTGCGGATAGAATCGGCGCGGTGGCGGTGCTCCGGATTCAGCGAAGCCCCCGGATCGGGGGAGGGGACCGGCCATGAAGGGGAGCGGTTCAGAGCAGGGCGAGTCTCCTTCCCAGCTGATCGACGCGAGGATCGAGGAGCTGGGCGACTGGCGGGGCGAGATGCTCGGCCGCCTCCGCGGCCTGGTCAAGGAAGCCGATCCCGAGGTCGTCGAGGAGTGGAAGTGGAGGGTTCCGGTCTGGTCGCACGGCGGCATCATCTGCACCGGCGAGACCTACAAGAAGGTCGTGAAGATGACCTTCGCCAAGGGTGCGTCCCTCGAGGATCCCTCCGGCCTCTTCAACTCCAGCCTCGAGGGGAACACGAGGCGTGCGATCGACTTCCACGAGGGCGAGCAGGTCGACGAGGAGGCCCTGAAGGCTCTCGTTCGCGCCGCCGTGGCTCTGAACGAGTCCTAGGCCCGGGGCCAGGCACCGAGCAACAGCGAGGACGGCGATTGCGGCTGAGTCGAGGAGATGGACCGCTGCCGGCGGATCCGGCCCGCGGCTAGGCGCCCGCGGTGACGGTGAAGCTCCGCTCCGCCGGGGTCGCGTCGGTGTTGCCGGCCGGGTCGGTGGCGCGAACCGAGAAGGTGTGGCTGCCGTCGGGCAGCGACGAGGTCGTCTCCGGCGAGCTGCAGGGGCTGAAGCCGCCGCCGTCGACCCTGCACTCGAAGCTCGAGCCCGGCTCGTCGGCGGAGAACTCGAAGGTCGGGGTCGGGTCGTTGGTCGGCCCGGCGGGGCCGGAGTCGATCGTCGTCTCGGGGGCGGTGGAGTCGATCTTCACCGTGACCGTGGCGAAGGCGTTGACGTTGCCGGCGCGATCGACCGCGATCAGCATCACGTCCCAGCGACCTTCGCCGGCGACGTCGAACGGGCCGACGTAGAAGTGGCCGACGTAGTTGGTCCCGGTACCGGGGTCGGTGTCGAGGCCGTAGACGACGCCGCCGAACGGCACCCCGGAGGCGTTCGGCCCCGTATCGCTCCAGGAGCCGGTGCAGCGAACGGGCGAGCTCTGCGTCCAGTTCGGAGCCGGTGGGCAGGAGATCGAGGCGTTCGGCGCGACCGTGTCGATCTTGAAGCTCCGCTGGGCCGGGGTCGCGTCGGTGTTGCCGGCCGGATCGGTGGCGCGAACCGAGAAGGTGTGGCTGCCGTCAGACAGCGACGAGGTCGTCTCCGGCGAGCTGCAGGGGCTGAAGCCGCCGCCATCGACCCTGCACTCGAAGCTCGAGCCCGGCTCGTCGGAGGAGAACCCGAAGGTCGGGGTCGGGTCGTTGGTCCAGCTCGACGCGGCGGGCCCGGAGTCGATCGTCGTCTCCGGTTTGGTGGAGTCGATCTTGACCGTGACCGTTGCGAAGTCGCTGACGTTGCCGGCGCGATCGACCGCGATCAGCAGCACGTCCCAGCGACCTTCGCCGGCGACGTCGAACGGGCCGCCGTAGAAGTAACCGACGTAGTTGGTACCGGCGCCGGGGTCGGTGTCGCGGCCGTAGACGATGCCGCCGAGCGGAACACCGGAGGCCCCTGGCCCGGGATCATTCCAGGAGCCGGTGCAGCGAACCGGCGAGCTCTGCGTCCAGTCTGGGGCCGGCGGACATGAGATCGAGGTGTTCGGGGCGACCGTGTCGATCTTGAAGGTCCGCTGGGCCGGGGTCGGGTCGGTGTTGCCGGCCGGGTCGATGGCGCGAACCGAGAAGGTGTGACTGCCGTCGGACAGCGACGAGGTCGTCTCCGGCGAGCTGCAGGGGCTGAAGCCGCCGCCATCGACCTTGCACTCGAAGCTCGAGTTGGCCTCGTCGGAGGAGAACCCGAACGTCGGAGTCGAGTCGTTGGTCCAGCTCGAGGCGGCGGGGCCGGAGTCGATCGTCGTCTGGGGCGGCGTGACGTCGCTGCAGGTCACCCGGACGCTGACGGTCGCCGTGGACCCGCCATTGACGGTGTAGCTGAAGGTGGCGGGACCGGTGCCGGGACCGCTGTTGCAGTAGTCGGGGTCGGGCTCGTAGGTGAGGCCGAGGTTGTCGGGGTCGATCGCAACGGTGCCGTGGGCGCCCGCGCCGGCCTGCACGGAGTTGATCTCGAGCGGGCCGCCGTCGGGATCGGTGTCGTTGGCGAGCACGTCGATCGCGGTCGCGGCGGCGTCCTCGGCGACGGTCGCCTGATCGTCGACGGCGGTCGGGGGATCGTCGACGCAGTCGACCCGGACCGCCACCGTCGCCTCCGAGCCGCCGTTGAGCTTGTAGGTGAAGCCGGCCCGCTCCTCGCCCGTGTTGCAGTAGTCGGGGTCGGGCTCGTAGGTGAGGCCGGAGCCGCCGCCGGTCACCTCCACGGTGCCGTGGGCGCCCGCGCCGGCCTGCACGGAGTTGATCTCGAGCGGGCCGCCGTCGGGATCGGTGTCGTTGGCGAGCACGTCGATCGCGGTCGCGGCGGCGTCCTCGGCGACGGTCGCCTGATCGTCGACGGCGGTCGGGGGATCGTCGACGCAGTCGACCCGGACCGCCACCGTCGCCTCCGAGCCGCCCGGCGCAAGGGTGTAGGTGAAGGTGTCGGTCGGGCCGCCGTCGTTGCAGTAATCGGGGTCGGGCTCGTAGGTGAGGCCGGAGCCGGAGCCGGTCACCGCCACGGTGCCGTGGGCGGGATCGGAGACCTGGTTGATCGACTTGGGCCCGCCGTCGGGATCGGTGTCGTTGGCGAGCACGTCGATCGCGGTCGCGGCGGCGTCCTCGGCGACGGTCGCCTGATCGTCGACGGCGGTCGGGGGATCGTCGACGCAGTCGACCCGGACCGCCACCGTCGCCTCCGAGCCGCCGTTGAGCTTGTAGGTGAAGGTGTCCCTGGCCCCGGCGGTGTTGCAGTAGTCGGGGTCGGGCTTGTAGGTAAGGCCGAGGTTGTCGGGGTCGATCGCAACGGTGCCGTTGCTGGCGGCGTCGTCGACGGAGTCGATCTGCATCGGCCCGCCGTCGGGATCGGTGTCGTTGGCGAGCACGTCGATCGCGGTCGCGGCGGCGTCCTCGGCGACGGTCGCCTGATCGTCGACGGCGGTCGGGGGATCGTCGACGCAGTCGACCCGGACCGCCACCGTCGCCTCCGAGCCGCCGTTGAGCTTGTAGGTGAAGGTGTCCCTGGCCCCGGCGGTGTTGCAGTAGTCGGGGTCGGGCTTGTAGGTGAGGCCGAGGTTGTCGGGGTCGATCGCAACGGTGCCGTTGCTGGCGGCGTCGTCGACGGAGTCGATCTGCATCGGCCCGCCGTCGGGATCGGTGTCGTTGGCGAGCACGTCGATCGGGGTCGGCCCCGAGTCCTCGGCGACGGTCGCCTGATCGTCGACGGCGGTCGGGGGATCGTCGGCCGCTCCGTTGATCTCGACCTGATCGAGGACCGGTGTCCGGCTCGGATCGCTGCTGTTGAGCGTCGCCCGATACTGAACGTAGCGCGAGCTGCCGGGGATCTCGTCTCCGCTGTCAGCGATCGGACTGAACGCGCTCCAGCTTCCGTCCGGGCTCGAGGTGTCACCGATGCGCACGCTGAGTGCGACGCCGGTGCCGGCGGCAGTGTCGGCGCTCCAACTCAGGGCTCCCCAATCGGCGTTCTGGCCCGCATCGAAGACCCGCGAGTCGAAGCTCCCCGATGCCGGGTAGGGGCTCATCCGCAGCCAGTCGAGAGCAAGCCCGGGGCCGCCGGGGCTGAGATCACTGACGGTGGGACGGAGCTCCGGCCCGAAGCTGCCGGAGTGGGTGGCGACCAGGTTCCCGTCGACGTAGTAGCGGACCTCGTTCGCATCCCATTCGATCCGATAGAGATGCGATTCGTCAGCGGAGACACCCGGGACGGTGAAGGAGTTGTCACCGCTGCCGAAGTTCGTGCGCGCCCGCACGTCGTTGGTCGAGTTGCCGGTGCTGAACATCGCGTAGAGGTCGCTCGTGAAGTCGTCGGCGGCGAATCCCGCGTGCTGGAACTGCGCCGCACCGAGAACCCCCTTGAACTCGAGCGTGCGCCCGGGGCCAAAGGTTGCATCGGTGCTGGTCACCGCCCCATCGGTGGTCAGGTTGCCGCCGGAGACGGCGGACCCGCCGCCCGACGACCATGGCGTGCTCGACCAACCGGCCGGAAGCCCGGGCCCGCCACTGAACTCCTCGCCGACGGTGGGCTTGAGCGTGACTTCGCCGTTTGCCGTTTCTGAGACATAGGCGTCAGAGCCGGGATCGCCCGCGGCGAAGTGCGCGGCAGTCGTATCGGTGAATCCGACCGGCTGGCCACCACCGGTCGTGAAGCTCCAGGTGTCGTCGGCGCCGAGCGGGTTTCCGCTGGTGTCCTCGATCGAGCCGGCGACGGTGACCCCGTAGGTGGTGCCGGGGTCGAGATCCGTGTTCGGGTCGAGCGTGACGGTGCTGCCCGCCGAGTCGACGACAGCCGGTACATCGGTGCCGCTGCCCTGCTTGCGCAGGCGGACGCTCGAGCCGTCGACGGTCGACGGTTTCACCGCCTCGCTGAAGTCGACCACGACGTTGGCGCCGGCGGCGACGCCCGTGGCGTCAGGCTCCGGGCTCCGCTGGCTGATCGTCGGCGGCGTCTGATCCGGCGCCGCCGGCGTCGTGAAGCTGCGAGGTGCCTGGCCGCCGCCGGGTTCGGTGGCCGAGTTCGAGGAGGCGTCGGTCGAGGTCACCCGGTAGTAGTAGGTGGTGCTCGGATTCAGGGCACCGAGCTCAACGCTGTGCGATGTAGCCATCCCGGCGTTGCCCTGGCTCGAGTCGAGCGATCCCGGGCTCGTCCCGTAGTCGACCTGCGAGTCCGACGCCTCGTCGGTCTCCCAGGTGATGGTCGCCGTGCTCGGACCGGCATCGGCGGCGACGCTCGAGATCACCGGGCCCGTCTGGTCGACGTCGTAGGTCGCCACGTAGTCGCCGGGACCGGCATCGACGAACGCGTACTGCTCTCCCTTGACCGTCTTGGTGGTGGTTGCGACAGGGCTGCCGTTGCGAGCCACGCCGGTGAGCGCGCCGGCTTCCGACGTAATCGGAAGCATTGCCTGCAACCCATTGGCGCCGGCGCCGACGTCGATCGAGAACTCGAGCTGGTTGCCGTTCCAGGCGAGGCCGTTGAACGAGGAGCTGTTCCGGCCGTCGAGCCACTTCAGCATCTGCTCGCTCGAGACGACCGGGACACCGCGCGCCTGGGCCGAGTCGATGATGCCGTCGGAGCCCGGGGAGGAGGCCGAATCGTTGTGCATGTTGGCCACGAACGCGCCGTAGTAGCCCTCGCTCCCGAGCGCCCTGTCGAGCAGCGCGTCGGCGGTGGCCGGATACGACTGACCCGACTCGTCGGTCATCTGCGTCGTCGCCTGGTAGACGTCGATCATCGAGCCGTCGGTGTCCGCGAAGCGCATCGGCATCCCCGAGCCGGTGAAGAGCCCCGGCGTGTTGTTGACCCAGCTCGGCGGCCAGTAGTAGTAGTTGGTGTCGAAGCGGATGTTGTGGTTGAGCTCGGACTTCGGCTCCGAGGCCCAATCGCTCCAGGCGATGCAGTGGGTCCGGTTGGTGGTCGGGGGCTGAAGCCCCGGGTACGCGTCGGCGAACTGCTGGAGCTGATCGATGAAGTTCTCCTCGAGCGACTGCGGTGTGAAGTCGTTGCAGCCCGTGGTCGCGTGCAGAGCGACCTCGAACCCGTCGGCTTCGTAGCCGACCGCCTGGGAATTGGTGAGCGGCGAGTCCGGATAGATGTAGGAGGTGCTGCGCAGGCACTCCCAGGCGGCGACCGAGCAGCCGTTCGGACTCAATGCCTTGAGCTGATCGAAGCGTCCGGCGGTGCCGCCACCCGCGTGATCGTCTCCCGTCATCACCACGACTGCCTTCTCCGAGCGCGGGAAGTACCAGAAGCGCGGCAGCGGCTTGCGGTCGACGTTCATCTCCCCGATCAGGTTGGCCAGCAGCCGCTGTTGCTCGTCGGCCTGAGGGATGGCGATCTTGTCGCGATCGACCCAGTCGGGTTGTGGGTCGTCGGCGGCAGCGCCGAAGAAGAGGTTGTCGGAGCGAATCGGTCCGGACTCGCCGTCGCGCGATTGTCCCGCCCAGGCCGGGTTGCCCTGACGCGTGTAGACGATCGAGCGCGCGAGGTCGTACGTGAATGCGGCCGCCTGGCCTCCGTTGGACCCGACGCTCCGCAGCGTCACCGCCGGGTCGGCGGTCGGCGTCGTCGCATCGGAGTAGAGCGACGCGACGGTGGCGGCGTCGGTCGCCGTGAACCGGTCAGCGGCTCCGTGGAACTGCATCGTGTCGCCGACGATGCCGGCTCCCGGACCGGATCCGGTGTCGACCTTGATATAGCCCTCCGACAACGGCGAGCCCGCCGCGGTGAGGCCGAGGAGATCCGCGAGACGGCTGTCCGGACGCATGGCGATCAGATTGCCGCCGCCCGTGACCCAGTCGGTCAGCATCTGCGCCTGCGCCCCGCTCAGCGCGGTCTGGCCGAGGACGACGACGTCGTAGGAGTCGAGGGTGCTCGCGTCGACGTTGGCGAGATCGGTGACGTTGAACTCGTTCAGCCCCTCCGCCCGCAGGATCTCGGCGTAGTAGCGGCTGAAGGGGTCCGAGGAGTTACCGATCACGAGGATCGGTCCTCCCGGCCCCTCGTCGGGAGGTGGCGGCGGCGGTCCGGCCGTCGTGAACGACCAGGTGTGATCGGATGCGCGCGGGTTGCCGGCGACATCGGCGACCCCGCCTGCCCCGCCCTTGATCGTGGCCGTGTAGGTGGTCGAGTCTGCCAGCGGATCGCTCGGATCGAGGATCGCCGTGCGGGTCGCGGCCGAGTAACTGACCGTGGCCGGCACGATCGCATTCGAATCGTCTCGCAACTGGAAGTTGGTGTCGTTGATGGTCGCCGCATCCATCGCCTCGCTGAAGGTCGCGGTGACGTTGGTCCCGGTTCCGACGTCCGCGGAGTCCGGAGTCGGCGTGACCAGGCTTATCGCCGGCGGCGTCGTGTCGGGGCCGACCTGATCGTCGAAGACGACGTCGACCCAGTAGTTGGTGGCGTTGTAGCTGTCGGTCGGGAAGACTCCTGCCGGTCCGTAGCTGTAGACGCCGTTGGGGCCGTCGACGCCGTCGGCGAGCGCGTGCAGCGGTGGCGAGTCGGCTCCCTGGCCGGAGAAGTCGCCGACGGTGGCGGCATAGCCGCCGTTGGGGGCGTGATAGGAGGCGACATAGGTCGTGTCGGCTTCGATCGCCACGGGCGGATCGAACTGGACCTCCTGCCAGCCCGATCCGCTCTCGCCGGCGAACGTCGCCTGGGCGAGCAGGCTCCCGGACGCGGACCACAGATGCCCGACGTGAGTGCCGGTGTTGTCCGGGCCCTTGTAGAACCGCAACCCGGTGATCTCGCCGGCGAGATCGGAGCGGAACTTGACCCCCAGCTCGACGGCATTCGAGTCCGACTCCAACGGCGGCGTCACCGAGTCGTTCCAGATCGAGCATGGGCAGCTTCCCGTGACCACCTCGACCGTCGTCCCGGGGCCGGGCGATTCGAGGTTGCCGCTGTCATCTACGGCGCGGGTCCGGATCGTCGCCGAACCGGTTTCATGCGGGGTCCAGGAGTAAGACCAGTTGGCGCGGCCCTGGGCCGGATGCCAGGTGGCGCCGTCGACCGAGACCTCGACGCCGCCGACCGCGCCGCCCCCCGAGTCGGCGGCGGTGCCGGAGATCGTCGTCTCCTTGCCCGCCTCGACCTGATTTCCCGCTTCAGGGCTCGTCACGGCAGAGCTCGGGGCAACGTCGTCGGTGGAGGCGCCGGCTGCAGTCAGCGCCGGCTGCAGTTCGTCGGGCTGGGCGCCCATGTCGGCGAGCAGGTTGACGGTCGCCTGCTGGATCCGCTGATCGGGGGTCGAGCTGCCGCGGTCGTGCTCGCCGTCGAGCCCCCAGGACCACTGCACGGTGCCGGCGCCGAAGACCAGCGCACCGCTGCCGGCGCGGTACATGGTCAGATGATGGGTCGCGGTGCCCGACGCGTAGGTCGAGCCGTTGTCCTGCAGCTTGTCGACCCCGGATCGCGTCGCCGAGGAGAACTGGACGAGCCCGGGCGGCCGGGCACCGTTGTCGAGGTCCTCGTCCCATTCGTAGCCCAGGGTGCCGTCGCCGAGGGTCGCCGACTGTCCCGGGTCCAGCGAGTCGAGATTCGTGTTCCGCCACAGCCGCAGCTTGCCCTCGGCCGCCGGCACCTCGATCTCCGAGGTGCCCGAGTTGACTGTGAAGATCGTCCCGGTCAGACCGTTCTCGGGTTGCGGGCCCTCGGGATTGAAGGGGCGATCGTCACGCCAGGTGCCGGTCCATTCGGAGGTTGGGTCGATCTTCGCGTTGGCGTGGGTCTCCTTGTAGGAGACGAGCGTGCGGTTTGCGGTGTCGGAGCCGTCGATGCTGCTCTCCCATCGCGTCTTCCAGAACGACTCGTTGCCGCTGAGGAAGGCCAGGTTGACGCCGGCGTCGCGGGCGGCGGTGACGTTCTGGCGTTGATCGCCGGACCAGTACTCGTCGTGGCCGACCGAGAGGAATGCGTTGTGCTCGAGGATCTCGGAGCCGCTCCTGGCGCTGTCGACGCCGGTGAAGTAGCTGACGTCGTAGCCGTTGCGCTCGAGCCAGCGGACCATCGGATACTCGGCGTTGAACGGCGAGTCCTCCGGGGTCGGTCCCCGGGTCGTGAACGGCCGGTTGTAGCTGACCTTGTAGGCGCGGCCGTCCGGCGAGCCCGTGTAGAGGCTGTTGCCCCCGTACTGGTTATAGGCCTGCCAGGTCGTGTCCGAGGTCTGGAAGAGGAGATCGGAGCCGCCCTCGTCGTCGCGGACGACGAAGTAGATGTGGCTCTGGCCGGAGGTCCCGTCCTCGCGAACCAGTTTCGCGAAGTAGATTCCGGAGACCGCGTCGGCCGGCACGTCCCAGGATGCGGAGACCGCCCAGTTACCGCAGTCGACCAATCCGGTCGATTGCTCATCGAGGCAGTTCGGCTGGTTCTGCGGGAGCGTTGCCGAGGGTTGAACCGTGGCGACCTGCCGAGCGCCGTCGCCGTCGTAGTAGCCCATCCGGTAGATGTCGAGGCGGTAGTCGTCGGAGTTGGTGTCGATCTTGAACTCGGCGGTGTCGCCGCGATCGACGCTGATGTCGGTCGCGAACCCCTGGATGTTCGCGCTGCCGGAGCCGGAGACGTCCCACTGGCTCGGGGGGTCTCCCGGCTTCGAGTTCTCGCAGACGATCTCGTTCTCGATCGGGACGTCGCAGGGGGCTGCCTCTGCCGTTTCGGCTCCGAGGCCGAAGGCGATCAGGAGCCCGACGACGAGGGGGAGGATTCGAGCACAGGCGGCGGCGGACGGGCGGGCGGGCTCATCCTCCGAGAGATGCGAGGGGGGCATGGCATAGGAACGTCGCCCACGGTCAGGAATTTGCCCGGGACTCCGGACGTTTGTTGGAGGCGCCTTCGGGCCCCGCACCGCCCGGGCACACGAACCCCCCGGAGCCACCGTCGAGGCCGGGCTGTGACGGCCCGGCCTCGTCGGGCGATCAGTCGAGTCGATCGGCGCTCTTGAGCGGTTTGTGGCTCCTTCAGCCCCTACCTGGTTGCCTTCCAGGGCCAGTCAGCCACCGCGCTTCATCCTCCCGCGCGCTCGAACCCTGGGAGCGGCCCACGATCAGGCCACGACAAAGCCCCATGACAACGACTGCCCCGCCACAGGCGCCCACACTCTCAGTGAAACGACGCTCGGGGTGCAGATCCAAAGCCCGCCAGGCTCGTTCGAGGTGAGCCGCCCGCGCATTCTTGTGGATCCCCGAGTGAATCACCGTCCCTCGGGAACGGTTCAAGCTCCAAGCACGTCGTCGAGCCAGTCGAAGACGCGCTGGTCGAGCAGGCGGCGGTTGCCCATCTCGCAGTGGTCGCCGGCGCCCTCTGCCGCTTTGAAGCGCAGGAGGTCCTTGGGCCCCGGGAGCGCATCGAAAACCTGCTCGGCACTGCGGGCGAGTGGATCGTCCTCGGCGGCGGTCACCGCAGTCGGGCAACCGATCTCCGTGACACGCCCCTCGAGATCGAATGGAACGGTGGCCCGCAGATACTCGGCGAGGGTGTCCACGCCATGCACCCAATAGCCACGCTGCTCAACTGCCCAGCGCTGCGCCCGGTCGGCATGGATGGCCTTGGCTATGGGCTCGAGGGTTGCATCGGGGATATCCGGGTATCGCTCGAGCACTTCGTCCGCGACACCGGAAGCGCGCAGACGGCCAACCATCCCCGCGGCGATGCTCTGCAGGCCCGGGTCGGCGACGCATGCGGCGATTCGCGGCTCCCCTGAAGCCGCCCGCAACGCCAGGTGACCCCCGAGGCTCCAGCCCGTCAGCGCGATGCGGTCGGGGTCGACGCCGTCGCGGTCGACGACAGCATCGACAACCGCACCCACGACAGCTTCCCAGTCGGCCCGGATCGGGATGCCCTGCTCGTACAGGACGGCGCCCTGGCCCGGCCCATCGAAGATCAGGCAGTGGTAACCACGCCGTAGGGCCGGGACGGCCTGCACGAGGAACATCTCATAGATCGTGGCGTCGTACCCGTTGGTCGCGATCAGCAATGGCCGCGGCGTGTCTGCCTCCCGCGCCCGGAAGAGATACGCGGGCATCTCGGCATCCTCGAAAGCGATCGTTAGCCGCTCGCCGGGCGATTCCGTCAGGGCGGCCGCCTTGTCGAAGGCCTCACGCTGGCGTTGAAACGCCTCCAACAGGCGCGGATCCACAGGCGCGCCGAACAGCGGATGGTAGGCGGCCGAGTAACACACGCACGCCCGGAGGTATGACTCGCGTGCGCTGACGGCGTGCCCCCCCTGGGCCGAGTCATCGCCCGCCTCCACGAGGCGATCCGCCGTCGCGCGCCAAGCCGAGTACCACGACTCATCGTCCCCGTCCACGATGCTTGCGCATGTCGCTTGGACTTCGCCGAGCTCCGGTCCGCCATGCGAAGTGAGCCCGAGCGCCAGCGAGACGGTGAAGTCCTCGAAAAGGGGGTCCTGGAAGAACAGGCCCATGGCGGCTGAGTATCTCAGGCCGGCCGTGTGAGATGACGACATCGATCCCGCGCGGTCGGCGTCTACCGCTGGTCATGGCCAGGCAGCCAACCGCGGTTGGGCGATGGCGATGACCGAGCGATATTGCGGCCGATCAGGAGAGCGCGCCCGACTGAATCCGAACCAGTGACCTTCGGTTTCTTAGATTCTTGCGGCGGCCGAAACGGCTAGCTCGACGATGGTGGAGACGGCGGGGTGCCTCGGGTGAACGCGCCTCACCTGGCCAACGAGCTCGGCCGCGCAGGGCGTCAGCCGTGCGGGGAATGGGCGCGATGCAGGTGCGGGAACCGGCGGGGGTCTTGCCCGGCGGCGGCCGGCGGCCGGGCGGGCAGCAACAGCGCCGCAGTCACCGCGCCGACGACCCCAACGGCCGCGGTGACCTTCATCCCCGCCGAGAGCCCGTCGACGAAGGTCGGCGCATCGTCGAGCACCTCGCCGACGATGGCGACGCCGATCACGGCGCCGAGGTAACGCATCATCACGAGGATCCCCGCCGCGAGCCCCGCCTTCTCCGCCGGAGCCGCGGAGATGCCCGCGGCGCTCATCGAGATGATCGCGCCGGCGTTTGCGACTCCGATCGCGGCCGTCAGCAAGATCAGCAGCCAACCCGGAGTCCCCTCGCCGACCTCCGACAGGCCGAGGGCGCCGACGACGATCAGCGCCATCGACCCGACGGCGGTCGCCCGCGTACCGAAGCGCGCGACCACGCCGGGCACCCAGTGCGCCACGAGCACGAAGGCGGCGGCGTAGGGCAGTAGCCGCAGCCCGGCCACGAAGGCGGAGTTGTCCTCGACCGTCTGGAAGTAGAGGCCGAACACGAACAGGAAGGCGAACACCACCCAGAACACGACCAGGCAGCCGATTCCGCTGCCCGTGAAGGTGGGACTCCGGAACATCGCGAAGTCGACGACCGGCTCCTCGACCCGGCGCTCGACCAAACCGAAGGCGACGAGCACGACGCAGCCCGCAGCGAGGAGCCCGATCGTCGAGGTCGAGCCCCAGCCCCACTCGCTCGACTGGACCACCGCGAGCACCACCGCGCCGAGGCCCACGCCCAGCAGGAGCACGCCGGGCACGTCCACCTTGTCGCCCGCGCCCGGATCGCGCGACTCCTCCAGGTGAGCGAGGGTGAGCGCGATCCCGACCGCGGCCAGCGGCAGGTTGGCCCAGAAGATCGCCCGCCATGAGAAGAGGTCGATCAGGGCGCCGCCGACCAGCGGCCCGAGCGCCAGGCCGACGGCGGCGATCGTCGCGTAGATGCCGATCGCCCACTGCAGCCGGTCCCCCGGAAAGCCCGCCCGCAACAGCGCCAGGCTCACGGAGAACAGGATCGCGCCGGCGAAGCCGAGCAGCAAACGCCCCGCGATGAGGACCACCTCGCTGGGAGCGACGGCGCAGACGACCGACGCGAGCGCATATCCGACGAACCCCCACAGGTAGACCCGGCGGCGACCACGCTGATCGGCGAGCCTGCCCATCGTCACCACAACCACGACGAGCGCGAGAGTGAACGCGTTGACCATCAGCTGCAATGCCGAGACGTTGGTGCCGAGGTCGCGCTGGATGTCGGCGAGCGCGACGTTGATTGCTGTCGCGTCGAGCGCGGTCAACATGATCCCGAGGCCACATGCCGCGACCACGCCCCATCCCCCCTTCAAGACCGACCGACCACTCATCGGCGCGATCATGTCACCCCGGTCCGACGGGGCGGTCCGGACTCGGTCAGCGAGGACTCTCCAGCGCGCCCGACTGGATTCGAACCAGTGACCTTCGGTTTCGTAGCTTCGCGGTCATAATCGATTCAGGTATCCGCAGGCAATCTCGCTCGCGGATCTGATGGGAAGTGGTTCAACTATGAGCACGATCGAGAAGGAGTCCGACGGCGCGACCCGGGTGGCCTACATCCTTGGTGTGCCTTTGGCCGAAGACGTCGTTCGGCAATGGCCGCAGATGGGTGAGATCGTTCGCAGCAGCAAACTCGTTGCAGACGTGGAGGGCAACTTTCCCGAGCTGACGCTGGAGGTAGGTCGGCGCCTACGGCTCGATGACGTCGTTGTGGTCGAGTGGACGTGCAACTACGGCGATGGGCGGCTCTATCGGAATGTCACCATCGGTGAGATGAGCAACGGGAAAGCAGTCCGGGTCACCGACTACTGGGGTGAACCGGTCGCGACTCCGGAGTGGCGCCGGGAATTGACCGACCGGCTGGACATGCCCGGGGATCTCGATATCTGGCCGGACGACGAAGACCTCAGCCACTACTGAGGATCGGGGGCTCGGCCTGGACGGCGCCGGTCCATGCTCCTGCGTGGTAGTTGCGCGGTTGTCCCTTCCGCATGTCCACGCGGTTCGTCGATTCGAGAGGTTTCGAGGCTCGTCGATGACTCGTCGATCGCAGCGTGGCCATCCCAATCCCAATGCGGGACTGTGGCCTTCCGGTGAAGCGCGCCCGACTGGATTCGAACCAGTGACCTTCGGTTTCGTAGCTTGACCGTCGGTCTCAGGTTTGGTTAGACCGTTGGCAGGCCGCTATTTCTCAGCCGCACGCCGCCCGATTCCGAAGCCCGAAGAACACCGGCGCAGCCTGAACCGGCGCCGCTCCGCGCGTGTATTCAGAGCCGGGCGATAATCGCGGCGGCGATCGCGTCGGGAGGTGGAGGACAGCCGGGGACTCGGATGCCGACCGGCAGTAACTCATCGAGGGGAGCCGCGAGCTCATCGGTGTTGGCGAGCACCCCACAACCGAGCGCGCAGTCGCCGAGCGCGACCACCAGGCGTGGCTCGGGCATGGCCTCGTAGGCCCGGCGCAGGGCTGCTGCCATCCGGATGGTCACGACGCCGGTGATCAGCAGGGCGTCGGCGTGGCGGGGCGAGGCGACGATGTCGAGCCCAAAGCGCTGAAGGTCGTAGTCGGGTGCGGAGACGGCGGTGAGCTCGTGCTCGCATGCGTTGCACGAGCCCGCATCGACGTGACGGAGGGCGAGCGAACGAACATCGCTTCGACGCGGCAACTCGGCCTGCCGGCGGACCCGATGGAGCTGTCGGAGCAGTACGAACATCAGCGATCCACGCACGCGTAGCAGAGCTCGAAGCTCTTGTTGATGAGGGGGAAGTCGGGTAGCAGCTCGCCTGCGCAGACGCGTGCGAGCGCAGGCCAATTCGCGTAGGAGCCGGTGCGCAAATGTAGACGGTTAACCCGCCCCAGATCGGCCTCGAGCACGCACACGGTCTCACCCCTGGGGCTCTCGACCCGAGAGACGCCGAGTGGTGGTGCTCCTTCACGCGTCGGTCTGGCGGGGGCGCGCTCCAGCGGCTCTGCGAGTAGCTCTTCCAGCATCTCGAACGTTTCCTCGAGCTCGACCGCACGAATGCGCAGCCGGGCTGCCACATCGCCATTGCAGTCTCCAAGCGTCGCCGCCTTGAACGACGAGCCATACCAGAGGCCGGGGCTCTCGGCCCTGATGTCGGTTCGCACACCGCTGGCACGGGCGACCGGGCCGACCGCACCGAGCCGACGGGCATCCTCGTGCGTAAGCTCGCCAACCCCGTCGAGCCGGGCCTGAAATGACGCCGCGAACTCGAGCTGCCGCCAGGCCGCGGCCGCATCTGCTCGCAGCTCACCAAGTACTCCACGTGCCCGCTGGAGCTCGGGGCCGTCGGGCTCGAAGTCGCTCTGGCCGACGCTGACCGTCCCGAACAAAAAACGGTGCCCGCCGATTTCCGCGTTGAGTCGCAGCGCGCGCTCCTTGAGCGCCGCGAAGACCATGTTGCCGGTGGCGAAGCCGACCCCGGCGCAGATCGCGGCAATGTCATGGAGGTGGTTGTAAAGGCGTTCGAGCTCGAGGAGGACGGTCCGGGCCTTGCGCATGGGCCGAGTCGCCGCGAGCCCTTGGGCCATCTCGCTCGCCTGCGCGAAGGCGACGGCGTTGGTGACGGCACAGGCGCCGCAAGCGCGTTGCGCATACGCGAGTCCATCGGCGATCAGGGCGCCCTCCGCAGCTCGCTCGAGTCCACGATGCTTGTAGAAGAGACGAGGATCGAGCGCCAGGATGCGCTCGCCGACGACGTGAAAGCGGAAGTGCCCGGATTCGATCACCCCGGCGTGAATCGGACCCACTGCGACCTGATGAGCTCCCTCGCCTTTGACGGGTACCGTCCAGCTATCGAGGTCATCATCGTGGCGCACCAGGGGGCGCAGAGGCTCGTGACCTTGGAGGTTCAGACCGTACTCATCGTGGGCCTCTCGTTCGTCCCAGTCAGCGGCTGGGATCAGATCGACGATCGAATCCACGGCGATTCCAGCGTTGGCGCGGATCACACGCACGTTCACTCCGCGTGCAAACAGGGCGCTCCAGGCAATGCCCTCGCCGTCCCCGCTTGGCGCGTTGGCATACGCGCCCACGAACCGCGCCCCGGAGTCGAGGGCGTCGCTGCAGGCCGCTCGCCAGGACGCAGGATCGACCCTCTGGAGCTCAACTGCCTGGTGGGCCGCGCCGGTCATCTGCCGCCCGGCCATCAGGCCCCGCTCCGCAGCAGGCCATCGACGATGTCGGATCCGGGCAGCCCGAACGCCGCGACGCTCAGTGCCACCAGGGCGACCGCGGTGGCCCCGGCCAAGATCGCCACAGGTCGGGCGGATCGCGAGTAGCGGCCGCTGCCTCGGCGCCGCTCGCCGAGCAGTCCCTCGATCAGGGCGTGCGCGAGGCCGAGGAAGCCGAGGGCCAGCAACAAGGCAGCAAGCGCCGAGGCACCGAGGAGCCCGGCGTCGATGCCGCCGAGCAGGATCATCACCTCGGAAATGAAAAGCGGCAACGGCGGAATGCCGGCAAGGGTCAGCATGGGGACGCTGACCGAGAAAGCCGTCCAGGGGCTGGAGCGCGCGACTCCGCGCGCTGGCTCGTCGCCGGTTGCCGGGTCCTCGCGCAGCAATGGGATTGCGGCGTAGAAACCAAGCGCTTTGGCAAGCCCGTGGCCGACGAGGTGGACGACCACCCCGGCGATTGCCAACGGCGTCCCGAAGCCGATACCCAGGGCAAGGATCCCCATGTGCTCGAGACTTGAGTAGGCGAGCAACCGCTTCCACGGCAGCGGCCGCCAGAGAAACGGAACCGCAACTGCAAGCGAAATGAGGCCGAAACCAACCAGCAGCGTCCGAACCGTGTCTAGGCCGATGGCAGGCTCCAGGGCGAGTTCGGTGCGCCATACGATCAGCAGCACGGTGGGAAGCAGAGCCGCGGACAGCATCGCGCTGATCGGTGGCGGGGCCTCGCTGTGGGCATCGGGGAGCCAGTTGTGAACCGGCGCCCATCCGATCTTCGAGGCGAGTCCGACAAGGATCAACGCGAATGCGACGAGAGTCGAGTCTTGGGGCAGATCTGGGGCGCTCGACGCCAGCAGCTGCCAATCGAGGTTGCGCAGCGTTGCCACGCCACCCACCGCGGCGAACAGGACAACGATCCCGAGCAGGGTGATGGTCAGGCCGAGCGTGGTCAGGACGACGTACTTCCAGCCTGCCTCGAGTGCGCTTCGCTTGCCGCTGAACGCCACCAGCAATGCCGAGGTCGCGGTCGTCGCCTCGATCAGCAGCCAGGCGACACCGAGGTTGTTGGCGAGCGGTATCGCGAGCAGCGCTGCCCAGAAGAGGTTGAAGGCCGCGTAGTAGGAGGCGCGGGCGCGCCGGGCGCTGAAGAAGCCTTGCCCTGCGTGTCTCAGATACGAGGCCGAAGTGAGCGCACTCGCCAAACCTACGACGGCGATCAGGGCAAGGAAGATCCCGCCGGCTACGTCGAGCACATACCAGCTCTGCCGCGCCGCCACGTCCGGCGCGGAGGAGAGGGCGATCCCGGCGAGGGTCAGTGCCAATACAGTGGTCGCCAGCGCCCCGGCAATGTTGAGTCGGTCTGCGGCGCGCAGGCTCGGCATCAGCCCGACGGCGCCCGCCGTGATCAGTGGCACCGCAAGAACTGCGACCACGAGTGGGGTGGCTGAATCAGTCACGCAGGCCCCGCAGCAGTTCGGTGTTCCCGGTTCCGACCTCGCGGTGGATCCGGTAGCTGAACGCGGCGACCACGGTGAGCACGACAACGAGGTCGAAGAGCACGCCCAGCTCGATCACCGCCGGGAGCCCACCGGAGACCGAGAGTGCCAGCAGGTAGACGCCGTTCTCGGCGACGAGCAGGCCAAGGGCCTGAAACAGGGTGGGTCGGCGTAGAACGACGATTGCGACCCCCAGCACCACGAGAGCGATGGCTCCCTGCTCGGCTGCGCGGTCGTCGAGGCCGAGGGGCGGGGCCCAGGCAGCGGCGGCGAGCGCGACCACAACCGCGATCAGCAGGCGGAGCGCGGCGGGAGCGGCCGCGGCCACCAACCGTTGCTCGGGTGTGCGGCGACGGACGATGCCGAACAACGCCGGCAACGTCCCGGCGCGGATGAAGAGAACCAGCCCGGCGATCACAAACTCGCTTCCACGTCCCTCGGCCAGAGTGATCGCGCCGATGCCGAGGAGCAGGGATTGGGCAGAAACGAGGATCGTCGCCAGGCTGCGGCGCCGGACCACGATCACGCCCAGCGCGAGCGCGATCAGGGCGCCGATCGCAGGCCCGCTCACGCCGAACCATCGAGGTAGGCGATCAGGCCGACCAGCGCCAACAGGCCGCCCGCACCGAGCAACGCCGGCACCCGGAGCAGTCGCATCTTCGCCTGCGCGGTCTCAGTGAACGCCAGCGCCAAACAAAGCGCGACGATGCCTGCGGCGAGCCAGCCGAGCTGCTCGGCAAAGCCGCCGAAGTGCGGTAGGAAGAGCTCAGCCCCAAGGATGAGGAAGATCCAGTGCCGGGCCGCTGCACTCCACTGCAGCAGAGCCAGATCGCGGCCGGCGTATTCAAGCAGCGGACCCTCGTGGATCATCGTCAGCTCCAGGTGGGTGTCAGGGTTGTCGATCGGCTGCCGGCCCGTCTCGACCAAGACGACGAGCGCGAAGGCCGCGAGCGCGCACCAATGTCCGGGCTCGCTCCACGGCGAGGCGCCGTTGGCTGCGCCGCTCATCGCGACTAGATCTGTGCTCGCCGCCGGCAGAGCCGCGAGGACGACGGCCACCATCAGCACTGCCTCCGCGAACACCGCCACCATCAGGTCGCGAGCCGATCCCATCAGCGCAAAGCCGGAGCCCGTATCCCAGCTAGCCGCGGCAAGCGAGAATCGCCCCAGGGCCAGCAGGCCGATGAGCACAAGCGCGTCGTTACCCAGCGACCAATCGGGCGAGACCCCAGCGATCGGCAGCAGCAGCAGGGCGAGCGCGGACGTGGCGGCGACGATGCACGGTGCGAGCCGGTAGACGATCGTCGTAGGCTGTGGATCGACGCCGGACTTGCTCCAAAGTCGGCGGAGATCGCGGAAAGGTTGCGTCGGCGACGGTCCCCGGCGTCCCTGAAGGTACGCCTTGATCGATTGGATCACGCCGACCAACAGCGGCGCCAGTAGAAGACCGCCCGCGACCTGGATCAGAGCTGCGACGGGAGTCATCCGAGTGCGCCGATCCTGATTGCGAGCAGAGCGACGACCAGCAGGGCGAGCAGATAGGCCGCGTAGGTCCGCACGCTGCCAGACTGAAGCCGGCGAGTTAGCCGGGCGACCGTGAGAGCAGCGCGGAAGGCAGGCCGGTAGAGCAGCGTGTCGAACAGATGCGGAACTTCGCTCCGATAGCTGACGCTCTGAAGCAAGCCACCGGCCTCGGTGCTGACGATCTCTCGACTCGGCCTCAGGGCCGTCTCCAGCACAAGCCTAAGAGGCTTGGTGAAGCCGGCCGATGTCCAGGCGACCTGTGGCTGCGGGGATTGCCCGCAGGACCAAGCCGGCGACGACGCGGAGCGTCGACGCCCACGAAGTTGCCAGAGCAGGAGGGTGGCAGCGACCAGGGCGAGGGCGATCCACGGAGAAGGTAGCGAGCCGGTCGCGGGGATCGAGAGACCTGGGCCCGCCGGGATTTGAGCGGGCTGAGGTGCCAGCTCGACCAGCTCTCCGACCAGCAACCCGGGGAGGATGCCCAGCAGTACGCAAAGCCCTGCCAGGCTGAGCATCGCACCCCGCATACCAGCAGGCACCTCCGTCGCGACCTCGACCTCACGGCGCCGCGGAGCGCCGAGGAGGACAAGTCCCACCACCTTGACGAAGCAATACAGAGCGAGTGCCGCCGTGGCGGCAAGACCGGCCGCAGCGACGGCCGCAGCGATTGCGAGCCCAACCGGCGGGTCGATCGCGAGGTGGACGAGCGCCTGCAGCGTCAGCCACTCGGAGGCGAAACCATTCATAGGCGGAACTCCGGCGATCGCCATCGACCCGATCAGAAACGCGCCACCGGTCCAAGGCATCCTCTTCAAGAGTCCACCGAGGTGATCCAGCTCGAGCGAGCCGACGACCCGTTCGAATGCCCCGGCACCGAGGAACAGGAGTCCCTTGAAGATCGCATGGTTGAGCGTGTGCAGTAGAGCGGCAGCAAAGGCGATCGCGGCCCATGAGGTCAACCCCTGGGAGGCGAACAGGATCGAGGCGCCGAGGCCAAGGGCGATAATTCCGACGTTCTCGATCGAGTGGAAGGCCAGCAGCCGCTTGAGATCGTGCTGGAAGAGGGCGTAGACGACGCCACCAACCGCAGAGACAAGCCCGATTCCCAAAACGAGGAAGCCGCACCACTCCGGCGCTGGAGCTGCCCACTCGAACAGGACCCGGATCAGACCGTAGATTGCGACCTTGATCATCACTCCCGACATCAGCGCCGATAGATGCGCTGGGGCGACGGGGTGAGCCCGCGGCAGCCATGAGTGGAGGGGCATCAGCCCCGCCTTGGTCCCGAAGCCGATGAGGGCCGCGACGATCACCAGGGCCTCGATTCCACTCCCCTGGCTTACAAGCGCCCCCGGATCGCCGAATGCTCCGTAGTGAGCCAGCGTGAGGATGCTTACCCAGACTCCGACGCCCCCCAGGTGGGTTACGGCGAGGTAGACGAATACTGCTCGCCTTACGGGTTCGTCATTGCGGCGGACCAGAATCGCGATCGCCGGGATCAACGTGATCAGCTCCCAGAAGGCGAGAAGGGTGGATGGGTCGCGTGCCACCACGAGACCGACCATCGACGCGAGAAAGAGCCCTGTCAGGGCAATGAGGATGCGGGGCCGGGGTCCGGCTGCGAGATAGTCGCGGGCGTATAGAAGCGCCGGGACGCCCACGAGCGCCAACGTCATCAGGAAGAACCCGCTCAACCGATCGACACCGAAGGCAGGTTCGATCGTGTCGCGAAATTGTGCGCCGAACGGATCGGCATCGATCAGCACGATGAGACCGGAAACGCCAACGAGCGCAAGCCCGGCGGACTGCAGTAGCGCGGAATCAGAGATCCCGCGCCCAAGGCCCGCCACCGCGACTCCGGTCGCGAGCACGGCGACGCCGACGATCATGAGCATCGCAGCCACGCTCAGACTCCAGGCCGGGGAATCGGGCTTATGACCTGCCTATTGGTGAGGCAAATGCGTAACGGGGCCTTGGCAACTCCCCTGGATGACCTGCGAGCACTTGCCTCAGAGCCTCCGGCGGGAGTCTCCGTTGGCAGGCTGGCAGTGATCACGCGGCCTAGGCTACCCCAGCCGCGGCCTGATGCCGAGCGCGCCCACCGGGGCGGTGATGATCTCAAGGCTTAGAGCGCTCGCAAATCCCATCGCCCATCTCGCGGCGCGCGATGGTCGAACACCGCTTGTTCAAGCCGTTAGCCGTTTCGAAGCAATTCGATGCGTTGGCTTGACCATCGAAGCCGCTCGCCGCGATCCCAGCGTCTAGCGAGCCCAGGAAGGGCGCTCGTGCTCGACGCCCGTGCGGCGATCGTAGGAGGCGGCATAAGCGCGGGGGCGGAAATGCAGAATCGCGTCGTCGGAGGGCTCGATCCCATCGGTCAGCCGCATCGGGTCGAAGATGATCCCGTCGCGACCGTCGGCCACGGCATCGAGCCGCAGTAACCCGGCGACGATCCTGCTGCCGTCGCCCGACCAGACCGAGGTCGGATCGTGTGGGTCGTCATCGGCTGCGCCGACCTGTAGCTCGAGGTCGAAGCTGACCGGTTGCTCGGAGAGGCGATCTTTGAGCTCGCGGCGGAGATAGTCGCGCTCGGACTGCTCCGGCGTGGGGTCGGCGTGAGCAGATCCAGGCGTCCACACGTAGCGGACCCAGCGGCTCCCGCTTACGTCGTCCGACCAGCGAAAGGCATGAACGGCGTAGTAGCTCACATCGCCATAGCTCGCCGGCGCCCGCAGGGCCGCGGCGTTCGCGCGCAGCGCCGGCAGCGCCGACGGGTTGCGGGCCAGAAACAGCGGCAGCTTCCAAAGCATCGCCGGACTACGTTCGGTGGCCTCGATCAGATCGATGAAGGCGTCGGGGGTGCGTACGGGGAAGCGCGGGGCACTCTGGGCGACGATGTCGGTGCGGTTGCCGTCCGGGAGCTCGAAGCTGACTGCGAGCCCGCGGACATCGGGCGCGCGATCGGGCACGTTCGGATCGCCGCTGCCGTTGGAGAGACGCGCGAGGACCGGGACCTCGGCCTGCATGTGCGCCGCGCGGGTCAAGCCGGCCGCCTCGGGCGACGGACGGAAGCTGCCGGAGCAGATCACGCCGCGCGCATGCAGCGCCCGGCTTCCCGCGTGAACACCGAAGCGCGCCCCGATTCGCTCAACCGCATCAGCCGGAGTGATCACTCCACCGATCCTACGCTCCGCGATGTCGGGTAGGGGCATCCTCCGTTGGGAACTTGTCCGTCGACCTTCGCACGGCACGGTGGGACGCCGGTGTCCTTGACCGACGCGATCCGCTATCCATTGCCGCATGACGCTCTCGCCCGAGGATTCGAGGCGGTTCTACGACCGCGTCGGCCGCGCCCAGGATTCTCAGGCTTTCTACGAGGATGCGGCCGTCGATCGGATGATTGCCCTCGCCGATCTGAGTGATGCCCGCTCGATCTTCGAGCTCGGCTGCGGAACCGGCCGGCTGGCCCGGCGGCTACTCGCTCGGCATCTCCCCGCGGAGGCCACCTACCTGGCCGGCGATATCAGTCCTCGCATGGTCCAGATTGCTCAGGCTCGGCTCAGTGGCTGGCCGGGGCGGGCCCGCGTCGCCGCGCTCGAGCCCACGGCCCACGGCCTCCCGGGCGACACAGCCGGCTTTGACCGTTTCATCGCCACCTACGTCTTCGACCTGCTGGACGATGGCGATGCCCGCCGCCTGCTCGCTGAGGCATCGCGGCTACTGACCCCGGACGGTCGCCTCTGCCTGGTCAGCATCACCCCTGGCCCGGGCGGCCTGCCACGCCTCGTGTCGAGCGCTTGGGCGGCGACGGCCGCCCGCTTTCCTCGTCTGGTCGGGGGCTGCAAGCCGACTGAACTGCGGGACGTCCTCGACCCCGCGCTGTGGACGGTCGTCTCGACCGATGTCGTGACCAAATGGGCGGTCAGCTCGCAGGTCGTGGTCGCGGTGCGCGCGGACTGACCTGAGCGCGGGCGTCCAGCCGCCCACCCGGGCCTCAAGGGCGGATCGGCGCCTGATCCTGAACCTCCAGCGGGATCACGCGCCGGCCGTCGCTCCACCGACCCAGCGACCGGTGCTCGCGATTGTCGCCGAGCGCGTAGCGGCAGTCGGTCCCCGAGTACGCGCAGCTGCGCAGCGCGTCCCAGACCTTCCAGCAGAAGTTCCAGTCGTAGGCGTCGGCCTTGCCGAACGGGCCACCCGCCGCGCAGACCCCGTGTGCGGACGAGAGGGTCGGCTCCCCGTGATCGTCGGTGTGGGTCAGCACGAGGTCCTTGTTCCTGTCCGGGATCCGGCTGAGCTTCGGGAAGACCGCGTTGCAGGAGGAGTCGGCCCTTCCCTGGAGGGAGAGAACCCCCTCGGCGCCGGAGTGGCACTCGAACTTCACGCCCCGGGGGATGCCCGCCAGCGAATCGTCGAGCGCCGGCTCGCCGTACCCGTTGAGGCCCCCATCGTGCGGGTCGTCGAGGAAGATCGCCCGCGGCTTCGGCAACCGGAGCTCCTGATACCGGTTCGCGAGGTTCGCGGTGATGATCCCGCCGAACGAAAAGCCGTAATAGCTCGTCATCCGACGCTGCGGTCGCACGGCATTCGGCTTCGATCGCAGGTACGAGAACGCGCCACGAATCCCCTTCAGCGCTGAGGTCAGGCAGGGTTCGATATCGAATGAACCGGGACAAGGGGTGGCGATGCCGGTCTGCCAGCGGGGGTAGATGACGATGCTTCCCCTGCGCACGGTGTGTCGGATCAATGCCGCCATCGAGTCGTAGCCGGCGAGCTCGTAGTAGCCGTGCATGACGACCGCGACCGGCGCCCTCTTCGGCCGGGGCGGCTTCGGCTGGAAGGCGTACCAGGCGTCGCTTCCGCTGCCGCCGGAGCTCACCCGCCAGCCACGATGCGAGTAGTCGCCGCCGCCGGGTCCCGACTTCGGCTGGGACGGTTGCTCGATCACTGCATTCGCCGGCGCGGGACCAGTGCCGAGGGCGACGACGGCGCAGGCCAGAGCCGCCAGCGCGGCCGACCAGGCCACAGGGAAGCCGCCCCCTTGGCGAAGGCCATCTTCACGACGTTCTTGTAGGTCTCGCCTGTGCAGATCAATCCGTCGTGCGACCACACCGAACCCCCTCTCCACTTCCACTCCTCGACGACTTCGGGATCGGCTTCCTTGACTAGCGTGCGGAGTCGGCTGAGCAACTTGCCCCGCCAGTCGCCCAGCTGCTTGATTCTCGCGTCTGTCAGCTGCGAAGGAGACTTGCAGATCACCCGCCCGTTCGAGGAGATCTGGGTGCTCGTCGAGTAGCCAGCGAACGCGATGCGGCAGCTCGCGTAGGCGGGACGCGGGCGCGGTCTCGTGGGTCGACCGTGGTAGCCTGCCGAGGCACTTCGACGGGGAGGAACCAATGAAGGCGCGAGCGCTGACCATTGCCCTCGGACTGGTCACGACGATACTGCTGTTCGGTGCCGGTGCAGCCAGCGGCCAGGCGGGCGGGGAGCAAGGGCCGGCGATCAGAATCGATCGGGTTTGCGACAGCCCTGATCGCTCCGGAATCGCGGTGACGGGCAGCGGCTTTGCCCCGGACGCGACATTGTTCGCCGGGTTGCAGATCATCCAGAACGGTTCGACCGTCTTCCTCGTCGACGGCGAGCTGATCCGTGCGTCTGCCGATGGCACGATCGAGCTGTCGAGCGACTGGGAAGGACCAGCGACCTACGTCGTATCGATCTATGACGGAAGCGGCCTGTTCGTCACCGAATCCCTGGATGTCGACTGCAGCAAGCCTGCGGCCATACGTGATTGCATCAAGGGCGGGTGGCGCGCCTTCGGTTTCAAGAACGTATGGCAATGCGCGGCCTCCGTGGTGTCGCGGGCCCGGCCCTGCAAGCGCTGGCATAAGGCGATCAGCGGCCACCCACCAAGGGTTCGTGGCGTCGCGTTCGGCCACGCCCGGGTCCCTGCGCTGCGCGGCTAGGCGGAAGCCGAAGGACTGAGCGCCTTCAGCCCGGGCTTGTCACCCCCGGCTGAAGGCGATAATCGGGTGATGGCTGATTCGCGGGACCGCCTGCGCCGGTGACCGGAGCCGAGATCGGCCTCAGCACGGCGGTCTCCCGGTTGCCTTGAGCGGGTCTGAGTCCATTGCCACCAACCTACCTACCAACTGAGACCCTGTCGGTCCTGCCGACCCTGTCAGCGCCGCCGCGCGCTGGGCTGGATGCCAGATCATGGGGCCCCTGGGCCTGTGCTTTCGGGACCTGGAGAGGAGCCAACAGGAGGGCCCTGTTGGCCCCGGCGATCTCGATATCTGGCCGGACGACGAAGACCTCAGCCACTACTGAGGATCGGGGGCTCGGCCTGGACGGCGCCGGTCGATGCGGCTCCTACGTGGTAGTCCCGCGGTTGTTTCCCTCCACATGTCCACGCGGTTCGTCGATTCGAGAGTCTCGAGGCTCGTCGATGACTCGTCGATCGCAGCGCGGCCATCCCAATTCCAATGCGTGATTGTGGCCTTCCGGTGAAGCTCGCCCGACTGGATTCGACCAGTGACCTTCGGTTTCGTAGATTGACCGTCGGTCTGAGTGACCGTCTGCCGCACCATCCCATACCGCACGTGGATTCGATCCGGAAGGGACCAATGCGATTAATGCAGCCGACCCCATCGAATGGCCCGCCAACCACGAGCTGGCCAGCTTGAAGGTTCATCCGGCCTATGAACCACCCCTCCCACCTGCTCTGGCGTCAAGACAGCGAGTAAAGCTGCCAGGGCTCATCGATCCCCTTGAGCTTGTGCTCACCGCGGTCGGTGAAGGAAAGTTCGCTGCCAACGACGAGGTCGCGGACGGTTCGTGAAACGAGAACCTCGCCGCCTCCGGCCAGAGCCATAATTCGCGCGGCGAGGTGAACGGCGAGTCCGGCGACGTCATCAGAGCTGACCTCGACCTCACCGGTATGGATACCGCTACGCACCTCGAGCCCATCGGCGGCCGCCTCACGCACGATCCGCTCCGCACAACGTGCGGCCTGTGCCGGCCCGGTGAAGGTCGCCAGCACCCCGTCGCCGAGCGTCTTCACCGTGCGGCCTCCCTGCGCGTCTACGGCCTCGCTGACCGACTCATGGTGGCGCCGTAGCAGCCTGCCCCATTGACGGTCTCCAATAGCCGCCGCGCGTGCCGTGGAATCGACGAGATCAGTGAAGAGGACGCTGGCCAGCACCCTGCTCGATGGAGGCACAGGTGCGCTGCCGGTCACGAACTCCTCGACCGCGTCAGCGAGCACCTCTGTGTCGAGCGCGTAGATGAAGGTCGAGCCGCCCTCGATCTCACGATATTCGGCGCCGGGGATCAGCCCGGCGAACTCGAGGGACGCCTCGGCGGGGAATGCGCTCTCGCGCGGGTGCAGGACCAGTGTGGGCACCTGAACCAGCGGCAGTACCTCTGAGACATCGCTGTTGAGCGACATCCGCAACAGGCGCCCCGCCTGCCTGGGGGTAGCCGAGGTGCGGATGTATCGGAGCAGTCGGTCGCGGCGCTCCGGATCCCGGGCCCACTCTGGGGCGAACAGGTCGACTATGCCCTCGGGCCATGTCCGGTCGGCGATGCTCGCGACGGTCTGGTCCGCCAATTCCGGCGCTGCGACCGCTCCACCGCGCACCGACCCCGCGACGGCGATCAGCCCGGCGGCCCGCTCCGGGTGCATCGCAGCCAGCGCTGCCACGGTACGAGCACCGTCGCTCGAGCCGAGCAGCACCGGGCGCTCCGCATCGACCGCATCGATCACCGCGAGCGTGTCGGCCACATGCGCCTCGAGTGTCAGGTCATCGCGGATCGGGTCGGAGACCCCGGTGTCGCGGCGATCGAAGCGGATCACGCGGGCGAACCGGCCGAGGCGCTCGAAGAGCCGCGCCGCCTCGGGAAGGTTCCAGCAGGTCTCCACGTTGGAGGCGGGACCGCTGCCGAGCAGGAGGTCGTGATCCCCAGAGCCATGCACCTGAT
This sequence comes from uncultured Conexibacteraceae bacterium, assembly GCA_963745755.1. Lineage (GTDB taxonomy): Bacteria > Actinomycetota > Thermoleophilia > Solirubrobacterales > 70-9 > RHKX01. Next base: position 1,542,081 of record CAVUYP010000001.1, on the reverse strand, counting down.
ACGCGATAAGGATTTCCCCGCTGGACGCGTATCTCGTCTCCGGAATCCGCACGCCGAGAGCTTATGCGCATTGCGTCGCCCGCCCTAGAAGAACGGTCCATTGAGGTAGCTGCGTGCTCCGTGGGCGCTTAGGGCTTGGCGATCAACATCCCGAGAACCAGAGACTGTGCGTGTTGGTTGCGCGATGGTTTCTTTCCGCATGTCCATGCGGTTCACCGTTCCCGGACGTTTCGCGTCCGTCGAGGGGGTGATCAGAGAAGTCGAGCAATCCCAATGCCCATGAGGCATTGCGAGCTCCCGGTTCAGCGCGCCCGACTGGATTCGACCAGTGACCTTCGGTTGCGTAGCTTGACCGTCGGTCTGAGTGACCGTCCGGTGGCCAGTGGATCGTCCCATTCCGGGCGACCAACCGCATACGAGTCCGCGCCCAACCCCCAATAGCGGGGGAATCTGACCAAGTGCTAGTCGCGCATGAACCAGGCCCGGACTTGGGCCTCGTGATCGATATACGGCTCCCCGGAGACGTCCACGACCACCTTCGCGATCGTGCCGCCACTGAAGCGGAACGGTGACTGGTAATCCGGGGTAACAGGCGAAGCGCTATCGCGCCCGACGCAAATCCCATCGCCGACGAGGCAGAACACGCCAGGCTGGGTGACTATCTCGGCGCCTCCAACCTGTTCGTCGTCCATGTAGAGGTTGAGCGTGCCGGCGAAGCCTGGCATCGCCGGGTCCTCATTCTTGCCCTTCATCGAGAAATCGGCCGTGTAGATGTGCTCGCCCGGAGTGATGTCGCTGTCTGCCACCACGTCCTGGATGTGCGTACCGACCCAGTTGAACGCATAGCGGAGACGGCCATCCTTGATATAGAGGCTGTGGCCTCCCGCGACGCCCCCGTGGGCGTAGATGACGCCCTGCGCGTCTCTTGAATCAATCTCGACGCCAGCCGCGATCTTGAACGAGCGACCGGTTATCCGGACGCCCCCTTCCTCCGGGACATCGGCGCAGTCGGGAAAGTAGACGTACTGGTCCCGATCCTTGGCTGCATGCGGTCGATCCGCGAGAACCTGCTCCAGAGCGGTCCGGTCGTCGAGCGGCAGCCCGTTGTAGATCCCGGCTTTATAGAACCACAGGCTCTTGAGCTCATTGAGGCGTACCGGTTCCTGCCCAGCCAGGTCTTTCGACTGCGCCCGGTCTTCCTCGAGGTTGTAGAGCTCCCACACGTCCTGATCGAACTTCCCCCACCCGCTCAGCGGAGGGTGAAGGGTGCAGGCCAGCCACCCCTTGTGATAGATCGATCGCTGGCCCAGCATCGCGTAGAACTGCGTCTCCTTGGCCGGGGCCTCGGCATCGGTGATCGATGCGGCGAAGCTCTCTCCCTCGATCGGGTTCTGCGGGAAGCCCTTGATCACCTCCGGCGGCTCGATATCGAGCAACTCATAGATTGTCGGGGCGATGTCGACGGCATGGACGTACTGCCCTCGCGGTTCGGTCTGGGCTTGGATCTTCGCCGGCCAGGCCATGAAACACATGTCGGCGACCCCGCCCTCGTACCCGGCCCAGCGCTTCCAGTACGGAAACGGCGTGTCGAACGCCCATGCCCAGCCGGTCGTGTAGTGGTTGTAGGACGAGGGGGTGCCGAGCTCATCGATGTGGGGCATCGTCACATCAGTCGAGTCGGCGATCCCGTTGAAGAAGCGCCATTCGTTGAACGAGCCGTTGGGGCCGCCCTCACCGCTGCCGCCGTTGTCGGAGACGACGACGATCAGCGTGTTGTCGAGCTGCTCGGACTCCTCGAGGTAGTCCAGCACCCGCCCAAGCTCATGGTCGGTGTAGGAGATGTAGCCGGCGAAGACCTCAGCCATGCGCGAGAAGAGTCGCTGCTCGTCCGCGCTCAGCGAATCCCAGGGCCGAACGGTGTCGAGGAGCGGCCAAGGCTGTCCATCGGGACCGGTGGCGGCAGGTTCGCCATGCGGGTTGATCTTCGACAACTCGGTGTCGGCGGGCAGCAACCCAAGCTCCTTCTGCCGATCGAGGATCTCGGCCCGGATTGCCTCGTAGCCCTGGTCGAACTTGCCCTTGTACTTGTCTGCCCACTCCTTCGGCACGTGATGGGGCGCGTGACCGGCCTGGGAAGCGAGGTACATGAAGAATGGCTTGTCGGGATCGACGGCCTTCGTGTCGCGGATGAACTCGATCGCCCTGTCGGATAGGTCCTTGGAGAGGTGGTAGCCCTCTTCAGGCGTGGCGGGTGCATCAACCTGATGGTTGTCATAGACGAGATCTGGGTACCAGCTATTCGACTCACCGCCGAGGAAGCCGTAGAAGCGCTCGAAGCCACGCCCGAGCGGCCAGCGACCCTTGAACGAGGCGAGGGTCGTCTCGTCGCCGGGGGTCAGGTGCCACTTGCCGACGCAGTAGGTGCTGTAGCCCTGCTCGGCCAGCACCTCGGAGATCATTCCGTTCTCGAAGGGAATGCGAGCGGAGATCCCCGGAAATCCCGAGCCGAATTCCGCGATCGTCGCCATTCCGTTCGAGGTGGCGTTGCGGCCGGTCAGAAGCGAGGCTCGCGTCGGGGAACAAAGCGCGGTCGTGTGGAAGTTCGAATAGCGGACCCCCATATCTGCGATACGCCGCATGTTCGGGGTCTCGACCGGCCCGCCGAAGACGTCCATCGTTCCGTAGCCGATGTCGTCCCACGAGAGCAACAGGACATTGGGGGCACCTTCAGGTGCCTTCGGGGGAAGGAAGAGGTCCCAGTCGCCTTCTGAATCCCTGATGTCGAGGGCGATCTTTCCCTTGAAACTCTTCGCCACGATTTCGTCCTTTCGTCTGTGCTGCGCTTGGCCCGTAGGGCGGACACCGAGGTCGGTGTCCGCCCGCTGCCAATACCGCCGCGCCTTAGCTCCGGGCCGCTGTCGGCGCCTTCTCGTCCTCGCCGAATTCGAGGATCCCGTAGACCACGTAGATGCAGAGCGCGAAGACCGCCAGTGACCACCACGGGTTGCCTTGCCCGATCGAGAAGATCGCTCCGATCGCACCGAGGCTGCCGGCGATGATCCCGATCACACGTCCATAGGCGTTTCCTGCCATCAGCGAGAAACCGCCGGTGAGCTGAAGAAGTCCGAGGACGATCAGCACCCAGCCCATCGTGTTTAGGTCGTTCAGAATGAAGCGGGTGTCGCCGACGAAGATGTTCGCATTGTCAAGTGCCCCGATGCCATAGATCACGTTGAGGATGCCGACGATGATCAACAAGATCGCCGCGAACATCGCGCGTCCCGTACCTCTCATTTTGTTCCTCTCCGTTGAATGTCCCCAGATCGTCAAGTCTCACTTCTGCCAGCGGGGAAATCCGGCGCGCAGGAGACTAACAACACCGTGTCGATAGTGCGTCAAGCTAAGGATTCAGGACCGTAAATCACTCGCGTCCAGATCAAACGGATTGCCTCGGAGATCGGTTCTGGAGGGTGGGCACCTGGACGACTGAATCGTTCGGCCAGCACGGTTGCGTTCATCAGATTGAGAGCGCTGGAGACCTCCTCGGGGTCTGAAACCGAGGTCCTGCCGGCGCAGTTTTCGGCCCGGATGCGCTGCGCAACGGCATCGATGAAGTCCTGCAGAAAAGTGTGCCGGTAGTAGCGTTCCGCCACTTCGTCATGGAACGACGCCTCGTGTGCGGCCCGCAATACGTGCCCGTGGCGGACGTAGACGCGGATCGCGCCATCGAGCCCCTCTCCGAGCCTCGCCGGGCCGCCGTCTTCATCCTCAAGCCAGGCCCTGGCGGCAGCCATCATTTCGTTCTCGATACGGCCGAGCAGTCGCATCACGAGAGCGCCGCGATCGTCGAAGTAATTGTAGAACGCCGAGCGCTTCATTCCCGTGCGATCCATGACCGCGCTGACGGTCAAGTCTCGAAAGTCGCTCTCGCTGAGCAACTCGGCGGCCGCATCCAGAATCTCCGCCTCAGCGACCTCTGGCTTACGGCGGATCCGCCTGAGCTCTGTCGACACGCCGGTGATAGTAGCCCGACAGCAATAAGGCCATTCCGTCGGGGGCGAGTGGCGATTAACTGTGCTGCGGGCCTGCCCCGCGCCAATTCCTCCCATGAGGGACGAACCTGTGACCTCCGGCCATGGGCACCGAAGCTTCCCGTTGTCTCGCCGACCGCGCCCGACTGGATTCGAACCAATGACCTTCGGTTTCGTAGCATTGACGTCAGGTCTCGTTGGCATCCCCGCACCTGGCTTCAACTGAATTGGGTGTCGGATCAGCGCCCCCGGCGACGCATTTTCGGCCTCGCTTTGAGCTTCGCCTTGGCGACCTTACCGGGGCCATTGTCAGCCCTCAGACCGGCGACCTCGACCTTGGCGCTGTCGATTCCCGGCACGCTCCCGACCTTGGCTGTGGTCTTCCTTGTGGTCAGCACCAAGCGCCGGCCGTCCTTGAGCCTGACCGCGGCGGCGTAGCGCTCGGCGCCCTTAGCGCGCCGCCAGGAAATGATCAGCCTGCCACCTCTACGCCGCAGGCGGAGGTGGCGCGGTTTGCCGGGTTTGATCGGCGCCGGTGCCCTAAAGGCGGCAACATTGAACCGGTCCCGCGGCAGCCCGAACGAGTCGACGGCCGCGACGATGTGGCGCCTGCCTCCGGGCCCGTTCGCGGCGACGAACCGGATCTTTCCTTTCCCTCCTCTCGTCGTCCCAAGGCGCTTTGAGACACCCTTTCCGACTTCGAAGAAGCGGATCTTCTGGCCGTCGATCTCTCTCGCCCTGTAGACAAGAACACGCCTGCGGCCGCCCCCCTTTCCGACCCTGGCCCGGACCGCGACGTCCGGCAATCCATCAGCGACACTTACCTCACCGATCGGCACGGATCCGGACAGCGTCTCGATCTTCCAGCTGCCGGGCTCAGGCTTCGGCAATGAGGCAAAGGTAGCCTTCGCGTAGTTGCTCGGGCCGATCGCCCCGAGTTCGTTCTGGGCCGACTGCCCGGGCGGCGTCGGCGAGCTCAACTTCCGTCCGCTCGGCGCCGTCAGCGTCACCCGCGGTGCCGCTCCTTCGCCTTCGATCCTTATGCTCGCCTGCGGCAGTCGCTTCGGCATCGTGATCGCGTCGGAGGAGGTGAGGGTCTGCGCCGAGTTGACCGACTTGTACGGCTTCAGGTCGCATCCGCCAAAGAAATCGAACCCGCCGCCGCTCCAGTAATGAGCGAGGCCAGCGGAGACGCTGACCTTCGCAAAGGGCGGGCCGATGCTTGCCGTCCCGCAGCCGGCGACCGCCTTCCTGGAGAGCAGCACCTTCACGCCGATGCAGCCGACACCTATCGCGGGGATTCCGCAACCCTCACCGCTTCCGGACAGATCGAAACCGCCGGAGGGGATGTCGACGAGACCGTCGACGCTGCCGGAAATGCTCGGTCCGCCGCCGATGCCGAGGGCGAAGCTGCCGCCCAGACTGAGCTTACCCGTCGTCTCGTACTGCGCGAAGACGTTCGATGTCGGCACGTTGGCGATAAAACCCTTGCCTTCCGCGCGGAAGACGCCGGCGGCAGGCGGTTTCGGAAACGTGTAGCTGATCGACCCGTCCACCCGTGCTGCCGCAACTTTGAGCCCGGGTAAGGTTGGGCCTGCTGTCACCGATGCGAGTCCTGCGAGCTTGAGCGGATCGGTGAGGATTTGGAAGCCGACGCTCCTCAGATACGTGAATTGACTGATCGGCCGCCCGGGCGCGTCGAAGTTCAGCGTCGCCTTCGCGTAGTCGAACGCACCATCGCGGAGACCGAAGTCGCTATCCAGCGAGGACTTGGCCACCGGAAGCAGGATCCGAGCCGACCCATTGAGCACGAACGGATCGGAGACGTAGTCGACGTTCAGGTCCTTCACCTCGGCGATTCCGAGGAAGACGGGTCCGGCGCGAACCGACACATTGTCGAGCTTCAGGCCCGATGGATTGTCGAGGCGTAGATCGGCATCGCCGGTGACGGCGCCACCGAGCAGGCTGCTGAAGGGCTCGGGCATCTTGAGGTGCACGGGCACACTCATCGCCTGGCCGCCGCCGATCTCCGGCGTTGTCTGGCCAAGCACCGGCAGGCCGAGGAAATCGACCTTGAGCTTGCCAGTGTCGAAGGTTGCGGGGTTGCCGGCCAGGTCTTTGATCGTCCCTCCGCCCTTCGGCACCTTCCACGCGAGCAGCCCGTCGTCGAGCTGCACGTTGCCAGCCCTCGCGCGCACTTCGCCGCTGCTCTTCAGCGTCCCCTTGGCCGTATCGAGCACGAGCTTGCTTGGCCCGGCGGCACGGGTGGTTCCGTCGCCTCGCGGTCTCGAACCCGCGGCAAGCGCCGTGCCGCTGCCGTGCGGGTCGAGGTCAAGTCCGTTGAGCCGCGCCGCGTCGGCCGTGGAGTAGGTATTTCCGGACTTCTGTAAACAGCCCTCGCGGGCGATGAGCACGGCTTTGCCGTAGCTGACCTTGGGGACGCACGGCTGCGGCCCGCCGCCACCTTTGATCGGAGCGAACGGCGCAGCCTTGACCGCCCCGGTGCCACTGTCGGTCGTCCAAAGTACCCAGCCGCCTCCATCTTCGCCAGCCCCGGCATCGGTATTGAAGACATTGTCGCGACCGCTGGTGAGCGTCTTCGGCTTACTAAACGCCTTACCGTTCGTCGAACGGCTGTAGCGAAGCTTGTCGGGCTCGCCGTTGTCGACCCAGGCGGCATGGAGATTGCCCCCGACGTCCTCGCTGAATGCGCGGAAGATCGGCGTCCCCTTGGCGCTGACGTCGACCTTCGAGCCGGGGCCGGCCGGGGTGATCCTCCGCGAGACGTAACGTTGCTTACCCGGCTTGCCGACTCGATACAGCAGGTAGAGGCCACCCAACCCCCCCGCGAGCCGTGGTTCGTCACCGGCGCCGACGAATTGAGTGGGCTGCCAGTTCACGGTGGTGTTGTAGTCACCGCTTCCGTCATATGAACGGATGAAGGTCTTATTGGAGGTGATCTGCTCGAACGCAACGACCGGGCTGAGCGGGTCAGCGAAGGCAACCGACGAACTGGTCGTGTCGGCAGTGGGACCGGGAACGTCGTCATCGACCTGCGCGGCCACGGCGATCGGGGATCCGGCTATGGGGGCCGCCTGGAAGTACGTGCCGCCGGCGCCGCTGCTCGCCGTTGACAGCTGAAACGCTCCCGGACCCGTGGCAACGTTCCCGCCGCCCCCCATCGGCGAAAAGTTGCTCAACGTGGTCGGTCGGGCGATGTAACGCGGCGCGGTGAAGCTTCCCCCGCCATCCCCCGACTGCAAGATCGTCAGGTGATCCCCGGGAAAGCAGCAGCGCGAGGTGACTAGCGTCAACAGACCGTCCCTGTAGAGAACGCGCGGCCCCTCGAAGTCCTCGCCGGCGAGGTTGAAAGTCCGCTCCGGAGAGCAGGACTTCGAGCCACGCGGCAGGCGGCAGTAGTGAAGTACGTCGTCGCCGGGCACCTGCTCGTTCCAGACGATGTGCCCGATTCCCGAGTCTCCGACCGCAACATGCGGGTCCCGGCCCGCATCTGTCAGCTCGAACGGCTTCGCCGAAGCGTGCGGGGCGAGAACGCTCGCAAACAGCACGGCGAGAACAGACCCGAGCATGAACCGGTTCCAGCCTGAAGCGTGCCATCGCACGGCTCCTGATCCTAGGTCAGGACAGCTGCGCGATCAAGGAATATGGACATTCGTTGTACCTTGGCTCAGTCCTCAGACCCAGCGCCCCAGGTCGACCGAGACCTTCTTTGGCGAGGGCACCTGGGCGTGGATCATCGAGGCGCCGTCCGGGTCGAATCGACGATGTCGGTGAAACAACGGTCAGCGGCGCGCGCGTCGGCTCCGGAGCGGTGTTCGTTACCGGTCATGAACCTCTCGATCGGTCGGACCGCCAATGTCCATGCGGTTTGTGGATCTGGGGCGTATCGACGGGTTTGCGAGGGTGATCGCCAGAGCATGAGCAATCGGATTGCGACTGATCAGGTGAGCGCGCCCGACTGGATTCGAACCAGTGACCTTCGGATTCGTAGATTGACCGTGCATCTACTTGACCGTGGATCATGTGATGGATGCCATGAGACCGGGTCGGGGCGCCCCGACGGTGAGGGCTCGGTGCGCGGGGCAGGCAGCAGCCTTCGCCTGGCCGCCATACTGAATCGGCATGCAGACATCCGCCGCACCGAGTCCGTCCGCCGCATTGCGGGGGATGCTGAGGATGGTTGCGGCGACCGGCGAGGATGCATTGGCTGCCGCCGACATGCTCGGCATCACGGGTGCCGAAGGCCCGCCTTCCGACCCTTTCGACGCCCGCGACCCCGACTACATCCGCGCGACGTTACCGGCACTACAGGCCATGTCGCGAGTCTATTTCCGCGCCGACGTCGCCGGCCTCGAGCGAATCCCGGCAAGCGGCCCTGTGCTGCTGATCGGGAACCACTCTGGCGGAGTGGTGATCGCCGACACCTTCGTGTTTGCACAGGCGTTCTACGACCATTTCGGTGCCGATCGGCATTTCAACCAGTTGGCTCACGATCTCGTTTTCAAGTTTCCGGGCCTGCGGACCCTCGTGCAACGTTTCGGGACCGTGCCGGCATCCCCCGAGAACATGTCGCGCGCGCTGCACGACGACGCGGCCCTACTCATCTATCCCGGTGGGGACGAGGAGACCTTCCGCCCCTCCTGGGAGTCGGGGGAGGTCCACCTTGCCCACCGGACCGGCTTCGTCAGGCTCGCACTGGAGCACGACATTCCGATCGTCCCCGTTGTCGCGGTCGGGGGTCAGGAGACCGCTCTGTTCCTCGGACCCGATACGCGACTCGCCAAGGCGCTTCGGCTGGACCGCCTCGCGCGACTGAAGGTGCTCCCGGTGGCGATTGGCCCGCCATTCGGAATCACGTTGCTCGACTTTCCCGGTCGGATCCCCCTCCCCTCGAAGATCACGATCAGAGTCATGCCGCCGATCGACCTACGAAAGCAGCTCGGCCCGGACCCGGACATCGAGGAGGCCTACCGGCTGGTCACCAGCAGGATGCAACGCACCCTGACCAGGCTCAACCATCAACGCCGGATCCCCGTCGTCGGCTGAGGACGCCGCGTCCCGAGGTAGATCGCGCAGCGAGGTCGCGCCGCATGTGGAACGCGGGCGGTCGTGTGGTGCCGGCGGTCGTCTACTTCTTCGCAGCGCCCGGCTTGCCCAGCGAGCGGTCCGCGCTCTGCACCACGCTGCGCAGGAAGTCGTACTGCGTTGAGACGAGCTTGTCGGCCATTTCCAGGGCGCCGTCGATGACGTTCTCGCGCCGGGAAGGACGGCCGCCGATCGCGGGAAGCGCCTCGTCGACGGTATCGACGAACTTGCGAACCGCATCGATCGCGGCCCGCTGGCCGGATTCAACCGCCTCTAGCACCTCGTCAGACAGGTCCGCTCCTGTATCAACCGCGGTCTTCGCCTGGTCGGTCCTGCTCTTCGCAGCCGGTTTGCGGGTGGGAGTTGCGGCTGCCTTCGCCTTGGGTGCGGGCGCCTTCTTGGTTGCGGACGCCTTCGCCTTCTTATTCGTTGTGGTCGTCGCCATGATCGCGCTCCTTCGGGGTTGGACGAACGCGAGCCGACCGGTAGGCCGCCCTCGAAGCAGGGAAGCCCGCGCCGTCAGGTCCCGACATCGTGGATGCCGGGTGACTGAGAGCATCCTTCTGCAGGGGACCGGGAGCATCGGTGGCAACCCACAGACCTGGCTCAGTAATTCCCACCTGTCCTGGCGGGGTTGCGGCCGGAGAGATCGTGTGCCCTGATCCATTCTGCGACGACTTTCGCCCAGCCGAGTGAGAACTCACCATTGAGCACCGTTGCCGCGACGATCTCGGCGAGCGTGCGGACCTTCCCGGTCCCATAGCAGCCGAGCAGTTCCAGGCACCCGCGCTGGGTGGCGAGCCCGGTGCCGCCGCCGTAGGTCGCGACGATCAGCGATGGAAGCGTTCAAACACCCCTGCTCGGCATCTACCGAGGCCGAGCAGGGAGGGCTGCGATTCGGCTGCTCTCTACTTGATCTTCTTCCTCAGGAAGGGAACGACCGTCTTCAGGAAGGCGTTCTTGGGCGGTGCGGCGCTGATCGGATCGATGTGCGAATACGTCTTGGTCCGCTTGACGGTCTTGACCCAGCGCTTCGGCACCTTGGACTGCTTGGCGAGCTGACGGGTCGCATCCGCGACGCGTCCACCACCGAGCGACGTGTCGAACGAGTACATCGGCAGCCTCACCGAATGACCCATGGTCGCGTGGTCGCCGTAGACGGCCTGGGCGGGGTTGTCCACGCCGTTGTTGATGGCGCCGGAGTCGATCGAGAGCTTTGCCGGGTGGTACCAGGACGTCCCGTCCTCGCCGACCTTCTGGTTCTTCATGCCGACTTGCTCGGAGAACACCGAGGCCGCTCGACCAACGCTTCCGAGCTCGCCGTCATGCCAGCCGCGGGGATCGCCCGAACCCGCCAACTTGCCGATGTGGCTCTGGACCAGTGCCAGGTTGGCGGGGCTGGTCGCCTCGTCCACGGCATAGCCGTATTGACCGGCATTGGTGGCCGGGACGGGCGGCTTCAGATCCGCCGGCGCGAGCGGCCAGCTCCCGAAGATCGAGAGCTCGTCCGGGTCCTCGATGGCGGCCGTCGAGCCCGTTGCGTTGAACACGCCCGCGATCCACGGGAACGGTGGAACGAGCGTGATGAACGGCGAAGCAGATGGGTCATTGAGATTGTCGACGTTGGCCTGAGCCTCCTCAACGGTGGGAAGTGGCCTGGTGGTCGGGCTGTTGGCGCCCGCGCCATCGATGAAGACGAGTCCCGAAAGTCCCTTCGCCCCGGCCATGCCGTTGAAGTCCCAGGTCGCGTACGCGGTCGTGATCGAACCGCCGAGTGAGTGACCGCCCATGACGACGGTCCGTCCGCCCTTCTTCGCGGCCCTGACGACCTTCCTCGCGTCGTGAACCGCCACGTTCATGCCCCACTTCTTGGCGAACTCGGTCTCCGCCGTCGTCTTTGCAGTGAAGCGGGGTGAAATCGACGGATCCGTGAGCCAGCCGAGGTAGTAATCGAAGACCTCCTGGTTCGAGGCCTCGCCGTCGGCGTACTTCTCGAGATAGGAGTGATCTTCGAGCAGGTTCTCACGCCGCTCGATCGCCCAGACCTGCCAGCCCTTGAGCTTTTTGGTCAGGGCCGTCGCGAACGGACCGAAGAAGGTGCCGCCGGCGGAGGTCCCGGGGTTCAGCACGAGCACCTTGTCGCTCTTGGGAGACCCGTACTTGACGAACCTCACCTTGTTGTACTTCTCGGGCGTCCCGGGAGCCTTGAACCCCTCGATGGTCGCCACCCTGGGCGCGGCGCTCGCGGTGGCAGCGCCCAGGAAGATCAGCGCGCTGACAAACGCGAGGACCATGAAGAGTCCCAATACCTTGCTTCGAAACGCGACCAATTCAATCTCCTCAGATCTATCTCTCCGAGTCTCTCGACCCGGCTTCTCGCCGACCGGTGATCCCTAATGCGACGGGACTGCGCAGCGGCTTCATCGGGCCAAGGTTAGATGCACGTCCAGCGCCATGCGCCACCTCGGCTTCTGTCTCCCTCGTCACCTGGCTGCTTTCAAACGACGACCCGCTGACCTTGATCGGACCGCTGAATTGCCCGTTGTGATCGGCTGCGCGTTGGTCCTGCCTCCGAGACACCTCGCGATCCCTCTGCTCATCTCGATTCCGCGCGATAGGTGCGCGATGGTCGGACCCCCAATGTTCATGCGGTTTGTGGATCCGGGGCGTTTCGGCGGGTTTGCGGGGGTGGTCGGCAGAGCTCGGGCAATCCCAATGTTCATAGGGGATCGCGGCCGACCAGAAGAGCGCGCCCGACTGGATTCGAACCAGTGACCTTCGGTTTCGTAGACCGACGCTCTATCCGGCTGAGCTACGGGCGCGAGTCGCGGGACGGGTCCCGCGCGGTGGCCGATTGTAGACGGCATCCCCGGAGCCCGGATCGACTCAGGGGCGCGCCTCCGGGGCGGCGATCCGGTAGTGGAGGTGGACGACCCCGCCGCCGAAGCGGCGCTCGCCGAGGAGGTCGAGGCCGAGCGGGCCGGTGGCGGGCAGGGCCGGCTTGCCGCCGCCGACGATGACCGGGGTGACGAACAAGTGCAGCTCGTCGACGAGCCCGGCCTCCAGCGCCCGGGCGGCGAGCGCCGGGCCGCCGACGCTGAGATCGGCCGTCGCCGCCGCCTTCAGCCGGGCGACCTCGGTGGGGTCGAAGCGGCGCTCGATCCGCGTTCGCGCCGAGGCGGGCTCGGCCAGCTTCGTCGAGTAGACGACCTTGTCGGCCGCCTGCCAGAGCGCCGCGAAGTCCTCGAGGTGGGGAGGCCGGCCGGCGAGGTCGGGCGAGTCCCAGTAGGCCATCGTCTCGTACATCCGGCGGCCGTAGAGGTAGGTGCCGATCGGTCGCTCGAGCTCGTTGACGAACCGATGCACCTCTTCGTCCGGGGCCGCCCAGTCGAACCGCCCCCGCTCGTCCTCGACGTAGCCGTCGAGCGACGTGATCGCCGAATAGATCAGCTTCGCCACCGGCCGAGCCTACATGCGGACGATCACCGCCGACGGGGCCTGCGCGGGGGCCGGTGCCGGGCGTAGGATCTGCCGATGAGGCGCTCCGACCTGGCGATCAACGGCTACGTGGTGGCGCAGTTCCCGAACCCGCCGCTGATCGCCGCGCTCGCCGCCGCGTTCGCCTCCGCCTTGCTCGATGCCGGCAGCAGCGCCGGCGACGTCGCCCGCTCGGTCTTCTACGTCGCGCTGAGCATCTGGGCCTACGAGGAGGCGGCGAACGGCGTCAACGGGTTCCGCCGGGCCCTCGGAGTCGCCGGCCTGCTGTTCGTCGTCGTCCGGGTGGCGCAGGGATTCGGCTGAGATCGGGGCGGCTCTAACCTTGAGCCGGTGAGGGAGATCTTCGGTCCACCCCTGCGGGCGGCGGCCTGGACCGCCCTGATCGGCGCGCTCGCCTGGTTCCTGCTCAAGCCGCCCTCGCTCGAGGGCGTCGGCGAGCTGTTGACGATCATTGCCGGCGCCGCCCTGATAATCATCGTCACCGCCTGGATCACGACGCGGCTGACCGGCGAGGAGATGCCCGAGCCGGAGTTTCGCCGGCTCGTCGACCGCAGCGACGCGCTCGCCTCGCTGCCGCCGCCCGAGCAGCCGCCGAGCGAGTTCGACGAGCTGGTCATGCAGGCGCTCGACGACCTGCCCGAGGATTTCCGTGAGGTGCTGAAGGGGACGCCGGTGACCGTCTCCAACCGCGGTCACGAGTTCCACGCCTACGGCCACTACATCGGCGGCACGATCGCCCGCGACACCTACCCAGACCACATCGTCGTCTACCAGGACACCCTCGAGCGCGACTTCGGCCACGACCGCGACCTGCTGCGGGCGCAGGTCGAGCGCACCGTCCGCCACGAACTCGCCCACCACCTCGGGTGGGACGAGCGCGGCGTCCGCGACCTCGGCCTCTGAACCCGGGCCACCGGGCCCGCCGCTACTTCTTCTTCACCTTCAGGTTCGACTCGGCGAACTTGTCGCCGCCGTGCTCATCCGGCCGTTCCGGTCGTCCCCTCGACGACCCGGATCACCGCCGCGCCGGGATCGTCGCGGACCGCGGCCGCGGCCGGGTGCTCGTCGCCGTGGTGGACGAGCCCGCGGTCGAAGCCCGCCGCCTCGAGCGCCGCTGCCGCGGCCGCCTCGTCGCCGAAGTGGGGGTGGACGCCGCCGCGGACGAACCCCGACAGGGCGACGTTGAAGATCCGCTCGGTTAGATCGCGGTGCGGGGCGTCGAGGCGCAGGTCGGCGAGGTAGGAGCCGGCCGGGAACCGATGCAGCACGGCCGCGAAGCGGCGCCAGGTCGCGGCGACGTCGGCGTCGTCGAAGTAGGTGAGCAGACCCTCGGTGATGATCGCCAGGCCGCGCCCGGGGTCGAGGGCGGCGGCGACGCCGTCGATGCTCGCTTCGCCGCCCGCGCGGAGGACGTCGAGAGCGACGACGCGGTGATGGTCGCCCAGCGAGCCGATCCGGGCGAGCGCGGCGCGCTTGCGGGCGGCCATCGCCGGCAGGTCGGCCTCGACGTAGGTGAGCCGCTCCCCGTAGCGGTCGCTGAACCGCCAGCCGCGCGGCGACATCCCGCAGGCGGCCTCGATCACCTGCCCGACCGCTCCCGATTCGATCAGCTCCTCGAGCCGGCTGTCGATGATCCGGTGGCGGGCGAGCAGCAGCCCCTCCAGCGTCGGGCCGCCGAGGACGCGGCTGAGCTTCATCGGCGGCCGCAGCGCCTCGTACATGACCCGGCCCTCCCAGGTGGCGAGGCCGGAATGGGAGAGGTCGTTGCGGACCCAGGTCTGGCCGGTGTAGTGGGCGGTCGGGCTGACCGCGTCGGGGCTGCGCCGCGGGAACATGCCGCCGATCATCCTCTCCGGCCGGCTGCGACGCGGGCCGACCGGGGTGGCGTACCCTGCCGACGGTGAGGAGGAGCCTGGCCATTGCGATCCTGGCTGCCGGCGTCGTCGCCCTGACGGGCATCAGCGCGGCCGCCTCTGCCGCGCCGCGGTTCCCGTCCGGCTTCCTCTGGGGCACCGCCTCGGCGGGCTTTCAGTCCGAGGCGGGCGGATCGCCCGCCCACGTCGACCGTCGCAGCGATTGGTACGCGTTCACGAGCGACCCCGGGCTGATCGCCGACGGCGTCGTCAGCGGCGATCGCGTCGCCGACGGGCCGGGGTTCCTGAACGAATGGCAGCGCGACCTCGGCCGCGCTCGCCACGGGCTCGCCAACAACGCGATCCGGCTCGGGATCGAGTGGAGCCGGATCTTCCCGCGCTCGACGGCGAAGGTGAAGACCGGCCGGCGGATCTCGGCCAAGGAGCTGCGCCGGCTCGACGCGCTGGCCGACCAGGGCGCGGTGCGCCGCTACCGGCGGATCCTCACCGGGGCGCGGCGTCGCGGCCTGCGGGTGATGCTGACGCTGAATCACTTCACCCTGCCGATCTGGATCAACGACCCGCTCGCGGTTCGCAGCGCCTTCGCCGGCCGCGGCGCCGACGATCCGCTTCCGGAGGACCTGCGCAGGGCCGGCTGGCTGAACCGCTCGACGGTCGCCGAGTTCCGCAAGTTCGCCGCCTACGCAGCCTGGAAGTTCCGCGACCGGGTCCGGCTCTGGGCAACGCTGAACGAGCCGCTGGTGACGGTCTCGCAGGGGTTCGTCTCGATCCCCGGAGTGACCGGGGTCAAGGCGCCGGCGATCCTCTCCTATCCGGCGGCGCTGCGGGCGGTCGAGAACCTCGGCCGCGCCAATGCCGCCGCCTACGACGCGATCCACGCACACGACCCGCGGGCGCAGGTCGGGTTCGTCCACAACATGGTCGACTGGCGGCCCTACGACCCGGCCGACCCCGCCGACGAGGTTGCCGCCGAGCACGTCGATCAGATCCTCAACCGGGCGTACCTCGAGATCGCGATCAACGGCTGGTACGACAACGACGCCGACGGCGTCCGCGATCCCGGCGAGGTCCACCGGCGGCTCCGCGACAAGGCCGACTTCGTCGGCGTCAACCACTACTCGCCGGGGCGCGCCCAGTCGCTCCCGTTCCCGGTCTCGGCAACGATCCCACTGTTCGACTTCATCCCCCACGTCACCTATGCCGGCACCGGCAACCCCGGCGGCGAGCCGTGTCCGACGACCTGCTCGGACTTCGGCTGGGAGATCGACCGGACCGGCCTACGCAACGTCGTCGAGGAGGCGGCCGGATACGGCAAGCCGGTCTACGTCACCGAGAACGGCATCGACGACGGCGAGGACGACCAGCGCCGCGAGTACCTGCGCACCTACCTCGGCGCCCTGCGCCGCGCAATCGCCGCCGGGGCCGATGTCCGCGGCTACTTCCAATGGTCGCTGACCGACAACTACGAGTGGGCGGAGGGCTATGACGCCCACTTCGGCCTTTACGGCTTCGATCCGCAGACGCTGCAACGGGTCGAGCGGCCGAGCGCTCGCTTCTACCGGCGGGTGGCGAGCTCCGGGGTCATCCCGCCGCGCTGAGCGGCGGCGCGAGTCCAGTTCGCCGGCCGAACCCCGCGCGCTTGTCGGCGATGCTCCTGCCGGTCTCGCCCGGCGTTCCGGTGTTGACCATCGCGCCGCGGCGCGATGGGCCGCGCGTCTTACGACCAATGTCCGATTGTGCGCTCGCCGCGCCGCCGGGAACCTCTCTTGCTCCATCAACAATGACGAGGGAGTCCCAATGAAGAGAGCAACAATCGCGATCGCCGCGGTGTCGGCCGCCGCGTTCGCCGCCCCGGCGGTGGCGCCGGCCGGCAATTCCGACATCCGCAGCCCCGGCAAGTGCAGCGGGTCGAGCAGCGCGAAGATCAAGGTCAAGCCCCGCGACGGTCGCCTCGAGGTCGAGTTCGAGGTCGACCAGAACAGAAACGGCGTCGTCTGGAAGGTCAAGCTGAAGGACTACTCCAAAGTCGTGTTCCGCGGCCGGGCCAAGACCAAGGCGCCGAGCGGATCGTTCTCGGTCGAGCGCCGGGTCGACGATCGGCCCGGGACCGATTCGCTGAAGGGGATCGCCCGCAACCCCGGCACGGGCGAGCGCTGTGTCGCAAAGGTCAAGATCTAGGGCGGGAGAGGGCCGACGCGGTATCGCGGTCGAAACGTCTTCGTCGGCCGCGATACTGCCCGGGTCCCGTCGAGCCAAGGAGAGGTCCCATGAATCCGATCAGCCGGACGGCGCGCGGCGCCGTCGCCGTCCTCGCAGCCGCCGCGGTCCTCGTTCCGGCGAGCGCGTTGGCCGGCGGCAATCAGTACCCGACCTACTTCACGGCCTTCAAGTACAAGCTCAAGAACGGCGAGTCGAAGTTCAAGGGGACGATCGATTCCACGAAGGGCAACTGCGTCGGCGACCGCAAGGTCGTTCTCTACCGCAAGAAGAACGGCAACAAGAAGAAGCTCGGCGGCGATCACACCAACAACAAGGGGAAGTTCGACATCGAGCTCGGCGGCGGCAGGCCGAAGAACGGCACCTACTTCGCCGAGGTCAATCAGGCGAAGATCGGCAACGACTCCGGCAAGAAGAACACCTGCCTGTCGCGGAAGTCGCCGAAGCTGAAGCTGAGCAGCTAGACGGGGGGCTCGCCGTCGCGGATCGAGGCCTCGCGGCCCGGCGCTGCCTGCTCGCGGCGGACCTCGACGCCGTCGGTGAACCAGATGCGCCGCCCGTCCGGGTAGGTGGCGGCGGGTCCGTCGTCGCGGTGACGGAGGCCGTCGCGGTACCACTTGCGGGTCCCGTTGACGTAGACGCAGGCGGGGGCGCCGTCGCGGTGGCGGCGGCCGTGCCGGTACCACTTCGTCGAGCCGTTGGCGTGGATCAGCGCCGGCCCGTCGGCCCGGTCCAGCCGGCCCTGCGAATCACGGAACTCGCTGCGGTCTGACATCGGCCGCAGACTAATGGCCGGTTCACCCGGGGAACCCAATCGCCGCCGGATCGCGCCAGACTCCGGGGTGATGGAGGACGACGGTCGATTCGAGCCGCCGCGGCCGGCCGAGTTCGCCGCCGCCAAGGCGCTGCTGGCGCCGTGGCGGGCGATCACCGATCCACGAATCGACGGCTACGGGAACCTGCCGGCGGACGGCCGCTATCTGCTCGTCGGCAACCACACGACGCTCGGCCTCTTCGACGTGCCGTTCGTCGTCCTCGGCGTCCGTGACCGGACCGGCGTCCTCGTCCGCTCGCTCGGCGAGCGCCAGCACTTCCGGCTGCCGATCTGGCGCGACCTGCTGCTGCATTTCGGGGCGGTCGACGGGACCCGCGAGAACACTCGGAGCCTGTTGCGGGCCGGACAGCCGGTACTGGTCTTCCCCGGCGGCGGCCGTGAGGTGGCCCGCCGTCGCGGTGACTACTACCCGCTCGTCTGGCGCGAGCGGATCGGATTCGCGCGGCTGGCTCTCGAGTTCGGCTACCCGGTCGTGCCGCTCGCGATGATCGGCGTCGACGACATGTGGGATGTCGTCGCCGACGCCGACGACGCGATCTACGCACCGGCCCGTGCCCTCGCCAAGCGCCTCGACATCGATCCGGAGTTGCTGTTCCCGGTCGTTCGCGGCCTCGGGCCAACCCCGCTGCCGCGCCCGCAGCGGATCTATGCCCGGATCGGAAGGTCGATCGATGCCACCGGCTTCGGATCGACCTGGGACGACGCCGAAGGCGCGGCCCGGTTGCGCGACGCCGTCCGCACGGCGGTTGCCGACGGCATCGACGAGCTCCGTCGAGAGCGCGAGGGCGATCCCGCCCGCATGCTCGTCCCACGGCTGGCCGGTGAGGCGGTCCGGCTGACGCGGACGCAGGCCGCCGCGGTCCGCAGGATGCTGCCAATCGGGAATCGGCCCCGATCGGGGCTCGCTGCCGATGCGGACCGACCGGGGCGTTAACCGCCACCCAACAGCACGGCCGGCGCTGCGGAGTACGCTGGCGAGGTGCCCTCGTCAACCGAGCGAGCGAGCCACTGGATAACCGTCCTCGCGGTCGTCATCGTGTTGTTCGCGGTCGGCATGGTCGCCCGTGACGCCTTCGAGCCGGCGACTGGAGTTTCCGGCGCCGCCGCCCGGTCGGTCGCCGGCGCAGGCGCGCCCGCGCCGGCTGGCCCGTCTCCGACCGCGCTTCGCGCCGTCGGGCCCGATCGCCCGGCCGACCGCGGCGGAGAGCCGGAGAAGCGGCCGGTGCGGGCGCCGACGGCAGGGCCCGCCGGGACACAGCGCGAGCCCTACGTGTGGGTGCGCCCGGGCAGAAGGGCGGAGCTACGGGACGGTCCCGGCGGCGCTGTCGTCGCCAAGGTCGACGACCGGACCGAGTTCGGGTCGCCCACCGTCTTCTCGGTCAGCCGGGTCCGCGATCGCTGGCTCGGGGTCTCCACGGTGGAGCTGCCGAACGGCGAGCTCGGTTGGGTGCGGGCCGACCCCGACACCCTTCGCGGCGGCTACACGGACATCCGGATCACCGTGGATCTCTCCCGCCACGAGGCGAGGCTCTTCGAGGGCGGAGAGCTGCTGCGGCGCTGGCCGGTCACGGTCGGGGCCCCGGACTCGCCGACTCCGACCGGACGGTTCTCGGTCACCGACCTGTTCAGAGGCGGCCTGAACCCCGCCTACGGCTGCTGCGCCGTCGCGCTCAGCGCCACCCAGCCGCACCTGCCGACCGGCTGGGCCGGGGGGAACCTGATCGCGTTTCACGGCACCGACGGGCCGCTCGGCCTCGATGCCTCGAACGGATGCATCAGGAGCGCCGACCGCGACGTTCGCGCGCTCCTCCGCAAGGTGCCGCTAGGGGCCCCGGTGATCATTCGGCCCTAGCGGCGGCGCAGGTTCGGCGGCCGTGGCAGCGTGCTCAGGGGGCGAGAGCACCGAACTGTTCCCGGCAGCGCCCACGTGAAAGGATTGTCCCGATGTACAACACCGTGGAGCATGAATCCTCGATCGAGCTCGACATCGAGGACGTCGATCTCGAGGCGCTGTTCAGTGAGTCGCTTCTGGCGCTCACCGACGTCCTCTCCGATGCGACCGGCGGCACCGCCGTCACCCACGATGTGCACGTCAGCGGTCCCGACGTGCAGGGCCTGCTGGTCGAGTGGATCAACGAGCTGGTCCGGCTCGCCGAGACCGACGGCTTCATCCCCGAGCGCGCGTTTCGGGAGCGGCTCGAGAGCACCAGCTTCAGCGCTCGGGTCGCCGGCGAGCACGGGATCCCGCAGGATCGGATCCGGCCGGTGCGCTGCCGGTCGGTCGGCATGAAGCGCCTTCCGGATGGCGCCTGGTCGCTGCGCGTGAATCTCGATACGCACGTCTGACCGCCCGAGCGGCGCTGCGCCGGCGCGGATAGGCTGGCGACGATGGAAGCGGTTTTCGCCACTGCGGGCGACGGCGTCCTCGAGCTGACGATCGACCGGCCGCCGGCGAACGCGATCGACTCGCAGACCAGCCGCGAGCTCGGCGAGCGGTTCGCCGCCTTCGCGCGCGACGACGATCTCCGCGTCGCGATCGTCACCGGCGCCGGCGGGCGGTTCTTCTCGGCTGGCTGGGACCTGAAGGCCGCCGCGGCCGGCGACTCCGTCGATTTCGGGGTCGGCGGGTTCGCGGGGCTGACCGAGATGTTCGACCTCGACAAGCCGGTGATCGCCGCAGTCAACGGCTTCGCGGCCGGCGGCGGCTTCGAGCTGGCCCTGGCCTGCGATCTGATCGTCGCCGCCGACGGCGCCCGCTTCTCGCTGCCCGAGGTCAATCGCGGCTTCGTGGCCGACGCCGGCGGCGTCCTGCGGCTGCCGAAGCGGCTGCCGAGGCCGCTGGCGATGGAGATGCTGCTCACCGGCGAGCCGATCGCCGCCGCCGAAGCGGCGCGGCGCGGACTCGTCAACGTCGTCGTCGAGCCGGACGAGCTGCTCGCCGCCGCTCGGGCGATCGCGGCGCGAATCGTCGCCGCAGCGCCGCTCGCCGTCCGGGCCGTGAAGGCGATCGTCGCCGCCACCGAGCACCTACCGGTTCGCGAGGGCTATGAGCGGCTTCGCGACGGCAGCATCGCGGCACTCGAGCGGGTCGATTCCTCGGCCGACGCGGTCGAGGGACCACGGGCGTTCGCCGAGGGCCGCAGGCCGGTCTGGCGGGGCGAGTGAGCGGCGTCCTGCGAGACGACGCGAACGCCGGCAAGGTCGCGCTCGTCACCGGCGGTGGCACCGGGATCGGTCGCGGGGTGGCGATGGCGATGGCCGCATCCGGCGCCCGCGTCGTCGTCTGCGGCCGCCGCGTGGAGCTGCTCGATCGGGTCCGCTCCGACCTCGAGGCCGAGGGATCCGAGTGCCTGGCGGTGCAATGCGACATCCGCGAGCCGGAGCAGGTCGAGAACGCGGTCGCGGCGACGCTCGAGCGGTTCGGGTCGATCGACGTGCTCGTCAACAACGCCGGCGGTCAGTTCAGCTCGCCGGCAGAGGAGATCAGCCTGAAGGGCTGGCGCGCCGTGCACCGACTGAACCTGGACGGCAACTGGGATCTGACCAGCCGGGTCGCCAACGAGGCGATGATCCCCTCCCGCGGCGGGCTGATCGTCTTCGTCGGCTTCTCGCCGCGGCGCGGCATCCCCGGTTTCGCCCACGCCTGCGCGACCCGGGCCGCGCTCGAGAATCTGGCGTCGGGCCTGGCGCTGGAATGGAGCCGGTTCGGGATCCGCTCGGTCTGTCTGAGCTGCGGGTCGATCGAGACCGAAGGGCTTGCCTCCTACGGCCCCGACTCGCTCGAGGAGTCCCGTCGCACGGTCCCGCTCGGCCGGCTCGGGACCGCCGCCGAGGTCGGCGATACGGTCGCCTTCCTCGCCAGCCCCGGCGGGGCCTACATCACCGGCACGACGATCCTCATCGACGGCGGCGCCGACGCCTGGGGCCTGGCCGAGCCGCCGCCCGAGCCCGAGCTCTAGCCCGGGTAGGCCCGGAGCCGGCCGCGAACAGCGTCGCTCCGAGGACGAGGATCAGGCGCCGGCCGAAGACGTCGGCGAGTCGGCCGGAGGCGATCAGCAGCGCTGCGAAGGGGATGTAGAAGGCGGTGACCGCCCACTGCAGCTCTGCCAGCGAGGTGTCGAACTGGTTGTGGATCGTCGGCAGCGCGACGACGATCGCCGCCGTCGGTAGCTGGACGATCCCGGCGGCGGCGACGGTCGCGACGAGGGTCCCGGTCCGTGCCCGCCGCCCGTTCACATCGCCTCGTCGTCGCGCCTCGCCAGGTACCAGAGGGCGGCGAAGATCGCCGCGCCGAGGATCGTCAGAAACAGCTTGTAGTCGACCTCGACCGACCCGAATACGTCCTCGGTGGTCGGCCGCGAATCGGGAATCAGCCCGGCGAGACCGAAGGTCAGATCGACGATCAGCGCCGCGACGATCATCGTCGTCAGCATCAGCGCGACGAGCCGGGTCGCGAACCGGGTCCCGTAGTACTTGCGATAGATCGCGATGATCGGCAGCACGATCAGGTCGGCGAAGATGAACGCCATCACGCCGGCGAACGAGATGCCGCCGGACCAGAGGACGGCTGCGAGCGGGACGTTGCCGACCGAGCAGACGAAGCTGAGCACGGCGATGATCGGCCCGACGATCACGTTCTGGATCGTCCTGAGCACCGGCGGCGCGTCGGTGATGAACAGCGTGTTGAAGACGTCGGTCCCGAGCAGCCCGATGAACCCGGCGAGCAGGAAGCCGATCAGGATCTCCTTGTAGAGCATCCGCCAATCGGCGACGAAGTTGCCGGCCACCTCCGTCCAGGCGTCGATCGAGAGCAGGCGCTGTCGCCAGCCGGCGTGCTCATCGCTGCCTCCCTCGCCCTCCTCGAAGGTGGCGCGGGCGTTCTCGCGACCCTCCTCCTCGAGGCGGCGGGAGATGAAGAAGCGCAAGGTCAGCGCCATCAGCGCGATCATCACGATCCCGCCGACGTACTCGCCGAGCGCGAACTGCCAGCCGATCAGCACGGTCAGGACCAGGCCGAGCTCCCAGACCAGGTTCGTCGAGGCGAACATGAAGCTGAACGCCGACGCCGCCGAGGCTCCCTTCGCGAACAGCGAGCGCCCGATCGAGACGGCCGCGTAGGAGCACGACGAGGACGCCGCGCCGAGGCCGGTCGCCTTCGCGATCGGGCCGACGCCGACGCCGCTGAGGCCGCGCTGGATCATCTCCCGCGGCACCCAGGCCTGGACGATCGCGGAGATCAGGAACCCGAGGACCAGCGCCCAGAACACCTGGTAGGCCATCAACGCGGCGTTGCTGAACCCCTCGACGATCTTGTCGACGACCTCCACCGCGGGCCGATGCTATCGGCCCGCGTTCGGGCTGGTCGGCGAGGGGCCTCAGCCCCGAAAGCGCGAGTCGAGCGCCAGGCAGGCCCTGACGCCGCGGGCGATCAGCCGGGCCCGGTAATCGGCGCCGGCCGGGATCGGGTGGAGGTCGTCGGCCTGCATCAGCTCCGGATGCGAGGCGACGGCCCCCGCCCAGTCCGGCACCTCGGTTCGCGGATGCTGGGCGGCGAAGGCCTGGACGACCCGGTTCTTGCCGGAGTTGCCGACGCCGTCGACGACGAGGCCGTGGATCGTCGGCAGGACGAGGCAGCGGTCGCCGATCGTCGCCTCGACCTTGTCGAGGTTCGAGGCGAGGACCTCCGGATAGGACGGGTTGTCGTTGGTGCCGGCATCGAAGACGATCACCGACTGGGCCGGGTCGAAGCTCTCCTGGAACAGGTCGAAGATCTGGAAGCTGTTGTAGCCGCCCTCGGCGTTGATCGTCAGCGGCACGCCGGGCAGGTACTGCTTCAGGTAGGGGGAGGTGAGGACCTCGAGGCTGTCGCCGACGACCAGCACCTCGCCGCTGCCGTCGAGGCTGGTGTTGATCTCGGGCTCGGTGTCGCGGCGTCTCACGGTTCGCTCGGCGAGGACCGAGTCGACCGCCGCGTGGCCGGCAGCCCGGCCGCGCTCGTCGCCGTCGGCCTCGCCGTCGCTGAGCCCCTGTTCGAGCCCGTAGCGAAGCCCGTCCGCGTAGGCGCCGAGCTGGGCCACCGCGTACGTCTGCCGGGCGGCTTCGATCGTGACCCGCTCGGCGTCGCCGGCATCGGGTGCATCCGCCGCCGCGGCGAGGTAGCCGCCGGCGAACGCGGCGGCGAGCAGCAGCGCGGCGGCGAGCGAGATCCCGATTCGCAGCCGGTTCACGGCACCGCCACCGCGATCTCGTCAGCCTTGGGGGCGTCGACCCCGGAGCCCTTGAACGCCCGCCGGTAGGCGATCCGGTAGGAGTCGCGGTAGGTGCGCGCATAGGTGATCCTCCGGCCCTGCTCGAGCCCGCCCGGGTAGACGTCGCCCCCGATCGCGGTGCCGCGCGTCCAGCCTGCGTTCTCGCCGGCGGTGCGTGCCGCCTCGAGATCCTCGCCGGAGCGGGTCCCGAGCAGGTATCCGCCCGCCCCGGCGAGGGCGAGCGCGACGAGCGCCGCCGCCGCCCAGGCGAGCCGCGCCCGCGTGAAGATCCGCCTGCCGTCCCCCTGCTCGTCGGCGCCCGGCTGATCGTTGCTCGGACCCACCATCTGCTAAGCGTAGCCAAGGACATTTGCTCCGTCCGCGGGTCACACGAAGCTTCCTGGATGCAGACGAAGGGGGTCGGGCCGGGACGCTCAGGAGTCGGCGATGCCTGAACCCATCAAGTCAAACCAGCGCTACATGCCCGGACTCGACGGGTTGCGCGCGATTGCGGTCCTCGGCGTCATCGCCTACCACCTCGGCTTCGGCTGGGCCCCCGGCGGGCTGCTCGGCGTCGGCGTCTTCTTCACGCTGAGCGGCTACCTGATCACCGACATCCTGCTCGGTCAGGTCGAGCGCGGCGGCATCCGCCTGAAGTCGTTCTGGCTGGCTCGGGCCCGGCGTCTGCTGCCGGCGCTGTTTCTGATGCTGATCGTCGTCCTCGCGTGGGTGACGATCTTCGGCCCGCACCAGCCGCCGGACTTCCGCTGGGCGGCGGCGACCGCGGCCGCCTACGTCAACAACTGGTGGCTGATCTTCCACGACGTCTCCTACTTCGCGCAGTTCGAAGCACCGGGGCCGCTCAATCACCTCTGGTCGCTGTCGGTCGAGGAGCAGTTCTACATCGTCTGGCCGTTTCTGATGATGCTCGGGGTGCGGGTGATCCCGGAGGTGCCGCTGCCGGGTGGCGTACGACCGCGACTCGGCACCGTGATCCTCGGCCTCGCCTTCGCGTCGGCGATCCTGATGGTCGTCCTCTACAAGCCCGGTATCGATCCCTCGCGGGTCTACTACGGCACCGACACGAGGGCGCTCGAGCTGATGGTCGGCGCCGCGCTGGCGACGATCTGGCCGAGCCGCCACCTGCGCGGCCGGATCACCCCCGGCGCGCGGCGAACGATCGACATCGCCGGGGCCGCCGGGCTCGGCGTGATCGCGCTGATGTTCTGGCAGTCGAACGAGTTCTCGCCGTTCCTCTACCGCGGCGGCTTCCTGATCCTCTCGTTCGCGACGGCGCTGGCGGTCGCGGCGATGGCCCACCCCGCGACGCGGCTCGGGCCGATCGTCGGTTGCCGGCCGATGCGCTGGATCGGCCAGCGCTCCTACGGCATCTACCTCTGGCACTTCCCGATCATCATCCTGACCACCCCCGCCGGCGCCCAGGGCGTCGATCTGCCGCGGGCGTTCCTGCAGACGGTCGCGACCTTCGCCGATCGCGGCGCTGTCCTGGCACTACGTCGAGGATCCGATCCGCCACGGCGCCCTCGGCCGGCTCTGGAAGCGGGTCCGTTCCGGGGAGTGGCGTCCGGAGTCGCTGAGCCGGCCCGCCTGGGCGGGGATCGCGCTGTCCGGCCTGGTCGTCGTCGCCGCCTTCGCCGGACTCGCCGGCGTCAACGCCGGACCCGAGCCAGGCGGACGCCCCCGGCAACGTCTCGGTCGCGGCAACGCTCAACGACACCGCCGCCGACCCGGCGAAGATCAAGAACAAGACGACATGCAACTCGGTCGTCCATATCGGCGACTCGACTTCGGAGGGCCTCGTCTCCGCCGACTACCTGCCGAACCGCAAGCAGCGGATCGCCGCCCAATACGGCCGCGTCGGGGCGACGACGCAGCACCTCGAGGTCTCCGGCGCGCGCTCGATCTACGAGACGTTCGAGGGGGCAGCCGAACGCCGAGGATGTCGCCAGGGCGTGGAAGCAGCAGGGCTTCGACGGCTGCTGGGTGTTCGCGCTCGGCACCAACGAGGCGGCCAACGTCGCTGCCGGCTCGACGATCGGCTACGACGAGCGGATCAACCGGATGATGTCGGTCGCCGACGGCGATCCCGTCCTCTGGGTCAACGTCCGCTCCCGGGTGGCCGACGGCGGTCCCTACGACAACAAGAACATGCAGGCCTGGGACAAGGCCCTGCTCGGCGCCTGCAGCCGCTACCCGAACATGCGGATCTTCGACTGGTCCGACGAGGTCAAGGACAGCTGGTTCATCGACGACGGCATCCACTTCACGACGCCCGGCTACGCCGCCCGCGGCAAGAGGATCGCCAATGCCCTGCTCAACGCCTTCCCGGCTGGCGGCGAGGTCGACTCGCCCGACAACGCCGACTGCCTGGTCGGCTCGAAGCGAGACGAGGCGGCGACCGACGCGACGGCGCCGGATGCGACGACGCCGGAGACGACCGCAACCGACGCGACGACGGGCTGACGCCGCCGGGCCCGGGGGGCCGAGCCGCCGCTACTTCCGCTTGTCGAAGTACGCCCAGCGGTCGTAGAGGCCGAGCGCGACCTGGAGGGTGTCGCCGCGGACCTTGGTGCTGCCGCGGCTGCCGATCAGCTTCGCGGTGACGATGCGCGGGCTGTCGCCGCGCTTGAGGACCTTGATCCGGCGCAGCCTGCCGCTGACGTAGGGGCCGAGGCGCGAGTCCATCTGGCGCTGCGAGAAGCGGAACTTCCAGCGGTGCTGGGGCGAGTAGCGGTCGTAGGGGTCCTTGACGCTCTCGAAGTAGGGGACCTTGGGGCCACCGAGGAAGCGCGACTCGGTCCTGCCGCCGGAGGCCGAGAAGTAGGTGGTCTGGGCGACCTTGCCGCGATGGGTGACGACCCGGCGGCGGGTCGCCTTGGCGGCCCTGTTCGTCCGCTTCGACTCGAGCTTGACGCCGCCGTAGACCTGGGTCCTGGTGTCCGCGTAGATGTCGAAGGCCTTGCCGCCGACGTCGGTCGACAGGGCGATCGAGCGGATCGCGACCGCCATCGCCCGCAGGGTCTGCTTCGGCCAGTCCGGCGGCACCTCGCCGGGCAGCGATCCGCGGACGTAGTCCTCGACGCCGAGGCGGTTGACGACGAGCAGGCCGCCGGTGCTGGGCACGGCTTCCAGGGCACCCCGGTAGCGGCCGACGCCGTGGATGTCGATCGTGCCCGCGCCCTTGGCGTGGAGGCGGCTGCCGCAGCCCGCCAGGCGCTTGCCGGAGCCAGTCAGCAGCCGCACCTTCGAGCCGCGGCGATCGGCCCGGTAGGTCTTCGCCGGCTTCAGCCGCCGCTTGCAGGCGCGGCTGGCGCCGTCGAACTTGACGTCGCCGGACCGCGTCGCGAGCAGGACCCGAACCCTGGGATTCCCCCGCTGCCGCTCGATCCGGATCCTCTGGAAGTAGTGGTTGATGATCCGCTTGTAGCTCCAGCCGTGCTTGCCGTAGCCGTACGCGCCCCAGGCGCTGATGCCGACGCCGTGGCCGTAGCCGCCGCCCTTGACGACCCAGGTCTTCGCCGCGGCCGGCGCGGCGGCGAGCAGGAGCGCCGCGAGAGCGGCCAGCGCTGCGGCGGTACCGACCCGGCCGACGGCGCTTCTGGTCGGCTTCGGTTCCATTTTCGGATCTTCCCCGGCAGGCACCGGTCTCCTTCCGTCGAAGCAAGTCTCACAAATAGTTTCCTCACGTTTTGCTAACGTGCCGCCCACCTGCTGAGTCGGCCGCCACATACCGCGGCCGAGCGGGGGACCCAAGTTTTGGGGCGAATCCTGGTCCATGCCAGGTAGCGCAAGCTCTTTGCGCGAGCCCGTCAGCTAACCCCGCAAGCGTCGAAAGAGCGGAGTTACGCATGTCTTCAAACTTCACCGGGCCAACTTCGAGAGCGGGATTGACGCTGCTCGCACTGGCCTTGAGCGCAGCGCTCGTCGCGGTTCTGCTGGTCGCCGCCGGCGGCGCCTCGGCCCGCTCCGGTGGAATCGGCGGCAACTCCGGCGCCCGCGGCGGCAACAACGCCACTCCCGCCAAGTACCACCGGCTCTGGAACAAGGTCAAGCGCAAGGACAAGCGCTGGGCCAACCGCGTCGCCCGTTGCGAGTCCGGCAAGGATCCCAACGCCGTCGCGCTGAAGGGCCGCTACCGCGGCGCCTTCATGTTCACGCGCGACGCCTGGAAGACCTCGCCGAAGACGCCCGGCGGCGACCCGATCGATTTCTCGTACCGGACGCAGGCCGTCGTCGCCGTGCACCTCAAGAAGCGCGACGGCACCCGGCCCTGGCCGGTCTGCGGCTGACGTCCGGCTGACCGCGGGTCCGCGCCTCACGTTGTCACGGTCGCGGGCTCGTAGATCAGGATCAGCGTCTCGCCGGCCGCCCTCGATTCGGTCAGCCGCAGGTCGGAGGGGACGTCGGCGTCCCCGAATAGGCGCTTGCCGGACCCGAGCACGGTCGGATAGAGGATCAGCCGGTACTCGTCGACGAGGCCCCTGGCAGCCAGCTCGGCGACGAGCTGGACGCTGCCGTTGACGAGGATGTCGCCGCCGATCTTCTCGCGCAGCTCGTCGACGGCCGCGGTGAGATCGCCGCTGACGACCGTCGAGTTGTTCCAGTCCGGATCCTCGAGCGTCGAGGAAACGACGTACTTCGGCATCTCGTTGAACTTGTCGGCGAAGCCTCCCGACCGCGTTGGCCAGGCCGCAGCGAAGCCCTCGTAGGTCCGGCGGCCGAGCAGCAGCGCCTCGCTCTGCAGGACCTCGTCGAGCTTGAACGCGTCGCCCGCCTCGCCGCGCTCGAACCGGAACGCCCAGCCGCCGTGCTCGAACTCCTCGGATCCGCCGGGATCCTCGACCACCCCGTCGAGGGTGATGAACTGCGACACCACGACCTTGCCCATCGTCTGCTCCTTTCGATTGCGTTCACGGTTGTGACCGGGGGCGGAGCCGGAACTCATCGCCCGGATACGATCTCGCCCTCTTGTCCGCCGCCGCCAAGCCCGGGCCGACCGCCTGGCCCGAGACCGACCCTACCGCCGAGGAGCGAGCCGCCTATCGCGACGCCGTGCCGCGCTCCTTCTGGCTCGATCGCCGTCCGGGTGCGCCGAGCTATCCGTCGCTTGCTGGCAGCGTCGAGGCCGACCTCTGCATCGTCGGCGGCGGCTTCACCGGGCTCTGGGCCGCAGTGCACGCGAAGACGCGGGATCCGGATCGCGGCGTCGTCCTCGTCGAGGGCGACTCGATCGGCAACGGGGCATCGGGGCGCAACGGCGGCTTCGTCTCCTCGTCGATCACGCACGGGATCGGCAACGGGGTCAGCCACTTCCCCGACGAGCTGCGCACCCTGGAGCGGCTCGGGATCGAGAACTTCGCGGGGATGCGGGCCGATATCGAGCGCCTCGGGATCGACTGCGACTTCGAGGCGACCGGCGAGATCGCGGTTGCCGTCGAGCCCCACCAGGTCGGCCCGCTCGCCGAGGAGCTGGAGCTGCTCACCGCCTACGGCCACGACGCCGAGTTGCTCGGCGCCGAGGCGATCCGCGCCGAGATCGACTCGCCGACCTACCGCGGAGCGGTCTGGGACCGGACCGGCGCGGCCCTGGTCGATCCCGCCAAGCTCGCCGACGGCCTCGCCGCCGCCGCGGCCCGGCTCGGCGTCGCGATCCACGAGCGATCGCGGGTCGAGTCGCTCGCCGAGGCCGGCGGCGGACTGCGGCTGCGGACGGCGGGTGGGGCGGAGGTGGGCGCCGAGCGGGTGCTGCTCGCCACGAATGCGTTCCCGCCGCTGCGTCGGGCGCTGCGGCGCTACATCGTTCCCGTCTACGACTACGTGCTGGTCAGCGAGCCGCTGTCGGCGGCCCAGCTCGAGGCGATCGGCTGGCGCAACCGCCAGGGGATCAGCGACACCGGAAACCAGTTCCACTACTACCGGCTGACCGACGACGACCGCATCCTCTGGGGCGGCTTCGAGGCCGTCTACCGCTACGGCGGTCCGGTCGAGTCCCGGCTCGACGTCGACGAGGAGACCTTCGCGGCGCTCTCCCAGCACTTCTTCGCGACCTTCCCGCAGCTCAGCGGGATCCGCTTCAGCCACAAGTGGGGCGGGGCGATCGACACCTGCAGCCGCTTCTCGTGCTTCTTCGACCTCAGCCATCGCGGACGCGCGGCCTTCGTCGGCGGCTACACGGGGCTCGGTGTCTGCGCCTCGCGGTTCGGTGCCGAGGTCGCTCTCGACCTGCTCGACGGCCGCCGCACCGAGGCGACCGGGCTCGGCTACGTGCAGAGCAGGCCGGTGCCGTTCCCGCCCGAGCCGCTGCGCTGGGCGGTCGTTCAGTTCACCCGCCGGCGCCTCGCCGCGGCCGACCGCAACGGCGGCCGGCTTGGCCTCTGGCTTCGTCTCCTCGAGCGGCTCGGGCTCGGCTTCGACAGCTGAGCGCGGCCGCCGCGCTCAGCGCTGCCTGATCCCGCGCAGGAACGGGACCAGCTTGTCGAGGAAGCGGTTGACGTTCGGTGCCGCCGAGTTCGGATCGTTGTGGGCGTAGGTGTGCTCACGGTTGACGAGCGTCAGGTTCCCTAGCCGAGGCCGGCGGTGCGCAGGCGCTGCCGCTCGGTGACGAAGCGATCGGCGCCGACGTCGTAGATCGCGATCAGCGACAGACACCTCCCGGGGCACCCGCGCCCGTTCGGGTAGGTGGCCTGGAGCCTGCCCGCGAAGTGGACGTCGCGGAGGATGCGGCCGGCGCCGAGGATCAGCAGCTCGGCTTGCTCGCCGCCTCCCGCTCGCTCACGAGCGCAGACCGGCGCGGTCGATGCCGGGCAGCGGCGCGACGGTCAGCCGACCGGGGCCGGTCGGCTGATCGCGGTGCTCGCGACCAGGATGGCTCTGGCGGATCCTGACCTCGACGTCGGGGCCGAAGACGGACCAGGCGAGGAAGCCGGCGAGATAGAGGATCCCGACGACGACGATCACGGTCACGCCGACTCGCCCGAGCCTGGTCGCGGTTGCGGGCCGGCCGCCGCCGGGCGCCGGCGACGGTCCGACCTGCTCGTTCCCCTCGCCCGCCGGGCCGGCGCCGCTCACCGCCGTCCGCCGACCCGGTAGCGGACGTGGGTGACCGCCGGCGAGGCGACGACCTCGGTCGGCTCGAGCAGCGGGTCGCCGACGTCGGTGAAGATCCGCTCGCCCGATCCGAGCAGGACCGGGACGATGTGCAGGTGGAGCTCGTCGAGCAGCCCGGCGGTGAGACATTGGCGCACGACCGAGGCGCCGCCGGCGATCGCCACGTCCTTGCCGTCGGCGGCCTCGGCCGCCAGCGTCAGCGCCGGCTCGACGCCGGCGGTTACGAACTCGAACGTCGTGTTGCCGTCCATCGCGAGCGGCTCGCGCTCGTGGTGCGTGAGGACGAAGACCGGGACGTGGAACGGCGGGTCCTCGCCCCACCAGCCTGTCCACGAGGTGTCCCAGGGGCCGCTGCCGCCGCCGAACATCTTCCGGCCCATCACGTAGGCGCCGACGTTGACGGTGAGCTTCTCGACGACCTCGGCGTCGGGGTTGTGCTCGCCACCCTCGCGCCCGTGCTGACGCCGCCACGAGTCGGTAGCGAAGACCCATTCGTGGAGGCGCATTCCACCCTTGCCGAGCGGATCGTCGAGGCTCTGGCCGGGACCGGCGACGAAGCCGTCGAGCGAGATCGAGATCTGGCAGGTGACGTCCCCCAAGGCCCGGACCCTAGCGCCCCGTGCCGCCGCCCCGTCCCCGCCGAGAAGTCCCGCCGAGTCCCCGCCGAGATCACGCCGAGCTCCCCGCCGAGATCACGCCGAGGTCACACCGAGATCGCGCCGAGCTCGCCGCCGAGGTCGAGGAAACCGGGAATAGTCACCACTTTCCTCGACCTCGGTGCTCTGGGGCGGGGGCGCGGTAGGCTCGGTCGATGAACCGCCGCCGGTGCAGGCCGTGATCGGACCGCTCGAGATCCTCATCCTGGTCCTGATCCTGCTGATCCTGTTCGGCGGCTACAAGCGGCTGCCGCAGTTCGGCCGTTCGGCCGGGACCGGCGCCCGCAAGGGCGGCGAGAAGGCCAAGCAGCTCGCCGGGCAGGTCCGTGAGAAGGCCGAGGGGGTCGATACCTCGAAGATCGGCGAGTCGGTCGGCAAGGGCTTCCGCGAAGCCCGAGACGTGCGCGACGCGGTCAAGGGAACCGGCGGTGCCGATTCGCCGAAGTCCGAAGCGTCGGAGCCCGATTCGCAGAAATCTGATTCGCAGGCCGCGGAACGCCCCTCCGGGGACTGACCCCCGCGCTGAGCATGTGGGCGCAGGAGGAGATCGAGTTGCGGCCGCGGCCGCGCGGGTTTCACCTGATCACCGACGAGGTCGTCTGCGGGCTCGGCGAGCTGGAGCGGGTCGGCATCGGTCTCCTCCATCTCCACATCCTGCACACGTCGGCGTCGCTGGCACTGAACGAGAACGCCAGCGCCGACGTCCGCGCCGACCTCGAGAGCTGGTTCAACGAGGCCGTCCGCGAGGACGCTCCCTATTGGCGCCACACGCTCGAGGGCCCCGACGACATGCCGGCCCACGTCAAGGCGGTGCTGATCGGGCCGTCGCTGACGCTGCCCGTCGCCGCCGGCTCGCTGCGGCTCGGAACCTGGCAGGGCATCTACCTCTGCGAGCACCGCGATCGCGGCGGCCCGCGGCGGCTCGTGCTGACGCTGAACGGGGAGTGACGCGATGGCGTCGCCCCGCCGGGACCGCTGGCGGCCGGCCGCGGCTCAGTCGCCGGCCCGGCCCTCGGCCTGATCGCGGAGGCGCTCCAGCGCGCGTTCGTTGCCGCGCCTGATCCAGCGCCGCAGCAGCGGGCCGAGCGGCCGCTCGAGGACGGGCGTGGCCTCCTGTACGGTCGCGAAGGTGACGAGCGTCGCCCCTTCGCCGTCCGGCTCGAGGATCCAGGTGCTGGTCGCCCGGCGCTTGCCCTTGGCGGCGACGAGCCGCTCGACGAGGCGTCGTGGCGGTTCGCGTTCGATCACGTCGACGTCGGCGCGGTCCTCGGGGCCCGGCAGCTTCGCGCGCACGTTGACGTGGTCGGGGCCGGCATCGCGCCAGTCGACGAGGATGTGGTCGGTGAACGCCTCGTGCCGGGAGAGGTCGGTGATCCGCGCGAAGACCTGCTCGGGCGGAACGGCGATCCGGATGCTGACCGACATCGGCGGTGCTGCCATGGCGGCTGTATATCGGATCGCCTCCGGTGCGGGAATAGACTTTCGCCGTTTCCGTAGATCCCCCGGCGACGAGAGGAGCCCGCGATGGCAGAGAAGACGACCACGGCCGAGATCGCCGATGCAGATCTCGAGGCGCTGCGGGAGCAGCTGCACGGTGACGCGCTCGTTCGCGGCGACTCGGCCTGGGACGCCGCCCGGCAGGCCTGGAACCTGCTCGCCCGACAGGAGCCGGCTCTGGTCGTCATGGCCGAGTCGGCCGATGACGTCGCCGCAACGGTGCGATTCGCGAGGGCCCATGGCCTCCGCGTCGCCCCGCAGGGGACCGGCCACGGCGCCG
The DNA here is from genome assembly GCA_963745755.1 of uncultured Conexibacteraceae bacterium. GTDB lineage: Bacteria > Actinomycetota > Thermoleophilia > Solirubrobacterales > 70-9 > RHKX01. The sequence goes on along the minus strand of CAVUYP010000001.1, from coordinate 1,508,711 downwards.
CCACGATCGCCGGCCTCGGCGACGCGATCCTGCTGCGCACGTCGCGCGATGACCGCCGTGACGGTCGACGGGGAGACCCGCACCGCCACCGTCGGGGCGGGGGCGAAATGGGATGACGTGGTCGGCCCGGCCGGCGAGCACGGCCTCGCCGCGCTGCACGGGTCCTCGGGGACCGTCGGCGTCGCCGGCTACACGCTCAGCGGCGGGCTCGGCTGGCTCGGGCGCTCGCACGGCTTCGCCTGCAACAGCGTTCGTTCACTCGAGGTCGTGACCGCCGAAGGCGAGATCCGCCGCATCGACGGCGAATCCGACCCCGACCTGTTCTGGGCGCTGCGCGGCGGCGCCGGCACGCCGGCGATCGTCACCTCCCTCGAGCTCGGGCTCGTCGAGCTGCGCGAGGCGTATGCGGGATCGATGTTCTGGCCGATCGAGCGGGCGGGAGACGTCGCCCGCGCCTGGCGCGAATGGACGGCGGACCTGCCCGACGAGCTCAGCACGACGATCAAGCTGATCCGCTTCCCGCCGTTCCCGGAGATCCCCGATCCGCTGCGCGGGCGGGCTCTGGTCATGGTCACCTCTGTCTTCACCGGCGACGCGGCCGTCGGCGAGGCGCTGCTGGCGCCGATGCGGGCGCTCGGTGAGCCGTACCTGGACACGGTCGCGACGGTTCCGGCGCCGGCGCTGGCGAAGCTGGCCGGCGATCCCGAGGACCCGGTGCCGGGACGAGGCGCCGGGCTGCTGCTCGACGAGCTCGACGAAGCGGCGATCGACGCCTACGTCGGACTCGCCGGACCCGATGCCGACTTCCCGATGATCTTCCTCGAGCTTCGTCATCTCGGCGGCGCGCTCGACCGTGGCTCGGAGGCGCACGGAGCCCGCGACGTCGCCGGCGCCGGCTACCTGCTCTACGGGGTCGGGGCGGCGATCAGCCCCGAGGTCGACGCCGCGATCGTGGCGACGATCGGCCGGGTCGAGGAGCGGATGGCGCCGTGGACGGCGGAGTGCGCGCTGCCTTCGTTCGCCGAGCAGATCCCCGACCTGCGCGGCTGTCATCCGGCGGCAGTCGCCGAACGGCTCGAGCGCATCAAGGCCGATCGCGACGGCGACGGCCGGATCCTCGCCAATCGCGCCGGCGCCTAGGCGCCGGCCGGACGTGCAATGCCGGAGAGCGACCATCCGGTCCTGTCCCTGGTCGGCCGCCGCGTCGCCGCCGGCAGCGAACCGGGCCGGCGCAGCGACGACGCGCGGCTGGCGCTGGCGATCGAGGGAGGGGGCATGCGCGGCGCGATCACCGGCGGGATGGCGCTGGCGATCGACGAGCTCGGCATCGTCAACGCCTTCGACGACGTCTACGGGGCGTCGGCCGGGGCGCTCAACGCGGCCTGGCTGCTCAGCGGCGCCGCCGGCACGGGGATCAGCACCTGGACCGATCCGGCGTTGCGGACCGCCTCGACGGGCCTCCGCAACCTGCTGCGCGGCCGGCCGATCGTCGACAGCTCGTTCCTGACCGAGGTCGTCTATGAGCGGCTCGCGCCGATGCCGTTCGAGGAGATCCTCGCCGGTCCGGTTGGCTTCCATCCGCTCGCCACCGATGCGGAGACCGGCGCCGCCGCCGACCTCGGGCCGTTGATCGGCGACCGCGAGACGCTGAAGCTGGCGTTGCGCGCGTCGACGGCGCTGCCGCTGCTCTCGGGGCGGCCGATCGAGCTCGCCGGGCGCCGCTACTTCGACGCCGGCCTGGCTGAGGCCGTCCCGTTCCGGACGGCGCTGAGCCAGGGTGCGACTCACGTCCTCGTGCTCCGCTCGCGGCGGCTCGGCGAGCAGGAGTCGGCGAACAGCAGCGGCCGCTCGGCGCGGCTCGTCGCTCGCTACCTCTCGCGCCACAGCATCCACGTCGCCGAGGCATTCATGGGCCGCGCCGACCGGTTGATCCGCGCGGACGAGGAGCTCGCCGCGACCGAGGGCGATCACGGCGCCAGCCCGGCGATCGCCTCGATCCGTCCGCCCCTGGGGACGCCGGCGATCGGCCGGCTCGATCGCGACCAGGAGCGGGTCTCGGCCGGGCTCGAGGCCGGCCGGGCCGAGGCGGCGGCCGTCCTCGGTCGTCTGCTCGGCAGCGAGCCGAGCTCGCCGGGCTGAATCGCGCCGGCCGGTTCAGCCGGGCGGCGACGGCAGCGCCCGCGCCCGCCGCCCGATTCCCTGCCAGGGATTGCCGGCGTCGGCGATCCGCGCTCCGCAGTTGCCGACCGTCCAGCGGTCCGGTGCGAGCCAGCGGTCGGACAGCTCGTCCCAGGCGATCGGCATCGCCACCGGCGCGGTCGGCCGAGCGCGAACGCCGTAGGGGGCGACCGCGTGCTGGGCGTAGTTGATGCGATTGACGTCGACGTAGATGCGGGCGCCGCGATCGGCCTTGCGCCACTCCAGGGTCAGGTGCTTGGGATCGTCGGCGACCATCAGCTCGGCGAGCGCGCGGGCGAATCCGTGGACGGTGCCGAAATCGTGACCGCGCCGCAGCGGGCAGACGACGTGGATTCCGCGCGAGCCGGTGACCATCGCGAACGGCACCAGTCCGGCGTCGCGGAGCCGTTCGCCGGCGGAACGGGCGGCCGCGCGAACGGCGGCGAAGCCCGCCCCGGGAGAGGGATCGAAGTCGAGGATCAGCCGGTCGGGCTCGCGGGGGCGGTCGGCGCGGGACAGCCATGCGTGTGGCGTGACCATGTTCTGGCCGGCCAGGTAGACGAGCGTGGCCGCGTCGGCTCCCGCCACCTGGACCAGCGATCCGCCGCGCTTGGCGACCTTCGTCCGCGCGATCCAAGCGGGAAAGTGACGCGGCACCGACTTCATGTAGAAGCCGTCGCCGTCGATCCCGTCCGGGAACACCTGGAACGTCAGCGGCCGATCCCGCAGGAGCGGCGCCATCAGCCCACCGACGCGCTCGTAGTGGCGGGCGAGGTCGATCTTCGTCAACCCGGCCGCGGCGAACATCACCTTGTCCGGGTGGCTGATCGCGATCGTGCGGCGGCCGCAGCGGATCGATGCGCTCATCGCTCGCGGGTCACCTCCGAAGCGGACTTGTCGTCGCGGAGCCCGAGAAAGCGTGGGTGCCGGAGCCGGCCGTGGCGGGTCCATTCGGTGAACCCGACCTGGGCGACGAGCACCGGCTCGACCCAATGGGCACCCTTGACGTGGACCGAGCGCGGATCGGCGAACGGGCAGGTCGGGACGCTGAAGTTCTCGAGCCGCTTGCCGAGGGACTCAAGCGTCGCCTCGTCGAAGCCGGTGCCGACCCGGCCCGCGTAGCGGAGCTCGCCGCCCTCGTAGTAGCCCAGCAGCAACGCCCCGAACCGGCTCCGCGCTCCGTGGGGATCGGTGTAGCCGCCGACGACCAGCTCCTGACCCTGTCCGCACTTGAACTTCAGCCAGTCGCGCGAGCGTCGCTCCGTGTAGGTCGAGGCGGCGCGCTTGGCGATCAGCCCCTCCCAGCCCTTCCGGCAGGCCTCGGCGAACAGCTCCTCGCCGGTCTCGTTGCGGTACGGGGTCAGCCGGATCGGATCGGCGAATTCGAGGCTGTGGCGGAGCAGCCGCTTGCGGCTGCGCAGCGGCAGGCGCCTGACGTCGGAGCCGTCGAGCCAGAGCAGGTCGAAGACGTAGAAGAAGACCGGCACCGGACGCTGCTTGCGCCGCGCCAGCCGCGAGAAGCTCGTCTGGCCGCGGTCGAAGGCGACGATCTCGCCGTCGACGGCGAAGCGCTCGCAGTGGTCGCGGGCGAGGGCCTCGGCGATCTCCGGGTAGCGGTCGTCGAGCGGCAGGTCGTTGCGGGAGAGCAGCCGCACCCGGTCGCCGTCGCGGATCGCGATGCAGCGGATCCCGTCCAGCTTGCGCTCGAAGATCCAGCTCGGATCGCTGAAGCGGCGGTCGGTGAGCACGGCCATCATCGGCTCGGCGTGACTCGGCGCCGGCGCCTTGACCAGTCGCGCCCGGTCCACCTCGGACAGGTCGGCGAGCGGGCCGCTCAACCGTCGCCCTCCGCTTCCTCGCCGATCGCCTCGACGGTCCGGCCGCTGCGGACCGACTCCGGCTCGGTGCTCTCCGGGTTACGTCGGGCGTCGGCAGCCTCGTCGCGGCGTTTGATCAGTAACCATTGCGGCTTGTCGCCGCGGCCGGTTCGCTGCAGGGTCCAGCCGCCCCGCAGCTTGGCGCCGTCGAGCCAGAACTTCGCGTGGCCGGCCTCGATCGCCGCCGCCATGTCCCGCGAGTCATCGAGGTTCCGGTAGGTCCCCTCGTCCCAGATGATCACCGCCCCGGCGCCGTAGTTGCCGCTGCCGATCCTCCCCTCGAAGTCCGCGTACTCGAGCGGATGGTCCTCGACCTCGACCGCCAGGCGCCTCTCGCGCGGATCGGTGGACGGACCCTTCGGCACCGCCCACGAGCGCAGGGTCCCGTCGACCTCGAGCCGGAGGTCGTAGTGGAGGCTGCGGGCGGCATGCTTTTGGATCACGAACCGCGGCGAATTCTTGCCGCCGCGCTCCGCGGCTGCGCCGCCGACGTTCCCCGCCGGCTCGCCGCTGTCGCCCCTGCGCTTGTCTCGGTAGCGCTGCAGCCGATCGCTCATCTGCGACAGTCTTCCGGAAAGCGATGGCGCTGCTCGATGAGATCGTCGAATCCCACGGAGGCCTCGATGCCTGGCGGCGCACCGCCGCGATCCGCGGGCGGGTGCGCTCGGGGGGTCTGCTGATCCGCACCCGGGTCCCCGGCAATCGGTTCGCCGATTGCCGGCTCGCCGTCTCGATCGGCAGGCCGTATGCCTCGGCGGAGCCGTTCCCGGGGCCGGGGCGGCACGGGGTCTTCGACGACGGCGCGGTCCGGATCGAGACCGAAGCGGGCGTGACGATCGAATCCCGCGACGATCCGCGGGCCTGCTTCTTCGGCCGGCCGGGGCTGCGGCGCAACCTCCGCTGGGATGCGCTCGATTCCGCCTACTTCGCCGGCTACGCGTGGTGGAACTACCTCAACCACCCGCTGCTTCTGACCCGAGCCGACGTCGCCGTCGAGGAGGGCGAGCCGCTGCGCAGCGGCGGTGAGCTCTGGCGCCGCCTCGACGTGACCTTCCCGGCCGGGCTAGACACCCACAGCCGCCGCCAGAGCTTCCTCTACGACGAGCGTCTGCGGTTGCGCCGGCATGACTACGTCGCCGACGTCGTCGGCCGCTGGGCCCGCGCCGCGCACATGTGCGCCGACCACCGCGAGGTCGGCGGCCTGCTGATCCCGACCCGGCGTTGGGTCCGGCCCGTCGGCCCGGGCGGGCGGCCGCTGCCGGGGCCGACGCTCGTCGCGCTGGCGCTCTCCGAGATCGAGGTCGATCGCCGCGCCGAAGCTCCCGGCGCCTGATTCGCCGGCCAGGCGGTCGCGGCCATGGTCGTTTGCGGCATCGGGACCGTGGTACCCGACCGGGTGACCGGCAATCGCGCCGCCGCTGTCGGGTGTGCGAGGGTGCCGCGGGTGGCGACTCCGACTGACCAGATCGATCGGCGCGAGTGCCTTCGCCTCGGCGCCCCCACCACCACCGCCGCCGCCGCGCCGCCGCCGCCGCTCGGCCTCAGCGAGGACCGGGTTCCCGAGTCGCTCGAGCGGCGAGCGGCGTTCGAACGGGCGCGCGAGCTGCTGCCGGCCCTCGCGGCCCTGATCGCCGGGTCGATCGCCGGCGGGCCCGGCGCGGGCCTGCTGCTCGGCGCGATCGTCGGCCTGATCGCGGTGCCGCTGCGCCGATTCCCGATGCCGCTGCACCTGATGCCGGCGACGCGAACGCTGCTGGCGCTGATTCCCCCGGTATTCGGATGCGGGATCTTCGTCCTCGCCGACGCGCTCGGGCCGCAGTCGTTCTCGGTGAGCGCCGCGGAGGCCTTGACCGCCGGCATCGCCGCGGCGGCGGTCGCCCTCGCCATCGAGGCTGTCTATCCGTCGTGGCTGCGCCGGCGCCCGGTCCGGATTGCCACGCTCGGCGCCGCTGAGTTCGCCGTCGCCCTCGAGGGCGAGTTGCGCGAGACCGGGATCGCCTTCGCCGAGGTGGTCGGCTGGATCGACGAGGCCGGCGCGGCCCGGCTTCGCGACGTCGTCCTCGCCGAGCGGATCGACCTCGTCGTCCGCGTCGCCGGACCGCTCGGCGAGGAGTCGGTGCGACCGAGCGGCGGCGGGCTCGAATCGCTGCTCGACCTGCCGGTGCGAACGATCGGAGCCGATCAGCTCTACGAGGATCTCTTCGGGCACGTTCCGCTTGGCGCGATCGACTCCCGCTGGTTCCTCTACCTGATGCATCCCCAGTTCAACACGACACGACCGGTGACCGACCGGATCCTCGAGGTCGCCGAGGCGATCCCGCTGCTGGTCCTGCTCAGCCCGCTGCTGCTGATCTCGGCCCTCGCGGTCAAGCTCAGCGACGGCGGTCCCGTCTTCTATCGCCAGACCCGGATCGGCGAGGACGGCCGTGAGTTCGAGCTGCTGAAGCTGCGGACGATGAGCCCCGACTCCGAACGCGAGGGGGCCCAGTGGTCGGTCGCTGCCGATCCCCGGGTCACCCGGGCCGGCCGCGTCCTCCGCCGCCTCCACCTCGACGAGCTGCCCCAGCTCGTCAACGTCCTGCGCGGCGAGATGACGTTCGTCGGTCCGCGGCCGGAGCGCCCCGAGATGGTCGCCGAGCTGGAGCGGGTGCTTCCCAACTACCGGCGCCGCCACCTGATCAAGCCCGGCGTCACCGGCTGGGCCCAGGTCCGCTGCGGCTACGCGGGCTCGACCCTGGGTACGGCCTGGAAGCTCTCCCACGACCTCTACTACCTGAAGCGACGCTCGCGGCTCGTCAACGTGATGATCGTCGTCGAGACGCTCGTGATCGCCGGGCTCGACTCGCATCGCCCGCTTCACGCCCCGGCCAGCCAGCTGCTGTTCGGGAGCAACCTCGGCATCGACGTCAGCGCCGACGCCGCCGGCCACCGCTCCGCTGATTCGGAGCCGGCGGTCGCGTCGCCGGCCTGATCAGAACAGCCTCTGCGCGGCCGCGCCCGGTCGCCCGGTCGCCGGCTCCTCCGCGATCTCGCCGCCGGGCCGGCGCGGCCGCGTCCGGGTGCGGCGATCGCGGTTTACGAGTGCGCTGATCCGGCGCCGCTCGGAGACCTCCATGCTGCCGCCGCCGGCATAGAGCTCCTCGTAACGCGGCAGCAGGTCGGGCCGGTACTGGCGCAGCCAGTCGAGGAAGATCTCACGGACCTCGCCGCGCAAATGCAGGGCGATCCCGGTGACGCTGCTGGCGCCCGCCTCGCCGCAGAGCTCGAGGATCTCGTTGACCTGCCTCGGCGAGTCGTTGATCCCGGGCATCAACGGCGCGATCAGAACCCCGGCCTCGATACCGGCCTCGCGCAGCGCCGCCACGGCCTCGATCCGCTTGCGCGGATTCGGCGTCGCCGGCTCGCTGGCCCGCCAGGTCTTCTCGTCGAGGGTCGGGATCGACAGGCTCGCCGCAAAGCCGGCCCGGTCGGCGAGAGCCCGGAAGAGGTCGAGATCGCGGAGCAGCAGCGGCGACTTGGTCAGGATCGAGGCCGGGTTGCGCGCCTCGAGCAGCTGCTCCCAGATGCCGCGGGTGATCCGGTAGCGGCCCTCGACCCACTGGTAGGGGTCGGTGTTGGTGCCGAGCGCGATCAGCTCGCCCTGCCAGGAGGGGCGGCGGAGTTCGGCCCGCAGCACCTCGGGCAGGTTCACCTTGACGACGATCTCGCGCTCGAAGTCCTCGCGGGCGTTGAGGTCGAGATAGCCGTGGGTGGGGCGGGCGAAGCAATAGGTGCAGGCGTGGCTGCAGCCGCGGTACGGGTTGATCGTGAACCGGAAGTCGACGTAGCTCATCGGCCCGACCTCGTTGATCGCCGACCGTGCCTCGACCTCGTGGAAGCTGATCCCGACGGCCTCCGGTGCGTCGAATGTCCGGGTCACCGGCGCGACGTCGAGCCCCGGCAGCGTCGCCGGCCGCTCCGCGCCCGTCTTCAGGTTGTCCCACCGCACGAACGCATGTTCGCATAGGCCGACGACGTAGTCGCGGGTGCGGGGGCCGGGTCGGCGCAGCTTCAGGGCGTTGCGCGGGACGAAGGCCTGCCGGTCGTGGTTGAAGTGGGCGAAGACCTCGGTGCGTCGTCGCCGGGCGGCGAACCGGCGGCCCCGGCGGCAGCGCCTCGAGGGCGGCCTCGAGCCGGGCGTCGTCACGCCGGAAGTTGCCGGGGAGCTGCCAGAGGATCGGCCCGAGCTTGCCGTCGGCCCGGAGCGGCTCGAGCAGCCGGCGGCGGCGCTTAGCGGCGCCGCAGGCGGGTAGACCGCGGGGGTCAGGCCCGCGAGTGGGCCCCACGATCAAGGAGCACCGAGCAGATGGCCGACCGGCCGATGGACCTCTACCTCAACGACCACATGAGCGGCGCGGCGCTCGGCAGCCGGCTGGCCGCCCAGATCCGCGATCGCAACGCGGGCACCGAGCGCGGCGAGATCATCGCCGCGATCGCGGCCGAGATCGAGCAGGACCGCCGCGAGCTCGACGGCCTGATCGTCGCCCTCGGCGTCAGGGGCAACCCGCTGAAGCGGGTCGGCGGCTGGGTGGCGGAGAAGTGGAGCCGGGTCAAGTTCAGCGGCGCCGCCGGCGGCCACCGCGCGCACGGGGACTTCATGGCGGTGGAGACGCTGACGCTCGGCGTCGCCGGCAAGCGCTGCCTGTGGCTGTCGCTGCGCAGCGTCGTCGATCGCTACGAGGCGATCGAGGCGGCCGACATCGAGCGGCTGATCGACCGTGCGAACGCCCAGCTCGAGGTGCTCGAGCGCTGCCGGCTGCAGGCGGCAACGGAGCTGCTCGGCACCTCTGCCTGAGCCGGGCGCCTGAGCGACCGGGGCAGCGGCACTCTCCCCATCGGGCGCCACACAGAACCAGCTATCGCGACAGCAAGTACTGGGTGTGTCAGTCGGACAGGAACGCCGCGATCAGCGCCGCCAGCCGCCGCGGTGCCTGGGCCATGAAAGCGTGGCCGCAGCCCGGGAACCGGGCGAGCCAGGAATCGGCGAGAGCAGCGGCCAGCAGCTCGGCATTCGCCGGCGGGATGACGACGTCGGCGCTGCCGGCCGCGATCAGCGCCGGCACCTCGATCGCGCCGAGGCGCTCGGCGGCGGGCTCGGCGTGCCAGGCGTCCATCGCGCCCTCCTGGGCGGTGAGGAGGGCCGTGTCGAGCTGTGCTCGCGCCGCTGCGACGTCATCGCCGAAGTCGGCGTCGATTCGCTCGGCGACGGGGGAGGGGAACAGCAGCGCCAGCAGCCGCGCGGCCTGCTCGCGGTGCGTGCCCGAATGGTCGGTTAGCGCTCGCCAAGCCTCCGCCGTGGCGCGGATCGCCTCCGGACCGCCCGGATCGGTCGAGATCAGGACGAGCCGGTCGACCCGCTCCGGCGCGATGGCCGCGACCTGCTGGGCGACGAAGCCCCCCATCGACCAGCCGGCGATCGCCATCGAGCCGATGCCGAGCCCGTCGACGAGGGCGAGCACGTCGGCGGCCATCGCCGCGATCGAGACCGCGCCCGCCGCGGAGCCGCCGGTTCCGCGGTTGTCCGGGCGGATCACCGTGGCCGCCTCGCCGAGCGCAGCGACGAACGTCGGGTCCCAGTCGGCCGCGGTGGCCGCATAGCCGTTGATCAGGATCAGCGGCGGTCCGGTGCCGCTCGAGGCGTAGGCGATCGCTCCGGCCTCGCCGGCGATGGTCCGGTCGGGGCTCACGACTGCGCCGGGATCAGCCGCCGCGTCGTCAGCGCAGCGCCGCGAGCGCTTCGTCGAGGCCGTCGTAGATCGAGATCGCCTCGTAGGCGCCGGCGATCCGCAGCAGCCGCTCGACCTGGTCTTTGGCACAGCACATCGCCAGCCCGACGCCCTCCTCTCGCTCGAGATCGCGCCAGGCCTGGATGATCAGCGCCAGGCCGCTGGAGTCGATGAACTCGCAATCGGAGAGGTCGATGAGCACGGATGTCCGCTCCGGCTCGCGGGCGGCGCGCAGCTCGGCCTCGAGCACCGGAGCGGTGTCGAGGTCGAGCTCTCCGACGACGGAGATCTTCCGAACCGGGCCGTCGAGCTCCTCCGTCTTTGCCTCGAAGGGATTGGGCATCAGGCTGTTCGATCCTACTGGCAAACCCCTCGTCCGCGGGGACCCGGCACAATCGCTGTCGCGACATGGGAGACACCCCGACATTTGCGGGCGGGGCCGGCAGGCTCCGGATCCACTCCCCGCTCTGGAGCGGGCTGGTTCCGGCTCTGATCGCGCTCGGGGGCCTGGCCCTGCTCGACGCCCGCGCCGACATCGTCATCACCGGGTTCTTCGCGGTGGTCCCGTTCACGACGGCGCTCAGCGGCGACACCCGGGTCACGGCCGTCGTCGCGGCGCTGGCCGTGCTCATCTCCGCCACCAGCGGCATCTGGAACGACAACTACGACAGCAACGGTTTCTGGGTCCGGTTCGTACTCGGCGTCGGCGCCTCGATGCTGTCCTACTACGTGGCCTACATGATCGACCGCAGCTCCCGCACGGCGCGCCGGCTCGAGTTGCTCAACGAGGTCGCGGCCGGCGCCGTCGGGCAGCCGTCGCTGGCGGGCACGCTGGAGCGGATCACCGGGCTCGCCGTACCGGAGCTGGCCGATATCTGCATGGTCGACGCGATCTCCGGGGACCGGGTCGAACGGCTTGCCGTTCGGGTCGCCGGCCCCGATCGGGAGACGGTCGAGCGCCGGCTGCTCGAGCGCGAGCCCTCGGTTCCAGCCGAGCTCGTCTTCGGCCGCGGCCGCGGCGAGGGCCCGATCGTCAACCCCCACGTCAGCGAGAGCGATCTCGAGCAGCTCGCGCGCTCCGACGAGGACCTCGAGTTCCTCCGTTCGCTCCGCCTCCGATCCTACGTTTCGGTGGCGATGCAGTCGCGGGGACGCCGGATCGGCGTCCTCAGCCTCGTCCAGACCGGGTCGGGCCGTCGCCGCGGCGACGGCGACCTGCAGTTCATCGAGGTGCTCGCCGACCGGGTCGCCCTGACCCTCGACAACGCCGGCCTGTTCTCCGACCTCGAGAGCGTCGAGATGCGGATGGACACGGTCATGGACGTGCTCGACGAGCCGGTCACGATCACCGAGCGCGACGGCCGGCTGCTGTTCGCCAACCGGGCCGCGATCGCGCTTGCCGACCGCGAGACGCTCGAGGAGCTGCTCGATGCCGCAGCCGGCGAGATGGACTTCGACATCTACGACGAGGATGGTGAGCGGCTCGGCCGCGGAATGCTTCCCTGGCAGCTTCCCGACCTGCGGCGCGGCGAGATCGTCCGCATGGTCCACGCCGGTCACGGCGAGGAGACCTGGCTGCGTATCCGCTCCCGGGAGATGCCGGTGGTCGGCAACGGGCCGGTCTACACGGTCGCGGCCTTCGAGGACGTCTCGGAGATGAAGTTCGCGGAGTTCGCCCAGTCGGTGTTCGCGAGCACCGCGGAGCTGCTCAGCACCTCGACCGACCCGGAGATGATGTTGCAGCGGCTGGTCCGCCTGCTGACGCCGCGCCTGGCCGATTGCTGCGCGGTGCTGACGCCCGCCGCCGACGGGACGCTGTCGCCGGCGGCGATCGCCGACGTCGATTCGTCCCGCGAGCGGGGGTTGCGCGAGCTGATCGGCCGCAATCCGCTGCACCGCGAGGCCCCCGGCATTCCGGAGATGCTCGAATCCCGCGAGCCGGTCGTCTACGCCGCGGCCGATCCGGCCGGGTGGCCCGAGGCGGCGACCGGTCTCGCCGCCGGCATCGAGGCGCTGGGGCTGGGCTCGGTGATGGCGCAGCCGCTGCGGATCGGCACCCAGCTGATCGGTCTCATCGGCTTCGCCAATCGCGCCGACCGGCGCGCCTTCACGGCGCTCGAACAGCGGGTCGCGCTGCGGATCTCCGAGCGGGTGTCGCTGGCGGTCGAGAATGCCCGGATCGCCAGCGAGCGCAGCGAGATCGCCGAGACGCTGCAGAACGGCCTGCGGCCGTCGGCGATCCCGAGCATCCCCGGCTGGTCGCTCGCCGCCCTCTACAGCCCGGCCGGATCCGAAAACCGCGCCGGCGGTGACTTCTACGACCTGCTCAGGATCGAGGGAGGCTGGATGGCTGTGATCGGCGACGTCACCGGCCACGGTGCCAGGGCGGCCTCGCTGACGGCGCTGGCCCGCTACACGCTGCGCGCGGCCAGCTCGCTGACCGGCGATCCGCGCCAGGCCCTCGCCGCCCTCAACGAAGCGTTGCTGCACCGCCCCGGCGCCGCTCTCTGCAGCGTCGCCGCTTTCACCCTCGACCAGCCGGCGCGGGGCGAGGTGCGGGTCGCCGTCGCGGGGCATCCGCCGCCGCTGGTCATCCACGGCCGTGAGACCCGCGAGGTGAACCCGGACGGGCCGATCCTCGGCGCCTTCGAAGACGCCGGCTGGGAGATCGAGACGCTGGCCCTCGACCCGGGCGACAAGCTGCTCGTCTACACCGACGGCGTCGTCGAGGCACGCGGGCACAGCGGCCGCTTCGGGGAGGAGCGGCTCTGCCGGTGCGTGGGCGGTGTCGAGGATCCGGCCGAGGCGATCGGGCGGATCAACCGCGAGCTGGCGGAGTTCGCGACCGGCGAGCTCGACGACGACGCCGCCGCGCTGGCGGTGATGTTCGAGGCCCCGAGCGTGGTCTCGCCGCCCCGGGTGGCCGGTGGCGGCGTCCGGCTCGAGGCCGGTTCGGGGGTTTCGGCATCGTGATCGGGGGTAGCGGGGCGGATATGGCGGAATCTTCGGCGCAGCGGCAGCCACGGCTGCGACTGACCGTCCCCGCCGAGGCCGCGAACGTCGCGCTGATCAGGCACGCGCTGGCGGGGCTCGCCGAGGGCGTCGGCATGGATCGGGCCGGCATCGCCGACCTGAAGACGGTCGTCACCGAGGCCTGCATGAACGCCGTCGTCCACGCCTACCCCGGCGAGCCCGGGCCGATCGAGGTCCTGGCCGAGCCCGGGGCCGACTCGCTGCGGCTGCGGATCAGCGACCGCGGCGTCGGGTTCCAGCCCCGCCCCGACGTCGATTCGCCCGGTTCGAGCCTCCGCCTCGGCCTGTCGCTGGTCGCCGCCTTGAGCGAGAGCTTCTCGATCGCCGGCAGCTCCGAGGGCGGGACCGAGGTGACGATGGTCCTGCCGCTCACCCACCCCGGACCCGTTCCGGCCGTGCGCGAGGGAGCCCCCGTGGAGCCCGCAGCGCCGCAGGTCGCGATCTCCGCGTCCGAGTCCGGCCTGCTTCCCGGCGTCCTCTCGCGGGCCGTCAGCGCCTTCGCGCTGCGGCGCGAGCTGACCGTCGACCAGGTCGCCGACGCGATCCTGCTCGCCGAGACGGTGTCCGACTCGGCCGGGCCGGCCTTCGGCGAGGAGCCGCCGGCGTTCTCGCTGGCCGACGGCGAAGGTGGGATCGAGATGACCGTCGGGCCGCTCGTCGCCGGTGGCAGCGAGCGGTTGCGCGAGGGCCTGAGGCTCCCCGAGGACACCGGCTCGGTCGAGACCCTCGCCGACGCGGTCACGGTCGAGACGCGAGCCGACGGCGAGTACGTCGCCTTCCTGATTGCCCCCGGCGACTGAGCCGCCGGGCTAGACGCGTTCGCGGAGCTTGCCGAGGGCTCCGCGGAGGATCCTCGAGACCTGCATCTGCGAACAGCCGATCTCGGCGGCGATCTGCGACTGAGTCATGTCGTCGGCGAATCGCAGCTCGATCACGCGTCGCTCGCGCTCGTCGAGGTGCGGCAGCTCCTGTTCGATCGTCAGCCGCCCCTCGATCAGCTCGTAGCCTTCATCCTCGGTGCCGATCCGCTCGGCCGCCGGCGCCGAGTCGTCCTCGTCGGTCCGCATCGTCCGGTCGATCGAGACCGGCCGGCGGTTGAGGTTGGCCTCGAGCACCTCGAGGACGTCGGTCTGCTCCTTGCCGAGGTGGGCGGCGATCTCGCCGATCGAGGGCGTCCGCTGCAGCTCCGCTTCGAGATCGGCGGTGGCGGTCTCGACCTCGGCGATGCCCTCCTGGACGGAGCGTGGGACCCGCACCGTCCAGACGCGATCGCGGAAGTGGCGCTTCAGCTCGCCGAGGATCGTCGGCCCTGCGAAGCCCTTGAACGGCACGCCACGTTCGGGGTCGAAGCGGTCGACCGCCTTGATCAGCCCCATGCTCGCGACCTGCTCGAGATCCTCGTGCGGCTCCCGCGCCGTCCTGTAGCGCTTCGCCATCGCCTCCGCGAACGGCAGGTAGTTGCGGACCAGCTCCTCGCGGGCGCGCTCGTCGCCGCCGGCGACGAGCTTCCAGAGTCGCCGCTCGGCGGCGGGATCGAGGCTGGGCTCGTTTCGGTCCCGACGCGATGGGTAGCTCACCTGCCGACCCCTCCCTCCGGAGGCGGGCCCGCCTGATCGACTACCCCCGGTCGGGTCGAGCGGGGCGCAACACGGACGGCTCTCATCCGTGTCGCGTCCCGGTGATCGCCGGCCGTCGCCCCGGTCACCGTGGCCACTCGGCGATGGCGGTGGCGCTCGCGAGACCGGCGTTTCTCCCTGCGAAGCTCATCTGCCCCGCAGGGTAGGGGACCGCGAGCCGGCCCTCAGCAGCTCGGCGGCTTCGCGCGGTGGCGACGAGCGGGTGCGCGGATCGACGTGCAAGGACCGAACAGGAACTCAAGGTCTGGAGCCGATCCGCCGATCCCTATTCCTGTGCCAGCACTGGACGGATGGAGGACGCGGTGAACGCGACTGAATCCCTGCCCCCGGGGATCCAGCGGCTCCTGGCCGAATCGCGCGGCCGCATGCCTCGCGCCGTCGCCGCTCGCGAACGCCGGGTGGAGCTGCTCATCGGCGGCGGGCTCGTCGTCGCCGCCGTCGCGATCGCCGTCCTCGCCCCGTCCGAGCGCTCGCTGGACTGGACCGCCGCGATCCTCGCCACGCTGAGCCTGGCCGCCGCCTCGATGGTGGTGTTCGAGGTCGGCTCGGTGCACACGATGCCGACCCAGGTCGCCTTCGTGCCGATGCTCTTCGTGCTGCCTCCCGAGCTGGTGCCCCTGTTCGTCATCGCCGGGTTGCTGGCCGGCAAGACCGTGAACACGTTCGGCGGTCGGCTCGCGCCGGGGCGGATCCTGATGGCGGCCGGCGATTCCTGGTTCGCCGTCGGGGCGGCGCTGGTCCTCGTCGCTGCGGGCTCGCCGAGCGCCGCCGCGGCCGCCTGGTACGTGCTGGCGGGCGCACTGATCGCCCAGTTCGCCGTCGAATCGATGGCCGCCGCGCTTCGCGAACATTTCCACGGCGGCGCCTCGCTGCGCGAGCAGATCGCCGAGAGCCGCTGGATCTATCTGGTCGACACGCTGCTCGCCCCGATCGGATTCGCGGTCGCGATCGCGGCGATCGGGCGGCCGTGGGCTCTGCTGCTGCCGCTGTCGCTGTTTCTGCTGCTGCTGATCTTCGCCCGTGAGCGGACGGCTCGGATGCAGTCGCTGCTCGAGCTGAGCAGCGCCTACCGCGGAACCGCCCACGTCCTCGGCGACATGATCGGCCATGACGACACCTACACGGGCAGCCACAGCCGTAGCGTCGTCGAGCTGTCGGTGGCCGTCGCCGGCGAGGTCGGCCTCGACGAGCGGCGGCGTCGCAACGTCGAGTTCGGCGCCCTGCTCCACGACGTCGGCAAGGTCGCGATTCCGAAGCAGCTGATCAACAAGCCCGGCCCGCTCACCGAGCGCGAGTGGGTCGCGGTGCGGATGCACACCGTCGAGGGCCAGCGGATGCTCGAGAAGATCGGCGGGCTGATGTCGCAGATCGGCACCGTCGTCCGCTCCTCCCACGAGCGCTTCGACGGTGGCGGATACCCGGACGGGATCGCCGCCGAGGCGATCCCGATCGAGTCGCGGATCATCTTCGCCTGCGATGCGTTCAACGCGATGACGACCGATCGCCCCTACCGTGCGGCCCTGCCGATCGCCGCCGCGATCGCCGAGCTCGAGGACAACGCCGGCAGTCAGTTCGATCCGCAGGTCGTCGCCGTGCTCGTCGCTCAGGTTCGCGACCGCTACGGGATCGCGGCCTGAGCGCAAGAAGCGACCCGATGGCCGCAGCCACCGGGTCGCTCGCATCCCCGCGGAACCAGGTTGAGCGCTACCGGGTGATCGTCTTGCTGGTTGCGCCCTTGCAGTAGTCGGTCTTACCGGCCTTGGCGTAGAACTTGCCGCTCTTGTAGCCGGAGTTGCCGATCGACCACATGTACTTCGGCCCGTTCGCCTGCGCGGTGTCGGTGCCGATCTTCAGGTCGTGCTTGGGGTCCTGGGCGCTGCCCAGCTGCTTGAAGACCTTGACCTTGCGACCGTTGGCGCAGTGGCCGGTGTCGGAGCTCTTCACGTAGCCGTAGTAGTCGCCGTTGTCTCCCTTGATCGAGACCTTCGTGCCGGCCTTGCCGCCGGCCTGGGCGGAGGCGACGCCGCCGAAGGCGGTGACCGAGATGGCCAGTGCGGCGAGGGCGGTGCGGACCTTGGTGCTGTTGAACATTTCGTGCTCCCTTTCGGAGTGGATTGAACTTGCAGGTCCATGATCTGCCCGCCGGGCGCTGCCGGCCAGCCACCCGCGGTGTGAACCGGGCAACACCCGGCGGCCGTCGTTTCGCCCCCGGTAGGGGGGTACGACGGGCGCCTGGGCGGCGGCCGAACTGCTGCCGGCGCTGCGCTCGCTGTGACGCCCGGAGCCTGACTTCGCGAAACTAGGGGTCGATGTCCACGACCCCGGTCAGCAACGATCAGTCGCTCCACGATCGCCGCATCGAGGAGACGGTGCCCCTGGCGACACCGGAGGAGCTGCTCGCCGAGCACCCGCTCACCGCCGCGCTCGCCGAATCGGTGATCGAAAGCCGCCGCGAGGTGACGGCGATCCTCGACCGCGAGGACCCGCGCCTGCTGGTCGTCGTCGGGCCCTGCAGCGTCCACGATCCGGTCGCGGCGCTCGACTACGCCAAGCGCCTCGCCGCGCTGGCGCCCGAGCTGCCCGACCTGATGGTGGTGATGCGCGTCTACTTCGAGAAGCCGCGGACGACGACCGGCTGGAAGGGGTTGATCAACGATCCCCACCTCGACGACTCCGGGGACGTCAACAGCGGCTTGCGGACGGCGCGGCAGCTGCTTCTCGAGGTGCTCGAGGTCGGGCTGCCGATCGGCTGCGAGTTCCTCGACCCGATCACCCCGCAGTACATCGCCGACACCGTCGCCTGGGGCGCGATCGGGGCGCGGACGACCGAGAGCCAAACCCATCGCCAGCTCGCCTCCGGGCTGTCGATGCCGGTCGGCTTCAAGAACCGGACCGACGGCAACGTCGGGGTCGCCGTCGACGCAGTCCGCGCGGCGGCGGCCCGGCACTCGTTCGCCGGCGTCGAGCTCGGCGGCGGCTCGGCGATCCTCCGCACCGCCGGCAACTCCGACTGCCACATCATCCTTCGCGGTGGCCGCGGGGCCACCAACTACGACGCCGCATCGATCGCCGACACGATCGAGCGCCTTCGCGCGGTCGGCTTGCCGGAGCGGGTGATCGTCGACGCCTCCCACGACAACAGCGGCAAGGACCACGAGCGCCAGCCCGCGGTCGCCGCCGCGATCGGCGAGCAGGTGGCGGCCGGAAACGGCGCGATCGTCGGCGTCATGCTCGAGTCGTTTCTCGAGGGCGGCCGCCAGGATCTCGGTGGGCCGCTGATCTACGGGCGATCGGTGACCGATCCCTGCATGTCCTGGGACGGCACCGTCGAGGTCCTGCGAGGGCTCGACGATGCGGCCCGGGCACGGCGCGAGAATCAGCCGCCGGTCGAATAGGCGGCCGTCGCCGACCGCGGCTCGGGGGTGACGGCGGGGTTGCCGCGCCGGGCTAGGGCTCGATCACGTTTCCCGGGTCCGGGCGCTGCTCAGGTGGCGCCTGGCTGTAGTCGCCGAACGGGCCGTCGCGATCGGCGATCGCGGCACCGACGCCGTCGCCGGCGGCCCGTTCGATGAAGCGCAGCGCATCGGGCGTGTTCCGCATCAGGCCGTCGAGGATCGGTCCGAGCGTCTGCGTCGAGGCGAGGCCCATGTTCTCGTAGGCGTGGTTGACGACGAGCTTCATCGCCGCGAGCTGGGAGGAGGGGATCGTCGCCAGTTCGGCGGCGAGTGCGGCGACGCGATCCTCGAGCTCCGCGAAGGGAACGGCCTCGTTGATCAGCTCGACGTCGGCGGCCTCGCGGCCGGAGAGCGGACGGCCGGTCAACGCGTGGTACTTGGCCCTGGCGAGCCCGAGCCGGTAGATCCACATCCCCGACAGGTAGGCGCCCCAGATCCGGCTGTAGGGGGTGCCGATCCGGGCGTCCTCGCTGGCGACGACGAGGTCGGCACAGAGCGCGAAGTCGCTGCCGCCGCCGACGCACCAGCCGTGGACCTGGGCGATCACCGGCTTCGGCGCTCGCCAGATGCTCATCAGCTTCTCGGTCGGCGAGACCTCCGCCGCCGTCGCGAAGGCGAAGTCCTTGCCGGGATCCCAGCGGCCGTCGGTCGTGATCGCCTCGTCCCAATGCTCGAAGCCGCCGCCGAAGTCGTAGCCGCCGCAGAAGGAGCGGCCGGCGCCGCGGAGGACGATCACCTTGACGTCGTCGTCGCGCACGGCGTCGCCGACGGCGGTCTCGACCTCGTCGGGCATCGGCGGGACGATCGTGTTGAGCCGGTCCGGCCGGTTCAGCGTGATCGTCGCGATCCCGGCCGCGACCGAGTAGAGGATCGTCTCGAACCTCCGCTCGGGGCCGGACCTTTCGCCGCTCGCCATCCGTTAGTTGTACTGCCCGAATCGAACTGAACGGTCGACGCCGGCGCCGACTGTGCGATAGTCGACTTGAGTCGGGGGAGGTTGCTCAGTTGAAAGATCAGTCAGGTATCGGGGCGGACCGCCCCGTCGGAGGCCGCTCAGGGTGAGGTCGGGTCCGGGTCGCAGGTTGAGCGCCGGCGATCAGCGAGGGCGTGTCGTGATCGCCGATCCCGACCCCGAGGTGCGGCGCGGGGTTCGCGACGTCCTCCAGGACGAGGGCTCCTTCGTCGTCGTCGCCAGCGCCGGAACCGACACCGAGGCGCTCGAGCTGATCACCTACTACCGCCCCGACATCGCCCTGATCGGGTTCGACGGGATCGATCTGACCAAGCGGATCGCCGCCGATATGCCCCAGGTGCGGGTGCTGGTCTTCTCGGCCCGTGACGACGACGAAAGCCAGCTCGAAGCATTCCGGGCCGGGGCGAGCGGTTTCGTCTCGAAGCGGATCGACACGAGCGGCGTCGCGAACGCGGCGAAGGGCCTGCTCCGCGGCGAGGCGGCGGTCTCGCGCGGCCTGGCGATGAGCCTCGTCGAGCGATTGCGGAGGCTGCCCGATTACGGCAGCGGCCTGCGGCCGGTCAGGAGCAGCCTGACCCCGCGCGAATGGGAGGTCGTCGACTTGATGGCGAAGGGCCTCGACACCAAGGAGATCGCCGCCGAGCTGGTCCTCTCCGAGAACACCGTCTACACGCACATCAAGCATCTGCTCGCCAAGCTCGACGTGCACACCCGCGACGAGGCGGTCGCGGTCACCAACCGGATGCGCGATCCGGGCGCCGCCGAAGGCGATCGCGAGCCGCCGCCGCCCGGCGGTTCCAATAACGACTGATTGCCGCATCGCCGCGCGATTCGCCGCCTCCCCCGCCGTTTCTTGGCACGAGGGGGCCGCCGGCCTCGCCAGCCAAGCCACGGAGGGTGATCGTTTCAATGTCCGACCCGACTACCACTGCGATTGCTTCCCCGGCCGTTTCCGGCGCCGGGGTCGAGCCGATCGGCCTTCGCCGCCGCTTCCGCCGCCCCGCCGCCCGCGATGCCCGCGCCGCCCGGAACGGGCAGACCGCTCGCCGGGTCGGGGTGGTCGGGCTCGGATACTGGGGCCCGAACCTGCTGCGCGTCATCTCCGACCTCGAGTCGACCGAGCTCGCCTACATCTGCGATCGCGACGAGACCCGCCTCGCGAAGATGGCGCGGCGCTACCCCGCCGCCGAGGCTCGCGCCGACGTCGACGGGCTTCTCGCCGACGACTCGCTCGACGCCGTCGTCCTCGCGACGCCGGTCGGCACCCATGCCGGCCTCGCCGAGGCGTGTTTGCGAGCCGGCAAGCACACCTTCGTCGAGAAGCCGCTCGCGGCCTCGTCGGCGGAGGCGAGCAGCCTCGCGGACATCGCCGCGGAGCGCAACCTGGTGCTGATGTGCGGCCACACGTTCACCTACAGCCCGCCGGTCCGGGCGGTCAAGAAGCTGATCGAGGCCGGCGACCTCGGCGACCTCTACTTCATCTCCTCGAGCCGGGTCAACCTCGGCCTTCATCAGCGCGACGTCAGCGTCCTCTGGGACCTCGGCCCGCACGACTTCTCGATCCTCCGCTACTGGCTCGATGCGAGCCCGGAGACGATCTCCGCCTGCGGCCGCGACGCGGTCGTCCGGGGCATCCCCGACGTCGCCTTCCTGACCCTGCAGTACCCGGGCGGGATCCTCGGCAACGTCGAGCTCAGCTGGCTGGCCCCGAGCAAGCTGCGCCGCACCGTGCTCGTCGGCAGCGAGAAGATGGTCGTCTACGAGGACGGGGCGCCGGAGCCGCTGCGGATCTTCGATCACGGCGTCGTCTACGAGGATCCGGAGACGTTCGGCGAGTACCACCTCTCCTACCGGACCGGCGACATCGTCTCGCCCCGGCTCGAGGGCAGCGAGCCGTTGTCGCTCGAGATCGAGGATTTCATCGCGGCGGTCGACGCGGGCCGGCCACTGACCGCACAGCTCGATCTCGCGCTCGACGTCGTCGCGATGATCGAGGCGGCCGAGCTGTCCCTGAACGACCACGGTGGCCCGGTCCGGCTGCCGTCGGCGGACCGGGCGGGCATGGTCGCGTGAGTGCCGGGCGCGGTCCGCGGGGCGTCGCCGCCTCGGGCGGATACGCCCCGGTTTCGAGCGGCGAGACCCCGGCCCCGGTCCGGGCCCGCCCGATCGTCGCCTCGACCTACCGGCCCCGCGATTACCTGCTGCGCCGCGTACTCGCCGCCGCCGATGTCGCCGGCGTCGTCTGCGCTGCCGCGGTCACGCTGGCGATCGTGCCGGTGCACGATCCCTGGCCGCGCCTGTTGCTGTTGGCGGCGACGCTGCCGGCCTGGGTCGTCCTGTTTCGCCTCTACGGGCTCTACGAGCGCGACGTCAAGCGGGTCAGCCTGTCGGTGCTCGACGACCTGCCGGCACTGTTCCACGCCTTCCTGATCGGCACCCTGCTCCTCTGGGCCTACATCGATCTGCTCGGCTACGAGCCCGGTCCGGGTCTGCCGGGCGCGGCGGTGTTCGGGCTCGCCGGCGTCGTCTCGCTGTCGATCTGGCGGCTGACCGCCAGGCGGTTGTTCCTGCGCGTCAAGGGCCCCTCGCGGGTGCTTCTGGTCGGTGGCTCCGGGCTCAGCCCGGTCCTCGTCCGGAAGATGCGCGATCACCCTCAGTACGGGCTCGAGCCGGTCGGCGAGGTGACCGTCGGCGACCGTCCCGACGCGGCGGTGCCGTGGCTCGGACGGCTCGGCGAGATCGATCTGCCCGCGCTCGCGGTCAACCACCGGATCGACCGGGTGATCGTCGCGGCGACGGGGATCAGCGACGAGGCGATGATGTCGCTGGTCGGCGACTGCGGCGCGGCGTCCGCCAAGGTCAGCATCCTGCCCGGCCATGTCGACGCGCTCGGCCCGTCGCTCGAGGTCGACGACATCGAGGGACTGACGATGCTCGGCCTCAATCCACTCGTGCTGGCCCGAACCTCGCGGGCCTTGAAGCGAAGCCTCGATCTGGCCGGCGCCGTTCTCGGTCTGCTGCTCATGGCGCCGGTCCTGGTCGCCGGCGCGATTGCGGTCCGGCTCGACTCGCCGGGGCCGGTCCTGTTCCGTCAGCGCCGGGTCGGGCGTGGCGGACGCCCCTTCACGCTGCTCAAGTTCCGGACGATGATCGTCGACGCCGAGCGGCTGGCGCCCGGCCTGCGCGCGGAGAGCGGCGATCCCGATTGGCTGAAGCTGGAGCGCGACCCGCGCATCACCAGGGTCGGCAGGCTACTGCGGCGGACCAGCATCGACGAGCTGCCGCAGCTCTGGAACGTGCTCCGCGGCGAGATGAGCCTGGTCGGGCCGCGGCCGTTGATCGGCAGCGAGGACGAACAGGTGGTCGGCTGGGAGCGGACCCGGCTCGACCTCTCGCCGGGCGTCACCGGCATGTGGCAGGTGCTCGGCCGGACCGACATTCCCTTCCGCGAGATGCTGAGGCTGGACTGCCTCTACGTCACCAACTGGTCGCTGTGGTTGGACGTGAAGCTGATCGCACGGACGCTTCCGGCCGTCTTCGGCCGTCGCGGCGCCAACTGAACGACGGCGACCATTCCTCTCAGGCGAGCGCGCGGATCGCGTCGACGACGCGTTCGGCGTCGCCGTGGCGCAGGGACTGGCCCATCGGCAGCGCCAGCCCCTGGCGGGCGAGCAGCTCCGCGGCGGGCAGCACCCGGCCACGGTCGAAGGAGGCGAGTGCGGGCTGGCGGTTGAGCGGCGTCGTGTAGTAGGCGCGGGTCTCGATGCCAACCGCGGCGAGCCCGTCGCGGAGCCGGTCGCGGCTCTCGGTCGTGACGACGAACAGGTGGTAGGCGCTGGCGGCTTCCTGCGTCTCCCGTTGCGGCTCAGCGAGCTCGGCGATGCCGGCCGTGGCGTAGGCGTCGGCCGCCGCCCGCCGGGCGGCGATCCAGCCGTCGAGCTCCGGGAGCAGGACCCGCAGCGCCGCGGCCTGCATCTCGTCGAGCCGCGAGTTGTAGCCGACCTCGACGTGGCGCCAAGGGATGGCGCCGCGCCCGTGCTCCCGCAGGGTGCGGGCGAGATCGGCGGTCTCGTCGTCGTCGGTGACGATCGCGCCGGCGTCGCCGGTCGCCCCGAGGTTCTTGCCGGGATAGAAGCTGAAGCTGGCGGCGTCGCCGATCGCGCCGGCCCGGCGGCTTCCGAGCCAGGCCCCGGCGGCCTGAGCCGAGTCCTCGAGCACCCGCAGGCCGCGGCTCGCTGCCAGCTCGGCGATCCCGTCCATCGCCGCCGGATTTCCGAACAGGTGGACCGGGACGAGGGCGCGCGTTCGCGCCGTCAGCACCGGCTCGATCGTCGCCGCCGTCAGGCAATGGGTATCGGGATCGATGTCGGCGAAGACCGGGACGGCGCCGGCGTTGACGACCGCCTCGGCCGTTGCGAAGAAGCTGACGCCGGGTACGACCACCTCGTCGCCGGCGCCGACGCCGAGCGCGCGCAGCCCGATCGTGATCGCGTCGGTGCCGTTGGCGACGCCGATGCAGTGTCGTCTGCCGAGATGGGCTGCGAACTCGGCCTCGAAGGCCTCGACCTCGGGGCCGAGGATGTAGCGACCCGATTCGAGCACGGCACGCTGGCGATCGGCGATCCGGCCCCACAGCGGCGCCAGCGATTCGCGGGTCGCGAACAGAGGGATCCGCCGGTCGGCGAGCGTCAGCGCCATCGGTCGAGAAGGTCCTCGTCGGGGACCGACCGCACCGGACGGGCGGGAACGCCCATGACGACCGATCGCGGCGCTACGTCGGCGGTGACCACCGCTCCGGCGGCGACGAACGCCTCCTCGCCGACCTCGACTCCGGGGCAGATCACGGCGCCGCCGCCGATCCGGCAGCGCCGCCGCAGAGTCACTCCCAGCCGCGGCTCGCCGATCGGGTGGCGGGCCATCGTGTCGTCATTCGTCGTCACGACCCCCGGCCCGACGAAGACGTCGTCCTCGACGACGCTGTGGGCGGTCAGGTAGCAGTTGGTCTGAATCCGGACGCGGGCGCCGATCCGGACGTCATTGTCGACCGCCGATCCGCGCCCGATCACCGAGTCGGTTCCGATCAGGCTGGATTCGCGGATCTGGCTCTGATCGCCGGCGATCGCCCCCGGTTCGAGGACCGCGCCGGCGAACACGATCGCTCCGCAGAGCACCCGAGCGCCGGCCCCGATCACGGTCGGCCGTCGGGCCGCGAGCGGATTCGCCGTCGACAGGCTGCCGAGCTCGGGCCGCTTGCCGATGACCGCGAAGTCCTGGATCACGCAGCCGGCGTCGACCCGGGAACCGCCGTGGATGACCACGTGGTGCCCGAGCGCGACGCCCGCTCCGATCGCGGCGCCAGGGTCCACATGGACGGCGGCTGTGCGGTCGGCGGTTTCCGGCTGCATGTCGGACCAACAACGGCGGGCCGGGGCGGCAGCTTCCGGACCGGCTGGAAGCATTGCCGCCGGCGGGTCGTTGATTGCGGGATGGATGCCATCGAGAAGATCGCCGGTGCGAACGGGGCGGAGCCGGCGGGGATCGCGATCTGCGTCGAGGACGACGCGCTCCGGGAGCGCGTCGCCAAGGTCGCGGCCCGCGCCTGCGGACCCGTCGTCGCGGTCGAGGCCGATGTCGAAAACCTGATCGCCGATTGCGAAGGCGGCGCCGCGCCGGCCTGCGCGATCCTCGCCGGGCGCCGCCCGGACGCCGAGATCGGCAAGGCCGCGGCGCGGATCCACTCGAAGCTCGCCGAGACCCCGATCCTCGTCGTCTGTCTGCGGGCCGGCTCCGGCGACGTCAGGCGGGCGATCGGCTTCGGCATCGACGGCGTCGTGCTCGAGCGTCGGATCGAGGCCGCGCTGGCGCCGGCGGTCGCCGCCGTTCGCAGCGGTCAGACCTGTGTGCCCAGCGGCAACCGTCGCGAGATCGAGGCAAAGGTGCTGACCAGACGCGAAAAGCAGATGCTCGCTCTCGTCGCCCGGGGGCTGACGAACGCCGAGATCGCCGCCCACCTCTACCTCGCCGAGAGCACGGTCAAGAGCCATCTCTCATCGGCGTTCGGCAAGATCAACGTCTCCTCCAGATACGAGGCTGCGAGCCTGGTCCTCGATCCCGAGCGGGGCAGGGGGCTGAGCATCCCGCTGACGACCGAGCAGCAGCGCGCGACGGCGCTCCCCGGTGAGGCGACCGCACGAAGCGCCGCCGCGGCCGAGGCGATGGACGCCGCGCCGCGATGACCGACCTGACGGTCATCATCGTCTCGATGGACGACGCCGACTGGCTGCGTCCATGTCTGCGCAGCGTTCGCGATCGGGCCGGTGAGCTCGAGTACGAGGTCGTCGTCGTCGAGAACGGCAGCATCGCCGAGACCGCGTCGCTGCTCGACGCCGAGTTCCCCGAGGCCCGGCTGATCGACAGCGAAAACCACGGCTTCGCGCACGCCAACAACCGAGCGCTCGCCATCGCGGACTCCCGCTACCTGCTCTTCCTCAACCCCGACACCGAGCTCGTCTCCGGCCGGCTCGACGAGCTGCTCGCGAGGCTCGACGACCGCCCCGACGTCGGCCTGGCGGGGGTCCGACACCTGACCGGCGGCCGGGTCTATCCATCGATCCGCAGGTTTCCGAACGCGACCCGCGTGCTCGGGGCAGCGCTCGGGATCGAGCGCTGGCCGATCCGCCCGGCGTGGCTGTCGGAGCGGGTCCTCGAGGCGGCCGCGTACGAGCGCGAGACCGACTGCGACTGGACCGTCGGAGCGTTCATGGTCGCCCGCCGCGAGGCGCTGGCGGCGGCCGGCCTGATGGACGAGCGGTTCTTCCTCTACTCGGAGGAGACCGATCTCTGCCTGCGCATCAAGCAGGGCGGATGGAGGGTCTGCCACCTGCCGTCGATGACGATCGTCCATCACGCCGGGAAGGCCGGCCTGAACCCGCGCATGGAGGCCCAGAACGCCTACGCCCGAATGCAGCACGCCGGCAAGCATTTCCGCACCGTGCACCGCGAGCTCTACCGACTGGCGTCGCTGCTCGGGTACGGCCTGCGCTGGGTGCTGGCGCGATGCCGTGGCGACGACCGCCGCCGCGCCGTTGCCGCCGCATCCCTGGCGGCCACCGCCGGGCTCGGGCCGGCTCCGTTCAGGCCGCCGCCGCCGGTCGCCGTCCTGCCGGCGCAGCGCCGCGAGGGCAGGAGACCGATCGAGCTGGAGGGTGCCGCGTGAGCGGAACGACGACAACCGGCGCTCTGCGGGAGCTGGGTGCGCGGAAGCGCCTGATCGTGCCCGTGGCTGCGATCGCCGTGCTGGCGGCGTTGTTCGTCGCCGGCCGCGGCTACACGGTCGAGCGCGCTGCGACCGACATCCTCGTCGACACGCCGCGATCGCAGGCGGTCGACGTCGGCAGCCGCGGCGATGAGGCGGCGGCCGTGCCCCAGATCGACACGCTCGCGACCAGGGCCAGGCTGCTCGGCAACCTGATGGCGTCGGGCTCGATCGAGCGGGCGGTGGCGAGACGGGCCGGCGTCGAGCCCGAGCGCCTGATCGTCGTGCCACCGCCCGACACCGATGCCGCCGCCACGTCGGCGGGCATCCCCGACAGCGCCGAGACGACGAAGCCTGAGGCGATCGTCCTCACCGTGACAACCGACTCGACGCTGCCGATCCTCCACGTAGTCGCGCAAGCGCCGCAGGCGGTCACCGCCGAGCGGCTGGCGAGCGGCGCCGTCGCCGAGCTCAAGGCGTATCTGGGCACCGTCGCGGCGACCGACGAGATCCCCGAGGCGCAGCGCCTCAACGTCAGCGAGATCGGCGTCCAGCGGGCGGTCAGCGTCGGCCGCGGCCCCGGTCCGCTCGCCGCGATCGCCGTCGGCCTGATGATCCTGGTCGCCGGCTGTGCGGCGCTGGTGATGCTGCCGCGGTGGGTTCGCGAGCGCCGCCGCGACGGTGCCGAGGATGCTTCCGAGCAGGCCAACGGCAGCGGGCTCGGCCATCCGCCCGAGGCCCCGGCCTCCCAGAACGGCGCCGGCCGCACCGCCTCGTTGCCTCCGGCGACGGCCGGGGAGTAGGCGGCGATGAGGGCCGGCGCATATCTGCGCGAGCTCTGGGGGATGAAGGCCGGGCTCGCCCTCGCTCTCGTCGTCGGCCTGCTCGCCGCCACCCGGGTCTTCTACGGGATCGGCTTGATCCCGCCGGGACTGGACCGGGGCTCGCTCGAGGTCGCCAGCGCGTCGACCGAGGTGCTGGTCGACACCCCGCGGTCGGCGCTCGTCGACCTCCGTCAGACGACCTACGACCTCACGTCGCTGACGAACCGCAGCCTGCTCGTCGGCAACGTGATGGCGAGCCCGCCGGTGCGCGGGTTCATCGCCGGCCAGGCCGGGGTCGCGCCGGATCGGATCACCATCACCCCGCCGCTGACGCCCGATCAGCCGCGGCCGCTTGCGGGCAGCGACAGCACCGCGTCGATCGCCGACCTGGTCGCGCCGCCGGGAGAGCTGAGGCTCGCGGTCGAGGCGAGCCCGACCGCTCCGATCCTCGACATCCACGCCGAGGGGCCGGATGCCGAGACGGCGCGGCTCCTCGCCGACTCGGCCGTCGCCGGAACCAGGGACTACCTGCGTGCGCAGGCGTCCAGCGAGGACACGCCGGCCCGGAGCCGGGTCAGGCTGGTCCAGCTCGGCTCGGCGAGATCGGGCGTGATCAACGACGGCGCCGACGGATCGGTGGCCGTCTTGGCGTTCTTCGCCGGCTTCGCCATCACCTGCGTCGCGGTCCTGTTCGTCGCCCGGGTCCGGCGTGGCTGGTCGCAGCAGGACGGCCTCGGGCCGACATCCGCCTCGGCGGGCTGAGCGGTGGAGCTCGCCGCGATCGCTCGCGTCCTCGCGTCGCACCGCGCGGCCGTCCGCCTCGGGGCCGTCGCCGCGGTGCTGGCCGGCCTGCTGGCCGCCGGCGTGATCTCGGTGTTCCCTCCCGGTCTGGGGGCCGGCGGAGCCGATCGGACCACCGCGTTGAGCCGGGTCCAGCTGGACACGCCGCGCCCGCTCGTCGCCGATGCCCGCGTCAAGGGTGCCGAGACGATCGCCGCGCGGACCCGGCTGTTCACCTTCCTGATGTCGACCGAATCGTTCGCCGCCGGGGTCGCGGCGCGGGCCGGGATCGATCGGGACTCCTTCGCGGTGGCGATCGCCGGATCCGACACGCCGCTCGAGCCGACGCCGCTTGCCGACGATGCCGCGCTCGCCACCGCGCCGGTGGCGGACAGCGTCGTCACCGTCGCCGCCGATCCGCAGGTCCCGGTCATCTCGATCACGGCGGCGGCGGCGGATGGTCAGTCGGCGTCGGTGCTGGCCGAGGCGACGACCGCCGAGCTCGTCTCACTGGTCGATGATCAGGCGCCGAGCGGGGGCGTCAGGCACGTGCTCGCCAATCCGATCGGCGCCCCGGTCGTGGAGGTGAAGGCAGAAGGGACACGATCGCGCTCCGGGTTCGCCGCCGCCGCAATCGTCTTCGTGCTCTGGTGCTCGGTGGTGGTGGTCGCCGCGGCCGGCAACCGGTGGCGCCGGCGCAACGGCAACGAAGCCGTCGGCGGAGCTCAGCAGACCTGAGCGGCCTGGTGGCGGGCGTCGCGCAGCCGCCGCTTCGCCTTGCGAAGCTTCCGCCGGGCGCGCTGGATCCGCCCGGAGCGATTCGCGTGATGCACCGCCCGGCGGGCCCGGCGCACCTGCCGCTTCGACCGGGTGACCTTCGCCTTGGCGAGCTTGCAGGCGGCGGCGCCGCGATTGATGACCGCGCCGATATCGAGGCCGTCACCGGCCGCGCCTCGGCCCGGCGAGCGCGGCGCCAGCGCGTAGCCGCTCCGCGTGCTGGGCTCGGAGCCGCCGACGTAGACGGGCTTGCCCCGAATCTCGCCGGGCCCGTTCGGTCGCCCGCCGCTGAGCAGGTTGTGCGATCGCGACGCGACGGTCGCCCGCCCGTCGCCGACGGAGATATCGTGGAGGATGTTGTCCTCGATGACCGTGCCGCGGCCGGCCGGCTGACCGGACTTCGAGCCGATCGAGAGGATCCCGCAGCGCAGGTTGAACAGGCACGGCCCGTCGGCGAAGGTGTTGTGGCGGATCACCGACCCGTTGTCGGACCAGATCGTCACCGCGTATGGGTAGCCGCCGCGGTCGCCCTGGATGACGTTGTTCTCGATCAGCTCGTGGTCGGTCCCGTCCGGAGCCATGATCGCGTCGGGAACGTCGCGGAAGTAGTTGCCGCGGATCACCGTGTTCTTCGAACCGTAGAGCTGGATCGCGTCGGTGTGAACCCCGTTCGGGGTGCCCGGCTCGAGGTCGTGGAAGTAGTTGTGGAGGATCCGCGTGCCGTTCGATCCGGCCTGAATGCCGTCGCTGACGCCGCCGACGAACTCGCTGTTCTCGATAGTGATCCCCGATTGGCGGCTCAGGTCGCCGGGGATGTAGACGCGGCCCTCCGCACAGCCGTTGCACTTGTCCCAGCCGCGGTGGACGTTGCCGTCGAGGGTGACGTTGGAGTCGGTGAGGTCGCGGAGGATCACCTGACCGGGGATGTCGGAGTTCCGGATCGTGATGTTGCGGGCGCCCTCGGCGACGACGACGTCGGTGAGGGTGACACCGGCGACGGTGACGTTGGCGGCGGGCGTGAAGTCGAGGGCCATCGTCACGCTCGCGCCCGGTGCGGGCCGCAGGGCGACGCGGGCGGGCTTGATGCCGGCCCGGAAGGTCCCGTAGGAGCCGGATCGCAGCTCGATCGTGTCTTTGCCGCCGGCCTTGGCGAATACCGAGCCGAGCGTCGCCGGCGACGCCGACAGCACCGCCCCCGACGCCGCATGAGGGGCGATCAGGGCAATCAGCGTCGCCGCCGTTGCGGCGAGGCCGTTGCGCAAGCTGTCTTTGGCGGAGGGGGAGATGCCGTTGATCGAGCTGCTGGCTGAGGGCCCGCCCGAGCAACCGGGCCGACCCGACGAACTTGAAACCTTACCGGCCGATTGCGGGTCCGCAGGACGAAAAACGGACTGATCTCGGCCCGTGGCGGCCGCTGCCGGGCAGGGCCGCCGCGCCCCTCCTTCGTCGGCTTGGGCGAGGACGATCGCCACCACGCAGGCGCAGGCGACCAGAGCGCAGGCTGCGGCGAAGAGCTTCGCGGTCATCGCTCAGCTGGGCTGCGGCGGCGCCAGCGCGGCGACCGGGCGGGCGTTGAAGTCGTCGGCGCGGGCGTTGCCGAGCAGCGCCGCCAGCGACCGCTCGAACCGGTGTGCGATCAGGCCGCCGGCTGACCGTCCACCGCCGCTGAGCCGGTGCCGCAGCTCGATCGTGCCGCCGGCGAGAGTCCGTTCGTAGAGCTCGAGCTGCCGCTCGGCGGCGCGTTCGAGGGCGAAGCGCGCGACGACGAGGCCGCGGCCGTAGGCGCCGAGCTCGGCCCGCCGGGCCTGCTCGCCGATCAGCGGCCGCAGCTGCGTCATCAAGCTCTCGGCCCCGGCGGCTCGCCCCGCCCCGACCCCATACCAGCCGGCGTTCAGGAAACGTGGTGCGCTCGCCCGGGTCAGCAGCTGCCAGAACCCCTGCTCGCCTTGGACGATCAGCGGCCGTGCGAACGCCATCGCCCGCAGGGCGGAGCCGCCCATGCCGAGGCAGACGTCGGCCGCGGCGTAGGCGGGGCGGGGGTCGAGCAGCTCGCCGGCGATCACGACGATTCGCCTTCCGGCATGCCGGTTCACGGCCGCCGCTCGTTCCTCGAGCGCCCCACGGGCGGGGCCGTCGCCGACGACGACGAGCTGGATGCGATGGTCGGCGGCGAGCTTCGCGACCGCCTCGATCGCCGTCTCCAGGCCCTCGAGCTTGAGCTCGGCGGCGAGCCGGGAGACGGCGACGACCGTGAGCGCCGCGGGGTCGATCCCGTGGCGGCGCCGCAGCGGCTCCGGGTCGGCGCTGCCGGGTGCATCGCGCTCGACGTCGACCGGCGGCTCGATGACGTCAACCTCGCCGCGCCCGGCCCGCCGTTCGGCGACGGCGATCTGCTCGGTGCCGACGATCAGCGGCAGGTCGCGGGGGATGAACGGGGCGACCGCCATCGACATCACCGTGGCGATGACCGGCACTCCCGACCGGACCCGCGGTCCCCAGTAGCCCTCGAGCGCCGTCGTCCACTCGTAGCCGTGGACGATGTCGGCGCCGCGGTCGCCGACGAGCGCGGTCAGGGCCGCGATGACGCGCGGCGAGGGCCGGCCGCGGGGCCGCGGCGAGCCGACGAGCTCGAGCCCGAGCTCGTCGATCCGCCCGGCAAGCGCGCCGGGCTGGGCGAAGACGATCACCTCGTGGCCGCGATCGCGGACGGCGGCGGCAAGGTCGATCGCGTTCATCTGGCTGCCGCCGAGCTCGAGCGTGTGCGGGCAGACGACGATCTTCACGATGTCCCCGCGGCGGCCGCGGCCGGAATCGGGGCGCGTCCCGCGTCCCGGGCCGGCACGCCGGTCCAGAGCCGTTCGTCGGGTATGTCGCGGGTCACGATCGCGCCCATCCCGACCATCGCCCGGGTGCCGATCCTCAGGCCCTCGCGCAGGCAGGCGCCGCTGCCGATGTAGGCACCGGCCGCGATCCGGCAGCCGCCTCCCACCTGCACCCCGGAGGCGATCGTCGCGAAGTCGCCGACCGTCGTGTCGTGGGGAAGGACCACCTGGGGCATGACCGCCACGTGGCGGCCGACGTCGACGGCGGCGGTCAGGTCGACGTGTCCGAGCAGCACCGAGCCGGCGCCGATGCGACAACCCGCGCCGACCATCGCCGAGGGATGGACGATCGTCGCGTAGCGCTCCTCCTCGAGACCGATCCGGTTTGCGATCAGCGGCCGGCTGACGTAGTTGTCAGGGCGCCCGGTGGTGATCACGACGGCTGCATCGGGATGGGCGTCGACCGCCTCGACGGGCCCGAGCACCGGCAGGCCGCCGATCGAAGCGCCCTCGAGCTCCGGGCTGTCGTCGAGGAACCCGCGCAACCTCCAGCACGGGGCGACGGCGTTCATCGCCGCGACCGCCGCGGCCGTTTCGCGGCCGAAGCCGCCGCAGCCGATCAGGACGAGGTCCCGCTCAGCGCTCACGCGGCCCCCGATCCGACCGGGTCCCGGCGCCGCGACTCGATCAGCGCGTCGATCTCCGCCGCCCGCGCCGCCCACGAGTTGCGAGCGGCGACCCGCCGGCACTCGGCGCCCGTTGCCTCGCTCCGTGGTGCTGCGAGCAGCTCCGCGGTCAGGGCCCCGAACTCCGCCACGGACCCGGCGATGTGGACCTGTTCGGAGTCGAGCCAGCGGTGGGCCGGCAGATCGGACGCGACGACCGGCCGGCCGGCGGCGAGATAGTCGAGCGTCTTCAGCGGGAAGCTCGCGCGATTGAATTCCGACTGCGAGTAGGGAGTCAGCCCGACGTCGATGACCCGCAGGTAGGAAGGCAGCTCTGCGAAGCGCTTGGCGCCGACCCACCGCACGTTCGGGCGCTCGAGCAGCGCGTCGAGCCTGGCGATCTCGAACGTCGGCTGTCGCGGTCCGACGAGCAGCAGCGAGTTGCCGGAATCGGCGACGCCGGCGAGCATCCGCAGGTCGATGCGCTCCGACATGTGGCCGATGAAGCCGGCGATCGGCGGCGGCAACCCGACGTCGTCGGGGAGGGCCGCCTGCTCGGCCCCCGACAGACGCTCGAAGTCGCAGCCGTTCGGGATAACCTCGATGCTGGGCCGCTGCGGCGACCAGCGGTCAGCGAGCACCTGCGAGGTGGCGACGACGACGTCGGCCCGGGCGAGCTGCCGCTCGGTGCAGCGCTCGAGCCAGGTCGGGTCGGTTCCCATCAGCCGGGCGCCGGCGACGTAGTCGTCGGTGCCGAAGAAGACCCGGACGTCGCAGGGGACTGCGTCGAGCATGTCGTTGAGCGACGCGACGATCGTCGCCCGGACGGGCAGCCCGATCGCCTCGACGGCGTGGCGCAGCGCCCGGCGGGCGCCGCGGGTCGCGAGGTCGCGGAGGACCGGCCGGGTCACGCCGGGAACGGTGACCGGCGTCAGTCGCAGCAGGTTCGGCGCGACCGCTCGCAGCCGGTCCTCGCGCAGCGTCCGCTGGGCGCTGCGGTCGCGCAGCGGGGTCAGCCGCGAGATCTGCGGGTCGACCCAGAGGACCGGGCCGCGGCGGGCGAGGTGGGCGGCGAGATGGCGCTCCGATTGCCAGACCCCGTCCCAGGAGGTGCCGGCGACGACGATCGTCAGCGAGCGCCCGCCCGCGGGCCGATCGCGTCCGCCGCCGCTCACGCCGGCCCCGCGAGCGGCGACTTCAACATCGCCCGCATCGGATAGACGGCGGCGACGTAGACGAGCGCGACTAGGCAACCGCCGATCGCCAGCTGCGCGAACCGGTCGCCGATCAGCTCGACGGCGGCGACGCCGGCGAGGGCGGCGAGGATGCCGCCCGCCAGCGGACGCGAGAGCTGGGCGGCGAGGCCGCCGAGCGAGACGCCGGCGCGGCGCAGCACGACCGCATAGGAGGGCAGGACGACGACGACGGCGACGCCGGCGTGGGCGATCGCCACCCCCTCGATCCCTCCGACCCGAACGGCGATCGGCAGCGTGACCAGGAGGGCTGCCAGCCAGATCCCCTGCAGGGCGAGGTTCGAGCGGGCCATGCCGAGCGCGACGAGGAAGTCGTAGATCAGCTCGCCGAGAACCCGCGTGAAGGCCAGCGCCATCAACCACGGCAGGACCACCGCCGACGGCAGCCACTGATCTCCGTAGACCACCCGGACCAGCGGCTCGGCGAAGACCGCGAGCATCAGGCAGGCGGGCAGGGTGACGAGCAGCAGCACGCAGCAGACGGGAACGAACGCTGCCGATGCGCTCGTCTCACCGGCATGGAGGCGGGCGAAAAGGGGCAGGGAGATCCGCCGGGCTGGGGCCGAGAACATGTTCACGGGCCAGGTCGAGAGGTTGAAGGCGAGCAGGTAGAAGCCCAGCGACACCGCGCCGAGCTCGGCGCCGATGACGATGTAGTCGATCTCGAGCAGGGCGATGATCAGCAGGCTGGCGCCGGCGAGCGGCAGACCGAACCCGAGCAGGTCGCGGGCGACCTGCGGCCGGAACCCGAACCCGTAGCGGTGCGGCGCGAAGCGGATGATGAAGGCGCCGTTGATGACGTTGCCGATCAGCGCCCCCCAGACGAGTGCCCACGGCCCGGCGCCGCCAACGGCGAGCGCGACCGCGACGGCCGACGTCGTCACGAAGCCGGCGGCGTCGACGATCAGTCGCTCCTTCTGCATGAAGTCGCGGGTCATCAGCGCCGCCGGGACGGCGGTCAGGGCGTCGATCAGGATCGAGAGCGACAGCACCCTGACGATCGCCGTAGCCTCGGCGACGCCGAGGGCGCCGGCGATCGCCGGCGCCGCCAGGAAGATCGCCAGCCAGAGTACGAGGCTCGAGGCCAGCGACAGCGTCGCGACCGTCGGCGCGATCGCCGAGACGTCGCCGGGGCGGCGGACGATCGCCAGGCTCACCCCGAGCTCGTTCATGCTCAGCAGGATGTTGAGGACGACGAGCGCAACCGCGTAGAGGCCGTAGTCCTCC
The DNA here is from genome assembly GCA_963745755.1 of uncultured Conexibacteraceae bacterium. Taxonomy (GTDB): domain Bacteria; phylum Actinomycetota; class Thermoleophilia; order Solirubrobacterales; family 70-9; genus RHKX01. The sequence goes on along the minus strand of CAVUYP010000001.1, from coordinate 1,474,190 downwards.
GGGGTCAGGATCCGGGCGAGGACGATGCCGATCAGCGTCGTGCCGACACGACCGACGACGTTGTTGGCGACGCTCCACCAGAGCGCCCGGCGAGCCGTGGTCTCGAGCAGCTCGGTGCCGTCGGGTGGGCTCGTCGCCGGTTCGCCCACGTCAGGCCGCCGCCGAGAGCCGGTCGACCCGGGCCGGCGCGTCGATCAGCTCGCGATGCCAGAGCTCGAGCATCAGCAGCGCCCAGATCGGCTTCGCGAGCGCGTCGGAGCCGGCGGCATGGCGGTCGAGCAGCGACTCGACGGCGGCCGGATCGAAGTAGCCGCGTCCGACGGTGCCGCGGTCGAGCAGGATCTCGGTCGCCCACGGGCGCAGCTCGGTGCGAAGCCATGCCGACAGCGGCACCGAGAATCCCTGCTTCGGCCGGTCGAGCAGGTCGTCCGGCAGCGTTCCCCGCAGCGCCTCGCGGAGGATCCACTTCTTCTCCCGGCCCCGCACCTTCATCGCCGCGGGGAGCGAGGCGGCGAACTGCATCAGCCCCGGATCGAGGAACGGCGATCGGGCTTCGAGGCCGTGCGCCATCGTCGCGATGTCGACTTTGGCGATCAGGTCGCCGACCAGGTAGGTGTCGACGTCGACCTCGAGCATCCGGTCGACGACGTCGGCGCCCGAGGCCGCCGCGAAGGCGGCTGCGATCGGATCGCCGGCCGGGTCGGCCGCGGCGGCCGCGAAGCCGGTGGTGTAGAGGCCGGCGCGCTGGCCGCGGCCGAGCCAGGACATGTAGGCGCGGTAGCGGTCGGCCTCGCCGAGCGCGAGCGCCGTGCTCAGCCGCCGCAGCTTGTTGCGGGCGCCGGCGACGTCACCACCGTCGCCGAGCCGGGATCCGGCCGCGCCGATCGCCCGGCGCAGGCCGGCCGGCAGCCGCTCGAGCCGGGCGGCGAGTGCATTGGCCGCGTAGCGGCTGTAGCCGCCGAACGACTCGTCGCCGCCGTCGCCGGTCAGGGCGACCGTCACGTGGCGCCGCGTCAGCGCCGCCAGGTAGTGGGTCGGAATCGCCGAGGGATCGGCGAACGGCTCGCCGTGGTGGCGGACGATGTCGGGGAGCACGGCGACCGCGTCGGCGCGGACCAGGAACTCCTCGTGGATCGTTCCGAACCGCTCGGCGATCCGGCGGGCATGCGGGAGCTCATCGAAGCGGTCGTCGTCGAAGCCGATCGAGAACGTCCGCACCGGCGCGGCCGACTCCGCCGCCATCGCCGCGACGACGGCCGAGGAGTCGATGCCGCCGGAGAGGAAGGCGCCGACGCCGACGTCCGCGACCATCCGCTTGCGCGTCGCCGACCGGATCTCGGCGCGGAGCTCGGCGCAGAGCTCCCGCGGCGGCAGCGAGAGCTTCGACCCGTAGTCGAGCTGCCAGTAGCGGCCGAGCACGCAGCGCCCCCGCTCGAGGAGCAGCGTGTGGGCGGGCGGCAGCTTGCTCACCCCGCGGATCGCCGTTCGCGGCGCCGGCACGTAGCCGAGGCTCAGGTACTCGTCGATCGCTGCCGGATCGACCGCCCTGGCGATCTCGGCGTCGGCGAGCAGCGCCTGCATCTCGCTCGCGAAGGTGATGACCCCGTCCCGCAGCGAGTAGAGCAGGGGCTTCTTGCCGACCCGGTCGCGGGCGAGCAGGAGCGATTCGCGGTCCGCATCCCAGAGCGCGAAGGCGAACATCCCGTCGAGCTGTTCGACGCATCGCGGTCCGAGGTCCTCGTAGAGGTGGACGATCACCTCGGTGTCCCCGTTGGTCCGGAAACGGTGGCCACGCGCCTCGAGCCGGGCGCGGAGCTCACGATGGTTGTAGATCTCGCCGTTGAGGACGACGACGACGGACCGGTCCTCGTTGTAGATCGGCTGATCGCCGCCCTCGAGGTCGATCACCCGCAGGCGCTGGATCCCGAGCGCGACGTTGCCGTCGCGGTGGATTCCCCGCGAGTCAGGCCCCCGGTGCTCGAGCCGGGCGCACATCCGTGCCGGCAGCTCCGGATCGACCGGACTCCGCCGCGGCCGGACCTGTCCGATGATGCCGCACATCCTCCAGAGAAACGCTGGTGGCGACGCGTTTCTCGCGGCCCGCGGGTTCGGCGCGATCACCCCGTCGGGCGGCGCCCGGCGGACCTGCGGCGGTTCGGATCGGGGCCGCCGTCGACACGGCGAGCAGGCCGGCCAGGGTCATGAACAGGTAGGGAGCGTGCGGGAACGACCATTCGTCGAACAGGGCCGTCAGCAACAGGAACGCGGCGGCCGCCGCGGCGACGACGATCGCGACCGGCGCGCCGCGCGGCCCTCGGGCCCGGACCTGGGCGACGGCGACGGCGATCACGGTGACGATCATCAGCAGGAACGCGAGGAGGCCGATGATGCCGGTCTCGACCGTGCGCAGCAGCAGGTCCGAGTCGAGGATCCGCGCCTCGGTCGGTCCGCTGGTGTGCTCGTAGGAGCCGAAGCCGCGACCGAGAGCCGGATGACTGAGGATGTCGGGACGGACGGCGTCGTAATCGGAGACGCGGTCGCCGACCGTCGGCACGCCGAGCTTGTCGGAGTTGAACTGATCGGCGATCGATCCGAAGGCGCTGAACGAGGTGAGCGGGAGGACGAGCAGCGCGACGATCGCCAGGGGCGCCAGCCGCAGAGCCTGCCGGCGGGCGAGCCAGGCGATCGTGACCAAGGCCGCAACCGGAGCCAGGAACCCGCTCTTGCGGTAGGTCGAGATGATCGCGGCGCCGATCAGGCAGGCGGCCAGCAGGTAGGGGATCCGGCCCCGCAGGTCGCGGGCCTTGATCATCCCGACGAGGGCGATCGGCAGCGCCATCGAGAGGATCGCGACGACCTCGAGGCTGTGATCGGTCGGACCCGAGACCGATCTGCGGCCGAGCTCGTCGAAGCCGGACGGCGCGATCTGCACGTCGAAGATGCGGGGCAGGAGCTGCGCTGCCGCCTCGTAGAAGACGTTGAACCCGAATCGGTATTCCCAGAGGACTCCGATCGCGCAGAGGGCCGCGAGGACGAGGTTCAGCTTCAGGAACGCGCGCAGCTCGTCGCGGCGGACGACGCTCGCTACGACCACGAAAACCGAGGCATAGGCGACCAGGAGGCTCAGCTTCTTGACGGCGAGGTCGAAGGTCAGGTTCTCGCTCAGCGCCGTGGCGTTGAAGACGACGCTGAGGAACGCGACGGCCACGAACGCCGCGATCGCGGCGTGGATCGGGGTGACCCGGCGGCTCGGAGCGCCGCTGCCGCCGGCCGCGATCGCGAGCACCCAGAGGAGGACGATCGCCGGCAGCACGATCCGGTCGAGCTTCAGGTCGATCGGCAGCGAGGCGTCGATCGCGATGCCGTTGAACGGCACCAGCCAGAGCAGCGCCATGAATCCGGCCAGCATCCAGGGCAGGATCCGGGTCGTATGGGGCCAGGCTCCGCCGACGGGTTCGGCATCAGCGGGCGCCGGCCTCGGCCGGTCAGCGGCGGCAATGCGCTTGTAGTGGCCCGCGAAGGGGAAGCGGACGACGACGCTACCGGCGCCGCCGCCGCGCGATCGCCAGCCGCGGCGGAGGACCACGATCAGCAGCAGCCCGCCGGCGGCGATCGCGAAGGCGACGGCGAAGACCAGCGCCGCGACCTCGATCGCAGCGTGCGGGCCGGCGGTCGCCGCCGCCGGCGCTCCGAGTCTCCGCAGCCTGATCCCGGCCCCGGCCCCGGCCTTCGAGCCGCGCTCGCCGGCCCGATCGCGCAGGAACGCGTTCCCGGCCGCGATCGCCGCCTCGGCGAGCCGGGCGGCGTCCGCGGCGGTCGGGCCGCGGGCGTAGAGGTCGACGATCGGGATCGCGGGATTGGCCTGGACGTCGAGGCGGTAGCTGCCGCCGGCGGCGAGGATCTGGGCGGCGCGGACGTCGAAGCCGGGCTCGGTGAGCGCATCGGGGATGCTGGCGGTGATCTGCGTCGCGGCGGCGATCTCGCTCGGTGCGATCCCGATTCGCAACCCGATCCGGTCGACCACGGTCGTGCTCGTGAGCAGGTTGGCGACGAGCTCGCCGCGGTCGGTTCGCGTGTCGACGTCGGTCGTGTCGGTCAGCTCGTCGACGTCGGTGACGTCGCCGCGGTCGAGCTTCGGACCGACGATCGCGTGCGCCGTCGCGACCCCCACGGCGAGGTCCTTCGACTCCAGCTTCGGTGGCAGCAGCCCGACCCGGTAGACGGAGAGGACCGCGGCGAGCAGGGCGACGAGCGTCGCCGCGCCGGCGCCGGCGACGATCCGCCGACGGTGGATCGCAAGCGGCGAGGGGGCGGCGGATCTGGGGCTGGAGGGCGGTGTCGGCATCGTCGGTCGGGCGGCGCTCGGCCGCCTCGGTGAAGCAACGGCCGGGACGCCCCCGCGCTTCCCCCGTGGCGAGGCGGTCGGGGCCGGCCGGCGCAAGGATCGGTCCCGCCCGGTCGTTGTCGCAGGCGATGGCCGTCGCCGATCGCATCCTCATCGTCAGCCCCGTCTTCAACGAGGGCGCCCATCTCGACCGCACGGCCCGGGCGGTGGCGGGCCAGGATCGGCCACCCGACCGCTGGGTGATCGTCGACGACGGCTCCAGCGACGACACGCTCGAGGTGGCGCGACGCTGGGAGCGCCGGCTCGACTTCGTGACCGTCCTCGAGGCCCCCCAGCAGGTTCCGGTCGGCGCCGACAACCTGGCGCTGGCCCGCCCGGTGCTCGCCTTCAACCTCGGTCTCGACGAGGCGGACTGGCGGCGGTTCGACTACATCGGCAAGCTCGACGGCGACGTCGAGCTGCCCCCGGATTGGTTCGCGGCGCTGCTCGAGCGGTTCCGCGAAGACCGCACCCTCGGCCTCGCGGCGGGAAGGCTCGCCGAGCCGAGCCCACGCGGCTGGCAGCTGATCCCGATTCCCGCCACCCACATCCATGGGGCGGTGAAGCTGTTCAGCCGTGAGTGCTTCGAGGCGATCGGCGGCATTCCCGCGCGGCTCGGCTGGGACACGATCGACGAGACCTACGCGCGAATGCGGGGCTACGAGACCACCTCGTTCGCCGATCTGGTCGCCCGCCATCACCGGCCCTGGGGCTCCGCGGACGGCCGGCTGCGGGGGCGGGCTCGCCACGGCCAGTGTGCCTGGGTCCTGCACTACGGTTTCGGCTGGGTGGCGCTGCGGTCGCTGAAGGTCGCGCGGGTACCGCCGGTCGGGCTCTCGGGAGCTGCGTTCCTGTTCGGCTACTGCCGGGCCGCGGTCCGCGGCGTCCCCCAGGTCGAAGACGACGAGTTTCGGCGGTTCGTGCGACGCGAGCTCCGCGCCCGGATGCTGAAGCCGCTCAGGCTCCGGACCGGCTAGGCCCGGAAGATCGGGCTCGCCGATCCGTTCCTCTGCCGGACACCGAACGCGATCGAGGGGAGCACTGCCATCAAAGAATCCGCCAGCCCATCGAAGCTCGCCGGCAGGCGGGTGCTCGTCACCGGCGGTGCCGGAGCGATCGGATCGACGCTCGTCGATCAGCTGCTCGATGCCGGCGCCGGCGAGGTTCTCGCCGTCGACAACTTCGTGCGGGGCCGCCGCTCGAACCTCGCCGACGCGCTCGCCGACCCGCGCTTCGAGCTCGTCGAGGGCGACATCCGCGACCGCGCTCTGGTCGAGCAGCTCGTCGACGGCGTCGACTTCGTCTTCCACCAGGCCGCGATCAGGATCACCCAGTGCGCCGAGGAGCCGCGTCTGGCCCTCGAGGTGCTCGTCGACGGGACCTTCAACGTCGTCGCCGCGGCCGTGGCCGCGGACGTCGAGAAGCTGATCGCGGCGTCGTCGGCGTCGGTTTACGGGCTCGCCCACGAGTTTCCGACCAGCGAGGCGCATGACCCCTACGCGAACGACACCCTCTATGGGGCCGCCAAGGTCTTCAACGAGGGGCTGCTGCGCAGCTACCACGCGATGAGCGGGCTCGACTACGTGGCGCTGCGCTATTTCAACGTCTACGGGCCGCGGATGGACGTGCACGGCGTCTACACCGAGGTCCTGGTCCGCTGGATGGAGCGGATCGCGGCCGGGAAGCCGCCGCTGATCTTCGGCGACGGCGAGCAGACGATGGACTTCGTATGCACGACCGACATCGCCCGGGCGAACGTGCTCGCCGCCGAGAGCGACGTCACCGACGCGGTCGCAAACGTCGCCAGCGGCGTCGAGACGAGCCTCAACGACCTGGCCCGCACGCTGCTGGCGGTGATGGACTCCGATCTACCGGTCAGCTACGGCCCTCCCCGTGCCGTCAACGGCGTTTCGCGGCGGCTCGCCGACACGTCGCTGGCCGAGCGCCGGCTCGGCTTCCGGGCCGCGATCGACCTCGAGGAGGGACTGACCCGGCTGGTCCAGTGGTGGCGGGCCGAACGGGACGAGCGAACCGAGCCGGTCGGCGAGGCGGCGACCGCCTGATGGAGGTCCCGTTCGCACGTCCCTGGTTCGGCGGCGGCGAGGCCGAGGCCGTGGCCGAGGTGATCGCCTCCGGCTGGCTCACGCAGGGCCCCCGGGTCGAGGAGTTCGAGCGCGCCTTCGCCCGCCGCGTCGGCGCTCCCGAGGCGGTCGCGACGACGAGCTGCAGCACGGCGCTGCAGCTGGCGCTGTACGTATCCGGCGTCCGACCCGGCGACGAGGTGATCGTGCCGTCGCTGTCGTTCATCGCGACCGCGAATGCGGTCTGGCAGTGCGGCGCCGAGCCGGTCTTCGCCGACGTCGAGGCGGCGACGGGCAATCTCGATCCCGCCGACGTCGAGCGCCGGATCGGCCCGGCGACCCGGGCCGTGATCCCGGTTCATCAGGTCGGCCTGCCGGCCGACATGGATCGCTTCGCCGCGATTGCCGACCGCCACGGCCTCGTCATCGTCGAGGACGCGGCCTGCGCCGTCGGGGCCAAGTACCGGGGGCGCCCGATCGGCTCGCTCGGTCCGCCCGCCTGCTTCTCGTTCCACCCGCGCAAGGTGATCACCTGCGGCGAGGGGGGAATGATCACCCTCCACGATCGCGATGCCGCCGAGCGGCTGCGGCGGCTTCGCCAGCACGCCATGGATCGCTCCGCCCTCGATCGGCACGCCGCCCGCGACGTCGTTTTCGAGGGCTACCCGGAGCGCGGCTGGAATGCCCGGATGACCGACCTGCAGGCGGCCGTCGGCCTCTGCCAGCTCGGCGATCTCGACGAGATCCTCCGCCTCCGCCGCGGGATCGCCGACTACTACACCGAGGTGCTCAGCGCCGTCGACGGGATCGAGACGCCCGCCGAACCGGACTACGCCGTCCGTGCCTGGCAGTCCTACCCGATCCGCCTGACCGAGCAGGCCGCGGTCGGGCGTCGTGAGCTGATGAGGCTGCTGCTGCGCGACGGCATCGTCACCCGCAGGGGGATCATGGCCATTCACCTCGAGGGCGCCTACGCGAATTCGCCGGCGAACGATCTTCCCAACACCGAAGCCGCCGCCGGCGACACGATCCTGCTGCCGTTGTTCCCGGGGCTGTCGGGCTCGGCGCAGGACTACGTGATCGACCGGCTCGCCCTGCATGCGTCGGCGGTCGCCGCATGAGCCCGGCGTCGCGCGGCAGGGTGCTGATGATCATCGAGAACGAGGGGGTTCCCGACGATCGCCGGGTCTGGGACGAGGCGAGGACGATCGTCGAGGCCGGCTGGGAGGTCGTGGTCGTCTGCCCGGCGGCTGAGGCCGGCGGGCAGCCGGCGGCCGAGCAGCTCGACGGGATCGCGATCCGCCGGTTTCCACTGCGTCCGGCCTCGGGCCCGCTCGGCTACCTGCGCGAGTACCTGCAGGCGCTCGCCCGGATCCGCCGGCTCGTTCGCCGCGCCGAGCGGGAGGGGCGCTTCGACGTCGTCCACGTCGCCAACCCGCCCGACTTTCTCGGCTTCGCGGCCGCCCGGGCCAGGGCGCGCGGCGCGCGGCTGATCTTCGACCATCACGATCTCGTCCCGGAGCTCTACGAGACCCGCTACGGGCGCCGCGGTTCGATTCACAGGCTCCTGCTCGCGCTCGAACGGCGGGCGCTGAGGACGGCCGACGCGGTGATCGCCACCAACGACTCCTATCGGCGGATCGCGATCGAGCGCGGCGGCGTTGCGCCCGACGACGTCTTCGTCGTTCGCAACGGCCCCGACCTGGAACGGTTCCGGCCGGTCGCGGCGGAGGACTCGCTGCGGAGGGGAAAGCCGCACCTGATCGTCTATCTCGGCGTGATGGGCCCGCAGGACGGGATCGACTGGGCTCTCGCCGCGCTGGCGGAGCTTCGGGAGATCCGCGGCGACGATTGGCATGCCGCCTTCCTCGGCGACGGCGAGGTCGTCGACGAGATGCGTTCGCTCGCGGCCGATCTCGGCCTCGGCGATCTCGTCGAGTTCGTCGGCTGGAGCGACGATGACGACATCCGCCGCTGGCTCTCGACCGCCGACGTCTGCCTCGCGTCCGGACCCGCCGGGACCGCTCAACGACGTCTCGACGATGGCGAAGATTCCCGAGTACATGGCGATCGGCAGGGCGATCGCCTCCTTCGACCTGCCCGAGTCTCGGGTGTCCGCCGGCGATGCCGCCGCCTACGCCGATTCCGCCGATCCCCGGGCGCTGGGTCGCTGCGTCGACGAGCTGCTCGACGATCCACGACGGCGGCAGCGGATCGGCGCGGCGGCGAGGCGCCGGGTCACCGCGCTCTCCTGGGAGCGATCGGCGGCGTCCCTGCTCGATGCCTATGAGCACGTGTCGAGGTCGCCCGTCGGCCGCCCCCGCGAGCTCTCAGGCCGTGTAGCGATAGGCGGCTCGGCCGACGGCGCGGGTGAGCAGCTCCGGTGAGCGCCGCAGCACCCCGGCGAGGAGCTCGTGAGTCCGTCCCGTCCCGGCTCGCGGCGGGTCGTCGGCGAAGACGGTGTAGGTCAGATCGTGCTCGGTTGCGCCCCAGGACAGCTTGAAGGCCCGCAGGCCCTCGGAGCCGTGAGCGGTGCGGCCGAAGTCGAGCGATCGGCAGCCCGACTCGCAGCCCCAGCGAATCGCCTCGCCGATCACCGCCTGGCCGGCGCCGACGTCGCGACCGCTGCGGCCGGAGGCCGAGAACTTGTAGATCAGCCGCCGGTTCCAGACCAGGAAGACGGCCGAGGAGAGTGGCTCGTCACCGAGCGAGGCGGTCAGTGTGAAGCCGAGGCCCTGCTCGATCATCCGCTCGCCGAGGACCGCGAAGAAGCGCCGCGGCTGCACCGGGACTCCGAGCCGCCGCCTGGTCGTGACGTGGAGCGGGTAGAAGGTCTCGAGCAGATCGCGGGTCGTCTCGCCGCGGCGGACCTCGACGCCCTCGCGGTCGGCACGGCGCAGCTTGCGTCGCACCTTCGACTTGTGAAAGCCGGCCGCGACGGTGTCGAAATCCGGTTCGAGGCCGAGCTCGTGGCGATGCCCGGACGCGACGACGTGGCCGGTCCCGCCCGGCACCGCGGCGCGGATCTCGATCGAGCTGAGCCCGGCGGCAAGTCGCAGTGCCTCGATGCCTTCGCCGAGCCCGCCGGGCTCGGCGAGCCCGAGCGGCGCGCAGCTGTCGGTGAACGGCAGCGAGATCCGTCGCCGGCCGCGATCGACCACCGGCAGTGCCGCCCGGCCGCCGCCGGGTGCGTCGAGGACGAGGCCGTGCGCATCGAAGCCGTAGGCGTGGGCGAGGGTCGCCGCCCAGGCGGGATGGTGGAAGGGCGTGGCGGCCGGGTCGGCGGCGATCAGCTCGAGCCAGGCGGGATCGGACAGTGAGGGCGTGAGCGGCATTCAAGGAGCCAACGTCCGGGCCACCCATCCGCTCGCGCGGCTACTGGCGCCGGTCGAGCCGATTGCTCCCGGGGACCCCTCCTGGGATCGGGACCGGGACGTGCCCGGGGCCGCGGTCCGCTGCCTGCCCGGGGTCGGGGCCCGCGAGCTGATCGGTGCCGACGGCTGGCACCTGTTCGCGCGCCCGGCAGCGGCGGCTGTGGGCGGACGCGAGCTGGCCCGGTTCACCCGTGCGGGTGCCGACCTCCGCTGCGTGCAGGCGGACGACGGTGCGGTGATCGTTCCATTCGGCCTCGCCGACGCCCACGCCGGCTACGTGCACGAGCTCTACGCGACGGCGCATTCCCGGCGCCGGCTCGGCGCCGGCCCGCTCAACGCCTTCTACCGAGTCAAGGGCGCGATCCCGCGCGCCGTCCAGCTCGCCGCGCGGCGAGCGCTGATCCGCTGGCAGGGGCGGCCGTCGTTTCCGGCCTGGCCGTTCGACGCGAGCCTCGGCGAACTGCTGCGGTTCTGGGTCCGTTGCGAGCTCGTCGCCCGCGGCGAGCGGAGCCTGCGGTTTCGCTGGTTCTGGCCCGATCGCGCCCGCGCGGCGCTGATTCTCACCCACGACGTCGAGTCGGCCGCCGGCCTCCGCAACGCCGTCCGGATCGCCGACCTCGAGGAGGCCCGTGGACTGCGCTCCTCGTTCAATATCGTCGCCGACGAGTACCCGATCGACTGGGGGATCGTCGCCGAGCTCGGCGCGCGCGGCTTCGAGCTCGGCGTCCATGGCGTTCATCACGACCGCTCGATGTTCGCGGCGCGCGCGAACTTCGAAGCCCAGCAGCCCGATCTCGGGCGGATGGTCGACCGGCTCGGAGCCAGCGGCTTCCGCTCGCCCGCGACGCACCGGATCCACGAATGGCTGGCCGAGCTCCCGGTCGACTACGACTGCACGGTGCCGATGTCGGATCCCTACGAGCCGCAGCCGGGCGGCTGCTGCTCGCCGTGGCCCTACTTCCTCGGCAACGTCGTCGAGCTGCCCTGGACGGTCCCGCAGGATCACACGACTTTCACGTTGCTCGGCGAGTCCACGATCGACCTCTGGATGGACCAGCTCGATGCGATCGAGCGCGCCGCGGGGCTCGTGCAGTGCCTCTCGCACCCCGACCCGGGGTACCTGGGCGATCGCGACAAGCAGGCCCTCTACGTGCAGTTCCTCGATGCGGTCGCCGGGCGCCCCGGCCTCTGGCGGGCGCTGCCGCGTGACGTTTCGTCCTGGTGGCGGACCCGGGACCGGATCACCGCGCCGCCCGCCCCGGGGGAGGCGGGCAGGGCCGAGATCGACGACGCCGGGCATCTGTCGCTGCGCGCCGAAACGCAGGCCCCGTACGAAAATCAACCCCCGGCGGCGCTACCGACGACCCCGATCGACCGTTGATCGTTTCACGATGGTTTCCTCGGCGATTCTCGTGGCGACGGCGGATCGCTCCGCCGCAGCGGTCGACGACCTCGCGCTCGGACGGCACATGCGCTCGGTGGCGCTGCTGCCGGTCCTCGACCGGCCGCTCGTCGCCCACGCCGTCGCCGACCTGGTCGATTTCGGCGTCGATCGCATCGTCGTCGTCGTCGACGAGGCCGTTCGGCAACCGGTCGCGGGCGCCGTCGCGGCCGAGCCGGCCGGCTCGGCCGCGGTACGGATCGTGTCCCGCGATCCCCGGCGTGGCCTCGCCGCCGCGGTCGAGTCGGCGCGGCGGCTGATCGCCGACGGGCCGTTCCTGCTCCGGTTCGCCGACTGCATCGGGAGGGCGCCGATGCGCACGCAGCTGGGTGGGGCGCCGATCGGCGATCACGACGGCGTCGCCCTGATGAGCAGGTTCGACGAGGCGGCGGTCGCCGCCGCTCCCCCCGGCATCGTCGACCTGCGGCCGGTGACCGGCACATTCCACGTCGGCGTCTTCGCGCTCGGAGCGGGCTTTCCGACCGCCGCCGGGCCGGCCGAAGGCGGCAGCTGGATCGACGGCGCGCTCGAGGCGATGGAGAGCCAGGGCGGGAGGGTCGAGCGACGCCACGTGACCGGCTGGTGGCGCCACCGGCGGGGGGTCGATGCGATCCGCGCGGCGAACAGCTTCATGCTCGCCGACATCGCCGAGGCCGCGGTGTCTTGCGAGGTTGCCGAATCCGATCTCGAGGGTGCGATCAGCTGCCATCCGAGCGTCAAGATCGACAACAGCGTGATCCGCGGACCGGTGGCGATCGCCGCCGGTGCGAAGATCGCCAACGCGTTCGTCGGCCCGTTCACATCGATCGGCCGCGACGTGCGGATCGACGGCGCCGAGATCGAGAACTCGGTCGTCCTCGAGGCGAGCACGATCTGCGACATCGGCGGCAGGATCGACGCGAGCGTGATCGGCCCGCGGGCGACGATCGCGAAGGACTTCCGGATTCCCCGCGGCACCCGCTTCGACGTCGGCTCGGGAGCAACCGTTTCGTTCTGATCGGAGTGCCGTCAGAAGGACGGTTCTATCCGCGGTTTCGGTGATGGGGCGATATCTACCCAACGACTACCCCGCAATTTAGGTAAGAATCGAGCCAGAGAGAGTAAGCAGCAACAATTCTCCCGACCACGATTACGTGCAACCGGAGTAGTGGGGAACGCGGGAGGAGCAACTTGGGGGAGTCCGATGACCGTATCCGTTCACGGCACCGACGCGAGCGTTCGCCTGCAGCCGAAGGGGCAGGCCGCAGCCATCCATCGATCCGGTCGAGAGGAGGATCGGGAGCGGCGGGCGATCGTCGCGCTGAAGCGCGGTGAGATCGATGCCCTCCATCTCCTCTACGTGCGGCATTCCGACGCCGTCTACGCGGTCGTGCAGGCGATCGTCCGCGATCACCACGAGGCCGAGGACATCAGACAGAACGTCTTCGCGAAGCTACCCCGGGTGATCGGGCGCTACGAGCAGCGGGCGGTCCCGTTTCGCGCCTGGATCACCCGGGTGGCCCGCAATGCCGCCCTCGATCACCTGCGCGGGCGCCGGCAGTTTCCGGTCGAGGAGGTGCGGATCTCGGAATCCGATCGCGATCAGATCGCGTCCGATCGCTCACGGGCGCTGCTCGCCGCGCTCGCCCAGCTGCCTGCCGAGCAGCGTCAGGTGATCGCGCTCCGCCATTTCGCCGGCAGGACTCCGAACGAGATCGCCGACATCCTCGGCCGCAGCGAGCCCTCGGTCCACGGCCTCCATCACCGCGGCCGCGCCACCCTCAAGCAGCTGCTGGTCGAGCTCGAAGCCTCGCCGACGACGGCCGCCTGAAGAACTGGGGTCAGTCCGCGCTCGGGCGTCCCAGCTCGACGAACACGGCGTGCCTGATCAGCAGCGGAACCGAGGTACGTTGAGCGTCGGCTTCCTCGCGCAGCCGCTCGACCAGCTCCGGCGGCAGCTCGACCTCGAGCCGCGGGGCATCCTCGCCGAGCGGCTCGCGGGCGAATCGCGGCACCCGATCGCGGCGCTCCTCTCCGGGTAGGTCGAGCGACTCGACGTAGCGCCGAACCGCACGCTGCACGAGCTCGCCCTCGGAGCAGCCGGTCGCGCGGGCTTCGGCTTTCAACTCGCCCCAACCGAAGACGTCGAATCGGAGCGTGACTCCGTTTCTGGGATCCGACATCGTCACGTCCGCTGAGCGTACCCGACCGGCGGTGGCAGCAGGGCACCGATAACGGGCCGGTCGCCGGCCGAGGTTCTCCGGACCTGCTTCGATGCCCGGCAGGTGATCCGCACGCTTCCGATCGAGACGGCGAGGCGCCTGGCGCTGCATGCTCAGGGCCTCGCCACGCCCCCCGCGCCCGGCACCGGCGTCGCCGACGTCGTCGCCCGGATCGGCTGTCTGCAGCTCGACCCGGTCGGGGTCGTCGCCCGCTCGCCGCTGCTGGTTCTGCGGGCGCGGCTGAGGGGTGGCACCCACGACAGCCACGAGCGGGCGCTCGAGCGGGCGGCCTATCGCGAGCGGCAGCTGTTCGACTACTGGTGTCACGAGGCGAGCCTCTGTCACGTCGGCGACCTGGCCGTTCACCGCTGGGCGATGCGGACCTGGCTGGAGCGGCTGTCGCCGGCGCGGCAGCGGGTTCGCGAGTGGCTCGCCGCGAACGCCGACTTCGCGAACGAGACGGTCGCCACGCTCGCCGCCGAGGGGCCGTTGCGAGCGCGCCGGCTCGAGGATCGCTCCGCGGTCGCCTGGCAGCACGGGCACTGGACCGACGAGGTCTCCCCGCGACAGACGATCGCGCGGCTGCTCGACAAGCTCTGGATGCAGGGCAGGATCGGCGTCGGCGACCGGATCGGCGGCGAGCGCCGTTGGGACGTCCTCGAGCGCTGCCTGCCGGCGGGAGCGCTCGCGGCCGCCGACCGCGACCCGCTCGACGCCGAGGCGGCGGTCGATCGCGCCACGGTCCGCGCCGTGGCGATGCTCGGCGTCGCCCGGGCGCCACACGTCGCCGCCCACTTCACCCGCCGTCGCTATCCGGGCCTCGGCGGTCCCGGTGCCGGCGCGATCGGGCGGCTCGAGCGCCGCGGGCGGCTCGAGCGGGTGCGGGTGGCCGGCCTGCGCGGCGACTGGTGGGGTCTGCCCGCGGCGTTCGAGGCGGCCGATCGTCTCGAGCCCGGCCGGCGGACCGTCGCGCTGTCGCCGTTCGACAACCTGCTTTGCGACCGGGCCCGGACCGCCGAGCTGTTCGGGTTCGACCATCGGCTCGAGATCTACGTTCCCCCCGGCGAGCGGCGCTGGGGCTACTACGTGCTGCCGGTCCTCCACCACGAGCGACTGATCGCCCGGGCCGACCTGCGGGTCGACCGGGACCGCGAGACCGTCCTCCGCGTTCTCGCAGTCCACGAGGAGCCGGGACGGCGGGCGCCGGCGGCCCTCCGACGGGCGCTCGGCTCGCTCGCTCGCTGGCGCGGTGCCGAGCTCGACCTGCGGTGAGCTTGCGAAGCCGGCCGTAGGGGGCCGGTACCTGCGGCGTCGCGGGAAGCGGGCCCGGAAACGACGAAGGCCGGGCCGCTTGCGCGACCCGGCCCTCGAAAGGCGTAGCTGAGCGGTCGCTCAGCCGGCGACGGTGACGTTCGCAGCCTGCGGGCCCTTCTGGCCCTCCTCGAGGTCGAACGTGACCTTGTCACCCTCGGCGATGCGGGTTCCGGGGGCGAGACCGTTGACATGGACGAACGCGTCCTTGCCGCCGCCCTCGACCTCGATGAAGCCGTAGCCCTTGTCGTCGTTGAACCACTTGACGGTTCCTTCAGCCATATGAGTTCCCTCCTTGGGGATTGGTGCCGGTCCTTATGAGGAGCAATGCGCTCGGCACCCACTCATCCAAAAAAACAAGCCACGTTGAAGCCGATCAGTTCGATCGGTACGGGAAACGATACGGATTACCTGCGTCCGGCGCGTGCCTGCTCAACCGCGAGCGGCCTTGACGAGCACCTCGTCGGGGGTGATCTCGGTGTCGACGTCGAACGTCTTGCCGGCCTCGAGGATCGTCACCGGGCCGACCGTCGGGTCGCCGCTGGGGCCGATGTCGTATGGCTTGAGGATGCCGGCGCCGCCCTCGGTGGCGAGGACCGCGTCGCTGATCGCCGCCCGGTTGGTCCCGGCCGTTGCGACGGCATCGAGCAGCACCGCGGTCGCCTCCGCCGCGTAGGGGGCGAACTGCTCGACCGGAGCGCCGCCGAGCGTCGCGCTGAGGTCTTCGCTGAACTTCACGCCCTGCGCCGAGAGATTCTCGGGGGCGCTGCCGGGGAGGCTCGCGAACATCCCCGCGGACGCCTCGCCGGCTTCGTCGATCGTCGACTGCTGCGCGAATCCGTCGAAGGCGATCAGCGGGACCTTCGCGTTCGATCCGACCGTGGCGACCTTGTCGTCGATCAGCTTGGCGCCGTTCTGTTCGGTCAGACCGGCGAGGACGACGGCATCGGCGCCGCTGCGCTTGACGCGGTCGAACAGTTCCGCGTACGACTCCGCCTTCGGATTCCAGCTCTCGAATCCGGCGATGTCGAGGCCGAGCTCGCCGGCGGCGCCGCGGAAGTTCTCGGCCTGGCCGGTGCTGGTCGGGTCGTCGGCCGCGTAGAGGACGAACGGACGCGCGGCCCCCTGGTCAGATGCGAACTCGGCGAGGGCGGCGCCCTGGAACGCGTCGTTGGGAACCACCCGCGCGTAGTTGCGCTTGCCGTTCGGATAGAGGCTGTCGGGCTGTCCTTCGTCGCAGAGCTTGCTCGGCTCGGTCAGGCAGACGGCGGTGTTGCCGGGCGAGACCATCGCGACGCCGGCCTCGTTGAGGACCGGGATCTCGATCGCCGCGCAGCCGGAGTTGTAGGTGCCGATCACGCCGAGGACGCTCTCGTCGGCGGCGTAGGCCTTCGCGTTGGCGGCGCAGATCCGCTCGTCCCAGAGCCCGGTCTCGGCCGAGGAGTCGTCGCATGCCTGAAAGCCGACCGCCGTCCCGCCGGCGGTCCAGTCGTTCTGATCCAGCAGCAGCCGGATCGCCGCGACCTGCTGGGCCGACCGCTCCTTCGAGTCGCCGCGCATCGGCAGGTCGGAGACGATCAGGCCGGCCGGCGTTCCCGAGCCCCCGTACTCGACGTCGCCGCAGTCGTCGAGGTCGACGCCCTGCGATGCTTGCGGCGGCGGTCGATGGCTGCGACGCGTCGGTGGACTCGCTGCCGCCGCATCCGGCGATCAATGGCAGCGACAGCAGGACCAGGGCGGAGGGGACGATCAGCGCCGTGCGGGGGACTCTCATGTGGGGAGGCTACGGCAGCCGCTCGGACGGTGGCAATTTCCGTCCACCGACCGGCGCCGGGTTGCAGGCACGCCGGCCGGCGTCCGAAGCGGATCGGGATGGAACCGATCCGTCATTCCGATCTGATCTACCTCGCCGGTGCGGTCCTGGCCGGGATCGCGCTGCTCCTGCTCGCCTGTGGACTCGCCAACGGCGACGCCGGCCGGGTCGACGTCGCCGAGGCAGCGGTCGCGGGCTCCGGCGACCGGGTTGCGGCCGGCGCCGGGGAGCCGTCCGTCGGCACCCGTCGCGACCCCCGGGGCCGGACCGCGGGCGCGGCCGAACCGGCGACGGTGGCCGGCACCGCGACGCTGACGGTTCGCTCCGGCGCGTCCGTTGCCCTTCGCGACGCTCCCGGGGGCGCCGTGGTCGAGACGCTCGGCGACACGACCGAGTTCGGATCGCCGACGGTGCTCTCCGTCGCCAAGCGCGACGGCGCCTGGGCGGGCGTTCCGACCGAGCTGCGGCCGAACGGCGAGCTCGGCTGGGTGAAGGTGGATCGGCGCCGGCTCGACCCCGACAGCGTCGGCCAGAAGATCATCATCGACCTCTCGGAGATGCGCGGCGAGCTCTTTCGCCGCGGCGAGCTCGAGCGCCGCTGGACGGTCGGGATCGGCGGACCGGGAACCCCGACCCCGACCGGGCACTTCTCGATCACCGACGAGCTCCAGGGCGGCCTCAACCCGGTCTACGGGTGTTGCGCGATCGCGCTCAGCGCCACTCAGCCGAACCTGCCGGCGGGCTGGACCGGCGGCAACCGGATCGCGATCCACGGAACCTCCGAGCAGCTCGGCGAGGCGAACTCGACCGGATGCGTCCACAGCGGCGACGGCGACCTGCGAGCGCTGATCGAGGCGGTGCCGCTCGGGACGCCGGTCACGATCCGCCGCTGATCCGCGGCGGCCGCAACGCCGGTTCCGCCGACTTCGCGGACAATCCTTCCCGAAGCTGCAACGGAAGGGGCTGCGATGCCAGACAAGCTGACGATCCTGATCACCGGTTGTTCGACGGGGATCGGTCGAGCCGCCGCCGAGCGACTCGCCGCCGCCGGCCACCGCGTCTACGCGACCGCCCGCTCGCCCGAGGCGATCGCCGACCTCGAGGCGAAGGGATGCCGGACGATGGCCCTCGACGTCACCGACGAAGCCTCGATGGAGGCGGCCGTCGAGCGGATCGAGAACGAGGCGGGGGCGATCGACGCGCTCGTCAACAACGCCGGCTATTCGCAGTCCGGTGCGATCGAGACGCTCGACATGGACGCGTTGCGCCGCCAGTTCGAGACGAACGTGTTCGGGCTCGTCCGCCTCACCCAGCTGGTCCTGCCCGGAATGCGTGCACGCGGGCACGGGCGGATCGTCAACATCAGCTCGATGGGCGCCAACTTCACGTTTCCCGGCGGCGGTGCCTACCACGCGACCAAGTACGCGGTCGAGGCGATCTCCGACGCGCTCCGTTTCGAGGTCGAGGGCTTCGGGATCGACGTCGCCGTGATCCAGCCGGGGGCGATCCGCACCGAGTTCGACAAGGCGGCGGTCGCCTCGCTCGAGCAGGCGGGCGGGCCCGACGACGTCTACGCGGATTTCAACCGCAAGGTCGGGCAGGCGACCCAGGAGGCCTATGAGAAGGGGCCGCTGAAGCTGCTCGGCGGTGAGGCCGACGACGTCGCCAAGGTGATCGAGAAGGCGGTGACCGCGAAGCGGCCGAGGACGCGATATCGGGTCACCCCCTCGGCGACCCTGCTGATCAACCAGAGCCACCTGCTGTCCGATCGGCTCTGGGATCGCTTCAACGCGACGCAGTTCCCGCGGCCCGGACGCGGCTGAACCCGGCGGTGGAGGGGCTGCCGGAGCAGGCGCGGCCGCTGATCGGCCACTGGACGCTCGAGTCGTGGACGGGCGTGACGGCAGCGGGAGAGGAGGTTGCGCACGGCGGCGGCGAGCCGCACGGCGAGCTGATCTACCTGCCGTCGGGCCGGATGGCGGTGCAGATCTCCCACGACGGCCGGATCCGCTTCGGCTCCCGCGAGCTCGACGCCGGTGACGAGCCGGTGCAGGCCCGTGCCTACCGCACCTACATCGCCTACGCGGGGCGGTTCTCGGTGCCGGAGCCGGGCACGGTCATCCACCATGTCGAACAGGCGCTCCACCCCGATCAGGCGGGGATGGACAAGCGCCGGGCCTACGAGCTCGACGGCGACCGCCTGAAGCTGCGGACGCAGCCGGTGACGACGGCGGGCGCCGCGGCCAGCTCGATCCTCGGCTGGCGCCGGCGCCCCTAGCCGCGGCGCGAGTTCGCCCGTAGTCTCTACGGATGGCGTGATGGGGCGCCTACCGCGACGGTTGCGCGACGGGTCCTGATGCTCGGCCGCCCGGGCGGCGGCAACATCGACGGGTCCAACGAGAGGAAGAACGCAGATGTCGAGCAAGATCGTGGTAGGGGTCGACGGCTCTGATTGGTCCGACCGGGCGCTCGCCGCCGCGGCCGAAATCGCGAAGCGCGACGGTGCTTCGCTGGTGCTCTGTCACGTGGTCGAGCGGATCGCCGCGAAGGGCGACATGGCGCCGCTGCACGCCGACGAGCCGGAGCTCAAGGAGGCGATCGAGAAGCGCGCGGCCGAACTTCGCGAGGAAGGCATCGACGCCGAGGTTCGCATGGAGGCGATCATCCTCGGCGGCCCGGCCCGGTCGATCGCCGACGTCGCCGAGGAGGTCGGCGCCGATCTCGTCGTCGTCGGCACCCGAGGGCGCTCGGCGCTCGGCGGCGCGATCCTCGGCAGCGTCACCCAGAAGCTGCTCCATCTCGTCTCCTGCCCGGTCCTCTGCGTGCCGGCGCCGCGTTCGCAGGTCTGACGATGAGTGGGATCGTCGTCGGCTTCGACGGGACCGAGGAGGCCTATGACGCGCTGCAGCTGGCCGAGCGGATCCGGACCGCAACCGGCGGGGAGCTGCTGCTCGCCGTCGTCGACGAGAACGCGCCGCCGATCGGCGATGCCGGCGGGTACTGGGAGTACCAGCAGAACTACTTCGCCGAGATGGCCCGCCGGGCGGTCGAGTTCCTCGGTCACCGCGACTTCGGCCGCCGGACGGCGAGCGACTCGGCGCCGGCCGCCCTGCAGCAGGTCGCCGAGAGCGACGACGCCGACCTGATCGTGCTCGGGTCCACCCATCGCGGTCAGGTGGGGCGCGTCCTCGCCGGCAGCGTCGGCGAGCGGCTGCTCGGTGGCGCCCCCTGCGCGATTGCGATCGCTCCGAAGGGCTATGCGGGCGGCATCCATCCGAGCCTCGGGGTGATCGGAGTCGGCTACGACGGCGGTGAGGAGTCGCGGATCGCCCTTGAGCTCGCCGCCGACCTCGCCCGCGGATCGGACTCCTCGCTGCGGCTGATCGGCGTCGCCCCCGACGACGCCGGCGCACGGGCCGAGATCGAGGAGGAGCTCGCCGTGGCCGCCGGCCGCTGCGGGGGGGTCGAGACCGAGGCGAAGCTGCTCCGTGGCGATGCGGCCCCGGCCCTCGCCGACCAGGGGGTCGAGCTCGACCTGCTCGTCCTCGGCTCGCGTGACTACGGTCCGGTCCGGACCGTCCTGCTCGGCGGCGTCTCGCGCGAGGTCCTGCGCACGTCGCCCTGCCCGGTCGTGATCGTGCCCCGCAGCGCCGCGACCCGCGAGGCCGGCATCGTCGCCGGCGACGATGCCGAGGCGAACTCCGGCACCGGCGAGTGACCCGGCGAGCCGCCTAGATCGTCGTCGGGCTCGGGCCGGCGCCGCGCTTGCGGCGGACGGCTGACTCGAACTCGGCCGACGTGAAGCCGCCGACGGTCTCGCCCTCGAGCGCGTAGCGGTAGAGCGCGACGCCGAAGATGCCCGACAACGCCGACTGGATCAGCAGCGCGATCGCAAGGATGATCACGCCGACGCCGACCAGCGCCGCGCCGCCGACCCCGCTCGACGCCCACAGGGCCACGCCGGCCGCGATCAGGATCGCGGCCGGGATCAGCCCGATCAGGAAGACGATGCCGCCGATCGCGACGTTGCCGGTTATCTGCTCCCCCCAGCGCTGGCGGAACAGGCCCGCCGACCGCTTCAGGGTCTCGAACGGACCGGTCCCCTCGAGGGCGATCACAGGCACCGCGAGGAAGGTGATCAGCGACCAGCCGAGCTGGAGGAGGCGGCCGAAGATCGCCCCGGCGATGCCGCCCTTGTCCTCGAGCAGGCCGATCACGGTGGCGATCACCGTCGAGACCAGCGCCCAGCCGGCGATCTTCCCGAACCGGCTGCGGGCGACCGCGATCCCGTCCGCGAACCTCGCCTCCTTGCCGTGGAAGATCATGTCCGCGCAGGCCGCCAGGCCGACGCTGAAAAAGGTCCCGACCAGCGCCAGCAGGTAGAGGCCGACGACGACCAACGGCGCCCCGGGAGCGATCTCGCCGTCGTCGATCAGATAGAGCCCGGGGCCGATCACGATGATCGACATCAGGATCGTCGCCACGCCGCCGTAGAGGGGGAAGCGGAGCAGCTGCCGATTGTCGGTCAGGACCCGCCAGCTCTTCTTCGTCAGCGCCCACCCGCGCTTCATCCGACCCATCGGTCAATAGCCTACTGCCGGTGGAGGCGGCGGATCGCAGATCCGAGGCGGCCGGTGTCAACCGGTCTATTCACCGTGCCCGCAGGGTCGGCTCGATCGAGCACGCCGTCGGCGGCGGCGGTGCGCCGATCGACCTGCCGACCGACGTCGCGAGCCCGCTCGGCCGGATCGGCCGCCGCCTGATCCTGGCGCTGGTGCTGATCACGATGGTGGCGATGCTCACCTATGCCGAGCGCGACGGCTACGTCGATCCCGAGGACGGCGAGATCAGCGTCCTCGACGCCTTCTACTACTCGACCGTGAGCGTGACCACGACCGGCTACGGGGACATCCGCCCGGTCACCGACAGCGCCCGGCTCGTGACGACGCTGTTCGTCACCCCGGCCCGGGTGCTGTTTCTGATCGTCCTCGTCGGCACGACCTTGGAGATACTTGCTGAGCGCACCAGGGTCGCCTACCGGCTCTCGAAATGGAGGAAGGGCTTGACTGACCACACGATCGTCTGCGGATACGGGACCAAGGGCAGGTCGGCGATCTCGACCCTGCTCGGACAGGGCGTGCCGCCGGAGAAGCTCGTCGTCATCGACAAGTCCGGGGACGCGCGGGCGGCCGCCAACGCCGCCGGCTTCACGGCCGTTTCCGGGGACGCCGCCTCCCAGCATGTCCTCAAGGAGGCCGAGATCGGCGCCGCCGAGTCGGTCGTCGTCGCCGTCGAGCGCGACGACACGGCCGTCCTCGTCGCCCTCACCGCTCGTGAGATGGCGCCGAACGCGACGATCGTCGCGTCGGTCCGCGAGGAGGAGAACGTCCATCTGCTCCATCAGAGCGGGGCGGACTCGGTCGTGATCTCGTCGGGCACGGCGGGGCGGATGCTGGGGATGGCGACCCATGCTCCCGGCATCGCCGCCGTGCTCGAGGACCTGCTCTCGGTCGGCCACGGCCTCGACATCGTCCAGCAGGAGGTCGAGGAGGGGCAGGCGGGCGAGACCGCCGGCGTTCGAGTCCGACGGCCCGATCGTCGCCGTGCTCCGCGGCGGCGAGCTGCTCCGCTTCGACGACGAGCGCGCCAAGACTGTCGAGGTCGGCGACAAGCTGCTCGCCGTCCGCAGCCGGCCGAGCTGAGCCTCAGCCCTCGATCCGACGCAGCGACTCGGCGGCCGTGGCGTCGAGGTGATGGCCCTCGAGATCGACGTCGGGGGGCAGCTCGACGTGGAGGTCGGTGGCCGGATCGATCGCGATGCGGCCGCGCTCGCAGCTGAAGTCGAGGACGTGTCCGCCACGACTGCGGTCGGCGCTGAGGAAATGGAGATGGAAGCCGTCGACCTCGACGCCGTCGCTGTGATCGGGGAAGCGGAAGCCGACGATCGAGCCGTCGACGTCTGCCAGCGTGAAGACGTGTTGACCGGCGACGACCTCGGCGAGCGGCCGGTATGGTCGCCGCTGGCGAGGGACCGAGCGCGCGGTCACCGATCGGAAGCGGCCGTCGATCCGGATCGACGCGGCCCCCTCTCCGGGCGGGCGCTCGCGGTCGAGGGCCGCCAGCACCTTCGCCTGCAAGGCGGCGGCGATCGACCGGCTTCGCTGCGCCGCGAACGGGACGACGACCGCGAACGGCGTCCGCTCGCCGGGGTCGATCTCGTTGACCCGGCCGTCGACGTCGGCTCGGTAGAAGCGGCCGTCGACGGCGACCATCTCGCCGTCGAGCGCGTTCAGGGTTCCGAGCCCGAGGTCGCCCTGCCGGGCCAGCTCGGCGAAGCTGACGTCGCCGTCGTAGGCGCCGTCGAGCAGCGCCCCGATCGTCGACGCCTGAAAGAGCACGGCGGGGTCGGATCCGGCATGCAGCGCCGATCGCCGCAGCGTCTCCACGTGCAGGGACTTCGTGAACCGCTCGTCGAGCACCCCGGCAGCCTCTCATCCCGGGCGGTCGCCGGGTCCGTATCTTCAGGGGGCGATGGCTGTAGCGATCGCATCCAACCTCGGGATCCACGTCGGCGGCAA
This sequence comes from uncultured Conexibacteraceae bacterium, assembly GCA_963745755.1. Classification (GTDB taxonomy): domain Bacteria; phylum Actinomycetota; class Thermoleophilia; order Solirubrobacterales; family 70-9; genus RHKX01. Next base: position 1,451,007 of record CAVUYP010000001.1, on the reverse strand, counting down.
GCCGCTGTTCGGGGACGTCTCGTTCAAGCTCGAGCGTCGCGACCGGATGACGCTGTCCGGTCGCAACGGCGTCGGCAAGTCGACGTTGCTGCGGATCCTCGCCGGCGAGCTGACCCCGGACTCGGGCGGGGTGTCGCTCGAGAAGGGTGCCCGCGTCGCCCTGCACGACCAGCGGCCGCCGCGCGACTCGGCGATGAGCCTCGGCGACTACGTCTTCTCGGGCCGCGCCGACGTGATCGCGCTCGAGGAGCGGCTCGCCGCGCTCGAGCGGGCGATGTCGGATGGCGACCACGCGAGCGAGACGATGGCCGCATACGCCGATGCGCAGGCCCGCCTCGAGCTCGCCGGCGGCTACCGCTGGCGCGATCAGGTGCTGGCGGTGCTCGCCGGACTCGGCTTCGGGCCAGAGCATTCACAGCGCTCGCTGGCGACGTTCTCCGGCGGCGAGCTGACCCGCGCATCGCTGGCCCGCTCGCTCGCCGCCCGCCCCGAGCTGCTGCTGCTCGACGAGCCGACCAACCACCTCGACATTCCCTCGCTGGAGTGGCTGGAGGGCTATCTGACCGAGCTCGACGCGGCGGTCGTGCTGGTCGCCCACGATCGCTGGTTCCTCGAGGCGGTCGGCACCGCGGTGCTCGAGCTCGAGGCCGGGCGCGGCCGCTACTTCTCCGGCCCCTGGCACGCCTGGCGGACCGAGCAGGCGGCTCGCGAGATCGCCCTCGGCAAGGCGATCGAGCGCCAGCAGGCCGAGATCGAGCGGATGGAGCGGTTCGTCGAGCGCTTCCGCTACAAGGCGACCAAGGCCAAGCAGGCGCAGTCGCGCCTCAAGCAGATCGATCGGATCAAGCGCGACGCCGCAGTCCGCGATCCTCGCGATCAGCGAACGCTGCGCTTCTCGTTCGCGCCGCCGGTCCGGGCGGGCCGGTACGTGCTGAAGATGGAGGACGCGCGGATCGAGGTGCCGGGCCGGACGCTGCTCGACGGCGCGACGCTGCGGGTCGAGCGCGGCGAGCACGTTGTCGTCGTCGGGCCGAACGGGGCCGGCAAGACGACCCTGATCGAGACCCTGGCGGGACGCCGCCGCCCCGCGGCCGGCAAGCTCGCAATCGGCCACAACGTCGAGATCGCCTATCTCTCTCAGCACGCCGACTCGGCCGCCGGCGAAGGGACGGTCCTCGATGCCGTGCAGCGCGGCACCGGCCTCAGCGGCCAGAAGGCGCGCGATCTGCTCGGCGGCTTCCTGTTCTCGGGGAGCGAGGTCGAGAAGCGACTCGACGACATCTCCGGCGGCGAGCAGCGTCGCCTCTCGCTGGCGATCCTCGTCGCCTCGGGAGCGAACGTGCTGATCCTCGACGAGCCGACGAACCATCTCGACATCGAGAGCCGCGAAGCGCTCGAGGATGCCCTGCTCGAGTTCGAGGGTGCGGTGATCCTCGTCTCCCACGACCGGGCCCTGCTCGAAGCGGTCGGGACGAGGACGATCGTCTGCGAGAACGGCGAGCTGCAGAGCCACCTCGGCGGCTGGGCCGCCTACCAGCGTGAGCGCGACGAACGCGAGGCCCGCGAGCGCGAGCAGCGGCAGGCCGCGTCGCGATCCCCCGTCGCTACCGCCGCCGCCGGCCGTGAGGGCCGACGCGCTCCCGGGCCGTCGAAGAACGCGATCCGCAAGGTGGCGACGATCGAGCGCGAGATCGAACGGGCCGAGGCCGAGCTGCGGTCCGTCGAGGACGAGCTCGCCGATCCGTCGGCATGGTCGAACCCTGGTCGCGCGCGCCGCGCCGGCGAGCGTCACGAGGCGGCGAAGCAGGCGGTCCAGGACCTCTACGAGCGGCTCGAGGAGGCGGAGGGTGCGCTCGCCCCCGGTTGAGCTTCGGGCGCCCCGCCGCCCCTCGCGCCTGTCCTGGCCGCTGCTCGCGCTCGCGCTCGCCGCCCTCCTCGCCGGCTGCAGCGACGACGGCGACTCCACAGGCGCCGACTCCGACCGCTCCGCGGCGGCGGTCGCAGCGGCGCCCATCGCGCCGGCCGACCTCGAGCCCTGCACGGGCAAGAACGCGCCGCGCGGGCTGCGCTGCGGAACTCTCGACTTGCCGTTCGAGCGGGCCGACCCGTCCCTCGGCGAGATCCCGATCGCCTTCGCGGTCCGCCCCCGCAGCGACCGTAAGTCGCCGTCGCAGGGGGCGATCATCGCGGTCGAGGGCGGACCCGGATACGGATCGATCGGCAGCGCCCAGGGCTACGTCGACACCTTCGGCGGCCTGCTCCGCCATCGCGATCTCGTCCTCGTCGACGAGCGCGGCACCGGCCACTCGAAGCCGATCGACTGTCCGGACATGCAGAGCGGCCGGGCGACCGACGATTTCGGGCTCGCAGCCTGCGCCGAGCTGCTCGGCCCCCGGTTCGACTCCTACCGGACCGCCGCGGCCGCCGACGACATCAACGACGTCCGTGCCGCGCTCGGCTACGAGCGGGTGCAGATGTACGGCGACTCCTATGGCACCTACCTCGCTCAGTCCTATGCGTTCCGGCACGGCGACACGCTCGAGGCCCTGGTCCTCGACAGCGCCTATCCGGTCCGCGGCGAGAGCCCGTGGTATCCGAGCACCTGGAAGACCGGGATCCGCGGGCTCGAGATCGCCTGCGAGCGCTCCCGGTCCTGCTCGGGCGACGCGGGCAGGAGGCTCGACCGCTTCGTCGCCGAGCTGCGCGACCGCAAGCTCGGCATCGGTCCGCTCCTCGACGCGATCAGCGCCGCCGGCTTCGCGCCGCCGCAGGGCTACCTGCGGATCGACAAGGCGATCTCGCAGTTCCTGGCGGGCGACGAGAGTCGCTATGAGGAGCTGACCCGCGAGGGGCGTGTCAGCTTCGGCAAGCCGGGCGGCTACTCGGTCGGCCTGGAGCTGGCGATCAGCTGCAACGACTATCCGATGATCTGGGACAAGGACGCTTCCTGGGAGCAGCGTCGCAAGCAGCTCGGCGCCGCGATCGATGCCTACCCCGAGGACGCGTTCGCGCCGTTCACGCCGGCCGAGATCGCGCTCACCGCCGACTATTCCTACCGCGAGTGTCTCGGTGCGCCTCGTCCCAGTCGCCTCTACGAGCCGCCCGCCGACGAATCGGCCGCGGCGCCGGATATCCCGGTGCTCGTCATCGCCGGCGAGCTCGACAACGTGACCTCACCGGCCGAGGGCAGGGCCGCGGCGGCCGAGTTCCCCGGCGCGAAGCTGTTCGCCTGGCGCAACGCCGGCCACGTCTACTCGCTCTACGACCCGCAGTCGAAGGGCGCGGTCCGGATCCGCGGGTTCCTGCGCCGCAACGGCTCCGGCTGACGCCTACCTGCTCGGCAGGCGCTGCTCGAAGAAGTCGAGCGCGTCGTCCTCGGCGGCGGCGACGATCGCTCCGTGGTTGACGCCCGGGTAGGTCCGGTAGTCGACCTTGTCGCCGCGGTCGACCAGCTCGCCGTTGAGGGCGTCGGTGTAGCTCGGGAAGACCGTGGTGTCGGCGGTGCCCTGCGCGATCAGCACCGGCGGGCCGATCTTCAGCGCCGGGTTCATGCCGTCGAGGACCGTGTAGAGGTCGGTCGTGTCGGCGCCGCTCTTGATCAGGTCGGCGGGAGCGATGCCGCCGTAGCTGTCGGGCTGCGAGAGCTGTGCCAGGCAGACCTGATTGGTCTGCGGGTAGAGCGCCTTGGCCGCGGGCGTGAGCAGCCGGCCGGCGTTGACCTGGTCGCCGGCGGTCGAGGCACCCTTGAGGATCAGCGCCGCCAGGGCGGAGAGTCCGCTCGGGTTCGTCAGCGCCGGCAGCAGCTTGGCCTGCTCGGTGATGTGGGACGCGGGCGCGTAGGCGACGGTGCCGCGCAGCTTCAGCTTCGGCGCCCACCTGTCGGCGAGGGCGGCGGCGAACAGCGACGACTGGCCGCCCTGCGAGTGGCCGGCGATCAGGTACTTCCTGCCGAGATTGGGGATCAGCTGGCGCGCTGCGGCGACCATGTCGACGACGCTGCGGCCCTCGGCCTTGCCGATCAGATAGGGATGCGGCCCGGGCGTGCCGAGACCCTGGTAGTCGGTCGCGACGACCGCGTAGCCGGCGTCGATCCAGTCCTCGAACTGGGGGTGGGCGTAGGCGACGTAGGGGGCGACGATGCTGTTCGGCCGGATCCGGGTCGGGGCGCAGGAGTCGGCGGTCCCGGTCGTGCCGTGGGCCCAGCTGACCACCGGCCAGCCGCCCTTCGGCGGCTTCCCCTTCGGGACGCTGACCGAGCCCGAGACCACGACCCTCTTGCCGGCCGGGCTCTTCGAGGTGTAGAGGATCGTCTTGTTGACCTTGGCGCCGGCGATCGGTGCCAGCTTCGTCGCCGGGCGCTGCCAGATCAGCTTCCCGTGACCGCTCGGCAGCTGCTTCGCTCCCTTCTTCGGTCCCTTGTAGAAGGCGCTGCCCTTGGGGCCGCGCTTGACGGCGGCGTCGGCCGGCGCCGCGGCGAGAGCGACGAGCCCGGCGGCGAGCACGGCGACCGCGGCGAACAGGATCGCGCGGGGGAGGGAGGCGGTCTTCGGCAAGGTGTGCAAGCGGGCTCTCCAGTAGTTCGGGCCTGGGTAGGGATCGACAATCCTAGTGTCCTGCTTTAACCACCGGGACGGCGGCGAGTTGCGGAGCAACCGCCGACCCGCGGTCTTGCGCCGCCTCATATGATCGCCCCGATGACCGAAACCGGCGCCAAGACCTGGATCCTGACCGGCTCGGTCGAGAACTTCCGGATCAACGTCGGGCGCGGATTCGACGTGATCGGCCTCAAGGAGCGCCGAGTCCGCCAGGCCGAGCAGTTCGAGCCCGACGACCTGGTCGTCTTCTACGTGACCGGGGTGCAGGCCTTCGGCGCGATCGCCCGGGTGCTGTCACCGATGTTCGAGGACCGCGAGCCGATCTGGCCGCAGGGCAAGAAGAAGGCGCCCGAGGACTACCCGTGGCGGGTCGAGGCAGAGCCCGTCCTCGTCCTCGACGAGACCGAGTTCGTCCCCGCCGAGTCGCTGCTCGGTGAGCTCGACCACATCGCGAAGTGGCCGGCCGCCCACTGGCACCTGGCCTTTCAGGGTCAGCTCAGGACGATCGGCGCCGGCGATGCCGCGCTGCTCGGGGAACGGATGCGGGCAGCGGTCGGAACGGCCGCCTGATCGCCCGATCGACGCCGGGGCTCAAGGGGCGGTCGGTTCCGTCCGTCCCTGCAGTTCGGGCAGCGCGGTGCGCAGCAGCAGGTAGGACAGCCAGACCCCAAGCGCGAACAGCGGAATGCCGGTGACGACGCGGGCCACCGCGAGCGGGCCGACCAGCCCCGACAGGTAGAGAGGCAGCTGGATCGACAGGCGGAAGCAGAACAGCGCCACCCATATCCAGCTCGCCTTCGTGTAGGCGCTGCGACGGGCCGGATCGGTGTACCAGGCGCGGCCCTCGCCGGTCACCGCCGAGACGATCAGTCCGAGCAGCGGCCGGCGGACGATGATCGAGACGAGGTAGGCGGTGGCCGACGCGGCGTTGATCAGGATGCCGGGTAGGAAGAAGTCCTCGGCCTTGCCGGTCCGCGACGCCACGAAGGCGCCGAAGGCGACGCCGATCACGCCGGAGAGCGCGAACTGGGTCGTTTGGCGACGCAGCAGCCGGGCCACGGCGAGCACCGAGCTGATCGCCACTGCGACGATCCCGCCGACGAGGATGTCCCGCCCGGTCGCCGCCCAGACGATCGTGAACGCGATGAACGGCAGCGTCGCCTCGGCGATGCCGAGCCAGCCGCCGACCGTCGCCAGCAGCGACGGCGGCCCGGCCCCTCCGGGCGCGGTGGCGCGGCTGATCCATCCCGGTTGCTGATTCATGCGGGCATGACGCTAGCGTTCCCGCGATGCCATCGGGACATTCCGAGCGCGGCGAGCGGCTCGCCCGCATCGCTCTGCTGATCGCGATGGCGATCTCCGCCGCGACGATTCTCTATGCCAACCGGCAGCTGACGTTCTGGAGCGACGAGCTCGATTGGCTGACCTTCCGGGACGACTTCGCGCCCGCGCACATGCTGACCCCGCACGGCAGTCACCTGCTCGCGACGACGCGGGTCATCTATGAGGGGCTGCCGCGGCTGTTCGGCTCCAGCTACCTGCCGTTCCGGATCCTCGCGGTGCTCTGCCTGCAGGCGAACGCGGTGCTGCTGTTCGTCCTCGTCCGCCGCCGGCTCGGCCCCGGGCTGGCGGTGCTGCCGGCGATCGTGCTGCTGTTCTACGGCTCCGCCCAGGACATGTTCATCTCGCCGCTGGGGATTCCGTTCACGCTGTCGATCGCCCTCGGGCTCGGCGCCCTCGCGGCCGTCGAGATGAGGAGCCTGCGCGGCGACGTCCTGGCGATGGTGCTGCTCTCGCTCTCGATTCTCTCGCATACGTTCGGGACGATCGTCGCGATCGGCGTCGCCGTCTACTACGCGCTCGACCGCGGCCGGCGGCGCGAGCTCTGGGTCGCGCTCGTTCCCCTGGCTCTGTGGTTCGCCTGGTGGCTGTGGGCGCGGCAATTCGACCAGAGCATCGCCTCCGCCGCGAACCTGCCGGGGGTCCCCGTCTACCTGCTCAAGTCGCTCGGCGCGGCGATCGAGGGGATCTTCGGGATCCCGCCGAACCTCGGCGGCAAGTCAGACGGGCTGGCGCTGGCGCTGCGGATCGGTTTCGACCTGGTCGGCCTGGCGGCGGCGCTGCTGCTTGCCGTCCACATCGCCGCTCGGCGGGCGAGCGCCTGGACCTGGGCCTACCTGGTCACGATCGTCGCCTTCTGGGCGGGGGTCGGGCTCGCCGATGGCGTCGGCCGCGAGCCGACCACGCCCCGGTACCTGTTCTTCGGCGCGATCATGCTGACCCTGATCGCCGCCGAGGTGTTTCGCGACCGCCGCCCGTCGCAGCGGGGGATCCGCGCGATCGGCGCCGTCTTCGCGATCTGCCTCGCCGGCAACTTCGCGCTGCTGATCTACGAGATCCCCGGCTTCGAGGAGGACGCGACGGCCGTCCGCGCGCAGATCGCGGTGCTCGGGATCGAGGGAGACAACGTCGATCCGCGGCTGCAGGTGCGGAAGCTCGGGCCGCCGGCGTCGGAGCACGTCCCCTCGCCGGTGGCGGCGATCGGCTCCTTCGAGCGCGACGTCGGCCCGCTCGGCCTCAGCATCGACGAGCTTCGCGGCGAGCCCGACGAGGTCCGCAGCGGCGCCGACTTCGTGCTGATCCGCGGCCTCGGCACCGCCGTCGTGCCACTGCCGGCCGACGGTGGCCTGCGGCCACAGGGATGCTCGTTGCGCCGCCCGGCCGCGGACGGCTACACGAGCTTCGAGCTCAGCCCCGGCGGCAACGTCGTCGAGCTGACCCGCGACAGCGGCGAACCGGGCGCGGAGCTGGAGCTCGGGCGCTTCGCCGACGTCGCCGACGTCCCGATCGGAGGGCTGCGGAAAGGGCGCAAGGCGATCGTGCTGCTGCCCGACGACGAGCTCGCCGACCCGTGGATCGCGCGCACGACCGGCACCGTCAGGGTCTGCGCCCTCGCGCCGCCGCGCTGATCGCTGCGATCGGGGAGACTCCGGATCGATGGCGACCGCGGTGCTCAGCTACGACTACGTCGACGACATCCTCGAACGGCGCAAGCCATACCGCGAGGATCACCTCGCCCACGTCGAGCGCTTCGCGGCCGGCCGTGGTCTGGTCGTTGCCGGGGCGACCGGCGATCCGCCGACCGGCGCCCTGTTCGTCTTCGAAGACGATTCCGATCCGGCGGCGGCGGCCGAGTCGTTCGTCGCCGGCGACCCCTACGTCGCCGCCGGCCTCGTCGGCGGCTCGCGGATCGAGCCCTGGACGGTCGTCGCAAACTGCTGGATCGAGGACGCTGCCGGCGCCTGATCGCGCCCAGGCCCGGTTTGACGGGGCCGCGATCGGTAAAATCGCCGTCGATGAGCACCGTCACCGCCGAGCCTTCGATCGAGGCGGCCGCAGCCCTCGAGGAGCTGATCGCCCGCTTCGATCCGGCCGACATCGACGTCCCCGGCGGGTCGGCGCGGATCCGCCTCGAGGTCAGCGACGGCGATGACTGCGACGTCGTCATCGAGATGCCCGAGGCCCGCCTCGAGCCGGCGAGCGGCGACGCCGATGCCCGCCTGGCCGCCGACGAGCGGACCTGGGCGGCGATCGCCGAGGACGTCTCCGGCGGCATGGAGGCGTTCCGGCGCGGCCGGCTGCGGGTGCGCGACGACCTCCATCTCGGCGTCGGGCTGCTGGCGGCGACCGCCGGGTCGGGCGAGCCGGGCCGGCTCCGCTTCGGGCGGATCGAGACGGCCGACCACGAGATCGCCTACTGCGAGGCGGGGGAGGGCCCGCCGCTGTTCTGCCTGCACGGGCTCGGCGGCACGAAGGCCTCGTTCCTGCCGACCATCGCCGCGCTGGCACCCGCGGGCAACCGGGTCATCGCCATCGATCTTCCCGGCTTCGGCGACTCCGACAAGCCTCATGCGGCCCCCTTCGATGCCCCCTGGTACGCGGATGTCGCCACCGGCGTGCTCGACGCCTTCGGCTACGAGCGCGCCAGCTTCGCCGGCAACAGCATGGGCGGGCGGATCGCCATCGAGCTCGGCCTCTGCGACGCCGAGCGGGTCGACCGGCTCGTGCTCCTCGCCCCGGCGCTCGCCTGGCTGCGCGAACGGCCGTGGAAGTGGCTGCTGCAGGTGCCGCTGCCGCGGCTCGGCTACCTGCAACCGACCCCGCGCCGGCTCGTCGATCCCGTCGTCCGCCGGCTCGTGCCCGGCGGCGACCGCGGCTGGACCGCCGCCGGCGTCGACGAGTTCCTGCGCAGCTACCTGACCCCCGCCGGCCGCTATGCCTTCTACGAGTGCGCCCGCAACATCTACCGCGACGAGCCCTACGGCGAGCAGGGCTTCTGGACCCGCCTCAAGAAGCTCTCTCCCGACTCACTCTTCGTCTGGGGCCGCGAGGACGTTCTCGTCCCCGTCTCCTTCATGCGCCACGTCGAGCGTGCCCTCCCGCACGCCGTCCACCTCGAGCTCGACTGCGGCCACGTCCCCCAGCTCGAGCGCCCCGAGGTCACGCACGAGGCGATGGCCGAGTTCCTCGGCTGAGACGACCCCGGACGGATGCGACGGTGCCGCCGCGGTGCAGGCCGCGGCGGGGGCGGGCGAGGCCGGGGTTGTTGCGTTGCCGCTCACGGCGCCGACTCGCGCAGCCGATCGGCGAGCCGGTTCATGCCGAACCGCGCGGCGGCGTCGGCGGCCGCCCGCCAGTCGGTCGGGGAATCGGGTGGCCTGCTGACCCCGGCGTCCTGGAGCCGGGCCATCTCCCGGTAGGCGAGCAGCTGCTCGCGATCGTCGCGGAGGACGCCGCGGATCCGCGGGGTGCTCTGCTCGAGCGCGTGCTCGAGGACGCCGTCGAGCGAGCCGTAGCGGCGCAGCAGGTCGGCGGCGGTCTTCTCACCGATCCCCTTGGCGCCGGGGATGCCGTCGGAGGGGTCGCCGCGCAGGGCGATGAAATCGGGGACCTGCCCGGGATCGATGCCGTAGCGCGACCGGACCTCGGCGGGTCCGATCGGCTCGGTGCCGCGGACGCCGGTGCTGGCATAGAGGACGGTGACGTCCTCGCTCGGCGCACTGGAACATGTCGCGGTCGCCGGTCATGATCAGCGTCCGCCCGCCGGCCGCCGGTCTCGGCCGCGGCGAAGGAGCCGAGCAGGTCGTCGGCCTCGAGCGTCTCGTGCTCGGCGACCTGCCAGCCGAACGACGTGAAGAAGTCGCGGCTCGCCGCCCACTGCGGCTCGAGCAGCTCCGGCATCTCGGGCCGGTCGGCGTGGTAGCCGGCGTAGAGCTCGACGCGATAATCGGCCGCCTCGGCTCCGAAGCAGAGGACGACCGCCCGCGGCTCGTGCTCGGCGACCTCCCGGAGGACCAGGTTCGCGGTCCCGAGCAGCGCATTGACCGGCTCGCCGTCGGCTCCCTTGATCGTCTTCGGGAGCGCGAAGAACGCCCGGTAGAGGATCGACGGGGCATCGACGACGAGCAGCGGCGCGGCCATCGCGCCAACCTATCGCGACCGGGCCTCAGCTCGGCAGCGCCAGGGGAAGCTGCGGCTGCTCCCCGGAGCCGTCGCCGCCGAGCGCCTCCAGCGCCGCCGCGTAGGCGCCGTGGTAGCTGCTCGGCGCTCGCACCGCGGCGATTCCGTATCCCTCCGCCATCGCTGCGCGCAGCGCCGCGGTGAACTCGCGGCCGTGCCAGCGCCGCGCCTCCGACGCCGGGCCGACGGCGATGTGGACGAGCTCGTGGAGCAGCGTCTCGAGCACGTCGCCGCGGCGGATCCCGGGATAGGCGGTGACCGAGATCCGGTGCTCGGCCGGGACCGCGAAGCCGAGCCGGTTGCGGGGCCGCCGCGCCGCCCGGCGCACGGTCAGCTCCGGAGGCAGCGCCGCCAGCCGACCGCCGCGGCCGCCCAGGGCCTCGAGGCGGCAGAGGCGCTCGAGCTCGGTCCGGAGGTCGATTCCGGCGACGGCGTAGTAGCGGGCGGGGCGGGTCGGCGGCCGTCGTCGCGGGGCGGGGCTGGGGCTGGGGCGGGTGCGTCGGAAGCGGATCTCGGGGAGGATGAACCATCGTGCCCACGGAACCGGAAGCAGATCCGCTCGACCTCGAAGCGACCGAGGCGGCGTTGCGGGAGCGGCTCGAGGAGGTCCGCGAGCGACTCGCGGCGCTCAAGAAGCCGCCCGAGCGCGGCTCCGGGATCGGCTTCGGGAAGCGGATCGGCGACGGGACGACCGAGGCGATCGGGCGCTTCAACGACGTCGGCGTGGCCGACAGCCTGGAGGCGATCGAGGGCCGCCTCGAACGGGCGATCGCGAAGCTCGAGGAGGGCTCGTACGGGATCTGCGACGGCTGCGGCGCCGAGATTCCGGCCGGCCGCCTGCGCAGCGTCCCCGAGAGCGCCCTCTGCGTGAGCTGCGCGAGCCGCTAGTCGATCAGGCGCTTCTTGAGCCGGTCGATCGCGAGCTTCCACATCGCCGCCGCGAGGACGGCGAGGGCGACGAGGCGGAGCGCGTCGACCGCCTCGAAGCCGAAGGCGGCGCCGCGGACGAGGACGACGAGCTGGTGCAGGGGGTTGAACTGGGAGGCGATCTGGGCCCACTGCGGCAGGCCGTCGATCGGGAAGAAGGTGCCGGCGAGCAGGAACATCGGCGTGATCACCAGCGTCGTCACGTAGTTGAACTGGTCGATCTTGGCGACGCTGCCCGCGACGGCGATCCCGAACCCGGCGAAGGCGAGCGCCGTGACCAGGCAGAACAGCGGCACGAGCAGCATCCCCGGCGTCGGATCGAGCCCGAAGCCGATCGTGACGAGCAGCGGGAAGGTGCCGAAGACGCCGCTGCGGAGGCCGATCCAGAGCATCTCGCCGCTGACCAGCTCCTCGACGTCGACCGGGGCGGCGAGGATCGCGTCGTAGGTGCGCTGGAAGCGGTGCTTGACGAACGTGCCGAACATCGCCGGCAGCGCGCTCGAGAAGACGACCGCGGTGGCGACCATGCCGGTGCCGACGAACTCGACGTAGTCGACGCCGTCGACCTGGCTGACCAGGGTCGTGCCGAGACCGAGGCCGAACGCGAGCAGGTAGATCATCGGCTCCATCAGGCTCGAGAAGGTGGTGCTGCGCCAGAAGGTCCGGAAGTTGGCGACCTCGCGGCTCATCACCCCGAGCACCGCCGCCGGCTCGATCAGCCTCATTCGAGCTCCTCCCCGGTCAGCTCCACGAACACGTCCTCGAGCGAGCTCGGCCGGGTGATCGCGTCGTCGGGGACGATCCCCGCCGGCGCCCGCTCGCAGCCGACGATGACCACAGCGGGGCCGGCCGAGCGGACCGGCAGGCCGGCCGCGACGGCCGCGGCGCGGACCTCGGCCCGGCGCTCCGGCGGCGCGTAGTACTCGGCGGTGCGGCGGCCGGCGTGCTCGGCGATCAGGTCGCTGGGACGCCCGCGGGCGATCACCCGGCCGCTCGCCATCAAAGCGACCTCGTCGGCGAGCCGCTCCGCCTCCTCGATGTAGTGGGTCGACATCAGGATCGTCGTCCCCGCCGCCCGCAGGCCCTCGATCAGCGTCCAGATCTCGGCGCGGATCTGCGGGTCGAAGCCGACGGTCGGCTCGTCGAGCAGGATCAGCCTCGGCTGGTGGACGAGCCCGCGCGCCACCAGCAGCCGCCGCCGCATGCCGCCGGAGAGCTCGTCGACGGCGTCGTGGCGGCGGTCGGCGAGGCGGGCCAGCGCCAGCGCCCGGTCGACGGCGGGGCCGATCGTCGCGGACTCGGTAGAGCCGGGCGAAGACCTTCAGGTTCTCCTCGACGGTGACGTCGATGTCGAGGTTGTCGAGCTGCGGTACGACGCCCATCTGCGCCCGCGCGTCCTTCGACTGCCGGGGCAGCTCGAAGCCGAGCGCCCGGAGGCGGCCGCTGTCGGCGATCGCCTGGCCGGTCAACAGCCGCATCGTCGTCGACTTCCCCGCCCCGTTCGGTCCGAGCAGACCGAGGCAGACGCCCTCGGGAACGGTCAGGTCGAGCCCGTCGACCGCGCGGATCGGACCGAAGGTCTTGACCACGTCCTCGAGTTCGATCGCCGCCATCGGCTCGGCACCATCTCACACCGGCCGCCAATCCCGGGACTAGACTCGGCGCCACCCTGGGACGCCGTCCACTGACAACGGAGCGAGCCCGCCGGCGTCGCGAGCAGCTGCTCGAGATCGCTCTGGAGGAGTTCCTCGCGCGCGATTACGACGATGTGTCCGTCGACGACGTCGCCGACCGCGCCGGCGTCTCCCACGGGCTCGTCTTTCAATACTTCGGATCGAAGAAGGACCTCTACATCGCCTCGCTCGAGCCGCTGCTGACCGGCTTTCAGGAGCGGGCCCGTGGTGCCCCCGAGGATCTCGGGCCCCGCGAACGGCTGCGCCATGCGATCGGCTCCTACTACGACGACGCCATCGCCCACCCGGCCGGCTACCGATCGCTGATGGCGGGCGGCGGCGGGTTCCGGGAGGTCTTCGACCGGATCGAGGCGCAGCGCTGGGCCGGGATCGGGCTGATCGCGGCGGCGACCGGCCTCGACGCCGATCGCGCCGACGTCCGGGCGGTTCTGCGCGGCTGGGTCGGGTTCCTCGAGGGGGCGATACTGGCCTCGCTGGAGCGGCCCGATTCCGATCGCGAGGCGCTGATCGGCGCCGCCGTCGCCGTCTTCGACGCCGGCCTGTCCACGCTCGGCGTCGACGCCATAGGGTGACCGCCTGATGAGCCCCGGCGCCGACAGCGACTTCGAGGCCTGGGAGGTCGACCTGCATGGTCATCGCGCCGTCTACCGGGCCTGCGGCAGCGGGCCGCCGATCGTCCTGATCCACGGCATGGTCAACTCCTCCAAGCACTGGCGCGACGTCGCCCTCCGCCTCGGCGAGCGCCATACCGTGATCGCCCCCGACCTGATCGGCCACGGCGACTCGGCGACGCCGCGTGGCGACTACTCGCTCGGCGCCCACGCGGCGGCGATCCGTGACCTGCTCGTCGCGATCGGGGTCGGCCCGGCGACGATCGTCGGCCACTCGCTCGGCGGCGGCGTCGCGATGCAGTACTTCTGGCAGTTCCCGGAGCGGGTCGAGCGCCTCGCGCTGGTCTCCAGCGGCGGCCTCGGGCCCGAGGTCAGCCCGATGCTTCGCGGCGCCGCCCTGCCCGGCGCCTCGGTGGCGCTTCGCGCCGCGACGTCCGGCCGGACCCTGCGCGGCCTGACCGCGCTCGCCGATCGGCTCGGACGCGCAGGCTCCGCGCAAGCCGCCCCCTTGCGGGCCGTGATCCGCGCGATCAGGCCGCTCGGGAGCGGCGGCGGCAGGCGGGCGTTCGTCGAGACGCTGCGCTCGGTGATCGACGTCCGCGGCCAGCGGGTCAGCGCCGTCGACCGCCTCTACCTGCTCGGCCCGGTACCGGCACTGATCGTCTGGGGCGAGCGCGACCGGACGATCCCGCTCGAGCACGGTCGCGCCGCCCACGAGGCGATCCCCGACTGCCGGTTCGTCACCCTGCCCCGGGCGGCCCACTTCCCGCACCTCGAGGACCCCGACGGCCTCGCCGAGGCGCTCGAGGGGTTCGTCGCGACGACCAGCCCGCACCGGATCGACGACGCCGAGTGGGCGCAGCTGATCGCCGCGCGAACGGTCCGCCGTCGCCACCTGCGGGCCGCTTGAGCGCTCCCGGGGAGCCGCCGCAGGAGTCGCTCGGCGATCGCATCGAGCGGGCGATCGACGCTCGCACCGACGCGGTCACCGAGATCGCCCGGGGCGAGGCCGAGGCGGCAACCCGCGGACCGAGCATCCGCCGCTCGGCGTTCTGGCTGTTGGTCACCGGCGTCTCCCTGTACCTCGTCGCCCCGAGCCTGATCGAGGTTCTCGGCTCCTGGCAGAACCTGAACCGGATCTCGCCGCTCTGGTTCCCGCTGCTTGCGCTGTTTCAGCTCGCCGCCCTCGCCTGCACCTGGATCCTCCAGCGGCTGACGATTCCGCGATCGCCGTGGTCGGCGGTGATCGACTCGCAGCTCGCCGGCAACGCGCTCGCCAAGATCGCCCCCGGCGGCGGCGCGATGGGCGCGGCGTTGCAGTACAAGATGCTCGTCGAGCGCGGGGTCGAGCGCGGCCGGGCCGTCGCCGGGATCACCGCCGTCAACCTGCTCACGTTCGCGGTCGTGCTCGGGCTGCCGGTGCTCGCCCTGCCGGCGCTGCTCGGTGGGGGCGTCGACGGCGACCTGCTCGAGGCCGCCGTGGTCAGCCTGATCGTCTTCGTGGTTCTGACCGTGGTCGCCTCGCTGCTGCTCGCCGCCGACGGCCCCCTCCACAGGGTCACCGCGGCGATCGAGCGCGGCCGCAACCGGCTGCGCCGCAACTCCCCCGACACCGATCACCTTCCCGAGCGGGTCAAGCGCGAGCGCGACCGGATCCTCGCCGCCCTCGGCGACGACTGGCCGAAGGCGCTGCTCGCCACCGTCGGCCGCTGGGCGTTCGACTACGCGATCCTGCTCGCCTCGCTGGCCGCCGTCGGCGCTCATCCCGCACCGGGCCTCGTCCTGCTCGCCTTCTGCGTGGCTCAGGTGCTCGCCCAGATCCCGGTCACGCCGGGCGGCCTCGGCTTCGTCGAGACCGGGCTCACCGCGCTGCTCGCCCTCGCCGGCGTCAGCGCCGGCAACGCCGTGCTCGCGACCTTCCTCTACCGGCTCTTCACCTACTGGCTGCCGCTGCCGCTCGGGCTCCTCGGGCTGGCCCTGCACCGCCGCCACGCGAACGGCGACGCGGCGTCGACCTGACCCGCCGCCCCCGGGTCAGAGAAGACCGCCGAGGTGGAGGAAAGGGGCAACTGTCACCGGTTTCCTCGACCTCGGCGGGGCGGGGCTATTGGAAGTGCCGGTCGTAGACGCAGAGGCCGTAGATGATCATCACGTCGGCGGCAATGATCAGCAGCGACCAGATCGGGAAGACGGCGACGAAGAAGAGCTGCAGGACGAGGTTGAAGCAGCAGAGGATGACCCCCAGTCCCTGGCCGTTGGCGTTGCGGCGCAGGATCAGCACCGCGGTGAGGATCTGCAGGGCGGCGAGCGTGAGCAGGGCGATCCCCCAGAAGGTCAGGTCGCCGAAGAACAGGTTCTCCTCGCGGAACTTGGCGTCGCCGGCGAGGGCGACGGCGCCGTCGATCGCGTTGAAGGTGCCGAGCAGGCCGAACAGGACCCCGATGAAGGTGACCCAGCCCTCCCCGTGGTCGCGCACCGTCGCCTCGTTGTGACTCATCGACTCTCCCTTCGCTGGAACCCCGATTGGCGATGCCGGCGGCCAGTCTATGACCGCCGCGCGGACGGACGCCGGCGACTCGGTAAGTTGGCGGCATGCCTCCCCTCTCGGTCCTCGATCTCTCGCCGGTCGTCTCCGGCTCGACCGAATCGCAGGCCCTCCGCGACACGATCGAGCTCGCCCGCCACGCCGACCGGCTCGGCTTCAACCGCTATTGGCTGGCCGAACACCACGGCGGCGCGATGGTCGCCAGCTCCTCGCCGGAGCTGATGATCGGCCAGGTCGCCGCCGCCACGGGCGGCATCCGCGTCGGATCGGGCGGGGTGATGCTGCCCAACCACAGCCCGCTCCGCGTCGCCGAGCAGTTCAAGGTCCTCTCGGCGCTGTTCCCCGATCGGATCGACCTCGGCATCGGCCGCGCCCCCGGCACCGACCAGATGACCGCCTTCGCGCTGCGGCGCAGCCGCGAGGCGATGAGCGCCAACGATCTCCCCGAGCAGCTCGCCGAGTTGCTCGCCTTCGCCGGCGAGCGGCCCTGGCCGGAGGGCCATGCCTTCAGCCACGTCAGGGCGGCTCCATTCGAGGCGCCGCTGCCGCCGATCTTCCTGCTCGGCTCGAGCGACTTCTCGGCGCAGCTCGCCGCCACGGCGGGGCTTGGTTTCGCGTTCGCCGCTCAGATCAACCCCGAGATGGCGGTCGACGCACTACGGCTCTATCGCAACGAGTTCCAGCCCTCGGCGGAGTTCCCGGAGCCTCACGCGATCGTCTCCCACGCGATCGTCTGCGCCGACGACGACGAGAGCGCCGAGCGGATCGCCGCGCCCTCGCGGGTCGCCTTCCGGCGGCTTCGCGCCGGCCGGCCGACGCCGCTGCCGACGATCGAGGAGGCCCTCGCCGAGGAGGGGCCGCAGCAGCCGCGCCGGCCCGGGCGGGCGGAGCGGATGCTCGTCGGCTCGCCGCCGACCGTCCGCGACCGCGTCGACGAGCTGCTCACCCGCAGCGGCGCCGACGAGCTGATGGCGATGACCAACGTGCACGACAGCGCCGACCGCCACCGCTCCTACGAGTTGCTCGCCGAGGCGTTCTCGCTGCAGCCGCGGACGGCTGCGAAGGTGCCCGCCTGAACGTGCCGCTCGCCACCGAGCTGACCGACCTGCCGATCGAGCGCCTCCGCGAGCGCCGCAGCGTCAAGTGGACCCGCTACGAGGCGGACGTGCTGCCGTCCTGGGTGGCGGAGATGGACTTCCCGCTGGCCGGTCCGGTCAAGCGGGCGCTCCACGACGCCGTCGACCGCGACGACACCGGCTACGCAAACCCCGACGGCTCCGGCCTCGCTGTCGCGCTGCGCGACTTCCTCGCCCGGCGCCAGCGCTGGAGCCCCGATCCGGCGGCGGTGATCGCCTGCAACGACGTCGTCGCCGGCCTGACCGACCTGCTGCGGACCCTGCTCGACCCCGGCGATCGCGTCGTCGTCACGCCACCGGTCTACCCGCCGTTCTTCAGCCTCGTCCCCGACGCTCGCTGCAGGGTCGCCGAGGTGCCGCTCGCCGGCGGTCGCGAGCTCGATCTCGACGGCGTCGCCGCCGCCTTCGCCGGCGGCGCCCGGGCGATGCTGCTCTGCAACCCCCACAACCCGACCGGGACGGTGGCGACCCGTGCCGAGCTCGAGGCACTCGCCGCGCTCGCCGCCGAGCACGAGGCGTGGATCCTCGCCGACGAGATCCACGCCCCGCTCGTCCTCCCCGGCGCCGAGCACGTGCCGTTCCTGACCGTCTCCGAGGCGGCGGCGGAGCGCGGCATCGCGCTCGTCTCGGCCTCGAAGACGTTCAACCTCGCCGGCCTCGGCTGCGCGCAGATCGTCACCGCCGCCGAGCCGGCCCGCGGCGCCGCGGCCGAGCTCCCGTTCGCGGCTCGCCACTGCGGCCACCTCGGCGTGATCGCCTCGGAGGCGGCCTACCGGCACGGCGACGACTGGCTCGACGACGTCCTCGCCGTGATCGACCACAACCGGCAGCTGCTCGGCGAGCTGCTCGGCGAGCAGTTGCCGGGCGCCCGCTGGATCGCGCCCGCCGCCGGCTACCTCGCCTGGATCGACCTCGGCGCCTACGGCCTCGGCGCCGACCCGGCCGCGGCGATCTGCGAGCGCGGCCGGGTCGCGCTCGGCTCCGGGCCGTCGTTCGGCCGCGGCGGTGAGGATCACGTCCGTCTCAACGCCGGCACCTCGCCGGATCTCGTTCGCGCCGCCGTCGAGCGGATCGCGAGGGCGGTCGATGCCTAGCGCCGCCAGCCTCGAGCCGATCGACCGGGCGCTGGCGCCGTGGTGGGAGCCGATCGCCGAGTTGCTCGGCGACGCGACCCTCTACGACGCCCACACCCACCTCGGCCGCAACGACCCCGACGGCTACCGCCAGGAGGCCGACGAGTTGCTCGACGCGCTCGACCCGGTCGCGGCGCGGGCCGTCACCTTCCCGATGCACGAGCCGGACGGCTATCCGGCCGCCAACGACCACGTCCTCGCCGCCGCCGCCGCCGCGCCCGACCGGCTCGTCGCCTTCTGCCGGGTCGATCCGCGCGCCGACGCGGTCGCCGAGGCGACCCGCTGCCTCGATGCCGGCGCCCGCGGCATCAAGCTGCACCCGCGGGCCGAGGGCTTCACGCTCGAGGAGCCCGTCGTCGCGGACCTGTTCGCGCTCGCCGACGAGCGGCGCCTGCCGATCCTGATCCATGCCGGCCGCGGGATTCCGGCGCTCGGCGAGAACGCGGTCGTCCTCACCCGCCGCCACCCCGACGCCCGGCTGATCCTCGCCCACGCCGCCGTTTCCGACCTTGCCTGGATCTGGGAGGAGATGCCGGAGCACCCGAACCTGCTCGTCGACACGGCGTGGTGGAGCCCCGGCGACATGATGGCGATGTTCAAGCTCGTTCCCTCCGGACAGATCGTCTGGGCCAGCGACTCGCCGTATGGGCGGCCGATCAACTCGGCGGTGACCCACCTCCGCTTCGCGATCCAGGCCGGCGTCGGGCCGGCGGCGCTGCGCTCGATCGCCGGCGGCCAGATCGAACGGGTGCTGGCCGGCGCGGATCTCGAACAGCACGATCGGCCACTCGGCGAGGCGGAGCCGATCAGCCCTCATCTCGAGCGCGTCGTCGACCACCTCGTCGGCGCCGTCTCGCAGGTCGTCATCGGCACCCGGCCGGCCGAGCCGGTCTCGCTGGCGCGGCTCGCCTGCGACGCCTGCGGCGACGACGAGGCACGGCCGCTGCTCGACCAGATCCACACGCTGCTTGCGCGCGCCGACGAGCTCGCCGCCGACGAGCCCGGCGACGTCCGCTTCCCGCCGTCGGCGATCCTGCTGACCGCGGCGCTCTCGATCGCCCGTACGCCGGCCGCGCCGCGACCGGCCTGAGTCGCGTCGCTAACCGAGCTCGCGGCGCAGGAACCTGCGGATCGCCCGCGCCGAGGGGCCGGTGACGTGGTAGAGGGCGTCGACGTGGCCGGCGTTGCGGCCGATGAACCGCTGCGAGTCCGGGAACTCCGCGGCGACGGTGGCCCCCTCGCGCGGCGTCGTCAGGTCGTCGAGCTCGCCGTTGACGACGAGGACCGGAGCGCCGGTCGGCTCGGCGCCCTCGGGGACCGGCGGCTCGCTGAGCCCGGTCGGCTGCGGCCAGGTCAGGCACTCGAGGTAGCCGACCGTCGAGCCGATCGCCACCTCGCGCGGCGTGAACGGCTCGAACGCGCCGCGATCGTGGGCGCGGATCGCCTCCTCGAGCTGCGCCCGCCGCTCCGGCTCGGTGGCCGACTTGTCCCAGATCATCGGGTAGTCGTTGCAGCCGACGACGAGCTCGGTCGCGTAGTCGTAGCGGCGCGGCTTGCCGTAGGCGACGCGGAGGTCGCCGTTGAGATCGATCCAGGGCTGGTCGTCGCCGTCGAGCAGGGCGCGGCCGGCGCGTTCGACGTCGAGGTAGCTCTGCGGCGGCCCGTAGGCGCTGTCGGCGATCGCGTCGATCAGCGTCCCCGGGTTCATGCCGCGGTTGCGCATCGCCTCCGCCTGGCGCTCGAGCCGCTTGCTCGCGCCGGCAGGGCAGGAGGGCGAGCGCCGGCAGGCGATCGCGAAGTCGCGGTTGCCGCTGCGGATCAGGCTCGGGTACCAGGGGCTCTCGCCGCGGACCGGGTAGGCGCCGTCGAGGACGACCGCCTCGAGCCGGTCCGGATGGCGGAAGGCGTAGGACTGGCCGAGGTAGGTCCCGTAGGAGTCGCCGTAGAGGGCGAGTCGCTCGTAGCCGAGCCCCGCGCGAACGGCGTCGAGGTCCTCGGCTGCGGCGCCGGTGTTGTAGGCCTCGAAGTCGCCGCCGAGGCGGCGACCGCACTCGCCGACCCCGATCCAGTCGGGGGCGGTACCGCGCTGCAGGTTCGGGCAGTCGATCGGCCCCGACAGCCCGGTCCCGCGCATGTCGACGAGGACGAGGTCGCGGTGGTCGAGAAGATCGGCGAAGAGGTTCCGGTAGGTGGCGGCCGAGCCGGTGCTCGCGAACCCGGGGCCGCCCTCGACGGCGAAGATCGCGCCCTGCGACGGCGACTTCAGGTCGGTGCGCCTGCGAACCGCGAAGCCGATCTCGAAGCTGCCTCGGTCCGGTGCCGAGCGGTACTTGGGCACGGTGACGGTGCCGCAGCGGAACCGGTCGATCCGCGGCTGGCGGTCGCAGGGGCCGAGCCGGGCGGCAACGCCGGGCGCGCCGCCGCCCGGATCTGCTTCGCCGGTCGCGTCGCCGGAGCCGCCGCAGCCGGCGAGGACGGCGAGGGTTGCCGCTGCGGCGATGGTCGCGAGCGCTCTCATCGGCCCGCAGTCTCGTCGGCTGCGAACGCCACCGTCAAGCCCGCGGCCGGCCTAGAAGTCGGCCGGGGTGAGGTTCGGACGCTTCTCCCAGAGCAGCCACTGACGCAGGTAGTCGCCGAGCCGCCGGAGCTTGCGGCCGTGCAGGCCGCTCGCCCGCTTCGCCTCCCTGACGAACTGGCCGCGGTTGACGTTGCCGTAGCCGTGGCGGTCGTTGAGGTGGCGGGCGAAGGCGAAGAACCGCTTGCCGCCGATGATCATCCGCAGCCCCTGCAGCATCGCCCCCGGCCGGTTGTAGACGACGAAGCCGTCGAACAGCTTCGCCGGGTCCCCGTCGAGGATCGCCGGGGCGGTCTTCCAGTGCTTCGGCTTCGCGTCGTAGACCGCCCGGAAGAACTTCGGCGGCGTCAGGTCGGATCCGTCGACCTTGCTGTCGAACAGCACCTCGGCGAACGTCGCCCAGCCCTCGTTGAACCAGATCACGCTCCAGTTCGAGGGCGAGATGCTGTCGCCCATCCACTGGTGGGCGAGCTCATGGGCGAGCGTGGAGCTGTCGGCGGCGGGCCCGTCGCGGTCGCCGGAGAAGTGCGGCTTCGTCTGGTTCTCGAGCGTGTAGCCGACGTCCGGGACCCAGTCGGCTACGAGGCCGACGGTCGCGAACGGGTAGGGCCCGAAGCGGGCCGACAGGAAGTTGACCATCGCCGGGATCCGCGCGGCGGTCGCGGCGACGTCGGCCTTGCGCTGCGCGGGCCCGGCGCTGTCGATCGCGGTGAAGGTAGGGATCGAGGCGCCGTCGCTGTGGTCGGTCATCGTCGCCGTGTCGACGTCGAACAGGCCGACGGTCCCGGTCGCCAGGTAGGTCGCCATCGGCGAATCCTCGGCCCAGGTCGTCGTCGCGGTGCCGTCACCGTTGTCGACGCGCGATGCCTGCCTGCCGCCGCCGATCGCCGTATAGGCGGCCGGCGCGGTGGTGTGGAGGGTGAAGGTGGCCTTGTCGGAGGGATGGTTGTTGGCCGGGTACCAGCTCTGCGCCCCGATCGGCTCGTTGACGGTGAAGGATCCGTCGCAATTGCCCGGCGACGAGCACGCCTGGACCCAGCCCTCCAGCGAGGTGTCGGCGTCGACGATCGCCGCCGGCACGCCGTGGTAGGCGACCTCGACGGTGAACCGCCGGCCCCGGCGGATGCCGGTCGCCGGGGTGATCGTCAGCTTCGCGGGCTGCGTCACCTCGGGGTTCGAGCTGAGCCGGGGCTTCGCGTCGGCGCGACCGACCTTGGCGGCGGCGACGCCGTCGACCGCGACGGAGTCGATCCGCAGATCGCGCTGAAAGTCGAGGCTGAAGCGAGAGAGTCCCTGCGTCGCCTTCGCGATGATCGTCGTCTTCGTGCCGGGTGCGAAGCTGTTCGCGACCGGGTCGTAGTCGAGGTCGATCTCGTAGTGGCGGGCGTCGTAGCCGCCGTTGCCGATCTGCGGAAAGATCGGGTCGCCGAGCGACTTCGAGCCGGGCTCGAACGCCGCCGAGGCGGGCGCCGCGGCGGCGAGCAGGAGGGTTGCGACGGCCAGGACGGTGCCGCTCGCGGCGGCGAGGGGGTTGCTTCTCACGCCGTCATCGTGACAGACCTCCGGGGGGTAACCTGCAATTCACGACAGACCCGATGAGCTCCAGCGAAGCACCCAGAACCTGCCTGATCGGCGCCGGCTCGAGCGGCATCGCCGCCGCCAAGGCGCTGCACGAGCGCGGGCTGCCGTTCGACTGCTACGAGCTCGGCGACCGGGTCGGCGGCAACTGGGTCTTCCAGAACGTCAACGGAATCTCCTCGTCGTATCGCTCGCTGCACATCAACACGTCGCGCGAGCGCATGGAGTTCTCCGACTTCCCGATGCCGAAGTCGTATCCGGACTTCCCCCGCCACGATCACATCGCCCGCTACTTCGACGACTACGTAGACCACTTCGGATTCCGCGACCGGATTCGCTTCGGGGTCGGCGTCGACCACGTCTCCCAGCTCGGCGACGGTGGCTATGAGATCCGTACCACCGAGGGCGAGACCGAGGTCTACGACGCGGTGATCGTCGCCAACGGCCACCACTGGGACCCGCGCTGGCCGGAGCCGCCGTTCCCCGGCAGCGACAGCTTCACGGGCGAGCAGATGCACTCGCACTTCTACGAGGAGGAGACCCAGATCGCCGACAAGGACGTCGTCGTGCTCGGCATGGGCAACTCGGCGATGGACATCGCCGTCGACGCCTCCTACCACGCCCGCAACACGTACCTGGCGGCCCGCCGCGGCGCCTACATCATCCCCAAGTACCTGTTCGGCAAGCCGGTCGACCAGATCGGCGGCGCCGAGTGGATCCCGAGCTGGGTCCGCTTCCCGCTGATGGCCCAGCTGCTCAAGTTCAACGTCGGCCGGATGGAGAATTACGGGCTGCCCGAGCCGGACCACAAGTTCGCGCACGCACACCCGACCGTCAGCGGGCGGATCCTCGACCGTCTCGCCCACGGAGCGATCACGCCGAAGCCGAACATCGCCGCGCTCGACGGCGACGTCGTCCGCTTCACCGACGGCAGCGAGGTCCACGCCGACCTCGTCGTCTACTGCACCGGCTACAAGATCACGTTCCCGTTCTTCGACGAGGACTTCGTCGCCGCCAGGGACAACGAGCTGCCGCTCTACAAGTTCATGTTCCACCCCGAGCACGAGAACCTGTTCTTCCTCGGCCTCGTCCAGCCGCTCGGGGCGATCATGCCGATCGCCGAGCGGCAGTCGATCCTGATCGGCGAGGCGCTGCGCGGCCGCTTCCGGCTGCCGGCGCGGTCGCAGATGGAGGCCGACATAGCCGCCAAGCGCAGGAAGATGAAGAAGCGCTACGTGGCGTCGAAGCGGCACACGATCCAGGTCGACTACGACGACTACATGCGCGACCTCGCCGGTGAGCTCGAGGCGGGGCGCGATCGCGCCGATGCCGCCGAGCAGCCGGTCGCCGTCGCCGGCTGAGGCTCAGCCCCCGACGTCGAGGGGATGCAACTCCGAGGCGACCAGCGCCTCGGAGCGCAGGTGGGCGATCGCCTGGTACTCGGGCGAGCCGATCATCTCCAGGAACGCCGCACGGCTCGGGTACTCGACGAGCAGGACGAGGTCCCAGACCCGCTCGCCGCCGATCAGCGAGCTGCTGCCCCTGCCCATGAACGCCGGTTTGCCGCCGACGCCGGCGAGGATCGGCGCCACCGCCTCGCCGTACTCCATGTACTTCTCGAGGCCGCCGTCCGGCCTCACCGCGATCAGGTTCAACATCACGATCGGTCCGTCGTCCCCCGACCGCGATCGCGCCAGGAACTCCTCGAACGCCGCCGGGTTGAGCTGCTCGGCTTCGGGCTGATCGGACATCGGCGCGATCCTATTGGACCTCCGCCGAGGTCGAGGAAACGGGCAATAGTTGCGCTTTTGCTCGACCTCGGCGTTGAGCGGTGTGCCCGCCCGCGGCTGGGGCGGGCACAGATGTCATCCCGTTCGGTTCACCGCGCCGCCCGGCGGGAGCGGACGCGAAGCGGGGCATCCCGCCGGAGGTACCTACTTGATGAAGAGGATCTCCGAGTACTTCGGCAGCGGCCAGAGATCGTCGGCGACGATCAGCTCGAGGGCGTCGGCCACCTCGCGGACCTCGTGCATCTTCGCCAGCTGCTTGTCGCGCGCGTACTCGGCGAGCTCCAGCCCCTCGATGCCGTCCGGGTAGACGTTCGCCTGCTCGAGCTCGCCGATTCTGGCGACGAAGGCCTCGATCAGCGGCCGCAGCTCCGCGGCGATGCCGTCGACCGAGGCCGCATCGACCTCGGCCGCGTAGCGGACCGCCGCCGGCAGCAGCATCGTCTTCGCGATCGACCGGGCCGTCTCCGCCTCGATATTGGCGCGCACCGAGTACTGCTCGATCCAGACCTCGAACCGGGCCTCGAGCTCACGCTTCGAGAGCACGTTGTACTTCTCGAAGGCCGCGACCGTGTCCGGGGCGATCACCTCGGGGAGCGCGTCGGGCGTAGTCCGCAGATTCTTGAGCCCGCGCTGCTCGGCCTCGGCGTGCCACTCCTCGGAGTAGTTGTCGCCGCCGAAGCAGATCTCCTTGTTGGCCGAGTAGCTCTCCTTGACGACCGCGGATACGGCGGCGCCGGGCTCCTCGCCGGCCGCGATCTTCGCCTCCAGCTTGCCGGCGAGGTCGTCGATCGCCTCGGCGGCGATCGTGTTCAGGACCGTGTTCGGGAAGGCGAGCGACATGCTCGACCCGAGCGCCCGGAACTCGAACTTGTTGCCGGTGAAGGCAAACGGCGAGGTCCGGTTGCGATCGCCGCCGTGCAGCGGCAGCGGTGGCAGCACCGGGGTGCCGAGACCGAGGATCGCGTCCTCGGTGACGCCGTCGCCCTCGCCCGAGACGATCGAGTCGAAGGCCTTGTCGAGCTCGGCGCCGAGGAAGATCGAGATGATCGCCGGCGGGGCCTCGTTCGCGCCGAGGCGGTGGTCCTGGCCGATGTTGGCGACCGAGGCCCGCAGCAGGCCCTGGTGCTTGTTGACGGCCTGGATCACCGCCGTGCAGAAGAACAGGAAGCTCGCGTTCCTCGCCGGCGTGTCGCCCGGGTCCATCAGGTTCGTCCCGGTGTCGGTGCCCATCGACCAGTTGTTGTGCTTGCCGGAGCCGTTGACGCCGGCGAACGGCTTCTCGTGCAGCAGGCAGACCAGCCCGTAGCGACGGGCGACGTTCTGCATCACCTGCATCGTCAGCTGCTGGTGGTCGGAGCCGACGTTCGAGTTCTCGAAGATCGGCGCGACCTCGTACTGGCCTGGGGCGACCTCGTTGTGGCGGGTCTTGACCGGCACGCCGAGCTTGACCAGCTCCCGCTCGGTCTCGAGCATGCAGGCGAGGACGCGCTCCGGAATCGAGCCGAAGTAGTGGTCGTCGAGCTCGTGTCCCTTCGGCGGCTGGGCCCCGAACAGCGTCCGCCCGGTCGTGACCAGGTCAGGTCGCTCGAAGTAGTACTGCTCGTCGATCAGGAAGTACTCCTGCTCGGGCCCGACGGTCGTGAAGACGCGCTGGGTCTGATCGTCGCCGAGCAGCCGCAGCGCCTTCACCGCCGAGTTCGAGAGCGTGTCCATCGACCGCAGCAGCGGGATCTTCGCGTCGAGCGCCTCGCCGGTCCAGGAGGCGAAGGCGGTCGGGATGCAGAGCAGGACGCCGTTCGGGTTCTCGAGCAGGAATGCCGGGCTGGTCGGATCCCAGGCGGTGTAGCCGCGAGCCTCGAAGGTCGCGCGGATCCCACCTGTCGGAAACGACGACGCGTCCGGCTCGCCCTGGATCAGCTCGGTGCCGGAGAAGCCGGCGACGGCTTCGGAGTCGCCGCTCGGCTCGAAGAACGAGTCGTGCTTCTCGGCGGTGAGCCCGGTGAGCGGCTGGAACATGTGGGTGTAGTGGGTGGCGCCGTGCTCGAGGGCCCACTCCTTCATCGCCTCGGCGACCTCGTTGGCGAGCGAGGGATCGAGGGCGGCGCCGGAGGCCAGGGTCTCGTTGAGCCGCTCGAAGGTCTCAGCGGAGAGCCGGTCCTTCTGGACGGCGGGGGAGAAGACGTTCGCGCCGAACGGGTGGTTGGCGGCGTCGCGGAGGTCGCCGGTCTCGATCGACCCTCCGTTCGCGCTCCAACTGGCGGCGGTCAGATTGTGCTTGCGGGCCCTGGTGGTGGTCATGGCTGTGGGTTGCTCCTTCTCGTGGCTGCGCGGCTCGACCCGGCAGGGGCGAGCCGTCCGTGCATCGTCGCAAAGTTCAGGCTGCAACCCTAGGGTGCGGCCGGCCGCACCCCTTTGTCCGTGCGTACAAACTCCCGCCGCGACGCTTCGCCATCGGGGCGGGCGCCTCGGTGCGGCTCGCTTTCGTCGCCGATACCGAATACGCTTGCGCTTGTCGCGGTGATGTGCGCGGCGCCGAAGACGGCCCCGAACACGAGGAACGGACCGCGATGAGTGAACCCTCCAACGACCCGTACTGGCGAGAGGCGATGGCGCCCTACGCGCAGCCCGTATCGTCGCGCTCGCTGCTCGACATCCTCACCTCGGTTGTGCCGTTCCTGATCCTCTGGGCGGTGATGTACGCGGCGCTCGACGTCTCCTACTGGCTCGTGCTGCTGATCTCGATCCCGGCCGCGGGCTTTCTGCTCCGAACCTTCATCCTCTTCCATGACTGCACCCACGGCTCGTTCTTCCACAGTCGCCGCGCGAACCTCTGGGGCGGGCGGATCTTCGGCCTGCTCACCTTCCAGTGCTTCACGAACTGGCGCCACCACCACGCGATTCACCACGGCTCGGCCGGCGACCTCGATCGCCGCGGCACCGGCGACGTGATGACCTGGACGGTCGACGAGTACTACGCGAAGCCGTGGCAGGCCCGGCTCGGCTACCGACTGTTCCGCCACCCGCTGGTCATGTTCGGCGTCGGGCCGGTCTGGTCGCTGCTGATCGGCCCGCGGATCTGGGCCGGGTCGAAGCCGGGCAAGCTCCGCAACAGCATCCTGCTCACCAACCTCGCCGTCGTCGTCATGATCGGCCTCGCGGTCGCCGCCTTCGGCTGGCAGGCGGTGCTGCTGATCGAGACGCCGCTCGTCGTCCTCGCCGGGACCGCCGGGGTCTGGCTGTTCTTCGTCCAGCACCAGTACGAGGACGTCTACTGGGAGGACACCGAGAGCTGGGACTACTCGGAGGCGGCGCTGCAGGGCAGCAGCTACCTGAAGCTCCCGCAGCCGCTGCAGTTCTTCACCGGCAACATCGGCCTCCACCACGTCCACCACCTCAGCGCCCGGGTGCCGAACTACAGCCTGCAGCGGGCCCACGACGGGATGGAGGTCTTCGAGCAGGTCCCGGTCCTGACCGTCCGCAAGGCCCTGCGCAGCTCCCGGCTCAAGCTCTGGGACCCGTCGGGCAAGCAGCTCGTCGGCTTCGCCGCCGCGAAGGCCAGCCACCGGCGCAACCAGGTCCACGCCCGCCCGGCCACCTCGACGACCTAGACACCGGCCCCGGCGGCTGCGGGCCGCGAGCCACGGGCCGCGATTGGGCGATAACGCGCCGAATCAGCCCGTAATCGCCCAAGCGCCGGGCGACGCGCAGCGGAGCCCCCCGGTTGGGCCCAACACAGATGTCATCCCGCCCCGTTCACCGCGCCGACCGGCGGTAGCGGACGCGCAGCGGAGCCCCCCGCTTGGGCCCAACACACATGTCATCCCGCCCCGTTCACCGCGCCGACCGGCGGAAGCGGACGCGCAGCGGAGCATTCCGCCGGAATCATCTACTTGGCGGCGATCTCGGCCGCTTTGGCGATCGCGTCGTCCATCTGCTCGAGGGCGTCGATGTTGACCGGGCCGTGGCCGGGGGCGAGGGCCGACGGCTCGTGGGTGCGCAGCTCGATCGCGCTCTCCAGCTCCAGCTCCTTGTTCCAGGTCGCCATCGTCACCAGCGGGAAGAGCGGGTTGGCGCGGGCGGTGGTGTAGACGCCGAACAGGGTCGAGAAGACGTCGCCGCAATAGAGGGTCCGGTCGCGGCTGTCGAGGAAGGAGACGTGCCCGGGGGTGTGGCCCGGCGTCGCGATCACCTCGAGCGATCCGATCCGGTCGCCGCCCGCAATCGTGCCGGTCGGCTTCGTCTTCGCGCCCGGGTAGCTGCCCCGGAGCTTGCCGGTCTCGCCCTCCTGCAGGCTCGTGTCGCCGGCGAGCAGGATGGCGTCGCGGGCGGTGATCAGCACCTCGACGTCGGGGAGCTCGGCGGCAAGCGCGTCGAGCGAGCCGATGTGGTCGCCGTGGGCGTGGGTGAGCGCGATCCTGACGATCGGCGCACCGAGGTCGGCGGCGGCGGCGAGGATCTTCTTGGCGCTGCCCTTGAGCGCGGTGTCGATCAGCGTCAGCCCGTCCTCCTCCTGGACGAGGAAGGCGTTGACGATGCCGTAGCGGCTGATCCGGGTGTGGCTCTCGACGGTGGGAATGCTCATGGCGCGGATCCTAACCGGAGCCGGGCCGGCTCCGGCAGCAGCGGCGGGATAGGCTCGCGCTGATGAGCGCCGACCGCCGCAACGAGGTTGCCCGCAGCGAGAAGGTCCTCCCGGGCGTCTGGCGGCTGCGGCTGCCGTGCCCATGGCCGGGGGTGCCGCACGTCAAC
Source organism: uncultured Conexibacteraceae bacterium (assembly GCA_963745755.1). GTDB lineage: Bacteria > Actinomycetota > Thermoleophilia > Solirubrobacterales > 70-9 > RHKX01. Next base: position 1,422,154 of record CAVUYP010000001.1, on the reverse strand, counting down.
TCGTGGGCGATCTCGCGGGGCGACGGGATCGTCCTGTTCGACACCGGCGTCGGCGGCGATGACGGGCTCCACCAGCTCGAGCTGGCGCTCGGACAGGCGAAGCTGAAGCTGCGCGACATCCGCCTGCTCGTCTGCACTCACTCTCACACCGATCACTACGGATGCGCCGGGCCGATCGTCGACGCGGCCGGCTGCGAGCTCTGGATGCACCCGGCCTGGGAGCACGTTCGCGCGATGGCCGAGGATCCCGACCGCGCCCTCGAGCGCCGCATCGAGGTGGCGAGGCAGAGCGGCGTCCCGAAGGCGGCGCTGGCCCGCTACGAGGAGCGCAAGGGCGAGGACCCGCTGATCGACCGCGTCGTCGCCCCCGACCGCGACCTCATCGACGGTGTCGAGGTCGCCACCGACCTCGGCTTCTTCCGCACCTACGAGACCCCCGGCCACGCGCCCTCGCACGTCGTCCTCCACGAGCCCGAGAGCGGCCTGCTGATCTCCGGCGACCACCTGCTCGGCAGGATCTCGCTGTTCTTCGACCAGGGACATACCCCCGATCCGGTCGGCGAGTTCCTCGCCTCGCTCGACGTCGTCGACGAGCTCGACGTGCGGCTCTGCCTGCCGGGCCACGGTCGGACCTTCCGCGACGTCGGCGCCAAGATCGAGGCCAACCGCGAGCTCGTCGCCGAGCAGCTCGGCCGGGTCCGCGGCGCCCTCGCAGAGGGGGAGCGGCCGGCGTTCGACACCGTCCCCGACCTGCTCGGCCCCGGCGAGGTCAGCCCGGCGGCCGCCGCCTGGGGGCTGCAGCTGGCGCTCGCCTATCTCGACCACCTGCGTGCCCTCGGCGAGGCCGAGCCGGTCGCGGGCACCGATCCGGTCGCCTGGCGCCTGACCGGCTGAGGTCCGCTGTACACGGCGTCCAACGGCGGGCGCCAATGTTGGCCGGAGCCGTAATCCACACAGGCATCAGTTTGGGATAGCGTCGAGCAGGTCCCGTCGATCCTTTGTACCAATTGGCAAAGGCAGCCTCGAAAACCAGCACCAGCATCGATTCCGAATCGACTCCCGACGTCCGCCTTTCGGGGGTCCGGAAGACCTACGGAGACGTCGTTGCGGTCGACCGGGTCGATCTCGAGATCCGCCGGGGCGAGTTCTTCACGATGCTCGGGCCGTCCGGGTCCGGGAAGACGACGATGCTGCGGATGGTCGCCGGCTTCGAGCTGCCCGACGAGGGGCGGATCGAGCTCGGCGCTGCCGACGTGACCGAGCTCGCTGCCTACGACCGCGACGTCAACACCGTCTTTCAGGACTACGCGCTGTTCCCGCACATGAGCGTCGGCGACAACGTCGAGTACGGGCTCCGGGTCGCCAAGGTCGGCAAGGACGAGCGCCGCAAGCGGCGCGCTGCGGCGCTCGAGATGGTCCGCCTGACCGGCTACGACGACCGCAAGCCCACCGAGCTCTCGGGTGGGCAGCGCCAGCGCGTCGCCCTCGCCCGGGCGATCGTCAACCGCCCCCGCGTCCTCCTCCTCGACGAGCCGCTCGGCGCCCTCGACCTGAAGCTCCGCGAGCAGCTCCAGGTCGAGCTCAAGCAGATCCAGCGCGAGGTCGGCATCACCTTCGTCTACGTCACCCACGACCAGGAGGAGGCGCTGACGATGTCGGACCGGATCGCCGTGTTCAACGAGGGGCGGGTCGAGCAGATCGGCGAGCCCGAAGGCGTCTACGAGCGGCCGGCGAACGCGTTCGTCGCCGGATTCGTCGGCGTCTCGAACCTGATCCACCGCGACGGCGCCAGCTTCACGGTCCGTCCCGAGAAGGTCCGGCTGCTCGTCGGCGACGAGCCGGCGGACGACCTCGTCGTCGCCGCAGGCACGATCGCCGACGTCTCCTACGCGGGGATGGTGACCCGCTTCCACGTCGAGCTCGACGGCGGCGACCGGCTTCAGGTCGCCCGCCAGAACCTCGAGCAGAGTTCACACGAAGACGAAGGCCTGAGGGGGCAGCGGGTCAGGGTTGGTTGGCGCCGTGAGCACACGGTCGCGGTCGCCGAGCAAGGGGTAGGTCAATCAACAGAGGAGGAAGAATGAGTAGCGATGCGCGCTCTGCACGGTGGGCCTGGCTCGCCGTGGCAGGCCTGAGCGTCTTCATTGCCGCTTTCGCGATCGGTTGCGGAAGCAGTGACTCGAGCGACAGCTCGAGCAGCGATGAGGCGATGCTGACCGAGGTCGGAAATGGCGAAGGTGAGGTCAACCTGATCTGCTGGGCCGGTTACTGCGAGGACGGCTCGACCGATTCCAAGGTCGACTGGGTCAGCGACTTCGAGAAGCAGACCGGCTGTCAGGTCAACGTCAAGATCGGCAACACCTCGGACGAGATGGTGCAGCTGATGCGGACCGGCGAGTACGACGGCGTCTCGGCGTCCGGCGATGCGACGCTGCGGCTGATCGACGGCGGCGACGTCGCCCCGGTCAACACCGACCTGGTTCCCAACTACGCGGACGTCTTCCCGGGTCTGAAGGACCAGCCCTACAACAGCGTCGACGGGCAGATGTACGGGATTCCGCATGGTCGCGGGGCGAACCTGCTGATGTACAACACCGACGACGTGAAGCCGGCTCCGGATTCATGGGGTGCGGTCTTCGATCCCGCCCAGATGGAGAAGCAGAAGGGCAAGATCACGGCCTACGACAGCCCGATCTACATCGCCGACGCGGCGCTGTATCTGATGAAGACGCAGCCCGACCTGGGGATCACCAACCCCTACGAGCTCGACGATGCCCAGTTCAACGCGGCCGTCGACCTGCTGAAGACGCAGAACGACTACATCGGTGAGTACTGGTCCGACTACACCAAGGAGATCCAGGCGTTCACGAACGGCGACAGCACCGTCGGCACGACCTGGCAGGTGATCAACCAGCTGCTGCAGGCCGACAATCAACCCGTCGATGCGGTGCTGCCGAGCGAGGGATCGACCGGTTGGTCGGACACGTGGATGATCAGCTCTGATGCCAAGCATCCGAACTGCATGTACATGTGGATGAACCACATCATCGACCCGAAGACGAACGCCGCCGTGGCGGAGTGGTTCGGCGAGGCACCGGCCAACGAGAAGGCCTGCCAGTTCACCGCCGATCCGAATCACTGCAAGATCTACGACGCGGACGGCAAGCAGTACCTGGACGATCTCTACTACTGGACGACTCCGGTCGCCGACTGCGGCGATGACCGCGGCGATGTCTGCAAGACATACGACGACTGGAACCAGGCCTGGACGGAGATCAAGGGCTAGCAACGACGACCGCGAGGCGCGAGACGACCGTGGAGGCAGGGGGGCTCGGAGCTCCGGCGCCGAGGAGGTCGGTGGGCCACAGGCTCGCCGACCTCTTCCACGGCCGTCCGCGCCTTCAGGTCGGCGCCCTGCTGGCCGGCCCGGTCGGCTGGCTGGTAGTCGGCTACCTGGGGTCGCTGGCGGTTCTGCTCGCGGCCAGCTTCTGGTCGCTCGGCGAGCTCAGCGGCGAGGTTCAGCAGACGTTCACGCTGGACAACTTCGACACGCTGATCAGCGAGCCGGTCTACCGGACGATCACCGCCCGGACGATCCTGATCGCGGCCCTGGTCACGGTCACCGACGCGCTGCTGGCACTGCCGCTGGCGTTCTTCATGGCGAAGGTCGCGCGGCCGCGCTCGAAGGGGTTGCTGGTCGTCGCCGTGCTCGTCCCGCTCTGGTCCTCGTACCTGGTCAAGGTCTACGCCTGGCGGACGATCCTCAGCGAGGACGGCATCTTCAACTGGGTCCTCGACCCGCTCGGCCTCTCCGGCCCCGGCTACGGCAACGTCGCCGTCTGGCTCGTCATGAGCTACATCTGGCTGCCGTACATGATCATCCCCGTCTACGCGGGCCTGGAGCGGATCCCGAACTCGGTCCTCGCCGCCTCCGACGATCTCGGCGCGAAGCCGTGGCGCACCTTCCGCAGCGTCATCTGGCCGCTCGTCTTCCCGGCGATCGTCGCCGGCTCGATCTTCACCTTCTCGCTGACCCTCGGCGACTTCATCACGCCGTCGCTGGTCAGCTCGACGCAGTTCATCGGCAACGTCGTCTATTCGAACATCACCAACAACCTGCCGCTGGCGGCGGCGTTCGCGACGGTGCCGATCGCGATCATGATCGTCTACCTGCTGATCGCCCGCCGGCTCGGCGCCTTCGAGCACGTATGAGCGGCGAAGGGGAGAGATCGTGAGGCTGTCGCGGCGCGCCGAGCTGCTGCTGCGGGCGGCGAGCGGGGTGACGCTCGCGTTCATCTACATCCCGCTGCTCGTCATCTTCATCTACGCGTTCAACTCGAGCCGGTCCCTGGAGTGGCCGCCGCCGAGCCTGACGACGACCTGGGTCGGCGACGCGCTCGACAACAGCGGCGCCCGCGACGCATTCTTCACCTCGATCCAGGTCGGCCTCGTCGCCACCGCGGTGGCGCTGATCCTCGGCTCGCTGGCGTCGCTCGCGGTCGCCCGCTTCCGATTCTTCGGCCGCGAGACGATCTCGTTCCTCGTCATCCTGCCGATCGCGCTGCCCGGGATCGTCACCGGCGTCGCCCTGAACACGACGTTCACGCAGATCCTCGGCATCGACCTCGGCCTGTTCACGATCGTCGTCGGCCACGCCACGTTCTGCATCGTCGTCGTCTACAACAACGTCGTCGCCCGGCTTCGCCGCGTCTCCGGCTCCTTCGAGGAGGCCTCCGCCGACCTCGGCGCCACCCCGTGGATGACGTTTCGGCGGGTGACGCTGCCGAGCATGCAGACGGCGCTCGTCGCCGGCGGCCTGCTCGCGTTCGGCCTCTCCTTCGACGAGATCATCGTCACGACCTTCACCGCCGGCGCCGGCGAGCAGACCCTGCCGATCTGGATCTTCAGCAACTTCTCGCGGCCGAACCAGCTGCCGATCGTCAACGTCGTCGCGGTGCTGGTGATCCTGATCTCGATCGTGCCCGTCTACCTCGCCCACAAGCTGACCCGCGAGGAGGGTGGAGCGGCGCCGGTTCGCGGCGGCGGCGCGGTGGCGGCCGAGGGCACCGCGGTGCCGTAGGCCGGCCGGCGCTCAGGGCTCGTCGACGACGGGGGGCGGCGCCGGCTCGGCGGGCTCGGCCGCATCCGCCGCCGGCCTGCGGTCGCCGCCGTTGAGCATCGGCAGGACCCGGCGGGTGACGAGGATGAAGAAGATCAGCCCGGCGGCGCCGATCCAGATCGCCGGGTCGTTCGGCGACAGCTCCTCGAGCCGGCTGCCGAGGTAGACGAACAGCAGGGTCAGCGGTATGTAGCCGACGGCCGTCGTCCACAGGAACGTGCCGAGCGGCACCCGCGCCGATCCGGCGACGTAGCTGAACAGGCTGAACGGGACGATCGGCACCATCCGGCAGGCGAGCAGCAGCGTCACGCCGCCGCGCTCGACCGCCCGCTCGTAGCCCTCGAACCGCTCGGCGCCGAACATCCGGACGAGCGCCGGGCGCGCCGCGTGGCGGCCGATCTGGTGGCAGAGCAGGCCGTTGAGCAGCCATCCGGCGAGCATCAGCGGCAGCCCGAACCAGACGCCGTAGACGAACCCGACCGCGGCGTCGAGGACCTCGGCCGGGTAGAAGACGACCGCGTGCGAGATCGCCAGGGCGAGGACGACGAGGACGCCGCCGGCGCCGAACCCGCGCAGGTCGCTGCGCAGCGAGTCGGTGTCGCCGCTGAGCGCATCGGTGACGGCGCTGCGCAGCGGATCGACGAGCAGGACGAGGGCGACGATCGAAAGCAGCGCGAAGACCGCGGCGATGATCGGTATCCAGTTCGTGTGCTCCTCGACCAGTTCCTCGACCAGTTCCTCGACGAGCGGCTGGCCGTCCTCGTCTCGGTGCTGTCGGCGATCCGGCACCGAAAGAGTCTCGCAGCCCGACTACCGAAGCAGCTTTCCTACCTCGGGCGGCGGCGGGACACCGTCGGGGCCGCCGCGGCTGTGGCCGTTGCCGTCCGGCCGCCGTGAGTCGGGAGCGTGCTTGACCCAGCGCCTGCCCTTCAGCTCCCGGCGCAGCGCCCGGCGGCTGGACGGGTAGTGGTCGAGCTCGAACGGGTTGCCGGGGCCGAAGCCCTGGTAGTAGACCGCCATCTTCGCGCGGCCGTGCTTGCGGATCCAGCGGAACAGGTGCTTGGTGAAGGCGGGGCGGTCGACGTCCCATGGTCCCCACTCGCCGAGCACGAACGGCTTGCCCTTGAAGTCCTTGTAGAAGCGGCTGAGGCCGCCGAAGTTCGGGAACTTCCCGTAGATGTCGGCGCCGATCCAGTCGACGTACTTGCCGCCCGGCCAGTAGGCGCGGGGGCCGTTGCCGCGGCGGTCGGGCGAGCCGCTGGTCTGCGGGACCCACATGAACGCAACCTTCGGCTGCGGGATGTTGACCGGCGGCCGGCTGCCGCGCCGGCCGGTCGTCAGCGGCGGCATCCGGTTGCGCTTCAGCCTCCGGTTGATCTCGCGCCGGGGCCCGCCGCGGATCACGATCACGGCCCGCTTCCAGGCCTTCCGGAACTGTGCCGTCTTGTGCGAGCGGCCGCGGCGTGAGCCGTCCGAGTTGAAGGCCGCATACGGGTTCCAGTGACCGTTCATCTCCGGCAGCAGCCGGATGTAGGTCGGCCGCCGCCACTGCGCGAGCTTGCGGTTGACGGTCAGCAGGTAGCGGTCGCCCTTGCCCCTGCGGATCGCCCGCGGGCTGATCACCCCGTCGCAGCCGTAGCAGGGCGAGGTCGAGACGCTCAGCATCCCACGCGTCTCGGTCCGCTTCCAGCGCTTGATCGCCTCCTGGTTCCAGGCGTTCCAGGTTTCGAACGCCTGCATCACCGGGACGTGCCGGCCGACCGCTCCGGCGAAGTCGAAGTAGTCCTGCTTGGAGCCGCCGTCGGAGACCCCCGCGTAGAGGTCCTTGCCGCGCGGCGGATAGGTGCCGGCCGGGGCGATCGCGGGCGCGGCGAGCGCGGCGAGGGCGGCGAGCAGGAAGAGCAGGGCGATGCGGCGAGGCACGACCGCGATCGTAGGGACGTGGCAGCGCCGGTACTGCGAGATCGGTTGCACTCAGCCGCTGGGTAGAGTCGCTGGCCTCCGGCGCGCCCGATCGCACCGGATTCGGGGAAACGATGTCGATTTTCAGCGATCTGATCACTGCGCCGGCCGGCCGGCTCGCCGACGCTGCCCAGAACGCGCTCGAGGTCGCCCGCTTCGGCGGCTTCGAGACCGACGAGGAGCCGTCGCCCTACGACGTCGTCTCGACCCGGCCGGTCTACCGCCTGCGCCGCTACTTCCCGCCCGATCCGGGCGGCCGAAGGCGACCGATCGCCCGCCGCTGATGCTGGTGCCGCCGATGATGCTCGCGGCCGACATCTACGACGTCGCCCCGTCGACCAGCGCGGTCGAGATCCTCGCCCGCAACGGGGTCGATCCGTGGGTCGTCGACTTCGGCGCCCCCGAGCACGAGGAGGGCGGGCTCGAGCGATCCCTCAACGACCACGTGATCGCGATCGACGAGGCGATCGACCGGATCCGCGGCGAGACCGGACGCGACCGGATCCACATCGGCGGCTACTCCCAGGGCGGCATGTTCTGCTACCAGGTCGCCGCCTACCGGCGCTCGGCCGGGATCGACTCGATCGTCGTCTTCGGCAGCCCCGTCGACACCCGCGGGACGCTCAGCTTCGGGCTCCCCGAGGACGCGGCGATCGCCGCCGCCGCCTTCCTCGCCGACCATGTCTTCGCGACCTCCGGCGTGCCGGCCTGGATGAGCCGGACCGGCTTCCGGCTGCTCGATCCGGCGAAGACGATGCGGCAGCGGCTCGAGTTCGTCCGCCAGCTCCACGATCGCGAGGCGCTGCTCCCGCGCGAGCGCCAGCGCCGCTTCCTCGAGGCGGAGGGGTGGGTCGCCTGGCCGGGGCCGGCGCTGGCCGACGTGATCCGTCAGTTCGGCGTCCACAACCGGCTCGTCTCCGGCGGCTTCGTGATCGAGGACCGGCTGGTGACGCTCGCCGACATGACCAGCCCGATCCTCGCCTTCGTCGGCGAGACCGACGAAATCGCCCCGGCGCGGTCGGTGCGGGCCGCCCGCTGGGCGGCGCCGCGCTCCGACGTCTACGAGTACAACCTCCACGCCGGCCACTTCGGCCTCGTCGTCGGCTCCGCCGCCGTCGAGAAGACCTGGCCGACGGTCGCCGCCTGGACGCGCTGGCGCGCCGGCGCGGGCGAGCTGCCCGCCCGGCGTCGAGCGGATCGAGGAGGCGGTCGAGCCGAGCGACGACGGGATCAGCGGTCGCGATCGGGTCAGCGCCGGCGCCGAGCTCGCGCTCGGAGTGGGGATCGGAACCGTCCAGGCTCTGGCCGGCGCGGCGCTCGGCGCCGGCCGGACGATTCGCGAGATCGTTGGCGATACGGCCGGCCAGCTCGACCAGCTGAACCGCCTCGGCCGGGTCAACCCGCGGACCCGGATCTCGTTCGGCCTGCTGCTCGACGAGCGCGCCGAGGAGGAGCCCGAGGACGTCGTCCTGCTGTTCGAGGATCGCGCCCACACCCAGGCGGCCGTCAAGGGACGCGTCGACAACGTCGTCCGCGGCCTGCTCGAGATCGGCGTCCGCCAGGGCGAGCACGTCGGCGTGCTGATGCAGACCAGGCCGAGCGCGCTGACCGTGGTCGCGGCGCTGAACCGGCTCGGCGCCGTCGCGGTGCTGATGCGGCCCGACGGCGATCCGGCCCGCGAGGCCGACCTCGGCCGCGCCCGCCGGATCATCGCCGACCCCCAGAACGGCGAGGCCGCGGCGGCGACGACGAACCTGCGCGTCTACGTGCTCGGCGGCGGCGGCGCGGCCCGCAAGCTGCCGCGCGGGCTGATCGACATGGAGCGGATCGATCCCGACGAGGTCGATGTGCCGGCCTGGTACGAGCCGAACCCGGGGCGCGCAGGCGACCTCGCGTTCATCCTCTTCACCGGCAGCGGCGACCGCACTCTCGCCAACCGGATCACGAACGGCCGCTGGGCCCTGTCGGCGTTCGGCACCGCCTCCTCGGCCTCGCTTTCGCGCAGCGACACGGTCTACAGCGCCAGCCCCGTCTACCACCCCTCGGCGCTGCTGATGAGCGTCGGCGGCGTCGTCGCCGGCGGCGCCCGGCTGGCGGTCGGATCGCGCTTCGAGCCGGCGATCTTCTGGGACGAGGTGCGGCGATACGGGGCCACGGTCGTCTCCTACACGTGGGCGATGATGGACGAGATCGCCGACGCGCCGCCGCATCCCGGCGAGCGCCACCACCCGGTCCGCCTGTTCATGGGGTCGGGGATGCCGCGGGGCCTCTGGACGCGGGTCACCGACCGATTCGCCCCGGCCCGGGTGCTCGAGTTCTACGCGTCGACCGAGGGCGACGCCGTGCTCGTCAACGTCACCGGCCGCAAGGCCGGCTGCAAGGGCCGGCCGCTGCCCGGCAGCGCCGAGGTCCGGGTCGCCGCCTACGACCCAGCCGGCCGCGGCCTGATCCTCGGCGACGACGGCTTCGCGATCGAGTGCGCGCGAACCGACCCGGGGATGCTGCTGGCCCGCGTCCGCCACGACGCGATCGGGATGGGGGAGGGGGTCCTGCGCGGCGTCTTCGAGCCCGGCGACGCCTGGCTCGAGACCGGCGACCTCTTCCGGATCGACGGGGACGGTGATTTCTGGCTCGTCGACAACCTCTCGACCCTGATCCGGGCCGCCTCCGGCATCGTCTGGTCGGGACCGATCCAGGACGCGCTCGGCGACGTCGAGGCGGTCGCCCTCGCCGTCGCCTACGGCGTCGGGCGCGAGGACGGCACCGAGGTCCCCTGCGCGGCGGTGACGCTGCGCGAGGGATTCGATCTCGACGTCCACGACGTCGAGCGGGCGTTCGCCGACCTCGGCGACGGCGGCATCCCCTGGGTTGTCCGCGTCGTCGACCGGATCCCGCTCACCACCTGGTACCGGCCGATCACCGGGCCGCTCAAGCGGGACGGGACTGCCGGCGCCGACGAGCCCGCCGACGTCCTGGTACTGGGACCCCCGCAAGGGCGGCTACCGGCGGATGAGCAAGGCCGGGCGCGAGCGTCTGCTCCGCTGAGGCTCCCCTAGTCTGGGAGGCATGCGGATCCTCTTCGTCTGCCTCGGCAACATCTGCCGCTCCCCGACCGCCGAGGGCGTCCTTCGCCACAAGCTCAGCGCCGCCGGACTCGCCGAGGACGTCGACGTCGAGAGCGCCGGAACCGGCGGCTGGCACGTCGGCCACCCGCCGGACGGGCGCGCCACCGCCGCCGCGGCGGCGCGGGGTATCGCCCTCGAGAGCCGCGCTCAGCGGTTCGAGGCCTTCCACTTCGAGGACTTCGACCTGATCCTCGCCATGGACCGCGAGAACCTCAGCGACATGCGGGCGCTCGCCCCGCACGCCGCCGCCGAGGGCAAGCTGCGCCTGCTGCGCGAATTCGACCCGCTCGCCGTCGAGTCCGGCGACCTCGAGGTGCCCGATCCGTACTTCGGCGGCGAGGACGGCTTCGAAAACGTGCTCGACATGGTCGATCGCGCCTGCGACGGGCTCGTCGCCGAGATCCGCGGATCGATCTCGGGCGGTTGAGCGGCGCCCCGGCGATCGCCGCCGCGGGGCGGGCGCTCGGCGTCGCCGTCGAGCGGGCCCGCCGCGTTCCCGGCGGCGACATCAACGAGGCCTGGCAGCTCGAGCTCGCCGACGGCGCCGTCGCGTTCCTGAAGAGCCGCGACGGAGCCGGCGCCGGCGAGTACGAGCTCGAGGCGGCCGGCCTGGCCTGGCTGGCCGAGCCGGGCGGTGGCCTGCTCGGTCCCCGCGGTTCTCGCCGTCGTCGCCGAGGACGACGTTCGCGGGCTCGTCCTCGAGTGGGTCGACGAGGGCCGGATCGACGCCGGCGGCGAGGAGCGGCTCGGCGCCGGACTGGCGCGGATCCACGCCGCCGGGGCGCCGCGCTTCGGGGCGCTGCCGCCGGGAGCGCCCGCCGTGCCGCTGCGCTTCGGCGGCGTCGAGCTGGCCGCCGGCGCCGTCGCGGCGGATGCCCCGTGGTCGGAGCACTACGCGGCGCGGATCGCCGAGCTCGCCGCCGAGGCCGAGCGGCTGCGGCGTCTCGATCCCGGGGGCGCCACGGCGATCGCCGCGGCCGTCGCGCGGCTGCCGGAGCTCGCCGGGCCGCCCGAGCAACCGGCCCGCGTCCACGGCGACCTCTGGAGCGGCAACGTCCTCGCCGGCCCCGACGGCCGCCCCTGGCTGATCGATCCGGCCGCCCACGGCGGCCACCGCGAGATCGACCTGGCGATGCTGCGGCTGTTCGGCTCGGTCTCCTCCCGCACGCTCGCCGCCTACGAGGAGGTCGCGCCGCTCGCTCGCCGGCCACGAGGAGCGCGTCCCGCTCTGGCAGCTGCAGCCGCTGCTCGTCCACGCGATCCTCTTCGGTGGCTCCTACGGCGCCGCCGCCGGGCGCGCCGCGGCCCTTTACGCCTGAGCCTGCTGCGGCTACCGTCGTCGCGGTGAGCGAGCAGATCCACCGCCGCGCGATCGACGGACTCGACATCGAGATCGAGTTGTTCGGTGCCTGCTCGAAAGCATGCTCGGTGATCCGCCGCGAGGGCGTGGTCGCGTCCGTCTCCCCGCCGACTCCCGATCGCTCGCTGTTCAACTCCGTCTACGCCGCTGAGCCCGAAGACCTCGAGGCGGCGATCGACGACCTCGCGGCGGTCTACGCCGATGCCGGAATCCGGGCGTGGACGGTCTGGGTTCCCGACTACGAGCGGCGCAGCGCCGAGCTCCTGGCCGGCCGCGGGCACGTCCTCGACGGCATCTCCGCGGACGATGGGCCTCGACCTGACCGACCTGCGCCGGCCCCGGCAACCGCTTCCCGAGGGCGTGGAGTTGGCCCCCGGCGAGATCGGCGTGATCGGCTCGATCAACGACCACGCCTATGGGATCGAAGCGTCGGCGTGGGGGGCGGCGATGGAGCACGAGCCCGATCTGCCGCTCGATTCGCTGATGGCGATCGTCGATGGCGAGCCGGTCGCCTGCGCCATCGTCCTCGACCATCACGGCGACGCGGCGTCACCGCGGTCGCGACCCTTCCCGAGCATCGCGGCAAAGGGCCTGGCCGGCTGGATCATCACCGAGCTCCTCGACCTCGGCCCGCGACCGCGGCCTGACGACGGGGAGCCTGCAGGCGAGCAAGGCGGGCGCACCGGTCTACGAGCGGCTTGGCTTCGCCGATGCCGGATTCATCGAGATGTGGGAGCTGCGCGAGGCGTGATGCCAGACTCCCCCGTGTGGATCTGAACCGACTCGACGAGCTGCTCGCCGCCCGCGGCGAGCCCGCGTTCCGCGCCACCCAGGTCTGGGAGTGGCTGGCCGGCGGCGTCCGCTCCTATGCGGAGATGACGAACCTGCCGCAGTCGCTGCGCGACGAGCTCGAGTCCGAGCTGCCGCTCTCGACGCTGACGGCGGTCCGCGAGGTGAAGTCCGTCGACGGCACCCGCAAGGCGCTGTTCGAGACCGCCGACGGCCGGCCGATCGAGGCGGTGTTGATGAGCTACCGCGACGGCCGCCGCTCGCTCTGTCTGTCGAGCCAGTCGGGCTGCCCGCTCACCTGCAACTTCTGCGCGACCGGCCGGATGGCCTTCGGCCGCAACCTGACCGCCTCCGAGATCCTCGACCAGGCGCTCCACTTCCGGCGGCGTGGGGAGGTCAACCATGTCGTCTTCATGGGCATGGGCGAGCCGCTGATGAACCTCGACGCGGTGATCGCCGCCTGCGAGCGGCTGCCGTCGATCGGCGTCTCGACCGCCCACACGACGATCTCCACGGTCGGCTGGGTCCCCGGCATCGACCGCCTCGCCGACGAGGGCCCGCGGGTCCGGCTGGCGCTGTCGCTGCATGCCGCCGAGGGCGACGTCCGCAGCGGCCTGATGCCGGTCAACGACCGCTACCCGGTCGCCGAGGTGATCGCCGCCTGCCTGCGCTGGCGCGAGGCCCGCAACCGCCGCGTCTACATCGAGTACCTGATGCTCGCCGGCGTCAACGACGACCCCGAGCAGGCCGTCGTGCTCAGCGAGGTGCTCAGGCCCCACGAGGCCTTCAAGGTCAACCTGATCCCCTTCAACCCGACCCCGGGCGAGTTCACCGGCTCATCGCCGGAGGCGATCGCCGCCTTCCGCGACACCCTGATCGCCCGCGGCGTTCCGGCGACGATCCGCCTCACCCGCGGCCGCGACATCGAGGCCGCCTGCGGCCAGCTCGCCGCCCAGCCGCCGCCTGACCGCCTGGCCGCCTTTCGCCAAGACTTCCCATCGCCGAGGTCGAGGTAACAGGCAACTATTCCCGGTTTCCTCGACCTCGGCGGTGGGTGCGGGCCGGCGGACGGGGCGCCGGCGGCGCGGCCGCGTCTCAGTCGAGCTCGACGCTCGTGATCACCTGGGGCTCGACCGGGCGGTCGCCGGGGCCGGTCTCGGTGCCCTCGATGGCGTCGACCGCCTCCATGCCCGAGACGACGGTCCCGAAGACGGTGTGCTTGCCGTCGAGCCACGGGGCGGCCACGGTGGTGACGATGAAGAACTGCGAGCCGTTCGTGTCCGGGCCGGCGTTGGCCATGGCGAGCGCGCCGCGCTCGATCTTGTGCTGGTTGAACTCGTCCTCGAACGTGTAGCCGGGACCGCCGGTGCCGGTGCCCTCGGGACAGCCGCCCTGGATCATGAAGTCGGCGATCACCCGGTGGAAGACGAGGTCGTCGTAGAAGCCCTCGGAGGCGAGCTTGCGGAAGTTCTCGACCGTCTTCGGCGCATCGTCGTCGTGGAGCTCGAGCTCGATCGGACCGGCGTTGGTGTGCATTGTGGCGCGTGACATGGCCCGAACACTAGAGGAGCGTCGGCGAGCGCCGGGCCCGGGCGCCGCGACTTTTGCCGCCCGTGCGATGTTGCAGGCTGCGGGGACCTTGATCGATAGGCATACATCCGCGCCCGGGGGACGACGAGCTGCTCGCCGTGCTCGGCGCCTGCCTGCTCGCGGCGCTCGTGCTGCTCGCCGCCGGGGGCGGCCCGGCCGGTGCCGCGAAGGGGAGGCCGAAGGCGCCGCCAAGCAGCCGAACATCGTCGTCATCGTCACCGACGACCAATCGCGATCGACGATGTCGCGCGAAGTGATGCCGAACCTCTACTCGAAGCTGATCGCAGCCGGCACCTCGTTCTCCGACTACGTCGTCACGACGCCGCTCTGCTGCCCCTCGCGCGCCGCCTACCTGACCGGCCAGTACGGCCACAACAACGGCGTCCTGCGCAACTTCTACCCCGACCTCCGCAACAAGCGCAGCGTGCTGCCGACCTGGCTGCAGCGCAGTGGCTACAAGACGGCCCACGTCGGCAAGTTCCTCAACAAGTACGAGCTCGAGGACTCGCCGAGGACGGTCGCTCCGGGCTGGGACCTGTGGATGACCCAGCTCGAGAAGCGCAAGTACTACGACTGGAAGGCGTCCAAGAACGGCAAGCTCGTCCGCTTCGGGACCGATGACCGCGACCACGTCACGACGGTCACCTCGAAGTACGCGACGAGATGGGCGTCGCGGCTGGCCGCCAAGGAAAAGCCGTTCTACCTGCAGGTCGACTACTTCGCGCCGCACACCGGGCCCGGGCGCGACGACACCTGCAAGTCGGCGCCGAAGCCGGAGCCGGAGGACGTCGGCCGCTTCGGCGACGTGCCGCTGCCGCAGCCGCCGAGCTTCAACCAGGAGGACGTCTCCGAGATGCCCGTCGTTCATCCGCGACCGCCCGAAGCTGACCGACGAGGAGATCGCCAAGACCACCGAGCACTACCGCTGCGCGATCGAGTCGCTGTACGGGGTCGACCGCGGCGATCGGCGAGATCTACGACGCGATCGGCGACGCCGGCGAGCTGCGGCGGACCGTCTTCGTCTTCACCTCCGACAACGGCTACTTCTACGGCGAGCACCGGATCGCCGAAGGGCAAGCCCTTCCCCTACGAGGAGAACATCCACATGCCGCTGACGTGAAGGTGCCGCCGCGGTTCGCGCGACGGCGCTCCGCTGATCAGCGACCTCCGGCGCGCCGGTCGCCAACATCGACCTGGCGCCGACCCTGCTCGAGCTCGCCGGGGCCGAGCCCTGCGTCACCGCCCGCAACTGCCGGACCTCGACGGTCGCTCGCTGCTGCCGGCGATCGAGGGCACCGGCGGGTTGCCCGAAGACCCGGGGCATCGCGCTCGAGCGGTCGAGCTGCGACTACCGCGGCGTTCGCTGGGATCGGAAGCTCTACGTCTCCTACTCGAAGGTCGGGGACGACCGGCTGCGTGCCCGGCCGAGGCGGAGATGTACGACACCGCCGCCGACCCCTTTCAGCTCGACGACCTGCTGCCGACGCAGGACGGGACCGCGAACGACGAGCTGCGCCGCAAGCTGGCGCGGAAGATGCGCCGGCTCGGTAGCTGCCATCGGGATCCGCCGCCGCGATCCGAAGCCGCCGCCCGGCCTCCACTACTGCGAGTAGGTCGAGCAGCACCGGAAACGGCGCATCGCCGGCGCGGCTCGGATAGGCTGCGGCGCGCCTTGGGAGAGGGAGGATCGATCCGGCGACCGGCGCCGCTGCGCGCATCGCCTCTGCGGGCGGCGGCGCTGACGCTGACGACGCTGGCGCTCTGCGCCGCTGCTCGCCGCCGCGAGCGCGTCGGCTGAGTTCCCCTACAGCCGCAACGCCGCGCCGACCGGCTATGACGACCTCTACCTGAACGCCGGCCAGGTGCCCGCCGACCTCGGCGGCAACACCTTCAAGTTCGCGGCGACGCCGGACCCGGCGAACACGGCACAACAACGCCAACCCGGTCGAGCTCGGCGGCGTTCGCGGCGCCCACGTCGTCGATGCCGACGGCGCCGTCCAGACCGCCTTCCGGACGACGACCGGCCGTCCCGACGTGACGATCGCGATCCTCGACTCGGGGATCAAGTGGAACGACGCCGGCGCCATGAGCGACCTGCGCAGGAAGACGCGGATCAGCACCGGCGAGGCGCCGAAGCCGCGTCAACGACGGGCTGGCGACGCCGAACGAGGCCGGCGAGGACTGCGGCGGCGGTGGCCCCTACACCCATGCCGGCGACGTGGGACCTCAACGGCGACGGCGTCTTCAACCTGATCGACTACTCCTGCGACGGCCGGGTCCAGGCCGACACGCCGAAGGGCGTCGGACCGGCCGGGCATGTTCGAGCCGCAGGACCTGCTGATCGCCTTCAGCGACGGCGTCGACGACGACGGCAACGGCTACGTCGACGATCTCGTCGGCTGGGACTTCCTCGACGACGACAACGATCCCTTCGACGACGTCCAGTACGGGCACGGCACCGGCGAGGCCAAGGACTCGACCGCGGAGGCCGACAACGGCGGCGAGGTCGGCTCCTGCCCGAACTGCATGGGCGTCTACCTGCGGGTCGGCGACAGCTTCGTCGCCGACGTCAACCGGTTCGGCGCCGCCGTCACCTACGCGACCGACAACGACGTGCAGATCGTCCAGGAGGCGCTCGGCACGCTCAACAACTCGAGCCTCGCCCGCGACGCCGTCGAGTACGCCTACCGGCACGGCGTCACCGTCATGGCCTCGGCCGCCGACGAGGCCGCCCAGCACAACAACTGGCCGTCGAGCCTCCCGCACGTGATCGTCGCCAACTCGGTCCGCGACGGCGGCTCGGTCCCGAACAAGTCCTATCTGGCGTTCAACGGCTGCACCAACTTCGGGGCGAAGATCACCGTCGCGATCCCGAGCACGGCCTGCTCGTCGAACGCGGTCGGCCTCGCGGCCGGCTTCGCCGGGCTGATCTACAGCGCCGCCCTGAACGCCGGCGACGCGGGCGCCCTCGATCCCTATCCCGACGGGTCGCGCTGCCGTCTCGTCGGCGGCGATCCCTGCCCGATCACGCCGAACGAGATCAAGCAGCTGCTCGCGTCGGGAACGGTCAACGGCGCGCCGCAGGCCGACGACGTCGACTTCGCCGGCTCGCCGGCGGGCTCGGCGAACGAGCCGTCCTGCACGCCGACGCCGCTGCCGGGCTGCACCAGCCCCTACGGCGCCGGCAACGCGCTGCGCGACCAGGTCAACGCCAACCGCCAGGTGTTCGGCGCTCCGGTGACGTCGACGAGCTATCCGGCCCGGCGGGCTTCGACCAGTTCTACGGCTACGGCCGCGCGAACATGAATCGCGCCGTCAAGGGGATCGTCGACGATCCGGCCGGCCCGAGCGCCGCCGAGCTGCCGCCGGAGGCGGACATCACCGCGCCCGAGTGGTTCGCCGAGATCGACCCGGCGCGGGCATCGGTCGACGTCGAGGGCGCCGTCTTCGCCCGCGGCGAGCCGTACCGCTGCCAGGTGCTCGTCGCGCCGGGCCAGTATCCGAACAACGCACTGACGACCGACTCGCCGGCCGGCGACTTCGCGCCGCTCGGCAACGGCTGGTGCGACGGCTCGACCGTCCACGGCGGCGCCGCGGCGAGCGCCGCCCACGACGGCGTGCTCGGATCGATCGACGTCGCGGCGTTGCGCTCCGCGCTTCCCGAACGGCACCGACTTCGCCGGGCCGATCCCGCCGGCCTCGGCGCAGACCGGCAACGGCCGGCCGTTCTTCGCGCCGCACGCGTTCACCTTCAAGGTCGTCGTCACGCCGACGACCGGCACGCCGCGGAGCGGGGAGGACCAGCGGACCGCCTGGCTGCACCGCGACCGCGACCTGCTCAACGACTTCCCGCGGACGATCGGCGCCGGCGGGTCGACTCGGCGGGCCGGACTCGGTCGCCGACCGCCGACGGCGCCTCCTCGCCGGCATTCGCCGACCTCGACGGCGACAACCGCAACGAGCTGATCTTCGCCGACTCCGACGGCTTCGTGCACGCGATCGGCGCCGGCGGCGCTGAGCTGCCGGGCTGGCCGGTGCGCGGCGACCGCCCCGGCTTCGTCGGCTCCCACGACTCCTCGCCGGCCTACGCCGGCGGCGAGGTCGGGACCGACCTCGGCGGCGCCTTCCTGAGCGCGGTCGCGGTCGGCGACGGCGATGGTGACGGCATCCCCGAGGTCTACGCGGCCGACGTCGAGGGCAAGGTCTACGGCTGGGGTCCGGACGGCGGCCGGGTCTTCACGGAGCGAGTCGAACCCGGATTGGTCCGGGAAGCCGCTGACGCCGTTCGTCAACGTCCGCGACGGCAAGACGAACCGGACCCAGCACGGCTTCTTCGCGGCGCCGGTGCTCGCCGACCTCGACGGCGACGGTCGCGAGGAGGTGATCGCAGCGGCGATGGACCGGCACGTCTACGCCTGGAGCTCCGACGACTCCGATCCCGCCGCACCGGGTGGCGCTGCCGCGGCGGCCGGCTATCCGGTGCTCGTCGTCGATCCCGCCAAGGTCGCGGCGGTCGACTCCGCCACCCACGCCGTCACCTTCAGCGGCGCCGCCGGCTCGTTCATGCAGGGGGCGATCATCGACACGCCGGCGGTCGGCGACATCACCGGCGACGGCGTGCCCGAGGTCGTCGTCGGTACCAACGAGGAGTACGACGAGGCGCTCAACCTCGGCAATCCCGGCGGCCTCGGCCTGCTGATCACCGCCGGCCTCGTCGATCCCGGCAACTCGCGGGTCTTCGCGCTGCGCGCGGCCGGCGGCGGCGACGCCGATCCGCTGCCCACCGACGCGCTGATGCCGGGCTGGCCCTTCGACCTCGGCATGCTGCTGACCGAGACCCTGCCGATCGTCGGCGAGGGCGTCGCCGGTCCGCCGGTGATCGCTCCCGTCGACTGCCCGGTCGGCGGCGGCAGCAGCAAGGTCGGCACCGCGACCGCCGCCGGCCCCGCCTACGTGATCAACGGCGACGGCAGCTCCTGCTACGGGAGCACCGCCGGCAGCGCCAACGCGATGACCGCCGACTTCGGTGGGCCCGCGCACGCGACCGACACGCCGCTGATCCCGGCGCTCGGCAGCCCTGCCTTCGGGGCGGCCGGCGGCGCCGGCGCCGACCGATCCCGCCTTCGTGATGGGCGCGATCGGTCTCTTCAAGGCGCTCGACCTCCAGCTCGTCGACTACCAGAGCGGCCAGGACCTGCTCGGCGTCTGGGACCCGGCGAGTGGCCAGTTCCGGGCCGGATTCCCGGCCACCGTCAACGACCTGCAGCTGCTGACCGGCCCGGCGGTCGGTGACATCGACGGCAACCCCGGCGAGGAGGTCCTGTCCGGCAGCTCCAGCCAGGACCTGGTCGCCTACGGCCCCGACGGCACCGCCGCGAACGGCTGGCCGAAGCTGACCACCGACTGGACGGTGGCGACGCCGCTGATCGGCAGCTTCGGCACCGACGACACGAAGTCGTCGGCGACGAAGGTCGTCGTCGCGATCACGCGGTCGGGCTACGTCCACGCCTACCGGACCGGCGCGCCGGCCTGCTCGCCGTCGTCTTCACCGCGCTTCCACCACGACAACGCCAACTCCGGCGACTACTCACGCGACGCCGTCCTGCCCGGCGTCCCCGGCAAGCCGAAGCTCGCCAAGCGGGCGGGCAGGATCAGCTTCACCGCGCCCGGCGACGACCTGCTCTGCGGCACCGTCGACCACTTCGAGCTGAGGACGTCGCGCTCGCCGATCGACGAGGCGTCCTTCGACGACGCCAAGCCGCTCGCCGGCGCCCCGAAGCCGAAGCCCGCCGGGACCACGCAGAAGCTCGCCGTACCGAAGAAGTCGAAGGGATTCGTCGCGATCCGCGCCGTCGACGAGCAGGGCAACGTCGGCCGCGTCGTCTCGATCAAGGCGAAGGCCAGGCAGGCCGCCCCCACCGGGCGCTGCGCCAACAAGATCCCGGGCACGAGCGGTCCCGACCGGATCCGTGGGACCGGCGACGGCGACCGGATCAGCGGCCGCGGCGGCCGTGACCGCCTCGACGGCCGCGCCGGCGCCGACTGCATCAAGGGCGGCAAGCGCGGCGACCGCATCAGGGGCGGCCCCGGCAAGGACCGGCTCGGCGGCGGCGCCGGCCGCGACCGGATCCAGTCCCGCGACGGCAAGCGCGACCGGGTCCGCTGCGGCCCCGGCCGCGACACGGCGATCGCCGACCGCCGCGACCGGATCGCCGCCAACTGCGAGCGCGTCCGCCGTCACCGCCGCTGACGCCGCCACCGCTGGCTCCCCGCACCCCGCCGAGGTCGAGGAAACAGGCAACTGTCACCCCTTTCCTCGACCTCGGCGATGGCGGCACCACACCCGATCACAGCGCGGCGGGGCCGGGCCGGGACGACGTCGGCTCGAGCGAGGTTCAGCCGCGGTTCGCGGCCTGCTCGAGCAGCATCCGCATCTCGGCCGGCTCAGCGCTCATCGGCTCGCTGTGCCCGGCGGCGACCGTCCGCGGCTCGAGGGCGGCGAGCTTGCGGAGGCTCTCGATCGCCTGGTCGTGGTCCTCGTTGAAGACGCGGTTCGGGACGTTCGCCCAGTCGACCGGCTTGAACTTCATCGAGTCGACGAAGTAGGTGGTGTCGCTGACCAGCGCCAGCCGGTCGCTCTCCCGCCAGAGGCCGATCTGACCCGGGGCGTGGCCCGGGAAGTGCTTGACGACGAAGCCGGCGATCTCGTCCCCCTCGCTGACCGTCTCGGCGACCTTGGCGGGACCACCGTCCCAGTGCCTGAGTAGGGTCGGGTAGACCGTGCGCGGAAACCGGTAGGGGATCCGGTCGAGCTTGAAGTAGTGGAAACCACCGTCGCCCTCGACGTCGGCGCGCTCGTCGGGGTGGCAGACGACCGGTGCCCCGAGAGAGGCGGCGATGCCGCGGTGGTCGGCGTGGCCGTGGCCGAGGACCAGCCGCTTGATCGGGCCGAGCCGCTCCGCGGCCTCGCGGACGCCCTCGGTCATCGCCGCGGTGCCGCCGTCGAAGATCGTCACCCCGTCGTCCTCGACCAGGAAGTAGACGTTCATCCCGTGCTTGATGTCGCCGGCATGGCGCCAGACGCCGGGGGCGATCTCCTCGGTGATCGGCTTGAACGGGTTCAAGGCCATCGGCCTCCACCCTAAAGCCTTAGGCTTGGCCGATGCCCCGCTCGTGGACCGTGGCGATGGTGATCCTGGTCATCTGCCTGATCGCTTCGATCGTGATCGCCGTCACCAAGCTCTGGTGAGCGACGAGGAGCTGATGCGGCTGGCCCTCGCAGCCGCCGCGACCGCGACCGAGCACGACGACGTCCCGATCGGCGCCGTTCTCGCCCGCGGCGGCGAGCCGCTCGCGACCGCCGCCAACGAGCGCGAGCTGCGCCGCGACCCGACCGCCCACGCCGAGATCCTCGCCCTCCGTGAGGCGGCCGAGCTGCTCGGCGGCTGGCGGCTGCCGGACACGACCCTGTACGTGACGCTCGAGCCGTGCGCGATGTGCGCCGGGGCGATCGTGCTCGCCCGTGTGCCGCGCGTCGTCTATGCCGCCGCCGACCCGAAGGCGGGCGCCGCCGGCTCGGTGCTCGACGTCCTCGGCGAGCCGCGCCTCAACCACCGCCCCGAGGTCGTCGCCGGGGTCCTCGGCGAGGAGGCGGGGGAGATGCTGCGCGACTTCTTCCGCCGCCGTCGCTGAGTCAGGCGGCCGAGCCGGGCAGCGCCAGCAAGCGGCCGCCGGAATCGAGCGCCGGCAGGTAGATCGAGATCGTCGTGCCGCCGCCGGGCCGCGAGTCGATCCGCAGATCGCCACCGGCCGCGCCGACCAGCGCCTGAGCGCCGGCGAGGCCGAGGCCGCTGCCGCCGGCATCGTCCTTGGTCGAGAAGTAGGGCTCGAGCGCCCGCCGGGCGACGTCTGGGCTCATGCCACCGCCGTTGTCGGCGAAGCCGATCCGGACGTGCCAGCCGGTGCCGAGCCGGTGGTCGCCGGGCGGGATCGAGACGACGCCGGTGCGGATCGCGACCGCGCCGCCGCCGGCGATCGCGTCGCGGGCGTTGGCGGCCAGGTTGAGCAGGATCCGCTCGAGATCGGCGACGCCGATGCCGACGCGGGGGAGGGCGCCGTCGGAGGAGAAGCTGAGCTGGATCCCGGGGCCGAGCGCCCGCTCGATCAGCTTGATCGAGTCGAGGATGGCCAGGTCGACCGCGAGCGGCTCCGGCATCGCCCCCGGCGTCGCGTCGTAGTCGGTTCGCTCGCTCGCCAGCAGCCCGCGGCTGAGCTCGGCGCCGCGCTGAGCCGCCGCGCGGATCTCCTCGGCCCGCTCGCGCTGGACGGCGTCGGCGTCGGCGGCGATCTCGCCGGCGCAGACCATGATCACCGAGAGCAGGTTGTTGAAGTCGTGGGCGACGCTCGCGGTGCGCCGGCCGAGCTCCTCGAGCTCGTCTCGCGACGGCACCGGCCGGGGCTTCGCCCGCTCCGGAAGGACGATCGGCGCCGAGCTGGCGAACGAGCCGGGACCGCTCGCGGCGCCGGCGGCGGTCCGGCCGGCGAAGCGCCGGTCGGGGCGCTGCCGGTGTCTGGTTGTTGTCGCGTGCTCGCTCATCGTCCTGCGCTGCCGGTGGCCGTCACCGCCCAGGACGTCAATTCGCCACGGCGACCCTGCTCCCTGCGCGAGCGGCATCGATGCGGAGCGGGGATCATGGAACGGAATTTGAACTCCGGTCGACCCTTCGTTGGCCGGCTCGTGAGCCTGGCGAACCGGCCAGTCGCGTGCCCGCCTTCACGCCAGGCGAGGCGCGCGGGTCGCCGGCCCAACGGGACGACCTGCCCTCGTGCTGCCGGTCATCCGGAGTCGAAGCGGAAGCGCTGCAATCGTCGCTGCGAGTCCGCCGGTGACCGAATCGGTTAGCGTCGCCGTACACCCCGATGGGTGGTAGCGAGGTGCGAGCATGGAATCCAAGTCCATCGACCCGGTTCACTTCCGCGAGGCGCAGCACAAGCACTGGGACTCCGCTGCGGTGGGATGGAAGGAATGGAGCGAGTTCAACGACAGCGCGGACGGGCACATCAGCGAGCGGCTGGTGGAGCTCGCCGGCGTGCAGCCGGGAAGCCGGGTCCTGGACGTCGCCGCCGGCTATGGCGAGCCGGCGCTCACGGCCGCGCGTAAGGCCGGCCCCGAGGGCCGCGTTGTGGCCACCGACATCTCCGCCGAGATGCTCGCGTTCGGGCGTGAACGCGCGACGGCGGCCGGCTTGGGCAACGTCGAGTTCATCGAGTCGGACGCCTCCAGCCTCGATTTTCCTCACGCGAGTCTTGACGCCGCCGTCTCGCGCTGGGGAATCATCTTCGAGCCTGACGCGGAAGCCGCCGCGGGGCGCATCAGAGGTTTCCTCAAGCCGGGCTCGCGAATGGCGATCAGCTCGTGGGGCGAGCCCGATCAGGTTCCCTTCCTCTCGATTCCGATGAGGACGACGATGGAGCGGCTGGGCGTGCCCCCACCCTCGGCCGGAACGCCCGGCCCCCTCTCCCGGCCCACCCCCGCCGCCATCGGTGGGTTGCTCGAGGGAGCGGGGTTCTCGAAGGTCGCCGTGGAGCAGGACGAGGTCACCTTCGAGTTCGACTCCCCGGAGCACTTCACCGCCTACGTCAGGGCGATCTCCGCCCCGATCCGGGCGATGATCGAGCAGCACGCAGGCGAGGCCCAGGAAGAGGCCTGGGACGCGATCACGCAGGCCGCAGCGGATGCGGGGGGTGGCTGGAAGCCGCTGAGCTTCTCGAACGTGGTGCTGCTCGCCTCCGCAACCGCCTAGCCGGGAGCCCACAGGCAACCAAGCGTTCAGCGGAGAGGGTGGGATTCGAACCCACGAGGCAGCTTTCGCCGCCCACACGATTTCCAATCGTGCACCTTAAGCCACTCGGTCACCCCTCCGGGGGAGGCTGGGAAGATAGCGGGGGGCCGGCCGCCGATCGGTGTTCAGGCGGGAGCGGCGGCGTCGCGGCGGGGCTCGAGCCGGCCGCACCAGAGCGCGAACAGGGCGATCGCCAGCAGCGCCCCGAGCCAGTGCAGGCCGACGATCACCGCGAGCAGGCTCGGCAGGCCGGCGAGGATCGCGCCGAGCAGCGTCATCGCCGCCGGCAGCCGCAGCGCCGTCGCGGTGATCAGCGCGCAGGCGATCCATGCCGCCGGCCCGCTGATCCAGCCCCAGTCCTCGAAGAAGGAGTGGGGGAGGGAGACGGCGAGGACGATCGAGACCGCGGCGACGGCGGCGAGCTGGATCAGCCCGGCGCGCAGCGCCAGCGAGCGATCGACGTCGGACACCGGCGTGCTGCTCCCGATCCGCGGTCGGCCCGGCTACCGGCTAGTAGCGGTAGTGGTCCGACTTGTAGGGGCCCTCGACCGGGATCCCGAGGTACTCGGCCTGCTTCGGCGACAGCTCGGTCAGCTTGACGCCGAGCGCGTCGAGGTGCAGCCGGGCGACCAGCTCGTCGAGCCGCTTCGGCAGGACCGTGACGTCCTTCTCGTAGTCGTCGCCCTCGGTGAACAGCTCGATCTGGGCGATCACCTGGTTGGTGAACGAGTTCGACATCACGAAGCTCGGGTGGCCGGTCGCGTTGCCGAGGTTGAGCAGCCGGCCCTCGGAGAGGACGATCACCGTGTGACCGTCGGGGAACTTCCACTCGTCGACCTGTGGCTTGATCGTGATCCGCTCGATGCCCGGGTACTGCTCGAGCCCGGCGATGTCGATCTCGTTGTCGAAGTGACCGATGTTGCCGACGATCGCCTGGTGCTTCATCCGCGCCATCTGCTCGGCTGAGATCACGTCCCGGTTGCCGGTCGCGGTGATGAAGATGTCCGCCGTGTCGATCACGTCGTCGACCCGGACCACCTCGTAGCCCTGCATCGCCGCCTGCAGCGCGCAGATCGGGTCGATCTCGGTCACCTTGACGCGGGCGCCCTGGCCGCGCAGCGATTCCGCGCAGCCCTTGCCGACGTCGCCGAAGCCGAGGATGACGGCGACCTTGCCGCCGATCATCACGTCGGTCGCGCGGTTGATCCCGTCGATCAGCGAGTGCCGGCAGCCGTAGATGTTGTCGAACTTCGACTTCGTCACCGAGTCGTTGACGTTGATCGCCGGGAACAGCAGCTTGCCCTCCTGCTGCATCTGGTAGAGGCGGCTGACGCCGGTCGTCGTCTCCTCGGTGACGCCCTTGATCGCGGCGCCGATCCGCGTCCACTTGCCGGGCTCGCGCTCGAGCGAGTCGTTGAGCAGCTTCAGGAAGACCTTGAACTCCTCCGACTCGCCGGTCGCCGGGTCGGGGGCGTGGCCGGCGGCCTCGAACTCGGTGCCCTTGTGGACGAGCATCGTCGCGTCGCCGCCGTCGTCGAGGATCAGGTTCGGCTCGCCGTCGGGCCACGTCAGCGCCTGCTCGGTGCACCACCAGTACTCCTCCAGCGTCTCGCCCTTCCAGGCGAAGACGGGGACGCCCTTCGGGTCGTCGGCGGTGCCGTCGCCGACGACGATCGCCGCCGCGGCCGGATCCTGGGTCGAGAAGATGTTGCAGCTCGCCCAGCGGACCTGGGCGCCGAGCGCGGTCAGCGTCTCGATCAGGACCGCCGTCTGGACGGTCATGTGCAGCGAGCCGGTGATCCGGGCGCCGGCGAGCGGCTGGGTCGGCGCGTAATCCTCGCGGATCGCCATCAGGCCGGGCATCTCGTGCTCGGCGAGGTCGATCTCCTTGCGGCCGAACTCGGCGAGGGACAGGTCGGCGACCTTGTAGTCGAGGCTGGTCGCTGCTTCGGTGGTGCCCATGGAGAATCTCCTATCGGTCGTGGAGCACTTCGCTCCTGATTGATTGAAGATCCTGCGAAACACCCGGCGCACGTGACCGGAGCCTCTCCCCACCGGGGCGGGACGGCGCGCAGCGGATCTCTGGCGTGCCGGGCAATTATGCCGAACCGCCGCGCGTTCCGGAACCCGGCTCAGCGGTAGGCGGAGACGAAGAACGCGGTCTTGACCGAGCCGGTGGTGTCCGTGTACCTGGTATCGACGAAGAACTGGGTCCCGGCCGGACACTCGGTGCCGGCGCCGAGGCCGAGCAGCGCGATCGTGTCGATCGGCCCGGTCGAGGCGCGGTCGACGGTCGCCGTCCCTCCGCGCGGCTGAAACGCCAGCCCCGAGAAGCAGTAGTAGCCCGCGGTCGCCCCATTGGCGACGTTCGCCGCAGCAACTGCCTTCGAATTGGCGGCATCGACCGTCCCGTCGGCGAGGACGTGTGCGAAGGCGACCGGGTTCGCGCTCGCGACGGTCAGGTCCGGAGCCCGCCTGCCGATCTGCCTGTTCGCCTGCTTGCGGGCGATCGCCTTCACCTTCGACTTGCTCAGCGCTCGCTCGAATCCGGGCGGCCCGGCGACCGCGGTCCCGACCACCGCCAGGGCGAGCGCCAGCACTGCGACGACGAGGGCGGGGGACGGGCTAAACCGCGGCTTCTGCATGGCTCCTCCTCGGGAGATCATCGGACCGCCCCCACGCTACGCTTCCGCACGCGCCAAGGCGCCCCCGGAGGGGTGGCAGAGCGGTTGAATGCGGCGGTCTCGAAAACCGTTATACGTCGATTCGGCGTATCGAGGGTTCGAATCCCTCCCCCTCCGCTGACCAGGTCGAAGTGCCCGCAGAGCGGCGCCTCTTCGGCAGATCCGCGCACATGGTTCGGTGATGCGCCGGGCGAGTCATCGCCCCCAAAGGGGAGCCGGCTGGGCGCTCGTCGCCTGATATCCCGATCGCACGCCGATCGCAAGGCCGCAGTCGCCCGGACTTCCAATGCGATCCGAGCGGAGCTACGGTCAGCCCCGTCGGTTCGGGGCGATGGCGATCATGAGCCCCGCAACCGTCGCGAACAGCACTCCAAGCACGACCAGATGGTCCCAGCCGTGCAGAGCGTCGCCCACGGCGAAGAGGAGGACTCCGAGGATCGCCGTGAGCACGAGCGTGAGGATCCCCAAGCTGAGGCCCCCATGGCTGCGAAGGGCGGCGTCCTCCTGGGCGTTTCCCAACTCGTAACGCTCGACCATCATCTGCTCGCTGAGTTCCATGTCGCCGCTCCTCATTCGCTGGGCTTTCGCTCCACGATATGTACGGCGGGGCGCGGTGTCTGTGCGTTTGATCACAAGCGCCAGGGCGCCCAGCGGGCGCGCATCGAATCGTGGGCGGCGCCCTGGGTCTCGCGCGTGATCTCCGCTTCGCCGAGAGCTCCTAGCCGAGAACCAGCGTCCCAAGCACCACAGCGCGGGGCGGTCAGCGGATTGATGAGGTCCTGAATGCCAGGAACCCGGAGGTAGATTCTGTGGTGATCACCCGCCGCGAACGGCCGGGTCGTGACGCAGCGGAGAACCTCACCTGCCTCCGTCGCTTCGCCCACGGCATCGCGTCCGTTGGGCGCATCGAGGGTTCGAATCCCTCCCCCTCCGCTGGCCGGCCTAGAAGCGGTCGCGGACCGACTGGAACAGTGCCCCCGACTCCGAGGAGCCCGTCTCGGGGTCGGTCGCGAAGAAGCTCTTCGGACCGTAGACCGCAGCGACGAGAATCGCTCCCTGGCTGAGCCGGGCGGCGGCGGCGATCGAGCCGCCTTTGCGGGTGCGGAGCACCTCGCTGGGAGCGATCGTGGCATCGAGAAAGGGCCCCCGCAGACCCTTGCGCTCGAGCACCGGCCCGGGCAGCTCGGGCCCGAGTTGCTCGAGGCCGGCGGCGAGGGCGGCGCGGGTCTGCGCGGGGCCGCGGCCGGGGGCGGCGCCGGCCGGGACCCGGGTTCCGATCAGGCCCGCGCTGCCGTCGGGCGCGACGAGGCCCTCGACGACCCCGCCGTCGATCCTGACCTTCTCCCAGCCGGGCGGGCTGCAGACGTTGACACCGAGCCCCTCGAGCAGGACCGCGCCGTCGGTTTCGATCTCGGTCGTGGTCTCGGCGGTTGCCGCCAGTCGACCATTGACGTAGGCCTCCACGCGGTAGCTGCCGGCCGGCAGGCAGCGTGGCGGCACGGTCACGTCGAGCCTCTCCCTGCGGACGAAGGCGACGTCGCTCGAGGGGTCGAAGCGAAGCTCCCCGCCGCGCACCGGACCGGAGAGCTCGGAGATGGCCGCCCAGCTCCCGTCCTCGAGCTCGGCGTAGAGCACGAGGGCGAGCTCGTCGCGGGCCGGGCGGAAGGCGGCCGCCGGGCCCGCGGCCCGCTCCGGGGAAGGGGCGGGCCAGGAGACCTCGATCGCCGCCGGCACGACGTCGAGCTCGAGCTGTTCGAACGCCTCGGCCGGTTCGCCGCTCCCAGGCTTGGCCGCTTGCACGTCCGGCTCCGGCAGCGGCGGCCCGAGCTCGGGCCAGACGTCATCGAGCACCCTCCCCTTCACGGCCTCGGCTCGCCCGGAATCGACCAGGCCGCTGTCCGCCAGCGCATCGACTGCGGTCAGCGCGCCCGCGGCGAGACGACGCCTGCCGTCCTCGTCGCGGGGTCGGGAGCCGTCGTCGGTGAGCGCGGTTCGCGAGTCGGCCTCCACGAGGGCACGGTCGACCTGCTCCGAGCCGGCGCCGGCGCCCAGCAACGCCAACGCCAGCACGTAGCGGGCGTTCGGCTGCACCGGATCCCGCTGGATCGCCTGCTGGGCGGCGACCGCGGCGCGCTCGAGAGCGTCCTGGTCGCCGTGAAGCCCGATCAGAAGCTCGGCGGTGGCGAGCGCCAGGACGGCATCGACGCTCTCGGGGTCCAGCTCGGCAGCCCGTTGCAGGTCGTCACGCGCGGCCCGAGCATCCTCCTCGGTGACCACCTCCGGGAGCTCTCCGAAGCCGGCACCGGCGATCCCCGCCCTGATCTGGCCGCGCAGCGTGTACGCGTCCGGGTAGCCGGGCCGCAGCTCGAGCGTCTCGTCGAGCGCCGCCAGCGCCTGCTCGGACTTGCCGGCGGCGATCGCCAATTGGGCGTCCGCGAACCGCGCCGCGGCATCCTCGGGCGGGCGGTCCGGGCCATCGAGCAGGTTGAAGAGGGTCCAGAGCGTGGCGGCCAGCGCCATCACGGTCCCGGTCGCTGCGAACAGGCCGCGGTTGCGCCTTCCGTAGGGAGTGAGCGAGTAGCCGAACAGGAAGATCGAGATCGCGAATACAGCCAATGCCACTCCGAAAGCGCCGACCTGCTCCTCGGCACGGTCGCCCTCACGGTTGGCGGCGTCGCGAAGTGAGCTGAGCCGGTTGCCTTCGCGAGCGGCCGCCGCGAGGTAGGCGCTCGGGAACGCCGGGTCGGAGTCCTCCGTCAGCTCTCCCTCGAGCGGCGGGATCCCCTCGGCGGCGGCAATCCGCTCGGTGTTCCGCCGCGTCGCGGCAGCGGCGCGAAGCCAGCCCCGCTCCAGGGCCTTCGCCTCGGCCTCGTTGCCGACCCCGTAGGCGCGCTGTCTGCGCAGCGCCACTGCCCGTCGGGCGCGCTCGTCGGCCAGCCGCTCGCGCTGGATCCGCAGTTCCGCGAGCGACTTGCTGCGGGCGGTGGTGCCGAGCGTCTGGCTCGCGAGACGCTCCGCCCGGACCGCCGCCTCGTCGTCGTCGCGGCTGGCGCCGGCTTGGAGCCAGGCGGTGGTCGCTGCCAGCAGGGTGACCATCACGATCGCGACGGCGATCAGGCGCCCATGGTGGTCCGCCTCGGCCCCCTCGACGATCTGCTGGATGTCGGGCGCGTCCGGGAACTCCGCCATCAGACGAGTAGGTAGAGGAAGAGGGCAAGGGCGAGGACCGAGGCTCCGGCTCCAGCCAGCAGGCGCGTTGGCTGGCCACGGACGATCTCGGCCAGCGTCAGCAGGAAGGTCGCGGCGATCGCGAGCGCCGCGAGCGCCGTCAGTCGCTCCGATCGCAGCCCCGCCACACGCGCCTGCTCTCGCAGCGTGTCGGGGCGCAGCTGGCGGATGCGCGGCTCGGTGAACCGGTCGAGGATCGCCCGTGTCTGCTCCAGGTCAACGCTTGGATCGGCGGTCTCGGGGTCCGGGCTCGGCAGCGCGACCATGATCTCGGCGCGGGCTGCCTCGCCCTCGGCTCGATCGGCGTCCGCCTGCTCGCGGAGGCGACGCGCCGCCGCGGGCTCCCGGGCCTGGATCCGGTCGGCCGCGAGCTCGCGCACACCGGCGCTCAAGGCGGCGTCCTCGTAGCGCGCGAACGTGCGCAGGTCGGCGACTATCGTGCTCGTGTCCTGGAGCCGCAGAGTCTCCGCCGTGACCGTGTTCTGCCGCGTGTCCTCGTCGGTGTTTCCGTAGAGCTCCCCGGCCCGCGATGCCTGCCAGGCGAACAGGGCGCTGATGACCGACGCGATCACGATCCCGGCGGCGATGCTGATCCGTATCGCGGGCAGGCGCTCGCGCATCAGCTCTCGCCGAATGGCGCGTTCTCGAGCAGCGTCTCCAGCGTCGTCCCGTCCGCCAGCGCGTTGGCGAACACGGGGCCGGTCGTCCAGACGGCCGCAGCGGTTCCGCTGCCGTCGTCGAGCTTCAGCAGCGTCCCCGAGCCGGCGGCGCCCCGGAAGGGCCTCGGCTTGCCCTCGGCCTGAAAGCCCTGGTCGGAGATCAGCACCGACGCGTACTGGGCGGCGTACTTGCGGGCGAGACCGGGGGAGGGGAAGCGAGCGAGCGTGACGACCGCGTTGCTGCCGTCGCGGGCGACGTAGGAAAGGTTGCGCGCGTCCTCGGCTCCGCTCTGGCGCAGCTCCGCCGCGCCCTGGTGTTGGTCCAGCTCGAGCGGGCCGATTCGCTCGGCGACAAGCTGATCGAGCGGACCCTCCGGCGGCGGCAGCTCGGCGTCGGTCGTCGTGCTGGTCGTGCTCGCGAGCCCCCCGGTCTCGATCGGCTGCGCGTCTCCGCAGGCGGTCAGTCCCAGGGCCGGCACCAGGCCGGCGATGGCCGCAATCAGGGTCAAGCGCCGCCTCACAGGGGGGCACCGGGGATCCGGCCCGCCGCGATCTCCCGGGCGATCTCCTCTGGATATGGAGGCAGGAACAGATCGGGGTCGGAGTGCCGGGTGCGGAACAGATCGACGACGAAATTCATCCGGTCCTCGATATTCGTCCAGTCGGCCGCGCGGCTTCCGACCCGCGTCCCCGGTGTCCGGTCCCACCCCTGCACGCCCGCCCCGCCGTGCAGAAAGCGATCGAGTCGCTCGGTCTCGATCGTCTTCAGCGTCGGAGGCTCGGGGATCTCCGGTGGCGGGACGTCGACGGACACGTCGAGTAGCTCGTCGCCGACGGCGAAGTCGAGCATCCGCGCGGTGACCAACCGCCGCACCGGCAACGGCAGCGAGCGGTCGATGTAGGGGTCGAGGCGCTGATGCTCGTGCAGCAGCGCCGCCAGGTTTCCGTACAGAACCAGCTCATGCGTTTCGTCCGGATCCGCCGTCAACGCCCCCTCGAGATAGGCGGCGAAGGCGCTTCGAAGCAGGCCTTTGCCGCCCGCGGCGGCATCGCCGCCGGGGATCGCCTCGATGAACTCCGCGAGCCGCGCGGGGTTGCGATCGGCGGGGTCCCAGAAGGCCGCGACGAAGGCGCCGCTGACCCGGCCGATGTCGTCGAGGACGGTGGCGTTGCCGGCGAGGATCATCGCCGCCGATCGCGATAGCGTCGCGCGGGCGCCGGCGGCTCCGAGCGCCGCTCCGGCCGCGGCACCGAAGGCGGTCGGTAACCGGCGGCGCAGCAGCAGGGCTGCGCCCGCGAGCGCTCCGGCGCCCATCGCCGCGGCGGGCAGCCACGGCGCGTCCTCGCGGCGAATGGTTCGCCCCGCCTTCTTCGAGCCCCAGACCGCCCAGGTATGGAAGTTCGCGCCGGCGTCATTGCCGAGCACATCCCGAAGCGCCAGCGAGAGCTCGGCGTGGCAGAGAGTGATCCGCAGGTTTTCGAGCACCGGGTCGGCCGTCGTCAGGGCCGCGTCGATCTCCGCGTCCCACCATTCGGGGTCCGACCATCTCGCAACCGGTTTCGACTCGAATTCGTCCTCCGCCATCCCCGTCGCGAGCATAGTCAGCCAGCCGCGTGGCGACAACCGGTGTACCTCAGGGGTCGGCGGCACCGGCCTCGGGATCCGCCATCGAATCGCTCCGCTCACGACCACCGTCGCCGCGTCTCAGCGGACCCGTTCGGGGCCAGGGCAGGCGAGCAAGCGGCGGTTACCATGAGCACCATCGAGCAGAAGCGGCCGGCAGAGGCGAACGCGGCGGGGGATGCCGCGACGATGAGGGCGATCGTCCAGGACGAGTACGGGACGGTGGCCGAGGACGTCCTCAGGCTGGACGAGATCGCGATCCCCGAGATCGGCGAGGACGAGGTCCTCGTCCGGGTCGACTGCGCCGGCGTCGGCCGCGACGTCTGGCATCTGATGACCGGGCTGCCCTACCCGGTGCGGCTCGCCGGCTACGGGTTGCGGGCGCCGAAGGGCCGCGTGCGCGGCGCCGACGTCAGCGGCCGGGTTGCGGCCGTCGGCCGCAACGTGACGACGATGCGGGCGGGCGACGAGGTGTTCGGGATCGCCGACGGCTCCTTCGCCGAATACGCGCGGGCCGATGCGGGCAAGCTCGCACCGAAGCCGGCTAACGTCAGCTTCGAGCAGGCGGCGGCGGTGCCCGTGGCGGCACTCGCCGCCCTGCAGGGACTCCGCGACCATGCTCGCGTGCAGGCGGGCCAGCGGGTGCTGATCGTCGGCGCCTCCGGCGGGGTCGGGTCCTTCGCCGTGCAGATCGCGAAGGCGTTCGGGGCGGGGGTGACGGGCGTTGCCGGCACCACGAAGCTCGACCTCGTCCGGTCGCTCGGCGCCGACGACGTGATCGACTACACCCGGCAGAGCCTGGCCGACGCCGGCGGCGACTACGACGTGATCTTCGACATCGCCGGGAATCGAAGGCTCTCGGAGCTTCGCCGTGAGCTCGGCGCGCGGGGAACGCTGATCATCGTCGGCGGCGAGAACGGCGGGCGCTGGCTGGGCGGCACCGACCGCCAGATCCGCGCCCTGATGCTCTCGCCGTTCGTCGGCCACAGGCTCGGCACGTTCATCTCGTCCGAGAATGCCGACGACCTGCTCGCCCTCCGGGACCTGATCGAGTCGGGCGAGGTGACGCCGGCGATCGATCGCAGCTTCCCGCTCGCCGAGGCAGCGGCAGCGATCCGCTACGTGGAGGAGGGCAGGGCGCGCGGCAAGGTCGTCGTCACCGTCTAGACCCGTCCCGCCGCCCGGCGTCGGGCGGGCGCGGTCCCCGTCGATCGCCCCTCGGCCGTCGGCCAGCCGCCCGACGCCAGATTGGCGCAACACGGACCAGGCTCCAGGAATCCACAAATTCGCTTCCCCCGGAGTAGACTGCGGGCCAGGTGCTTTCGACACGCAGTCCGGGGTGGTCTTGGCCGGTGGTCTTGGCGACCGCGGCGGTGCTGTTCGTGCTGGCCTGGGGCGCCGCCGGTGCCGACGCCGCGATCAAGGTTCGAGGCGTCCCCGGCGTCAGCGATTTCACCGTCGCGAAGTTCGCCAAGCTCAAGTGCTCGAAGCGGAATTCGTTCACGGCGAAGGCCCGGGACGGCAAGTGGCGCTTCGAGCTGATCATCTATCGCCGCTACTTCGACGGCTTTCATCGCTACGTGATCGAGTACGGCGACCAGGGACCGGCTGACTTCGTGGCCCGAGCCGGGAACCTCGATTTCAGCAACCTGACCAAGCCCGAGACCGGCTCCGAGCCCGAGCTCACCGTCGGGGGATCGGTCGCGTTCGCGAAGCGCGGTAAGAAGATGAAGATCGCGTTCCCGTTCGCCTATGACAGCCCCCTGACGTCGGATCCCGTGATCGCGACGGTCCTCGGCAAGGCCACCTGCAAGTACTGAGCGGCTGCTGGTCGGCCGGCTGAGGCGGAGCGGCTAGTGTCCGCCGCGTGAGCGCAGCCGAGCTCGGACTCGTCGCCGCCGTCTTCGTCGCCTGCGCGGTCGAGGCGGTCGAGGCGGTCACGATCGTGCTCGCGATGGGCCTGACCCGCGGCTGGCGCTCGGCGCTGCGCGGCGTCGCCGCCGGCCTGGCCGTGCTCGTCGTCGTCGTCGCGGCGCTCGGCCCGGCGCTGACGGCGCTGCCGCTTTCGACCCTGCGGCTGGTCGTCGGCGCGCTGCTGCTCGTCTTCGGCTTGCAGTGGCTGCGCAAGGCGATCCTTCGCGCCGCCGGGCGCAAGGCCCTCCACGACGAGGAGGCGATCTTCGCCGCCGAGGAGGCCTTCGCCAGCGAGCTGCCCGCGGCACGCCCCGGCCGGACCGACGCCTACGGCTTCACGATCGCCTTCAAGGGCGTGCTGCTGGAGGGGCTCGAGGTCGCGTTCATCGTCCTCACGTTCGGCAGCAACGCCGGCCGGATCGGCCTGGCCGCGGCGACCGCAGCGGTCGCGGTCGCGGTGGTCGTCGGCGTCGCCCTGCTCGCCCGGGCGCCGCTCGCCCGGGTGCCCGAGAACACGATGAAGTTCGCGGTCGGGGTCCTGTTGACGACGTTCGGGATCTTCTGGGGAGCCGAGGGCGCCGGCATCGACTGGCCCGGCGGCGAGCTCGCCCTGCTCGGCGTCCTGCTGCTGATGTCGGCGACCGGGCTCGCGTTCGCAGCGCTGCTCCGCCGCGAAGGCGAGCCCGGCCGGCCGGCGGTCACGTGAGCCGGCTGCGCCGGGTCGGCGCCTTCGCCTACGACTTCGTCGTCGGCGACGACTGGCGGGTCGCCGCCGGCAGCGTCGCCGCATTGCTCGGAGCCGGGGCGCTCAGCCTTGCCGGCCTGAACGCCTGGTGGTTCGTGCCGGTGCTGGTGCCGCTGGCGCTGTGGTGGTCGCTGACCGCGGATCGCTAGCCGCCCGCCGGCGTGGTCGACTCGTCAGCGGCCCTTCGTGTCGGCGAGCGTGAACTGGGCGGCGATCGCCATCAGGTAGGTCGTCGTCGCGACCAGGCCGACCAGCAGCCAGACGACCGAGCTGTCGACGAGCTCGACGATCACCGCGACCGCGGCGATCGAGAGGCCGACCGAGAGCAGGTGGAACGCCCCCCAGAGACGGACGAACCCGTGCTGTCGTGAGGCGAAGATCTGGGTCGGGCGCCCGTAGGCGATCGCCGCGGTCAGGCCGAAGCCGATCACGGCGCCGAGCAGGAAGAGCAGCGCCTGCCAGGCGGTCGGCACGCCGCGGGCGTGGGTGGCGACCGCCCCCGAGGTCCAGATCGTCAGCGTGTATCCGTAGGGTGCGGCGCTGGCCGCGACGGCGGATTGCAGGTGGGCGCGGTAGCCGGTCATCGCCGTCATCCTGACGGGTCCGGAAGCCGGGGCGGGGTCAGGGAGGCGGCGCGCAGTCGGTCGCGACAGCGCCACCGCTGCGCGCGCAGCGACCACTTCCACCTCTCGTCGGTCAATTCTGGGCCGGCGGCCCGGCGAGCGCGAGGCTGCGGTTGGCCCAGCGGTCGTCGCCGGTCACCTCGGTCCCGAGCCACTCGGGCGGCCGGAACCGCTCGCTGGCGGCGACGGAGTCGAACTCGATCTCGGCGACGACGAGGCCGGCGAGGTCACCGGAGTAGACGTCGACCTCGATCGTGCCGGCGTCGACCGCGCGGCGATGGCGGCGCTTGCTGATCCGCCGTCCCTCGGTGAGCGGCCACAGCGCCTCGAACTGCCCCTCGGCGAGGTCGACCTCCTGC
Source organism: uncultured Conexibacteraceae bacterium (assembly GCA_963745755.1). GTDB lineage: Bacteria > Actinomycetota > Thermoleophilia > Solirubrobacterales > 70-9 > RHKX01. Next base: position 1,386,531 of record CAVUYP010000001.1, on the reverse strand, counting down.
TCACCCCGTGCCAGCCCGCGACCGCTCTTGACGGTCAGCTTCGGGTTGCCGCCGATCAGCCGTAGCCGGATCTCGACCTCGTCCTCGACGGCCAGGTAGCCCTGCTCGATCGTCTCCCCGACCGCCTCCTCGACCCAGTCGGGGGCGCCCTCGAGGACGAACTTGCGCTCGATCTCGGTGCCCATCGGGTTGAGCCTAGCCCGCCCGGGTAGGTCGGCCGCGATCGAGCCAGGTCCCGTCGAGGTCGAGGAAACCGGTGACAGTTGCCCCTTTCCTCGACCTCGGACGCGGAGGGCAGTGGGCGGGAGGGCGGCGAGCGGGGGTGCGGTCGGGCCACCTCGGCGGCAGGGGTGGGGCGGCGCGGGAGGGGGGTTGGCGTCAGTGGTCGAAGAGGGTGATGCAGCCGGTCAGCGTCGGCGGGGTGCCGACCTCGGGGACGTCGCCGGACGGCTCCGCGGTCCAGCAGCCGAAGCCGTTGACGGTGACGTCGTAGGTGCGGGGGCGGCCGGCGGAGTCGCCGGCGGTCACGCAGCTCCAGGCGTCCTCGCCGGCCTCCTCGCAGTTCGTCGTCGTCGCGGTGCCGATCTCGTCGTCCAGTGAGCCGGCCATCGCGTCGGCGGTGACGCCGATGAACGGGGTCGGGCGCAGGACGAAGACGCCGGCGAGGAAGAGGACGACGAGGAGGGTCGCGAGGTAGGGGAAGAGGCGGCGGGCGGACACGCCCGCAGCGTAGTCACCGGACGCCGCCGATCCCCGATTAGCGGCGGGCCGGCCGGGTACAGCGGTTGGGAACCGATACCGACAGGAGCGAGAAGATGGCGGAACAGACGACGGCGGACGCGAAGCTGGTCCAGCACCTGACCGAGGCGCACGGCAAGGAGAAGGAGCTCGAGGTGTCGCTCGCTGCGCACATCGAGATGGCGACCCGCCCGGCCTACAAGAAGCGTCTCAAGGAGCACCTGAAGGAGACCAGGCAGCACGCGAAGCTGACCGAGCGCCGGCTCAAGAAGCTCGGCGGCGGCGGTCTCACCGCCAAGGTGGGTGGGCTTGCGAGCCGCGGCGTCGCCGCCGCGAAGGGCCCGCTGCATGCGGCCCGCGGCACCGGTGCCGAGGAGAAGCAGCTCAAGAACGCCAAGACCGAGTTCTCCGAGGAGCACGAGGAGATCGCCACCTACCTGGCGATCGAGACCCTCGCCACCGAGGTCGGCGACGCCGAGACGGCGAAGATCGCGAAGGGGATCCGCCGTGACGAGGAGCGGATGGCGGCCTTCCTCGCCAAGCAGATCCCGGTCCTGACCAAGGCGGTCGCGAAGGCGGAGATCCCGGCGGCCGAGCGGAACGGCTCGGGCGCGAAGCCGCGGCGGCGGACGAAGCGGGCGGGCGCCGGGACGACCGGCAAGAGGAAGGCGGGCGCGCGCTAGAGCGTCTCGATCGGGACGCCGACGATCTCGAGCCGGCGGCTGAGCCCGCCGAGCGCGAACTCGCGGATCTCGTCCGGGGCGACGCCGAGGACCTCGATGTCGGGGCCCTCGCCGTCCTCGCCGGGGCTGAGCGATTCGGCGACGGACGGCAGCAGCTCGCGGAGCATCGCGCGGATCTCGTCCGCGGCGGCCGGGTCGCGACGGACCGACTCGCGCAGGAACCAGATGCCGTAGCCGATGTGCCTGGTCTCGTCGTGGTGGATCTTCGAGTAGCCGGCGACGAACCCGGGGAGCAGCCGCTCGCCGTCGAGGTAGTCGGTGACGAACTTGAACGTGGTCAGGCCGAGCGTGCTCTCGAGGATCAGGTGGTAGAGGGTGACGAAACGGACTTTCGCGGCGCTCGAGCCCGGCTCGGCGATCAGCCGCTCGTGCGCCGCGACCAGGGCCTCGTCGAAGATCCTCCGGAACGCCGGTGAGATCTCGGCGCGGGCGCGCTCGACGTGCGCCGCAACCGTCGCCGGCTCGTCGACGACCTCGTCCTGGAATCGCGCGTAGAACTGCATGTGCCGTGCCTCGTCGACCTGCTGGGTGGCCAGGAAGGTCGCCTCCTCCTCGGTCCCGTAGGCGCCGACGAGCCCGGAGAACTTGGTCGTGATCCGCTCCTCGGCGACCATCAACGACGCCAGCACCCAGTAGACGAGCTCGCGGTCGGCCGCCGCCAGCGCCGCCCACTGCTCGCGGTCGGCCCCGAGGTCGACCTCGAACGGGCTCCACTGCGACCCCTCCCAGTTGCGGTAGAGCGCCTGCGGGTCGTTGAGCCGGATCTCGTGGTCGCTCATCGCGGCAGCTGCGCCCGGACGATCGCCGAAGCCGCCTGATCGTGGACCCGATGGGTCTCGACGATCTCGACCGATTCGAATCCGGCGTCGCGGAGGCCCTGCTCGAACTCAACGCGGGTCAGGGCACCGGCGATGCAGCCGGTCCACTCCTGCATGTCGTTGCGGGTCGCCTCGTCCATGCCCGGGTCGGCGACGACGTCGCTGACCGCGAACCGTCCGCCGGGCCTGAGCACCCTGGCCGCCTCGCGGAAGACCGCGACCTTGTCGCCGGAGAGGTTGATCACGCAGTTGGAGATGATCACGTCGACCGAGTCGTCGGGGAGCGGCACCGCCTCGATCTCGCCCTTGAGGAACTCGACGTTCTCGACGCCCGCCTGGCGCTGGTTGCAGCGTGCGAGTTCGAGCATCTCGTCGGTCATGTCGAGCCCGTAGGCCCGGCCGGCCGGGCCGACCCGCCGGGCGGAGAGCAGCACGTCGATGCCACCTCCGGAGCCGAGATCGAGGACGGTCTCGCCCTCGTTCAGCTCGGCGACGACGGTCGGGTTCCCACAGCCGAGCGACGCCAGCTGCGCGGCCTCGGGAAGCGCGTCGCGGTCGGATCCCGAATAGAGCGTCGCGCCGAATGCCTCGCGTTGCTCGTCGCTGATCACCGCCGCCCCCGAGCAACAGGAGCCGCCACCCTCGCCCCCGCCGATGCCGGCTGCGGCCGCGGCATAGCGCCTGCGGACGACCTCGCGGACGTCTTCGGCTTCCGGGGTCGGACCTAGCTCAGCCATGCGCTCAATTCCTCCAGTGCTTCCGGTTCGACGAAGTAATAGGCCCACAGGCCCTTGCGCTCGGAGCCGACGATGCCGGCGTCGCGAAGCTTCTTGAGATGGTGGGAAACGGTCGGCTGGGAGAGGTCGAAGAGCGGCACGAGCTCGCAGACGCAGACCTTGCCGGCGTGCTTGCGGAGGACGTCGACGAGTTGGATCCGGACCGGATCGCCGAGCGCCTTCGCGATCGCCGCCATCCGCCTCGCCTGGGCCCGCTCGACATCCGGGTAGACGACGGGCTCACAACACGGCTCGCCCTTGGGTCGCTTCTGCTTCGGGGCCAGCTCCAAGTCCGCGCTCATCGGTGCCCCCCGCTGCTCGGATCGAAGTTCATCGATCTACATATATCTATTGAAATCATGTTTGTCAATCGAATATGCTGGCGCCGCAGCCGGCAGTTCTCAACCGGGGCAGGTGGAGGAATCAAGATGCAGGCCAGAACCGAATCGAGCGGCGCTCGTCCTCCCAGGGCGGACGTCGAGGCCCTCGCCGAGGAGTTCCACGGCGTCTTCGGCACCGAGACGATCGAGCGATTCCTGGCCGAATCGCAGCAGCGGCTCGCGGACGCGCGCGGGGGGCCGGTTCTGCCGTTGCTCGCCCGTCGCCTCGCGTGGGAGCGCCTCCGGGCGCTCGGGCAAAGCGAGGCGAAGATCGCGAAGGAGGTTCCGGAGGTCCTTTTCGTCTGCGTCCACAATGCCGGCAGATCACAGATGGCAGCGGCCCTCCTTGCGTCCGCCGCCGGCGATTCCGTTCATATCCGCACCGCCGGCTCCGAGCCGGCCGAACACGTCAATCCCGCGGTGCTCGAGGCCATGGGCGAGGTCGGGCTGGACCTCGGAACCGAGTTCCCGAAGCCGCTCAGCAACGAGTTCGTAGATGCTGCAGACGTGATCGTGACGATGGGCTGCGGGGACGCCTGCCCGATCTACTCCGGCAAGCGCTACCTGGATTGGGACCTGCCCGATCCCGAGCAGGCCGATCTCGAGACCGTTCGCCTGATCCGGGACGAGATCGCGGCCCTCGTCGACGACCTGCTTGTGGAGATACGGACAGATTGAGCGGCTCCTCGCCGACGGCCGGCGGCGGTTCCGTGGTCGAGCGACTCTCGACTCTCGACCGCTTCCTGCCGGTCTGGATCCTCCTGGCGATGGCGCTCGGCCTCGTCCTCGGCGCGTTTGCGCCCGGCCTCGCGGATCTGCTCGACTCGATCGCAATCGGAACGGTCTCGATTCCGATCGCGCTCGGGCTGCTGTTGATGATGTACCCGGTGCTCGCCAAGGTCCGTTACGAGCGGCTCGGGGAGATGCGGGGCGAGCACCGGCTGTTCGCCGCCTCGGTCGTGCTGAACTGGATCGTCGGCCCGGCGCTCATGTTCACGCTGGCATGGACCTTCCTGCCGGACGAGCCGGCCTATCGGACCGGGTTGATCATCGTCGGGCTCGCCCGCTGCATCGCGATGGTCCTGATCTGGAACCAGCTCGCACGCGGTGACAACGAGGCGGCGGCCGTGCTGGTGGCGATCAACTCGGTATTTCAGATCTTCGCCTACAGCCTCCTCGCCTGGTTCTACCTGACCGTGCTTCCCGGCTGGCTCGGCCTCGAGCAGCAGGGCGTCGACATCTCGCTCTGGGAGGTGGCACGCACGGTCCTGATCTTCCTCGGGGTTCCGCTCCTCGCCGGCTACCTGACGCGCCGGATCGGAATCCGGCGGCGCGGCACGGCGTGGTACGAGGGATGTTTCCTGCCCAGGATCGCTCCGCTCGCCCTCTACGGCCTGCTGTTCACGATCGTGCTGCTCTTCGCCCTGCAGGGGGATGCGATCACCGCCCAGCCCCTCGACGTCGCCCGGATTGCGCTGCCGCTGCTGGTCTACTTCGCGGTCATGTTCTCGGTCAGCTTCGCGGCCGGCAGGTTCCTCGGATTTGCCTATGACCGGACCGCGACCCTGGCCTTCACGGCCGCTTCCAACAACTTCGAGCTTGCGATCGCGGTCGCCGTCGGGGTCTTCGGCGCGACCTCCGGCGAAGCCCTCGCCGGCGTCGTCGGCCCGCTGATCGAGGTGCCGGTCCTGGTGGGGCTCGTCTACGTGTCGATCTGGCTCGGCCGCAGGTGGTTCGGCAGCGCCGCGGTCGGGCGGGAGCGGATCGCGTGAGCGGCGCGACGAGGCCGATCCGGGTCGGCATCAACGGCTTCGGGCGGATGGGCAGGCTGGCGCTCCGCGCCGGGTGGGGCCGACCCGACCTCGACTTCGTCCGGGTCAACGAGGTCAACGGTGATGCCGCTACGGCCGCCCACCTGCTGACCTTCGACTCGGTTCAGGGCCGGTGGGACCACCGGGTCACCGGCGGCGAGAACCTCGAGATCGACGGCACGAGCATCGCCTACTCGCAGGCCGGCGATCCCGGTCAGGGCGACTGGGACGACGTCGAGCTCGTCCTCGAGTGCTCCGGCCGGTTCCGGACGATCGAGACCCTTGGTCCGTACTTCGAGCACGGCGTTGCCAAGGTGGTCGTCGCCGCACCGGTCAAAGACGAAGCGGCGCTGAACGTGGTGATGGGGGTGAACGACGACCGCTACGACCCGGGCGGCCACGACGTGATCACGGCCGCATCCTGCACCACCAACTGCCTCGCTCCGGTCGTGAAGGTGATCCACGAGGGCATCGGAATCGGCCACGGCTCGATCACGACCCTTCATGACATGACCAACACGCAGTCGGTCGTCGATGCGCCCCACAAGGATCTTCGCCGAGCCCGGGCCGCGAGCCTTTCGCTGATCCCGACCACGACCGGGTCGGCGACGGCGATCGGGCTGATCTTCCCGGAGCTGGAGGGCAGGCTCGACGGCCTCGCCGTCCGGGTGCCGCTGTTGAACGCTTCGCTCACCGATTGCGTCTTCGAGGTCGCCCGGGCGACCTCGGTCGCCGAGGTCAACGGACTGCTCGAGGCGGCGGCCGCGGGCCCGCTGGCGGGCATCCTCGGCTACGAGGAGCGGCCGCTGGTCTCGGTTGACTTCAAAGGCGACCCGCGCTCCGGTGTCGTCGACGCGCGATCGACGATCGTCGTCGCCGAAACCCAGGTGAAGATCCTCGCCTGGTACGACAACGAGTGGGGCTACGCCAATCGTCTCGTCGAGTTGGCCGGGAAGGTCGCCGCTGCCCTCGAGACCGGCTGATGGACCCGAAGCAAGAGCCGACGGGACGCGGCGATCTCCGCAACTACGTCCTCGTGACCGCCGCCTACTGGACCGACACGCTCGCCGACGGGGCGAGCCGGATCCTCGTCCTCTTCTACTTCTACGAGCTCGGCTACACGCCGTTCGAAGTCGCTTCGCTCTTCCTCTTCTATGAGTTCTTCGGGATCGTCACCAACCTCGTCGGCGGCTGGCTGGCCGCCCGATTCGGGCTCAAGTCGACCCTGTTCATGGGGCTGGGCGTGCAGATCGTCGCCCTCTCGATGCTGGGCCTCGCACCGGAGGCGTGGCTGGTCGTTCCCTACGTGATGGGAGCGCAGGCGCTCTCCGGCATCGCCAAGGACCTGACGAAGATGAGCTCGAAGAGCGCGGTCAAGCTCGTCGTTCCCGAGGGGTCGGAATCGGCGCTCTACCGCTGGGTCGCGATCCTCACCGGATCGAAGAACGCCCTCAAGGGCGTCGGCTTCTTCCTCGGCGGCCTGCTGTTGACGCTGACGAGCTTCCAGACGGCGATGCTGATCCTCGCAGCGATGGTGGCCACCGCCCTGGTCGCGACCGCGATTCTGATGGAAGGCGGGCTCGGCAGCACCGATGCGAAAGCGCGGTTTCGCCACATGTTCTCCAACAACCGCGCCGTCAACGTGCTCGCCGCTGCGAGGATCTTCTTGTTCGCGTCCCGCGACGTCTGGTTCGTCGTCGGTCTGCCCGTCTACCTGCGGACGGTTCTCGGCTGGAGCTTCTGGGGGGTCGGCACGTTCCTGGCGATCTGGGTGATCGGCTACGGGATCGTCCAGGCCTCGGCACCACGGCTGATCCGGCGCGAGGTCACCGGCGAAGGTCGCGAGCCCGACGGACGGACGGCGACCCGGCTTGCCTTCGTGATGGCTGCGTTTCCGGCGGCGATCGCGCTGGCGCTCGGCGCCGATTTCGACCCGACGACGGTCCTGGTCGCGGGCCTGATCGTCTTCGGGGTCATCTTCGCCTTCAACTCCGCCGTTCACTCCTACCTGATCCTTTCCTACGCCGAGAGCGACCGGGTGGCGATGAACGTCGGCTTCTACTACATGGCCAATGCCGGCGGCCGACTGCTGGGGACCGTCCTGTCCGGTCTGCTCTACCAGTTGTACGGGCTGACCGCCTGCCTCTGGGCCTCGGCGGCATTCGTGATCGCGGCCGGGCTGATATCGATGCTGCTCCCGGGCGGCTCGAGGCGGCGTCGCGGCCTCGGCGCCCCGAGCTTGGCGCATGGATCACGAGGCTGAGCCGGCCGACTGCCGGGATCGGCGCGGGCCGCCTGCCGGAGCGCTACCTTAGTCCGCCGATCGGCACGAGCCGGCCGAAATCCCTGCACACCCCAAGGAGAGCATCTGATGGACGGATCCATGACCAGATACGGAGCGCGTTTCGCCGCCGCATTCGCGGCAGTCGCGCTCCTCGCGGCGCTGAGCGCCGGTAGCGCGTCGGCGGGCGTCGGGCAGAAGTGCCCGGGCACCTTCCGCGTTCTCCACAACGACAAGATCGACAACCTCTCGGTCCCGGCCGGCAGGTACCAGGTCACCGTCAAGCGGATGAGCTGTCAGAGCGCCTCCGACTACTTCAAGCAGTTCCTCGCCGCCGACCAGAACAAGCTTCCGAAGGGCTGGTCGCTGATCAAGGCGAAGCAGAAGTTCAAGAACAAGAAGCAGAACATCGCCTTCCGGATCAAGCGCGTCGGCGGTGGCGGCGGTGGCGGCGGTGGCGGCTCCACCGGCAACTGCCCGGGCACCTTCCAGGTCCTCCACAACGACAAGATCAACAACCTCTCGATCCCGGCCGGCAAGTACCAGATCCGGGTCAAGCAGATGGCCTGCCAGAGCGCCTCGAACTACTTCAAGCAGTTCCTCAGCGCGCCCGGCAACAAGCTGCCGAAGGGCTGGAAGCTGATCAAGGCGAAGCAGAAGTTCCAGCGCAAGAACGCCGACTACTCGTTCCGGATCAGCAAGGTCGGCTGACCGGCCCGGCGCCGCTTGGCGCTTCGGGGGCGGGCGGAGGGCCCACCGGGGGAGGGCCCTTCGCTCAAGCGTCGCCGACCCCTACCGGGTACGAAGTTCGGGGCCGCGGGGCCCGGCGGCCGTTGCCGGCGGGGCGGTCGCCCTGGCCGCCGCCGGCGCGCCCCGCCGCTGGGGTCGGCGGACCTTGATGTGCTCGGCGAGCAGATAAGAGGCGACCACGAACGCGCCGGCCAGCAGCTGGGCGCCGAGCGTCTCCCAGGTCCCGTAGATCTCGAACCAGGCGCCCATCCACCCGGGGACCTCGAACGGGGTCGGATGGGTGGGGATCCAGCCGAGCTGCTGGAAGGAGAGCGCCGTCCCGCCGGTCATCACCATCAGCACGACGCCGACGAGGCCGCCGGTCAGGACCAGCATCCGCTTGTAGGGGAGCTTGCGGTGGAGCCGGAAGATCATCACTCCGACGACCGCGGTCCCGGCGAGCCCGATCCCGACGCCCTCGAGCACCGTCGCGGTGCCGTTCTGCAATTGCAGGGTCTGCAGGAACAGGACCACCTCGAATCCCTCCCGGTAGACGCTCGTGAAGCCGAGCGCGAACAGGCCGGCCGTGGCGCCGATCCCGGTCGCGGCGAGGAGCTCGCGGCGGCGCCGGTGGTGGCGGCCGATCCACTGACTCCAGTAGACGTTGTGGACGAACCAGTTGAGGACGAGCAGCAGGACGACGATCGCCAGAAAGCCGGTGATCGCCTCGAGCTTGGCGCCGAGCGGTGAGGCGACGGCGAGCACCGCCTGCGCCCCGAACCAGGTCAGCACCGCGGCGCCGAACGCCGCGCAGGCACCGGCGACGACCGGTCGGCGGCGGAGCTTGTTCGCGCCCAGGAAGCTGGCGATCACCGCCGCGAAGATCAGCACCGCCTCGAGCCCCTCCCGGAAGACGATGATCGCCGAGTTGAAGACGACCGTCGTGTGGCTCTGGCCGGCGCCGGCCTCGGTCGGATCGGCCGGGCCGGTCGAGGCCGTCGCCATCAGATAGACGAGGCCGGCGACGACCAGCGCGGCGGCCGCCCAGGCCAGGCTGCGCTTGCGCCCGGCGCTCACGCCCGCCCCGATCCGCTCGCGGCCGGCAGCCGTTCGCCGCCCGCCGCGACCGCCTCGGCGCCGGCGGCGTCGCGCTCGTCGCCGGAGTCGTCGGAGCCGCAGCCGGCGGCGATCAGCGATGCGCCGGCCAGCGCGCAGAGCGACGCGAGGAGGCGGGCGATGGACTTCGGTGCGGTCATATGGTCGGTCTTCTCCCTGGCTCGGATCGTCGTTTGCGGGTCGGCCCCTGCTGTGTTAGGCCACCCTAACTTCGGTGACCCTAACAAATTCCGGGCGATCAGGTCGGCATTGGCAGGGGCGCGCTGCGGCCGTGCCGGCCGTGGCCCGATCCGCGGGGCCGGCGCGGGCGAGTCGCTATAACCGATGGCAATGGACGGCTATTTCGCATCGGACTCGATGCTGCGCCGTGTCCAGGGGGAGCGGGTCCTGATGATCGCCGGGCCGCGGGCGCTGCTCATGCAGGCTGCACACCCACTCGCGGTGGAGGGATCGCTCGCGCATACGACCGAGCTCGGCGTCAACGCCTACGCCGAGTACCTGAAGCGGGCCGTGCTGCCGCTGTTGCCCGGCCGGCTGCGGAGGATCGCGGTTGGCTGAGCACGGCGAGGACGGCGAGGAGCTCTCGCCGCGGATCAGGACGGGACGGTTCGGCCGGACGGCCGGCGTCGGCGGCATGGTCGCCGGCCAGGGCCTGCGCTGGGCGGGGACCCGGCTCGCCAACCTGACCCGCGACGAGCAGCGCTCGCAGCGGGCGACCGACGACCGCGTCGCCGCGATCGCCGTGCAGATCGCCAGACAGCTCGGCGAGATGAAGGGTGCCGCGATGAAGATCGGCCAGGTGCTCTCGGCGGTCGAGCTGCCCGGCCTCTCCGAGGAGGGTCAGGAGGAGTTCCGGGCGGCGCTCGTCCAGCTCCGCGACAACGCCCCGAAGTTCGGCTTCGAGGACATCCGCGGGGTCCTCGAGGAGGACCTCGGGATGCCGATCGGCAAGGCATTCGCCGAATTCGAGCCGGAGGCCTTCGCCGCCGCCTCGATCGGCCAGGTCCACCGCGCGACGACCCACGACGGCGCCGCGGTCGCCGTCAAGGTCCAGTATCCGGGCGTCGCCGAGGCGGTCGAGATCGACCTCCGCAACCTGCACCTGATCCTGCGGCTGGTCAAGCGGCTGGCGCCCGGTCTCGACGTCAAGGCCGTCGGCGGCGAGATCCGCGAGCGGATCTCCGAGGAGCTCGACTACGAGCTCGAGGCGCAGAACCACCGGGCGCTCGAGCGGGCGTTCCACGGGCACCCGTTCGCCGTCGTCCCAAAGGTCCATACGAGGTTGTCGGGGCGCCGGGTGCTGGTCAGCGACTACCTCGAGGGCGCCCGTTTCGAGGCCGTCAAGGAGATGGACGAGGCGACCCGCGACCGCTACGGCGAGATCGTCTTCCGGTTCTTCTTCGACCGCGAGCGGACGCTGATGATCCTCGGCGATCCGCACCCCGGCAACTATCTGCTGCTGCCCGACGGCCGCGTCGGCTTCCTCGACTTCGGGATGGTCAGGCGGGTTCCGGCCGAGCACCTCGAGCGCGAGCGCGCGCTCGGCCGGGCGATCGCCGGCCGCGATGCCGCCTGCGTCCACGAGCTGATGGCGGAGCTCGGCTATCTGCCCGATCCCGACGAGTTCCCGCCCGACGACCTGCTCGATCAGGTCTATGGCGGCGCCCGCTGGCTGTTCGAGCCCGGCTTCCTGCGGCTCGACCCCGACTATGCCCGGGGGCTGATCGAAGCAGGCAGCTCGCCGCGCAGCCCCCATTACGAGCGGATGAAACGGCAGACGATGCCGCCGGCGTCGCTGCTGATGCGGCGCCAGGAGGGGCTGATCTTCATCACCCTCGCCGACCTGCGGGCGGGGGCCGATTGGGCCAGGATCGCCGCCGAGTACTTCGCCGACGCGCCGCCCTCGACCGATCTCGGCCGCGCCGAAACGGAGTACTGGGACCGCGTCCTCTGACCGAACCGCTCTGCGCCGGCCCGTTCGGTGTGTAGAAGCCGGCGGGGCGGGTAGAAGGGCCTTCGTAAGCGACCCTGTGGAGAGAAAGGTCCTGAATGCCCCTCGCAGTCCTTCTGATCGTCATCGGCATCGCGCTGGCGATCCTCGTCAACTACATCCTTGGAATCGTCGTGATCCTGATCGGCCTCGCACTGTTGCTGGCGCCGGCGCTGAGGGGCGGACGGGTCTAGCCCGGCCCGAGCACATAGGCTGAGCCGATGGACATCGACTCAGCCGGAGCGGTCGTAAGCGGCGGGGCCTCGGGCCTCGGCGAGGCCACCGCCCGGCGCCTGCACGCCGCCGGCGCTCACGTCGTCATCGCCGACCTCAACCGCGAGAAGGGAGAGGCGCTAGTCGCCGAGCTCGGTGAGCGCGCCGGCTTTCACGAGGTGAACGTGACCGACCCCGATGCCGTCGAGGCCGCGGTCACCTTCGCCGCGGCGGCGCCCCGCGGTCTGCGGATCGCGGTCGGCTGCGCGGGCATCGGCTGGGCCCAGCGGGTCACCGGCAAGCAGGGCCCGCATCCACTCGACCTGTTCAAGAACGTCGTCGAGGTCAATCTCGTCGGCATGTTCAACCTGATGCGGCTCGCGACCACGGCGATGAACGGCAACGACGCCGACGAGGAGGGCGAGCGCGGGCTGTTCGTCAGCACCGCCTCGGTCGCCGCCTTCGACGGACAGATCGGCCAGATCGCCTACTCGGCCTCGAAGGCCGGCATCGTCGGCATGACCCTCCCGGCCGCTCGCGACCTCGCCGGCCGCGGCATCCGCGTCATGGCGATCGCTCCGGGACTGTTCGATACGCCGCTGCTCGCCGCGCTCCCGGAGCCGGCCCGGCAGGCGCTCGGCGAGTCGATCCCGTTCCCGAGCCGCCTCGGCCGCCCCGAGGAGTTCGCCGACCTCGTCGCGGCGATCGCCGGCAACCCGATGCTCAACGGCGAGACGATCCGGCTCGACGGCGCGATCCGGATGCCGCCGAAGTAGCCCCGGCGGCTACGCCTCGTCCGGATAGGCGAAGAGGATGTGGCGGGTGCCGACGGCGATGAACTCGTGGTCGGTCGCGTCGGTGGCGCCGGACTGCAGGTGCTCGATGACCGTCGCGTTCGTGAGCGCGACGAAATCCAGGTCGCCCTGGTTCAGGTAGTCGGAGAGGCGGCTCCGGTAGCCCTCGAACGGCAGCGTCAACTCGCCGACGATCCGGTGGCGATCGGTCTCGACGACGACGCGGATGCTCCTGTTGTCCATGCCGAGGTTGTATCCGATCACGCTCCCCCAACCCGCCGAGGTGGAGGAACCAGGCGACTATTGCCCGTTTCCTCGACCTCGGCGGATTGACGCGCGGGAGGGCGGGGATTGTCCGGCGGCGGCGCGGGCAGCGGCGCTCGCCCGGCTGTGGCTAGGGCTGCTTGAGGACCGGCGGCGGCCGCCAGTCGCCGCGCTGGGCGGCCCGGTTCGGGCCGTAGAGGCGGAGGTTGAGCCGGAACCCGGCGCTTGGCGTCGGCAGCCAGTTGACGTCGCCGCCGGCCGGCTCGTCGTGCTGCAGCGCGATCACGATCGACCCGTCCGGGCGCTCGATCAGCGGCGGATGACTCGGCCCGAGCGAGTAGCGGTCGATCGGATTCGCGGTCAGGTAGCCGGAGCTGTCGTAGACGGTCAGCGACCAGAAGTACTTCGCCGGAGGCGCCGCGCCGGGCGCGAACGTGATCCGGTAGTCGTTGGCGCCGTTCAGCAGCGCCCCGGCCGAGTCGGCCAGCCCGGTCGGATAGATCGCCTCGTCGGGCGTGTTGGCGCCGAGCCCGATCACCGCGACCTGGGCCCGGAAGTCGTAGTCGGTTCCGTAGTCGCCGATGTTGCTTGCGGGCAGCAGCCAGCCGCCCTGGGCGAGCGACTGCTGGAGGACGTCGAGGCGGGTCGCGGTCGGAAACGAGGCCGCCTCGGCGCTGACGCCGTCGTAGAGCGCCGCCAGCACGTCGTCCGGCAACCCCGCCCGCTCGGGCGATAGCCCGGGGCCGATCCCGAGCGGAGCGAGCTGCTCGAGCAGCGCTCGGTCGCGGCGCGGCGGCGGGTTCGCGGCGAGCTTGCGGTTCAGCTTGGCGATGAAGCTGCGGCCATCGGTCGGCGTCGGGAACTCGCCGGGCTCGCCGGGCTCGCAGTCGCCCGGGAACCGCCGCGGCTTGCGGTGCAGGCGCGACAGCCCGTACCTGCGCATCTTCGCGTGCGCCCGGCGCTGATCGGCGCGGTCGGTCGCGAGCGTCCTGCCGATCACCCAGACGCGGCGGTACTTCGACTTGATCGATCGGGATGCCGGGCTTCCGCTTCGCCGGCTTGCCGCGCCAGCTGATCGCGAAGCGGCCGGCCTTCGGCCCGGTCTCGCGGGTGCCGACGAAGCCGATCACGTTCGTGTACGGGTCGAGCAGCTCGAAGCTGAAGTAGCGGCCGCCCATCTTCGGGTGGCTGAGCACGATCGGGCCGTGGCCGAGGTCGAGGTGGGCGATCGAATAGAGCGTGTCGGTGTTCGGGGCGACGACCGTGCGGTCGTCGGGATCGGGGAACTTGCGGGCGTTCGAGAACGAGTTGACCGGCGAGTTGCCGCTCCTGTCGGGACAGGCGACGCTCGTCTGCTCCTTGCGGACCCGCGAGAACTCGAGCAGCGGCAGCCCGTAGCGGTAGGCCTCGCGGCCGAGCTCGTCGGCCTGGCCGGGGGAGGGCGCGGTGAGCCCCGCATCCGCCGCCGGCGGCGCGGCGGCGAGGATCGTGACGACCATCGCGGCGATCACGCCGGTGACCAGCGAAACGACTCTCATTGACGGCAGGGCGATCTCGACTTCCCGGGCTGCGGCTCGATGCCGGCGACTCTCCGTTGTTGATTCTAAGTCAGCAGCGAGCGAGCGTGCGCCGGACGGCCGCCGCGGGGACGGGGCCCTATCCCGGCGCGTTGACCGTGGCGATGCCGCTCTCGGCATTGCGGACCGACGGGACGAGGAAGCGGCCGGCCAGCGGCACCTCGAGGAAGCCCTCGATGCTGGCGTAGAGGATCGCGACCTTGAGCAGGTCGGCGGGATCCTCGACGACGATCGACCGCGGCAGCCATTCCGGGTCGAACTTCTCGTTGAAGTCGCGCAACGACTGGATCTGGAAGAACGGGTTGAGCGCCCGCGCGACCCGGCGCTGGATCCGGCCGCCGATCCCCATGTTCTCGGCGTCGTCGAGCAGCCGGCCCCAGGCCGCGAAGTTGAGCGACAGCCGCTCGACGCCGCTGGCGCCGAGGCTGATCGCCGCGTTGGCGATCAGGTACTCGGTCAGGCCGTTGGCCGAGTCCGGCCGGCGCCGCATCAGATCGAGCGAGTAGCCGGGGTCGCTGCCGTAGCAGGGCACGAACCGCAGGAAGCCGGCGACGCGCCCCGAATCGCCCGACTCGCGGGCGATCGCGATCACGAAGTCCTGCTCGGTTCCCTCGACCTCCTGGCCGAGCTCCATCGTGAAGCCGCGCTCGCTGGCGCCGTCGCGCCACTCCTCGCTGATCTCGTTGAGCTCGTCGATCAGCGGCCGCGTCGCGTCCGTCTCCTTGATCAGCTCGAAGCGATGGTCCTTGCCGACCCGGTTGACGGCGGAGCGGACCGCCTTCATGTCGCCGCCGTCGAGGCTGAAGTCACGGCAGTGGAGGATCGCCTCGTCGCCGAGGTAGAGCGAGTGCATGCCACGCTCGCGGTAGATCGGGGTGGCGTCCTCGCGGACGGCGAGGAAGGCGGCCTTCCAGCCCTGCTCGGCGCAGTAGGCGAGGAACTCGTCGAGCACCTCGCCGGTCTGCTCGGGCGGGCCGATCGGGTCGGCGGCGACCATCGCGTAGCCGCGCACGTAGGCGTAGGCGATCAGCGACTGCCCGTCGGCGGAGAAGAAGTAGCTCTTGTCGCGGCGCAGCGCGAAGTAGGCGAGCGTGTCGGAGCCGTGCGCGCGGACGATCTCGCGGGCGTGCTCGCGAGCCTCCTGCTCGGGGCCGCGGTCGCGGACCAGCGGCCGGAAGACCAGGTAGAGGAAGAGGATCAGCCCGGCGATGCCGAGCACGATCAGGGCATCGCTGAAGAAGTCGCTGAAGATCCGGTGCTCGAACGAGTACGGCCCGCTCATCCCGAGCAGGCCTCCGTAGGTCGCGTCGACCATGCCGCCGAAGCTCAGATCGGGGTTGACGAAGTCGCGCTGGGTGAGCAGCGAGACGAACCCGAAGACGCCGACGACGAGCAGGTAGAACGGCACGAACAGCACCGCCTGGCGCAGCGAGCTCGCGTCGCCCTTGGCGCGGAACTCGGTCCGGTAGTAGGCGAGGGCGACGAGCATCCCGATGTCGAGCAGGGCCGCGATCGGGTCCGGGCCCTTGATGACGTGGGTCAGCGCCGCCGCCGCGAACAGCGCCATCGCGATCACCCACGCCCGGCGCTTGCCGCGGGCGAGCTGCAGCGAGACGATGATCAGCCCGATCCCGAGGACGGCGGAGACGATGAACAGGTAGGAGCGCTCGGTCCGCGACAGCAGGTCGCCGATCCCGAGCGACGCCTGCACCCAGGGCAGCGTCGGCAGCAGTGAGGCGAGGCCGAGCAGCGCCGTCAGCCAGGCGAGCACCCGGGTCGCCCGGGAGCGGCCGCGCGGCCGCCACCGGGTCGGCGTCTGGATCGGCGGCGGCGGTGGTGCCGCCTCCTCCTCGCCGACGTCGAGGTCGAGCGCCTTCGCCTCCGGGCCCGCTTCCCGGCCCTCCTCGGGCCGCAGCGTCGGGAAGAGGATGACGTCGCGGATCGTGTCGACGCCGGTGACGAGCATGACCAGCCGGTCCATCCCGATCCCGAGCCCGCCGGTCGGCGGCAGTCCGTACTCGAGCGCCTCGACGTAGGATTCGTCGACCGGCTCGGCCTCCTCGTCGCCACCGGCCTGCAGCTTCGCCTCCGACTGGAAGCGCTGCGCCTGGTCGACCGGGTCGTTGAGCTCCGAGTAGGCGTTGGCGAGCTCGCGGGCGGCGACGACGAGCTCGAAGCGCTCGGTCAGCGTCGGGTCGTCGCGGTGGGCCCGCGCCAGCGGCGAGACCTCGCGGGGGTGATCCATCACGAAGGTCGGCTCGATCAGCTTCGCCTCGCAGGTCTCGTCGTAGACCTCGGCCATGATCTTGCCCGCCCCCCAGACGTCGAGCCACTCGACCCCGAAGCGGTCGGCGATCTCGCGCGCCTCGTCGATCGGCATCGAGGGGTGCATCTTCACGCCGGCGTGCTCGGAGATCAGCTCCGCCATCGTCGCCCGCCGGTAGGGCGGCTTCATGTCGACCGGGCGACCGTCGACGTCGATCATCGTGTGGCCGTTGGCGGCCGTGCACGATGCCTCGATGATCGCCTCGGTCAGGTCCATCATGTCGTGGTAGTCGCCGAACGCCTGGTAGGCCTCGAGCATCGTGAACTCGGGGTTGTGGCGCGTGTCGAGGCCCTCGTTTCGGAACACCCGGCTGACCTCGAAGACCCGGTTCATGCCGCCGACGATGAGCCGCTTCAGCGGCAGCTCGAGGGCGATCCGCAGGAACATGTCGATGTCGAGCGCGTTGTGATGGGTGATGAACGGGCGGGCGGCGGCGCCGCCCGCCTGGCTGAGCAGGACCGGGGTCTCGACCTCGCGGAAGCCGCGGTCGAGCAGCACCCGCCTGGTCGCCGCGATCACCGTCGACCGCTTCTCGAAGACCAGCCGCGAGTCCTCGTCGACGATCAGGTCGAGGTGGCGGCGGCGGTAGCGGGCCTCGGGGTCGGTCAGCCCGTGGCGCATGTCGGGCAGCGGCCGCAGCGCCTTGGCGAGCAGGGCGAAGCTCTCGATCCGGATCGAGAGCTCGCCGCGGCGGCTGGTCACGACGACGCCCTCGGTGCCGATCCAGTCGCCGAGGTCGAGGGCGTTGAGCTCGTTCAGCGTCGCCTCGCCGAGCTCGTCGCGGGTCGCGATCAGCTGGATCTTCGCGGTCTCGTCGCGGAGGTCGATGAAGTCGAGGCCGCCGTGGCGGCGCAGCGCCACGACCCGCCCGGCGACCTTGACCCGCTCGCCGGAGTCGCTGCCGGGGTCGAGGTCGTCGAAGCGCTCATGGATCTCGGCCGCCGTGTGGTCGCGGTCGAAGCGGACCGGGTAGGGGTCGACGCCTCGCTCGCGCATCGCGTCGAGCTTGGCGAGGCGGTGGGCGCGCTCCTCGTGGAGGAATCGCGAGCCGTCGCCGTCGCCGTCGTCCGCCCCCTGCTTGTCGTCCGCGCCCAAGCTCGCCTCCCGTCGTTTCCGGGGCCGCACTCTGACAGGATTCGAAAATGCCCGCCGGCAATATCGATGCAGTCGTCGCGCAGGCAAAGATCGACCGCAAGCGTCTCGATTCGACTGCCATCGGTCCGCTCAGCCTGACCGCGATCGGCGTCGCCAGCGTCGTCGGCGCCGGCATCTTCGTGACGATCGGCGAGGCCTCGGCCGAGTACGCGGGCCCGGCGGTGATCTTCTCGTTCATCCTCGCGGGACTGGCCGCCGGCGTCACCGCCCTCTGCTACGCCGAGCTCGCGGCGATGGTCCCGGCGGCCGGGTCGACCTACTCGTACGCCTACGCGGTCTTCGGGTCCTTCCTCGCCTGGTTCATCGGCTGGGACCTGCTGCTCGAGTACCTGTTCGCGGCGTCGACGGTCGCCGTCGGCTGGTCGGGCTATTTCGTCAGCTTCCTCGGCAGCATCGGCGTCTCGGTGCCTCACGATCTGGTCACGCCGCCGTTCGGCGACGACAACGGCATCCTCAACCTGCCGGCGCTGGCGATCGTCTTCGCGACCTGCGGGCTGCTCTTCATCGGCACCCGCGAGTCGACCCGCGCCAACAACGCGATGGTCGCCCTGAAGCTCGGCGTCCTCGCCCTGTTCATCGGCTTCGGCGCCTTCTACATCACGAACGCCAACTGGGAGCCGTTCGTGCCTCCCAACGAGGGCGGATTCGGCGATTTCGGCGTGACCGGGATCTTCCGTGCCGCCGGCGTCGTCTTCTTCGCCTACGTCGGCTTCGACGCGGTCTCGACGGCGGCGGCGGAGACTCGGAGGCCGCAGCGGACGATCCCGATCGGACTGCTGGCGACGGTGCTGATCTCGACCGTCCTCTACGTCCTGATCGGGATCGTGATGACCGGAATGGTCCCCTACAAGTCGCTGAACGTCGCCGATCCGCTGGCGCTCGCCGTCCGCGAGGGAGGCGGTTCGCTCGCCTGGCTGGAGTCGGCGGTCTCGGCCGCGGCCGTGATCGGCCTCGCCGCGACCGTGCTGGTCACCTTCTACGGGCAGACCCGGATCTTCATGCGGATGTCCTCCGACGGGATGCTCCCCGACCGCCTCGGCCAGGTCAGCAAGCGGTTCGCGACGCCGACGGCGGCGACCCTCGTCTGCGCGGTCGCCGGCGCCGGGGTCGCGGCGATGCTGCCGATCGACGTGCTCGGCGACCTCGTCTCGATCGGGACGCTGCTCTCGTTCACGATCGTCTGCGCAGGCGTCCTCGTCCTCCGCCGCACCCATCCCGACCTCGATCGCCCGTTCCGGGTCAAATGGGTCTGGCTCGTCGCCCCGCTCGGGATCCTCTTCGCGGTCGCGCTGATGGCGACGCTCCCGGTCACCACCTGGATCCGCCTTGCCGTCTGGCTGGCGATCGGGCTGCTGATCTACTTCACCTACGCCCGCCGGCGGACCGCCGAGCGGATGGGCCGGCTGGCCGCGCAGGAGGCGGCCGCGCCGGGTCCGGTCATCTAGCGGCCGACTCGGCCGCGGCCGCGGCGCCGAGCGCCGTGCCGGAGCCCGGCTTCGTGGCCGTCTGGCCCTGGCTCGTCCGGGCGAGGATCGCCATGCCGACGATCGTCGCCGCGAGGGCGCCGAGCGTCGCCGCGATCCCGGCCGGCGTCTCGTGCAGGGACTCCTCGAGCAGCGTCGTCGCGATGACGACGCTGGTGATCGGGTCGAGCGCCATCATCGCCGCCAGCGCGGGGGCGAGGACGCCGGCGGTCAGCGCCATCTGGTTGAAGGTCATCGAGATGTAGCCGACGATCCCGAGCGCGTATAGGTGCCAGTCGGTGAAGACGCCGAGCAGGTCGTCGCTGATCTGGTCGCCGACGGACTTGGTCAACGCGGCGCTGAGGCCGAAGAGGATGCCTGTGACGATGCCCAGCAGGGTCGCCCTGATCGCCGGCCGGACCCTCAACGAGGCCAGGGTCAGCGGCACGCAGACGCCGGCGATGACGGCGCCGAGGACGAGCCACTCGCCGAGCGGCGCGTCGTCGCGGCCGCCGCTCGGGTCGGCGATCGTCAGGAAGGCGATCAGCGAGACGGTGACGAGGACCGCCGCGCCGACGTCGCTGCGGGTGATCCGCTGCGCGGTCAGCCGGTGGCCGAGCGGCAGCGCGAAGACCATCGACGTCGCGAGCAGCGGCTGCACGACCGCAAGCCGCCCGATCGTCAGCGCCACCGCCTGGCCGACGAATCCGATCGCGTCGGCGGCGATCCCGGCGAGCCAGACCGGCTTGCGGGCCATCCGCACCAGCAGGCCCGAGCTCGAGCCCCGCGACGCGTCGGGCTCCTCGAGTCCCGCCTTCTGCTGCAGCACCGTGCCGAGCGCGAACAGGAGCGCGGCGACGAGGGCGAGGATGATGTCCATCGGCGGCGGGTCAGCCGGTCGCGGCTTCGGGCTTGACGATCTTCTCCTCGCCCTTGTAGCGCTCGCGGGACCGCTCGAGCGTGGCCTCGTCGTAGCGCTTCCGCGCCCACCACGAGTTTGGCCGGGCGAGCCGGAAGGCGGTGACGATCGAGATCGGCGGGAGGTAGAGGCCGAGCACGCCCCAGATCAGCTTGCCTTTCATGAAGCAGACGATCACGAACGACCAGCCGATCGCCAGCGAGAGGACCAGTCCGATGACCCCCTCGATGCCGCCGCCGGCGTCGTCGAACGAGACCGGGTAGGCGCCGAGCACCATGAAGCCGGAGACGATCGCGAAGACGATCACCGCGTCGATCGACTGCCGCCCCTGCTCGGACCAGTAGACGTCGTCGAGGTGGAGCCAGAGCGCGAACTCGTCGAGGGTCAGCGCCGCGCCGATCCCGAAGACGATCGCCGTGATCTCCAGCGCCGGCTGCACGGCGACCGCCAGCAATCCGCTGGCCAGCAGCAGGCAGATCCCCCAAACCAGATGGTGGATGTGGGTGTCGCCGGCCTCGACGTTGCCGAGCCACGAGAAGCGGTCGGAGCGGATCGAGTGGGTGATGAACCTGGTCACCCCAAAGGTCACTCCGAAGGCGACGAGCAGCAGCAGCGCCGGCAGCTCGCCCTTGTCGACGACCTCCGATTCGAATGAAGCCGATAGGCCGGCGAGCGGAACGAGCATTGCGGGGTTTCTACCGCAGTTGCCCCTTCGCACCGCTCCCGGCGGCGCCGCCCGCCGCCGATCCCCCAGCCGAACCAGCGCGGAGATCATCTCAACCAACGTTAGGATGTACCGGGATGGCCGACGATCGCTGTGACCTGCTCTGTCTCGACCTGGGCAAGGCCGAGGCCCTGCGTCATTCGCGACTCGACGCGAACGCCGCGGCGACGGCCGCCGCTCGCGCCAAGGCGCTCGCCGACCCGACTCGGCTCACGCTCGCCGCGGTGCTGGCGCGGACCGACGAGGCCTGCGTCTGTGATCTGTCCTGGGTGATGGAGCGGGCCGAGAATCTGGTCTCCCATCACCTCGGCCTCCTCCGTCGGGCCGGCTTGGTGGAGTCGCGTCGCGACGGCAAGATGGTCCTCTATTCGGTAACCGAGCGTGGCCGGTCGATGGTCGGGCAGGCCCTCGCCGGCGCTGCGCCCCCGGCGATCTCGCACGGATGAGCGAGGCCCGGCTCACGGTCCTGCCGCGGCGGCCGGCACCGCCGGCGCCCCGTCCGCAGCCCGACCCGGAATGGCTGGCGGCAGCCAATCACGCGAGGTTCCTCTCCTGGCTGAGCCTGGTCTGGATGGGCTTCGAGGGCGGAATTGCCATTGTCGCCGGCATCCTCGCCGGCTCCGTGGCCCTGGTCGGATTCGGGCTCGACTCGGCGATCGAAGGCGTCGCCAGCCTGGTCATCATCTGGCGATTCACGGGCTCCCGTCTCCATTCCCACCAGGCCGAGGAGCGCGCTCAGAAGCTCGTCGCCGTTCAGTTCTTCGTCCTCGCACCCTACGTCGCCTACGAGGCGATCGCCCACCTGGCCGCCGCCGATGACGTCGGTGTCAGCTTCCTGGGCATGGCCCTGACCGCCTCGAGCCTGATCGGCATGCCGCTGCTCGGCCGCGCCAAGCAACGGGTGGCGCAACGGCTCGGCTCTCAGGCCACCCACGGCGAAGGCACCCAGAACCTGCTCTGTGCCTACCTGGCCGCCGCCGTCTTCACCGGCCTGCTCGGCAATGCCCTGTTCGGCGCTTGGTGGCTCGACCCGATCGCGGCATTGGTGATCGCGGCCGTCGCGGTGCGGGAGGGCCTCGAGACCTGGCGGGGTGAGGGGTGCTGTGCGGCCGGCGATCTCGGCGCCGTTTGCGGCGAATCCCTTCGCGACTGAGCGGAGCGGTTCCTGATCGGTCGGTGATGGGCGCGGCTGGTTTCGAACCAGCGACCTTCCGCGTGTGAGGCGGACGCTCTCCCACTGAGCTACGCGCCCTCGGGCGGGACGATTCTAGGCGGGCGGCCGATCGAGCAGGGCCGTGGCAGGATCCGGTCGATGACGGAGCGCGAGAAGATGCTGGCCGGGGAGCCCTACGACCCGTTCGACCCCGACCTGCTGGTCGGGCGCAAGCGGGCCCAGGAGACGGTGATCGAGTTCAACGCCGAGCCCGCCGAGGAGCGGCGGTTGGCGATCATCGGCGCCCTGCTCGGCGCGTTCGGAGAGCGGTCGCTGATCGTGCCGCCCTTCTTCTGCGACTACGGGGTCAACATCCGGCTCGGTTACGACGTCTTCGTCAACACCAACGCCGTCTTCCTCGACTGCGCCGAGATCACCGTCGGCGACCACGCCCGGCTCGGGCCCGGCGTCCAGGTCCTCGCCGCCGACCACCCGCGCGAGCCCGCGCTGCGCGCCGCCGACATCGAGCTCGCCTTTCCCGTCCGGCTCGGCACCCGCTGCTGGATCGGCGCCGGGGCGATCATCTGCCCCGGCGTCACCGTCGGCGACCATTCGATCGTCGGCGCCGGCAGCGTCGTCAATCGCGACATCCCCGACCGGGTGATGGCCGCCGGGAACCCCTGCCGGGTGATCCGCGAACTCTGAGCGCCGAGATTGCCGAAACACGCCGTGGCGGCGTGTTTCTGCAACTTCGCGGTTTCAGCCGACGCCGCCGCTTTCGACGACCGGATCCGCGGCCCGGCGTTCGAAGGTCGCCTCGAGGCGGGGCTTGACGCCGCCACCGCCACCGCCACCGCTGCCGCCGCTGGGCTTGACGCCACCGCTGCCGTTCTTGCCGCCCGTCTTGCCGTTGCCGCCCGTCTTGCCGCCGCCGGGGGTCGTGCCCGGGCAGCGCATCGTGTAGACGGTCCGCGCCGGGTGGCCGGCGCGGGCATCGGAGTGATTCCAGGAGAGATGGAGGTGGTTGCCGCGACCGTGGCCGGAGTCGCCGTTGTAGCCGACCCAGCGGAACGGGGCGACCGGCTGGTTCTGGCGCGGCTCGGCGCGCTTGGCGAGCTGCGAGACGAGCTTCCAGCTGCCGCCGTGGGCCTTGTCGGGGACGATGTCGAGCGCCAGCCCGAGCGGATGCTCGCCGTTGGCGGCGTGGACGGGGTCGTTCGAGTAGCCGTCGGTGATGAAGATCTTGTACTTGCGGACCAGGTACTTGACGTCCGGGAGCAGCCGCCGGTCGATCCGCTCGCCGGGGAACCCGGGGATCGCGACGAACCTGCCGCCGCCCGTCGTCCGGCAGAGGTTCGGCTCGATCTTCTTGCTCCGCATCTTCGCCGGAGCGGTGGCGGCCAGCGCCGCCGCTCCGACCACGGCGAGCATGCAGATCAACAGGGTCTGTGTCCGTCGCGAATTCATCCCGCACTGACTTGGTTCGGACCCGCAGCCGGATCCTTGAGCGATCCGGGCCATGAAAGCCATCCTGCGCCGATCCGGGCGGTCAGATCAAGGAAGAGGGGCCGCGCCGCGGCCTCCGGCCGTGAGCCGTCCGATGACGCCGAGATGCGACGCGCCGGCGCATCCGGCGCAGGACCGTGCGGCCCGCCTTTGAAAGGCGAACCTCCGGGCGTTCGCGCCGTGGCTGGCTCGGGTCAGGCTGTTCCGCGGCGCTTGCGGGCTGACGCTTAAGGCTGCTTCCTTCCGGACCTGACCTGGTTCGCGGGCTCACATCGCGCGGGACCTGACCTTCAACGCTGCCCGCGACGTACTGGCCCCAAAGGCCGGATCCTCGGGCGGGCGTTCAGCCCCGCTGGAGCGGATTGCGGGTACAGGGCTCCGCTACTTCCCCGCTCAGCACGGTCCGCGACCATCGTAGCGCTCTCAGCGCAGGGCGAGGCAGACCGCGTCGGCCTGGGCGCGGCGGATCAGGCCCGAGACCCGCGGCGAGCCCTGGCCGGGGACGATCTGCGAGTTGACCGAGAAGACCACCGAGCGCCGTCCGTTGCCGTTCGAAGCCGCGAACAGCCGGTAGCCCGGATAGGAGCCGGTGTGCCCGTAGACGGTCCCGCAGCGGGTCCGGTAGCGGAACAGGCCGAGGGTGGCGTCGTTGCGGCCCGGCCCCGGCGGCGAGGAGCGGCCGCGGACGAAGGAGCTCTGGCTTCGCGCGGTCCGGGCGCTGAACAGCTTGCCGCCGACGTAGGCGCGGAAGAAGCGATTGACGTCGAGCGGGGTCGAGACGATGCCGCCCGACGCCCAGGCAAGGGCCGGGTTGATGAGCTTGCTGACGTCCTCGAAGACGCCCGCGTCATTGCGGTCGTAGCCGTGCAGGTATCCGCGCGGCAGCGCCAGGGTGTCGGGAAGGCTGGTGTGGCGGATCCCGACCCGCCGGAAGATCTCGCGCCGCAGCAGTCGCTGATAGGACCTGCCGCTCGCCGCCTCGGCGATCAGCCCGACGATGACGTTGTCGCTGTCGGAGTACATGTAGGTGCTGCCGGGCGGGTGCTCGGGCGGCTGGTCGTCGACGAAGCCGATCAGTTGCAGCGGCGTCAGGTACTGGGCCGGATCGGCCTGGAGGGCGGCGATGAACGCCTCCTGGCGGATGTAGTCGGGCAGCGAGGCGGTGTGCTGGAGCATCTGCCGGACCGTCACCGCGCCGGCCTTCGGCCAGAGGCCGGGAAGCCAGTCGTCGATCGTGTCGCCGAGGCCGAGCTTGCCCTTCGAGACCAGCGACAGCGCGATCGCGCCGTTGAAGGCCTTCGCCATGCTGGCGATCCGCATCGGCCGCCGGGCGGTCGGCTTCGCACCGGTCGCAAGGTCGGCGACGCCGCGGCGCCGGAACTCCCGGTGCTTGCCGCGCTGGATCAGCACCGAGAGTCCGGGCGGTCCCTGCGGATCGGCGATGATCCGATCGAGCGCGGCGTCGAGCCGGCCGCCGTCGGCGGCGGCGGGTGGGGCGGCGATAAGCGCCGGCAGCCCGAGCGCCGCCAGCAGCGCGCAGGCGCTCAGCAGCGACGTAAGAATCCGGAGACGAGTTGCCATCGGCGGCGACCGAGTCTACGGGCGGCGCGCCTCTAGACTGACCGCACGTGGCCGAGCAGTCCCTCTATCGCCGTCATCGCCCCCAGTCGTTCGCCGACGTGGTCGGCCAGGAGCACGTCGTCCGGACCCTCAGCAACGCGATCGAGCGGGACCGGATCCACCACGCCTACCTGTTCGTCGGCTCGCGCGGGACCGGGAAGACGTCGATGGCGAAGATCCTCGCCCGTTCGCTGAACTGCGTGAACGGCCCGACCCTCGAGCCCTGCGGGGTCTGCGACTCCTGCGTCGCGATCGCCGCCGGCAGCTCGATGGACGTGATCGAGATGGACGCGGCGTCGAACCGCTCGGTCGACGACATCCGCGAGCTCCGCGAGCGGGTCGGCTACGCGCCGCCGGAGGGCACCTGGAAGGTCTACATCCTCGACGAGGCCCACATGCTCACCCGCGAGGCCTGGAACGCCTTCCTGAAGACCCTCGAGGAGCCGCCGCCGAACACCGTCTTCGTGCTGGCGACGACCGAGGCCCACAAGGTGATGCCGACGATCGTCGACCGCTGCCAGCGCTTCGACTTCGGAAGGCCCTCTCCGGACGAGATCGCGATCGTCCTCCGCCGCGCCGCCGAGGCCGAGGGGTTCGTCGTCGACGACGGGGCGGTCGGCGCGATCGCCCGGGCCGCCAACGGCAGCTTCCGCGACGCACTCGGGACCCTCGACCAGCTCGTCGCCTACAGCGGCACCGAGATCGCGACCGATGACGTGCTGGCGGTGCTGGGCGTCGCCGACGCCGAGCTGCTCTTCGGCGCCACCGAGGCGATCGCCGCGGGCGACGGCGCCGAGGCGCTGCGGGTCAGCGCCGCGATCTCGCGGGCCGGCCACGATCCCGCCCGCTTCGCCGCCGACCTCGTCGCCCACCTGCGGCAGCTGCTCGTCGTCGCGACCCTCGGCGAGATCCCCGACCACTTCCTCGTCGTCGCCGATCAGGAGGCGCGGATCGCCGAGCAGGCCGGCCGGCTCGGCGAGCTCGCCCTGCTGCGGGCGATCGACGAGCTCTCGGCGGCGCTGACGGCGATCCGCGAGGGCGACGAGGCGCGGATGACGGTCGAGCTCGCCCTGCTGCGCTCCGCTCGTCCCGAGATCGACCCCTCGCGGGCAGCCCTCAATCAGCGGATCGAGCGGCTCGAGCGCGCCGTCGCCGGCACCGGACCGGCCCCGGCCCCGGCCCCGGCCGAGCGGCCCGCTCCCGCCACACCGCCCGACGAGCCGGCGGCCGCGCCCAGGGCCGAGCCCGAGCCCGCGGTCGCCCGGGAGGAGCCGCCGAACGAGGCCGCTGCCCCGCCGCCCGCCGCCGAGCCCACCACCGCCGCCACCACCACCGCCGAGCCCGCCGCCGAGCCCACCGGACCCGTCGCCGTCGCCGAGGCCGATGCGCCCGGCCTCGAGCGCGTGATCGAGCTCTGGCCCGGAATCCTCGAGCAGATGCGCCAGACGGGGGCCGGAATGCTGTCGGCGGTCGTCGGCATCGCCCGTCCGATCGCCGTCGACCCCGACGCCGGGACGCTGACGATCGCCTTCCCGCCGGGCTCCGCCTTCAACCGCCGCAAGGCCGACGACAAGGAGAACCGCGAGCTCGTCGCCGCGGCGATCCTCGCCGTGCTCGGGGCGCCGTTGCGCCCCGCCTACACGATGCTCGAGGCCGACCACGAGCCGGAGCCGCAGGCGGCTGGCGGCGATGCCGTCGAGGCGGGCGGCGAGAATGACCTCGTCGAGCGCTTCATCGCCGAATTCGACGCCGAGGTCGTCGCCGACGACGAACCAGATCAAGACATGGAGGAGACGAGCTGATGGCGAGAGGACGGATGCCGGGACCCGGCGGCATGGACATGGGCGCGCTGATGAAGCAGGCTCAGCAGATGCAGGCCGACATGGCGAAGGCCCAGGAGGAGCTCAAGGACGAGGTCGTCGACGCGAGCGCCGGCGGCGGCATGGTCAAGGTCAAGGTCAGCGGCGACCTAACCGTGCAGGAGATCGTCATCGACCCCGACGCGGTCGACCCCGAGGACGTCGAGATGCTCCAGGACATGGTCCTGGCCGCGGTCAACGAGGGCATCCGGGCCGCGCAGGAGCGGGCCGAGTCGAAGATGGGCGGGATCGCCGGCGGCCTCGGCGGCCTCGGCCTGCCCGGCATGTAATTGCACCCCGCTCCGGTCGACCGACTGATCGCCGAGCTCGGCAAGTTGCCGGGCATCGGCCGGCGGACCGCGCAGCGGCTCGCCTTCCACATCCTCCGCTCCAGCGACGACGACGCCTTCGCGCTCGCCGCCGCGATTCGCGAGGTCAAGGAGCAGATCGGCCTCTGCGAGACCTGCTTCAACCTCGCCGAGGGACCGGTCTGCGAGATCTGCTCCGACCCGCGTCGCAGCCGGGAGCTGATCTGCGTCGTCGAGGAGCCCCAGGACGTGATCCCGGTCGAGCGGACCGGCGAGTATCGCGGCCTATACCACGTCCTCGGCGGCGCCCTTTCGCCGATCGACGGTATCGACCCCTCCGACCTCAAGCTCGACGAGCTGGTCGCCCGGGTCGAGGCAGGTGGGGTCGAGGAGATCGTCATCGCCACGAACCCGACCACGACAGGCGAGGCGACCGCCCATCACATCGGCGAGCGACTGCGGGGCCGGGTGACGCTGACCCGCCTCGCCAGCGGCCTTCCGGTCGGCGCCGATCTCGAGCACGCCGACGAGGTCACGCTCGGCCGCGCCCTGACCGGCCGCCGCAGCATCTGACCGCGCCGGTGCCGATCGCGGGACCGGCGGCCGGCCGGCTCGCCGCTACTGGGGCGGCTGTTGAGCCAGCGCGATCGCCGTGAACGTCGCCCCGGCCGGATCCTGGAGGCCGACCATGCGACCGACGGCGATGTCCATCGCCGCGACGATGACGGCGCCGCCGAGCTCGACGCAGCGAGTCGCGATCGCGTCGGCGTCGGCGACGGCGAAGGCCACGTCCCAGTGCGGCGGCACCTCGGCCGGGATCGGCGTCGCGGCCATGTCGAGCATGCCGCCCTTGCCGTTCTCCGGTGCCGACCCGCCGATCGTCCAGATCGTGTAGCCCTCCATGTCCGGAGCGGACGTCGTCCCCCAGCCGAACACCGCGCCGTAGAACGTCTTGGCCGCCTCGGGGTCGCGGGTCCTCAGCTCGTTCCAGGCCAGCGAGTTCGGTTCGTTGACGAGCTCGGCGCCGATGTGGTCGCGGGGTTGCCAGACGGCGAACACCGCTCCGGCCGGATCGGCGACGATCGCCATCCGCCCGGCCGTCATCACGTCCATCGGTGCGACGAACACCGAGCCGCCCGCCGCCTCGACCCGCTCGGCGGTGGCGTCGGCGTCGGCGACCGTCACGTAGGTGGTCCAGACCGATGGATGGCCCTCGCCCTGGGTCGGCCCGGCGCCGGCGACCGCCTTGCCGTCCTGGGTCAGCATCCGGTAGCCGCCCGTCTCCTCGGGGTCGCCGGGGTCGGTCGCCTGCCAGCCGAACAGCTGCTCGTAGAACGAGACCGCGGCATCGACGTCGGGGGAGGAGACATCGACCCACGACGGGGTCCCGGGCTCGTAGCTGACTCGTTCCGGCATGGCTCCTCGCTTCGCTGTCGCTGTATCGGTCGCTGCGGCTCGATCGTCGCACATCCGTGCCGCTGGGTCGACACGAATTTCCGGTTTCGGCCGCGGTACGACCCGTCGCGGCCGGCGCCGTCGATGCGCTCTCTATCCTGAGCCGCGATGGCTGAGGCGGCGAAGCTGGAAACCGCGGTGAGCACCCCCGGAGTGGCCTCCGGCGGCGAGACCGTGGTGATGAAGTTCGGCGGCACCTCGGTCGCCGGGCCCGAGGACCTGAAGCGGGCGGCGGCGCGGATCGTCGCCGAGCGCGAGCGTGGCAACAAGGTCGTCGCCGTGCTCTCCGCCCGCGGCAAGACCACCGACGAGCTGCTGACGATGGCCGCTGAGATCTCCGAGCGGCCGAGCCCGCGCGAGATGGACATGCTGCTGTCGACCGGCGAGCGGATCTCCTGCGCCCTCTGCGCGATGGCGATCTGGGACCTCGGTCACCAGGCGATTTCGCTGACCGGCTCGCAGGCCGGGATCGTCACCGACTCCTCGCACACGAAGGCGCGGATCGTCGACGTCCGTGCCGGCCGCATCGAGCAGGCGCTCGAGCAGGACAACATCGTCCTCGTCGCCGGCTTTCAGGGGGTTTCGACCGAGTCCAAGGACGTGACCACGCTCGGCCGCGGCGGCTCCGACACCACCGCGGTCGCGCTCGCGGCCGCGCTCGACGCCGCCGTCTGCGAGATCTACACGGACGTCGCCGGCGTCTTCAGCGCCGACCCGCGGGTCGTGCCCGACGCCCGCAAGCTCGGCGTCGTCTCCTTCGAGGAGATGCTCGAGATGGCCGCATCCGGCGCCCGCGTCCTGCAGCTGCGCAGCGTCGAGTACGCGCGCAACCACGGCGTCAGGATCCACTGCCGCTCGTCGTTCGAGCAGGGCACCGGTACCCTCGTGATCGCCGAGGACGAGACCATGGAGAACCCCTTCGTCACAGCCGTCACCCACTCCGCCGAGGAGGCGCGCGTGACCCTGGCCGGGGTCCGCAACGAGCCGGGCATGGCCGGCCGGATCTTCAGCGCCCTCGCCGACGCCAACGTCAACGTCGACGTGATCATCCAGAACGAGCCGGTCTCGACCGAGCACGGCGCCGATCTCTCGTTCACGGTCGGCCGCGACGATCTCGCGACCGCCGTCGACGCGATCAAGGTCGGGAACGGGATGAGCTCCGGCGAGATCCTCACCGACGATCAGATCGGCAAGGTCTCGATCATCGGTGCCGGCATGCGCAGCCATCCCGGCGTCGCCGCGAAGGTCTTCAAGGTGCTCGGCGACGAGAAGATCAACATCGAGATGATCTCGACTTCGCCGATCAAGATCTCCTGCGTGATCGCGGCCGATCGGGTCGACGACGCCGTCCGGGCGCTCCACGGCGCCTTCGACCTCGGCGCCGACGCGGTCCACGAAGAGGACTCGACCGGCGAGCACAAGGCTCGCGCCGGCAGCCGATGAGCGCCGCCGGCGCGCCCGGCCTGCGGGTCGGGGTGCTCGGCGCAACCGGCGCCGTCGGCTCGACCGTGCTCGAGGTTCTCGCCGAGCGTTCGTTCCCGCTCGCCGAGGTCGTTCCGCTGGCCTCGGCGCGCTCGGCGGGGAGGATGCTCCCGTTCGCCGGCGGCGAGGTCGAGTGCCGGGAGCTCTCGGAGGAGTCGATCGCCGGGCTCGACATCGTCATCTCCTCGGCCGGCGGCGCGGTCAGCGCCGAGTGGGCGCCGCGGATCGTCGCCGCCGGCGCCGTCGTCGTCGACAACACCAGCTACTGGCGGATGCACGAGGACGTCCCGCTCGTCGTCAGCGAGGTCAATCCCGAGGCTGCCGATGCGCACCGCGGCCTCGTCGCAAACCCGAACTGCTCGACGATGCAGATGGTCGTCGCGTTGAAGCCGATCCTCGACGCGGCCGGGATCGAGCGACTGGTCATCTCCACCTACCAGTCGGTCTCCGGGACCGGGCAGCGGGCGATCGAGGAGCTGCGGGCACAATCCGCCGCGGTCCTCGGCGGCGACGACGTCCGAGCCGAGGTCTACCCGCATCCGATCGCCTTCAACGTCCTGCCCCAGGTCGAGACGTTCAAGGGCGGCGACGACTACACGACCGAGGAGCGCAAGATGATGGCCGAGACCCGGAAGATCCTCGGCGCCGGAGAGGACCTCGGCATCTCCGCGACCTGCGCGCGCGTCCCGGTCTTCAACGCGCATTCGGAGTCGGTCAACGTCCAGACCCGCGAGCCGCTCGACCCCGAGGGCTGCCGGGAGCTGCTCGCCGCCGCGCCCGGGGTGGTCGTGCTCGACGATCCCGCCGAGGGCATCTACCCGCTCGCCAGCGTCGCCGCCGGCCGTGACGAGGTGCTGGTCGGCAGGATCCGCCGCGACCCGTCCCACGAGCGCTGCCTGAACCTGTGGATCGTCGGCGACAACCTCCGCAAGGGAGCCGCGACGAACGCGGTCCAGGTCGCCGAGGTGCTGGTCGCGCGCGATCTCGTCCGCGTTCCCGAGCCGGCGTTCGCCGCCGGTTGACGGCGGCCGGACGCGGTGATGGCGCCCGCGGAGCCCTGCTGAGCGGACCACCGACGTGATCGGCGCCTACGCGACCCTGCTGTTCGTCCTCGCCGCGGCGCTGCTGCTCGGCCAGGCGCTCGCCGTCTTCGCGGCCGGGGCCGATCGGGAGCGGCCGCTGCGGTTCAGCTGGCTCGCGCCCGCCTATGGGCTCGGCCTGCTGCTCGTCGTCGCCGGGATCGCGATCCGCCTGCCCGGCCACGCGACCACCGCTGCCGTCGCCCTCGGCCTGGTCACGGTCGGCGCCACCGTCTACCTGCGTGGCCGCGTCGGCGGCCGCCGCGAGGCGGCGAAGGTCGCGGTTCCCGTCGTCGCCATCACCGTTCTCGCCGCGTCGCTGCCGTTCGCGATCGCCGGCTTCGTCGGGATCCTCGGCGTCGGGCTCGTCAACGACGACATGGCCTCGCACCTGATCATCGCCGACTACGTGAGCGACTACTCGGGGGCCGTCCCGAGCTTCATCAAGGGCGGCTACCCGATCGGGCCGCACGCGGTCGTCGCCGCAGTCGCCCGAGCCGGCGGCGCCGACCTCGTCGACGTCTTCGCCGGCTTCACGCTGGCGCTGGCGCCGCTGCTCGGCCTGCTCGGGGTCGGCCTGCTCGGCCGGATGCCTCGTCCGCGGCTGGTCGTCGGCGCCGCGCTCGTCGCGCTGCCCTACCTCGGCGCCGCCTATCTCACCCAGGGGGCGTTCAAGGAGCCGCTGCAGGCGATGCTGCTGATCGGCTTCGCGGTCTCGCTCGCGGCGCTGATCGGGATGCGGACGCCGCTCGACGAGCGCGCGAGCCCGGACGTTCGCGACGGCGTCCACCCGGTCAGGCGGGTGCTGCCGCTGGCGATCCTCGCCGCCGCCTCGGTCTTCAACTACAGCCTCCCCGGGCTGCTCTGGATCGCCGCCGTCGGATCGGTGGTCCTGATCGCCCGCTGGGCGCTGGTCTCACCGCGCCCGGCGATTCCCGAGGACTGGCCGCGCAGGCTCGCGCCCTACCTGCTCGGGCTGGTCGCCGTCGTCGCCGTCGCGACCGCCGGCGAGTGGAGCCGGATCGCCGATTTCAGCCGGCTGTCGGCACTGAACCCGGACCGCTTCGGGTCCGACCTCGGCAACCTCGCGCAGGCGCTCTCGCCGCTCGAGGCGCTCGGCGTCTGGCCGGCCGGCGAATTCGATGCGACTCCGGCCTCGGCGGGGGCGCCGGCGGCGCTCTTCTACGCCGGCGCGTTGATCGGGCTCGCCGCCCTCGTCCTCGGGCTGATCCGCGACCGCCGCGAGCGCGACTGGGTGCTGCCGGGGCTGCTCGTCGCGATGGCGGCCGTCTGGGCGCTTGCGGCCCTGTTCAGCAGCCCCTACATCGCCGCCAAGGCGCTCGCGATCGTCGCGCCGGTGGTGATCGCGATCGCCCTGCGGGGCACGCTCGGCGCCCGCGGACCGGCGCTGGCGCTCGGCCTCGTCCTCGTCGTCGCCGCCGCCGGCTCGTCGTTCCTCGTCATCCGCCAGGCGGCCGTCGGGCCCGATTCCCACGCCACCCAGCTCGAGGCGTTCCGGCCGCTGGTCGAGGGCAAGCCGCTGCTGTTCCTCGGCCGCGACGACTTCATCGGCTGGGAGCTGCGCGGCTCCGGCGACATAACCGGCATCGTCACCAACTTCTACGACGTCGAGGACGCCCGCCCGCGCTTCAAGAAGGGCGAGGGGGGAGGGGAGAAGTTCGACGTCGACGCCGTCTTCCCGGCGACGCTCGACAGCTTCCACTACATCCTCGCGACGACCGGCGGGCCGGCGTCGGGCGTGCCGCCGCGCTTCCACGAGGTGAAGCGGACCACCGACTACGTGCTCTACGAGCGCACCGGCAGCACCGGCAAGCGCCGCACGCTCGACGAGGGCACCGCCCCGGGCGCCGTCCTCGACTGCAAGGACCCGGAGCAGCGCCGGATCGCCGAGGGCAAGGGAACGGCGCTGGTCTGGAACACGAAGCCGGTGATCGAGGAGCCGGACGCCTGGACGCCCTCCGATACCGCAGCCGACGGAGCCCCCGCCTCGATCGACGTCGAGATCCCGGCGGCGGGGCGCTGGTTGATCTCACTCGAATACGACAGCCGCCGGCCGCTTCGGTTGAGCGCCCCCGGGCTCGGGCTCGATGCCACGGTCGCCGCCAACCTCGACTTCCGCGGCGAGACGCCGCCGTTTCCGGTCGGCGAGATCCGGGTCGGCGAGCCGACCGAAGCGAAGGTCACGGTCGAGCCCGAGCGCCCGAACCTGATCGCCCGGCTGCTGCGGGCCCCGAACCAGGCCCACCTGCGGTCGCTGACGGCGACCCCGCTCGACCCCGACGCCGTAGAGCGGGTCCCGGTCCGCCAGACCTGCGGCCACTACGTCGACTGGTACCGCAAGCGATAGGCGGCGGGCCGGCCGCAAACCTTGGGGTGCGGGTCTGGGGGTTTCCTCGATGGCAGCGGGGCCGATCTCGCGGAGGATCGGATCCGCAATTCCGATTCCCGAGGAGGCCCGAGATGACCCCGACGACCACCAATTTCGACATCGCTCCGCTGCGCGGCGACTTCGCCGGTGAGCTGAGCGTTCCCGCCGACGATGGCTGGAACGAGGCCCGCGCCGCCTGGAACCTGGCCGTCGACCAGCATCCCGCCGCGGTGGCGATCGCCGCCGACGCGGCCGACGTCGCCCGCGCCGTTCGCTTTGCCCGCGACGGCGGCCTCAAGGTCAGCGTCCAGGGCACCGGCCACAACGCCGCTGCCTACGACGGCACCATCGGCGAGTCGCTGATGATCAGGACCGACCGTCTGCGCGAGGTCTCGATCGAGCCCGCCACGCGGACGGCACGCGTCGGTGCCGGAGTCACCTGGGGTGAGGTCGTCGGTGCGGCGGCCGAGCACGGCCTCGCTGCACTCGCCGGCTCATCGCACGACGTCGGCGTCGTCGGCTACACGCTCGGCGGCGGGGTCAGCTGGCTCGCCCGCAAGCATGGGCTGGCCGCCGAACGCGTCACCGCGTTCGAGGTCGTCAGCGCTGATGGCGACCTGCGCGAGGTCACCGCGCTGACCGATCCGGACCTGTTCTGGGCGCTGCGCGGCGGCGGCGGGAACTTCGCGGTGATCACCGCGATGGAGTTCTCGCTGCTGCCGCTGACCGAGGTCTACGCGGGGGCTCTCTTCTTCCCGCACGAGCGAGCGGGCGAGGTCCTCGAGGCGTGGCGCTGCTGGACGGGCTCCGCGCCGGACGAGGTGACCTCGATCGGCCGGATGATCCAGGTGCCGCCGCTGCCGGAGATGCCCGACTTCCTCCGCGGCAGGTCCTTCGCGGTCATCGAGGCGACGTTCATCGGCAGCGAGGAGCAGGCCGCCGAGCTGCTCGCTCCGCTGCGCGAGCTCGGCCCGGAGATGGACACGTTTTCGACGGTCGAGCCGCAGCATCTGCTGGCGCTCCACATGGACCCGCCCGGGCCGGTGCCGGGGCTCGGCGATCATCAGATGCTCGCCGACCTCGATGCCGATTCGCTGGCGGCCCTGGTCGCGGCGGTCGGACCGGATTCCGGCTCGCCGCTGCTGTCGTTCGAGTTCCGCCATCTCGGTGGCGCACTCGGGCGACGGGGCGAGGACAGCGGCGCGCTCGGCGTGCTCAGCGGCAAGTTCATGACCTTCGCCGTCGGGATGCTCCTCGAACCCGAGATGGCGGCCCCCCTGCGCAGCTCCTTCGCGGCGGCGCGGCAGGCGCTGGCGGTGGTCGACAACGGCGACAGCTACATGAACTTCGCCGAGCATCGGGTCGAGCCGGAGGCGATCTTCGGGGAGCGAACGCTGAGCCGGCTCCGCGAGGTCCGGGCGAACGTCGATCCCGACGGCATCTTCGTAGCCAACCATTCGATCGACGCGTGAGGCCGGCACCGGGGCTCGGGTCTTTGTAGATTCGGCCCGTGGAGAACGGGGGAGAGGCGCCGGCCGATCGGGAGGGGGACCTCGGGGCGACCGCCTCGGGCCCCCGACCGAACGTGGCGACGGCGGCGGTTGATCGCGCCTGTAGGGTCGCCGCATGAGCGCCGATTCAGTCGATCTCGTCGAACGCGAGG
This sequence comes from uncultured Conexibacteraceae bacterium, assembly GCA_963745755.1. GTDB lineage: Bacteria > Actinomycetota > Thermoleophilia > Solirubrobacterales > 70-9 > RHKX01. Next base: position 1,351,200 of record CAVUYP010000001.1, on the reverse strand, counting down.
CCGAGCTTCACGGCGCCGAGGCGGCGCTCGCCGAGGTCGCCGGCGGAGCCGGGTCGGTGATCTCGGTCGAGGGCCCCGCCGGCATCGGCAAGAGCGTTCTGATCGGCGCGATCGCCGAGCATGCCGCGAGCGACGGCTTCGCCGTCCTCGACTCCCGTGGCAGCGAGCTCGAGGTCGACTTCGCGTTCGGGGTGGTGCGCCAGCTGTTCGAGGGCCTGATCGGCGAGCTCGGCGAGGACGTCGCTCTCGCCGGCTCCGCGGCCCCGGCCGCGAGCCTGTTCGCGGCCGCGGCGGCCCCCGACGAGGCGGTCGCCGCCGGCAACGTCTCCTTCTCGGTCCTGCACGGGCTCTTCTGGCTGACCGTCAACGTCGCCGGCGACGAGCCGCTGCTGCTCGTCGTCGACGATCTCCACTGGTGTGACCGGCCGTCGCTGCGCTTCCTGGCCTATCTGGCCCATCGCCTCGACGGGACCCGGGTCGGATTGCTGACCGGGCAGCGCTCGACCGAGCCCGGCGTCGACCCTGCCCTCGTCGCCGGCATCGCCGCCGAGCCGTCGACGGTCGTCATCGCGCCGCGGCCATTGTCGATCGACGGCATCGGAAGGCTGATCGAACGCCGCTTCGAGCGGCCCGGCGAAGCGGAGTTCAGCGACGCCTGCCGGCGGGCGTCGGGCGGCAATCCGCTGCTGCTCCAGCAGACCCTCAACGCGCTGGCGATGGACGGCCGCTCGCCGACCGCGGACGACGCCGGGGCGATCACCGACCTCGGCCCGCGGGCCGTGTCGCGGACCGTCATCGCCCGCCTCCGCGGCCTGCCCGGCGAGGCGACGGAGGTCGCGCGGGCGGTGGCGATCCTCGGCGACGGCAGCGACGTCACCGCCGTGGCCAGGTTCGCGGGCCAGGAGCCGGATGCGGTCGCCGGCTCCACCGGCGCCCTCTCCCGGGTCGGGATCCTGGCGCCGCGGACGCCGCTCGAGTTCGCGCACCCGCTGGTCCGCGCTGCGATCGTCGAGGACGTTCCGCCCGGCGAGCGCGAGCTCGCCCACGGGCGCGCGGCGCGGCTGATGCGCGAGTTCGGCGCCGCCCCCGAGAAGATCGCCGCGCAGCTGCTCGCGGCGCCTCCGATCGGTGAGGACTGGGCCGCCGACGTGCTCGACCGTGCCGCCCAGGTCGCCGCAGCCGGAGGCGCCTCCGACAGCGCCGTCACCTATCTGACCCGGATGCTGGCCGAGCCGATCGCCGCCGAGCGCCGTCCCGGCGTGATCTTGCAGCTCGGCATGGCCGAGGCCGGCAGCGGCGGCGCAGCGGCGCCCGAGCACCTGCTCGCCGCCTACCGGGATCTCGAGGATCCGCAGCTTCGCGTCGCCGCCGCCTACGCTCTCGCCCGGATTCTCCTGTTCGTCGGCGCCGCGCAGCAGGCTGCCGAGCTGGCGGCCGAGGCCCAGCTCGAGCTCGGCGAGCGGGCATCCGACCTGATCGCGATCGTCGAGTCGGTTGAGCTGATCTCGATCTACTTCGGCGCCGACGTGCCCGATGCCGAGGAGCGCTTCCGCCGCCTCCGTGTCCTGCCCGCGGACCCGAGCCCCGGCGAGAGCGTGCTCGCCGCCGCCGCCTCCTACGACTGGCTCTACCGGGGCGGTTCGGCAGACGAGTGCGCCGATCTCGCCGCGGCGGCGATCGAGCGGGCGGCGCAGATGGAGGTCGACACCGGGCTGACCTGGATCGTCGCCAACGTCGTCCTCGTCGCCGCCGAGCGACCCGAGGCGGTCGAGCTGTGGGACCGGGCGCTCGCCCGATCGCATCGCCAGGGCTCGATGTTCGGGGTGATGAGCGTGCAGCTCTGGCGCGGGTTCACCGAGCTCCACCACGGCGAGCTCGAGGACGCCGAGCTGTCGCTGCGGGCGGGGGTCGAGCAGATCCGCCTGCTCGGCGGCTCGACGCTCGAGTACGCCTACGGCCTGCTTGCATCGACCCTGATTCGCCGCGGGCGGGTCGACGAGGCGGAGCGCGAGCTCAACTCGATCGACCGGCCCGAGGGGGTCGGCGACGGCGCCCTGGTCTGGAAGGTGGCCGAGATCGAGCTGCTGCTCGAGCGTGGTCGCGACGAGGAGGCGCTGGCCGCGGCCCAGCGTCACGTCGAGCTGTGCGGCTGGCGAGTCAATCCCGCGTTCGCTCCCGGCCGCCGCCTGCAGGCCCGGGCCCTCGCCCGTCTCGGCCGCAGCGATGAGGCCGAGGCCGTGCTGCGGGAGGACCTGGCGCTCGCCGAGCGCTGGGGGTCGCCGGGGACGGTCGGCCGCGCCCTCGCCCTGCTCGGCGAGGTGCGGGGCGGGGACGGCATCGAGGACCTCGAGCGCGGCGTCGAGCTGCTCGCGCAGTCGCCGCTGAAGCTCGGCCTCGCCGAGGCGCTGGCCGCGCTCGGTGCCGCGATGCGCCGCTCGCGGCGCCCGAGCGAGGCCCGCGACCCGCTCCGTCGCGCCTACGAGCTCGCCGAGGCCTGCGGTGCCGCGCCGCTTGCCGCTTCGATCCGCACCGAGCTGCACGCCTCCGGCGCCCGGCCGCGCAGCAGCGCCCTCTCCGGGCCGGCGTCGCTGACCGCCTCCGAGCGCCGGGTCGCCGACCTCGCGGCGGGCGGCCAGACCAACAAGCAGATCGCCCAGGAGCTGTTCGTGACCCCGAAGACCGTCGAGGTCCACCTCTCCAACGCCTACCGCAAGCTCGACATCAGCGGCCGGCGGGAGCTCGCTTCGGCGCTTCAGGAATGAGGGCGGGCGGGCGAAACCTTGGGGTTGGGGTTCGGGGGACCGCCCGATGCGCGGAGTCGCCGCCGCCGCGAGGATGGGCCACGTTCAATCCGATTCAAGGGAGCAACACAATGAGCAAGTTCAAGCAGATCCTCGCCGCCGCGATCGCGTTGCCGGCCGTCGCCTTCGCCGTGACCGGGTGCAGCTTCTCGATCGGCAGCGACACGATCGACTCCGCCGACCTCGAGTCGAAGCTGGCCGACCAGCTCGCGCCGCAGGCCGGAGTCGATCGAAACGACGTCAGCGTCGCCTGTCCCGACGATCAGGAGGCGAAGAAGGACGCCAAGTTCGACTGCATCCTCACCGCCCCGAACGGCGACAAGGTGACGGTCAACGTCACCCTGACCAACGACAGCGGCGGCTTCGACGCCGTCGTCCCGCCTCAGCAGTTCAAGTAGACAACCCCGGCGGGATGCTCCGCTGCGCGTCCGCTTCCTGCCGGTCGGCGCCGTGGAAGGAGGCGGGAAGACGTGTCTGGGTGGCCCAGCCGGGGTCGTTTTAGGCGAGGGCCGAGATCCGGTCGTTGACCGTGACCGTCGAGGCGATGTGCTTCGGCATGCCGAGCTGCTTCGGGTCGAAGCCGAGCGCCAGGCCGACGAGCTGCGGCAGGTGCAGGACCGCGAGGTCGAGATCGCGGCCGACCACCTTGGCGGCCTCGGGCTGCTGCATGTCGAGGTTGAGGTGGCAGAGCGGGCACGGCGTGACCAGGCAGTCGGCACCGGCGTCGATCGCGTCGCCGACGTGGGTGCCGGCCTGCTTCAGCGAGGTCTCGCGGTTCATCGTGATGACCGGGAAGCCGCAGCAGCGGCGGGCGCCGTCGTAGTCGACGACCTGACCGCCGAGGATCTCGATCACCTGCTCGAGGTAGAGGTCGCGGTCGGGGAACTCGTCGTAGCCGAGCCGCGTCTTCGGGCGCAGCACGTAGCAGCCGTAGAACGGCCCGACCCGCAGTCCCTCGAGCGGGCGCTTGACCTTGGCGGCGAGGTTGTCGAGGCCGTAGTCCTCGACGAGCAGCCAGAGGAAGTTCTTGTTCGTGAACCCGTCCTTGCCCTTCGTGTAGGCGAGCCCCTCGCCGCTCAGGGTGTCGTTGATGTGCGCCCGGTAGGCGGAGTCGGCGTCGAGCCGCTCCTGGCACTCCGACTGCGCGCCCTGGCAGGTCGAGCAGATGTTCATCATCGCCAGTCCGGTCTCCTGGGCGAGCGCGAAGGTGCGGGCGTTGAGTGTGTCGGCGAGCTCCTGGTTGTGCTCGGCGATGACGCCGGCGCCGCAGCAGTTGGCGCGGTCGAGGGTGACCAGCTCGATCCCCAGGGCATCGGCGGTCAGCGCCATCGAGCCGTGCAGCTCGGGCGTGAAGCCGCGGGAGACGCAGCCGGGCCAGTAGGCAAGCTTCATTGATTGCTCCTGTTCTTGGTTCATACCGTTGAAGTCTCCGACTGCGGCTCGACCGCCTCGGCGGAGGCGTCGTCCTCGCTGCCCTCGCCGATGATGTAGAGGTTGAGCTCGATCTTGCTCGCCTCGGCGCGCTCGTAGATCTTCTTGACGTGCCCCTGGGAGTCGCCCGGCAGCTTGTGGTGGACGCCCGGGATCAGCTTCGGGATCGACCGCATCTTGCCGGTGCGGATGCCGCGGATCGCCGTCGGAATCGACTCCAGCAGGCCCTTGATCGCCGCGAACCTGGGCATCAGCTTGCCCTTGATCCCCGGCGCGAACGACTCCTGCAGCAGCAGCGATTCGTCGAGCGTGCCCTTCTTCTCGATGTTCTTGACGAACGCGAGCTCGTGATTGCGGCCGTTGTTGACGTCCTGGATGTCGTGCTCGTCGCCGGCGAGGCGGCGCAGGCGCATGATCTGGTTCATCGGCGCGACGTCCTTCGGGCAGGCGTCGATGCACGAGAAGCAGTGGGTGCAGTCGTACATGCCGTGCGGATCGTTGGCGAGGTCGAAGAGGCGCTCGGTCGTCTGGCCGTCGCGGGGGTCGCCGACGAACCGGTAGGCCTTCGCCAGCGCCGCCGGGCCGATGAAGTCCGGATCGGCCTCCATCGACAGGCACGAAGACACGCAGGCGCCGCACTGGATGCAGGCGACCGACTGGGTGACGTCGACCATCGACTCGGCGGGGACGATGTACTCGCGCTCGGGGGGCGGGCCGGAGGGCAACAGCCACGGCGTCACCCGGCGGAACTTCGTCCAGTGGGTCGACTCCATGTCTGTGACGAGGTCTTTGATCACCGGCATGTTCCCCATCGGCTCGACCGTGATCACCCGGGGGGAATCCTCCCCTTCGCGTCCGGTCCCCCCGGACCGTTGGGTGCTACTCGACGCGAGGTCCTGACCAGCGGGTCCGTCGGCTGACCGGGACATCCGGGCCGCCTCCTCGGCTGCCTCACCGAGCTGCGTCTTGCAGGCGAGCGTCGACTGGCCGTTGATCTTGACGCCGCAGGAGCCGCAGATCGCCGCCCGGCACGAGCAGCGGACGGCGAGCGTGCCGTCCCGGTCGTTTTTGGCCTGCAGCAGGCCGTCGAGGACCGACAGGGTCGGATCGAGCTCGACGTCGAAGCTCTCCCAGTAGGCGCCTCGCTTGTCGTCTTCGGTGGCCTCCGGCTGGTAGCGGCGGACCTTGAGGGTGTAGGCGGACATCTAGTAGGTCCTCTCCTGGGGTTGCCAATCGGTGATGGTCACCGGCGAGTAGCTGATCTCCGGGACCTCGCCGTTGAGCGCCACGTCGATGTGCTTCAGCCACTCCTCGTCGTTGCGCTCGGGGTAGTCGGTGCGGTACTGGGCGCCGCGGCTCTCGCGGCGCTCGAGCGCCGACATGCAGCAGGCCTCGGCGTTCTCGAGCATGTTCTGGAGCTCGATCGCCCCGAGGACATCCTGGTTGAAGACGGCGCCGCGGTCGTCGATGTAGGCGCTCTTCGCCTCCTCCTTGAGCCGCTGGACGATCTCGAGGGCGCTCTGGATCCCCTCCTCGTCGCGGAACACGGCGACCTTCTCGTCCATCGTCTTGCCGAGCTCGGCCTTGATCTCGGAGACGCGGCGGCCGCCCTCGTGGGCGCGGGCGATGATCGCCGCGACGCGCGCCTCGGCGTCGCTGAGGACCGTCCGCGAGATCGGGTCGAAGCCGCGTCCCTTCGCGTGATCGGCGCCGTCCTCACCGCAGCGGCGGCCGAAGATCAGCGTGTCGAGCAGCGAGTTGGCGCCGAGCCGGTTGCCGCCGTGAACCGAGACGCAGGCGACCTCGCCGGCCGCGTACAGCCCGGGGACGTTGGTGCGGCCCCAGATGTCGGTCTTGACGCCGCCCATCGTGTAGTGGTTGCCGGGCTTGATGTGGATCGGCTCGCGGGTGATGTCGACGCCGGCGAAGTCGCGGCCGACGAGGACGATCTCGCGCAGCGCCTCGTGGATCCTCTTGCGGGGGACGACGGTGACGTCGAGCGCCACCGTCCCGTCCGGGAAGCCGCGGCCCTCGTTGATCTCGGTCTGCTCGGCGCGCGAGACGACGTCGCGGGAGGCGAGCTCCATCTTGTTCGGGGCGTAGCGCTCCATGAACCGCTCGCCCTTGGCGTTGAGCAGGTGCGCGCCCTCGCCGCGGGCGCCTTCGGTGATCAAGAAGCCCTTGCCCGCCAGCGTCGTCGGGTGGTACTGGATCATCTCCATGTCCATCAGCTTCGCGCCGGCCCGGTAGGCCATCGCGATGCCGTCGCCGGTGCAGATCAGCGCGTTCGTGGTCGGCTGCCAGATCTGACCGTTGCCGCCCGAGGCGAGGACGACGCTCTTGGCCCGGAACAACTCCGTCTTGCCGTCCTTGATGTTGCGGGTGACGGCGCCGACGCACCTCCCCTCCTCGTCCATCGCGAGGTCGGTCGTGAACCACTCCTCGTAGCGATCGATCTGCTCGGAGTACTTCATCAGCTGCTCGTAGAGCACGTGCATGATCGCCTGGCCGGTGATGTCGGCGACGTAGTAGGTCCGGGCCTTCGAGGCGCCGCCGAAGGCACGGGTCCCGAGCTCGCCCTTCTCGTTGCGGTGGAAGGTGACGCCGATGTGCTCGAGGTGGAGGAGCTCGTCGGGGGCCTCCCGGCACATCACCTCGATCGCGTCCTGGTCGCCCAGGTAGTCGGAGCCCTTGATCGTGTCGAACGCGTGCGACTCCCACGAGTCGTCGACGTCGAGAGCGGCGTTGATTCCGCCCTGCGCCGCATTCGAATGCGAGCGGACGGGATGGACCTTGCTGATGATTCCGACCGAAACGCCTTTCTCGGCGGCAGCGAGAGCTGCACGCTGTCCGGCCAGTCCGGCCCCGATCACCAATACGTCATGTTCAGGCACGAGGGGCATCCTATGGGGTCGCAGAGCTTGGCGGCGGATCGCAATTCCGATGCGCAGAGTCGGTATTTCGGCACCGTGCCGCTGATTCACCGCTGCCCCGCGAGCGGCCCCTGAACCACGGGTCCGGCAGCGGCGAGCCTGTATCTTCCCCGCCCGATGAGCTCACGATCGGAGAGCAAGAAGGCTGCCCGCGAGGCCCGCCTCGCAGCCGAGCAGGAGGAGGCCGCCAAGGTCCGCAGGCAGAGGATCTGGACCCTCGCCGGCGGCTCGGTGCTGCTCGCCGCGATCGTCGTCGTCGCGCTGATCGTGATCAGCTCCGGCGGCTCCGACGACAGCGGCGACAGCGGCGACGTCGCGGTCTTCGACGGGATCCCCCAGAAGGGAATCGAGCTCGGCGACCCGAAGGCCCCGGTGACGATGGTCGAGTACGCCGATCTGCAGTGCCCGTTCTGCCGCCAGTACACGCAGGACGTCCTCCCCGACCTCGTCGACAAGTACGTCAAGTCGGGCGACCTGCGCATGGAGCTGAACCTGCTGACGTTCATCGGCCCCGATTCGCAGACGCTCGCCTCGGCCGCCTATGCCGCCGGCCAGCAGGACCGGATGTGGCAGTTCGCCGACGTCGCCTACGCGCGGCAGGGGGCCGAGAACTCCGGCTACGCCGACGCCGGCTTCATCGACTCGGTCGCGAAGACCGCCGGGGCCGACCCGGCGAAGGTCAACGGCGCCAGCGGCTCGACCGAGGTCAGCAACCAGATCAGCGACGCTGCCAGCGCCGCACAGAGCGCCGGCATCTCCTCGACCCCCGGCTTCCAGATCGGCCCGACCGGCGGCGACCTGACGACGCTGAACGTCAACCAGCTCAAGACCTCGGCGTTCGCGGACGCGATCGACCAGCAGCTCGCCGACTCGAAGTGACCCGGCCCTGGGCCGACCGTCCGACGCTGATCGTCGCCGCCCTCTGCCTGGTCGGCATCGCGATCGCCGGGTATCTCACCTACGTCCACTACGAGGGCCTCAGCCCGGTCTGCACGACCGGCGGCTGCGAGCGCGTCCAGGCCTCGAGCTATTCGGAGATCGGCCCGATCCCGGTCGCCCTGCTCGGCCTCTTCGGGTACGTCGTCATCCTCCTGTCGCTGTTCGTCCCCGGCGACCCCGGGCGGGCGCTGACGTTCATGCTGGCGCTGAGCGGCTTCGCCTTCAGCGTCTACCTGACCTACCTGGAGCTGTTCGTGATCGACGCGATCTGCCAGTGGTGCGTCGGCAGCGCGATCGTGATGACGGCGGTGCTGGCGGCGGCGACGGTCAGGCTGCTGCGTCTCGAAGCGCCCGACCGACCTGCTCCAGGGTGATCACCCCGGTCAGCCGGCCGTTGGCGTCGATCGCGGCGAGGCCGCCGAGCCGGCGCAACTCGATGTTCGCGAGCAGCGCCTCGAGTGGCTCGTCGGAGCCGACCGCCTGATCGGTCGATCCACCCGGGTCGATGATCTCGTCGACGGTCTGGAACGTCCGGCTCGTCTCCGGCACGGCGTCGGCGGTGCCGCGGTTGAGCAGGCCGACGAACCGCTGGCCGGCGTCGACGACCGGAAACCACGGCCAGCGGTAGCGCAGGAAGTACTCGTCGAGCGCCTGCTCGACGGTCGTGCCCGAGGGGATCGCGACCGGCTCGGCGTCCATCACGTCAGCGACCCGGAGGCCGTCGAGTCGGGTGTTCAGCTTGCTGCGGTTGGCGGTCGCGCGGGCGGTGCCGCCGAGCATCCAGCCGATCAGCGCCAGCCAGACGCCGGCGAACAGGGAGCCGCCGATCGCGAGCAGGATGCCGATGCCGATGAAGGCGTAGGCGAAGCCCTGGCCGAGGCGGGCGGCGAAGATCGTCGCCCGGTCGCGGCTGCCGGTCACCCGCCAGGCGATCGCGCGGACGATCCGGCCGCCGTCGAGCGGAAACGCCGGGAGCAGGTTGAAGACGAGGATCGCGGCGTTGATGTTCGCCAGCCACGCCAGCACGGCCACCCCGGTCGAGATCTGCGCGCTCTCGTCGAAGCGCGCACCCTCCCAGAAGGTGTTGCCGTCGACCGCGGCGCCGACCCCGAGACAGGCGGCGGTGATCAGCAGCGTCACCACCGGCCCGGCGACGGCGATCCGGAACTCGGCGCCGGCGCCGTCGGGCTCACGGTCGAGCGAGGCGACGCCGCCGAACATCCACAGGGTGATCTGCGAGATGCCGATCTTGTTGCGGACGGCGATCACCGCGTGGCCGAGCTCGTGGAGGAGGATCGAGGCGAAGAAACCGAAGGCGCTGACGACCGCCAGCGCGTAGGGCTCGATCGAGTCCTGGCTGGTGCCGAGCACGTCGCGGTAGAAGCCCGAGAGCAGCCAGATGATCAGGAACAGGACGAAGAACCAGCTCCAGTCGACGCCGACGGGGATGCCGCGGATGGTCAGCAGGGTGAAACGGCCGCGTTCGGGCATGGGTCAATCTTAGGACCGTCGGTTCCGGGGCCCGCCGCGGCCCGCCGTTACGGACGGCGCCGTTCAGCTCGGGTCGTCGAAATCGCCCGGGGAGCCGCCCATTCCCGCCTCGACGGCCCTGAGCTGGTTGGCGGAGCCGAGCAGCTCGCGCTGCAGCTCCTCCTCGAGGGCCAGCGACTCGGCGGCGGGGAGGTTCCAGGCGCGCTCGAGCAGCTGCTTGGCACGCCTGGTGGCGTCCGGGGAGCGGCCGGCGATCTCGGCGGCGAGCTCGCGGGCGGCGCCGAGCGGATCGGCGGCGACCGTCGTCGCCAGGCCGACCCGAACCGCCTCCTCGCCGCTGATCATCCGCGCCGTCGTCACGAGCTCCATGGCGACGTCGAAGCGGACGAGCCGCGGCAGCGAGCGGGTGATGCCCATGTCGGGGATCAGCCCCCAGTGCACCTCGCGGATCGAGATGGCGGCGTCGGCGGCGACGATCCTGACGTCGGCGCCGAGGGCGATCTGGGCACCGCCGCCGATGCAGTTGCCGTGGACGGCGGCGATCACCGGCGCCGGTAGGAGCTGCCAGCCGTAGGAGACCCGCTGGGCGAGGTTCGCGTCCTCGCCGGCGCGGCGGCTGAACATGTCCTCGACCGAGCGGCCGCTCGCCGCGAAGCTGGCGAGGTCGAGGCCGGAGCAGAAGCTCTTGCCGTCGCCGTGGAGGACGACGGCGCGAACGCCGGGGTCGGCCGCGACCTCGTCGATCGCCGCGCCGATCGCCTCGAACATCGCGAAGTCGAGGGCGTTGTGCTTGGCGGCGCGGTCGAGCCTGACCTCGGCGACGTGGTCGCGGATCGCGACGGTGACCCGGTGCTCGGCCTCGCTCATCGGCTCGCTCAGGCGCGGACGGCGTGGCGGTCGATGATCGCTGCGGTGTCGACGCCCGCCGGCAGCGTCCCGAAGACGTTGCCCCAGTCGCGGTCGAGCCGGGTCGCGGCGAAGGCGTCGGCGACGGCGGGGTCCCCGTAGCGGACCAGCAGCGACCCCTGCAGGGCCAATGCCATCCGCTCGACGAGCCGGCGGGCGCGCGTCTCGATCCCCTCCGGGTCGGCGAGCTCGCGCTGCAGGTCGGCGACCGCGGCGGCGAGCCGCGGCTCCGCCTCGGCGCCGGCGCCGATCTCGTCGAGCAGCGGCTCCAGCACCGCCGGCTCCTTGGCGAGCGCCCGCAGCGCGTCGAGCGCCTGGACGTTGCCGGAGCCCTCCCAGATCGACTGCAGCGGCGACTCGCGGAACAGGCGCGGCATCCCCGACTCTTCGGCGTAGCCGTTGCCGCCGAAGCACTCGAGCGCCTCGACGGCGTGCTCGGGGGCGCGCTTGCAGGTCCAGTACTTGAGCACCGGCGTGGCGATCCGGCGAATCAGCGTGGCGCGCTCGTCGCCGGCGTGGGCCTCGTCGAACTGCCGGGCCAGCCAGAGGCTCGAGACCGTCGCCGCCTCCGACTCGATCGCGAGGTCGGCGAGCACGTTCATCATCAGCGGCTGCTCGACGAGCCGCTTGCCGAACGCCGATCGGTGCTCGGCGTGCCAGATCGCCTCGGCGGTGCCGGCACGCATCCCCGAGGTCGAGCCGAGCGTGCAGTCGAGGCGGGTGTGGCTGACCATCTCGATGATCGTCGCCACGCCGCGCCCCTCGTCACCGACCATCCGCGCCCAGGCGCCGCGCAGCTCGATCTCGCTGGAGGCGTTGGAGCGGTTGCCGAGCTTGTCCTTGAGCCGCTGGATGTGGAAGCGGTTGCGCTCCCCGTCCGGCGTCCAGCGGGGCAGCAGGAAGCAGGAGAGGCCGCCGTCGGCCTGGGCGAGGATCAGGAACGCGTCGCACATCGGCGCCGAGCAGAACCACTTGTGGCCGGTCAGCTCGTACTCGGCGCCGGGGCCGCCGCCGTTGCGGGCGACCGCGACGGTGGTGTTGGCGCGGACGTCGGAGCCGCCCTGCTTCTCGGTCATCGCCATGCCGCACAGCGCCCCCGTCTTGTCGGGGGCGGGGACCATCCGTGGGTCGTAGTTGAGCGAGGTCAGACGCGGCTCCCACTCGGCCGCGACCTCGGGCTGGCTGCGCAGCGCCGGTATCGAGGAGTAGGTCATCGAGATCGGGCAGCCGGTGCCGGCCTCGGCCTGCGAGAGGCACATGAAGGCGGCGGCGCGGGCGACGTGGGCTCCGGGCTCCGGCTCGCCGCCAGGGCAGCGCGTGCAGCCCGTGTGAGACGTGCATCGACATCAGCTCGTGCCAGGCCGGGTGGAACTCGACCTCGTCGATGCGGATGCCGAAGCGGTCGTGGGTGCGTAGCCGCGGCGGGTTCTCGTTGGCGAGCCGGCCGAGCTCGATCGTCTCGGCCCGGCCGGCGAAATCGCCGACGGCGCGGATCGTGTCGATCGCGAAGTCGCCGCCCTCGCGCGAGACCGCCTCGACGAGCGGGCGGTCGGCCGTGAAGACGTTGTAGCCGGCGAGCGGGGCGGACTGGTTGCTGACAGCGTGCGTCGCGGCCGCCCCGGGGCCCGTCGCGGCTGGGTTCTCGAGCGTGCTCATCGCCACGAACTATCCCAGAACCGAACCCTCGCTAGGGTGCGAACCGACCGCAGGAACGGCGACCGAAGGGCCCGATAGATGTCGAAGATCAAAGTCTCCAACCCGATCGTCGAGCTCGACGGGGACGAGATGACCCGGATCATCTGGTCCTTCATCAAGGAGCAGCTGATCCTTCCCTACGTCGACGTCGACCTCAAGTACTACGACCTCGGGATCGAGAGCCGCGACGCGACCTCCGACCAGATCACCGTCGATGCCGCGAACGCGATCAAGCGGCACGGGGTCGGCGTCAAGTGCGCGACGATCACCCCCGACGAGGCCCGGGTCGAGGAGTTCGGCCTCAAGGAGATGTATCGCTCGCCGAACGGGACGATCCGCAACATCCTCGGCGGCGTCATCTTCCGCGAGCCGATCGTGATCTCGAACGTGCCGCGGCTGGTCCCCGGCTGGACGAAGCCGATCGTGATCGGCCGTCACGCGTTCGGCGACCAATACCGCGCCGAGGACACGCTGATCCCGGGTGCGGGCCGGCTGACCCTGACCTGGACGCCGAAGGACGAGGGCGAGCCGATCGAGATCGACGTCTACGACTTCCCGTCGAGCGGGATCGCGATGGGCATGTACAACCTCGACGACTCGATCCGCGACTTCGCGCGGGCGTCGATGCGGTACGGGCTCGACCGCGGCTTCCCGGTCTACCTGTCGACCAAGAACACGATCCTGAAGCGCTACGACGGCCGCTTCAAGGACCTCTTCCAGGAGGTCTTCGACGCCGAGTTCAAGGCCGACTTCGACGCCGCCGGGATCACCTACGAGCATCGCCTGATCGACGACATGGTCGCGGCGGCGCTGAAGTGGGAGGGCGGTTACGTCTGGGCCTGCAAGAACTACGACGGCGACGTCCAGTCCGACACCGTCGCGCAGGGCTTCGGCTCGCTCGGCCTGATGACCAGCGTGCTGATGACGCCCGACGGCAAGACCGTCGAGGCCGAGGCCGCCCACGGCACCGTCACCCGCCACTTCCGCGAGCACGAGAGGGGCAACCCGACTTCGACGAACCCGATCGCGTCGATCTTCGCCTGGACGCGCGGCCTCGCTGCTCGCGGCCGGATCGACGGGACTCCCGAGGTCCAGGAGTTCGCCGAGACCCTCGAGCGGGTCTGCATCGAGACCGTCGAGGGCGGCAGCATGACCAAGGACCTGGCGCTGCTGATCGGCCCCGATCAGGGCTACCAGACCACCGAGGAGTTCCTCGCCTCGATCGACGCCAACCTGCAGAAGGCGATGGGCTGAAGCCGACTACCATCGGCTTCGACTTCGCCAGTACACCAACGACCTAGGAGAACCACCTGTGAGCAGTCCAGTCAAGGTCACCGTCACCGGCGCCGCCGGCCAGATCGGCTATGCGATCCTGTTCCGGATCGCCAGCGGCCAGATGCTCGGCCCCGACACGCCCGTGCACCTCAACCTGCTCGAGATCCCCGACGCCGTCAAGGCCGCCGAGGGCACGGCGATGGAGCTCGACGACTGCGCGTTCCCGCTGCTCGCCGGCGTCGACATCCACGACGACCCGAAGGCCGCGTTCGACGGCTGCAACGTCGGCCTCCTCGTCGGCGCCCGCCCACGCGGGCCGGGGATGGAGCGAGCCGACCTGCTCGAGGCCAACGGCGGCATCTTCAAGCCGCAGGGCGAGGCGATCAACGCCGGCGCCGCCGACGACGTCCGCGTCCTCGTCGTCGGCAATCCCGCCAACACGAACGCGCTGATCACTCTCTCGCACGCTCCCGACGTGCCGCGCGAGCGCTTCACCGCGATGATGCGCCTCGATCACAACCGGGCGATGAGCCAGCTCGCGGCCAAGGTCGGGGCGAGCGTCTCCGACGTCACGCAGGATGACCGTCTGGGGCAACCACTCGGCGAGTCAGTACCCCGATCTCGTCCATGCCGAGGTCGGCGGCGAGAACGCCGCCGCGAAGGTCGGCGATCAGGCCTGGATCGAGAGCGAGTTCATCCCGACCGTCGCCAAGCGCGGCGCCGCGGTCATCGACGCCCGCGGCGCCTCGAGCGCGGCCTCGGCGGCGAACGCCGCGATCGACCACGTCCACGACTGGGTGCTCGGCACGCCCGACGGCGATTGGGTTTCGATGGGCGTCCCCGCCGACGGCTCCTACGGCGTCGGCGAGGGCATCGTCTCGGGCTTCCCGTGCACCTGCGCAGCCGGCGAGTACTCGATCGTCGAGGGGCTCGACATCGACGACTTCTCCCGCGAGCGGATCGACGCCAGCGTCGCCGAGCTCGAGTCCGAGCGCGAGACGGTCAGCGGCCTCGGCCTGGTCTAGGCCGGCTCCGCTCGCCGCCGGGTGGGCCCTTCGGGATCGAGTGTCGTGTTCCTGCGGCTATTCGCGATCGATCCGACACTCGATCCCAGGCCGGCCGCCGGCACCGGTGCCGGCCGCCGCGGTCCCTAGGCCCCGGTCGCGGTGTAGCCGCGGCCGTCCTTGCTGACCTTGCCGTCGGCGACGAGGTCGGCCATCACCCTGTAGACGTAGTTCGGCTTGATCTTCAGCTTCGCGGCGATCTCCGAGGCGGAGATCCCGGGCTGCTCCTGGACCGCCTTCAGGGCATGGTCGGCGCGGGTGCCGCCGCGACGGCGGCGGCGACGGCGGCCGCTGCTCGTCGACGAGGTCGCCGACCGTGATCGGCGCGGCCGGCCGGGCCCGCGCCGACCGCCGTTGAGGTTGCCGAGCGCCTTCTCGAGCCGCTTCCGTTCCTCGTCGATCTCCTTGAGGCGGTCTTCGATCAGCGATCGGGCCTTGTCGAGGACGTTGGCATCCTCTGCCATCTGGACTCCTTGTCGTTGGTTGCGTGTGGTGGCCGTTTCCCCGCCCCCTGGAAACGGTGGAAACCCACTGTAAGCGGAATCGAACCACATCCGTGGGTTCCGCCGCAGGTGTGCAATCGAAAGCGCCGTGTGTGCGACCAACGCCGAACTCCACACCGAGGTGGAGGAAACCGGTGATATCTACCTGTTTGCTTGGTCTCGGCGCCGAAAATGGGGCCGCCGAGGGGTGGAGGTGGCGGCGGCGCAGCTCAGTGCTGCTTCAGCTTCTCCGAGCGGGTCCGGAAGACGAAGTCCCAGAGCGGCGAGGAGACGCCGTACCCGTAGCGATGATCCTGGAAGTGGTGGCGCATGTGCTGCTCGCGCAGCTGCTTGCCGGCGGCGGTCCTCGGGACGTGATGGTGGAGGTGGAAGTGGGTGTAGTCGTAGGTGAGGTAGCCGGCGATGAACCCGGCGAACGACGGGTAGGCGGCCGGGGTGCCGACGATCAGCACGAAGAGGCCGAGGAAGAGGGCGGCGAGGGGGATGCTGACCGCCGGCGGCATGACCAGGCGCAGCGGGTCGTTGGGGTGCTCGTGGTGAACCCCGTGCATGATGAAGTGGAGGCGGCTGCCGAGCGGGTGGTCGGGGTCCCAGTGGAAGACGAGGCGATGCAGCCAGTACTCGCTGAACGTCCAGATCAGCAGGCCGGCGAGGAGCAGCCCGGCGACCTGAAGGACGTTGTAGCCGTCGTCGAGGCCGGCCCAGATGCAGACGAGCACGACCGGCACGAAGATGATCGCCGGGATCGCCGGGTGGACCCGCGAGAAGAAGTCGAGGAAGCGGCTCTCGAAGAGCGGCGGGGAGGCGCTGAGGCGGTTGGCTCGCTGTGCTGACATCGCTCCCCGATTGTAGCCGGAGGACGGGGGGATCCAAAGTGCCGGCCGGCCGCGCTCCCTGTCCGGCGACGGCCCGGAATCCTCCTCGCGGCGAGGTCCCAAACTGGGCGGAAGTTCAGCGCGAACGCGGGTTTTGCGGGGAACGGCGCCGCCGGCACTATCGCGCTGTTTGCGGTCCGGCCCGATACGCGGCCGCCGCCCCGGTGCCATGCTTCCCGCCGCCCCCGAACGCACCACCCGGAGACCGAATTGCCCGTACCGACAGCACCCGCGAAGACCGGCCGCAGCCGCCGCTCGAAGGCGAAGCCGAGCTGCGAGTCGTGTTACTTCGGAGTGCGGATGCTGTGTGCCCTCGAGCTCGGCGAGCCGTGTTCGACGTTCCGGCCCGACTCGCCCCGGGGCCTGACCCCGCCGGCCCAGCCGATGCTGCTGATCGGCGCCGACGAGGCCGTGCTCGAGCCGGATCTGCTCGCGGCCTGAGCGCCGCGTCGCCGAACCTCCCCCGTCGCATCGGCGGCGGCGGGATAGATTGAGCCGATGAGGCTCACGGTGCTCGGCAAGTCGCCCGCCTGGTCCGATGCGGGCGGCGCCTGCAGCGGCTACCTGGTCGAGGGCGAGGACGGGCGTCCGTTCCTCGTCGACTGCGGCAACGGCGTGTTCGGGAAGCTGCGGATGCGCCGCGACTATCGCGACGTCGAGGCGGTCGTGATCTCGCACCTGCACGGCGACCACCTGCTCGACCTCGTCCCGTTCGCCTACGCGCTGACGGTCGGCCCATCGGCCGGCGAGCTGGCCCGCCCGCGGCTGCTCGCCCCCGCCGGCGCCGGCTCCTTCTTCCGCCACCTGGTCGGCACCTGGGACGCTGAGGACCTGATCTCGCGGGCGTTCGCGATCGAGGAGTACGAGCCCGGCGACGAGCTCGAGATCTGTGGAGTCGCCGTCCGGCCACACGCGGTGCCGCACTTCGGGCCGACCAACGCGATCGAGCTGCGCGCCGGCGGCGGCGGCCGGATCGTCTTCGGCGCCGACGGCCGCCTCTCCGACCGCCTCGTCGCGGCGGCTGCCGGCGCCGCGGTGCTGATCGCCGAGGCGACGCTGGCCGAGGCCGACCCGGCGCCGCTCGCCGAACGGGGCCACATGAGCGCCGGCGAGGCCGGCGAGCTCGCCGAGCGAGCCGGGGTCGGGCGGCTCGTGCTGACCCACATCTCCGACGAGCTCGACCCCGATCGGGCCTGCGCGGAGGCGGCGGCGGCATTCGCCGGCCCGGTCGAGATCGCCGCCGAGGGATCCGCCTTCTCGGTCTAGCTAGTCTCCCGGTGATGGTCCGTCAGCGCACCATGCTGGTCAACATCGAGCGGATGCGCCGCGACATGGACGAGCTGCTCGGCGAGGGCTGGGCGCCGTCCCGCCCGGCCGCCCGGGGCAGCGACTTCCACCCGCGGGTCGACGTCTACTACTGCGAGTCCGGCGGCGACGGCGAGGAGCGCCGCCCGCAGGCCGTCGTCGTCGCCGACCTCGCAGGCGTCGCCGCCGAGGCGGTCAACATCGAGGTCTCCGGGCGGATGCTGGTGATCTCCGGCAAGCGCCCGGTGCGGCGCACCGAGGGCCGCGCCTATCAGCAGGTCGAGATCCCGACCGGGAGCTTCCGTCGCGCCGTCGAGCTCGGCGTCGACATCGACCCCGATGCCGCCCGGGCCGCGTTCGAGGACGGCCTGCTGCGGGTCGAGCTGCCGATCCGGCTGCCGGAGTCGACCTCCCGGACGGTCCCGATCGAGCGGTCGTCGGGTTGAGCGCGGCGGGGCGGCCGGGGGTGAAGCCGATCGAGTTCGAGGGCGAGATGCCCGGCGGCGGCTCGCCGATCGAGATCGTCAGCTCGGAGGAGATCGAGGACGCGATCGCCCAGGGCGGCGGCGACCTGCCGGCGGCGCTGCCGGTGCTGCCGCTCCGCGACATGGTCACCTATCCGGGGACGCTGACGCCGCTGGCGGTCGGTCAGGAGCGCTCGATCAAGCTGATCGACGACGTCCTCTCCGGGGACCGCGGGCTGGTCATGGTCGCCTCCAAGGACCCCGAGCTCGACGAGCCGGGGGCCGACGACATCGAGCAGGTCGGCGTCGCCGGCGTCGTCGCGCGGATGCTGAAGGTCCCGGACGGGACGATCCGGATCCTCGTCCAGGGCACCAAGCGGGTCCGCCTCGGCCGCTTCGTGGCCACCGAGCCCTATCTGATCGCGACGGTCGAGGAGATGCCCGACGTGCTCGACGCCGGGCCCGAGCTCGAGGCCCTGACCAGGAACGTGCAGCGCACGTTCAGCGAGATCATCGAGGAGATTCCCTACCTGCCGGAGGAGCTGCAGCTCGCGGTCACCAACGTCGACGATCCCTCCGCCCTCGCCCACCTGATCGCCGGCGCGCTGCGGATCCCCGCCGCCGAGAAGCAGGAGATCCTCGAGCAGGTCAACGTCGCGATACGGCTGCGCAGGCTGTCGGAGATCCTCGCCCGCGAGCTCGAGGTGATCCAGCTCGGGACCCAGATCCAGTCGCAGGTCCAGGAGGGGATCGACAAGGGCCAGCGCGAGTACTACCTGCGCGAGCAGCTGCGGGCGATCCAGGCCGAGCTCGGCGAGGGCGACGAGCAGCAGGCCGAGATCAACGAGCTCCGCGAGCGGATCGAGGCGGCGGGTCTCCCCGAGCAGGCGCGCAAGGCAGCCGACCGCGAGCTCGGCCGGCTCGAGCGGCTGCCGCCGGCGGCAGCCGAGTACGGGGTGATCAGGACCTACATGGACTGGCTGCTCGACCTGCCCTGGAACGAGCGGACGACCGACGACCTCGACGTCAAGCACGCGCGCGAGGTCCTCGACGCCGACCACTACGACCTCGAGCAGATCAAGGACCGGATCCTCGAGTACCTCGCCGTGCGCAAGCTGCGCCCCGAGTCGAGCGGCCCGATCCTCTGCTTCGTCGGGCCTCCCGGCGTCGGCAAGACCAGCCTCGGGCGTTCGATCGCGCGCGCCCTCGGCCGCAGCTTCGAGCGGATCTCGGTCGGCGGCGTCCGTGACGAGGCGGAGATCCGCGGCCACCGCCGCACCTACGTGGGCGCGATGCCGGGAACGATCGTGCGGGCGCTGCGCGACGCCGGCTCCCGCAATCCGGTCTTCATGATCGACGAGATCGACAAGATGGGAGCCGACTTCCGCGGCGATCCGGCGAGCGCGATGCTCGAGGTCCTCGACCCGGCCCAGAACGGCTCCTTCCGCGACCACTACCTCGACCTCGACTTCGACCTCTCCGAGGTGATCTTCATCGCCACGGCGAACGTGCTCGACCCGATCCCGGCGCCGCTGCGCGACCGCATGGAGGTGATCCAGCTCTCCGGCTACACGGTCGACGAGAAGCTGCACATCGCCCGCCGCTACCTGGTCCCGCGGCAGGTCCGCGAGAACGGCCTGAAGGCGAGTCAGGCTGCATTCTCCGATCCGGCGCTGCGGGCGATCATCGAGGAGTACACCCGCGAGGCCGGGGTCCGCAACCTCGAGCGCCAGATCGGCACCGTCTGCCGGAAGCTCGCCCGGCGGGTCGCCGAGGGCGGCTCGGCCGGCCGTACCTCGGTCTCGGCGAAGCTCGTCCGCGAGCTGCTCGGGCGCCGCCTCTACTTCTCCGAGGCCCGGCGCCGGACGAGCCGCCCCGGCGTCGCCACCGGTCTCGCCTGGACGCCGGTCGGCGGCGAGGTGCTGTTCATCGAGGCGACCGCGATGCCGGGCAACGGCAAGCTGACGATCACCGGGCAGCTCGGCGACGTGATGCGCGAGTCGGCGCAGGCGGCGCTGTCGCTGCTGCGCGGCGACGCGACCGAGTTCCTGCCCGACCTCGAGGGCGATCCGAGCGCCTGGTTCGCCGAGCACGACATCCACCTCCACGTTCCCGCCGGCGCCGTGCCCAAGGACGGGCCGTCGGCGGGCGTCGCGATGCTCACCGCGCTGACCTCGCTGCTCGAGCGGCCGGCCGGTCCGCAACGACGTCGCGATGACCGGCGAGATCACCCTGACCGGGCAGGTGCTGCCGGTCGGCGGCCTCAAGGAGAAGTGCCTGGCGGCGCAGCGGGCCGGCATCAAGCGGGTGATCGTCCCCGACCGCAACGAGGGGGAGATCGGCGAGATCCCGAAGGACGAGCTCGGCGATCTCGATTTCGTCTACGTCAGCGAGGCGCCGGCGGCGCTCGCCGCCGCCCTCGAGCCGCCGCGGTCGCGGCGGCGCTGACGCTCCGACCCGGCCGGCCGGGGCCGCCCCGGGTTTGAGGGTTATGCTGGCCGGGAACAGCCCTGGGAACCGAGAGGAGCGATTCATGGCGAGCAAGAGCAAGGCGAAGGACAAGGCGAGCAGCGCATACGGGAGCGCGCGGCCCTACGTCCAGCGCCTGATCGAGGACGAGGAGCTGCGCGACAACCTGCGCGAGGCCTACGAGGCCGGCCGCAACGCCTACGCTCGCGCGTCCGGCGCCAAGAAGCCGTCGGCGCTGCTCGACGACAAGAAGCTGCAGAAGGACCTGAAGAACGCCAGCGATTCGCTGCGGGCGGCATCGGAGGCCCTGCGCGAGCCCGAGAAGGTCGCGAAGAGCGGCCATCCGTTCCTGAAGCTGCTCGTGATCGCGTTCATCGGCGCCGTGCTGGCGATCGCGCTCAGCGAGGACCTGCGCAAGTCCGTCCTCGACCAGCTCTTCGGCGCGGAGGAGGAGTTCGAGTACAGCTCGACGACCTCGCCGCCCGCCGCGTCGAGCTGACCGTCGCCGGGCGAAGAGGGGCCGGCAAGCCGGCGACCCGGGAGCTGAGCGGCGACAGCGCCGGCCGCATCGTCGACGCGATGCGCGACGCGGTCGCGACGCGAGGCATCGCCGGGGCAACCTTCGAGCACGTCGCATCCCAGGCCGGCGTCAGCAGGGGGCTCCTCCACTACTACTTCGGCACCAAGGAGCGGCTGCTGGTCGAGGTCGTCCGCCGCGACAGCGAGAACAGGGTCCAGCGCCTCGACGCGCCGCTGCACGCCGCCGCCGACGTCGACGGCGTCCTCGACGTGCTCGTGTCGAGCCTGATGGACCTGATCGAGAACGACCCGGGCTTCTTCGTCGTCCTCTTCGAGCTGTTCGCCGCCGGCCGCCGCAACGAGGAGATCGGCCGCGAGGTCGGGGCGCTGTTCAGGAAGTCCCGCGACCACGTCGCCCGGGCGCTCGAGCAGAAGGACTCCGAGGGCGTGATCGCCTTGCGCTTCGGCGCCGAGGCGACCGTGTCGTACCTGTTCGCGATCGCGGACGGCCTCGCCGTCCAGGCCCTCTCCGATCCCGAGCGCGACCAGACCGAGGTCCTCGAGGCCGGGCGCACCACGGCCCG
This sequence comes from uncultured Conexibacteraceae bacterium, assembly GCA_963745755.1. Classification (GTDB taxonomy): domain Bacteria; phylum Actinomycetota; class Thermoleophilia; order Solirubrobacterales; family 70-9; genus RHKX01. Next base: position 1,329,946 of record CAVUYP010000001.1, on the reverse strand, counting down.
GCAGCTGTTCGTCGCCGACTGACCGCCCGCCGAGCCGGTTGCAGGTGGCTAGACGCCCGCGGTCCCGATAGGCTGCCCGTTCCGGGGGTTGTCAGGAGAGCGAGTGAGGCCCAAGCGTTGATGAGCAAACGTGGGGAGGACCGGCGCGTGACCACGCCGCCGGAGACTCCTTTCCTGAATCGGCACGGTCAGCGGGGCGCCTCGACGCCGGGCCGGATCGCTGCCGTGGCCGCGGTCCTGGTCGCGTTCGCGATCGTCGTCGTGCTGCTGTTCGGCGGCAACGGCGGCTACGACTACCGGCTGCTGTTTCAGACCGGCGGCCAGCTCGTGCCCGGCAACGAGGTCCTCGTCGCCGGCCAGCGCGTCGGCTCGATCGACTCGATCGACCTGACCGACGACAACCAGGCCGCGATCGCCGTGACGATGGACGCGCCGCTCCGCGAGGGGACCAGCGCGCTGATCCGCCAGACCTCGCTCTCCGGCGTCGCCAACCGCTACATCTCGCTGACCCCGGGCCCGAACAACTCCCCCGAGATCGATCCCGGCTCGACGATCAGCGGCGAGGACACGACCACGCCGGTCGACATCGACCAGCTCTTCAACATCTTCCGGCCCCGCGAGCGCGCGGCGCTGCAGAAGTTCATCGAGGGCAACGCGACCGTCTACGCGGGCAAGGGCGTGCTCGCGAACCGCGCCTACAAGTTCCTCAACCCCTCGCTCAGCACCTCGGCGAAGCTCTTCACGGAGCTCTCCAGCGACTCGGTGGCGCTGTCGCGGTTCCTCGTCTCCGGCTCGCAGACGTTCGGGGCGCTGGCCGACCGCCGCCAGGACCTGACCTCGCTGATCGCGACCGCGAACCAGACGATGGCGGCGATCTCGTCCCGCAACGACGACCTCGACCGCTCGCTCGCGGCGCTGCCGGAGACGCTGCGGCAGACGAACACGACCTTCGTCAACCTGCGGGCCACCCTCGATGACCTCGATCCGCTCGTCCAGGCCTCCTACCCGGCGACGAAGAACGCGGCGCCGTTCCTGCGCAAGCTCGCCAAGGTCTCCAACGACAGCGTCCCGGTGATCACGAAGCTGGCCGACATCACCCACCTGCAGGGCCAGAACAACGACCTCGCCGACACGCTGCAGAAGCTGCCGACCGTCAAGCAGCGCGGCAGCAAGGCGCTGCCGGCGGCGATCAAGGCGCTGAACGTCTCCCAGGACGACCTCACGTTCCTGCGGCCGTACACGCCGGACCTCCTCTCCTGGCTGTCGAAGTTCGGTGAGATCACCGCCTACTACGACGGCAACGGCCACTACGCGCCGCGTGCAGCCGGCGGGTGCCAACACCTTCGACTACAACACCGCCACCAACGTCGCCACCGGCAATTACGGCAGCGCCGCCCGCCAGTACCCGGTAACCGCGACCAACCCCTACACGGTCGACCCGACCACCGGCAACCAGCGCTGCCCGGGGGCCGGCTCGGCGCCCGCGTCCGACAGCTCGAACCCGTTCATCCAGCCGGCCTGGCCGGCGAGCGGCATCAACGCCTCCGACTGCAACCCGAGCTGGATCCCCCCGAGCCCATGAGGCGCGTCGTCGCGATACTCCTGGCCCTCGTCGCCCTAGCGGCGCTGATCGCCGCGACCGCCTCCGGCGACGGCGGCAGCGGCGGCGGCTACAAGGTCCGCGCCTACTTCGACAGCGCCGGGTTCCTCGTCAACGGCGAGGACGTGCGGATCGCCGGTGCCACGGTCGGCACCGTCGACGAGGTCACGGTCTCGCTGCCCGGCGAGCCGGTCAAGGCGAACGGAGCCGAGGATCCCGGCAAGGCGGTCGCCGTCCTCAGCATCAGCGATTCCGGCTTCGAGAACTTCCTCGCCGACGCGTCGTGTCTGATCCGCCCGCAGTCGCTGCTCGGCGAGAAGTACGTCGAGTGCGAGCCGACGCAGCCGCGCGCCCCCGGCACCGAGCCGCCACCGCCGCTGGAGCAGATCCCCGACGGCGAGATCGGCGCCGGCGAGTACGCGCTGCCGATCGAGAACAACGGCAAGCAGGTCGATCTCGACCTCGTCAACAACATCATGCGCGAGCCGTACGTGGAGCGCTTCCGGCTGATCCTCAACGACCTCGGCGCCGGCCTCGCCGCCCGCGGCCCCGACCTCGCCACGGTGATCAGGCGCGCCGACCCGGCCCTGCAGCAGACCGACAAGGTCCTCGCGACGCTCGCCAAGCAGAACAAGCAGCTCGCCCGGCTCGCCGCCGACTCCGACACGATCCTCGGGCCGCTCTCCGAGCAGCGCAGCCACCTCGCCGGCTTCATCCGCAACGCCGCCACCGCCGGCTCGGCGGCGGCAGAGCGCCGCAACGACATCGTCGCCGGCTTCGACGAGTTCCCGAAGGCCCTGCGCGAGGTGCAGAGCACGATGGTCGAGCTGCGGCGTTTCGCCGAGCAGGCGACGCCGGTCGCCGTCAACCTCCGCCAGGCGGCTCCCGGCCTGACCGCGGCGACGAAGGCGCTGCGGCCCTTCTCGCGGGCCGGCACGGTGGCGTTCACGAGCCTCGGCGACGCGACGGCGGCGAGCGGCGCCGACCTCGCCGCCTCGGCGCCGGTCGTCCGCCAGCTCCGCAAGCTCGGCGAGAAGGCGATTCCCGGCAACCGCGCCCTCCAGAAGCTGCTCGTGACGCTGCGCAAGACCGGCGGCATCGACTACCTGATGGACTTCGTCCTCAGCACGTCGAACGTCTTCAACGGCTTCGACCAGTTCGGCCATTACCTGCGCGGGCAGCTGCAGATCACCAACTGCGTCGAGTACGTGGTGTCGCCGGATACCGGCTGCGACGCGCACTGGTTCGACCCGAACTCGCAATCGGCGGCGCAGTCGGCGGCAGCGGCGGCCACGGCGGGACTGACTCCGGAGACGGCCGGCGACCCCGCACCCGGGGCCGCCGACGCCGGCCCGCCCGCCGACGCGGCCCGGCCGGACGGCGCCCGCGGCGACGCGAAGGCGTCCGCGAAGGGCACCAAGGACCTGCTCCAATTCCTGATCGGGGACGGCAAGTGAGGCGCGGACAGACTCCGCTCAACGCGGCCTTCCGCAACCCGACCGTGATCGGCGCGCTCGCCGTGCTGATCACGATCCTCGCCGTCTTCCTCGCCTACAACGCCAACAACGGCCTGCCGTTCGTGCAGTCCTACCGGCTCACCGCCGAGGTACCCGAACGCGGCCGCCCTCGTTCCCGGCAACGAGGTCCGGATCGGCGGCGTCCGGGTCGGCATCGTCGAGTCGATCGAGCCGGTCGCCACCGAGGACGGCAGCTATGCCGCCCAGCTGGCGCTGAAGCTCGACAAGTCGGTCGAGCCGCTGCCCGAGGACTCGACCGTGATCATCCGCTCGCGCTCGGCGCTCGGCCTCAAGTACGTGCAGATCACCCGCGGCACCTCCGAGCAGGGCTACCCGGCGGGCTCGGTGCTGCCGCTGTCGGCGGCGCGGCCGGAGCCGGTCGAGTTCGACCAGCTGCTGTCGACGTTCGACCAGCCGACGCAGGTCAACATCCGCGAGAACCTGACCGAGTTCGGCAACGCGCTCGCCGGTCGTGGGCCGAACATCAACGCCGCGATCGGCGCCCTGAAGCCGCTGCTGCCGCGGCTCGAGCGGGTGATGCGCGACATCTCCGATCCGCGGACCGGGATCGGCCCGTTCTTCACCGCGCTCGAGCAATCGGCCGCCGAGGTGGCGCCGGTCGCGCAGACCCAGGCGCAGATGTTCGTCGACCTCGACACGACCCTCGCCGCCTTCGCCGCCGTCGCCCGTCCCTACCTGCAGGAGACGATCTCGAAGACGCCGGTGACGCTGCGGACGGCCAGCGACACGTTGCCGCGGATCCGCCCGTTCCTCGTCAACTCCCGGAAGCTGTTCGTCGACCTGCAGCCGGGCACGGCGGCCGCCGCGGTCTCGGCCGACACGATCGCCTCGGCGCTCCGCGCCGGCATCCCCGTCCTCCGCGCATCGCCGCAGCTCAACGACCAGCTGCCGCCGACCGCGGCGGCGCTGCGCCGCTTCAACGACGACGGCGACGTCCGCCAGGGCCTGACCCGCCTCGTCGACCTCTCCGAGTCGCTGGGACCGCCGCTGCGCTTCATCGGGCCCGCTCAGTCGGTCTGCAACTACGCGACGCTGCTGTTCCGCAACACCGCCAGCTCCGGCAGCCTCGGCACCTCGACCGGCACCAACCAGCGGGTCAACGCGATCAACACGCCGCTCGGACCGAACAACGAGGGCAGCCCGTCCTCGGCGCCGGCGAACGGCGGCGGCGGCAGCTCCGATCCGCTCCGCAAGAACTTCCTGCACGTCAACCCGTACCCGAACACGGCGTCGCCGGGCCAGACCCGCGAGTGCGAGGCCGGCAACGAGCCCTACGCGATCGGCGAGCAGGTGATCGGCAACCCGCCCGGCAACCAGGGCATCCGCACCGAGGACCAGATCCCCTCGCAGCTGAAGGGCGGTGGATGATGGCGCGACGTCCGAAGCCCGGGGTCAAGGAGTTCAACGAGGGCATCTACCACCGCCCGCCGATCGGCCTGAGCTTCTTCAAGACCGGCGTCCTGGTCCTGATCGTGCTGCTCGCCCTCAGCTACTTCGCCTACACGAAGGAGCTGCCGTGGAGCAGCCCCGGCTACACGGCGACGGCGACCTTCGCCGACGCCTCGACCCTGCGCGAGACGGCGCCGGTGCGGATCGCCGGCGTCAACGTCGGCAAGGTCACCAAGGTCGAGGGCGAGGGCAACGACGCCAAGGTCACCTTCACCGTCGATCCCGAGGGGCTGCCGCTGCACGAGGACGCGCGGATCACGATCCGGCCGCGGCTGTTCCTCGAGGGCAACTTCTTCCTCGACCTGCGGCCGGGCAGCCCGAGCGCCCCCGACCTGCCCGACGGCGGCTCGATCCCGGTCTCGCAGACGGCCACCGCAGTCCAGCTCGACCAGGTGCTGACGAGCCTGCAGCGCCCCGATCGCAAGAACCTCGGCCTCCTCCTCGACGGCTACGGATCGGCGCTCGTCGACCCGCCGACCGCACAGATGGACAAGGGCATCGATCCCCAGGTCCGGGGCCTCTCCGGCGCCGAGGCGATCAACCAGAGCTTCGACTACGGCGGCCGGGCCGGGAAGAGCTCCTCGCAGGTCAGCGAGGCCCTGCTCGGCGAGCAGGCCGGCGACCTGCGCGGCCTGATCAAGGCCAGCGCCAGCGTCTTCGAGCAGCTCGCCAGCCGCGAGAGCCAGCTCAGCGATCTGATCACGAACTTCTCGATCACGACCGGAGCGCTGGCTGCGGAGTCGCGGAGCCTCCAGGACACCCTCGCCCAGCTCGCGCCGACCGTCGAGCAGGCCCAGGAGGACCTGCCGGTCGTCAACGCTTCGTTCCCGGCCCTGCGCGCGTTCGCCCGCGAGCTGACCCCGAGCATCAAGGAGCTGCCGGGGACGATCCGCGCCGGCACCCCGTGGTTGCGCCAGACCGACAAGCTCGTCCAGAAGGACGAGCTCGGCGGGATCGTCAGCGACCTCCATGTGGCGACGCCCGAGCTGGCGCAGGGAACTGCCAACCTGAACAGCCTGCTGCTCCAGCTCGGCCGCTTCAGCCGCTGCCAGACCCAGGTCCTGACGCCGACCGGCGGTCAGGTCATCACCGACCAGTTCACGACCGGTCAGTCGAACTTCCGCGAGTTCCTCTACGGGACCGCCGCCCAGGCCGGCGAGGGCGCGACGTTCGACGGCAACGGCCAGTTCCTGCGCGTCCAGCCCGGCGGCGGACCCGCCGAGGTGGCCGAGCCGTACGGGTTCGGCATCAACCCCCTCGACAACATCAACTACGGGCGCTCGATCGCTGACCCGATCGGCACCCAGCCGGTCAGGCCCGCGAAGGCGCCGCCGATCCGCACCGACGTCCCCTGCTACCAGAGCGACGCCCCGAACCTGAACGGCTCGCAGTCGGCCGTCGGCGCCCCCAACCCCGCTCCCTCGAGCTTCCCGAACCCGTGAAGAAGGCACTCCGCACATACACCCGCGACTTCATCGCGATCCTCGTCCTCGCGGCGATCGGCCTGCTGGCGCTGTTCGTGATCCTCTCCCAGCAGAGCACGGCGCTGCCGGCTTGGTTCCCGTTCCTCGGCCAGGACCGCTTCGAGCTCAAGACCGAGTTCCAGACCTCGCAGGCGGTCACGCCCGGACAGGGGCAGACCGTCAACCTGTCCGGCGTCGAGATCGGCGACGTCACCAAGGTCGAGCTCGAGGACGGCGTCGCGGTCGTGACGATGCAGGTCGATCCCGAGTTCGCGCCGCTGATCCATCCCGACGCCTCGGCCCTGCTGCGGCCGCGGACGGGCCTGCAGGACATGACGATCGAGCTCGACGCCGGCACCGACACGGGCGAGATCCCCGAGGGCTTCACGATCCCGCTCGCCAACTCGGCTCCGAACATCAACCCCGACCAGATCCTCGCCTCGCTCGACGGCGACACCCGCGCCTACCTGCGGCTGCTGCTCGCCGGCGGCGCCGAGGCGCTCGGGACCGAGCAGAAGAGCCAGAACTTCGCCCAGGTCCTGCGCCGCCTCGACCCGACGGTCCGCGACATCGCCAAGATCAACGGCGCGATCGCCAAGCGCCGCGACAACCTCCGCCGCGTCGTCACCAACTTCAAGCTGATCGCCGAGGAGCTCGGCAAGTCGGACACCAACCTGACCGGTTTCGTCGACTCCCAGAACGCCGTCTTCGGCGCCTTCGCACAGTCCGAGGCGAAGCTGCGCGAGACGCTGCGCGAGCTGCCCGACACCCTGCAGTCGACCCGCGGCGCCCTGAACGCCTCGGCGACGCTGTCGGGGCAGCTGAAGCCGGCGCTGACCGAGCTGCTGCCGCAGGCGAAGGCGCTCGGCCCGGCCCTGCGCGCCACCCGGCCGTTCTTCCGCAAGACCGAGCCCTCGATCCGGACCCAGATCCGCCCGTTCACGAGGCAGGTCTCGACCGTCGTCGGCGACATCAGACGGGCCGCCGGACCGCTCGAGGAGGCGTCGCGGACGCTGTCCGGCAGCGTCACCGAGCTCAACCAGGTGTTCAACGCGCTCGCCTACAACCCCTCCGGGCAGGCCGAGAGCTACCTCTTCTACCTGAGCTGGCTGAACCACAACACGAACGCCGCCTTCCTCACCCAGGACGGCCTCGGGCCGCTGCGCCGCAGCCTGCTGATCTACACGTGCTGGACGTCGCAGCTGGCCGACAACGTGACCGCCTCGCGCCCGAACCTGAAGACGGCGCGCGAGCTGATCCGCCTGCCGACGACCACGCAGATCTGCCCGAGCACGGTAAAGGCGCCGGGCAAGCTCGACACAGGCGCCGGCAAGGGGCAGCAGGACACTTCGACGACCGACGAGACGACGACCGAGGAGACGACCGGCTCGACGACGTCGACGACCGACGAGACGACCTCGACGACGACCGGGCCGGAACCGGGCGACGCCTCGACGACCACGCCCGGCGCCGGAACGACCTCGACCGAGAGCGCCCCCTGAGCGACGACTGATGGAAACCCGCCCACCGACATTCGGCCGAATCGCGATCGCAGCGGGCTTCGCGCTGTCCTGCTTCGGCCTGCTGCTCTTCCTCTGGCTCGCCTTCGGCGGCCCGATCCCGCTGAAGTCGGAGAGCTACCGGGTCGACGTCCACTTCGACGAGGCGAGCCAGGTCGCCGTCGAGTCCGACGTGCGGATCTCCGGCGTCTCGGTCGGCAAGGTCAAGGCGATCGAGCTCAGCGACGACGGCCTCGCCGACGCGACGCTCGAGATCGATCCCAAGTACGCACCGATTCCCTCCGATACGCGGGCGATGCTGCGCCAGAAGACCCTGCTCGGCGAGACCTACGTCGAGCTGACGCCGGGCGACCGCAACGCGCCGCCGCTGCCCGAGGGCGGAACGCTCGCCGACGCGCAGGTTTCCGACGCCGTCCAGCTCGACGAGATCTTCAGGGCCTTCGACGAGCCGACCCGCGCCGCATTCCAGGCCTGGATGGCCGATGCGGCGGTGGCCTTCCGGGGCCGCGGGGTCGATCTCAACGCGGCGCTCGGCAACCTCGACCCGTTCGCCGAGAGCGCCGACGATCTGCTGCGGATCCTCGACAGCCAGCGGCTCGCGGTCAAGAAGCTGCTCGCCGACGGCGGCGCGACCTTCGACGCGATCAGCAAGCAGCCCGGCGAGCTGCGCTCGCTGATCGAGAACACCGAGTCGGTGTTCTCGACGACGGCCGCCCGCGACACCCAGATCCGCGAGATCTTCCAGGCGCTGCCGACGTTCCTCGACGAGTCGAAGCTGACCCTCGAGCGACTCGACCGGTTCTCGGGCGACACGAACCCGCTCGTCACCCAGCTGCGGCCGGTGGCTCGCCAGCTCAGCGGCACCTTCATCGCCCTCGAGCGGCTGTCCCCGGAGGCGAAGCGGTTCTTCAACGGGCTCGGGCCGGTGATCCAGCGGGCCCGGTCCGGCTTCGGCTCGCTGCGGGTCGTCCTCGACGACCAGTTCCCGCCGTTCCTGGGCCGTCTCGATCCCTACTTCGACCAGCTCATCCCGGTCGTCGACACGATCAACAAGTACCGCAGCGAGGTGACCGCGTTCCTCGCCAACACGTCGTCGGCGCTGAACGGCGAAAGCATCCCCGGCGGCGGCGACCCGACGCCGGTCAAGTTCCTGCGCGCCACCGGCCCGCTCGGCCCCGCCGTGCTCGCCTCGCCGCCGAACCCCTACAAGACCTCGCGGCTCAACGCCTACGTCAAGCCGGGCGGCTACTCGAAGCTCTCCGAGGGCCTCGACAGCTTCATCACCGCGAGCTGCGCGAGCGGCCTGACGGCCAACTTCGACCAGGGCGACTTCGACAGCGACCTCTGGGAGCGGACCCAGATCTATGCGATGGGCGGCCTCGGCATCACCAACACCGACGACGTCGCGGCGCCGCCCTGCCGCCAGCAGGGCGCGGTCTCGTCGATCGGCGGGCCGCCCGACGAGAAGACCCAGTTCCGCCACGTCAACCCCGACGGTTAGGCGCTCGGCGAGCGGGTAGATGCCGGGCAGGCACCGAAACTTTGCCGGGCGTTTGGTGTTCTAGGTCACAGTTCGCGCGGTCCCGGCCCACGCCGGAATCCGGAAACCGGCCCGACCGGCACCCAGAAACGCCGAATCAGGCGGCACAGCGGGACCCCGCAGCCCTGCCGACTTATTGCCCACGAAAACCACCCTCAGGAGGAAAGTTATGCGCAAGTACGTGATCATCGCCGTAGCGGCGATCATCTCCGCCCTGTCGCTGAGCAGCATCGCCCAGGCTGACGACATCCAGTCGGTCACCGGCAAGCTGACGCCGACGAAGCGGGACAAGAAGAAGTTCAAGCCGGCGAAGATCTACGTCGAGATCCTGACCAAGGACAACACGACCGATCCGGTTCACCCGAACCAGCCGCCGAGCGCCTACAACACGAAGGTGAACTTCCCGTCGAACGCGAAGTTCAACACGAAGTCGGCGCCGCGCTGCAAGGTGACCGAGGCCGAGCTGCAGAACACGACCGCCGATCAGGCCGTCTCGCTCTGTGGCAAGAAGTCGGTCGTCAGCAAGGGCTCGAACCTGCCCTCCGACCCCCCGGGGCGCAACCACGCGACCGGCACGTCGGCCTGGGTTACCGCTGACTTCGGTGTCGTCGTCGGGCAGATCCCGGTTCAGGTCACGGCGCTGAACGGCCACGACAAGAACACGCTGTTCCTGCACTCCTACGCTCCGTCGGCGAACAACACCTCGGTGCTGGTCGGCAAGCTGAAGAAGGCCCCGAAAGGCTACGGGCAGCAGCTCGACGTGACGATCCCGCCGCTGCTCGCAGGCGCGATCAGCCGCTTCACGACGACCGTGAAGAAGGGCAAGTACGTGCAGGCCCGCTGCAAGAACAAGAACGAGAAGTGGCAGGCGATCACGAAGTACGACAACCACTCGACGACGTCTGACGACTACAAGACGAAGTGCAAGCCGAAGAAGCACAAGAAGAAGCACAAGAAGTAGGGAACCCTCCCAACTTCGACGAGGACCCGGAGCGGGCGGCCAGATGGCCGCCCGCTTCTGCGTTACGGGCTCGGCTGCAGCTGCCGGAGAACCTGCGCCACGACCTCGCGGTGGCGCTAGGATTCGCGCCAGGAGAGACGCTGACGGCCGGAGGTCGGCCACCAGCATGGTGTGAATCGAGAGTCCCGCGTAGAGCGCGGGGTCCGCGGTCCGGCTGAAGGCCGTGCCGCGAAACCTAGGAGGAAGAATGCGCAGAACGATATTCGCAACCGTGCTCGCACTGGTTTCGGCTCTGGTGATCACGGGGATCGCCAAGGCCGACGACATCCAGTCGATCACCGCGAACCTGACACCGGCGAAGCGGGACAAGAAGAAGTACAAGCCGGCGAAGATCTACGTCGAGATCCTGACCAAGGACAACACGACCGATCCGGTCCATCCGAACCAGCCGCCGAGCGCCTACAACACGAAGGTGAACTTCCCGTCGAACGCGAAGTTCGACCCGAAGGCGGTGCCGCGCTGCAAGGTGACCGAGGCCGAGCTGCAGAACACGACGTCCGATCAGGCCGTCTCGCTCTGTGGCAACAAGGCGGTCGTCAGCAAGGGCTCGAACCTGCCCTCCGACCCCCCCGGACGAAACCATGCGACCGGCACGTCGGCCTGGGTTACCGCTGACTTCGGTGTTGTCGTCGGGCAGATCCCGGTTCAGGTCACGGCCATCAACGGCCACGACAAGAACACGCTGTTCCTGCACTCCTACGCTCCGTCGGCGAACAACACCTCGGTGCTGGTCGGCAAGCTGAAGAAGGGCCCGAAGGGCTACGGCAATCAGCTCGACGTGACGATCCCGCCGCTGCTGGCAGGCGCGATCAGCCGCTTCACGACGACCGTGAAGAAGGGCAAGTACGTGCAGGCCCGCTGCAAGAGCAAGAACGAGAAGTGGCAGGCGATCAGCAAGTACGACAACCACTCGACGACGTCTGACGACTACAAGTCGAAGTGCAAGCAGAAGAAGAAGAAGAAGAAGAAGTAGTAGTAGTCAGCGGAGCTGACTGACGAGGATGCGGGCGGCCTCTGGGCCGCCCGCTCTCGTTTTCGGGCCGCCGGCGCCGTCAGGAGGACGGCAGCGAGCTGGCGCCGCAGACGCTGAGCCCGAGCGCTTTCGCCGACTGGTCGAGCTGGGTCAGGCCGCTCTGCGCCTCGAGCCCGATCGCGAAGAAGTCGTGGGTGTTGCCGGCCTTCGCCGGGTCGGCGAGGTCGTTGGCGTAGTCGACGACGCTCGTCTGCATCATCGCGACGAAGGACTTCCAGTCGGCGGCGAGCGACTTCGGGGGGTTGAGGCCGGCGAGCTCGTCGACCAGGGCCTGCCCCTCCTCGGCGCGGGCGGTGAAGAACGGATATGCGGCCTCGAGCTCGCCCGACTGCAGCCCGTCCTTGCCGAAGTCGGGAATCTCGGCGCGGTCGGTGACCCGCTGGTTCATCTCGGAGCAGAGCTGGTCGGCGGTCGCCGCCAGCTCCGACTTCGTCAGCGGCTCTGCCGAGGTCGAGATCGAGGTGCTCGTGCTGTCCCCGCCTCCGCAGGCGGCGAGCCCGAGCGAAGCGAGGAGAACCAGCGAGAGCGCGGTCAGGGCGCGGCGGTTGGTGGTCATGGCGGCGAGTCTAGAGGGGCCGCGACGGGGCGATGACCGCAGCTCCGGCGCCGACGGGAGCGGTCAGGATCCGCCCAGTCCGTCCTGGGCGGCCGGGCCGAGCCAGGCGGCGATGCGCTCGCCGAGCAGCTCTCCCTGGTCCTCCTGGAGGAAGTGCGATGCGCTCTCGATCGTCTCCGGCGCCGCCAGGTTGAGGCGTTCGGCGAGCGCCCGCCCGGTGGCGAGCGGGATGATCGGGTCGGAGTCGGCCCACAGGCACAGCGACGGCAACCGCCGGGCGGCGATGCCCTCGGCGGCGGCCGAGCCGGCGGCGGCGCCGGGGTCGTCGGGGCTCGTCGGCAGCATCAGCGGGAATGCGCGCGCGCCGGCCTTCGAGGCCGGGTCCGGATAGGGGGCGGCGTAGGCGGCGAGGACCGCGTCGCTCGGCTTGGTGGCGCAGGCGCCCTTGACGAGCATCGCGACCGGCAGGTCCTCGGTGCGCTCGACGAAGTCGCGGAACGCCCGCCAGGCGTCGGTCATCCGCTGGCGGCCGTTGAAGACGCCGGTGTCCATGACGACGAGCCGGGAGCACATCTCCGGGTGCTCGGCGGCGATTCGCATCCCGACCGGCCCGCCCCAGTCGTGGACGACGAAGGTGGCGTCGTTGACGCCGGCCTCCGCGAGCACGTGCGTCGCCGCCTCGACGTGGCGGTCATAGGAGTACCAATCGAGGTCGGCCGGCTTGTCGGAGCGGCCGAATCCGGGCAGGTCGGGAGCGATGCACCGATAACCGGCGTCGAGCAGCGGCGGCATCACCTTGCGCCACAGAAACGACCAGGTCGGCTCGCCGTGGAAGAGGACGACGGCCGGTCCCTCGCCCTCGTCGATCCGGGCGAGCCGCAGGCCCTCCCAGTCGAGGTAGCGGGGCTGCCAGGGGAAGTCGGGAAGGTCGGCGAACCGGTCGTCGGGCGTGCGGATCGCGTCGCTGCTCATCCTCGCCCGCCCGCTAGCCGAACAGCTTCGCGAAGCGGAGCAGGTCGCGCGGGCCGCCGCGGACCTTGAGGCGGCGCTGCAGCAGCGCCTTCGGCGCCGCCACCGCACCCTTGCTGATCTCGATGAAGTCGCGCCAGCTCGACTCCAGCGTCACGTCGGCGTCGGCGATCTCGCCGGCCTCGGCACGGGTCGAGCCGTTGTCGACGACGAGGTGCCAGGGCTCGGCGTCGGCGAAACGCCACTGGACGGTGAACGGTCCGTGGCCGTTGACGGCCGCGGGGTCGACGGTTCGGCGGACCGAGTCGAAGTACAGCTCCTGGATCTCCGGCGAGCGGTCGGGATCCTGGCCGGGCTCGCCGATCACGCCCGCCTGCGCCATCTTGATCACGTTGGTGGCGCGCTCGACCGGATCGAGGTCGAAGTCGATCGGGGCGACGCCGGGCGGCATCTCCTGCATCGGGTAGCCGATCGCCTTCCACTTCATCTCGACCGCCTTGAATCCCCAGGCGGCGATCTCCTCGAGCTCGAAGCCGTAGCAGCGGGTGTACTCGCGGTCCCAGTTCGGCGGGATGAAGACCGAGGAGAGCCACGGCATCACCTCGGCGAGCAGCTCGTCGACGGCGGCCTTGCACTCGTCGGACTCGGCGAGCAGCTCGCTCAGCACCTTGACCCCGAAGCCGATGTGGCGCTGCTCGTCGCGGGAGACGTTCTCCATCCCGGCGCTGAAGCCCGGCATCGTCCCCTCGCGGATGAAGAAGTCCTCGATGAAGTGCTGGCCGGGCTGGGCCATGCTCGCCTCGACGACCAGGTGGTAGAGCGTGATCGCCTGGGCGAACTTCGGCAGCGAGCGGTCGCGGCGCAGCTCGTCGGCCATCCGGTCGAGCCGGTTGAAGACCTGCATGTAGCCCCAGCCGAGATGCTGCTCGGTGAAGGCGAGCGTCGCGGCGACGTCGTCGCCGGCGCCGATCACCTCGCTGAAGAAGCGATGGAAGAAGACCGCGTGCCGGGCCTCGTCGACCTGCTGCGTGGCCAGGAAGTACTTCTGCTCCTCCTTCGGGGCGGCGTCGATGTAGGGCGACAGGTTGTCGGTCACCGAGTCCTCGCCGAAGAAGAACATCGAGTAGATCCACAGCGCCGATTTGCGCTGGATCTCGCTCAGCCCCTGCCAGCCGAGCTTGTCCTCGCTGAAGTCGAGGTCCATCGCCGACCAGTTGCTCTGCTCCCAGCGCCGGTACAGGTCGGTGTAGGTGATCCGGCTCGTCAGGTTCTGCTCGGCGACTGACATTCGTCCCTCCTCAGGGCGGCATCGACCCCGGTACCCGCGGCCGCGATTGATGGCTCCGGCCAGCATATCGTTGCCACTGGCCAGCCAGCCAGTATCAGTGATCGATGTCACAGAGGCCGCCGCTCTTCGCGCCCGCCGGCGGGGCCGGGTGGCATCGAATAGGTTGCCGACATGGACTCCTCGCAGACGCCGCCCCCGGGAGGGGGGCCGGCGACCCCGCCGCCCGCCGGCGGCCCGCCGGCGCCGCCCGCCGCACCCGCCGGCGACGACGGCAAGGCCGGGGCCGGTCTGCGGGTCGGCGCCGTCGTCGGTGCCTTCGTCCTCGCGATCGTCTGCGCCGTCGCCGTCGCGGTGATGGTCGACGTCAACGACACGCTGCTCTGCGACGAGGTCGGTACCGCTCAGCAACGGATCGGCGGCTACGAGTGCTACGACTTCTCCAGCTCGGTCAAGCCGATCGTCGTCGGCGCCGGCTGGATCGGCGCCGTCCTCGCCGGCGTCGCCGCGCTGCTGGCGCTCGCCTTCGCGATTCGCGGCCGCGGCGGTCGCATTCTCGTGCTGGTCACCGCCGTCGCCGGCGTCTTCCTCGCGATCAGCGTCCTCGCGGCGCAGATCTAGGCCCCAGCAGGCGTTCGAGGTCGGCGGCGAGGGCCCGTCGCTCGGGCCGGTTCGCCAGCTGCGCCCAGGTGACGTGAACGACGCTCCAGCCCGCCATCATCAGCATCCGGTCCCGCGACGCGTCGCGGCTGATCGCCGGCGCGGTACCGTGGAACCTGGCGCTGTGCAGCTCGACGATCAGGCGGCGGCGGCGCCAGAGGCAGTCCGGCGAGACGGTCCGGCCGCCGATCGCCAGCGATGCGTTCAACTCCGGGTGGGGGAGACCGGCGACGCCGAGGAAGCGCACGAACCGCTCCTCGAGCTCGCGCTTCGTCACCCCCTTGCCGTAGCCGGCCGCCGCGAGCACCTCGCGCAATCGTGCGGTGCCCCGTTCGCCGCGGTGGCGGGCGATCAGGGCAGGTAGGGAGAGTCGATCGGAGAGCGCCTGGAACTCCGCCTCCTCGACCACCCTGGCCAGCCGGTGCGGATCGAGGATCGTCGCCAGATCGAGGATCGTCCGCGGCACGGTCGTGATCGGGATTCCTTCCCGGATCGTCGTCTCGTCGGCGGGCAGGCGGCCGCAGTGGAACTCGATCGCCGCGGTGTCGCGGCGCCACCCGGGCACGGTCACGGCGAGCCGGCCGGTCCACTCGCGGAGGTTCCAAGCCGATCCGGCGGGCCGGTGGCTGAGCACGGCGCCGGGCCCGCCGGCGAGCACGGCCGCCATCCAGCGTCCGTGGATCGTCAGCCGGTCGGTCCCGACTGCATAGACGCCGCGATGGACGCGATGAAGCAGGCCGCTCCGAACCCGTGCGGCGACAGACGACCTGGCCAGGCCGGCTGCGACGAGCTGCCGCGCCGCGACGACGCCGTGCTGCCGCGCCGCGAGCGGGCCGACGATTCGCCCGAAGGCGTGAATCCGCTTTTCGTTCGTTGCCTGATAACGAAAGTCGGGTTCACCGGCCATGGGGCGATCGTGGCGCCGCCCCGCGCACGGCTCAACGCCGCAGCCACAGACCTTCGTAGCGAAACGCGCCCGAAAGGCGCGTCCGCGGTCCGGTCATTCGGCCTTCGGGCTCGTCCAGTCGGCTTCGAGCTTGGCGAGGAGCAGCTCGGCGAGGCCCTCGACCGGGACGCGCTCCTGGGTCAGCGAGTCGCGGTCGCGGAGGGTGACGGTGTCGTCGGCGGCGGTGTCGCCGTCGATGGTGACGCCCCAGGGGGTGCCGATCTCGTCCTGGCGACGGTAGCGCTTGCCGATCGAGCCACCCTGGTCGTACTCGGCGCCGATCCGGTGGCGGAGCGACTCGAAGACCTCGCGGGCCCGCTCGGGCATGCCCTCCTTGTTGACCAGCGGCATCACCGCGACCTTGACCGGGGCGAGCTTCGGGTGCAGCCGCAGGACGGTGCGCGAGCGGCCCTCGACCTCCTCGACGTCGTAGGCGTCGACGATGAAGGCGAGCATCGCCCGGTCGACGCCGGCGGCCGGCTCGATCACGTGGGGGACGTACCGCTCGCCGCTCTGCTGGTCGAAGTACTCGAGCTTCTCGCCGCTGAACTGGGCGTGCTGGGTGAGGTCGAAGTCGCCGCGGTTGGCGATCCCCTCGAGCTCCGAGTAGCCCATCGGGAAGCGGTACTCGATGTCGGACGTGGCGCTCGAGTAGTGCGAGAGCTCGTCGCTTCCGTGGGCGCGGAGGATCAGGTTGCCGGGCCTGATGCCGAGGCCGGTATACCAGGACATCCGCTCGTTCATCCAATGCTCGTGCCATTCGCCGGCCTGCTCGGGCGGGCAGAAGAACTCCATCTCCATCTGCTCGAACTCGCGGGTCCGGAAGATGAAGTTGCCGGGGGTGATCTCGTTGCGGAAGGACTTGCCGATCTGGGCGATCCCGAACGGCGGCTTCTTGCGCGCGAACTGGAGCACGTTCTTGAAGTTGATGAAGATCCCCTGGGCCGTCTCGGGTCGCAGGTAGACCTCGGTCCCCGACTCGGCCACCGGCCCGACGTTGGTCTTGAACATCAGGTTGAACTGGCGCGGCTCGCTGAGATCGCCGCCGCACTGCGGGCAATGGATCTCGCCGGCCGGGTCGCCGCCCTCCTCGGCGATCGCCTCGCGGAGATGGTCCTCGCGCCAGCGCCGCTTGCACTTGCCGAGGCATTGCACGAGCGGATCGCTGAAGCCGGTGAGATGACCGGAGGCCTCCCAGACCCGGGGGTGCTGGATGATCGCCGAGTCGATCGCGACGATGTCGTCGCGATCGCGCAGCATCGCCCGCCACCACTGGTCCTTGACGTTGTTCTTGAGCAGGACGCCGTAATGGCCGTAGTCGTAGGTCGAGCCGACGCCGCCGTAGATCTCCGAGGACGGGAAGATGAAGCCGCGGCGCTTGCAGAGCGCGACGATCTCGTCGAGGCTGGGTCCGTCGGTGGTGCCGCTCATGGGCACGGAACCGTAGCTTGCTGAGCTCGCTGCGCCTACCTGGCGCGAACGGAGAGCTTCGTGCGCTTGCCGCCGGCGGCGGCGATCTTGATCCGGAACGGCTTCAGCCGCTTCGCCGTGACGCCGCTGCGGGCCCTGATCGCTCCTTTCGCGAGCCGGGCCTTGATCCGGTCGGCGCCGCCGCCCTTCACCTTCAGGTGCAGGGTCCGGCCCTTGCCGCGAAAGGTGACCCCGGCGGCGTCGGTGCCGCGCTTCAGCTTCCGCTTCGCGCCGAGCCTGAGCCCGCGCGGCAGCTTCACCTCGGCCTTGGCGATCTTGGCGCTGCCGCCGCGCAGCCGCAGCGACAGCTTCGGCTTGCCCGAGTGCAGCTTCGCGATCCCGACCCGGGCCTTCGGCTTGCCCTTGCCGGAGCCCGGGCAGGTGGCGTTGGCGTCGACGTCGACGTCGCGGGTGCCGCCGGCGGCGCTCAGGAAGTTCGCGGTGAAGACGAAAGGCGGCGGCTTGCAGGGGTCGCGGCCGGCGACGTTGAGGCCGCCCTCGCCGCCGGCGAAGGTGAGGCTGAAGTCGCTCAGCGGGATGTCGGGGAGGCCGTCGAAGGTGACGAAGATCTGCAGTTCCGAGGTCGCCGAGATCGAGCCCTTGACCTTCAGCGCCAGGCCGCCCTTGAGGTCGACTCCGAGATCGGGAAGCTGTGCGGGCCCGGTCGGCGCGACCAGGTAGACCTTGCCGGTCAGCGGCTCGGACTGCAGCGGCGAGGCGGCGGTCGCGTTGCCGACGACCGTGTCGGCGGCGCAGTTGCCGGCCGAGAAGTCGGCCGCCGGGCACTGGATCGCCAGCGCCGGGCCGTTGCCGATGATGTCCTTGGGAAGGGTCACGACGGCCTTTTCCAGCCCCGCCTCGGCGATCGTCTGCGAGATCGAGGTCGTCAGCTCGACCGGGTTGGCGAGGTCGGTGGTGAGCTGGCGAATCTTCGCGCTGAACTTCGGCGCGAACGGCAGCGCCGCGCAGTTGACGGTGCTGAAGCTGGTCGCGGCGGTCGCGGTCTGGCCGTCGTGGGCGACGGCGTCGAAGCCGACCTGGTGGCTGCCGCAGGAGGTCGGGTTGCGAAGGAAGCCCTTCTTCGGCTTCGACCCGACCTTGCCCTGGAGGGTGAACTGGACGTGGGTGATGTCGATGCTGATGCCGTTGACGGAGTTCGGGATGCCGTCAAGCGTGGTGTCGAGCCCGAAATCGCTCTGGCGCAGCGACGCCGGCGACTGGAGGATGATCGGCGGCAGCACGTTCCCGGCCGTGGTCAGGACGAACCCGAACCGGGCCGGCTCGCCCTTGCGGGGGACGACGTTGTAGATGTTGCCGCTCGCCGTGACCGGGAGCGGAATGCCGAGGACGTTGACGGTGTTGCTGATGTCGCCGACGTCGCTGGCGGCGGGGCAGTTGTCGGCGTTGAGGCGCTTCTCGGTGCAGGTCGGCGTCGCCAGCGGGTTGCCGATCAGGCCGGGAGGTAGATGGACGACGAGCTTCTTCAGTTGCGCACCGGGGTCGGTGACGTCGAAGCTGACCGTGAAGTTGCTGTTCGCGCCCGCGGCATTGTTCGCGGGCTTGGCCGACACGGCGCTCAGACCGAACGCCGCATTGGCGGTGGGGGCGGCGATCAGGAACGCGGCGATCGCCACGGCGAATGCGATCGCGCGCATCTGTCCCCTGGTTCCCCTGCCTTCCGGATCCCTCATCCGGCCTATGATGATGCCAGGAAATGCCGATCTACGAGTACAAGTGCGACAACGGCCACAGCTTCGAGGCCATGCAGTCGATGGCGGAGGACGCGCTCGATTCCTGCACCGTCTGTGGCGCCCCGGCCCGCCGTGTCCTGCACGCGCCCGCCGTCCACTTCAAGGGCTCCGGCTTCTACACGACCGACTACGCCCGCAAGGGCGCGGCCGCGAAGGCGAACGGCTCCGACGGCGCCAAGTCCGACTCGAAGGACGCCAAGGACGGCGGATCGAAGAGCGACTCCGGCTCCTCCTCGGGATCGGGTGAGAAGGCCGCCTCGAGCAAGGACTAGCCGGTCTCGCCCCCCGGCGAGCACTGCGGCGGCCGCGGTCCGGGCTCGCCGAGCAGCTGCTTGACGGCGTTGCGGCACTGCTTCGGGGCGACGATCAGCGCGCCGTCGGCGCTGGCGCCGGATGGGTTGAGGATCTTCGTGCCCGAGTCGCCGCCGATCGCCGCCGAGAAGCCGACCTGGGGGAGCACGAAGGCGCCCATGTCGGTGACCATCGCCTTCGGGGCGTTCCAGCCGATCCACGGTCCCTTGATGAAGTTGATCGGCGCCCGCCAGGGGCTGGTCAGCTGACCCTTGATCCCCTGCAGGATCAGCTGCTGGCGGCGGGCCCGGTCGGTGTCGTCCTCGCTCGGGTCCTTGAGGTTCTCGCGGGTTCGCGCCAGCGCCAGCGCCTGTTGGCCGGTCAGGTGGTTCTCGCCGCGCTCGAGCTTCAGCGTGATGCCGCCGTTGGAGGAGCCGCCGCTGATCTTCGACTTGACCGGGGCGGGGAGGTTGACGGTGACGCCGCCGATCGCGTCGATGAAGTCCGCGAAGCCCGTGAAGTCGAGGATCACGACGTGGTTGATGTCGATTCCGAGGAAGTTCTCGACCGTCTTGATCTGCAGCGCGGCGCCGCCGAACGCGTAGGCGGCGTTGATCCGCTGGTCGCCCTCGCCGGGGATCGAGGCAAGGGTGTCGCGGGGGATCGAGACCTTGCTGAACGAGCCGCCGCCGGCGTGGACGACCATCAGGGTGTCGGCGCGGGAGGGCAGGCAGCTCGACGGCGGCGGATCGCCGTCGGCGGCCGCCTCGAGGCATTTCGGCTTCGTCTCGGCGCCGCCCTCGTTCGATCCCTCGGGACGGGCATCGGTGCCGATCACGAGGATGTTCTGGCCGTCGGCGATGAGCAGCGGGAAGCCGCCGAGCTCGGCGGCGGCGGCGTCGTTCAGCTTCGACTTCTGGATCTGCGCCGA
This sequence comes from uncultured Conexibacteraceae bacterium, assembly GCA_963745755.1. Taxonomy (GTDB): domain Bacteria; phylum Actinomycetota; class Thermoleophilia; order Solirubrobacterales; family 70-9; genus RHKX01. The sequence goes on along the minus strand of CAVUYP010000001.1, from coordinate 1,309,923 downwards.
GATCGCGAAGGCGACGAAGCTGATCAGCAGCCAGACGCCGACGCCGATCGCCGCCCAGCGCAGCACCTTTCGCCAGGTCGGCACCGCGCCCGGGGCCGACGGCTTCGAGCCACTGCCGCGGCCCGATAGGCGCTCGCGGAGGGAGGGGCCGTCGGAGCCGATCCGCTTGAAGCCGCGGCGCGCCTTGTAGACGGTGTAGCCCGACCCCTGCGACGGCGGCTTGTCGCTCGCGGCGTCATCCGAGCCCGCTCGTGGCGCGGTCCGTTTCGGCTCTGCCCGTCGCCCCCGTCCGCGGCCTTTCGATCCGGCCTTGTAGACGTTGTAGTCGGGGCGATCCGGGCGTTCGGGGTCGCCGGGTGCCATTACGCGGTAATACTGCCGCATGCCCTCCCGGTTTCCTGCTTCGTGACCCGGCCCGACTCGAGGCCGGCCACCGGCATCGAGACGATCGGCGTCGATCTCGGCGGCACGAAGATGCTCGTCGGCGTCGTTGCCGCGGACGGAACCGTCGTCCACCGCCGCGTCGCCGGGTCGGCCGGGCTCAGCGGCGAGGAAGTGCTCGAGCTGCTCGAGGCCGAGCTCGCGATCGCGCTCGAGGCCCGGCCCGGCGTCGGCGCGATCGGCCTCGGCGTGCCCTGCACGATCGACCGTGCCCGCGGGTTCTGCGTCAGCGCCGTCAACCTGCCGCTGATCGACGTGCCGATCCGCGACCGGATCGCCGCCGACCTCGATCTGCCGGTCTCGATCGACAACGACGGCAACGTCGCGGCGATCGCCGAGGCCCGGATCGGCGCCGCCCACGGCGCCGCCGAGCTGGTGATGCTGACGATCGGCACCGGCATCGGCGGCGGGCTGATCCTCGCCGGCCGGCCCTACCGCGGCGCGCACGGCGCCGCCGCCGAGCTCGGCCACGTCGTCGTCGACATCGACGGCCCGCCCTGCCAGGGCAACTGCCCCAACCACGGCTGTATCGAGTCGATCGCGTCGGGCACGGCGCTGCGGGCCGAGGCCGAGCGTGCCGCCGCCGCCGCACCGGACTCGGGACTGGCGCGGGCGGCCGCGGGCGGAGCGACGATCGACGGGCCGCTCGTCACCGAGCTCGCCGCGGCCGGGGAGCCGACCTCGATCGCGGTGCTGGAGACGATCGGCCGGCGGATCGGCGTCGCCCTCTCCGGGCTCGCCAACATCTTCGACCCCGAGGTGATCGTCGTCGGCGGCGGCGTCATGGCGGCCGGCGAGCTGCTGCTCGACCCCGCCCGCGAGGAGTTCCGCGCCCGGGCGCTGCCGCCCCAGAACGCGACCCCGATCCGCGCCGCCGCGCTCGGCGTCGACGCCGGCATGGTCGGGGCGGCGATCCTCGCCGCCGACGAGCTCGCCGCGACCGGAGCGGCGGCCTGATGGCGGGGCGCCTGGTCGTCTGTCCGACGCCGATCGGCAACGTCGGCGACGTCTCGCCACGAGTCCGGCAGGCCCTCGCCGACGCCGACCTCGTCGCCTGCGAGGACACGCGCCGGGCCGGGCGGCTCTACGAACGGCTCGAGCTCGATCCGCCGCCGCGGTTCGTCTCCAACCACGACAGCAACGAGGAGGGCCGCGCTCCGCAGCTCGCCAAGGCGATCGAGCGCGGCGCCCGGGTCGCTTTGCTCAGCGACGCCGGCACCCCGGTGCTGTCCGATCCCGGCTTCCGGCTGATCCGCGCCTGCATCGAGCGCGGCATCGAGATCGAGGTCCTGCCCGGGCCGACGGCGATCACGACCGCGCTCGTCGCCTCCGGTCTGCCCGCCGACCGCTGGCGCTTCGAGGGGTTCCTGCCGCGCCGTGCCGGTGAGCTCGAGCGGGTGCTGCAATCGACCGAGACCGTGGTCGCCTTCGAGTCGCCGCGGCGGCTGCCCGCCTCGCTGCGCGCCCTCGCGGCGCTGGCGCCGGACCGGCCCGCCGCCGTCTGCCGGGAGCTGACGAAGCTCCACGAGGAGGTCGCCCGGGGAACGCTCGGCGACCTCGCCCGGCAGTTCCGCGGCGACGTCAAGGGCGAGATCGTCGTCGTCATCGCCGCCTCGAGCAAGCGCGCCTCGGCGCCCGACACGGCCTTCGCGGTCGACGCGCTGCGCCGGCTCGTCCAGTCCGGCGCCCGGCCCCGCGCCGCCGCTCAGGTCGTCGCGACGCTGACCGGCACCCGCCCGAACGAGCTCTATCGCGAGCTGACCGGCCGCGAGCCCCGGCAGTGACGCACTTCCCCGATCCGCCGCCGGAGCTGGGGCGGGGGGTGATCGTCGCCGCCGGCGCCGAGCCGCCCGGCCCCTGGGCGAGCGCCGAGCGGATCGAGCTCGGAGCGGCCGAGCTCGCCGATCCGGGGGCGATCGTCGCGCGGCTGCATCGGAAGTGGACGGCGCGCGAGCCGGTCGTCGTCGCCCTGGCGGTCGATCCGGCCGGCTTCCGAGAGCCGCAGTCGATCGCCGAGCCGCCTTACTCGCTGGCCCCCGGCCTCGACCTGCCGCTCGACCGGCTCCACCATCTGGTCTGGGCGAACAACTACGACGCCCGCTCCGGGACCCCGATCTGGTGGTGGGGAGAGAAGGCGGCCCGGCTCGGGGCGGTGGTCAGCGGCGGCGCCGACGTCGCCCTCCACGACGGTCACGACGCCTGGATCGACGGCGGCCCGCGCTGGAGCGCGCCGGCGACCGCCGAGCTGCTGATCGAGTCCGGCGCCGTCGAGGCCGGACGGCTCGAGCCGATCCCCCGTGAGCGGCCGGGCTCGGCGGCCGAGCTCGCGCCCGACCAGCTCGCCGCGGTCGAGCACCACGGCGGCCCGGTCCGGGTGATCGCGCCGGCGGGCTCCGGCAAGACGCGGGTGCTGACCGAGCGGATGCGGCACCTGCTCGCCGACCGCGGCTACCGCCGCGAGGCGGTGATCGCGGTCGCCTACAACAAGCTCGCCCAGAACGAGCTCGAGACCCGCCTGGAGGCGCTCGATCCGCGCACCCGGACGCTGAACTCGCTCGGCTACTCACTGCTCAACCGCCATCGCGGCAGCCGTGCCCATGTGCTCAGCGAGCCCGAGGCGCGCGACCTGATCGCCCGCGTCTTCCCGATCCCGAAACAGCGCCGCACCAACACCGATCCGGTCGGGCCGTACCTCGACGCCCTGACCGTCTGCCGGCTCGGGCTCGTGCCGCCGGACGAGGTCGAGGAGATGCGCGACGACGTCCCCGGCTTCGCGGCCGGTTTCGACGCCTACCGCGACCAGCTCGCCGCGGCCGGCGCGATCGACTTCGACGAGCAGATCTACGGGGCGCTCGAGGCGCTGCTCCGCGACGGCGCCTTCCGGCGCCGCGTCCAGCCCGAGCACCGCCACCTGCTCGTCGACGAGTTCCAGGACCTGACCCCGGCCCACGTGCTGATGATCAGGCTGCTCGCGATGCCCGCCTTCGACGTCTTCGGGGTCGGCGACGACGACCAGACGATCTACGACCACGCCGGCGCCGATCCGCGCTTCCTCGTCGACTACGCCGAGTTCTTCCCGGGCGCCGAGCAGGCGGCCCTCGAGGTCAACTACCGCTGCGCCGAGGCGATCGTCGACGGCGCCGCGAAGCTGCTCTCCTACAACCGCCTGCGGGTGCCGAAGGCGATCCGCGCCGCGGCCGGCGCCGACCCCGGCCCGGAGGCGCTCGAGATCCGCGTCCGGCCCTCCTCGGAGGCGGCGGCGACGCTCGTCGAGCTGATCCGCGGCTGGCTCGCCGAGCCCGAGGTCGGGCCCGGGGAGGTCGCCGTCCTCGCCCGCGTCAACTCGCTGCTCCTCGCTCCGCAGGTGGCGCTGTTTACGGCCGGGGTGCCGGTCGCCTCGGCCGTCCGCGCCGACATGCTCGAGCGGACCGGGACGGCGGCGGCGCTGGCCTGGCTGCGGGTCGCGGTCGACCCGGAGAACCTGATCGGCGCCGACCTCGAGGCGATCCGGCGCCGGCCGAGCCGCGGCTTTCCGCGCTGGATCAGCAAGTGGCTCGGCAACTGCCGCTCGCTCGACGACCTGCGCGTGGTCGGGCGGAGGATCGACGACGCCCGGGTCGCGGGCAAGGTCGACGAGATGGCCGACGACATCGACATGCTCGCCGGGCTGGCGGCCGGCGGCGCCCGCACCCGCGAGCTGCTCGAGGCGGTTCGCGACCGGATCGGGCTCGGCGGCGCGATGGAGATGCTCGACGGCTCGAAGGGCAGCGAGTCGACGGCGAGTCACCTCGACGACCTCGAGGGGCTGATTCAGGTGGCCGACCTCCACGACGACCCGGGTGGCTTCGAGCCCTGGCTTCGCGCCGCCCTCGAGGCGTCGGCCGGCGGCGAGGGCGTCCGGCTCGCGACCGTCCACCGCGTCAAGGGAAGGGAGTGGGACCGGGTCGCCGTCTACGGCGCCGACCAGGGCCTGATTCCGCACCGGCTCAGCGAGAGCTGGGAGGCGGAGCGCCGTGTCCTCCACGTCGCCGTCACCCGAGCCCGGCACCGCTGCGTCGTCCTCGCCGACAGCGAGCGCGCCTCGCCGTTTCTGGCCGAGATCCGCGGCGAGGCGGCGGAGGCGGCGACGAAGCCGGCGGTGACGACCGACGCGCTCGGCGCGGCGACCTCGCGGTCGCGGCGGGCCGCGGGACGGGCCGCCGACTCGCCGCTCGAGGGGGCGGGCCCGGAGGCCCGCGCCGCCGACGAGGCGCTGCGATCGTGGCGCAAGCTCCGCTCCGACGAGGACGGCGTCCCCGCCTACGTCGTCCTCACCAACCGCCAGCTCGAGGGCATCGCCGCGGCGATGCCGGAGGACGAGCGCGGGCTGCTCGCCTGCAACGGCATCGGCCCGACGAAGCTCGAGCGCTACGGCGACGACATCCTCGCCGTCCTCGCGACCGTTCGCGGCTGATGGCGCTCGCCGCCCGGCTGCTGCTCGGCGCCGTCCTCGCCTGGTCGGCCGCCGCGAAGCTCGCCGATCCGCGCCGCAGCACCGCGGCGATGGCGACCTTCGGCTTCCCGGATGCCGCCTCGCGCCGGCTCGCCTGGACGATCGCGGTCGTCGCCGAGACGGTCCTGGCGATCGGCGTCGCCGCCGGCAGCGACCGCGCCGCCTACCTCGCCGCGGCGCTGCTGCTGCTGTTCGCGCTGACGCTCGGATCGGCGCTGCTGCGCGGGCAGGCCGGTGCCCCGTGCGCCTGCTTCGGCGGCGGCTCGCGGGTCAGCGGGCTCGCGGTCGCCCGCGACGTCGTGCTGGCGGCGGCGTTCGCGGCGCTGCCGGCGCTCGGGTAGGGCGCGGGGGCAGGCCTCGACCGCCCGAATACGCTTACGCCGATGTCCTTCTACGTGACGACGCCGATCTACTACGTCAACGCCGAGCCGCATCTCGGCCACGCCTACACGACGATCGGCGCCGACATCCTCGCCCGCCACATGCGCCAGCGCGGCGAGGACGTGTTCTTTCTGACCGGCACCGACGAGCACGGCGAGCCGGTCGCGCAGGCCGCCGAGCGCGAGGGGGTGACGCCGCGCGAGCTCGCCGATCGCAACTCGCAGCGGTTCCTCGACCTGATGCCGAAGATCGACGCCTCCAACGACTTCTTCATCCGCACCTCCGACGAGCGGCACACGCAGCGCGTCCAGGAGGTGATGCAGCGGGTCCACGACAACGGCCACGTCTACGAGGGCACCTACGAGGGCTACTACTGCCCGCGCTGCGCCGACTTCAAGACGGCGACGGAGCTCGGGCCCGGCAACACCTGCCCGATCCACGAGATCGTCCTCGAGCTCGAGACCGAGCAGAACTGGTTCTTCCGGCTGTCGAGCTTCACGGGCGAGCTGTTGCGCCACTACGAGGAGAACCCGGAGTTCGTCGCCCCCGACTTCCGCCGCAACGAGGCGCTCGCGTTCATCCGCGGCGGCCTCCAGGACGTCTCGCTCTCGCGGCCGAAGCTGAACTGGGGGGTGCCGCTGCCGTGGGACCCCGAGCAGGTCATGTACGTCTGGTTCGACGCGCTGCTCAACTACTACACGGCGCTCTCCTTCGCGCGGCCCGGCGAGGACCTGACCGAACGCTTCTGGCCGGCCGACCTGCACGTGATGGCGAAGGACATCCTCAAGTTCCACTCGATCTACTGGCCGGCGCTGCTGCTCGCCGCCGGGCTCGAGCTGCCGAAGCGGATGTACGTACACGGCTACCTGCTGATGGGCGAGAAGAAGATGTCGAAGTCGCTCGGCAACGTCCTCGATCCGTTCGAGGTGATCGACAAGTTCGGCTCCGACGCGCTGCGCTTCTACTGCTTCCGCGAGGTCAGCTTCGGCCAGGACGGCTCGATCTCGGCGGCCGGTTTCGAGTCGCGCTACGAGGGCGAGCTCGCCAACGACTTCGGCAACCTCGCCAGCCGCGTGCTGGCGATGGTCGACCGCTACCGCGACGGCGTCGTCCCCGAGGGCGTCGCGATCGACCCCGAGCTGGCCGACGGCGAGGGCGGCCTCGGCGGCCTCGAGATCCTCGTCACCGGGTTGCTCGACCGGACCGAGATCAGCCGCGCCCTCGAGGTCTGCTGGAGCGCCGTGCGGCGGCTCAACCGCTACGTCGAGGAGCGGAAGCCGTGGGAGCTCGCCAAGGACGAGTCGCGGGCCGCCGACCTCGACCGGGTCCTCTACAACCTGGTCGAGGGGCTGCGGGTCGTGACGCTGCTCCTGCACGCCTACATCCCGCGCTCCTCGGAGACGCTGCTTGCGGCGCTCGGCGAGGACTCGCGCGAGATCGCCGCCTTCGGCTCGCGCGGCGGCGGCCGGCGGGTCGAGCGGATCGCGCCGCTGTTCCCGAAGCTCGACTAGAACCCGCGCACCCGCCCCAACCAACCCGCCGAGGTCGAGGAAACGGGTGAATATTCCGCCTTTCCTCGACCTCGGCGAGGTGGGGAGGGGCCGCGGGGGCGCCGGGCCGCCGATCTAGACTGCCCCGACGATGATCGACAGCCACGCCCACCTCGGAGTCTGCGAGCCGCCCGCCGCGGAGCTGGTCGCTGACGCCAGGCGCGTCGGGGTGACGCGGATCCTGACGATCGGGCTCGACGAGGAGTCGAACCGCGAGGCGGTGCGCACCGCTCACGAGCTCGACGGCGTCTACGCGGCGGTCGGGCGCCATCCCGAACTCCGCCGACGGCTTCGACGCCGCTGCGGCGGCGTCGATCGAGGAGCTCGCCGCCGACGACGCCGTCCGCGCGATCGGCGAGACCGGCCTCGACTTCTACCGCGACCGCGCCTCCGAGTCGGCGCAGGTGCGGGCGTTCGAGGCACAGATCGGGATCGCCCGGCGGACGAGGCTGCCGCTCGTCATCCACGTCCGCGACTCGAGCGGCCCCGGCGCCGGCCGCGCCGTCGCCGACTGCTACGAGCTGCTCGCCGCCGAGGCGGAGGGCATCGAGGTGATCCTGCACTGCTTCTCAGCGACGCCGGAGCGGGCCGAGGAGGCGGCGGAGCGGGGCTGGCACGTCTCCTTCGCCGGCAACGTCACCTACCCGAAGTCGGAGCAGCTGCGGGTGGCGGCGACGCTGATCCCCGATCGCCTGCTGCTCGTCGAGACCGACAGCCCCTTCCTCGCCCCCCAGATCGTCCGCGGCAAGCCGAACAGCCCGGCCAACGTGACCCACACCGCCGAGGCGGTGGCCGAGGCGCGCGGGATCGGCTACGAGCAGCTCGATGCGATCGTCTCCGAGAACGCGGCGAGGCTGTTCGGATGGTCCGGCTAGGCCAGAACTTCCTCGCCGACCCCAACCTGCTCGAGGCGATCGTCGCCGATGCGGCGCTCGATCCCGGCGACGTCGTGCTCGAGGTCGGCGGCGGGGAGGGGGTGCTGACCGAACGCCTCGCGGCGACGGTCGGGACGCTGCACGTGATCGAGCTCGATCAGCGGCTGCGCGAGCCGCTCGAGCGAATCGCCGCCGAGCACCCCGGCGTCGCGATCGTCTGGGCCGACGCGATGAGGGTCGACCTGGCGAGCCTCGATCCCGCTCCGACCGCGATGGTCGCCAACCTTCCCTACTCGGTGGCCACGCCCCTGATCCTCCGCACGATCGCCGAGCTGCCGTCGCTGCGGCGCTGGACGGTGATGGTGCAGCGCGAGATCGCCGAGCGGCTGCGGGCCCGGCCGGGCTCACGCGCGTACGGATCGCCGAGCGTCGTCGTCCAGCTCAGCTGCTCCGTGAGGATGCTGCGCAAGGTCGATCCGGCCGTATTCACGCCGCGGCCGCGGGTCGACTCCGCCGTCCTGTCGCTGCAGCGCCGCGGCCCAGCCGTGCCGCCGGCGATCGCGCAGCTGATTCGCGACGGCTTCGCCCACCGCCGTAAGGCGCTGCCGCGCTCGCTCGAGCTCGCCGCCCGGCGCCGCGAGAAGGAGGCTGAGCAGCAGGGTCTGCCGGCGCCGCGCCCGCGCTCGTCGGAGGTCCGCCATGCCAGTCGCGAGGCGCTTGCGTCGCTCGGCCTGCCGGACGGGATCCGGGCCGAGATGCTCACCCCCGAGCAGCACCTGGCGATGGCGGAGAGGCTGGCGTGAGCAAGGCGTTCGAGACCTTCGCGCCGGCGAAGCTGAACCTCTGCCTGTACGTCGGGCCGGTCCGCGGCGACGGCCTGCACGAGCTCTGCTCGCTGTTCGCCCCGCTCTCCCTCGCCGACCGGCTCACCGTCAGTGAGGCCGACGCCGACCGGGTCGGTCGTCGCCGGCATCGCCGGCCCCGATCTGACCGAGCGGGCGCTCGCGGCGCTGCGCGCAGCGGGCTGGAGGCACCCGCCGGTCCGCATCGAGGTCGAGAAGGCGATCCCGGTCGCCGCCGGCCTCGGCGGCGGCAGCGCCGACGCCGCCGCCGTCCTCAGGCTCGCCCGGGACGATCTGCCGGCTGAACGGATCGCGGCGATCGCCCGCTCCCTCGGCGCCGACGTCAGCTCGCAGCTCGAGCCGGCGTTCTGCCTGGTCGGCGGCGCCGGCGAGGAGATCGAGCGGCTGCCCGATCCGCGGCGGTTCGCAGCGGTCCTGATTCCCGACCGGAAGGGACTCTCGACGCCGGCCGTCTACGCCGAGGCCGACCGGCTCGGCGCCACCCGCAGCGCCGAGCGGCTGGCCGAGGCCCGGCAGCGCGTTCGGGCCGCGGCGGCGGCCGGCGCCCACCCGCTCGAATACGCGTCGCTGCTCGTCAACGACCTCGCCGCCGCGGCGCTGTCGCTGCGGCCGACGATCGACGCGGCGCTGCGGCGGCTCACCGAGGTCGGCGCGGCGGTGGCGATCGTCACCGGCTCGGGCCCGACCGTGGTCGGGCTGTTCGACGGCCGTGACGAGGCCGTCCGCGCCGCCGCCGAGCTGCGCTCGGCCGGCGACGAGGCGATCGTCGCGAGCTCGGTCGGGGGGATCTGATGCAGCTGCCTCGCAAGCGCAAGGACTGGCTGAAGGTCGTCGCCGTGGTCGTCGCGATCGTCGTCGCGTATCAGCTGATCAAGCGGCTGCTGCCCGACATCGACGCGCAGAAGCTGCTCGAGGACGTGTCGGGCTCGCTGGGCTCGTGGACGTATCTGATCGTCGGCGTGCTCGCCTTCCTCGAGACCGGCGCCTTCGTCGGCCTCGTCGCGCCCGGCGAGACCGTCGTCGTCCTCGCCGGCGCCGTCGCCGGACAGGGATCGACCTCGGTCGTGCTGACGATCGGGATCGTCTGGCTGTCGGCCTTCCTCGGCGATACCTGCAGCTATCTGCTCGGCGACCGGCTCGGGCGCGACTGGGTTCTCAAGCACGGACCGAGGCTGCGGATCACCCCGGAGCGGTTCAAGCAGGTCGAGGACTACTTCGCCAGGCATGGCGGCAAGACGATCCTCGTCGGTCGCTTCATCGGCCTCGTCCGGGCGCTGGCTCCGTTCATCGCCGGCAGCTCGCGGATGCCCTACCGGCAGTTGGCGCCCTACAGCGTCCTCGGCACCGGGATGTGGGCGACGCTGTTCACGCTGCTCGGCTACTTCGCGTCGAAGAACATCGATTCGGTCCTGAGCAACTCCGAGCACGCGCTGCTCGCCTTCGCCGTGATCGTCGCGCTGGTCGTCGCCGGGATCGTCGCCTGGCGCTGGATGAAGGTGGCCGGCAACCGGGCGAAGCTGGCGGCGGCGATGGAGCGGCGGCCGGTGCTGCGCAGCCTGCTGGCGCTCGGCCGCCGGCTCAGCCCGCAGGCCCGGTTCATCGGCGACCGTCTCACTCCCGGCGGGCTCGGCCTCGAGTTCACGACGGCGCTGGCGGCGCTCGCCGTCGGCAGCTACGTCGCGATCGCCTACGCGGTCACCGTCGACGGGACGCCGGGCCCGACGACCGGCGACACGACCGCCGCCGACCTCGTCTCCCACATCCGCGCCGACTGGCTGACGACGATCGCCAAGGGCCTGACCGCGCTCGGATCCTGGGAGGCGATCGTCCTGGCCGGCCTGGCCGCCGCCGCCTGGCTGATCGCGCGGCGCGCCTGGCCGGAGCTCGTCGTTCTCGTCGTCGGCACGGTCGCGATCCTCTGGGGGACCGATCTGATCAAGGAGGCGGTCGCCCGGCCACGCCCGGCCGGTGGGCTGGTCGACGCGGGCGGATTCGCCTATCCGAGCGGCCACGCGTCGCACTCGGTGATCTACCCGTGGATCGCGCTGACGATCGCGATCCGGCTCCGGCCCGGCATGCCTCGCGGCACGGCGCTCGTCGTCGCCGGCCTGCTGCTCGCGGCCGCGATCGGCACTCAGTCGCGTCTATCTCGGCGTCCACTACATGAGCGACGTCAGCGGCGGCTGGGCGCTCGGCGTCGGCGATCTACGCCCTGCTCTCGGCGATCGTCGTTGTCGTCGTCCACTTCCGGCAGAATGAAGCCGATGTCCGCTGAGGTGATGATCTTCGCCGGCGCCGGGTTGATCACCCTGATCGCGTTCACGACCCTGATCCTCGTCCCGGCGATCGGCTCGTTCTCGCGTGGCTGGGAGAAGGCGACGGCGGCGGCGCTGTCGCTGATCGTGCTCGTCGCGCTGGTCGGGGTGGGCCTCGCGATCGGCGTCGCGATCGTCTACTACTGGGACGACCTGACGACCCTGTTCGGCTGAGCGCGCGCGCGTCGGCATCGCCGGCGCCGTCCTTCGGACCCCCGGCCCCGCCCTACTATCTGAGGCTGCCCGTGGGATCGAAGACGAAAGAATCGGCTTCAGCAGCGGCCGGTCCGGCCCGCGAACCCGAGGCGGACTCGGGGGCGGGAGGCTCGCTCGAGGCGCTCTCGGAGGCGATCGAGTCGGGCGCCGGCCTGCCCGCGGTCGCCCGCGCCGCCGCCGCCGTCCTCGACGCCAGCGTCGCCCTGATCGACCGCTCCAGCGCCGTCCTCGCCGTCGCCGCGCGTCCGGCGCCGAGGAGGAGAAGCTGCTCGCACGGGCCGCCGACGTCGGCAGCGCCGAGCTGCGGGTCGCCGACGTCGCCGTCGGCGAGCTCCGCTACCGGCGCCGTGGCGGCGCCGACGGCGCGCCGGCCGGGCTGCGGATGGTGACGACGCTGCTCGGCCTCGAGGTCGAGCGGGCGCGCTCGCCGGAGTGGGCGAGCGACGAGGCCGCCGGTGACTTCCTGCGCGCGGTCCTCGAGCGCCGGCTCGGCGACGCCGAGGAGATCCGCTCGCGAGCCGCCGAGCTCGGCAGCGACGTCGGCGCCGGCGCCGGCGTCGTGATCGCCCGGGCGACGCCGCACGCGACCCAGACCGGCGACTGGCGGGCCCGCGTGCTGACCCTGACGCTGCGCGCCGTGCGCTCGGGCAGCAGCGGCGCCCTCGCGGCGATGACGAGCGAGGAGCGCGGCGAGGTCGCGATGCTGCTGCCCGCGCGCCGAGCCGGGGCCGATCGAGCGGGCCGCGAAGGCGATCGAGGACGAGCTGCGGCGCTCGCTGCCGGGCTTCTCGCTGGCGATCGGCTACAGCCGCCACGCCGAGGACCCCGGTCAGATCTACCGGGCCGGCAAGGAGGCGCTGATGGCCGCCAACGTCGCCGAGTCGGAGGACCGCTCGCCGCTCGCCTTCGAGGAGACCGGCTCCTACCGCCTGCTGCTGCCGGCGATGAGCGAGGACCCGGCCGAGCTCGAGCGCTTCTTCGACGAGACGGTCGCGCCGCTCGCCGCCTACGACGACCAGTACGAGACCGAGCTGGTCGCCACCGTCGAGGCCTATCTCGACAACGACGGCAACGTGACCCCGACCGCCGAGACGCTGTTCACCCACCGCCACACGGTCCGCTACCGGCTCGAGCGCGTCCGCGAGCTCTGCGGCCACGACCTCAGCTCGACCGAGGGCCGCGAGAAGCTCGGCCTCGGCCTGAAGGCGATGCGCGTCCTCGGCATCCCGCCGCCCGGCGGCCCCGCGCACGGAAGCGCGGGCGAAGGGCGAGAAGCGGGGGCGCGGCAAGCGGGAGTAGTTCCGGGGGGAGGATTCGAACCCCCGCCGCCTGGACCAAAACCAGGTGTGCTACCCAACTACACCACCCCGGAACGCATCCCGAGTGTATGCCGCCGGCCGGTCCGCAGTCGGGCGTGATTCGTCGCCGGATGGAGGAGCGATCCCGCCCACTGGGCGGACGCGGGGTGACCGATCGGCCCGGTCGCAATACGATGCGGCGAGTGAGTGCTCCGACAGTCCTGATCATGGCCGCCGGTCAGGGCACCCGGATGAAGTCCGCGGTGCCGAAGGTGCTTCACCCGATCTGCGGCCGCGCCCTGGTCGGTTGGCCGATCGCGGCGGCGCACGAGGCCGGGGCGGGACGGATCGCCGTGATCGTCTCGCCCGACCGCGACATCTCCGGCGCTCTGCCGGATGGGATCGAGTCGATCCCCCAGCCCGAGGCGAACGGGACCGGCGGAGCGCTGCGCGCCGCGGCCGAGCTGGTCGCCGAGTCGGAGACGGTGGTCGTCCTCTCCGGCGACGTGCCGCTCGTCTCCGCGGCGACTGATCGCCGATCTGCTCGCCACCCACGCCGGCAGCGGCGCCGCGGCCACCGTCGTGACCGCGGTGCTCGACGACCCCGGCTCCTACGGCCGCGTCGTCCGCAGCGCCGACGGCGCCGAGGTCGAGCGGATCGTCGAGGCCAAGGCGACCGGCGACGCGACCGCCGCCGAGCTCGAGATCGGCGAGATCAACTCCGGCATCTACGCCTTCGACGGGCCGGCGGTGGCGGCGGTGCTGCCGCAGCTCGCCAACGACAACGCCCAGGGCGAGTACTACCTCCCCGACGTGCTGCCGCTGGTTCGCGAGGCGGGCGGTCACGTCGCCGCGCACGTCTCCGACGACCCGAACGTGATCCTCGGCGTCAACTCGCGCGTCGACCTGGCGCTGGTCGAGGCGGAGGCCCGGCGGCAGATCCTCGAGCGCCACATGCTCGCTGGGGTCACCTTGGTCGACCCGGCCTCGACCTGGATCGAGGCCGACGTCGAGATCGACCCAGACGTCCGCATCGAGCCCGGCTGCTCGCTGATCGGCGCGACCCGGATCGGCAGCGGCTCGGTGGTCGGGCCGCTGACGACGATCATCGACTCGCGACTCGGCGCCGACGTCCACGTCCCGCACTCCTACCTGCTCGAGTGCGCCGTCGCCGACCGCTGCAACGTCGGGCCGTTCGCCTACCTGCGGCCCGCGTGCCGAGCTCGCCGAGGGCGCCAAGGCGGGCACGTTCGTCGAGATCAAGAACGCGCGGATCGGGGCCGGGTCGAAGGTCCCGCACCTCTCCTACATCGGCGACGCCGAGGTCGGCGAGGGCGCCAACCTCGGGGCGGCGACGATCACCGCCAACTACGACGGATTCACCAAGAACCGGACAAAGATCGGGCACGGTGCGAGAACCGGCGTCGATACGACGCTGATTGCGCCCGTCGAGGTTGGCGATTCCGCCTACACTGGCGCCGGTTCGGTGATCAGCGAGGACGTCTCACCCGGGGCGCTGGCGCTGACCCGTCCCGAGCAGGTCCAGATCGACGGCTACGCCGAGCGCAAGGCCAAGGAACACGAAGACGAGTGAGCGAGCTCACCAAGACGATGACCCTCGAACACCCTCCCTCGGATATCGGCGAGCCGTCGCCGCATCCGGTCAGCTCGATCGGCCAGGACTACCGGAAGCGGCTGATGGTCTTCGGCGGCCGTGCCTCCGAGGGCCTGGCGGCGAAGATCGCCGGCCAGCTCGACGTCGATCTCGGCCAGGCCGACCTGCGGACCTTCTCGAACGGCGAGGTCTACTGCCGCTACCAGGAGTCGATCCGCGGCGCCGACGTGTTCCTCGTCCAGTCGACCGCCGCCAACGGGGCGGCCGCGATGACGCCGAACGACGCGCTCATGGAGCTGCTCTGCATGATCGACGCCGCGCAGGGCGCCTCCGCCCACCGGATCATCGCCGTGATGCCCTGGTACGGCTACGCCCGCCAGGACAAGAAGTCGCTGCCCCGCGAGCCGATCTCGGCCCGGGTCGTCGCCAAGGCGCTCGAGGCCGTCGGCACCGACCGGGTCCTGACCATGGACCTGCACGCCGGCCAGGTCCAGGGCTTCTTCGAGGTGCCGGTCGACCACATGACCGCGATGCCGATGCTGACCCAGTGGTTCATCGACCAGCACTTCGACGAGGAGCTGGTGATCGTCAGCCCCGACGCCGGCCGCGTCAAGGTCGCCCGCAACTTCGCCCGCAAGGTCGGCACCCACTGGGCGGTCATGGAGAAGGAGCGTCCCGCCCAGCAGGTCGCCGAGATCGGCTACGTCGTCGGCGACGTCAAGGGCAAGACCGCGGTGCTCGTCGACGACATGATCGACACCGCCGGCACCCTCTGTGCGGCCGCCAAGACCGTCCTCGACGAGGGCGCCGCGCGGGTGATCGCCTGCGCTACCCACGGCGTCTTCAGCGGGCCCGCGTTCGAGCGGCTCGCCTACGAGAACTCGCGGATCGAGCGGATCGTCGTCACCGACACGATCCCGCTCCGCGACGGCGCTCCCGACAACATCACCGTGCTCTCGACCGCCCAGACGCTCGCCGACTCGATCCGGCGGATCTTCACCGACGACTCGGTCTCGGAGATCTTCGCCGGCGAGAACCAGCTGTTCTGAGCGTGCCCGCATGACCGCGGCCGCGGCAGCCGAGGACCGGGAGCGGATCGAGCCGGGAACGCTGATGGCGCTCGTGGCGATGGGCCTCGGCGTCTTCGTCATCGCCAACGACTTCACCGCCCTCAACGTCGCGCTGCCGGCGATCGAGAGCGACCTCGACGTCGACGTCGGCAGCGCCCAGTGGGTGATCAACGCCTACGCGCTGGTCTTCGGGATGGCGATCGTCTCCGGCGGCCGGCTCGCCGACATGTTCGGCCGCCGCCGCATCTTCTTCATCGGCTCGATCCTGTTCGCTGCGTTCTCGGCGATCGGCGCCGCTGCGCCCGACCTCGGCGTCCTGATCGCCGCCCGGGTCGGCATGGGGGTCGGCGGCGCGCTGATGTGGCCGGCGATCCTCGGCATGACGTTCGCGGCGCTGCCGGAGTCGAAGGCCGGTCTCGCCGGCGGCCTGATCCTCGGCGTCGCCGGGATCGGCAACGCGGTCGGGCCGCTGTTCGGAGGCGTTCTCACCGAGGTCCTCGACTGGCGCTGGATCTTCATCCTCAACGTGCCGATCGCCGCCTTCGCGATGTTCGTCACCTGGCGCAAGGTCCACCAGCCCCAGGAGCTGGCCGACGAGCGGATCGACTACGCCGGGATGTCGACGATCTCGGCCGGCCTCGTCCTGCTCCTGGTCGCCCTCGACCAGGCCGTCGACTGGGGCTGGACCGACATCGCGGGTGGTGGCGATGCTCGTCCTCTCGGTCGTCGCTGATCGTCGCCTTCGGGATCATCGAGCGGCGCGCCGGCCAGCGGGCGCTGATCCCTCCCGACGTGATCGCCAACCGGCGCTTCCGGGCCGCCTGCCTGGCGGTGCTGCTGCTCTCCGCCGTGTTCTTCTCGTCCGTCCTCTACGGGCCGCAGTTCTTCGAGAAGATCCTCGGCTACTCGACGATCGAGGCCGGCCTCGGCATGCTGCCGATGCTGGCCGCCTTCGCGATCACGTCGTTCATCGCCGGCCCGCTCTACAACCGCGATCGGGATGCGGATCGTGGTCGGCGCCGGGACCGGCATGATCGCGCTCGGCGCAGTCCTGCTGGCGATCCTGATCGGACCCGACGCCGGCTTCGCCGACGTCGCCGTCGGGCCTGCTCGCGGTCGGCATCGGCTGCGGCCTCTTCTACCCCTCGGTCACGACCGCGGCGGTGACGGCGCTCGACGCCGCCCGCAGCAGCCTCGCCGGCGGGATCGTCTACATGTTCCAGATCGCCGGCGGCGCCGTCGGCCTCGGCATCGCGACGGCGATCTTCACGAGCGCCTCCGAGGACCAGCTCGGCGACCTCGTCAGCTCCGAGACCGGGCGTGACTCTTACCGGCCACGAGCAGGCGGTGTTGCACGGCACGCTCGCCGGGACCGACAGCGCCACCGACGCACTCAGCGAGCTGCCGGCGCGGGCGGTGGCGGACATCGAGCGGATCGTCCGCGACTCGTTCGCCCATGGCGTTCAGACCAGCTTCAAGGTGATCGCCGTCGTCGCCGTCGTCGGGTTCCTCGTCGCCGTCTTCGACCTCGGCCGGACGCCGGAGCCCGAGAGGACCTCCGGGTAGTGTTGGCGCGATGAACCGGGCCGCCCTCGAGTGGTACGAGCTGCTGGCGCGAAGCCTGCTCTGGATCGCCGCGCATCGTTCTGCTGCTCTCGGTCGTCGCGGCGATCGTCATCGCCGGCTCCGAGAACGCGGCGCCGCTCCTCGAGGACCTCGAGAAGCAGGGCCGCGGCGTCGCCGCCCTCGCCGCGCTCGGCGGCGGGCTGACCGCCGCCGGCCTGCTCGCGGCGGCGGGAGTGATCCTGCGCCTGCTCGTCACCGAGCGGCTCGAGCAGCTCGGGCCCGCCCCCGCGGGCGGCCGGCCGCCGGCGAGCAGCTCCCGCTCGACGAGGACGAGCACGATGACGGCCCGGAGCGGCCGCCACGGAGGCGCGAGCGGCGGTGAGCGCGCTCCCGGGCGGGCGCCCCGGGCTGCGCCGGGTCGGTCACAAGGGCGCCGCCGATCTCGTCGAGGGAAACACGGTCGCGAGCTTCGAACGGGCGGTCGAGGTCGGCGTCGACATGATCGAGTTCGACGTGCTCCGGCTCCGCGACGGCGCTCCCGGATTGCCCGCCGAGCGGCGCTCGCCGCTCGTCGTCGCCCACGACTGGAACGACGCCGAGACGCGGCCCCGTCTCGAGCTCGCCGACGCGCTCGACGCGTTCACCCGACCGCCGCTCGACCGGGTCGAGATCGACTGCGATCTGAAGCTGCTCGGTCGCGAGGACGAGCTGGTCAGGGCGCTGCAGGAGCGCGAGCTGCTCGATCGGGCGATGGTCTCGACCATGTACGTCGAGAGCCTCGCCCGGATCGCCGCCCTCGAGCCGCGGCTGCGGCTCGGCTGGACCTATCCGCTCGTCACCCGTCCCTGGGACCGCAGCGCCGTCGCCAGACCCGCCGTCGCTGCCGCCCTGGAGCTGATGCGCAGGCGCTTTCCGCGTCACGCCCGGCGGCGCGCTCCCGAGATCGGGGCCGCCGCGATCTGGATCTTCCACCGGCTCGCGACGGCGCGGCTCGCGGCGGTGACCCGCGAGCTCGGGATCGAGCTGATCGCCTGGACCGTCGACGACGCAGCCGGGGTCGAGCGGCTGCGCGAGATCGGGGTGACCGGCATCGTCTCCAACGACCCACGGCTGCTCCAGTAGGCGCGGGCCGGGCCGAGCGGCGCCCGAGCGCCCGGACCTCTATCCTGCCCTGCCCGATGGCCACTTCCCGTCCCAGTTTCAAGGTTTCCGAGCGCATCCGAGTTCGGCTCGCGCACGGCGCGGCGCCTGCGCCGCGACGGGTTCGTGCCCGGCGTCGTCTACACCGGCGGCAACGAGGCCCGGCCCTTCCAGGCCGACGCCCACGACCTCTCGCTGTTCATCAACGAGGGCCACGCGCTCTTCGACCTCGACATCGAGGG
Source organism: uncultured Conexibacteraceae bacterium (assembly GCA_963745755.1). Lineage (GTDB taxonomy): Bacteria > Actinomycetota > Thermoleophilia > Solirubrobacterales > 70-9 > RHKX01. The sequence continues at coordinate 1,291,859 of CAVUYP010000001.1, read as the reverse complement.
CGAGGGCAAGGTGCCGGTCGTCGTCAAGGAGGAGCAGCGTCACCCGGTTCGCGGCGATCTCGTCCACCTCGACTGCCAGCAGGTCGACCTCAAGCAGGAGATCCAGGCCGACATCGCGATCGAGCTCGAGGGGGTCGAGGACGCCCCCGGCGTCAAGGAGGGCGGCGTCCTCGAGCACGTCACCCGCGAGATCACGATCGAGGCGCTGCCGACCGACATCCCCGACGAGGGGATCAGCATCGACGTCTCGGCGATGGTCATCGGCGACACGATCCAGCTTTCGACGATCGAGGCGCCGGCGGGCGTCAGGTTCGTTGCCGACGCCCCCGAGGAGGTCACGGTCGCGACGCTCAACCCGCCGCGCGTGGTCGAGGAGGAGGAGCCCGAGCTCGAGGAGGAGACCGAGCTCGTCGGCGAGGGCGAGGGCGAGGCCGAGGCCGAGGAGACCGGCGCCGAGGGCGGCGGCGCCGACGAAGGCGACTCGGGCTCCGAGGACTAGTCGCCGGTGCGCCGGCTTGGCCGCCGTCGCGGCGCCGACGGCGCTGCCGGATCCGCCTCCGGATCCGGCTCAGCCGACTTCCTGATCGTCGGCCTCGGCAATCCCGGGAGCCGCTACGCCGGGACCCGGCACAACGCCGGCTTCGAGGTCGCGGCGGCGCTCAGCGCCCGCTGGGAGCTGCCGAAGGCGAAGAGCCGGTTCGGCGGCCTCGTCACCAGCGGCCGGATCCGCCCGGGCGGCCCGCGGGCCGCGATCCTGCTCCCACAGACCTTCATGAACGAGTCGGGCAACGCCGCCGGGCCGGCACGGGGCTCGTTCGGCGTCCCACTCGACCGCGTGATCGCGCTGCACGACGAGATCGACCTGCCGTTCGGTGAGGTCCGCGCGAAGCTCGGCGGCGGGGTGGCCGGCCACAACGGGCTGAAGAGCCTCGAGCGCGGGCTCGGCAGTCGCGACTTCCGGCGGGTTCGGATCGGCGTCGGCCGCCCCGATTCGACCGATCCCGAGATCGTCTCCAGGCACGTGCTCGGCCGCTTCGAGGAGGACCACGAGCAGGTCGGCGCGCTGATCGCCGCCGCCGCCGACGCGACCGAGGAGCTGATCGACGAGATCGCCGGCAACGACGACGGGAGCGAGGACTGAGATGGAAGCGGTGACCAGCTACGAGATCGACGGCAACGGCGTCGCCCTGCTGCGGCTCGACCGGCCGCAGTCGCGGAACGCGATCAACACGCAGATGCTCGAGGAGCTGCTCGGCCATCTCGAGGCGGCCCGGGCCGACGACGACCTGCGGGCGCTCGTCGTCTCCTCGACCGACCACATGGGCTTCTCGGCCGGCGCCGACGTCCGCGAGGACCTCGACCGCGACGGAGCGATCCGGCGGATGGAGATGTTCGCCGACCTCTACGACGGGCTGACCGGCTTCCCGCGGCCGACGATCGCCGCCTGTCACGGCGCCTGCGTGGGCGGCGGCGCCGAGATCGCCGTCTCCTGCGACCTCCGCGTCGGCGGCTCGAACATGCGCCTGCGATTCCCCGGCGCCGGCCTCGGCGTCCCGGTCGGCCCGGCCCGGCTCGTCACCCTCTGCGGCCTCTCGGTCGCCAAGTACCTGCTGCTGACCTCGAAGGAGATCGCGGTCGACGAGGCGTTCCGGTGGGGGATCGTCCACAAGGTCGCCCCGGCGCCGCGGACCGAGGAGGTGGCCCTGCAGCTGGCGACGCAGATCGCCGAGCACCCGCCGGAGTCGGTGAGCCGGATCAAGTCGATGCTGCACGCCTGGGACGGCGTCGAGGAGCGCTCGCGGGCCGAGGGCGAGGGCCAGGTCGACCTGGCAGTCCGAGGGTCCCGGGCTCGGCTACAGGTCCTGACGGCCGCAGTGGCGCTGCGCCCGCTCCTCGATCGCGCCCACGGCGACGCCGCCTTCGCGGCCCTCGCCGCGGCGGCAGCGGCAGCCGGGCCCGGCGCTGAGCTCGCGGTCCCGGTCTCCAGCGGGCTGCGCCCCTACCTGCTTGCCGCCCTCGCCGAGGCCGAGCCCGGGCTGGCGGGGAGGCCGTTGCTCTGTGTCGCCGCCGACGACCGCGGCGCCCGCGACCTCGCCAACGAGCTCGGCGCCTACCTGGCGCCGCGCCGGGTCCGCTATTACCCCTCGCGGGGGACCGGATACGAATCGCACCTGGCGCCGCCGCCGCACCTGGTCGGCCTGCGGATCGCGGCCCTCGACGCGCTCGTCGGCGCCGGCGACTCCGAGCCGCCGGTCGTCGTCGCCAGCGCCGTCGCGCTCGCCGAGGCGGTGCCGGACGCGTCGCTGCGCCCGGCCGGCTTCGCGCTCGGCAAGGGCGAGGAGATCGACCTCGGCGACGTCGCCGAGCTGCTCGCCGGCTGCGGCTACGAGCGGGTCGAGCAGGTCGACGACCGCGGCCAGTTCGCGGTTCGCGGCGGCATCCTCGACGTCTTCGGCTCGACCGAGGACCAGGCCGCCCGGATCGAGCTGTTCGGCGACGAGATCGAGTCGATCCGCTACTTCTCGACCTTCACCCAGCGCTCGCTCGGCGAGGTCGAGCGGATCGAGCTCGACCCGGCCGCCGAGATCGACCCCGACCATCGGCTGCTCGCGACCGAGGCGCTCGCCGACGCCGCCGAGGAGGGGGCCGAGCGGCCGCTCGCCGAGCTGCTGCCGACCGACCGGTTCAGCTCCTTCCTGGAGCTGATCGACGAGCGTACGGCGATCGTTATCGCCGCTCCCGACGAGCTCGACGCCGCGCTCGACGATCATCTCACCGACGTCCGCGCCGCGATCCACGACGAGGACGTGGCGAAGCTCTACGTCGCCGTTCGCGACCCGCTCCGCGCCCGCGCGGCGCTGTGCATGAGCGCCGTCGCCGACGCCGACCCCGACGCGAGCGCCGGCGGCACCGCGTTTCGCGCCTCGATCCCCGTCTCGGCCGCCCGCAGCCTCGCCGAGGCCGAGCCCGAGCTCGAGAAGCAGACGCGCTCCGGCTACACGACCGTCGTCGCCTTCGAGCGGATCGGCGAGGCCGAGCGGGCCCGCTACGCGCTCGAGCGGCTGACGCCGGAGCTGCTCGAGGACGGGCCGCCGCCGGGCGACCCGGCGGTGCTGTTCGCCGAGGCCCGGGTCGCCGACGGCTTCGTCGCGCCGGCGCTGCGGCTCGCGGTCGTCCCGTTCCGGCGCCTCGTCCACCGGCGTCGCGCCGCGGCGCCGGCCCCGACCGGTGGCCGCCTCGCCTCGCTCGGCGACCTCGCCGCCGGCGAGCACGTCGTCCACGAGGATCACGGCGTCGCCAGGTTCGCCGGCTTCGACACCCGGACGGTCGCCGGGATCACCCGCGACTACCTCGAGCTCGAGTACCGCGACGGCGACAAGGTGCTGGTCCCGGCCGAGCAGCTCGCCAAGATCACCCGCTACGTCGGCGGCGAGCACCCCGAGCTCTCGAAGCTCGGCGGCAAGCGCTGGAGCCAGATGAAGGCGAAGGCGCGGCGTTCGGCCCGCGAGCTCGCCGGCGAGCTGATCAATCTCTACGCCGAGCGGCAGGCACGCCGCGGTCACAGCTTCTCCGCCGACGGCGAGTGGCAGCTGCGGCTCGAGCGCTCGTTCCCGTTCCGCGAGACCGCCGACCAGCTCGAGGCGATCGAGGCGGTCAAGGCGGACATGGAGTCGGAGCGGCCGATGGACCGGCTGATCTGCGGCGACGTCGGCTACGGCAAGACCGAGGTCGCGATCCGCGCCGCCCAGAAGGCGCTCGCCGACAGCAAGCAGGTGATGATCCTCGTCCCGACGACGATCCTCGCCACCCAGCACCTCGGCACGTTCAGCGAGCGGCTTCGCGACTTCCCGTACGAGATCGAGATGGTCTCGCGGCTCCGCAAGCCGGCCGAGGTCAAGCGCGTCCTCGCCGGCTTCGCGGATGGGTCGGTGGACATCCTGATCGGCACCCATCGGGTGCTGTCGCGCGACGTCCGCGGCAAGGACCTCGGCCTGCTGGTGATCGACGAGGAGCAGCGGTTCGGCGTCAAGCAGAAGGAGCTGCTGCGGCAGCTGAAGCTCAAGGTCGACGTGCTGTCGATGTCGGCGACGCCGATCCCGCGGACCATGCAGATGAGCCTCGCCGGGTTGCGCGACATCTCGGTCATCGAGACGCCGCCGGAGGGGCGGCGGCCGGTCCGCACCTATGTCGGGCCCTACGACGAGGAGCTCGTCGCCGAGGCGCTGCGCCGCGAGGTCCGCCGCAAGGGCCAGGCCTTCTTCCTCCACAACCGGATCGAGACCCTGCACGACACCGCCGAGCGCCTGCGGGCGCTCGTGCCCGAGGCCCGGTTCATCGAGGCCCACGGCCGGCTCGACGAGGGCGAGCTGGAGGCGACGATGCTGTCGTTCCTGCGCGGCGAGGCGGACGTGCTCGTCGCGACGACGATCATCGAGTCGGGGCTCGACGTGCCGGCGGCGAACACCCTGATCGTCGAGCGCGCCGACAACCTCGGCCTCGCCCAGGCCTACCAGATCCGCGGCCGCGTCGGCCGGTCCCGCGAGCGCGCCTACGCGTACATGCTCTACCCCTCCGAGGAGGGCGTGACCCGGGAGGCGGCGGCGCGGTTGGCCACCCTGGCCGACCACACCGAGCTCGGCTCCGGCTTTCGGATCGCGATGCGCGACCTCGAGCTGCGCGGAGCCGGCGACCTGCTCGGCGCCGAGCAGTCGGGTCACGTCGCCGCGATCGGCTTCGAGCTCTACGTCGAGATGCTCGACCAGGCCGTCGCCGAGCTCCGCGCCGCCGGCGGCGGCGAGCGGACCGAGGAGGAGGTCCGCGTCGACACCGACGTCTCCGCATTCGTGCCGTCCACCTACGTCCCCTACGAGGCGGCGAAGATCGACATCCACCGGCGGATCGCCGGCGCCCGGGCGCCCGGTGAGCTGCGGGCGCTGCATGACGAGCTGCGCGATCGGTTCGGCCCGCCGCCGGAGCCGATCGAGGCGTTGCTGGCGATCCAGCGGGCGCGAATCGAGCTGGCGCGGGAGGGGGCCCGCAGCATCGTCCTGCGCGGCGCCCGGATCGTCGCCGAGCCGCTCGACTTCGACTCCGAGCGGGTCGGCCGCCTGCGCGAGCGACTCGCCGACGCGATCTACAGCTCCCGGGAAAGCAGCCTGACCCTGCGGGCCCCGGACGCCGACGCGCCCGAGGCCGAGCGGGTCGAGCGCCTCGGGCGAGCTCGTCGAGGCCGTCGCGGCCTCGCGCGAGCCGGTCGCCGACGCCGCCTGAGCGCCGCGCCGGGGCCGGGGTGCGCGGCAGCGTCCGCCGCATCGCTATCTTTCTGAACCCGTGGCCCGCTCCTCGAAGCGCAACCTGGCGATCTTCCTCGCCCTGATCCTCGTCGCGGCGATCGCGCTGGTCGCCGCGACCAGCGGGCTCGGCAAGCCCGGGCTCCCCGACGGCGACGTCGCGATCGTCGACGGCGTCGACAACGGTGCGATCAGCCAGGACGATCTCGACGCCGCCCTCGAGCAGGCGGCGGCGCAGGGCGGCCTCGCCAAGGTCCCGGCCGCCGACGATCCGCAGTACGACTCGCTCGTCCAGCAGGCGATGCAGAGCCTGATCCTCGCCGAATGGGTCAAGGGCGAGGCGGCCGACCGCGGCATAACCGTCTCCCAGGAGGACATCGACGCCGAGCTGAAGCGGATCAAGGAGCAGAGCTTCTCGAGCGAGAAGGAGTTCCAGCAGTTCGTCAAGCAGTCGAAGTTCAGCGACGAGGACGTCCAGGAGCAGGTCGAGCTGACGCTGCTGCGCGACAAGCTCGAGCAGAAGGTCGTCGCCACGCCGACCGTCTCCGACGACGAGATCAAGAAGTTCTACGAGGTCAACATCGACAGCTTCAAGCAGCCGGCGAGCCGCGACGTCCGGGTGATCCTCAACTCCTCCGAGGCCGAGGCCGAGAAGGCCAAGCAGGCGCTCGAGGCGGACGACTCCGACGGCAGCTGGAAGCAGCTCGCCAAGCAGTACTCGCAGGACCAGGCCTCCAAGGACCGGGGCGGCCTGCTCGAGGGGCTGACCGAGGGCCAGGGCGACCCGCAGCTCGAGCAGCAGGCGTTCGCCGCAGCCGAGGGCGAGATCGTCGGTCCGTTCAAGACCGACCGGGGCTGGTACGTGATCGAGGTGACCGCGATCAACCCGGAGACGACGCAGCCGCTCTCGCAGGCGAGCACCGCGATCGAACAGCAGCTCGTCTCCGCCAAGCAGCAGCAGATCGCCTCCGACTTCCAGAGCGACTTCGTCGACAAGTGGACGCCGCGCACCGTCTGCGCGCCCGCCGACGTGATCGAGCTCTGCAGCAACTACGTGGCGCCGGCGCCGGAGTCGACTCCGGGCCAGCCGGTGCCGCCGCCGGTCGTCTCCAGGCAGCCGATCGAGCCCGGCACCTCGACGATCTCGATCGACGGCTCCGCCCAGCAGGGTCTCCCGCAGGGACCGCAGCCGCCCGCCGCGGCCGCCGGGGAGCTGCCCGCAGGCACGGTCCCGATCGGCCCCGACGGAGCCCCGACCGGAGCCCCTCCGGCCGGATCGGCCCCGACCGGAGCGGCGCCGAACACCGGCGGCACCGCCCCGGCGGCACCGGCCCCCTGACGCTGCGATGAGCTCCGACTCCGCCCGCGCCGCCGCCGGTGCGGAGGCGATCGCCGAGCTCGACTCGGTCACCCGCCGGCTGCGACGCGAGTGCCCCTGGGACCGCGCCCAGGACGAGCGCTCGATCGTCCCGCACACCGTCGAGGAGGCCTACGAGCTCGCCGACGCCGCCGCCTCCGGCGACGACGAGAAGCTCCTCGACGAGCTCGGCGACGTCCTCTTCCAGGTCCACTTCCTCGCCCTGCTCCTCGAGGAACGCGGCGCCGGCGACCTCGGCGCGGTCGCCGCCAACACGACGGCGAAGCTGATCAGGCGGCACCCGCACGTCTTCGCCGCGACGGTGGTCGAGGGCAGCGACGACGTGCGCTCGAACTGGGAACGGATCAAGCGCGAGCAGGAGGGCCGCGGCGCCGGCGGGCCGTTCGCCGACGTGCCCGAGAACCTGCCCGGCCTGCTCTACGCCCGCAAGCTCCAGCGCCGCGCCGCCTCGGCCGGGCTGCCGGGCCCGGCAGCCGACGCCGGCGAGGCGGTCGAGCGGCTCGCCGGCGCGGTCGAGGCGTTGCGGGAGACGCCGGTCTCCGCCGACCCCGAGCATCGCGACGACGGCGAGCGCGAACGGGCCGAGCGGGCGATCGGCGCGCTGCTGCTGGCGGCCGTCGACGTCGCCCGGATCGCCCGGGTCGACCCGGAGCTGACCGTACGCCGGGCCGCCGACGAGCTGCGGGCCGCCGACCCCGACGGCTGACCGCGGCCAACCCGACGGCAAACCCGCGCCGACCCCAACGGCCGACCCCGCCGAGGTCGAGGAAAGGGGCAATAGTCACCGGTTTCCTCGACCTCGGCGGGGAGGGGGAGGCCCGTAGGAACCGCGGAGGAACCTCCGGCCGCCGGCAAATAGACTGCCGCGCCTATGGCTTCCATCACCGACGTCCACGGCCGGCAGATCCTCGACTCGCGGGGCAACCCGACCGTGGAGGTCGACGTGACGCTCGCCGACGGGACCCGGGGGCGGGCGGCGGTGCCGTCGGGCGCCTCGACCGGCGAGTTCGAGGCAACCGAGCTCCGCGACGGCGGCGCCGAGTGGGGCGGCAAGGGCGTCGGCGTCGCCGTCGCCAACGTCAACGGCGAGATCGCCGCGGCGCTGGCCGGCGCCGATGCGAGCGATCAGGCCGCGATCGACCGCACCCTGATCGACCTCGACGGGACCGCCGACAAATCCCGGCTCGGGGCCAACGCGATCCTCGGCGCGTCGCTGGCGGCGGCGCGGGCTTCGGCCACGGCCGCCGGCGAGCCGCTCTACCGCTATCTCGGCGCCGTCTACGGCGACGACGATCCGGCGGTCCTGCCGGTGCCGATGATGAACGTCGTCAACGGCGGCGCCCACGCCGACAACTCGGTCGACTTCCAGGAGTTCATGATCGTCCCCGCCGGCGCCTCCGGCTTCGCCGAGTGCCTGCGCTGGGGGGCCGAGGTCTTCCACGCCCTGAAGGTCTGGCTGCAGTCGAACGGCCTCAACACCGCGGTCGGCGACGAGGGCGGCTTCGCGCCCGACCTGAGCTCCAACGAGGCAGCCCTCGAGGCGCTCGTGGCGGGCATCTCGGCGGCCGGCTACGAACCCGGCGCTGACGTCTTCATCGCCCTCGACCCGGCGACGAGCGAGATCTACGCCGACGGCGCCTACGAGCTCGCCAACGAGGGGCGCTCGCTCGGCGCCGCCGAGCTCGCCGACTACTGGGCCGACAAGGTCGACCGCTACCCGATCGTCTCGATCGAGGACGGCATGGACGAGGAGGACTGGGACGGCTGGAAGGCGCTCACCGCGGCGATCGGCGACCGCTGCCAGCTCGTCGGCGACGATCTCTTCGTCACCAATCCGGAGCGGCTCGGCCGCGGCATCGAGCTCGGCGTCGCCAACTCGATCCTCGTCAAGGTCAACCAGATCGGAACCCTCACCGAGACGTTCGAGGCGGTGCGGATGGCCCGTGACGCCGGCTACTCTGCGGTGATCTCGCATCGCTCCGGCGAGACCGAGGACACGACGATCGCCGATCTCGCCGTCGCGACCGGCTGCGGGCAGATCAAGACCGGAGCGCCGTCGCGCTCGGACCGGGTCGCCAAGTACAACCGGTTGCTCCGCATCGAGGAGGAGCTGGGCGCCGCCGCCCGCTTTCCCGGACTCGCTGCCTTCAGCGGCCGCTGAGCCGCACGAGGACGCCCACCGCGCTTGCAGGGGTCCGGCCGCGGGCGCCGAAATTGCCGTGCAATGGCATCGGTTGCCCAGCCCCGCTACCGCGCTCGCGTCACCCCGCGCGGCGGCCGTGGCAGCCGTGGCTCGAGAATCCGCTGGGATCGCTTCGGGCGGATCGTCCTCGTCCTCGTCCTCTTCGTCGTCATCGCCTCCTACGTCGGGCCGTCGCTGCACGTCTTCGAGAGCTGGCGCGAGTCGAAGGGAGCCGAGGCCCAGCTCGCCGAGCTCAAGCAGGAGAACGCCGAGCTCACCCGCAAGGCGAAGGCGCTGGAGAGCGACGCCGCGGTGATGGCCGAGTCGCGCAAGCTCGGGCTGGTCGGCTCCGCCGAGCAGGCGTACGTGCTCGACGGCGTCAAGTAGCCCGCCCTGCCACCGGGGGGCGTTCCCGACCGGCACCCGTCCACTAACCTGTCGGCACGGGTTCGTTAGCTCCTTTCCGGGCCCACGGCGCTTTCCGCCAACCCTTTCAAGCACCATGCCGACCGGACTCGACACCGAGGCTGTGCCCGGCCGCACAGCCAGTCCCGACTTGCGGGACGCCGTTCCGCTGCTCTTCATCGGCGGGACCGGGCGCTCGGGGACGCACGTCGTCGCGAAGATCCTCAACTCGCACAGCCATTTCCGCAAGGTCCCGAACGAGGCCCGCTTCCACGTCGACTCGGGCGGCTTCCCCGACGTCCTCGCCGGCCGCACCAGCCCGGACCTGTTCGCCTACCGGCTCCGCCACTACTGGTGGCGCAACTTCGAGCCGACCCGGCTCAGCTTCCGCGGCCTGCACCGTTACGTCCCGAGGCGCCGGCTCGACGCCGCGACCGAGTCGTTCCTGCGCCGCTGCGACGGCGGCGAGCCGGAGGCGGCCTGCCGGCAGCTCTTCTTCGACCTGCTCTGGCCGCTCGCCACCGAGTCGGCGACGGCGGGACTGATCGAGCAGAGCTGCGACGTCGTCGCCGAGGCCGGACCGCTCGGGATGCTGTTCCCGGAGGCCCGATTCGTCCACGTCGTCCGCGACGGCCGCGACGTCGCCGCCTCGCGGGTCGGGCAGGCGCGCCGGCTCACCTACCCGCGGACGATGGACCAGGGCCTCGAGTGGTGGGAATCGCGGATCCGCCGGATCGAGGACGGCATCCGCGCCGTCGGCCGCGAACGCGTCCACGAGGTCAGCCTCGACGACCTCGTCTCCGGCAACCACCGCCGCCGCACCTACCGGAAGCTCCGCCAGTTCGCCGGCCTCCGCAACGAGGAGGCGATGCTCGGCTACTTCACCCGCCGCGTCAAGGTCCGCAACGCCCACGCCGAGCGCTGGCGCGAGGACGTCAGCGACCGCCGCCACGCCGACGTAGACGCCCGCTACGCCGCGATCCTCGACCGGCTCGAGGCCGACGGGGTCGGCTGTGCGGCGCTGCTGCGCCGCGTCCAGGGAAGGCGGAGCGCGTGATCGACCTCGCCGCCGAGCGTCCCGAGAATCCCGATCTGCTGTTCGTCGGCGGCACCGGTCGCTCCGGCACCCACGTCGTCTCACAGCTGCTCGCCAACCACTCGCACTGGGCCCGCGTCCCGATCGAGGCCCGCTTTCACGTCAACCCGCAGGGCTTTCCCGACCTGCTCGCCGGGCAGGTGACCCCGGAGCAGTTCCTCCGCAAGCTGAAGCGCTTCTGGTGGCGGCGGATCCGGGCCGGCGAGGTGGCGCCGGTCGTCGCCCGGCGGATCGCGTTCGGTCGCAAGGTCCGCGGCCTCCACAAGGTCGTCGAGCGGGGCCGCTTCGACGCCGCCGTCGCCGAGTTCGAGCTGACCGCCGCCGGCGACCTCGACCTCGCCTGCCGCAACCTGTTTCTCGACCTGCTCTGGCCGGTCGCCGTCGAGGCCGGCAAGCCCGGCCTGATCGAGATGAGCTGCTTCACGATCGCCGAGAGCCCGACGCTGGTCCGGCTGTTCCCGGACGCGAAGCTGATCCACACCGTCCGCGACGGTCGCGACGCCGGCTCTTCGAAGGTCTCGAAGCGCCAGAAGCGCAGCCATCCCCGGGACGGATCCGAGGGCATTCGCTGGTGGGAGGGCCGCCTGCGCAAGATCGAGGCCGGGGTCCGCGAGCTGCCGCCGGGACGGGTGCTGACGGTCAGCCTCGACGAGCTCGTCGACGGCGACCGCGAGCAGATGTACGAGCAGCTGCTCGACCACCTCGGCCTCGAGAGCGAGCCGGCGATGCGGGAGTTCTTCGAGCAGGAGATGAGCGCCTCGGCGGCCCACAAGGAGCGCTGGCGGGAGGGCCTCGAGCCCGATCAGCAGGCGGCGCTGGCCCGGGAGTACGAGAAGACCCTCGATCGGCTCGAGCGCGAGAACTTCCACTGCGCCCCGCAGCTGCGGCGGGCCTACGAGCACCAGCCCGCGTGAGCGGGCCCGCCGGCGCAGGCACCGAACCCGACGAATCGCAGTCGCGGGGCCGCAACCTCGTCTTCATCGGCGGCACCGGCCGCTCCGGCACCCACGCCCTCGCGCAGCTGCTCGGCCGGCACAGCCGGCTTGCCGACGTGCCGATCGAGGCCCGCTTCCACTGCAACAAGCGGGGGATGCCGGATCTGCTCGAGGGTCGGATCACCCTGCAGGGCTACCTCGCCAAGCTGCGCGGCTTCTGGTGGCACCGGGTTCGCGTCGACGGCCGCCCGCGCGGCCTCTACAACCTGATGCGCGAAGCGGAGTTCGACGCCGCCCTCGAGCGCTTCGAGGCCGCCTATGCCGACGACCCGGTCGCCGGCTGCCGGGGTCTGTTCCTCGACCTGCTCGAGCCGGTCGCGACACGGCACGGCAAGCCAGGCCTGGTCGAGATGTCCTCCCACAACGTTCGCGCCTCGCAGACGCTGCTCCGTCTCTTCCCGGAGGCCCGCTTCATCCATGCGTTGCGCGACGGCCGCGACTCGGCCGCCTCCGTGGCCGGCAAGACCTGGGGCCCGCGGCGCGTCGGCGCGGCGATCGGCTGGTGGGCGGACCGGCTGCGGGCGATCGAGGCCGGGTTCCGCGGCACCGAGGACGGAGCCCCCTTCTCGATCCCCGCCGAGCGCTTCCGGGTCGTCCTGCTCGAGGACCTGGTCGGCTTCGACCGTGACCGTACCTACGTCGGGCTGCTCGGTTTCCTCGGACTCGAGGACGAACCGGCGATGGCGCAGTTCTTCGCCACCGAGATGACCGCCGAGAAGGCTCATCTCGGCCGCTGGCGACAGCAGCTGAGCGCCCCCGGCAGGCTCTGGGTCCAGCGCCGCTACGAGGCGACGGTCACGGCGCTGGAGCGCGAGGGCAATCATGCGGCGCCGGCGCTCCGTGCCGCGCTCGACCGCGAGGCCGCGGGGGTGGCCCGGTGAGCGGGCGGACGGCCCGCCGGGCCGGTGGCCCGCGGATCCTCTTCGCAACCAGCAACGGCACCGGCCTCGGCCACCTGAACCGGGCGATGGCGATCGCCCGCCGCCTGCCCGGCTCCTACCGCTCGTCGTTCTTCACGCTCTCCGGTGCCGCGCCGGTGGTCGCGGCGGAGGGCTGGGACGTCGACTACCTGTCCTCCTACCGGCGGCCGGCGTCGGGGACCGACCGGGCCTGGAACCTGCGGCTCGGGGCCGTTGCTCGAGCAGGTGCTCGCCGAGCGCGAGCCCGACCTCGTCGTCTTCGACGGAGTCCACCCCTACCGGGCGCTCACCGACCTGCTCAGCGCCGCCGGCGCGCCGACGTCGATCTGGTGTCGGCGACCGATGTGGCGGGCCGGCAGCTCGACGGCGCCGCTCGGGCGGGCCGGCGCCTTCGACGCGGTGCTCGAGCCCGGCGAGCTCGCCGAGTCGGCCGATCCCGGTCCGACCGTCGCCCGCCGTCGCGAGGCGAAGCGGATCCGGCCGATCGTCTTCCTCGACCGCCGCGAGCTGCTGCCCCGCGAGCGCGCCGCCGCCGAGCTCGGCCTCGACCCGGCGCGGCGGACAGCGCTGGTCACGCTCGGGCAGGGGGGAGAGGTCGACGCTGCCGTCGCCCGCACCCTCGCGGTCCTGACCGCCGTCCCGGGCCTCCAGGTGGCGGCACTGCGCTCGAGCCTCTCGCCGGCGCTCGACGTGCCCGCCGGCGTCGTCGAGCTCGACGCGACGTTCCCGATGAGCCGCTACTTCGCGGCCTTCGACCTGGCGGTGGCGGCGGCCGGCTACAACGCCTTCCACGAGCTGATCGCCTTCGCCGTGCCGACCCTGTTCGTGCCGATGTCGCGCAACACCGACGACCAGGGTGCTCGGGCCGGCTGGGCGGCCGAGGCCGGTGCCGCGCTCGCCGCCACCGGCGCCGCCGACCCGGCGCTCGACGAGCGCCTGCGCGAGCTCGCCGACGCCGATCGCGAGGCGGAGCTGCGCAGCGCCTGCCGGCGCGTCTTCCCCGGCAACGGCGCCGCCGACGCCGCCGACCTCGTCGTCGCGATGCTGGCCGGCCGGCGGCCGGCGCCGACGGTTCGCGATCGCGGCCGCTTCAACCGCTGGCTGCGCCTCTCCAGCCACCGGGTCGGACCGTCGCTGCCGCTCGTCGCCGCCGCCGGGGCCCGCGACCTGATCCGCCATCCGGAGCGCCGGGCGCCCTATCTGGCGGTGCTCGCGCTCGGCGTGCCGGCCGGCGAGCTGAACGAGCGACTGCGGGACGCGATCGGCGATCTGCCCCCCGAGCGTGTCCTCGTCCTCACCGACACGATGGCCTTCGCCGAGCTGCGCCGCCTCGGCGTCGGCTTCGAGCTGCTGCCGCCGTGGCCCGGCGCCGGAGCCGCCGCGGCGGTGTCGGCAGCCGACATCCGCGCCCGGGTGCGGTTGCTGCTCGCCGGCCGCCGGCCGCTGCGGGCGGTGTCGGTCGGCGAGCACGGCGCCGATCTGCTCGATCTCGCGACCGCCCCCGAGCCGGACCTGGACAGCGGATCGTGAGTCGCCCTGCGGTACCCTCGGATGCGCCTATGGAGGCTCCGGCCCCGACTGAAACGGCAGCCGTCACCGGGGGGGACGGCGCCCACGAGACGCTTCCCCGAGCGCGCCCGGCTACCGGGACGCGTGATCTGACCCTGCCGAATCTGATCGTCATCGGCGCCCAGAAATGCGGCACGAGCGGCCTCCACTACTACATGAGCCTCCACCCGGAGGTGTCGATGTCGACCCCGAAGGAGCTCAACTTCTTCATCGCCGAGCGCAACTTCCCGCGCGGCATCGAGTGGTACTCGCGCCACTTCGACCCGACGGCGCGCTGCCGCGGCGAGGCGTCGCCCAACTACACCGCCTACCCGCAACATCTCGGCGTCCCCGAGCGGATCGCCGCGGTCGTCCCCGGCGTCCGCCTCGTCTACATCGTTCGCGACCCGATCGAGCGAATCACGGCCCACTTCGTCCACAACTACGCGAAGCGCCGCGAAAAGGGCGATCTGCGGGCCACGCTGGTCCATCCGAACACCTCCTACGTGAACCGCAGCAAGTACTTCATGCAGCTGCAGCGGTTCCTCGCCCACTTCGACGAGGAGCAGATCCTCGTGCTCGATCAGCGCGACCTTCGCGACGACCGGATGGCGACGCTGCGGCGGCTCTTCGAGTTCGCCGGAGTCGACGCCGGGTTCGAGCATCCGAAGTTCGGGCAGGTCCGCCACTCGACCTCCCGGAAGAAGCGGGCGACGCGGCTCGGCATGCGGGTGCAGCGGATGAGCCGGACCCGCTTCGGGCGGCGGATCCCGCGCCGGGCCTGGCTCGCCCTCGACGTCGCGCTGCCGCTCTCGAAGCCGATCGACAGGCCCTCCGGGGTCGCCGAGGCGCTCGGCCCCGAGGTGCTCGAAGTCCTGCACGAGGACGCCGATCGTCTGCGGGAGCAGACCGGTCGCGCGTTCGAACACTGGTCGGTTTGAGCGGCCGGGGAAAAGGCCACCGCAAGGGGGGCTCCGGGCCGAAGCGGCCCGACAAGGGAGGGGGGACCGGAGCGGCGCTGGGAACCCAGGTACTCCGCTACTCGGGGATCCATGGGATCGGCATGGTCCTCGGCAACGCGGTCACGTTCGCCGCGACGATCGTCATCGCCAACTTCACCGATCCGGGCGAGTTCGGACAGCTCGGCCTGCTCCTCTTCTACGCGGGGCTGCTCACCGTCCTGTTCACGCTGGCCAGCAAGCAGGGCACGCTGAAGCGGACGTTCGGCGGCGACGACGACGATGACGACGACGACGAGGAGGACGACGAGGAGATCGCGACGGCGCCGAAGCGGAGCCTCGGCACCGGCCTCGTCACGATCACGATCGTCTCGGTGATCGGCACCGGCCTGTCGATCGTCTTCGCGGCGCCGATCTCCCACTACCTGCTCGGCGACGCCGACCCGGGCCTGGTCATGTACGCGGCACTCGCCGGCGGCACCGCGGCGCTCTACCGCGTCTCCTCGATCGCGATCTGGATCGAGCGCCGGCCGAAGTCCTACGTCGCGGTCGAGACCGCCAAGCCCATCTTCATCCTCGCCGCCGTGGTTCCGTTGCTGATCGCCGGCGAGGGGATCCGCGGGGCGATCGCCGGGCAGGCGATCGGCACCGGCCTGGCGCTGCTGATGTCGCTGGTCGTGCTGCGCGGCAGCTGGACTCTCTGCTGGGACTGGCGGGAGGCGGTCGCGATCTACCGCAAGGGGGCGATCCGGGTGCCGCTGGTGCTCTCGATGTGGGTCGTCGGCTACGCCGACATCTTCATCCTCTCGCGGTTCGTCGACCACACCGACCTCGGCACCTACCACCTCGCCTCGCGGGCGGCGTTCCTCGTCGCGATCCTCCCCGGTGGCTACCGCAAGGCGTTGCGGCCGCTGCAGAAGACGCCGATGTTCCGGGCCGTCGAGGACGAGTACGGGGTCGGCAACGCCCGCGGCATCCAGTTCGGCTACTTCACGTTCGTCCTCGCCGGGACGATGCTGATGACGACGGTGATGGCGACGGTGATGGTCCGCATCGCGCCGGCCTCCTACGCAAGCGCGGCGTCGCTGATCCCGCTCGTCGCCGGCGGCCTCGTCGCGCCGACCGTCTACCGGATGATCAACAAGTCGGTGAAGTACGCCGACAAGCGGGTTCCGTTCATCATCGGCGCCGTCGTCGCGATGTTCGCGTTCGTCGGCTTCTGCGTGCTGTTCGTGCCGGCACTCGGGGTCAAGGCGGCGCCGATCGCGATGATGGCGGGCTTCACGATCCCGACCGCCTACGTGTTCATGCGCTCGCAGCGAGGGCGCAGCCCGATCGTCCTCCCCTGGCGGCAGATGTTCATCTGCAGCGGGCTCGCCGTCGCGGTCGCCGTTCTGCACAGCATGTTCGACCCGGGCGGCCTCGTCCTCGACCTGATCGCCGGACTGGCGGCGATCGTGCTCTGGGCCTTCCTCTGCCTGCTGTTCGGGGCGGTTCCGCAGACCCATCGGGGGGCCCTGTGGGCGATGGTCAAGGGCCTGCGCCGCCGCGATCACGGCTTCGAGCCCGCGGCTGCCCTCGAGGCGCTGCGGCCGCGCGAGCGCAAGTCGCTGCGGCGCGCGATCGTCCGCGGCCTCCCCGCCGAGGAGGCGGCGAAGCCGGCTCTGGCGATGCGCCGCAACGGCGGCAGCGGCAACGGCGGCGGCGGCGACGCCAACGCGGTCCTCGTCGAGATCCTCCGCCGCGCCGCCCAGGAGGGTGGCGCTCACGGCGTCCCGAAGGACTACGCGCGTCGCGACGACCACGCTCGCGACGCCCAGATCGGCGCCTACCTGTTTGCGCAGGGACCGATCGCGGCCCGCGACCAGATGGGCAAGAAGCTGATCAACGACGGCGTCGCCGAGCCGTTCGACCTGCACACGCTCGAGCACGTGCTGACGGCGTTGCGCCGAGCCGATCAGCCCACCTGGCGGGGCGGCAGCGACTGAGGCCCGGTCGAGCCGGCGTCAGCCGTCGTCGCCGGCGCGGCGGATCACGATCTGATCCGCTTCGACCGTCACCCGTACCGCGCGGTGGCCCGCCCAGTTCTCGGAGTAGACGGGGTTGTCCTTGACCGCCGGGTCGAGCCAGAGGCCGTAGCCGTCCTCCTCGCCGTGGTCGAAGGTCGCCTCGATCGCGCCGGGGCCGCGTCGGCGCCCGCGCCCGCCGCGGCGGCGGCGGCGGCGCCGGGGTCGCTCCTCGTCCTCGTCGCGCTCGTCGTCGCGGTCCTCGTCTGCGTCCTCGTCCTCCTCGTCCTCCTCGGCCTCCTCGTCGGCGGCGTCGGCCGCCTCGGCGGCGGCGAGGGTCGCGGCCTCGACCTCGGCTTCGATCTCGTCGCGGAGATCGTCGGAGGTGTCGGGCTCGGAGTCGGGAGTGAGGTCGTGGCGGCGGCGGAACTCGCGCAGCTCGGAGGCCGAGATGTCGAGCTGATGAGCGATCCAGGCGTCGGTCCGACCCTCCCGCACCCAGGCGCGGATCTGGTTCAACTGTGATCTGAGGGGCTTACCTGCCATTGCGGCGCGTGAGTCTACCCAACGGGAGCCCGGGACCCCTCCGCCCACCCGGCAGGGGATGGACGCAGGAATTCGCTTTCGCTAAGGTCGGACCCCCCGCTGCGGCGCGGGAGTCGTGCCACCAAGCCGTTCCAGCCCGGCCCGAGGTCTGGGCGCCCATGCTCGTACTCACCCGGAAGACCAACCAGAGCATCATGATCGGGGAGGAGATCGAGATCACCGTTCTCTCCGTCTCCGGAGACAAGGTCCGGATCGGCATCGAGGCGCCCCGCGACATCAGCGTCTTCAGGCGCGAGGTCCTCGACAACGCCGAGGCGGAGGCGTCGGCGGACGGCTCGAGCACCGACGACTGATCTAGCCGCCGACGAGCCAGGCCAGCGTCTCGAACATCACCACGACGACGACCACGACGGTGGCCGTCAGGCAGAGGGCGAGGACGCTGAAGCGGACGCGGCCGCGCTTCTCGGTCTTGACGATGTGGCGGGCGCGGGAGCGGTTGGCGGCGCGGCGGCGCAGCTCGTGGCGCCGTTGCACCTCGATCTGCTGCTCGCGCTCGAATGCCTCCTCGAACTGGTCGAGGCTCTGACGCATCCGCGGATTCGCCATAGGGGTCTGAGTGGCCACGGACAGCAATATTAGCCATTGCTAAGACAGACTGTCATTTGCTCAGACTCTCAGCAGGCGCCCCAGAGGCCGTCCCCGGCCCTTCCCGCCCGCTCCTCGAGCGCCGCGAGACGGTCCGCCTCGGCGGTGTTGGGCGGGATCTCGAGGGTGCGCGCGTAGCCACCGCGGACGAGCTCGGCGTTGACGAAGGTCTCGCCCACGTAGACGTATGCCAGCAGTCGCCCGTAGACGTCGCGGCGCTCGCGGTCGAAGGCGAGCCGGACCGTCTCACCGTCGACGAGGCTGTGGTTGAACGCCGAGGCCTCGGGCCCGAAGCACTCGACCGGCTCGCCCGGCTTGACCGTCTCCGGGGTGTCGACCCCGATGTAGCGGACGTCGTCGCTGCGGTCGTCGATCGCGACCTCGATCGTGTCTCCGTCGATGACGCGGAGGACCCGTGCGCGCTGGCCGGCGCCGCCGGCGTTGCCGCGGTCGGCGGCCGGATCGTCCTCGTCACCGCCGGCGATCAGCGCGTAGACGATCAGGGCGAGCAGCAGCAGCGTCCCGGCGGTCCGACCCCTGACGCCCGGAACCATCGCCGCCCGCCGATGTCCCTACCGATCCCTGTTCAGGGGATGCGGTGGACGCTGGAGAGCATGATCTCCTTGATCTGGCCGATGATCTCGAGCGCCTCGCTCCACTCGCGCTGCCAGACGTTGCGCCCGTAGATGACCCCGGAGCCGCCCGCATGCATGATGCCGCGGGTCTGCTCGAGCAGCGCGTCGTCGTCGATCCTCGAGCCACCCGAGAGGACGACGAGCGAGCGACCCGCCGACTCGACGCAGTGGGTGATCGCCTCCTCCTGCGTGAAGCCGCCCTCGTTGTAGGGGGCGGGGGAGTCCTTGTCCTTTTCGGGGTCGATCTTCGGCATGTTCAGCTTGACGATGTCGGCGCCCATCTCCATCGCCATCCGCGCCGCGTAATCGATCGCGTAGAACGAGTTCTGGCCGCCCTTGGCGACGACCGCCTCGCCGCGCGGGTAGGACCAGACGACGAGCGGCATCCCGAAGCGGTCGCAGTCCTCACGCACCTGGCGCAGCTGGGCGAGGTCCTCGTCCTGACGCGGTGAGCCGACGTAGAGCGTGTATCCGACCGCGTCGGCGCCGAGCTTGACTGCGTCCTCGACCGAGGCGTTGCAGGTCGACAGCGCCCTCCCGGCCGGCGGGATGTCGGTCTTGCCGTTGACCTTGAGGATCAGCGGCACCGCGCCCGCATGGTCGGGGTAGTACTTGGTGGCGAGGCCGATCTGGCAGGCGATCGCCGAGTAACCCCCCTCGGCGGCGAGCCGGAACTGGTAGTCGGGGTCCTTGGAGGCCGGGTTCGGGAAGAAGTCGCGGGGGCCGTGCTCGATGCCCTGATCGATCGGCAGCAGCATCAGGCAGCCGTTGCCGGGACCGAACTCGAACAGCAGGCGGTGCAGGCGGGTGCGCTTGCCCGGCGCCAACGTGTCGAGAAGCGACTTCTGCTCGGTGATGCTCTTGGCCTCCACTTGGAGTTCCTCCTTGGTCTGGGGTTGCCGCTCGGTGCGTCGGGTCGACGGACGGCAGGGGGGAATTGGCCAGTATATGTGCGTAGGAGCCGCTCCACCGGGGTAGGATCGCGGCAACCAAGTGCTCGAGCACAGCTTCAACGGCGCACCCTTCACCGTCGGGATCGAGGAGGAGCTGATGCTCTTGGATCCCGCGACCCTCGATCTGTCGCAGGGGATCGAGGCGGTGCTCGCCGACGTCCCCGAGGAGCACGAGGGGCAGGTCAAGCCGGAGCTGTTCCAATCGGTGCTCGAGGTGGCTACGACGCCGTGCCCGGACGTCGCCACCGCGGCCGAGCAGCTCGCCGACCTGCGCAGGCTCGTCGGATCGATCGCGAAGAAGAACGGCATGCTCGTCGGCGCCGCCGGCACCCATCCGTTCGCGCGCTGCGACGAGCAGGCGATCGTCGAGCGGCCTCGCTACCGGGAGCTCGTCGCCGACCTCGGCTTCATCGCCGAGCGCGAGCTGATCTTCGGGACCCACGTCCACGTCGGGATCGACTCGCCCGACAAGGCCATCTACGTCGCCGACGGGATCCGCCGCCACCTGCCGCTGCTGCTCGCGATCTCCTCGAACTCACCGTTCTGGGAGGGGCGCAACACCGGGATGATGTCGGCGCGGACCCCGGTCTTCCGCGCCTTCCCGCGTCAGGGCGTGCCACCGCACTACGGCAGCTGGGAGATCTACGCGCGCCGGGTCGGGCAGATGACGGGCTCGGGGGCGATCGACGACTACACCTACCTCTGGTGGGATGTCCGGCCGCATCCGAACCTCGGCACGGTCGAGACCAGGGTCTTCGACCAGGCGACCCGCCTCGAGGACACCGCCGCCTTCGCGGCGCTGACCCAGGCGCTCTCGCACCGGTTCGCCGAGTTGTTCGACGAGGGCGAGCCGCTCGTCGAGGCCCCCTACGAGCTGATCGACGACAACAAGGTCAGGGCTGCGGTCCGCGGCATGGAGGGCGAGCTGGTCGACTTCGGCCGCGGCCGCCCGGTCGCCGCCACCGAGATGGCGCGGGGCCTGATCGCCGAGGTCGAGGCCAGCGCCGCGGCGGTCGGCTGCAGCGAGGAGCTGCGCAGGGCGGCCGAGATCGTCGCCGGCGGCACCGGCGCCCGGCGGCAGCTGGACTTCGTGGAAGCGCACGGCGACGACCTCCGCGAGCTTGTCGCGGCCGCCGTGGCGCTGACCGCCCGCTGATCTGAGCGCCGCGCGGGGTTATCCTCGCTCTGTGTCCCAGACACCGGAGTTGAGCGTCGTCTGCCGGAGCTGCGGCTCCGAGGTCAGCCCGTACGTGACCGAGTGCCCGTACTGCGGCCACCGGCTCCGCAAGCGGGCGCCGCGGCTCGAGCGCGAGGGCGACGAGATCCGGGTCCGGGAGAGCCGGCGCGACAAGCGCCGCCGGCTGCGCCGCGAGCGCGCCGCCGAGCGGAGCGCCAAGACCGCGCTCGGCGTCCGTCCGCTGGCGACCGCCGGGACGCTGCTGATCGCCGGCGTCCTGCTGGTCCTCGGCCGCGCGGTACCGCTCACGCTCAACGAGGTCGGCGCGATCGCCGGCCCGGTCGGCTCCGAGGCCTGGCGCTACGTGACCGCGCCGTTCGCCTACGACGACCTCGGCGCCCTGCTGGTCGTCGGTCTCGCGATCTGGGTCTTCGGCGTCGCCGTCGAGCGCCGGCTCGGATCGCTGGCGACCGCGACGCTGATCGTCGCCACCGGCACCCTCGGTGCCCTCGCCGCCGGTGCGGTCTTCTCGGCCGGGCTCACCGGCACCCTCGTCGTCGCCGGCGGCAACGGCGTCGCGCTCGGCCTGCTCGCCGCCTGGCTGATGCTCTGGCGCGGCGAGGCCAAGCACCATTTCAGCGAGCCGCTCGAGACGATCGCCGTGACCGTCGCCGCCGTCGTCCTGCTGCTGCTGCCGCTCGTCGAGGTCGGAGCCGATCCGGTCGCCGGGCTGGTCGGCGGCCTCGTCGGGCTCGGCATGGGGGCGGTCGCCGCCCGCCGCGCCGACGCCGGCGCCGAGTAGCGGCGCCACGCTCGCGCTTGCCGGCGGCGGGCGGCGGGTATGTTCAGCCTGTGTCCGGCGCAGCATTCACCGAAGCCGACCTCGAGGCGGCGGTCGGCCGTCTCACCGAGGGCTCGCGCCTGCAGGCCGCCGAGGCCCGGGTCGCGGCCTCGGCGCCGACGCTCCAACGGGTCCTCGTCGAGGCGCTCGCGGCGGGCGGCTGGTTCGGCGAATCGCACCGGGCCGAGCTCGAGCGCGTCATCTCGATCGAAGACCCGCAGGAGCGGGCGACGGCCGTCGACGTCCTCCTCGCCGAGGAGACGCGAATCTCGATGATGGTCGGAGTCGCGGTCGGCTGGGCGCTCGCCGACGAGCTTGGACCACCGACGGAGAACCCCCACCGAGAGGAGAGTTGACGATGGAAATCAGATGGCTTGGACACAGCTGCTTCGAGCTCAGCGACGGCGAGGCCACGGTTCTGATCGACCCGTTCCTGAAGCCGAACAGCCCAACGGCCCCGGTCACCGCCGAGGAGGTGGAGCCGACTCACATCCTGCTCAGCCACGGGCACGCCGACCACATCGCCGACGCGGTCGCGGTCGCGACCCGCACCGGCGCACCCTGCCTGGCGATCGTCGAGCTGGCGAAGTGGCTCGACGCCCGCGGCGTCGAGCAGACCTTCGATCCCAACCTCGGCGGCGTCGTCGAGTTCGACTGGGGCTGGGTGAAGCTCGTGCAGGCCTTCCACACCAATACGACCCCCGGCGAGGGTGACGAGCCGTTCAGCGCCGAGACCGGGACCGTGATCGGGCTCCCGGCGGGCCTCGTGGTGCAGATCGGCGGTGTCACCGTCTACCACGCCGGCGACACCTGCCTGTTCGGCGACATGAAGCTGATCGCCGAGCGGACGCCGATCGACGTCGCGATCGTGCCGATCGGCGGCCACTACACGATGGGTATCGACGACGCCGCCTACGCCTGCGGGCTGATCGGCGCCGAGACGGTGCTGCCGATGCACTACGGGACGTTTCCGGCGATCGAGGCCGATCCGAACGAGTTCAAGGACAAGGTCGAGACCGCGTCCGCCTCACGAGGTCGTCCTGCTCGAGCCCGGCGGCACGCACACCGTTTGAGCGTACGACCCGGTCGCCGGCGCCGCCCCCTCGGGGACGGCGCCGTGCAACCCGGTCAGTCCCAGTCCGCTGCGGCGCCTCGCCTTGTCCAGGGGCGAGCGATCGTGCCAATCGTGCGCCGGCAGGACCGATCCGGACGGTCCGCGATCGAATCCGCCCCGGGCAGAGGGTCGCCCGCTGCGCCGGGCCGTTTCCGGTCCATTCGCAGACGGGGAATCGATCGAGCCGTCACCGGCCCCCCATCGGCAGCTGGGGGTTGGGCCTTAGGTGTGTCCTGGGAGCTGGACGCGCGTCCGGCTCAGGAGCCGGGCGCCGGCGCCGGCGTGGCCGGGGTTGTCGAGCCGGCCGGAGTCGTGGGTGTCGTCGGAGTCGGCGGCGTCGTCGGAGTCGGCGGCGTCGTCGGAGTCGTCGGGGTCGTCGGAGTCGTCGGGTCGGTCGCCGGGGGCTCCTCGACCGCAGCGCTGCCGGTGTCCTGATCGTCGTTCTCCCCGCCGGCCGGCGTTGCGACCGCGACGTTGCCGTCCTCGGGGGAGGCCGCCGCGGCCACCGAGTCCGTCGGCGCCGGCTTCGGCGCGTCCTCGGGAACCGCCGGAGCGGGATCGGCGGGAGCGCTCCCGGGCGCTGCGTGCTGCCTGCGGTCGGCGGGCGCCGGACGGGCCGGAACGACCGGCGCGACGATCCGGGCGCTGATGTGCTCGGCGGCGTTCGCCGGCTTCGGCGTTGGGGAGGATTCGGCGACGGCGGCGGCGGGGGCGAGCTTCGGCTCCGGGTTCTCTGCTTCGCCGGCGCCGATGCTGCGGACCTCGACCGCGCCCGCGGTGAGGATCGCGGCGGTGGCGAAGCCGGCGGCGGCCTTCGCGCCGATCGCGCCGCTGAGCACGCTGATGCCGCCGATCCCGCCCGATGCGGAGGCGCCGCCGACCGCGCCGACCGCGCCGGTGCCGGCAGCCCCGGCCGAGCCACCGCCGAAGAGCTTGGCGAGGATCCCGTGCTTGAAGATCGCGAGCAGGCCGACCGGGAACAGCGCCGCCATCGCCTTGCGGTCGGAGCGCAGCTGGTCGCGGAAGGCGCGGCAGCCGTCGCAGTCGCGGACGTGCTTGCGGGCCGGGCCCGCCACCTTGCCGATGCCCTCGGCGGCCTCGGCCAGGCTCAGCTGGACCTCGTCGCAGGTAAGCATCCGCGCCTGTCCGGACTCGGCCAGGCCGATTCGCGCCCGAACGAGCAGCGACTTGACGGACGGGACGGTCGTCTGCATCGCCTGGGCGATCTCCTCGTAGGAGAGCTGATCGATCTCGCGCAGCAGCAGGGCCGTGCGCTGGGTCTCCGGCAACGTCTCGACGTCGTTCATCAGCTGCCGCAGGTCTTCGCGCATCTGCACCCGCTCGGCGGTCGTCGTGCCATTGCTGTGGGGAAGGACGTCCATCGAATCCTGGCCCTCGGGCACCGGCCGGCGCAGGTGGTTGAGGCAGCGGTTGCGGGCGATCCGGTACAGCCAGGGACGCACGTTGATCTTGCGGTCGTCGCCGAGCATCGCCGAGTGGGCGTTGGTGAAGACCTCCTGGAGGACGTCCTCGGCGTCCTGGCGGCTCTTCAGCATCGACTGGCAGAAGCCGAGAAGGCGGCCGTTGTAGCGGGTGAAGAGAACCTCGAAGGCACCGTCGTGACCGGTCCTGATCAGCTCGACGAGGCGCTCGTCGGACTCGAGCCGGAGCAGCGGTGAGCGGCGGGCGAGAAACCCGCGTCCGGGGGCGCGTGTGAGTGCGGAAGCTTCCAAGGCGAGACGTCCTCCTTACAAACACCGTAGAGGTCGAAAGTTTCGCTCACCTAAATCTCACCCCGATGGGGTAGATTCTGGCATCCGCGCCGCTTGCGGATAGCCTGAGCGGGCCGCTGCCGGGGTGGCGGAAATGGCGATACGCGGCCGGCTTAAACCCGGCTGCCCGAAAGGGCTTGAGGGTTCGAATCCCTCCCCCGGCACTGCACCCCCCGGCGGGGTGCCCGGTTGCGGTCGCTGTGGCGATGAGAGGCGGCTTGCGGGTTCTCGCTAACTTCGGTCCCGGTCGATGGAGGCAGCGAGATGAGCAGCGAGCGGACCGATACCGACGAGACGGACCTGATCGGCCCGCGTCCGGTCGAGCCCGGCCCGAGCCGCGCCGGCGGCATGGACCCCGACAAGGAGGCCGAACCGACACCGTTCCTGGAGCGGCGGATGCCCTCCTCGCTGTTCCCGCCGATCGCCGACTACGCGTTCCTCTCCGATTGCCACACCGGCGCCCTCGTCGCGCCCGACGGCACCGTCGAATGGCTCTGCCCGCCCCGCTTCGACTCGCCGAGCGTGTTCGCGGCGCTGCTCGACCGCTCCGCGGGCGGCTGGCGGTTCGGGCCTTCGAACATGGGTCGGCCGGTGGGCCGCCGCTACGAGCCGGGGACGAACATCGTCGAGACGACCTGGATGACCCCGACCGGCTGGATGATCATCCGCGACGCGCTGATCGTCGGCCGCTGGCGCGCCCGCGAATCGACCAAGGCGACCGC
Source organism: uncultured Conexibacteraceae bacterium (assembly GCA_963745755.1). Taxonomy (GTDB): domain Bacteria; phylum Actinomycetota; class Thermoleophilia; order Solirubrobacterales; family 70-9; genus RHKX01. The sequence goes on along the minus strand of CAVUYP010000001.1, from coordinate 1,266,674 downwards.
CCACACCCGGCCCCCCTCCGACTTCGACTCTCACCACGTGCTCGTCCGCACCGCCCGCTGCGTGCACGGCACCGTCCACCTCGAGCAGGTCTGCGAGCCGGTGTTCGGCTACGGAGCGCGGCCGGCGACCTGGAGCCGGCCCGGCCCCGAGCACGGGATCGCCGACGCCAGCGACGGCGAGAGCACCCTGCGGCTCCACTCCGACGTCAACATCGGCATCGAGGGCGGCTGCGCCCGCGCCCGCCGCCGCCTCGACGCCGGCGAGGGCTGCTACTTCGCGCTCTCCTGGTCCTCCCGCCTCGACGGCCCCGACAGCTTCGAGGCGGCCGAGGCGGCGCTCGACACGACCTCGCGGTTCTGGCGCACCTGGCTCGCCTCCGGCGAGTTCCCCGATCACCGCTGGAGCGACCACCTGCAGCGCTCGGCGCTCGTCCTCAAGGGCCTCACCTACCTGCCGACCGGGGCGATGGTCGCGGCGCTGACGACGTCGCTGCCGGAGACGCCGGGCGGCGAGCGCAACTGGGACTACCGCTACACCTGGATGCGCGATGCGACCTTCACGCTGCAGGGCCTGCACGCGCTCGGGCTGAGCTGGGAGGCCGACGACTTCATCCAGTTCGTCGGCGACGTCGACCGCAACGAGGACGGCGGCCTGCAGATCATGTACGGGATCGGCGGCGAGACGACCCTCGAGGAGCAGGAGCTCGACCATCTGACCGGCTACGAGGGGGCGCGGCCGGTGCGGGTCGGCAACGGCGCCTATGGCCAGCGCCAGAACGACGTCTACGGCGCGGTCCTCGACTCGATCTACCTGCACCAGAAGGAGTACGGCCACAACTCGCCGCGGCTCTGGCCGGTGATCGAGGACCAGGCGCGCTGCGCGGCCGAGGTCTGGCGCGGCCCCGACCAGGGGATCTGGGAGTGCCGCGGCGAGCCCCGCCACTACGTCAGCAGCAAGGTGATGTGCTGGGTCGCGCTCGACCGCGCCGCCCGGCTCGCCGCCCGGCGCGGCTACGAGGGCCTCGCCGACGAGTGGCGGCTGATCGCCAACGAGATCCACTCCGACGTGCTCGCCAACGGCATCGACTCGCGGGGCGTCTTCACCCAGTACTACGGCGGCAACGTGCTCGACGCCTCGAACCTGCTCGTGCCGCTCGTCCGCTTCATGCCGCAGGGCGACGAGCGGGTCCGGGCCACGGTGCTGGCGATCGCCGACGACCTGACCGAGAACGGCCTCGTCCTCCGCTACCGGACCGAGGAGACCGACGACGGCCTCGAGGGCGAGGAGGGGACGTTCCTGATCTGCTCGTTCTGGCTCGTCTCGGCGCTGCTCGAGATCGGCGAGCGCAAGCGCGGGCGCGAGCTCTGCGAGCGGCTGCTCAAGGACGCGAGCCCGCTCGGCCTCTACGCCGAGGAGCTCGAGTCGGCCTCGGGCCGCCATCTCGGCAACTTCCCGCAGGCCTTCACCCACCTGGCCCTGATCAACGCCGTCACCCACGTGATCCGCGACGAGCGGGCGATGCCGAGCCTCTACGAGGACCTGCACCTCTAGAGATAGACAGTCCCGACCGGCGGAAGCGGACGCGAAGCGGAGCATTCCGCCGGGGTTATCTTCTACTTGACCTCGACCTGGGGGCGGAAGCTGGCGCTGAGCAGCTCGGCGTCGGCGATCAGGCGCGGCGGGGCGCCGGCGCCGATCGAGGTCGCCAGGTAGTAGCGGTAGGGGCCGGCGGCCCGCAGGGTGACCCGGTAGGGGCCGGCGGCGCCGCCGTCGACCGGCACGTCGGCGGCGAGGACCGCGATCGAGGTCTCGATGGTCGGGCCGTCGACGCGATCGGTGACCTCGGCGTTCTCGCCGAGCCCCTCGAGGCCGGCGAGCGACTGGTCGATGAACTCCTCGAAGCCGAGCTTCGGGTCGCGGTCGACCCACAGGGTCACCTCGCCGAGGCCGTCGTCGGAGCGGGCCGAGAAGCTGGCGCCCTCCGGCGGCCTCGTCCGCCGCCAGCTGTCGGGCAGGGCGATCGAGAAGCCCTTCTCCTCGACGAACTGGGGGTCGCTGATCACCGAGGGGGGTTCGAGCCGGGCGACCGGAGCGGCCCGCCCGCCGCTCCGCTCGGAGCCGGAGTCGCCGCCGCCGATGAGGACGACGAGCCCGGCGGCGATCAGCGCCAGCACGGCTCCGGCCAGCGGCAGGCCCCAGCGGCGATGGCGCAGCGCGTCGAAGAGGTCGCCGGCGCGGAGCCAGGCGCCCTCGGCGGCGAAGCTGATTCGGTCCCAGAGGTCGTAGATCACGGGTGCATGATTCGCGGAAACGGCGCCGGAGCCTGCGTGCGGGCGGCCAATCGTGGCACCCCCGTGCCCGGCGCCGATGACCGGAACCCACGATCGGGTCGACTCCGCGACAATCGGGCTCGTGCTCCTTGCACCCTTCGAGTGGCTCTACGGCAAGCTCGGATCGCGCTATCCGATGGTGTTCGTGACGCTCGAGCTGCAGGCCGGGTTCCTCGTCACCGCCGGCACCGTGGCGTTGCTCGGCGCCTACTACGACGCCTCGTTCGCCGATTTCATGGACCTGCTGGCGGTCGCGATGGTGCTCACCGCGGGGGCGCTCGGCTGGGGCCTGTACCGGATCCACCCGCGATTGCGGCCGATCGCCGAGTGGGTCGCAGGCGCCCACGACGAGGAGCACACCGAGCGCGCCTGGGCGGCCGCGGTCGGCCTGCCGCTGACCCTCGTCCGCGAGGAGCTCCTCTACCCGATCATCGCGGTCGTCGTGCCGTCGTGTGTTGCCGGGGTCGTCATCCTCGACCTCTCCTGGCTCGACTTCTTCCCGCTCGTCGTTGCCGGTAGGGTCGCGGTCGGCTACGGGGCGATCCTCCACCACCTGACGATCGAGGCCGGGTATGCGGCCGATCCTGATCGACATCAACCGCGCGGTCTCGCCGCGGGTCGAGACCGAGATCTCGGCGTTGCCGCTGCGCTGGCGGCTGTTGACGGCGCTGCCGATGATCAACGTGATCACCGGCGTCGTCGTCGCCGCGATCGCCGGCGCCGACAGCCTCGGCGTCTCCGTCCTCGTCGCGATCGGGGTGGCGACGACGATCTCGCTGGAGCTGACGATCCTGCTCTCGCGGTCGGTGCTCGGGCCGCTCGCCGACCTGAAGCGGGCGACCGACGCGGTTGCCGAGGGCGACTTCGACGTCGCCGTTCCGATCACGACCGCCGACGAGATCGGCGAGCTGGCGGCCTCGTTCAACCAGATGGTCGGCGGCCTCCGCGAGCGCGAGCGGATCCGTCAGGCCTTCGGCACCTACCTCGACCGCGACGTCGCCGAGCACATCCTCAGCGACGGCTTCTCCGAGGGCGGCGAGCTCGTCGAGGTCTCGATCCTCTTCTGTGACGTCAAGGACTTCACGAGCTTCGCCGAGACCGCCGAGGCGAAGGAGGTCGTCGCCTGCCTGAATGCGCTGTTCGAGGTCGTAGTGCCGCTGATCGCCCGTGCCGGCGGCCACGTCGACAAGTTCGAGGGCGACGGGCTGATGGCGGTCTTCGGCGCGCCCGAGGTGGTCTCCGACCATGCCGACCGGGCGGTGCTGGCGGCGCTCGAGATCGTCCGGGTCGTCAACGAGGAGGGGGAGGGGGGTGGCTTCAAGGTCGGGGTCGGCGCTCAACACCGGCGACGTCGTCGCCGGCTCGATCGGCGGCGGCGGCCGCCTCAACTTCAGCGTCATCGGCGACGCCGTCAACGTCGCCGCCCGGGTCGAGGCCGAGACCAGGGAGACCGGCGACGACCTGCTTCTGACCGCGGCCACCCGGGAGCGGCTGCGGGGCGAGTTCGAGCTCGAATCGCGCGGCGAGCGCGACCTCAAGGGGATCGAGCGGCCGGTTCGCCTCTACGCGCCGCCGCGGGAGGGGATGAGGCTGCCGCGGGACCCGGTCGAGGCGGTCCGCTCCGTGTACGCTCGCGTCCGTGGCAGCCGGGCAGAAGACTGAGGGCGGGGTCGCCAACCCCGGCGCGCTGCACGGCGGCAGGCTCGCCGCCAAGGCGCTCCGCAGCCGCGGCGTAACCCACCTGTTCACGCTCTCCGGCGGCCATCTGTTCAGCCTCTACGACGGCTGTCGCGAGGAGGGGATCGAGGTCGTCGACGTCCGCCACGAGCAGGCGGCCGCGTTCGCCGCCGAGGGCTGGGCGAAGGCGACGCGCACGCCCGGCGTCTGCGCGCTGACCGCCGGCCCGGGAGTGACCAACGGCGTCAGCGCGATGGCCAGCGCCGCCGCCAACGGCACGCCGATCGTCGTCCTCGGCGGCCGCGCCGCCGAGGGGCGCTGGGGGAGCGGCAGCCTCCAGGAGATCGACCACCTGCCGTTCGTCACGCCGCTGACGAAGTCCGCCGAGACCGTCAAGCAGCCCGACGCGATCGGCGACGCCACGGTCCGTGCGTTCGACCTCGCCGCGGCGGCGCCGACCGGGCCGACGTTCCTCGACTATCCGCTCGACGTCGTCTTCATGGACGCCGACGCCGAGATTCCCGCCGCCCCGCAGGCGACCGCCACCGCCGCCGCCGGGATCGAGCGTGCGGCCGAGTTGCTCGCCGGCGCCGAGCGGCCGGCGATCATGGCCGGCACCGGCCTCTACTGGGCCGGTGCCGAGGCCGAGTTGCGGGCGCTCGCCGAGCGCCACGACATCCCCGTCTTCCTGAACGGCATGGGGCGGGGCTGTCTGCCCGCCGACCACCCGAACGCGTTCAGCCGCACCCGCGGGGTCGGCCTCGGCGAGGCCGACGTCGCGATCGTGATCGGCGTCCCGCTCGACTTCCGGCTCGGCTTCGGCGCCGCCGTCGGCGCCGAAGCGAAGCTGATCCGCGTCGACGTCGAGCCGAACCGGCTCGAGCGCAACCGCGTTGCCGACGTCGATCTCGTCGGCGACGTCGCGCCGACCCTGGCGGCGCTGGCCGAGGCGGCCGCGCCGGGCGACCGCGGCGAGTGGATCGCGCGGCTCCGCGAGGAGGAGCTGGCGAAGCGCGGTGCCGAGGCCGAGGATCGCTCCGATCCGCGCGCGCCGCTGCACCCGATGCGCCTCTACGAGGAGCTCGGCACGGTGCTCGATCGCGACGCGATCGTGATCGGCGACGGCGGCGACTTCGTCTCCTACGCCGGCCGCGTCATCGAGACCTTCGAGCCGGGGACGTGGATGGACCCGGGACCGTTCGGCTGCCTCGGCGCCGGTCCCGGTCAGGCGATCGGCGCTGCCTGCGCGAAGCCCGGTCGGCAGGTCTGCCTGCTGCTCGGCGACGGTGCCTTCGGCTTCAGCGGCCTCGAGTTCGACACGATGGTCCGCCACGGCCTCCCGGTCGTCGGCGTGATCGGCAACAACGGCATCTGGGCGCTCGAGAAGAACCCGATGGAATACCTCTACGGCTACTCGATCGCCGCCGAGCTGCAGCCGGAGACGCCCTACGAGCAGGTCGTCGCGGCGCTCGGCGGCCACGGTGAGCTCGTCCGCGAGCCCGACGAGCTGCGGCCGGCGCTGGAGCGAGCCTTCGCCTCCGGCAAGCCGGCGCTCGTCAACGTCCTCACCGACCCCGACGTCATCTACCCGCGCCGGGCCGTCCTTGCCTGAGCGCCGTCAGCGGGGGCCGCGCCGATGGGGCTGAGGGTCGGGCGCCACAACTTCGCCTACGTCACCTACGACGCCTCCAGCGACGTCATCTACGCCAAGTACGACGGCGCGCCCTCGGCTCGGCGCCAGCCCTCGCCGGAGGACCACGTCTGGCTGTTCGACGAGGACGACCGCTTCCACGGGGTCGCCCTGATGGAGCCGCGCGAGCGGCTCGAGCGCGACGGCGCCGTCTACGTGTCGCTGCCGAGCGGCGAGCTCGAGCGCGTCGTCGGCGTCGAGTTCACGGTCCGCCGCGGCGGGCTGATCAGGCGGCGACGGCGATCGTTCCGGCGACGGTGCCGGCGCCGTCGCTGATCCAGAGCATTGCGCCGGCGCGGTGGACGGTCGCCGGCCCGCGGCCGATCCCGGAGCGGAACTCGGCCTCGAGCACGGCCGGACCGGAGCCGGCGGTCGGCAGGTCGAGGTACTCCTCGGCGGGCTGCCAGTACCAGAGGTTGCTGACGTGGCCGGCGAGGTCGATCGCGGCGCGGCCGAACCACCAGTCGAGCCGCTCGGCACCGTCGGGAGGCGCCGGCGGATGGCGCAGCGACGAGCGCGCCTTGCGCCCGGCGGCGCTCGGCCCGTAGATCCGCTCGAACTCGGCGGGCAGCCGTGCCGGCATCCGCGTCTGCGGATCGACGTGGACCCAGATCGCCTCGGCGGTCACGTCGGCGCCGCCGTCGCCGGCGATCGTCGTCGTCCGCTCGGCGACCGTCTTCGCCTTGCCGCTGCACCAGGTCGTCAGCTCGAGCGCCTCCGGGAACGCCGGCAGTCGGCGGATCTCGAGCCGCAGCCGGCGGATGATCCAGAACGCCTCGGCGCCGAAGCCGGAGTCGAGCCCGTCCGCGAACGCCGTCTCCTGCAGCCAGCGGGCGATCGCGAAGGCATGGGCGCCGCCGTCGGCGCCGACGTCGGCGGCCCCGACGCGGTGCTGGGCGGTGAAGGTGCGACCGGCGGCCGGATCGGGCACGCGCTCAGCCGGCGTCGGGCGACTCGACGTGCTGCTTGAGGCCCTCGGCGGCGCCCTTGGTCAGGAACTCCTTGACCTTGCCCTCGACCGGGCCCCGCAGCAGCATCCCGAGCATCCGCCCGGGATCGACCGCCAGCGAGAACGTCGCCTTCGTGCGGTCGACGGCGAGCTCGGCGAACTCCCAGGAGCCGACCAGCGACTTGACGTCGCCCTTGATCTGCACCCAGCTCATCCCGCTCGGCTCGTCGAAGTCGAAGCGGAGCTGCTGCCTGGTCGTCTTGACGACGGCGTCGGAGGTCGTGTCGACGAGAGTCGCGCGGCCTTGCTCGTCGGTCTCGAGGGCCTCGACGGTCTCGCAGCGCCGGCTGCCAGGCCGGCGAGGCCGGGACGTCGGCGGCGACCGCCCAGACCCGCTCCAGCGAGGCCTCGATCTCGATCGTCCAGCTTGCGTTCAGGGTTGCCACGGCGGCCAGCCTACGCGACCCCGGCGCCGTAGAGTCCCCGCCGGTGCCGAAGCAGCGTCCCGACATGCCGCCGTTCGGCGAGGACGATCTCCTCGACGACCCGATCGATCTGTTCGCCGCCTGGTTCGAGCGGGCCGCGACCGAGCTGCGACTCGCCGAGGCGGTCTGCCTGGCGACCGTCGACGGCGACGGGATGCCGGACGCGCGGATGGTCCTGCTCAAGGGCTTCGACGCCCGCGGCTTCCGGTTCTTCACGAACGAGCGGTCCGTCAAGGGCGAGCAGCTCGCCGGCCGGCCGGCCGCCGCCCTGGTCCTCTACTGGCGCGAGCTCGACCGCCAGGTGCGGATCCGCGGACCGGTCGAACGGCTCGACGACGCCGAGTCCGACGAGTACTTCGCGAGCCGCCCCCGGGAGAGCCGGATCGGCGCCTGGGCGAGCCCGCAGAGCCGGCCGCTCGCCGACCGCGCCGAGCTCGATCGCCGGGTCGCCGAGGTCGAGGCCCGCTACGGCGATGCCGAGATCCCGCGGCCGCCGCACTGGGGCGGCTTCCGGGTCGTGCCGAGCGAGATCGAGTTCTGGCAGGGCCAGGTCGGCCGCCTCCACGATCGCTTCCGCTACGAGCGCGACGCCGGCGGCGCCTGGAGCTGGACGCGCCTGGCGCCCTGAGCGGCCGCCTCAGCCGGCGGCGGAGGGGTGCCGGTCGGCCGCCCGGATCGCGGCGCCGAAGAGGATGTCGCGCTCCGAGACCGTGATCCGCTGCAGCGCGAACGCCCGCATCGCCTTGATCAGGATGATCACGCCGGCGACGATCGTCGGCGCCCGGTCGGGATCGACGCCGGGCTCCAGCCGCCGCTCGGCGACCGGCAGCGAGGCGAGCCGCGAGCAGAGCTTCTGGATCGTCGCCAGCTCCAGCTCGTGGCCCTCGATCCGCTCGTAGTCGACGGCCTCGAGGCCGAGGTCCATGGCGGCCAGCATCGCCGGCGTGCCGGCGACGGCGATGCCGCGATCGGCGCTGATCCCCGGCCGAGTGGCGAGCTCGGCGTCGATCGCGCCGCCGACGTCCTCCGAGAGCGACTCGAGCTCGTTCGTCTGCGGCGGATCGGTGTGCAGGTGGCGCTCGGTGTGACGGACGACGCCGAGCTGCAGCGAGGTGTTGAAGGTCGGCTCGTCGCCGGAGCCGATGACGATCTCGGTCGAGCCGCCGCCGATGTCGAGGACGAGCGTCTGCCCGGCCGTGCAGCCGCCGCGCGCGCCCTTGTAGGTCAGCTCGGCCTCCTCGGCGCCGCTGAGCACCCGGGCCGAGAGCGCGAACCGCTCGCGCAGCTCGGCGATGAACGCCTCGCCGTTGGCAGCGTCACGGGCGGCGCTGGTCGCGAACGCGAAGACCTCGGCGGCGTCGAGTCGGGCGGCGATCTCCAGGTAGTCGCCGATCGCCGCGAAGACGTCCTCGATCGCCTCGGTCGAGAGCCGGCCGGAGATCTCGACCCCGCGGCCGAGCCCGGTTACGCGCGACTCCCGCCGGACGGTCTCGACCCGTCCGTCGGCGACGTCGGCCACGAGGAGCCGGGTCGAGTTGGTGCCGATATCGATGGCGGCGACGCGCAAGGCACGCGATCGTAGTCCTCCGGGCGTCTCCGGCACGCCCCGAGGACAGGAACGCGACGACGAACGCCCGCCGATCGGCGGGCGTTCGCAGCCGGTCCGTCGCGACGCGGGTCAGGGGCGGGCGGGCTCCGGGCTGGAGTCCACCTCGCCGCGGATCCGCGGCAGCCATCCGAGCGCGCTCGGCAGGTACCAGTTCCACTTGCCGATCAGCTTCATGCTCGCCGGCAGCAGCACCCCGCGGACGATTGTCGCGTCGATCAGGATCGCCACCGCGAGCCCGATCCCCATCTGCTTGGTGCCTACCTGCAGGCCTGAGGCCAGGATCCGCCTCGGTTGCGGGATTACGGCACGTTGCTATCTTGTAAAGACGCCGCGGGGTGGAGCAGTCAGGTAGCTCGCCGGGCTCATAACCCGGAGGTCACAGGTTCAAATCCTGTCCCCGCTATGTTCGTCAGGGTGACGCTCGAGCCCTCCGCCAGGAGGGCTTTCGCGTTCTCGAAGGCTTCTGCGACTGCCTCAGACACGGTTGCCCTGATCTCGACGCGGCCTTCCGTCTTGTCGTAGGCGATCTGGAGGTCGAATGACTCGAAGACCTGGCGCTTGATCTGCGGAGATGCAGCGGATCCAGGTGCCCGAACTGCCCGAGGAGCAGACGTAGGCGCCGTCCTCGAGGCGTTCGAACTCGCCGCGCCGACATCGTGCCTCCTCGATCCAGGTTCCGTCCTCTGCGCGAACCTCAGCAGGAAGTGATCGGGCATCTCGACGTCGAGGTAGCCACCCGGCGGTTCTGCGAACGGGTCAGCATGTCCGGAATCGAAGCAGCGCGAGATGTGTCGCGTCAAGTAGGCGAGCCGTCGGATTGACCGCCGGAAGAGTGTCGGTCCACGAAACCGAAGGCACAGGTTCGAATCCTGTCGGGCGCGGTGGGGAGGTGGTCGCAAACCGGCACGGTTGCCGTGAAGGAGCGACAACGTTCCGGAGCAGGGCCTGGGCCGCTCCGGCTACCGCTCACGCTCGCCGATCGCGATTGGACGGATCCGCTTCGGGTCTACGCATGGGCTATTGAGCACCCTGAGGGTGTGATCGTGGTGGACACGGGAGAGACTGCTCGCGTCAACGACCGAGGCTTTTCCCGCGTTGGCATCCTTACTACCGGCTAGGGGTCAAGGAGTGGGTCGAACCCGAACAGGAGATTGGGCCTCAACTCCGCGCGGTTGGGATCTCGCCAGACGACGTACGGTGGGTCGTGATGACCCACCTCCATACGGACCACGCTGGAGGCTTGGAGCACTTCCCAAAGAGCGAGATCCTGGTCACGCGGCCCGAATTTGAGAATGCGAGCGGCGTGCTCGGGAAGATTCGCGGCTTCTTGCCTCACCGATGGCCCGACTGGTTCTCGCCGAGGCTGATTGATCTGGAATCTGCAAACTTTGGCCCGTTTCCGGAGAGCCTGAGGCTTACCGACGCAGGCGACGTCATTCTCGTCGGAACCGCCGGCCACACTCCAGGTCACGTTTCGGTCGTGCTCGAGGAGGACGACGGGTCGATTCTTCTCGCAGGTGATACCTCCTACACGGAGCGGCTGATGATCGAAGGCAAGGCCGACGGCGTCTCCCCGGACGTCGACGCAGGTCGACTCACACTCAGGCGGATCCAGGAGTTCGCCCGGCAGCGCGAGGTCGTCTACCTGCCCTCACACGACCCAGACTCGGCCCAACGTCTAGGAGAGCGTCGGACGGTCCTAGTCTCCACATAGTCGGGGACCGGAAGCCTCCTCGTACCGCTCTGATACCGAGCACCTAGTCCGACCAGTCCACTCGGGTCCAGCAAGGGATGGACGCTCCGCAGCCCGCAGCGGCGGAGTTTGATCGGTCTAGTTTCGGGCACAAGATGGCTGTTGCGCGATGCACATGAAGCGATCCGAGGCCCTAAATCTCACCTTGCGGGCGATCCTTGAGTTCGGCGTGGTAGTCGGCCTCAGCTACTGGGGATTCACGGTCGGCTCAAGCACTGCCGCGAAGATTGGATTGGGAATCGCGGCCCCGGTACTGCTTTTCGGATTCTGGGGAGCAGTTGACTTCCACAAGGCGCGATACGGCGAGTGGCTGCGCCTGGGTCAGGAGCTGGCGATTTCGGGCCTGGCGGCGGTCGCTCTCTATGCCGCGGGCCAGCTGGTCTTAGGAGTCGCGCTCGCTGCGCTCTCGGTCGCCTATCACGCCTCGGTCTACCTGTCGGGCGAACGGCTGCTCAAACGGAATAGGGTCGCGTCGGCGTCGCCCGCCCTACAGCAGATGGACGGGAAGCCCGGCCGCTCGAACATCTGCGCCCGGCCGCCAGCCCGTTCGACCTGCTTCGTGGGCGTCTCCTGACCTAGGCTCGCCATGGCCGTCCAACAGCAGTCCAGCATCGATCGACTCGAAAGCGACCCCTCGGCCTGGGCGCTTGAGATGTTTGGCGCCATCAGTTTGAGGGTCTCAGTGATCGGGCGCCAGGCGCAGCGGCTGTCGCCGACGCAGAGCGTGCTCTCGGTCAGGCTGCCAGAGTGACTTGCTCAGTTATCCGCGGGTCGTTGGTTCGATCGGAGGTCCGCTCAGCGACCCCAGTGGCTCTCGATCTGCCCTTGCCAGGGCGGCTCCTCGGCGGCGGCGAAGCGGGCGTCGTCGCGGCCGAGGAGCGTCTCGAGCGGGACCAGGGCCGGATTCGCCGACTCGAGCAGCGGCGTGGCGGCGCCGGCCGCCCGGCTGATCCGCTCCCAGCCGATCGTCGGCAGATAGAGCACGTTGGTAATCATCTACCCGCTTGCGAATCCCTGGGCTGCCGTCCGATCTCGCCGGAGCCATCCCTCACGCCGGTCTCTGCGCCGGCTTCCCCATGCAGGATCCCGGTCGAAGCTTCTCGCAGTGGCTCCGGCGCACGGTCTGGTTCGAATCAAGTCGGGCGCGCTCTTCTGGTCGGACGCAAAGGCGCATGAGCAGCGGCCTTGGGTTGGATCCGTATGAACGGCACGAGGGTCCGCCGAAATGCCCGGTTCGGGCACATCGCGTGGATATGCGGAACGAAACCATCGCGCAACCAACACGCAGCTGGATGCGGGTAGCGGGCCGGCGATGGACGGGCACGCCCGCAACTCCGTGCAGAGTTATCGACTGTAAACACTCCCTATAGAGTCGTGTGGTGGCCCCGATCACGCCCCATGAATTTCGCCGGCGCAAGCGGCGGATCGGCGTCCTCGACGTCGAGATGGCACTGATCGACGAGGGGGAGGGGGCGCTGACGTTCGTGCTCCTGCACGGGAATCCGACCTCGTCGTTTCTGTGGCGGGAGGTGATCGAGCCGCTCCGGCCGGCCGGTCGTTGCATCGCCCCGGATCTGGTCGGAATGGGGGACAGCAGACGCCCGCCGGACGCCGGCCCCGACTCGTTCGGCTTCCGCGAGCATCGCCGCTACCTCGACGCGCTCCTCGACGCCGCTCTGGCCGAGGACGAGAAGGTGGTCTTCGTGATCCACGACTGGGGTTCGGCCCTCGGGTTCGACTGGGCCAGGCGAAATCCCGATCGCGTCGCCGGCATCGCCTACATGGAGGCGATCGTGCGGGGAGTCGACTGGGATGAGTGGCCCGAGGGGGCCCGCCAGATCTTTAAGGGCTTCAGGTCCGAGGCGGGGGAGAAGATGGTGCTCGATAAGAACGTGTTCATCGAGGCCGTGCTCCCGAGCTCGATCCTGCGTGACCTCACGCCGGAGGAGATGGACGAGTATCGCCGGCCGTTCACCGAGCCGGGCGAGTCGCGACGGCCGACCCTGCGCTGGCCTCGCGAGATACCGATCGAGGGTGAGCCCGCGGACGTGGCCGAGATCGTCGCCGACTACGCCCAGTGGCTCAGCCGAGCCGATGTCCCCAAGCTCTTTATCGACGCCGAACCCGGCGCGATCCTGACCGGAGCGCAGCGCGAGTTCTGCCGGGCCTGGCCCAACCAGCGTCAGGTGACTGTGGCGGGGGCTCACTACGTCCAGGAGGATTCCGGTGCTGAGATCGGGCGCCTGATCGCCGAATGGGCTCAGTCGGAGCTCGATCCGCCGCGCGTCGGCTGAGAGATCCCGATTCCGACCCCTGCGGTAGCGGGGCGCCGTTCGGTAGCGGGGCGCCGTTCGGGCCGACGACCTACCCGGCGGCTTCATCCGCCCATCGGTATCGGCCGGCTGAGCCACCACTCGCGCAACTCCGTGCAGAGGCCTGCGCCTGAGAAGCGGAGGAGGAAGATGCCGTCGAGCTCGGTTCGGTCCATCGAACCAAGTGTGCAGTGCCAGTGAACGAGCTCAAGTTCATCGCTCGACCCCAATCGGCTTGCCTGAAACCGCACAGGGCCGGCCTCAGCCGTGGCCTCGCGCCAGCGCCGGCGAATCGCGTCGCGACCCCGTAGCTCCTCCCATGGTCCCCACGCATAGACGGCATCCTCGCTGAACAGCCCAGCCGCGGCGTCGCCGTCGTGCTCTTCCCAGGCTCGGCCGTAGGCATCGAGCCAGCGTACGAGCTGGTCATCCTCATCCTGAGGGGGATCCCAGGCTTCGACGTCGGTTTGCCGGACGATCCGACCTCCTTCGATCTCGATCCCGATCTGCTCGACGACCTCTCGTCCGTCGGCCAGTCGAACGTCGAGCCGAAACGCCCTCCGCTGGGAGTCGACGACCGCGTTACTTACTCTCAGATCGACAGGGCTCGAACAGACACTCCGTATGAACGCGGCGATTGCCCGGCGCCCCTGCATCCTGTGCGGCGACCGTGGCGGGTCTGTGTGTCGGTATTCGGTCCACTCCGCGTCCTCGGAGAAGTACTCGATCCAGCGATCGGGATCCTTGCTCTCCAACGCGTCGACGAAGCCTTCGAAGTCGAACTCCGTCACGGATCAGCCCTCGACAGTCACGGATTCCCAGCCTATCTGCCCGTGCACGGTCGACGTGGCCGAAGGTCAATCTACGAAACCGAAGGTCACTGGTTCGAATCCAGTCGGGCGCGCTCTCCTGGTCGGCCGCAATCCCCGATGAACAGTGGGATCATGCCGGCTCCGCCGATCAACCTCGCAAACCCGCCGAAACGCGTCAGATCCACAAACCGCATGGACGTTGGGGGTCCGACCATCGCGCAACTATCCCGCGCAATCGAGATGAGTAAAGGGATTGCGGGTCTTCCGGCGGCCACGACCATCGCGCACCGGCCTGATCTCACCCCGATGAAGCCGGTCGCGGCGCAGGGAAGGTCAGTCGATGGCTCGCCGGGAAACCGCAAACCGAAGCGCTCAACGAGGCCGGGAACGCTATCGGGGTCCACCTCCAACCCGTAGCGACTGCAGAGTTCGCCCATGACTTCTGGCTCAACCGCTGCGACACTGCAGTGGCGGGCGCTGGTTTTGGGCATTAGGCTGGACCATCGCGATCCGTTTGACATTGTCGAGTCAAGCCGAACGGGAACGAGTTCTCGCCGCGCTCGTCTTGGCGTTTGCGACGGATCCGGTCGAGCGCTGGTTGTTCCCCGGGCCCCAGCAGTACCTCGATTGCTTTCCCCGGTTCCTTGAAGCGTTCGGCGGAAAAGCGTTTGCCGAAGGGACCGTCTGGCACCTCGGCGAGTTCTCAGCAGTCGCCATGTGGTACCCGCCTGGCACGGATCCTGACGACGGCGCCGTCACTGCCGTGTTCAATGACCGCGTAGCGCCCGAACTGCATCAAGACCTGTTTGCCGTTGCCGAACAGCTGGAGAAGTCGCATCCAGTATTCCCGCACTGGTACCTCCCGTGGCTTGGCGTCGACCCTGCTCTGAGCGGACGTGGTCTTGGGGGCGAGCTACTGACCGATTGCCTACAGATAGTCGATAAGGATCATCTGCCTGCCTACCTCGAGACCCCTAACCCACGGACGATCCCCTTCTACGAGCGCCATGGGTTCGAGGTAACGGGTGAGGCCAGCTCCGGGTTATGCCCGCCGGTCACGTTCATGCTAAGAGCTCCACGGTAAGAAGCTTGCTCGCCAAACGGCCTCTCGGGTCTCAGATGCCGGGAGCTGATCCAGGTTCTCGAGCATGGTTCCGGCGTACCATCCCGCGCCATGACCGATCCCACGTTGTACGTCTGCCACGGTGACGACGGCGGCCCAAAGATCCATCCGTGCCGCCGGGTCCAGGAGGCGATGACCGAAAAAGGCATTGCCTACGAGAGGGTCATCGCCGCGCACGGCAACCCGATCCGGTTCCTGCGCAAGGGCTCCCGGGAGGACCTGCGCGCTGCGACCGGCGACACGAAGCTGCCGACGCTCAAGCTCGCCGACGGCACGGTCTACGCGGGCTCGAAGGCGATCTTCGGCTGGATCGCGACGCAGGAGTAGAAAGCCCTGCGCGTCGCCCTCGCCACCTGCGCGGCCATGCCGGGCGGCAACCCAGGTGGGCGCTCTTGTTTGATCGGTCCCGTCTCGGGCGCAAGACCGCTGTTCCGCGATTGAGGGCCCCGCCGTTCTCGTTGGAGTCGGCCTTGGAGGCCCCAACGAGTATTCCAAGCATTAACCGTTGCGTTGCTCTGCGCTTCAGCGGCTCCGTGCACAATCGAGGGCGAACTTCCATCGACCGAAGGCAAGACCATGACCAACATCAGAGTGAAGATCGCCACTGCGGCAACGATCCTCGGCCTCGGCGGCCTGGGCGGCTTCGCGATGGCTTCCAACCCTGCGTACGACACACAGGCCAGCGCGCCCATCCAGGTCGCCGCCACCCAGGCCGGCTCCGCGCGACAGGCCGGCTTGGCGCCAGCGACCTCGCAGCCCATCGTGACTGGGGCGAGCGGTGCCACATCCCCAGCCGTTCCGCTGGCCACCCAGCCCGCCTCCGCAGCGAAGCCGGTGCTCACACACGCTAGTGGCGGTGGTGCCGGCAAGAGCCGAAGGCCCGCGCGCGAGGGCGACGACGCAGCAGTCCAGTACAAGGACTGATCGCCGCTGCGCGCCCGTACGTGGATTGGCCGCCGTGTGCAGTGCCCCGTCCTCCGGGCCGAACTGGCCAGGCTCTCCGTTGGCGGTCTGCGGCGCACGCGCCGCTATCGAGAAATAGCCCGAAGCCGACAACCAATCTACGAAACCGAAGGTCACTGGTTCGAATCCAGTCGGGCGCGCTTCGCGAGTCACTCCGTGGGGATTACCGAACCAGGGGCTTGGAACCGCCGGGGGCGGTCGGGGCTAGGCCGCCAAGCGGACGAACTCAACGATCCGTGCGTCGTAGCGAGAGACCCGTCGGGTCGGGGATCGGATTTCACTGCGACGCACGAACCCGCGCGCGGACGAAGGTGCCGCGTCATTGCCGGGCGGGAGCGCCGGAACGCTCCTTCTCAGACCTCGGTCACGGCAATCGCCGGCGCATCCCGGCGGGCCTTCTCGGTCGCGGTCGCGAGATCTCCGAGGGCGGTGTAGGTGATGCGATCCGGCTCCAGACCGAGGGCGGCCGCGGCGTCGGGTTCAAGGCGCTCGACGAGGTCCTTGGATGCGAGCGCAAGGCCGCCGCTGGCGCAGGCCTCGATCCGCGCCGCCTCGTTGACCTGGTCGCCGAGTGCGTTGACCTCGGAGCGGCCGGCGGTGCTGATGTTGCCGACGTAGAGGTTCGCCCCCCAGTGCAGGCCGAAGCGCAGGACGACGTCGGTGGGCTGCAGGTCGCTGCGCGCGGCGACCTCGTCGACGGCTTCTCGCAGGGCGCGAGCGGCGGCGATGCAGCTGTGTGCTGCAGCGGACTCCGACCCGGCGGTTTCCGCGAGGAAGAACGCGCCGACGCCGTCGCCGACGTGGCGTCCGACCAGGCCGCCGGCGTCGACCACGCACTGATCGGCTGCTCGGACCAGGCGACGACCGAGCGCGAAGTAGCTTGCGGTCGACAGGCGCCGGGCGAGCGGCGAGGAGGCTTCCAGATCGGCGAAGAGGATCGCCGCCGGCCGCCGGCCGGCCTTCGCGACCCGGCCCATTCGCGCGACGTGCCCGAGGTCGGCGGTGAAGGTCATCGCGGCGAGCATCGCCATGCCGGCGGCGGGCTTGGTGATCAGCACCGAGCCGGCGAGCCGGCCTTCGGCGTCGCGGACGCGGATGACGATCGCCGGAATGTCCCCTGCGCCGCCGATCCCGAACCCCTGGGAGGCGTAGGTCAGCATCGTGCCCTCCACCGGGGTCAGCTCGTCGACGATGTCGCGCAGCGCGGGGTCGACGAGTTCCCGCAGCTCTTCGCGCCCGCCGGGTGTGTCAGTGAGCATCAGGCCGCCGGCGGCGCGGAAGAAGAGACGATTGAGTTCGATGCTGTTGGACCCCATTGGCCATCCCTCACTCGCCCGGAGCCACTCGGGCCCAAAGAGGTGGGCGCCGATCGGAAACGATGCGAACTCGACGAGAGCGCCGAACGACAGACGTATGTCGTCACTGGCCCAGACCATCCTCCAGCGGTCGTCGACGATCCATCCCCAGTGTCCCGCGTCGCGGATCGCACGCGCCGCGTCGGCGAGCGCCGGATCCTCGGGCAACGGGTATGGCTCCTGATCGCCCATCGCCCGATCCTATCCCGGGGGCAGCGGCCGACCCCGTGGCCCGCCGCACCCGCACCCGACGAGCAGGGTAGTTCGGGATCAGGCCGCGAGGCGGCCGGCGCTCCACGATCCGTGCGTCGTAGCGAGCGACGAATCGGGTCGCCTATCGGTTCTCGCTACGACCGCTTGCCGAGGGGGTTTGCAGGCCCCCTGCTGGGTCCACATCGACTGGGCTCGACCGCGGTACTTGGTAGTGGGTCGTACTCCTCCGCGGAGCCTTTCTTAACCAAATCCTTGCCTCGACCTGCCGTGGGCATTACCGGGCGCTGCCCATACTGGCTTCAACGAATGTCTCCAGAAAGGAGTGCACAATGAGAGGCATGTTCAGGAGCAGGTTGGCGCTTGGATTGGTCGCCCTGCTCAGCATGGCGGCCATCGCGGTCCCCGTGGCATCGGCGTCCAAGGACAGCCATCGGCACGACCTCCGCGGCAAGGTGGTCTCGACGCAGCAACACCCCAAGACGGTCATCGTCAATACACGATCGAAGGGCAAGGTGAGTTTCCGGGTCACCAAGCAGACTAGGTACGACCACATCAAAGGGTTCTCGGCGCTGAAGCCGGGCCTCAAGGTTGAGGTCCACGCGAGGCACCGGAACGGCGGTTGGGTCGCAACCAAGATCGATCGCCGCGGCTCGCACTCCAAGTTGTAGGCGAGCGACGCGATCCAATCGTTGGATGCGAGGGCGGCTTCGGCTGCCCTCGCGCTTGCCGGCATTCACTCTGCTCCACTATCCGTGCGTCGCAGCGAGAAACGAATCGGGTCGGGTGCTGGTTCTTGCTACGACCGGTTGTTCATGCGGACTGAAATCGGCGGCAGACCCCGCCCGGGATCGATTGGCGTTCAGTCGATGTCGGCTAGCTGATCCGTCAGCGCCCGGCATCTTCTCAAGTTAGGGCTTGAGGAACTTGGTCCTAGAGATTTCCACCCGCGTCCGTTGGGCATCAGCCGTTTGCGACTATCCGTCGAGATGATGACCGAGAACGCCAGGTTCGCCTTGCGCGGCTCTGAAACCGGGATTAGCCTGTTCGCCATGGCGGCACGTTGCGCGAGGCGCGGACTCTCTCTCGCCCTCCTGCTGCTGGTGCTGCCGGCGAACGCAAGCGCCGACCGCAGCGTCTACGTGAGCAACAGCGGCCAGAGCGGTGACGGGAGCCTCGCCGCCTTCAACGGCGACGACGGCGCGCTGACGACGCTGCCGGGCTCGCCGCTCGCCGTCGGCGAGGATGCCAACGGCGTCGCGGTCAGCCCCGACGCCCGTAACGTCTATGTCGCCAACACCGGCGACGACACGATCGGGCGCTATGCGATCGATGATGACGGCACACTGAGCGCCCTCGGCGACACGCCGGCCGGCGGCAACCAGCCGACCGGCCTCGGCTTCACCCCGGATGGCAAGTTCCTGTTGGCGACGAACCGCGACTCGACCGAGGCGGCACCCTCGATTTCCGTCTTCGCGGTCGCTCCCGACGATGGCTCGCTGACGCTCGTGCCGTCCTCGCCCGTCGGAATCGGGATCAACGATCCGCGTGCGGTTGTGGTCTCCCCGGACGGCCGCTTCGTCTATGTGACCGGACGCCGTGGGCCGATCGGGCCGCCGCCGAGCAACGCCGACAGCGCAATCGCGGCGCTGACGATCTCCCCCGACGGCAGCCTGCATACGATCACCGGCTCGCCGCTTTACATCGCCGGGCAGGTCAACAGCTTCGGCGCCTCGATCACGCCGGACGGCAGCCATATGTACATCGCCCAGTCGAACGGCGACAAGATCCACGGTTTCGACCTCAACCCGACGACCGGCGCGCCGACCGTGATGGCCGGCTCCCCGTTTCAGGCCGCGGGGGATAGTCCCGTCGAGCTGGCGGTGGAGCCGAGCGGCGAGCAGCTGTGGGTGAGCGAGGCGTTCGGCAAGTCCGTCGAGGGTTTCGCGATCAACCCGACGACGGGCTCGCTGACGCAGGACGTCGATCCGGTGATCCTGGCCGGGCAGACCTTTGGGATCGCAGTCAGCCCCGACGGTGCCTTCCTCTACGACTCGCTCCTCGCCAACCCCGGCTCAGTCGAGGGGTTCTCGATCAGCGGCGCTTCCCTGCAGCCCCTCGACGGCAGCCCCTACCCGACCGGCGGAGTCTTTCCATCCTTCTTCAGCGTCGGGATAACGCCCACGCAGACGCCCGACGCAAAGTTCAAGTCAGCCGCAGGCAGAGCGAACAAGCCGCTGTCGTTCGATGCCTCCCGCACGACGGTGACCGGCGGCTTCCCGAGCCGGTTCGACTGGGATTTCGGCGACGGCTCTACGCTCGGCAACGGCGGCTCGACGCCGACCCACGTCTTCCTCAAAGACGGCACCTACAAGGTCGAGCTGACCGTCCGCAACGACTGCGCACCCGATGCCGTGTTCACGGGCGGCGTCGCCTCGGTCGGCAGCGCCGTCTACTGCAATGGCCCGACGACCGGCACCGTCACCCACAAGGTGACGGTCGACTCTAAGGTCGACGGCAAGCTGAGCGCCAAGCGGACCCAGAAGCAGAAGCCCGGCAAGGTCGTCGTCAAGGCGAAGGTCAAGGCGGGTGAGCAGCTGACGGCGACGCTGAAAGGCAAGGTCAAACGGGGCGGCAAGTCGTTCGCGCTGAGGGGGAAGACGAAGGACGTCGGCGCCGGCAAGACGAAGAAGCTGAAGCTGAAGCCCAACAAGAACAGGGCGAGGAAGCTCGCGGCAACGCTCGCGGAGGGCAAGAAGGCGAAGGCGACCCTCCGGGGTAAGCTCGTCGATCAGTTCGGCAACACTTCCAAGACCAGGCTCAAGGTGAAGCTGGTCGCGAAGCGCTGAATGCCGGACGAAGAGGTCCATAGTCACGAGGACAACGACGAGACGTGGGAGCCCATCAGGGCTAACCTCAATCCTGCCGAGGACTACGTGGCCGGACCACGCGAGCAGGAAGCGCTGCCCGGGTAAGTTCGGCGGCTTGTTGGCCTGTCGTACAGCTGCATTCGCTCCACGATCCGTGCGTCGTAGCGAGAAACGAATCGGGTCCCCGCTATGTTCGTAAGGGTGACGCTCGAGCCCTCCGCCAGGAGGGCTTTCGCGTTCTCGAAGGCTTCTGCGACTGCCTCAGACACGGTTGCCCTGATCTCGACGCGGCCTTCCGTCTTGTCGTAGGCGATCTGGAGGTCGAAGGACTCGAAGACCTGGCGCTTGATCTGCGGAGATCCCGTTCTCAGGGTTTCCGTGAGGTCCGGGAGGCGATCGAGCTGGCGGATCAGCTCCTCGTCCTCGGTCTCCTTCCGCTCAGCACCGATCTGAGCCAAGGCCTCCTCGAGGGCCTCCTTCTGCTCCCGAAGCTCGCCGATCCGCTCGGAGACCAGCTCGGGCTCGATCCCCTTCTCGAGCGCGACGACCTGCGCCTTGATCTTCCCATCCAGCTCGCCGATTCGTGCGTCGCAGCGAGGGTCTACGCCGGGGCGCTGGCCGGTTCCTGATCTCTCTGCCCGCTGCGACCGATGTCGGCCCGTGGTGTCGCGCCATCCAGCGCGCGCAGGGAGGGAGCCTCAGAGCTTTGTGTCCTGCTCCTCCGGGAGCGCTTCCCGGGATCGCTTGTCCTCGCGGATGCCGGTGACGACCAGCATGCACGCGGCGGCGACGATCGCAGTGACGAAACAGCCGAAGATGAAGATCCCGATCATCACTTGCGACGCTCGGGCGGCGGGAGGATCAAAGCGCCAAGCGCGAGTATCGAGGGAACCCACAACCCGACGAAGATTCCGTGCACCTTGTCGTCGAGGAAGTACAGCGCGACGGACGCCACGAAGGAGAGTCCGGCGGCGAGCAGGAACAGAAGGCGTGCTTTGTCTACGTAATCGGAGGGCATGAAGCTAGAGCCTACCCACGCCGCGGTGAATCACGGGTGCTGCCCCAGTGGCGACACATCCATCTTGAACCCCAGCCACGCGGCCCTTTAGCCCCTCCCACAGGGATGGAACCAGGACGCCGGTCGCTGAGGCGAATCACGGCAACTGTTGCCGCGCTGCTCGTCGCCGCTTTGGCAGCACTTCGCCGACTGGAGCAGGCAAGCCGAGGCGAGACGGCGGAGGCCGATGAAGTGCGGGCGGTCGTGGGCGAGGACATGGCCTGTTCGGTGACTCTGACCAGCGGGACCGTCACTGGGATGGACCGGGTCACCCGCCAGGTCCAACTGCGAGAGAGTTCCGTCTTCCGCAAGGAGGGCGGCGACTGGAAGATGATCACGCACCACGCCGACGCGATCCGCGCCTGGGGCGAGGTCGTCGAGGGTGCCTAGTGTCCAGGGGAAATGACATGGCCGAGCTGACGGCCTCTGCAACAGGCGATCAGGCCGCGAGTGAGATTCGATCGACGACCGCCTGTTTCTTGGAGCCTTCTGGCGAGGCGATCATCGGGCGCGCGGCGACCACTGGAAAGCGCGCGACGCGACGAGCAGGCCCGCGGCTCCCCAGGCGGCCACGACCAAGAGGTCTCCGGCGCGGATGCCGGTGCCTTCGACGGCGGTGAAGCTGCTCAGAAGCGCCTGGGAGAGATGGCGGATCGGGAACAGGTTTGCGATGTCCTGAAGGAGCGGCGGTATCTGGTCCTCCGGGATGAAGACGCCAGAGATGAAGTAAAGGGGCAGGACGGTGAGGTTGGCGAGCGGCGCTGCCGCATCGGTTTCGGAGATGAAGCTCGACACCGCGAAGCCGAGACAGCAGAACGACGCCGCCCCGATGACCGCGGCAAGCACGAGGCCGGGCATCGAGCCGACGGGAATCGGCACTTCGTAGGCGATGCGGCCGATCAGCATCAGCACGGCGCACATCACCAGCGCGACGATGATGCCGACCGCGGCGCGGCTCGCGATCACGAACCCGGCGGGCAGGGGGGTTCCCCTGACTCGTTTTAGCTCCCCGCTCTCGCGTCGTGCCACGACGGAGACGGTGAGGTTCACGTAGGTCGCGGAGATGATCCCGAGGGTCATGATCCCTGGCACGTAGAACGTCGTGAGCTTCACCGCACGTCCGTCAATGAGGGTGCTTCCTTCAAAGATGGCAGCGAAGATCAGGAGGAATACGATTGGGAGCAGCAGCGTGAAGTAGCGCGATTGCGGGTTGCGCCAGAACCGCGTGAGGTCCGAGTGGATTTGCAGGGCGAGCAGGCGCGGCCCGGTCATGGCGACTGCTCCGGTGGCTCGGTCAGATGCAGGTAGACGTCTTCAAGCGTCGGGCGCCCGACGGTCAGGTCGTGCAGGTCGAGATCCTGATCGAGCGCCCACCCACCGAGGGCGTGAAGGAGGCGGGCGGGCTCGCGCGTCGTCAGCTGGACGACGTCGCCATGAAGTGCGGCTAAGGCCATGAGCTCAGCCGGCAAGTCCGCGAGTGAGCGGCCGGGAGGGAGCCTGAACGACACGTGGCTCGCGGCGCGGTCGCGACCGCCAAGGGTGTCCGGCGTGCCCGTGGAGACGATCCGTCCATCGACGATCACAGCGACGCGATCGGCCAGTGCCTGCGCCTCGTCCATGTAGTGCGTGGTGAGAAAGATCGTCTTGCCGAGCTCACGCAGATCCGTGATCACCTCCCACGCGTGGTGGCGCGCCGAGGGGTCGAACCCGGTCGTCGGCTCGTCCAGGAAGACCAGCTCAGGGTCGCCGATCAGCGCAAGGGCGACGTCGAGTCGCCGACGCTGGCCACCGGACAGCCCGCTGCTCCGTGCGTTCCGTTCGTCGGTGAGGCCAACGACGTCGATCGTCTCCTCGACCGGGCGTGGATGGGTGTAGTACCCGGCATAGAGGCTGACGAGCTCGTGCACGGTCAGCTCGGGCGGCATCGCACACGACTGCAATACGAGACCGATTCGCGCTCGCCAACCGGCATCCGCCTCGGCCGGGTCCTCACCCAGAACGCGAACCTCGCCGGCATCGCGCGTCCGATAGCCCTCAAGGATCTCCACCGTCGTCGTCTTCCCGGCTCCGTTCGGACCAAGGAACGCCAGGATCTCTCCAGCTCGCACCTCGAAGTCGATCCCGCGAACGACTTCGTGGTCTCCGTAGGACTTGCGCAGCCCGCGTACGTGGATGATCCCGTCGCTCATTCCCGGCAACCGACGCTAACGGCAGCGGCACCGGATTGCGGCGTCGGGCACCGCATCGCCGTCAACAACGATTGAGCGGGTCTCCATGCGTCACCCATCCCAATCGCCCCTCACGCGTTTTCGTGGGCCGATGCGCGGCGAAGACATGAAGCGGACGGGGAGGACGAGAGTGGATCTGGATGGCCTGGCTTGGACCGTAACGTGCAACAACGCGCCGCACCCCTGCTTCCCCGGACGGCTTCGGTCCGACACTTCCTGGGTGCTCGTTGGGCGCGCTTCAGGCGAAGCCGCGATGCCGCATGGACATTGCCGTAGTCGCCGCTGAACGTGGCCCCGGCCGTCGGCCCAGCTGCCGAGAGTCTTATACAAACCTTAGACAGCTGGAGGCCGATGTCTGCTACGGTCAGCGCAATCTATAGACAAACCCTAGACAAGGTAAGGACAGGAACATGCCGAAGATCATTCGACTGACCACTGTGATCGGCGCCATCGGAGTGCTCGCCGTTACGATCGCCGCTTGCGGCAGTGACGACGCGACCAGCACTTCGGCCGAAGCGACGCAGACGCTGAGCCTGAACGGTGAGCAAACAGTTCTCGCGCTCGACCCCGGCACCGCCAAGGTGTTGACCGAAAACAAGGTTGAGGTGGCACCGATTGATCCCGCAAGCGCGGGCGAAGACGGTATTGCCTTCCCGATCACGGGAGGCGAGGTCGACTCCGAAACGCTTGCGGGGACGATCGACCACAGCGGCGGGCTCGAGTTCTCCGCCGGCAAGACCAGCGTCGCACTGACCGACTTCGTCGTCGACACAACGGCAGGCACGCTGACCGCGATGACGCCCGACGGCACCGAGCTGGTCACCCTCGATCTCGACCTTACGGGTCTCGAGCGCACCGACGAGGACGACGGGACGATCGTTGCCTCCGGGATTGTCGCGACCTTGAGCAAGGACGCGGCGGCGGCCCTCAACGACGCCTTTAGCGTCGAGCTGTTCAAGGGCGGCCTGACGATCGGTGACGTGACGGTCACCGCGACTGCCGGCTGAGCCGGCAGGGAACGCGCCGGCGGGCTTCTGACTCTCCCCGCCCGCCGGTGCGCGTGAGCCGTGGCCGGCCGCCACTACCCGCCACCCAGAGGAGTACAATCATCGTCGAGGGATAGTCCAATTTCTGTCGATGGCTCAGCTGGATCGGGTGCGGCACTGCGGCTGCGCATTGGCGAGCTCAGCCGGCGGACCGGCGTGGGCGCCGACACGCTTCGGGCCTGGGAGCGTCGCTACGGGCTGCTGAGGCCGGGGCGCTCGGAGGGCGGCTATCGGCTCTACACGGATGCCGACGCCGCCAGGGTCCGGGCGATGCAGGCGCTGATCGGTGAGGGGCTATCTGCCGCCGAGGCGGCTGAACAGGTCCGGGCGCAGTCGTCGCAGGCCGCCGCCGGATCGCCCTCGAGCCTCGAGGCCGAACGCCTCGCGGCGCGGCTTCGCGGCGCGCTCGAGCGACTCGACGAGGCGAGCGCGAACGCCGTGCTCGACGAGGCGCTTTCAGGGCTCAGCCTGGAGTTCGTCGTCGAGACCGTGATCTTTCCGGTCCTGCGAGGGATCGGCACCGATTGGGAGCGCGGAAAGCTCAGCGTCGGCCAGGAACACTTCGCCACGAACGTGCTGCGCGGGCGGCTGCTCGGCCTGGCGCGGGGATGGGGTACCGGTGGTGGACCCTGGGCGGTGCTTGCGTGCCCGCCGGGGGAGCGCCACGACCTCGGCTTGATCTGTTTCGGCCTCACACTCTGGAGGCGAGGCTGGCGGATCGCTTTCCTCGGCGCTGACTCCCCGGTCGCCACGGTCGCTGAGACGGCAAACGACCTCGGCGCCGACGTGATTGTTTTTGCCGCGACTGACCGGAGCCGGATCGAGGAGGCCGCCGACGACCTCCGCGAGCTCGCCCGCGAGCACCCGCTCGCGCTTGGCGGCACCGGCGTCGGTCCCGAGCTCGCCGAGGGGCTCGGGGCCCGGTCGCTGTCAACGAGCCCGGCCGACGCCGCCGAGTCGCTTGACCTGGTGATCCGGGGCCGTTAGCCCGCCGCCGAGCGCGGCCGAGGAACCACCCTGGACAAACCTTGTGCGTATGTGCTATCAATACCAGGGACCTTGGACAGACCTTGGACAAGGAATAGACACCAACCACAAGGAGAAAACGCGTCATGCGCAAACTCTTGATCTCACTGGCAAGCGTTGGACTCGTGTTCGCTCTTGCGGTCGCCCCAGCGGCGACGGCGAAGCCGAACAAGCCGAAGGCGACGATCGTCGAGACGGTGGTCGACATCTCCGGCCCGGGTGGGTTCGACAGCAACCCCGGCGACTTCGACATCCTCCGCGATGCCGTCGTCGCGACCGGACTCGACCGAAAGCTCGACGGCAAGCGGCAGCTGACGGTGTTCGCGCCTTCGGACCAGGCGTTCCTCGACCTGACCGGCGCGGTAAGCGAGGCGGACGCCTTCAACGCCGTGGCGTCGCTCGGCCTGCCGGCGGTGAAGAAGGTGCTCAAGTACCACATCGCCCCGGGCAAGCGCGGAGCCAAGCAGGTCGTAGCCGCCAAGCGGATCCCGACCCTGCTGAAGAAGTCCAAGCTGACCAAGCGCAGAGGCTCGGTCAAGCTCAAGGACGCCACCGGCCGCAAGGTCGAGATCGTCGCACCGAACGCGGCGCGGGCGTCGAACGGCGTCATCCACGTGATCGACGGCGTCCTGCTGCCGTTCTCGCTCTAGCCGCTACAAGAGCGACGATCGCGCTCGGTCATCCCGAGCGACGACGGACACGGCCCCGGGGCAGCCGCCAGGCGGCTCCGGGGCCGCTGTCGTTTGAGTCCGGCGACGGATGCCGTTTAGGCCGCCGAGCGCACTTGCTCGACGATCCGCGAGTCGCAGCGAGAGACGAATCGGGTCCCCGCTATGTTCGTCAGGGTGACCCTCGAGCCCTCCGCAAGGAGAACTTTCGCGAGCCCCGGGCGTTCGGGGCTAGCCGTCGTCGGTGAGCTTCGCCACCATGCTGGCGAAATCGACCTCGTCCCAAGTCTCGGCGATCAGGCCATCGCGGATCCTGAAAACCGCGGTCGAGGTGAACTCGACCAGGCGACCGGTCGGCTCGACGCCCCCGACCATCTCCCGATGCGTTCCGGTCCATCGCTGGTGGACTGAGACAAGGTCCCCCTCGGCGAGAATCAGGTCGGTCTTGACGCGGAGATCGGGAAAGGCGTCGAGGAGTTCGGAAACCGCCTCCAGGTGGGCCGAACGACGGCGCACCTCGCCGTTCTGCACAATCTCGTCACCGACGAGACGGTCGACGGCGCCGAGGTCGTGAGCGTTGATCACTTCGTCGTGGAAGAGCGTCACCAGATCCTTGTTGGCGGCCAACTCGCCGGGGCCGGGCGAATGCGATCCGACGTCCGAGGTCGAAGGTCCGTAGCTGGTTGCCTGGTAGCCACCGGTTTCACCACCCGCCGCCTCCTCCGCTTCGCGCCGGTGGCGGGCTGTTTCAACGACGTCCTGCACATTCGGACGGTTGTGAAACTTGCGCTCGTAGGCGCGAACGTCCTTGATCGCCCCCAGGTCAGCCTTCTCCAACGCAGCCGCAATGTCTTCGACGCTGAGTGCGTCATAGCCCGGCAACGGCTCGCTTTGCCGCAGGTAGTGGAGCTTGTTCAGTACGCGGATCCGATTGCCGTGGGACTGCTCGTATGCCTCGATCGCCTCGAGCTCCGTCTGCGAATAACGGTGGAGCTGTTCGATCAGCTCCTTCTCGTCGATCCGGTCGTAACCCGGGAACGGCTCGCCGGCGCTTCCCGGCCCGGACGTGTCTGCATGGCGCCGGCGGATAACGCGGCTGAATGACTCGCGGATGCGCATCTCTATCCCCTTCCGTCCAAGGTCCAGGCAGAGACTACGCGTCGCCGCGTGTATGAGCCGCGCCGCGACCGGCGATGCGTCCCCCGGCTACCACGCGCTTGCTGAGACGCGGGGCGTCGACCTGCCGCTCGATTTTCCTGGAAGAGCGGAAGTCCAGCAGCCCCGAGATCGCGCGCCGCCCCGCGCGATCTTCAGATCGCGGCGACCGAGATCGCCCCCGCGACGCGGATCTCCTTCTCGCCGACGCCGTCGAGCTCACCGACACTGCCCGCGGGCTTAGGTTGTCACCGAGGCTGACTCGCGTCCGCTTGCCCGCATTCCGAGGATGCTGACGATCAGAATCCAGAGCGGCGCGACGAAGAAAATGATCCGGAACGCCACCGGCGTGAAGAAGAGCACCCCGAGGACGACGCCCGCCCACGACAGCCACTTCGGCAGAGCACTTGGCCAGCCGCTAACGGTCCTTTCAGGCAGGGGCCTCGGCGGGCGGGGCCGGCGTAAGCCCATGCCGGCGCATCACCTCCGCCAGCGCGGTGAGGTCCGGCGGACCACCGGCGGAGGCGGCGAGGACCTCGCCCACCTCGTTGAAGTAGTCCGGACCGAACACCCCGGGACTGGCGATCGCGAGGAACGTCGCGTCCTCACTGCCGCGGTTCTCAAATCCGTGGATCGCGCCGCGCTGCACGCAGACTGCCTCACCCACGCCGATCTCGGCCGACTGGCCGTCGATCGTCCAGGTGGTAACGCCCTCGAGGCCGTAGATCGTCTCCTCAAAGCCATCGTGGCTGTGTGGCGCCGGCATCCTGGAGCTTGCGGGGACGTAGCACTCGAAGACGCTCACGCTGTCGTTGGCGTCGGCGCCCTCGACCAGAAACCGGACGCCGAGCTCGCCGACGGTGATGGTCTCGCTGGTGGCTTGGTTCATTTGAATCTCCTCTCGTGCCGCCCGTGCTGCCCGGGGCTGAGTAAAATAGTTTGACAACTCTATGCATGTCTGCGAGATTTGTCAAGTCACTTGACCCGATCGCATGAAACAGCCTCAGATCCCGGACAGCCACTCATCGGTGCGCTGCTCCGTATGCCCTGGGAAGCCGTGCACGAGAGAATGCTCGCCGGCCTCCACCAGCGTGGCTACGACGACTTGATCGCCTCGCATTTGAGCGTCCTGCAATACCCGGGGCCCGAGAACATGCGTCCGTCGGATCTCGCGACCCGCACGCGGATGACCAAGCAGGCGCTCAATTACCTGCTCGGACAGATGGAGGGGCTCGGGTATCTGGAGCGCGTGCCGGACGGCGTCGACCAGCGTTTCAAGCGCATTCGACTGACGACGCGCGGACGCGCGGCGAGCGCGGCGATGCGCGAGATAGTGCTCGAGACCGAAGCCGAGTGGGCGCAAACGCTCGGTCCCGGGCAATTCGCCGAGTTGCGCGACATCCTGGGAAAGCTCAGCGAAGCTGTCGCGCCCGGTGTCGAGACCGTTCAGAACGGGCCTCCGTAATCGACACTGACATCACCGCCGTGGGGCGCCCGTTCGATTATCTGCGGGTGGTATCGAGAAACGAATCGGGTCACCCATCGGTTCTCGCTGCCACCGCTTGTTCGTGCGGTAGAAGTTGGCCGCCGAAGCCTCGAGAGGCCCACGCCACGCGACCCGTCTACTGAGCCGGCGGTGGTTTTCCTTCGAGGGGCAGTAGCGCTCGGCCAGATTGCTGCTGAATCCGGGGACCGGATCCAGCGAGCCGGCACCCTGGATAGTCCGCAGGAGCACCACGGCATCGAAGTACCTCTCCGCCACGAGCCGCAGTCGCGAGCCTTGCCGTGGGCGGATCCGCGCTCTCTCGCCGCCTGACGCTGCCACGGCTTGCGCGAGGCGGTCGAGCTCGCTCATGTCTGCGGAAGCCGGCCTCGCCGCTGAGCTTCACCACGTGTGATTGGGTCAAGTACCACCGGGTCCCGAAGCCGAGGCCACCGGCTTTCGTCACGGCGGCGTTCGAAGAGGAGCGCGGCGCCGGTTAGAGAACTGTTTCCGGATGGAGATGGTTGAGCCCCCGAGGAATCCACGGACGGCGCGCTATCTGGAGCACCGAATGGAGAAGAAGGGCTTTCGGCCACGTTTCGCCGCGGCCGTGATCGCCGCTGTATGGGTGATCGCGATCGTCGTCTTCGGAATCGTCGAACACCTCGTCGATCCCGAGTCGTTCGACAATGTGTGGCTGGGGATGTGGTGGGCAACTGAAACCGTGACAACGGTTGGCTTCGGGGATGTGGTCCCGGAGCAGACCGTGGGCAAGGTGCTGGCGGTCGTACTAATGGTCGGTGGTCTTTCGCTGTTCGCCGTCGTCACCGGAACGATCACCAGTTTGTTCGTACAGCGGGCACAAGCCCACGCTCAGCAGGAGGAGCGCGAGGAGTTGAAAAGAACCCTCGCGGATCTGAGCGCCGAGCTCGCAGCCGTTCGTGAGCAGTTCGGACGGCTCGGCGGCACCGGCGACGGTTGAGTCACGGGCTAGATGTCCGGCCGGCAGGATTGGCGCGTGGAGCCCGGCGTGGCCAAGAGGTCAGTCGCGCAGCCGGTCCGCGAACCAGCCGACAAGGCCGTAGAGCCTGCGGAACGGCTATTGGGGCGGTATCCGCGCGGTGCGCCTGCACACGCGCGCATCCAGTGGGCCTGGGCGAGTCGGAATCGCAGATGCGTTCCTGGGCGTTCCCCTGATCGGAGAAGTGCGACCGATACTGAGACCTTCGGAATCGTCTCCGAATCCGAGGGGGAGGGCTTCCGTGACCTCGGGAGATACATCCCTATTGTGGATCCTTGGTCGATGAGCCGCTCGAAAGTTGGCGTCCAGAATCTCGCCCATCATGCCCGCGCTTTCGGGCGCCCACCGGAGACGGGGGCGCTTCTTCGTTGGGCGTTCGCCTGTCGAAAATCGTCGGCGCTCAGGGCGCGGGCCGATTGCCTTCGGTCAGGCCGATGGCGGTCGGACGGCTAGAGTGTCCAGCATGGCGAAGGAAGCAACCCAAGAACAAGTCCTCGAGGCAGCGCGTTCGCTCGATCGAGATGAGTTCACTCGCGAGGATGTCGCCGAGGAGCTCGGCACCGAGGTCTCGGCGATGAAACCGGGCTGGAAAGCCGCCAAGCAGGCGGGCCGGTTGGAGAAAGTCCGCGAAGAGGGCGGCAAGCGCCACTTTCGCCTCGTGAACCAGTAGCGCTCCGCATGAGAGTCGGCTTCGGTGAGTTCACGCCGCGCGCCGGCAAAGCCGCGACCGCGTCGGTCGATCAGCCCCCGGTGGGAGCGAGTTCGGCCTCGATCTCGTGGATGGCCTGAGCTGGGAGACCGATCGCCTCCGCGTGTTCGCAAACGCGTTCGGGGTTGGCGGCCTCGTAGACGCAATAGGCCGTCAGGCCGGCGTCGGTGCGAACCACGTGGGTGTGCAGCCAGCCGATATCGGGGAATCGCTCTTCGCGGATCCGGGTCGCGCGCTCGACCACCTCGTCGAGCTGCTCGCGGGTGACATCGCCGACGGCGCGCTCGATCAGGTACCGGGGCATGCAACGAGTGTGACAGCTCTCCCGACGTGCCCTCAAACGCCCGCTCAAACGCCTGCCGGCTTTGATCGTCGCGTCAACTACCGAGGAGGATTCGATGCCGTACGTAAACGCGAAGGTCATGGCCGACGTGCTCACCCCGGAGCAGAAGATCGAGGTGGCGCAGGGGATCACCGACGCATTCGTCGCCGTTGCCGGTGAGCCCGTGCGCGGCGTCACGATGGTCACGATCGAAGAGGTCGACAGCGGCGCCTGGACGATGGGCGGCGAGGCGCTGACCACCGAGGGGGTGCATGACCTGCTCGCGAGTGAGCCCACTCCGGCCGGCTGAGCCGAGCGGGATCAACCGGCGCACCGTCAACCGGAAGTACGATCAGCGGGCCCCTTGAAACTCAGGATCCACCTGCTGGGAGTACCCCGGATCGAGCACGACGGTGCGCCGGTCCCTCCACCGCGGGGGAACAAGGCATGGGGGCTACTCGCCTATCTCGTCCTCGGCGAGGCCAGCATCTCTCGCAGCCGGCTCACCGAGCTGCTCTTCCCGGAGGCCGCTGATCCGCTCGCGGCGCTGCGCTGGAGCCTGGTCGAGCTGCGGCGATCCCTCGGTGAGCCGCAGTCCCTGCGCGGCGATCCCTTGGCCTTCGTCCCCGGTCCGGGGGCCTGGATCGATGCGCTGGCGCTGACCGAGGGGGAGGCGCCCGCCGCGGGCGCCGATCTGGTCGAGGGCGAGTTGCTCGAGGGCATGCACTTCGCTTCGGCTCCGGAGTTCGAGACTTGGCTCTCGGTGCAACGGGCCTACCTCAGGTGGGGCCTGCCAGGCCTCCCTGCGGGAGGCGGCGCTTGCTTTGCGGGCATCGGGCGAGCATGTCGACGCGACTTCGCTGGCCCGTCGTGCCGTCGCGATCGACCCACTCGATCAGGCCTGCCAGGAGGTGCTGCTCCGCTGCCTGCTCAGCAGCGACGGTCCCGTCCGCCGCCGAAGCCCAGCTCAGCGCCTGCGCGGCGCTGCTGCGGCGAGAGCTCGGCCTCGAGCCGGGTCCGGAGCTCGCCCTGGCGGCTCGCGGTGACGACGGTCCCGAGCGCGGGGCCGTCGGCGACCCGCAACTGGCCCGCGACCAGCTCAAAGCGGGTCGCGTCGCGATCGATGCCGGGGCGGTGGAGCCGGGAATCGAGTGTCTGCGCCTGGCCTGCTCAGAGGCGGCCATCAGCAAGGATCCCGCGCTGCGGGCCGCCTGCCTCGCCGAGCTCGGAACGGCGTTGATCCATGCGCTCCGCGGTCGCGACGAGGAGGGCTCGGCGATCCTGCACGAGGCGCTCGCAGCCGCCGAGGGCGCCGACCAGCGCCCGATCGCCGTCACCGCGCTGCGGGAGCTCGGATACGTCGACGTTCAGGCGGGTCGCAATGCTTCGGCGGGCCGGTGGCTTGCCCGAGCACTGCGCCTGTCGCAGGGAGACGGCGAGCGTGCCGGGGTGCTCGCCCTGCGAGGCATGCTGCTCTCCGATCGCGCGCATTACGACGCTGCTCTGCAGCTGCTCGCGGAGTCGGTCGAAGGGGCCCGGCGCAGCGGGGCGGCCCGTCAAGCGGCATTCTCGCTCTCGCTGATCGGTCGCGTGCACCTCCTCCGCGACGAGCTTGCGCCGGCGACTTCGGCGGTCGAACGCTCTCTGGCGCTGGCTACCGATGAGCGCTGGCAGTCGTTCCTCCCCTGGCCCGAAGCACTCGAGGGGGAGATCGCCGTTCGCGAGGGACGCTTCGAGGAGGCCGAGGATCGCCTCGACCACGCCTTCAAGCTGAGCTGCTCGCTCGCGGACCCGTGCTGGGAGGCCGCCGCCGCCCGCGCCACGGGGCTGCTCCACGTCGGGCTTGGTGACTCCGAGAAGGCGCGGGAGTGGCTGGCCGATGCCCGGATCCGGGTCAACCGCGTCTCCGACCCGTACCAGTGGATGCACGGTTACGTCCTCGACGCGAGCGCCGGCCTGGCCGTTCATACCGGCGATTCGGAGGCGCGCGAGGCGGCCCAGAGCCTCGAGACCCTCGCCGCGCGAGCCGGCATGCGCGAGTTCACGGTCCGGGCGCACGCCTATCGCGCGCAGCTCGGCGACCGCGGAGCGCTCGGCGCCGCGCGCAGTCTCGCCGGCGCCATCGACAACCCGGCGCTCGACGATTTGCTCACCGAGACCGCGCGCAGCTGACCCTCGGCTGCCAGTCGCCGCACGCCCCGAGCCTGTCAGTATCCCCACGATGGCGCCGCTGAGCGAGGCCGAAGGCCCTCAGCGCCGGCGCGTCGAATTCGACGACGGTGCGGCAACGACGGTTCACGTCGCCCGCTATGCCCGCTCCGATTTCAGCGCCAAGCTCGTCCGCATCGCGCCCCCCGTCGCGCTGACCGAGTGGTCCCTTGCCAACGGCGTCGAGGACGCGATCGTCGGCGGCTTCTTCATCCGCGCCGAGGGAACGCCGCTGGGCGAGTTGCGCCTCGATGGGGCCGCCCAGCCATCGCAGCCGTTCGACCCCCCCTGGGACCGCGCTCGCGCCTGCCTTCACATCGACGGAGACGCGATCAGCTGCGGTCGGCGTGATCAATACGAGGCCGAGCCGCGCGGCGACCTGTTGCAGGCGGGCCCGATGCTCGTCGCCGGCGGCGTCAACCGACTCGATGGCGGGGCCGATCCCGAGGGTTTCTCTGCGGGCGCGCATCAATTCGACTCCGACATCACCCGCGGTCGCTATCCGCGCGCTGCGCTCGGGATATCCCCGTCCCATTTGATCGCCGTCGTCTGCGACGGCCGCGGCGACACCGACGCGGGGATGTCGCTCCCCGAACTGGCGACGACGATGGTTGAGCTGGGAGCTGGGCAGGCGATCAACCTCGATGGCGGCGGCTCGGCCTCACTGCTGGTCGCCGGCGAGCTGGCCAACGTTCCCCGTGAGGAGCACGGCGCCAACCTGCGCGGCGGTCGTGCGATCTCGACGGCGATCGCCTTCGCCGGCCGCTGATCTCGACGCTGCATCCGCGGCGATCGCTCGACCGCGCTAGCCTCAACACCGATGTACAAGAACCCCATTTCGCTCCTGATGGGGTTCTACTTCTCGCCACGGGGGGGTTCAGCGCACGCCTGCCGGGCGATCGCCGCGGAGCTGGAGCGTCACCGGGTCGACGTCAAGCTTCTCGCCGGCTCGCGCCGCGACCTCGGCACTCACGCCGACGCAAACAGCTTCTATGCGGGGCGCGATCTGGCCGTCGTCGACTTCACCGATTCGGTCCGGTCTGCGGCGCCGCTGCTCTACGACGGTGGCCCGGGGTGTGCCCCGATCCATGGCTCCTACGAGGATCGACCCGGGGCCGAGGACCCTGTCTTCGCCAGCCTCGACGACGAAGCGTTCGAACTCCAGGTCGGAGCCTGGGGGCGCGCCCTGGCCGGCGCCGGCGCCGGCCAGGCTGAGATGCTCTATCTGCACCACCTGACGCCGATCAACGAAGCGGCAGCGCGCAACTACCCGGACCTCCCGGTGCTCGGCCACATTCATGGATCGGAGCTCCTGATGCTCGAGCGGATCGCCGCCGAGCCGCGCCCCGACTGGCATCACGCCGAGCGCTGGGTCGAACGCCTCTGCGAGTGGGCCGCCGCCTGTGCGCGGATAGTCGTCAACAGCCCCGAGGGCCGCAAGCGTGCCGCCCGCCTGCTCGACCTCGACCCTGAGCGGTTCATCCTGATCCCGAACGGATTCGACCCGAGGTTCGCGCCGCGCCCGAGCGACCGCCGGGCGACGTGGAGGCGGCACCTGGTCGAGGAGCCGCAGGGCTGGCGGCCCGGAAGAACCCCCGGCAGCGTGCGCTACGCGGGCTCCGATCTGGCGCCCCTCGAAGGGACGACATTGCTCTACAGCGGCCGCTTCACCGAGGTCAAGCGGCTGACGCTTCTGATCGAAGCCTACGCCGCCGTCCGGCCCCGATTCAGCACGGTCACGGCCCTCGTTCTGCTCGGCGGCTTCCCCGGGGAGTGGGAGGGCGAGCATCCGATCGAGACGATCGCGCGGCTCGGACTCGACGATGTCTTCCTTGCCGGCTGGCATGCCCAGACCGCGCTCCCAGACTTTCTCAACGCCGCTGATGTGATGGTTCACGCCTCGGTTCGCGAGCAGTTCGGCCAGGTCCTGGTCGAGGCGATGGCCTGCGGGGTACCGCCGATCGCCGTCGCCCGCGGCGGCCCGGCCAACATCGTCGACAGCGGCCGTAGCGGGTGGCTGGTTGAGCCCGACGACGTCGGGGCGCTCGGGCAGGCGATGCTCGAGGCCGTCAACGACCCCGCCGAGCGCCGGGCGCGCGGCGCTGCCGCTCGCAGTGAGGCCCAGCGGCGATACACCTGGAGCGCGATAGGTGCCGCCCTCGCCGGTGAGCTGCGCGAGATCGAAGCCGGCTCCGGTCGCATCTCCGCCGCCGCGGCCGGGGCGGGTATGCAGCCGGGCTCATAACCCGGAGGTCACAGGTTCGAATCCTGTCTGGTATCGGTTCTCGCTGCCACCGCTTACTCATGCCCCTCGCCGTTTATGACCTCCCGGGCTATCTGCGATGCCGACTACGCGCTGCATTTGCTTCGCGACCCCGCCGTTTGGACGCCATGACCCCCTTGAGGCAGGGCTTGGGCAGCGTGATAATTGGAAACCGTGCTTGACAGACGTTTCGCTCTTGCCTGCGCGCCCTTCCTCCTTGCACTCGTTGTCTTGCTATCAGGCTGCTCTTCTGGCTCGACATCGACAACAACTACCCGCCGCTCGACCGACGCAGTCAAGAAATCATCGGCCCGGCGACAGCAGGCGCGAGAAGACAGGCGCCGCCAGCGACAACGCCGGCGTCGCCGCGCTCAGGCCCGAGCACGAAAGCCCAGGCAGCAGCAGGTGACTTCGCTCGGCTGCCCGGATCGCGGCAAGACTCTGAAGGGCGTCTATCACCCCGAGCGGCTCCAAGTCCTCGATCCCTGCCGCAAGATCACCGGCACCGTGCTGCTGGTGCGCTCCGAGGAGGAAGACGGCGATCTGCACTTCGACGTAAAGCTCGATCGCCAGTTCCGCTCGATGCTGATGGCCAACAACTTCAGCCAGCAGGAGGGGGGTCTAGTGGTCGAGTTCACGCCCCGGGACTACGGACACCTACCCGAACCCGACGTCGGTGATCGTGTGACCCTCGTTGGTGCCTATGTGGATGACACCCAACACGCCTGGACTGAGCTACACCCTGTCTGGGGCGTGTCGATCAACGGCGGGCAGTGGCACCGCAGCGGGCCGCAGTACGGCGGCAGCACCCCGCAGGCGCGCTCAGATGATGCCCTTGCGAGTTGCACGACCGAGACCGGCTCGCCCTGCGCTGGTTACCACGGCGTCACTGCGTCCAGTCCGTCCCCGGATGGAGGGGGAGGTCAGGCGTCCGGCGGCGGTGGCTCCGGTGGCGGCAGCTGCGATCCCAACTACGCCGGAGCATGTCTCGATCCCAACGCCTCCGACTACGACTGCGCGGGTGGTAGCGGTGATGGTCCGAAGTACGTCCAGGGTCCGGTGAGGGTTGTCGGTGACGACCACTTCCAGCTTGATTCGAATGGGGACGGGCGTGGCTGCGAATGAGGCTGGGAACCCATCGTGGTCCCGACGCCTGATGGCTGCGGAGGGGTTTCTCCGGGGATCGGGCGTGAGCGGGTACGCGATACGGCGAGTTCGTCGGGCGCGGGCGGGCAGCTGACGTTCGCCGAGTCGGCCGTTCAGGCTGCGATTCGATCGACGATCCGTGCGTCGTACCGAGAAACGAATGTTGTCCCCGCTCTGAACCTGGGAGGTCGGCGGTACCGCCGTGGTACCGACTGATGGGTCCGATGTGTCCAGGAAGTCCACCGCCGGGGACGCATGGGACGCGGGCGACGCTCCAGAACGCATCGACACCGCCAACCCGTCGACTGGGGGTCGAAAGGTCGCTGGTTCAAATCCAGTCGCCCCGATTTGCCGGAGCGGTGCCTGGGGTCCGCCCTACTCGCCCCGGTCCAGCGCCTCGCGGGTGCGGACGGCAAACATCTTGGCGCCGATCTCTTGCTCGAAGGCGAGCACGTCGCTGTAATGGCCGAGTGCGCGGTCGCGCTCACCCATCGTTTCGGCGAGCAGGCCGAGTGTATAGGCGGCACTGGCCGGGTAGAACGACCACCCTGGGGGAGGATCTGGCCGTCCCACGGAAGGAGCGGGTCGTAGAGGCGAGCGGCGGCGTCGCCGTCGCCGACGGCCTGTCGGTATCGGTTCTCGCTACGACTGCTTGTTCACGCGGATTCTCGGGTGTGTCTGGAGGGATGGAGGGATCTGGATAGTCCTCCACCTTTCGCAAGTAGATGACCTCACCGCTAGTCGGCGGTTGCGTTCCGCCTGCCGTCGGACGTCGCCGCGTTCAGCTCCGCCAGAAGCTCACGCAGCTCAGCGAATCTCCGCGGTCCGAGGCTCTGCGCCCACTCGGCCTCGAGCTCGAGGACGATCTCGCGCATGGCGATGCTCGCCGCGCGTCCGCGTGGCGTGAGGTGAATGCGCTTGAAGCGCTGGTCGGCGTCGTCCTCGTCGCGAGTCAGGTACCCAAGCCGCTCCATCTGCCCGAGCAGGTAGTTGAGGGCCTGCTCGGCTCATGCCGATGCGGGCGGCGAGATCCGACGGGCGCGTGTTCTCGGGCCCCGGGTACTGCAGAACGTTCAGATGCGCGGCGACCAGATCGCTCGTATCCGCGCTCGTGCAGACCGGCGAGCATCCGCTCGTGCACGATCTCCCAGGGCACACGCAGCAGGGCGCCGATCAGCGGTGGGCCAGAGCGGCTCGGCTGGTTCTGGGATGAATCAAGTGACTTGACAAAGGTTCTGGGGATCGCCTATAGTCGTCAAGCGACTTTATCGAACTCCGACCGCAGAAGAAGGAGACCGCAATGAACCAGGCCACCACAGAGACCATCACCGTCGGCCAGCTCGGCGTCCGCTTCCTCGTCGAGGACGCCGACTCCAACGGCAGCGTCAGCGTCTTCGAGTGCTACGTCCCGGCGAACTCGAGGATGCCGGCGCCGCACAGCCACGACGCGTTCGAGGAGACGATCTACGGGCTCGAGGGCGTCACGAGCTGGACGATCGACGGCGAGTCCGTCGAGATCGGGGTCGGCGACGCGGTCTGCGTGCCGCGCGGCGCGATCCACGGCTTCGAGAACCGCGGCAGCGTCGATGCGACGTTTCTCGCGATCGCCAGCCCCGGCGTCTTCGGACCCGCCTACTTCCACGAGGTCGGCGAGGTTCTGGCCGCCTCCGCGGGCGGTCCGCCCGACCTTGCCGCGTTGGCGGAGGTGATGGGCCGCCACGGGCTGACGCCGGTACCGCCTGCGAGGACCCAGGCCTGAGGCGCCGGCTGCCGCCGCTCTCGCTGAGCGACGGTTCGCGCGGGCTCCGTCCCGTGGACGATCCTGCCCGACAGGGGCGGCGGTCGCGAGAACAAGTCGGCCATCTAGATCGCTGTCCCGTGAAGGGCTGCACAATGGGGTCCTGGTTGCGCCTGCCGACACGCGGCAGTAGGCTCAACCGCAGGGGCGAAAACGGGAGGCAGTCGTGTCATTGAGGGTCAGCGACCACGTACGCAGCAACGTCGTCGGCTACTTGGCGCTGTTTGTCGCATTGAGCGGCACCGTCTATGCCGCCGACAAGGTCGGCTCCAACGGCATCAAGGCCGGCGCCGTCAAGTCGAAGCAGATCCGCGACGATGGAATCAAGTCGAAGGACATCAAGGACAACAGCGGCGTCAAGTCCCGCGATGTCAAGGACGACAACCTCACCGGCCGGGACATAGACGAGTCCTCGCTCGGGACAGTTCCCCACGCAGCCGCCGCCGACTCGGCGTTGAGCCTTGAGGGGTTTGACCCGTCGAAGGTGCTCGCGAGCGATCGCATGCTCTACGGCCGTGCGCCAAGCGATGCGGACGAAGCACTGCTTTTCGAGTGGCCGGGCACGGGCGTGGAGGTCCGTACCCACGACACAGGTGCGGGCGACTCGATTTTCGAGATTAGGATCGTCAACACCAATCCGGCCGGCGGGTCCTCGTTCTACATCGCCGATGTCGGCAGCAGCGCCAGTCCCCTGGTTCCTGGCTCCAGCAAGAAGCAAGGCGGCCTTCTCGGAGCCGATCTCCTGCTGAGTGAGAACAAGGGCAGCCTGGGCCGGATGATGAGTCTGCACTGCTTCGCGAACGTGATCTCAGGCGGCGACGACGGGTTCATGCAGTGCATGGGAGTCACGGCCGGGACGTAACGGCCCTCCCGGGAGCCGGACCAACGCTCCGAGAGCTCGTATCTCCGAAGCGTCGATCCACGCACACAGGATCGAATCCCTGTCGGCGCGTCTCATCTGACGCCGAGATGAAGCGGGAAGCTTTGGGGCCGGTGCGTTAGACCGCGAGGCGGGCTCGCTCTACGATCCGTGGGTGGTAGCCGGAAACCGTGGGTGGTAGCCAGAAACGAATCGGGTCGCCCCGATCAGGAGCATGGGCGCTCTGCGTCGCGATCCGCGCTGTTCAAGCGGCCGCGTAGAGGTCCCAGCGGTCGGGGATGCCCTTGAGATCGTGCTCGCCGCGGTCGGCAAACGTCAGCTCGCTGCCGACGACCAGATCGCGGACTGTGCGTGAGACGAGGATCTCACCGGCGTCGGCAAGGCTCATGATGCGTGCAGCGAGGTGGACGGCCACATCCAGCCACGTCATCCCGAGTGCGCTCGACTTCGCCAGTGTGCACACCGGTCCGAACATCGAGCCCGAGGCCCTCTGAGTCGGCGATCACCTGCTCGGCGCATCTCACGCCCTGCGCGGGGCCTGTGAACAGGGCGAGCACGCCGTCGCCGGTCGTCTTGATGGTTTCGCCGCCGTGGGTCGCGACGGCGACGCGCGTGGCGGTGAGATGACGGTCGAGGGTCTCCGCCCAGGCACGGTCGCCGGCGCCCACGGCGCGCTTCGTGGAATCGACCAGGTCGGTGAACAGGACCGTCGCCAGGACCCGATCGGTGAGGGGTGCCGGTCGTGTCCCGGTAGCGAACTCCTCGATGATGTCCGCAAGCAGGTCAACGTCGAGCGCGTACATGAAGGCGGCATCACCGGGGATCTCCCGAACCACGGCCCCTGAGATCATCCCGGCGAACTCGCGCGTTTCGTCGATGCTCGTCATCACCGAGTCACGCGCGTGTATCGCAAGCGTCGGCGCCTGGACCAGCGGAAGCGCGTCGCTGATGTCGCTGCTCATCGACATACGCAACAGCCGCGCAGCCTGGCGTGGAGAGACGAACGTCTGGAAGTATCGCGAGACTTGGTCGCACCTCGCTGGATCCTTCGCCAGGCTCGGCGCGTAGGCTTCGACCAGGCGGCCGGGGTAGTCAGCAAAGTCTGTGACTGCCTGGGATGCCATTGTTGCGAACCTGCCTGAAGCCGCCGCCGCGCCGCGCACGGTCGGCGCAAGCGCGATCAGGCCTCCGACGCGCTCTGGCCGCGTGGCGGCCAGCAACGCAAGCGACCGCGCACCATCGACGCTCCCCACCAGGACGGGCAGCCGCGCCCCGGTCGCTTCCATTACTGCCAGCGCGTCGTCGGCGTGAGCCTCGAGCGTCAGGTCATCTCTGATTGGGTCCGAGAGGCCGGTGTCGCGGCGGTCGTAGCGGATTACCCGGGCGAAGCGGCCAAGGCGCTCGAACAGTCGCACCGCTTCCGGCAGCTGCCATGCCGTTTCGATGTTCGACGCCGTTCCGTGATTGAACAGCAGATCCTTATCGCCCGAGCCGTGAACCTGGTAGGCGATGGCCAGCTCGCCGCTGCGCGCGTAATGGGTAAGTGGTCGCTCCACCGAACCACCGTACCGGCATGCGGATCAGGTACCGCCGTGGTACCGACTGATCCGTCCTGTCCGTCCAGGGAGTTCGCGACCCGGGACAGGAGGGACGCATGGGACGCTCCGGGACGGATCGACGTTCCCAACTCCTCGGTTGGGGGCTGGACGGTCATTCCAATGATGCGCGCTCAACGATCCGCGCGTCGTAGCGAGAAACGAATCGGGTCACCTATCGGTTCTCGGTACCACCGCTTGTTCATGCGGGTTGACGGGAGGTATCCCGCTGGATCGGAAGTCCATGCAGGCATCCCGCACGTCGCGAATAGCTCCCAATCCACGGGACGGGCTCGGAGAGCCTCAGATCGGATCGTCGCTACGGATGCGCGCAGGCGCGGGAGTTCACGATCCGCGAGTGGGCCCGCCAGGTACCGGCTCTGGCCACCCGGCTCCTCAAAGCCCCTTCAAACTGCGGCCCTGCCGCGCAATAATCGTTACCGATGACACAAGCTACGGGGCAGACGATTGGCTGCCCGGACTGCGGTCACCCGAACCCGCGCGACGGCCGCTTCTGCGGCGCCTGCGGCGCCGAGCTCACCCGCGCCTGCTCCTCCTGCGGCCGTGAATATCCTGTCGGCCAGCGCTTCTGTAACGGCTGCGGCCAGGAGCTGAGCGAAGCCTCAAGCCGCCCACCACCCTCAACCCCCGCTTCGCCCGCCTCCCGACACCGGACGCCTGAACACCTCGCCGCCAAGGCTCGCGCCTCCGCCTCAGCGCTGGAGGGCGAGCGCAAGCAGGTCACGGTGCTGTTCTGTGATCTGGTCGGCTCACTCAAGCTCGCTTCCGAGACCGACCCCGAGCCCCTCCGGGAGACGATGGAGAAGCTCTTCGGACTCGCCTGCGACGCCGTCCACGCCTACGAGGGCACGATCGACAAGTTCACCGGTGACGGGGCGATGGCGCTGTTCGGAGCTCCGATCGCCCACGAGGACCACGCGGCCCGCGCCTGCCGTGCGGCCCTGCAGCTAAAGGAAGCCTTCGCTGCTTACGCGAACGAGCTGCGTGAGGCTGAGGGCCTTGAGCTCGAGCTCCGGATCGGGCTCAACTCCGGCGAGGTCGTGGTCGGGGCGATCGGCGATCAGGCCGACCTGGAATACACCGCGGTCGGCCACACGGTCGGCCTCGCCCAGCGCGCAGAACAGCTCGCAGGGCCCGGTACGGTCTGCCTGACCGAGCACACCGCGAAACTCCTCGCCGACCAGTTCGAGCTGCGCGAGCTCGGCTCCTTCGAGCCGAAGGGTGCCGGCGGCGCGCTCGAGCTCTACGAGCTCGCCGGGGTGGCCACCGCTGGCCAGGGACAAGCCGTTCCCGGCCAGCGCGAGCTCTCGCGCTTCGTCGGCCGCGGGGCCGAACTGCGGGCGCTCGAGGAGGCCCGCGAGCAGGCCCACGCCGGCTCCGGTCAGGTGGTCGGAATCGTCGGCGAGCCCGGGGTCGGAAAGAGCCGCCTCTGCCAAGAGTTCGCCGAGTGTTGTCGTGAGCGCGGGATGCCCGTCTATCACGTTTCCGGGCAGGCCCACGCCCGCTCGGTGCCACTGATGCCGGTGCTGGCTCTGCTCCGCGACTTCTTCGAGATCGATGAGCGTGATGCCGAGCAGGCGGCGCGCGGCAAGATCGAGGCGGGGTTGCTCGGGCTCGACCCCGCCCTTGCAGATGAGCTTCCCTTGCTCTTCGACTTCCTCGCCGTCGCCGACCCCGAGCGCCCGGTCGAGCGCATGGACCCCGAGGCTCGGCAGCGACGGCTGATGGCGCTCTTGCGCCAGCTCGCCCGCGCCCAGAGCGCCCGCGAGCCCGGCCTTTTGGTCTTCGAGGACCTGCACTGGCTCGATCCCGCCAGCGCGGTCTTCCTCACCAACCACATCGAGGCGGTCCAGGGGACCCCAAGCCTTCTAGTCGTTAACTTCCGACCCGAATACCACGCCGAGTGGACCTCGCACTCCTACTACCGACAGCTCGCGCTCGCCCCGCTTCGTGGTGAGCACACCGAGAGCCTGCTGGCCGATCTGATCGGCACCGACCCCGCGCTCGAGGGGCTCCTCGAGCTGATCGCGGAGCGCAGTGGCGGCAACCCGTTCTTCATCGAGGAGATCGTCCAAGACCTCGTCGAGCAGGGAGCCCTGCTCGGCGAGCGCGGAGAGCGCAGCCTCACTCGCGAGGTCGACCCCGAGACTGTCCCCGCCAGCGTGCAGGCGACCCTCGCCGCGCGGATCGACCGGCTCGCGGGGCGCGAGAAGGCGGTGCTTCAGGCGGCGGCGGTGCTCGGCCGCGAGTTCTCCGCCCCGGTGCTCGCGCGGGTGGCGGAAGTCGACCCCGGCGAGCTCGCTGACGCTCTGCGCCAGCTCTTGGCCGCCGAGTTCGTCCACCTCAGGGAGATTTCCCCCGCCGAGAGCTACGCCTTCAAGCACCAGCTCACCCGCCAGGTCGCCTATCGCTCGCAGCTTTCCCCCCGCCGCCGCGAGCTGCACGCGAAGGCGGCCGAGGCGATCGCCGCCCAGCAGTCTGAGCGTGGAGACGAGCTCGCCGCCCTGGTCGCAAGCCACTGGGGGGCCGCCGGAGAGGAGCTCGAGGCCGCCCGTTGGCACGCCCGCGCCGCCGCCTGGGCGGGTACCGGCGATCCCGCCGTGGCCGTGGAGCACTGGCGGCGGGTGCGGGAGCTAGCCGATGGCCTCCACGAGTCTGAAGAGACGATGGCGCTCGGCCTCACCGCGCGGATCTTCCTGCTCGGCTTCGGCTGGCGGCTTGGCATCGGTGGCGCTGAGGCCGGGGACCTTTACGCCGAGGCTGAGCGGCTCGCTGAGAGCAGTGGGGATCTGCGCGCGCGGGCGTTGTTGCTTGGCCAGTACTCAGCCGCCAGGGCATACGGCGATGGCGAGCTCGTCGAGGGAGCGGAATTGATTCGTGAGTCGTTTGCGCTGGCCGCGGAGTCCGGCGACCCAGATCTCTACGTGGCCTTGGTCAACTTCCCGTACATCCTCTATCTCGTCGGTGCCCACCGGGAGGCCCTGGCCGTCTCCGAGCGGGGGATCGAGCTGGCGGGCGGTGATCCGGGCGTAGGGGCCGGCATAACTCTCGTCTGCCCCTACGCAGGCTGCCACGCCTGGAAGGGCTTCATTCTTGCGTCCTTGGGCCAGCTCGAAGAGGGAGAGCGGGCGATCGCGCGCGGACGCGAGATCGCCGCTGACCACGGCGACGGCGAGGTGGTCTGCTGGGCGCACATGTTCTCCGCCTACCGGGGCCACCTCAGTGGGGAACCCAAGGCCGTGCTCCACCACGCCCGGCGAGCGGTTGAGATAGCGGAGCGCATCGGCGGCTCCTTCTCGCGCACGTGGGCGTGGTACTTCGTCGGTCAGGCGGAGTCGATGCAAGGCCACTGGCAAGAGGCGATCGAGGTGCTCGAGCGCTGCCGAAAGACCTCGCGCGAACACAGGACCGCGGTGGAGGGCGAGGCCTGGCGGTTGGCGTTGATCGCCGAGTCCCGCCTGGGCCTCGGTGAAATCGCGCAGGCGAGTGAGGCCGCGCAGGACGGAGTCAAGATCGCCCGGGCGCAGGGCCACGCCGAGGGCGAGCTCAGGGGCAGGCTCGCGCGGGCCCGCGTACTGGTCGGCTCCGACGACGCACCTGAGACGAGGGAGGTCCAGGGAGAACTTGATCGCGCTCTCGGCGTCGTTCAGCGCACAGGCGCCAGGGCCTACGAACCTCACGTCCACGCCATCCGTGCCGAGCTCGCCGCCCGGCTCGGCGACGAGGAGGGGCGGCTGCGCGAGCTTCAGGAGGCGCACCGACAGTTCGTTGAGATCGGCGCCAGCGGCTACGCGAAGCGGCTCGCCGAGGAGCTGGCGGCGGCGAGCTAGCGCACGCATGACAGCCGCGGGCACTGGTCGTATGCCCCGTTTCATCGCGAAGATGAATACCACCCTCGGTTAGCACTCGCGCCACCTTGCCCTCGGATCTCCTCACGTCGTGGAGAGACTCATCCGCTCGATGATCCGAGCGTCGCAGCGAGAGACGAATCGGGTCGGGTATCGGTTCTCGCTACGACCGCTTATTCATGGGGCGAAGGTTGCTTGTCGA
This sequence comes from uncultured Conexibacteraceae bacterium, assembly GCA_963745755.1. Classification (GTDB taxonomy): domain Bacteria; phylum Actinomycetota; class Thermoleophilia; order Solirubrobacterales; family 70-9; genus RHKX01. The sequence goes on along the minus strand of CAVUYP010000001.1, from coordinate 1,221,859 downwards.
AGCCTCAAATGCCAAGTCGCGCGGGCCGTCTGCTATGCCTGCGGGGCTCCTCCTTGAAGTGGCCAGTAACGCTCGACCAGGTTGCTGCTGAACCCAGGGACCGGGTCCAGGGAACTGGAACCCTGGATTGCCCTCAGGAGCACCCCCGCATCGAAGTACTTCTCCGCGACGAGGCGCAGCCGGAGCCGCTTCAGTCGGCCGGGGAGGAGGTCGATCTCGCGCAGTTTCGCTGTGAGCTGGTCTCGGCTCCGTTCCCGGCCGCTCCGCATGATCCGATCCTCGGAGATCCCACCGGGTATCTCCACATCATCCAGCCCGGTCGCGAGGCGCGGGATCCATTGGTTCCAAACCTCACCGAGGTCCGGGTCGAGGCGCGGCTCGACGGCCCGGCCGTGCCAGCTGACCCTTGCCTGGCTCGCCAGCCCCATATAGCCCCAAGCCAGCGAAGTAGCCACAGCTCGGCGCAGCTCGCGGCGCCCAGCGTCGTCGAGGCGCGCGACGTTCTTCCCTCCGACCAGCTTGCCGAGCGGCGGGATGACCGCAGGCCCGGCCGCATGCCCGATGCCCTTTCCGTGCGACGGCGGAGCAACTTCATAATCCGCGAACCGCTCGGCGCATTGGGCAACGGCCTCGGGCCTCCTGGAGACGGAGAGGATCGCTCACCCGCATCACGGTGGCCTCCTCCGAGCCGACGGCCAGCTCCGCTTCGATCTGCTCCAGGACCTGCTCGCACGCTTCGCTGAAGCCGCTCATCTGAGCTCGCCGCCGCAGCGTTCACAGACCGCCGCTGAGCTGGGCATATCGGCTCCACAATGCGGACACTGCGTGGTCGACCGCCTGCGGAGCCAGGCGCTGGCGAAGATCACGGTGAGAACTCCGAGGATCGCGGCGACCTCGAACGACACGAGCAGCCCAACCGCGATGAGGATGCCGAGGATCAGGAAGTAGCGCTCGTAGCTGAGCCGCATAGCCTGATCAGGCTATCGCCCGCGCCCTACCCGGGCCCGGTCTAGGCGACAGCGGTGGCCGCACCCAGGCGACGCCGCTAGGGTTGTTCCCCGTGCTGCATCTGCCGTTCGGGATCCATCCAAGGGAGGAAAGATGGCCGCACTACATCAATCGCGCGGCGCTCGCTACGCGCTAGCGGGTCTTGCGCTGATCTTCACGCTTTCGATCGTCTCACCGGCGATCGGCGGTCCGAATCCGGTGAAGGTCGCTAAGAAGGCGCTCAAGTTGAGCAAGCAGGCCAAGAGCAAGGCGAAGCAGGCGAACCGGACCGCCAAGGATGCCGCCTCGGATGCTGCAGTCGCTCAGGCTCAGAACGTCTCAGGCCACGACTCAGTGCTGAGTTTCGGCGCCGTCGACGCGACCGGGGCGAAGGTGGCCGAGGTCGAGCTGACCACGACCACCGAGACGCGGTTGCTCGCAAGCGCCTCCATGGTGATCGGCAACGATGCGAATGACGTTGTGATCTGTTGGCTGAACGGCGGTGGCGATCCAAGCGATTCAGCCAACGACATCAGCCAGCGGGCGTTCAGCGATGCCGGAAACGGTGCATTCGGCTTCCAGGGGCTCAGCATCGACGGGTCGGTCGTCAAGCCCGCGGGGACGCACAAGATCCGTCTCTTCTGTGCAGCCTCGAACAGTGATCCGGTCGTCGATCGGATCGATCTGCTCGCCTGGGCTTCGGCTCCCTGACAATCGGGCCAAGCGATCTCGGCCAGTGCGCCAGTTTCGGTAGGGGCCCCTCGGATATCCGAGGGGCCCGCTTGGAGCGCTGATTCGAAACCTGAGCGAGGTGGGCGATACCCATAGCGCCTCGTTGCACTTTCGCCTAGGCTGGATGCGAACCGAGTGAAAGGCAGAAGGCATGTCCGTCCGTCCGTCGAGTTCGCCTGAACCCAGCTTCAGTACCGCATCGTTCATGCTGCTCGGGATCCTGACCCTCGCCGCTCTGGCGTTGCCCGCCACAGCCGATGCAAAGCGCAACGTCTACGTCTCCAACCGCAACTCCGACGATCTGTCCGCCTTCGACATCTCGGGAACCGGTTCGCTCTCGGCGCTGGGTAGTTCCCCGTTTGCGACCGGGAGCGATCCGAATGGAGTTGCCGTCACCCCCGACGGCAAGCACCTCTATGTCTCGAACTTCGGCTCCGAGGGCGTCTCCGCCTACGAGATCGCCGCCAACAGCAGCCTGACCGCGGTGACCGGCTCGCCGTTTGCGGCAGGGAGCCAGTCCGCGGGAGTTGCCGCCAGCCCCGACGGCAAGCACCTCTATGTCTCGAACTTCGGCTCCGACAACGTCTCCGCCTACGAGATCGCCGCCAACGGCACACTGACCGAGGTCACGGGCTCGCCGTTCGCGGCCGGGAACAGCCCGACGGGAGTTGCCGTCAGTCCAGACGGAAAGAACGTCTTTGTCGCCAATGACCAGTCCGACGAAGTCTCCGCCTACGACGTCGTCGCCAACGGCAACCTGAACGAGGTCACGGGCTCGCCCTTCCCGACCGGCGAAGGGGACGGACCGAATGGAATCGCGGTCACCCCCGACGGCAAGCACCTCTTCGTCACCAACCATATTTCCAACGACATCTACGCCTACGACGTCGCTGCCAACGGCACTCTTGCCCCTGTCAGCGGGGCGCCGTTCCATGCCGGGTCCGATCCATATGGAATCGCCATCACTTCCGACGGCAAGCGCCTTTACGTCGCCAACGCTGACTCGGACTACGTCACCGCCCACGAAATCGCCAGCAGCGGCACCCTGACGCAAATCAACGGTGCCTTCCCAGCCGGGGAAGGGACCAGTCCGATCGCTCTCGCTGCCAGCCCCGACGGCAAGCATCTCTACGTCTCCACCGACACCACCAGCAACGTTTACGCCTACGAAATCGCCGCCAACGGCGGTCTGACTGGCGTCACCGGCTCGCCGTTCCCGACCGGCGGATCCAACCCGCAATTCCAATCGGTAGCAATCACCCCCAACCAGCCCCCGCGCGCCTCGTTCACCAGATCACCGAACCCGGCGGAGCCCGGAACGAGGGTCCGCTTCGACGCCTCCGCCTCGACCGACCCCGACGGCACCGTCGTCGCCTACGACTGGGACTTTGGCGACGGCGACATCCGCCCCGACGGCGGGCCGACCCCTACCCATACCTACTCGGCGAAGGGCAACTACGACGTCACCATCACGTTGACCGACAACGAGGGTTGCTCGACCGACCGCCGTCTACACCGGCCAGACCGCCTCCTGCAACGGCTCGGCGGTCGCGGCGAAGACGAGGACTGTCAAGGTCGCCGACCTCACCGCTCCGAAGACCAAGATCACCAAGAAGCCGAAGAGCAAGATCAAGACTAAGAAGAAGAAGGTCAAATTCAAGGTTTCGTTCAAGTCCGAGAAGGGCGCAAAGTTCAAGTGCAAGCGGAACAAGGCGAAGTTCAAGCTCTGCGCATCCCCCTACAAGGTCAAGGCGAAGTCGAAGGGCGGCAGGGGCAAGAAGCACACGATCTCGATCAGGGCGACCGATCGGGCCGGCAACGTCGGCAAGCCGGCCAAGTTCAAGTTCAGGGTCATCCGCAAGGGATAGGAGCCGATGGGTTGCCCTTGGCCGCGAGGTACGAGTCTTGCGGTTTGGCGCTGATCATGGGGTATCTCGGCCATGGAGCGGCGCCGGATCCGTCGGTATGGGACGTTGGAGGACTTCGGCGCGGCAAACGCCTCGCGCGGGCTAGCGTGACTGCATGCAGACGATAACGCCGTCGCGCTGAGCCGCAACGTTGCCCTCGCAATCTGATGGGTCCTCGGCGTTGCCTAGGACCTCGCTCGTTGCGTCGGGCTCATCGCAGGGGATCACGCGGGTCGGCTCGGAGTCCTCGACGGTGGCGTCCGTGCAATCGCCGGGCTCCAGCGTGGAGTAGTCGAGCTGGCTCTCGGCCTCAGCCACGGGGTCGACCGTGGAACCGACCTCGCCCAGGCAATAGGCCTGATCCGTGAGCTGGATTGAGAAGTCACAGGTGCCGAGATCGTCGGCGGTCGCTCCGACTGCGGTGATGCCGGTACTCGGCCGAGCTCTCCTCGCAGTCGGCCTTCTGTAGGTCGGGCGTCGCCGAGGTTGGATCGACCACGGTGGCGCAGTCTCCGACAGCGAGCGAGTCGCCATTGCTGCTATCCCCCTCGTCAGTGCCGCACGCCGATACCAGCAGCGTCGCCGCGAGCGCAGCAGCGGTTGACCATCCGACCTTCATACGTCACCTCCTCCCGCCGCATCCTCCATGGCGGCGACCCTAAGCCTCTTGCCTGGGTGAGCTTCCCGCGCGTGGCTAGTTGAGCCGGGGGCGACCCGCGTGGCGTCGCCCCCGGCTGGGCTCGAAGTTGGCGCTCAGCCCTAGCAATGCACGATCAACTGGAACGGTCGATCCGCCAGGATGCCAGCCGAGCTGGCGGTCTGCACGAAGATGCCGTTCGGGCTTCCGCTAGCCAGGAAGGTACTCATCTCCCCGTAGATAGTCGCCGTGGCGTCGCCGCTGCCAATCTGCCCAACCCAAACGCAGTCGCCGAGATTGCGATCGAATTCGACCGTGTACAGGCCACTGCCGCCGAGCTTCGCGTTCGTCGAGGTGACGCCATCGCCGCGAAGGACCGCTCCGTCAGCTGCGACCACTGCCGTTAGTGGGGAAGCCTGATCGGCGGTTGCCTGAGCATCATCGGCGTCTGACTGCGCCTGATTTGCGCTCTTCTGCGCCTGCTTGGCATTGCGGTTTGCCTGCTTGGCCTTCTTGAGCGCTTTCTTAGCGGTCTTGTTGGCCGATGATTTGTCGGCGCTCGGGCCCGACTCGGCGAGCGCGGTGCCAGCTGCGGCCGCTACGAGCAGCAGAACAGCGATTAGAACCGTCGGCGATGGCCTTTTATGCCTCATTCGGGACATTCGTTCCTCCTCCCTCACGGCAGAGGACCAGCGAAGGACACCGGCAGTCGCTCTGCCTGTTTGCCTTAGCCAACCTAGTCGGCGCGTGTGCGCATTGCAACGAGCCCCAAGCGTGACGTCGAGTCCGATGTGCTCGATACTCGATGTGATCACCGACCCGTGATCCGTACCCAAGCGGCTCGGCGGGTCGCCCGCCTGGTGGCGTCGTTACTGGCTCAGAGCGCCTGCAGTCGACGCTGTGCGAGGCGGCGGAGAGTGCCGAATGGAGCGGCGCCCGAGCGTGAAGTAGCTCGCCGTCGAAAGGCGCCGGGCGAGCGGCGAGGACCCTTCCAGATCGGCGAAGAGGATCGCCGCGGGCCGCCGGCCGGCCTTCGCGACCCGGCCCATTCGCTCGACGTGCCCGAGGTCGGCGGTGAAGGTCATCGCGGCGAGCATCGCCATGTCGGCGGCGGGCTTTGTGATCAGCGCCGTGCCGGCGAGCCTGCCGTCGGCGTCGCGGCTACGGAAGGCGATCGCCGGGATGTCCCCCGTGGCGGCGATCCCGAAACCCTTCGTGGTGAAGGACAGCATCGTGCCTGCGGCCGGGGTCGAGTTCGTCGACGATGTCGCGCATTGTCGGGTCGACGAGCTCCCGCAGCTCGTCGCGCCCGCCGGGGGTATCGGCGAGCATCAGCCCGCCGGCGGCGCGGAAGAAGAAGCGATTGATCTCGATGCTGTTCGCCCCCATCCGCCATCCCTTGCTCGCCTGGAGCCATTCGGGTCCAAAGACGTAGGCGCCCATCGGGAACGATGCGAGCTCGACGAGAGCTCCAAACGACAGGCGCAGGCCGTCACTGGCTCAGATAATCCTCCAGCGGTCGTCGACGATCCATCCCCAGTGCCCAGCGTCGCGGATCGCCCGTGCCGCGTCGGCGAGCGTCGGATCTTCGGGCAACGGGTATGGCTCCTGATCGCCCATCGCCGGGATCCTGATCCCGGCTGCAGCGGCCGACCCGTGGCGCGCCGCGCCCGAACCCGACGGACAGGATAGGTCGGAATCAGGTCGCGAAGCGCCGGCGCTTGACTATCCGTGAGTCGCAGCGAGAAGCGAATCCTGTCGGGTATCGGTTCTCGCTATAACCGCTTGCTCATGCGGGGTCCGCGGATCGTGGGGGGTGCGCTCCCCTCCTCGGAAAATCCGTTCAGCATCAGGGCCCGAAACGCAGACGCAAGCACCAGCCGGCTCCGGGCTCCAGCCCGGCCATGTGATCAGGCGGCGGCGCGGAGCGGCTCGAGCCAGCGCCGCGGGCAGCACCGGCGGGATCCTGCCCGGGTAGTCCGGGGCGACCCGGACGGCCAATGCGCCCGCCGGGCGGTTCTCGATCGCCGGGCGGAGGTCGTCGAAGCCCATCGCCAGCCGCACGCTGGGGGCGATCTGGAAGTCGGCGGCGTTCAGCTCCTCGCCCCCGAGCACTCCCTCGGCGATCCAGTCGTCGATCCGCTGAAGGATTTCCGGCAAGATCGAGATGGTCGCGGCGAACGTTGTCGTCGGTTGCCTCGCGGGCGCGAGCGTCGATGGCCACGAACGGGCCGGCCGTCTTCACGGCGAGGCCGTGCGGGAGGCCGATCCTCGCCCCCTCCAGGAAGCTGCGGAGCGGCGCGCCGTCCTTACGCAGCGACCACAGGAGGATCTCGCGGATCCGCTGCTGGAGGTCCTCGTCGCCGTAGCGCTCGGCCTCCTCGACCGCGGCCCTGCGGTCCGGGTCGGCGGGGAAGAGCGGCGGCTCCGGCTTGATGCGCTCCAGCTCGCGGGTTATCTCGCGCGAGCCCTGGACCCTTTCATCCGTCGATCTTGGCCGCCGGCACGGTCGTTCTTGGGAATCGCAGGGCCTTGAGCACGCCCCACGAGACCACCGGGAGCAGGTCGGTGCGCTTGTAGGGGATGCCCTTGTGCTCGAGCTCCAGGAGCACCGCGATTCCGGCGTGCGAGCCGGGGATCGTGAACACGCGGACGTCGATCGGCCCGCTGGGCTTGTGAGGCGACTCGCCGTCGCTATCTGTCGGAGTGTCCATCGAATCTGATCCCCACTCACCCTAGCCGTTCCTGACGAGGGGTTCAGTCATTGGTCCTCCAAACGATCGCGGCTAACGATCTCGGTCGTCAGCTGAGCGCTGGTTCTGACGGCCGGCTTCTTGATAGCTCCTGCCAGTCGTCCGATATAGGCTCGCTCCAACCGACTCGGGGAGGAGTACCCAATGGGGAGGATCAAGCGAGCGAAGCCCTCGCCGGCGTTCGTCGTGGCTGTGGTTGCGTTGGTCGCGGCAGTCTGTGGCGGCGCGGTCGCAGGAGTAGCGGTAAGAAAGCTCGACCAGAACGAGAAGAAGCAGGTCCGAAAGATCTCCAAGAACCAGGCGAGCAAGCTCGATAGAGAAGATCGAGCTCACGCCCGGGCCGAAGGGCGAGCAGGGGGACCCGGGGGCCACGAACGTGACGCTGCGCTTCGGCCCCGGGTCGGCCATGGTCGGTGCGGGCCACTTCACATCCGACACGGCGAGCTGCGAGGCCGGCGAGGTCGCAGTCGGCGGCGGTTACTTCGCGCTCGGGGACGCGACCCACTCCCGCGTCTACAACGACGGGCCGGCGGCCACGACCGGCTGGTCGGTGAGCGTCTCCAACGACGCCGCCGCGACCGCGGACACGGGCGTGCGCGCGGAGGTGCTGTGCGCTGCCCCCTAGCCGGAGCGGCCCTTGTCGATATCCGGAGGGATGGGCGGTAGCTGCCCGGAACTGGGCTACGCAACCCGTGAATCTCGTCTAGCCTGGCTGTGGAAAGGCGCGTGATCGGTTGAGCGGTTGCAGAGGTGGACTCGAGTCGGTATCGCCTGCGTGAGTTCGCGTACGGGCTCTTATGTTCGTTGCCGACACGGCGCTCGGGTTGCAGCCCGTTCAGGCTCAACGAGACCACCGGCGCGCCGTCGCTGGCCACGACGGTACGCTGCGACCGGCGCGTCCGGGCCGCAGGTACCGGCGGTGAGCCCCGACGGCGAGAGCGTCTACGTGGCGGCCTCAACCGGTAATGCCGTCGAGGGCTTCGCGATCGACCAGACAACCGGCGATCTGTCCTCGATCGCCGGCACGCCGGTCGCGGTAAGCGCCGAGCCACACGGGATCGCGCTCGGCGCCGACGGGGCTCAGCTCTACGCGTCGCTGCTCTCCACGCCCGGCGGGCTCGCGGGCTTCGACGTCGCCGCCGACGGCGGACTGACGGCGCTGAGCGGCTCACCGTTCTCGACCGGCGGGTCCCTCCCCGGCTACCTCGCCACGGCCGCCACCCCGACCCAGACTCCGGAAGTCGCGTTGGCCGCCGACGTCGGCAAGGCGGGCAAGCAGACCGGCTTCGACGCGGGGAAAACCGTTGTCCGCGGTGGCTCGGCCACCCGATTCGACTGGGACTTCGGCGACGGCACGAGCTTGGCGGACGGAGGTTCCAGCGTCAGGCACGTCTACGCCGACGCGGGCTCCTACGAGGTCAAGCTCACCGTCCGCAACGACTGCGCTCCTGGAGCCGTGTTCAGCGGTGATGTGGCGTCGGTCGGCAACGCCGTTTACTGCAACGGAGCGCCGGAGGGCAGCGCCACCGAGAAGGTGAGGATCAGCGACGATCAGACGCCGGGCGACGGCCGGGTCAAGGCGAACCTCAGCGCAAAGCGTGTTCAGGGGCAGAAGCGAGGTAAGGTCGTCGTCAAGGTCAGGGCCAAGGCGAACGAGGACGTGAGAGCGACCGTGAGGGGCAAGGTCAAGGTCGCCGGCCACTCATACAAGCTTGCCGCGAAGAAGAGGAGCCTGGCCGCGGGCCAGCACAAGCAGCTGAAGCTGAAGCCGGTCGGCAAGAGGCAGGGGCGCAAGATCGCCATGGCCCTGCGCGGGGGCAATCGGGCGAAGGCAAAGCTCCGCGGCAAGCTCGTCGACAGCGCCGGCAACACCAAGGCGAAGACGCTCAAGGTGAAGCTCAAGCACAGCGGGCCCCGGTGATTCCGTCGGCGTTGAGATCAGTGCGGAGGCCATCGGCCAGTCCGAAACCCCGCCCGAGTCGCATGCGGCGGTCACATTCCAGATCGAGGGTTAGCTGCGCGGCAATCGCTCAGGATCGGGCCGGCAAGCGCCGGCGCTCGATGATTCGCGCGTCGTAGCGAGAAACGAATCGGGTCCCCGCTATTTCACGAAAGCCGCTGGAAATCAGCGGCTTTCATCGTCTCTAATTGTTCTGCGGCCACAAGGTCGAGGTCCCAATAGGGTCCCATTTCTTGGTGGACCGGTGGTTGAGTCGTCCCAGGGCTCTCCTCCGAGGAGGAGCAAGCACTGCACCGCCACTGCGGGCTCGACTTCGGTGACTACACCTACACCGAGGAGGATGAGGACGCCGAGGGAGGCGATGAGGCGATGACCCGCTCCGAGGAGGAGCTGGCGGTCGGCACCCGCAGCCGCGAGAGCGGTCGCGTTCGGCTCCGCAAGTACGTCGTCACCGAGAACGTCACCAAGACGGTCCCGGTGCAGCGCGAGGAGTTCGCATCGAGCGCGAGCCGATCACCGACGCCAACGCCGGCGATGCGACGGACGGCCCAACGATCTCCGACGAGGAGCACCCGGTGCGCTTCCACGACCTTCGCCACACCTTCGGCACCCATTGTGCCGCGGCCGGGGTGCCGCTGCGGACGCTCCAGGAGTGGATGGGCCATCGATGCGAAGACAGCCCAGGTCTACGCCGGCTACGCGCCGAGCGGGCATGAGGCCGGCTTGGTCGAGAGAGCGTTCCACGGCGTGCGCGCCGGGAGCGGCCTGCGGTCCGATACCCCGGCCTGAGCTGAGATATCGACGGATCAAGGACATCTATGACCGCTTGGGTACTTTCCGTCCGACTTGGGTGTAAGATGTCCATAACTGGAGCAAGGAGGTTTTCCAGGTGACGACTACGAAGCACATACCCGCCAACGAGACCCGATTTCCGGAGCCGCAACCGGGCGAGACGCTCGTAGTTACCAAGTACGGGGAAACGAAGCGCAAGGCCGTGATCATGCATCCCGACGATTTCGATCTACTCGAGCGCTACCGACGCATCTTCGCCGGCCATGAGCCGTATGAGATGAAGCTCACCGATGTTGCCCTCGCTGCACACGAGCTCGGCGAGAGCGGAGCAGACGAGTCCGAGATCGACCTCGAATCGCTCGAGCGCGCGCTCATTTGACGTGGCTGGCGCCGGCCCGCGTGGCGCGATCGTTTGGGCGATCGTGCCGTATGTCCCGCAGGCTCCGTTTCGTCTCTGGCTAGGAGACGATCATCCGGTCGCGGAGCTTGCCGACGCTCGTGGGTATGCCGATCAGGTGAGGGCGCAGGGGCTCGAGGCAGAGCAACGGTTCGTAGTCGGGGGAAAGCTGCGTCCGGTCCTGCTTCTGCAAGACCGACCGCGCGGCGTCTTGAAGGAGATAGTCGCTCTGCGCATGCTTCGCCTTGAGGCGCTGGCGGAGGATGATCAAGTCCGGATCAGGCAGCAGCGGGAACCCTCGCTCTTCCATCTCCCGGTTCGCCGCGACAAGTACGGTCTTTCGAAGGAGGTCGCCGTGGATCTCAACTCTCTGGTTCGAGTCCATGCCTCTGCGTTTCTTCCTAAGGCTGTTGGGAGGCTGGACGAGAACGAGATGCGCGTTGTAGGCGAACGGCTCGCGGAGCACCTCGACATTGACCTCGAGCCAGTTATCGCCCGCCGAGTCGAGGAGCGCCTAGAAGCCTTGACCCATCCGGAGGAACGCGATTGAGTGACACCGAGCCTCCGGCCACGATGCAGCGTGTTGCCCGCGTCTTGGGCGCGAGTCTTCAGTTCCTAGGCCATCCGGGTCCTTTCCACGCGAGCCTGGAATCGCGCTCCTCCTTTATCTGGTCCTCGCGATCGGCTTTTGGGCCTACATCCAGAGCTCTCTGAACGCAATCTGGCGGGACGAAGCGGAGCCGCAGCCGGGGCAGGGGCCGCTGCCCGAGCCAAGTGACCAGATGCCAGCGCCTCTCGAGGGGGAGGCTCGGGCTGCAAACGAGGCTCAGGGCCGGCCTTCCTGAGTTCGGCGGCGAGCAGCTTCACCGCCGCTCTTCACCGCTGATCGTCAATCGCGGCAGCAATCGCCCCAGGCAGAGCGGACAGGGGACGCGCGCGACCCTCACCCCGAGGTGGGCGAATCCGGGACCTCTTGCTCGAACAGCTTGCCGGCCGCGATCGTCGCAGCCATCTCCGCGGACTCGGCGCGGTAGCCGGTCCCGTCTTCGAATTCGATCATCGGCAGCATCTGCTGGCCGCTGATCCGGATCACTTCCTTGCGGCGTCCGCGCGGGTAGACCGGCTCCTTGACCACCTCATACTCGATTCCCTGCTCGTCCAGCGCCTTCTGGACCTTCCAGCAGTGGTCCAGGTTGTTGTGAACGAACGTGAACGGGCAGCGGTGCAGTCTTACCTTCGCCACGTGGCCTCCTCGAGTTGGTCAGTGAGAGCCTACGCCCTGGTACGGGGTGTGGGCGTCGGGGCCTCGACTAGTCGGCGACCGCGAAGATCCGCCACGGTCCCGGCACGCCCTTGAGGTCGTGCTCGCCGCGGTCGGCGAGCGTCTGGCCCGAGCCGACGCTGAGGTCGCGGACGGTGCTGCTTACCAACACCTCGCCCGGCCCGGCGAGGCCGCTGACGCGGGCGCCGATATGGACCGCCAAGCCGCCGACGTCATCGTCGGGGAACAGCTCGCATTCGCCCGTATGCAGACCGGCGCGGATCTCCAGGCCCAGGTCATGGATCCGGTCGCGAGCGGCGATCGCGCTGCTGATCGCGCGGCTGGGACCGTCGAAGACGGCGAGGGCGCCGTCGCCGAGCGACTTCACGAACCGCCCGCGATGCCGCTCCACCTCGCTCGCGCACGACATCGTCGTGGCGCTCCAGCAGTGACCGCCAGGCGCTGTCGCCGAGCTCCGCGGCGCGCTCGGTCGAGCCGACGATGTCGGTGAACAGCACCGTGGCGAGAACGCGGTCGCTGACGACCGGCCGCCGTACCCCGGTCAGGAAATGCTGAATCTCATCGCCGATCGCGTCCTCGGCGCCGATCCAGAGGGCCCCGTCCCCAGGGACCTCGACGTAGTCGGCGTCGGGAATGTGCTCGGCTACGTAGCGCGAGTGGCGCTCGTCCAGATAGGTGTCGCCCTCGAGACGCAGCACCAGGGTCGGGCACTGCACGCTGGGAAGCACGTCCCGCACATCCGTCTCGCCGATCATCGCCAGCGTCGCAGCGGCAGCGGCAGGGCTCATCGCGAGTCGCTGTATGCGCGCCCCGAGACTTCGGTATCGCTCACTCCCGCCGGCGAGAAGGGAAGCCATCGGGTTGGCGGGCGAGTCGGTCCCCCAGGACTCGACGATGGCCTGAACGAACTCAGCGCGCTCCTCGACGCTCGGCGCCCACTCGTACCCCGCTCCTGCGACGAGGCGGGGTTGGGGCGAGACCAGGACGAGGGCGTCAACGACTTCCGGGTGGGAGGCCGCGAACAACGCCGTCAGGCCGCACCCCTCGAGAAAGGACATCAGCACCGGCCGCTTCGAGCCGACCGCGTCGATCACCGCCTGGACGTCGTCGATCGTCTCCTCCAGTGGAGTCGTGCCGGCGATCCCGTCGGACATCCCGCTGCCGCGCCGGTCGAAAAGGATCAGCCGGGCGAACGACGAGAGCTGCCCGAACAGGCGCTCGAAGCCCGGCAGCCCCCAGAACAGCTCGATGTTCGAGAGGTAGGCCGGAACCAGCACGATGTCGAGCGGTCCCTCGCCCACGACCTGGTAGGCGATCTGCAGATCGCCGCTGCGGGCGTAGTGGGTCTGCGGGACGTCGATCCGGCCACAGTACTCACCGGCCCGTCGCCCCGGGTCGCATCGGCTGCGGGTCGCGCCCGTTGCGACGAGAAGCGATGAATGGTCCCTCCCCGGGTCGGTGGCTCAGCCCACGAACTGGCGCAGCGCCGCCTTGCCGCCGCCGATCAGCGGCTCCCCGTGCGCGAACAGGAGGTTGTCGAAATCGAGCTCGAGCAGGCGCCGGAGCGACGCTCGCAGCCCGGCTCGCACCGACGCGGGGTCGTCGCCCATCATGAATCCGGGCACGAACGTGAGCCCACCGCCCCGCGGGCGGGTGACGCCGTCGGCGAACGCGAGGGCGCCGCCGGCGGCGGTGCGGATGTGCAGCGCGGTGTCGTCAGGGCAGATGGCGTCCACCTGGTACGGGGTGATCCCCGCTGCCAGCGGCTCGTCGAACGCGAAGCCCTCGACCTTCGGGCCGGCAGCGAACTCGTGCAGGCCGGGCTCGCTGCAGCGGATCGAGCAGCCGAACGCATCGACGTAGCGGAGGCTGTGCCGAAGGTGATGACGATTGCTGAGGACGATCTGCCTCGGGGTCTGCCGCCGCTCGAACCATTCGAGTCCCTCCCGCGGCATCACCGGGTCGAGGAGGAGCCCCTCCGACTCGATGTAGAAGGAGTCGACGGGAAGCCTGATCTTCGGGTGGATCGCCGTCCAGTGATGGACGCCGGGGAGCAGCTCACGGATCGGCCGGTGCGATGCGAGCTCGAGCAGCAGCGGGCGAAAGACGAGCGGCCATGCCGCTGCCACGACCTGGGGGACATACGAAGCTCTGCGGGCGAGGTCGTCGAGCAAGGAGATCCGCGACTCTAGCCGTCGCCGGCTCGGTGGCTGCGTCCCGGCTAGGGTTTCGACATGGGCGATGGCGACTTGCTGACCACCGATCTCAGCGACGGCATCCGCACGGTCACGCTCGACGACGGGCGCGTGAATGCGTTCTCGGTGCCGATGCTCGAAGCGCTGCACGGAGCCCTGGATCAGGCGGAGGCGGAGGGGAGCATCGTCCTCATCCGCGGTCGCGAAGGAGTGCTCTCGGCGGGGTTCGACCTGAAATCGATCGGCGAGCGCACCGACGAGATGCTCGGCCTCGGCGCCCGGCTGGCGGAGCGGCTGTTCGCGTTCCCGCGGCCGGTGATCTCGGTCTGCACGGGACACGGCATCGCGATGGGCGGCTTTCTCCTGCTCGCCTCCGATCTGCGAATCGGGACCGCGGGCGACTTTCGGATCGGCCTCAATGAGGTGGCGATCGGACTGACGATTCCGCGCTTCGGAATCGCCCTTGCCGGCCATCGTCTCAGCCGTGGCTGGCACGATCGGGCGGTCCTCTCCGGTGAGCTGTTCGGGCCGACGGATGCGCTTGCCGCCGGCTTCCTGGATCGGGTGGCCGAGCCCGGCGCGGAGCTCGAGGCGGCGGCGTCGGAAGCCGTGGCGACGATGGCCGCCGCCGACGAGCAGGCCCACCTCGGCACGAAGCTTCGTGCCCGTGCCGCCGCTCTCGAGGCGATCCGCGAGGGCCTCGAACCGGGCGAAGACGGCAGCTGGTGACGGCGGCCGGGCGCGCCGCCCCTTCGAGTTTGACTTCACCTGCAGCACCGGCGAGGATTCGAGCGCGATCGAGCCGGCGGGCGATCGGGAAGGTCGGCCGACGCTCTGAGGCGCTGACGAAGGGAGAGAGAGGGTGAGGCTCGGACTGTGCTTGTTGGTCGCGCTCGTCCTGACGCTCGGCGACGCGACCGCAGGGCGAGCCGCCGTCGCGGGTGGGGGGGAGCCGATCGCGGTCGGGCCGGCTATCTACCTCGCAGCGGCCTCGCAGCTGGCAGGTTCCGCCGGCAGCGGTGTCGCGCAGCAGCTGCAGTCGACGCAATCGCCCGCGACCCCGCGGGTCGTCGGCGGCAGCAAGACGACGATTTCGCGCTGGCCCTGGCAGGTCTCGATCGGATACCTGCCGATCGATCCGAGCAACGCGTTCAAGAACCACCTCTGCGGGGGCACCCTGGTCGCGCCGCGGGTCGTCGTGACCGCGGCGCATTGCGTGACGCTGGGTCCGAATCGGAACTTCCGCCCGCCCGATGAGTTCCAGGTGGTGTCGGGCCGTACGAAGCTCTCGTCTAAACGTGGTCAGGAGCACGCCCTCGCCGACTACTACTGGTTCGTCGACGGAGATGGAGAGCCGCTCTGGGACCCGGCGACGCTCGAGTGGGACGTCGTCTTCTTGCTGCTCGCGACGAGAGCGAAGCAGGAGGCGATCAAGATCGCGGGTCCCGGGGAAGAGGCCGCCTGGGCTCCGGGCCGGCGCGCCTTCGCGACCGGCTGGGGCTCGACTTCCGCCGGCACCGACGCCGAGATCGACGCCAGGCAGAGCGACGTCCTTCGCCAGGCGCGAATCAGGACGATCTCCGACTCCGTCTGCGACTCGGTCTACGGACCCGTCCTCTTCCCGGATGTGATGGTCTGTGCCGGCGATCTGGCCGGCGGCGTCGACGTCTGCTCCGGAGACAGCGGCGGCCCGCTGGTCGTTCCGATCGCGGGCGACGGCCACCGCCTGATCGGCGATACGAGCTTCGCCGACGGATGTGCGCTTCCCGACACCCCCGGGGTCTACGGACGCGTCGCCGGCGACCCGATTCGCGGCGCGCTCCGGAGCGGAATCGAGGCGACGGCCGGCGTCGACGTGGTCGGCTCCGGAGCGCTGCCCTCGAGCCGGTTCCGCTTCGGCCCCCGGACCCACGACCGTCGCGACGGCAGCGCCAGGATCGGCCTCAGCGTTCCCGGCCGCGGCAAGGTGCTGCTGCATTGGACGAGGCGCTCCCGCGGCGCCGTCGCTTGGGCCCAGCAGGCCGGCAGGGTCCGGGTCCGCGTTCGCCCGCGGTTCAGGGCCAGCCGCAGGATGGACGGCGGGAAACCGGGCCGGGTGGCTCGGATTCGTGTCCGGGCCCGGGTCACCTACACGCCGATGGGGGGCGAGCCGCGCACGAGGTCGGCGCGGGTCTGGCTGATCAAGCGGCACTGAGGCCTTCGATTCGGCCCGGCCTCTAGAGTTTCCCCACGGAATCCGACCAGACAAGCGCCGCAGCCGAGCTTCCCGGCGTCGAAGCATCGGATCAGCTCACCCCGGCCGAGCTTCGACTCGCGACCCGAAACCACGGTCTCCTCCTCGAGGCGTTGGCATATGACCTGACCCCGGTCGGCCTTCACTACCTGCTCGTCCACTACGACGTTCCGGTGGTCGACGCGAGCAGTTGGCGGCTCAGCGTCGGCGGCGACGTCGACGCCGAGCTCTCGCTGTCGCTGGAGGAGTTGCGGGCGCGGCCGGCGAAGACGCTGGCGGTGACGTTGGAGTGCGCCGGCAACGGTCGCGCGCTGCTCTCGCCGCGTCCGCTCAGCCAGCCGTGGCTGCTGGAGGCGGTTGGGACTGCCGAGTGGACCGGCACGCCGCTGCGCGGCCTGCTCGAGGAGGCCGGGATCGGCAAGGGTGCGGTCGAGGTGTCGTTTCGCGGGCTCGATCGCGGTTTCGAGGGCGGAACGGCGCAGCAGTACGAGCGCAGCCTGCCGCTCGCCGATGGGCTCCGCGACGAGGTCCTGCTCGCCTGGGCGATGAACGGCGAGCCGTTGCCGCCCCAGCATGGATTTCCGCTGCGGCTGGTCGTGCCGGGCTGGTACGGGATGACGAGCGTCAAGTGGCTGGAGCGGATCATGGTCCTCGACCAGCCCTTCGACGGCTACCAGCAGGCTCGCAGCTACCGGCTCCGCCAAACGCCGGACGAGCTCGGCGAGGCGGTCTCGAGGATGCTGCCGAGATCGCTCATGGTCCCGCCCGGCATCCCCGACTTCGCCACTCGCGAACGCCGGCTCGAGGTCGGTCCCTGCACGCTGAGCGGGCGTGCCTGGTCAGGGTCCGGCCCGATCGAACGGGTCGACGTGAGCGTCGACGGCGGCCACAGCTGGAGCCATGCCCGGCTCGGCTCCCAGCGTTCGGAGTGGTCATGGGTCGGCTGGGAATGGGACTGGGAGGTCGCCGAGGCGGGCGTCTACGAGGTCTGCTGCCGGGCCGTCGACGCGGCCGGCAACGAGCAGCCGCTGGAGCCGCCCTGGAACCTCGGCGGCTACGCCAACAACGAGGTGCAGCGCCTTTCGGTCACGGCCCGTTGAGGGCACGGCTCGCGTGGCCGCCGGCTGCGGAGCGCGGACCTTGACCGCCCCCCGTCGCGGGCGTAGGATCGCCGCGCGAGCACTGTCAATCGCTTGCGCCAACCAGATCGCGTTCTGCCCGTCGTCGCATTCGGCGCCCTCCCCGTCGGATCGGCTCCCTCCAGGTCGCGGCCACTCCGAGGAGGCGAATATGAGGATGCTGATGACGGTCCGGATCCCGACCGGGACGGGCAACGATGCGATCAAGGACGGCAGCCTGCCCGAGATCATCGGCGCGGCGCTCGAGGCGCTCGAGGCCGAAGCCGCCTACTTCACGACCGAGAACGGGATGCGCACCGCCCTGATCTTCTTCGAGATGACGGAATCATCCGAGATCCCGCCGGCGGCGGAGCCGTTCTTCATGGGCCTCGGCGCCGGGATAACGCTGGCGCCGGTGATGAACGCCGAGGAGATGCGCGCCGGCGTCGGCCGGGTGATGGAGGCGGCCTAGCGGTTGTCTCGGGCCGGGCAGTGGCGTCGAGGCCCGCTCCGCGGCCGGACCGCCGATCCGACGGCGAGCGCCGGTGCGCTCGCCGTCGAAACGGGGGCTCGCGCTAGGCGGCCATCGCCGCGTGGGCTTCAACCAGCTTCGCGCGGATCGTCTCGTATTCCTGCTTGAACTCCATCAGCGGCCGGATCTCCCAGCTGACCATCCCGTAGAGCGGGTAGTCGGCCATGATCTGGAAGGCATCGCTGTGGGAGCCGGCGTTGGTGACGCTGAACCCACCGCCTTCCAGGAACCCGTAGACGCAGTCGAACGTGCCGTCCTTGAGCTTGCCCTCGAGCCAATCCATCGCGGCATCGAGAGCCTCCGGCTGCGGCGGCATTGGACCTGGGGTCGCCGTGACCATGTACTTCATCTGAGGCCTCCTCAGATCGGGGATGCCCGCCTCCGTTGAAGAGTCCCACCGGGAGGGTCCGATCGCAAGTCGGCGGCTCCGCCCCGGGACCGGACCCGGGAGGGTCAGCGACCGATCATCCGCTCGAGTCAGCCTCGCCGGGGTGGATCGGGCCGCTGGTCTCGCGCAGGCTCTCGCCGCTGCGGCCGGTGCGGACGGCGATCACCTCGGCGAGCACCGAGACGGCCGTCTCCGACGGCGTCCGGGCGCCGACGTCGAGCCCGCAGGGGGCGTGGATCCGGGCGATCGCGGGCTCGTCGAGGCCGGCGTCGCGGAGCCGCTCGACCCGCCGCCGCTGGGTGCGGCGGCTGCCGAGCGCACCGACGTAGCCGGCGCCGCTCTCGAGCGCGGCGGTCAGCGCCGGCTCGTCGAACTTCGGGTCGTGGGTGAAGACGAGGACGACGTCGCGGGCGCCGAGCTCGCGTCCCCGCAGGTGGCGGTCGGGCCAGTCGACGACGACCTCGGCGTTGCGCGAGAAGCGCGAGCTCTTGACGAACGGCTCGCGGGCGTCGCAGATCGTCACCTTGTAGCCGACGTCGCTGGCGACGTTCGCCATCTCCGCCGAGAAGTCGATGGCGCCGAAGATGACCATCCGCGGCTGGCTGGCGAACGCCTGGATGTAGACGGGCAGCTCCGAGCCCATCACCTCGCCGCCGGCCCCGTAGCGGCGGATCCGCGAGACGCCCTCGTCGAGCTGCCCGCGGGCGTCGCGCTCGACCGAGCGATCGAGCAGCTCGCTGACAGTGAGGCTGCCGACGACGCGGTCGCCGAGGATCGCCATCGACGCCCCCGCGCTCTCGCCCTCGAGCAGGGTCGCCATCGCCACCCGCTCGTCGGCGGCGCGGGAAGCCGCCACCGCTTCGAGCGCGGCGCGCTCCCCGTCGCCGTACTCGTGGACGAAGACGCGCACGGTGCCGCCGCACATCAGCCCGACCCCGGCCGCCTCCTCGTCGGAGACGCCGTAGCGGATCACTCGGGCCGGCTCGCCGGCGAGGATTCGCTCGGCCTCGTCGACGAGCGCCGCCTCGACGCAGCCCCCGGTCACCGATCCCTCGATGTCGCCACGGTCGTCGATCAGCATCTGCGCCCCGGGGTCGAGCGGCGCCGAGCCGATCCGCTCGACGAGCGTCGCGGCGACGACCCGGCGACCTTCGCGCAGCCAGCCGGCGGCGATCTGCTCGGAACTCGACATGCCGTTCACGGTCTCTCCTGCACTGAGGCTAGCGCCCCGCCGGTGCGGCCCGGACCGGCTCGAGCGCGGACCCGGGGGAGCCGACTTGCGTAGTTGGGTACGGTTAGCTGGGAGGAAGCGAGGAGAGGTTGCAGATGGTGTTGATCGCGATCACATCAGGCGGGCCCGGAGGGACGGCGCAATGACGGCCGCCGCTGCCGGATGGCCGGTCGGGATCGCGCTCGGCGTCGTCGTCATCGCCGTCGCCGCGGCGATCGTGATCACGATCGTCGCGCTGGCGACGAGGATCTCCGTGCAGGCGCGGAGCGCCGAGGACGGCGTCGAGGTCGTCCGCCGCCAGACCGACGAGCTCGGCGGCGTCGACCGGATCAACGACTCCGGCGTGCGGATCCTGCACGCCGCCCGGGCGTTGCGGAAGGTGGCGGTCGGCAAATGATCCTCGCGGTCTCCGGTGACACCTACTGGGGGATCGCGCTGATCATCGGACTGCTCGCCGCGCTGGTCGTCGCGGCCCTGCTGGTGATGCTGCTGATCAGGGTCGAGCGGATCCGCGGCTCGGTCGACGGGCTGCTCGAGACCGCCGGCCGGGTCGGTGCCAACACCGCGAACATCCCGAAGCTCGAGGCGACCGCCCCGGTGCTCGGAGAGATCTTCGACGAGGCGGTGGTCCAGGACGGCTACATGAACGCGCTGACCGACGGATTCGGTGAGCAGGAATGAGCCACGACGCCTACGTGATTCTCAGCGTCGTCCTCGCGGTCGTCGTGATCGCCGTCCTCGCGGTCGCGCTGATCAGCGTCCGCCAGGGCCTCGAGGCGATATCGGACGGGCTGGCGACGCTGGCGACGGCGCTGAGCGGCGTCGAGTCCGAGCACCTGCGCCCGCTCGAGCCGGCGGTGAAGGCGATCAACGCGCAGTTCGACGCGATCCTGGCGGCGCTGCCCGGGATCGCCAGCAAGGCTTCGATCGTCGCCGAGCGGAGGCCGCGATGACCCTCTGGTGGATCGGCGACATCGTCCTGCTGGTCGTGATCCTGCCGGTGGTCGTCTACCTGCTGCGCGGCGTGCTGAGCGCGGCCGCCGGGATCGTTCCGACCGTCGGCGAGATCGCCGCCGTCGCGAAGCGCGGCTCGCAGGACCTCGACGCGGCGCCGCTGCTTCTGACCACCCGGGATCAGGTGACCGAAACGGTCGCCGGAGTCGCCGACTACGGCGGCTCGCTCGACGTGATCGTCGACGATGCCACCGACGACGAGGGGGGGTCGGCATGATCGCGACGGCGGTGGTTGCGCCGGCGGTTGTGATGATCGCCGCGGTCGTGTTGATCGTCCTCGCGCTCGTCTACTACCTGGTCGCGACGATCGTCGCGTTGCGGCGGATCAGCGCCGGCCTCGACGACGTGATCGCCGGCGTCGGCGAGATCGTCGAGAAGAGCGCCCCGGTCAACGACGTCGTGATCGCGATCAACGAGCAGCTCGACGCGGGGGTCGACCTGCTCGAGGGCCTGCTCGTCAAGAAGGCCGGGCTCAGCGACGCCGTCGGGCTGATCGAGGGCGTCTACCCGGGGGCCGCGGCGGCCGGATTGCGAAACTTCCCCGACAGCGCCGAGATCGAGCCGCCGCGGATCGGCGAGGTCTACACGAAGGGGACGCTGACGCTGGCCCGGCTCGGCCGCGAGGCGCCGATCGCCGCCGCGAGCCCGGCCGGTGGCGAGGTCCTCAGGAACATCGAGGGGGGCAGCCTCGCGGCCCGCTCGCTCTACCCGTCGGTCCGTCACACGAGCCCCGAGAAGCTGCCGCGCTCGCCGGTGATCGGGTCCGACGCCCCCGTCCAGTACGAGCAGCGCGACGACATCGGGGCGCCCCGCAAGCGGCTTCCGCCGCGGCGCCCCTGACCCGAGAGGAGACCGGTTTGCAGACACCTGCGCCATTCGAATACGAGCGGGCGACGAGCGTCGACGGCGCCGTCGAGGCGCTCGGCAGGCTCGGCCCGACGGCGCGGGTCATCGCCGGCGGCCACAGCCTGCTGCCGATGATGAAGCTGCGGCTCGCCAACCCAAAGCACCTGATCGACATCAACGAGCTCGACGAGCTGTCCTACATCCGCCGCGACGACGGCGAGATCAGGATCGGAGCGCTGACCAGGCACGTCGACCTGCTCGAGTCGGAGCTGCTCGCCGAGCACTTCCCGCTCTTCGCCGACGCCGAGGCGGTGATCGCCGACCCGGTCGTCCGCAACCGCGGCACGATCGGCGGCTCGCTCTGTCAGGCCGACGCCGCCGAGGATCTCTCGGCGGTCTGCTCGGCGGCCAAGGCCGAGGTCGTGATCCGCGGCGGCGACGGCGAGCGGGTCGTCGCGATGGAGGACTTCCACCTCGGCCCGTACATGACCGCCGTCAAGCGCCGGCGAGTTGCTGACCGAGATCCGCCTGCCGGTGCGTCCCGGTGCCGGCAGCGCCCACGAGAAGGTCGAGCGCCGCGCCGGCGACTGGGCGATCGCCGCGGCCTCGGCCGCCGTCTGGGTCGACGGCGGTACGATCGCCGACGCCGGGATCGCGCTCAGCGCCGTCGGAATGACGACGATCCACCTGACCCGGGCCGAGGAGCTGCTGACGCGGCAGCCCGCCCTCGGAGGAGCTGTTCGCGCAGGCGCGTGAGATCGCCGCCGCCGATTGCTCGCCGAGCGCCGACGGCCGCGGACCGGTCGACTACAAGCGCCACCTCGCCGGGGTGCTCACCGAACGCGCGCTGCGCCGCTCGACGGCCCGCGCCCTCAACCAGGAGGCGTGACGATGGAGATCTCGATGACGGTCAACGGCGAGCGGGTCTCCCGCGAGGCCGAGCCGCGCCTGCTGCTCGTCCACTTCATCCGCGAGACGCTCGGCCTGAAGGGCACCCACTGGGGATGCGACACGTCGAACTGCGGCGCCTGCGTGGTGCTGATGGACGGCCGGCCGGTGAAGTCCTGCACGGTGCTGGCGGCGATGTGCGAGGGGCACGAGATCCGCACCGTCGAGTCGCTCGAGGTCGACGGCGAGCTCGATCCGGTCCAGCAGGGATTCCACGAGCGCCACGCCCTGCAGTGCGGGTTCTGCACGCCGGGGATGATGATGACCGCGCGCGCCCTCCTCGACGAGAACCCGAACCCGACCGAGCAGGAGATCCGGACGGCGATCTCCGGCTCGATCTGCAGGTGCACCGGCTACAAGAACATCGTCGGGGCCGTCCGCTGGGCGGCCGAGCACGAAGCCACGACCGGACAGGAGGCCTGAGCATGGCGACGGTCGAGAACCTCCCGAGCCCCGAGACCGAGCGACCGATCGGCTTCGGCCGGCTGAAGCGCAAGGAGGACGAGCGTTTCATCCGCGGCCAGGGCACCTACCTCGACGACATCGAGCTGCCGGGCATGGTCCACGGCGCGATCCTCCGCAGCCCCTACGCCCACGCGAAGATCGTCTCGATCGACACCTCGGCGGCGCTCGCCCATCCGAACGTCGCCGCCGTCGTCACCGCCAAGGACCTCGAGACGCTCGGCCTGGCCTGGATGCCGACGATCTCCTACGACACCCAGGCCGTCCTCGCCGGCGACAAGGTGCGCTTCCAGGGCCAGGAGGTCGCATTCGTGATCGCGACCGACCCCTACTCGGCCCAGGACGCGCTGTCGATGATCGACGTCGAGTACGAGCCGCTGCCGGCCGTCGTCAACGCCCGCAAGGCGCTCGACCCCGACGCGCCGCTGATCCGTGACGACAAGACCGACCAGCGCGACAACGTGGCGAGCCCGACCTGGGAGGCCGGCGACGAGGCGGCGACCGATCGCGCCTTCGCCGAGGCCGACACGATCGTCAGCCGCGACATCATCTACCCACGCTGCCACCCGGCGCCGCTCGAGACCTGCGGGATCATCGCCGACTTCAACCCCGAGACGGGGCAGCTCGACATCTACAACGGAAACCAGGCCCCGCACGCCCACCGCACCGTCTACGCGCACGTCGCCGGCCTCGCCGAGCACATGATCCGGATCCGCTGCCAGGACATCGGCGGCGGCTTCGGCAACAAGGTGCCGATCTATCCCGGATACGTCTGCGCGATCGCCGGCTCGATCGTCGCCGGGGTGCCGGTCAAGTGGGTCGAGAACCGCTCCGAGAACCTGATGTCGACCGGCTTCGCCCGCGACTACATCATGCACGGCGAGATCTGCTCGAAGGACGGCAAGATCACCGGCCTGCGGGCCGACGCGATCGCCGACCACGGCGCCTTCGACAGCACCGCCCAGCCGACCAAGTTCCCGGCCGGGTTCTTCCACATCGTCTGCGGCTCCTACGACCTCGAGGCCGCCCACGTCAAGGTCAAGGCCGTCTACACGAACAAGGCGCCGGGCGGCGTCGCCTACCGCTGCTCGTTCCGGATCACCGAGGCCGTCTACCTGGTCGAGCGGATGGTCGACGCGCTGGCGATGGAGACCGGCGCCGACCCGATCGACCTGCGGATGCGCAGCTTCATCCCGCCCGAGGAGTTCCCCTACGAGACGACGACCGGCTGGACCTACGACTCCGGCGAGTACGCGAAGACGATGCGGGTCGCGATGGAGATCGCCGGTTACGAGGAGCTGCGGCGCGAGCAGGCCGAGAAACGGACGCGCGGCGAGCTGATGGGGATCGGAGTGAGCTTCTTCACCGAGGGCGTCGGCGCCGGCCCGCGCAAGCACATGGACATCCTCGGCCTGTCGATGAACGACGGCGCCGATCTCCGCGTCCACCCGTCCGGCAAGGCGGTGGTCAGCATCAGCGCCCAGACGCAGGGCCAGGGTCACGAGACGACGTTCGCCCAGATCGTCGCCGAGGAGCTCGGGATCCCGCCCGAGGACGTCGAGGTCCGCCACGGCGACACCGACAAGTCCCCCTACGGGCTCGGCACCTACGGCAGCCGCTCGACGCCGGTCTCCGGCGCCGCGGTCGCGATCGTCTCGCGCAAGGTCCGCGACAAGGCCCGCCAGATCGCCGCGACGATGCTCGAGGCGCGTCCCGAGGACCTCGCCTGGGAGAAGGGCCGCTGGTACGTCAAGGGCGATCCCGAGCAGGGGGCGATGATCGAGGAGATCGCCGAGCGGGCCTACAGCGGCGAGCCGATGCCGGCCGGGATGGAGGGCGGCCTCGACGGTCAGGTGATCTACGACCCGCCGAACCTCACCTACCCCTACGGCGCCTACATCGCCGTCGTCGACATCGACCCCGACACCGCCCAGGTGACGGTCCGGCAGATTCATCGCCGTCGACGACTGCGGAGTGCGGATCAACCCGATGGTCGTCGACGGGCAGATCCACGGCGGCCTCGCCGAGGGGGTCGGCATCGCCCTGATGGAGCTGATCTCCTTCGACGAGGAGGGCAACTGCCTGAACTCTTCGTTCATGGACTACCTGATCCCGACCGCGCTGGAGTGCCCCGACTTCGAGCTCGGCGAGACGGTGACGCCGTGTCCGCACCATCCGCTCGGCGCGAAGGGCGTCGGCGAGTCGCCGAACGTGGGCTCGCCGCCGGCGATCGTCAACGCCGTGATCGATGCCCTGCACTCCACCCACGGGGTCGATCACGTCGACATGCCCTGCACCCCGGCCCGGGTCTGGGCGGCGATGCAGGGGCGCCCCGAGCCGCCGCAATGATCACCGCCGAGCTGGCGCGGCGATCGCAGGAGCTCGCGGCCGCCCGCGAGCCGTACGTGACCGCCACCGTCGTCCGCGTCCAGCACCCGACCAGCGTCGAGCCGGGCAGCGTCGCGCTGGTCCTCGGCGACGGCACGATCGAGGGCTTCGTCGGCGGCGTCTGCGCCGAGCAGAGCGTCAAGGCCTACTCGCTGGCGGCGCTGGAGAGCGGCGAGCCGGTGCTGCTGCGGATCCTGCCCGACGCCGATGACGGCGACGCCGGTCCCGAGGGCGTCGAGGTCGGCGCCGAGGAGGGGGCCGTGACGGTCCGTAACCCGTGCCTGTCGGGCGGGGCGATCGAGGTCTTCCTCGAGCCGGCCCCGCCGGCCCCGCGGGTCGTCGTCGTCGGCGAGACGCCGACGGTCGCGGCGCTGATCCGGATCGGCGAGGAGCTCGGCCTCGATCTGGTCTCCTCCGACGGCCACGACCCCGAGCCGGCCGCCGGCGACCTCGCGCTCATCGTCGCCGCCCACGGGCGCGACGAGCTGCACGCGCTGCGCCGCGGCCTCGAGGCCGGCATCCCCTACGTCGGCCTCGTCGCCAGCGACCGGCGCGGCGCCGGCGTGCTCGACGAGCTGCGGGCCGACGGGGTCGACGAGGAGCTGCTCGGGCGGATCGACGTGCCGGCGGGCATCCCGATCGGCTCGCACGGTCCCGCCGAGATCGCGATCTCGATCCTCGCTCGGATCGTCGCAGTCCGCAGGCAGGGGCCCGCCCACGGTTCGGCCGCGGCACCGGTCAGAGCCGCGACGCCGGCCGACGCCGGCGATTCGCCCTCGCCGGCGGTGACGCCGGCGGCGCTGGCCGTCGATCCGATCTGCGGGATGACGGTCGCGGCAGTCGCGAGCACGCCGTCGCTGCAGCGCGACGGCGAGACGGTCTACTTCTGCTGCGAGGGCTGCAAGACCGAGTACGAGGCCCGGGAAGAGCATGCCTCCGCGGCCGGCTGAACGCGATCGCTTCGTCACCGGACTGGTGCTCGGCGCCGGTGGCTCGAAGCGGCTCGGGCGGCCGAAGCAGCTGCTCGCCTACGGGACCGGAACGCTGCTCGGCCACGTCGTCGACGTCGCCCGCGAGTGCCGCTTCGACGAGACGATCGTCGCGATCGGCGGCTCCGCCGATGAGGTCCGGGAGCGGGTCGATCTTGCCGGGACCGAGGTCGTCGTCAACGAGGCCTACGGGGCGGGCTGCTCGTCGTCGATCGCGGCAGCGCTCGCGGTGGTCGATCGGCGCTGCGACGTGCTCGTCCTGATGCTCGGCGATCAGCCGGGAGTCGGCTCCGGCACGGTCGCCGCGCTGCTCGCCGGCCGCGGCGACGCCGAGCTTGCCGTCTGCCGCTACGACGACGGCCGCGGTCACCCGATCGCCTTCGGTCGCGGGACGTTCGCCGCGCTTGCCGACCTGCACGGCGACAAGGGCGTCTGGCGGCTGCTCGACGAGCGGCGCCGCCGACGTCGTCGAGGTGCCGATCGCCGGCCCGATCCCGCGCGACGTCGACACCGAGGAGGACTACCGGGCCGTCCTCGACGAGCTCGCGCCGACATGAGCGGCGCCGGCACCCAGCAGGAGGCCGGCGAGGCGGCCGGCCGAGATCGGTCGGATCGTCCCCGACGTCGAGACCCTGGCGCAGCGCCTCGCGGCGGTCGACTACCTCGTCGACGAGGGGCTGGCGACCTCGATCTTCCTCAGCCTGCGGCTGCCGCAGCCGCTGCTGCTCGAGGGCGAGGCCGGGGTCGGCAAGACCGAGGCGGCGCTGGCGCTCGCGGCCGTGCTCGACACGCCGCTGATCCGCCTGCAGTGCTACGAGGGGATCGACGCGGCGGAGGCGCTCTACGAATGGAACTACCCGCGGCAGCTGCTCAGCATCCGGCTCGCCGAATCGGGCGGGCGCGGGCTCGAGGAGGAGGAGCTGTTCGGCAGCCGACTACCTGATCCGCCGCCCGCTGCTGCGCGCCCTCGAGCATCCCGGCCCGCGGCCGGCGGTGCTGCTGATCGACGAGATCGACCGCGCCGACGACGATTTCGAGGCGTTCCTGCTCGAGCTCCTCGCCGACGCCAGCGTGACGATTCCCGAGCTCGGCACGATTCGCGCCACGCACCCGCCGATCATCGTCCTCACCTCGAACCGGACCCGCGATCTGCACGACGCCGTCAAGCGCCGCTGCCTGTACCGCTGGATCGACTACCCGTCCCCGGAGCGCGAGGTGGAGATCATCCGCCGCCGGGTCGCAGGCAGCTCGGAGACGCTCGCGGTCCAGGTGGCCGACGCGGTGTCGCGGATGCGCGACAGCGACATCCAGAAGCCGCCCGGGATCGCCGAGGCGATCGACTGGCTGGCCGCGCTCGACGTGCTCGGAATCGCGGCGCTCGATGCCGAGGCCGTCGATCTGACGCTCGGATCAGTGCTCAAGTACGAAGAGGACCAGGAGGTGGTTCGCGCTGCCGGCCTCGGGCAACTCGTCCCCGACCGTGGCTGATCCCGCGACTGCTTCCTCGCGGCGCGAGTTCGGGCTGGAGACGATCCACCTCGACCTGGCGCCGCTCGCCGGGGCGCTCGGCAAGCGGCTGCGCGACGCCGGCGTGCCGGTGACCCCGGAGCGATCGGCGCGGTTCGCCGCGGCGCTGACCCTGGTGCGGCCGGTCAGCCGCCGGCGGCTGTACTGGACGGCCCGATCGATCTTCGTCTCCGACCGCTCGCACGCGGCCGCCTTCGACGCCGTGTTCGGGTCGGTCTTCGCGGCGCCGGCCGCCGAGGGCCCAGCGGCGCCGGACGCCGAGACGGAGCCGACGCCGGCCGACGAGCGGCCCGTCTCGGAGCGGTCGACCCGGGCCGCGGAGGCGGGCGAGGAGCGGCAGCCGACCGTGGCGTCGGCACCGTCTCACGAGGACGACGGCGAGGGCGGACCGAAGGTCGAGGTCCCGCTGGCGATCGCGAGCGACGAGGAGCGGCTGGCCGGCAAGAGCTTCGATGCTCTCGACCCCGACGAGCTGGCACAGCTCTACCGGCTGATGTCGCGGCTCGACCTCGCGACGCCGCGACGGCGCACCCGCCGCCACGAGCGCGCGTCGAGCGGGCGCCGCGTCGACCTGCGCCGAACGCTGCGCCGCAGCCTCCGAACCGGCGGCGACCCGATCGACGTCGCCCGGCGCCGGCGGCGGATCGTCCGCCGCCGGCTGGTGATGCTCTGCGACATCTCCGGCTCGATGGAGCCGTACGCCCGCGCCTACCTGCAGTTCCTCGCCGCCGCCGGCGGCGGCCCCCGGACCGAGGCGTTCGTCTTCGCCACCCGGCTCACCCGCGTCACCCGGGCGCTGGCCCAGCGCCGGCCCGAGCGGGCGATCCAGAGCGCCGCCGCGGCGGCGCCGGATTGGTCGAGCGGCACCCGGATCGGCGACGCGCTGAAGGAGTTCAACGACCGCCACGGGCGCCGCGGAATGGCCCGCGGCGCCGTCGTCGTGATCCTCTCCGACGGCTGGGAGCGGGGCGAGCCGATGCTCGTCGGCCGCGAGATGGAGCGGCTCGCCCGGCTCGCCCACCGGATCGTCTGGGTCAACCCACGGGTCGGCGCCGCCGGCTTCTCGGTCGCGGCCGGCGGCATGCGCGCCGCCGTCGAGCATTGCGACGCGCT
This sequence comes from uncultured Conexibacteraceae bacterium, assembly GCA_963745755.1. Classification (GTDB taxonomy): domain Bacteria; phylum Actinomycetota; class Thermoleophilia; order Solirubrobacterales; family 70-9; genus RHKX01. Next base: position 1,193,428 of record CAVUYP010000001.1, on the reverse strand, counting down.
CGTCAGCGGCCACAGCTTCGAGGCGCTCGGCGAGGTCGTCGAGGCGATCGCTGGTCCCGCAACCGGGGAGCTTCGCGGACGACCGCGGTGAGCCGGCGGCCGAGGCGGAGGATGCGGAGGAGCCGTGGCCGAGCGCCGAGCCGGTTCCGGGCAGCTCGGTGGCGATGCCGAGCGGCTATGGCCCGAGCAGAGGCAACACGACACCGGGATGGTGAGCGATGGAGACGACTGAGACGACTGAGACGAAGAACTGCATCTATCCGGGGTGCGAGCGGCCGGCGGTCCCGCCGCATCCGCTCGGCGGGCCCCAGCCCGCCTTCTGCGACCTCGAGGAGCACAACGCGCTGAGCGCCCATCAGGAGCGTCGGCGCCGCGGCGAGACCGCGACCGAGACCGACCACGACGAGGAGGATCAGTGATGGCTGACGAGGCCTACCGGGCAGTGTTTCTGCGCGTTCATCCGACCGGCAAGATGGTGCTCAGCCTGACCACCGAGTCCGACGGGCGAGACGCCGACTACGCGGAGCTGGTCGGCGCCGAGCTCGGCGTCCCGGCGCTCGACGTCAAGGTCGTCCCCGCCGACACGAACCGGTTCGGCGTCGGGCACGGCTACAACACCGCGCCGTCCCCCGGAACGACGGCGGCGATCGCCAGCGCCACCGCGAGGATCCGCGAGAAGGCGCGGCTGCTCGCTGGGGTCGCGCTCGAGACCGACCCGGACGGCCTCTCGTGGTCGAACGGCGCCTGGGCCGCCGGCGACGGCGGCGATCCCGCTCAGGTCCAGACGATCGAGGAGATCGCGATGTACGCGCACGGCACCGGCGAGCTGCCGGCCGGCGTCGAGGGCGGTCTCGACGCCCAGGCCGTCTATCGGGACTGAGGCGATCTAGAGGTGACCTGCGAGCACGACCACGACCTCGTCGGCGACCTTGAGGGCGCCGAACAGCGCCGAGTAGGGCTTCAGGCCCCAGTCGGTCTGGGTGACGACGGCGCTCGCGGCAACGCTGCCGTCGTCGCCGATCTCGAGGTCGAATCGGACCGGCTCGGTCCGGCCGAGGATCGTCAGATCTCCCGTCGACGCTGATCCGCCCGTCGTCACCGGCCGCCGCCGCGGTCGAGCGGAAGGCGATCTCCTCGCGCTTGAGGATCTCGTCGTCGATCGTCTGCTCGATGTTGCGCTTGTCGTCGTCGCCGAGGGCCTGCATCCCACCCGTGCCCTCGATCACGCGCAGCGACGAGGCGTCGGCGGTCAACTCGACGGTCGTCTCCTCGGCCGCCTCGCCGAGGACCAGCGTCGCCCGCCAGGTGCCGACCTCGATGACGAGGTCGTGACCGGCCTTCGCAGCCGCTCCGGTCCGCCCCGTTCGCACCGAGAGGGTGGCGTCCCCGGGGCCGAGCTGATGCTTACCTGATCGAACCGAGATGCGCCGAGCATAGAGTCAGGCGCCCGACCAAGGAGAGATATATGGCAACCGAACTCGACCATTCGTTCACCACCGCGAAGCCGATCGACGAGAGCTTCGCAGCGGTCACCGACCTCGAGCGGGTCATCCCCGCCGTCGAGGGCGGCCGCGTGCTCGAGACGACCGGTCCGGACTCCGTCAAGGCCGAGATCGTCCTGACGATGGGGGCGATGTCGATGAAGTTCGTCGGCACCGTCGAGGTCGCCGAGAAGGACCCCGAAGCCCACCGCGCCCTGTTGCGGATCAAGTCCAAGGACTCGGAGGGCCAGGGACACGCCAACGCCGACGTCGTCTTCCAGCTCGAAGACGGCGGCGGGCGGATCCACACCAGGGCGCAGATCACCGGCAAGGCCGCGTCGATGGGGGAGGGCGTCGTCGTCGGGGTGCTCGACGGGCTGATCACCGATTTCACCGGCAAGCTCGGCGAGATCTAGGCAGATGGCGACGGTCGTGATGCGCGAGATCCGCGAGGGGGAGGTTCCCTTCGACGCCGGCACCGCGATCCAGGACGATCCCGGCCGCCCCGCGTTCCGCGGCAACGGCCCCGACGACTATGTCTGCGTCAGCTGCGGGAACGTTCTCGCAGCCTCGATGCAGCAGATCCAGATGACCAAGAAGGTCCGGGTCCGCTGCGGCCGCTGCTCGACGGTCAACGTCGCCCGCTACGAGGAGCACGAGGACGCCGGCGGGGGCCGTTGAGATGAATCCGCTGATCGCTCACGTGGCCGGCTTCCCGCTCGAGGAGCTGCTGGCGGCGCTCAGCGGCGTCGGCCTGGCGGCGGTCGCGACGGCCGCGAGCGCGCGGGTCCGCCGGCTCCGCGCGATCGTCGCAGCGCGCCTGCCGGGCCGCGATCGGTCCGCCGTGCGCCCGGCCGCCGAGGCGGGTCGGGCCGATCCCGGCGAGCGGCGCTGAGATAGGTTGGATCGCATCGCCGAACGGGAGGAGATATCGGCTGAGTTCCCGTTCGAGTCGCACTTCGTCGAGGTCGAGGGCTCGCGGATGCACTACGTCGAATCCGGGGCCGGCGATCCGATCCTCTTCCTGCACGGCAACCCGACCTCGTCGTATCTGTGGCGGAACGTCATCCCCCACCTCTCCGCGCAGGGTCGTTGCATCGCGCCCGATCTGATCGGCTTCGGCAGGTCGGACAAGCCCGACATCGGCTACCGGTTCTTCGATCACGTGCGCTACGTGGACGGGTTCATCGCGGCGCTCGGCCTCAGCAACATCACCTTCGTGATCCACGACTGGGGATCGGCGATCGGCTTCGATTACGCGATGCGCAACGAGGACAACGTCAAGGGGCTGGCCTTCATGGAGGCGATCCTCGCGGCCGCGAGCTGGGATCAGTTCCCGAAGGACTTCAAGCTGGGGTTTCGCCTGTTCAGGACGCCGGGGATCGGCTGGGCCATGATCGTGCCGATGAACGCGTTCCTGAAGAAGGTGCTCCCCGAGGCGATCGTTCGCGACCTCAGCGACGCGGAGCTCGAGCGCTACCTGGAGCCGTTTCCGACCTGGCGCAGCCGCAGGCCGATCCGGCGGATGCCGTGCGACATCCCGATCGACGGCAAGCCCGCCGACGTCACCGCCGCCGTCGAGACCTACAGCGGCAAGCTGCAGCGATCGCAGCTTCCGAAGCTGCTCCTCACGGCCGAGCCCGGCGGGCTGATCTCACCGGCGCGGGCGGCCTGGGCCCAGTCCCATCTCCCGAACCTCGAGATCGTCGGCATCGGGCCCGGGATCCACTATCTGCAGGAGGACAACCCGCACCTGATCGGCCGGGAGATCGCCGCCTGGCACGCCGGCATCGACGCGGCGCCGAACTGAGCCGCCGCGCGCCCGACGGCGCCGGGAAAGCCCGCCGAGGCGGGCTTTCCCCGGGCCTGCGGCCGGGGCTGGAGTGCGACCGCCGGCTCAGCCGGCGGCGGGGGGCTCGGCATTGGCGTCTGCGGTCGGCTCGAGCGTGTGCTCGAGCTGGTCGGCGTCGCTGAGCGCCCAGCCGATCCGCTCGATCAGCAGCATGCTCGCGGTCTCGGTCTCGAAGTCGGCCGGATTGATCCGCTCGCGATGCACCTCGGTGGCTCCGTTGCCGCCCGGCCCATCGGTGGTGATGATTATCTGGGGCATTAGGGTCCTCCTCCTGGTTGCTCGCTGCCAAGCTGGCACCCGCCCCTCAACCGCCGGTAACCGGGCGCTAAAACGGCGCTACGAATCTCGGCGGCGGGGAGGAGAACCGGCACGAAGCAGCGGTTCCCCTGGTAATAATCCCCGCGTCCGGGAGAGTCTGCGGCTGGAGGGTCGCATTGGAGAGGGAGTCAGCAGTGAGCCGTGCCAGGTCGTTTCTGATCGTTCTTTGCGCGATCGCCGTCGCCGTGATCATTCCCGCCGCTTCGGCGTCGGCCGCCGAGGGCAACGGCGACACCGCCCGCTACATCCTCCCTCCGGGCAACTACGGCGGCCTGCCGTTCACCGAGAACTCGACCGACCAGCTGCCGCTCTACAGCGGCCTGACGCCGCTGCGCGACCAGGTCACCAACGCCGACATCGACGCGCTGTTTCTGCCTGAGGACTTCGCCCCGATCGGCGACGCCCACGAGGAGGAGACAGGTCGACCCGGGCTGCGGCTGATCTACGACGCCTACGGCATTCCCCACGTCTACGGGAAGACGCGCGACGATCTCGCCTTCGGGGCCGGATGGACCACCGCCCGCGATCGCGGCCTGCTGCTGACGCTCGGGCGCGGCCCGGCCCGGGCCGCCATCGCCGACGTGCCCAACCTCGACGCATTCTCGCTGGTGACGAGCGGCCAGACGTTCGAGCCGAGCGCCGCGACCGAGAAGCTCGTCAGCAAGCAGCGCCGCCTGCTGATCCGGACCTACGGCAAGGACGGCCGCCAGGTGATCAGCGACGCCCGCGCCTACGCCGACGGGATCAACGCCTACTGGGCGGCCAACGACATCGATGAGCCGCCGGCGACGGTCAACGACGTGATCGCGGTCACCGCGTTCATCGGCTCGATCTTCGGCGCCGGCGGCGGCGGTGAGGCGGCCAACTCGGACCTGCTCGCCAAGCTCGAGGACTCGCTCGGCGCTCGCAAGGGCTACAAGGCCTGGGACGACGTGATGCTCGCCGAGGATCCGGAGGCGCCGACGACGATCAACAGGCGCTTCCCGTACGGGCCGATCACCGGCGGCAAGGTGACCGGATCGGTCGTCGTCGATCCCGGCTCGGTCGAGAGCGTCGACCCGCGGGTCTCCGATGCCGAGGCCGCGGCGGCCCCGGCTCGCCGGCAGGCATCGAACTTCCTCGTCGCCTCGGGCCAGCGGTCGGCGAGCGGCAACGCGCTGGCGGTGATGGGCCCACAGCTCGGTTACTACTACCCGGAGATCGTCCAGCAGATCGATCTGCACGGGCCTGGGATCAGGGCCCAGGGGGCGGCGGTGCCGGGGCTGGCGATGTACATCCTGATCGGGCGGACGAAGGACTACGCCTGGAGCCTCACGTCGGCCGGCCACGACGTCCGCGACGTCTTCGCCGAGCGCCTCTGCGAGCCCGACGGCTCGCAGCCGACGAGCGAGTCGACGCACTACCGCTACAGGGGCAGGTGCCGGGCCTTCGACCGTTTCTCGGCCGGCGAGCTGAACGGCGATCCGATCGGCTACGACGTCTCCGTGCACGGTCCGGTCTTCGCGACCGCAACGGTCGGGGGCAAGCCCTACGCGCTGTCGCGGCAGCGTTCGACGTTCGGACGCGACGGCCTCAACCTGGCGGCCCTGAAGGGCATGACCGAGGGCGACGCGCGGTCGCCGAAGCGGTTCTACAAGACCGCCAACAAGTTCGGCTTCACGTTCAACTGGGCGTACACGTCGCGCAACAAGACCGCCTACTTCACGTCGGGACTGCTGCCGCGCCGCGCCCGCGGGCTCGATCGGCGGCTGCCGACGCTGGGCACCGGCAAGTACGAGTGGAAGGGCTATCTGAGCCGCAACAAGCATCCGCACGCGGTCGGCGGGCCGCACGGCCTGTTGCTCAACTGGAACAACCAGTCAGCGCCTGGGTTCATGCACGGCGACGACGAGCCCTACGGATCCGTCCAGCGCGTCGAGTTGTTCGACCAGTGGCCGCGCCGCGCCAAGATCACCGACAACGTCGGGATCATGAACCGCGCCGCGACCGAGGACGTGAGGTCGCCGGTCTGGCCGGTCGTCAGCAAGGTGCTGCGGAGCGGACCGGCACCGAGCGCCCGTGACGCGCAGGTGGTCGCGCTGCTCGACGACTGGGTGAAGCGCGACGCGCCGCGCCTCGACGCAGACCTCGACGGCACCTACGACGAGGCCGGGCCGACGGTCATGGACAGGGCCTGGAGGCCGATCGCCGAGGCGGTCATGGAGCCGCGCTTCGGCGCCCTGCTCGGCGACCTCAACGCTGTCCGCAACCTCGGGGGCCTGTCCGGCGAGTCGTACGTCGACAAGGACCTGCGGACGCTGCTGGACCGCCGGGTCCGCGGTCGCTTCAACCTCTCCTATTGCGGCAAGGGCTCGCTGCCACGGTGCCGGGCCTCGCTCTGGGATGCGGTCGACGCCAGCGCCGACAGCCTCGCGGCCGAGTTCGGCGGCGATCCGGCGAGCTGGCGCGGGCAGGCGAGCACCACCGGCTTCTCCCCCGGGTTGCTCTCGACCAGGTTCCCGACGACGAACCGGCCGACCTTCCAGCAGGTCCTCGAGTTCCAGCGCCGCGGGCGCTAGCCGGCGGCGGCAGTGCCTGAGATTCCTCCAACATCCTGGAGGGGGGCCAGGCGCTGCCGGAATCGAGCGCCGGGCTGACTATCGTCTCCCGCGGTGAACGAGCAGGCGCAGGCCCAGCGGCCCGACCGGCGGCGGGTCCGGATCGTCATCGCCGCGTTGATGCTGGCGATGCTGCTGGCGGCGCTCGATCAGACGATCGTCTCGACGGCGCTGCCGACGATCGTCGGCGAGCTCGGCGGCCTCGAGCACCTGTCGTGGGTCGTGACCTCGTATCTGCTGGCGATCACGATCGTCACGCCGCTGTACGGCAAGCTCGGCGATCTCTACGGGCGCAAGGTCGTCCTCCAGGGGGCACTGGTCCTGTTCCTGATCGGATCGATCCTCTGCGGCCTCGCGCAGGGAATGACCGAGCTGATCGCTTTCCGGGCGCTTCAGGGGCTCGGCGGCGGTGGGCTGATGGTCAGTGCGCAGGCCGCGATCGGCGACGTGGTCTCGCCGCGGGAGCGGGGTCGCTACATGGGGTTGTTCGGAGCGGTGTTCGGGTTCGCCAGCGTCGCCGGTCCGCTGATCGGCGGCTTCTTCACGACCCACGCGAGCTGGCGCTGGATCTTCTACGTCAACGTGCCGCTCGGCCTGCTCGCCCTCGCGGCCCTGGCGGTGGCGCTGCCGAGCGTCTCCGAGCGCAAGCAGCACCGGGTCGACTACCTCGGCACGCTGCTGCTCGGGACGGGCCTCTCGGCCCTGGTCCTGCTGACGACGCTCGGCGGCACCACCTACGGATGGGGATCGCCCCGGATCGTCGGACTCGGCGTGATCGCCGTTGCCGCGCTCGTGCTGTTCTTGCGAACCGAGAAGCGTGCCACCGAGCCGGTGCTGCCGCCGGAGCTCTTCCGCAACCCCGTCTTCCGGGTCACCAGCGCAGTCGGGCTGATCGTCGGCTTCGCGCTGTTCGGATCGCTCACCTACCTGCCCCTGTTCCAGCAGATCGTCCACGGGCTGTCGCCGACCGCCTCCGGCCTGCAGCTGCTGCCGCTGATGGCGGGGCTGCTGACCGCCTCGGTCATCTCCGGACAGCTGATCAGCCGCAGCGGCCGCTACAAGATGTTTCCGATCATCGGCACCGCCCTGGCCACGGTCGGGATGCTGTTGCTCTCGCGGCTCGACTCCGAGACCGGCTCGCTCGCGACCGCCCTCTACATGCTCGTCCTCGGCGTCGGGCTGGGCTGTGTCATGCAGGTGCTGATCCTGGCGGTCCAGAACGCGGTGCCCTACTCGCAGCTCGGCGTCGCCACGTCGGCGGCGACCCTGTTCCGTTCGATCGGCGGCTCGCTCGGCACGGCGATCCTCGGCGCGATCTTCGCCAACCGCCTGACTGCGGAGCTCGCCGGCAACCTGCCGTCGAGCAGCTCGGGAGCGGGCGCCCTCGACACGGCCGGATTCGACCCGACCGAGCTGCTCGGCCTGCCGGCACCGGTCCGCGACGCCTACGTCGCCTCCTTCACCGATTCGCTTTCGACCGTGTTCCTGATCGCCGGCTGCGTCGTTGCCGTTGCCTTCGTCCTCTCCTGGTTCCTCGAGGAGCGCCCGCTTCGCAAGACCGTCGAGACGAGCGATCTCGGTGACGCGTTCGCGGCGCCACAGCAGGCCAGCTCGATCGGCGAGATAACCCGTGAGCTGAGCCGTCTCGTCGGCCGCGAGCGCACCCGCCGGTTCATCGCATCGGTCACCGAGCGCGCCGGGATCGACGTGACCCCGGCCGAGGCATGGCTGATCGGCCGATCCGAGGGCGGCTCGATCCCCGCCTCGGCGCTCGAGGCCCGCACCGCCGATGACAGCGAGCGGCTCGCTGCCGCCCGCGATCACCTGCGCGATCTCGGCTTCCTCGAACCCGGCGGCCTGAAGCTGACCACAGCGGGGATGGACGTCTGCGCACGGCTCGTCAGCGCCCGTCGCGAGTGCCTCGGCGAGCTCGTCTCCGACTGGCACTCCGAGTCCCCCGAGGTCGACGCGATGATCGAGCGACTCTCCCGCGAGCTCGGGCGCAGCGGGCGGTCGCCGCAGCCCGCCTGAGCCCGGCGGTCATATGATCGAGCCGTGTCCGAGCGTGGCGGCCGATACGCGATCGTCACCGGCGGCGGGACCGGGATCGGGCTCGCCGTCGCCCGGCGGCTGGCCGGCGAGGGGTACGGCGTGCTCGTCGGCGGCCGGCGCGAGGAGCCCTGCCGGGCCGCCGCCGCGGAGCTGAGGGCGGCCGGGCACGAGGCCGTCGCGGTGGCCGCCGACGCCGGCGACCCGGCCGGTGCAGAGCGGATCGTCGCCGCTGCGCTGGAGCGATTCGGCGGCGTCGATCTGGTCGTCAACAACGCCGGCATCGGCGACGCCGCGCCGGTCGGCGAGGAGACCCTCGAGGGCTGGGAGCGTGTGATGCGGACGAACCTGACCGCGGCGTTCCTTGTTTCCCGCGCGGCGCTGCCATCGCTGATCGAGCGCCGCGGATCGATCGTCAACGTCTCGTCGGTCAACGGACTCCTCGCCGGGCCGGGATGGGCGGCCTACTCGACCTCGAAGGCCGGCCTGATCATGCTGACCAAATCGCTCGCCAACGACTACGGGCCGCGCGGCGTCCGCGCCAACTGCGTCTGCCCCGGCTGGGTGCGGACGCCGATGGCGGACGCCGACATGGACGAGGTCGCCCGTCTGCGCGGCGTCGATCGCGAGCAGGCCTACCGGCTCACCCATGCCGACAACCCGTTGCGCCGTCCCGCCGAGCCCGCCGAGGTGGCGGGCGCCGTCGCCTTCCTCGCCGGCACCGACGCCGGCTACGTCAACGGCGTCGCACTGCCGGTCGACGGCGGCACCAGCGTCGTCGATCCGACCGCGGCAGCCCAATTCCGCAGCTCCGGATGAGGCCTCCGACCCTTCACCTGCTGCGCCACGCGAAATCGAGCTGGGACGATCCCGGGCTCGCCGACTTCGACCGGCCGCTGGCGCCGCGTGGCCGCCGGGCCGGCGCGACGATCGCCGGTCATCTGCGCGAACGCGCGATCAGGCCGGAGCTGGTCCTCTGCTCGCCGGCGGTGCGGGCCCGGCAGACTCTGGAGCTGGTCGCGGCTGGCTTCGGCCCCGGCCCGGAGGTCGTTGTCGAGTTCGAGCCGAGCCTCTACGGAGCCTCGGCGGAGGAGCTGCTCGCGGCGTTGCGGGAGGTGGGCGGCGATGTCGGCTCGGTGATGCTGGTCGCCCACCAGCCGGGCATCGGGGACCTCGCCCTGCTGCTCGCCGCCCCCGGCGCCGGCGCCGAGCTCGAGCGGTTGCGGGCGAAGTTCCCGACGGCGGCGCTGGCGACGTTCGCGGTGCCCGGAGCATGGTCCCGGCTGGCGGCCGGCTCGGCCCGTCTCGAGGGCTTCGTCAAGCCGAAGGAGATCGAACCGCGACCGTGAGCGGGTCGCGCGCCCGACCACCCGTCCCCGGGCCGCGGCCGGGCGGCGACCCCTACCACCCGCGGGTCGAGCGGCAGCGCAGCCGCGGGCGCGGGCTGCTCGGGCTGCGCGAGGCGACCGCGATGGCGATCGGCGGGATGATCGGGGGCGGCATCTTCAGCGTCCTCGGCGTGACCGTCGACCTGAGCGGCCATCTGGCGTTTGCGTCGTTTCTGATCGGTGCCGCGCTGGCGGGGCTCACCGCCCACTCGCTGGCGCGCCTGGCGGTCCGCTCGGGTCGGTCGGGAGGCCCGTTCACCTACCTTCGCGAGGAGGGACACCCGACGACGGCCGCCTGGATCGGCTGGCTGTTGGTCGCCGGCTACGTGTTCGCTCTCGCCGTCTACGCGTTCACCTTCGGGCACTATCTCGCGAACGTGATCGGCGCGCCTGCGGACGTCGCGCGGATCGCCTCGATCGCTGTCCTCGCCGCCTTCGCGGCGATCAACCTCCGGGGCGTCGCCGCCTCCGGGCTGACCGAGGACGCGGTCGTCGCCGCGAAGCTGCTCGTGCTCGGGACGATCGCGCTCGTCGGCCTTGCCTCTTTCGACCCCGGCCGGCTGGCGCCGCTCGACGATCAGGGCCTGTCCGGCCTGATTCTCGGCGCCGCGGTGATCTTCGTCGCCTACGAGGGCTTCGAGCTGATCCCCTACGACTACGACGACATCGAGGACCCGCGATCGACCCTGCCGCGGGCGATGTATCTCGCGGTCGCGCTGGTGATGGTCGTCTACGTCGTCGTCACCCTCGGCTCGCAGATGCTCGTCTCCGACCCGACGATCGTCGCCGAGAAGGAGGTTGCTTTCGCGTCAGTCGGCGAGCGGGCGCTCGGCACCGTCGGGCTCTGGGCGGCATCCGTCGGGGCCCTGCTGTCGACCAGCTCGGCGATCAACGCGACGCTGTTTTCGACCGCCCGCCTCGTCCGCGACATCAGCTCCGCCGGGGAGCTGCCGGCGCGGCTTGCCGGCCGAAGCGGCGGGCTGCCGGTCGAGGCGCTGCTCTACATGGCCGCGCTGGGGGGAGTCTTCGCGCTGCTCCCCGGCATAACCGAGATCGTCGCGTTCGGCTCGCTCACCTTCCTCGTCGTCTTCGCGCTGATCAACGAGATGCACGCCCGCCACACCGCCGCGCCCGGCCTCGATCGCGTGCTCGGCCATGCCGGCGCGCTCGGCTGCGCCCTCGCCGCCGCCGGCCTCGTCTACTACCTGAGCACCTCCGACCGCCCGGCGCTGATCCTGATCGGCGGCTGCGCTCTCGTCCTCGCCGGCTGCCGCTTCGCCTTCGTGCGGAGACGAAGTCCTTGACGCCCATATCGGGCGTCGGTTAGCTTCGCCACGTCCTATCGAAGGAGCGCTGAGCGTCATCACGACGGAGACGGAGGGGGCCAGGGACGGCAGGCGGATCCGGGTCGGCGCCGTCATCGGCGAGACGTTCTCGATCTACGGGCGCCATCTCGTCGTGCTGATCGCCAGCGCCGCCGCCCTGTTCATCGTCGTCGGCATCGTCACGGCGTTGCTCTCCGGCCCGGCCCGCGAGGATCTGACCGTGGGCGACCTGGCGCTGGTGTTGCTCGCGATCATCGTCCGCGCCGCCGCCGACGCCCTCTACACCGGCTTCACGGTCGGGCTCGTGGCCGACTCGCGGGCCGGGCGCGCGGTCAGCGTCGGTCGCCTGTTCTCGTCGGCGGCGCACGTCATCCCGGCTCTGATCGTGATGTCGATCGTGCTCGGCGTCGCGGTCGGCATCGGCCTGCTGATCCTCGTCGTCCCCGGCCTCGTGCTGGTGACGATCTGGGCGGTGGCGGCGCCGGCGATCGTCGTCGAGGGCGCCGGGCCGATCGAAGCGCTCGGGCGCAGCCGCAGGCTCGTGCGCGGCGACGGCTGGCCGGTCTTTCTGACGATCGTCGTCGTCTTCCTGATCAGCGCCGTGATCACCTCGATCTTCGGAGCCGCCGGCAACGCCGTCAGCGGCGCCGGCTACGGAGTCGCGGTCAGCATCGCCGCCTTCCTGACCGCGCCGATCCACTCGCTCGCGGCCGGCGTCATGTTCTTCGACCTCGGCGGCAGCCGGCCGGAGCCGGCGTCGGGCGTGACCGAAACCTGAGCGACGCGGCCCTCCCCGGCGGCGACTGCGGCGCCGGGACGATAGTTTCGGGGCATCGCCGATCGCCGCGACCTCGACTTCACCTACTCGCTGATCGACCGGATCTTCCGGCTCAGTCTCGGTGAGCTGGCCGATTTCAGCGGCGCCAAGTTCGACGGCGACTTCACGCTGACGCTCGAGGAGGCGCAGCGCCGCAAGCACGACTACGTCGCCGAGCGGATCGGGATCGGGCCGGGTAGGCGGCTGCTCGACCTCGGATCCGGCTGGGGCCCGCTGCTGGCCTTCAACCGCGAGCGGGGAGGGGAGGGGGTCGGCGTGACCCTCTCGTCGGCGCAGCTGCAGTCCTGCCGGCGGCACGGCCTCGACGTCCACCTGCGCGATGCCCGCGAGGTCGACCGCGACAGCTTCGGCCCGTTCGACGCGGTCGCGAGCCTCGGCGCCTTCGAGCATTTCTGCTCGCCCGAGGACCACGAGGCGGGGCGCCAGGAGGAGATCTACGCGGCGCTGTTCGCCAACATCGCCGCGATCCTGCCGCCCGGCGGCCGCCTCTACCTTCAGACGATGGTGTTCGGGCCGAATGCCGGCGATCGGGTGAGCGGCGACGTCGAGGCACACCCCGACTCCGACGCCTACTACCTGGGCCTGATGGCGCACCAGTTCCCGGGCTCGTTCCTGCCGTTCGGCAAGGAGCAGATCGTTCGCACCGCCGCGCCCCACCTCGAGCTCGTCGAGAGCTCGAGCGGCCGGCTCGACTACATCGAGACGATCGCGCGCTGGCGGCGCCGCTTCGCCGAGCCGAGCCTGCGCAAGACCCTGCTGAAGGCGAGGCTCGTGCCGCGCTGGCTGACGAGCCGCGAGTTCCGGCTCGCGTTCACGTCCGGGGTCAGCGCCAACACCGTCTGCTTCGAACGGGAGCTGCTCGAGCACTACCGGCTGGTCTTCGAGCGCCCCGCCGGCTAGCCGCGGCCGGACCGGCGTCGACGATCGCGACCGCGAATGACGCGGCGTTCATCGCTGCCCCCGCAGGGCGATCCAGAGGGCGCCGGCGCGGGCGAGCAGATCGCCGTGCGGCGAGAGCACCGCGCTCGCGGTGTGGAGCTTGCGGCCGTCGCGGCCGAGCTCCCAGCCGACGACCACCGACGGCTCGTCGCTCGGCACCGGTGCAACGATCTCGGCGCTGAGGCGGCCGAGCAGATGCGGAGCGCCGGAATCGAGCCGGTCGGCGGGAAAGCTCGGACAGTCGAGCGCCGCCCAGACGATCTCGGTCGCCAGCGCGCCGTCCGCAGAGGGCAGCGACGGTTTCGGGTCGAGCGGCGCCGCGAAGGCTGCCGCTCCCTCGACCGGGCCGGTGTGGATGTGCAGGCCGTCGCGGTGCTCGTAGCCGCAGACGAAGCAGCCCGGGAACGGGTGCTCGGCGCTCAGGTAGGGCGATCTCCGTGCGCATGCCCGCGCCTCGTCGAGGCCGGGGCGGACCGGAGGTTCGATCCGGTCGAGCGGATCGACCCTGCGGACCTCGGCGATCGGCCCGTCGCCGTCGGCGACGATCGCGGAGCCGTCGCTGCCGGCGGTGCCGAGGAGCGGCCGCTCAAGCGGCACCGGCCGCCGCAGGGTCACCTCGGCCGGGCCCTCGACGAGGGCCGCGAAGCGGCCGCTCGAGTAGCCGCCGTTGCCGATCCCGGGCGGGCCGGCGAACCGGCCCGCCACGGTGATGTCGAGGTGCCGCGGCGCCGTCGCCGGGGCGGTCATCGCACGTCACCGTCGTTCAGCGGCGAGTGGGCTCGACCCCAGATCAGCGGCTTGATCAGCGGCACGTCGAACTCGAGCTCGTCGACGACGAGCTCGTCGATCTCGAACCCGGCGCCCCGGATCGCCGCCTCGGTCCGGCGGTTCGTGTTGCAGCCGCAGGCGAAGCCGTGCCAGAAGCCGTGGGCGCGACGCTGCCAGCGCGACAGCCGGCTGTCCTCGTCGGCCGCGACATGCTCGATGAAGAGCAGCTGCCCGCCGGGCCTGAGCACGCGCCGGGCCTCGGTCAGGGATGCCTCGAGGTCGTCGACCGTGCAGAGGACCAGGGTCGAGACCACCGTGTCGGCGTAGCGATCCGGGAACGGGAGCTCCTCGGCCGGGGCGCGCACGATCGTGGCCGTCCGGGCCGAGTCGGCGAGGCGCCGCTCGAGCCGGCGGGCCATCGGGCCGTGCGGCTCGCTGAGCACCAGCTCGACGTCTTCGGGGTAGTGGTCGATGTTGTGTCCGGTGCCGGCGCCGAGCTCGACGACCCGTCCGGTGGCGGCGCCGAGCAGGTGGCGGCGGCGAGCGGCGTTGCCGCGGCGCTCGGTCCTCCACAGCAGGGCGTTGTAGAGGGCAGGGAAGCAGCCCCCCCAGGCTCGCTTCAGGGCGCCTGGCTGCGGCGGTCGGTCGGTCGTAGCGGTCGTCGTGGGGGTCGTGGGGGTCGTGGCGGTCGTCATCTCGGTCCTCCTGATCGGGTGCAAGATCAGGATCGGGCTCGATGATGTCTTTGACTTCGCCGATTGCGGCCATCTTCGCCGGATCTCGTCAGATGGCCGGGTCCGGCCATCACCGCCCGGTTATGGCGGCTTCAGAGCAGTTCCAGGCGGGCGGCGTGGGCGACCGCGGCGGCTCGCGACGGCTGTCCGAGCTTCGTACGGATGTTGGCGACGTGGCGATGCACAGTGTGCGGGCTGAGCACGAGGCGCTCGGCGATCTCACGGTCGGAGAGGCCGCCGGAGACGAGTTGCAGAACTTCGGCCTCGCGGGCGCTCAGCTCCGGCAGGCTGATCGGCCCGCGGATGCCCGGCCGTGCCGCGGGCTCGGGATCGGGCATGCCGGCCGACGGCGACGGCGACGGGTTGCCGTCGCCGGCATGGTCGGCGAGAAAGGCGATCGTCTCGTTGAGGATCGGCTCCGTATCGCCCTGCCAGGGGAGGTGCCGCATGCCCTCCAGCGGCAGCAGGCGGGCGTTGGGGAGGCCCGCGGCGAGCTCGCGGCCGAGCTTGAAGTCGACGGCCGTGTCGTCGCGCCGGTGAAGGACGAGCGCCGGCGCGTCGGCGTGCTCGACGGCTCTGCTGGCGTCGTAGGAATAGATCAGCTCGTAGAGCTCGGCGGCCTCTTCGGCGTCGGCGGAGTCGCGCTGGAACTGCGCCCAGGCGCGGCGCTCGGCCGGACTGCCGCCCGGCACGAAGATGTCGGACAGCATCCGGGCTCCGAGCCCCCAATTGGCGCGGATCACCGAGACCAGCGAGTCGCGGACCGCCGGCGAGGCGAGCCGGGAGCCGTCCGCGTAGCAGCCGGCGAAGACGAGGGCCGTCGTCGCGGCGGGGTTGCGGGCCGCGAAGCCGAGCGCGATGCAGCCGCCACAGGAGATGCCGAACAGCGCGGCCGGCCCTACGTCGAGGTCCGCGAGCAGGCCCTCGAGGATGAGGACGTCGTGGTCGAGGCTGGGATTCTCCGGCAGGCTGCGATCGGAGAGCCCGGTGCCGGGGCGGTCGTAGCGGATCACCGTGTGCTCGGCCGCGAGCCGCTCCAGGAACCGACGGTACTCCTCGTTCTCCCAGTCGCTGTGGAGGTTGCTGACCCACGGCGAGGGAACCACCAGCGGCGGCCCGTCCCCGATCGCGCTCCAGGCGATCCGCTGTCCCTCGATCTTGCTGAAGCGGATCCGCTGCTCGACCGGGGCGGGCTCGCTGCGGTCGTCGTGCTTCCAGTCGACGGCCGCGACCTCGAACGGCTCCGGGAACCCCTTCAGCTCGATCGGCTCGCGCGCCGACAGGCGCAGTCCGGCGCCGGCCCCGGCGGCGCCGGCAGCGGTCGCCGAGATCAGGATCTCGCCGCCGGCGGCGCTCGCGCAGATCCGCGCCGCGGCGCTGACCGCCTCGCCACCGAGGTCGCCGTCATCCTCGTCGACCTCGCCGGTGTGGATCCCGATCCGGACCGGGATCGCGGCCTCCTCGTTCGCCGCCCACTCGGAATGCGCGCGCTGAATCGCCGCCGCCGCCGCGACCGCAGCCTGCGGTCCGCGGAAGGAGCAGAGCGAGCCGTCGCCGAGGCGCTTGACCTCGCGGCCGCCATGCTCGATCACGGCCTCGCGGGCGAGCCGCGCGGAGTGACCGAGGACCTTGGCCGCCTGCTCGTCGCCTTCCGCGGTCGCCACCGCGGTCGAGCCCACCGCATCGGTGAAGAGGATCGTCAGGGTCGCCCGGTCCGCTGCCATGGTCCGCTGCCCATTGTGCCGGGCTCGGCCGCGAAACGGAAGCCCGATTGCGGAGCGACGGGCTGGTCTTCAGGCCCGGCGCCAGATGCCGGGCTCGGGGCCGCCGCCGGCGATCCCGGCGTCGACGACCGGATCGTCGACCGTCCGAATCGGCCTCAGTCGATCACCGCCCGCGCCGCCGCCAGCCTCGCGACCGGGATCCGGAACGGCGAGCAGCTCACGTAGTCGAGCCCGACCGAGTCGAAGAAGGCGATGCTGGCCGGATCGCCGCCGTGCTCACCGCAGACGCCGAGCTTCAGGCCGGGTTTGGCGGCGCGGCCGCGCTCGCCGGCGATCCAGACCAGCTCGCCGACCCCGTCGACGTCGATCGTCTCGAACGGCGAGCGCCCGACCAGGCCGGCGGCCAGGTACTCGGGCAGGAAGCCGCTCTCGGCGTCGTCGCGGGAGAGGCCGAGCGTGGTCTGGGTGAGGTCGTTGGTCCCGAAGCTGAAAAAGTCGGCGTGCTCGGCGATCCGCCCGGCGACCAGGCAGGCGCGGGGAAGCTCGATCATCGTCCCGATCGGGACCTCGATGTCGCGGCCGGCGGCGGCGAGGGTCGCGGCGACGGCGTCCTCGACCCGCTTGCGAAGCGTGGTCAGCTCGGTCTCGTAGGCGATCAGCGGCAGCATGATCTCGACCGGTGCCGGCGAACCGGCCGTGCCGCTCTCGAGCGCCGCCTCGACGATTGCCTGTGCCTGCATCTCGTAGAGGCCGGCGAGGATCACCCCGAGCCGGGCGCCGCGGGTGCCGAGCATCGGATTGACCTCCTCGAGGTCGGCGGCGACGGCACGACGCTCGCGGGCCCGGGCGGCGGCGGACTCGTCGCCGGCGCTCTCGGCCGCCTCGAGCTCGCGGTCGAAGCTCGCGACCGGGATGAACTCGTGCAGCGGCGGGTCGAGCAGGCGGATCGTCACCGGCAGCCCCTCCATCGCCTCGAGCAGAGCCGCGAAGTCGCGGCGCTGCATCTCCCCGAGCTCGAGCAGGCCGGCGCGGTAATCGCGCTCGCGCGGACCGGCCTCGCCGCCGGCGCTGCGCTCGCGGCGGGCGAGCTCGCCGCTGATGAACATCTCGCGGACCAGCTCCTCGCGGTCCGGTCCGAAGAACATGTGCTCGGTCCGGCAGAGGCCGATCCCCTCGGCGCCGAGCTCGCGGGCGTGGGCGGCGTCCTCGGCGGTGTCGGCGTTGGCGCGCACGCCGAGCGTGCGGATCTCGTCGGCCCAGCCGAGCACCTCGGCGAAGGCGTCGCCGACGCGCGGGCGAACCAGCTCGACGTCGTCGGCGGTCACCGTGCCCGCCGTCCCGTCGATCGCGATCCGCTCACCCGCCCGCAGCTCGCGCTCGCCGATCCGCAACGTGCCGGCCTCGACGTCGACCTCGATCGCGCTGGCGCCGCAGACGCAGGGACGGCCCATGCCGCGGGCGACGATCGCCGCGTGCGACGACTTGCCGCCCTGCGCGGTGAGGATCCCGCGGGCGGCGTGGAAGCCGCCGACGTCGTCGGCGGAGGTGAAGGTGCGGACGAGGATCACGTCTTCGCCGGCGGCGGCGCGCTCCTCGGCGGCCGCGGCGGTCAGCACGATCGCTCCCTTCGCGGCGCCGGGGGAGGCGGCGACGCCCCGGGTCAGCACCGCGTAGTCGCTGCCGGGGTCGAAGCCGGGGTGGAGGAGGGCGGTGAGCGCTTCCGGCTCGATCGTCTGCAGCGCCTCCTGCTTGGAGAGGAGCCCCTCGTGGCGGGCGTCGGAGGCGAAGCGGACGGCGGCGAGGGCGTGGCGCTTGGCGCTGCGGGTCTGGAGGATGTAGAGGCGTCCCTCTTCGATCGTGTACTCGACGTCCTGGATGTCGCGGTAGTGACGTTCCAGCTGGGCCAGGCTCGCGACCAGCTCGGCGTGGGACTTGGGCATCAGCCGGGCGAGGCCGTCGAGGTCGTCGGTGTTGCGGACGCCGGCGACGACGTCCTCGCCCTGGGCGTTGATCAGGAAGTCGCCGTCCGGCCGCGGCTCGCCGGTGGTCGGGTCGCGGCTGAACGCGACCCCCGAGCCGGAGCTCTCGCCGGTGTTGCCGAAGACCATCTGCTGAACGGTCACGGCGGTACCGATCTCGTCGGGGATGCCGTTCAGGCGCCGGTAGGTGAAGGCGCGCGGGTTGTTCCAGGAGTCGAACACCGCCCGCACCGATTGCCGCAGCTGCTCGCGCGGGTCCTCCGGAAACGGTTCGCCGACGTGGCCCTCGTAGATTCCGATGTACTCGGCGACGAGCTCGCGCAACTCGTCCTCGCCGAGCTCGCTGTCGAAGGCGACCCCGGCGGCGGCCCGGGCCCGCGAGAGCGCGTCCTCGAAGGCGTCGGCTTCGGCGCCGCGGACGACCTCGGCGAACATCTGGATCAGCCGGCGCCGCGAGTCGAGCGCCAGGTGCGGGTTGCCCGTCCGGCGGGCGAGGCCGGCCGTCGACTGCTCGCCGAGCCCGAGGTTGAGGACGGTGTCGAGCATGCCCGGCATCGAGACCGGGGCGCCGGAGCGGACCGACAGCAGCAGCGGGTCGGCGGGGTCGCCGAAGCGCTTGCCGGCCTCCGCTTCGAGGGCGCTCAGGGCGGTGCCGATCTGCTCGTCGAGACCGTCGGGCAGGTCGCCGCCGGAGCGCATGTACTCGACGCAGGCGGTGGTCGTGATCGTGAAGCCCTGGGGCACCCGCCCGGGTCCGAGCACGCGGGTCATCTCGGCCAGGTTCGCTCCCTTGTTGCCGAGCAGGTCCCGCATCGCCGCCGACCCGTCGGCGAAGCCGACGACCCAGCGATCACGGCGCCCGCCGGTCGTCTCGCCTTCGCTGTTGCCGGTCCCTCGCTCCACGGCGCCCAACCTATAGATGGCGCGACGGCCCCGCCATCCGTAGTTACAACCGAAGGCGGATGTGGCTGCGCCACGATGCGCCGCCGCAGGCGCTGGTCTAGGTTCGGATGCGGTGTTTCAGGTACGGATCCACGGCCGAGGCGGACAGGGCGTCGTCACCGCCGCCGAGTTGCTCTCGGTGGCCGCCTTCGACGAGGGCCGGCACGCGCAGGCGTTCCCGACCTTCGGCTCCGAGCGGACCGGGGCCCCGGTCGTCGCGTTCTGCCGGATCGACGACGAGCCGATCCGGATCCGCGAGCCGGTCGCCGAGCCCGACGCGCTGATCGTCCAGGACCCGACGCTGCTCCACCAGGTCGATCTCTTCTCCGGTCTCGGCGGCGACGCCTACGTGCTGATCAACAGCTCCCGCGACCTCGACGGGCTCGGCCTCGCCGACCTCGCCGGCCGCTTCCGGCCCGAGCGGCTGCTGACCGTGCCCGCCACCGCACTCGCCCGCGAGCACCTCGGCCGGCCGCTGCCGAATGCGGTCCTGCTCGGCGGCTTCGCCGCGCTTCGTCGGGCATCGTCTCGATCGGCTCGGTGGCGAAGGCGGTCCGCGACCGCTTTCCCGGCCCGCTCGGCGAGGCCAACGTCGCCGGCGCCGAGGCCGCCCACCGCTACGTCGGCGAGCAGATCGGCCGGTTCGTCGATGCTTGAGCAGATCGAGGGCTCCCAGGCGGTCGCGCGGACCGTCGCCGCCTGCCGGCCGGAGGTGATCTCCGCCTACCCGATCTCCCCGCAGACGCACATCGTCGAGGCGCTCTCCGACCTGGTCAGAACCGGCGAGCTGGCTCCCTGCGAGTACCTGATGGTCGAGTCGGAGTTCGCGGCGATGTCGGCCTGCATCGGCGCCTCGGCGGCCGGGGCCCGCGCCTACACCGCGACGGCCAGCCAGGGCCTGCTGTTCATGGCCGAGGCCCTCTACAACGCCTCCGGCCTCGGACTGCCGATCGTGATGACCCTGGCCAACCGCGCGATCGGCGCTCCGATCAACATCTGGAACGACCACTCGGACTCGATGTCGCAGCGCGACTCGGGCTGGATCCAGCTCTACGCCGAGACCAACCAGGAGGCCGCCGACCTGCACGTGCAGGCCTTCCGCCTCGCCGAGGAGCTGTCGCTGCCGGTGATGGTCTGCATGGACGGCTTCATCCTCACCCACGCCTACGAGCAGGTCGACCTGCCCGCGCAGGAGGCCGTCGACGCCTTCCTGCCGCCGTTCGAGCCGCGCCAGCTGCTCGATCCGGACGAGCCGGTGACGATCGGCGCCATGGTCGGGCCGGAGGCCTTCACCGAGGTCCGCTACCTGATGCACGCCAAGCAGCTGCAGGCGCTCGACGCGATCCCGGTCATCGCCGCCGATTTCGAGCGGGCGTTCGGCCGCGACTCGGGCGGGCTGGTCCGCACCTACCGGACCGAGGACGCGGAGACGATCGTCGTCGCCCTCGGCTCGGTGCTGGGAACGATCGAGGACGTCGTCGACGAGCTCCGCGAGCGGGGCGTGAAGATCGGCGCGGTCGCGATCAAGTGCTTCCGCCCCTACCCGCTCGACGAGGTCCGCGAGGCGCTGCAGGGGCGCGGAGCGGATCGTCGTCATCGAGAAGGCGTTCGCGGTCGGCGCCGGCGGCATCGTCGGCCAGAACGTGCGGCTCGCCCTGACCGGCTGCGAGGCCCGCGTCAACGACGTCGTCGCCGGGCTCGGCGGCCGGCCGATCACGAAGCAGTCGCTGCACGCCCTGTTCGACGACGTCCTCGCCGAGCGGCTCGAGCCCGGCCGGCTGCACTTCCTCGACCTCAAGCGTGACGTCGTCGAGCGCGAGCTGGCCCGGATGCGGCGCCGGCCGGCGCCCCGGTCCGCACGCCGAGAACATCGTCCGCGACCTCGGCATCGTCGCCGCGAGGCCGCACTGAGGCACAGCGATGGCGAAGCAGCAGATCAAGCACTACCAGGCCGGCACCTTCGTCGTCGGCAACCGGCTCCTCGATCCCGACGCAGCGCTCCGTGCAGGCGCGGATGGAGCGCTCGAACACGCTCACCTCCGGCCACCGGGCCTGCCGCGGATGCGGGGAGGCGCTCGGTGCCCGCTACGCGCTCGACGCGGCGATGCGCGCCACCGACGGGCAGCATGATCGCCGCCAACGCGACCGGTTGCCTCGAGGTCTTCTCGACGCCGTTTCCGGAGTCGTCCTGGCAGCTGCCGTGGATCCACTCCCTGTTCGGCAACGCCCCCGCGGTCGCGAGCGGGATGGCGGCGGCGATGAAGGCGAAGGGCAGCGAGGACGTCAGGGTCGTCGCCCAGGCCGGCGACGGCGGCACCGTCGACATCGGCTTCGGCTGCCTGTCGGGAATGTTCGAGCGCAACGACGACGTGCTGTTCGTCTGCTACGACAACGAGGGCTACATGAACACGGGCGTGCAGCGCTCCGGCGCGACGCCGCCCGCCGCCCGGACCGCGAACACGAAGCCGGTCGGCCCGGAGCCCGGCAACGTCTTCGGGCAGGGCAAGAACGTGCCACTGATCGCGATGGCGCACGAGATCCCCTACGTCGCCACGGCGACGGTCGCCGAGCCGCGCGACCTCGAGGCGAAGGTCGAGCGGGCGATGGAGCTGCGCGGCGCCCGCTACATCCACGCGTTCGTCCCCTGCCCGCTCGGCTGGGGATCGGCTTCGGAGGACACGATCCTGCTCGCCCGCCTCGCCAAGGAGACCGGCCTGTTCCCGGTCTTCGAGGCCGAGCACGGCGAGGTCGTCGACGTCGCGAAGATCCGCCGGCGAACGCCGGTCGTCGAGTACCTGAAGCGGCAGCGCCGCTTCGCCCACCTCTTCAAGCCGGAGGAGAACACCGAGGTCCTCGACCGGATCCAGGCCGGAGCCGACCGCAACATCGAGCGCTTCGGCCTGCGTCGACGAGGCGACGGCCGGCGGGGTCCTGATGGAGAAGCCGTTCGCGATCACGCTCGACGTCGGCACCAGCCTCGCCAACAAGACCGGCACCTGGCGAACCGAGCGCGCCGTCTACATCGACCGGCTGCCGCCCTGCAACCACGCCTGCCCGGCCGGCGAGGACATCCAGCAATGGCTCTACGAGGCCGAGGAGGGCGGCGACGGATACGAGCGGGCCTGGCGGCGGATCGTCGCCGACAACCCGTTCCCGGCGATCATGGGACGGGTCTGCTACCACCCCTGCGAGACCGCCTGCAACCGCGGTCAGCTCGACGAGTCGGTCGGCATCAACTCGGTCGAGCGGTTCCTCGGCGACGCCGGCATCGAGGCCGGCTGGGCGCTGCCGGGCCCGGGTGAGCCGTCCGGCAAGCGGGTGCTCGTCGTCGGCGCCGGGCCGTCGGGGCTCGCCGCCGCCTACTTCCTGCGGCGCCACGGCCATCGAGGTGACGATCCGCGAGGCCGGTCCGATGAGCGGCGGGATGATGCGGTTCGGGATCCCCCGCTATCGGCTGCCGCGCGAGTCCTCGACGCCGAGGTGAGCCGGATCCTCGATCTCGGCGTCGAGCTCGAGCTGAACAGCAAGGTGACCGACCTCGAGGCGGCGCTCGGCGGAGGGATTCGACGCCGCGTTCCTCGCCGTCGGCGCCCAGATCGGCAAGCGCGCCTACATCCCGGCCGGCTCGGCCGCTCACGTCCTCGACGCCGTCTCGATGTTGCACGGCGTCGAGACCGGCGAGAAGCCGTTGCTGGGCCGGCGCGTGGCGGTCTACGGCGGCGGCGACACGGCGATGGACGCCGCCCGGACGGCGAAGCGGCTCGGCGCCGAGGACGCGGTCGTCGTCTACCGGCGGACCCGCGAGCAGATGCCCGCTCACGACGTCGAGGTCGAGGAGGCCGCCGAGGAGGGCGTGCTGATGCGCTGGCTGTCGACGATCAAGCGTGCCGACGAGGGCAAGCTGGTGATCGAGCGCATGGAGCTCGACGAGTCCGGCTTCCCGCAACCGACCGGCGATCTCGACGAGCTCGAGGCGGACGCGGTCGTGCTCGCGCTCGGGCAGGATTGCGACCTCTCGCTGGTCGAGGACGTGCCCGGGATCGAGATCGACGACGGGGTCGTGGCCGTCGGCGAGAACCTGATGACGGGCCGCGCCGGCGTCTTCGCCGGCGGCGACATGGTCCCGGCCGAGCGGTCGGTGACCGTCGCCGTCGGCCACGGCCGCCGCGCCGCCGACAACGTCGACGACTGGCTGCGCGGCCTCGAGCATGCGGCCCGCCGGCGAGCCCGAGCTCGCCGGCTTCGACACGCTCAACACCTGGTACTACGCGGACGCGCCGCGGACGCACCGGCCGCGGCTCGACGCGGTTCGCCGGCAGAGCAACTTCGCCGAGGTGGTGCGCGGCCACGACGCCTCGACTGCCCTGTTCGAGGCACGTCGCTGCCTGTCGTGCGGCAACTGCTTCTCCTGCGACAACTGCTACGGCGTCTGTCCCGACAACGCCGTGATCAAGCTCGGCCGGCCCGGCGAGCGCTACGAGATCGATCTCGACTTCTGCAAGGGCTGCGGGATCTGCGTCGCCGAATGCCCGAGCGGGGCGATCCAGATGATCCCCGAGGAGATCTAGCGCCGACGAGGCGGCGAAGGAATCGAACCTTCCAAGCGGTGGGCTGCACCGCCCTGCTGGTTTTGAAGACCAGATGGGCCACCAGACCCCTGCCGCCCCCAGATGACGTCCGCGGAGGCTACGCGCTGGACCGCCGGGCGGAGGGGCGGAGGAGGTGCTCGTCGCCGCGCCGCACGGTCAGCCCGGAGCGGTCGAGGTGCTCGAGGATCGCCTGCGAGTACTTGCGGCTGGTCCGCAGGGCGTCGCGCAGCTCGGCGAGCGAGATCGAGCCGCGCCGGCGCAGCAGCTCGAGGACCAGCCGCTCGATCCGCTCGAGGCGGCCGGCCTCGTAGTAGACGTCGGCGGCGATCCGCCGCAGCCGGCCTGCTGCGGCGAGCAGGTCGAGCCGGCGGACGGCCTCGGCGCGGGAGATGCCGAGCGCGGCGGCGAGCGCCTGCGGCGGCCGTGGTTCGGTGCCGTCGCCGGCGAGCGTCGCCAGGAGTCGCAGGTCGAGTCCGTCGAGCGCGGGCGGAGCGGGCCGCTCGGTGGTCGCCGGCGCCGCCGCGGGCGGCGCCAACATCGCCCGCTCATCGCCGATCCTGCCGGAGCCGAGCAGTTCGCCGACGGCGCGGCGCCACTCGGGCTCGGGGTGGCGCGGCAGCGCCCAGGCGAGATCGGCGTCGGCATGCCAGCGGCCCGGATCGGCCGGCAGCCGGCTGCCGGCGAGGACGGCCTGCTCGACGATCTCGGCGGCGCCGCCCTCGCGGAGCAGCCGCAGTCGCTCCGCCTCGGGTCCCGGTCCATGCCGGCGCGGGTCGGGGTCGATCACCGCGGCCCCTCCGAGCGTCGCCGGGGGCGCGATCGCGCGGAGCACGAGGCGGTCGCGGGCGCGAGCGACGAGCGGCGCCTCGAGTCGAAGCTGGGCCATGTCGGCCCCGAGCGCCACGACCCGGGCCGGAACGTCGCGGGTGCCGTGGTGCACCTGGACCCGTCCGAGCCCGGACGGATCGACGACGGCCCCGCCGAGGAGCAGGACGTCGAGCCGGTAGCTGGGATCGGGATGGTGCTCGCCGGCGCAGACGACCGATCCCCTCGGCACCTCCTCGCGCCCGGTCGCGGCGAGGTTGAGGGCGGCGCGGCGCCCGCCGCCGACCGCGTCGACGTCGGCGCCGTGGACCTGGACGGCGCGGATCCGCGCCGGTCGGCCCGACGGCAGGATCGTGACGTCGTCGCCGGCCGCGAATCCGGCGCCGGCGACGGTGCCGGTGACGACGGTGCCGGCGCCGGCGATCGTGAACGAGCGATCGACGTGCAGCAGCCCGTCCCGGGCGGGCCACGGTTCGGCGCGCTCGCCGCCGAGCGCGGTGGCGGCGGTGCCGATCGCCTCGCGGAGCGTCTCGATCCCGGCGCCGGTCCGGGCGCTGACCGCGACGATCGGGGTCCCGGGCAGCAGGCGCGGCGATCTCCTCGCGGGCGAGGTCGAGGGTCTCGGCGTCGGCGAGGTCGATCTTGCTGAGCGCCACGACCCCGCACTCGACCCCGAGCGCCCGCAGCACCTCGAGGTGCTCGATCGTCTGCGGCATCACGCCGTCGTCGGCGGCGACGACGAGCAGGAAGAGGTCGATGCCGCCGGCGCCGGCGACCATCGTTCGGACGAGCCGCTCGTGGCCGGGCACGTCGACGACTCCGATCGATCCGATGCCGGGCAGCGCCAGCTCGGCGAAGCCCAGCTCGATCGAGATCCCGCGCCGCCGCTCCTCGGCGAGCCGGTCGGTCTCGGCGCCGGTCAGCGCCGCGACGAGCCGGGTCTTGCCGTGGTCGATGTGGCCGGCTGTGCCGAGCGTCAGGCCGGGGCCGGCGACGGTCCGCTCAGTCAAGGGCGCGCCGCACCGCCTCGGCGGCGGCCCGGGCCTCGTCGTCGCCGAGGGTCCGGGGGTCGAGGAGGACGAGGCCGTCGGCGATCCGGGCGACGACCGGCGGCTTGCCGCTGCGCAGCGCCGCGGCGAGCCCGTTCGGCCCCCGCCTGCCCGGGCTCGACGGCGCAGACCGGGCCCGGCAACGGCATCGTCGGCAGGGTGCCGCCGCCCATCCTGGCGATCCCCGTCTCGACCCGGGCGGGCGCACCGATCAGCGCGGCCATCAGCTCGGCGCGGGCGCGAAGCTCGTCCTCGCCGGCGGCCAGCATCGCCGTCGCCGGGATCGAACCGGGACCGCGGTCGCGGCGCAGCCGCAGGGTCGCCTCGAGGGCGGCGATCTGGAGCTTGTCGAGCCGCACGGCCCGGGCCAGCGGGATGGCGCCGGCAGCGGTCGATCGCGGCGGCGGGCCCGGCGATGATGCCGGCCTGCGGTCCGCCGAGCAGCTTGTCGGCGGAGAAGCAGGTGACCGCGCCGGCCGCGACCGAGTCGCCGATCAGCGGCTCGTCTCCGATCGGGGCGGAGGCGCCGGAGCCGAGATCGTCGATCAGCTGCAGGGCGTGGGCGCGGGCGATCGCGGCCAGCTCGGCGATCGCCGGCCCCTCGGTGAACCCGACGGTGCGGAAGTTCGATTGGTGGACGCGCATCAGCGCCTTCGTCCGCGGGCCGACGGCGGCCTCGTAGTCGGCCGCCCGGGTCCGGTTCGTGGTCCCGACCTCGACCAGGGCGGCGCCGCTGTGGGCGAGGATCTCCGGGATCCGGAACGAGCCGCCGATCTCGACGAGCTGGTCGCGTCCGAGCACCACCTCGCCGCCGCCGGCCAGCGCCGCGAGCGCCAGCATCACCGCCGCGGCGTTGTTGTTGACGGCGATCGCCGCCGTCGGCGCCGGTCAGGCCGACGAGCAGCGGCTCGAGGTGGTCGTGGCGGCTGCCGCGAGCGCCGCCGGCGAGCTCGTACTCGAGGTTCGAGTAGGAGCCGGCGACCAGCGCCGCCGCGGCCGCCGCCTCGGCGGCCAGCGGCGCCCGGCCGAGGTTGGTGTGGAGGATCACGCCGGTGGCGTTGACGACCGGGTGCAGCGATGCCGCCGCCAGCATCTCGGCGCGGCGTTCGGCCCGCTGCCGGAGGTCTTCGTGGTCGATCGGATCGTCGTCGCCGGCCTCGACCCGGGCGCGCGCCGCCTCGATCTCGGACCGGGCCGCCGCGACCGCGAGCGGGCGCGGAGCGGTCAGCGAGCCCGCGAGCCGCTCCACGGAGGGGAGCTCGCGCAGCCTCGCGTTGCGGCGCCCCGGCCCCTGCGATCGACCCGTTTCGGCTGCCACCCGGTCAGAGTATCTTCGCGGCATGGGATCCACCGAGGCATCGCCGCGTCTCACCTCGCTCTCCCACGGCGCCGGCTGCGCGTGCAAGATCCCCCGCGACCGCCTCGCCGAAGTCCTCGCCGGGCTGCCCGAGAACTTCGCCGGTCACCCCGACCTGCTCGTCGGCTCGCAGACCGCCGACGACGCGGCGGTCTTCCGCATCGGCGCCCGGCAGGCCATCGTCCACACCGCCGACTTCTTCACGCCGATCGTCGACGACCCGCGCGACTTCGGCCGAATCGCCGCCGCGAACGCGCTCTCCGACGTCTACGCGATGGGAGGGACGCCGCTCGTCGCGCTCAACCTCGTCGCCTTCCCGCTCGACGACCTCGCCCCGGAGATCCTCCGCGAGATCCTCGTCGGCGGCGCCGAGGCCGTTGCCGCCGCCGGCGCCGCGATCGGCGGTGGGCACTCGATCGACGACCCGGAGCCGAAGTACGGGCTCGCCGTCACCGGGCTCGTCGACCCGGAGCGGATGCTGACCAACGCCGGCGCCCGGCCCGGCGACGCGCTCGTCCTCAGCAAGCCGCTCGGGTCGGGGCTGGCGACGACGGCGGCGAAGCGCGATCTCGCCGATCCGGCCCTGCTCGCGGGCGCCGTCGCGGTCATGTGCGAGCTCAACGCCGCCGCCTCGCAGGCCGCGGTCGCCGCCGGGGCGCACGCGGCGACCGACGTGACCGGCTTCGGGCTGCTCGGCCACCTCCAGGAGATGTGCCTGGCCAGCGGCGTCGGCGCCGTTCTGGAGTCGGAGCGGGTGCCGGCGATCGACGGCGTCCTCGAGCTCGCCGGCGACGATGCGGCGCTCGCCGGCGGCAGCCGCCGCAACCGCCTCCAGGCCGACGCCTTCACCGACTACGGCCCGTCGGTGCCGGAGCAGCGGCGGACGCTCGTCACCGACGCGATGACCTCCGGGGGGCTGCTGGTCAGCATCGACGCGGCGGCGGCGGCCGCGGTCCCGGGCACCGTGATCGGCCGGGTTCGCAGCGGACCAGCGGGGCGGATCGTGGTCCGTTGAGCCGGCAACCGGTGCTCACCGTGGCGACGCTGCTCGCCGAGGCCCGGGCGGAGCTGGCCCGGCTGGAGCCCGTCGTGGCGTTCGACGAGGCCCGTTCCGGCGCTGCCATCGTCGACATCCGCTCCGACTCGCAGATCGCCGCCGACGGGGTCATCCCCGGCGCTCGGCGGATCCCCCGCAACGTCCTCGAATGGCGGCTCGACCCCGCCTCGCCGCACGCCCTCGGCGATCTGGCCCAACCGCGGGCGCGGATCGTCGTCGTCTGCGACGAGGGCTGCCAGTCGAGCCTCGCGGCGGCGACGCTGCGTCGGTTCGGGCTCGACGCGACCGACCTGATCGGCGGCTTTCGGGCCTGGCGTGCCGCCGGCCTGCCGGTCGCCGATGCCGCGACGGTCAGGGGCGACGGCTGACGCGATCGCGCTGCGGGCCGACCGTGTAGCCGGGATCGGCGGCCGACGCGAAGCCCGCCCGGTAGACGGCCCAGCGCTCGCAGGCGGCCCCGGCGAGGACCAGCCCGGCGCCGGCCCGGACGACGCCGCGGCGGCGCCGTCCGAGCGCCATCAGGGCCGTGCCGGCTGCGGTCAGCCCCTTGGCGGCCCTGCTGAGCCTGCCGGATGCTCCGGTCTCGTAGGGCTCGGCAGCCGCGCCGAGGGAGCGTTCCATCGCCTCGCCGACGACGAGCTCGGCGGCTCCTCCGGCGATCGCGAGGCGACGGGCCGGCCCGGCCTCGGCGGCGGGGGTGAGCAGCGTCGCCGCGGCGCCGGCGCTCGCCGCCGATCCGGCGGCGAACAGGAACGGCAGCTGCCGGCGCGCCTCGCTCCAGACCGGGATCGCGCTGTTGGCGATCAGCACCGCCGTGTAGGTCGACAGCCCAGGCCCCGCCAGCGCCGCCGCCGGGCCGGCGAGCCGGAGAGCGCGCGGGACGCGATCGCTCAGCGCCGCCAGCGCCGCCGGCGTGATCAGGGCGCCGTTGGCGGCGAGGATCCAGGAGCCGACGCTCATCGGCGACGTGACCTTGAAGATCCGCAGCATGTTGAGGAACCGCTCCGGGCGCCCGAGGTCGGAGATCAGCAGCGCCGGGCTGATGCTGACGCCGGCGAGGGCTATCGCCCAGGCTCGCCTCGCGAGCCGCTCGTTGCCGGTCGCCCCGGCGGCCCAGGCGAGCGGCGCCGAAGCCCCGGCGAGGCCGCCGGCGAAGAAGTACCAGGGAATCTCCCAGGTCCAGACCGGCGCCTTGACGACCGGGCGGTCGTAGTAGCTGCGCGGCCGGTCCCTGGCGACCATCCGCCGCTCGCCGCCGCGCCCGGCGCCGGGGCCGCTCATCGCCCGCGCCGGCCGATGAACGCGGCGCTGACCCCGGCGAGCAGCGCGGCCGACGCCGCCGCGGCGGCGGCGAACGTCTTCGGCAGGTGCCGCGTCGGGACGACCGGGTCGGGCGGCAGCCCGTAGGCCTCGGGCTCGTCGAGGAGCAGGAAGAACGCTCCGAAGCCGCCGACGCCGTCGTCGTCGTCGGCGCCGTAGAGCCGGGCGCCGTCGACTCCCTTCTCGCGCAGGCGCTCGACCCGCTCGGCGGCGCGGACGCGGAGGACGTCGAGCTCGCCGAACTGGATCGAATCGGTCGGGCAGGCCTGCGCGCAGGCCGGCTCCATGTCGTCCTCGAGGCGGTCGTAGCAGAGCGTGCACTTCCAGACCCGGCCGTCGCCGGGGCGCTGGTCGAGGACGCCGAACGGGCAGGCGACCACGCAGTACCCGCAGCCGTTGCAGATGTCCTCCTGGACGACCACGGTGCCGTGCTCGGTCCGGAAGATCGAGCCGGTCGGGCAGCCGTCGAGGCAACCGGCCTCGGTGCAGTGCTTGCAGACGTCGGAGCTCATCAGCCAGCGGAAGCCGTCGTCGTCGGCATGGGTCGGCAGCCCCCGCTCGACGAGCTGCTGGCGCGAGGCCTCCTCGACCCAGGAGTCGGGGGCGGCCTGCTCGACGGCGCCGACCTCGATCCGCTGCTCGATGAAGGCGACGTGCCGCCAGCGGTTCGCGCCGAGGTCGAGGCTGTTGTCGTAGGAGTTGCCGCTCAGCCCGTCGCTTTCGGCCGGTACCTGGTTCCACTCCTTGCAGGCGACCTCGCAGGCCTTGCAGCCGATGCAGACGCTGGTGTCGGTGAAGAACCCGACCCGGGGCTCCGCCTCCGTTCCCCACCGCTCCGGCCAGGCCGGCGTCGGATGCTGCGCCGGCCCGCTCACGGCGAGTCCTCAGATCCGGCCCGGCGCCGGTAGGCGGCGACGAACTCGGGCAGGTCGGCGCCGCGGGGGCGGCGGCCGGGGACGATGTCGCAGGTGGCCGCCTTGACCTCCTGGATGTGGACGTTCGGGTCGAGCGCGATGCTGAACAGGTCGTTGGCCGAGTCGCCCTTGGAGAGCCCGCGGAACCCCCAGTGGTAGGGGAGTCCGACCTGGTGGACGACGCGCCCCTGCACCCGCAGCGGCTTGATCCGCTCGGTGACCAGCACCCGTGCCTCGATCGCCGACCGCGAGGTCACCAGCGTCGCCCAGCCGAGGTGCTCGAGGCCGCGCTCGGCGGCGAGCTCGGGACCGACCTCGCAGAACATCTCCGGCTGCAGCTCGTTGAGGTGCGGCACCGTTCGCGACATCCCGCCGGCCGTGTGGTGCTCAGTGAGCCGGTAGCTGGTGACCACGAACGGGAAGACGGTGCCGTCGCCGGCGTCGTCGGCGCTCGGGTTGTAGGCGTTCTCTGGGCGCGGGAACTGCTCGCGGCCCGGGTTCGCCTGCTGGCCGTAGAGGGCGTTGCGGAACGGCGACTCGTGCGGCTCGTAATGGGTCGGCAGCGGCCCGTCGATCAGCCCCGACGGCACGAACAGCCAACCGCGCCCGTCCGCCTGCATGACGAACGGCTCGTCGCCGCGCAGCGCCATCTCCGCCTCGGCGTCGTCGTCGGGAACGTAGTCGGGGGCCTTGTCGGCCTTGATGTCGGGGACGTCCTCGCCGGTCCAGCGGCCCGCCTCGGCGTCCCACCAGACGTACTTCTTGCGCTCCGACCAGGGATTCCCGTCGGGGTCGGCGGAGGCGCGGTTGTAGATGATCCGGCGGTTCATCGGCCAGGCCCAGGCCCACTCCGGGGCGACCCAGGTCTGCTCGGAGCCGGGCTTGCGGCGCGCGGTCTGGTTGACCTCGTCGGCGTAGCAGCCGCTGTAGATCCAGCACCCGCAGGCGGTCGCCCCGTCGTTCTTCAGATCCGTGTAGCCGTCGAGTGCCACGTCGCGGTCGAGGTCGACGCCGCCGATCTCGCGCAGGACAGCGGCGGCGCTCGGGTCGTCGTGGCGGCCCTCGGTCGGGTACTCCCAGGTCAGGTCGAGCAGCGGCCGGTCGCGCTGCTCGGTGGAGCCGGCCAGCTTCTCGCGGATTCGCAGCCCGAGCTGGTGGGTGAACCAGAGGTCGGAGCGGCAGTCGCCGGCCGGCTCGACCGCCTTGTGGTGCCATTGCAGGAGCCGCTGCGTGTTCGTGAAGCTGCCGTCCTTTTCGACGTGGGCCGCGGCGGGGAGGAAGAAGACCTCGGTCCCGATCTCCTCGGTGACGAGCTCGCCCGATTCGATCTCCGGGCCCTCGTGCCAGAACGCGGCGCTCTCGATCTCCTGGAAGTCGCGGACGACGAGCCAGTCGAGGTTGGCGAGCCCGAGCCGGTGCAGCCGCGAGTTGGCGGAGCCCACGGCCGGGTTCTCGCCGAGCAGGAAGTAGCCCTCGAGCTTGCCGTCGAGCATGTCGAGGGCGGACTGGTAGGCGGAGTGGTTGCCGTCGATCCGCGGCAGGTAGTCGAAGCACCAGTCGTTCTCCGCGGTCGCCGCGTCCCCCCACCACGCCTTCATCATGCTGATCAGGTAGGCGTCCATGTGGCCCCAGTAGCCGGTCTCGGCCGAGTTCATCTCCAGGTAGTCGGTGATGTTCTGGTGCGCGTGCGGGTGCGGCATCGGCAGGTAGCCGGGGAGGATGTTGTAGAGGGTCGGGATGTCGGTCGAGCCCTGGATCGAGGCGTGGCCGCGCAGCGCCAGGATGCCGCCGCCGGGGCGGCCGATGTTGCCGAGCAGCAGCTGGATGATCGCCGCGGTGCGGATGTACTGGACGCCGACCGTGTGCTGCGTCCAGCCGACCGCGTAGCAGAACGCCGAGGTCCGTTCGCGGCCGGAGTTCGAGCAGAGCGCCTCGGCGACCTCGAGGAACGTCGACTCGGGCACGCCGCAGATCTCCGCCACGACCTCGGGCGTGTAGCGGCTGAAGTGGCGCTTGAGGATCTGAAAGACGCAGCGCGGATGCTCGAGGTCCATGTCGAACTCCGGCGGGTTGCCCTGCGCGAGCTTGCCGCCCTGCGCGTAGTGGGCCTCCTCGCCGAAGACGGCTCCCTCCTCGCGCTTGCCGCCGGAGGCGAAGACCTCCATGCCCTCGTACTGCCAGGTCTCGATGTCGTAGGTCTTCGAGTCCGGGTTCCAGCCGCTGAACAGCCCGTCGAGGTCCTCGGTGTCGGCGAACGCCTCGTTGATGATCGTCGCCGCGTTCGTGTAGTGCTTGACGTAGTCGCGGAACTCGAGACCGTTGGCGAGGATGTGGTTGACGATGCCGCCGAGAAAGGCGATGTCGGTGCCGGCGCGCAGCGGCACGTGCAGGTCGGCGACCGCGCTCGTTCGCGTGAACCGGGGATCGACGTGGATCACCTTGGCGCCGCGCTGCTTGGCCTCCATCACCCACTGGAACCCGACCGGATGGCACTCGGCCATGTTCGAGCCCTGGATGACTATGCAGTCGGAGTTCTGCAGGTCCTGCTGGAAGGTGGTGGCGCCACCCCTACCGAGCGACGTCCCCAGACCGGGGACGGTGGAGGAGTGTCATATTCGCGCCTGGTTCTCGATCTGGACGATCCCGAGGGCCGTGAACAGCTTCTTGATCAGGTAGTTCTCCTCGTTGTCCAGGGTCGCCCCGCCGAGGCTGCCGATGCCCATCGTCCGGTGCAGCTTGCCGCCGTCCTCGGTCTCGTCCTGCCAGCCTGCGGCGCGGCTGGCGATCACCCGGTCGGCGATCATGTCCATCGCCTCGTCGAGGTCGAGGTCCTGCCATTCGCTGCCGTTCGGCGGCCGGTACTTGACCTTGTACTCGCGGGACGGGCTCTGGATCATCGACCGCGAGGCGGCCCCCTTCGGGCAGAGGCGGCCGCGCGAGATCGGGCTGTCCGGATCGCCCTCGATCTGGGTGACCCGGCCGTCCTCGACGTAGACGCGCTGCCCGCAGCCGACCGCGCAGAACGGACAGATCGACTTGACCGGGTCGATCCCGGCCGTGCGCGGCCGCAGCGACTGCGAACGCCGCGAGCGGGCCGCGGGACCGCGGGCGGTCGGATCCGCCTCGCGAAGCTGGCGGAGCAGCGGCAGGGACCTGGGATCGAAGCTTCGGCTCACGCTGCCTCCGACCCTAGCGAACCGGGAACGCGGCGAAACCGGGTCGGCGCGGGGGAGTCCGGCACCCATACGCTGAGCCGGTGATGAGCGTCGAGTTCCCCGAGGTGGTGCTGACCGTCGGCGTCCTGCTGGTCGTCGTCGCCGGCCTCTCCGGGCTGGCGCGGGGAACCGTCGTCTCGGTCTCGATCCTCTCGGTCGCGGCGGGGATGCTCCTCGACGCGACCGGCGTCATCGCGATCGCCCCGCGCGACGCCAGCGTCGTCAGCATCGTCGAGCTGGCGCTCGTCTTCACCCTGTTCAGCGACGGCCTCGTCGTCGAGCGCGAGCTCCTCGTCGGCCACCGCGGCCCGACCGCGCGGGCGCTGATGCTGGCGATGCCGGCGACGATGGCGATGATCGCCGTCGCGGCGAAGCTGCTCTTCGACCAGCTCGCCTGGACCGAGGCGCTGCTGCTCGGCGCCGTGCTCGCGCCGACCGACCCGGTCATCACCTCGGCGGTCGTCAC
Organism: uncultured Conexibacteraceae bacterium; assembly: GCA_963745755.1. GTDB lineage: Bacteria > Actinomycetota > Thermoleophilia > Solirubrobacterales > 70-9 > RHKX01. The sequence goes on along the minus strand of CAVUYP010000001.1, from coordinate 1,159,702 downwards.
CGCCCGCTCGATACCGGCGAAGCTGCGCCACGTGCTCAACCTCGAGTCGGGCCTCAACGATGGCCTGGCGTTGCCGTTCGTGCTCGTCTTCATCGTCCTCGCCAACGGCGAGGGGGGCGCCGCCGGCGAGGCGACGACGCTGCTCGCCGAGGCGTTCTCCGGAGCCGTCATCGGCTTCGTGGTCGCGACCCTCGCCGGGCGCGCGATCGACGACATGCCCGGAGTCGGCCTGACCCGCAAGTACGAGGGCGTCTACGCGCTCGGGATCGGCCTGACCGCGTTCGGCCTCGCCGAGGTCACCTTCGGCAACGGCCTCGTCGCCACCTTCGTGGCCGGCATCGCGCTCGCGGTAGCCGACCGCGAGACGCCGGACGCGTTCCAGGAGTTCAACGAGAGCCTGAGCGCGGTCCTGCAGACGGTCACGTTCTTCGTCTTCGGCGCCCTCGTCGCCTCCTCGGGAGTGCCCGCGCCGGCGCTGGCCGTCGCCGTGCTGATCGGGTTCACGCTGTTCGTCGCCCGGCCCGCCGCGATCCTCGCCGCGCTCGTCGGATCGGACATGCCGACGGTCGAGCGCCGGTTCCTCGCCTGGTTCGGCCCGAAGGGGGTGGCCTCGATGCTGTTCGCTCTGTTCGTCCTCAAGTCCGAGGCCCCGGAGGGGATGCTGATCTTCCAGCTCGCCTCGCTGGTGATCCTCGCCTCGATCGTCGCCCACGGCCTCACCGACACGCTCGGCGCCCGCTGGATCGAGCGCCGTCTCGAGGCGAGCGAGAACGACCGCGACTGACCGCCCGCGGGCTGCTTACGCATCCGGCAGGCGGATGCGTAAGAATGGAGTCCATGGTCAGGCTCGTCCCGGGAGGATCGATAGCCGTCGCGTGCGCGCTGGCGCTGCTCGCGCTCGTCGGCGCCGCGCCCGCGAGCGCCGGCCAGCCGGTCCTGCAGCCGGCCACCTACCCGGACATGACGACCTACTCGTGCCGGACCGATCGCGATCGAGATCCACCCCGGCCAGAACCTCAACGACTTCGGCGATCGACCAAGACCTGCCCGCACGCCGAGGTGGTCAGCGGCCCCGGCGACGCCGGCGTCTTCGCGGCCGGCTCCACCGGCCGACGGGCTACATCACCCGCTTCAAGCCGAGCATGCTCGAGATCAAGCCGAGCGGCAAGCTCGTCACCCCGGCGGTCTGGGACCTGCACCTGCACCACGTCGTCTGGATCGCCCCGGGCGGCGGTCCGACCTTCGCCTCCGGCGAGGAGAAGACGATCGCGACGATGCCGCAGGGCTACGGGCTCAAGGTCGGCGCGACCGCCGAACTGGGGCATCAACCAGATGATCCACAACCTCGGTCAGCCTCCGACGACCGCGAGGTCTACCTCACCTGGGAGATCGACTGGGTCCCGGAGACGACGCCGGCGCGGACCGACATCGACCTCGGCGAACGATCCGCTGGCTCGACGTCGCCGGGTCCCCGCACATCTACCCGGTATTCGACGCCGAGAAGGGCTTCGACACTCAACGGCGACGGCAAGTACGTCTTCCCCGACGAGGTCCCGACCGACCCGTCGCTGCCCGGCTACGAGGAGCGCAAGAACATCAGCAACGCCCGCTTCGTGGAAGGTCCCGTCGGGCGGGGCGACGCTCGTCTTCGGCGCCGGGCACCTGCATCCCGGCGGCGAGAACGTCGAACCTGATGGTCGCCCGCGACGGGCCCGACGCGGGCACCGTCGACGGCGACGACCCGTCCGAGATCAGGGACCTGTTCCGCTCCGACGCGCACTACTACGAGCCGGCCGGCGCGGTCAGCTGGGACGTCGCGATGAAGGCGACGCCGCGCGATTGGCGGGTCAGCCTCAAGGCCGGCGACACGGTCTTCATCAACGTCACCTACGACGTCCGCAAGGCGTCCTGGTACGAGTCGATGGGGATCCTGCCGCTCGCCTGGAGCACCGGCCGACGACCCCGCCGCCAAGGATCCCTTCGACGACGCCGCCGAGGTCCAGGCGATGTACGACGAGGGCGGCATCCTCACCCATCGGCGCCTCAAGGAGAACATCGACAAGAAGGCCCGCAAGGACCTCGGCCTGCCGAACCCGCGGCAAGCTGAAGACGCAAGGGCAAGGTGCCGCAAGTCGGGCATCGACATCCGCAGCTTCAGCTACCTGCAGGGCGGCTTCACCGCCGTCCGCGGCTTCCCGACGCAGGCTGATGCGCCCGCCGGTCGATCAAGTCCGGCCAGTCGCGTCACGTTCACCAACCTCGACGCGCTGCCCGGCGAGCCGCAGACCGAGCAGGCCTGGCACAGCATCACCTCCTGCCGGCTGCCCTGCAACAGCGGCTCCGGGATCGGCTATCCGCTCGCCAACGGCCCGATCAAGTTCGACTCCGGCCAGCTCGGCTACGGCACCGGGACGAGCACCGAGGTGACGACCGGCTCGAACGTCTACACGACGCCGCCGCTCACCTTCAAGCCGAACAAGAAGAAGCGGAAGACGACGACCTACACCTACTTCTGCCGGATCCACCCGCTGATGCGGGGCTCGATCCGCGTTCGCAAGTAGCCGGCGCCGGCCCGCCGCTCGCGGCAACTGCGACACGCGGCCGCCGGACGTGGCAAGTTCCCCGCCATGTGGGAGAGAGAGAAGTCGCACGTAGGCGTCCGCGGTCTGCCGCTGGCGGGAATCTCGGCCGCCGTCGTGGCGCTGCTGCTGACGCTCGCGCCGACCGCTTCGGCGGGCCTGGCGAGTCCGCTGAACGCGCGCGGCAGCGCCAAGCAGGTCCAGGTGACCGGCGCCGTCCCCGGCGCGAAGGTGAAGCTGCGCCGCGCCGGGCAGGACCGTCGACAGCACGCCGCGCCGGCGAGCTCGGCGGCGTCGTCTTCCGCAAGGTCGAGCCCGGCGCGCGGCTACACGCGTTCGCTCGCGCGGCGACGAGACCGCACCGCTGCGCGTCTTCAGCAACAGGTCGAAGCCGCCGAGCAAGGCGATCTACGATCAGACGCTCGACGACGGCTACGGCTACCTGACGACGCGCGACGGCACCAAGCTCGCGATCAACGTCCATCTCCCCGGCCCGCCCGAGGACGGGCCCTACCCGACGCTGGTCGAGTACTCGGGATACGGGTACGCCGCGGCCCGTCCGGCCCGCAGAGCGGCATCCAGCCGGTCGCCGCAGCTGCTCGGCTACGCGGTCGTCGACGTCAACATGCGCGGCACCGGCTGCTCGGGGGGCGCCTTCGACTACTTCGAGCCGCTGCAGTCGCTCGACGGCTACGACGTCATCGAGACGGTCGCCCGCCAGCCCTGGGTGATGCACGGCAAGGTCGGCATGCTCGGCGTCTCCTACGGCGGCATCAGCCAGCTCTTCGTCGGCGCCACCCAGCCCCCGCACCTGGCGGCGATCACGCCGCTCTCGGTGATCGACAACACCCAGACGACGCTCTATCCGGGCGGGATCCTCAACACCGGCTTCGCGCTCGAGTGGGCGCAGGACCGCGTCGACGACGCGCAGCCGGCCGGCCCCGACACCGGTCAGTCGTGGGCCTGGCAGCAGATCCAGGACGGCGACGGGATCTGCGCCGACGAACCAGGACCTGCACCCCGAGGCCATCGAACCTGCTCGAGAAGACCGGCCGCAACCGCTACTACCGGCCCGAAGGTCGCCGACCCGCTGGCTCCGGTCAAGTTCGTCGACAAGATCGACGTGCCGGTCTTCATGGCCTGCCAGTGGACCGACGAGCAGACCGGCGGCCACTGCCCGACGCTCGCGCGCGCGTTCACCGGCACGAAGCGGAAGTGGTTCACGTTCACCAACGGCGTCCACACCGACTCGCTCGATCCCGAGACGTTCAACCGCTGGTACGACTTCCTGCAGCTCTACGTCGCCAAGCAGAAGCCCGAGCTGAGCGCCGGCGTCAAGGCGCTTCGCGCCCGCCCTCTACCAGGCGGTGCATCGGCGTCGGCGGCGTGACGCTGCCCGACGACCCGATCCAGGATCAGCCCGACTTCGACTCCGCGAAGGCGGCCTTCGAGGCGCAGCCGCACGTCCGCGTCCTCTTCGACAACGGCGCCGGCGGCGCCCCGTTGAAGCCGGTGCCCGGGCTTCGAGCGCTCGTTCCGGAGCTTCCCGCCGCCGAGCATGAAGCCCGAGTCGTGGTTCCTGTCCGGCAACGGCAAGCTCAAGGGCAAGCCGCGGCGGCGCCGCCGATCAGTTCACCTGGGATCCCGACGCCCGGCCGCCGACCGACTTCACCGGCAACACCGGCGGCGGCACGAACGGCCTCTGGACCGACACCCCGAGCTACGACTGGACCGCAGAACGCGGCCGGCACGGCGCTCTCCTACGTGAGCCGGCCGCTCGCCGCCGACACGGCCGTGCTCGGCGCCGGCGAGGTCCAGGTCTGGGTCCGCTCGCGGGCCAGGAACGTCGACCTGCAGGCGACCGTCACCGAGGTCCGCCCCGACGGCAAGGAGACGTTCGTGCAGGGCGGCTGGCTGAAGACCGAGGCACCGCAAGATCGATCGTGGGCGCAGCACGCTCACCGAGCCGCGTGCCGAGCCTATCGCAAGCGGGACGCTGAAGACGCTGCCGAAGGGCAAGTGGGTCAAGGTCCGGATCCCGCTCTACTACGAGGGCCACGTCTACCGCGAGGGCTCGCGGCTGCGGGTGATCGTCTCCGCCCCCGGCGGCGATCAGCCGATCTGGGCGTTCGCCGAGGCGGCTCCGAACGGGCACGCCCGTGGGTCGCGATCGCGCACTCGCGCAGGCAACCCTCGCGGCTGGTGCTGCCGGTCGTCCCCGGCGTCGACGCGCCGACGCCGCTGCCCGAGTGCCCGGCCCTGCGCGGCCAGCCCTGCCGCGACTACGAGCCGCTCGACAACGAGCGGTTCGGCAAGCGCGGCTGAGCGGCCGGCGCCGCGCCGGGCCGATCGCGGAGAGGTTGAGCGACCCCGGGCACGGGTAGGAGGGGTTCGATGAACCGCCTGGCGCGAATCTGGGAGCGGGGAGCAGGCCGCAGCCGGGTGGCCGAGGGATGGGACGCCCTGCGGACCAGCTTCGGGTTCCTGCCGGGCATCGCGATGCTCGCCGGGGCGATCGGCGGCCTGGCGCTGCCGGCGCTCGACAAGGAGCTCGTCATCGACGTCCCGGTCCTCTCCTTCGCCGGCCAGGATTCGGCCCGCAGCCTGCTCGAGACGATCGGAACGGCGACGGTGTCGGTCGCCGGCCTGTCCTTCTCGGTCACGGTCGTCGCCTTCACGCTCGCCTCCTCGCAGCTCAGCCCCCGGGTCCTGCGCAGCTTCCGCAGCGATCGGCTCAGCCAGCTCACCCTGGCGCTGCTGCTCGGCACCTTCGTCTACTGCCTCGTCCTGCTCGTCCGGCTCGGCGTCAGCGACCAATCCGCCGAGCCGCCGAACCTGTCGATGACGATCGCCGTGCTGGCGGCGCTGGCGGCGTTCGTCCTGTTCGCCGTCTTCATCGCCCACATCGTCTCGATGCTGCAGCCGTCATCGGTCGTCGCCGCGATCCACGCCGACGCCGTCGACGTCCTCGCCGATCGCTATCCGTCCGGCCCCGGCGAGCCCGACGACGAGGCCGCCGCCGTGGCGGCCTTCGCCGCCGTCGACCGACCGACAGTCAGCGAGCGGGTCGAGTCGGACGGGTCCGGGTACCTGACCTTCGTCGACGCCGCGGCGATCATCGCCGCGGCGTCGGAAGCGAGGGCGGTCGTCGTCCAGTCCGCTGCGATCGGCTCCTGGGTGCTGCCGGGCGAGTCGCTGGCGACGATCAGGTGGACCGACGACGACGGCGGCGAGCAGGGGGGCAAGCTCGCGGCGACGGTGCGGGAGGCATTCCGGCTCGGCAAGCAGCGCACGACCGTTCAGGACGTCGGCTTTCCGGTTCGCCAGCTCGCCGACATCGCCCTGAAGGGCCTCTCGCCGGGCAGCAACGATCCGACCACGGCGCAGAACGCGATCGAGCAGCTGACGACGATCCTCGTCGAGTTCGCGCGACAGCCGCTGGTCAGCGCGGTCCGGGTCGGTGAGGACGGGACGCCGCGGTTCGTCGCCGCGCCGCCCGATCTCGATCAGCTGACCCGGCTCGGATTCGGCGAGGTACGGGTCAGCGCCCACGGGCAGGTGCAACTTTCACGCCGGCTCGTCGAGCTGCTCGAGCATCTTCGCCGGATCGCCGGCGAGGAGGGGTGCTCGGTGCTCGAGATCGATCGCCAGCGGGACCTGATCCTCGCCGGCCTCGGCGCCGACGGGCCGACGGCGGCCGACTTCGCCGATGCCGGCCTCGACGCCGCCGGTGGCGCGCCGGCGCGCTGACGGCCGTCAGGGGCAGGGAGCGGCGCAGTCGGCGACCGCGTCCATCCGCGCTTCGAGGCGGTCGGCGACCGCCGGCCGGCGCTTCAGCAGGTTGCGGGTCTGGTACTGATCCCGGACGCTGTCGTAGAGGTGCCTGCGGCCGCTGATCTGGTCGCGCCAGAACGACCAGCCGGTCGCCGTCTTCAGTTGCAGCCAGGGATGCTTGGCCGCGTTCCGGCGCCGCTCCGAGCCGACCAGGCGCTCGAGCAGCAGCACCTTGCGGCGGTGTGGGCTGAGCAGCGAGTAGCCGTCGGCGGGAAGCGGGGGAGGGACGCCGGCGGCGTCGAGGATCGTCGCCGGCACGTCGACGTTCGCGGTCAGGTCGCGCCGCGCCGCGCCGCGCCCGAACCCGGGCCCGCGGATCAGCAGCGGCACCCGCACCGAGCGGTCCCAGGGAACGTTCTTGTCGAAGATGCGGCGCTCGCCGTGCAGCATCCCGTTGTCGGACTGGAAGATCACGTATGTGTCGCCGAGGCGGCCGCTGCGGCGCAGCTCGCCGACCAGCGAGGCGACGATCCGGTCGACCGACTGCAGCGACTCGAGCTCGTGGCGCCAGTAGCGGTTCGTGACCCGCCGCGCCGCCGCGCCGCGCTCGTAGTCGGGGCCGAACGGGTAGCTGACGCCGGCGAATGTGCCGCGGTCGCGCGGTGCCGGCTGCGGCGGGCAGCGCTTGCGGATGTTCTCCGCGCAGGGGCTCCAGTGCGGGCTGTGAACCGAGAGCGTGAGCAGGAACGGGTCGTCCCCGGCGGTGGCGAGGAACTCGCGGGCGCGGTTCGCGTAGACGCCGTTCTGGTAGACGCCGGTCCAGCTCCGGATCGTCCCGTTGTCGCTGAGCTGGTAGTCGAACATGTCCGATCCCTCCTCGGCATGGAGCGGCACGAGCCAGTCGTCGAAGCCGGGCTCGGGAGCGATTCCCGCCGAGCCCTCGGCGTTGAGGACCTTGCCGATCCAGCCGGTCCTGTAGCCGGCGTCGTCGAGGGCCGTATAGAGCGTGCGGCTGAAGTCCATCGACGCGTACCCGTACGGGAACAGGTTGTTGAGGACGCCGTGGTTGTGTGGGTACTGGCCGGTCAGGAACGTCGCCCGCGAGGGGCAGCAGAGCGGCTGGACGGTGTTGTAGTCGGTGAACCGGGTGCCGCGGCGGACCAGCAGGCGCTTCGTCTGCGGCATCGCCGCGAGGCTGTCGACCGTCTGATCGTCGGTGAGGATGTGCAGGAAGCTCGGCGCAGGCCCCACGGCCGCCGGCGAAGGTGCCGGGCCGGCCGGCCCGGCGGCCGCGGCAAGCCCAGCGGTCAGAGTCACCACCGCCACGATCATCGCCCGCCGCAAGCCCATCGCCGCAAGCGTAGACCCCGCGACGGGGGTCGCCGCGGGTTGACGGCGGGGTGACGGCGGAGAACGTCCTCCGGTTCGGGCAAGATCTGGGTTCGCGGACGAGCCCGACCCGAATCCGAGGAGAGCGGAAACGACGATGAGCCTGCTGCTCTACAAGCTCAGCCACCTCTGCACCCGGCACCGGCGGGCGGTGGCGGCGATCTGGGTCGGGGGCCTGATCGTGCTCGTCGCGCTCGTCGCCGTGATCGGCGGCAAGACCACCGACGATCTGACGCTGCCCGGCACCGGCTCGACCGAGGCGACCGACCTGCTCGATCGCTACCTGCCCGAGCAGGCGAACGGCACGAACCCGCTCGTCCTCAAGGTGACGAGCGGCAAGCTCACCGACCCGGCGAACGAGAAGGCCGTGAAGGCGACCGTGCAGGCCTACAAGGACGCTCCGGGCGTTCAGCAGGCGGTCAGCCCGCTGTCCAGCAAGGGCGCCGACGCGCTCTCCAAGGACTCGCGGATCGGCTACATCTCGCTGACCCTGCGTGACGGCCCCGGGGCGCTGACCAACGACGACGCCGAGGAGATCATCGGCCTCGCCGATCCGGCCGTCAAGGCCGGGATCGAGGTCTCCGCCGGCGGCTATCTCGGCCAGCAGGTGTCGACGCCGAGCACCCGTGCCAGCGAGGTCGTCGGCATCGTCGCCGCGATCATCATCCTGCTGTTCACCTTCGGGACGGTGACGGCGATGGCGATGCCGATCACTACGGCGATCCTCGGGCTCGTCATCGGGCTCTGCGCGATCGCCCTGCTCGGGCACGCGATTCAGATCCCGACGGTCGCGCCGACGCTCGGCACGATGATCGGCCTCGGCGTCGGCATCGACTACTCGCTGTTCATCATCACCAGGCACCGCCGCGGCCTCCACGAGGGCATCGCCGTCGACGAGTCCGTCGCCCGCGCCTGCGCCACGTCGGGCAGTGCCGTCGCCTTCGCCGGCGGCACGGTGATCATCGCGCTGCTCTCGCTCTCGCTGGCCGGCATTCCGATCGTCAGCGCGCTCGGCTACAGCGCCGCGATCGTCGTCGTGATCGCGGTCTGCTGCGCCCTGACGCTGCTCCCGGTCCTGCTCTCGGCGCTCGGCGAGCGGATCGAGTCGCTGCCGATCCCGAAGCTGCACAAACCGGAGGAGCGCGACCACAAGTCGGCGGTCTTCGAGCGGCTCGCCCGGTTCGTCGGCCGCCACCCGTGGTTCTCGGGGACGATCGCGATCGTCGTGCTCGTCGCGATCGGCTGGCCGGCGCTCGACATGCGGCTCGGCCAGCAGGACTACGGGCAGTTCCCGACCTCGACCGAGTCCCGGCAGGCCTACGACGCCCTCACCGAGGGCTTCGGCCCGGGCATCAACGGCCCGTTTCTGATCGCGGTCCGCTTCGAGCCGCCCGCCCACAACGACCAGAAGCAGCTGAACCAGCTCGAAAAGCAGCAGCAGCAACAGCAGCAGGCGGCCGAGCAGCAGGCGAACGCGACCGCGCAACAGCTCGTCGCCGAGGGGGTGCCCGCCGACCAGGCCCAGCAGCAGGCCGAGGCGGAGGCGCAGCCGAGCCAGAAGCAGCAGCAGCAGTACGAGCAGCAGAAGAAGTTCCTGAAATCGGACGCGAGCGATCCCGACCTCGTCCACCTCGAGAAGCAGATCGGCAAGGCCAGCGGCGTCAAGTCGGTCTCGCAGGCGAAGGTCGACGGGTCCGGCAAGGCGGCGGTCTTCACGGCGATCCCGACCACCGGCCCGTCGGCCGGGGTCACCTCGAACCTGGTCGGGCGGCTGCGCAGCGACGTGATCCCGCCCGCCGTCAAGGGCACCGGCCTGACCGCCTACGTCGGCGGCAGCACCGCCGGCTACGTCGATCTCGCCGACGTGATCGGCGACAAGCTCCCGCAGGTGATCATCACCGTCCTCGCGCTGAGCTTCGTGCTGCTGCTGGTCGCGTTCCGCTCGTTGCTGGTGCCGCTGACCTCGGCGGCGATGAACCTGCTCTCGGTGGCGGCCGCCTACGGCGTGCTGACCGCGGTCTTCGAGAAGGGCTGGGGGGTGGAGCTGATCGGGCTCGACCATCCGGTCCCGATCGTCAGCTTCGTGCCGCTGCTGATGTTCGCGATCCTCTTCGGCCTGTCGATGGATTACCAGGTGTTCCTCGTCTCGAGGATCGGCGAGCGCTACCTCGAGCTCGACCGCGACAACCACGAGGCCGTCGTCCAGGGGCTGGCGACGAGCGCCCGGGTGATCACCTCGGCGGCGCTGATCATGGTCTTCGTCTTCTCGAGCTTCATCATCAACGGCAACCCGACCGTCAAGCAGTTCGGCATCGGGATGGCGGCGGCGATCGCGATCGACGCGACGATCGTCCGCTGCCTGCTGGTGCCGTCGGTGATGATGCTGCTCGGCCGCGCCAACTGGTGGCTGCCGGGGTGGATGGATCGGATCCTGCCGCGGGTCGGCCTCGAGACCGAGGACTCGCTGCCGCCGCTCCCGGAGGCGGAGGTTGCGAGCGGCGCGAGCGCCTCGGCCGAATAGTCCGCGGCCGCGCCGGGGTCCGATCCTCGCAAGCACCCCGACCCGGGGCCCGGGGCTGAGCGTCAGGCAGCGGTCTCGGCAGCCGGGGCCACGCCGACCCCGCCGACGAGCATCCCCGAGCCGAGGTGGGCGCCGAGCACCGGGCCGACCTCGGTGCAGAACAGCGGCGGCTTGCCGAAGATCGCCTCGCCGTGCTCGGCCAGACGGGCCGCATCGTCGGGCGACTGCGCGTGCTGGACGATCCAGTCGGTTGCGCCGCGGTCGTGCAGCTCGACGAGATAGGACTCCATCCGTTGCAGGGCGCGGCTCTTCGTCCGCACCTTGTCGACGGGGGTGATCTCGGTGCCGAAGGTGAGGATCGGCTTGATCTTCAGCGCCGAGCCGAGCAGCGCCTGGGCAGCACCGATCCGTCCCCCCTTGCGCAGGTACTCGAGCGTGTCGAGGCAGAACCACATCGCCAGCGACTCGCGCGTCTTCGCGGCCTCGGCGACGACGGCGTCGGCGTCGGCGCCGAGCCGGGCGCAGCTGGCAGCGGCGAGGACGATCAGGCCGAGCCCGCCGGCGCCGGTCTGGGCGTCGACCACCTCGACCCGGCCGCCGGCGCCGCGGGCGGCCAGCGAGCGGGCCGCCTCGCGGGCGCTCTCGTAGGTCCCGGAGATTCCGGCGGCGATGTGGATCGAGACGACGTCATGCCCGGCCGCCAGCTCCGGCTCGTAGACGGCCTCGAAGTCGCCGACCGAGGGCTGCGACGTCGTCGGCAGCCGGGGCGACTCGCGGAGCCGTGCGTAGAAGTCGTCGAGTTCCTCCCAGCTGTCCTCGCGGGCCATCTCGCCGTCCCAGCCGACGTAGAGGCTGACCTGGCGCACGCCGAGCTGCGCGAGCAGCTCTGCCGGCACGTACGTCGTGCTGTCGGTGACGACGACGACCTTGCGGGAGTCGGAACCGGGGGAATTCACGCTCGCAGAAAAATACGCGGAATCGGAGCCGAGGACGGTGCCGGTTCCGATTCCGGTAAAACAAGCCGCCGGATGGAGCTCTCGTGATGAGCAAGTGGTCGGTTCTCGTCGTCCTCGCGGCGGCGCAGTTTCTGATGGTTCTCGACCAGGCGGTGATGAACGTCGCGATCTCGCAGCTCGTCGACGACTTCGACACGACGGTGACGACGATTCAGGCGGTGATCGCGCTCTACGCGCTGGTCATGGCGGCGCTGATGATGACCGGCGGCAAGATCGGCGACCTGCATCGGGCGCCGCCGGACGTTCGCGATCGGCATGGCCATCTACGGCTGCGGCTCGGCGCTGACGGCGGCGTCCTGGAGCGTGCCGACGCTGCTGCTCGGCTGGTCGATCCTCGAGGGGATCGGCGCCGCGCTCGTCCTGCCGGCACTGGTCGCCCTGACCGCTTCGACCTACCGCGGCGAGCGCCGCGCGGTCGCCTACGGCGTGCTCGGCGGGATCGCCGGAGCGGGAATCGCCGTCGGCCCGATCCTCGGCGGCTGGGCGACGACCGAGATGAGCTGGCGGGTCGTCTTCGTCGGCGAGGTGGTCGTCGCGATCGCGATCCTGCTGGCGACGCGGACGATCGAGGAGCCGAAACGCGAGGGGCCGCGGCCGAGCCTCGACTGGGTCGGCTCGGCGGCATCGGCGCTGGGCCTGGCGCTGATCGTCCTCGGCGTCCTCGAGGCCAGCAACTGGGGCTGGCTGCGCCCCGCCAACTCGCCGATCGAGCCCTTCGGTTTCTCGCTGACGCCGTTCGTGGTCGCCGCCGGAGGGGTCGTCCTCGGCGGATTCCGGGCCTGGGAGCGCCGCCGCGAGCGGCGCGGCCGGGAGCCGCTCGTCCACTTCCGGCTGTTCGAGAAGCCGATGCTGCGCGGCGGCCTGTCGATGCTGCTCGCCCAGAACCTGATCCTGATGGGGGTCTTCTTCACGATTCCTCTGTTCCTGCAGGTCGTGCAGGGCCTCGACGCCCTCGACACCGGGGTGCGGATGCTGCCGGCGTCGGTCGGGCTGTTCGTCAGCGCCCTCGCCGGCTCGGCGCTCGCCCGGCGCTATCCGGCGCGGACGCTCGTCCGGATCGGCCTCGGCGTCGTCTTCGTCGCGACCCTGCTGCTGCTCGGCACGATCGAGCCGCAGCTCGACTCGGCGTCGTTCCTGTTCGCGATGGGAGTGCTCGGCGTCGGCATGGGCCTGATCGTCTCCCAGCTCGGCAACGTCGTCCAGTCGTCGGTCGGCGACGCCGATCGCAGCGAGGCGGGCGGGCTCCAGAACACCGCTGCCCAGCTCGGCTCGTCGCTCGGCACCGCGTTGCTCGGCGCCGTCGTCATCACCGGGCTGATCGCCGCCTTCTCGAGCAGCGTCAGCTCCGATGCGCGGATCAGCGACGACGTCAAGCAGCAGGTCGAGGTCCGGCTCGCCTCGGGTGCGTCGTTCGTCGCCGCCGAGGAGGTCCGGGCCGGCGCCGAGCAGGCGGGGGTCGATCAGCAGTCGGCCGACGCCCTCGTCGAGAACTACGAAAACGCCCAGATCGACGCCCTGAAGACGGCCTTCCTGTTCGCGTCGCTGATCGTGCTCGCCTCGTTCTGGGCGACCCGGCGGCTGCCCGCGAAGCGGTTCGACGAGATCGAGGCGGCCCGCGCTCCGCCGCCGCCGGCACCGGCGGATGCCTGACGCCGTCGTCTTCGACCTCGACGGTGTCCTGCTCGACTCCGAGCAGCTCTGGAACGAGGCGAAGCGGGCGATCACCGACGCCGCCGGCGGCCGCTGGCGCGAGGAGGCGCCGCTGGTGATGCTCGGCATGAGCTCCCCCGAGTGGTCCGCCTACATGCGCGACGAGCTCGCGGTGCCGCTCAGCGCGGCGCGAATCAACGATCTCGTCGTCGAGCGGATGACCGCCGGCTACGCGGAGGGGCTGCCGCTGCTGCCCGGCGCCGTCGCGGCGGTGCGGGGCCTCGCCGCCCGCTGGCCGCTCGGACTAGCGTCGTCCTCGAACCGCGAGATCATCGACGCCTTCCTCGAGCTCTCCGGGCTCGCCTCGTCGTTCCGGGTCACGCTGTCCTCCGAGCAGGTGGGCCGCGGCAAGCCGGCGCCGGACGTCTATCTGGCGGCGGCCCGCGAGCTCGCGGTGGCGCCGGATCGCTGCGTCGCCGTCGAGGACTCGAGCAACGGCCTGCGCGCCGCCGCCGCCGCCGGCATGGCGGTGATCGCGGTCCCGAACCCGCACTATCCGCCCGACGACGACGCGCTGGCGCTCGCCGCCGCGTCGGTCGCCATCCCGGCCGAGCTCACCCCCGAGCTGATCGCCGCCACCCACGCCTGACCCGCCCCCGCTCGCCCCCCCGCCCCCGCCCGCACCCCCGCCCCCGCCCCGCCCGCACCCGCCGAGGTCGAGGAAAGGGGTGACAGTTCCGCCTTTCCTCGATCTCGGCGTGGTTGGGTGCGTCGGGTTGGGGGTGGGGGAGGCGGCGCGGCCGCATAGACTCGGGGCGTGGCCGCCAGCGAGCCAGCGATCGAGCCGGGGCGGCTGCGCGACGAGGTCCGCGAACTGACCCGCGAGCTGATCCGGATCGACACCTCGAACCCGCCCGGGCGCGAGTCGATCGCCGCCGAGTTCCTGGCCGGGTACCTGGCCGAGGCGGGCGTCGAGTGCGAGCTCGCCGGCCCCGATCCGGAGCGGCTCAACCTGATCGCCCGGATCGCCGGGGCAGGGCAGGGGCCGGCGCTGATGCTGATGGCCCACACCGACGTCGTGCCGGCGCCGGATGCCGACTGGTCGCTGCCGCCGTTCGCGGGCGAGCTCCGCGACGACCGCGTCTACGGGCGCGGCGCCGCCGACATGAAGGGCGAGCTGGCGGCCCGGGTCGTCGCCTTCGCCGAGATCGCCCGCGGCGAGGACTCGCCGGCGGGCGACGTCGTCCTCGTCGCCGAGGCCGACGAGGAGCGCAACACCGCCGACGTCGGCATGTCCTGGCTCGTCCGCGAGCGCGAGGACCTGCGCTGCGACTACGCCCTCAACGAGGGCGGCGGCATGCTGCTCGAGCTCGCCGACGGCCGTCGGGTGGTGACGATCTCGATCGGCGAGAAGCAGGTGGCGTCGCTGCGGCTGCGCTTCTACGGCCGCGCCGGGCACGCTTCCGTCCCGGCGGGTGCCGACAACGTCCTGCGCCGGGCTGCCGAGGCGGTGCAGCGCCTGCTCGATCACCGGGCGCCGGCGCAGCTGACGCCGGCGATCGCGGCGGCGCTCGACGGCCTCGGTGCGCCGTCCGGCGACGCCGAGGCGGCCGTCGCCTGGACGGCCGCCCAGCATCCCGTCCTCGCCGGGATGGCGCCGGCGATGACGCGGATGACGATCACCCCGACCGGGCTGCGGACCCACGAGCCGGCGAACGTGATCCCGCCCTTCGCCGACGTCGTCTGCGACTGCCGGGCGCTGCCCGGGCAGACCCTCGATGACGTCCGTGACCACCTCGACCAGGCGCTCGCCGGGATCGGCTACGAGCTCGAGCTGCTCGAGCCGATGGAGGGGGGGACGGAGTCGCCGACCGACACGCCGCTCTACCGGATCTGCGAGGAGTACGTGCAGGAGCGCTTGCCCGGGGCCGAGCTGCTGCCGGTCGTCACCCCCGGCTTCACCGATTCGCACTGGGTGCGGCGGGCCCACGACACCGTCGCCTACGGCTTCGCACCGGTCTTCGCGACGCCGCTGCCGGTCTACCTCGACGGCATGCACGGCGCCGACGAGGCGATCGACGTCGCCGACCTCGCCGAGATGACCGCGTTCAACCTGCGCGCGATCCGCTCGCTGCGCTGAGGTTGCAGAAACCGGCCGCCATGGCCGGTTTCTGCAATGTCGAGGCTCAGGCCGCCTCGAACCCCTCGAGGGTGGCGACGACGAGCTCGCCGATCGTGTCGAGGTCGTAGCCGCCCTCCTGGACGATCACCGTCGGCAGGCCGAGGCCGGCCAGCAGCGCTCCGGCCTGCCGGTAGCCGTCGGCGCTGACCTCGAGCGGGCTCTCCGGGTCGCCGCCGGCCGCGTCGACCCCGAGCGCGACGACGAGGCCGCGGGCGCCCGCCTCCCGGGCGAAGTCGCAGAGGCCGGCGACCGCTTGCAGCCACGGGCCGTCGCCCGAGCCGGGAGCGAGCGGCAGGTTGAGGTTCGACCCCTCGGCCCCGTCGCCGCCGCGCTCGCCGGCGAACCCGAGGAAGTGGGGGAACCAGCCGGCGCCCGGATCGACGTGGACCGAGCCGGTCGCGATCGCCGGGTCGGTCCAGAAGATCGCCTGGGTGCCGTTGCCGTGATGAGCGTCGATGTCGAGCACGGCGACGGGCCCGCCGATCGCATCGCCGAGCCGGGCCGCGGCGGCGGCGGCGTTGTTGAGGTAGCAGGAGCCTCCGTACGCCGAGCGGCGTCGCGTGGTGCCCGGGCGGCCGGCAGCAGGCGTAGGCGAGCCGGGTCCCCGTCGCCGACCAGGTCGGCCGCGGTCAGCGCCGCGTCGATCGCCGCCGCGGGCCGCCGGCCAGGTGCCGGGGCCGATCAGGGTCATCGTGTCGAAGGCGAAGCGGCCGGCCCGCGCCGCCGTCGCCGCCGGGTCGACCAGCGGCAGGTCGCCGATCAGGCCGGGGTGCGCGAACAGGTAGGGGACGACGCGGTCCTGGCCCGGGTCGTCGGTCAGCCCCGAGCGCTGCCAGGCCTCCCATGCCTCGCGCAGCCAGGCGACGAGCAGCGGGTCGTGGAGGCGGCAGGGCGACGTCGTCGGGATGCTCGACGGCGGCGAGCAGCGGCGCCCCCGCCGCTTCGACGGCGGCGCGGATCCGCTCGGCGCGGGCGGGCAGCTCGGTGCCCGCCGTCCGCACCCCGACCCAGACCTCGCCGCCGGGCTCGTGCAGGCGGTGGCGGTCGCTCCAGACGATCGGGATGGCGAGGCTCACTGGGTCACTCGTATCAGATGTCGTTACCGGCCGTACGTTAAGCGAGCGATTCGGCAATCGGGGGCTTGACGCTTGACACGACCGGAAGCGCCGGTATAGGTTCTGAACGATCGTTCATTGAAGGTGGATCTCGCCATGGACATCAGGGAGGAGCTCGGGGCCGACAGGGTCCTGGCGCCGCCGCGGGCGCTGCCGCAGCCGGCCGAGCGCCTCGATGCCGGCCCGCCCGTCCGCGATCGCGAGTTCGAGCTGGCCGTCGAGCGCCTCTGCCTCGACTCGACCTCGTTCCGCGACATCCGCGAGCGCGCCGGCGCCGATCCGGGCCGGATCGGCGAGCTGATCGCCGCGATCGTCGCCGAGCGCGGCAAGATGCACAACCCGCGGACCGACTCCGGCGGCGTCCTGCTCGGCACCGTCACCGCCGTCGGCGACCGCTTCGAGGACCCGCCGCCGCTCGGCGCCCGGGTCGTCACCCTCGCCTCGCTGACGCTGACCCCGCTGCGGCTCGACGCGATCACCGGGGTCGATCCCGATTCGGCCCAGGTCGCCGTCGAGGGCACCGCCTACGTCTGCCAGCGGGCGCCCTGGGGACCGCTGCCCGACGACCTCCCGGTCGCGACGGCGATCGAGCTCTACGACGTCTACGGCGCCGGCTCGCACACCCGCGACCTGGCCCCGGCCGACGGGACGGTCTGCGTGCTCGGCGCCGGTCATGCCGGCAAGCTCGCGCTCGCCGCCGCCCGCGACGCGATGGACGGCGGCACTGTCGTCGCCGTCGACGTCGACGACGACGCCGTCGACCGGGTCGCCGCGCTCGGCCTCTGCGACGTCGCCGTCGCCGCCGACCTCCGCGATCCGCTGGCGGCGCTCGAGGCGGTCCGCGCGGCCGGCGTCGGCCCGGCCGATCTGACCGTCGTCGTCGTCAACGCGACCGGCTGCGAGCCGACCGCGATCCTGCTCACCGCCGCCGGCGGCACGGTGCTCTTCTACTCGATGGCGACGCGCTTTCAGACCGCGGCGCTGACCGCCGACGGGCAGAGCGCCGACGTGACGATGATCGTCGGCAACGGCTACGCGCCCGACGCCGGCAGCTACGCGCTCGACCTCTACCGCCGGGTCGCGCCGCTGCGGGAGGCGTTCGCGTGAGCGGCGAGCGCGAATACGCGATCCAGACCCGCTGGCAGGACCTCGACGGGCTCGGCCACGTCAACCACGCGGTGATCTTCACCTACCTGGAGGAGGGTCGCGACGCCTTCCTGCGCGAGCACGGGATCGGCCGCGACGAGTACGTGGTCGGCCGCTGCTCGGTCGAGTTCAAGGGCGAGATCGAGCCCGGGCACGGCGCGGTCACGGTCCAGTGCGGGGTCCGCGAGCTCGGCCGCAAGAGCCTGCGGACGACGGAGTCGATCCTCGGCCCGCGCGGCGAGACCGTCGTCGAGGCCGAGTTCGGGCTCGTGCTCTGGGATCCCGCGGTGCGCGACACCCGGGCGATCACCGACGCCGAGCGAGAGTCACTGAGTCGATCGGAGGTGGTGCCCGGATGAGCGCCTGGAACGAGGACCCGGTCGTGATCACCTGTGCGATCACCGGCGCCGACGTGTTCCGCGAGAACAACCCGAACATCCCCTACACGACGGCCGAGATCGCCGACTCGGCGATCGGCGCCGCCGCCGCCGGCGCGACCGTCGCCCACCTCCACGTCCGCGAGGACGACGGCACCCCGAGCGGGCGCCCGGAGCTGTTCGTCGACGTGATCGACCGGATCCGCGCCGGAGAGCGACATCCTGACGATGGTCTCGACCGGCGGCTCGAACGAGATGACGATCGAGGAGCGGACCACCGGCCTCGAGGCCAAGCCCGACATCTCCGGCGTCGAGTCGGGCTCGATGAACTTCGGCGACGAGACCTTCATCACGCCGCCGCCGGCCGGCCGCGGGATCGTCGAGCGGGCGACGGCGGCCGGGATCGCCCTCGAGGTCGAGGTGTTCGACGTCGGCCACGTCGTCAGCGCCGTCCGCTGGCTCGAGCAGGGAGTGCATCGAGGCGCCGATGCGGATCAACCTCGTCTTCGGCGTCCCCGGCGGCATCGACGCCTCGCCGGAGGCGCTCGACGCGATGCTGCGGCCGCTGCCGCCGGAGACGTTCTGGACCGTCACCTGCATCGGCCGCCACCACCAGCGGATGCTGGCGCTGGCGCTGCTGCGCGGGCGCCCCGGGGATCCGCACCGGCCTCGAGGACGTCGCCTACATCAGCCGCGGCGTCCACGCCCCCTCGAACGCGGCGCTCGTCGAGATGGCCGCCGGCCTCGCCGCGACGCTCGGCCGCGAGGTCGCCGACCAGCAGCAGGCCCGGGAGCTGCTGGGGCTTGGCTGAGCCGACCGCGGCGATCGAAGACGACGGCGCCCTGCGGCGCGGTCCGGAGACCCGGGAGGCGATCCACCGGGCCGCGATCGAGCTGTTCGCGAAGCTCGGCTACCACGCGACCTCGATGCGGGCCCTCGCGGCCGCGGCGGCGGTCCAGCCGGCCGCGATCTACCACTGGTACCCGAGCAAGGAAGCGATCCTGATCCAGCTCCAGGACGACTTCATGGAGCAGCTGACCGAGCGGGTCGTGGCGGCGATCGGCGAGCAGCGGCAGCCGGCGCTGAAGCTCGCCGCCGCGGTCCGCGAGCACGTCGTCTACCACGGGCTGCACACGCAGCGAGGCGTTCGTCACCGACAGCGAGATCCGCGCCCTCACCGAGGAGCCGCGCCGCGGCGCTGATCGCCAAGCGCGACGGCTACCAGGCGATGTTCGAGGAGCTGATCCGCGACGGGATCCGCGACGGCTCGCTGCGAACCTCCGACGTCCACGTCGCCACCTACGCGATCCTCCTGCAGTGCACCGGGGTCGCGCTCTGGTTCGACGCCGAGCGGGCCGCTCGGGCTCGAGGAGGTCGCCGAGCTGCACGTCGAGCTCGTGCTCGGCTCGCTGCAGGCCGACGCGGAGCTGATCGCCGAGGCGATCGCCGCCGTCTCGCGGCGGCCGCGGGCGCTGGGGAGGGGCTGAGCGATGGCGATCAAGCCACCGGCGCTTCCCGAGCGGGCGACGATCGCGGTCGTCGCGCCGGCGAGCCCGCCGCAGACCCGCTCCGAGATCGAGCAGGCGACCGCAGTACTTCGAATCGCGCGGCCACGAGGTCGTCTTCGGCCCCAACCACCGCAAGGTCCACGGCTACCTCGCCGGCACCGACGCCGAGCGCGCCGCCGACCTGCAGTGGGCGCTGAGCGAGCCCGGCATCGACATGGTCCACGCGCTCGAGGGCGGCTACGGGACGGCCCGCCTGCACCCGCTGATCGACTGGGACGCGCTCGGCGATCCGCGGATCGTCTGCGGCTTCAGCGACCTGACCGCGCTGCACCTGTTCATCGCCGCCCACGCCGGCTGGGTCAGCTTCTACGGCCCGAGCTTTCTGCGCTTCACCCGCAGCAAGGGCGACTATCAGCTGACCGACCGAGACCGAGGAGTGGTTCCACCGGGCGCTGCGGCCGGAGCCGCTCGGCAAGGTCTTCGAGGATCCCGAGGACCCCTACGTGCTGACGGTCGGCGAGGGTGTCGCCGAGGCGCCGCTGGTCGGCGGCTGTCTGACCCTGCTCTGCTCGAGCATCGGCACCCCCTACGAGGTCGAGACCGACGGCTGCATCCTGATCGTCGAGGACCTCAACACCGAGCCCTACCTGGTCGACACCGCGCTCAACCACCTGCGCCTCGCCGGCAAGCTCGACAACATCGCCGGCTTCGCCTTCGGAACGAGCGTCAACCTCGGCTACCAGACGCTGCCCGAGGGCCCGGAGTCGACGCTGTCGATCGAGGAGATCCTCGACGAGCTGATCGCGCCGCTCGGGATGCCGGCGATCTCGAACGTGCCGTTCGGGCACGGCAAGCACCTGGCGACGATGCCGCTCGGCGTCCGCGCCCGGATCGACGGCGCCGGGAAGAGTCTCGAGGTGCTCGAGGCTGCAGTAGCGAAGTCGAAGAAGTAGAAAACCAATGTTGTCGAATCCAACGGGAGGAAATCGATGAGCTCGAGGGGCATGGGGACGATCGGCGCGGCACTGCTCGCGTTCGTGGCGCTGGCGCTGGTGGCGCTGCCCGCGGGCGCTCAGGACTCGACCGGAGGCTCGGGCGACGCGACGTCGTCGAGCGACGGCGGTGATCCGAGCGTCCTCAAGATCGGCTGGGCCCAGGACCCGCAGACGCTGAACCCGTTCGTCGCCCTCGACGAGGAGGACTACAACGTCTGGGCGCTCAACTGGGACCTGCTCGTCAACTTCAGCCCCAAGGACCTCTCGCCGGCGCCCGGCATCGCCGAGAGCTGGGACATCTCCGACGACCGCAAGACGGTCACCTTCAAGCTCGACCCCGACAAGGTCTGGTCCGACGGCGTGCCGGTCACCTCCAAGGACGTCAAGTACTCGCTCGACGTCGCTCGGCGGCGAGGGCGCCCTCTTCACCGGCTACACGACCGGCATCAAGTCGATCAAGACCCCCGACGACGAGACCGTCGTGATCACGACCAAGCAAGCCGGACGCGCGGCTCGTCGGCGGCCTGTTCGTCTACATCATCCCCGAGCACATCTGGGGCAAGGAGTCGGTCGAAGACGCTGACCGGCTCCTACCAGCCCGACCTGCCGCTGGTCGGCAGCGGGCCCTACATCGTCACCGAGTTCGACCGCGGCCGGATCATGACGATGGAGAAGAACCCCGAGTGGCAGGGACCGGAGCCCGAACTTCGACGAGATCGAGTACGTCAAGTACGGCAACCAGGACGCGGTCGAGCGGGCCCTGAAGCTCGGCGAGATCGACATGGTCGTCGAGGTCGCCTCCTCGACCTTCGAGCGGATCGGCAGCGACCCGAACATCGAGACGCTGTCGAGCCCGCAGCCCGCCTACACCGAGCTCGCGTTCAACCTCTGCCCGAAGGAGTACTGCCCGGACGCCAAGTTCAACCCGGCCGTCCAGGACAAGGCGGTGCGGCAGGCGCTCGGCTACGCGATCGACCGCGAGCGGATCAACGAGATCGCCGCCCAGGGGACGTCGTTCCCGGGCAGCGGCATCCTGCCGTCCTACTACAAGGCGTTCTACGAGACGCCGGAGCAGAACTACACGCCGCCCGACGTCGAGATGGCGAAGCAGATCCTCGACGACGCCGGCTGGCAGGACAACGGCGGCGACCCGCGGACGAAGGACGGCGAGGAGCTCTCCTTCGACCTCTACGTGCGCTCGGAGTCGCAGTACAACATCCAGGCGGCGAAGCTGGTCGCCGAGCAGGCGGCCGAGATCGGGATCGAGTTCAACGTCCAGGTGGTCAGCGTCGACAAGCTGACCGAGCTGACCGTGCAGAAGGTCGACGGCAAGCCGGCCCCCGACTTCGACACGTTCATCTGGGGCTGGGGCGGCGATCCCTACGACCCGAGCTTCCTGCTCAGCCTGTTCACTGACCGACGAGATCGGCGGGCTCTCGGACTCGTTCTACTCGAACCCCGAGTACGACAAGCTCTACGAGCAGCAGGCCGGGCATCTTCGACACCGCCGAGCGCAAGGACGATCATCCAGCAGATGGTCGCGATCACCCAGGAGGACCTGCCCTACCTGGTCCTCACCGAGGACCCGAACCTGCAGGCCTACCGGACCGACCGGGTCAGCGGCGTCAAGCCGGTCTGCCCGGAGGACAGCGGCGACCTGATCTGCGAGCAGGTCTCCTACGAGCCGCTCGTCAACATCGGCTCCCGCCAACGGCTCCTCGGGCGACGGCGGCGGCGGCGGCGCCGGCGGCGTCGATCGTCGCGATCATCGCCGCGGTCGTCGGTGATCGGCGGCGCGCCTGCTGTTCCTGGCGCCGGCGCCGTCGCGACGGCGACGAGCCGTGGAATGCTCGAGGAGTGAGGCAGGAGGCGACGTGAACGGGCGCTGGCTCGCCGGCAAGGCCGCGCGCGGCGATGCTGACGCTGCTGTTCGTCCTCATCTTCAACTTCTTCCTCTTCCGGGTGATGGGGGATCCGACGACGCAGTTCGCCCGGCTGCCCGGAGCGACCGACGAAGGAGATCGCCCAGCTGCGCAGCGACTACGGCCTCGACAAGCCGCTGACCGGGCAGTTCCTCGACTACATGGGCGACACCGCCCGGCTCGACCTCGGCGTCAGCCAGGGCTCGCGGGAGCCGGTCTGGGACGAGATCAAGCGGGCGCTGCCGTGGACGCTGCTGCTGGTCGGCACCGGAACGCTGCTGGCGACCCTGATCGGCGCCTGGATGGGGGTGGTGGCCGCGACCAGGCGCGGCGAGAAGACCGACGACGGCCTGCTCGGCTTCAGCCTGTTCACCTACGCGTCGCCCGAGTACTGGATCGGGATCATCCTGATCCTCGTCTTCGCGGTCGCGATCCCGATCCTCCCGGCCGGCCTGCAGATGACGCCCGGGAGAGCGAGTTCTCGAGCTTCTTCGCGGAGGCGCTCAACGTCGCCGAGCACATGGTCCTGCCGGTCACGGCGATGACCCTGATGCTGCTCGGCCAGTACTTCCTGATCATGCGCTCGTCGATGGTCGACGTGCTGACCGAGGACTTCATCACCGTCAAGCGGGCGATCGGGCTCCCCTGGGAGCGGGTCGTCCGCCGCCACGCGGTCCCGAACGCGCTGCTGCCGCTGGTCACGCTCTCGGCGATCCAGTTCGGGGCCGTCGCCGGCGGCGCGATCACGATCGAGACGATCTTCTCCTGGCCGGGCCTCGGCGAGCTCAGCTTCACGGCGATCAACGACAAGGACTTCCCGGTCCTCCAGGGCACCTTCCTGGTCTTCTCGGCCGGCGTGATCCTCGCCAACCTGCTGGCCGACATCCTCTACTTCTACCTCGACCCGCGGGTGCAGACGAAATGACCGATACGCGGGTCCGGGAGCTGCTGTTCGGCACCTGGCGGGGCCGGATCGGCCTCGGCACCCTCGGCCTGTTCGCGTTCCTGGCGGTCTTCGGGACCGCGATCGCCCCCTACGACCCGAACGCGTCGAGCCTCGACGTGCTCGCCGCGCCCAGCTTCGACCACTGGCTCGGGACGACCGAGAACGGCGCCGACGTCTTCTCGCAGATCCTCGCCGGCGCGCGGGTGTCGATGGTCGTCGGCTTCGCCGCGGCGATCATCTCGGCGCTGCTCGGCTCGGCGGTCGGGCTGATCGGCGGCTACTTCGGCGGCTGGACCGACCGCATCGCTCGACGCGGTCGAGAACTGGTTCCTGGTGATCCCGACGCTGCCGCTGATGATCGTCCTCGCGCGGGTGCTGAACCCGTCGCTGTGGGTGCTGATCGCCGTCATCGGCCTGACCTCGTGGGCGGGCACCGGCCGGATCGTCCGAGCCCAGGTGCTGACCCTGCGGGAGCGCGCCTTCGTCGAGCGGGCGCGGGCGCTCGGCGCCGGCGACGGCTACATCATCAAGACGCACATCCTCCCCAACACGCTGCCGCTGATCTTCGCCAACACCGTGCTGATCGTCGCCGTCGCGATCCTCTCCGAGGCGGCGCTCTCGTTCCTCGGGCTCGGCGATCCGACGAGGATCTCGTGGGGGACGATGCTCGAGAACGCGTTCGGCTCGGGGGCGCCGAGCGCCGGCGCCTGGTGGTACGTGATCCCGCCCGGCCTCTGCATCACGATCCTGGTGCTGGCCGTCGCGATGGTCGGCTTCCTGTTCGAGGAGTTCGTCAACCCGCGGCTTCAGGAGGCGAAGTGAGCACGCTGATCGAGGTCGAGGATCTCCGCGTCACCCACCAGCGGGCAGCCGATCGTCGACGGCGTCGACCTGACCCTCGACGCCGGGCGAGGCGCTCGGTCTCGCCGGCGAGTCGGGGTGCGGCAAGACCACGACGGCGCTGGCGCTGATGAAGCTGCTGCCGGGCTCGCTGAAGCAGTCCGGGAGCGATCACTCTGCATCCGAAGGGGGGCGACGAGCCGATCAACATCGGCCGGCGGACCGAGGCCGGCATGCGGGTCGTCCGCTGGCGGCACATCTCGCTCGTCTTCCAGGGGGCGATGAACTCGCTCGACCCGGTCAAGCGGATCGACGTCCAGATCGCCGAGGCGATCCGCCTGCACGCCTCCGGCGGCGGCTCCGCCGCCGTCGCCGCCCGCATCGAGGAGCTGCTCGACGACCGTCGGCCTGACCGCCTCGCTCGGCCGCCGCTACCCGCACGAGCTCTCGGGCGGCCAGCGCCAGCGGGTGATGATCGCCCTGGCACTGGCCTGCCGCCCCTCGCTGGTGATCGCCGACGAGCCGACGACGGCCCTCGACGTCGTCATGCAGGCCCAGGTCCTGCAGCTGCTCGAGCGGCTCCGCGAGGAGCTCGG
Organism: uncultured Conexibacteraceae bacterium; assembly: GCA_963745755.1. Taxonomy (GTDB): domain Bacteria; phylum Actinomycetota; class Thermoleophilia; order Solirubrobacterales; family 70-9; genus RHKX01. The sequence continues at coordinate 1,135,145 of CAVUYP010000001.1, read as the reverse complement.
CCTGGCCCTGATCCTGATCTCGCACGACCTCGGCGTCCTCGCCGAGACCTGCGACCGGATCGCGGTGATGTACGCGGGCCGGATCGTCGAGACGGGCCCCGTCGGCGCGGTCTTCGCGACCCCGCAGCATCCGTACACGAAGCGCCTGCTCGATTCGCTGCCGGTGATCGGCGGCGAACGCGGCATCGCCGCGCCGATCCCAGGGGCGCCTGCCGGACCCCGGCGAGCCGCCGCCGCGGCTGCCGGTTCCATCCCCGCTGTCCCTACCGGGGCGAGCGCTGCGACGTCGATCCGCCGCTGCGCGAGGTCCTCCCCGGACACGGCTCCGCCTGTCACTACGCGCCGTGGGAGAGCTGGCCCGAGGTCGCTCCGCCGGCGGTGGCCGGAGGCGAGGCGGCGACATGAGCGACGCCACTGATGGAGGTCCGCGACCTCGCGGTCGCAGTTCAAGGCGCGCCGCTCGACGGCGCGGGCGCTCGACGGCGTCTCGCTCGAGTGGCGCCCCGGCGAGATCCTCGGCGTCGTCGGCGAGTCCGGATGCGGGAAGTCGACGCTGGCCCGGGCGATGCTCGGGCTCCAGGAAACCGCCGCCGGCGAGATCGCCCTCGACGGCGAGGTGGTCGGCGGCCGCGGCGATCTGCGCGAGCTCCGCCGTCGCGTGCAGATGATCTTCCAGGACCCGTATCAGACGCTCAACCCGCGCCAGCGCGTCAGCGCGATCGTCACCGAGCCGCTGCGCATCCAGGGCGTCGCCGAGAGCGAGCACGAGGAGCTGGTCGGGCGGGCGCTGCACGACGTCGGCCTCGACCCCGGCCGCTACCTCGACCGCTACCCGCACCAGCTCTCCGGCGGCCAGCGTCAGCGCGTCGCGATCGCCGCCGCCCTGGTCCTCGAACCGGACGGGCTGATCTGCGACGAGCCGGTCTCGATGCTCGACGCGTCGGTGCGGGCGCAGATCCTCAACGTGCTGGTCGGCCTGCAGCGGAAGCGCGGCCTGGCGCTGATCTTCATCACCCACGACCTCAGCCTCGCCTGGTCGCTCTGCGACCGGATCGCGGTCATGTACCTCGGCCGGATCGTCGAGGAGGGCCGGGCAGTCGACGTCATCGAGCGGCCGCGGCACCCCTATACGCAGGCGCTGGTCACGGCGGTGCCGGTGCCGACGCCCGGTGGGGGCGGCGAGCGCGAGCTGCTCAGCGGCGAGCTCCCCGACCCGACCGCTGTTCCGTCCGGCTGCCGATTCCACCCCCGCTGCCCGCGCCGCTTCGAGCCCTGCGACTGCGTCGATCCCGGACTGATCGAGACCGGTGCGCCGGGCCAGCGTGCGGCCTGCCTGCTCCACGACCCGGCCGCCGCCGCGATGGCGGGGAGGGAGGCGACCGGATGAGCGCCGCGGCCGGGCGCTGGCGTCGAGCTCGCCGGCCCGGTGGGCCGGCTCGAGACCGGCGCCGCGCAACGCGATCACCGACGTCCCCGGGGTCCGGGTCGGCCAGGCGCAGGCGGCGAGCGGCGAGCGCACCGGCGTCACCGTCGTCGCCCCTCCGGAGCTGCCGGCCGCGGCGGGGACCGCGACCGTCAACGGCGTCGGCGAGCTGACCGCGAAGCTCGAGATCGACGAGCGCGGCCGGATCGAGACGCCGGTCTACCTGTGCGGCTCGCACGCGATCGGCACCGTTCTGCAGGCGGCGATCGTCGCCTCCGGCCGGGGTCCCGAGAACATCGTCCTGCCGGTCGTCGGCGAGTGCGACGACGGCGACCTCGCCGACTCGCGCACGGTCGCCGCCGCCGACGTCGAGGCGGCGCTGGCCGCGCTCGGCGCCGAGGTCGCCGAGGGCAGCGTCGGCGCCGGCACGGGAATGCAGTGCTTCGACTTCCCGGGCGGGATCGGCACCGCCTCGCGAACCGTCGGCGACGGAATCGTCGGCGTGCTGCTGCTCTGCAACTTCGGCGACCACGAGTACCTCGACGTCCTCGAGGGCGTCGCCGATCCGCTCGGCGGCCTGGCGCCGCGGCCGACCCCGCACGGGTCCTGCATCGCCGTCTGCGCGACCGACCTGCCGCTGACGATCGCGCAGCTGCGGCGGCTGGCGCTGCGGCCGCTGCTCGGCCTCGCCCGCGCCGGCTCCTACGGCGCCGAGGGCTCCGGCGAGATCGGCCTCGCGTTCGGCACGGCCGGCGTCGACGGTGGCGAGGGGGTCACCGACGACCTGCTCAACCGCTGCTTCGCGGCGGCCTTCGAGGCGGCTCAGGAGTCGGTCTACAACTGTCTCGTCGCCGCCCGCCCGGCACGGCGGCTCGACGGCACGATGCAGCCGGCGTTCCCGGCCGCTGCCGCCGCCTCAGCCCGCCGGGACCGGCTCGCCTGATCCCGCCGCCGCGGGCGCCTCGGCCGGCCGGACCGACCATGTCGCCGGAGCGGACCAGCAGCCAGCCGGCGACGCCGCCGATCAGGCAGATCGCGGCGCCGATCAGGATGATCTCGTTGAGGCCGGTGATGAACGCCTGCTCGGCCGCGGCCGCGGCGTTCTCGCGCAGGCCCGCCGGCAGCGACGATACGGCCGCCGGGGCGGCGCCCGAGGAGACCGCCTCCGAGAACCCGCCCGGAGCGTTCGGCAGCAGCGTCGCCGAGCTCGGAGCCGACCCGGCCCTGGAAGATCGCTCCCAGCGCCGCCGTGCCGGTCGCGATCCCGACCTGCCGGAAGGTGCTGTTGATGCCCGACGCCATCCCGGCGCGGGCGGGGGAGACGACCCCGATCGCGACCGAGGCGATGCCCGGGTTGGTCATGCCGACGCCGGCGCCGATCAGCAGGAAGCCGGGAAGCAGCGTCGTCCAGCTGTCGCCGGGGGCGATCCCGTGGGCGAGGATCAGTCCGGCCGCCGTGGTCAGCAGGCCGACGCCCATCAGCGCCCGGAACGGGATCCGGTCGGAGAGCCGGGCGGCGATCGGGGCGACGACGAACGAGAGCAGCGTCAGCGGCAGGAAGCGCAGCCCCGCCTGCAGCGGCGAGTAGCCGAGCACGTCCTGGATGTAGAGGGTCAGGTAGAGGAACAGCGAGAACATCCCCGCCGACAGCGCGAAGGCGACGATCGAGACGCCGGTGAACGAGGGGGTCCGAAACAGCGACATGTCGAGCATCGAATTCTCGCGGCGCAGCTCGATCGCGACGAACGCCGCCAGCAGGACCACGGCCGCAACGAGGCAGGCGACGATCACGGTGCTGCCCCAGCCCTCGGCGTTGCCGCGGATCAGCCCGAAGATCAGCAGGAAGAGGGCGGCCGAGAAGCTGACCAGCCCGGCCCAGTCGATCGGCTGCGCGTCGGTCGCCTTGACGTTGACGAGCTTGGTCTCGGTGATGACGATCGCGGCGAGGCCGATCGGGACGTTGACGAAGAAGATCCACTCCCAGCCGAGGCCCTCGGTGATGACCCCGCCGAGCAGCGGGCCGATCGCGATCGCGCCGCCGACGGTCGCTCCCCAGATGCCGACGGCGCGGGCCCGCTCCCGTCCCTCGAACTCCTGGGCGATCAGCGCCAGCGCCGTCGCGAACATCGCCGCGGCGCCGATCCCCTGCAGGCCGCGGGCGAGGTTCAGGAAGGTCGGATCGGTGGCGAGCCCGCAGAGGAACGAGGCGGCGGTGAACAGGCCGAAGCCGAGGCTGAAGACGCGGCGGCGGCCGAGCCGGTCGCCGATCGACCCGAGCACGAGCAGAAACGACGCGAGGGTGAGCGCGTAGGCGTCGACCACCCACTGCAGGCTCGACAGGCTGGCGCCGAGGTCGCGCTGGATGTCGGGCAGCGCGACGTTGACGATCGTCACGTCGATCAGCAGCATGAAAGTTGCGACGCAGACGGCCAGAAGGGTCCATTGCTTGCGGCTCATCGGGTACCCTTCTCTTGATTCGTAGGCCTGATCATCAGTAAAGCTGACGATCAGGCTAGCGAATCGTTTATCGAGATGTCAGCCGATCCCAGCGACACCCACCTACCCGCCGATCCCGCCGTCCAACCGCTGCTCGCGGACCGGATCGGCTACCTGCTCGCCAAGCTCCATCACCGCTGGTCGGCGGAGTCGGTCGAGCTGCTCCGCGAGGCCGGCATCGGCCTGACCGGCCTCCATTTCGGGGCACTGGCGATCCTCGACGCGAACGGCCCGATGTCGCAGCAGGAGCTCGGCGAGCGGATCGGCAAGGACCGGACCTCGGTGGTCGCGATCATCGACGAGCTCGAGGGCGAGGGCCTGGTCGAGCGCCGCCGCAACCCCGATGACCGGCGTGCCTACGCGCTCGAGGTCACGGCGCGGGGCCGCGACTGGATCGAGCGGGCCGGCCCGGTGATCGAGCGGGCCGAGGACGGCCTGCTCGCCGCCATCGACGACGACGAGCGTGACCTGCTCGTCGGTCTGCTCCAGCGGGTCCTGTTCAGCCCCTCGTCCCTGCGGGCCTGAGCGGGCGCCGGTGCCGTCGGTCGACCGCAGGGAGCTCGCGGCCGTGTTCGCCGGCGGCTTCCTCGGAGCGATCGCCCGCCTCGGGCTCGTCGAGGCGTTCCCGCACGGCCCCCTCGAGTGGCCGTGGCCGACCTTCGCGGCGAACCTGATCGGCGCCTTCGCGCTCGGCTACTTCACGACGAGGCTCCAGGAGCGGCTGCCGCTGTCGGCCTACCGGCGGCCGCTGCTCGGGACCGGCCTGTGCGGCGCTCTGACCACGTTCTCGACGATGCAGCTCGAGGTCGTCGACATGCTCGACGGCGGCGCCGTCGGACTCGCGCTCGGCTACGTCGCGGCGAGCCTCGGCGGCCGGATTCGCGGCCGTCGTGCTGGCATCGGGCCTGGTTCGCAGGGCGCGGCTGGCGACGTGAGCGCGGCAACCGTGATCGCGGTCGGGTTGTTCGGCGGGGCCGGCGCGGTCGCCCGGCTGCTGCTCGACGGCGGCATCTCGGCGCGCCTGCAGGGATCGTTCCCGCTCGGCACGCTGACCGTGAACCTGATCGGGGCCTTGGCGCTGGGGATCCTCGTCGGTGCCGGCACCGGAACCGACGGGCTGCGGCTGCTGGCGACCGGTCTGCTCGGGTCGTTCACGACCTTCAGCACCTGGATGCTGGAGAGCCAGCGCCTCGCCGAGGACGGCGAGGGCGGCATCGCCGCCGCCAACGTCGTCGTCAGCCTCGTCGCCGGAGTCGCGCTCGCCTGGGCCGGGATGGAGATCGGCGGCGGGCTGTGAGCGGCGCCGAGGGCATGAAGGTCTCGGTCTTCTTCGGCGAGCGCGACGTCGTCGACGGCCGCTTTCTGGCCGAGCGCGTGATCGCCGAGCTCGAGATGGCCGGCGTCGCCGGCGCGATCCTGATGCGTGGCGGTCGAGGGATACGGAGCCAAGCACCGGCGCCGGACCGATCGGCTCCTGACCCTGTCGGAGGACCTGCCGATCGTCGCCATCGGGGTCGGTGATCCGGCCGCCGTGGGAGCCGCCGCCGAGCGGGTCCGAGCGTTGCCGTTCGCCGGGCTGACGACGCTCGAGCGGCTTCGATTCGCGAGCCCGGCAATCGGACCCGGGGACGGCCCGGCCGAAGCTCTCGGTCTACCTCGGCCGCGGGCGCCGGATCGACGGCCGACCCGCCCACGAATGGCTGGTCGCGCGACTGCGCGCCGCCGGCGTCGCCGGGGCGAGCGTCCTGCTCGGCGTCGACGGGATCCTCGCCGGCTCCCGCCGGCGCGCCGGCTTCTTCTCCGGCAACGTCGACGTTCCGGCCCTGGTCGTCGCAGTCGGCGCCGGGGCCGACATCGCTGCGGCGCTGGACGCGATCGCCGAACTGCCCGGCGGCGCGGTGGCGACGCTGGAGCGCGTTCACGTCTGTAAGCGCGACGGCGGTCCGCTCGCGCCGCCGCCGGAATTGCCGGAGCGCAACCGGGACGGGGAGCCGCTCTGGCAGAAGCTCACCCTCTACTCGAGCGAGCAGGCGCACGTGGCCGGCCGGCCTGTCCACGTCGAGGCGGTCCGCCGGCTACGGGTGGCGGGCGCCGAGGGGGCGACGGCGCTGCGCGGCGTCTGGGGGTTCGACGGCCGCAACGCTCCGCACGGTGACACGTTTCGGTCGCTGCGGCGGCGGGTGCCGACGCTGACGATGACCGTCGACGCCCCGGCGCGGGCGCGGCGCTGGCTGGCGATCCTCGACGAGCTGACTCCGGAGCGCGGCCTGATCACCAGCGAGCTCGTCCCGGTCCGCCACGGCCCGGCCGGCTGAGGGCGCTCAGCCGGCGTCGCGGATGCTCGCGACGACCGTGAGCAGCGTCGCCGTCAGCATCGGATAGAGGGACTCGGGGTCGAGCCCGAGCTCGCGCCATTCGTCGAGCGCACGCTCGGCGAAGTCGAGATAGGCGCGCAGCGCCGCCCGCTGTGGGGCGGGCGGATCGTCGCTGTCGAAGTGGTTGCGAGCCACGGCCGCGATCACGATCGCCTGGTAGCGGCCGGAGATCCGATCCACCTCGGGGTCGCCGGCGAGGCCCGCCTGACGATGGACGAGCCAGATCTCGCTCGGGGCGAGCGCGTGCTCGAAGAAGCGGGAGAAGTTGGCGGCGAGCCGCTCCTCGAGCGGGGTCTCGGTGTCGGTGAGCCAGCCCTCGGTGAGCTCCCGGCCGGCGCGGTCGACCGCCGCCAGGAACAGGTCGCGGCGGCCGCGCGGGAAGTAGTGGTAGATCAGGCCGCGGGTGACCCCGGAGCGCTCGGCGACGCGGTCGAGGCTGAGCCCGGCGTGGCCGTGCTCGGCGACGACGGTCACCGCCGCGTCGATCAGCTGCTCGCGGCGAGCATCGCGGTCGAGCCGTCGCGGCTGCCGTTCGGAGGGCGGGGACGCCACGACGCCAGCCTAGCTGTTGACGACGGTTATAACTTGACAAGTCGTCAATAAGGCGAATAGGCTGCGGCGAATTCGCGACCGAGGAGGAGAGGACCGTGGCCCGACCGGAGATGACCGACACCAGCAGGCTCTGGGCACTGATCGCGGTTGCCCTCGTCGCGGCGGCGGCGCTGCTCGCGTCTGCCGACGCCGAGGCGGCCGGCTGCAAGCAGCCGCGCGGCAAGTTCGAGCCGCCCTGCAACCCGGCCCTGGCTCAGTCGCCGTGGAGCGCCTCGCACCGGGGGAGCTACGCGCAGGCCTCCTCGCCGTACCGCGGCATCGAGAGCGCCGACGTCCGCGCCGAGCACGTCGATCTGCCCGGCATCCCGATCTCGATCCAGTTCAGCGGCCGCTACGACGACGGCGGTCGCGTCGCCTGGGGATCGCTGATCGACGGCGCCGACCGCCAGGCGTTGTTCAAGGTCGATGCCGAGTCGGGCAAGGTCATCGACGTCTACGTGCCCGGTGAGCGCGAGTCGGCGCCGCCGCCGGCCTCCGGCGCCGCCGGTATCACCGGCGCCTACAACATCCTCGACCGCTCCAACCACTTCATCGTCCCGCGACTCACCTGGTTCGACGTCTACACCGACGCCAAGCGGGGCCGCAGCCACTCGCCGATCAGGCTTGCGGAAGCGCTTCGTGCTGCCGGAGTCGGCCCTCTGCGGCGCCGATGACAAGCTCGTCGGCGCGGCGATGACCTATGACGGATACATCGCCTTCGCCACCGAGAACGGGGTCGTCGGCACGATCCCGCGCCGGCCCGCCGAGATGAATCGCAGGAACCTCCGCACGGTCAGCCTCAACGGCGATGCGGCCTGCGCGGCCGCCGACGATCCCGGCGCCGACCTGCAGACCGTCTCCAACAACATCGCCGCGGACGAGAACGGCGGCATCTACGTGGTCACGTCGAAGCGCATGGTCAGGGTCCAGCACCATCCGCGCAGCGGCGCCCTCGACGTCCGCTGGTCGTCGCCCTACAACGCCGGCTCCGACGTCTCCGAGATCCGGCTCGGCGAGGGGTCCGGGTCGACGCCGACGCTGATGGGCACCGGTCGCGGTCAGGACAAGTTCGTCGTCATCACCGACGGCCAGGACCTGATGCACCTCGACCTGTTCTGGCGCAACGGCGTCCCCAGGGACTGGAAGGGATTGGGTGGCGAGCATCCGCGGCGGATGGCCTGCGAGTACCCGGTCACGTTCGGCGATCCCGACGCCCAGGTCTCGCTCTCGGAGCAGTCGGTCGCCGTGCGCGGCTACGGCACCCTGAACGTCAACAACCTGCTCGATTACGAGTTCCCCGACGGCCTGCCGGCGGTGCTGGTGAATGCGCTCGCCGCGCTCCGCGGCGGCGATCCGGCCGCCACACCGCACGGGGCCGAGCGGATCGACTGGAACCCGCGCAGCCGGCGTTGCCGATCGGTCTGGTCGAACTCGCGGGTCTCGATCCCGAACGGGATCCCCTCGATCAGCGCGCCGAGCAAGCTCGCCTATGGCATCCGCCTCAAGGGCGGCGAGTGGGGGGTCGGAGGCCTGCGTTGGCGCAACGGCCGCTCGAGCTTCTTCGCGCCTTCGCCGGGCGGCCCGTGCTCGGACACGGCGATCGGCTATCTGGCCGACTCAGGGACCCTGCCGGTCCTCGGCCCGGTGATCGACGAGCTGCCGAACAGCTGTGAGAACTCGTTCTACGCCGCCACCGAGGTCGGCCCGAAGCGCTCGATCTGGACCGGGACGTTCCTCGGGCTGACCAGGTACGTGCAACGCCGCTGAGGGCGACGCCGGCTCAGTCGAGGCCGTCGGGGACCTCGTAGACGTCGGCGGGGTCCTCGTCGTCGCCGAGCGGGCGGTCGAGCACGAACACCTCGATCGCGTAGTCGGGGTAGACGGAGTTGTCGCTGAGGAAGGCCTCGACCCGGCAGCCGGTCTGCTCCTGGACGAGCTGCACGGCCTTCTCGCGCATCGCACCCTGAAAGCCGCGGCGAACCTCGCGGACGAGCGCCGCGCGCTCCCCCTCGGCGAGCGTCTTCTCGGCCACGGTCAGGGTGTCGCGGAGCAGGACCATGACGACGCCGTCGTTGACGAAGGTCTGGGCGTCGGTCGGGCCCCGGCCGATGTATTCCTTGAACAGGCTGACCATCCCGCGAGAGATCTCGCGGCGCCGGTCGTGGTTCTCGGAGCTGGTCGGCATCGTTCGTCGTCTCCTCGGCTGGGCCGGGGCGGAGGCCTCGGCCGATCGACTCTACTTTCCGGTCAGACGACCGGGATCCGGGTCCGTAGCAGCAGCGTCGTGTCCGCCCCCGATCCGTGGCTCTCGGCCGCCGCCGGCCAGACTGCGGCTATCGCCGACAGTACCCGTTCAGAGGGGGATCGAATCGCGATCTCGAGCGACTCCCGCTCGGCCTGGACGCGAAACTCGAGCTGCGGCTCGCTGCCCTGTCCGAGCACGGCGTCGGCGACCAGGTCGGCGAGCGCGGTGCTGCCCATCACCGCATCGAGGCAGGCGTCGGCGGAGAGGGCGACCCGGGCCAGGACGCGGGGCAGGATGCAGCGCAGGAAGGTCGACCCGGCGAATTCGGCGATCAGGTCGCCGGGCGGCTCGACGCGGCGCGATCGCGACCAGTCGCGGCCGTCGCCGAACTCGCAGGTCGTAGTCGTTGCGGTCCGCTCCGCGGCCGTCACCCGGAGCTGCCTGCGATCCGGCTCGAAGTCGAGCTCGACGCTGATCTGCCCCGATTGCCCGGCCGCCTGGCGCGACATCGCCGCCGCCGACTCCGTCGCCACCGCCAGGCCGAGCCCGGCCGCCTGCTCGGGCTCGAGCTCGAGGCCCTCGGCGCCGCCGGCGAGCACCATCGCGTTCAGCTCGGCCCCCGCCGCACCGACCGGGAAGGTCAGCCGGACGGCGCCGCCGGCCGCGTCTGACGAGCGTTCCAGCACCCCTTCGTGTTGCCCGGCCCCGCCGGCAGGAAACGGGCCGCCGCTTTCCTGGCTCACGCGGCCCGTTGTCCGCGGTCCTCGCCCGGCTCCCCCTGCACGGCTGCGAGCAGCTTCTTCAGGGCTCGCCGCAGCAGCCGCGAAACCTGCATCTGCGAGACGCCGATCCGCTCGCCGATCTGGCGCTGGGTCAGGCCCTCCTCGTAGCGAAGCCGCAGCGCCTGACGCTCGGCGTCGTCGAGCTCGACGGTGGCCGCAGCGATCCTCGCCTCGGCGCTGTCGAACCCGAGGTCCATCGTCGCGATCGTCTCCGACAGCGGCTGCGCCTCCTCGTCGGTCTCGACGCCGGCAGGCCGGTCGAGCGACATCGGCGTTCGCGTCCGGTCCGCCTCGAGCGCGGCCAGCACCTCCTCGGCGCTGCGGCCCGCCGCCGCGGCGACCTCCTCGACGCTGGGGTCGCGGCCGTGCTCGGAGCGGAAGGCGGCGGCCACCGAGTGAACCCGAGCGATCTCCTCCTGGAGGCTGCGCGGCATCCGCAACGGCTGCGTGTTGTCGCGGAAGTGATGCTTGAGGGTGCCGAGGATGAACGGCGTCGCGTAGCTCGAGAAGTTGACGTCGCGCGAGGCGTCGAAGCGATCGACGGCCTTGACGAGCCCTTCGTAGGCGACCTGAAGCAGATCCTCGAACGGCTCCATGCCGGCGCTGTAGCGACCTGCGAGCGCCCTCGCAAGCGGCAGGAACCGCTCGATCAGCTCCTCCCGCAGAGCCGGGTCGCGGGTCCGCCAGAACCGCTCGATCATCTCGCGGTCGCGGCGGTCGCGGAGTGGGGTGCGCTCGGCTGGGCGCCGGGCGGCGGTGGTCGTGGCGTCTTGACGCATCGAACCCTCCGGGTGGGGGTTGGACGCATCTCTGTGAGTCGTTCGGGGGAGTGGCTCCCTGCCCCTGGATCCCGTCCCGACCTAAAGCTGCTGATTTTTGGGGATCGCTCTCCGGCCTGTACCGCGGCGACCGCGATCAGGTTAGCGAAGTGTCGAATGAAGTTGTTGTCGCCGCTCCGGTCGCCGGCGGTGCCGGCACCGGCAGGTTGATCACCCTTCGCTAACGGTTTGCTAACGTCCTGCCTCGACCGCTGAAGATCCCGGCCCCCATACCGGCCGGGAAAGCGGGGGACCCACTCTGTTGGGGCGAATCACGGCTACTTGCCGAGTAGCGCCTGCTCTTTGGCGCGAGCCCGTCAGCTAACCCCGCAAGCAACGAAAGAGCTGGTGAGCATGAACTCGTTCCGCATCCCCGCACGCCTCAGGCACTCGTCGATCGCCGGCCTCGCCGCGATCGCGATCGCGCTGCTCGCGATCGCCCCGACCGGCGCCGCCGCTTCCGGCGGGATCGGCGCCGGCAGCACCGACGAGGCCAAGAACGGCGGCGGCAAGACGGCCGGCAAGTACGTGCGGATCTGGAGTAAGACCTCGAAGCGGAACAAGCGCTGGGCCCGCAGCACCGCCAAATGCGAGTCCGGCGGCGATCCGAAGGCGATCGGCGGCGGCGGCCGCTACCGCGGCGCCTTCCAGTTCCTGAAGTCGACCTGGAAGACTTCGCCGAAGTCGCCCGGCGGCGACCCGATCCGGTTCACCTACAAGACCCAGGCCGTCGTCGCCGTCGCCCTGAAGAAGCGGGCCGGCACCAGCCCCTGGCCCGTCTGCGGCTGAGCCGCAACCGAGCCGCAGCCCCGCCCCTTCCCGCCCCCGCGGGCCCCGCCTCCGCCGCTCACCACCGCCCTTCTCCCGACGGGGTGGGCCGCCCCTACTCCCGCCGAGGTGGAGGTAAGGGGCAATAGTCACCTGTTTCCTCGACCTCGGCGGCGAGCGGCGGCGGGGACCTGGTGGCGGCGGCGGGACCTCGGCACCGGCGGCGGGGACCTCGGCGGCGACCCGGCGGGCGCGGCGGCTCGGCGGCGGCGGGGAGCGGCGGCCGGGCTGAGCGAGGGGCGGTGGAGAGGGTGCAACGGGGTCGCCGCGGCCGGGCCGAGGTGATCTGCCCGCGCAGGGCCCTCGTTACCCTTCCTGGTTCCCTGCGATGTCTCTGCGCGCGCGACAACGACGGCAGGCCCGCTCCTGCGGGTCGGTCGGCAAGAAGCTGATGGCCCTCGGGGCAGCCCTGCTCGGGATCGTCGCAGTCGGCGTCGGCGGGCTCGCGGTCTGGGTGCTCAACGTCGCCGCCGACGCCCCCGACATCGACACCCTGAAGCCCGCCAACGACGGCGCCAACTCGCAGATCTTCGACGCCGCCGGCAACAGCCTCGGCTACGTCCAGTCCGACATCCTCCGCGAGCCGGTCAAGCTCAAGCAGATCCCCAAGGACCTTCAGGAGGGGACGATCGCGATCGAGGACTCGAACTTCTACGAGCACGGCGGCGTCGACTACGGGGCGATCGTCCGCGCCGCCGTCGCCAACGCCGAGGCCGGCGAGGTCCGCCAGGGCGCCTCGACGATCACCCAGCAGCTCGTCCGCAACCTCTACATCCCCGATCCGCAGGACACCGTCGAGCGGAAGATCCAGGAAGCGGAGATGGCCCAGCAGTACGAGAGCGAGCACAGCAAGAACCAGATCCTCAACGAGTACCTGAACACCGCCACCTACGGCACCAACGACGGCCGCTCGGCGGTCGGCGTCGAGGCCGCCGCCGAGGTCTTCTTCGACAAGTCGATCAAGGACCTCGGCCTGCGCGAGTCGGCGATGCTCGCCGGGCTTCCGCAGGCGCCGTCCGAGTACAACCCGTTCACGAACCCGAACGAGGCCATCGCCGCGCCGCAACGAGGTGCTCGACGCGATGGCCGACCAGGGCTACATCACCCCGGCCAAGGCCGCGAAGGTCAAGAAGACCGGCCTCGGCCTCGAGCGCGGCACGAAGTTCGAGACGCGCTCGCAGCAGTTCTTCTTCGACTTCGTCCAGAACGAGCTGATCGACAAGTACGGGCTGAAGACCGTCCGCCAGGGCGGGCTCAAGGTCTATACGACCCTCAACCCGACCGACCAGGCGGCCGCCGAGCAGGCGATCGCCGACCATCCGACGCCGCGCGCGGCCAATGCGCTGGTCTCGACCGACACCAACACCGGCGCGATCCTGGCGATGGCCTCGTCGCAGACATACGACGCCAGCCAGTTCAACCTCGCCGCCGACGGCGAGCGCCAGCCCGGCTCCTCGTTCAAGCCGTTCGTGCTGACGACCGCCGTCGACCAGGGCATGGACCCGAAGACGACCACCTATCCGGCGCCGGCCTCGATCACGCTGACGCCGCCCGGCTCGACCGAGCCGTGGCAGGTGAGCGGCGAGGGCGGCGGCGGCTCGATGACGCTGCGCCAACGCGACGGCGAACTCGATCAACTCGGTCTTCGCGCAGCTCGGCATCGACGTCGGGCCCGCAGAACTTCGACGACATGGCCCACAAGCTCGGCATCAACTCGAAGCTGCAGGCGGCTACCCGCCGAGGCGCTCGGCGGCACCAGCACCTGCTGCACGGTGCTGGAGATGTCGAACGCCTACGCGACGCTCGCCAACGGCGGCGTCCACCACGACCCGACCGCGATCCGCAAGGTCGTCTTCCCGAACGGCGACGTCGACAAGCCCGAGAACGCCGACGGCAATCGGGTGATCTCCGACGGCGTCGCCTACACGGTCGCCAAGGTCATGGAGGGCACGCTCGACTTCGGCACCGCCGCCGGCTTCGACCTGCCCGGCTGCACGGCCTCGGGCAAGACCGGAACGACCGAGCACCAGTCCGACGCGTGGTTCGTCGGCTATACGCCCGACGTCTCGACCGCGGTCTGGACCGGCAACCCCGACGCCCGCACCGCCCTGCCCGGCTACGGCGCGACGCTGTCGGCGCCGATCTGGCACGACTACATGATGGTCGCGGCGACGAAGGGCTGTCGCGACTACCCGGCGCCGAAGGACCCGGCCGACCTCTCGACCTACTCGAGCGGCAGGGCCTCCTCCTCTTCCGACTACACCGATTCGACGTCGTCGACGCGACACCGGAGCCGCGCCGACCAGCCCGACCCCGGCACCGGGCACCGACGCGAACGGCGACGGCTACCCGGACGGCGCCTACGCCCCCGGCATCCAGAACGGCAACGGCGGCAACGGCAACAACGGCGGCAAGTAGCCGCCCGCGGGCCGCTCAGCGGCCGCCGGCGACCGCCGGCCGCGGGTCCGCGGATCCCTCCAGGCCCGGGCCGCGCTCGGCATAGGCATCGCGGGCGTCGAGCCGCTCGCCGCAGCGCCTGCAGTAGCCGCGGTCGTCGACCTCACCCTCGCAGCGCTTGTGGCGGACCACCACCGGCGCGCCCTCCTCGGCGAGGTAGCGATCGCCCCAGTGCATCATCGCGATCATCACCGGCCAGAGGTCGATCCCCCTCTCGGTCAGGAAGTACTCGAAGCGGGGCGGATGCTCCTGGTAGGCCCGCTTTTCGAGGATGCCCTCCTCGACGAGCCGGGCGAGGCGGGTGGCGAGCACGTTGCGGGCGATGCCGAGGTCCTGCTGGATCGCGTCGAAGCGGCGGCGGCCGTAGAAGACGTCGCGGATCACGAGCAGCGTCCAGCGCTCGCCGAGGATCTCCAGCGAGCGGGCGACGGAGCAGGCCTGGTCGTAGTCGCGCTTCAGCATCCGAACGTGATCTTGGCACACTCGGTTGCATCAAGCAACTTGGGGCCGCGGTTTCCGCTACTCTCGGTTGCGTCACGCAACTCACACCGCGCAGGTCGCGGAGGAGGAGGCCCCGATGAGGCTCAACGACACCGGTCACAAGACCCGCAAGATCGCCAAGCAGCCGTTCGCGCTGACCAGCCGGGAGATCATGGCCGACCTGCTCTACCCGGCCCCGGTCCCGGCGCCGCGGCGCAAGCAGAGCCGCCGATGACGGCGGCCGACTCCGCCGCCGCCCACGCCAAGCTCGCCCCCGAGAGCACTCGCAGCCGGACGATCGTCTGGCAGGACCCGGTCTCGGCCGCCGGCGCCGGCGCCGCGATGGCCGGCATCGATTACATGCGAGCGATCGCGGCGGGCGAGTTCCCGCCGCCGCCGATCGCGGTGCTGATGCGGATGCAGCCGGTCGAGGTCGACCCCGGTCTGGTCGTCTTCGAGGGCGAGCCCGGCGAGGAGCACTACAACCCGATCGGCACCGTCCACGGTGGCTACGCGGCGACCCTGCTCGACTCGGTGCTCGGCTGCGCGGTGCACACGACCCTCGAGGCCGGCGTCGGCTACACGACCGCCGGGCTCGAGGTCAAGTTCATGCGGCCGATCACCCGCGACGCCGGGACCGTCCGGGCGACAGGCGAGGTCACCTACCGGGGACGCCGCCAGGCGACCGCGCAGGCGCGGCTCACCGACGCCGCCGGCGAGCGCCTGTTCGCCTCGGCGACGACCACCTGCATGATCCTCGCCTGAGCGGGCGGGATAGGCTGACCGCGGTGTCGGCCCAGCCCCAGCTCAGCGCCGGTCGCGAGGACGTCTCGTTCACGTCCGGCGGCGACCGCTGCGCCGCCTGGTGGTACGAGCCGGACGGCGCCGGCAACGGCCACGCGATCGTCATGGCCAACGGCTTCAGCCTGACCCGTCACGACGGCCTGCCCGGCTACGCCGAGCGGTTCGCCGCCGCCGGCTACGCGGTGCTGCTGTTCGACCATCGCTACCTCGGCGACTCCGGCGGCGAGCCGCGGCAGCGGTTCCGGATCGGCGACCAGCAGCAGGACTGGCGCAACGCGGTCGCCTTCGCCGCCGGCCGTGACGGGGTCGCCGCCGGCGGCGTCGTCCTCTGGGGCTACTCGTTCGCCGGCGGTCACGCGGTCCGGGTCGCCTCCGAGCGCGACGACATCGCCGCCGCGATGGTGCTCTGCCCGTTCGTCGACGGCCTCCGCCGGGTGCTCGTGACCCGGCCGGGCCTGATCGCCTGGGTCACCCCGCGGGCGCTGGCGGACCTCGCCGGGCGCGACAACCTGATCGCCGTCAGCGCTCCGCCCGGCGGCCGGGCGGCGATGACGCTGCCCGGCGAGGCCGACGGCTTCGCGGCCGCCGTCGCGGCCGATTCACCGTGGCGCAACGAGATCTCCCCGGGAATCTTCGCGACGGTCGCGACGCACCGCCCGGTGACGAGGGCGGGACGGGTCGCCTGTCCGCTCTGGGTCGGCCTCGGCGAGCGCGACGTCACCACCGCGCGGCGCGCGGTCGAGCGGCTCGCCACCCGGGCGCCGCGCGGCGAGCTCCACCGCTATCCCTACGACCACTTCGAGCCGCTCGGCGCCGCCGCCGGCGAGCGAATCGCCGCCGATCAGCTCGAGTTCCTCGACCGCGTCCTCTGAGCGGCGTCCGCCGGCCGCGGGCCGTCGGTCTGGACGAACAGGACGGGACCGTCGCCGAGCCGGCCGGCCGCGGCCAGATCGAGCGTCGCCGCCATCGCCTTCGCCGTGTAGACGGGGTCGAGGCGAAGGCCGGACGCGGCCGCCAGCGTCCGGGCCCGCTCCGCCGCCGCGGTCGGGTGCCCGTAGCCGGGGCCGAGCCAGCCGTCGAGCGATTCGAGCCGCAGCCCGGCGGCGAGCCCGGCGGCCCCGTCGGCGCCGCGGGCCGCGAGGAGCTTCGCGGAACGCGTGGCGAGTCGGTGCAGGGCGCGGCGGTCGAGCCGCAGGGTGTCGTTGACGACGATCCCGGTGACGGTGCTCGCGAGGCCGGCGATCCGCAGGCCGAGGGCGAGCCCCGCCGCGGTGCCGCCGGAGCCGACCGCGGTGACGACGTGGGCGGGCTCGGGCAGCTCGCCGGCCACGACCTGTGCGGCGATCTCCAGCCCCGCCTCGGCATAGCCGACCGCGCCGAGCGGCGATGAGCCGCCGGCGGGCAGCAGGTAGGGAAGCCGCAGGCCGTCGCGATAGCGGGCGAGCAGCAGCGGCGCCGCTGCGATCGTCCGCGCCTTCGTCCCGGTCCGGTGGACGATCGCGCCCGACTCCCGCAGCCGCCCGAGCTGCTCGCGCACGTGCTCGTCGACCGGCTGGTCGATCAGCGCGAGGACGACCCGCAGGCCGCGCTCGCGTCCGTAGAGCGCCGCCGCGAGGCCCCAGTTCGTGCCGAGGCCGCCGACCGTGAGGATCGTGCGACGGCGGCGGCGCTCGACGTCGGGCAGCAGCCACTCGAGCTTGCGGACCTTGTTGCCGCCCCAGCCGCCGTCGCCGTAGGCGCCGTCGTCCTTCAGCCACAGCTCGCCGCCGGCGCCGAGCCCGTCGAGGCGGCGCACCGGCGTCGGCCGGCTGCGGCTGAGCGGCAGGTGGGGGAGGGTCGCGCGCAGCGCCGGGAACCGCTGGTGGAGCAGCGGCGGGTGGAGCAGCGGCGCCTTCACCGAACCCGCCCGAGGACCCGCTCGACGTAGCCGTTCGTGAATCGCCCGGCCGGGTCGAGCCGGCGGCGGACGGCGGCGAACCGCTGCCAATCCGGATAGGCCGCGCGGAGGTTCGCCGCCGTCCGGAAGTGCCGCTTTCCCCAATGCGGCCTGCCGCCGAAGCCGAGCAGGGTCTCCTCGACGGCGCCGAAGTAGTCCTCCCAGTCGAGCCCGGCGAACTGGTGGACGGCGATCCAGCAACAGTCGCGACCGTTCGCGGGACTGAGGAACGCGTCGTCGGCGGCGGCGAAGCGGACCTCGATCGGCACCGGCACGTCGAACCGCTGCGACTCGGCGACGGCGCGGACGGAGCGGACCGCCGCCGCTGCCGACTCGCGCGGGATCGCGTATTCCATCTCGGTGATCGGGACCTTCCGCGGGGTCCGGAACACCCGGTAGGAGCGATCGCGGACCCGTGTCGTCCCGGCGAGCCGCGAGGTGAGCCGGTTCAGCGCCGGGATCAACGCCGGCCGGGCGCGGCCGAGCAGGCAGATTCCCCAGAACGCGTAGTTGGTCATGACGACGTCGTCGAACCACTCGAGCGGCCGCGGACGCGGCCGCGGCGCGGTGTCGATCCGGTTGCAGGTCTTGACGATCGCCAGGTCGCTGTGCGGGAACGTGAAGAAGCCGAAGTGGTCGTTGGCGGCGACCAGCTCGTCGAGCCGGTCGAGGGTCGGCTCGATCGCCGCCGTCGTCTCCAGCGCGTCGAGCGTGAAGGCCGGCACGGCCTGCAGCGTCACCGCCGTGATCACCCCGAGCGCGCCGATGCTGATCCGGGCGGCGCGCCAGCCGTCCGGATCGGACTCGGCGTTGAGCTCGGCGAAGCCGCCGCCGGCGAGTGCCAGCTCGATCGAGCTCAGCGACGCGGAGATGTTCGCCAGCTTCGCGCCGGTGCCATGGGTCCCGGTCGAGGCGGCGCCGGCGAGCGACTGCACGTCGATGTCGCCGAGGTTCGCGAAGCCGAGCCCGTTCGCCCAGAGCACCTCGCTGAGCGCGCCGAGGCTGATCCCGGCCTCGACCCGGACCAGTCCGCTCGCACGGTCGATTTCGAGCACCCGGTCGAGGCGGTGCAGCGACAACAGCGTCCCGTCGGTGAGGACGGCGTCCGTGAACGAGTGCCCGGCGCCGGCGACCCGCACGGTCCGACCGTCCTCGCCGGCTCGGGCGATCGCGGTGGCGACGGCGGCGCGGCTGCGCGGCGCCTCGGTCAGCGCCGGCAGGCAGCTCTGGTCGCCGGCGAAGTTCGTCCAGCGCCGGCCGGCGGCGGTCCGGTGCGACCGCGAGGGAGATCGAGCGCTCACGGAGAGCAACTGTATGCCCCGTCGCCGCTCTGCCGTTAGTGTCCCGCCCGGCACTTCGACTGGAGGAGGAGAGATGCCCCTGAATCGCAGGTTCGTCCACAGCGCGCTCGCCGCGCTCGCCGTCTCGCTCGGCGCACTCGGGCTCGTCGCTCCGGCGCTCGGCTACAAAGCCAAGATCCGCGAGACCAGCTACGGCATCCCTCACATCAAGGCTGCCAACTACGGCTCCGGCGGCTACGGCGTCGGCTTCGCCTTCGCGAAGCAGAACATCTGCACCTTCGCCGACAACAACGTCACGACCTCGGCGCGGCGCTCGAAGTTCTTCGGCCCCGACGGCGAGACCCCGCAGAGCGCCTCCGGGTCCGTCAACAACCTCGACTCGGACTTCTTCTGGCAGTCGGTGATCGACTCGCGCCGGATCGAGAAGCTGCTCAAGGCGAAGGGCGTCCAGAGCCCGTCCAGGGACGCCAAGGCCGCGATCCGCGGCTACGCGGCCGGCTACAACGCCTACCTGAAGAAGGTCGGCGTCGACGGCATCCCCGATCGCCGCTGCCGCGGCGCCAAGTGGGTGAAGCCGATCGGGGCGATCGACGTCTGGCGGCGGATCTACCAGGCCGACCTGCTCGCCAGCAGCCAGAACTTCATCTCCGACTTCGTCGCCGCCCAGCCGCCGACCGAGATGATGGCGGCGCCCGCCGTCTCGCCCGAGCAGGCCGCCGACGCGCTGAAGGGCTCGCCCTACGACGTCAACGGCGACCGCGAGGACGCGGCCAAGCTCGGCTCGAACGCGCTCGGGGTCGGCGAGCAGGACTCGCGCAGCGGCGACGGCCTCGTCCTCGCCAACCCGCACTTCCCGTGGAAGGGCATCGATCGCTTCTGGGAGTTCCAGCTGCAGATCCCCGGCGAGATGAACGCGATCGGCTCGAGCCTGATGGGCTTTCCGGCGATCAACATCGGCCACAACCGCCACGTCGCCTGGAGCCACACGGTCTCGACCGCTCAGCGATTCACGCTGTTCGAGCTCGAGCTCGACCCCGGCGATCCGACCAGCTACATGTACGACGGCCAGTCGATCCCGATGACGAGCCGCACCGTCACCGTCCCGACTGGGGGCGGCGGCAAGCAGTCGACGACCCTCTGGTACTCGCAGTTCGGCCCGATCCTCGCCCGTCCGAGCGTCGGCCTGAGCTGGACCGGCACGACCGTGTTCGCGCTCGGCGACGCCAACGACCAGATCCGCTCCGCCGACACCTGGCTGCACATGGACCGGGCGAAGAGCGCCAAGGACCTCGTCAAGGCGCAGTCGAAGTACCAGGGCAACCCGTGGGTCAACACGATCGGCGCCGACGACAGGGGCCGTGCCTTCTACACCGACGACACCGTCGTCCCGAACGTCACCGCGGAGAAGATCGACACCTGCATCAAGCCGGGGATCTCGACGGTGATCTACAACGCCGCCGGCCTGATTCCGCTCGACGGATCGACCTCGACCTGCAACTGGGGCAACGATCCCGACGCGGCCGTGAAGGGGATCTTCGGTCCGTCGAACCTGCCGATCGAGTTCCGCGACGACTACGTCCTCAACGCCAACGACTCCTACTGGGAGACGAACGCCGACGAGCCGCTGACCGGCTTCAGCCCGATCATCGGCTGCGAGGACTGCGTGCAGGGGCTGCGCACCCGGCTCGGCCACCGGATGGTCGCGGAGCGGATGGATGCGACCGACGGGCTCGGCGCCGATCCCGGCTTCAACCTCAACAACATGACCCGGATGTGGCTCGGCGACCGCAGCCTCGGCGCCGAGCTGACCGGCGACGGGCTGGCGCAGATCTGTGCCGACAACCCGACGATCGCGACGCCGTCGGGAAACGTCGACGTCACCGAGGCTTGCCCGATCCTCGCCGGCTACAACGACACCGGCCTGCTCGACTCGCCGGGCGGCTGGCTGTTCAACGTCTGGTGGCGGGAGGCCGGCGGCGGCTCGTTCTGGAGCACGCCGTTCGACGTCGACCACCCGCTGACGACCCCGAACACGCTCAACCAGGGCAACGCCGACTCGATCGAGGCGCTCGGCATCGCCGTCAAGGAGCTTCGCGAGCTCGGCATCCCGCTCGACGCGAGCTACGGGGACGTCCAGTTCGCGCTCGGCCGCAAGGACAAGCGGATCCCGATCCACGGCTGCTCGACCGGCTGCTGGCAGAACATCAACTCGAACACGAACCCCGACGATCCCGAGTACGCCTACGGTCAGGTCAACTACGGCTCGAGCACGGTGCAGATGACGAAGCTCGGCAAGAACGGGCCGAAGGGTCACTGGCTGCTCACCTACTCGCAGTCGGAGAACCGGTCGAGCAAGCACCACAGCGATCAGACCGAGCAGTTCTCGGACAGCAAGTTCATCCCGATGCTCTACACGAACCGGGAGATCCGCAGCGATCCGAAGCTGAAGATCAGCAGGGTCGGCGAGCGGACGCGGAAGGGCAAGCGCAGGTAGTCACCGCACGGCGTTCCCGGGCTCACTCGTAGACGACGAGGTCGGGGGCGGGGCGGAGCGCGAGCACGTCCCCGGGCCGCATCAGCCCTGCGTCCTCCTCGAAGAAGAGCTTGAAGCCGGTGAACAGGTGCGATCGCCGTCCCGGGTGGAGCTCGTCGTACTTGGCGACCTTGGCGGCCTCTTCGCCGAAGCCGTCGACGTTGAGGACGACGGCGACGCCCGGGTAGCTGCGCAGCCGCTCGACGTCGGCGATCATCTCGGCGGTGAAGCGATGCACGATCAGGACCTTCTGGGGGAGGCCGTCGCGCTCGACGACCCGGGAGAGGCCGCGGGCGATCCGGTTGACCTCGGCCGCGTCGACGGAGCCGATCACCTGCCCCGGCACCTCGCCGTCGCCGACGTGCCATTCGGGGTCGAGGCCGAGGCCGACGTCGGGCTCGCGCAGCCAGCGGCGCAACGCCTCGACCTCGGTCGCGAAGTCGGCCCGACCGGGCTGGATGTCGAGGACGAGGATCTGCCCGGCGGCGCGAGCCGCCTCGAGGTAGCGGTCGATGACGCGGCCCGGCTGACGGCTCCGGTAGAGGCCGTCCTCGCCGGGGTCGGCGTTGGCGACCGCGGCGACCAGCTCCATGAACGCCATCACCGGCCGGTCGCCCCTGTCGGCGTAGGTCGCCGCCCGCTCGGCGAGCCGTCGCGAGGCCCGCTCCGGCGGGCCGATCCCGAGCGCACCGAGCGCCTCGTCCTGGGGCGCCCCGTAGAAGCCGACCATCCGGTAGCGGGGCAGCAACTCGGTGCCGCCGCCGGGCAGCTCGGCCGCGGCCGGCGCCGCGCCCACCGGCCCCTCGCCGCCGCCGTCGCGGCCGGCGCCGACGACCGCGCCGACGACGAACGCCGCGGCGACGGCGAGACCGCCGGCGGCCGTCGCCAGCCGGCGGCGTCGCTTCGCGCTCGCCCGTGCCGCCTGCCTGCGGGCGCGCCTCGGTGCGTCGGCCCCGGTCTGCGCTGGGCGCTCGGCCGCGATCATGCCGCCGCCAGATACCCGATCGGCTGCCGCCGAACCGTCGCCGCGGCGCCGGGGCGGTGGTAAAGTGCCGCGCCGCACCGTTTCGGGGAGGGTGCGCTCATACGCGACATGGAGGAGAGACCATCTTGACCAGGACGTCCCGGCTGCTCGCAGCCCTGCTTGCCTTCGCACTCTGCGCGACGTTCGCCGCCTCGGCGTCGGCCGACACGACCGCCGCAAAGGCCAAGAAGAACGCGTCGCTGAAGATCAAGAGCGATAGCCAGAAGAGCATCCTCAAGAAGGGCGTCAAGGTCCGTGTCAAGGCGAAGGGCAAGCTCGCCAAGAAGGCCAAGAAGGGCAAGAAGCCGAAGGTCAAGGTGAAGCTCACCTCGAAGACGTTCGACGACTCGAGCGCCGGGTCGCTGGCGAAGCCGAAGAAGCTGAAGCTGAACAAGAAGGGCAAGGGTACCCTTCTGCTCAAGCTCTCCAAGGACGGCAAGTCACAGGTCGAGAGCTGCCAGTCGCGGACCCTGAAGGCAACGGCGAGGGGCGTCACCGCCAAGCGCGACCTCGTTCGCGACACCTCGCTCTGCAAGCCCGAGAAGATCGACCTCAGCCGCGCCTCCGAATGCGACTTCATCGGTGATCAGGACAGCTCGCGCTGCATGCTGCCGTTCCCCGACGACTACTACACGGTCGCCGACGACAGCACCGCGACCGGCCTCCACGTCGACTTCCAGAGCTCGGCGACGCCGACCAACGCCGCCGATACCCCGATCGACTCCGCGCCCTACAAGGGCAACGACGGGTTCAGCCCCGGGCAGTCGATCGTCGTCCGCGTTCCCGGCCTCGACACGCCGGCCGCCCTGCAGGAGACGAACCCGGTCTCGCTGGCCGCGCTCGGCAACTACACGAAGAAGAAGGCGCCGGTCGTCGTCATCGATGCCAAGACCGGCGAGCGCTGGCCGATCTGGGCCGAGATCGACTCGAACGCGACCTCGCCCGAGGAGACCGCGGTGCTGATCCACCCGGCCGAGAACTTCGCCAGTGGCCATCGCTACATCGTCGCCATGCGCAACCTCAAGGACGGCGGCGGCGAGGCCCTCGACGCTCCCCAGGGCTTCCGCTACTACCGCGACGACCTGCCCTCGGGCAAGGCGCCGATCAACGACCAGCGCGGCCGCTTCGAGAACGTCTTCAAGAAGCTCCGCAAGGCCGACGTGAAGCGCTCCGACCTCTACCTGGCCTGGGACTTCACGGTCGCCAGCGACGAGAACATCGCCAAGAACGTCCTGGCGATGCGCGACGACGCCTTCGCCCAGCTCGGCGACACGAACCTCGCCGACGGAATCGTCCAGGGCACCGCGCCGTCGTTCACCGTCGACTCGGTCCAGAACTACCAGCAGACGTCGGGCGGGCCGCTGCCCGAGGACGCGGACATGGCGCGGCGCGTGCAGGGAACCTTCGAGGTCCCCTGCTACATGACCGCCCCGGCCGGCGGCGACCCGTGCGATCCGGGCTCGACGCTGAACCTCGACGGCAACGGCGTGCCGCAGTCAGAACGGCACCTGGACGGCCAACTTCAACTGCATGATCCCCTACAGCGCGCTGAGCTCACCGGCGCGGCCGCAGATCTACGGGCACGGCCTGCTCGGCAGCGCCAGCGAGGGCACGTCGAGCCCGCAGAAGACGCTCGGCAATGCCCACAACATGATGGATTGCGCGACCGACGAGATCGGCATGTCGAACAGCGACCTGATCAACACGATCGGGATCCTCTCGAACATGAGCAACTTCCCGCAGCTCGCCGACCGCCTCCAGCAGGGGATGCTGAACGGGCTCTACCTCGGCCGCCTGCTCGACAACGACGACGGCTTCATCAGCGACCCCGCCTTCCGGGTCGACGACACAAACCCGGTCGGCCCCGGCAACCCGCCGGTCATCGACACGGCGAAGCTCTACTACAACGGCAACAGCCAGGGCGCCATCTTCGGCGGCGGCCTGACCGCCGTCTCGCCCGACTTCACCCGCGCCTCGCTCGGCGTCGGCGGGATGAACTACTCGGTGCTGCTGAACCGCTCGGTCGACTTCGACCAGTACGCGGTGATCCTCGATCCGGCCTACCCGGACGAGCTCGAGCAGCAGCTGGTCCTGTCGCTGGTGCAGATGCTCTGGGATCGCGGCGAGTCGAACGGCTACGCGCACCGGATCACCGACGACCCGCTGCCGAACACGCCTCCGCACGAGGTGCTGATGGACGTCGGCGTCGGCGATCACCAGGTCACCAACTTCTCGGCCGAGACGATGGCGCGGACCGTCGGGGCCGGGATCCACAACCCGATCGTCTACGAGGGCCGCTGGCCGGGCGTCGACGTCGGCTGGAACCTGCCGCCGATGACCTACCCGTGGACCGACTCGGCGCTGGTCTACTGGGACAGCGGCCCGATCCGCGACGGCGGAACCCTCGGCACCAACGTGCCGCCGATCGAGAACATCCCCAACCGCGACGGCGAGGATCCCCACGAGCTGCCGCGACGGACGCCGGCCGAACAGCAGATGGTCTCCGACTTCCTGCAGCCGGACAACGTCAGCAACATCACCGACACCTGCGGCGGGGACCCCTGCTACGACTTCACGTTCAGCGGTCCGTAGGGCTCGCCGGGGAACCGATTGAAGCGGCCGCCGCGGTGCAACCCGCGGCGGCCGTTTTCGTATTTGCAGGGGATTGCTGCTACCGTCCCCGGCGTCGGGTTGCCCAGACGGCGCCCGAGAGGTTCAAGTTTCTCGCTGCCTTCGGTATCGACCGAGCGTTTTCGGGGCCAACGAATCTCCGAACAACGAACGCTCACAAGGAGCAGCCAATAATGAGTACGACCTTCGCCGATCTCGGCGTGTCCAATACCGTCGCGACGGCACTCGCCAAGCGCGGCATCGAGAGTCCCTTCCCCGTCCAGAAGCTCGTCATCGAGGACGTCCTCGACGGCCGCGATGTCCTCGTCCAGTCGCCGACCGGCTCCGGCAAGACGCTCGCCTTCGGCGTGCCGCTCGTCGACCGGATCGCCGCCGACTCGCGCCGCCCGGCGGCGCTGATCCTCGCCCCGACCCGGGAGCTCGCCCGTCAGATCGTCGACGAGCTCGAGGTGATCGCCCGCGCCAGGGCCCTCAAGGTCGAGGTCGTCTACGGCGGCGTCGGCATGGAGCCGCAGATCCGCAAGGCGCCGAAGGCGCACATCCTCGTCGCCACCCCCGGGCGGCTCGAGGACCTGATCCAGCGCCGCGCCCTCAGCCTCGGCAACGTCCGCACGCTCGTCCTCGACGAGGCCGACCGGATGCTCGATATGGGCTTCAAGCCGGCCGTCGACCGGATCGTCAGGCTGATCCCGAAGCAGCGCCAGACCCTCTTCTTCTCCGCAACCCTCGAGGGTGCCGCCGGCGATCTCGCCGCGGACTACACCCACGACGCACGCCGCCACGTCCATGCTCCGAAGCTGGAGCACGGGCGTGCGGCGATCAGCCATCGCTTCGCGGAGTCACCGAGCCAGGGCGCCAAGGTCGACCTGCTCGTCGACGAGCTCGACGCCCGCGACCGCGGCCGGACGCTCGTCTTCGTGCGGACCAAGCGCGGCGCCGACCGGCTCGTCAAGAAGCTCAAGGCCCGCGACGTCTTCGCCGCCGCCATGCACGGCGACAAGTCGCAGTCGCAGCGCCAGAAGGCGCTCGCCAGCTTCGAGCGCGGCGACGTCACCGTCCTGATCGCGACCGATGTCGCCGCCCGCGGCATCGACGTCCCCGAGGTCACCCATGTGATCAACTTCGACGCCCCCGAGGACGCCGACGCCTACACGCACCGGATCGGCCGCACCGGCCGCGCCGGCGCGACCGGCACCGGCGTCAGCTTCGTGCTCGGCGACCAGGTCCACGAGCTGCGGCGGATGGCCCTCGACCTCGGCCTCGCCGCCGAGTTCGACCGCCGCGACGGCGCCACCGGTGGCGCCCCGGCGCAGCAGCGCTCCAACGGCGGCGGACAGGGTTCCGGCCGCGGCCGCAACGGCGGCCGCAGCCAGGGCTCGGGCCGCAGCCAGAATGGGAACGGCGGCCGGCCCTCCAAGCAGGGCGGCGGCGGGTCGACCGGCCCGAAGCGCCGTCGCCGGCGTCCCCGCCAGGGCGCCCGCACCTCCTAGGCGAGCTCGGCGAGTTCCTCACCGCCGCTGACGGCGGCGAGCGCCGAGATTGCAGAAATCGCTCAATGTGAGCGATTTCTGCAAGTTCGCGGCGAGTCAGGCGGAAGCGGCGCGGGCGCGGCGAGCGGCGCGGACGCGATCCGTCTTCGCCAGCTCGACCTTGCGGAGGCGGGTTCGCTCGGGGGTTATCTCGACGCACTCGTCCTCGCGCAGGAACTCGATCGCCTGCTCGAGCGAGAGCATCTGGTGGGGGATCAGCCGGACCAGCACGTCGGCGCTGGCGGCGCGGACGTTCGTCTGGTGCTTCTCCTTGGTGGCGTTGACGTCGAGGTCGTCGGCGCGGGCGTTCTCGCCGACGATCATCCCCTCGTAGACCTCCTCGCCGGGGCCGATGAACAGCTGCCCGCGCTCCTGGAGCCCGAACAGCGCGAAGCTCGCGCTCTTGCCGCTGCGGTCGGCGACGAGGGCGCCGGTCGGCCGCGTCCGCAGCTCGCCGGCCCACGGCTCCCAGCGGTCGAAGACGTGATGCATGAGGCCGGTGCCGCGGGTCTCGGTCAGGAACTCGGTCCGGAAGCCGATCAGGCCGCGGGCGGGGACGAG
The DNA here is from genome assembly GCA_963745755.1 of uncultured Conexibacteraceae bacterium. Taxonomy (GTDB): domain Bacteria; phylum Actinomycetota; class Thermoleophilia; order Solirubrobacterales; family 70-9; genus RHKX01. Next base: position 1,108,331 of record CAVUYP010000001.1, on the reverse strand, counting down.
GAACTCGAGCCGGACCCAGCCGGTCGAGTGGTTGACCATCTGCTCCATCCGGCCCTTGCGCACGGCGAGCGCCTGGGTGACGACGCCGACGTACTCCTCGGGGGCGTCGATCGCGAGCCGCTCGACCGGCTCGCAGGTCTTGCCGTCGACCTCGCGGGTGACGACCTGCGGCTGGCCGGCGGTCAGCTCGTAGCCCTCGCGGCGCATCATCTCGAGCAGGACGACGAGCTGCAGCTCGCCGCGGCCCTGGACCTCCCAGGCGTCGGGGCGCTCGGTGTCGTTGACGCGGATCGAGACGTTGCCGACGAGCTCCTGCTGGAGGCGGTCGTAGACCTGGCGGGCGGTCAGCCTGTTGCCGTCGCGGCCGGCCAGCGGCGACGTGTTGATGCCGACGATCATCGACAGCGACGGCTCGTCGACCGTCGTCACCGGCAGCGGCCGCGGATCGTCGGGATCGGCGAGCGTCTCGCCGATCGTCACCTCGGCGAGGCCGGCGACGGCGATGATCTCGCCCGGCCCGGCCTCCTCCGTCTCGACCCGCTCGAGGTTCTCGGTCGTGTAGAGGGTCGTGACGTTGGCCCGGGTCACCGTTCCGTCGGCCCGGCACCAGGCGATCGGCTGGCCGGCGCGGATCGTCCCGTGATGGACCCGGCAGAGGGCGAGCCGGCCGACGTAGGGGGAGGCGTCGAGGTTGGTGACCAGCGCCTGCAGCGGGTGCTCGGGGTCGTACTCGGGCGCCGGGATCTGCTCGACCATCAGGTCCATCAGCGGCTTCAGGTCGGTGCCGACCTCGCCCTCGGTCGTCGCTGCCCAGCCGTCCCTGGCATTCGTGTAGACGATCGGGAACTCGATCTGCGACTCCTCGGCGTCGAGGTCGAGGAACAGCTCGTAGACCTCGTCGACGACCGCGGCGATCCGCGCGTCGGGCCGGTCGACCTTGTTGACGACGAGGATCACCGGCAGGTGCCGCTCGAGCGCCTTGCGGAGCACGAACCGGGTCTGCGGCAGCGGTCCCTCGGAGGCGTCGACGAGCAGCAGGATGCCGTCGACCATCGTCAGCCCGCGCTCGACCTCGCCACCGAAGTCGGCGTGTCCGGGCGTGTCGATGATGTTCAGCTTGATGCCGTCGTAGTCGACCGACGTGTTCTTGGCGAGGATCGTGATCCCCTTCTCGCGCTCGAGATCCATCGAGTCCATGACCCGCTCGTTGACGTCCTGGCCGGTCCGGAACGCGCCCGACTGCCAGAGCATCGCGTCGACGAGCGTCGTCTTGCCGTGGTCGACGTGGGCGACGATCGCGATGTTGCGGAGGTCGTCGCGGCGGGCGAGTGGGGTTGTCGGGGCGCTGCTCACGGGGCGCGGGATGGTAGGGATCGGCGCCGCGGGGCCCGATAAGCCCCGCTGATCGGCGCGCCAAGCAGACGGGAACGCAAGTTCGAATCCGATCGTGCATTATGCGGAGAGCCTTCTCCGCTTCATAACTTCGAGTCACCCAGGGAGCTCCCGCATTGCGAACCCTCGCCGCCTTCTGCATACGCCATCGACGACTCACGGTCCTGGCCTGGATCGCCGCCCTGCTGATCGCCGGCACCGCCGCCGGCACGGCCGGGGAGAGCTTCTCGACCAACTTTCAGCTCCCCGACTCGGACTCGACGAAGGCCTTGAACCTGCTCAAAGAGCGTGACCCGAACAAGTCCGGGGATCAGATCCAGGTCGTCTACGCCGACCCGAGCGGCGTCGACAACGCCGCCGCCCAGGGCGAAATCAACTCGCTGCTGAGCGAGGTCAAGGGCTTCGACGACGTCGCCACCGTCAGCAGCCCGGCCGAGGTGCGCCGGCAGATCTCCCCGCAGGGGACGATCGGCTTCGCGATCGTCACCCTCGATGGCGCCGCCTTCGACCTGCCGACGGACTCGATCAAGAGGATCGCCGACACCGTCAACGCCTCCGGCGGCGACGGCCTCGAGGTCGAGGCCGGCGGCGATCCGGTCCGCCAGGTCGAACAGGAGCCGGGCGGCGCCGGCGAGATGATCGGCCTGCTCGCGGCGATCATCATCCTGCTGATCACGTTCGGCTCGGTGGTCGCGATGAGCATGCCGATCGTGACCGCGATCGTCGCGCTCGGCACCGCCCTCAGCCTGGTCACGCTCGGCACCCACATCATCGACACCGCCGACTTCGCGCCGGCGCTGGCGGCGATGATCGGACTCGGCGTCGGCATCGACTATGCACTGTTCGTCGTCACCCGCTTCCGCAGCGGGTTGCGCGACGGCCTCGAGGTCCGCGAGGCGGTCCTCGTCGCGATGGACACGGCGGGACGGGCCGTCCTCTTCGCCGGCGCCACCGTCGTCGTCGCGATGCTCGGGCTGTTCGCGATCGGCGTCGGCTTCCTGCACGGACCGGCGCTGGCCGCCTCGCTGGCGGTGCTGCTGACGATGACCGCCGCCCTGACCCTGCTGCCGGCGTTGCTCAGCAAGGTCGGCACCCGGATCGACCGGCTGCGGATTCCCGGCCTGAACCGCCGCAAGCGCAACGCCGGCGAGGAGAGCCCGAACTGGACGCGCTGGAGCCGGGCGATCCAGCGCCGGCCGTGGACTGCGGCGATCCTCTCCGGAGGGCTGCTGATCGTGCTCGCGGTCCCGGTCTTCTCGATCGACCTCGGCTCCGCCGATGCCGGCACCGACCCGTCGGACTCAAGCACGCGCAAGGCCTACGATCTGCTCGCCGAGGGCTTCGGCCCGGGCTTCAACGGCCCGCTGCAGGTGGTCGTCGACATCCCCGCCGACACCGCTCCCACCGAGGCGGAGGCCGCGCTCGCCACCCTCGGCAAGTCGCTGACCGACACCCCGGGGGTCGCCAGCGTCTCGCCGCCGAAGGAGAACGAGGCCGGCAATCTCGCCACCTTCAACCTGTTCCCGACGACCTCTCCGCAGGACAACGCGACCAGCGACCTCGTCAAGGACCTCCGCGACGACGTCATCCCGCCGGTCGACTCGAAGTACGCGGTCAGCGCCTACGTCGGCGGCCAGACGGCGATCTACGACGACTTCACGACCTACATCGCCGGCAAGTTGCCGCTGTTCATCGGCATCGTCATCCTGCTCTCGGCCTTCCTGCTGATGATGGCCTTCCGCTCCGTGCTGGTGCCGCTGAAGGCGGTGCTGATGAACCTGCTCAGCATCGGAGCGTCGTTCGGTGTCGTCGTCGCGATCTTCCAGTGGGGGTGGCTCGGCGGCCTGATCGGCCTCGACGGCACCGCCCCGATCGACTCGTTCCTGCCGGTGATGGTCTTCGCGATCGTCTTCGGCCTCTCGATGGACTACGAGGTGTTCCTGATGTCGCGCGTTCACGAGGAGTGGGAGAAGCGCCGCGACGCCTCCGAGGCGGTCGCCCACGGCCTCGCCTCGACCGGCCGGGTGATCACGGCGGCGGCGACGATCATGTTCTTCGTCTTCGCCTCCTTCGCGCTCGGCGGCAGCCTGACGATCAAGCTGTTCGGGGTGGCGCTCGCCGCCGCCGTCGCGATCGACGCCTTCGTGATCAGGACGATCCTGGTGCCGGCGATCATGGAGCTGCTCGGCAAACGCGCCTGGTGGCTGCCCGACTGGCTCGATCGGCTGCTGCCGCGCCTGCACGTCGAGGCGGCGCCCGAGCCGCATCCGGCGGCGACCGCCAAGCCGGCGACGGCGACCGCCTCCGCGGAGGACTGAGGTGCCCGACCGCGGCGACTACGCGGAGAAGCGCTGGCTGGCGCTGGCGCTGCTCTGCATCGCCCAGTTCATGGTCGTCCTCGACGCGTCGATCGTCAACATCGCCCTGCCGACGATCGGCAGCGCGCTGGACTTCTCCCAGGACGACCTCTCCTGGGTCGTCAACGCCTACGTGCTCACCTTCGGCGGCTTCCTGCTGCTCGGCGGCCGGCTCGCCGACCTGCTCGGCCGCCGCCGGGTGTTCATGGCCGGGCTCGTCGTCTTCGCGCTCGCCTCGCTGGCCGGCGGCTTCGCCACCAACGACATCCAGCTCGTCGTCGCCCGGGCGGTCCAGGGGCTCGGCGCCGCGATCGTCTCGCCGGCGGCGCTGTCGATCATCACCGTCACCTTCAAGGAGGGAGCCGAGCGCAACAAGGCGCTCGGGGCCTGGGGCGCGGTCGCCGGCTCCGGCGGCGCCGTCGGCGTCCTGCTCGGCGGCGTCCTCACCGATGGCCTCGGCTGGGAGTGGGTGCTGTGGGTCAACGTGCCGATCGGCATCGTCGCGGCGATGCTCGCGCCGCGGCTGATCGCCGAGAGCCGCTCCGCGGCCGAGAGCCGCTCGTTCGACATCCCCGGCGGGGTGACGGTCACCGCCGGCCTGTCGCTGCTCGTCTACGCGATCGTCAACGCCGAGAAGGCCGGCTGGGGATCGACCGAGACGATCGTCCTGCTCGCGATCGCGGTGGCGCTGATCGCCTCCTTCGTCGCGATCGAGCAGCGCTCGCGGGCGCCGCTGGTCCCGTTCCGAATCTTCCGGCTGCCGACGCTGACCGGCGCCAACGCGGTCGGCCTGCTCGTCGGCGCGTCGCTCTTTTCGATGTTCTTCTTCGCCTCGCTCTACATGCAGCAGGTGCTCGGCTACGGGGCGATCAAGGCCGGGCTCTCGTACCTGCCGCTGTCGGCCGGGATCATCATCTCCGCCGGGGTGAGCTCGCAGCTCTCGACCCGGATCGGCTTCAAGCCTGTGCTCGTCACCGGCCTCGTCTTCATCGCCGTGGCGCTGTTCTGGTGGGCGCAGGTCTCGCCGGACGGCAGCTACGTGACCGACATCCTCGGACCCTCGGTGATCGCCGCGATCGGGCTCGGCCTGGCGTTCGTCTCGATCACGATCGCCGCCGTCGCCGGCGTCGAGGAACGCGAATCGGGCCTCGCCAGCGGGCTGATCAACACCTCCCAGCAGGTCGGCGGCGCGCTCGGGTTGGCGATCCTGGCGACGATCGCCAACTCGGTCAGCGACGACAAGCTCGCCGCCGCCCGGACCCCGGCCGAGCAGGGGGCCGCGCTCACCGACGGCTTCCAGCAGGCGTTCATGACCGGCGCCGGGCTCGCCGTCCTCGCCCTCGTCCTCTGCCTGGTCCTGATCAGGAGCAGCGACAGCCGGGCGATGATCGACCGCGGCGCCTCGCCGGCCCCGAGCGCCTAGCCGCGCCAGCGGCGGGCGAACGGCAACCGCCAGGCTTCGGGCGCGATCAGGTCGTTGAGCGAGCGCGGCCCCCACGAATACGACGGGTAGACCTCGATCGGTGGCGGCTCCTCGAGCAGCGGCGCCGAGATCTCCCAGAGCCGCTCGATGCCGTCGGCGGTCGTGAACAGCGTGTGGTCGCCGGCCATCGCGTCGCGGATCAGCCGCTCGTAGGCCTCGAGCGAGTCGCCGCTGGCCTCCGCCTCGGCCCGGGAGAACTGCATCGAGGTCTTCTCGAGCGCCATCGTCGGGCCCGGCCGCTTTCCGTAGAAGCTCAGCGACAGCCGCGCGTAGTCGTCGAGGTCGAAGGTGAGGTGGTCGGGGCCGTACTGACCGACGCCGGAGCCGGACGGGAACATGCTCTGCGGCGGCTCCCGGAAGGCGATCGAGATGATCCGCGCCCCCTCGGCCATCCGCTTGCCGGTCCGCAGATAGAACGGGACGTCTGACCAGCGCCAGTTGTCGACCTCGCAACGCAGGCCGATCAGCGTCTCGACGTCGGACTCCGGATCGACGCCGGGCTCGCTGCGGTACTCGTCGTACTGGCCGCGGACGACGTTGGCGGGATCGATCGGCCGGATCGAGCGGAACACCTTGTTCTTCTCCTCGGTGATCGCCAGCGGATCGAGCTGGGTCGGCGGCTCCATCGCCAGGAAGGCGAGGATCTGCATCAGGTGGGTTACGACCATGTCGCGGTAGGCGCCGGTCTCCTCGTAGAAGGCGCCGCGGGTGCCGACCGAAAGCGTCTCCGGCACGTCGATCTGCACGTGGGCGATGTGGGAGCGGTTCCAGATCGGCTCGAAGAGGCCGTTGGCGAAGCGCAGGGCGAGGATGTTCTGGGCCGCCTCCTTGCCGAGGAAGTGGTCGATCCGGAAGATCTGCGGCTCCGGGAAGACCTTGTGGATCGCGTCGTTGAGCTCGCGGGCGCTGGCGAGGTCGGTGCCGAACGGCTTCTCCATGATGATTCGCGACTCCGCCGCGATCCCCGCCTGCTCGACGAGCTCGATCAGGCTCAGGGCGGCGGCCGGCGGCACGCTCATGTAGAGCAGCCGCTGGGCGTCGGGACCGAGTTGCTGCTCGGCGCCGCCGACCGCCGCGGTCAGCGGCACCGGCCCCTCCTTGACGTTCACGTAGGTGAGCCGGCCGGCGAACTCCTGCCGGGCCTGATCGCTGAAGTCGCGGCGTCCGAACTCCTCGCAGGCCTCGAGCGCGTAGGCGCGGAAGCCGTCGTCGTCCATCTCGCGCCGGGCGGCACCGACGACCCGGAAGTCCGGCAGCAATCCGGCCTGAGAGAGGTTGAGCAGCCCCGGCAGCAGCTTCCGCCGCGCCAGGTCCCCGGTCGCCCCGAAGAGGACGACGACGTTCGGGCAGATCGTCGCCGTGCGCGCCTCGGCGCGGTGGGTCTCCGAGAAGACCATCGCCGGATCTCCCTGCCCGGCCTCGTCGACTGTCAGATCCTCCAAGGGACCCGACCCTAGCCGACCGGCGCCGCCCGCTCTCCCCGCACCGCCGCCGAGTCCGACCCGCACCTCCGCCGAGTCAACCCCGCACCGCCGCCGAGGTCGACCCCGCATCTCCGCCGAGGTCGACCCCGCACCTCCGCCGAGGTCGAGGAAAGGGGTGACAGTTGCCGGTTTCCTCCACCTCGGTGGGGTGGGGTGGGGTGATTCGCCCGATCCGCGACCGCCGCGGGGGCTCGGCCGCCGACAACCGGCGCCGGGTGGTGGCGCGGTGGGTAGATTCAGGCCATGAGCTCAGTCCTTCGGCGCGTCGGCTGGATCCCTCTCCTGGTCGTTTCCACTCTCGCGCTCGGCGGCGGTGCCGCGATCGGGTGGGCGCTCGGCTCCGACGACCCGGCTCCGGTCGTCCGCGAGCCGCTCGCGCAGACCTCGAAGCCGCGCGGCGCCCCGGGGCGGACGTTGGCGCTGACCCGGATCACGATTCAGCCGGGCACGAAGCTGGCGCTCCATCACCATCCCGGCACCCAGATCGCCTACATCGACTCCGGCGTCCTCACCTACACCGTCGAGCAGGGCACGGCGCGGGTCAAGCGCGGCCCCGCCGACGATCATCCGGTCCTCGTCCGCAAGCTCGAGGCCGGCGACACCGCCCGGCTGAAGCCGCGGCAGTGGATCGTCGAGCAGCCGAGCGACCACCATCACGCCGCCAACGAGGGCAAGCGGCCGGTCGTGCTCTACCTCTCGACGCTGTTCAGGAAGGGCGCCCCGCCCTCGATCCCGGGCTGATCGCCGGGATGGCGGAGCCCGCCCGCGGCGCGGGCGGGCTCCGGCTGCCCAGCGGGACGCTCGCGGCGCGGTTAGACGCCGGCCGAGCGCTGGGTCCGCTCGTCCTCGCCGTACTCGACGATCCCGAACAGGACGTAGACGCACAGCGCGAAGACGCCGAGCGACCACCACGGGAACGCGCCGCCGACCGACAGCAGCGCCCAGAAGGCGCCGAGCCCGGCGCCGGCGATGCCGATGACCCGGCCGTAGGCGTTGCCGGCCATCAGCGAGAAGCCGCCGGTGATCTGGACGATCCCGAGGATGATCAGGATCCAGCCGAGGCCGCTCAGGTCGGTGAACACCAGCCGGGTGTCGTTGACGAAAACGTTGGCGTTGTCGAGCGCGCCGATGCCGTAGATAACGTTCAGTGCACCGACGATCAAGAGCATGATCGCGGCGAACAGAACTCGTCCAGTACCTCTCATCAGTACTCCCTTTCTCAGGCGACCGCCGCAGGCGACGGCCGCGTCATTGCCGGCGGATGCCGGCATCCGCCGGTCTGATACGGCGAAGCTGCGCGATTACCTGCCGTTCGGCAGTTGGGGTTCCGGTTCTGAATGTAGTCTTGTCGGGTCAACAGGGATCGAAGGGAGAGCCAGTGGAAGCCGCTGAAATCGAGGCAATGGGACCGATCGACTACGTGCTGATCGAATGGCCCGAGGACCCGCCCAGCGGCGAGGCCGCGCCGATCGTCTTCGAGCTCGTCGAGCGCGGCGTCATCCGGGTGCTCGACCTCGCGATCTTCGTCAAGGACGAGAGCGGCGACGTCGCCGCGATCGACTTCGGCGAGCTGCCCGAGAAGGCGGCCGCGCTGGAGGACTTCCGCGGCGCCTCGTCGGGGATCCTCGGCGAGGACGACCTCGCCGAGGCCGCCGCCGCGGTGACCCCCGGCGCGCTCGCGGCGCTGATCGTCTACGAGAACAGCTGGGCGGCGCCGTTCGCGTCGGCCGTCCGCCGCTCGGGCGGACAGCTCGTCAGCTCCGAGCGGATCCCCGTCCAAGCTTTCCTCGCGGCGCTCGACGCCGTCGAGGCTGCCTGAGCAGCCAACCCGCACCGAAAGGAGACCACCGATGCCAGGTTTGATCAGAGGAGTCGCCAGGACCGCCGTCGTAGCCGGTACCGCGACCGCCGTCAGCAACCGCGTCTCGCGCCGCCAGGCCGGGCGCTGGGCCGAGCAGGAGCAGCCCGCCTACGCCCAGCAGGCGCCGCCACCGCAGCAGGCCTCCGCCGCGCCGGCCGCCGACCCGATCCAGCAGCTCAAGGAGCTCGGCGAGCTCCGCGACAGCGGCGTCCTCACCGACGAGGAGTTCGCCGCCCAGAAGGCGAAGATCCTCGGCTGAGCGGCATCGTCGCCCGCCCGCTCAGGCGGGCGGGCGGAACCAGGTCGCCATCCCCCAGGGATCACGGGCGACGAACCCGTCGCCAGCGCCGGCTATCGCGACCCCGGCGGCCTCGAGCCGCGCCCGCAGCGCCGCCAGCGACTCGGCGCCGATCCGCACCGTCCAGCGCTCGAGCCCGACGGCGCCGGCCGGCGCCGGCGGCACGCCGGCCCCCCTCCAGACGTTGAGCCCGAGGTGGTGGTGGTAGCCGCCGGCGGCGACGAACGCGGCGCTGCCGAAGTCCGTCATCACCTCGAAGCCGACGAGGTCGCGATAGAAGCCGAGCGCGACGCCGACGTCGCCGACGTGAAGGTGGAGGTGGCCGACCCGCAGGTCGCGGTCGGCGTGGTCGGGCAGATCGTCGGCGGCGACGGCGCCGAGCAGTTCGGCGAGATCGAGCGGCCGCGGGCCGATCGTGGTCGGATCGCGGAGGTCGCCCCAGCGTTCGCGACCGCGGTCGGCGGCCAGCTCGATCCCGTTGCCGTCGGGGTCGGCGAGGTAGATCGCCTCGGAGATGCCGTGATCGGAGGCGCCTTCGATCGGCGTACCGGTGGCGGCGAGCCGGCGAGCCGCCCGGCCGAGATCCGGCCGGGTCGGAAACAGGAGGGCGAAGTGGTAGAGGCCGGCATGGCGCCCGGCCGGTTGCGCGCCGGGCCGGCCGTGGAGGACGAGCAGGTCCTCGCCGCCGGCGCCGAGGCGGGCGACGTCGACGTCGCGCTCACGCAGCCGCAGCCCGATCGAACGCTCGTAGAAGCGGATCGAGCGGTCGAGATCGGTGACGACGATCTCGACGGCGCCGAGGGTCAGATCGGCCGGCAGGTGCGGCCGCGGGGTCGTCGCGCCGCTCGTCGTGGAAAGGTTGCTCACGCAACTATCTTCGCAGGGGAGCGGCCGCGGATCAAGTCCGCGCCGACGCGCTCAGTCGAAGACGACGGCCTGGCGGATCGCCTCGCCACTCGCGAGCCGGTCGAAGCCTTCGTTGATCTCGTCGAGCGAAAGCCGGGCGGTGAGCAGGGCCTCGACGTCGAGGCGCCCCTGCCGATGCAGGTCGATGAACCGGGGCAGGTCGCGGGCCGGGACGCTCGAGCCCAGATAGGAGCCGCGCAGCGTCCGCTCCTCGGCGACCAGCGAGACCGCCGGGATGCTCAGCATCTGGCTCGGGTCGGGCAGGCCGACGGTCGTCGTCGTACCGCCGCGCCGGGTCGCGTCGTAGGCGTCGCCGAGCACCTTGGCACTGCCGACCGTCTCGATCACGTGGTCGGCGCCGCCGCCGGTGATCTCGCGGATCGCCGCGACGGCGCCCGGGCCGGCCTCGACGGCGTCGGTCGCACCGAGCCGCCTGGCGAGCTCGAGCTTGTCGGCGACGACGTCGACGGCGACGATCGTCCCCGCCTCGGCTGAGCACCGCGCCGAGCAGCGCCGACAGCCCGACGCCGCCGAGGCCGAACACCGCGACGCGCTGGCCGGGCTCGATCCGGGCCGCGTTGACGGCGGCGCCGACGCCGGTCAGGACCGCGCAGCCGAACAGCGCCGCGATGTCGAAGGGCAGCTCCGGATCGACCTTCACCGCCGATGCCTCGGAGACGACGATGTGGTCGGAGAATGCCGAGACGCCGAGATGGTGGTTGATCTCTTCGCCGCCGGGCCCGTGCAGCCGGCGCTCGCCGCCGAGCAGGGTGCCGGCGGCGTTTGCGGCGGCGCCGGGCTCGCAGAGCGCCGGCCGGCCGGCCCGGCACGGCTCGCACTCCCCGCAGGCGGGAACGAAGGCCAAGACGACGTGGTCGCCGGGGTCGAAGCCGGTGCTGCCTGCACCGACCCCGACGACCTCGCCGGCCGCCTCGTGGCCGAGCGCCATCGGCATCACCCGCGGCCGTGAGCCGTCGATCACCGAGAGGTCGGAGTGGCAGAGGCCGGCGGCGCGGACCTTGACGAGCAGCTCGCCGGGGCCGGGCGGGTCGAGCTCGAGCTCGGTGATCTCGAGCGGCCGGGACTGCGCATAGGGCGGCGCGGCACCCATCTCGCGGAGTACGGCGCTGCGGATCCTCACTCGCCCTCACCGCCCTCGGTCAGCAGCCGCTCGAGGCTCGCCCGCAGCCGCGGCGGCATCGCCGCCGGCCGCCGCGTCTCGGCATCGACGAAGACGTGCACGAACCAGCCCGTCGCCGACGGCTCCTCGGCGCCGACCGCGAACAGACCGATCTCGTAGCGGACGCTCGACTTGCCGAGCTTGCCGACCCGCAGGCCGGCCTCGACGTCCTCGGGGAAAGAGAAGCCGTCCCGGTAGGTGCAGTGCGATTCGGCGCAGACGCCGATCACGTCGCCGCCGTGGATGTCGAGGCCGCCCTCGTCGATCAGCCAGCGGTTGATGACCGTGTCGAAGAAGGCGTAGTACTCGACGTTGTTGACGTGGCCGTAGACGTCGTTGTCGGCCCAGCGGGTCTGCAGGGTGGTCAGCTGCGGGAACGCGTCCCGCGAGTCGGCGCTGGCGCTCATCGTCGCGGCTCCGCCCGGTCAGCCCGCGAGTCGCGCCTCGAGGGTGATCTCCGGCCCGCCGGCGAGCGCCCGCGAGACCGGGCATTGCTTCTTGGCGGTCTCGGCGTGTCCCTTGAATTCGTCCTCGCTGACACCGGGGACCGTCCCGACCGTCTCGAGCTCGACCTTGTGGATCTCGTAACCGCCCTCGGTGCGCCGCAGGTAGACCCGGGCGTCGGTCTCGACGCTCTCCGGCTCGCTGCCGGCCTCCCGAGGATCAGCGACAGCGCCATCGAGAAGCAGGCGGCGTGCGCGGCCGCGATCAGCTCCTCGGGGTTCGTCCCCTTGCCGTCGCCGAACCGCGAGGCCGCCGAGTAGGTGCCCTCGAGCGATTTCGTGCCGGTCTCGACGGCGCCGGCGCCGCTCTCCACGGACCCCGTCCATTTCGCGTGTCCCGTCGCCGCCATCCCGATCTCCTTCCGCTCGCTGACCTCGTCGGCCACCAGCATCGCAATTCCCGCCGCTCCGGGGCGGGTTCGTCAGCGGCCGGTCCCGCCGGGCGGGGCCGATCCCTCGGCCATCTGCCGGAGGCCGGGCAGGACCAGCGCCACGACCCATCCGGCCAGGTCCTCGGCCGGCACCTCGGGGTTGTCGTCCCACCACTCGACGAGGCCCTCGTAGACGCCGTTGAGGCCGCGGGTGATCGCGCTCACCTCGAGCGGGTCGGGTTCGCCGCCGAGGCTCGCGGCGGTCGCCGAGATCGCCGCCGCGACGAGCGCGTCCTGGCGGGCGCGGATCTCGGCCACCTTGGCGGCGACGGCCAGCGTCGAGGAGTCGATCGAGCGGACCGCGCCGAACGCCATCGAGAAGGTCGCCCGGCGCGAACCCGCGAAGCGGAAGAAGGCGAGGCTGCCGCTGCGGAGCAGGTCCTCGGGATCGGTGCGGCCGGCGACGGCGCTGCGGATCGCCTCGTTGAGCTCGATGCCCATCGTCTCGACGACCGCGACCAGCAGTCCCTCCTTGGAGCCGAACTGGTCGTAGATGACCGGCTTCGAGACGCCGGCCCGCTGTGCCAGCTCGTCCATCGACGCCGCCTCGAAGCCGCGCTCGGCGAACAGCGCCGTCGCCAGCTCGAGCAGGTGGCGGCGGCGCAGGTCGCGCGGCACCCGTCGATGGGGGTGGCCGGCGAGCTCGCGCTCGATCGCGGCCAGCCGGCCGCTCGTCGGCGGATGTTGTGTGGTCGACGTCACACTCAGACCTACTCTCAGTAACCTACCATCAGTAGGGAACGGAACGAGGGTACCGGCACGGGCCCGGCGGCGAGCGGAGGAGCGAGAATGGCGACGACGATCGAGGAGCAGCGCAACGGCGGCACCCGGGCCGACGGCGGCGTCCGCGTCCACGAGGTCGCGGTGATCGGCACCGGCTTCGCCGGCCTCGGCATGTCGATCAAGCTGAAGCGGCAGGGGATCGACGACTTCGTCGTACTCGAGCGGGCGTCGAGCGTCGGCGGGACCTGGCGCGACAACACCTACCCGGGCTGTCAGTGCGACGTGCCGTCGCACCTCTACTCGCTGTCGTTCGCCCCGAACCCGGACTGGTCGCGGTCGTTCTCGCCGCAGCCGGAGATCTGGGAGTACCTGCGCCGCACCGCCGACGAGCAGGGGGTCACCCCGCACATCCGCTTCGACAGCGAGGTGACCGAGGCCCGCTGGGACGACGACCGGCGGATCTGGGTCCTGACGACGGCGAGCGGCGAGGTCCGCTGCCGGGTCCTCGTCGCCGCCCTCGGCGGCCTCGTCGAGCCGCGTCTGCCCGACATCCCCGGGATCGAGGACTTCCCCGGCGAGGTCTTCCACTCGGCTCGCTGGAACCACGACTACGACCTGACCGGTAAGCGGGTCGCGGTGATCGGCACCGGCGCCTCGGCGATCCAGTTCGTGCCGCAGATCCAGCCCGCGGTCGCCGAGCTGAACCTCTTCCAACGCACCCCGGCCTGGATCGCGCCGCGCCGCGATCGCCCGATCAGCGCCCGCCGCCGGGCGCTCTACCGGCGCTTTCCGCTCCTCCAGAAGCTGACCCGCGCAGCGATCTTCTGGTCACGCGAGGTGATGGTGCTCGGGCTCGTCAAGCGGCCGCGCCTGCTCGGTCTCGTCGAGCGCGTCGCCCGCGCCCACCTGCATCGCCAGGTGCCGGATCCGCAGCTGCGCGCCCGACTGACCCCCGACTACACGATCGGCTGCAAGCGGATCCTGATCTCCAACGACTTCTATCCGTCGCTCGGCGAGGACAACGTCGACGTCATCACCGAGGGCCTCGCCGAGGTCCGCGGCAGCACCGTCGTCGGCGGCGGCGGCAGCGAGCGGGAGGTCGACGCGATCATCCTCGGCACCGGCTTCCAGGTGACCGACTTCCCGGGCACGAAGATCATCTACGGGCGCGACGGCGACCGCAGCCTCAGCGAGCTCTGGAACGGCAGCCCACGGGCGAACCGGTGCACGACCGTCGCCGGCTTCCCGAACCTGTTCATCCTCGGCGGCCCGAACGTCGGCATCGGCCACACCTCGGCGGTCGAGATGATCGAGCACCAGTACGCCTACGTCCTCGACGCGCTCGCCGAGATGCGCAGCCGCGGCCTCGCCAGCGTCGATGTCCGCGCCGAGGTCCAGGCCCGCTTCGTCGCCGACCTCGACCGGAAGATGGAGGGCACCGTCTGGCTGCAGGGCGGCTGCGCGAGCTGGTACGTCGACCGCGAGGGCCGCAACTCGACCCTCTGGCCCGACTGGACGGCCGAGCACATCCGCGCCACCGAGCGCTTCGACGTCGGCGAGTACGAGGTCGAGCACGCCACCGACCCCGACCGTGCTCCGGTCCCCGCCTGAGCCACCCGCTCCCCGCCGCCCACCCGCTCCCCGTCGAGGTCGAGGAAACGGGGAATAGTCACCGGTTTCCTCGACCTCGCGGCGGATCGGCGGGCCGCCGCCACCGGCTGCCCGCAGTTGCCGGCGGGCGGGCCTGCCATCCTCGTCGGGATGGCTGACGACGGTCAGGAGCCGATTCCGGGCGCCGCGCCCACCGCCGGCGAGCCGGGGCCGACCGGACCGTTCGCCGTCGGCCGCTACGCCGCGGCGTTGCGCACCTACCTGCGGCAGCGGACCCGCGTCCAGGTGATCGGCGAGGTGACGAACCTGCGGCTGACTCCGAAGTCCGCCTACTTCGAGCTGCGCGACGGCGAGGGGGCGATTCCCTGCTCGATGTGGCGCAGCGACTGGGACCGCCTGAAGCTTCCCGACGACTCGGTCCGCGACGGCACCGAGGTGGTCGTCTTCGGCGGCCCCGACTACTACCCGGGCAGCGCCACCGCCTCGCCCTCGTTCAGCTTCCGCTGCACCCGGCTGCGCCTCGCCGGCGAGGGCGACCTGCTGGCCCAGCTCGCCGAGCTGCGCCGCAAGCTCGCCGCCGAGGGGCTCTTCGATCCCCAGAAGCGGCTGCCCCGCCCGGTTCTGCCGCGGACGATCGGGATCGTCACCGGCCGCGGCTCCGCCGCCGAGGCCGACCTGCTCGCCGGCCTCGGCCGCCGCGCCTGGGCGGGCCGCGCCGTCTTCGCCCACCCGCCGGTCCAGGACCGTCACGCCGCCGCGAAGATCGCCCGCGCGCTCAGCGACCTCGCCGCGGTGCCCGACGTCGAGGTGATCGTCGTCGCCCGCGGCGGCGGCAGCCTCGCCGACCTCTGGGCGTTCTGCGACGAGACCCTCTGCCGGACGGTCGCGCTGCTGCGCGTGCCGGTGATCTCCGCCGTCGGCCACGAATCCGACCGGACCCTGCTCGACGACGTCGCCGCCGTCTGCTGCTCGACCCCGACCCATGCGATCGAGGAGGCCGTTCGGGTCGACGTCGGTGCCGCCCGCCGCCGGCTCACCGCCGACTCCGCCCGGATCGCCGGCCGCGGCCGCGAGGCCGGCAGCGCCCGCGCCCGCCGCCTCGCCGCGGTCGCCCGCGCCCTCGGCCACCACACCGACGGCCAGCGCCGCCGCCTCCATCAGCAGATCCGCGAGATCCGCGCCTCCGCCGCCCGGGCGCTCGCCCGCGGCGGTCGCGAGGGATCGCGGCGCGCCCTCGTCCTCGCCCGTAAGCGGCGGGCGGCGCTGCACGGCGCCGACGCCGCCGGCACCCGGATCGCCGGTCGCGCCACCGCCCTCGACCGCCACGGCAGCAGCGCCGTCGCCGGCCGTGCCGCCGACCTGCGGCGGATCGCCCAGACGCTCGCCGCCCACGAGCCCGAACGCGTCCTCGAGCGCGGCTACGCGATCGTCAGCGACGCCGAGGGCGAGATCGTCACCTCGGCGGCCGCCGCGCGCCGCGAGCAGCGCCTGCGCGTCCGCTTCAGCGACGATGATGTCCGCACGGAGGTGATCGACGATGACTGACAGCGACAACGCGGCGGCGAGCGGGGGAGTGGCCCCGCGCAGCTACGAGGCCGCGGTGGAGCGGCTCGAGGAGATCATCCTCCGCCTCGACTCCGGCAAGGCCGAGCTGCGCGAGACGCTCGAGCTCTGCCGCGAGGGCAAGACGCTCGTCGAGTACTGCAAGGGCGAGCTCGACGCCGTCTCCGGCGAGCTTCAGCGCCTCGACCTCGACGATCTCGTCCGCAAGCTCGAGGCCGGCGCCGGCGAGGAGGGGGCCGAATCGCCCCCCGCCGCCCCCGGAAGCCCCGATCAGCGCTGATCGGCCGGGCCATTTCTCCCTAAATAGCGGCATCGTCGCCGCGGCCCCCTTGCGCTCGGCGGGGTCCGGTCGTATGGTCGCCGCAGCGGTCCGGGAGAGAGAAAGAACTCCACGAAAGCCAAGTGGAGGGGCATCTCTCAAGGCCGACTCGAGAGGCTTTGAACGCGCGAAGGCTACGCGCGAGGCAGGCCACCGAGTCGCCCCGGGCCGCTGCTTTTCGTTGTCGCGGGGAAGTACCGATGCGGCCCCGCCCCGGGAGCGGCTAGGTTCGCTGTCCCGCCACCCCCCGGAGGTACCGATGAGCATCAAGCTGCACCGCTGCGGCGTCACCTGGTTCAAGCTCGACGCCCATCCCTGCTGGAAGGTCGAGAAGGCGCTCAAGCAGCGCGGGATCGACTACGAGGTCGTCGCCGAGCCGACGTTCCCGCGCGGCAAGCGCGAGGCGGTCAAAGAGCACACCGGCGGCTACGAGCTGCCGGTCATCGAGACCGCCGACGGCACCTGGGTCCGCGAGGAGTCGAGCGTGCTCGTCGAGCAGATCAACGCCGGCAAGTTCGACTGACCGCTCGCTCCTTGGCGGAGGCCAAATGGACGATCCGCCTCGCCTTCTCCGGCGACAGCGAAGCGGTCAGCGCCGTGCTGACGCGCGCCGCCGTCGCCGCCTGGGGAGACTTCCTCGGCAGCGAGCGGATCGAGCGGGCGAACCGCGACCGCCGCCATCCCGCCGACCTCGTCGCCGTCGACGAGCAGGGCATCTTCGCGTTCGTCGCCTGGGACGCGGCGACCGGCGAGATCACCCGCCTCTACACCGACCCGCGCGGCTGGGGCCGCGGCGCCGGCTCGGCGCTGCTCGACCTCGCCCTCGGGGCACTCGAGGAGGCCGGTTGCCGGCGGGCCTGGCTGAACACCGAGGAGCGCAACGAGCGCGCCCTCCGCTTCTACCGCGCCCGCGGCTGGCGCGAGCAGGGCGAGCCGCGGGTTCGCGACTGGCACGGCGCCCGGCTCCGCGAGCCCCGGCTCGTCCACGAGCTCTCGCCCGACCGAGAAGCGGATAGCGTCTGAGCCGATGCGATACCGCCGCACCCCGATCGAGATCGAAGCGCCCGAGGCGATCGGCTACGACGCGATCGCCAACAACCTCGCCGAGAGCTCGTTCGCCGACATGACCCTCGGCGACTACGGCATCGACACCGACGTCGCCGACCTGCTGCTCCAGTACGGCGACCATCGCGGCGTTCCGTCCCTGCGCGAGCAGATCGCCGCCGACTCCGACGCCGTCGCCCCCGATCAGGTGCTGGTCACCGCCGGCGCCGCCCCGGCGCTGTTCATCGTCGCCTCGGCGCTGCTCGAGGCCGACGATCACGTGCTCATCCAGGAACCCAACTACGCCGCCAACCTCGAGGGGCCGCGCGGGCTCGCCGCCGAGGTCGAGCCGCTACCGATCCGCTTCGAGGACGACTGGGAGCTCGACCTCGAGCGGGTCGCGGCGATGCTGCGCCCGTCGACGCGTCTGGTCAGCGTCACCTACCCCCACAACCCGACCGGGGCGATGATCGACGCCGAGACGCTGCTGCGGCTGATCGGGATCGTCGAGTCGCACCCGACGGCGCGGCTGCTCGTCGACGAGACCTACCGCGAGCTCGCCTACGGCGAGCCGCTGCCGGTCGCCGCCGGCCTCTCCTCGCGGGTGCTCAGCGTCTCGTCGATGTCGAAGACCTTCGGCCTGCCGGGCCTGCGGATCGGCTGGCTCGTCTGCCGCGACCACGAGCTCGCCGAGACGCTGCTCGCCGCCAAGGAGCAGATCCTGATCTGCGGCTCGACGATCGACGAGGAGATGGCGGCGCGGGTCCTCGCCGCCCGCGAGCGGATCCTGCCGCCGGTCCGGGCGACGGTCGCCGAGCACCTCGGCATCGTCCGCGACTGGATCAGCGCCCAGGACGTCTTCGAGTGGGTCGAGCCGCGGGCCGGGGTGGTCGGGCTGCCGCGCTTCCGCCACCCCGGCGCCGTCGACGTCGATCGCTTCTACCGTGACCTGCTCGAAGAGCACGGGACCTACGTCGGCCCCGGCCACTGGTTCGATCAGGAGCGCTCGTGCTTCCGGCTCGGGTTCGGCTGGCCGGAGACCGACGAGCTGCGCCGCGGCCTCGACGCGCTGCTCGCCGCCGCCGCCGGCGCCTCGCGATAGTCGCCGCGGATCCGCCGCGCCGCCGAGCGCAGCGGCCGCGCGCCGCGGACCCGGGCCGCCGCCCGCCGCCCCGCCGACTGCTCGGCGGCGGCGATCGCCAGCTCGCCGGTGCCCGGCTCGATCGTCAGCTCGCCGCTGATCGGCGCCGCGGCGGCGCCCGAGTAGCGCTCGCTCCAGGCGAGGAAGGCGCCGGCGGCGACCGCGAACCCGGCGAGGCCGGCGGCGAGCAGCGGCGCCCGCGGGCTGACCGCCTCGCCGAGCCAGCCGGTGATCGGCCCGCCGACGACGGTCGAGCCGAGGAAGACGATCGAGTAGACGGCCATCACCCGTCCGCGCATCTCCGGCGCGGCGGCGAGCTGCAGGCCGGAGTTGATCCCGGCAGCGAACGTCACCGAGCAGACGCCGAGCAGGCCCAGCGCCAGCATCTCCAGCGGCAGCGTCGGCGCCGCCGCGGCGAGCAGCGCCGTCACTCCGAAGCCGACCGCGGCGGCGGTGATCAGCTCGCGGCTGACCCGCTTGCGGGTGCCGACCGTCAGCGCCCCGGTGATCGAGCCGACGCCCATCGCCACCATCAGCATCGCGTAGGCGGAGACGTTGCCGGTGAAGCTGCGCTCGGCGAGCAGCGGGATCACGACCTGGAAGTTGAAGCCGATCGTGCTCAACACCAGCATCAGCAGCAGCGGCACCCGCAGCTCGCGGTGGGCGGTGATGTGGCGGAGCGCCTCGCGGATGTTGCCGCGCGGCCGGTCGTGGCGGGGGCGGTGCAGCTTCTCGGGGTTCATCCGGACGAGCGCGAACAGCATCGCCGCGAAGCTGAGCGCGTTGACGCCGAACACCGGCCCCACTCCCCAGAGGGCGATGATGACGCCGGCGATCGCCGGGCCGGTGATCCGCGCCGAGTGCACGAGGACGCTGTTGAGGCTGACCGCGTTGACGACCCGGTCGGGGCCGACGATCTCGATCACGAACGCCTGCCGGGCCGGGTTGTCGACGGCGAGGACGAGCCCGCGCATGGCGATCACGACGAACACCATCCAGGCCTCGACGACGCCGAGCATGGTCAGCGCGAACAGCAGCGTCGCCGGCACCGCCATCCCGGTCTGCGAGGCGATCAGCAGCTTGCGCTTGTCGAAGCGATCGGCGAGCGCCCCGCCGAGCGCGCCGAACAGGAGGATGCCGGCGAACTGCAGGGCGGTCGCGAGCCCGACCGCGAAGCCGGAGCCGGTCAGCGCCAGGACGAGCCAGAGCTCGGCGACGATCTGCATCCAGTTGCCGGCCAGCGAGACGACCTGGCCGCCGAAGTAGAGGCGGTAGTTGCGGATCTCCAGCGATGCGAAGGATCGACGGACGGCGGCGCTCAACTGCGTCCCTCCTCGAGCACCTGCTCGAGGATCTCCGCAGCTCGCGCCAGGGTGGCGACGTCGTCGTCGTCAAGCTCCCGCATCGTTCGTGCGAGATAGGCCGTCTTGCGCTTCCGCAAGCGGGTCAAGCTCTTCCTGCCGTCGGCGGTGATCTGGACGATCGAGCAGCGGCCGTCGCTGGGGTCGGCGGTGCGGGTCACGAGCCCGTCCTCGGCCAGCCGGCCGAGGATCCGGGTCGCGGTCGGGCGCTGGACCCCCTCGATCCGCGCCAGCTCGCTGGGGGTCAATGGTCCGGAGCGCTCGATCGTCGCCAGGGCGGCGATCGACGCCGGGCCAAGCTCGGTGTTCGCCTCCTGCCGCAGCCGCCGCGCCATCCGGTTCACCGCCAAGCGCAGCCTCGCCGCCGTCTCGGTCAGCCCCTGCGTGGATGTCGTCTCGGTGCCTGTCATTCGTTAGTCGTGCTAATTACCTTAGCTAACTATCGCCGCGAGGTCAACCCGGGCCCGGCGACGCGGAGTCGCCGGGGGCGCCCGCCGCCGGCCGGGCCGCTCGGCGCCGCCGCGCCCGCCGCCGCGGCGAGCGACGCGCCGCCCACCAGTCCCGGTCGAGGAAACGTCGCTCGCCCCGGCCTCGACCTGCGCCCAAGGACCGAGCGAGGTGACAAGCAACTGTCACCCCTTTCCTCGACCTCGGCAAGGCCGCGGTGGAGGGGGAGCGAGGCGGGCTAGCCGCTGACGTGAGGTCCGGGGTTACGTCGCGACGCCTGCTCCCGAGCAGCGCCCGGTCGCCCGGCTGGAGAAGCGGCAGGCTGCTTCCAGACCGGCGGCCGACTACCTGGCCGCACCGCGGACGGTAGGCGGGGCC
The DNA here is from genome assembly GCA_963745755.1 of uncultured Conexibacteraceae bacterium. Lineage (GTDB taxonomy): Bacteria > Actinomycetota > Thermoleophilia > Solirubrobacterales > 70-9 > RHKX01. The sequence continues at coordinate 1,087,849 of CAVUYP010000001.1, read as the reverse complement.
CCGGACGCCACCTGGTCCGCAGCCATGCGCCGGGCCCGCCTCACTCTGCGGCGAGCGCCTCGGCAAGCGCATCGCGCTCGATGCCGCTGCCGTAGTTCGGCCACAGCCGCTCGCCGCCGAGGCGGACCGAATTACCTGTATAGACCGGCAGCTCGTCGACCGCGACGCTGACGATCGGATCCTCGAACACGGCCTTCTGAGACCGCGGTAACGCAAACACATGCACCGACCGGTTCGTCCGCGCCAGCAGCCGCCGGCGGACCGTCGCCAGCATCGCGATCCCGCCGAGGACCATCAGCGCTCCGATCGCCCCCGCCAAGACCGGGATCCCGCCGACGAAGAGGCTGACCGCGACGACGGCGATGCCGAGCAGCAGCGGCACGACCCCGACCCAGGGCGGCGGCCCGACCTGGCAGATCGCCACGGTCTGGACCCGCTCACCGGTCGGGATGCGCCGCTCGATCCGCTCGGTCAGTCCCTGCTTGTAGGCGCGCTCGCGTTCTTCCAGCATTCGTCCGAGGGTAGAGCGCTGGACAAAGATCGGAATTTTGACCTAGATTTGTGCAAATAGCGGGAAACTTCGCGGTACACGCGATCCTTCGCAATGTGCGAAGACTCCTTCTCGTCTTGTGACTTCGGGACTCATGAGAAGGGGGCTTCGTGCACATGGATGTGCCAGAGCGAGGGACGGATGCCAGGGGTCTGTAGACCTTCAACGGAATCGGGCTGCCCGGCAAGCCGTTCGACGAGCGAGGGGGGCACCGCTCTCGACCCGCGGGATTGGGGAGAAGCGAGCAAGCGCCTCGACCCGCGATGAGCCAGCCCCAGCGAACCGGAAAGCGCACGACCGTCTCGACCGAACCGGCCGGCAACGGTCGCGAATGCGAGGCGTGGTCCGACCGCTGCGGTCGCCTCTTCGAGGAGATGCGTCGCCCTGCTCGGGCCATGGTCGCAAGGGCGTACGGCCGCGCGCTCAACGATGACGAGATCGAGGACGTCTACGCAGCCGCCTGGACGGCAACTCTCTCGGCCCTCCGCGAGCGCGGTCGCCAGATGGAGGAGGCTGAGCTCCGCGCCTACATCCTCACTGCCGTCGCCAGTCATGCCAGCAAGGAGATGCGGCGACGCGTCGCGCAAGCCGCTGCACCCGCTCGAGGTCGAGCGCGAGGCAGACGATCGTCGACGGCCATGCATCCGCTTCCCGACGAGTTGCGCTCTTGGCGCCGAAACCCGCGGGGTCGCTCGGGACCTCCTCACGAGCCTGCCGGTCACGACGGCGGGCCGTGATGCTTCTCCGTTACGGCTGGGGGCTCAGTCCGCAGGAAGTGTGTGCGCTTGGTTCCGGGCCTGTCGCCGCGCGCGTACCGAAAAGAGATCACCCGCGGGCGTCGAGGAGCTGATGGAGCGGCTCGGCAAGGTCGACAGCCGGCGAGTGGTGCGCGGACCGCGAGCCGCTGATCCGCGATCTCCTCGCCGGAACCGCCGACGAATCGGCTCGCCGCCAGGCGCCTGGAGCATCTCGGTCATTGCCGTTCCTGCTCCGACCTCGCCGCCCGCCTGTCGCCGCCAGCTCCACGAGATCGGCGGCGTCATTGCGCTTTCGGCGGTTTCGCGGGTTGCATCGGCCGCGGTTCGAGCTCTGCCCGTCTTGCACCGACTGGGTGAGTTCATCACCGGAACGGTTAAGGCCGCGGTCGCCACACGTCGTCGACAAGGCTGAATCGAATGCCGGTGCTGTTCGCGTCCGGGGGAGCCAAGGGCTCAGGGTAGCGGCGGGCGGGCGCGGTCGCGCGAAGTTGGCAGGGGTGGGCGGCGCCGGGAAGGCGGCGCCTGGCGTGCGTCGGCGCCGGGGCTGCGGCAACCGCATGCGTTGCTGCCGGAGTCGTCCCGGGTATCTGCTCTGCACGACTCCGATTCCCGGACGACAGAGCGATCCCGAGCCGTCCACGCCGATCGCGAGACAGCGCGCTCGGCCACGAAGCCGCGGACAGGCGATTGCGAGCGTCGTCGAAATGAGCACGGCGGTCGATGTCGAGCAGGCTGAAGCAGCGAGAGCCGACCGAACCCGCCGGCGCCGCCTCAGCCCGCGGCGCCGCCGGTCTCTTCGCCGATGCCGCGGTCGAACAGTCCGGTCGCCCCGGCGCCGGTGCAGGAGTTCGATCCCGTGGCCTCTCGGGTGCGCCGTCGCCGGCGCCTGCTGCATCCGGATCACCGGCGCCCCGCCGGCGCCCGCCGGCAATGGATCTTCGTCGGCCGCCGCCCAGAACGAGTTCGGACCCTGACGGAAATGGGGCCGAGCGTGTTCGACGAGGAGGAACAGATGACCCGAACCAGGAGGAACCGATGACCAGAACCCTGCTGATGCACACTCCGGGATTGCTCAGGGCGGCCTGGCCGTGCCTGGCGATGCTCCTGGTCAGCTGGGGCCTCGCCCCTGATCGGCGAAAGCCGGAGGCTTCTATCGGGTCTCCGAGTGTTCTCCGGGCCATCTCGGGACACCGGATGCGACGGTCGAAGGTCGGGCCGACCGCATACTCAGCGAGTACGAGCTGTGCCGGTGGCAACTGGCTCCAGGTCCAGTCCGCCGCCGCGGCATCGGCCGGCAGACACTCGACAGTGGGTCTATACACTCGCCGCCCGGCACTCGCATCAAGCAGTTCCAGGCCGGCTACAACCTCGTCGGCGCACCGGTTCCGGACGGGAACCGATCCTACTTCTTCATTCGTCGCCACGGTCAATCACAGACAGGAGAACCTGTCGGTCGTCGGCCTCGGATCGGTTGCCGGCACCTATGACTCGACGATCCAGGATCTCGGACCATTCGCCGCGCGTCGGCGTCGGGATGTTCTGCAGCAAGAGCGCGCGGAACATGTGGCTATAAGCCCGACCATTCGCGCAGTGTCGGCGTTTCGTTCCTGATGGCGGATCTGACGCCACCGGGCCGCCGATCGGGGCCGGCGATGCAGCCAGCGGAAAGTGGGTCGGCGGAACGACTCAGCTCGCTGTCGGGGAAACGGATACCGGTGCGGGCGTCTACAGGACGACCGTCGCGGTCGGCGGTGAGCAAGTGGTCGACGATGTCGATCTGTACGCCGGACCAGGATGCCGAACGGCGAGGTGAGCTCGATGACGCCTTGCGATCCGTTCGAGCTTCGCTTCATCCCGCGTCGACACCGGCTCTGCGCCGTTCGCGGACGGGCCGGTCAATCCACGTCCGCGTCTGCACCCATGAGTTCGGTTTTGCGGGGGCGAGCACCTGCACCGTCAAGACGCTTCAAGGTCGACAACGTCTGCGCCGAGTGCCGCCAGAGGACCTCGCCGTCGCCGGCGGTCGAGGGTTGGCGTCGCGACAACGATTTCGATCTGTCCTGGACGAATCCCGCCGCAGCAATCACGCGCCGATCGCAGTCCGCGACAGTGAAGGTCACGGGCCCGGGCGGCTACGAGTCCACCGGTCACCCGGACCGGAACGAACATCACGTCGATCGACGACGTCAGAGTCCCGACGGTCGGCTCATATACAGCGGATGTGTTCCTCCGCGATGCGGCGGGCAATCGAATCGCCTCAAGCATCGGCGGCGGTGAGCCTGAGATTCGACGACACGGTGCCGGCGAAGTCGCAGCCCGAGAATGCAAACGGCTGGATCTCGCGCGGAAGAGCTGGACGGCTGGGTACGCGCAGCATGGCAAAGGCCTCAGCGACTCTGAACATCCCGCTTCCGGATTGCCGGCTACCGCGTTGTCGTTGACACCGATCAAGGTCACGACCCCTGCGCAGGGCTCCGGACGGTGCAAAGACATGCGCCGGGCCGCTGACCGAGATCGGGTTGAACAGCAACAGCCGCGTGCTCGGTCCTCGACGACCTGGTCGAGGGCACCAATTGGGTCCATGTCGTTCCCGTCTCAGGCTCGGGAGTCCGCGCCGCCGAAGTCGGTCGGGTACCGCTGAAAGTCGATCTGACCGACCCGGTGGAGAACACCGGGGTCCCCGAAGGGTGGGTCAATCACTCGGTGCAACTCGAGGCCCGATCGCACGAGCCGGCTCAGCGGAATGGAGGACACAGACGAGTTTCCCGATGACGACCCGCCGATGACCGCCGTTGTCAATCGACGGAACCGTCTCTACGGAGCTTCGACGCTCGACGTGGCCGCGACCGTCGGCGAGGAGGGTGTCCATCGAGATCGAGTATTGGGCACGCGATCTCGCCGGTAACGCAAACGACGGCGCCGGGAACGCGGCGGCCGGGAAGGCCACGGTCAGGATCGATGTGACCCCACCCGAACTCGCCTTCACGATTCGTTCAGGATCCCGGCGATCCTGACCGGCTCGAGGCGCCGGTGGCGATGCGCTGAGCGGAGTCGCCGACGGCCGGATCAGCTACCGGGCGGCGGGCGCAGGCGGATGGATCCCGCTTCCGACCGACCTGCGAGCCGGACGGCTCGTCGCCCGAGTCGATTCCGAGGAACTGGAGCCGGGGCACGCGTACGAGTTCCACGCCGAGGCGACGGACCGGGCCGGCAACGCGTCCGCGAGCAGCCGGCGCGCGGACGGCTCCCGCATGTCGACCGTCGGCCCGTTCCGGGCCATCTCGGCTTTCACCGGCTTGCTATCAACGGAGCGACGGACCGCGAAGGTCGCGCTACGGGCGGTCGATGACCGTCTCGGGCCAGCTCGTCGATGGATCGGGGCCGCGATCCCGCGCGCCCTGGTGGATCTCAACGAGCGTACGCCCCCGGTTCGCGAGCCAACCCGGAGCACCGTCGCGGTCGCCGATCGGCAGGGGCGTTTCACGGCCGGATGCCAAAGGGCCCGTCGAGGTCGGTCGTCGCCGTCTTTCACGGCGACTTCGAGAACTTGGCACCGGCTCTCGAGCCGCGATGGCGCGCGTCAAGGGTGCGATCAGCCTCCATGCGCCGAAGCGGTCCGGGCCGGAGAGCGCGCCGCGTTCGGCGGCGGGTCAAGGCCAAGGGAGCCCACTTCTCGCGGGGCGGCAAGTCCGTCGAGGTGCAGGTCCGCATCGGCCGTCGCTGGAAGACCGTCGGCCGCTCGCTGCGCACCAACTCCAAAGGCAGATATCGCCTGCGATACCGATTCGTCGCCGACTACACGCGGCCGGTCAGCTACCGGTTCCGGGCGGTTGTTCTCCGGGAGCGAGGGTGGCCCTATCTGCCTGCCGTCTCACGGACCCGATCGTTGGTAGTGATTCCCTGAATCCTGGAAGCAAGGCTCGTAGAGTCACAGGTCGGCAGGAGAAAATGAACCGACGCGACGGTAGACGACCTGCCGTGCATGATGTTCGCCGTGGCTGCGTGGACCCATCGCTACTTTCCTCCCTCTGCGTGGATGAGCCTGTCGGGAGCAATCGGGTGAATCAGCCGAGAGAGCACAGATACGCGCCGCGGGTCTCAACGTGGCCCGCCCTGATCGTTGCTTCAGCATTCAGGAATCCATCGCCAGCCGGTCGCCCTGGCTGCTATCGACGACGATCTCGACCGAGCTGCCATTCAGCGTCCCGCGGGGATCGCCAGTGGTCTGCGAGCTCGAGAAGGACGTTCCCGTGTGAGAATCATCTCGCGAGAGCAGCCGCTGCTGAAGGCAGCTCTGTCCGCCGAGTTGCGTCCAATCCTGCTGCCTCGAAGCGAGCCGTAGCGGGGCGCTTCGTCGCTTGCGCATCAGGCCGGCTGAGAAACGGGCTGCTCGCCGGAACGAGGTCGCGTATGAAACCGCGATGGCGCGGCTGAACGATGAGGCGCATGCGAGCTCACATCGCCTCCGCCGCCTCGCGAGACGATGTACGTGCGCCGCGGAGGAAGCCTCCGTCGAATCGAAGCCGTTCCAGCGGCAGTCGTCGCCGACGTGTCGGCCAGGTCACTCCGCAAGCTGTCATCTCTCGCGGAGGTCCAGGCGATCGAGCCCGTGTCGCGGTCGAAGCGGCTCTCGGGGATCGGCACGGCGGCGGTTGGCGCGCCGCGTTGGTGGTCGGCCGGATTCACCGGGGGCCGCGGCGCTTCCGACACCGTGCCGGCCGATGCGGCGATCATCAGCGAAGCCGCGGACCCCAACCATCCGGCGTTCGCAGCTGTTACGGTCGACAACGACCCAACCCAGGCCATCACGGACCACGGCACCCACACGGGTGGCATCATTGCCTCCGGGGATGCCACCTATACCGGTGTTTCCTATGGGCTCGATCGCCTGATCGGATCGAGTACCGAACTCTATGCATTGGGGTTGCCGCAGGGCCCTGGGCGCTCGATCCGGCCGAGACGTTCAACATCAGCTTCGGCTCCGCCGCCTCAACCGACAACGAGGACAACACGGACGATGTTCTCACGGCGGTGTTCGGCGTTGGCCAGGCCTTTGGCGCCGGCAACGATAACGTTGACGGCACGCCGACCGTCGGCAACATCGGGCGCAACGTGCTGACTGTCGGCGGTTTCAACGACGTCGGCACCGTCGACTCGACGGACGACGTCGTGCTCGGACATCAGCTCACGTGGACCGACGCCGGGGGGCGGAAGAAGCCCGATCTGACGGCGCCGGCGGGAGCGGTCGTCGCTCCGTCGGCGATGTGGGACTCGCCACCGTCGAACCCCGATTTCACCGCAATGACGGGGACGTCCTTCGCGGCGCCGCATGTGGCAGGCGCGATGACCCTCCTTGAAGGCGCCGGGATCGGCGACCCGATGGCACAGCGGGCGATCCTGATCAACAGCGCGAGAGACTGGAACGGGGCGAGCACCGGTCTGATCGGTTGGACGCCGACCTCAGGTCGGCTGGCGGCCGGAGGTCGGTTGGGGTCGAGCTCGACCTCGCGGCCGCGTCTCGCTGAGCGTTCCAACTATCGCGCTCGGTGTCGGTCAGGGCCGGTGAAGCCGCCTACTACCGGGCGACCGTGGCGACCGGTGCCAAGGCGACGCTCGCCTATGAGCTCCGGGGCTATTTCGTGGGCTTTCCCGATCCGGGAACGCAGACGCTCGCATACACGCAGTCGAATCTCGATCTTCACCAGTATCTGCGCTGACGGTGAGGAGAAGTCCTGCCGTCGCCGGCGCCGAGTCACGGCGGTGGAGCCGGATGCCATCGATCCGAACGACACCGTCGAGCAGGTTCGGGCCCCGGCCGGCGGTCCGCAGGAGATCATCTACAAGGTCGAGGCAGCATCGACGATCGAGGGGTCTGGATGCCGAGCCCTTCGCGATCACCGCCGCTCGGCCGCTAACCGCCGCTCAGCCCTGCCGTGGTTGACCCGACCGTCCGAGGTTCGTCGCTGACCCCGACGGTCCCGTCCGCTGCTCGCAACCGGTGACCATCCAGACCCGCGCTCGTCAATCAATCCGATGAGCTCGGTGCCGACCGACGCCCGGGTGGCGATCGACGTGCCGACCGGTGCCGACCTCGTCGGCGGATCGGCCGAGCAGGAGGTGTCCGGCGGCGACCTGCGACCGATCGGAGACGTCGGAGTCGCACTCGTGGTCGGTCGAATCGCCACCAGCGACGGCCCGAAGCAGGTTACGGTAACTGGAATCGGAGCAGGGCCTAGGTACGGAGTTTCGACCGCACGTCGAAGGTCGACCATCGAAGCGGACTGCAAACTCGCGCCCGACACCACGATCGACTCGAGGCCCGGGTGGCCGCGACCAATCGACCCGAGCCCGCCGAGTTCGAGCTTCTCGTCCGCCGACGGCGACGGTTCTGAGTGCTCCGTCGACGGCGCGACGCTATCGCGCCCTGCACCTCGCCGCTGCGTCCCTCGGAGGCCTTGGCGAGGGCGAGTCACGCGTTCACCGTCCGGGCGCCGACGATGCTGCCGGGAACCTCGACCCGACACCGGCCGTCGAGACGTGTTCGACGATCGACCGTACTCACGTTGCCGGGCTCCGTGCTACTACGGTCGCAGATTCAAGGCGCCTTGCCCAGCGAAGGCGGCTCGCCGGTTCGGTCCGGGCGCGGCTCGGTGAACCGGGAACGGTGCTGATCGAGTCAACGGCTGTGTCCTTCGCTGATCGCGACGTTCCCGCTTCGCTCGCGCGCGGTTCGATTTCGCCGAGGCCGGCCATCGAAAGGTCGCGCTGCACGGTCCCGCTGCCTCAGCCGGCGAAGCCTGCGGCGCCTCGTCGACGCCGAGCGCGGGATCGTCGTCACGTGCCGAGGCGGCGTTTCTCCGATTCGACTCGGCAACGAGGTCGAGCCGCGTCGTGTCGTTCTCGCTTCGACCGGCTCGCTGAGCGGAGCAGGCAGGTCCGACGTGCCTCGGCACCGTTCCGCCCTCCCTCCGCCCCCGCTGCGATGATCGGCGGCATGATCAGCGGTCTGCGGGGCAGGATGCGCGGGGAGGCGGGGGCGGTGCGGGCGAGCACGGTGGTCGCGGTCGCGCTGGCGCTGTTCTTCGGCTATCTGCTGCTGGCGGCGTTCGAGGGCGACACGGCGCAGTTCGGGAAGGTGCCGGTGCCGGGCACCGAGCAGGTCGAGCTGCCGGAGGGCGACGTCGACATCTACTACGCGGAGAGCGTCAATCCCGATGCGGGGGTGCCGCTGATCGTGCCCGACGACCTTCAGTACACGGTGACCGGGTCGGACGGGGAGGAGGTCGCGATCAGCTCGCGCGGTGACGACGCGAAGTCGACCGGAGACGGGCTGACCCGGCTGATCGGCTCGCTGATCGCGCCCGCCGACGGCAGCTACACGGTGACGACCGAGAGCTCGCAGGCGGTGCAGCGGATCAAGCCGGCGGTGACGTTCGGGCAGGGGCCCTACGCGGCGATCGGCAAGCGCTTCGGCGACGTCGTCGACGCGCTGCGCGGCCCGGCCGGGATCGCCCTGGCGGCGGTGCTGCTGGTCCTCTTCCTGCTGCCGCGCTACCGGGCGGCGCGACGGCGGGCCTCCTACCGCGACCAGTAGCGAGACGGCGCGCCGCGGGCTCAGTCGCGGTCGATCTCGGCGGCGACGCGGAGCCCGGAGGCGACGGCGCTGTTCATGTAGCCGTTGAGCCGCTCGGTGTGCTCGCCGGCCCAGTGGATCGGGCCGACCGGCTCGTGCAGGCCGAGCCAGTGCTCGCTGATCTGGCCGGGCGCGTAGGTGGCCCAGCAGCCGCCCGAGTAGGGCTCGGCCTTCCAGGCGACGCTGTAGCTGTCGCCGCTGATCCGCTTCGAGCCGGGGAAGACGAGGTCGATGTCGTCGCGGGCCTGGGCGATCCGCCGCCGCGAGCCGATCCTCGCGGTCCGCTCGCCGCGTTTGCCGGCCGTGTAGGCGATCAGGATTCCCGGGGTGCCGCGCTGCTGGTCGGTCGTTTCCCAGGTCTGGCCGATCGGCAGGTCGGTGGTCGCGCCGCCGGTTCGCCCCTGGCGCCGCCAGATCCGCCGCTCGTACTGGATCAGCGTCTTCGCGACCGCGCAGAGGTCGATCGCGGCGATGAAGCCCGCCTGTCGCTTCGGCAGCGCCGGCGCGAAGTCGATCGAGCGGAGCGCGAACGTCGGCGCCGCGACGACGAGCTTGTCGCCGCGGACCGTCTCGCCGCCGGCGACGTCGACCTCGACGCCGCCGCCGCCCCAGCGGACGGCGGTCGCCGGCGAGCTCAGCATCGGCGGCGTCACGAGGCGCTTGGTGAGCGCGTCGACGAGCCTCGAGTTGCCGCCCCTGATCCGGTACCGCTCGACTCCGGCGGCGGGCTGGTCGGCGGCGAGCCGCTCCGACAGGGTCACGTAGAGCAGCGAGAGCCGCTCGATCGCGAAGCCGTAGTCGGACTCGATCCGGGCGGCGATCAGCCAGCGGGCGCGGCCGCCGATCGCCAGCCGGTCGAGCAGGTCGGCGACCGAGTAGCGGTCCTGGCGGGCGCCGCCGTGGGCGGTCGGGTCGGCGACGTCGAGCGGGCGGGCGAGCCGATCGATCACCCGCCAGAAGCGATCGATCTGGCGCTGGTCGCGGGCGGTCCGGAATTGGTAGCCGAGGTAGTTGCGGCGGTGCCGGTGGATCGTCGCCCTGCGGTTGCCGTAGCCGCGGTAGGCGTTCTCGAGCGGCAGGCCGAAGCGCCTGCAGAGGCGCTGGATCTCGAGCTGCTTGGTGTCGATCGCCTCGGCGCCGGACTCGCCGTGCTGGTCGTCGGCGAAGTCGCGGATCGTGTGGACGCGGCCGCCGAGCCGGTCGCGGGCCTCGATCAGCTGGGTCGCGAACCCGGCCCGCTCGAGCTCGTGGGCGGCGGTGAGCCCGGCGAGCCCGCCGCCGAGGATCACGACCCGGCCGCGGGCCGGCGTCGCCTCGCCGTCGCCGGGGCGGGTCAGCTGCCGGGCGACGACGATGCCGCCGGCGGCGACGACGGCGCCGCCGATCAGCTCACGTCTGCGCAGGCGCCGCTCCATCACCGCGAGCCTAGCGGCACCCCGATGACCGGAAACCCGCTTCCGCGGGCGCCGCTGCGTGCGGCGTCGGAGCGGCCGGGGGCGCGTTTGCCGCCGCTATCCTGGCCCGCAGATGGATCTGCATGGCAAGGTCGTCCTGATCACCGGCGGAGCGCGGGGAATCGGCGCCGCCGTCGGCGCCGAGTCGGCGCGGCGCGGCGCCGCGGTGGCGCTGGCCGGGCTCGAGCCGGAGCTGCTCGCCGCGACGGCGGCGCGGATCGGCGCCGAGACCCACCACGTCGAGTGCGACGTCACCGAGATGAGCTCGGTCGAGGCCGCGGTGGCGAGCACGGTCGAGCGCTTCGGCGGCATCGACGTCGTCCTCGCCAACGCCGGGATCGGCACCTACGGGACCGCCGAGAAGGGCGATCCGCAGGCCTGGACGCGGACGATCGACGTCAACCTCAACGGTGCCTACCGGACCGTGCACGCGACGCTGCCGCAGGTGATCGAGCGGCGCGGCTACATCGGCGTCGTCTGCTCGATCGCCTCGTTCGCGCCGCTCGCCGGGATGTCGTCCTACAGCGCTTCGAAGGCGGGGGCGGAGGCGCTGGTCCGGGCGGTCCGCCAGGAGGTCGGCTTCCGCGGCGTCGACGTCGGCGCCATCCACCCCTCCTGGATCGACACCGACATGGTCCGCGAGAGCGAGCTCGACCTGCCGAGCTTCCGCGAGAACCGCGCCCGGCTGCCCTGGCCGCTGAAGGCGACGACCTCGGTCGACGTCTGCGCGAAGGCGATCGTCGACGGCTTCGAGCAGCGCCGGGCGCGGGTCTTCGTGCCGCGGGCGGCGGCGCTCGCCTACTGGCTGCGCAGCCTGATCACCAGCGGCGCCGGCGAGCGCGTCTCCAGCGCCGAGGCCGCCGCCACGGTGCCGCGGATGGAGGGCGAGATCGCCGCGCTCGGCCGCTCGAGCAGCGAGCGGACGACGGCGATCAACGAGCTCGGCGACGGCGACGCGGCCGCGGCCGCCGAGGAGGCGACGGGCCGATGAGGCGAGCGCTGACCGTGGCAGTGGCGGCGGCGCTGGCCGCCGGGCTGCTCGCCGGGCCGGCGGCGGCGGCGACGCACGTGCCCGACGACGCGAAGATCTGCCGCAAGCACAACGAGCAGGGCAGCAAGAAGGGCACGACCGTCCACCTCGGCGGCGGCCGCCACCTCTACAACGGCGGCGACGGCAACGACAAGATCTTCGGCGGCCCCAAGAACGACATCATCAACGGCGGCCGCGGCAACGACGTCGTCCACGGCGGCGGCGGCAACGACGTCGTCTGCGGCGGCCTCGGCAACGACAGGGTCTACGGCGACAAGGGCCGCGACCGGATCTACGGCGAGGAGCAGAACGACTACCTCGAGGGCGGCGCCGGCAACGACTACATGGACGGCCAGTCCGGCCGCGACCGGCTCGCCGGCTTCAGCAAGCGGCACGGCAGGGTCCACGCCGACGGCCGCGACTTCCTCGACGGCAACTTCGAGCGCGACGTGCTGATCGCCGGCGGCTTCGACTCGCTGTTCGGCGGCGCCGACGACGACGTCCTGAAGACGAAGACCAAAGACGAGGCGGTCAAGAAGATGGACGGCTACATCGGCGACGACCGGATCACCGGCTCGAACGCCAACGACCGGAAGCTGTTCGGCGACATCGGCGACGACATCATCCGCGGCGCCGGCGGCAACGACCGGATCGACGGCGGCAAGAGCAACGACGACCTGTTCGGCGGCGGCGGCGACGACGAGGTGCTCGGCGGCGACGGCACCGACAAGCTCTCCGGCGACGACGGCGACGACGACTGCGACGGCGGCGGCGGCAACCACGACCGCGCCAACGGAACCTGCGAGCGGATCAGCAACGTCCCCTAGGGGTCAGCCGCCGGCGAGGCCGGCGCGGAGCGCGGCGACGCGGCCCGCCGAGCGCTCGAACGGGCGCCGCTCGAGCCGCCCCTTGCGGAGCGCGGCGACGAGGTCGTCGTTGACGGCGGCGGCGGTCCGCCAGTCGCCGTAGAGGAGCAGGTCGGAGCCGGCCGCCGCGGCGGCGAGCGCCACCTCGGTGCGGTCGCCGTAGGCCTGCGCGGCGGCGGCGTCGAGCGAGTCGGTGATGCTGACGCCGGCGAAGCCGAGCCGGCGGCGAAGCTCGCCGGTGGCGATCTCCGGCGCCAGCGCCGCCGGCGCCGTCGCCAGCGCCGGATAGGTCGCGAGGCCGAGCATGATCAGCTCGCCGCCGGCGTCGGCGAAGGCGGCGAACGGTGCCTCGTCCTCGCGGCGGAGCTCGGCGGCGCCGACGTCGATCCGCTGCGCGGCGAGGTCGGTGTTGGTGACGGCGCCGCCGAGGCCGGGGAAGTGCTTGGCGGTGGCGGCGACGCCGCCGTCGCCGAGCCCGGCCGCGAAGCCGTCGACGCCGGTCGCGATCACCGCCGCCGGCGTCGCCCCGAACGAGCGCTCCTCGGCGGCGATCGCCGAGCCGGGGCGGGCGAGGTCGAGGACGGGGGCGAGGTCGACGTTGACGCCGCTGCGCAAGAGCGACGCCGCCGTCGCGGCGCCCTGGCGGCGGGCGTAGGCGGCGCCGCGCTTCGCGATCGCCGCCGCCGAGGCATCGGGCGGGCCCGGCAGCCGCAGCACCTGACCGCCCTCCTGATCGGCGGCGACGAGGATCGGCGCCTCGAGCGGCCCACGGGCGGCGGCGCGCTGCAGCGAGCGGGTCAGCCGCCGGGTGCTCACCCGGCCGCCGACGTTGTCGGCGAAGAGGATCACCCCGGCGAGCCTGCCGGCGGCGAGCATCCGCAGCAGGCCCGGCGGAGCGGCGGTGCCGTCGAAGCCGGCGATCAGGCGCTGGCCGGCGAGCTGCGGGGCGGTCAGGGAGGCGAGCGGATCTGGCGCCGGCGGCTCCGCGCCGCCGTCCTCCTGCCCGGAGCCGCCGCCGACGATCAGCCCGGCGGCGAGGGCGACGGCGGCGAGCACGGCGATCAGGACGAGCAGGGCGTTGCGCCGGCGGCGGGCGAGCGCGGCGCGGCGCCGGGCGGGCTGGGCGCGCTGGACTTCCGGGTCGCGGGCCATCGCCGCGAGGCTAGAGGGGCGCTCAGGAGTCGGCGGTGACGCCGCTCTCGCGCTCCGCACCGGCGGCGGCGGCGCGGCGCGGCGTCCCGCTCCAATGGGGCTTCGCGAACAGCATCTGCACGTCGCGGATCCGCGTCTCGGCGAAGCCGGCTTCGCTCATCGCCAGGTAGAAGCACCAGGTGCGCCGGAAGCGCTCGTCGTAGCCGAGCTCCTCGAGCCGCTCGGTCGCGGTCTCGAAGCGCTCCCGCCAGGCCCGCAGGGTGAGCACGTAGCTCGGCGAGATGTCCTCGAGCGCGACCGTCCGCAAGTCGGTCTCGCGGGTGATCGAGTGCTGGATCGACTCGACCGACGGCAGGCAACCGCCCGGGAAGATCACCCGGTTGGCGAAGCTGCGGGTCCGCTTCTCGAACTCGTAGGCGCGGTCGGTGACGACGATCGCCTGCAGGAAGAACAGGCCGTCCGGGCCGAGCAGTCGCGAGCAGTCGCGGAAGTAGGTGTCGAACCACTCCCAGCCGACCGCCTCGATCATCTCCAGCGAGACGAGCTTGTCGTAGCTGCCCTCGAGGTCGCGGTAGTCGGCGCCGGCGACGGTGACGAGGTCCTCGAGGCCGGCGGCGGCGACGCGCGACTCGGCGTACTCGCGCTGCTCGCGGGAGATCGTCGTCGTCGTCACCCGGCAGCCGCGGGTCGAGGCGGCGTGGACGGCCATGCCGCCCCAGCCGGTGCCGATCTCGAGCAGGTGGTCCCCCGGCTTCAGCTCGAGCGCGTCGCAGATCCGCTCGAGGCGGATGTGCTGGGCGCGTTCGAGGCTCTCCTCGCCGCTCTCGTAGTAGGCGCTCGAGTACATCATCGCCTCGCGGTCGAGGAACAGCTCGAACATCTCGTTGCCGAGGTCGTAGTGGGCGGCGATGTTGGAGCGCGCCCCGGAGCGGGTGTTGAGCAGCCTCAGCGTGCCGAGCCGCTGGAAGGGGAGCAGGAAGGGGGCGATGCGGCGGCGCAGCGGGTCGGCGCGGCCGATGTCGCGGGCGCCGATCCGCAGCAGCTCGGGCAGGTCGTCGGTATCCCAGAGGCGCTCGGCGTAGGTCTCGCCGAAGGCGATGCTCTTCGACTTCGCGAGCCGCCGGTAGAGGCGCGGATCGTGGACCTCGACGCGGGCCCGCAGCGGCGCCCCGGCCGGGCCGAACCGGCGCGTCTCGCCGCCCGCGAACAGCTCGTCGAGCTCGATCGCCCCGGCCTCGATGCGGCGCAGGACCGCGTGGACGATCCGCCTCCAGGGATCGGCCGCGGGCTGCATCAATCGGCGGCGGGGGGGCTGAAGTACGGCGCTCCCTTGAGCTTCAGCCGAGCCGCGTTTAGGTAGATCCGGGCGATCGTCGAGGCCGTCATGGGCGGGTACCGGAACAGTATCTCGCGCATCGACCTCGCGGTCATCTCGCGGCGCTCGAGGTCGAGGCCGGCGGTGAACACGGTCCGGCCGCCCTCGCGGTTGCCGATCGAGACGGTCAGCCGCTCGCCGGGCTCGCTCGCCCGCCACTCGTAGGTCTGCTCCATCGGCATGAACGGCGAGACGTGCAGGCGCTTGGCGAACCGGCCGCGCAGGCCGCCGTCGCCGGCGCCGAGCACGTAGCTGCGGCGCTCGCGCCACGGCGTGTTGGTGACCTCGGCGATCATCGCCTCGACGGTGCCGGCGGCGCCGTAGGCGAAGTAGAAGGAGACGGGGTTGAAGCCGACTCCCCAGTAGCGCGGGTTGGCGAGCAGCAGGACCGGCCCGCCGGGCCGCGACCCGGTCCGCTCGGCGATCAGGTCGCGGGCGGCGTCGGCGAGCGTCCGATCGTCGCCGTGGCCGCGCAGGTAGTCGGAGCGGCGATAGCGGGCCGGGGCGGGGCGGCGGGCCGACCAGAGCGGGATCCGGTCGAACAGGCCGGGCAGCTCGTCGAGGTCGACGAGCGGCATGAAGACGCGGTAGCGGAAGCCGTGGCCGACCGGCTCGGTGCGGCGATGGGAGACCCAGCCCTCGTAGATCGCCGATCCCGGCCCGGCCCGCTCGGCGGCCGTGGGCCGTGGGCCGGGCGCCGGCAGGACGGCGCGGCTCTCGGCCGTCGCCGTCGTCATGCCGCCTCCAGCGCCGGCTCGCGATCGTCGCCGGCATCGCTCGCTTCGGCGGGGGCCGCGAGCGGCGTGGCGGCGGCGGGGCCGCGGCCGCCGAGCGCGGCGGCGACCCGCAGCGCCGACCAGGCCCCGTCCTCGTGGAAGCCCCAGCGCCAGTAGGCGCCGCAGTAGTGGACCCGGTCGGCGCCGCTGATCTCGCCCCAGCGGCGCTGGGCGGCGATGCCGCGCTTGGTGAAGACCGGGTGGGCGTAGTCGATCCGGCGGATCACCTTGGCGGGATCGATCGCCGCGGTCCGGTTCAGGGTGACCAGGTAGCGCCGCGGCGAGACGAGCGACTGCAGCCGATTCATGTCGTAGGTGACGGTGGTGCCGCCGGTTGCCTCGTCGGTGAGGTGGAAGTTCCAGCTCGCCCAGGCGCTGCGGCGGCGCGGCATCAGGCTCGTGTCGGTGTGGAGGACCGCCTCGTTCGGCTGATAGGGGAAGGCGGGGAGCAGCTCGCGCTCGAGCCGGTTCGGCTCGGCGAGCATCGCCAGCGCCTGGTCGGCGTGGCAGGCGAGGACGACCTCGTCGAAGCGGTCGGAGCCGCCGGCGTGGTCGATCGCGACGCCGCCGTCGTCGCCGAGGCGGCGGACCCGTTCGACCGGGGTGCGGAGGCGGATCCGGTCGGCGAATGGCGCGGTCAGGGCGTCGACGTAGCGCCGCGAGCCGCCGGGGATCGTCCGCCAGGTCGGCCGGTTGCGGATCTGCAGGACGCCATGGTTCTCGAAGAAGGTGGCCAGAAACGAAGCCGGGAAGCTCCACATCTGCTCGGGGTCGGCCGACCAGACCGCCGAGACCTGGGGAACGATCAGCCGCTCGATGAAGTACTCGGAGTACTTGCCGTCCTCGAGGAAGTCGCGCAGCGACGGGCCGGAGCCGTTCGTGGCGATCAGGTCGCGCGCCTCGCGGTTGAAGCGGACCAGATCCGAAAGCATGCGGATGAACTGCGGGTCGACGAGATGGCGCGGCCGGGCGAAGATGCCGCGGGCGCCACGGGCCGCCCACTCGAAGCGGCCGCGGCCGTCGGAGACCCCGAAGCTCATGTTCGCCGGCTGGCTCGGGACCCCGAGCTCGGCCAGCATGCGCCTCGAAGTTCGGGTAGTTGCGGTCGTTGAAGACGATGAACCCGGTGTCGACCTCGATCGGCCCGGCCGGCTCGTCGACCGTGATCGTGTTCGTGTGCCCGCCGGCGTACCCGGCGGCCTCGAAGACGGTGATCCGGTGACCGGCGCGGTGCAGCTCGGCCGCTGTGAGCAGGCCGGAGATGCCGCCGCCGACGACGGCTATGCGGCGTCCGCGGATCATGATTGCGCCGCCGCCTTCGGGGCCGGCGGCGCCTCGGCGAGCCGGTTGCGGAGGCCGTCGCGGGCGGCGTCGCCGAGCCGGCGGAACGCCAGCCGCATCGGCAGCTCGGCGAGCTTGGCGATCCCGTTCATCGTCAGCTCGGCGTCGTAGGTGACGAGCGTGCCGCCGCCGGGGCGGAGGTCGAAGGTCATCTCGTCGAGCGAGGCGACCGCGCCGGTCTCGGCCCGCAGCAGGACCCGCCGCGGCGGGTCGATCTCGATCGTCTCGTAGACGAGCGGGACCTCGCGGCCGAGGAACGAGGAGATCACCTCGAAGCGGGCGCCGACCGCGAGCGGCTCGTCGCCGAGCCGCCGCGAGCGGACGACGCCGGGATCCCAGTCGGAGATCGTCGCGAAGTCCGCCAGGTACCGGAAGGCCTGCTCCCGCTCCCAGGTCGTCTCAACCGTTGCTGTGTATCGGGCCATCGTCTCTCCTGCTTTCGGATCGATGCCCGCACCGGATCACCCGGCGGGCTGGAATCGGGCGGCATCTCGCCGCCCGCTGGCTATCCTCGGCGCCGTGGCGACCGCGACCGACTTCATTGCCGGACGAGATCTCCTCGACCGCGCCTACGCCTATGCCGTCGGGATCTATTCCGGCCCCGGCGTCGAGGAGGGGGCCGGGATCGAGCATCCGACCGCGGTCGCGGCGCTGGTCGACGCCGCCGGCTTCGGCGACGAGGTCGTGGCGGCGGCGTTCCTGCACGACATCGTCGAGGATTCGACCGACGACGACCGACGAGGTCGCGGCCCGGTTCGGCGCCGAGATCGGCGGCTACGTCGCGGTGCTCACCGAGGACATCTCGATCGCCGACTACCACGAGCGCAAGGACGAGCACCGGCGCCGGGTCCTCGCGGCGGGATCGGTGACTGCGTCGATCTACCTCGCCGACAAGCTCGCCCGGACCCGGGCGCTGGCCGCAGCCGGCGGCGGGATCGACCCCGACCGCCTCGAGCACTACTGGGACACGCTCGAGCTCTACGCCGGCCGGCGGCCGGAGCTGCCGTTCCTGAGCGAGCTCGCCGCCGAGCTGCCCGGGCTCGAGCCCGAGGAGCGGCCGGACGCGGTGGCGGGTTAGCGCAGCTCGCGCTGGAGCTGCCGCTCGACGGCCTGCGTCATCACGACGCCGAAGCTCGCCATCACCGCCTGCGAGGCGAGCGGCCGGAGCCGCTCGACCGCCTCGCCGGCGGCGGCGAGATCCTCGCGGCGCCCCTCCTTGCGAAGCGGCTCGAGGACGTCCTTGACGAACAGGCGCACGAACTCCTTCGCGATCGCGGTCGTGTGCTTGTTGATCGAATCGCCGACCGCGATCGCGTGCTCGAGCGGGATGCCGAGCTCGATCAGATCGCGGCCGGCGCGCAGCAGCGTCGGCGACGGGACCTCCCAGGTCTGCTCGCCGATCGGCCTCAGCAGGCCGATCCGCTCGGCCTTGGCGACCAGCTTCTTGTCGGGCGGGTCGCCGAAGATCAGGCTGATCCCGTCGGCGTCGACGACCTCCGGCTCCTCGCTGCCGAACGGCTCCAGCAGCGCCCGCTGGAACTCGAGCGCCTCGCGGCTGCCGCTGCGAGCGCCGATCTCGAGCAGGCGCTCGATCGACTTCAGGTTGAAGCCCTGGCTCTGCATGTCCTGGATCAGCCGGATCCGCACCAGGTGCTCGGGTCCGTAGTAGCCGGTCCGGGCGCGGACGACCGGGGCCGGCAGCAGGCCGCGGGACTGGTGGGCGCGGATGTTGCGAGCCGTCATCCCGCTCTCGCGGGCGAGCTCGTCGATCGTCATCTCGGCATCGGTCGTATCGACGGCGGCGGTCGTGGTTCGTGCCATCGGGCAACCCTAGCGGCGGCGGGACATGGAGCGGTGTTACATGCATGATCTGGGTGCAGGGGACGGATCGACCGGGGCCGCCTTCGTCCATCAGGGGGAGGGGAGGACGCCGGCGACCCCGATCGATCCGCGGGCGGTCAGCCGCTGCCGGATACCTCCCGGAGGCTGCCCAGGCCTGCCATCTCGCTGAGCTTCGACCAGAGCCGGGCACGCTCGGCGGCCGTCTCGTGGGTCCAGGGAACCCGGTGGGCGGGGCGGACCCGGCGGTCCATCCAGAGCCGGCCGCCGTTCGCCGCCGCCGCGTCGGAGGCGGCCAGCCAGACGATCGTGTCGGCGCCCTGCTCCGGGGTCCGCAGGACCGGCCCGAGGACGCTGTGGAAGCGCGGCAGCGCCTCGACGACGCCGGGCGTGTCGGCCCAGCCCGGATGCATCGCGTGGACGCTGATGCCGTCGGGACCGAGCTGCTCGTCGAGCAGGCCGGCGAGGATCACCTGGATCCGCTTCGCGTGCGCGTAGAAGGCGGGACCGTCGAAGTCGCGATGGGCGAGCTCGAGGTCGTCGACGTCGAGCCGCTCCGTGTACATCCCGCCCGAGCTGACGAAGATGACCTTCGCGGGTGCGCCGGCGGCCAGCGCCGGGGCGAGCAGCTCGGTGAGCAGCAGCGGTCCGAGCACGTGGGTGGCGAGCGTCAGCTCGTAGCCGTCGACGCTGGCGTCGCGCTGCTGGGTGAGGACGCCGGCGTTGTGGACGAGCGCGGCGATGCCGCCGGGCAGCTCCGCCGACAGCTCGGCGGCGAGCGCACGAACCGAGTCGAGGTCGGAGAGGTCGCAGCGGTGCAGGTGGAGATCGTCGTTGCCGGTCGCCTCGCTGATCCGGGCGCGGGCATCCTCGCCGCGCTCGGGATTGCGGACGACCATGTGGACGCGGGCGCCGAGACGGGCGAGCTGCTCGGTCGCGGCGGCGCCGATCCCCGAGTTGGCGCCGGTGACGACGACGTCGCGGCCGCGCAGCCGGCCGTCGGGATCGGGGGAGGAGTCGGCGAGTCCGCGGAGCCGGTAGCCGATCGAGCTGAAGCCGGGCAGGACGGTCCGGTCGAGCAGCCAATCGACTGCGGAGGCGGCGGTGCTGGTGTTCGGCAGGTCGTTCATTGACTCCGTCCACCGTAGCAGCTATGTTCAAGGTATGTCAAAGGTTCGTCCAAATAGTGGAGATGATCGCGTCGACGGGGCCGATCGCGACGATCGCGGCGGCCCGGAAGCTCCCGGCGGCGAGCAATCGCTGATCCGGATCGGCGAGCTGGCGCGGCGAGCGGGGGTGCCGACTGCGACGCTGCGCGCCTGGGAGCGCCGCTATGGGGTCGTCGAGCCGCAGCGTGGGCCCTCCGGCTACCGGCTCTACACGGCCGCCGACGAACGCCGTCTGCGCTCGATGGTCGCGCTGATCGGCCGCGGGCTGGCGCCGGCCGAGGCGGCCGGGCGCGTCCGCAGCGACGGCGGGAAGGCGAGCGGCGCGGCGGCCGGGCAGGAGGCGGCGACGGCGCCGCGGCTGCGCGACGAGCTGCTGGCGGCGCTGCTGCGCTTCGACAACGACGGCGCCGAGCGAATCATCGACCGCTCGCTGGCGGCGCTCAGCGCCGACGCCTTCGTCGCCGAGATCGCCCTGCCGATCCTGCGCCGGCTCGGCGAGGGCTGGTCGAGCGGCGAGGTCACGGTCGGCCAGGAGCACTTCGCCAGCAACGTCCTGCGCGGGCGGATGCTCGGGCTCGCCCGCGGCTGGGGCGGCGGCAGCGGCCGGCTGGCGCTGCTCGCCTGCCCTCCCGGCGAATACCACGACCTCGGCCTCGTCGGCTTCGGCGTCGCCCTGCGCGGGCTCGGCTGGCGGGTCACCTTCCTCGGCGCCGACACGCCGATCGAGACGATCGCCGTCTGCGCCGAGGAGGTCGACCCGGACGCGATCGTCGTCGCGGCGATGAGCGAGCAACTGCTCGCCGACGTCGCCGGCGAGCTGGCGGCGCTCGCCGGGCGTGCTCGGCTGCTGCTCGCCGGCCCCGGCGCCGGCGCTGCGATCGCCGACCGGCTCGGGGCGGCGGTGCTGGCCGAGGATCCGATCGCCGCCGCCGCCGCGCTCGCCGCCTGAGCGGGCCGGCGAGCGCTACGGTCGGCCGGTGGAACGGCTGATCGTCGACGGCATGAACGTGCTCGGCTCCCGCCCCAACGGCTGGTGGCGCGACCGGCCGGCGGCGATGGCGGCGCTGACGAGGCGGCTCGACGCGCTCGCCGCCGCCGAGGCGATCGAGCTGACCGTCGTCTTCGACGGACGGCCGCATCGCCGCGTCGCCGCCGCCGCGAGCAGTGCAGCGGTCGGCTTCGCGCCGGGCGGCCCCGACGCCGCCGACCGCGAGATCCTCGCCCGGCTCCGCGCCGACGCCGAGCCGGGCACGATCGTCGTCGCGACGAGCGACCGGCGGCTTCGCAACTCGGTCAAGGCGGCGGGGGCGAGCAGCGTCACCGCCGGGGAGATGCTGCGCCGCCTCGAAGCCTTCGAGCGCGGCGAATAGGATCAGTGGATGGGAAGGCTGGCGCTGATCGGCGGGCACTCGATCCTCGGCAGCGATCCCGCGGCCGGATTCGAGCCGCGCGACGTCGCCACCGTCGACGGGGTCGTCCGCGTCTACGAGCGCGGCGAGCAGGTGCTGCTGCAGCGGCACGGCTTCGACCGTTACACGACCGCCGCCCGGATCGACCATCCCCGCAACTTCGCCGCCCTGGCCGAGCTCGGCTGCGATCGGGCGCTGGCGATCGGCTCGGTCGGAGGGCTGCGCGCCGAGCTCGGCGTCGGCACCTTCCTCTGCCCGGACGACTTCATCGCCCTCCACCTCGGCCTCTCGCTCGACGACCAGCACGGCGGCGAGCAGGTGCCGGGGTTCGACGGCGAATGGCGGCGGACGGTGCTGGAGACGTGGCGCCGGGTCGCCGCGCCGGAGCTGCTCGACGGCGGCGTCTACTGGCAGGCGATCGGGCCGCGGTTCGAGACGGCGGCGGAGATCCGGCTGATCGCCGCCCACGCCGACGTGATCGGGATGACGATCGCCGCCGAGTGCATCATCGCCCGCGAGGCGGGGATCGCCTACGCGGCCGTCTGCGTCGTCGACAACCTCGCCAACGGCGTCGCCGCGGAGCCGCTCTCGATCGCCGAGTTCGAGGCCGGCAAGGACGAGAACCGGGCGCGGCTGACGGCGGCGCTCGAGCTCGTCGGCGCCGAGCTCGAGCGACGGGGGGTGGGCGAGTGACGCTCGCGATCGAGGGCGCGACCCTGGACGGCGAGGCGGTCGGCCTGCGCATCGAGGACGGCCGGATCGCCGCCCTCGGCGCCGCCGTCGCCGCCGCGCCCGGCGACGAGCGGATCGACGGCAGCGGCACCGCGATCGTGTCCGGCCTGGTCAACGGCCACACCCACGCGGCGATGACCCTGTTCCGCGGCTATGCCGACGACCTGCCGCTGATGGAGTGGCTCGAGCGGCACATCTGGCCGGTCGAGGCGAAGCTCGACGACGACGACGTCTACTGGGGCACCCGGCTGGCCTGCGTGGAGATGATCCGGACCGGCACGGTGCGGTTCTGGGACATGTACTGGCGGCCGGGCGCGGTCGCGCGGGCGGTCAGCGACGCCGGGGTCCGGGCGACGATCGGCCCGCCGCTGTTCGACGGCTGCGACCCGGCCCGGCTCGACGAGCTGCAGCGGGTCGCCGGCGACGGCCTCGACGAGATCGCCGCGAACGGCGGGCCCGCTGACGGCGCCGTCGCTGGCGCCGCACGCGATCTACACCGTCTCGCCGCAGTCGCTGGAGTGGATCGCGGCGGAGTCGGAGCGGCTCGGCATCCCGGTCCAGATCCACGCTTCCGAGACCGAGCGGGAGGTCGACGACTGCGTCGCCGCGCACGGGATCCGGCCGATCGAGCTGCTCGACCGGGTCGGCCTGCTCGGCCCGCGGACGCTGCTCGCCCACGCCGTCTGGCTCGAGGAGGGCGAGCGCGAGCTGATCGCCGCGTCGGGGGCGACGGTGGTGACGAATCCGGTCGCCAACATGAAGCTCGCGGTCGGCCGGATCTTCGATCTGCCGGCGGCGCAGCGGCACGGCCTGCCGGTCGGCCTCGGCACCGACGGCGCCGGCTCGAACAACTCGCTCGACCTGCTCGCCGACGCCAAGCACCTGGCGCTCGGCCAGAAGCACCTCGCCGCCGACGCCGCCGCGAGCCCGGCGGCCGAGACGCTGGCGATCGCCAGCGGCGCCCGGGCGCCGCTGCTCGGCGGCACGCCGGTCGAGGTCGGGCGGCCCGCCGACCTGCTGCTCGTCCGCACCGACGGCCATCAGCTCGGCATCGGCTCGCTCGAGGCGGGGCTCGTCTACGCCTCGTCGGGGTCGGTGGTCGACACGACGATCGTCGCCGGGCGGGTGCTGATGCGGGGCGGCGCCGTCGCCGGCGAGGCGGAGATCGTCGAGCGGGCGCGGGAGCGGGCCCGGCGGCTCGGGCTGATCGGCGACTGAGCCGGCCGTCAGGCGGCCCGCTCGCGGACGATCGCGGCGATGTCGATCCTGCGGACCGCCCGCAGCCCGGGTATCTGCGAGAGCAGGGCGACGATCAGGATCGCGACGGCCGAGAGGACCAGGGTCGAGGTCCGCATCTCGAGGTCGAAGCTGAACTGGTCGCTGGAGAAGGAGCCGAGGAACAGGCTCGCAACCGCGTAGCCGCCGAGCAGGCCGGGGAGGATGCCGAGCAGGGTCACGATCACGTTCTCGGCGGTGATCATCCGCGCGATCGTCCGGTACGGCGTCCCCGCCGCCCGCAGGGTGGCGACCTCGACCGAGCGCTCGGCGATGTTCGCGTTCATCGAGTTGAACAGCAGCGCGAACGCCATCGCGCCGCCGAAGACGAGCATCACGCCGATGAACGCGTAGTAGAGGCCGAGGTACTGGTCGGCGGTCGCGAGCAGCGCCTGCGAGTCCTCGTAGGCGACGACTCCGGGCAGGCCGCTGAGGCGTCGTCGCATCCGCTCCCGGTCGGTGCCCGGGTCGAAGGTGACGAGCGCCGAGTTGCCGGCACCGGCCCGCGGCCCGGCGAGCGCGCGGATCGCCTCCAGGGACGCGTAGACGTAGGTCCCGAGCGGCTCGGCGAGGAAGCCCTCGACCGGGGCGCGGGCCTGCAGCGGCGTCCCCGGGACGCTGACCCGGACCGGATCGCCGGCACCGATGCCGAGCTCGCCGCGCAGCGCCTGACCGGCGAGCAGCCCGGCCGCGGGCAGGCTGGTGGTGCCGCCGCCGGCGGTGAGGAACTCGTGCATCCGCGTATCGCGCTCGAGCCCGATCAGCGCCGTCTGGTAGCGGCGGCCGTTCGCGGTCAGCGACGCCGGGGTCTCGAGCGCCGGCTCGACCGCGGCGACGCCCCTCGTCGCCGCGATCCGGCGCAGCTCCGCCTTCGAGGCCGGGCCGTCGAGGCGGAGCTGGGCGTCCTGGCGCTCGATCTGCTCGAACTGCCGGTCGACGAGGATCTGGGCGGTGTCGACCATTCCCCAGGAGACGAGGATCAGCACCAGCGCCAGCGCCACGCCGGTCGCCGTCGAGAGCGTCCGCCGCCGGTTGCGGCCGATCGAGCGCAGCGTCATCCGCCAGCGGACCGGCAGCCGGCCGAGCGGCGGGACGACGCGCTCGATCAGGCTCCGGCGCCCGCCGCCGACCGGAGCGAACCGGCGCATCGCCTCGGCCGGCGGCGTCCGCGCCGCCGCCAGCGCCGGCGCTCCGGCGGCCAGCAGCCCGGTCAACAGCCCGAACGCGAGGCCGATCAGCGGCGTCGTCGGGTGCAGCTCCGCCAGCGAGACCGGGATCGAGAGCTCCTGCGTGTAGACCTTCGTCACGGCGCCGGCGAGCAGCGCCCCGGCGACCGCGCCCGCCAGCGCTCCGCCGAGCCCGCAGATGACGCCGAAGGCCAGGTAGTGACGGACGATCTGGCCGCGGCCGTAGCCGGCGGCGCGGAGCATCCCGATGATCGGCCGCTGGGCGATGACCAGCCGCCGCATCAGCACGCTCGTCGCCAGCGCCGCGGCGGTCAGAAACAGCAGCGGGAACAGCACCGCCAGCTCCTCGAAGCCCTTGACGTCCTCCTGCAGGGCGCTGTTGGAAGGCTGCTGGGCGCGCGTCGTCACGTCCGCGGCCCCGGCCCGATCCGCCGCCTTCGTCAGCCGCGCGGTCAGCGCCGCGTTCTCGCCGCCACCGTCGAAGTAGACGAGCGCCTGGTTGGGACCGTCGCTGCCGGCCAGCTTCCGCGCCAGTCGCTCGGCGGCGAAGATGACGCCGAAGTCGTCGGGCGCCGGGAGGATGTCCTGGCGGCTGCGGGCCGGCCAGAAGTACTCGGGCGAGGCGACGATCCCCGACCACCGTCACCGCGATCGGCCTGCCGCCGGGCCGCAGCGCCCGCAGCTCGTCGCCGGGCGCGAGGCCGAAGTGGTCGGCCATGTGCTGTTCGACCAGGACCGCGCGGGGTCGACCCGGATCGAGGTAACGGCCCTGCTCGATCTCGACCCGGTCGACCGCCGGGCGGCCCGTGGCCGGCAACCCGACGACGCGGCCGAGCAGCTCGGTGGCGCCGACATGCAGCGGAACGTCGGCCTCGGTCCGGGTCGCGACCGACTCCACCCCCGGCGCGGAGCGCGCCTGCCGGGCGATCTGCGCCACGTCACCGCCGTCGACGGTCAGGTTGGCGAGCCGGTACTTCTCGTAGGCCTGGCGGTAGGAGGCGTCGAGGTTGCGATAGGCGTCGTAGCTGGCGCCGAACAGGGTGACGCCGAGGAAGATCGTCACGACGATCGCCCCGAACTGGGTTCGCTGGCGGCGCAGGTCCCGGCGCAGCTTCGTCCGCAGCGTCCTCACCGGGTCACCGCCCCGCGGTGGCGTCGGCGGATGGACGGCGGCCCGCTCACCACTCGAGCTGTTCAGCCTCCAGCGGCTCCGGGTTGCGGTCGTCGGCGACGATCCTGCCGTCGCGCATCCGCAGCACCCGGTCGGCCATCCGCGCGATCGCGGCGTTGTGGGTGACCAGCAGCACCGTCTGGTCGAGCTCGCGGCTGACGGCGTGGAGCAGCGCCAGCACGACCCGGCCGGTCTCGAGGTCGAGGGCGCCGGTCGGCTCGTCGCCGAGCAGGATCCGCGGTCCGCCGGCCAGCGCCCGGGCGACCGCGACGCGCTGCTGCTCGCCGCCGGAGAGCTGGGCGGGGAAGTGATCGAAGCGATCGCCGAGCCCGACCCGGTCGAGCATCTCCTCGGCGCGTCCCTCGGCGCCGGCGAGCTCGGCGATCAGCTGCACGTTCTCGAGCGCGGTCAGGGTCGGGATCAGGTTGAAGAACTGGAAGATGAAGCCGACGGTCTCGCGGCGGAACCGCGTCCGGCCCTCCTCGTCGAGGGCGCCGACGTCGCGACCGCCGACGACGATCGACCCCGACGTCGCCGGCTCGATCCCGCCGACGACGTTGAGCAGCGTCGTCTTTCCCGACCCGCTCGGCCCGAGCAGCACGACGAACTCCTCGGCATCGATCTCGAGGTCGACGTCGGCGAGGGCGGCGATCGCCAGCTCGCCCTTTCCGTACGTCTTCGTGACGCCCTCGAGGCGGACCGCGAGTTCGGTGCCGACGTCGGCGGAGATGCTCACGGCCCGAGTCTATGGCCGTGCAGCAATTAGGCTGCGGCCCGATGAAACGATCCGGCGAGCAGGTGCGGGCGGGTGGCGGCGTCGTCGTCCGCGCCGCGCGCCGGCGGGATCGAGGTCGTCGTCGTCCACCGGCCCCGTTACGACGACTGGTCGCTGCCGAAGGGCAAGCTCGAGCCCGGCGAGAGCTTCGAGGCGGGCGCTCTCCGCGAGGTCGAGGAGGAGACCGGGATGCGCTGCGAGCTCGGCGACGAGCTGTCGCCGGTCAGCTACCACGACCGCAAGGGCCGGCTGAAGCTGGTCCGCTACTGGGTGATGTCAGCCGCGCGACGGCGAGTTCGAGCCGAACGAGGAGGTCGACGTGCTCGAGTGGCTGCCGCCGGCCGCGGCGGCCGCTCGGCTCGACTACGAGCACGACCGCAAGCTGCTCGCCGAGCTGCTCAGCGCCGGCGAGGGCTGACGGCCGCCGTCAGTCGATCGGGATGTGCTCGACCCGGCCGTCGCCGCCGGGCCGCTGGTCGAGCCGCTCGAGGTAGTGGTCGACGAGCGAGCGCAGCGTCAGCAGCGCCTCGCGGCCGACGTCGTCGAGCTGCCCGCGCAGCTCCGGCCCGGCGGCGCCGCGGAGGATCTCGGCGCCGCGGCAGATCGGGCAGAGCTCGAGGCAGCGGGAGTCGGCCGGATGGGTCGCCGTCCAGTCGGCCCCGGTTGCCGGGTCAGGCCCGCTGCCGGTCGCGCCCGGAGGGGGTGGATCCCGGAACGGGATCTCGGTCCCGCCGCTCGTCCGCGGGGGCGGGCTGCTCTGCTCGTCGGGGGCGGTCATCTTCGAAGCTCACCTCGAGCGTGCCGGCCTCGAGCCGGGCGCCGGCCGGACGGAGCCGGGCCAGCGCGGTCGGCAGGATGATAGTCCGCTTCTCGCGCCCGGCGCGGACGATCAGCTCCTGGCCGACCTTGCTGAGGTCGAGCTCGGAGCGGTCGGCGAACGGGACCGGGATCGAGAGCACGGTGCGGCCGTTCTCGGAGCTGATCCGCTGGGCGAGCTCGGCGTGCATGATCCGCTCCGGCCGGTCGCCGGCGAACAGCTCAGCGCCGAGCCGGTCGAGCATCTCCGCGCCGATCGACCTCGGCGGGGAAGTAGCGCGCGCTGCAGCATCGGGACCGGGGCGAAGCCCTCGCGAACCGCCTCGATCTGCTCGCGCTGGCGGTCGCGCCAGGCGCCGAAGTAGGAGTCGGAGACCTCCTCCGGGAAGACGCGGTTGACGACCACGGCGTCGGTCAGGTAGCCGTAGAGGTTGAGGTAGGTGAAGGTTCGCTGCGCCTCGCGGATCACCATCCGGTCGGGGTTCATGACGAGCCGGATCGAGGTGTGCTCGCGGTCGCGGAGGATCTCGTTCATCGCGATCAGGTTGCCGACGAGCCGCTGGACGTCGGCGAAGACGTCGTCGCCGGGCAGCGGCACGTCGAGGAAGGTCTTCGCGAACGGCCGCGCCGCCGAGACCAGGCGGCGCTCCCAGGGCAGCACCTTGTCGAGCCACCAGCGGGCGACGTCGGGGAACGAGAGCAGCCGCAGCGTCTCGCCGGTCGGCGCGCAGTCGACGACGATCACGTCGTAGTCGCCGCCGGCGTGGTGGGCGCGGATCTGCAGCAGGCTGAACAGCTCGTCCATGCCCGGCGGGACGGTGAGCTCCTCGGCGGCGACGCCGAGCACGCCGCGGTCGGCGAGGATCCTGCCGAGCCAGTCGCGGACCGCCGCCCAGTTCGACTCCATCTCCGCCTGCGCCTCGATCTGCTGCGCCCAGAGCAGCGGCGAGATCTCGCGCGGATGCGGGCCGAGCTGCTGCTCGAGCGAATCGCCGAGGCTGTGGGCGGGGTCGGTGGAGAGGACGATCGTCCGCAGCCCGTCGGCGGCACAGCGACGGGCCGTCGCTGCGGCGACGCTGGTTTTGCCGACGCCTCCCTTGCCCGTGTAGAGGATCGTCCGCGGGAGGAGCCGGCGCGCTCTCGGCGGCGATCGGCACCGATCCAGGGTACTCTGAGCGCGCCCGATCAAGCGGGACGGGCAATCGATTCGTTGCGAGCGAGAACGACACTTGCGCTGCTCTTGATCGTCGTCCTGGCGGCGGTCGTGGCGCTGCCCGGATGCGGTGGCGGCGGCTCCGACGCCGATCCGCAGGAGGTCCTCGACAAGGCGCTCGGCGGTGGCCAGGGCGCCGACAGCGGCGTCCTCGACATCAGCCTCGACGTGACCTCCTCGGGCGGCCAGAAGGGCGACCTCGCTGCCGAGATCAAGGGGCCGTTTCAGTCGAACGGCAGCGGCCAAGCTGCCCTCGGTCGACTTCGCCGTGACCGCCTCGATCGATTCCGGCCAGTCGAAGTTCGACTTCGACGGCGGCCTGACGATCACCGGCGACGGCGCCTATGTCGGCTTCGCCGGCAACGACTACCAGCTCGGCGACGCGACGTTTCAGGCCGTCAAGACCGCCTACGAGAAGTCGGCCGCTCAGCAGGACAGCCAGGGAGACCAGGGCTCGTTGCAGCAGTTCGGGATCGATCCGCAGAGCTGGGTCACCGACCTGACCAACGAGGGCACCGAGGACCTCGACGGCACCGAGGTCGTCCACGTCTCCGGCTCCGCCGACGTCCCGAAGCTCGTCGCCGATCTCAACGACGCCGCCCAGCAGACAGGCCAGGCCGACGTTCTCGACCCGGCGGCGCTGAAGGGTCTCGAGGACACCGTCACCGACGCGACGATCGACGTCTACGCCGCCAGCGACGACGACTCGCTGCGCAAGCTCGACGTCGGCCTGACGCTGGCCGATCCCCGCGGCGGCTCCGGCGAGGTCACCGTGACGCTGTCGATCGCGATCGCCGACCCCGGCGCGGCGCAGTCGATCGAGGCTCCCGCCGGCGCGAAGCCGTTCGACGACCTGCTCAACCAGATTCCCGGCGGTGCCGCCGCCCTCGGTCTCGGCGGCGGGTCGGGCGGCGCGGCGACCGCGCCGCAGGCATCGGGCTCCGCGCAGAAGTACTACGACTGCGTCGCGAAGGCGAAGAGCTCGGCCGCCGTCGAAGATTGCGCGAGCCTGCTCGGCGGATGAGCCGCCCCGGACCGGCGCTCGACAGGGACTTCCTGACCGGTCCCGACGGGTGGCCCTACCTGCTCGTCCCGTTCATCCCGCTGGCGATCGCCGTCGATCGTCTTCGGCGCCTCGGCCGGCGTCATCTTCTTCACCGCCGCGATCGGGATCATCCCGACGGCGGCGCTGATGGGCCGCGCGACCGAGGAGCTCGCCGAGCGCTCCGGGCCGGGGATCGGCGGGCTGCTCAACGTGACCTTCGGCAACGCGCCGGAGCTGATCATCGCCCTGTTCGCGCTCGGGGCGGGGCTCCAGGAGGTCGTCAAGGCGTCGATCATCGGCTCGATCATCGGCAACGTGCTGCTCGTCCTCGGCGCCGCAATGGTCTCCGGCGGGATCGGCCGCCCCGGCCAGGTCCAGAAGTTCGACCGTACCGCCGCCTCGACTCAGTCGACGATGCTGTTCCTGGCTGCCGCGGCGCTGCTGATGCCGGCCATCTTCGAGCTCGTCGAGGGCCGCGGGCTGCCCTCGGTCGGCCCCGAGCTCGTCGACTACGGCTCGACGATCGAGCTGCTGTCGCTGGCGGTCAGCGGGGTGCTGATCCTCTGTTACGTCGCCGGCCTGTTCTTCTCGCTGAAGACCCACAGCGACATCTTCAACCCGCAGGCGCGGGTCCCCGACGGCCCGCGGGCGGGACCCTCCGCCGGAGCCGGCGCGGAGCCGGCCGGCGAGCCGGTCGACGACACCTGGGGCTGGTCGGTCCGGAGATCGGTGACGGCGCTCGCGATCGCCGGCGTCGCGGTCGCGGTGATGTCGGAGGTCCTCGTCGGCTCGATCACCGAGGCGTCGCAGTCGATCGGGCTCAGCGAGTTCTTCATCGGCGCGATCGTCGTCGCGATCGTCGGCAACGCCGCCGAGCACTGGGTGGCGGTGCTGGTCGCCTTCAAGGGCAAGATGGACCTCGCCGTCAACATCGCGATCGGTTCGAGTGCCCAGGTGGCGCTGTTCGTCGCCCCGGTGCTGGTCTTCGCGTCGTTCCTGCTCGGCCCGAGCCCGATGCCGCTCGTCTTCAACGGCTTCGAGCTCGGCGCGATCCTGCTCGCCGCGCTGATCGCCAACGCCGTCGCCTCGGAGGGGGAGTCGACCTGGTTCGAGGGCGTCCAGCTGCTCGCCGTCTACGCGGTGTTCGCGATCGCCTTCTTCGTGGCCTGAGCTGCCGATGGGCGCCGCATTCCTCCTCGCCGTCAGCTTCGCGGTGATCCTCGCCGGCGCGCTCGTCTTCACGAACGCCGTCGAGTGGCTCGGTCACCGCCTCGAGATCGGTCAGGGGGCGACCGGCAGCATCCTCGCCGCGGTCGGCACGGCGATGCCGGAGACGCTGATCCCGATCGTCGCGATCATCGGCGGGTCCAAGGGATCCGAGGACGTCGCCATCGGCGCGATCATCGGCGCTCCGTTCCTGCTCGCGACGCTGGCGATGGCCCTGGTCGGGACCTCGGCGTTCGTCTTCCAGCGGCGCCGCCGGCAGGGCCTGGCGCTGAAGGCCGACATCGAGACCCTCGACCGCGACCTCGTCTTCTTCCTGGCCTTCTTCGCCGCCGGGCTGCTCGCCGGGCTGGTGCTCCCCGATCCCCTCCACGTCCCGCTTGCGGTCGTCTTCTTCGTCGCCTACGTGCTCTACGTGCGGGCGACGCTGCGGTCCGGCGGCGACGTCCAGGAGATGGAGACGATCGGCCGGCTCTACATGGACCGCAGCGACGGCGAGCAGCCGCCGACGCGGCTGATCGCGCTGCAGCTTGCGGTCGGGCTCGGCGCGATCGTCGGCGGCGCCCACCTGTTCGTCGAGGAGATGATCCACGTCGCCGAGTCGATCGGCGTCGAGGCGCTGGTGCTGTCGCTGATCCTCGCGCCGCTCGCCACCGAGCTGCCCGAGAAGATCAACAGCTTCTTCTGGACCCGCGAGGGCAAGGACAGCCTCGCCCTCGGCAACATCACCGGGGCGATGGTCTTCCAGTCGACGATCCCGATCGCCTTCGGCCTGGCGCTGACCGCCTGGGAGCTCGACCGCTACGCCGTCGTCTCGGCCTCGCTCGGCCTCGCCGGCGGCGCGCTCGCCTACATCACCCTTCGCACCCGCGGCCGCTTCGAGCTGCTGCCGGTCGTCTGCTGGGCGACCCTGTTCGGGTCGTTCCTGGCCTACGTTCTGGCGAGCAGCTAGGCGGGCGCCGGCGCCTAGGCGCCGAGCTCGGCGAGGGCGCCGAGCACGAGGTCGTCGTGCCGCTTCGGCTGGACCTTCGGGAAGACCCTGGCGATCCTGCCGTCGGGATCGATCAGGAAGGTAGAGCGCTGTACGCCCATGTACTTCTTCCCGTACATGCTCTTTTCGACCCAGGCGCCGTAGGCCTCGGCGACGGAGTGATCGGGGTCGGCGAGGAGGGTGAAGCCGAGGTCGTACTTGTCGTCGAACTTGGCGATCGCCGCGACCTCGTCGGGCGAGACGCCGAGGACTCGGGCGCCGCGGTCGGCGTATTCGGAGGAGCGGTCGCGGACGCTGCAGGCCTGGGTCGTGCAGCCGGGCGTGTCGGCGCGCGGGTAGAAGTAGAGGACGACCCAGCCGCCGCGGAGATCGGCCAGCGAGACCGTCGCGCCGGACTGATCGGACAGCTCGAACCGCGGCGCCTCGGCGCCGGCCTCGGGCATCGCCATCTTCAGTCCTCGTCCTCGACGTCGGGATCGGGCTCGAGGACGGGATCGTCGTCCTCGTCGAGGGCGTCGTCGACGGCGATGCTCGAGGCCTGCGATGCAGCGACCGGATGGCGGCTGCTCTGGAACTCCTCGAGCGCTTCCTCGAGCAGCGTCTCGTCGACCGGGACCTCGTCGGAGACGCGGACCCACTCGGTGCCCTCGGTTCCCTCCTCCTCGAAGACCTCCTGATCGACCGCCGCCGAGTCCTCGACGATGATCACGACCTCGGTCTGCGGGTTCACGTAGGTGCCGGGCTGGACGGCGAGCTGGTCGAGCTCGTAGATGTCGCCGACGTCGGCCATCGCGCGGTTTATACCCTGAATCGACGGCCGCGCGACTCGCCCGGTGCCGGCTACTGGCCGAGGCCCTCGAGGTCGCGGAGCTGGCGGGCGATCTCGGCGTCGACGTCGAGCGGGTCCTTGCCCTGCCGCGCCCGGCGCTCGTTGCGGGCGACGACGAGCTGCCGGATCTCGGCGACCAGGGCCGGATCGGCGCGCAGCTCGACGGTCGCCGGGGCGGTCAGCCTGGCGAGCTCGGCCTCGATGTCGATCGGCGTCTCGCCGCGCTCGATCTGGCGGAACGCCTTGGCCTCGAGCATCTGCCTGATCTCGGCCTCGCGGGCTGCCCTGCTCAACGCGGCTCCGAGGTCGCCGGCGGTGGGCCGCTGGTCGTGGTCCATCGCGAACGTGCCCCTGCCGATCTCGCGGTAGACGGCGCCGGAGCCGGCGAAGGCGATCGCGGCGATCGGCGCGACGACGAGCACGACGATGATGATCACCTCGCCATTGCTGATCCCCAGCGGCAGCACCCGTTCAGGGTAGCGCTGCGCTCCGCCCGGGCCGGCCGATCAGGCGGTCGCGCGGCGTCGCCCGAGGCGGCCGCGCAGGCCGGCCTGGCGGCGGCGGTCCTTGAGGATCCGCTGGGCGGCGTTGTGGCCCGAGGCGGCCATCACGCCGCCGCCGGGGTGGGTGCCGGCGCCGCACAGGTAGAGGCCGTGCAGCGGCGTCGCGTACTTGGAGAGCGTCGGCGTCGGGCGCATGAACGCCATCTGGGCGATGTCCTGCTCGCCCTGGAAGATCGATCCGTCGACGAGGCCGAAGATGTCCTCGAGGTCCGGCGGCGCCAGCACCTCGCGCTCGACGATCGAGCCGGGCAGGTTGGTCGCGTACTCGCCGATGCTGGCGATGCAGGTGTCGGCGTAGCGCTCGCGGGAGCCCTCCGGCCACTGCTCGTGCTCGGTCGGGCCGTACTGGGTGAACATCGTCGCGATCCAGCGGCCGTCGTCGGTCAGCGTCGGATCGATCGAGGAGGGGACCTCCATCTCGACGTAGGGATGCTCGGATGGGACGCCGCGGACGGCGTCCTGCCAGGCCCGCTCGAGGTAGTCGAGCGACGGGCACCAGTTGACGCCGGCGGTGAGCAGGTGCCGGGAGTCCTCCTCGCTGAGTCCCTCGTAGACGGGCGCCTCGGAGAGGACCATGTTGATCTTCACGGAGGCGCCGCGGGTCCGGTAGGCGGCCATGTCCTCGCGGACGTCGTCGGGGAAGTTGTCGGCGCCGGCGAGGTCCATGATCGTCGTCTTCGGGTGGGCCCCGGAGGCGACGATCGGGGCGCGGTGGACGCTGCCGTCGGCGAGCGTCACGCCGGTCACCCGGCCGCCGCTGGAATCGATGCTGACGACCTCGGCCTCGGTCCGGATCTCGGCGCCGGCGGCGCGGGCGCTGGAGGCGATCGCCTCGCTGATCGCGCCCATCCCGCCGATCACCTGGCCCCACGAGCCGATCTGGCCGTCGAGCTCGCCGAGCGCATGGTGGAGGAGGTTGTAGGCGGTGCCGGGCGAGTAGGGGCCGGCCCAGACGCCGACGACGCCGGTCGAGGCGATCGAGCCCTTCAGGTAGTCGTTCTCGAAGAGGCCGTCGAGCCAGTCGCCGACCGACATCGTGAAGATCCGGATCAGCTGCTGGACGTCGCGCTGGGACATGCCGGCGATCCGGCCCGCCTCCTTGAGGATCCCGGCGATGTCGCCCGGGGCGCGCGAGCCGGGGGCGGGGGGCTGGCGGATCATCATCGGCCGCACGAAGTCGGCGGCCATGAACAGCAGCTCCTCGAACTTGCCGTAGGCCTCGGCGTCCTTCTTGCTGAAGCGGGCGATCGACTCCTGGGTCTTGACGACGTCGTCGTGGAAGATGATCGGCCCGTCCGGGGTCATCGCCGCGTAGGCGGGATCGAGCGGATAGGCCTCGTAGCCGAAGCGCTTCAGCTCGAGGTCGGCGACGACCTTCGGCTGCAGCATCGAGACGACGTAGGAGCAGCGCGAGACGCGGGCGCCGGGCCAGACCTCCTCGGTGACGCAGGCGCCGCCGAGGATGTGGCGCCGCTCGAGGATCAGCGTCCGCAGACCCGCCTTGGCGAGGTAGGCGCCGGTGGTGAGGCCGTTGTGGCCGCCGCCGACGACGATCGCGTCCCAGCTGCCGCCACCGGATCCGGCCGCGGGGCCGTGTCCGTTGTTCGAGGTGGACGCGGACGCGGGGGTGCTCCCTGTGATTTCCATCCGGGCAAACTAACAGAAAGTACAATTGACTACAAGGTCAACAATCGCCCTCCGAGCCCCTAAACTCCGATCCGATGACAGATCTCCAGACACGCGCCAAGCAGCATCTGATGCTGCATTTCTCTGACATGACCGCCGCCGCCGAGGACATCCCCGTGATCGTCCGCGGCGAGGACAGCTTCGTCTTCGACGACAAGGGCAACCGCTACATCGACGGGTTGTCGGGCCTCTACTGCCTCAACCTCGGACACTCGCACGGCGAGGAGATCGGCGCCGCCGCGGCGGCGCAGATGAGCTCGCTGCCCTACACGAGCAACTGGACCGTCGCCCATCCGCCGGCGATCGAGCTCGCCACCAAGCTTGCCGAGCTCGCGCCCGACGGCTTCGAGCGGGTCTTCTTCACGTCGGGCGGCTCGGAGTCCGTCGAGTCGGCCTACAAGCTGGCGGTCCAGTGGCATCAGGCCAACGGCGAGCCCCAGCGCCGCAAGGTGATCGCCCGCCGCGACGCCTACCACGGGGTGACGATGGGGGCGCTGTCGTTCACCGGCATCCCGATCTGCCGGACCGCCTTCGAGCCGCTCGGCATCCCGACCATGCACGTCTCCTCGACGAACGCCTACCGGCATCCGGCCGGCGACGACGAGGCCGCCTTCACCCGGGCGCTGCTCGACGAGATCGAGACGACGATCGAGTTCGAGCGCCCGGAGACGATCGCGATGATCATCATGGAGCCGGTCCAGAACGCCGGCGGATCGATCGTGCCGCCGGCCGGCTACTGGCAGGGCCTGCGCGAGATCTGCGACCGCTACGGGATCCTGCTCGTCTCCGACGAGGTGATCTGCGCGTTCGGCCGGCTCGGCACCTGGTTCGGCGCCCAGCGGCTCGAGTATTCGCCCGACCTGATCACCTTCGCCAAGGGGCTGACCGGGGCGCACGCCGCGATGGGCGGGGTGATGATCTCCGACAAGGTCGCCGAGCCGTTCCTGACCGGCCGCGGCGACTACCTGCACGGGCTCACGTTCGGCGGCCATCCGGTCGGCTCGGCGATCGCCCTGAAGGCGATCGAGATCTTCGAGCGCGAGAAGATCTTCGAGAACGTGCTCGCCAACGAGCCGAAGGCGCGGGCGATGCTCGAGGGGCTCAAGGACATCCCGATCGTCGGCGACGTCCGCGGGCTCGGCCACTTCTTCGCGATCGAGATCGTCCGCGACCAGGAGACGAAGGAGTCGCTGACCGAGGCCGAGGCCAACTGGCTGCTCAAGGACGTCCTCTCCGACCGCCTCTTCGAGCGCGGGATGATCTGCCGGCTCGACGACCGCTCCGAGCCGATCGTCCAGATCGCGCCGCCGCTGGTCGCCGACGCTCGCCCTGTTCGAGGAGATCACCGAGATCCTCCGCCACGGCCTCGAGCACGCGACCGACCACCTGCGCGCCGGCGCCCCCGTCTGATCCCTCGCTGACCCCAGCGCCGTCGAGTCAGCCAACCGCCGAGGTCGAGGAAACGGGGAATCATTGCCGGTTTCCTCTACCTCGGCGCGAGAAGCGGGGTGGGCGCGGGCGGGAGAAGCGGACCCGACGCGGGCGGGGGCGCCGACGCGGGCGGGACGCCGACGCCGACGCCCGCGGGGCGGGGGCGCCGACGCGGGCGGGACGGGGGTGCCGACGCGGGCGGGATGTGGACCGGGCGGGGGCGGGGGCGGGGGTCAGCCGCTGCGGCGGGCGACCGCGTCGACGGCGACACAGCCGTCCGGGCCGGCGATCAGCGGGTTGAGCTCGATCAGGTCGAGGCCGGCGTCGAGCAGCGCGTCGCCGGTGCGGGCGGCTGCGTCGCAGACCGCGGCGAGATCGACGGGCTCGCCGCCGCGGCCACCGGTCAGCAGCGCGGCGCTGCGGAGCCCGCGCAGGGCGCGCTCGATCCGCTCCGGCGCGGCCGGCAGCGGCACGACGGCGACGTCGTCGAACGCCTCCGCCCAGATCCCGCCGAGGCCGATCACCAGCGCCGGCACGACGGCGTCGGCGCGGGCGGCGACGAGCAGCTCGACGCCGGGCGGCGCCATCCGCTCGATGAGCAGCTCCGCTCCCTGCGCGGCCGGTAGGGCGAGCAGCCGGTCGGCGGCGGCAGCGACCTCGGCGGTCGAGCCGAGCCCGAGCTCGATGGCGCCGGCGTCGCTCTTGTGCTGGATCGCGGCCGAGGAGAGCTTCAGCGGCGACCGGCAGCCCGAGCTCGGTCGCGGCGGCCACGGCCGCGTCACGGTCGGCGGCGGTCGCGCAGCGCCGGGACGGGAACGCCGGCCGCGCCGACCAGCTGCTTCGCCTCGGCCTCGCCGAGCCAGTCGCCGCCGCCGCCGTTCGAGCGCCGCCCGTGCGGCGGCGGCCGCGATCGCCAGCAGCCGCTCGGGATCGCCTGGCGCACGGCGCAGCTGGGCGGCGCAGTAGACGGCCGTGATCAGGCCCTGGACCGAGGCCAGGCCGCGGGCCGACAGCTCGGCGATCACCTCCTCGCCGATCAGATCGGGAAGGGTCGAGGCGAACAGACCGGCCGCGGCGGAGCGCTCGGCGCCGTCGGCGAGACCGCGGCGCGTCTCCCGCCAGCCCGGCTCGCTCTCGGCGGGGAGGTCGACGGGCGTGTCGTGGAAGACCACCATCTGGTCGATCGCCGGGTCGTCGCCGACCGTGGCGACGATTGCGGCGAGGCGGTCGCGCTCGGCCCAGATCTGCGACGTGTAATCGAGCGGGTTGGCGATCGTCGCCGCCTCGGGGAGGAGCTCGGCGAGCCGCTCCCTGGTCGTTGCGGCGAGCGCCGGCAGCTCGACGCCGAGCCGGTCGGCCTCGTCGGCGGCGATACCCGAGTCGCCGCCGGAGCAGGTCAGGAAGGCGAGCCCGCCGCTGCGGTCGGGGCGGGCGCGCGGCTCGGCGAGGACCCGAGCTAGCTCGATCAGCTCGTGCGGGTCGCGGGCCCAGGACGCTCCGGCCTCCTCGATCAGCGCCCGGAAGACACGCTGATCACCGGCCAGCGAGCCGGTGTGGGCGGCGGCCGCTCCGGCTCCGGCCGCGGAGGAGCCGACCTTGAGGACGACGACGCCGATGCCGCGCTCGGCGCAGCCGGCGAGCGCCGTGGCGAAGCGCTCGCCGTCGCCGTCCGATTCGAGGAACAGCGCGATTGAGCGGACGCCGTCGGCGGCGCTGACGGCACCGAGCCAGTCGCTGGCGTCGCAGACCGACTGGTTGCCGGTCGAGATCACCGTGTGGAAGCCGATCCCGCGGCGCGAGCCGAGCGCGTTGACGGCGACGTTGCCGCTCTGCGAGATCAACGCCACGCCGCCGGTCGGCAGCGGGTGAACCGAATCGCCCCAGAGGCCGGACGCGGCCGGGGAAGTTGACGATCCCGTTGCCGTTCGGCCCGCAGACCGGAAAGCCGGCCGACCGCGCGGTCGCGACCAGTTCGCTCCTCGAGCTCGCGGCCCGACTCGACCTCGCCGAAGCCGGCGGATACGACCACCGCGCCGCCGCAGCCGAGCGCGACGGCGTCGTCGATGATGTCGGGGACGGCGCCGGCCGGCACGGCGACGGCGACGGCGTCGACCGGGCCCGGCAGCTCGGCGAGGCTTGCCACGCAGCGCACCCCGCGGATCCGGTCGCGCCGCGGGTTCACACCCCAGACCTCGCCGTCGTAGCCGAGCCTCTCGAGGTTGCGGAGCAGCGTCTCGCCGTAGGAGCCGGGCCGGTCGGTGGCGCCGACGACGGCTATCGAACGGGGCTCGAGCAGCCGGGAGAGACCGTTTGCCGCCGTCACCCGATCCCGATCAGTGCAGCATCCGCTCGACGCCGCGTCGCTCGAGCCCGCGGGCGACGACGAGGCGCTGGATCTCGCTCGTCCCCTCCCAGATCCGATCGACGCGAAGCTCGCGGAGGAAGCGCTCGGCGACGTTCGAGCGCAGATAGCCACGCCCGCCGAAGGCCTGCACGCAGCGATCGGCGCAGCGCCAGGCCGTCTCGCTCGTGAACAGCTTCGCCATCGAGGCCTTGCCGTGGACGACCTTGAGGTCGGCGCCGCGGTCGGCGAGCTCGGCGACGGTCAGGGTCAGCAGGCGGCCGGCGGCGGCGTCGGCGGCGGAGTCGGCGAGCGGGAAGGAGACGCCCTGGTAGTCGAGGATCCGGCTGCCGCCCTGCTCGCGGCTCGCCGCCCATTCGACGGTCTCGTCGAGCAGCCGCCACATCGCGCCGACGCAGCGGGCGGCGATTCCGAGCCGCTCCTCCATGAACCAGGAGCGCTGCAGCTCGTCGCCGCCGCCGATGCCGCCGATCGCGTCGCCGGCGGCGACCTCGACGTCGCGGAAGACGATCGTCGGGTGACCGTCCGGGTAGGAGTGGGTGAAGGCGGGGTCGTCGACGATCTCGACGCCGGGCGTGTCGCGATCGACGACGAACAGGGTCGGCAGCTTCTCGCCGCCGTCGATCACGTTCGCCATGACGATGTAGACGGCGGCGACGTCGCCGGTCGTGACGAACCACTTCTCGCCGTTGATCCGGTAGCCGTCGCCGTTCGGCTCGGCGACGGTGGCGATCCGGCTCGGGTCGGAGCCGGCGTCGCGCTCGGTGACCGCGTAGGCGTCGCGGACGTCGCCGCGCAGGGCCGGGACCAGCCAGCGCTGGATCTGCTCTTCGCTGGCGTGGTGCCAGACGTTGTAGGCGTTCGGGACGTGCCAGTGGATCGCGTTGGTGCTGCGTCCCCACTGCTCCTCGACCAGTGCCCATTCGAGCCGCGACCAGCCCTGGCCGCCGTGCTCGGGGAGGTGCAGGCCGCCGGTCAGGCCGGCGTCGGCGGCGGCACGCTTGACGCCCTCGACGACGTCGTCGGGAAGGCGGCCGTGGCGGCGCTCCGCCTCCTCCTCGAGCGGGAAGAGGATCTCCTCGGTGAAGGCGCGGGCGCGGGCCTGGATGTCGCGGGCGCGATCGTCGAGCTCGAAGGGAATCTCCTCGAGTCCGGCATCGGCAGGTGCCCTGGTCTGGTCGGTGCCGCTCTCCACTTGGCCGGGACTGTAACATAGTTTGGTGCGATTGACTACAAGGTCAATCAGACCCTGGATTTGGCCTGCAGACGACGAACGAGGAGACGCCGATGAGCACGCCGATTGCGACGAACGGAGAGCTGCGGCTCGATCGCCACGCCATCGAGGAAACCCTGCAATCGGTCGAGCGGGCGTCGATGCTTCCGCCGGCCGCCTTCGCCGATCCGGCGGTTCTCGATTGGGAGATCGAGAACCTGTTCGGCGGCTGGGTCTGCTTCGGGCACGCCTCGGCGGTCGCCGAGCCGGGCAGCTGGCTGATGCGCGAGATCGGCGACAGCAGCGTCTTCGCGATCGCCGGCGCCGATGGAACCCCGCGGGCATTCCTGAACGTCTGTCGCCACCGTGGCGCCCGCCTCGTCGAGGAGACGGAGGGCAAGGTTCGGAGGCGGATCCAGTGCCCCTACCACGCCTGGTCCTACGACCTCGACGGCAGCCTCGTCGCGGCCCCGCACATGGACGACGTCGAGAACTTCGACCGCAGCTGCTTCGGGCTCATCGAGGTCCGTTCGGCTGTCGCCGGCGGACTGCTGCTCGTCGACCTCAGCGGCACGGCGCCGGATCCGGCCGAGCACGTCGGCGAGCTGCTCGGCTTCCTCGAGCACTGGCGGCTCGGCACGCTCGAGCGCGCCCGCGGCACGACCTACGAGGTCGCCGCCAACTGGAAGGGGATCGCCGAGAACTACAACGAGTGCCTGCACTGCCCGGGCGTCCACCCGGAGCTGAATGCGCTCAGCGACTACCGAAGCGGCGACTCCCAGCACGGGATCGGGCGCTGGTGCGGCGGCTCGATGCGGCTCAACGAAGGCGCCGAGACGATGAGCACCGGGCAGGCGGGCTACCGGCCGCCGATCGCCGGCCTCGACGACGTCGAGGCCCATTCCGTCTACTACTTCGCGCTGTTTCCGAACGCGCTCGTCTCGCTCCACCCCGACTACGTGATGCTGCATACGCTCTGGCCGCGGGCGGTCGACCACACCGAGGTCACCTGCGAGTGGTTCTTCGAGCCGGCGACGATCGCCCGGCCGGACTTCGACGCGAGCGACGCCGTCGACTTCTGGGATACCGTCAACCGCCAGGACTGGTACGTCTGCGAGCTGGCTCAGAAAGGCGTGCGGACGAAGGGATACACGGCCGGCAGGTACTCCGGCGACGAGGCTGACGTCCATGCCTTCGACACTCTCGTCGCCGAGCGCTACCTCGAGGCCCTGCAGGACGACACCGAGGTCGCCGCCTGAGGCGGCGACGGAACGGAGGAGAGAGATGAACGAGATCGCCGCCCGGCTGGGCGAGGTCGGACTGCCGGCGCCGGTCGCCGAGCTGGCCGCCCGCGACTGGGACGCCGTCGTCGTCGGCGGCGGCCACAACGGCCTCACCGCCGCCGCCTACCTGGCCCGGGCGGGCCGCTCGGTGCTCGTCCTCGAGCGCCGCGAGCGGCTCGGCGGCGCCTGCACGCTCGAGCGCCCGTTCGCCGACGAGCGCTTCGTCGTCAGCCCCTGCGCCTACGTCGTCGGCCTGCTCGACGAGGTGGTCATCGACGAGCTCGGCCTGCGCGGACGCGGGCTGCGCCATTGGGTGGCCGATCCGAACCTCTGGGTTCCGTTCGAGGACGGCACCTCCTTCGGGCAGTTCCTCGACGATCGCCGCACCCAGCAGAACCTCGAGGAGCTCGGGCTCTCGAAGCGGGACATCGACGGCTACTGGGCCTACGAGGAGCTGTTCGACGACGTCCGCAAGCTGCTCCGCAAGGGCGAGCGCGACACCTGGGTCGGTGAGACGCCGACGCGGGCCGAGATCGAGGCGATCCTCGGCGGCGACGAGGAGAAGATCAACCTCGTCTTCGAGGACTCGATCGCCGACGTCCTCGACCGCTACGTCGACGACGAACGGATCAAGACGGCGCTGTTCGGGCAGGGCGTGATCGGGACCTGGGGGGGACCCTACGACCACGGCACCGCGTCGATCAAGCTCATGCACTACCAGGGCGACCTCGACGGCAACGGCCCGGTCTGGGGCTACGTCGAGGGCGGCATGGGGATGATCTCCTTCGCGATCGCCGACGCCGCGAGCGAGGCCGGAGCGGTCCTCGCCTGCGGAACGCCGGTCGCCCGGATCCTGCCCGGCGAGGGCGTCGAGCTCGAGGACGGGACGCTGATCCGCGCCCGCGCCGTGCTCTCCAACGCCGATCCGAAGGTGACGATGCGCCTGGTCGGCGCCGACGCCATCGGCGCCGCCGACCCCGCCTATCTCGACAAGCTCGAGAACTGGAAGATCCGCAGCCCGGTCGTCAAGTTCAACGCCGCGCTCGACCGTCTGCCGAACTGGACCGCAGCGCCGGGCGAGGACTGGCCGGCCCGGGCCACCGTCGACGTCTGCGGGACGATGGAGGACGCCCAGCGGGCGTTCGAGCGCTGCGCGGCCGGCGAGCCTGCGGTCGGCTTCGGCGAGATCTACGTGCAGACCGGCTACGACCCGAGCCCGGCGCCGGAGGGCAAGCAGCTGATGAGCGTCTTCGGCCAGTACGCGCCCTACGACATCGCCGACGGCGACTGGGATTCCGCACGCGACGGCGTCGCCCGGCAGTTCATCGACCTGATCGGCCGCTTCGCGCCCGACTTCGAGGACGTGCTGAGCGACTACGAGGTGCTCGGCCCGCCCGACATCGAGTCACGGATCGGCCTGACCGGCGGCAACATCTTCCAGGGCGAGGTGACCCCGGACCAGATGTGGGAGGGGCGGCTGACCGCGCGGACGCCGGTCGAGGGCCTCTACCTGTGCGGCGCCGCCACCCATCCGGCCGGTAGCGTGATCGCCCTCAACGGCCGCAACGCCGCCGCCGCGGTGCTCGCCGACAGCGGCGCCGAGCTGCCCGGCGCCTGGTCGAGCGGAGCGACCGCGAACGGCTGACGAAGCTGCCGCCGGCGCCGGCCGGCGGCGAGAACCGCCAACCCAACCCCCGAGGTCGAGGAAAGGGGGAACTGTCACCGGTTTCCTCGACCTCGGCGGGAAAGCGCGGTGCGGGGGCGCGGAGCGGCGGCAATGGCTCGCGAATATGCTCGCCGCGATGGAGAGATGAACGAGATCGCCGCCCGGCTGGGCGAGGTCGGACTGCCGGCGCCGGTCGCCGAGCTGGCCGCCCGCGACTGGGACGCCGTCGTCGTCGGCGGCGGCCACAACGGCCTCACCGCCGCCGCCTACCTGGCCCGGGCGGGCCGCTCGGTGCTCGTCCTCGAGCGCCGCGAGCGGCTCGGCGGCGCCTGCACGCTCGAGCGCCCGTTCGCCGACGAGCGCTTCGTCGTCAGCCCCTGCGCCTACGTGCTCGGGCTGCTCGACGAGCGGGTGATCAGCGACCTCGACCTCCGTCGCCGCGGCCTGCGCTGGTGGATCGCCGACCCGAACCTGTGGATCCCGTTCGCCGACGGCAGCTCGCTCGGGCAGTTCGTCGACGACGCGCGAACGCAGGCGAACCTCGAGGAGATCGGCGTCGCCAAGGCCGACATCGACGGCTACTGGAGGCACCAGAAGCTCTACGACGACATCCGCAAGCTGCTCCGCAAGGGCGAGCGCGACGCCTGGGAGGGCGAGACGCCGACCCGGGCCGAGATCGAGACGATGCTGGGCGGCAACCGGGAGATGATCGACGTCGTCTTCGAGGCCTCGATCGCCGAGGTCATGGACGACCACTTCAGCGATCAGCGGCTCCACGATGCGTTCTTCGGCGGCGGCGTGATCGGCACCTGGGCCGGCCCGCGCGACCGCGGCACCGCCTCGGTGAAGCTGATGCACCACCAGGGCGACCTCGACGGCGGCGGCTCGAACTGGGCCTACGTCGAGGGCGGCATGGGGATGGTCTCGTTCGCGATCGCCGACGCCGCCCGCGAGGCCGGGGCGGCGCTCGCCTGCGGCGTCGCGGTCGCATCGATCGTGCCCGGCACGGGGGTCGAGCTCGAGGACGGGACGCTGATCCGCGCCGGCACCGTGATCTCCAACGCAGACCCGAAGGTGGCGCTGAGGCTGATCGGCGCCGAGGCGATCGACTCCCACGACCGCGGCTTCCGCGAGCGGCTCGAGCGCTGGGACGTGCGCAGCCCGGTCGTCAAGTTCAACGCCGCGCTCGACGAGCTGCCGAACTGGACCGCCGCCGCCGGCGAGACCTGGCCGGCGCGGGCGATGATCGAGCTGACCGACGGGATCGACTCCGCGCAGGCGGCCTTCGAGAGCTGCGTCGCCGGCGAGCCCGCGGTCGGTTTCGCGGAGGTCTACACGCAGACCGGCTTCGACCCCAGCCCGGCGCCCGCAGGTAAGCATTCGATGACCGTGTTCGGCCAGTACGCGCCCTATGAGATGTCGCACGGTGACTGGGATTCGCGCCGCGACGAGGTCGCCCGCCAGTTCATCGACCTGATCGACCGCTTCGCGCCGGGGATCGAGGACCGGCTGATCGACTACGAGGTGCTCGGTCCGCCCGACATCG
The DNA here is from genome assembly GCA_963745755.1 of uncultured Conexibacteraceae bacterium. Taxonomy (GTDB): domain Bacteria; phylum Actinomycetota; class Thermoleophilia; order Solirubrobacterales; family 70-9; genus RHKX01. The sequence continues at coordinate 1,043,489 of CAVUYP010000001.1, read as the reverse complement.
AGTCGCGGATCGGCCTGACCGGCGGCCAGATCTTCCAGGGGTCCGTCCTGCCGGAGCAGATGTGGGAGAACCGCCTCGCCTCGCGGACGCCGATCCCGGGCTTCTACCTCTGCGGCGCCGCCACCCATCCCGGCGGCAGCGTCATCGCCACGAACGGGCGCAACGCCGCCGCCGCCGTCCTCGCCGACGGCTGAGCGCGGCTACTCGAGCTCGGGCGGCATCGCCTTCGGGCCGTCGGGGTAGAGGGTGCGCAGCGTCTCCTCGCTCATCTCGAGGGTGTTGGCGGCTTCGGGCGGCGCACCGACGACGAGCCAGAGCTGATCTGCGTCGGTGTCGTTGAAGGGCTGGCGTACGGACTCGGGCTCGACCAGCAGGGCGCTCATCGGTCCCAGCGTCAGCAGCTCGCCGTCAACGCGGATCCGCCCGGTTCCCTCGAGCAGCAGGTAGAGCTCGGTCGTCTCGATGTGGCGGTGCCGCGTCGAGGCCTGACCGGGTTCGATCCGCCACAGTCGCGCCCCCAGCGGCGTCGCGCCGAGCTGCTTGGCGAGGTCGGTGTTGAGCACGCCCATCTGGTTCGAGCGGCGCCAGAACGCCTCGTCGGCCGTCAGCACCCGATAGCCCATTTCGATCCTCCGTTCGTCGCTTTCGCGGCCCGGTGTGCCGCCGATCCCACCACCGCGCCGGTTAGGCTCGGTCCGTGAGCTCCGAGACAGCCGATCGTATCCTCGAGGCCGCCTGCGAGTTGATCGCCGAGGACGGGATCGACGAGGTCCGGATCGCCCGGGTCGCGCAGCGGGCCGGGGCCTCGACATCGCTCGTCCACCACTACTTCTCGACCCGCGAGGAGCTGCTCGAGCAGGCGCTGATCCACTCCTTCGAGCAGGCCGGCGACGAGCGGTTCGGCGAGGATGTCGGCGCCGGCCCCGGCAACGCCGTCGACGGCCTCGCGACGGCGATCCGCGAGAGCCTGCCCTATCCGGGTGGCCAGGAGCGCGAATGGGTGCTCTGGGTCGAGCTCTGGCTGCGCGCCGTCCGCGAGCCCGACCTGCGGCCGGTCGCGGCGCGGATGTACGAGCGCTACCGGCAATGGATGACCGAGGTGATCGCCACCGGGGTCGACAGCGGCGAGTTCGAGGCCGGCGTCGACGTCGAGGCGACCGCCAACCTCGCCGTCGCCCTGCTCGACGGGACCGGGGTCCGGGCCCTGCTCGGCGACCCGGGCATGGACGTCGAGGCGGCGCGGGCACTGGTCGCCCGGGTCCTCGCCGAGCCGCTCGGGATCGATCCCGGCCTGCTCGGTTGAACGCCGGCGCCGGTTGTCGCTTGCACGACGGAGGGGCGGCGGATAGGTTGAACGACGGTTCAGCTTTCCGAGGAGAGGCGGACGCGAGGAGCGATGAGCCCTCGACCGAACATGGAGCACATCCGCAAGCCGCAGATCCTGGCGGCGGCGGCGGCCGTGATCACCGAGCGCGGCATGGCCGCGACCCGGATCGCCGACGTCGCCGAACGGGCCGGGACGAGCCCGGCCGCGGTGCTCTACTGGTTCGACGACCGCGAGCAGCTGCTCAACGAGGCGCTGGCGTCGTCGGAGGATCGCTTCTACGAGTCGCTGACCGAGCGGCTCGAGCGTCGCGAGACCCCGGGGGAGCGGCTGCGGCTGCTGCTCGAGGCGTCGGCGGACGAGTACGACTGGACGCTGTGGATGGAGCTCTGGACGCGCGCCCTGCGCGACGAGGAGGCCCGCGAGACGCGCCAACGCCTCGACGACCGCTGGCGCGACGAGATCGCCCTGCATGTCCGCCGGGGCCAGGCCGACGGCGAGTTCAGCAGCGCCCGTGACCCCGATGAGGTGGCGCTGCTGCTCGCCTCGCTGCTCGACGGGCTGGCCCTGCAGGCGACTCTGAACGACCGCCAGGTCGGACCGCAGCGGATGCGCGAGCTCTCGCTCGACGCCGCCGGCCGCCTGCTCGGCGCCGGGCTTCCCGAGCTTGATGATGAAACGGTCGAACGCGGGCACGAGCTGCTCGCCGAAGGAGGAACCAGATGACGGGCAGGAACACCGATCGGCTTTGGCTGGCGGACCGGATGTCGAGGCGCGATGCGCTCAAGGTCGGCGGCGGCTTCGCGCTGGCGGCGAGCCTCAGTGCGTGCGGGGTGGGCAACGGCGGCGGCACGGTCAGCGAGTCGGCGACCGAGCGTGCGATCGAACCGAAGATCGACGGCGACCTCGTCTACTTCAACTACGCGCAGTACGTCGATCCGTCCCTGGTCAAGGCGTTCGAGAAGAAGTACGGCGTCCAGGTGCGCGAGTCCTATTACGACTCGATGCCGGCGATGATGGCGAAGCTCGGCTCCGGGAACCGCTACGACCTGATCTTCCCGAGCGCGGAGTTCGCGGACAAGCTGATCAAGGGGAATCAGCTCCTCAAGATTCCGCGCGACAAGCTCTCGGCGATCAGCGACGTCTACCCGTTCTTCGACGACCCCTGGTACGACCCGGGCTCCGAGCACACCGTGCCCTACTCGCTGTACCTGACCGGGCTCGGATACCGCGCCGACAAGATCGACACGATGAACGGCTCGTGGCGGGACATCACCAACCCGCAGGCCGACGGCCGCTCGTTCCTCCTCGATGACTTCCAGGAGGTCATCGGCATGGCGAATCTGGTCAACGGCTACGAGCTGAATGCCTCCGAGTCGGATCAGCTCAGCAAGTCGAAGGACTACGTCGTCGGGCTGAAGCCCGACCTGCGTGGCTTCAGCACCGACACGATCACGAACATGTCGTCGGGAAACGCCTGGATCCAGCACCTCTGGAACGGCGACGTGATCAACATTCGCTACCGGGTCGACGATCCGAGCACGATCCAGTTCCAGAAGAACAAGGAGGGCTGGCCGGTCGGGAGCGACGTCTTCGCGATTCCGACGAACTCCCAGCACCCCGGAACGGCGCTGAAGTTCATCGACTTCATGCTCGAGAACTCCGCGCAGAACTGCACCTGGACCGGGTATCCGATGCCGACCGACAGTGCCACCAAGCCGTACGCGAAGCTCACCGACGGCGAGCCGGAGCTGCAGGTGACCGTCGACGACCTCGAGAAGGGCCAGCAGTTCGCCAACCTAGAGGGCGCCGAGAGAGCGGCATGGGATCGAACCTGGATCGAGATCAAGGCGGGCTGAACCGCCGGTGAACGCGACGGCCCGAAGGCGAGCGAACCGTTGAGCGAGCGACGCTTCGCAAGCCTGACGCTGCTCCCGGGCGGGATGTGGCTCGTCCTGCTGTTCCTGATCCCGCTCGGGATCACGCTCGCGATCTCGTTCGGGGTGACCGACGATCTCGGCAACGCCGTCTACGGGTGGCACCCCGAGAACTACAGCCAGGTCTTCGACCCGTTGTTCGTTCCCGTGCTGCTGCGCTCGGTCGGGTACGCGGCGGCGACGGTGACCCTTTGCCTGCTGATCGGCTACCCGATCGCGTACTTCATCGCCCGCTTCGGCGGCAAGTACAAGTACCTGCTGGTGGCGCTGGTCGTGCTGCCGTTCCTCGTCAACTACCTGATCCGCGTCTACGCATGGGTCGCGATCCTCTCCGACGAGGGTCTCGTCAACGGCATGCTCAAGGACATCGGCCTGACGACCGACGGCGTCCGGTTCCTGAACACCCCGTTCGCGGTGGTCGGGGGGCTCGTCTACGGATACATGGCCTTCATGATCCTCCCCGTCTACGCGGCGCTCGACCGCATGGACCCATCGCTGATCGAGGCCGGCAAGGATCTCTACGCGAACGGCTGGCAGACCTTCCGCCACGTCACCCTGCCCGCCACCTTCCAGGGTGTCCTCGCCGGAGGGGTGCTGGTGTTCCTGCCCGCGGTCGGGGACTTCGTAAGTGCTCAGCTGCTCGGCGGACCGGACACCTACATGGTCGGCAACCTGATCCAGCAGCAGTTCTTCGAGGCCAACAACTATCCGTTCGGAGCCGCCTTGACGACGGTCCTGATGGCATTCCTGCTGATCTTCATGGTCTTCTATCTGCGGTCGGCCGGCCGCGCATCAGAGGAGGCACGGGCATGAGCTCATTCCCTGCCGTGGCGGGGGCTCGGAGGGGCGAGCCGGGCGGGAAGCCGCACAAGGATTTCGACCGTCCGCGCTTCCTGCGCGTGCTGATGGGCCTGTTTCTGATCTGGACGTTCGCCCCGATCGCGATCGTGATCCTCTTCTCTTTCAACTCCGGCAAGTCGCTGCAGAACTTCGAGGGCTTCAGCACGCAGTGGTATTCGGACTTCTTCGGCGACCAGCAGCTCCGTGAGTCGCTGGTCGCCAGCCTCGAGATAGCGCTGGTCACGATGATCATCGCGACCGTGCTCGGCTCCCTGCTGGCCTTCGGCCTGGTTCGCTCCCGGAACCGGCTCAGTCCGGTCACCAACGTGATGATGCTGGTACCGCTCGTGGTTCCGGAGATCGTCGCCGGCGTCACCGCGCTGCTGCTGTTCACCCAGATCGGCCTGCGGCTCTCGCTGACGACCGTGATCCTCGCCCACATCACGTTCTCGATCTCCTACGTGACGGTGATCGTCCGCGGCCGGCTCGCGGCGCTCAACCGCGAGGTCGAGGAGGCTGCGATGGACCTCGGGGCGACGCGAATGCAGACGATGAGACTCGTCGTTCTGCCCGCCCTATGGCCGGCGATCCTTGCGGCCGGCCTGCTCACGTTCGCGCTCAGCTTCGACGACTTCGTGCTCTCCTTCTTCACCACCGGCGAGGAAGTCCAGCCGCTGCCCGTGCGGATCTACTCGTCGATCCGCTTCGGGGTGACGCCGACGATCAACGCGATCGGGACGCTGATGATGCTCGTCTCGGTCAGCACGATCGCATTGGCGCTTGCCCTGCCGCGAATCCTCGGCCGAAGGGGCCAAACCGTGCTGATTGGAAAGGACGCTGTATGAACGAGAACGGTGAGGCGATCCGCTTCGACCACGTGAGCAAGCGCTTCGGCGAGATGACGGCGGTCAAGGAGATGGAGCTGACGATCCGCAAGGGCGAGTTCTTCTCGATGCTGGGACCCTCGGGCTGCGGCAAGACGACGACGCTGCGGATGGTGGCCGGATTCGAGCAGCCGACCGAGGGCTCGATCTATCTGGACGGCGATCCGGTCGGCGACGTTCCCCCCTACCGCCGCAACGTCAACACCGTGTTTCAGAGCTATGCCTTGTTCGAGAACCTCGACGTCTTCGAGAACGTCGCATTCGGCCTGAAGCGCCGCAAGGTCGGCAAGGACGAGATTCGCACCAGGGTCGAGGAGGCGCTCGACCTCGTCCAGCTGCCGAGTCGCTCGGACGCAAAGCCGCGCGAGCTCTCCGGCGGGCAGAAGCAGCGGGTGGCGCTCGCTCGGGCCCTGGTCAATCGCCCGTCGGTATTGCTCCTGGATGAGCCGCTCGGAGCGCTCGATCTGAAGCTGCGCAAGCAGATGCAGGTCGAGCTCAAACTGATCCAGCGCGAGGTTGGGATCACGTTCGTCTACGTGACGCACGATCAGGAGGAGGCCCTCTCGATGTCGGATCGGATCGCTGTCATGGATGCCGGGGAGGTCAGGCAGTGTGGTGAGCCCGAGGATGTCTATGAGCACCCGGGCGGCGAGTTCGTCGCCGGATTCATCGGAATCTCGAACCTGATCGAGGGAACCGTGGAGGATGGGAGCAGCGTCCGAATCGCCTCCGGGGCGGTCCTCCAGGCGCCGATCCCGAGCGATTGCGGGCGTGGCGACACGGTGCAGATCTCGGTTCGCCCGGAGAAGATCGCCGTCGACGACGACATCGAGGACGACATGGTCAGCCTCGAGGGCACCGTCGAGAGCCGCGTCTACCTGGGGGTGAGCACGCAGATCACGGTCTCCCTGGGTGGCGGCGGGCGCCTGGTTGCGCTCGAGCAGGCGACCTACAGGGCGAGTGCCGACGACCGCTGGGAGCCGGGCATGACCGTCCGGCTCGGCTGGCATCCCGAGAACTGCCTGGTGCTGCGGTGAGCGAGTGCGCGTAGCCGTCGTCGGCGCCGGGCTCGCGGGGCTCGCCGGGGCCGAGGCGCTCGCGGCGGCGGGTCACGAGCCGGTCGTCCTCGAGGCTCGCGACCGCGTCGGCGGCCGGGTCCACTCGCCGCGGCTGGACAACGGCGCCGTCGTCGAGATGGGCGCCGAGTTCATCCTGCCCGGCTGCACCGAGACCCTCGCCCTGGTCGAGCGGTTCGACCTCGGCCTCTGGGACAAGGGGATGCGCTACGGGCAGCGCGAGCCCCGCGGCGTCGCGGTGACGCCGGCGGCGATGGCGGCCGCCGTCGCTGCGATCGAGGCGGCGCTCGCGGCCGGGGCCGGGGCGGGGGAGAGCGTGCGCGGCCTGCTCGCCGGGCTCGAGATCGATCCCGGCGCCCGCGAGGCGATCCTCGCCCGCGCCGAGGTCTCCGCGGCGGCCGCCGGCGACCTCGTCCCGGCCGCCGAGCTGGCGCTGCTGGCGCGGGTCAGCGACCTGCCGGCGCCCGGCGTCGCCGGCGGCAACCAGCGACTCGCCGAGGCACTGGCCGATGCGGTCGGCGGCGAGCGCGTGCACCTCGGCACGCCGGTCCGGGCGATCGCCGCCGGGCCGGAACGGGTCACGGTCGCGACCGGCTCGGGAGAGGTCACGGCCGACGCCTGCATCGTCGCCGTCCCGGCGTCGGTGGCGGCCCGGATCGAGTTGAACGGCGTCGATCCGGCGGTCGCCGAGGCTCTTGCCGCGATCGTCTACGGGCATGCCGCCAAGCTGTTTCTGCCGCTGCCCGGGCCGGCGCCGGTCAGTGCCACGCTCGCCGTTCCCGATCGCTACTGGGCGTGGACGGCGAGCGGCGAGGACCCGGCCCACTCGCAGCCGCTGGTGACCGCGTTCGCCGGATCGGAGCAGGCCCTGAACGGGCTCGAGGTCGAATCGGGACCGGGTCCGTGGGCGGCGCGCCTCGCGGCGCTGCGGCCCGATCTCGACGTCGATCCCGGCCGCGCGGTCCTCTCGACCTGGGACGACGACGAGTGGGTCGGCGCCGCCTACTCGGTGGCGGCGCCGGATGCGGCCGTCGAAGTGCTCGGCCGCCGGCACGGCCGCGTCGCTTTCGCCGGCGAACACCTCGGCGGCGAGATGAGCGCGCTGATGGAGGGCGCGATCCGCTCCGGCCGCGACGCCGCCGCCCTGTTCGCCTGATCCGCGAAGCTGCAGAAACCGGCCTCTGGGGCCGGTTTCTGCAATCTCGCGTCAGCCGAGCGGCGAGTTGCCGCCCGAGGCCCGCTCGGCGGCCTCGATCAGCTCGTCGCGGAAGTCCGGGTGGGCGATCCGAGCCAGCTCGACCCCGCGCTGGTGGACGGTCTTGCCCTCGAGCTCGGCGGCGCCGAACTCGGTGACGATCACGTCGACCTGGTGGCGCGGGGTGGTGATGACGGCGCCGCGATCGAAGGCGGGCACGATCCGTGAGTGCAGCTCGCCGTCGATCTCGACGGTCGCCGGCAGGCAGAGGAGCGAGCGGTCCTCGACCTCGAACCCGGATCCCGCCGCGAAATCCTCGTGGCCGCCGATCCCCGAGTACTGGCGGCCGCGGATCGTGTCGGCGACGACCTGACCGTGGACGTCGACGGCGAGGGCGGCATTGATCGAGACCATCCGCCGGTTGCGGCGGATCACGTCCGGCGAGTTGACGACCTCGACCGGCAGGAAGGCGACCGAGTCGTTGCCGTCGAGCCACTCGTAGAGGCGCTTCGAGCCGAACGCGAACGTCGACACCGAGACGCCGTCGAAGACCCCCTTGCGGTTGGCGACCGCGCCGGCGCGGTGCAGATCCATCAGCCCGTCGGTGAACATCTCCGAGTGGATGCCGAGATCGGACGCCTCGCCCCCGGCGAGCAGCGTCGCGATGATGGACGGGACCGCACCGATCCCGGTCTGGATCGTCGAGCCGGACTCGATGAACCTGGCCGCGTTGGCGGCGATCGCCAGGTCGGCCTCACCGGGTTCGGCGGCGGGCAGCTCCAGCGGCTCGATGTCGCTCTCGATCAGCAGGTCGGCCTGATCGACGTGGATCCGGTGCGGGTACTCCGGCGGCAGGCCGGCGGTCCGCGGGTATCCAGACGACGCCTCGACGACGAGCAGGCGGTCCGGATCGGCTCCGGCGCGGTGCAGTTCGGCGATAGATCCGCCGGCATGGAGGGCGAGCGAGCACCAGCCGTCGGCGTCGGGTGCGGAGGCGACCGTGCACATGACCCGCGGCCGCTGGCGCTCGTAGAGCGGAGCGAAGCGGCGGAAGTCGGCGGGGGCGAAGCTGATCTGCGCGCCGCCGTCGCGGAGCGCGCGCTCGAACGGCCCGTAGAAGCCGGAGAGCAGATGGACGCCGGCGCGGGTGAACAGCTCGGTGCCGACGCCGAGCAGCGCTCCGTAGACCCGCAGGTCGACCCAGTCGTCGCGCTCGCCGAGGGCCTGCAGGAACGCCGGCGGCTGGCCGGGGCCGAGCGGCATCCCGAGCGTGTCGGTCGGCTCGACCCGGTCGGCGGCTGCAGCGGCGCTGATCATCGGCGTCCATCCTCGCACCCGGCACCCGGGGAGGAAGAGCCGCCGGGGAGCAGGTTTGCGCACGCCCGCGGCAGCGGCTATCCTTTCCGGCGGTTGACTGATTGGTCAATCGGTTTTCGGCCGCGGGCCACAAATGAGCGTCGTAACCGCTGGTGAGACGCCCGGTTCCGGGTCCGAGAGGCCCTTACACACGACTTACAAGGAGCGATCCACGGTGGTTGACTTCACCTTGACTGACGAGCAGAAGGACCTGCGGGAGATGGCGCACAACTTCGCCGAGAAGGAGATGCGCAAGGTCGCCTGGGAGTACGACAAGGAAGGCACCTGGCCGCAGGAGGTCGTCGAGAAGGCCTGGGAGGTCGGCTTGATGAACACCCACACCCCCGAGCAGTACGGAGGTCCCGGGCTCGACTACATGTCCGGCTGCCTGATCGAGGAGGAGCTCGGCTGGGGCTGCTCCGGCATCGGCACCTCGCTGGCCGCCAACGGCCTCGCCTCGGCGCCGGTCGCGCTCGGCGGCAGCGAGGAGATCAAGAAGGAGTACCTCGGGATGCTGACCGAGGGGCCGAAGCTCGCCAGCTTCTGCCTGACCGAGCCCGACGCCGGCTCCGACGTCTCGGGGATGAAGACGACCGCCACCAAGCAGGGCGACAAGTGGGTCATCAATGGCTCCAAGTGCTTCATCACCAACGGCCAGTACGCCGACTGGTACACGGTCTACGCGAAGACCGACAAGGAGGCCGGCCATCGCGGGATCTCCGCCTTCGTCGTTCCCCGTGACGACACGATCGTCATCGACAAGAAGGAGGACAAGCTCGGCCAGCGCGCCTCGAACACCGCCACGGTCACGTTCAACGAGACCGAGATCCCCGTCGGCAACCTGCTCGGCGAGGAGAACAAGGGATTCAAGCTGGCGATGATGACGCTCGACCGCACCCGTCCCGGCGTTGCCGCGATGGCCGTCGGCATCGCCCGCTCGGCGTTCGAGTTCGCCTGCGAGTACGCGAAGGAGCGCCAGCAGTTCGGCGTGCCGATCGCGATGCACCAGGCGGTCGCGTTCATGATCGCCGACATGGCGACGAAGATCGAGGCCGGCCGGCTGCTCACCTGGCAGTCTGCCGCGAAGCTCGACAACGGGCTCCGCAACACCCTCGAGGCCTCGCACGCGAAGCGCTTCGCCGCCGACTCGGCGATGGAGGTCGCGACCGACGCCGTCCAGGTCTACGGCGGCTACGGGTTCATCAAGGAGTACCCGGTCGAGAAGATCATGCGCGACGCGAAGATCATGCAGCTCTACGAGGGCACCTCGCAGATCCAGCGCCTGGTGATCGCCAAGGAGGTCCTGATGGGCCGCAACGTCAACGAGCCGATCCCCGAGGCCTTGGCCGAGAAGAAGGGCGTCGAAGAGGTCGTCCCGGCATAGCGCCGCCGACAGCGACCGGAACGGCCGAGGGCCGGGCGAGAGCCCGGCCCTCGTCGTTTCCGGCCCGCGTCGCCGAGGCCGAGGTCGTCGTCGAGGTTGTCGCCGAGGCCGTCATCGAGGTTGAGGTCGAGGAAACCGGCGACTATTCCCTGTTTCCTCGACCTCGTGCCATCGCCGGCCGGTCGAGGAGCGGGGCGGCCTGCGGTCGCGCGCAGCCCCCGGGTCGCGTCGAGCGCGAACAACGGTAGAGGCCGGCGGATGCGACTGGTGGGCCGGCTCGACGTCGTGTCTGACCGCTCACCCGGGGTCGTCATGACCCTGGTCACGCTCCCTCCGTGGGCGTACCCTCAGGCGATCCGCCGACCTCTACTTGGATACATATCGGTCGCCCGATCAGGATCTTGAGCGCCGCACGCTCGGCCTGGCCGGCGGAGCCCGTGGCCCCGGCGCTTATAGTCGGCCGATGGCCGAGAGGCATTCGAAGCCGATGGCGGAGGCGGTCGCCGAGGCCACCCGGGCCACGGAGAGAAGCCGCAAGGGCACCCGCGGCGGTCGCGCCTCCGACGTGTTCGGCGGCGAGCTGCGCCGTCGCGACGTCTTCCCGCTGCTCGTCCTCCACCTCGTCGCCCGCGAGCCCGCCTACGGGAACCGGCTGATCGAGGACATCGAGGAGATCACCCAGGGGGTCATCACCGTCAACCCGAACACGATGTACCCACTGCTCCGCGATCTCGAGAAGCGGGGGATGATCGAGGGCCGCTGGGAGCACCCCGATCGCCGCACCCGGCGCTTCTACTCGATCACCGAGGCCGGCCGGGCCGAGTACGAGCGCCTCCGGACCGAGCTGTCGCCGTTTCTCGATTCGATGATCCGCACCGTCACCCTGATCAAGCGCGAGATCTATGGCGAGGGTTGAGGCTGCGGTCGAGGTCTCGGCGTCGCTCGCCGACGTCTGGGACCTCTATTTCGATGCCGACCGCTGGGCGTCCTGGGTCGACGGCTTCGCCGCCGTCGTCTCCGCGACCGGGTATCCGCGGGCGGGCGGCGAGCTCGTCTGGCGCTCGACGCCGGCGGGGCGCGGTCGCGTCGTCGAGCGCGTCGTCGAGCATGAGCCGCGGACCCTGCACCGGATCGAGTACGAGGACCCGGAGTCGCGCGGCCGCCTCGAGACGGCCTTCGAGATGCTTCCCGCCGGCGACGGCAGGCTGACCAGGGTGACTCAGCGGCTCGCCTACGGCCTCAGCGGCGGCGGCCCGCTCGCCGCGGTCACCGATTTCCTCTTCATCCGGACGCAGATGCGACGCTCGCTCGAGCGCTCGCTCGCAGCCCTCCGGCTCGAGGCGAACGGGTAGCCTTGCGATCCCGGAGCTGCGCTCCGGCCGCGTGACGGCAGCCGCGCCGCACGCCAAGGCATCCCAGATCACCACGTAAGGAGCGGAATGTTCGTCTTCAAGGCCGCAGTCGTCGGCGCCGGCACGATGGGTGGCGAGATCGCCCAGGCGATCGCCGTCGCCGACATCGACGTCGTCCTCAAGGACATCGATCAGAAGTTCGTCGACCACGGGCTCGACAAGGCCCGCGAGGTCACCAAGGGCCAGCTCGACAAGCTCGTCGCCAAGGAGAAGCTGACCGCGGAGCAGGCCGACGCCCGGCTCGAAGAGGTGATGGGCCGGATTGAGGGCACGACCGACTACGCGTCGTTCGGCGACGTCGACTTCGTCATCGAGGCCGCCCCGGAGCGGATCGAGATCAAGCAGTCGGTTTTCGCCGAGCTCGATCGCGTCACCCCCGGCCACGCGGTGATCAGCAGCAACACCTCGTCGCTGTCGATCACCGAGATGGGCGAGGCGACGCTGCGACCCGACAAGGTCGTCGGCTTCCACTTCTTCTACCCGGCGTCGGTGATGCCGCTGCTCGAGATCGTCCGCGGCGACGACACCTCCGACGAGACGATCTCGACCGCGTTCAACTTCGCCCAGGCGATCAAGAAGCAGCCGATCGTCTGCGACGAGGTCCCCGGATTCGTCGTCAACCGGATCCTCAACTCCTCGGTCGCCGAGGTCTGGCGCGAGCAGCACGACAAGGGCCTGTCGATCAAGCAGATCGACGAGGGCATCGCCGCCGCCAACGCGGCGCCGATGGGGCCGTTCATCCTCACCGACTTCCTCGGCCTCGACACCGTGCTGCACGTCGCCGAGCACCTCCGCGAGTCGTACGGAGACCGCTTCTACGTCCATCCGGGCATGGAGGAGCTCGTCGCCGCCGGCAAGCTCGGCGCCAAGAGCGGCGGCGAGGGCGCCTACGTGAACGGCGAACCGAACATCGACGGCGACGGCGAGCCCGACGTCGAGGCGCTCGTCGAGATGTTCTCCCTGAAGGCGCTCGTCGAGGCCTGCCTGATCCTCGAGGAGGGCGTCTGCACGGTCCGCGAAATCGACCTCGGGATGATGGCCGGAGCCGGTCTCGACCCGCGCCGCGGCCTTTTCCCGCCGTTCTGGAAGGCCGACATCGAGGGGCTCGACGTCACGCTCGAGAAGCTCGAGAACCTCGCCGAGCAGCACCCGGACCGCTTCTCGGTCCCGGTCACGCTGAGGCGCCTGGTCGCACAGGGCCGGCTCGGCTTCAAGGCCGGCCAGGGTTTCTACGCCTACCCGCAGCCCGACGAGGGCGATCAGACCGAGACGATCAAGCTCGAGACACGCGAGGGCGGGGTCGCGATCGCCTGGCTCGCGAACATGCCGATGAACTCGATCAGCCCCCAGGTCATCGTCGACCTGCGGACGGTCTGGGAGAAGCTCAAGGCGGACGACTCGGTCCGGGCGATGGTCGTGGCCTCCTCGATCCCGCTCGTCTACTCGGCCGGTGCCGACATCAAGGCGTTCACGAAGATGGACGAGGCCGGCGGCAAGGAGCTGATCGAGGACGGCCACGCGTTGCTGCGCGAGTTCGGGACCGAGGGGATCGCGACGATCGCCGCAGTCAACTCGCTCGCCTTCGGTGGCGGCTGCGAGCTGGCGATGGCCTGTGACATGCGGATCGCCGCCGAGTCGGCGGTCTTCGGCCAGCCCGAGGTCAAGCTCGGGATCATCCCCGGGTTCGGCGGCACCCAGCGACTGCCACGGTTGGTGGGACCCCAGAAGGCCCTGGAGATGAACCTCGTCGGCGATGCGATCACCGGTGAAGAGGCCTACGACATCGGCCTGGTCAACTACCTGACGCCCGACCACGAGATGTTCGACACCGCCGTCTCCTTCGCCCGCAAGCTCGCGGGCCAGGCGCCGATCGCGGTCGAGCAGATCAAGAAGGTCTCCCACCGGGGCGACATCGACGAGGGCATCGACGCCGAGAAGGCCGGCTTCGCCGCCGCCTTCTTCAGCGAGGACGCCAAGGAGGGAATCAGCGCATTCCTCGGCAAGCGGACGCCGAAGTGGAGCGGCAAGTAGCGGAAGGGCCGACAGCGGCGGGCAGCCGGGCCGCCGGGGCGCAGGCCCCGGGGGCCGAGCTGCTCGCCGAGCTGATCGCCGCGGCGGGCAGCACCGTCGCGCTGACCGGGGCGGGGATCAGCGTCCCCTCGGGGATTCCCGACTTCCGGACGCCCGGCGAGGGCATCTGGTCCGACGTCGATCCCTTCGAGGTCGCATCGATCGAGGCCTTCCGCGCCGATCCGAAGCGCTTCTGGGACTTCTACCGGCCGCGGTTCAGCATGCTCGGCGACAAGCGCCCCAACCCCGCCCACGAGGCGCTGGCGACGCTCGAGTCGGCGGGGCGGCTCGACGCCGTGATCACCCAGAACATCGACCGGCTGCACCGCGCCGCCGGCACCCGCGACCTGATCGAGGTGCATGGATCGATCGCCACCTCGAGCTGCGTGACCTGCGGCCGCTCCTACGAGCTCGACGAAGTCGAGGATCTGTTCGACAGCCGCGGCATCGCCGTCTGCGACTGTTGCCCCGGGGTCGTCAAGCCCGACGTGGTCCTGTTCGGCGAGATGCTGCCGGTCGCGGCGATCGAGCGCGCCCGCGAGCTGGCGAGCGCCGCCGACCTGATGATCTGCGTCGGCTCCTCGCTCGAGGTATTCCCGGCGGCCGGCCTGCCCGAGCTGACCCTCGCCAACGGCGGAGACGTCGCCCTGGTGACGATCGGGCCGACCCCCTACGACGACGATGCGACGGTCAAGCTCGACGGCGATGTCGCCGTCGAGCTCCCCGCGGTCCTCGCCGCCCTCGCCTGATCGGGGGGCGCGGTCGGCGCTCCCCACGGCGAAGCCGGCCCCGCCCCGCCGCGAGAGCCCCGCCCCCGCCGCGAGTCCAAGGAAAGGGGCAAATATCACCCCTTTCCTCGACCTCGGCGGGAGGGTGGACGCGGGTGGGGAGGTGAGGCTCGAGCGGGCGGGAGGGAAAGCGGGTCAGTCGCGGGCGCGGCGCCTGATCGCCGCCTCGGCGGCGCGCAGCGCCGCCTCGAGCCCGGCGCGGTCGGGCTCGGCGCCGCTCAGCACCGCCCGCTCCGCGGCAGCGGCGTCGGCGGCGGCGGCGCCCACCTCGGCGCCGCCCGCCGCCAGCGAGCGCAGCCCGGCGTTGAGGCCGAGCGCGGCGGCGTCGAGCCGGCCGGCGTCGAAGTCGCCGCGGGCGCGGACGATCAGATCCTCGTGCGGCCCGATGGTCTCGCGGCCCGCGAGCACCGCGGCGACGCGCTCCTGGGGCCGCAGCGCCTCGTAGTCGCGGCGGATCAGCTTCTGTCGCTCCGGGTCGGCGATCTCGCTGGCGGCGCGCCAGCGGCCGTCGGCGACCTCGTCGCCGCTGCCGTAGCCGAAGCGGACGGCGGCCGCCCGGCCCGGGTCGACATCGGCCACGTGCGGGTCGCCGGCCGCGGTGCGATGAGCGTGCAGCAGGCGGTTGAGCTGCTCGGCGGTCTCACGGGCGAGGCTGCTCCAGAGCCCGCGGTCGGCGCAGACCTCGGCGAGCCAGCGCTCGGCCGCCTCCTCGTCGGCGAACGGCCGCGGGCGGATCAGCGAGGCACGGGTGAGCGGGAGCGGGGTCGCGTCGGCGGAGGCGGCGAGCGGCTGGGCCTTGCCGCGCCGCAGTCGCGGGCCGGCCCGCGGAGCTCCGAGGGTGCTGAGGACGAGCACGTCGGGGTCGGCCTCATCGTCGCCCTCGGGGCGGATCAGGTAGCGGCCGTCGCCGGGGCCGAGCCTGCCGGCCAGATCGAGTTGGGCGAACGGGAGTAGGGGTGGAGCGGCCAGGGCGCCGACCGGTCGCTACTCGCCGAGATGGGCGTTGCTCGCCCGGTCGCCCTTCTTGGCGGGGAGCGAGAACTTCGACGGCTTGACCGGCACCTCGGGCTGGTCGAGCTTGGAGATCCGGTCGAGCAGCTTGTCCCACTGATCCGGCTTCAGCAGGCCGGTGACCGGCTGGCCCTTGTTGTCGGTGCCGTCCGGCGTGTAGCCGACGTGGATGTGGTCGTCGTGATCGCCCATCGCGAACGTCGGGCCGCCCATCTCCATCAGCGAGATGATCTGGGCCGGCTCCATCGGGCCCTGCAGCTTCAGCAGGTCGTTGATCACGGCCTCGGTGATCGAGCCCTTGCCCTGGTTGCCGAGGATCGGGATTCCGTTGACCATCGCGATGTCGACGGCATCGCCGGTCGAGTGGGCGCTGACGTTGCCGGACGTGGTCATGATGCTGTGGCCGCACTTCAGCGACGTCAGCGTCAGCCTGTAGCCGCGCGCGACGAGGTACTCGAGCATCGCCAGCACGCGCCGGTCGATCTGCCCGGAGGCGATGTCCTCGCGGCCGCAGGAGTAGATCTCGAGACGCGGGTCGGCGAGCACCTGGCGGGTCAGCTGCGACTTCGAGGCGAGCAGCACCTGGCCGACGGTCGCCTGGTCGGCGAACGGATTCTTGCCGGCGGCGCGGTAGATCGCAGTCGCCTCGAGCAGCTTCCAGCCGTCGAGGATCGGCTTCGGGTCGATCGAGTGCGAGCCGCGGCCCGCCGGGGTGATCTCGAAGTGGAGGTGGGGGGCGACGTCGGGATCGGTCTGGTCGACCTCGCCGATGATCGTGCCGCCGACGACCTTCGAGCCCTTGCGGAGCGGCGCCGTGTCCATCGTCTTCGAGTTGAAGCGGAGGACGCCGGAGAAGTACGACTTGAAGGTCTCGTAGCCGGGCATCCCCTTGCCGAGCAGGTCGTCGACCTCGGCGCCGAGGCTGCCGCTGCCGCCGTTACCGCCGTTGTTCTTGCGCTTCGGCAGCGCAAACAGCCGGTTGCGGCTGTTCTCGGTGTTCGCCGGGCCGGCGCCGCCTCCTGATCCCGACCGCCGCGGCTTCGAGCCCCTGCCGCTGTCCCTGGCGGCGTGCTTGGTGCCGTTCTTGGCGTCGCTCTTGCCGGCGGCCTTGCGGCCGTCGCTCTCCGCCTCGTTGTGGATCGTCTGGGCGCGGGTCGTCACGCTCGCCGAGACCTTCGGCTTCTTGTCGCCCTGACCGGGGGTGATCAGGTCGAAGTCCTTGGCGCTGAGCTTGCGCTGCTTCGGAACCGGGATCGCCTTCGCGACCTTGCCGAGCCCGGCGTAGGTGTACTCGTTGCCGTAGGCGTCGCGGAGGACGATGAAGCGCCCGAGCTCCTTGTTCTTGCCGACCTTGGTGATGATCCCGTCGTTGGCGGCGACCACCGGCGCTCCCGGCTTCGAGTAGATGTCGATGCCGCGGCGGGTCGGCGAGTCGGTGATCACGTCGGCGACGTTGCCGGTCGAGCCCTGGCGCGGGGCGGCGCGCTTCAGCGCTGCGCGCTCGGAGATGTCGTCGGCGTAGCGCGACTTCGCGGCGACCGGGAAGTGGGCGCCCTCGGTGAGGCCGGTCAGCGAGTCGACGAGGCCGCTCGGCAGGTTGCCGTACTGCTTGGCGTAGAGGAGCACCTCGTCGACGTACCAGTCGGCGTGGTTGTAGGCGAAGATCGCCTGGTAGAGGTCGTCCTCGGCGCCGGCCGCCTTCAGGTACCGGGCGGCGGCGCAGATCGCGTCGACCGGGTTGTAGGGGTCCTTGCGGCCGTCGTTGTTGGCGTCGACGCCGTACATCTCCCAGGTCGCCGGCATGAACTGCATCCAGCCGAGGGCGCCGGCGGTGGAGACGTTGAGGTTGGTGCCGAACGCGGTCTCGATCCGGTTGATCGACGCGAGCACCTCCCAGGGAACGCCGTACTGGGTCCCGCAGGCCTGGTAGATCGGCAGCAGGAAGGGCGGAATCGAGAACTGCTCGATGACGAAGTTGGGAACGCCGATCGGGGCGGCGCCGCTGCTGCCGATCGTGACGGTCGGGTTCGAGTTGGTCGGCGCGCCGTCGGGGCGGCGGATCTCCGGAGTCGGGATCGCGTCGGGATCCTTGGGCTTGTCCTCGCTCTCCTTGGTGTCGGCCTGCTCGTCCTTGACCGAGAAGGAACGTCCGCCCTTGTCCTTGCCGCCGCCCTTGAACGGGTCCTTGCCGCCGGGGAGGTCGTTCGGGTCGTCCCGCGGCGGCGGCGTCGGGTCCTTGGTCGGCGTCGTCGGGTCGTCGCCGGTGGTGGTCGGCGGGGTCGTCGTCGTCGGTGGAGTCGTCGTCGTCGGTGGGGTCGTCGTCGTCGGCGGCGCGGCCGCATCAGTCTCATCCCCGTCTAGAGGGTTGGAGCAGCCCGGGTCGGCGAGGTCGACGGCGCCGTCGCCGTCGTCATCGCGAAGGTTCGAGCAGGCGGGCAGCACCTGGCCGGGGCCGACGTTGCCGCCGCCCGGGAGGTCGACCGAGACGCCGGTCGACTGGGCGCCCACGGCGCCCGCCGCGAGTACGGCCAGGAGCGTTCCCAGCACGATGGATATGACCAGTCGGTTCCTCATTCCCATGCACCCTTGCCGTGAGACTCGCTCAGCCCTGCCTGCTGGACGCCGACCTCTCCAAGAGCAGGGTGAAAACTATCCGTCCGGGCAGCGGAATGCAACGGGCAACCATGGCCCGCAATCGAGTGCCCCGGCGGAGCGCTCCGGTCTGTCCTCCAACCCAACACCTGGAACCAATCGGCAGTATCCCACGTGAGCCTGAGCACGGCGCTGCAAGGCGCTTCGCAGCAGGTGATCGGTTACCGTTGGGGGCATGCCCGAGGCCAGCGGAGACCGACGATGAGCAACGAGCCGGGCGGCATCCGCTCCCGCGGCGAGGAGGCGATCGGCGAGCTCGCCCAGAGCCTGCTCGAGAACCCGCTGTTCAGCCAGGCGCTCGGCAAGGCGCTCGGGGCGGGCGAACGGGCGGCGGGGGCGCAGCGGGCGGCCCTGAACGCGATCGACATCTCCAGCGCCGGCGATCTCGAGCGGCTGGCCCGTCGGGTCCGCTCGCTCTCCGATCGGGTCGAGGCGCTCGAGGACGAGGTCGACCGCCTCCGTCGCGATCGCCGCGCCGGCGAACCGACTGACTAAGCCTCTACCGGAGGTCCAGGGTTTGCGAAGGCGAGGACGGCCGCGTCGGCGAGCCGGAGCAACGCCGCGTCGAGCGGATCGTCCTCGAGCATCCGCCCGTCGAGGCTGCGGACGACGAGCGCCGCCGCGGTCGCGACCCCGAGCCGGCGCCCGAGCGCGAAGACCGCCGCCGTCTGCAGGTCGTGAAGGCCGGCGCCGGCCGGCTCGAGCAGGCCGCCGTGGGACGGGATCAGGTCGGCGCTGGTGATCGCGGCGGCGTCGGCGGCGGCGACCTCGGCGAGCGCCGCGGTCAGGTCCGCGTCGGGCGCCGCGGCGCCGCCGAGGGCGTGGCTGACGCCGTCGGTGGCCGTGGCCGCTGTCGACGACGACCGGCGATCCGAGCGCCGGAGCGCCGTCGATCGCCGCGCAGGTGCCGATCCGGATCACCCGGCGGACGCCCAGCTCGACCGCCTCGGTGAGGACGGCGACCGCGCTCGGCGCGCCGATCCCGGTCGCCTGGACGGTCAGCTCGCGGCCCGCCGGCGTCTCGCCGTGGTAGCCCCAGAGGCCACGGTTGTGATTGCTCATCCGCGGCTGGACCAGCACATGCTGGGCGATCGCGAGCGCTCGGGCGGGATCGCCGCAGACGAGGGCGTCGGGAGCGGTCGGCGCGCTCGGGCGCAGGTAGAACGGCACGGTCCGGCGACGATAGAGATCGAGCCCGCCGACTCGGCCCAACGGCGGCCCCCGGCAGCGCTGCCGAGACCCTAAGCTTGGGGGATGAGCGAAGCCGACGAGAGATGCGTCCGGTTCCGGTCCCGAGGCGGTCGGGGAGGCGCTGCGCAGCGCCGTCGAGAAGACGCTGGCCGCGACTGCGGAATCGGCGACCGGGACCCGCGATCGCGCCCAGGGCCTGCTCGACGACGTCGTCCGCCGCGGCCAGAGCGCGCGCGAGCAGGTCGCCCGGCGCGGCGAATCGGCGACGGCACGGCTCGCCGACGCGATCGGCGAGCTGCGGGCCGCCGACGGCGAGAGCATCGAGCGGCTCGGCGAGCGCCTCGCCGCCGTCGAAGCCCGACTCGCCGCGCTGGAGGCCCGAGGCGATGCTCAGTCTAACCCTCTCGTTGAGGATGAGGGTACTCCAGCCACACCGCATGGACAAGGGGATACGAAGCCGTAGTGGCCGCCGGCCGCCGGATACTCATCGCCGGCATCGGAACCCACTGGGGAACCGAGCTGGCAGCGCGCCTCGAGCGTGATCCGGGCGTCGAGCAGGTGATCGGGATCGACACGACCCCGCCGCTGGTCGAGCTCGAGCGCACCGAGTTCCTCGAGGCCGACATCCGCAGCCCGCTGCTGGCACGGCTGCTGCCGTCGACCGGCGCCGACACGCTCGTCCACACCGGAATCCTCTGGTATCCGGAGCCGGGGAAGCCGAAGCGGCTCCTGCACGACATCAACGTGATCGGCACCCTGCAGCTGCTCGCCGCCTGCGAGCGGACGCCGTCGCTGCAGCGGGTCGTCCTCCGCGGCTCGGCCGCCATCTACGGATGCGAGCCGACCGGTCCGTCCTTCTTCACCGAGTCGATGGCGGCCGACTTCCCGCTGCGCACCCGCTTTCAGCGTGACATCGGCGAGCTCGAGAGCTACTTCGAGAACTTCGCGCGCCGCCACAGCCGGCTGACCTGCTGCATGCTCCGCTACCAACCGGAGATCGGGCCCGGCCTCGACGCCCCGGTCGCCCGTTACCTGTCGTTGCCGGTCGTTCCGACCCAGCTCGGCTTCGATCCGCGGCTGCAGCTGCTGCACGCCGAGGACGCGACCGGAGCGCTGTTCGCCGCGACGATGAACCCGGTCCGCGGCGCGGTCAACGTCGCTCCGAGCGGATCGATCTCGCTGTCGCGGGCGCTGCGGCTGATCGACCGGCCGCAGCTGCCGATCCCGCATCCGCTGTTCGGGCCGGCGATGGCGCGGCTCGGCGATCGGCTCGGCGCCGGCAGCCTCTACGGCGACGCGATCCGCCTGCTCCGCTACGGGCGCGGCGTCGACAACGCCCGGCTGCGGAACGATCTCGGCTACGAGCCGCGCTTCGACGCCGTCGCGGCGATCCGCGACTTCGCGGCCGCCGACCAGGGCATGCGGCTGGTCGCAACCCCCGGCGTCGGCTCGCTGCTCGACCGGCTCGCGGGGACGTCGCGATGAGCGCCGCGGCGGCCGAGTCGGCCTCGATCCCCGAGCTCGGCGTTCGCTTCCTGCGCAGCGTCCGCACCGCCGTCGACGGCGGCCTCGACCCGATCGCGGCGGCTGAAGCGGCCTCCGCCGACCTGCCGAAGTCGCTCCGCGACGGGGTCGAGCGGATGGCCAGGCGGCTGCGCGGCGAGTACCACGAGGACGAGTGGGGCTTCGACGAGGAGTTCGCCGAGGCCGCCTATCCGTTCTTCGAGCTGCTCTACGACAGGTGGTGGCGGGTCGATGCGACCGGCGTCGAAAACGTGCCCGCCCACGGCCGGGCGATGCTCGTCGCCAACCACGCCGGAGCGATCTTCCCGTTCGACGCCTCGATGATCACCGGCGCGATCATGAAGGAGCACGCGCTGCCGCGCTGGCCGCGGTTCATGGTCCTCGACTGGGCCTTCTCGCTGCCGTTCCTGTCGGCGTTCATGCGCAAGGTCGGTGGCGTCCCTGCGAGCCCCCACAACGCCACCCGGATCCTCGAGGACGACGGGCTGATGATGGTCTTCCCGGAGGGCGTCAAGGGCACCGGCAAGCCGTTCGCCGAGCGTTACCGCCTGCAGCGGTTCGGCCGCGGCGGCTTCGTCGAGGTGGCGCTGCGGACCGGCTCGCCGATCGTTCCGATCGCGGTCGTCGGCTCCGAGGAGATCTATCCGAAGATCGCCGACAGCCCGCTGCTCGCGCGGGCGTTCGGCGCGCCCTACGCGCCGATCACGCCGACCTTCCCGTGGCTCGGCCTGCTCGGGCTGATCCCGCTGCCCTCGAAGTGGCGGATCGAGTTCTGCGAGCCGATCGACGTCGGCGGCCTCGGCCCGGAGGCGGCCGACGATCGCCAGCTCGTCTTCGAGATCTCCGAGCAGGTCCGCGAGACGATCCAGCAGAAGCTCTACGAGAACCTCGTCAAGCGGGGGTCGGCCTTCGTCTGAGCGCCGCCCGCCGCGGCCGGGCATGCGAGAAGATTCGTGCGATGGTCACCGAAGAGCAGATCTCGCTCAACGAGGCCTCACGACGTTCCGGCGTGCCGGCCTCCACCCTGAAGCGCTGGGCCGGCGAGAAGATCCTCGAGGTCAGCGGCGGCCGCTGGACGGCGGCGGCAGCGGCCCAGGCGCGGGTCGTCGCACGGATGCGCGAGCGCGGCCACTCGCTGCGCGAGGTCCGCAGCGCCGTCCGCGACGGGCGGCTCGCCTTCGGCTCGATCGAGGAGCTGCTGCCGACCCCGACGCGGAGCCACTCCCGCGCCGAGGCCGCCGCGATCGTCGGCCTCGAGGAGGACCTGATCGAGCGGGTGATGGCCCTGCTCGGCACGCCGATGGCGATCAACGACCGGATCAGCGACGAGGACGTCGTCGTCCTCGAGCGGATGGCGGACGCGCTCCGCAACGGCTTCCCGCTGGTCGCGCTGCTGCAGCTCATCCGCGTCTACGCCCAGGCCGGCCGCAAGATCGCCGAGGCCGAGGTGAGGCTGTTCCACCTGTTCGTGCACGAGCCGATGATCCGCGACGGGATCCCGCCGCTGCAGATGGCCGCGGAGATGGAGGAGATGGCCGGGGAGCTGCTGCCGACGGTCGCGCCGGTCCTCGAGTACATCCACGCCCGCTACCTGCGGTTCTACATGGAGCAGGACGTGGTCGGGCACATGGAGGCCGACCTGCCGCTGACCCGCAGCCATCCCGATCGGGTTTCGATGGCGTTCTGCTTCGTCGATCTGACCGGCTTCACCCGGTTCACCGAGGAAGAGGGAGACGAGCAGGCGCTCGACCTCGTCGAGCGCTTCATCGAGACCGTCGAGGCGACGGTGCCGGCCGACGCGACGATCGTCAAGACGATCGGCGACGAGGTGATGATCGTCTCCTCGGAGGCGCGGATGCTGACCGAATGGGCGGTCGGGTTCCTGACGATGTTCGACGAGCGCCCGCGGCCGCGGGTCGCGATCCACTGCGGCGGCGCCGTCTACCGCGACGGCGACTACTTCGGCAGCGACGTCAACCTGACCCACCGGGTCGTCACCAGGGCGCTCGCCGGGGAGGTCCTCGTCACCCGCTCGGTCGTCGACGTGATCGGGCCCTCCGAATACCTCGACCTCGAGCCGATCGGCGAGGTGGCGCTGAAGGGCATGCCGGCGCCGACCGAGCTGTTCGTCGCCTGCGCACACAACTTCCGGCCGCGATGAGCGCAACCGGCCCCGGCCCGGGCGATCGGCATGGCGATCCCGATTGCCGCCGTCGGCGGCCGTATCCTGGCTGCGTGCAGAGCTCGCCGGCGATCGAGGCGCTGGCCGACGCGATCGAGGCCGGTGGCTTGATCGATCGTCGGTCGAGCGGAGTCGTGCTCGTCTCCGGCGGACCCGACTCGGCCTGTGCGGCCGCTGCCGTCGTCGCTCTCTGCGGCCCCGAGGCGATCGCCGCCATCCACGTCAATTACGGGCTCCGCGACGACTCCGGCGACGACGAGCGGGCGGCGCGGGCGCTCTGCGCGAAGCTCCGTATCGACCTCCACGTCGAGCGCCCCGACCTCGGCCGCGGCAACCTCCAGGCCCGGGCCCGCGAGGCCCGCTACGCGGCCGCCGAGAACCTGCGCCGCAAGCTCGGCTACGACTGGGTGGCGACGGGCCACACCCGTAGCGACGTCGCCGAGACGTTCATCTACCGGCTGGCGGTCTCGCCCGGGACCCGGCCGCTGCTCGGGCTGCCGCCACGCACCGGCAGCGTCGTCCGCCCGCTGCACTCGATCTCCCGCGAGGAGACGCGGGCGGTCGCCCGCGAGGCGCCGTTGCCGTTCGTCGACGACCCCAGCAACAGCTCGCCGCGCTACGCCCGCAACCGGATCCGCAACGAGATCCTGCCCCGCCTTGCCGAGATCGGGCCCGAGGTCGAGCGCAACATCGCCGCCACCCATGCCGAGCTCCACGAGGAAGCGGACCTGCTCGCCGACGTCGTCGCCGAGGCGCTCGCCGCGGCCGGCGCCGGCGGGACCGCGATCGCCGTCGAGGCCGGCGAGCTGGCCTCGATGTCGCCGGGCCTGCGGCGGCTCGCCCTCCGCGAGCTCGCCGAGCGGGCGGCGGGCCGGCGGGTCGTGCTGAACCGGAGCCACGCGGCGCGGATCATCGCCGCCGCAAGCCGCCCCGAGGCCGCCGAAATCGAGGTCGGCGCCGGCCTCAGCGCCTTCTGCGAGGGCGGCTGCGTCCGTTTCGCAACCGGCTCCGACCCGGAGCCGAAGAGCGTCCGGATGACCGTACCCGGGGTCGCCCGGTTCGGCGAATGGGAGCTCCGGGCCGAGCTCCGCAGCGGCCCCGTCGTTCCCGCCGGCCCGGGTCTGGCGACGCTCGACGCCGCCGCGGTCGGCGCCGAGGTCGAGATCCGCGCCTGGCAGTCGGGCGACCGGATCCGCCCGCTCGGTCTCGGCGGCAGCAAGAGCCTCCAGGACCTGTTCACCGACAGTGGCGTGCCCCGATCGGTCCGTTCGCGGATCCCCGTCGTCACCGCCGCGGGCAGGGTCGCCTGGGTGGCCGGGGTCGCCGTCAGCGACGAGTTCCGGCTGCTCGAGGAGTCGACCGAGGTCGCCGTCATCACCGCGCGCGCCGTCGGCCGGCGCCCCTGAATACACTCGGACGGCGATGGGCGATCCATCTCGTAGCAGCGGGCGGATCGGCGAGACCCTGATCGATTCAGAGCGCCTGCATTCGCGGGTGACCGAGCTCGGCACCGAGATCAGCGGCGACTACGCCGATCGCGACCTGGTCATGGTCGGCGTCCTCAAGGGGGCGCTGATCTTCATGGCCGATCTGATGCGGGAGCTGACCGTGCCCTGCGAGATCGACCTGATGGCGGTCTCCAGCTACGGCTCGGCGACCGATTCCTCGGGGGTCGTCCGGATCCTCAAGGACCTCGATACATCGATCATCGGGCGCGACGTCCTGATCGTCGAGGACATCGTCGACTCCGGGCTGACGCTGCAGTACCTGCTCCGCAACCTGAAGGCGCGGGCCCCGGCCTCGGTCGAGGTCTGCGCGCTGCTGACGAAGCCCGAGCGCCGCCGCGTCGACACCCCGATCCGCTACGTCGGTTTCGAGATTCCCGACCGGTTCGCGAGTCGGCTACGGGCTCGATCACGCCCAGCGCCACCGCAACCTCGACTACGTGGCCGCGTTGGAGGGGGAGTAGCCCCCCGGGGCGCGATCGTTCGCCGGGCCGCGATGCGGGCTGAGCGGGCATTCCTCCCTGGTACGCTCACCGTTCGGCCGAGCAGCTGCCCGAGCCCCTTTCCCATGCGGATTGCACCCGAAAGACAACTCTGATGAAGCGGATCTCCCGCAGCGGCGCCCTGGTGCCGATCCTGATCGTGATCGTGCTCGCGTTCTTCGCGCAGCGGATCATCTCGCCGCCGCAGCAGGACAGCAATCCCACCTACTCGGACTTCATCGCCCAGATCAACAGCGATTCCGGCGCCCAGCAGATCAAGTCGGTCGAGATGAAGACCAACGACAACACGCTCAACGTCACCGAGCAGGACGGCACCGAGTACTCGACCGGCTACCCGGACAACACCGAGGAGCAGCTCGTCAACACGCTCGAGCGCCAGGACATCAGCACGACCGTCGAGGGCAAGGGCGGCTCCTCGATCCTGTCGCTGCTCACCTACATCCTGCCCTTCGTCCTGATCTTCGCGTTCTGGATCTTCCTGATGAATCAGATGCAGGGTGGCGGCTCGCGGGTCATGAACTTCGGCAAGTCGCGCGCCAAGCGGATGTCGGTCGACGCCCCGAAGATCACCTTCCGTGACGTCGCCGGCGCCGACGAGGCGGTCCAGGAGCTGCACGAGATCAAGGAGTTCCTCGAGAACCCGAAGAAGTTCCAGTCGCTCGGCGCGCGGATACCGAAGGGCGTCCTCCTCTACGGGCCGCCGGGCACCGGCAAGACGTTGCTCGCCCGCGCCGTCGCCGGCGAGGCCGGCGTGCCGTTCTTCTCGATCTCCGGGTCGGACTTCGTCGAGATGTTCGTCGGCGTCGGCGCCAGCCGCGTCCGCGACCTCTTCGAGCAGGCGAAGCAGAACTCGCCCTGCATCATCTTCATGGACGAGATCGACGCCGTCGGCCGCCATCGCGGCGCCGGCATGGGCGGCGGTCACGACGAGCGCGAGCAGACCCTGAACCAGCTCCTCGTCGAGATGGACGGGTTCACGATGACCGACAACATCATCCTGATCGCCGCCACGAACCGGCCCGACATCCTCGATCCGGCGCTGCTGCGACCGGGCCGCTTCGACCGCCAGATCGTCGTCGACCGACCCGACCGCAAGGGCCGCAAGAAGATCCTCGAGGTCCACACCCGCGGCAAGCCGCTCTCGGCCGACCTCGAACTCGACGTCCTCGCCGGCCAGACGCCGGGCTTCACCGGCGCCGACCTCGCCAACCTGATCAACGAGTCGGCCCTGCTGACCGCCCGCAAGGGCAACCGCGAAATCACGATGGTCGAGCTCGAGGAGGGGATCATGCGCGTCATCGCCGGCCCCGAGAAGAAGTCGCGGGTGATGGGCGAGAAGGAGCGGCTGATCACCGCCTACCACGAGCTCGGGCACGCGATCGTCGGTCACCTGCTGCCGAACTGCGACCCGGTCCACAAGGTCTCGATCATCAGCCGCGGCCAGGCGCTCGGCTACACGATCTCGCTACCGACCGAGGACAAGTTCCTGACCACCCGCGCCGAGCTCGCCGACACGATGGCGATGACGCTGGGCGGCCGCGCGGCCGAGGAGATCGTCTTCAACGAGATCACGACCGGCGCCTCCAACGACCTCGAGAAGGTCACCCAGACGGCGAAGCAGATGGTGATGCGTTACGGCATGTCCGAGCGGCTCGGCCCGCGCGTCTTCGGCCACGACCGCGGCCAGCCGTTCCTCGGCCGCGAGTTCTCCTCCGAGCCCGACTACTCCGACGAGATCGCCCGCGAGATCGACGACGAGATCCGCCGCGTCGTCGAGGAGGCCCATCAGACCGCCAAGGACATCCTCACCGAGCGCCGTGACGAGCTCGAGGCCTTGAGCAGGATCCTGCTCGAGCGGGAGACGATCGACGCCAAGGAGTTCGTCGCCCTTCTCGACGGCGCCAGCGAGGAAGAGGTCTTCGGCTCCGCCGACGACGAGGGCGGCTCCGAGCCCGCTCCGGAGTCCAGCGACGAGTCACGGCGCGAGTCCGAGCGCGAGGCACCGCGTTCGATCACGCCGCCGCCCCGCCCCGGCTTCGCCGGCGGCGCCGCGGAGATGCGCGCCGACCGCGACGACTGACCGCACCCGCCCGACGGCCGCCACCTTCCCAGCCCCTTCATCGCCGAGGTCGAGGAAAGGCGGAACTGTCACCCGGTTCCTCGACTTCGCGGTGGGGGAGGAGCGCCCATAATGGCTGCCGTGCCGCAAGTGATGGGCATCGTCAACGTCACCCCGGACTCGTTCTCCGACGGCGGCCGCTACCTCGACTCGGCGGCGGCGATCGCCCATGGCCGTGAGCTGATCGCGGCCGGCGCCGACATCCTCGACGTCGGTGGTGAGTCGACCCGGCCCGGCGCCGCGGCGGTCGGCGCCGAGCAGGAGCGGGCGCGGGTCCTGCCGGTGGTCGAGGCGCTGGCGGCCGAGGGGGCGCTGGTCTCGGTCGACACCTCGAAGGCCGAGGTCGCCGCGGCGGCGCTCGCCGCCGGCGCCGCGATCGTCAACGACGTCACCGCGTTCGCCGACCCGGAGATGGCGGCGGTCTGCGCGGAGGCGGACTGCGACGTGATCTTGATGCACATGAAGGGGACGCCTCGGACGATGCAGGACGACCCCGTCTACGCCGATGTCGTCGCCGACGTCGTCGACTTCCTCGCCGCCCGGCTCAGGGCCGCGACCACGGCCGGCATCGACCGCGAGCGGATCTGGCTCGATCCCGGGATCGGCTTCGGAAAGACCGTCGACCACAACCTCGAGCTGCTCGCCCGGCTCGACCGGCTGACGGCGCTGGGCCGCCCGGTCGTCGTCGGCGCCTCGCGCAAGAACTTCATCGGCGTCATCACCGGCCGGCCCGTGGGCCGGCGGCTCGGCGGCAGCATCGCGACCGCCGTCGCCGCGCTCGCCGGCGGCGCCGCGGTGCTGCGCGTGCACGACGTCGCCGAGACCGTCGCGGCGATCCGCGTCGCCGAGCCGATCCTCGGCCGGTGCGAGCCGCTCGCGGCGGTGGCCTCGTGAGCGCCGGCGAGCCGGTCCGGATCGAGCTGCGCGGGCTGCGCGCGTTCGGCCCGCACGGCGTCAGCGAGGCCGAGCGCGAGGTCGGGCGGCTGATCGTCCTCGACATCACCATGACCGTCGCCGACTGCACGGCGGTCGGCGACGACGAGCTCGCCGGGACGATCGACTACGGGGCCGTCGCCCGCGTCGCCGCCGGCGTCGTCACCGGGACGAGTTGCCGGACGCTCGAGCACCTCTGCGGGCTCGTCGCCGATCGCCTCGCCGCCGACTTCGGTCCGGACGAGATCGAGATCCGCGCCGCGAAGACCGAGCCGCCGATCGCGGAGCCGATCGGCGAGGTGGCGGTCACCCTGCGCCGCCCCGCCGGCCGATGAGGACCGGCTACCTCGGCCTCGGCTCGAACATCGGCGACCGGGTCGCCAACGTCCGCGCTGCGATCGACGGCCTCCGCGCTCGGGGGGTCGAGGTCGAGGCGGTCTCCTGCGGCTACGAGACCGAGCCGGTCGGCGAGGTCCTCGACCAGCCCGACTTCCTGAACCTCGCCGTGCGGATCGCGACCGACCTCGAGCCCGAGCAGCTGCTCGACGCCTGCAAGCAGGTCGAGGCCGAGGCCGGCCGCGACTTCGAGGCCCCGCGGCACAGCCCGCGCCCGGTCGACGTCGACCTGCTGCTGCTCGGCGCGATCGAGCTCGAGACCGAGCGGCTGACGCTGCCGCACCGCGAGGTGACCGCACGGCGGTTCGTGCTCGTGCCGCTGCTCGAGCTCGATCCCGATCTCAGCCTCCCCGACGGGACCCGCTTGCGCGACTGCCTCGAGGCGCTCGGCGACGGCGAGCGGGTCGAGCCGTTCGGGCCGATCGGCTAGGCCCGCAGCGGCTCGAGCCAGGCCGCCGGAAAGCCGGGGGGCGTGTGCCCGGGGAACTCGGGAACGAGGCGTCGCGCCAGCTCGCCGGCGGGCCGCCTCTCGATGAACGGCTTCAGGTCGTCCATCGTCATCAGCAGCGCCACCGACGGCGCGATCTGCAGGTCGGCGGCGTTGGGATGCTCGCCGCCGATCACCGCGGCGGCGACGTACCCGTCGATCCGGTCGATCAGCTCCGGCAGCGCTGCCAGGTCGGCGATCGCATGGGCGTCGTCGGCCACGTTGAAGCGGGCCGAGAGCTTGGCGATCGGCGGCGCGGTCTTCGCCGCCACCGCGACCGGGAGCCCGAGCCGGGCGCCCTCGAGGTAGCTGCGGATCGGCCGGCGGTCCTTGCTGAGCAGGTTCCAGACGAGTCGGCGGGCAACGTCCTGGAGGACCTCGTCGCCCCACGCCTCGGCCTCCTCGACCATGGCGCGGTCGGCCGGGTCGGCCGGGAACAGCGTCGGCTCGGGGACGAGGCGGTCGAGCTCGCGGGCGATCGCACGGCTGCCCTGGATGCGACGGCCGTCGATGACGACCGCCGGAACGGTCACGCCGGGGAACCCGGCTGCCCTGAGGATCGGCTTGGAGAGGACGGCGACGAGGTCGATCCGCGAGTAGGGGATCCCCTTCAGCTCGAGCATCAGCCGGGCGGTCCAGCCGGGGTGGGACGCGGGAATCGTGAACAGGCGAGCCTTCATGGCGGCGATCCTAGATGCAACGAGGGGGCGGCGGTTGCGACAATCGCCCGATGCTCCTCGCTGTCGACGTCGGCAACACCCAGACCCATGTCGGCGCCTTCGCCGGCGCCGAGCTGATCGGCGACTGGCGTCTGGCCACCCGCGGCGACTCGACCGCCGACGAGCTCGCCCACACGCTCGCCGGCTCGCTGCAGTTCCGCGGGCTCGCCTGGGAGGAGGTCGAGGGGATGATCGTCTCGACGGTCGTGCCGCGGCTCGGGCCCGAGTACGAACGGCTCTGCGGCAGCCACCTCTCGGCACGGTTCCTGCTCGTCGGCCCGGCCGTCCGGACCGCGATGCCGATCCTGATCGACAACCCGCGCGAGCTCGGATCCGACCGCCTCGTCAACGCGGTCGCGGCGTTCGAGCGGGTCGGCGGCCGCTGCCTGTCGGTCGACTTCGGGACCTCGATAAACGTCGATGCCGTCTCCGCCGCCGGCGAGTACCTCGGCGGCGCCATCGCCCCCGGCCTCGAGGTCTCGATCGAGGCGCTCTCCTCGCGGGCGGCGAAGCTGCCGCGGATCGAGCTCTCCGAGCCCGAGCACGCGATCGGCCGCAACACCCAGACCGCATTGCAGTCCGGCTTCGCGTACGGGTTCGCCGGCCTCGTCGACGGCATCGTCGCGCGGATGCTGGAAGAGCTCGGCGGCGACTCGCGCGTCGTCGCCACCGGCGGCATGGCGACGGCGATCGCGCCGCTCTGCGCGACGATCGACGAGGTCGATCCCCACCTGACCCTGACCGGCTTGCGGCTGGTCTGGGAGCGCAACCCGTGAGCCGCCCAGCCGCCCCTCACCGAGCCGTTCGCGATCGGCGGCGTCGAGATCGCCAACCGGGTGCTGCTGGCGCCGCTCGCCGGCATCGGCAACTGGTTCGTGCGCCTCCAGGCCCGCCGCCACGGGGCCGGCCTCGCGGTCTCGGAGATGGTCTCCAGCCACGCGATCCACTACCGCAACGAGCGCACCCTCGAGGAGCTGCTGCGGATCCATCCCGACGAGCACCCGACCGCGATCCAGCTGTTCGGCGCCGACCCCGAGATCATGCGCGGCGCCGCCGCCGTCGTCGCCGCCGCCGGGGCCGACCTGATCGACCTGAACATGGGCTGCCCGGTCAAGAAGGTCCGCAAGACCGGCGCCGGGGCCGAGCTGATCTCCGATCCCGACCTCGCGGTCGCGGTCACCGCCGCGGCCGTCGAGGGCGGCGGCCGCCCGGTCACCGTCAAGCTGCGCTCCGGGCTGCGTGCCGGCGACCGCTCCGGTGCCGCGGTCGCGGTCCGGCTCGTCGAAGAGGCCGGGGCGGCGGCGATCGCCTTCCACCCGCGCTCCGCCGCCGTCCAGCACAAGGGCACGCCCGACTACGCGCTGGTTCGCGAGCTCGTCGGCCGCGTCGAAGTCCCGGTGATCGTCTCCGGCGGCCTCGACAGCGCCGAGCGCGCCCGCGTCGCCTATCGCGAGTCCGGCGCCGCCGCGGTGATGATCGCGCGCGGCTCGTTCGGCTATCCGTGGATCTTCGAGGAGCTGACCGGCCGGCGGACCGAGGCTCCCGAGCCGGACGAGATCGCCGCCGAGCTGCTCTGGGTGATCGACGCCGCCGAGCAGCACCTCGGCGCCGCCCGGGCCGCGCACTACCTGCGCAAGTTCTACCCCTGGTATCTGGCCCGGATCGGGGTCCCGCAGCGCGAGGCGGTGGAGTTCCAGCAGCTCGATGATCTCGACGTGGCGCGGAGCCGGGTCCGCGCGTTGCGCTCCGAGCGCCTCGCCGCCGCCTGAATCGGCCGCCCGGGCGGCATTCCGCCGGCCCCCGCGAAGCACCTTCGGACCGTTCAGGGCCGTTGCTATAGTTCCGCGCCGCCGTGCCCGACCAGCGGGCCCTTCGGGGTTTGCAAATCGGGCGTTTCTAGTCTCCGGGGGACGTCAGGCGGCTCCGGGGACGATCACGAGGAAGGTACGAGAAACGTGGCCAGAGAGTCCCTGATCACTCCCGAAGGTCTCGAGAAGCTGAAGGCGGAGCTCGAGGAGCTCCAGACCAATCGCCGGCGCGAGGTCGCCGAGCGGATCAAGGAGGCTCGCGAGTTCGGCGACATCGCCGAGAACTCCGAGTACGACGACGCCAAGAACGAGCAGGCGATGCTCGAGACCGCGGATCGCCCAGATGGAGGAGCGGCTCCGCCGCGCGATCGTCGTCGACAAGGACCAGCTCGACACCGGCGTCGTCTCGGTCGGCGTCAAGGTCCACGTCAAGGACCAGAAGACCGGCGACTCCCGGAAGTTCCAGCTCGTCGGCTCGGCCGAGGCCAATCCGGCCGAGGAGAAGCTCTCCCACGAGTCGCCGATCGGCAAGGCGCTGATGGGCCGTAAGCGCGGCGAGATCGTCAGCGTCGAGGTTCCCCGCGGCGGCAGCCGCGAGCTGAAGATCACCAAGATCGAAGCGGCCTGACCGCTGGACCAAGCGCGATTGGTCGCAGGCGGCGCCGGCGCCGCCGAAGCAGGCCAGTCGCGCCGCTACTCGTCGAGGTGGAGGTCGAACAGCTCGACGTCGAGGATGCGGCCGAACTTCTCACCACACCGCCGCTGGGTTCCGAACGAGCGGAAGCCGGCGGCCTCGTGGACGGCGACGCTGGCCGGGTTCGGCGCGGCGATCCGGGCGAGGAGGACGCCGATCTCCGCGCTCGCCCGGGCGCGCTCGACGAGGTCGGCCAGCAGCATCCGGCCGATGCCGGCGCCGCGGGCGGCTGGGTCGACGTAGACGGACACCTCGCCGGTGCGGCGATAGGCGCCGCGCGGCGACCAGGGGCCGATCGCCGCCCAGCCGGCGATCCCGCCGTCGCCGTCGACGGCGACCGTGACCGGGTGGTAGGGAGCGCGGTCGGTCAGCCAGCCGTCGTCGCGGCCGGGCTCGCGGGTGTCGATGTCGAAGGTCGCGATGCCGGTCTCGACCTCGCGGTTGTAGATCGCGAAGATCCGCGGCAGGTCGTCGCGGCCGGCGAGGCGGATGTCGATCGGGGCCGTCGTCATCGCTGCAGGCTAGTGGCCGGCGCACCCCCGCCTCCGGCGGCGCGGAGCCACATCACGGCCGCTCCTGCCGCAGCTTGCGGGAACCGACTGGCAGGCGTCGCCCACCCCTTCGAACCGACCGACACCCCCGTCTATACTTCGGCATCCGCGCAAACGACAAACCGGAGGGCTGATCGATCGGCAAGCAATCGCCGAGGAGTTTGATTCAGGTCTCCGGTGGCAGCGCATTCCCGGGGAGCGTCCAGGCCGGGGACCGGCAAGTCGCCGGGCGGAGCGGGTCGGTTCCGGCTCCGAGCTCAAGTACTTCAGGAAGACAGGTCAGGTAGCCAGTGTTCGAGAGATTCACAGAGAGGGCCCGTCAGGTCGTCGTCCTCGCTCAGGAGGAGGCCCGGACCCTCAAGCACAACTACATCGGCACCGAGCACATCCTGCTCGGTCTGCTCCGCGAGGAGGAGGGCCTCGCGGCCCGCGTCCTCGAGTCCCTCGACATCACCGTCGAGCGCGTCCGCGCCCAGGTCGTGCGGATCGTCGGCTCCGGTGAGGAGGTCACGTCCGGTCAGATCCCGTTCACGCCGCGCGCCAAGAAGGTCCTGGAGCTGGCGTTGCGCGAGGCGTTGTCGCTCGGTCACAACTACATCGGCACCGAGCACATCCTGCTCGGACTCGTCCGCGAGAACGAGGGCGTCGCCGCCCGCATCCTGCTCGACTTCGACGCCGACTCGGAGAAGATCCGCAACGAGGTGATCCGGATGCTCTCCGGTCCCGGCGGCCGCCGTCAGGGCAGCTCCGGAACCTCGACCTCGACCGGCTCCGGCGAGGGCAAGAAGTCGTCGAAGCTGCTCGACCAGTTCGGCCGCAACCTGACCAAGCTCGCCGCCGACGGCAAGCTCGACCCGGTGATCGGGCGCGAGACCGAGATCGAGCGGATCATGCAGATCCTCTCCCGGCGGACGAAGAACAACCCGGTGCTGCTCGGCGAGCCGGGAGTCGGCAAGACCGCCGTCGTCGAGGGCCTCGCGGCGCGGATCACCAACGGCGAGGTGCCCGAACTGCTCCGCAACAAGCAGATCTACACGCTCGACCTGGCGGCGCTGGTCGCCGGCTCGAAGTACCGCGGCGAGTTCGAGGAGCGCCTCAAGAAGGTGATGAAGGAGATCACCCAGCGCGGCGACATCATCCTCTTCATCGACGAGCTCCACAACCTCGTCGGCGCCGGCGCCGCCGAGGGCGCGATCGACGCCGCCTCGATCCTGAAGCCGGCGCTGGCCCGCGGCGAGCTGCAGACGATCGGCGCGACGACGCTCGACGAGTACCGCAAGTACCTCGAGCGCGACTCGGCGCTGGAGCGGCGTTTCCAGCAGATCAAGGTCGACCAGCCGTCGATCGAGCAGAGCGTGCAGATCCTCGAGGGGCTGCGCGATCGCTACGAGCAGCATCACAAGGTCAAGATCAGCGACGAGGCCCTGGCCGCCGCCGCCGATCTCGCCGACCGCTACATCTCCGAGCGCTTCCTGCCCGACAAGGCGATCGACCTGATCGACGAGGCCGCGTCGCGGCTGCGGATCAGGTCGATGTCACAGCCGCCCGTCTACCGCGACCTCGAGGACGAGATCGACGAGACCCGGCGCGCCAAGGAGGCGTCGATCGAGGCCCAGGAGTTCGAGAAGGCCGCCAACCTCCGCGACAAGGAGCGGCAGCTGACCGCCAAGAAGCGCGAGCTCGAGGAGGAGTGGAACTCCGGCGAGGAGGGCACCCGCCCGGTCGTCGGCGAGGAGGAGATCGCCGACATCGTCTCGATGTGGACCGGCATCCCCGTCTTCAAGCTGACCGAGGCCGAGACGAAGAAGCTCGTCCGCATGGAGGAGGAGCTGCACAAGCGCGTCGTCGGCCAGGAGGTCGCGATCACCGCCGTCTCGAAGGCGATCCGTCGCGCCCGCGCCGGGATCAAGGACCCGAAGCGGCCGTCGGGATCGTTCATCTTCCTCGGCCCGTCCGGCGTCGGCAAGACCGAGCTCGCCCGGACGCTGGCCGAGTTCCTGTTCGGCGACGAGGACTCGATGACCCGGATCGACATGTCCGAGTACATGGAGAAGCACGCGGTGAGTCGTCTGGTCGGCTCGCCGCCCGGCTACGTCGGCTACGACGAGGGCGGCCAGCTCACCGAGGCCGTGCGGCGCAAGCCGTACTGCGTGCTGCTGCTCGACGAGATCGAGAAGGCCCATCCCGACGTCTTCAACATCCTCCTGCAGATCCTCGAGGACGGCCGCCTGACCGATGCACAGGGCCGCACCGTCGACTTCCGCAACGCGATCGTGATCATGACGTCGAACGTCGGCGCCCAGGACATCGCCCGCAACACCCCGCTCGGGTTCGCGGTGACGGATGAGACCGGGACGACCTACGACGACATGAAGAAGCGGATCATGGGCGACCTCAAGAAGGTCTTCCGCCCGGAGTTCCTGAACCGGATCGACGAGGTGATCGTCTTCCACAAGCTCAGCCGCGAGGAGATCAAGGTCATCATCGACCTGCTGATCGGCCGCGTCCGCACGCAGATCTCCGAGCACGAGCTGCAGCTCGACCTGACCGACGAGGCCAAGGACCTGCTGGTCGAGAAGGGCTGGGACCCGTCGATGGGCGCCCGGCCGCTGCGCCGGGCGATCCAGCGCTACATCGAGGACCCGCTCGCCGACGAGGTGCTCAAGGCGGGCCCGGAATCGATCGAGTCGGGGACGACCGTGCTCGTCTCCCGCGACGAGGCCGGCGACGAGAACGATCAGCCGCTGAAGCTGGAGCTGATCCCGCCGAGCAAGCCGGCGGGCGAGGACAAGCAGCCGGTCGGCGTCGGCGCCGAGGGCTCCGACGGGAACAAGCCGGCGGAGGACGCCGGCTCCGAAGAGCACGCGGACGGCGGCGAGGCGGCGGAGTAACCGACGCCGCCGGCCGGGGGACCGGTCGGCACCGCTCGATGGCGATGGCGAGGCGATCGATGAGCCGGTCGCGGGCCCTGCTGGCCACCGGCGTTCTCGCCGGCCTCGCAGCGAACTACTGGGTGCTGGAGACGGTGCTCGCCGACCGCAGCGATCCGGCCGGGTCGTGGATCAGCGACCTCGGCGCCCGCACCGAGAGCACCGGCCCGCTCTTCGATCTGCTCGAGGTCGCCTCGGGCCTGCTGGTCGTCGCCTTCGCGCTGCTGCTCCTGGCGCCGCTCGGCCGGCGCTCGCGGCCGCTTCGCTGGGGCGTGATCGCGCTCGCCGCGGTCGGCGTCTGCACGATCGTCGACGGCGCCTTCCCGCTCAGCTGCGGCGAGTCGCTGGCCGAGCCCTGTGAGCTCCGCTACGACGCCGTCGACCTGATCCACGGCGGCGAGACCTTCCTGTCGATCGCGATCACGATCGCGATGTTCGCGCTGCTGGCCGCCGGCCTGCGCGGACAGGACGAGGGGGCGCTGCGGCGGCTCGCCACCGGCACAGCGATCGCCGGCGTCCTCTGGACCGCCTGCAACGCGCTGATGGGCGCCCAGTACCTGATCGACGACCTCGCCGACGCCCGGGGCGTCTTCCACCGCGCCGCCCAGCTGATCCTCGGGCTGTGGCTGATCGCGGTCGCGCTGGCGGCCCGCGACCTGACCCCGCTCCCCGCGACCCCCGGGGCCCCCGAGAAACCCGCGGCCTCCGAGCGCCGAGGTCGAGAAAACGGGGAATAGTCACCGGTTTCCTCGACCTCGGCGGGGAGGGCGCGATGCCGTCCCCCGGGCTTGGCAGGATCGACGGTGATGGCGAAGCAACGCAGCCGCTACGTCTGCCGCGAGTGCGGCCACGAGTCGCTGGCCTGGTCGGGCCAGTGCCCGGGCTGCTCGGAGTGGAACACGCTCGAGGAGGTCGTCGTCACCGCGACCACGGCGGCCGGTGCCGGCCGTTCGTCCCGCAAGCGCGCGGCGCCGGCGCGGTCGGTGCCGCTGCGCGACGTCGTCGCCCCCGCCGAGGAGCGGCTCGGCACCGGGATCGGCGAGCTCGACCGGGTGCTCGGCGGCGGCCTCGTCCCCGGGTCGCTGGTCCTGCTCGGCGGCTCGCCCGGGATCGGCAAGAGCACGATCACCGCGATGGCGCTCGGCAACCTCGCCGCCGCCGGACGCACCGTCCTCTACGTGACCGGCGAGGAATCGGCGGCGCAGGTGCGGATGCGGGCCGAGCGGCTCGGCGACAGCGCCCTCGCCGTCCCGGCCCTCGCCGCGACCGACCTCGCCGCGGTCGTCGCCTCGATCGAGGCCGAGCGCCCCGACGCCTGCGTCGTCGACTCGGTCCAGACGCTGCACTCGGCGGAGCTCTCCAGCGCGCCCGGCTCGGTCGCCCAGGTCCGCGAGGCGGCGAACGGGCTGATGGAGGTCGCGAAGCGCAACGGCACGGCGCTGATCCTCGTCGGCCACGTGACCAAGGAGGGCGCGGTCGCCGGTCCCCGCGTCCTCGAGCACCTGGTCGACTGCGTGTTGCTCTTCGAGGGCGAGCGCGAGCGCTCCTACCGGACGCTGCGGGCGCTCAAGAACCGCTTCGGCGCGACCAGCGAGCTCGGCGTCTTCGAGATGCGCGAGGCGGGCCTCGTCGAGGTCGAGGATCCCTCCGCCCGGTTCGTCGGCGAGGCGACCGCCGCCGCCGGCTCGGTCGTGCTCTGCGCGATGGAGGGGACGCGGCCGCTGCTCGTCGAGGTCCAGGCGCTCGTCGCCCCGACCGACGTGGTGCCGCCGCGCCGGGTCGCGAACGGAATCGACCGCAACCGCCTGGCGATGATCCTCGCCGTCCTCTCCCGCCACGGCGGGGTCGGGGTCGGCAACGCCGACGTCTTCGTCAACGTCGCCGGCGGCGTTCGCGTCGACGAGCCCGGCGCCGACCTGGCGATCGCCCTGGCGATCGCCTCCGCCCATCGCGGCGAGGCGCTCAGCGACGGCGACGGTCGGCCGCTCGCCTGCTTCGGCGAGGTCGGCCTGACCGGCGAGCTCCGCTACGTCGCCCATGCCGAGCGCCGCGTCGCCGAGGCGCTCAAGTTCGGCCTCGCGCCGGTGCTCGGCCCGGCGATCCGCGAGGCGCCGCGCGGACTCGACCCGGCGGCGACGCTCCGCGCCGCTCTCGGGACCGCCCGCAAGCGGGCCGGGACGGCGCTGCGCGAGGCCGCCTGAGCGGTTCCCGCGCCGCCCGCGGTCGCGCCGCCCGCCGATTGGGCCTTGACAGGAGCGATTCCGATCTTTCAACTCGGAATGGCCGGAAACCGGCTCTTTATGCCTGTCTGCCATCATTGAACGCGTTGATGGCGCTGGCATCCTGGGACGACACGAACGCGGGGCTGGTGCACGAGGATCCGAGGCTCCTCAGGGCGCTCGACATGGTCGCGCCCGGCACGACCCTCCGCGAGGGCATCGACAACGTCATCCACGCCTCGACCGGGGCGCTGATCGTGATCGGCGAGCCCGAGGAGATCTCCTTCCTGTTCAGTGGCGGCCTGAAGTTGGACGTCGACTACACGCCGGGGCTGATCTACCAGGTGGCGAAGATGGACGGCGCGATCGTCCTCGACCCGGAGGCGCGGCGGATCTCCTGGGCGAACGTCCAGCTGATGCCGGATCCGACGATCCATTCCTCGGAGACCGGGACCCGGCACCGGACCGCCGAGCGCGTCTCCAAGCAGACCAACGCGCTGGTGATCGCGATCTCGGCTCGCCGCGACGTCGTCTCGATCTACCTCGGCGGCATCAAGTACATCCTTCAGGACATCCCGACCGTCCTCAGCAAGGCCAACCAGGGCCTGGCGACGATGGAGAAGTACCGGCTGCGGCTCGACCGCGTCACCGCGCGGCTGACGACGGTGGAGATGGCCGGCGCGGCAACCCTCCATGACGTCCTCACGGTCCTCCAGCGGGCGGAGCTGCTGCTGCGCACCTCCAACGAGGTCGAGCGCTACATCATCGAGCTCGGCGCCGAGGGGCGGATGATCGAGATGCAGCTCGAGGAGACGTCGGTCGGAGTGCTCGCCGATCGCGTCGCGCTGATCCGCGACTACGCGGTCGAAGACAGCGAGGAGATGCTCGATTCGACGCTCGCCGAGCTCTCGCGGCTCAGCCATCAGGAGCTGCTCGACCTCGGCCGCCTCGCCGAGCTGCTCGGCTTCGAGCGCAAGGTCAACCCCCACGATCTGCAGGTCTCGGCGCGCGGCTATCGCGCCCTCGGCCGGATCACCCGCCTGCCGCGGCTGGCGGGCGAGAAGGTCGTCAAGCACTTCGGAAGCCTCGAGGAGATCCTCGAGGCCGGCGACGAGCAGCTCGCCGCGGTCGACGGCGTCGGTGAGGACCGCGCCGCCGATATCCGGGAAGGGCTCGATCGCTTGCGCGAGTCCGAGGTCTTCGAGCGATACCCACTGACATGAACAGGCGCCCTGCTGGCCGGGGCGCCGCGACAAGAGGAGGCAGACGATTCCTGAGCTAGTTGACGAAACGACCGACGCCGATCTCGAAATCGAGATGCTGCAGTGCGAGGACTTCGATGTTGGCGACAACGTCGTCTATCCGCACCACGGGGCCGGTGTCGTGCTCCGCAAGGAGAGCAAGCAGCTCCTCGGCGAGGAGCGCGAGTACCTGACGATCAAGATCCTCCACAACGACATGACCGTTCAGGTTCCCTGCGAGAACGCCGGCATGGCGGGATTGCGGCGCGTGATCGGTCCCGACGACGTCAAGAAGGTGACGGCCGTCCTCACCGACGACGTCTCCGAGATGCCGAAGAACTGGAACCGGCGCTTCAAGCACAACCGCGAGAAGATCAAGACCGGCGACGTCTTCGAGCTCGCCGAGGTGGTCAGGAACCTGGCGATCCGTGAGATCGAGAAGGGACTGTCGACCGGCGAGAAGCAGATGTACACCCGGGCGAAGAAGATCCTCGCCTCGGAGTTCATGTACGCGCTCGACAAGGACGAGGACGGCGCCGAGGACTACCTCGACGGCCTCCTCACCGAGCGCTTCGGCGCGACTGCCGCCGAAGCGGGTGCTCCCGCCTGAGCGGTCCCCGCGCAACGGCCGTGGTCGCGGCCGCCGGCTCCGGGCAGAGGCTCGGCGCCGGCGGCCCGAAGGCCTTCGTCGACCTCGGGGGCAGAGCGCTGATCGAATGGTCGCTGGCGGCGCTCGACGCCGCCCGCTCGATCGGCGCGATCGTGATCGCCGCCCCGGCCGGCTTCGAGCGTGAGGCCGAGCTCGCCGCCGAGCTGGCGGCCCCGCAGGCCGCCGTCGTCGTCACCCCCGGCGGCGCGACCCGCGCCGCCTCGATCGAGCTCGCCCTCGAGCACGTCCGCGGCGATCTCGTCGCCATCCACGACGCCGCCCGCCCGCTGATCGGAGCCGGGCTGGTCGATCGCGTCGTCGGCCGGCTCGAGGCCGACCCCGATGCCGACGCGGCGATCGCCGCGGCACCGCTGACCGACACCGTCAAGCGGGCCCGGGCGGTGCGCGGCGCCGGCGCCGGGGCGACGGTCGTCGAGCGGACGCTCGACCGCGACCAGCTCTGGGCGGCGCAGACGCCGCAGGCCTTCCGGCTCGGCGCCCTCGTTGCCGCCCAGCGGCTTGCCGCCACCGAGGGCAGGCTCGGGGAGGCGACCGACGAGGCGTCGCTGGTCGAGCGGGCCGGCGGCCGGGTGCTGCTCGAGGAGACCGGCGCGGCGAACTTCAAGGTGACGACCGGCGCCGATCTCGCCGCCGCGACGGCGCTCGTGACGGCGGCGAAGCGGTCCTGAGCGGGGCCCGCGGTCAGTCGCGAAACAGCAGCAGTGCGGTGACGACGAAGACGAAGACGACCTGTCCGACGCCGAGCGCGGTGCCGGTGTTGGCGGCCCCGAGCGCGGCCGCGATCAGGGCGGTGACGGCGAAGGCGGCCAGCGCGATGGCGATGTCGGTGAGCGTCGCGATCGGACTAGGGTAGCCGCAGAGCCGATGCTGACCGACTACCACGTGCATCTGCGGCCCGACGAGGCGAACACGCCGCCGGAGCGCTACTTCACAGCCGCCAACGCCGTCCGCTACCGGGCTGCGGCCGACGCGGCCGGGATCGCCGAGCTCGGCATCTCCGAGCACATCCACCGGTTCGCGCAGGCACTGGAGATCTGGCGGCACCCGTTCTGGCTCGAGCAGGCCGTCGACGACCTCGACTCCTACTGCGAGTTCCTCGCCGGCGCCGGCCTCCGGGTCGGCATCGAGGCCGACTACGTCGCCGGGGCCGAGGAGCGGATCGAGGCGGTGCTGGCGGCGCGCCCGTTCGACTACGTGATCGGCTCGGTTCACTTCGTCGGCGAGGCCGCGGTCGACCAGGACCGCTGGGACGTCTGGGAGGCCGAGGGTCACGATCCCGACCGGGTCTGGTCGCGCTACTACGAGCAGCTCGCGGCGGCCGCCTCCTCGGGGCTGTTCGACGTCCTCGCCCACCCCGATCTCGTCAAGGTCTGGGGGCCCGGGCGACCGGGCCCCGAGCGCGATCCCCGCGTCTACTGGGAGCCGGCGATTGCGGCGATCGCCGCCGCCGGCGTCGCCGTCGAGGTCTCGACCGCCGGCCTCCGCAAGCCGGTCGCGGAGATCTATCCGGCTCCCGGCTTCGCCGCACTCTGCATCGAGGCGGGGGTTCCGTTCACACTGTCGTCCGATGCGCACCTCCCCGAGCACGTCGGCTACGCATACGACGAGGCGATCGCGTTCATGACCGGCCTCGGGATCGACCGGCTCTGCACGTTCGCGGGCCGCGAGCGCGGCCTGGAGCCGCTCGGATGAGCGCCCGGGTCGGGATCGGCTACGACAGCCACCGGCTCGTCGCCGGCCGGCCGCTGATCATCGGCGGCGTCGCGATCGAGTTCGAGCGCGGCCTCGAGGGCCACTCCGACGCCGACGTGCTCACCCACGCGGTGACCGACGCCGTCCTCGGCGCCGCCGGGGCCGGCGACATCGGCTCGCACTTTCCGCCGACCGACGAGCGCTGGCGCGACGCCGACTCGGTCGAGCTGCTGCGGAGGGTCGTCGCCGGCCTGGCCGGGCGGGTCGTCAACGTCGACGCGACGGTGATCTGCGAACGACCGCCGATCGGCCCCCACCGCGCGGCGATCGAGGCGCAGCTCGAAGCGGCGCTCGGCGCGCCCGCGTCGGTCAAGGCGACGACCAACGAGGGGCTCGGCGCGATCGGCAGGGAGGAGGGGATCGCGGCGATCGCCGTCGCCTGCTTCGAGCCCGATCCCGCCCCGGCGGCGGCCAGTGAATAGGCTGCCGGTCGCCGTGGCAGGAGCGATCAACAGCATCACCGGCGCGATCGGCGGAGCGATCCGCCGGGTCCGGATCGGGCAGCTCGGCAGCCTCGCCGACCTGCCCTTCAACCTCAGGGTCCTCGTCGAGGCGGGGATCATCAAGCCGATGGGACCGGGGGATCTGCTGGCCGTCGGCCAGGCGGTTCGCCGCTGGGGAGCGTCGCCGGCCGCGGGGATCGTCGCCGCGGCAGCCCGCCGCCCCGACGACGTCGCCCTCGTCGACGAGCTCGGCGAGGTCAGCTTCGCCGATCTCGACAAGCGCTCGAACGCGCTCGCCCGGGCGCTGATCAGAGCCGGCGTCTCGAGCGAGGATTCGGTCGCGATCATGTGCCGCAACCACCGCGGGTTCGCCGACGCGATGTTCGCCTGCGCGAAGCTCGGCGCCTCGGTGCTGCTGCTCAACACCGACTTCGCCCGTCCGCAGCTGCTCGGCGTGATCGAGCGCGAGCAGCCGCAGGCGGTGATCTACGACTCCGAGTTCGAGAACCTCCTCGAGGGCGCCGAGGGCGAGGATCCGGAGCTGACCCGGATCGTCTCCTGGGTCGACGACGACTACGAGGGGGACCGCCGGAACGCCGAGGACGCGATCGCCCGCAACTCCGACGCCCCGCTCGATCCGCCCGACGAGCCGAGCCGGTTCGTGATCCTCACCTCGGGGACGACCGGAACGCCGAAGGGCGCGCAGCGCGGATCGCCTGAGTCGCTGGGGCCGCTGGCGATCCTGCTCTCGAAGATCCCGATGCGGACCGAGCGCACGACGGTGATCGCGGCGCCGCTGTTCCACTCCTGGGGATTCCTCAACTTCGCTTTCGGGCTGGCGCTCGGGTCGAGCTACGTGCTCCGGCGCCGGTTCGATCCCGAGGCGACGCTGAAGATGGTCGCCGACAATGACGCCGACGTCCTCGTCGTCGTCCCGGTGATGCTGCAGCGGATCATGGAGCTCGATCAGGAGGTGCTCGACCGCTACGAGCTGCCGAGCCTGCGGATCACCGCCGCCAGCGGCTCGGCGCTGCCCGGCGACCTCGCGACCCGCTGGATGGACGCCTTCGGGGACAACCTCTACAACTTCTACGGATCCACCGAGGTCGGCTGGGCGACGATCGCGACGCCGGAGGACATGCGGACGGCACCGGGGACGTCGGGGCGGCCGCCGCACGGCACCGACGTCAAGATCCTCGACGAGCACGGCAGGCCGCTCCCCGACGGCGAGTCGGGGCGGATCTTCGTCGGCAACGAGATCTCCTTCGAGGGCTACACCGGCGGCGGCAGCAAGGACGTCGTCGACGGGATGCTGTCCTCCGGCGACGTCGGTCACTACGACGAGCACGGGCGCCTCTTCATCGACGGCCGCGACGACGAGATGATCGTCTCCGGCGGCGAGAACGTCTTCCCCCGCGAGGTCGAGGACCTGCTCGCCAACCACGAGGCGATCGACGAGGCGGCGGTGATCGGAGTCGACGACGAGAAGTTCGGCCAGCGCCTGAAGGCGTTCGTCGTCACCAGCTCCGGCGCCGACCTCGACGAGGCCGCCGTCAAGGACTACGTCAAGGAGAACCTGGCCCGCTACAAGGTCCCCCGCGAGGTCGAGTTCATGGACGAGCTGCCGCGCAACCCGACCGGCAAGGTGCTGAAGCGGGAGCTGGGGTAGGGCGAATAGCATCGCGGGGGATGCGCGACGTACGGATCAGGGACACGCTAAGCGGTGAGCTGCGGCGGCTCGAGCCGGGACCCGACGGGGAGGTCGGGATCTATGCCTGCGGGCCGACGACCTATGGCCCGATCCACATCGGCAACGCCCGTCCCTACGTGATCTTCATGCTGCTGCGGCGGTTCCTCGCCCACGAGGGCTACGCGCCGACGCTGGTCATCAACATCACCGACGTCAACGACAAGATCTACGATGCCGCGCGGGCGGCGGGGGTCCCGTCCGCCGAGCACGCCGAGCGGATGATCTCCGGCTACGTGGCCGACACCGACGCGCTCGGGATCGGCCGTCCCGACCGCGAGCCGAAGGCGACCGAGACGATCGGGCCGATCGTCGCCCTGATCGAGGACCTGATCGGCTCCGGCCACGCCTACGAATCCTCAGGCGACGTCTACTTCCGGGTCCGCAGCTTTCCGGCCTACGGTCAGCTCTCCAACCGCGACACCGATGCGATGGACCAGG
This sequence comes from uncultured Conexibacteraceae bacterium, assembly GCA_963745755.1. Taxonomy (GTDB): domain Bacteria; phylum Actinomycetota; class Thermoleophilia; order Solirubrobacterales; family 70-9; genus RHKX01. Next base: position 999,505 of record CAVUYP010000001.1, on the reverse strand, counting down.
GCGAGGAGGCCGGCAGCGCCGAGCTCAAGGAGGACCGGCTCGACTTCGCCCTCTGGAAGGCGCGCAAGGGCGACGAGGACACGGCCTGGCCGAGCCCGTGGGGGGAGGGGCGGCCGGGCTGGCACATCGAATGCTCGGCGATGGCCGAGCAGCTGCTCGGGCTCGAATTTGCGATCCACGGCGGCGGCTCCGACCTCGTCTTCCCGCACCACGAGAACGAGCTCGCCCAGACCGAGGCGGCGCGCGAGCGCCCGCTGGCGAAGATCTGGATGCACAACGGCATGGTCGAGGCGCGCCGCGGGGCCGACGACGGCGAGAAGATGGCGAAGTCGGTCGGCAACGTCTTCCTGCTCGGCGAGGCGATCCGCGCCCACGGCGCCGAGGCCGTCGTCGGTTACCTCGCCTCCGGCCACTACCGTCAGCCGCTCGCCTTCGCGGACGGCGCGCTCGAGGAGGCGGCGGCCCGCAACCAGCGGATCCGCGAGTTCTTCCGCGAATCCGAGGACCCGCCCGGCGAGACCGCGCCTGCCGTGGTCGCCCGCCGCGAGGCGTTCCTCGGCGCCCTCGCCGACGACTTCAATACTCCGCGGGCGATCGCCGAGCTGTTCGGCCTGCTCGCCGACGCCCGCCGCGAGCCGCAGCCGGGGGCGCGGCGGGTTGCCGCCGAGCTGCTCGCCCTGCTCGGGCTCGAGTCGCTGGCATCGGAGGCCGGGGGGGAGAGCGGCGACGCGGAGGCGGAGCGCCTGCTGGCCGAGCGCGAGCAGGCCCGCGCGGAGCGCGACTTCGCCCGCGCCGACGAGCTCCGCGACCGGCTCGCCGGGCTCGGCTGGGAGGTTCGCGACACCGCCGAGGGGGCGCGGATCGTCCCTCGCGGAAGCTGAGGTGGGCCCGCCGGCCCGCGATCTGATCTACGGCCGCAACCCGGTCCGCGAGGCGCAGCGCGGCCGCCGCCGCGTCCATCGGGTCTGGACGAGCGACGACACCGCGGCGGCGGAGCTGACCAGGCTGGCCGGTTCGCCGGATCATCAGGGCATCGTCGCCGAGGCCGATCCCTATCCGTACGCCGACCCGGGAGCCCTGCTCGCGGCCGCGGACGCGTTCGTCGTCGCCCTCGACCAGGTTCAGGACCCGCGCAACCTCGGCGCGATCTGCCGCAGTGCCGAGGCCGCCGGAGCGGCCGGCGTGGTCATCTGCGAGCGCCGCGCCGCCGCCGTCACCGCCGCCGCCTGCAAGGCATCGGCCGGCGCCGTCGAGCATCTGCCGATCGCCCGGGTCCGCAACCTGACCGACTGGATCGGGTCCGCCAAGCAGGCCGGCGCCTGGGTCTACGGTGCCGACGGCGACGCCGAAACCAGCTACCAAACCCTCGACTACGAGGGGAGGGTTGTGATCATCCTCGGCGCCGAGGGAGGGGGCCTGCGACCCCGGGTCGCCGGTTCCTGCGACGAGCTGGTCGCGATCCCCACCGTCGGCCGGGTCGGGTCGCTGAACGTCTCCGCGGCCGCCGCGGTGCTCCTCTTCGCGGTCGCAGAAGCCCATTCGCAAGCCGATTGAGGCCAGAAATGAGCTCCTGCGTTCCTAGCGGCGGGGGCGGACGGAAACCACCCGGTGCAAGGAAAGTTGCAGGAATTCGCAGGTTCGGGTTGACAGAACTCCGCCGGCGGATAGAGTGCCGGACATCAAGTAAGGCTGAACTAAAGGTTCACAGTTCGGGAGGCCCTGCTTGGCAGTTGAAGATTGAGGCGCCTGGGGAGGTAAGGCGCCACGGCCCCTATTGGAGGAGAGCACGTGGCAGCAATGACCCAGGAGTTCCCGCGGATCTCGGCGACGTCGAAGCAGACGCGTGGAGGCGAAGCCGCCGGAGAGCTCAACGACGCCTATCTCGTCGCACAGGCAAAACGTGGCGACAGCGTCGCCTACGACCGGATCGTCCGGCGCTACCGGGGCTTCGTCCGCCTCAAGGCGTCCTCGTACTTCCTGCTCGGCGGGGAGTCCGACGATCTCATCCAGGAGGGACTGGTCGGCCTCTACAAGGCGATCCGCGACTTCCGCACCGACCGCGAGTCGAGCTTCCGCAACTTCGCGGAGCTCTGCATCACCAGGCAGATGATCACGGCGGTGAAGACCGCCAGCCGCAACAAGCACGCGCCGCTGAACCAGTCGATCAGCTTCGCGACGTCGCCGACGGCAGCCGGCGACGGCGAGTCGACCCTGGAGGAGATCCTCCCCGGCTCGCGCGTCGAGGATCCGGCCAGCAAGGTGATCTCGACCGAGGAGCTGGGCAGCCTCGTCGAGTGCCTGACCTCGGTGCTCTCCGAGCTCGAGAGCGAGGTGCTGACCTGCTACCTCGACGGGCGCTCCTACGAGGAGATCGCCGAGCGGCTCGCCTGCGACACGAAGACCGTCGACAACGCCCTGCAGCGGGTCAAGCGCAAGGTCTCGACCCACCTCGCGTCGCGCGAGGTGCTCCACTAGCACCGGTTCGGCTCCTCCAATTGGCCAACGCGCGCGAAGGCCGGGTTCGCCCGGCCTTCGGCGCGTCCGGGGCCGGGTTTCGGGCTTCGGTCGGGATCGCCCGACGCCATTGAGCGCTCTCAGCGCCCGCCCGAAGCCGGAGACGGGGATCGAACCCGTGACCTCGTGATTACAAATCACGCGCTCTGCCAGCTGAGCTACTCCGGCGGGACCGCTTCAGAATAGGGCCGGCCGGGGCCGTTGCCGCTGTAACTGCCCGCGGCGCCCCGTGTACCGCTTCGCGGTGTCCGACAAGGGAGCGACAGGGAAGGGTCGGGGCCGATTCCGGCAGCGTCACCGAGAAGCCGCGGAAGGCGCCGCGGACCGGCGCGTCGGAGCGGATCGGCTCGGATCGGATCAGCGCCTATCACGAGTACACCCGCACGAAGGGCGTCAACTGGGTGCTCTACGTCGTCGCCCGGATCTTCCTGCAGCCGGCGTTCCTGATCTGGTTTCGGCTCAAGCGGCTCGGCCGCGAGCATGCCCGCGTCGAGGGCGGGCTGATCGTCGCCTCCAACCACCGCAGCTTCCTCGACCCGTTCGTGCTCGGGACGATGCTGCCCTGGAAGCGGCCGATGCACTACGTCGCCAAGGTCGAGCTCTTCGAGCCCGCCTGGCAGGGCTGGATCCTGAGCCGGCTCGGCGCCTACCCGGTCCGCCGCGGCGAGGCCGACTCGAGACGCTCGAGACCTCGCGGCGGATCCTCGAGCGCGGCGGCGCGCTCTGCATCTTCCCGGAGGGGACGCGGATCCGGCGCGGCTCGCTCGCGGTCCCGCACCGCGGCGTCGGCCGGCTCGCGCTCGAGTCGGGCGCGGCGGTGCTGCCGGTCGCAGTGCACGGCTCCGAGCACGTCCGCGACGGCTGGAAGATCCGCCCGCGCCGGGTGCGGATGCGGGCCGGCCGCTCGATGACGTTCCCGCGGACCGAGAACCCCTCGCCGTCGCTGGCGGCGACGGTGACGACGCGGATCTGGCCGAACATCGAGCTGCAGTGGGAATGGCTCGGCGGCCTGCCGCCGATGCGCAAGGCGGCGGTGATCGGCGCCGGCAGCTGGGGCACCGCGGTCGCGGTGCTGCTCGCCCGCGGCGGCGTCGAGGTCCAGCTCGGCTGCCGGACCGCCGAGCAGGCCGAGCGGGTCGCCGCCGATCGCGAGAACTCCTACCTGCCCGGGATCACCCTCGCCGACTCGATCACGGTCAAGCGCGCCGCCGACATCGAGGTCGCCGGCCTCGACCTCGTCTGCCTCGCCGTGCCCTCGGCGTCGCTGCCGGCCGCGGTCGGCTCGCTGTCGGACCGGATCGGGTCGCGGACCGCGGTGCTGCTGCTCAGCAAGGGCCTGGTGCCGCCGCTCGGGACCCTGCCCAGCGAGTACGTCGACGAGCGGATCCGCTCGCGCGCCGTCGCCGCGCTCGGCGGCCCCGCCCATGCCAAGGAGGCCGCCTCGGGGACGGCGGCGCTGGCGCTGGCCAGCCGCGACGAGGACCTGCGCGCTCAGCTCGGCGACGTCTTCGACCGGGCCGGGCTGATCTGCGAGCGCAGCGCCGACGTCGTCGGCGTCGAGATGGCGGGCGCCGCCAAGAACGCCGCCTCGCTGGCCGCCGCAGCCGCGGCGCCGCACGGCCTCAACGCCGCCGGCATCGCCGCCGCCGAGATCTGGCGTGAGTGCTCGGCCTACGCGATCATGCGCGGCGGCTCCGCGGAGACGTTCGCGGGCCTTGCCGGGATCGGCGACCTGACCGCGACGATCCTCGCCCCCGGCAGCCGCAACCGCCGCGCCGGCGAGCTGCTCGGCAGCGGCGTCCCGGCCGCGCAGATCCCGGACCGGATCGGCCAGGCCTCGGAGGGCCTCGACTCGGTGCCGCTGATCGCAGCGGCCGTCGAGGGGGCCGGCGTCGACGCCGAGGGCCTGAGCGGGCTGGCGGCGCTGATCGACGGCGATCTGACCGCGATCGAGTGGGTCGAGGGCCTGCGCCGGGCCGAGCGGGCGAGGACCGCGGCGTGAGCGCGGCCGCGCCCCGCACTACGCTTGCCCGGTGAAGGAGAGTTCGAGCAGCATCGACCCGGCCGCGACCGCGGCCGGCAACGGCAACCCGGCCGGCGTCGGCAAGCCGGAGCTCGATCGCGCCTTCGAGGCGCTCTACCGCGAGCATCTGCGCGACGTCTACTCGTACTGCTACTACCGGATCGGCAACCACCACGACGCCGAGGACCTCACCGAGCAGACCTTCCTGCAGGCCTACCGGCACTTCGAGCGCGCCCGCCGCGAGTCGGCGGGCCGGCCGCTGCGGCCGTGGCTGATCCGGATCGCCCACAACCTCGCCGCCAACTACCACCGCGACCGCTCGCGGCGCCCGACCGCGGCGCTCGACAACGTCGAGCCGATCGAGCACCCGCACGGGACCGAGCGGGTCGTCGAGGGACGGGAGCGGATGCGCGAGGTCATGGCCGGCCTCGAGCGGCTCTCGGAGGACCGCCGCGAGGCGCTGATCATGCGCTTCTCGCTGGGGATGTCGAACCGCGAGATCGCCCGTGCCCTCGGTCGCAGCGACGGAGCGACGAAGGTCCTGATCCATCGCGCGATCAAGCAGCTCGAGGAGGAGCTGGAGCTGACGGAGGCCGGCGATGAGTGAGCGACTGGAGTCCGACGACCTCGAGCGGCTGCTGGCCGACGCGCTGCGCCCGATCGAGCCGCCGGAGCGGCTCGGCGGTCGCGTCGAGACGACGCTCTCGAAGCTGACCGGCGCCGCCGCCGACGAGCTCGCCTGGTGGGCCGACGAGCTGACCGAGACCGAGCTTCAGGCGCTGCGCGACCCGCGCAACTGGGTCCGCCCGGTCGCCGCCGCCGCCGTCGGCGGCGTCGCCGGCACCGCCCTCGTCCTGATCGAGGTCCGCCGCCGCCGCCGCGGCGAGGGCCTGCGCGGCCTCGCCGACGGGATCAGGCGCGCGATCGGTTAGACGCCGCCCTCGCGCGGCGCTTCGCCCGCTTCGGCGGGGTCGGCAGCTTCGGCAGCGGGCCGTCGGCGAGTGCGGCGAGCGCGCCGAGCGCGCCGATCGCGAGGTGGAAGACGTTGTCGTTGTCGGTGAGCGGCAGCACCTCGAGGATCGAGCCGATGTCGTGGTCGGTCTCGGCCAGGCCCCAGAGGCCGAAGGCGAGGTAGAAGGCCGCCGAGCGCCGCCGCGGTCGGCCGCGGACGGCGCCGGGCGAACCCGAGCGCCAGCAGCCCGGTGACGAGGTAGACGACGTTGCGCCAGCCGTTGACGACGATGATCCCGGCGACGTCGTCGGCCGCCAGCTCGGTGCCGGTGTGGAAGCCGGCGTCGTAGAAGAACCCGAGCACGCCGAGCAGCGACAGCAGGATCCCCGCCGCGAGCGCGAACAGGCGCGCCGGGCCGGCTTCGCCCCCCTCCGAGTCGCGTCGCTGATCGGATTGATCCGCCATCGCCCCGACAGCGTATGTTGATTTCGATGCCGGCACCCACCGATCCGACGACCGCCCGCCTCGAACGGCTCGCCGACGAGGAGCTGATGGCTCACGTCGACCGCAAGCAGGCGCACGCCTTCGAGGTCCTCTACGACCGCCACGGCGGCGCCGCGTTCTCGCTCGCCTATCGGATCGTCGGCGATCGCAACGGCGCCGAGGACGTCGCCCAGGAGGCCTTCCTGTCGATCTGGCGCAGCAACGCCCGCTTCGACCGCGCCCGCGGCAGCGTCCGCAGCTGGGTTCTCAGCGTCGTCCGCAACCGCGCCATCGATGCGCTTCGCCGCGGCGGCAGTCGCGCCCCGAAGCTCGACCAGGACGACGACGCCGTGCTCGAGGCGCGACCCGCCGACGAGGCGACCGAGGACGAGGCGATCCGCCGCGAGACGTCACGGGAGCTGCGCGGCGCCCTCGAGAGCCTTCCCGACGACCAGTCGCGGGTGATCGAGCTCGCCTACTTCGGTGGCTTCAGCCATTCCGAGATCGCCGAGATGCTGAGCATGCCGCTCGGCACCGTGAAGGGGCGGATGCGACTCGGGCTCGAGAAGATCAGGGTGCAGATCGCCGAGTCGATCTCGCCGGACGGGATGCTGGAGACGACATGAGCGAGCGCCGCGGGAACAACGAAGGCTTCGCGGCCGGCGACGACCGCGCCGCCCACGGCGAGCGCTGGAACGCCGAGCTCGCCGCCTATGCGCTCGACGCCCTCGAATCGCCCGAGCGGGAGGCGCTCGAGGCCCATCTCGCCGGCTGCGACGCCTGCAGCGAACGGCTCCGCTGGATGCTGCCCGCCGTCGACGTCCTGCCGGCCACGGTCGCGCCGCAGTCGCCGCCGCCGGCGCTGAAGTCGCGGATCATGGACGTCGTCGGGCGCGAGTCGGCGATGATCGATTCCGCCGCCGACCCCGGCCGCGCCGCCCGCGGCGGCGTCCCGCAGCCCGCCCGCCGCCGCATCCTCGGCGGGCTGTCGCTGCGCCCGGTCCTCGTCGGGCTCGGCGTCTTCCTGCTGCTCGCCGCCGCGATCACCGGCTACGCGCTGCGCGACGGCGGCGCCGGCGCCCAGCCCGAGGAGGTCTTCACGGCGAACGCCGAGCGCCCCGCCTCGCCGGCCTCCGGCGAGCTCGAGGTCAGCGGCGACGCCGGCATGCTGCACGTCACGAACCTGCCGCCGACCGGCGCCGACGAGGTCTACCAGGCGTGGGTCCAGGACAGCGGCGCCGTCGGCGGGACGGTCCATCCCTCGTCGGTCTTCGTCGTCTCCGAGGACGGCGTCGGCGACGTCGCGATCCCGCACGGCCTCTCCCACGCCCGCCGGGTGATGGTCACCCGCGAGCCGAAGGGCGGCAGCCAGCATCCGAGCGAGAACTCGCTGCTGACCGCCGTGATGGACTGACCGCCGGCCGCCCGGACAAGCCGGCGACGACGGTCGAATACGCTCACCCGATCGCCACCTGCTACCGACACCCCGACCGCGAGACCGGCGTCGCCTGCTCCCGCTGCGGCCGGCCGATCTGCCCCGACTGCATGACGCCGACCTCGGTCGGCATGCGCTGCCCGGAGTGCGCGGCCGATCGCACCGAGGTGCGGACGGCGCGGACGATGAACACCGGCCGGATGCAGGCGACCTACGTGCTGATCGCGATCAACGTCGCCGTCTTCGTCCTGCAGCTGCTCGGCGGCGGCGCCTCGGGGACGGGCGGTTGGCTGTTCGCCGACGGCGCCCTCTGCGGCAACGCCGTCGGCGACGGCGGCATCTGCGGCGGCGGCGGCCAGCTGATCCAGTCGGGCGGCGGCGAGTGGTGGCGGATCATCTCGTCCGGATTCCTGCACGGCGGGCTGATCCACCTGGCGCTGAACATGTTCGTGCTCTTCATCCTCGGCCAGGTCCTCGAGCCGGCGATCGGCACCGCCCGCTTCGTCGCCGTCTACCTCGTCTCGCTGGTCGCCGGCTCGGTCGGAGCGCTGATCATGTCCGACCCGGTCACGTTCACGGTCGGCGCGTCGGGGGCGATCTACGGGCTGTTCGTGGCGACGATCCTGATCGCCCGCCAGCGCGGCCAGATGCAGGTCGTCCAGCAGCTCGCCTTCTGGCTGATCATCAACCTCGTGTTCACGTTCGCAGCCGCCAACATCAGCGTCGGCGGCCACCTCGGCGGGATCGTCGGAGGCACGATCGGGGCCCTGATCGTCGTCGCCGCTGAGCGCGGGATCGCCCGCCGTGAGACGCTGCCGGCCGAGCTCGCGATCATGGTCGGGCTCGGTGTCGTCTTCTTCGTCGCCGCGATCGTCGTCGCCCAGCAGGCCGTCAACTTCACGATCTAGCTGCTCGGCGGCTCAGCTCAGCCGAGCGTGCTCGAGCCCGGCCGGAGGTGCGACCAGCCCGGGGTGCAGCAGGTGGCCGAGCAGCTCGACGCCGTCGGCGAGCCGCGGGCCGGGCCGCGAGAACGACGCGGCCGCATCGACGGCGTGGACGGCGCCGGCGCCGAGCGCGGCCAGCGATCGGTGGTGGCGGCGGGCCTCGGCCGCGGCCGCCGCGGCGTCGAGACCGCAGGGCATGACGACGACGACGTCGGGGCGGGCGGCGGCGACCTCGTCCCAGCCGATCGTCCGCGAGCGCTCGCCGGGGGTCGCGAGCGCGTCGCTGCCGCCCGCTGCGGCGATCATCTCCGGCAGCCAGTGGCCCGCGCAGTAGGGGGGATCGAGCCACTCCAGAGCGGCGACCCGAGGGGCCGTCGCGGCGGCGGTCGCCGCCCGGACCGCCTCGATCCTGGCGGCGAGGCTGCCGCGCAGCATCCGGCCCGCCGCCGCGTCGCCGGCGGCCGCGGCGAGCGTCTCGGCGTCGGCGAGCACGTCGGCGAGGCGCGACGGGTCGAGCGAGAGGACCCGGGGCCGCGACGGCAGGCCCGCCGCGACCCCCCGCACGTCGTCGCTGGAGACGGCGCAGACGGCGCAGACCTGCTGGGTGACGATCAGGTCGGGGGCGAGCTCGGCGAGCCGGCCGGCGTCGAGCGCGTAGAGCGACTCGCCGGCGGCGACGCGCTCGCCGACGGCGGTGTCGATCGCCGCCGGGTCGAGGCCGGCGGGGATCAGGCTCCGGGTCAGCCGCGGCAGGGCGGCGGTCGCCGCCGGATGGTCGCACTCGTGGGTGACCGCGACGACGTCGTCGCCGAGGCCGAGCGCGAAGCACATCTCGGTCGCCGAGGGAACCAGGCTTGCGATCCGCATCGCCGCGGACTATAGGATCGGCCGATGCTGCTCAGCGACGAGGAGATCGACGGCCGGCTCGCCGGATTGCCGGGCTGGAGCCGCGACGGGGACGCGATCGTCCGCGAGTTCGACCGCGGCGACTTCGTCGGCTCGGTCCGCTTCGCCGACGCCGTCGTCGACCCCGCCGAAGAGCTCGGCCACCATCCCGACCTCGTGATCTCGTGGGCGACGGTCACGGTCCGGATCTCGACTCACTCGGAGGGCGGCCTGACCGCCGCCGACTTCGAGCTGGCCGAGCGGATCGACGCGCTCGCCTGAGCGGATGCTGCGATGAAGCTCCTGCACGTCGTCGGGACCCGCCCGAACTTCGTGAAGATGGCGCCGGTGATCGCGGCGCTGCGAGCCGCCGATCCGGACGGCCGCCACGTCCTCGTCCACACCGGCCAGCACTACGACCGGATGATGTCGGGGATCTTCCTCGAGCAGCTCGGCGTTCCCGCGCCCGACCATATGCTCGGCGTCGGCTCCGGATCCCACGCCGCCCAGCTCGGCGGCGTGCTCGAGGCGATCGCGCCGGTCCTGACCGCCGAGCAGCCCGACCTGGTGATCGTCCCCGGCGACGTCAACTCGACGCTGGCCGCCGCACTCGCCTGCGCCCACCTGCGGATTCCGCTCGCCCACGTCGAGTCGGGGCTGCGCAGCTTCGACCGCACGATGCCGGAGGAGGTCAACCGGGTCCTCACCGACCAGGTCTCCGAGCTGCTCTTCACGCATTCGCCGGAGGCGGCGGTGAACCTCGCCGCCGAGGGCATCGGGGCCGAGCGCGTCCACCTCGTCGGCAACACGATGATCGACTCGCTGGTCGCGCTCGAGGGCGAGTTCCGCGACGCGCGGCGCCTGCGGCGAGCACGGCCTCGATCCCGGCTCCTACCTGCTCGTCACGCTGCATCGTCCGGCGCTGGTCGACGGGCCGCTGCTCGGCGCTGCGATCGCCGCCCTCGCCGCGGTCGCGGAGTCGATGCCGGTCCTCTTCCCGGTCCACCCGCGGACCCGGGCGGCGCTCGGCGGCGCGGTCGCGGAGTTGCCGGCCGGCCTGCGGCTGATCGACCCGGTCGGCTACCTCGACTTCCTCTCGCTGGAGGCCGACGCCGTGGCGGTGCTGACCGACTCCGGCGGCATCCAGGAGGAGACCACCTACCTCGGCGTCCCCTGCTTCACGCTGCGCGACAACACCGAGCGGCCGATCACGATCGAGCGCGGCACCAACCACCTGCTCGGGCTCGATCCGGAGCGGATCGCCGACCTCCCCGAGCTCGTGGCCGCCGGCCGCGCCGCCGGCGGAGCCGCCGCCGCTCTGGGACGGCCACGCATCGGAGCGCCTCGCCCGGGTCGTCGTCGACCGGCTCGCCGCCTGATCGATCCCGACTTTCCGGGATTCGCGGCCGGCTGGGCGCCGCCGCGGGGGGCGAAGCTGCGATATTGCCGAATCGTGGTCAGCCTCAGCTTCGCGCCCAAGGATCGTGTCTTCTTCGACCTGCTCGTCGGAGTCCGGCCAGAACGCCGTCCGGGCGGCCGGGCTGCTGCAGGAGATGCTCGCGCACTGGCCCGACGGATCGGAGGGGCTGAACCGGGAGATCCTCAAGGCCGAGCAGGAGGGCGACCGGATCACCCACGACATCATCAAGCGCCTCAACTCGACGTTCGTGACCCCGTTCGACCGCGAGGACATCTACGGCCTCGCGACCAAGGTCGACGACGTCGTCGACTACATCGAGGAGGCCGCCGACTTCCTCGGCCTCTACCAGATCGAGGCGCCGATGCAGCAGTCGCTGGCGCTCGCCGACGTGCTCGTCGGCTGCTGCGACGAGCTCGCGACAGCGCTCGCCGGGCTGCGCGGCTTCAAGGACCTCGATCGCCATCTGATCGAGATCCACCGGCTCGAGAACGACGGCGACCGGATCTCGCGCGATGCGGTCGCCTCGCTGTTCGCGAACGGGATCGACCCGATGGTCGTGATCCGCTGGAAGGACATCTTCGCCGTCCTCGAGCGGGCGATCGACGCGACCGAGACCTGCGCCCACATCATCGAGGGCGTCGCGATCAAGAACGCCTGAGCGGCGTCCCGGGATCGATGAGCGCGCGGCCGGCTGACTGGAGGTAGGGAGGTGGACGGCGACATCGTCCTCGTGATCGTCGTCGCGACGGCGCTCGTCTTCGACTTCACGAACGGCTTCCACGACACCGCCAACGTCGTCGCGACGTCGATCTCGACCCACGCGCTGTCGCCGCGGCTGGCGGTGGCGATGGCGGCGCTGCTCAACTTCGCCGGCGCCTTCATCTCGATCCAGGTCGCCGCGACGATCGCCTCCGACGTCGTCGACGCCGGCGCGATCACGCCGACGGTGATCTTCGCCGGCCTCGTCGGCGCGATCGCCTGGAACCTGATCACCTGGTACTTCGGGTTGCCGTCGAGCTCCTCGCACGCGCTGATCGGCGGCGTCGTCGGCGCGGTCGTTCGCCGCCGTCGGCACCGCCGCGGTCGACGGCGAGGGGATCCTCGGCAAGGTCCTGATCCCGGCGCGTGCTGGCGCCGATCGTCGCCTTCGTCGATCGGCGCGATCGCGATCGGCATCGCCTACCGGGTCTGCGGCCGGCTGCGGCCCGGCCCGGTGACGAGGGGCTTCCGGCTCGGCCAGATCGTCTCCGGCGGCATGCTCGCGCTCGCCCACGGCACCAACGACGCCCAGAAGACGATGGGCGTGATCACGCTGGCGCTGATCGCCAACGGCAACCTCGTCGCCGGCGAGCTTCGAGGTCCCGACCTGGGTGATCGTCTCCTCGGCGTCGGCGATCGCGCTCGGCACCTACACCGGCGGCTGGCGGATCATCCGGACGATGGGCACGCGGATCATCAAGATGGACTCCGCGCAGGGCTTCTCCGCGCAGGGCGCCGGCGCGGCGGTGATCCTCGCCTCCTCGCACTTCGGCTACCCGCTGTCGACGACGCAGGTGATCGCCGGCGGCGTGATGGGGGCCGGCGCCGGCAAGCGCCTCTCGGCGGTCCGCTGGGGAGTCGCCGGCAACATCGTCGTCGCCTGGTTTCTGACCCTGCCGGCGGCGGCCGCGATCGGAGCCGCCTGCTACGGCTTCACGAGCATCTTCGGCGACGGCGCCGCCGGCCCGATCGTGCTCTCCGCCCTGGCGATCATGCTCGGCCTGACCCTGTTCGCGCAGCGGGTCCGCCGCGGCCAGCCGGTGCCGACCGTATGAGCGCGGTGGCGCTGATCGACGTCGTGGCGGCGACGCTGGTCGACGGCAAGGCGCTGCTCGACGCGGCGCTGGCGTCGCTGGCCGCGGGGATCTTCGTGACGCTGACGGCGTCGCTGGCGATCTACGGGTTCGCCAGCGCCGCCGACCTGCAGCGGGACGGCCGCGACCACGCCGCGATCGCGGCGGTGGCTCTGGCGGTCGTCGCGACGCTTGCCTTCGCCGCCGCGATCGGCCTCGGCCTCTACGTGATGATCGACGGCTGAGCGGCCGCAGCCGCTTGCCGATCCGTCACGATTGGGCGGTGAGGACGATCCGCAACGTCTTGATCATCGCCCTGCTGGCGCTGGCGCTGACCGTGCTGCCGGCCGGCGGCAACGTCGCCGAGGGCATCCTCGTGCTGCTGTCGCTGCTGTTCGCCGCGGCGATCGGCGCGATGTTGGTCCGGCTCTGGCGCAGGACCGGCCTGCAGCGCGACACGTTGACCGATCGCCAGCGCTGGCTGATCTACGGCAGCGCCGGCGCGATCGCGCTGATGATCGTCGGCACCGACGAGCTGCTCTCGTCCGGCCCCGGCACCGTCGCCTGGCTGGCGATCCTGATCGGCTCCGGCTGGCTGATCTTCAACACCTGGCGCGAGGCCCACAGCATCTGACCGCCGCCCTGCGCGACCCGCCGGCGCCGCCACCCTCGCCCTGCGCCGGCCCCCCACCCTCGCCGCGCCGGCCCCGCCACCCTCGCCGCGCCGGCCCCCCTTCGCCGGCCCCCGCCCTGCGCCGGCCCCCTCCCTGCGCCGAGGTCGAGGAAACCGGTGACAGTTGCCCCTTTCCTCGATCTCGGCGGGAGGGGGCGGACGGACCTCGGCGGGAGGGGGCGGGCCGACCTCGCGGGCGGGGCTGAAGCTCTCCGCTTCCGTAGCCGAATCGTTGCACTGAGCTTCCCACCCGTATCGCCGTCCCGCCTAGCTTCGCGGCATGACCGACGAACGCAGGCGAAACGTGGATCGGGGCGGCGAGAGCGGTCAGGTGGCGGTCGCCTTCGTCGCCGTCGTGCCGGTGCTGATCCTCATCGCCGCCGGGCTCCTGCAATTCGCGCTCGCCGGCCATGCGGCGCTGTCGGCGGCAAACGCGGCCCGGGCTGCGGCGCGGGCCGACTACGTCGGCGCCGATCCGGAGCGGGCCGCCCGGGCGGCGCTGCCGCCGGGGTTGCGACCGCGGGCGAAGGTCAGCGCCGATCGCAAACGGATCGAGGTCGAGGTCCGGGTGCCCCGCGGCCTGCCGTTCGGCGGGGGCGTCCCGGTCACCGCGGCGACCCGGCTCGGGCCCTCCGGCGGGGTGCCCGGTGGCTGAGCGGCGACGGCAGTCCGGGCAGGCGCAGCTCGAGCTGATCGCCGGCCTGCCGCTGCTCGGCCTCGCGGCACTCGTTGCGCTGCAGTTGCTCGCGGTGGGCTACGCGCAGACGCTCGCCGACGGCGCCGCCGAGGCCGCGGCGCTCGCTGCCGCCGACGGCCGCGACGGCGCCGCGGCGGCCCGCGAGGGCCTGCCCGGCTGGGCGCGGGGACGGGTGGAGGTCGACGTCGACGGCGGCCGCGTCGCCGTCGCGCTCGATCCGCCGGCGCTGCTGCCCGGCCTCGCCGGCCATCTCGGCGTCGGCTCGCGGGCCTACGCGCGACCGGACTCGGGACGGTGAGCGAGTTGCCGCGGCTGCTCCTCTGTACCGGAACCGGCGGCGCCCGCGCCCAGGCGGCGGCCGCGGCGGCCGTCGCCGTGGCCGCGACGCCGCTCGACCCGGAGCCGTCGCGGACGCTGCTGGTCGACCTCCGGGCGGAGCCGCGACCGCTGCGCGGCACGATCTTCGCGTCCGACCCGGCCCGGGCGCTCGAGTCCGAATGCGGGCGGTCCGAGCTGCTGCGGGGTGCGGCCCGGGGCCGGCTCTGCTTCGCCACCGCGCCCGCGGCGGACGACGCCGCGGCGCGGGCCGACGCCCTCGCCGCGGTGCTCGACGGCGACCTCGCGGCCGAGCTCGTCGTCGCCGTCTGCGATCGCGGCGACTTCCGGGAACTGCTCGCCGCGGCATCAGGATCGAGCCGGGCGGTGCTCCTTCGTGCCGAGCGCGGCACCGAGCGCCCCCTGATCGCGCTGCTCGCCACCGAGATGCGAAACGACGGGATCCCGTTCAAGGCCTGGACGCCGCCGATCGGGGCGATCGGGGCGCGCCGGGCCCTGGCCGGTCTCGAGCCGGGCGGCGAGAGTGGCCGGCGCGCGCAGCGGCTGGCGGCGGCGCTCGCGCCGGTCCGAGCGCCCGCCGCCGTGCCGACTCTGACCGGATTGCGGGCCGAGCGCGCCCAGGCGCTGCCGGCCGTCCTTGCGATCGCGGTCCTGATCGTCGCCGTGGCGCTGGTCCTCGTCGCGATCGGCGGCGCCGCGACCGCCAAGGGGCGGCTGCAGCGCTCGGTCGACCTGGCGGCGATCTCGGCGGCGCGGTCGATGCGCGACGACTTCGACCGGCTGTTTCTGCCGGCGGCGCTGCCGAACGGGATGCCGAACCCCGCCCATCTGAGCCGGGATGCCTACCTCGACCGGGCCCGCGCGGCCGCCGCGGTCGCCGCCGAGCGCAACGATCTCGACGCCGGCCTGCTCGAGGTCGGCTTCCCGGACCGGCGGTCGTTCGCGCCGCTGCGGGTGCGGATCGACGTCGACGCCCGGATCGGGCTCGGCGGCGGTGTCGGGTCGGCGGGCGCGCGGACGTCGGTCCGCGCCGACGCCGAGCTGACGCTGGCGGCGGCGACCGGCGCGGCCGGTCGGCCCGAGACGGCGAGCGGCGGCGGCTACGGCGGCCCGCTCGCCTACCGGCAGGGCAAGCCGATGCGGCCCGACGTCGCCGCCGCCTTCGACCGGATGGCGGCCGCCGCACAACGGGCCGGGGTGGCGCTGGTGATCAACTCCGCCTACCGCTCCGATGCCGAGCAGCAGCGCCTCTGGGACGCCCATCCCGACCCGCGCTGGGTGGCGCCGCCGGGCACGTCCCTGCACCGCTGCGGCACCGAGCTCGATCTCGGTCCGGCGGCCGCCTACGGCTGGCTCGGCGCCAACGCCGCCCGGTTCGGCTTCGTCCAGCGATACTCCTGGGAGGCGTGGCACTACGGCTTCACGGCCGGTCCGGCGCCGTGCTCGGCGGCCGGCGACCGCCTCGCCGCCGCCGCCGGTGCCGAGCCGGACGGCCGCGACGGGGGAGGGCAGGGGCTGCCGGGATTCGTGCCGTCGCGCTTCCGGGCGCCGCTGCTCGCCGCGGCGTCGCGCCATGACGTGTCGGCGGCGCTGCTCGCCGCGCAGTTGATGGCCGAGTCGAACTTCAACCCGAACGCCGCCTCCCCGGCCGGCGCCCAGGGCATCGCCCAGTTCATGCCGGCGACGGCCGCCGCCTACGGGCTTCGCGATCCGTTCGACGCGGTCGCGGCGATCGACGCGCAGGCGCGGCTGATGGCCGAGCTGCTCGCCCGCTTCGGCTCCGTCGAGCTCGCCCTCGCCGCCTACAACGCCGGTCCCGGCGCCGTCTCGGCCTGCGACTGCGTGCCGGCCTATCCCGAGACCCAGGCCTACGTCGCCCGGATCCTCGCCCTGCTCGGCGGGGCCGGCGACCTCGCCGCCGGCGCGCCGGCGCTCGCGGTCCGGCTGGTCGCGTGAGCGATAGGCTGCCGCGCCATGGCGCTGGTCAAGATCGACGGCATCGAGGAGGCGAAGGCGATGGTCGGCGAGACGATCGGACCCTGCGAGTGGCGTCGGGTCACCCAGGCCGACATCGACGACTTCGCGCGGCTCTCCGGCGACGATCAGTGGATCCACGTCGACGTCGAGCGGGCGAAGGCCGAGAGCCCGTTCGGGACGACGATCGCCCACGGCAACCTGACCCTCTCGATGATCGACGGGATGCGCCTGGCGCTGGTCGAGACGACCGGCTTCAAGCTCGGCGTCAACTACGGCTGGAACAAGGTCCGGTTCCCGGCGCCGGTGCCGGCCGGCTCGCGGCTCCGCGCCACCGCCGAGATCGTCTCGCTGGACGAGGTCGGCGGCGGCTGGTATCAGCAGGTGACGCGCTTCACCGTCGAGGTCGAGGGCAACGAGAAGCCCTGCTGCGTGGCCGACAGCGTCGGCCGGGTCCTCGTCGAGCTGAGGGCCTCGACCGGCGCGGCGGGCGGTCGCGCTACTTGACGGTGAGCGTGCCTTCCATGCCCGCCTCGCGGTGGCCCGGGACGCGAGCAGAAGAAGGTGTAGGTGCCGGGCTTGAGGTCGGCGGTCGTGGTCGCCGTCGAGTCGGTGATCACGTCGGTCTTGGCGATCTCGTTGCCGGACTGGTCCTCGATGACGACGTCGTGGCCGATCGAGGACGGGTTGTCGAACTCGATCGTGCCGTTGCCGGCCTTCGCCGAGACGTCGGTCTCGGTGAAGGCGAGGTCGCCGCTCGGGTCGGCCTCGAACTTGACGGTGGCGCCGCCGGCGGCGGAGGTCGAGGTCGAAGTCTCGGTCGAGCTGGTCGCCGCCGTGGTGCTGCTCGAGTCGTCGCTGCTGCCGCAGGCGGCGAGCGCCAGCGCCGCCGCCGCGAGGACGGTGACCGCTGCGAGGGTCATCAATCGCGTCTTCAAGATTGCGCCTCCTTGGGCTGGTGGATGCCCTCAGACACTACTCCGGCGGCGCTGGCGGCCGGACCTCGCGCTGCGCCTCAGCGTCCCTCGAACTGCGGCTGCTCGCCGGCGAGGAAGTCGCGGACGCCGTTGCGGAGGTCCTCGGTCCCCATCGAGTCGGCGATCCCGTGGCGCTCGATCTGCAGGTGGTCGGCGAGCGAGTTGTCGAGGCTCTGCCCAGACCAGGCGCTTGACCATCCGCTGGTAGTGCGGGGACTTGGCGGCGAGCTCGGCCGCCTTCGCGCCGGCGGCGGCGAGCAGCTCGTCGGCGGCGACGACCTTGGAGACGAGGCCCCGCTCGAGCGCGTCGGCGGCGGTCAGGTTCGGGTCCTCGAGCATCAGCTCGGCGGCCGCGGCGGGGCCGATGACGCGGGGCAGGAAGTAGGTCATGCCGCCGTCGGGAGAGGCGCCGATCCGGCCGTAGGCGCAGACGAAGAACGCCTTCTCGGAGGCGATCCGGATGTCGCACATCAGCGCCAGCGAGAAGCCGGCGCCGGCGGCGGGGCCGTTGACGGCGGCGATCACCGGGTAGGGGATCCGCTTGAAGTCGACGATCGCCTGGTGGAGGACGTCGGCGCCGCGGCGGACGTCGGCGACGAGGTCGGCGTCGGGGTCCTCGAGGCCGCGCCGGAACCAGTTGATGTCGCCGCCGGCCGAGAACGCGCGTCCCTCGCCGGTCACGATCAGCGCCCGGATCGGCGCCCGGTCGGCGAGCCAGGGGGCGATCAGCGCCAGCTCGGCGATCATCGCCGGGCTCATCGCGTTCATGTCGTCGGGACGGCAGAGGGTCAGCGTGCCGATCGGCCCGTCGGTCTCGAACCGCATCGTCTTCAGCTCGGGCGGTGACGGGGACGGGACTGGGTCGCTCATGCTCACTCCACGGGGTCGGCGGGCTTCGATCGAGGCCGCGAGTGTATGGCGGGGTCCCTCCCTACAGTTCCCAGGGCGATGGCAGGCAGCGACGACAAGCGCCGAAAGCGGCGCCGCGAGGACATCTCCGAGCAGCGCAAGCGGCTGCCCGACCAGCCCGGCGTCTACATGTTCAGCGACGGCGACGGGCGGGTCGTCTACGTCGGCAAGTCGCGGTCGATCCGCAAGCGCGTCGCCAGCCACTTCTCCTCCCGCTCGACGCTCGGCAGCCTCGCCGACGAGATCGAGTCGATCGACTTCCTGGTCACCGAGACCGAGGCCGAGGCGCTGATCGCCGAGCAGCAGTTCATCAAGCGCCACCGGCCGATCCTCAACGTCAAGCTCCGCGACGACAAGTCCTATCCCTACATCGGGATCAGCCTCGACGAGGAGTTCCCGCGGGTCTACTTCACCCGCGAGCGGCACCGTCCCGAACCGCGCCTACTTCGGGCCCTACGCGAACGCCCGCCGGGTCCGCGAGACGCTCGAGCTGCTCGGCAAGCTGTTCCAGTACCGGACCTGCGACGGCGCCGAGCCGGGCCGGCGCTCCGGCGTGCCCTGCCTCGACTACTACATCAAGCGCTGCGGGGCCCCCTGCGTCGGCTACATCGACGCCGAGGAGTACGGCCGCAACATCGACGCGATCCGCCGCTTCCTCTCCGGCCGCTACCGCGAGGTCGAGCGCGACCTGATCGCGAAGATGGAGGCCGCCGCGGCCGGCCAGGAGTTCGAGCGGGCGGCGCTGTTCCGCGACCGGGTCGCCGCGATCCGCTCGCTGATGGAGCGCCAGCAGGTCGCCGGCGAGCAGGTCGGTACGGCCGACCTGATCGGCGTCGCGGTCGAGGGTCAGGAGGCCAACGCGCAGGTCTTCCAGGTCCGCGACGGCGTCCTCGCCGAGCGCCAGGGCTTCTACCTCGACAACCGCGGCGAGGACGACCTCGGCGAGGTCGGCGAGCAGTTCATCGCCCAGTACTACGAGGCGTCGCCGACGGTGCCGCCGCTGGTCGTCGTCGGCCCCGAGCTGGCCGAGCCGGACCGGCGCTGCTCGCCGAGGCGCTGACCGAGCGCCGCGGCACCGCCGTCGAGGTCCGCGCCGCCGAGCGCGGCGACAAGCGGCGGCTGCGCGAGCTCGCCGAGCGCAACGCGAAGCTGGCGCTGGCCCAGGACAAGCTGCGCCGTGAGCGCCGCCGCCGCGAGCGGACCGAGGCGCTCGCCGAGCTCGCGGAGGCGCTCGGCATGGACGAGGTCCCGATCCGGATCGAGGGCTACGACATCTCCAACCTCGGCCCCGAGCACACGGTCGCCTCGATGGTCGTCTTCGAGGGCGGCGCGCCGAAGAAGTCCGACTACCGGCGATTCCGGATCCGCGGCATCGGCGGCAGCTCCGACGACTTCGCGGCGATCAACGAGGTGCTCTCGCGGCGGCTCGCCCGCTACCTCGACGAGAGCGGCAAGCTCGCCCCACGACGCCGAGCTCGACGAGAGCTTCGCGGCGCTGCCGGGCCTGATCATGATCGACGGCGGCAAGGGCCAGCTCGCCGCCGGCGTCCGCGCCGTGCAGCCGCTGATCGAGCGCGGCACGACGGTGATCTCGCTCGCCAAGCGGCTCGAGGAGGTCTACGTGCCGGGCCGCTCGGCGCCGCTGCCGATCCGGCGCCGACTCGGAGGCGTCGCGGCTGCTGCAGCGGGTCCGCGACGAGGCGCACCGCTTCGCGCTCGACCTCCACCGCAAGCGCCGCGGCAAGGCGATGACCGGCTCCGTGCTCGACGGGCTGCGCGGCGTCGGCCCGGCCCGCAAGCGAGCCCTGCTCAGCCACTTCGGCTCGCCGGAGCGCTTCCTCGACGCCTCGGCGGAGGAGATCGAGGCGGTTCCGGGCATCCCCGGCAAGCTCGCCCGCGACATCCACCGCCAGCTCAACAAGGCCGGCTGAGCGCGCCCTTCATAATCCCCGCTCGTGCCTGAAGCCGTGATCAGCGTCAAGGGGCTGCGCAAGTCCTACGGCGAACTCGAGGCGCTGCGCGGGATCGACCTCGAGGTCCGTCGCGGCGAGATCTTCGCGTTCCTCGGGCCGAACGGCGCCGGCAAGACGACCGCGATCTCGGTCATGGAGGGCTACCTCGATCGCGACGGTGGCGACGTCGAGGTGCTCGGGACCGACCCGGCCGGACGCCGGCCGCGACTGGCGCGGCCGCGTCGGCTTCGTCCTCCAGGAGTGCCGGATGGAGGCGCTGCTGACCGTGCGCGAGACCCTCGAGATGTACGCGGGCTACTACGAGCGGCCGCGCGCCGGTCGCGGAGACGATCGAGCTCGTCGGCCTCGCCGACAAGGCCGACGAGCGCGCCGGCCGGCTCTCCGGTGGCCAGCAGCGCCGCCTCGACGTCGCCGTCGCGCTGATCGGCGACGCCGAGCTGCTCTTCCTCGACGAGCCGACGACCGGCTTCGACCCCTCCGCCCGCCGCGCCGCCTGGCAGGTGATCGAGGGCCTGCGCGAGCTCGGCAAGACCGTGTTGCTGACGACCCACTACATGGACGAGGCGCAGGCGCTGGCCGACCGGGTCGCGGTGATCGCCGCCGGCGAGATCATCGCCACCGGCACCCCCGACGACCTCGGCGGCCGCCGCGACGCCGACAGCCTGATCAGCTTCGACCTGCCCGCCGGCGCGGCGGCGCGCGATCCGAGGCCGCGGTCGAGCGGGGAGTGGTCCCGCTCCGACGGGCGGCTCAGGCTTCGCACCGGCGATCCGACCCGCAGCCTCAACGAGCTGACCGGCTGGGCGCTCGCCAACGGCGTCGGCCTCGAGCCGGCTCGAGGTGACGCGACCGAGCCTCGAGGACGTCTACCTCGAGCTGACCGGACAGGGGAGCGGCGGATGAGCGGCGCCGCCCTCGTCCTCCATCAGTTCCGCTTCGAGCAGAAGGTCTTCTGGCGGAGCCCGGCGGCCGTGTTCTTCACGGTCATGTTCCCGGTCATCTTCCTGCTCCTGTTCGCCTCGCTGTTCGGCAACCAGCAGATCGACAGGGCCTCGGGCATCGACGCCGCGACCTACTACGTGCCGGGGATCATCACCCTCGCGGTCGTCTCGGCGACGCTCGTCAACGTCGCGATGCGGATCGTCGAGATGCGCGAGAGCGGCCGGCTGAAGCGGATGCGCGGCACGCCACTGCCGACCTGGGCCTACATCGGCGGCCGGATCGGCAACGCCTTCGTCGTCTCGCTGCTGATGGTCGTCATCGTCACCGCGCTCGGCAACCTCCTCTACGGGGTCGCGATCCCGACCGACGACGATCCCGGCTCTGCTCGTCACCCTGATCGTCGGCACCTTCGCGTTCTGCTCGCTCGGGTTGGCGCTCAGCACCGTGATCCCCAGCGAGGAGGCGGCGCCGCCGATCACGAACTTCACCGTGCTGCCGCTCTACTTCCTCTCCGGCGTCTTCGTCCCCGAGAGCGAGATCCCCGACGGCGTCCTCACGCTCGCCTCGATCTTCCCGATCCGGCCGTTCTTCCAGGCGTTCCTGACCGCGTTCGACCCGCTCACCACCGGCGCCGGCTTCGATTGGGGTCACCTCGCCGTCGTCGCCGTCTGGGGGATCGCCGGAATGCTCGTGACGATGCGCTTCTTCCGCTGGGCGCCGCGCCACGGGTGAGTCCGGTAGGCGCGTCCGTAGTCGCGACGGGGGCAGGAAATCCCGCACCTGCATAGGCTTAGCCCGCAGGCCGCCGATCGAGAGATTCGAGCCCGGCCGCACCCACCCACAGCACCCAACCAGGAGGACACGATGGCAGTCAAGGTCGGAATCAACGGCTTCGGGAGGATCGGCAGGAACCTCTTCCGCGCCGCTTACGAGTCGGACACCGACCTCGACATCGTCGCCGTCAACGACCTGACCGACGACGACACCCTCGCGCACCTGCTCAAGTACGACTCGATCCTCGGCCGGTTCCCGGGCCGGGTCGAGGTCGGCGACGGCACGATCGTCGTCGACGGCAAGTCGATGGTCGCGCTCGAGGAGCGCGACCCGGCGAACCTGCCCTGGGCCGACCTCGGCGTCGACGTCGTCATCGAGTCGACCGGATTCTTCACGGCCCGCGCCGACGCCGCCAAGCACCTCGAGGCGGGAGCCAAGAAGGTGATCATCTCGGCCCCCGCCAAGGAGCCCGACGTGACGGTCGCGCTCGGTGTCAACTTCGACGACTACGACCCCGACTCACACCAGATCATCTCCAACGCGTCCTGCACGACCAACTGCCTGGCGCCGGTCGCCAAGGTGATCAACGACACGGTCGGGATCGAGCACGGCCTGATGACGACGATCCACGCCTACACCGCCGATCAGCGGCTCCAGGACATGCCGCACAAGGACCTGCGCCGGGCGCGGGCGGCGGCGCTCAACCTGATCCCGACGACGACCGGCGCCGCGAAGGCGGTCGGCCTGGTGCTGCCGGAGCTGAACGGCAAGCTCAACGGCATCGCGATGCGGGCACCGGTCGCGACCGGCTCGGTGGTCGACCTGACCTGCAACATCGGCCGCGAGACGACCGTCGAGGAGATCAACGCCGCCGTCAAGGCGGCCGCCGAGGGGCCGCTGCAGGGGATCCTCGCCTACACCGAGGACGAGATCGTCTCGACCGACATCGTCACCGATCCGAACTCGTCGATCTTCGACGCCGGCCAGACGATGGTCATGGAGGGCAAGATGCTCAAGGTCGTCTCCTGGTACGACAACGAGTGGGGCTACTCGAACCGCCTCGTCGAGCTCGCCGACAAGGTCCTCTAGGACCGGCTGCCGGCGATGACGTGAGCGAGCCCGGGCGATTCGAGAAGGCATCGGTCCGCGATGCCGAGGTGAGCGGCCGCACCGTGCTGGTGCGGGCCGACCTCAACGTGCCGCTCGCCGAGGGAACGGTCGGCGACGACACCCGGATCAGGGCGGCGCTGCCGACGATCGAGCTGCTCCGCGACCGCGGCGCCCGGATCGTCCTCTGCTCCCATCTCGGCCGGCCCGAGCGACCGTGACCCGGCGCTCTCGATGGCCCCGGTCGCGGCCCGGCTCGGCGAGCTGCTCGGAACCGAGGTGGCGCTGGCTCCGGGCGTGGTCGGCGACGACGTCGAGGCGGCGGCGCGGGCGCTCGAGCCGGGCGGCGTCCTGCTGCTCGAGAACACCCGCTACGAGCCTGGCGAGAAGGCCGACGACGACGCCCTCGCCGAGAAGCTCGCCGCTCTCGCCGACCTCTACGTCAACGACGCGTTCGGCGCCGCCCACCGTGCCCACGCCTCGACCGCGGGCGTCGCCCACCGCCTGCCCGCCTATGCGGGGCTGCTGCTCGAGCGCGAGGTGCGCGAGCTGACCGCCGTGCTCGACGATCCGGCGCGACCGCTCGTCGTCGTCCTCGGCGGCGCCAAGGTCACCGACAAGGTCGGCGTGATCGAACGGTTCCTCGAGATCGCCGACCGGATCCTGATCGGCGGAGCGATGTGCTTCAGCTTCTTCCGCGCCCAGGGTCACGAGACCGGCGAGTCGCTGGTCGAGGAGGAGGGGATCGAGCTCGCCGGCCGGGCGCTCGAGCTCGCCGCCGAATCGGACTGCGAGCTCGACCTGCCGACCGACCTCGTCCTCGGCGCGAGCTTCTCCGCCGCCGCCGAGCCGGTCGCGAGCGACGGCGTCGACGTGCCCGACGGGGATGATGGGACTCGACGTCGGGCCGGCGACCGCCCGCGCCTACGCGGCGGCGATCGCGGCCGCCGGCACCGTCTTCTGGAACGGCCCGATGGGAGCGTTCGAGCTGCCCCCGTTCGCGGCAGGGACCAGGGCGGTCGCCGAGGCGGTCGCGGCGAGCGACGCGACGACGATCGTCGGCGGCGGCGACTCCGGCGCGGCGCTGAGCGGGTTCGGCCTCGCCGACGAGGTCAGCTGGCTGTCGACCGGTGGCGGCGCGTCCCTGGAGCTGATCGAAGGCAAACCGCTGCCCGGCGTCGAGGCGCTCCGGGATCGCGGCGACGAGGAACGGAGCAGGAGATGACGAGGCGACCGCTGATCGCGGCCAACTGGAAGATGAACAAGACGATCGGCGAGGCGCGCGCCTTCTGCGAGGAGTTGCTGCCCGACCTCGAGGATCTCGGCGAGGACGGAGCGGAGGTGATCATCTGCCCGTCGTTTCTGGCGCTGCCGCTCGTCGCCCAGCTCTGCACCGGCACCGGCGTCGCCGCCGCCGCTCAGAACATGTACTTCGAGAAGTCGGGCGCCTTCACCGGCGAGGTCTCCGCGGCGATGCTGCTCGACGCCGGCGCCGAGGGCGTCGTCCTCGGCCACTCCGAGCGCCGCCAGTACTTCGCCGAGACCGACGAGGCGCTGTCGCGGAAGCTGCCGGTCGCGCTCGCGGCCGGGCTGCTGCCGATCCTCTGCGTCGGCGAGAGCGACGGCGAGCGCGAGCGCGACGAGACCGACCGGGTCCTGCGCCGCCAGGTCGACGCGGCGCTGGCCCGGGTCGAGGACGCCGCGTTGGCCGACGTCGTCATCGCCTACGAGCCGATCTGGGCGATCGGCACCGGCAAGACCGCCACCGCCGAGCAGGCCAACGACGCCTGCGGCTTCATCCGCTCGCTGATCGCGGCCCGAGACGAGGGTGCCGCCGAGCGGATCAGGATCCAGTACGGCGGCTCCGTCAAGCCCGCCAACGCAGCCGAGCTGCTCGGCCAGAGCGACATCGACGGCGCCCTCGTCGGCGGCGCCTCGCTCGATGCCGACGACTTCGCCGCGATCGTCGCGGCGGCATAGGAGGTTGAAGATGACCGATCTGCCGAGTGGACCCGATTCGATCCCGGTCCCGGGGCTCGCCCTGGTGATCCTCGACGGCTGGGGCCTCGCCGAGGCCGGCCCCGGCAACGCGATCTCGCAGTCGCTGACGCCGACGTTCGATGAGCTCTGGAGCACCTACCCGCACACCCGGCTCTCGGCGTCCGGTCACGACGTCGGCCTCCCGGAGGGGCAGATGGGCAACTCCGAGGTCGGGCACCTGAACCTCGGCGCCGGCGCGATCGTCAAGCAGGACCTGGCCCGGATCGACGCGGCGGTCGCCGACGGCAGCTTCTTCGAGAACGAGGTGCTCGTCGGCGCCTGCGAGCGGGCCCGCAGCAGCCCGCGCGGCCGCCTTCATCTGATCGGTCTCGTCTCCGACGGCGGCGTCCACTCCGGCTGGGGGCACATCGAGGCATGCATCGAGCTGGCGGCGCGCGAGGGCGTCCCCGACCTCGTCCTCCACGCGCTCACCGACGGTCGCGACACCAGCCCCTCCGGCGGCGCCCGCTATGTCGAGGAGGTCGAGCGCTGGCTGCGCAGCGCCGGGCGGATCGGCACCGTCGGCGGTCGCTACTACGGCATGGATCGCGACCACCGTTGGGAGCGGACGAAGCTTGCCTACGACGCGATGGTCCACGGCGCCGGGCCGCGGGCCGGCGACGCCGCCGAGGCGATCGCCGACGCCTACGCCGCCGGCGACACCGATGAGTTCATCAAGCCGACCGTGATCGGCGACTACGACGGGATGCAGCCGGGCGACGTCGTCATCACCTTCAACTTCCGGCCCGACCGGATGCGGCAGATCGTCGCGGCGCTCGGCGACCCCGGCTTCGACGGCTTCGAGCGCGGCGGCGATCCGGGCCTCGACATCACGACGATGGCGAGCTACCGGGACGGCTGGGCCTATCCGGTCGCGTTCCCGCCGCACGCGCCGGCGACGACGATCGCCGAGGTGATCAGCGCCGCCGGCGGCCGCCAGATCCACGTCGCCGAGACCGAGAAGTACGCGCACGTGACCTACTTCTTCAACGGCGGCCGCGAGGCCGAATGGGCCGGCGAGGAGCGGCGCATGGCCGAGTCTCCCCGCGACGTCCCGACCTACGACAAGCGTCCCGAGATGAGCGCCGCCAAGGCCGCCGACGGATTCTGCTCGGCCTGGGGGGAGGACGGGTTCCGGTTCGGGATCATCAACTTCGCCAACCCGGACATGGTCGGCCACACCGGGTCGATCCCGGCGGCGATCAGCGCCATCGAGGCCGTCGACGGTTGCCTGGCGCGGGTCGTCGCGACCGTCCATGCGGCCGGCGGCGCCTGCATCATCACCGCCGATCACGGCAACGCCGAGCACATGCTCGAGCCGGACGGCTCGCCGAACACCGCCCACACGACCAACCCGGTGCCGCTGATCACGACCGTGCGCGGGATCGAGTTGCACGAGGGGATCCTCGCCGACGTCGCTCCGACGGCCCTGGACCTGCTCGGGGTCGAGCAGCCGGCGGGGATGACCGGTCGTTCGCTGCGCGATGCGTAGCGATCCGGGGCGGCTCGGGTTCGAGATCGTCGCCCGCGACGGCGACGCCAGGGCGGGAGTCCTGCACACCCCGCACGGTCCGGTCGAAACGCCCTGCTTCGTGCCGCTCGCGACCCGCGGCTCGGTCAAGGGCCTGCTGCCCGACGAGGTCTCCGGCAGCGGCTACGAGATGGTCCTCGGCAACACCTACCACCTGATGCTGGCACCCGGCGGCGAGCGGATCGCCGAGCTCGGGGGCCTCCACTCGTTCATGGGCTGGGATCGGGCGATCATCACCGATTCCGGCGGTTTCCAGGTGTTTTCCCTTGCCTTCGGAAGCGTCGCCGACGAGGTCAAGGGTCGTCGCGGCAGGCCGCCGCTCGAGGGGGGCGTCCTCGACATCGGCGAGGACGGAGTCGCCTTCCGCTCCTACATCGACGGCGCCGAGCACTTCCTCTCGCCGGAGCGCTCGATGGAGGTCCAGGCCCAGCTCGGCTCCGACATCGCGCTCGTCTTCGACGAGTGCACGCCGTTCCGCGCCGACTACGACTACACCGCGCGCTCGACCGAGCGAACGCACCGCTGGCTGCAGCGCTGCCTCGACTGGCATGCCGACAACGGCCCGTCCGGCCAGGCGGTGTTCGGGATCGTCCAGGGCGGCACCCACGAGAAGCTGCGGCGCACCTCCGCGGCGGCCGTCGCGGGGTCCGGCGTCGACGGGATCGCGATCGGCGGCACCCTCGGCAAGGACAAGGGGCAGATGCGCGAGGTGGTCGCGATGACCGTCGCGATGCTGCCCGCGGACCCGCCCCGGCACCTGCTCGGCATCGGCGAGCCCGACGACCTCGTCGGAGGGAATCGCGCGTCGGCGTCGACAGCTTCGACTGCGCGGTGCCGACCCGGCTCGGCCGCCACGGCATGGCCCTGGCGCCGCTGCCCGAGCGCCGCTTTCGCTACGACGTCCGCAAGCGCCGCAACGAGGCCGAGTCCGGGCCGCTCGTTCGCGGCTGCCCGTGCCCGGCCTGCACCCGGTTCAGCCGCGCCTACGTCCACTACCTCTCGCGGGCCGAGGAGCTGACCGGCGTGCGGCTGCTGACGATCCACAACCTCGTCTACGCGCAGCGGCTCGTCGCCGCCGGCCGCGAGGCGATCGTCGCCGGCCGCTACGGCGCCTACCGCGACGCGATCATGGCCGGCGCCGCCCCCTGGGAGGCCGCCCAGACCTGACCCCGGCGGCCGGCCGCTCGCGCCTCCCGCGCAGGCGCCAGCTTCCGCGAAGCCCCTGCCGCGAGGTCGAGGAAACGGGGAATAGTCGCCTGTTTCCTCGACCTCGGCGGTGGGGTTTGGTGGGCCGGGCGTTCCTAGCCGCCGACGTTGTCCTGGATGAACTGCTTGAAGTCCTGGATCGACTGATCGACGTTGTCGCCGATGAACCGGCCGACGTCGGAGTTCTGGCCGGCGTCGGTGGCGAGCAGGATCACCGCCGCGATCAGGCCGGCGACGATCGCGATCATCAGGATCGCGAAGACCGCGCGCATGAAGCCGCCGAAGCGCGAGCGCTTGCGCGGTGCCGCCGCGGGCGTGATCGCGGGCCGGCGCGGCGGCGGCGAGGTCCGGCGCGGGCGGGCGGCGCGGGCCGGCGAGGTCGGCGTGCGCGGCTCGCGCTGGGCGACGCGGGTCGCGGCGGTGCTGCGCTGGTCGACGATTCGCGTCGTCGCCTCGGCGGCTGGGGCGATCCCGGCGAGGCCGGCGCGCAGCGCGGCACCGTAGGCGAGGGCGTCGACGTAGCGGTTCTCGGGCTCGTTTTCGAGCGCCCGCAGGACCGCCTTCGAGAGCGCCTCGGGGATGTCCTTCTCGTAGCTCGTCGGCGGCAGCGGTCGCTCGTTCTCGCGGCGGATCGCCAGCTCGGCGAGGCTGTTGCCCTCGTAGGGGAGGCGGGCGGTGAGCAGCTGGTAGGTGACGACTCCGAGCGAGTAGACGTCGGAGATCGGCGTCGCCTCCTCGCCGCGCGACTGCTCCGGAGACAGGTAGGCGGCTGTGCCGACCACCGAGCCGACCTGGGTCAGCCGGGTCTGCTCGGCGGCGCGGGCGATCCCGAAGTCGGCGAGCTTGACCGTCATCTCCGGCGGGCCGCCGGCGGGGCCGCCGATCACCATCAGGTTGCCGGGCTTGACGTCGCGATGGATGATCCCCATCCGGTGCGCGTACTCGAGGCCGGCGCAGGCCTGGGCGGCGATCTCGACGGCGACCGAAGGCTGCAGCGCCCCGTCGCGCTGCAGCAGCTGTGCTCCGGAGCGCCCCTCGACGAACTCCATGACGATGAAGTGGCGGCCGGCGTCGACGCCGGTGTCGTAGACCTGGACGATGTTCGGGTGGACGAGCTTGGCGACCGCCAGCGCCTCGCGGCGGAAGCGGGCGACGAACTTCTCGTCGTCGGAGAGATGCTCGGCGAGGACCTTGACGGCGACGGTCCGCTCGAGGACCCGGTCCTGGCCCGGTAGACCGTCGACATGCCGCCGCTGCCGAGGCGGTCGCCGAGCTCGTAGCGGTTGGCGATCGTGGAACCGCTCATCGGCTCCGCTCCTTCTTTTCGTGCTTCCCATTGCCACCGTGCCCGTGCTTCGGCTTCTTCCTGTCCGGCCCCTGCGCGGTCGCCCTCTTGCCACTGCCGGGAGTGACGCCGCCGCCGGGGATGGTCGTCGTCTGGGTGGTCGTGCTCGTCGTGCCGGTCGTCGTCGTCGTCTTCGTCGTGTCGGTCGTCGTCTTCGTGGTCGTGTCGGTCGTCGTCGGCGTCGTGTCGCTCGTCGTCGGCGTCGTGTCGGTCGTCGTGCTGGACGTGTCGGTCCTCGGCTTGTCGACCTGTTGGCATTCCTCTACGACCTGGGTGTCGAGGTTGTCGACGAGCTGCTGAGCATTCGCGGTGAACTGCGCGCCGGTCCGGTCGGAGACCGTTGTCCACGGCCGTTCTGAGCGTATCCACCGCACCGCCCGCGCGATCGCAGTTGCCCTCGTCGAAGAAGCCCTGGATCTTGTCCAGCTGACCGGTCAGGTCGGTGGCGATCTGGGGGTCGATGTCGGCGCTGGTCGCGTCGCCCCCGGAGCCGCATCCGAGGATCGCAAGAGCGGCCGCGACAACGGCCAGGCAAGAGACGATCAGACGTCCGGCAGACGACATCGGCGGCGAGTGTAGCTGCGGCCTCATCGCCCCAGAAACAGCCTGCGTGCGAGGTGCTCCGGCAGCCCGGCGACCTCGATCGAGCGGGCCGCCCGCTCGATGTCGTAGCCGACCCGGTGATAGGTGGCCTCCCAGCTTTCCGTGTCGAGCTCGAGCCAGGCCGCCCGTGGATCGCCGTCGCGGGGCTGGCCGACGCTGCCGGGGTTGATCAGCCAGCGTCCCTCGTCGATCTCGAGGCGGGTGCCGGCGCCGGCCTGCCAGCCGCGGGCCTCGCCGTCGTCGTCGCCGTCGGTGGCCGAGAAGAACAGGGCGACGTGGGAGTGACCGACGAAGCTGACCCGCTTCTCCTGGACGGCGAGGCAGTCGGCCGCCTGCTCGGGCCAGAGCACGTACTCCCAGACCGGATCCCGCGGCGAGGCGTGGTAGAGGGCGGCCGCCCGCGAGGTATCGGCGGGGGAGAGGCCGGCGAGGAAGTCGAGGTTCGGCTTCGCGGTGTGCTCGGCCGTCCACTCGACCGCGGCGGCCGCCGCCGCCGAGAAGGTCGAGGTGTCGAGCTCGCCGAGCACCGCGAGGTCGTGGTTGCCGACCAGGCAGACCTCGCAGCGGTCGCGTGCGAGCTCGACGCAGAGGTCGGGCTCGGCGCCGTAGCCGATCACGTCGCCGAGGCACCAGCGCTCCTCGACGCCGACCTCGTCGCTGTCGCGGAGCACGGCCTCGAAGGCGGGCAGGTTCGCGTGGATGTCGCTGAATACGGCTACCTGCATGAGCTTGGGCGCACGGGTGCGCGGCGCTTCGGCGCCGTGCCCGGACGCCTCTATCGTAGGTGCGGATGGCGCGGAGCGGACGTTCGGGCAAGGCATCCGCACCGGCGGCGACGGCCGTCAAGCTCGTCGCCGTCGCGCTTGCGGCGGCGCTCGTCGCCGAGCTCGGAGTGCTGCTCCTCGGTCCCGACGACATCGGCCCCGACCCGGTCGCGGTCGACGCCGCCCGCTGGTTCGACCCCGCCGCGACGGCGGCGGCGGCCGACTTCCGGACCGGCCAGCGCAACCTCTTTCTGATCGGCTTCGCGGTCGAGCTGCTCGCCCTCGGGGCGCTCGCGCTCGGCCGCCCGCTGGCGCTGCGGCGGCTCCTCGACCGGCTGGCGGCGAGGCCGCTGCTCGGCGCCGCCGCAGCGGGTGCAGGCATTTCGCTGTTGCTGGCGGTGCTGGCGGTCCCGACCGGGTCTGATCGGCCACGAGCGGGCGGTCGACATCGGCCTCGCGACCCAGGGCCTGGGCGCCTGGTTCGCCGACCGCGCCCGCGGCGCCGCGATCGCAGCCGTCCTTGCCGCACTCGGTGCGCTGATCCTGATCGCCCTGCAGCGGCGGCTGCCGCGGTTTTGGTGGGCGGCGGGAACCGCGATCGTGATCGCCTTCGCGGTCGTCAGCACCTGGCTCGCCCCGGTCGTCCTCGCCCCGCTCTTCAACGATTTCAAGGAGCTGCCCGAGGGTCCGGCGCGGCGGGCGGTGCTCGACCTCGCCGACCGCTCCGGCGTCGAGGTCGGGCACGTCTACGAGGTCGACGCCTCGCGGCGCAGCACCGGCGTCAACGCCTACGTCGACGGGATCGGCTCGAGCCGGCGGATCGTCCTCTACGACAACCTCCTCGATCGCGCCGACGGCCCGGTCCTGCGCGCCGTCGTCGCCCACGAGCTCGGCCACGTCGCCGACGACGACGTTCCGCGCGGCTTGCTCTTCGTCGCGATCGTCGCCCCGCTCGGGATGCTGCTCGTCGCCCTCGGTGGCACGGCGCTGGCGCGGCGCGGCGGCGCCAGACCCGGAACGCCGGCGGCGCTTCCCGCCTTCGCCCTGCTGATCGCCGTCGTCACGCTTCGGCCTCAACCTCGCCGGCAACCAGCTCTCGCGCCGGGTCGAGGCGAGCGCCGACCGATTCGCGCTCGAGCTGACCGGCGATCCGCGCGGCCTGATCGAGCTCCAGCGGCGGCTGGTCGCGTCGAATCGCAGCGATCCCGACCCCTCCGGCGCGCTCGACGCGGTGCTCCGCACCCACCCGACGGCGGTGCAGCGAATCGGTGCGGCGCTTGCCTATGCGGAGCAGCGGGGGATCGACCCGGGCGAACCGACGTTCGCCCCTGCGCGCTGACGCCGTCGGAGGGCCTTGTTAGGGTGGCGCCCGCTCTGCATCCAGACAGGAGGAATCCACAGTGACTAAGGCTGAATTCATTGACCGCGTCGCCAGCGACGAGCGGATTGACAGCAAGAAGGCCGCGGCGGACGCGGTCGAGGCCGTGCTCGACGGGATCGTCGGCGCGCTGAAGGTCGGCGAGGATGTGAACTTCACCGGCTTCGGCAAGTTCAGCGTCAACGAGCGCGGACCCCGTCAGGGTGTCAACCCTCGTACCGGCGAGCGGATCACGATTCCCGGGCGGCAAGGTGCCGAAGTTCTCCGCCGGCGCAAGCCTGAAGAGCGCCGTCAAGGGCTGAGACGCCCGAGAGCCCGACACCATTCGCGGACCGGCTTGCGGCGCTCGAGGTCGAGCGCCGCAGTCAGGTCTGCCTTGGGCTCGACCCGATCCCCGGCCAGGATCCCTGGTCGGGGGGCGGTGGCGGAAGCGGGGCCCGTGATCGCGCCGCCGCCGCCGTCGAGGCCGGCTGCCGCGAGCTGATCGCAGCGGCCGGACCCGCCTGCGTCGCCGTCAAGCCGCAGCTCGCCCGCTTCGAGGCGCTCGGCGCACCGGGCTGGGCGGCGCTCGAAGCGGTTGTCGGGGCGGCCCGGGAGGCGGGCCTGCTCGTCGTCGCCGACGGCAAGCGCGGCGACGTGCCGGTCAGCGCCGCCGCCTACGCCGACGCCCTGTTCGGCCGCACCGAGACTCCCTGGGGGGCGATCGAGGGACTCGGTGCCGACGCCGCGACCCTCAACCCGCTGCTCGGCGCCGACTCGCTGGCGCCGTTCGTCGACGCAGCCGCTGCCGCCGGCGCCGGGATCTTCGTCCTCGTCAGGACCTCGAACCCCGGCGCGGCCGACCTGCTCGACGCCGACGCCGGCGGGGTGCCGCTCCACGAGCGGATCGCGAGCACGGTCGACGGTCTCGCCGACCGCCTCGCCGGCGCCGGTCGGCACGAGCGGCGCCGGAGCGGTCGTCGGGGCCACCGAGCCGCGCTTTCTGGCCCGGCTCCGCGAGCTGATGCCGCGGGCGATCCTGCTGCTTCCCGGAGTCGGCGCCCAGGGCGGCTCCGCGGACCGCCTCGCCGCCGCGTTCAGCGGCCCCGGATCGGCTCTCGTCACCGCCTCGCGCAGCATCGCCGCCGCGGCCGATCCCGGCGCCGCGGCCGAGGAGCTGCGCTCGCGGGTCTGGTCGATGGCCGGCGATTGAGCTCACGGCCCTAGAGTGCCGCCGATGGAACCGGCTTCGAACGCGAGCGCCAGCCCGACCGCGGCCCTGAGCGAGGCGATCGCCGCCGCGACCGCCGAGCTGCACCCCGGCGTCCCCGCCGCCGGCCTCGAACGACCGCCGCGACCCGAGTTCGGCGACTACTCGACGAACGCGGCGATGCTCGCCGCGCCGCTGATCGGCGAGCGGCCGCGCGACGTCGCCACCCGGCTCAGCGAAGGCGTCAGCGAGCGGCTCGGCGAGAGCGTCGAGCGGATCGAAGTCGCCGGCCCCGGGTTCCTCAACCTGCACATGGCGGAGCGCTGGATGCGCGACGCCGCCGGCCTGATCGCCGATCGCGGCCGCCGCTTCGGCGCCGGAATCGCCGCCAGTCCCGCATCGGTTCTGGTCGAGTTCGTCAGCGCCAACCCGACCGGCCCGCTGACCGTGGCCAGCGGCCGCCATCTCGCCTACGGAGACTCGCTGGCCCGGCTGCTCGAGTTCGCCGGCCACCGGGTGCGCCGCGAGTACTACCTGAACGACGCCGGCACCCAGATCGAGCTGTTCGGCGCCTCGATCGCCGCCCGGATCGCCGGAACCGAGGTTCCCGAGGGCGGCTACGAGGGCGACTACGTGACCGAGCTCGGCGAGCGGATCGCCGCCGAGCACGGCAGCGGGCTGGGCAGCGCCGAGCTCGGGCGGCTCGGCGTCGAGCTGATGACCGCCTCGATCCGGGCGACCCTGGAGCGCTCGCGGGTCAGCTTCGACAGCTGGGCATCGGAGCGCGCCCTGCACGAGGCCGGCGCGACCGAGGCGGCGATCGCCGACCTGCGCGGGCGTGGGCTCGTCTACGACAGCGAGGGAGCCGTATGGCTGCGCACCTCCGACTTCGGCGACGACAAGGACCGGGTGCTGATCCGCGCCGACGGCACCCCGACCTACTTCGCGGCCGACATCGCCTACCACCGCGACAAGCTCGAGCGCGGCCCGGATCTGCTCATCGACGTCCTCGGCGCCGACCATCACGGGTACGTCGACCGGATGCGGGCGGCGATCGCCGCCCTCGGCGCCCCCGCCGGCGCCTTCGAGGTCTCGATCATGCAGATGGTCAACCTGGTCGAGGGCGGCGAGCGGGCGCGGATGTCGAAGCGGCGTGGCGACTTCGCGCGGCTCGACGACCTCCTCGACGACATCGGGGTCGACGCGACCCGCTTCTTCATGCTGATGCGCAGCCACGAGACTCCGATCGACATCGACCTCGAGCTCGCCCGGACCAGTTCCAACGACAACCCGGTCTACTACGCCCAGTACGCGCACGCGCGGATCTGCAGCCTGTTTCGCATGGCGGCTGAGCGGGGCCCCGAGAGCGGCGGCGAGCCGGCCCCGGCGGGAACGCTCGAGCCGGCCGAGCGGGCGCTGATCGCGCGCCTGCTCGAGATGCCGGACCAGGTCGCTCGGGCGGCCGCGAAGCGCGAACCGCACGGCGTCGCCACCTACGTGCGCGAGGTCGCTGCCGACTTCCACGCCTTCTACCGCGACTGTCGCGTCGTCGGCGCCGGGCCGGGTCTGGAGCAGGCCCGGCTGACGGTGTGCGCCGCCGCCCGCGACGTCATCGCGACGCTGCTCGACCTGCTCGGGGTCGAGGCGCCGGAGGAGATGTGAGCGATTGACGGCCCGCGGTGAGGGTGGCGGGCCGGCCGGCTGGCGAATCGCTCTGGCGCTGGCGCTGCTCGGTGCAGCGCTCGGTTTCGGCTGGGGGATCGCCGATCAGCCGCTCTACCGGGCGACCGCGACGGTGGCGGTCGAAAGCGACTCGAAGGGTGCCGATGAGGCCCGGCTCGAGCGGTTCGCCCAGCGCGGCGAGAGTGACGAGGTCGCGACGAAGGCCGCCGGCCTGCTCGGCGGCGACGTCGCCGGGCGCCGACCTGCTCGCCGACGTCACCGTGCGCCCGGCCCGGCGCGGCGGATTCCTCGTCGTCGCCGCCACCGCCGATGCTCCCGACGTCGCCGCCGCCGCAGCCGACGGCTTCGCGCAGGCGCTGGTCAGGGTCGAGGGCGATCCACTCGCGCTCGGTGCGGCGGCGACGATCCCAGGCGAGCCGTTCGAGGACCGTCCGGCCGGGCTCTGGGCGGGGATCGGCTTCCTCGTCGGACTGCTCGCCGGGCTGCTCGTCATCGCCGTGCGGCGCCTCGCCCGGCGGCCTGCCGGATCCCGGCCGGCGCCCCCCGCAATCGCCGGCGAGCCCGGGCCGGGCGCGGTCGAATCCGACCCGACCGCCGCGTTCGCGGCCCGGGTCGGAGCCGGCCTCGCCGAGCTCGCCGCCGACCCCGGCGGCGCGATCGTCTGCGACGGGGCCGGTTCGGTGGCGATCTCGCGGCCGGCGGTGGCCGACGTCGGAATCCTCGCCGACCGGCTCGGTATCCGCGCCGGGACCGGGCCGGGTTCGCTGGTCGTCACCGCGGTCGGCACCGGCGACGCCGAGGGTCTCGGCGCCGCCCTCGCGCTCGCCGGCGCCGGCGCCGGGCGCCGTGTCCTCCTCGTCGCCGCCGATCTCGCCGGCTCGTCGCTGGCCGCCAGGCTCGACGTCGCCGCGGCGCCCGGCCTCGGCGAATACCTCGAGGGGCGGGCGTCGCCGCGCGAGGTGCTGCGCACCGTCGGCACCGGCGCGGCGAGCGGCAGCTTCGCCTGTCTCCCCGCCGGTGCCGGCACGATCGCCGCCGGGGTGACCGGCCGGCGCTTCGCCGTCCTCGTCGATCGGCTTGCCCGCGTCTACGACCTCGTCGTCTACGTGGCGCCGCCGATCCTCGGCAGCGAGGAAACCGACACCCTCGTCGAGCTCGTCGACGAGGCCGTCGTCCTCGTCGACCCCGACCCCGACCCCGCCGAGCTCGATCAGGCGGCCGGCCTGCTCGAGGGGATCGCGGTCCGGGCGGTCGCGGTCGCCTCCGGCTGAAGGTCGCCTCGCCGCCGCAATCCGCCCGGCAGGCGGGGGATTTCGCATTCCGATCGGATTCCGGTCGCGTACCATCGCGGGCGTGGCGGCATCGAGCGCACCGGGAGGCACCTCCCGGCGGATTTCCTGGTTCAGCCGGCTGCTCGGTCCGCTGGCCCTGATCGCGGTCCTGATCGCGATCGCGCTGATCGTCAACGCCAACACGAGCGACGACAGCAAGGCTGAGCGCGACACGAAGGCGAACGTCAAGTCGGAGGGGAAGTCGGGCGGCAGCGGCAAGGGCGCCGAGAACCCGAAGACGTACACGGTCGAAGAGGGCGACACGCTGAGCGGCGTCGCGGCGAAGTTCAACGTCTCCGTGAAGCGGCTCGAGCGCCTCAACCCCGACATCGACCCGCAGACGCT
Organism: uncultured Conexibacteraceae bacterium; assembly: GCA_963745755.1. GTDB lineage: Bacteria > Actinomycetota > Thermoleophilia > Solirubrobacterales > 70-9 > RHKX01. The sequence continues at coordinate 963,240 of CAVUYP010000001.1, read as the reverse complement.
CGCCGCCGGCCAGGAGCTGAAGATCCGCTAGATGCGGACGACGGGGACCCGATCGTCGCGCCCGCCGCGGCCGCGGCCGGGCCTGCTGCTGAGCCTCGTCGCGATCGTGATCGCGCTGCTGCCGGCAACTGCAGCGGCGGGGCCCGGCCCGGCCGCGAAGGCGCCGCGCCTCGACGCCTCCTCGTGGCTGCTCGTCGACCGCAAGGACGGCGCCGAGCTCGCCGCCCGGGTGGCGCGGAAGCCGCTGGCGATCGCCAGCACGACGAAGCTGATGACGGCGTACCTGGCGCTCGAGAAGCTGAAGATGAAGCAGAAGCTCACCGTCCCCCGCTACGAGGCCGCCGCGGCCGAGTCGGTGGCCGGGCTGATCGAGGGCGAGCGGCTCACCGTCCACGACCTGCTCGTGGCGATGCTGCTGCCGAGCGCCAACGACGCGGCGATCACGGTCGCCGAGGGGGTGTCGGGCTCGGAGAAGGCGTTCGTGCGAGCGATGAACCGGACCGCGACCCGCCTCGGCCTCTCCGGGACCCATTACGCGAACCCGATCGGCCTCGACGCGAAGGGCAACTACTCGACCGCCCATGACCTCTCGACGCTGGCCGAGGAGTTGCTCGCCGACAAGCGGTTCCGGCGGATCGTCGCGATGCCGAAGGCGACGCTGAAGAGCGGCGACCGCCGCCGCGCCGTCACCAACACGAACACGCTGCTGTTCAGCGATCCGAGCGTCGACGGCGTCAAGACCGGCCACACCAACGACGCCGGCTACGTCCTCGTCGCCTCGGCGAAGCGCAAGGGCGTACCGCTGCTCGCCGCGGTGCTCGGCGCCCCGAGCGAGTCCGACCGTGACGCCGAGACCGAGCAGCTCCTCGACTACGGCTATTCGCTCTATGAGCGCCAGGCGGCCGTCAGGCGCGACGACGAGCAGGCGAGCGTCGCGGTCCGCTACGAGGACGAGCCGCTGTCGGTGGTCGCCCGTCGCGGCGTCGCGGTACGCGTCCGCGACGACGAGAAGGTGCGGGTCGACGTCGAGGCTCCTGCCGAGGTCGAGGGGCCGATCGCCGCCGGCGAGCGCCTCGGAACGGCGACGGTGACGGTCGACGGTAGGTTCAGCGACCGCACGCCGCTGGTCGCCGCCCGGGCGGTCGCCGCGCCGACGATCATCGACCGGATCGGCGGGCCGCCGGTCGCCGGGCTGATCCTCCTCGCCCTGATCGTCATACTGGCCACAGTCGTGATTGCGATGCGCCGCCGCAGCAACGGAGGGGGCAACGGGAACCGCGACTCGGAGGAGAGAATGAGGACGCGCCAGGAGCGGATTCGGAGACGGAGGAGGGGGAGGACGAATGATCCTCACGGTGACGCTGAACATCGCGCTGGACCGGACGGTCGCCGTGCCGCGGATCGCGCTCGGCAACCGTCACCGGGTCGTCGACTCGCGTCGCGCGGCGGGCGGCAAGGGCGTCAACATCGCCCGGGCCCTGAAGGGGCTCGGCGAGCCGGTGATCGCGACCGGGTTCGCGGCCGGTCCGACCGGCGCCCGGATCCGCGAGCTGCTCGACGCCGAGCAGGTCCTCCACGACTTCGTCGAGGTTGCCGGCGACTCGCGGACCAACCTCGCGATCGTCGATCCGACGTCGGGCGAGCAGACCGAGATCAACGAGCGCGGACCGAACGTCACGCGCGGCCGACGTCGAGCGCTTCACCGAGCGGCTCCTCTACCTGGCCGGCGGTGCCGAGTTCTGCGTGATCGCGGGCTCGCTGCCGCCCGGGCGCCGAGCCCGACCACTACGCCGCGCTGATCGCCGGCCTGCGCGCCGCCGGCGTGCCGACGCTGCTCGACACCGACGGCGAGCCGATGCGGGCCGGCCTGCGAGCGCAGCCCGCGGTCGTGGCGCCGAACGTCGCCGAGGCCGAGGAGGCGGTCGGCTACGAGTTCACCGAGGCCGAGGACCTGGTCTCGGCCGTCGACGGCCTGCGTCGAGATGGGCGCCGAGGAGGCGATCATCACGACGCCGTCGGGCTGCGTGGCGCTCGTCGGGATCGGGGCATTCGCGTACGCTTACGAGGCGTCGATCGAGCCGCTTGCCACCGGTCGCCAGCGTCGGCTCCGGCGACGCCTTCCTGGCCGGCTTCGTGGCCGCGCGCCGCGCCGGCCGCTCGATCGAGGACTGTCTTGCCTACGGCGTCGCCTGCGGCGCCGAGTCGACCCAGCACCTCGGGGCCGGCACGCTCGACGGTGCCGAGGCCGCGAAGCTGACCGGCCGGGTCCGGGTCGAGCGGTTGTCCGCTCCGCTCCGCGTCGCCTGAGCCGGCGGCGGGCCGAACGCGGCCCGTTTCCCCGCAGTTTCCGGACGCCGGGCCCACCCGGCCCGTCGGCCGCGGCACCTACAATCTTCTTTCTGCAGTCGACCGAGGGAGCGCCACCAGTTGGAAGTTGAGATCGGACGGGGAAAGAAGGCTCGTCGGGCCTACGGGTTCGACGACATCGCGATCGTGCCCTCGCGGCGGACGCGCGACCCCGACGACATCGACATCACCTGGAACCTCGGCCCCTACCGCTTCGAGCTGCCGCTGCTCGCCTCGGCGATGGACGGCGTCGTCAGCCCGAAGACGGCCGCTCTGATCAACCGCCTCGGCGGCCTCGGCGTCCTCAACCTCGAGGGCATCTGGTCGCGCTACGAGGACGCCGACGAGCAGCTCGCGCGGATCGCCGCGGCGCCGCCCGGGACCTCGACCCAGCTGATGCAGGAGATCTACTCGGAGCCGGTCAAGCCGGAGCTGATCGGCCAGCGGATCGAGGAGATCAAGGCCGAGGGCGCCGTCTGCTGCCGGCTCGCTGACCCCGCAGAAGGTCGGCGACTACCACGAGGCCGCCCTCGAGGCCGGGCCTCGACATCCTCGTCGTCCAGGGCACCGTGATCTCGGCCGAGCACGTCTCCTCGACCTCGGAGCCGCTCAACCTCAAGGAGTTCATCGCCGGCGCTCCCGGTTCCCTGCGTCGTCGGCGGCTGCGCCTCCTACTCGACCGGCCTGCACCTGATGCGGACCGGCGCGGTCGGCGTCCTCGTCGGGGTCGGCCCCGGCGCCGCCTGCACGACCCGCGGCGTGCTCGGGATCGGCGTCCCGCAGGCGACCGCGATCGCCGACGTCGCCGCGGCCCGCTCCCAGCACATGCTCGAGACCGGCCAGTACTGCAACGTGATCGCCGACGGCGGCATGCGGACCGGCGGCGACATCTCCAAGGCGATCGCCTGCGGCGCCGACGCCGTGATGATCGGCTCGCCGCTCGCCCGCGCCAAGGAGGCGCCCGGCCGCGGCTACCACTGGGGCATGGCGACGTTCCATCCGTCGCTGCCGCGTGGGACCCGGGTCACGACCACTCAGGACGGCACGCTCGAGCAGATCCTGCTCGGCCCCGCGAACGAGAACGACGGCACCTTCAACCTGATGGGAGCGCTGCGCACCTCGATGGCGACGACTCGGCTACGAGGACATCCCCTCGTTCCACCGCGCCGAGGTGATGGTCGCGCCCGGCCCTGCAGACCGAGGGCAAGCAGCTGCAGCGCAGCCAGTCGGTCGGGATGGGCTCGAACGGCAGCTCGGCCGTCGCCAACGCCGTCGCGGTCTCCGACGACTGAGTGGCCGAGGCGCTCTCGCCGGAACGCCCGATCGACGCCCCCGTCGTCGATCCGTCGGGCGGCGCGGCGGGAGCGGTCGGAGTCGATCGCGAGGAGGTCCTCGTGCTCGACTTCGGCGGCCAGTACTCGCAGCTGATCGCGCGGCGGATCCGCGAGTGCGGCGTCTTCGCCGAGCTGCTTCCCCACGACACCGACATCGAGCGGATCCGGCTCCGCAACCCGCGGGCGCTGGTCCTCTCCGGCGGCCCCGCCTCGGTCTACGAGACCGGGCGCGCCGGCGCTGCGGACCGAGCTGCTCGAGCTCGGGATCCCGGTGCTCGGCATCTGTTACGGCATGCAGGTCGATGGTCCAGGCGCTCGGCGGCCGGGTCGAGGGCGCCGAGCGCGGCGAGTTCGGGCGCACCGAGCTGTCACTGGTCGACGAGGGCGGCCGGCTGATGTCGGGCCTGCCGGAGACGCAGCAGTGCTGGATGAGCCACCGCGACTGCGTCTACGAGCCGCCGCCCGGCTTCCGCGCGCTCGCCTCGAGCCCGGGCTCGCCGGTCGCCGCCTGCGAGGACCCCGAGCGCGGGCTCTACGGCATCCAGTTCCACCCCGAGGTCGTCCACACCCCGCACGGTCAGGCGATCCTCGAGCGCTTCCTCCGCGAGGTCGCCGGCTGTGAGGAGAACTGGTCGGCGAGCTCGGTCATCGACGAGCAGATCGACCGGATCCGCAACCAGGTCGGCGAGCGGCGGCGTCATCTGCGGCCTCTCCGGCGGCGTCGACTCGGCGACGGCGGCGGCGCTCGTCCACGAGGCGGTCGGCGACCAGCTCACCTGCGTGCTCGTCGACCACGGCCTGCTCCGCAAGGGCGAGGCCGACCAGGTCGTCGAGACGTTCCGCGAGGGCCTCGGCATCAAGCTGATCCACGTCGACGCCCGCGAGCGCTTCCTCGCCCGGCTCGCCGGCGATCGACGAGCCGGAGCGCAAGCGCAAGATCATCGGCGAGGAGTTCATCCGCGTCTTCGAGGAGGAGGCCCGGAAGCTTCCCGACGTCAGCCACCTCGTCCAGGGCACGCTCTACTCCGACGTGATCGAGTCCGGCGGCGGCACCGGCGCCGCCACGATCAAGTCGCACCACAATGTCGGCGGCCTCCCCGAGGACCTCGACTTCGATCTCGTCGAGCCGCTGCGGATGCTGTTCAAGGACGAGGTCCGCGCCGTCGCCGCCGAGCTCGGCCTCTCCGACCGGATGGTCTGGCGCCAGCCGTTTCCCGGCCCCGGCCTCGCGATCCGGATCGTCGGCGGCGAGGTCAACGAGGAGCGCCTCGAGATCCTTCGCGAGGCCGACGCCGATCCTCCAGGAGGAGGTCCGCGCCGCCGGCCTCTACCGCGACCTCTGGCAGTCCTTCTGCGTGCTCCCGGTCGTCCGCTCGGTCGGCGTCCAGGGCGATGGGCGCACCTACGCCTACCCGATCGTGATCCGCGCCGTCACCTCCGACGACGCGATGACCGCCGACTGGGCCCGGCTGCCCTACGACCTGCTCGAGCGCGCCTCGAACCGGATCATCAACGAGGTCCCGCGGCGTCAACCGCGTCGCCCTCGACATCTCCTCGAAGCCCCCGGCGACGATCGAGTGGGAATAGCCGCGAGTCGCCGCCGGCGGGCAGCGGCCGCGACAACGCCGGAGATTCCTCCAGCATCCGGGCCCGGATCCAGGCACTGCGACCGAGACCGGCGGGCCGCCCGGCGGTCAGGACCCGGCTAGCTCCACTTGTCCCACTTCTTCAGCGGCTTGGTGGGGTTGAGGACGTGGCCGCCCTCGTACCAGCCGGGGGCCGACCAGAGCTCGAAGTGGAGGTGGCAGCCCTGGGCATCGCCGGTGTCGCTCTCGCGGCCGATCATCTCGCCGGTCTTGACCCGGGAGCCCTGCTTGGGGCGGCCCTTCTTCTCCATGTGCATGTAGACGTAGTCCTTGCCGGTCTTCTTGCCGTCGATGACGACGTAGTAGCCGGCGGCCGACTGATAGGCGTTCGTCTGCACCGTGCCGCCGCGGGCGGCGACGATCTTGGTCCCGCATTTCGCGAAGACGTCCTGGCCCTGGTGGCCGCGGCCGGCGCCGAGCCCGTCGCCGTACTGGTGCTTGCCGCGAAGCGGGAACTCATGGTCGTAATAGGCGAATCCCGTGGCGTCGCTGCGGCCGCTCTCGCCGCCGAGGGCGGAGACCTTGAACTTGTACTTGCCGTTGCGGGGAGGCTTGCCCTTCGCGTTGAGCCCGTCCCAGATGACGGTCTGGTTGGAGAACGGCCTGCGGTTCTTGTCGATGATCGAGTCGATCGTCTTGCCGCTGCCCTTGGCGACGATGTCGATGCGGATGTCGGCGGCGCCGTCGGCCTCGAACAGGTAGTCGAGCTCGATGTCCTTCTTGCCGTCGAAGTAGGCGGTCTTCGGCTGCGCGGCGACCCGCTTGACGGCGAAGCCCTTGACGGTGTCGATCGCGTCCTCGGGCTTGACCTTGATCTGCTCCGGCGACTTCGCCTTGCTGCCGAAGCGGCTGATCACGACGACCTTGCCGGACGTCGCCCCGGTCGGCACCTTGGCGACGACCTCGCTGGCTTCGACCGAGGCGGGGGCGACGTCGATCCGCCCGTCGGCGCCGGAGAAGCGCACCGTGTCGATGTCGTCGAGCGCCTTGCCGGAGACCTCGACCTTGCCGGTCTCGGTGACCGTGCGCACGTTCGAGGCAGCGGTCGCTGCAGACGACGTCCTTGACCTTCGGCGGCTTCGGGGTCCCGATGCCGCCGTCGCCGGACGCCGCGGCCACCCAGCAGAGCAGCGCCGCGAGCGTGCCGAAGGCGACGAGGCCGATCGACCTCGTCCTGCTCGCTCGCGTCGGCGTGGCGGTGGTGCTCAAGTACTCGACTCTTTCGTTCGGGCCTACGGGGTTAGCTGTCGGGCTCGCGCGGAAAGAGCAGCGCTACCTGGCTGGGTGGCCTGGATTCGCCCCATGGTCGCCGTTCCCGGTCGGGTTCGGCTCCCGTGCGGTTCCCCCGCCCCCCGGATGCGTGCACCCGGGGATTCGGCAGGTCCTGTGCGGGCGGCAGTATAACCGTGGGGCCGGTCGCCCGGGATCGGATTCCGGAGCGGTCCCGGAACCCTGCGGCGGCGTTCCGGCGCCCCACACCCGGCGCCGCGCGCCAATGGCTATCATCCCGCCGGCCGCGTGGGACCCGTCCGGGTCGGAGCGCGGCTGTTTCGCGGAATGAAGACCTACGTAGCAACACCCGAGAACCGCACGCGCGACTGGTGCGTCGTCGACGCCGAGGGCCAGACCCTGGGCCGGCTGGCGACCCAGATCGCCGATGCCCTGCGCGGCAAGCGGAAGCCCGAGTACACGCCGCACTGCGACGTCGGTGACTTCGTCGTCGTCGTCAACGCCGAGAAGATCGCCGTCACCGGCGACAAGCTGAAGAGCAAGCGCTACTACCGGCACAGCGGCTACCCGGGCGGGATCCGCTCGCGGACCCTCGAGGAGATGCTCGACCGCAAGCCCGAGGACGTCATTCGCCGCGCCGTCAAGGGGATGCTTCCCCGCAACAAGATGGCCCGCAAGCAGCTGCTCAAGCTCAAGGTCTATGCGGGCCCCGATCATCCGCATGCCGCTCAGCAGCCGAAGCCCCTGGAGGTGACCAAGTGACCTGGAGCGAAGACACCGAGCGCGAGCAGGAGGACGACTCCGCCGCCGATACTTCCGAGCCCGAGGCCGAGCAGCCGCGCCGCCGGAGCCCGAGGCCGAGCGAGCCCGAGGCCGAGCAGCCCGAGGCCGCCGCCGAGCAGGTCGCGGAGCCGGCCGCCGCCGCCGCCGAGGAGCCCGCGGCCGAGCAGCCCGAGGCCGCCGCCGAGGAGCCCGCCGCCGCCGAGCCCGCCGCCGAGCAGCCCGAGACGAAGCCGGCCGGCGACGCTCCCGCCGAACCCGCCAAGAAGGACGTCGTTCCCGGCGCCGACCTCGAGCCGATCGCGATCGGCGACGAGCGCGAGCTGACCGCCGAGGAGCGCGCCGCCCGCGAGGCCGAGGAGGAGGAGCGCCGCGCCCGCGAGGCCGCCGCTGCCGCCGCTGCCGACGACGACGAGACGATCGCGCCGCGGTCGGTCACGGTCCCGGCCGACACGCAGATCCAGGCGACCGGCAAGCGCAAGAGCTCCGTCGCCCGGGTAATCGTCCGTGCCGGCGACGGTTCCTTCGAGATCAACGATCGCGGCATCGAGGAGTACTTCAAGAGCAGCCAGCACCAGGCGCTGGCCCGCCAGCCGCTCGTCACCGCCGGCTACGAGGGCAGCGTCGACGTCAGAGTCCGCGTCCACGGCGGCGGCATCAGCGGCCAGGCCGGCGCGGTCCGCCACGGCGTCGCCCGGGCGCTGACCGCGCTCGAGCCGGAGCTCCGCGGAGACCTCAAGCGGCGCGGGATGCTGACTCGCGACGACCGCCGCAAGGAGCGCAAGAAGGCCGGCCTCAAGAAGGCACGCAAGCGGCCGCAGTTCTCGAAGCGCTAGCGAGCGTTTCGACCGCGGGCAGGCATCGGCGCCGGGCCCGCGCAATCATCCCCCGACATGCCTGAGCGAACGAAGCTGTTCGGCACCGACGGCGTCCGCGGACCGGTCGGCGAGGTGCTCACCCCGGAGCTGGCGCTGGCGCTCGGCCGCGCGACCGCGGCGGAGCTGCGTGGCGACCGCCCGCAGGTCCTGATCGTCCGCGACACCCGCGAGTCCGGGCACATGCTCGAGTCGGCGCTCGCCGTCGGGCCTGGCCGCCGCCGGCGCCGACGTCTTCCTCGGCGGCGTGCTGCCGACGCCGGCCGCCGCGATCCTCGTCCGCAAGCACGGCTTCGACCTCGGCGCCGTCGTCTCGGCCTCGCACAACCCGTGGCGCGACAACGGCATCAAGTTCTTCGGCCGTGACGGCGATCAAGCTCGACGACGACGGCGAGGCCCGGGTCGAGGCGCGCGTCGCCGACGGCCCGGCGACCGGCGCCGCCTCGGGTCGGATCCGCAGGCTCGAGGGAGCGCTCGACGACTATCTGCGAGCCCTGGCGTCGTCCTTCGACCTCGACCTGACCGGCCGCCGCATCGTCGTCGACTGCGCCAACGGGGCGACCTATCGCGCCGCCCCGGCCGCCTTCGAGCGACTCGGTGCCGACCTGATCACGATCGCCGCCGAGCCGGACGGCCGCAACATCAACGAGGGCTGCGGCTCCACCCACCTCGAGAACGTCGCGGCGGCGGTCGCCGAGCACGGCGCCGAGATCGGATTCGCCTTCGACGGCGACGGCGACCGGATGCTGGCCGTCGACGCCGCAGGGACGCGCCTTCGACGGTGACGAGATCGTCGCGATCGCCGCCCTGCATCTGCGCGACGCCGGCGAGCTGCCCGGCGGCGCGGCGGTCACGGTGATGAGCAACTACGGGTTCCACCAGGCGATGGAGGCGGCCGGGATCGAGGTCGCGACGACCAAGGTCGGCGACCGCTACGTGATCGAGGAGCTCGTCGAGCGCGGCTGGACGATCGGCGGCGAGCAGTCCGGGCACATCATCTGGACCGACTTCGCGACCACCGGCGACGGACTCGCGGCGGCGCTGCTGGTGATGCGGGCGATCGGCTCGAAGCCGCTCGCCGACAGCCGCCCGATCGAGAAGCTGCCGCAGCGGCTCGAGAACGTCGTCGTCCCGAGCCGCGACGCGCTGGCCGCCGCGACCGGTCTCTGGGAGGCGGTCGGGCGCGAGGGAGCCGGCCTCGAGGGCCGCGGCCGGGTGCTGGTCCGGCCGTCGGGCACCGAGCCGCTGGTCCGGGTCATGGTCGAGGCGCCCGACGAGGCGGAGTGCGAGGAGGTCCTCGGCCGGCTCGTCGCGGTCGCCAACCGCGAGCTCGCCTGAGCCGCGCTTTTTCGCCGCAGGCGCCCGATTTGCCGATCCGCGGGGGTGGCCCTATCCTTGGGCGCCCTCTTCAACCCTCGGAGACTCCATGTGCGGCATCGTCGGATATGTGGGCAGGAGGCCATGTCGCGATCTCCTCATCGCCGGCCTCGAGAAGCTCGAGTACCGCGGATACGACTCCGCCGGCCTCTCCCTGCTCGACCACGGGCGGATCGAATCGGTTCGCGCGGTCGGCAACCTCGCGAACCTCCGCGCCGCCGTCGCCGAGCCGCCGTGACGAGGGCGCCGTCGCCGTCGCCGAGGCCGAGGCGACGATCGGGCTCGCCCACACCCGCTGGGCGACCCACGGCCGCGTCACCGAGGAGAACGCGCATCCGCACAGCGACGAGCAGGGCGAGATCAACATCGTCCTCAACGGGATCGTCGAGAACCACTCGGAGCTGCGCCGCGACCTGCTCGGCGACGGCCACGAGTTCAGCTCCGAGACCGACGCCGAGATCGTCGCCCACCTGATCGAGCGCCACTACGAGGGCGATCTCACCGAGGCCGTTCGCGCCGCGTTCGCCGACCTCCGCGGCCACTACGCCTTCGTCGCGATGCACGTCGACCATCCCGAGCTGCTCGTCGGCGCCCGCCAGGAGTGCCCGCTGGTGATCGGCGTCGGCGAGGGCGAGACCTTCCTCGCCTCGGCGATCCCCGCCTTCCTGCGCGAGACCCGCACCGTCATGCAGATCGAGAACGGCGAGATCGTCACGATCACCCCCGACGGGGTCGCGATCACCGACGCCGACGGCGCGCCGCATCGCCCGCGAGATCGAGGAGGTCACCTGGGACGAGGAGGCCGCCGAGCGGGGTGGCTACCCGACCTTCATGATGAAGGAGATCCACGAGCAGCCCGACGCGGTCGCCGAGACGATCACCGACCGTCTCCCGGAGGTCGACCAGGTCGACCTCAGCGAGCTCGACGCTCACCCCCGAGCAGGCGGCGAAGCTGCGGCGGGTCGTCGATCGTCGCCTGCGGCACCTCCTACCACGCCGGCCTCGTCGGCCGCTACGCGATCGAGACCTGGGCCCGGATCCCGGTCGAGATGGACGTCGCCTCCGAGTACCGCTACCGCGACCCGGTGATCGGCACCGACGATCTCGTCATCGGCATCACCCAGTCGGGCGAGACCGCCGACACCCTGGCGGCGATGCGGCTTGCCCGCGAGCGCGGCGCCCACGTGCTGGCGATCACCAACGTGATGGGCAGCCAGGCGACCCGCGACGCCGACTCCGTCCTCTTCACCCGCGCCGGGCTCGAGATCGGGGTCGCCGCGACGAAGACGTTCACGAGCCAGGTCGCGGCGATCTACCTGCTCGGGCTCTGGCTGGCGCAGGCGCGCGACCACCTCGGCCGCGAGCGGATCGCCGAGCTGATCGGCGAGCTGAAGGCGCTGCCGCGCAAGATCGAGGAGACGATCGAGTCCTGCGACCAGCAGGTCCGCGCGATCGCCCGCAGCCACTACGAGGGCCGCTTCTTCCTCTACCTCGGCCGCCACATCGGCCTGCCGATCTGCCTCGAGGGGGCGCTGAAGATGAAGGAGATCTCCTACATCCCCTCCGACGCCTACGCCGCCGGCGAGATGAAGCACGGGCCGATCGCCCTGCTCGACGAGACGACGCCGGTCGTCTGCATCGCCACCGACAGCCCGGTCCTCGACAAGGTGCTCTCCAACGTCGCCGAGGTGCGGGCCCGCGGCGCCGACGTGATCGCGATCGGCACCGAGGGCTCCGACGAGGTCGCCGAGGCCGCCGACCAGGCGCTGTTCGTCCCGCGCACCGACTGGATCCTGCAGCCGATCCTCGCCGTAATCCCGCTGCAGCTGCTCGCCTACCACACGGCCCGTCAGCTCGGCCTCAACGTCGATCAGCCGCGCAACCTGGCGAAGACCGTCACGGTCGAGTAGCCGACCGCTCCCAATTCCGCGCCGACAGCGATTAGCATCCGGGCCATGCGCACGAAGCTCCTCGCCCCCACCGCTCTCGCCCTCCTCGCCGCCGCCGCCCTGGTTGTCGCCGCCTGCGGCAGCTCCTCCGGCAGCGCCTCCGCCGACCTCGGTCCCGATCCGGCGACGATGGTGCCGGCCGACACGCCCTTCTACATGGATGCGGTCATCCGCCCCGAGGGCCAGCTCGGCGACGACCTCGACTCGGCGCTCTCGAAGCTGCTCGTCACCGAAGACGTCGGGGGCAAGATCGAGGAGGCGATCGACGGCGCGCTCGCCTCCGAGGGCGATGACCTCACCTACGAGGCAGACATCGCGCCGTGGCTGGGCTCGCGCGCCGGCATCTACTTCAACGGCTACGACGCCAAGGCCAGTGAGGCCGAGGGGGCGGCGGTCGTCGCGATAACCGACGCCGGCGCCGCCCAGGCGTTCGTCGACAAGCTGTCGGCGAACGGCAGCGGCAAGACGAAGCAGCAGGACTACAACGGCGTCGGACTGACCGTCAGCCCCCGCGACGACACCGCCGTCGGCATCGACGGCGACTTCCTGCTCGCCGGCAGCACCCAGGGCGTCGAGGATGCGATCGACGCCAAGGGCGCCGACGACTTCGCCGGCGTCGACGATTCGAAGACCGGCCTCGACGAGGTTCCCGACAACAGCCTGTTCTCGCTCTACGCCGACCCGCAGGGCGTAATCGACCTGGTCAAGAGCTCCGGCTCGGTGCCCGCCGACCAGCTCAAGCAGATCGAGGACCAGCTCGCGCAGATGGGCGAGGGCCCGATCGACGCCTGGGGCACCGTCACCGAGAGCTCGATGGGCCTCGGCGCCTCGGCGCCGGCCGCCGACAACGCTCCCGACCCGAGCGATCTGCTGACGACGCTGCCGGCCGACGCCTGGTTCGCGTTCGCCGCCACCGACGTCGGCGATCAGATCGCCGGTTCGATCGCCCAGTTCAAGGCGGGATTCGAGGCCGGCTTCGCCGACGCGGCTCCGAACGTGGCCGCCCAGGTCGATCCGATCCAGATGTTCCAGGACGCGACCGGCCTCAACCTCGAGCAGGACCTCGGCTGGATCGGCGACGTCGGTGGGTTCGTGCAGGGCACGTCGATCTTCGGCCTCGGCGGCGGGGTGGTGATTACGACCGACGACACCAAGGCCGCCGAGGACGCCGTCGCCAAGGTCCAGCGGTGCGATCGGCAAGACGCGCGGGCTCAAGGTGACGCCGTCGCAGAGCGGCTTCGACATCCAGGCCGCAGGGCGCCCCGCTCGGCGCCCAGGTCGCCGTCGAGGACGACAAGGTCGTGATCGCCGGCGGTGCCGACACCGTCGACGACGTCGTCTCGCCGTCGGAGAAGCTCGGCGACTCGGACACCTTCCAGGCCGCCGAGGACGACCTCGGCGACGGGCTGACGCCGAGCGTCTTCATCAACTTCGCGCCGATCCTCGACCTCGTCGACAGCACCGGGCAGTCCGATCCCAGCATCGAGTCCGCGCGTCCCTACCTGAACGCGCTCGACTTCCTGGTCGGCGGCAGCAAGGTCGACGGCGACCGCTCGGTCGCCGGCTTCACGCTCGGCGTCCAGGATCAGCCCGCGGGCGGCAGCGACTCGACCTCCGCGGCGGTGATCACGCCTTGAGCGCCGTACCCGGGCGTCGCGGCGCTCGGGATCGACCTGATCGAGATCGATCGGGTCGAGCGTGCGCTCGACCGCCGGCCCCGGCTCGCCGACCGCCTGTTCATGCCCGGCGAGCTCGAGCGCCTGTGCCGGGCGGGCCCGTCCGGGCCGGCACCTGGCCGCTCGCTTCGCCGCCAAGGAGGCGGCGATCAAGGCGCTCGGCGGTGGTTGCGCGCCCCGCGACGTCGAGGTGGTCGGCGGTCCGGCCCCGGCGCTGCGCCTGCACGGCCGGGCGGCGGAGCTGGCCGCCGAGCGCGGCGTCGCCCTCGCCGTCTCGCTGACCCACTCGCGCGACAACGCCGCGGCCGTGGTCCTCGCGAGCCCGGCCGCCGCCACCGCGTAGGCTGGCGTCCGTGGAGGCACCTGCCTGGCTCGAACCGCTCTTCGATGCCGCCGGGATGAGCGGCATCGATCGCTGGGCGATCGACGATCGCGGCGTCCCGTCGCTGCAGCTGATGGAGACGGCCGGGGGAGCGCTGGCCCGCGAGACGGAGCTGCTCGCCGGCCCGGGTCCGATCCGGATCGTCTGCGGCAAGGGCAACAACGGCGGCGACGGGCTCGTCGCGGCGCGGCTGCTGCGCGGCGCCGGGCACGAGCGTCGACGTGCTCTCGATCTGGCCGCTCGACGAGCTCAGCGCCGACTCGACGGCCAACCTCGAGCGCCTCGACGGCGGCGCGACCGCGGTTGGCGAGGGCGATTGGCGAGGCGCCCTCGACGGGTCCGGCGCGATCGTCGACGCCGTCTTCGGCACCGGCTTCGACGGGGCCCCGCGCGGTGCCGCGAAGACGCGCGATCGAGGCGATCAACGACTGCGGCGCGCCGGTCGTCGCCTGCGACGTCGCCTCCGGCGTCGACGCCTCGAGCGGCGAGATCGCCGGCGCCGCGGTCCGCGCCGACCTCACCGTCACCTTCCACGCCGCCAAGGTCGGCCACCGGATCGCCCCCGGCAAGTGGCACACGGGTCGCCTCGTCGTCGCGCCGATCGGGATACCCGACGGGGCACCGGCGACGCCCGCCGCCGGCGTGATCGCCGAGTCCGTTCTCGACCTGGCGCCGCGCCGCGGCGCCGAGTCGACGAAGTTCAGCTCCGGCGACGTCCTCGTCGTCGGCGGCTCGCGCGGGCTCACCGGCGCGCCCTGCATGGCCTCCGGCGCGGCGATCCGTGCCGGTGCCGGCTACGCGACGGTCGGCTGCCCGGCGACGCTCGAGCCGATCCTCGAGGTGAAGCTGACCGAGGTGATGACGATCGGCCTCGAGGACGTCGGCGGCGGGCTCGGCGCCGCGGCGGCCGACCCGATCCTCGAGCGCGCCGAAGCGGTCGGCCTGCGTCGTCCTCGGTCCCGGGCCTCGGCCGTGCCGATCATTCGCTGCAGCTGGCCCGCGAGCTGGCGCCGCGGATTCCGGCGTCGCTGCTGATCGACGCCGACGGCCTGAACGCGCTCGGCACCGACCTCGGCCTGCTCCGCGCCCGCAGCGAGCCCACGGTGCTGACCCCGCACGCCGGCGAGCTCGGACGCCTGCTCGGCTGCGACTCCGCCGAGATCGCCGCCCACCGGCTCGACAAGGCGCGCCTCGCCAGCCGCCGCTGCGGGCGCCGTCGTCGTCCTCAAGGGCGACGACACGATCGTCAGCGACGGCGACCGGGTCGCGGTCAACGCGCTCGACAGCCCGGCGCTCGCCACCGCCGGGACCGGGGACGTCCTGTCGGGCACGATCGGGGCGCTGCTCGCCCGCGGGATCGAGCCGTTCGCGGCCGCCTGCGCGGGCGTCTACGCGCACGCCCGGGCCGGCCGGCTCGCGGCGCGGCGGCTCGGTGCCGAGTCGGTGATCGCCTCCGACGTGGTCGACGCGCTGCCCGGGGGTCTGGCTCGTTGAGCGGACACGACCCGTTCCAGCGGGTCACGGCGATCGTCGACCTCGGCGCGGTCGAGCGCAACTGCGCTGCGCTCGCCGCCCGGCTCGGCGACGGCACCGAGCTCTGCGCCGTCGTCAAGGCCGACGGCTACGGCCACGGCATGGCGGAGTGCGCCGACGCGGCGCTCGCGCGGCGGGCGCCACGCGCCTCGCCGTCGCCACCGCGACCGAGGCGTTCGAGCTTCGCGAGCGGGTCGGCGCCGACGTGCCGATCTTCGTGATGGGCGCGCTGACCGGCGCCGAGCTGGACGTCGCCCTGCAGGCCCGGGCCGAGCTGACCGTCTGGCGGGCCGACTTCCTCGGCCGAGCTGGCCGAGCGGGCGGCGATGTTCGGGTACCGGCCCCGGGTCCACGTCAAGTACGACACCGGCATGGGCCGGCTCGGCGATCGCGAGCCGTTCGGCGTCGTTCGCCTCGCCGACGCCGCGGCCGGCGACGACCGGATCGAGCTTGCCGGCCGTCTGGACCCACTTCGCCACCGCCGACGAGGACGACGACGGCTACCTTCGCGAGCAGCTCGACCGCTTCCGCGAGGTGGCGGTGCCGCTGCAGGAGCGCCATCCCGAGCATCACCCTCCATGCCGCCAACAGCGCCGCCACGCTGCGCGGCCCCGAGTTCCACTTCGAGATGGTCCGCTGCGGGGTCGCGATCTACGGGCTCGACCCGTTCGGGCGCGACGCCGCCGCCGCAGGGCCTCGAGCCGGCGCTGACGCTGCACACCTACGTCGCCGACGTCAAGCGCATCCACGCCGGCGAGTCGGTCGGCTACGGGCGCTCCTGGCGGGCGCCCGCCGACACCTGGGTCGCGGTCCTGCCGGTCGGCTACGGCGACGGCTTCCGGCGCGGGCTCTCGAACGCCTGCGACGTCCTGATCGGCGGCGGCCGGCGGCCGCTCGTCGGCACGATCTCGATGGACAACGTCACCGTCGACCTCGGCCCCGAGCCGCGGTCGAGCCCGGCGAGCCGGCGGTCCTGCTCGGCCGCCAGGGCGACGAGGAGGTCAGCGCCGAGGAGCTCGCCGAGCGCCTCGGGACGATCAACTACGAGATCCCCTGCGGGCTGACCCGGCGCGTTCCCGCGCGCCTACCGGGCGGCGGTGAGCTGAGTCGGCGGTGGGCGGAGCGATCCATCTGACCCGGCTCGAGGAGCGCTTCGGCGAGGCTCCTGCGATCGAGGTCGCCCGCTCGGGGCTGCGCGAGGTCGCCGATCGCGCCTGGCTCGTCGGCGGCGCGGTTCGCGACGCGATCCTCGGCGGCGACGTGGTCGACGTCGACATCGCCTTCGACGGCAACGTCGAGGCCGCCGCCCGCCGGCTCGCCGACGATGCCGACGGGCATCCCTTCGAGCTCTCCGACGAGTTCGCGACCTGGCGGGTCGTCGCCCGCGACGGCGGCTGGAAGATCGACGTCGCCGGCGCTCCGCGCCGGCTCGATCGAGACCGACCTGCGGCTGCGCGACTTCACGGTCAACGCCGTCGCTGTGCCGCTCGCCGGCGGGTCGCCGATCGACCCGACCGGAGGACTCCACGACCTCGAGGCGGGCGTGCTCAGGGTCTGCTCGGATCGCTCCTTCAGCGACGACCCGCTGCGGGTGCTGCGGGCCGCGCGGTTCGCTTCCCGCGCCGGCTTCGAGCCCGATCCCGAGACCGTCGCGCTCGCCCGCCGGGCGGCGCCGCGCGCTGCCGAGCCGGCCGGCGAGCGGCAGTTCGCCGAGCTCGCCGCGCTGCTGTCGGGGCCGGAGCCGATCGCCGGGCTCGGCCTGCTCGACCGCTTCGAGGCGACCGCGGTCGTGCTGCCCGAGGTGGCGGCGCTGCGCGGCGTCGACGCAGAGCGCCAACCACCATCTCGACGCTCACGACCACACCCTCGAGGTGCTGCGGCGGATGCTCGAGGTCGAGCTCGATCTGCCCGGGTACTGCGGCGCGGCGGCGCCGGCGGTCGCCGAGCTGCTCGCGGCGCCGCTCGCCGACGAGGTCAGCCGCGGCGACGCGCTGCGCTGGGCCGCGCTCCTGCACGACATCGGCAAGCCGGTGACGCGGACCGAGCGCGACGGCTGGGTCAGCTTCATCGGCCACGACTCGGTCGGCGCCGAGATGGTCGCCGCGCTCTGTGCCGGCGGCTGCGGACGTCACGGCGCTTCGCCGGCCACCTGGCGGCGATCACCCGCGACCACCTCGTCCTCGGCTTCATGGTCCGCGAGCGGCCGCTGCCGCCGCGGCGGGTCTGGGACTACCTGAGCCGGACTGCCCCGCAGTCGGTCGACACGACCCTGCTGACGGTCGCCGACCGGCTCTCGGCGCAGGGCGGCGGCGTCCCCGAGGAGGCGATCACCGGGCACCTCGACCTGGCCCGCGAGATGCTCGCGGCGGCGGTGGCCTGGGAGCGGCAGGGGCCGCCGGAGCCGCTGCTGCGCGGCGACGAGATCGCCGCCGAGGTCGGGGATCGAGCCGGGCCCGGCGCTCGGCGAGGCGGTCGCCGAGCTCGAGGCCGCCCAGTACGCGGGCGAGGTGACCGACCGCGGCGGCGCGGTCGCGCACCTGCGGGCCTGGGCCGCGGGGCGATAGCCTCCGCCGCGCGTGCCCGAGTACCCGCCCGACTGCATCTTCTGCGCGATCGTCGCCGGCGAATCGCCCGGCCGAGATCGTCGACTCCGACGAGCACACGGTCACGCTGATGGACATCAACCCGGCGACGAAGGGGCACGCGCTGGTGGTCCCGCGCCGTCACAGCGAGGATCTGCTGACTATCGACGAGGACGACCTGCTGCGGACCGCCGCCGCCGCACAGCGGGTCGCCAGGCGGATGGAGGAGACGCTGAAGCCGGACGGCTTCAACCTCCTCAACGCCACCCGAGCCGCCGCCTGGCAGACCGTCTTCCACTTCCACCTCCACGTCATCCCGCGCTACGAGGACGATCCGCTGAAGCTGCCGTGGATCCCGCGGGGCGCCGACATGGACGAGATCGCCGCAATCGCCGCCACCATCAGGGAGGGCCAGTGACCGAAGCAGAGAAGTCCCCGATCAGGTTCGAGCGCGACGGCGACGTCGCCGTCATCGTCCTCGACGACCCGCCGCTGAACCTGTTCACCGAGCGCACCTTCGCGGCGCTGCGGGAGGCTCGCGACTCGGTCGCCGGATCGGATGCCAGGGCGATGGTCTTCCGCGCCGAGGGCAAGGTGTTCACCGGCGGCGTCGACGTCGGCCGCGTCTTCGCCGACGTCTCCGGCGGCGAGGAGGGATCGCGCCTCGCCGCCGACGGGATCCGCGAGCTGCAGGCGTTCGAGTTGCTCGAGATCCCGACCCTGGCGCTCGTCCACGGGCTCTGCCTGACCGCGGGCCTCGAGGCCTCGCTCGGCTGCGACATGATCTGGGCCGCCGAGGGGGCCCAGTTCGGGCTCGTCGAGCGCGTCGTCGGGCTGACGCCGTTCGGGGGCGGCGTCCAGCGGATGGCCGAGCGCGCCGGTCCCGCCCGGGCCCGCGAGTTCGTGATGACCGGCGGCCTCTACGACGCCGCGAAGATGCTCGACTGGGGCGTCGTCAACCGGGTGCTCCCCGCCGACGACCTGCTCGAGAAGGGCATGAAGTTCGCCCGCGACCTGGCCGCCGGCCCGACGATCGCGCACGGTGCCACGAAGCGGCTGATCCGCGCCTACCTCGACGACGGGGTCGCCGCTGCCGACGCCGCCGTTGCCGATGTCGCCGGTCCGCTGTTCGACTCCGAGGACCTCAAGAACGCCGTCCAGAGCTTCCTCACCGACGGGCCCGGAAAGGCCACGTTCGAGGGGAAATAGCCGACCTGCTGCTACTCTGCCGCGGCGTTTATGGCTAAGGAAGAGAAGATCGAGATGGAGGGCGAGGTCGTCGAGGCCCTGCCGAACACCATGTTCAAGGTGAAGCTCGACAACGACCACGAGGTCCTCGGCCACATCAGCGGCAAGATGCGCCGCCACTACATCCGCATCCTCCCGGGCGACCGGGTCAAGATCGAGCTCTCGCCCTACGACCTCGACCGCGGCCGCATCACCTACCGCTACAAGTAGCCGCGGCCGCGAGGCGCCGTGCGCACTCCTGCGGCTGCGCGGCGATCTGGTCGCGGGTGAAGCGGAGCACCCGCCAGCCGGCGACGAGCAGCCGCTGATCGCGGTCGCGGTCGGCGTTGGCCCGCTCGCGGCCGCCGTGGAAGCGCCAGCCGTCGGCCTCGGCGACGAGGCGCGCGGACGGCCAGTGGAAGTCGACCTCGATGCCGGCGACGCGGCCGTTGACGATCGGCTCGGGAAGGCCGGCGGTGCGGATGATCTGCAGCAGGTCGATCTCGAGGGAGCTGCGAACGCGGACGCGATCGGCCGCCAGCAGGGCGCGCGCGGTCCGGATCCCCCGCCGCCCGCTCGATTCCTCGACGAGCTCGAGCAGCCGGCGCCGGTTGAGGATCCGCAGCGAGTCGGCAGCGATCAGGAGCGGCTCGAGCTCGGCCGGCCCGAGCAGGGCGGCGAGGTCGACGATCGTCCGCGCGGCGCTGGTGCACGGGATGCCGTCTCGCCCGGCGGTGTCGCGGGGCGCGACCGCGGAGCGGTGGACGACGATGCCGCCGCGCTGGCCGGAGCGCCTGCCACTGCCGGGCGGGACGGTGACGTGGGTCGGGCCCGTCGGCTCCGCCGCGATCCCGAGCAGGGCGGCACCCTGGAAGTGGCTGAGCAGGGAGCCGGGGCCGGACGCCAGCAGCGCCGCCAGCCACCGTTGCCGGCGGGCGAACGGGGGCGGGGCGATGGAGTAGACGCCGCGCAGCAGCGGATGCAGCCGTCCGGTTGCCGCTCGGCTCCGGATACCGTTCGCCGACAGGCCCAGCTCCCGGAGCCGTTTTGCCGTGATCAGGTTCCGACGTTGGGCGGCCTCGCGGGCGATTCGGCGCTCGAGGTCGCGCCGAGTGTCGGATTCCTCCCCTCTGCGGTGACCTTTCCGACTCTCGCCTGCCACGCGCCGAGCCTGGCACGGGAGAACGCACGGATGGAGCCGCGACTGCGCCGATCCGGTGACGGGAGCGTGCCTAGTACGCCGTGCGCCGCATCCCGCGCAGCGCCAGGGCGCCGAGGACCGCGGTAAGGCCGACGATCACCACGATCCCCGGCCAGGTGCCGCCCCAGCTGACGCCGCCGATGAACCCCTGACGGGTCGCGTCGACCACCTGGGTGATCGGGTTGACCTCGGCGACCGGCGCGAGCCAGCCGGTGAGCAGGGCCTGCGGGGCGTAGGCGGTCGTGCAGAGCACGGCGGCGAGGATCACGGTCTGCATCAGCGGCGAGGCGGACTGGGTCTTGAACTTGAGGGCGATGATCGCCGACCAGCTGGCCGCGATCACCGCCATTCCCATCACCGCGACGTAGGCGACGATCAAGCCGTCGATGCCGGGGAAGTGGGCGCCGATGGCGAGCGCGATCAGGAACACGAAGGTCGCCGGGATCAGCGCCCGGATCGCCGCCGAGAGGACGAGCCCGCTGAGCAGGACCCAGCGGGGCGCGGGCGATGCCAGGAAGCGGTCGAACAGCCCGAGCTCGATGTCGCGGGCGAGGTTGACGCCCATCGCCGCGCCGGTGAAGCCGGCCCCCTGCAGCATGCTGACCGGGATCATGAAGCTCGCGTAGTTGGAGCCGAATCCCGGCAGCAGGTCGAGGCTGCCGAAGACCGAGGTGAGGCCGAGGAAGAAGATCGTCGGCGCGAGAACGCCCGGGATCGCAGCGCCGGGAACGCGGATCAGCTCGTTGGCGGAACGCCGGACCAACGACCCGACCGTCTCGAAGTCCTTGCCGAGCGTGCCGTCCACCGCTCAGCCGATCCGCAGCCGGCGCCGCAACGCCATCGCACAGAGGGTCAGCCCGATGGCGCCGATCAGCAGGGTCCCGGCCAGGCCCTCGAGCAGCTCCGGGCCCGAGAAAACCGAGATGACCGGATCGCGGACGGCGGTGACGATGAAGCTGAGCGGGTTGATCCGGGCGATCGTCTGGGCGGGCTCGAGCAGCAGGTCGGCGGGGAAGAAGGCGGTCGAGAGGAAGAGGATCACGAAGACGAGCGGAAACGTCCCCTGCACGACCGAGGCGCTGCCGCTGCGCAGCGCCAGCGCCGCCCCGAGCGTCCCGAACGAGAGCGCCGCCAGGGTGACGAGGACGATCATCAGCAGCGCCCCGAGCACGCCCTCCTCGATCCTCACCCCGAAGATCACTCCGAGCGCCAGGAACCAGACCGCCGTCACCGCGCCGGTCGCCGCCGTCCCCGCCAGCCGGCCGGCGACGATCGCGAAGCGCGGGATCGGCGCCGCCAGCAGCCGGTCGGTGAAACCCATCTCGATGTCGATCGCCATCGCGATGCCGCCGCTGTTGCCGGCCAGCAGCGCCGCCTGGATCATCGCCCCGGCGAGCAGGAAGTCGAAGAAGCTCTCGACCGGCGGGAAGCCCGGCAGGTCGACCGCCCGCCCGGCGCCGGCGCTCTGCACCGCCAAGAGCAGCGTCGGGATGATCAGCAGCGGCGCCATCAGCTGCGGCCGCCGGAATGTCTGACGGACCGAGCGGCGGCCGAGCTCGGCGACGATCGCGAGCGTTCTCACCCCACCACCTCCGTCTCACCGGTCCCCGGCTCACCCTTCTCGTCGGCCCCCTCGAGGTGCTGGCCGGTCTTGTCGACGAAGACGTCGTCGAGGGTCGGCTCGACGACGTCGAGCGACTCGACGAGGATCCCCGCCTCGTCGAGGGCGCGGACGACCGGTGCGATCGCCGCGGCGCCGGCGGCGACCTCGATCATCAGCTTGCCGTCGCGGGGCGGCAGCGGGTCGCCGAAGCGTCCCAGCACCTCCATGCAGTCGGTGCGCTCGCCGGCGGCGAGGACCAGCTCCATCCGCGGCTTGCCGACCTCGGCCTTCAGCGATTCGGGGGTGCCCTCGGCGACGATCCGGCCGTCGCTGATGATCCCGACCCGGTCGGCGAGCTGATCGGCCTCCTCGAGGTACTGGGTGGTGAGAAAGACGGTCGTGCCCTCGCGGTTGAGCGCCGAGACCTCCTCCCAGATCGCCTTGCGGCTGACCGGATCGAGGCCGGTCGTCGGCTCGTCGAGGAACAGCACCCGCGGCTCGTGGACGAGCGCCGAGGCGAGGTCGAGGCGCCGCTTCATGCCGCCCGAGTAGGTGCCGACCCGGCGGTCGCCGGCCTGGGTCAGCCCGACCCGGCGGAGCAGGTCGTCGGCGCGCCGACGACCCTCGGCGCGCGGGATCCCGTGCAGGGTCGCCTGCATCCGGATCAGCTCGCGGCCGGTCATCAGCGGGTCGAGCGCCGCCTCCTGAAGGGCGACCCCGATCGCCGAGCGGACCGCCGCCGGCTCGGCGACGACGTCGTGGCCGGCGACGGTCGCGCTGCCGCCGGTCGGCCGCAGCAGCGTCGTCAGCATCCGCACCGTCGTCGTCTTGCCGGCGCCGTTGGGGCCGAGGAACGCGTAGATCTCGCCGCCGTCGACGTGGAGGTCGATCCCGGCCACCGCCAGGACCTCGGCCGAGAAGGCCCGTTGCAAGTTGCTGACCTCGATCGCGGGCATCGCCTTTCATCCTACGTCCGACCCGGCAGGATCCGGCCTGCCGGGTACCTAAGATCAGGCGAGGAACATCGCGGGCCGACCGCAACCGAACGGCCGACCTAGTGTTAGGGAGCCTTGATGGACGCCACCACCACATCCAGAAACCGCGCCGCGATCGCGATCGCGTGCCTGATCGCCCTGCTCGGCTTCGCGACGATCGTCGCGATGAGCGTTCGGGAGGCGGACGCGAAGTCGGCGAAGGTGATCGGCAAGACGAAGAAGACGCCGTCCCCAGCCTGCCCGAAGCAATGCACCGTCGCCGGGTCCGTGACCGGTTTTCAGACCGTCGCGGACGGCTCGAAGGGCGTATTCAGGGTCCCCGCGTCAGGCCACATCGTCGCCTGGACGATTCACCTCGGCTCGCCCGACGAGACCGACCTGAACACCTTCAACTCGTTCTTCCCGAAGAACAAGTTCAAGGGCCAGCCCTCGGCCCGCCTGTCGATCCTCAAGCCGAAGGGCAAGTCGAAGTACAAGCTGACCAAGCAGACGCCGCCGATCGCGCTCGAGAAGAAGCTCGGCAGCGATCCGATCATCGCCCTCGGCAATCCGCTCAAGGTCAAGAAGGGCCAGCGTGTGGCGATCACCACCGTGACCTGGGGCCCGTACTTCGCTTCCGGGCTGCCGAGCAACGACAACAAGTGGCGCGCCAGCCGCGACAAGGGCACCTGCAACGGTGACGCCAAGAAGGCCAAGCCGCAGCAGAAGAAGGGCTCCACCCGTGAGTACGGGTGCCAGTTCAAGGGCGACCGCCTCCTCTACTGGGCCTACTTCGTGCCCAGCGGCAAGAAGAAGTAACGCCGGGCTAGATCAGCCGCAGGAGGACGGGTTGTCCTCGCAAGCCTGGTCGAAGGCGCCCTCTGGTGTGCTCGGGTCGCCCTTCGTGTCGTTGTGCTTGCCGTCCGGCTTGCTCGGGTCGGCTGAGGTGGTCGACGTCGACTGAGTCGTGGTCGACGACGACGTGGTCGTGCTCTGCGTCGTCGACGATGTCGTCGTCGGGGTGGTCGTCGACGAGGTCGTCGTGCTCGGCGTCGTCGCGGTCGAGGTCGGCTCGGTGACGGTGCTCGTCGTCCCGTCGCCGCCACCGCAGCCGGCGGCGCCGACCGCAGCCGCGGCAAGGGCCGTGGCTGCGAGGGCGCGGAGCGAGGCCCGCGCCGTCATCAGGAGCCCCCGTTCGTCGCTTCCTGGCGGAGGCCGCAGTGCGGGCAGTCGCTGAGGTCGATGCCGATCAGCTGCCGGCAGCGTCGGCACTCGGTCAGGTTCTCGGGGGCGCGCAGCAGGGCCGAGGTCGAGGGCGCGAGCGGCAGCACCCTGGTCACGGGCTTGAGCTCCTCGCCGGTCTCGCGATCGACGTAGACGCCGTCGGGCTCGGCCTCGACGAAGGCCTCGCGGCCGGAGGCCGGGGCGCGCATCCTGTAGATCTGGTGCTCGGGCACGGGCGGAACCTTATCCGGTACGGCCGCCAGGATGGATGCATGCGCATCCTCGTCTTCCACGGCTACCTGCTGCGCGGCACCGGCAGCAACGTCTACAACGCCAACCTCGCCCAGGCACTGGCGCGGCTCGGCCACGACGTCCATCTGTTCTGCCAGGACCTCGAGGCCGACTCGCTGCCGTGGATCGATGCCGTCGGCCGCTGGCAGGGCGGCGAGCTGAGCGTCGCCGAGACCGCCGGCTCCGCGCCGGGCGCGGGCTCGATCACCGCCTACCTGCCCGACATCGGCGGCGTCCTGCCGGTCTACGTCGCCGACGCCTACGCCGGCTTCGACGCCCGGCCGTTCGCCGATCTCAGCGCCGCCGAGGTCGAGTCCTACGTCGAGGCGAACGTCGCTGCCGTTGCCGCCGTCTGCGAGCGCGCCGGCGGCGTCGACGCCGCCCTCGCCAACCACCTCGTGATGGGGCCGGCGATCCTCGCCCGCGCCGCTGACGCCCTCGGGCCGTTCGCGGCGAAGGTCCACGGCAGCGCCCTCTCCTACACGGTGATCCCGCATCCTCGCTTTCTCCCCTACGCGCGCGAGGGTATCGCCGCGGCGCGGGCGGTGCTGGTCGGCTCGCGGCACACCGCCGAGAGCCTCTGGGAGACGGTCGCCGTCGACGGGCTCGCCGCGAAGACGCGGCTCGGCCCGCCGGGCGTCGACGTCGAGGCGTTCTCGCCGCTGCCGGCCGGCGCCGATCCCGGCGCCGAGCTGGAGGCGCTGGCCGCGACCCTGGAGTCGGCGCAGCCGGGCGGCCTCGGTCGCGACCTGCCGGCGGCCGCGGGCGCCGTCCGCGCCTATGCCGCCGCCACCGGCCCGCGGGTGATCTTCGTCGGCAAGCTGATCGTCTCGAAGGGCTGTGACCTGCTGCTCGCCGCCTGGCCGCTCGTCGCCGCCCGTCATCCCGGCGCGCGCCTGCTGATGGTCGGCTTCGGCGAGTACCGCGAAGGCCTGCTGCGGCTGGCCCGTGCGCTCGCGGGCGGCGATCTCGACGATGCCCGCGAGGTCGCGCGGCTCGGCTGGGCGCTCGAGGGCGGGGAGGAGGCGTCGCTGAGCCGCCTCGCCGCCTTCCTCGCCGATCCGCCTCCCGGCTACGCCGAGGCCGCCGGCGCCGCCGCCGGCTCGATCGACTGGGCGGGCCGGCTCGAGTACGCGGAGGTCGCCGGGGCGGTGCGCGCGAGCGACGCGATGGTCGTCCCGAGCACCTTCCCGGAGGCGTTCGGGATGGTCGCCGCGGAGGCGGCCGCGGGCGGGGCGCTGCCGGTCTGCGCCGACCACTCCGGCCTCGCCGAGGTCGCCACAGCCCTGGCCGCCGACCTGCCGGGCCCGCTCGCCGACCTGACGGCGTTTCCGCTTGCCGGCGATCCGGTCGCGGCGATCGCCGATCGCCTCGACCGCTGGCTGAGCCTGCCGGAGGCCGAACGCGAGGCGGCAAGCGAGAAACTCGTCGCCGTCGTGCGCGAGCGCTGGAGCTGGGAGGGCGTCGCCCGGACCGTGCTGGCGGCCTCGCAGGGAGATCTCGAGGCGCTGCCCCCGGTTCCCGGCGGTGGGGCGTGAGATCGCTACCACATCGGCGCCGGCGGCCGGCGAATACCGGGCGCCGCTCACTCAATAGAATGCTCGGCGGCCCATGAAGGACATGTCTCGCGCCACATTCATGAAGCTCGCCGCGGCGGCCATCGGCCTCACCGTGGTGGTTTCGGCGATCATGATCAACATCGACTGGCTCGGCATGGACGGGTCGGTCCAGAAGGGCCCGATCATCACCCTGCTGAACGTGACGATCGTGCTCAGCCAACTCGTCTTCAGCGTCGTCGTGGTGATGATGATCTACGCGATCTGGAAGTACCGGGCGAAGCCCGGCGACGAGTCAGACGGCGAGCCGATCCACGGCAACACCAAGCTCGAGATCATCTGGACGACGATCCCGACGATCATCGTCCTCGCCCTCGGCATCTACTCGACGATCGTGCTCAACGACATCGAGGCCGAGGCGGCGAACTCGATGGAGGTCGACGTGACCGCCCAGCAGTTCGCCTGGCGCTTCGACTACCCGGAGGCCGGGGTCACCTCGAACGAGCTGCACGTCCCGGTCGGCACGCAACTCGATCTGCACATGAACGCGCTCGACGTCATCCACTCCTTCTGGGTGCCCGAATGGGGCATCAAGCGGGACCTGGTGCCCGGTTCCGACCTTCCCGGCGGCGACGAGATCGACAACACGGTGCGGGTCACGCCGGACGTCGAGGGCACCTACTCGGTGGTCTGCACCGAGCTCTGCGGCTGGGGCCACGCGACGATGCGAGCCGCGGCGGTGGTCGAGACCCAGGACCAGTTCGACTCCTGGATCGCCGACCAGACCAAGATTCCCGACGGGAACGTCAGCACCGGTGCCGCGGGGGGCAAGGGCGCCGGCGTCTTCAACGACCAGGTCACGAAGTGATCAGGAGGTTTTGACGAGGTGGTAGCAACGCTGAAGAGCCCCGGACAGCCGCGAGCGATCGTCGGGCTGCTGCTGGGGATGGGGTTCGGGTTCGGACTTGTCGTCGCGCTGCGGGCGATCAGCGGCCTCGAGATCTTCCAGACCGAGCAGACCGGCTACCCGCACATCATCGTGCCCGCGATCACCGGCCCGATCGGCTACCTGGTCGGCCTCGGCTGCTTCGACTACTGGTTCCGCTGGGCGTCCGGCGCGCCGACGATCCCCGACGACCACTCCCAGCACGGCGCCAAGACCTGGAAGGACTACTTCAAGTTCAACACCGATCACAAGGTGATCGGCATCCAGTACGTCTGCACGACGTTCATCTTCTTCCTGATCGGCGGCCTGATGGCGATGCTGGTCCGCGCCGAGCTCGCCCAGCCGGGCACCCAGATCGTCGACCCCGGCCTCTACAACAGCCTCTTCTCGACCCACGCGGCGTTCATGATCTTCCTGTTCGTGATTCCGGTCTTCGCCGGGCTCGCCAACTACGTCCTGCCGCTGATGATCGGCGCGCCGGACATGGCCTTCCCGCGCCTCAACGCGTTGTCGTTCTGGATGCTGCCGATGGCGGGCCTGCTGTTCATGGCCAGCTATCTGGCGCCGGGCGGGGCCTTCGACGCCGGCTGGACCGGCTACGCGCCGCTCTCGACCGGGGCGCCGCTCGGGCAGTCTTTCTTCAACCTCGGCGTCCAGTTCGCCGGCGCGTCGTCGGTGGCGACGGCGCTGAACTTCCTGGTCACGATCGTGACGATGCGGGCGCCGGGGATGAATTTCTGGCGGATGCCGCTGCTGGTCTGGGCCAACCTCTCGACCTCGCTGCTGGTCGTCGCGGCGACTCCGTTCATCGCCGGGGTCCAGTTCATGGTCCTCCTCGACCGCGCGATCGGCACCAACTTCTTCCAGGCGGCCGCCGGCGGCGACGTGATCAGCTACCAGCACATCTTCTGGTTCTACTCGCACCCGGCCGTCTACATCATGATGTTGCCGGGCTTCGGGATCGTCAGCGAGGTGATCTCGACCCACGCCCGCAAGACGATCTTCGGCTACCGGCTGATGGCCCTGGCGTTGCTCGGCATCGTCGTGCTCGCCTTCGCCGTCTGGGCGCACCACATGTTCGTCTCCGGCATGTTCGGCTGGCTGCGCGTGCCGATGATGGTGACGACGCTGCTGATCGCCGTCCCGACCGGGATCAAGATCTTCTCCTGGCTGGGGACCCTGTTCGACTCGAAGTTGCACATCGAGAACACCTCGATGCTGTTCTCGCTCGGATTCCTGGTCACGTTCGTGATCGGCGGCATCTCCGGCGTGATGCTGGGGATGATCCCGCTCGACATCCACGTCTCCGACACCTACTTCGTCGTCGCCCACCTCCACTTCGTGCTGTTCGGCGGCTCGGTGTTCACGATCTTCGCCGGGATCTACCACTGGTTCCCGAAGATGACCGGGCGCATGTACGACGAGCGGCTCGGCCGCTGGCACTTCTGGGGCACCCTCGTCGGCATGCTCGGCACGTTCCTGCCGATGCACTGGATCGGCATGGAGGGCATGCCGCGACGGGTCGCCGACTACGCCGCCCAGTTCGGCGACTGGAACCTGGTCATCTCGGTCTTCAGCTTCATCCTCGGCGCCGTGCAGCTGATCTTCATCTACAACATGATCGTCAGCTGGCGGTTCGGCCCGAAGGCGGGCCCGAACCCGTGGCGCGCGAAGACGATCGAGTGGCAGGTCTCCTCGCCGCCGCCGGTCTTCAACTTCGACGAGATCCCGCGCGTCGTCGGCGGTCCCTACGAGTTCGGCGTGCCCGGCGCCCGCCACGCGATCATGCACAGCGGCGAGGAGGGGGCCGAGGTCACCGAGCCGAAGCCCGCCGTCGTCGGCGCGGCCGGCGGCGGGGGAGGGGCGAAGTGAGCGATCCCGTCGCCAACCCCACCGAGATCCCCGCCGACATCGAGGGAGGCACCGTCCTCGCCTTCCTCAACGAGGTCGCCGGTGGCCGCAGGCTGCTCGGCCGGATCCGCGAGCTCGTCGACGCCGGCGCCGGCCACATCGCCCTCGCCGCCCCGCAGAACCAGCCCGTCGCCGGTCAGATAGTCGACGTCGGCGAGGTCCGCGACGCGGCGCTGAGCCGGGTCGAGGTCACCCAGGAGATCCTCGACGAGTTCGGCCTCACCGCCTCCGCCTCGATCTTCGACCCGTCGCCGCCGCTCGCCTTCGACGACGCCGTTCGCGCCTTCTCGCCGGCCTACGTGCTCTTCTCGAATCTGCCCGAGTCCCGCTTCGGCCTCGCCCGCAAGGATCTGATCGAGTGGGCACGGAGCCGCACCGCCGCGCCGGTCGAGCACATCCCGGTTCGGATCGAGGACGACGCCGTCCGCTGGGACGTCACCCACACGCTCGTCATCGCCACTCAGACGGTCAACTCGCCCGACCTCGTCGAGCGGCTGATCGGCATGCACCGCGAGAAGCCACACCGGTTCACGTTCATCTCGCCGGCGTCCGGCGAGATCTCCCGTGAGGACGTCTGCGACCGGCTGGCGTCGACGATGGCGGCGCTGTACCGCGTCGAGGCCGACGCGACCGGGCAACCGATGGGCGGCTCGGAGCCGTTCGCCGCCGTCCGCAACGCGATCGAGCACTACCGCGTCGACGACATCCTCGTCTCGACCTTCGCCGGCCGCGACTCGAAGTGGATCGCCGACGGCCTGCTCGAGCGGATCGAGGAGCTCACCGACGACCCGGTCGAGCACTTCGAGGCCGGGGCCGGCAATCGTGCCGGGGCGGGCGCCGTCCCGGTCGGGGCCGGCAGCGAGGGAGGAGGGTCCTGATGGAGTCCGCATCGATCGCCGCCGGTGCGCAGGCCCACGCCCACCACGGCCCGCCCGAGGCGCACAACTCGTCGAAGATCGACCGTCAGACGCTCGGCATTCTCCTCTTCATCGTCTCCGAGGCGATGCTGTTCGGGGCGTTCTTCGCTTCCTACTTCTTCCTCCGCGAGGTCTCGAACCCGACCGGCAGCTGGCCGCCCGACGGGTTCGAGCTGCCGAAGCTGGTCGCCGGGGTCAACACCGCGATCCTCGTCACCTCCTCGTTCAGCGTTCACTGGGCCCTCGAGGGCGCCCGCAAGGGCAACCGCAACGCGATGAAGATGGGCCTGGCGATCACCTGGCTGCTCGGCGCGACGTTCCTGTTCGTGCAGATCAACGAGTACGTCCACATCGGCTTCAGCGCCCGCGACGGCGCCTTCGGCTCGATCTTCTACGGCCTCACCGGCCTGCACGGAGCGCACGTGTTCGTCGGCCTGCTGCTGCTCAGCTTCGCCAACATCCGCGCCTGGCGCGGCCACTTCGGCACCGCCGCCAAGGACCACCTCGGCGTCGAGGTGCCCGGGATCTACTGGCACTTCGTCGACGTCATGTGGATCATCGTCTACACGACGGTCTACATCCTCTAGGAACGGCTTACTCAAGCGGTTCGCAGCCCCCCGCCCCTACGGCCCGGGGCGGGGCCGACCGCGCGGCGCTACCGCCGCTTGCAGCGCTGGTGGAAGTCGTCCTTGGCCGTCGGGTGGTTCGTGAACCGGGTGATCGCCTGGAACCGCATCCGCTTGTTGCGGCAGCGGGCCTGCACGTACTTGCCGTTCTGCACGGTCGCGGTGAAACGCGTGATCGCACCGGCGAGGAGCGGCGGGATCTTCACGTTCAGGGTCTTCCCGAAGCCCTTCGGGCCCTTCTTGATCCGCCCGACCAGCAACGACGTGTTGTTGACGGAGTCGGCACGTGCGTGAAGGAAGATCTGGTTCTTCCTCTCGCCGTTGAACGCAGTCAGCACCACCGGGACGCCGACGCTGACGCCGAGATCGATGGTGACCCAGGCGGATGTACCGATGGCCGGCTCCGGGCCGGTCGGGAGGCCCGACCCCTTGCTGACGATCGACTTCCGCTTGCAGATCCGGATCGCCCGCTTGGTGCTCGTGTTCTGAAGCTCCGCCTCGGTGCCCTTGCACCTCGGGACCTTCCTGGTGTCGAACCTCATGTTCCTGGGGAAGTTCACCTTCGTCCGGAATGCGCTCGGCGGCTGAAGAGGGTGGACCGGATCGGTCGAGTTCAGTCCGGTGATGATCTCGACCCGGATCTGAGCGGGCCGGTACCGCTTTTTCGGCAGCTTCGTCGGCTTCAGCTTCGCGGTGATCGATTGGATCGGGTCCGCCTGGGCGACGCTGGGCATCGCCAGTGCCAGAATCAGCCCGGCGATCGCCGCAACTGTGAGCCTCAGTGGTGGTCTGGTCAACATTTCGCCCTCCCGGGTTCGTGATTGCGATACAGCCGACCTGTAATCCCATCCCCTCATGAGCCGTGAATCAGAACTGCACTTGTAACACTTGTAACTAACTATGCTAGCAGCCTGCCACCGGCAGCCTGTCACCGGCGGCGAGATCGTCGGGGTCGGCGGCCGACCCAATGCGCCAATCGCCGGTCAATCCGGCGATTGTCGGTCAGTGTCTGTGAGAGCGCCGCAGGCGGCCAGGCGCCGCTTCCGAGCTCAAGTTCCCGTGTACGGCCCGACGTTGCGGTAGTGGGCCGACCGCGGGTCGTCGGGCGTCGGGGGCTTCTCGTCGGCCCTGGTCTCGGTGCCGAGCTCGCCGGCGGGCGGTGGCAGCGCCACCTTGACGACCTCCCAGCCCTCGGCGCGGCGGCGCGGCAGGAACCGATGGGTCGTGCGGTCGGCGTGGGTCTCGGCGAGCTCGGCGCAGGCCGCCTCGGCGGCTTCCTTGCTGG
The DNA here is from genome assembly GCA_963745755.1 of uncultured Conexibacteraceae bacterium. GTDB lineage: Bacteria > Actinomycetota > Thermoleophilia > Solirubrobacterales > 70-9 > RHKX01. The sequence goes on along the minus strand of CAVUYP010000001.1, from coordinate 931,769 downwards.
GATACGGTCGGCTCGCCACCGTCAGCAGCTCGTTGCGTAGCCGGCGATGATCAGAGCGAGGCCGGCGAGCGCGACCGCGAACGGAAAGAGGCCGAGCGTGAGCGGCAGGCCGGAGAGCGGCCCGGGGCCGCGCAGGCGGCCGCCGAGGGCGGCCAGGTTGACGGCCTCGGGGACGGCGGCGATCAGGAAGGCGATCGTGGCGAACCAGGTGGCGAGCTGCTGGGAGCCGGTCGAGGGGCCGCCGCAGTCGGCGCTGAGCGGATCGACCCAGTCCGGGGCGGCGATCGCGAGCCGGACCAGGAAGACGACGAGGAGCGAGCCGGCGACGCCGGCGAGCAGCGCCGGGCCGACCGGGACGGGCCGCCGCCCGCTGTCGCGCTCGCCGCCGATCACGAACGACAGGCCGAGCGGATAGAGCAGCACCGCGGCGAGCGCGAGGCCGATCAGCGGCTGGTCGCCGAGCAGGCCGAGGCCGAGGCCGGCGGCGCAGGCGAGCAGGAAGGCGACGAGTCGCACCGCAGCAACCTATCCGTGACCGCGGTCCGGCGGGCCGAGCGGCGCGCCTGCGAAGATCAGCGGATGGCCGAGAAGGACCTCCGCAATCCGTTCCAGTCCGAGCAGGACGCGTTCCGGATCCTGGTGATGATCATCGCCGCGGCGGTGATCGTGATCGGCTCGGCGATCCTGGTCAGCAAGACGCTGGGGGCGGTCCTGGCGGTGATCGCCGTCGGCTTCGGCCTCTGGCGGGCCGGCGATTGGCTGCGGCAGATGCTCGCCGCGCCCGACGACGAGGATCCGCCGAGCCGGTAGCGGCTCGGCGGCCCCGCTGGGGCCCTTGCTCAGCCGCCGCCCTTGGACGGGCGGCTGTTCTCGTAGAGGAAGTCGACGAGCAGCTTCAGATCCTTCGGATCGATCGTCTGTCCGTAGTTGGCGGGCATGATGTTCGGCTGAAATCCCTTGGCGATCTCGGCGTTCGGGTCGACGATGTTCTTCTCGATCTGCTGGGCCGTCTGGTCGGACAGCCCCTCGTCGAGGTTCGGCCCGACGGCGCCCTGCGAGCCGGCGGCGGCGAAGGTGTGGCAGCTGCCGCAGCCGTTGTTGGCGAAGACCTGGCCGCCGGGGCCGCCGGGGGCGGTGGGCGGCTCGATGCCGGGGACGCCGGCGACCGAGCCGACGTAGGCGGCGACGTCGTCGGCGTCCTTGCCGGTGACGATGTCGGCCGGCATGTAGCTGGGGTCCTGGGGGTCGGTCTGGCGGGGGTGGGAGATCTGGTCGCCGACGACGCCCTCGATCGTGTCCTGGTCCATGCCGGCGTCGCGGGCGGCGGCGAAGGCGGCGTCGAGATCGGGACCGAGATCGCCGGTCGTGCCGGCCTCCTTCAGGTAGTGGCAGGTGCCGCAGTTGTCGATGAACAGCTGCCGCCCCTTGGCGGTGTCGGCGTTCTCCTGGAGGTCGCAGCCGCTGAGTGCCGCCACGACGGCCACGCCGAGGGCAATCAGGCCCGCCGCCTTGAATCGAGGTCGCTTCACGGCGGGAATCCTATAGGTCGGCGACCACGCCCGGACGCGCGCCCGGAGCCATTCGATAGGGTTGAGACGATCGGCACAAACCCGTCCGGCAGAGCTGTCGCGGCCGGACCCGAGACGAAGGGAGCCCGAGGGCGCAGATGGAAGTTCGGGAAGGAATGTCGGAGGTGGTTCTGACCGTCGGGCCGGGGCACTCGCTGCGCGAGGCGGCGCGGATGATGACCGAGAAGGGCGTCGGTGCGGCGATCGTGATCGACGACGAGGCACCCGGGCCGCGGATCATCAGCGAGCGCGACCTGCTCGTCTCGATCGGCCGCGGCGAGGATCCCGACGCCGAGCGCGTCGCCGACCACATGAGCGACTCGGTGATCACCGCGGCTCCCGACTGGAGCCTCGAGCGGGCGGCCGCCGACATGGCGGCGCGGCGGATCCGCCACCTGGTGATCTGTCAGGACGGCGATCTCGTCGGCGTCCTGTCGATGCGCGACATCATGCGCGTCTGGACGTCTGCCGGGGCGACGTCGGCGATGAATCCCGGGTAGGCCGGAAGGATCGCCGCAGCGGGCCGCTGAGCGGCGCTCAGCGGGCCCGGCGTACCGCTTCGGCGGGGATCACGGCGGTGTCGGCGCGCTGCTCCCGCCGCATGCCCGAGATCTCGTCGTCGGAGAGGTGCCACCAGGCGCGCAGGCCGAGCAGCAGGATGACTGCGCCGACGATCCACAGCGACCAGCCCTTGAACATGCCGACGAGGATCAGGGCGATGCCGGCGGCGACGAGCACCGGCGCCCAGGAATTGTTCGGCACGTAGATGAGCTCGGTCGGCTCAGCCGTCTCGATGTCGCGGTGGGAGGGGTTCATCGCTCAGCCGCCGACGTAGAGCACGGCGACGTAGAAGGTGAGCGCGAACATGAACAGGGCGATCCCGGCGGCTACGAAGCCGGAGCTGATGTTCCTGTTGGCCTTGCTGCGATCCATCGGGGCTGAAATCTAATCAAGCCGCGAGGACCCTGTCGGCCGCCATCGCGGCGAACAGCAGGAACAGGTAGGCCAGCGAGCCCAGGTAGAGATGCAGTGCCGCCCGGCTCGACGGGCTCCGCAGCAGTCGCGTCGCTCCGAACACGAATGCGGCCCCGAGGATCGCGGCCGCCGCCAGGTAGAGGCCGCCGAGCATCCCGGTCGCGACCGGGACGAGCGTGAAGGCGACGAGCAGCACCGAGTAGAGGAGGATGCTGCGGCGCGTGAAGCCCTTGCCGCGGACGACCGGCAGCATCGGGATGCCGGTCCGCTCGTAGTCGTCGGAGATCAGCAGCGCCAGCGCCCAGAAGTGGGGTGGCGTCCAGAGGAAGATGACCAGGAACGGGAAGAACGCCTCGAGGCCGAGCGAGCCGGTCGCCGCCGCCCAGCCGACCAGCGGCGGCATCGCGCCGGCGGCGCCGCCGATGACGATGTTCTGCGGCGTCCGCGGCTTCAGCCAGGCCGTGTAGAGGAGCACGTAGCCGAGCAGGCCGAGCAGCGCCAAGCCGGCCGCCAGGGCGTTGACGGTGACCCATAGCTGCACCGTTGCGACGGTGCCGAGGCAGATCCCGAAGACGAGCGCGTGGAAAGGCCTGATCCGGCCGGAGACGATCGGGCGGCCGCGCGTCCGGCCCATCCGCGCGTCGATGTCGCGGTCGATGTAGTGGTTGATCGCACCGGCGCCACCGGCGGCCAGATAGCCGCCCAGGCACGTCCAGAGCACCGTCGAGACAGCCAGGCCGCTCGGCCGGGCGACGAGCATCGTCGCGACCGTCGTCCAGAGCAGCAGCGAGATGATCCGCGGCTTGGTCAGCGCCACGTAGTCGCGGACGTGGGCGATCGCCTCGGCGAAGTCGAGGCGATCGGAGCGCGGCGGGGCGGGCTGCGGTGCCGGTCTTCCGGCTCGCCCGCCCGGTCGCTCGACGCGTTCGGCTACGCCGGCAGAGGATTCCATCGCGCGGGCCTCCCGGCAGTCGGGCGGGCCACCGGGTGGGGGCGGGCGGACATGCCGCTCAGGCTACCGGGCTGTCGTCTTCGTCCCGCCGGGCGGTCTCGGATTCGGCTTCCGGCGCGGTCGCGCCGCCGGCCTCGGCCGGGCCTTCGTCGGCGGCGACCGCAACCGCCTCCGCCTCCGGTTCCGCGGCCCGTGCCTGGGGCGGATACCAGCGGGTCGCCCGGCGGCGGACCGCGTCGCGGATGTCGTCGAGCGGCTCGGCGCTGCGGACGTCGGGGACGAGGTCGAAGTTGTGGACCGGCGGTGGCGAGGTCGTGAACCACTCGAGGGTGCTGCCGAGCCACGGATCGGGGCCGACCGCGATGCCGCGGGTGTAGCTCGCGGCCGCGTTGAACATCGATGTGATGAAGCCGAGCACGAAGAGGATCGCGCCGATCGAGGCGATCAGGTTGAGCGCGTCGAGGTTGCTGTCGCCGTAGAACTTGGCGACGTCGACCGGCATCCCCTCGAGTCCGGCCATCATCGTCGTCAGCGAGTAGACGATCGCGCCGCTGATCAGCAGCCAGAAGGAGGTGACGCCGAGGGCGTCGCCCATCAGCCGGCCGCAGAGCTTCGGGAACCAGTAGTAGAGGGCGGCGAATCCGCCGAGCACCCCGGCACCGGCGATCAGCGCGAAGCTGGTGCCGGTCGAGAAGGTGCTGCCGGCGAGCAGCGCACCGACCGGGACGATCGCGGCGACGAGCTTGCCGGCGAGGCCGATGACGATCAGGACGACGGCGCCGAGCGCGTACTTGAGCGGCATCCCCTGGCGCTTGGCGCCTCCGGTCATCGTGCCGATCCAGTTGAAGAGGATCAGGCCGACCGGGACGATCGCGGCGAGCGCCATCAGCATCGCGAAGTAGAGGAAGCCGTCCGGGATCGGGCCCGAGTACATGCTCTGCATCCAGCCGAGCACGGCGAGGACCGGCAGGGCGACGAGCGAGCCGGCGACGGTGCGATGGCCGAAGTGGGGCTGCCGCGAGAAGGTCGAGAGGATCTCCGAGATCGCCGCCATCGCCGCGACCAGCAGGGAGACGACGGCGCCGGCGATGAAGATCGACGCGAGATGCTCGTAGAGCATCGGCTTGCCGCCCTCGCCGGAGTCGAAGAAGACGCCGCCGTAGTGGCGATCGATGATCAGCATCGCGATCGCCGCCAGGAAGACCGGACTGACGACGAGCAGCGTGTAGCTGACGATCGAGGCGGCCCAGGAGAACAGCGGCATCCGCTGCAGTGCCATGCCGGGGGCGCGCGAGTTGCGGACCGTGGCGATCATGCTGATCGCGAAGCAGACGAAGCCGAGCAGGGCGAGGGCGAAGCCGATCAGCCAGGCGTCGACGGCGGCGCCGGGCAGGAACGCCGAGGAGGAGAGCGGCGGCAGGGCCAGGATCCCGGCCTCGGAGGGGCGGTAGAGGAAGCTCGCGTAGATCGTCGCGCCGCCGAACACGTAGAGCCAGTAGGAGAGGTGATGGAGGCGGGGCAGGGCCATGCCGCGGGCGCCGACCTGCAGCGGCACGACCACCGACATCAGGCCGATCATCAGCGGCAGCGCGAACAGGATCAGCCCGGTGACGCCGTAGGCGGAGAGCAGCCGGTCGAAGATCTCGGGACGGATCAGCGTGTTCTCCGGCACGATCAGCTGCAGCCGCATCATCAGGAACTCGGCGAGCGCGGCGCTCGCGAAGAGCAGGGCGGTGGCGATGTACATCCGCCCGACCGCCTTGTGCTCGGCGGTGGTGACGAGCGTGATCCAGCCCTTCTGGGCGCGCGGGACCTGCTCGCTGACGACCTCGGGATGCGACGCGGTCCGACTCGGGGTCATTTCTGCTCGAACCTCACTCCCGGTGCCGTTCCGTTCTGAACCCGCTCCTGGACCGCCTTGCGGGCGGCCTTGATGCCGGCGAGGCGCTCCTTCAGAAACGCCTCGTACTGGTCGGGCTCGACGACGATCACGCGGGTCCGCATCGTCGCGTAGCCGGGGCCCGAGAACTTGGTCGAGGCACCCTCGTAGGTGCCGGTCTCGGTCGCGGTGAAGGAAACCTCGTTCTCGAGCCCGGGGACCGCGTCGGCGCTGAGGGTCAGCGACGGCACCGACCAGCGGTGCAGGACGTCGGTCGAGCTGATCTCGAGGTTGATCGGGGTGTCGACCGGGCACGACGAGCTCCTGGTAGCTGTAGGCCGCGTCGCTGTTGAATCCGTCCGGGGAGGGATCGGAGACCGGGTACTCGTAGCGCCAGACCCATTGTTGGGCGTCGGCCTGGATCGTGATCGGGTCGTTCGCCGATGCCTCGACCTCGGTCGCCTTGCCGGTGAAGACGATGCCGACGACGAAGAGGATCAGGGCGAGCACCGCCGAGCCCGGCGCCGACGCGGACCTGGACCGAGCCGGTGCCGCGGGTCCGGCGGGCGCCGGCCTCGCGGTCGGCGGCGGTCGTGCGGGTGCGAAGCGCGCGGACGAGGGCACCGAGGACGGCGACGACGATCAGGACCGCGAGCACGGCCATGATGATGTAGAGGGTGCGGGCGCTGCCGGCGCCGTCCGAGCCGGTCGCGCCGGGTGCGAGGAGATCGGCGGCCGCGAGCTCCGGCGTCGCGGCGAGGGCGCCGGCGGTCGCGGCGAGCGAAAAAAGGGCGGCTCTTCTGCGAGGGGCCTGCAAGGCGCCGCCATTCTAGGGGGACGACCCGGCAGATGCCGCTCTGCCCCTTCCGGATCGCTTCTATACTCGCCCGCGCTTTGACTGCGGCGGCTTCTTCATCGCGCCGGAGCCGGTCCCGGTTGCGGCCCTGGCTCCGCGGAGCCGCCTTCGCGGCGATCGTCGCATCGGTCGCGGTGCCGCTGCTGCGCAGGCGGTTGCGGCTGCCGGCGGCGGCGACGGTCGCCGCCACGGTCGCCGGCCCGGTCGGGCTGGCGACGCTGAAGTCGCGGACGAAGACCCGGGACGCTTTCCTGTTCGCCCAGCAGATGTGGGCGTTCACGATGGTCCACGAGCTGCCCTACGACGACCCCGATGCGCTGCCGCAAGCGGCTCAAGATCCGACTACCCGATCCGCTTCGACCGGGCTGATCGGCCGCGGCCGGCTGCCGAACTCGCGGCTGCAGGCGGCGCTGACGCCCGCCGACGGCATCGGTCACCGCCCTCGACCGGCTGCTCAGCTTCGCCCATTGGGCCTGGTTCTTCGAGCCGCACCTGTCGCTGCTCTACATCCTCGTCAAGGACGAGCGCGGGTTCGCGCGGGCGGCGCGGCAGATGGGCGCCGCCTTCGACCTCGGCTGCGCCACCTACATCGCCGTGCCGACGGCGCCGCCCTGGTGGGCGGCGGCGAACGGCCACACGCGGCGACGACCGGGTCGAGCGGCGGATGCTCGCGGTCGGCGAGGAGACGTTCCGGGCCGCCTGGCCGAAGATGTACGAGGCCGTCGACGGCAACCCGTGGGCGGCGATGCCGTCCCTGCACTTCGGCGCCTCGGTGCTGGCGGCGATCCTGCTCGGCGAGTCGAACCGGGCGGCGGGGGCGATCGGCTGGACCTACGCGGGCGTGCTCGGCTTCGCCCTCGTCTACCTCGGCGAGCACTACGTCGTCGACCTGCTCGCCGGCCTCGGCCTCGTCGCCGCGGTTCGCGTCGGCGAGCCGTTTGCCGAGCCGCTGGCGCTGGCGATCAGCGGCGCCGTCCAGCAGCTCGAGCGCACCGCCAACGCCTGAGCGGCCCGGCGGTCCGCCGGGCCCCCCGACGGGGATGCGAACATGGGCGTCGATGGCCGAGGGGAGCGAGCTCGATCACGACGGGGAGCGACTCGCGGCCGCCGCCGCAGCTCTGACCGAAGCGTCCCCGGCGACGGCGCCGCCGGGCGACGAGGAGGCGCCGTCGCTGCTCGAGAACCCGCGCCGGGTCGCGCTGACGACGCTGATCGTGCTGCTGATGTTCGCAGCGATCTACGTGCTGCTGCCGAAGCTGATCGGCCTCGAGGACGCGATCGAGAAGATGGGCGAGGGGGAGTGGCAATGGTTCGCCGTTGCCGTCGGCTTCAACGTCCTCGCCTTCGGCTCCTACGTGGCGCTGTTCCGCGGCGTCATCGGCGAGAACCTCGTCCACCTCGATTGGCGGGAGAGCTACCAGATCACGATGGCCGGGCTGGCCGCCTCGCGGGTGCTCTCGGCAGGTGGCGCCGGCGGCGTCGTCCTCAGCTACTGGGCGCTGCGCAAGGCGGGGATGCGGCGCACCGAGGCGGCGGAGCGGATGGTCGCGTTCCTGGTCCTCCTCTACGCCTTCTACGTGCTCGCGGTGATCGTCTTCGGCGTGCTGCTCGAGACCGGGGTCCTGTCGGGACCCGATCCGGTCTCGATGACGATCGTCCCGGCCGCGATCGCCGGCGGGGTCGCGCTCGTCTTCCTGCTGGTCATGCTGGTTCCCGGCGACCTCGAGCGCCGGCTCACGCTCGAGGGGAACAACTGGGCGAGCCGGACGGCCCTGCGGCTCAGCAACGTGCCGGCGACGATCTCGACCGGAACCCGGCTCGCGTTCGGCTTCGTCCGCGAGCCCCGCAAGGGCGGCCTGGCGGTGCTCGGGGCGGCCGGGTTCTGGGCATCGAACATCGGCATCCTCTGGGCGACGTTCATGGCGTTCGGCGTGGCGCTGCCGATCGGCGTCCTCGTGATCGGCTTCTTCGTCGGGATGGCGGCGAACCTCGCGCCCGACCCGGCCGGCGTCGGCGCCGTAGACGGCGGGCTGATCGGCGCTTTCGTGATCTTCGGCGAGCCCGCGGCGACGGTGATCGCGGCAGTGCTCGTCTACCGGCTGATCGCCTTCTGGATGCCGCTGCCCCCCGGTATCGTCGCCTTCCTGCAGCTGCGGCGCACCGTCGCCCGCTGGGAGGCGGAGGGGCGATCCGTCGACGATGATGAGCCGCAGCCGGCGCCGCCGGCCGCGGTACCTTCCAATACTTCACAAAATGAAGTAGAGTTTCAGGACAGTCTCGAAGCGAGGAGCCAGCAGTGACCGAGAAGCGAACCGAGAACGTGATCATCATCGGCGGCGCCTGCGCCGGGTACACGGCGGCGGTCTACGCGGCTCGCGCCGATCTCGAGCCGCTCGTGATCGAGGGCTTCCAGTGGGGCGGCCAGCTCCAGAACACGACCGAGGTCGAGAACTTCCCCGGTTTCCCGGAGGGGATCATGGGGCCGGAGCTGATGAACCGGTTCCGCGCCCAGGCGGAGCGCTTCGGCACCCGCTTCATCACCGATGACGCCACCAAGGTCGAGTTGACCGACGGCGGCATGCAGACCGTCTGGGTCGGCGACGACGAGTACCGGGCCCGGACCGTGATCCTGGCGATGGGCGCGCAGCCGAAGCGGCTCGGCATTCCCGGCGAGATCGAGCTCGGCGGCCGCGGCGTCTCGACCTGCGGGGTCTGCGACGGAGCGTTCTTCAAGGGTCGCGACGTCGTCGTCGTCGGCGGCGGCGACACGGCCATGGAGGACTCGATCTTCGTCGCCAAGTACGCCGAGAATCTGACCGTTCTGCATCGCCGCGACGAGTTCCGCGCCTCGATGGTCATGCAGGACCGGGCTCGCGAGGCCGACAACATCGAGTTCAAGACCCCGTACGTGCCGGAGGAGTTCGTCGCCGGCGACGACGGCGCACTCGACCACATCCGGATCCGCCATGCCGAGAGCGGCGAGGTCTCCGAGATGAAGGCCGGCGGCGCCTTCGTGGCGATCGGGCACATCCCCGGCTCGGAGCTGGTCGCCGGCCAGGTCGACCTGCACGACAACGGCTACGTCAAGGTCGAGGAGCCGTCGACGCGGACCAACCTCGCCGGCGTCTTCGCGATCGGCGACCTCGTCGACTTCACCTATCGCCAGGCGGTCACCGCCGCCGGCTCGGGCACGCGCGGAGCCCTCGACGCCGAGTGGTACCTGCGCGACACGCCGCCGACCGACGCGGAGCGGATAGAGGCGGCCGAGGAGGCGCGGGTCGCGGGCTGAGCCCGCGACCGGGGGACGCAGGTCGCGGCGGCGGCGATCGAGCGGCCTCGCCGCCGGCGCCGTCAGCCGGTCTCGTCGATGTGGCCGTCGCCGTGGGCGGCGAGCATCTCGGTGAACACCGCGCGCTCGCTCGGTGCGCGGCCGTCGGCGAGCTCGTCGGCGATCACCTGCGAGACGGCGTTGATCAGCGCCAGGTGGGTGAACGCCTGCGGGAAGTTGCCGAGCTGCCGGCCGGTGTGCGGCTCGATCTCCTCGGCGTAGAGGTCGAGAGCGCCGCCCATGATCAGCAGGTGCTCGCAGAGGTGCGCGGCGCGGTCGTGCTCGCCGATCTCGGCAAGCGCCGAGACCAGCCAGAACGAGCAGATCGAGAACGTCCCCTCGGCGCCGTGCAGGCCGTCGTCGGTCTGCTCGGTTCGGTAGCGGAGCACCAACCCCATGTCGGTGAGCCCGTCGGCGATCGCCAGGACCGTCTTGACGACGCGATCGTCGTCGGACGGCAGGAAGCGAACCAGCGGGATCAGCAGCGTCGAGGCGTCGAGCTCGTCGGTGTCGTAGTGCTGGCGGAAGATGCCGTCGTCGCTGACCCCGCGATCGAGGATGTCCTGCTTGATCCGCTCCGCCTCGGCGCCCCAGCTCGCGGCGCGCTCGCGCTCGCCGCGGGCCTTGGCGAGGCGGGTGCCGCGGTCGAGGGCCACCCAGCACATCAGCTTCGAGGAGAGGTAGTGCTTCGGCTCGCCGCGGGCCTCCCAGATGCCCTGGTCGGGCTGCTCCCAGATGTCCATCGCCGCCTCGACCTGTCGGCAGGCGATCTTCCAGAGGCCGTCGCTGACGCCGCCGAGCGCCCGCGAGTGGATGTAGATCGAGTCGAGCAGGGCGCCGTAGACGTCGTTCTGGCGCTGTGAGTAGGCGGCGTTGCCGATCCGCACCGGCTTCGAGTCGATGTATCCGTCCAGGTGGTCGAGGGTGCTCTCGGTCAGGTCCTTCTCGCCGCCGATCCCGTACATGATCTGCAGGTGGCCGTCGCCGTCGGCGGTCACCCGCTCGACGAAGTCCATGAAATCGCGGGCCTCGTCGTCGAGGCCGAGCACGTGCAGGCCCCAGAGCGTGAAGGTGGCGTCGCGGATCCAGGTGTAGCGGTAGTCCCAGTTGCGCTCGCCGCCGGGCGACTCGGGCAGCGAGGTGGTGAGCGCGGCGACCATGCCGCCGGACGGCGCGTACATCAGCCCCTTCAGGGTCAGCGCCGAGCGTTGCAGCTCACCTCGCCAGCGGTGGTCGGGGAACTTGCCGCGTTCGAGCCAGCGTCGCCACGCCTGACCGGTCTCGTAGACCTGCCGGGCCGCCTCGCCGGCGTGGCCGGGCAGCCGCGCCTCGTCGGACCAGGTCAGCGCACAGAACGCGTTCTGGTCGGTGTCGAGGTCGCGCACGCCCCAGATCCGGCCGTCGTCGAGCTCGAGGTCCATGTCGGCCTGGAACCGCAGCGGCACGCCGTCGACGACCGCGGTGGCGACGCCGAGCTCGCTGTCGAGATCCCAGTCGACCGCCCCGCGGCCGTAGTCGGGCAGCGCATCGCAGACGAGCTCGATCTCGGCCCGGCCCTCGGGACAGTGGGCCCAGCGGACCAGCATCCGCTCGGCCTCGAGCCGGTTGCGCCCGTCGTGGGTGCGGACGGCGTTGACGAGCAGGGCGTCGCGGACGATCACCCAGCCGGTCTCGGTCGCCCAGGTCGTCTCGATCACGTTCGTGCCGGGCTCGTAGCGGCGGGCGACCGGGACGTGCTCGTTCGGCGCGAACCGCATCGCCCCGGCGGTCCGGTCGAGCAGCGCTCCGAAGATGCTCGGCGAGTCGAAGCGGGGGAGGCACATCCACTCGATCGAGCCGTTGGCGGCCATCAGCGCCCCGGTCTCGCAGTCGGAGAGGAACCCGTAGGAGCCGATCCGCGGGAATTGCTGCTCGCACGCCCGCGGCTGCGAGGGACTTTCCCGAGCGCTCACGACCGCGACTCTACCTGCCGCTGAAGTCGGGTCGCCGCCCCTCGAGCAGGGCGCCGATCCCCTCGACGCGGTCCTCGGTTGCGAGCGCGTCGGCGAACAGCCGCCGCTCGCTGGCGAGCCCGTCGGCGAGCCCGACCTCGTCGGCGGCCTGGATCGCGCGTTTCGCGTAGCGCAGGGCGAGCGGCGGCCGCGCAGCGATCTCCTCGGCGAGCATCACCGCCTGCTCGAGCGTGTTGCGGCGGTCCATGATGATGTTGGCGAGGCCCCATTCGAAGGCCTGGTTGCCGCTCATCCGCCGGCCGGTCAGGACGAGCTCCATCGCTCGCTGCTTGCCGAGCACACGGGTCAGACGCTGGGTCGCGCCGCCGGACGGGATCAGCCCGTAGGTGATCTCGGGCAGCCCGAACGTCGCGTCCTTGGCGACGACGATCAGGTCGCAGGCGAGCGCGAGCTCGCAGCCGGTCGAGAGCGCCCAGCCGCTGACCGCGGCGATCAGCGGCTTGCCGATCGCCCGCTGGCGGTCCCAGAACCCGGCCAGCGTCGGATCCGCCGACGGTCCCTGCCCCTGCCCGGCGAAGGCGCGGATGTCGGGCCCGGTCGCGAAGTAGTCGCCGCTGCCGGTGACCACGATCGCGCCGACGCCGTCGTCGCCGTCGAGGCGCTCGAGCGTCGTGATCAGCTCCTCGGCGAGGCCGGCGCCGAGCGAGTTGCGGCTCGGCTCGTGCTCGATCCTGCAGACGGCGACCCGGCGCTCGACCGCCACCGCGATCGGACCGCTCATCGGCCGTCGCTTTCCGGCGCATAGGGCAGGATCGCGTCGATCCCGGTCGCGGCGCGGCCGATGATCAGCTTCTGGATCTGCGACGTCCCCTCGTAGAGGGTCGTCACCCGGGCGTCGCGCAGGTAGCGCTCGACCGGGTGATCGTCGACGTAGCCGGAGCCGCCGTGGACCTGGATCGCCGCGTTGGCGCACTCGACCGCCGACTCGCTGGCATGGAGCTTCGCGATCGAGGTCTCGGTCGTGCTCGGCCTGCCGGCGTCCTTGAGCAGGCCGGCTCTGATCACGAGCAGCCGAGCCGCGTCGCGCTTGACGATCATCTCGGCGATCATCGCCTGGACGAGCTGGAAGCGGGCGATCGGGACTCCGAACTGCTCGCGCTCGGTCGCGTAGGCCACCGAGGCGTCGACGCAGCCGTCGCAGATCCCGACGCAGCCCGCCGCCACCGAGTAGCGGCCGAGGTCGAGGGCGCTCATCGCGATCTTGAAGCCGTCGCCGACCGCGCCGACCAGCGCGTCGTCACCGACCTCGATCGAGTCGAACGCCAGCGACGCCGTGTCGGAGGAGCGGAGGCCGAGCTTGCCGTGGATCTCCGCGCTCGAGAAGCCGGTGGTGTCGGTGGGGACGAGGAAGCAGGCGAGCCCGCGATGGGCCTTGGCCGGGTCGGTCTGGGCGAAGACGAGCGCGACGTCGGCGACGTTGCCGAGCGAGATCCACATCTTCTGGCCGTCGATCCGCCAGCCGCCGTCGATCGGCACCGCCCGGGTCTTCATCGCGGCCGCGTCGGATCCGGAATCGGGCTCGGTGAGGCCGAAGCACCCGAACAGCTCGCCGCTGCAGAGGCCGGGCAGCCAGCGCTGCTTCTGCTCCTCGCTGCACCAGCGCTCGATCGAGCCGCAGACGAGCGACGTCTGCACCGAGATCACCGTCCGGGCGGCGCTGTCGACGCGGCCGACCTGCTCGGTGATCAGCGCGTAGGTCACGTAGTCGAGGCCGCGCCCCCCGTATTGCTCGGCGACCGGCGCGCCGAGGTAGCCCATCTCGCCGAGCCGGCGAGCGAGCTCGGTGTCGAAGCGGCACTCGCGGTCGCTGGCGCGGATCCGCGGCGCGATCACCTCGTCGGCGAAGCTGCGGGCCGTCTCCGTGATCAGCCGCTGCTCGTCGCTCAGCTCGAGGTTCAACTGGCCGCCGCCTCGCGCTCGACCGCCTCCCGCACCGCCGCCAGCGCCGCCGCCGCGTGCTCGCCGCCGACGATCTCGAGCGCGCTGCCGTCGATCGCCGCGACCGGCTGGATCTCCCGGGTCGTCGAGGCGAGGAAGGCTTCCCGGGCGCCGCGCAGATCCGCCTCTCCGAAGGCGCCCTCCTCGACGTCGAGGCCGGCAATGACGACCGCCCTCGTGATCGAGTCGAGGATCCCGACGTCGAGGCCGGGGGTCCGCAGCACGCCGTCGGCGGAGGTCCAGAAGATCGAGGACGTCGGCGCCTCGAGGACGGTGCCGCCGGCGTCGACGTAGACCGCCTCGTCGGCGCCGCGCTCGACCGCGAGCCGGGTGGCGTGCATGTTCGCGGCATAGGAGATCGACTTGACGCCGGCGAGGATCTCGCTCGGGGTCAGCGTCAACAGGGCGACCCGGGCGCTGGCGGGCCAGCCGGGAATCCGCTCGATCGTCAGCAGCCTCCGGCCGCCGCGGGTGATGACGATCCGCAGGCAGCAGTCGGGATCGCCGCCCTCGGCGAGCAGGGCCGCGATCTCGGCCCGCAGGGCGGTCTCGTCGAAGTCGAGGTGGATCGCGTCGGCGGAGCGGTGCAGGCGAGCGATGTGCTCGTCGAGGCGGAACGGGTGACGGCCGTAGAGCTTGATCACCTCGAAGGCGCCGTCGCCGCGCAGCAGGCCGTCGTCGAGGATCGAGATCGTCGCCTCCTCGGGAGCGACGATCCTGCCGTCAACGCTGGCCGCTGTCGCTGCTCCCATGACCGCGACGATAGCGCGCGGCCTCGCGCGCCCGCACAGGGGTTATCGTGAGACCAGCGCATGGACTACGTCCTCATCACCCTCGCGATGGTCGCATTCATCGTCGCGGTCCTCGTCCTCCTCGCGCGCTCCTACCCGGGCAGCGGCGCCGACCTCCTCGACTGGAAGCCGACGCGCGACTACGAGACCGAGATCCAGCTCGAGCAGGACGACATCGCGCAGATGATCGCCGCACAGAACGAGTACCGGCGCCGCCGCGGCGCCCGCGAGCTGACCGCCGGCGACGCCGAGCGGATGGGTCGCGAGGATCAGCGGGTTCGCGAGCGCGGCCGGATCGACGCCGACGCGCTCGCCGAGCTCGACCGCGAGCTCCGTGACGACGGCCCGGCCGGCTCCGGCGGGGACCGGTAGCCGCAGCGGTGGCGCGGGCGCTGCTCGTCGGCTGCGGCTGTCACGGCCGCGAGCTCGGCCGCGCCCTGCTGGCCGACGGCTGGGCGGTGCGGGGGACGACCCGCGACGACGGGTCGCTGGCGGCGATCGAGGCGGCCGGAATCGAGCCGGCGATCGCCGACCCCGACCGGGTCGGCACGGTCCTCGACCACGTCGGCGACGTCGCCGTCGTCGCCTGGCTGCTCGGTTCGGCGACCGGCACGGCCGCGGAGATCGAGGCGGTCAACCGGCTGCGGCTCGAGAGCCTGCTCGAGAAGCTCGTCGACACGCCGGTCCGCGGCTTCGTCTTCGAGGCCGCCGGAACCGCCGATCCCGAGGTCCTCGCCGCCGGCGCCGAACTGGTCGAGCGGGCGGCGCGGACCTGGATGATCCCGGTCCGGATCGTCGCCGCCGAGCGCGACCCGGCCGGCGACTGGACGGCGGCGATGGCCGCCGCCGTCGCCGCCGTGCTCAGTGGTTGAGGATCTGGTCGGCGGGGATCGTGTCGGTCGGGCCGTTGCGCCCGAAGTCGACGTCGCGCGGCGGCTCCCGGGGGGCATCGGCGGCCGACCACGGGGCCGTGTCCCGCAACGGCACCGTGCGGCTGTCGACGCTGCTGATCACGGTCAGGAAGGCGATCACGACGAGGACGATCACGGTCACCGCGATGCCGTAGACGATCAGCCGCTTGCGCGTCGACGCCCCGTACTGCTGCCCGATCACCGGGCGGCGCTTGTCGTTGCCCATGGCGTCGAGGTCCGGGCCCCCCGCGCCCGGCTCGTACCACCCCGGCTTCCCTGCAGCCATGCGACAACCCTATCGCGATCGCCCGACCCCGACACCCCACCCGCCGAGGTCGAGGAAACCGGGAATAGTCACCTGTTTCCTCGACATCAGCGATGGGCGGCGGCCGGCTCGGCGGGAGGCGTCCGGCTCGTGGAGGGCGGCGTCCGGCCGCGGCGCCGCCGGCGGCGCCGCGGCCGCGCTCAGCGGTCGAGGTGGTCGAAGAACTGCTGCAGCATTCGCGCCGTCGCCCCCCAGATGAAGGCGCCCTCGACGTCGAAGGTCGGCGTCCGGAACGGCACGCCGCGGCGGATCAGGCGACGCATCCCGAACGAGGAGCGGAGCTGCTCGAGGTCGAGCTCGATCACCCGCTCGACCTCCTGCGGGCTCAGCGTGTGGGCGAGCCGCTCCGGCACGAGGCCGACGACCGGCAGCACCTTGAACGAGGTGACGACGGTCGACGTCGGCGGCAGCGCTCCGATCACCTCGACGGCCGCCGGGTCGAGGCCGATCTCCTCCTGCGCCTCCCGCAATGCGCATTCGACGAGCGTCTCGCCGGGGTCGGCGCGGCCGCCCGGAAACGAGATCTCGCCGCCGTGGCGGCGCAGGTCGTGGCGGCGCTCGGTGAAGATCAGCCCCGGCCGCTCCGGCCAGCCGAACAGCGGCACGAGGACCGCGGCGCTCTCGCTGCCGTGCGCGTGCAGGCGCTCGGCCTCGACGGGATCGAGGAAGGTTCGGGCGAGGTCGGGGCCGCCGCCGTCGCTCAGATGATCACCTGGACCGTGCCGCCGTCGACGCCCCAGGCGGACCCGAGCACGTAGGAGGCCCGTTCCGAGCAAAGGAAGGTGATCACCGAGGCGATCTCGTCGACCTCGGCGAGCCGGCCGATCGGCCGCGACGAGCCGGTTGCGGCGAGGCCGGCCTCGCGGTCGGCGTGGCCGTGCAGCTCGACCGACTGGTCGAGCAGGCCGCCCGGCGCCATCCACATCTCCGACTTGACCGGGCCCGGGCAGACGGCGTTGACGAGCACGCCGCTGCCGGCGTAGCGGTCGGCGTAGAGCCGCGAGAGCGACAGCTCGGCGGCTTTCGCCACCGAGTACTCGCCCATGTTCTGGGAGGGACGCTTGCCGGCCGTCGAGGAGACGTTGACGACCCGGCCCCAGCCGCGCTCCGCCATCGCCGGCAGGGCGCTGCGCATCAGCCGCATCGGCGCCATCACGTTCAGCTCCCAGGCGTCGTACCAGGCCTGCTCGGGGACGTCGTCGAGGTCGCGGCTGGCCGCCGAGCCGGCGCCGTTGACGATCACGTCGAGGGACCCGAACCGGTCGCCCGCCTCGGCGACGATCCGATCGGCGGCGTCGGCGGCGGTCACGTCGACGGCGAGGTGGGCGGCGCGGCCGTGGGCGGGCGCCCCGGCGCGCCCGCATTCGGCCGGCCGCCTCGGCCAGCTCGTCGGCGGAGCGGGCGACGAGCAGGACCTGGCCGCCCGCCTCGCAGAGCATCCGCGCCGTCGCCCGGCCGATGCCGCGGCCGGCACCGGTGACCACGCAGGCCTTGCCGGCGAGGCCGAGGTCCATCAGCCGGCGGCGCTCCGCTCGCTGGTGACGATCTCGGTGTCGCCGGCGAGGATCCGGTGCACCGGGCACTTGCCGGCGATCACCATGATCCGCTTGCGCTGCTCGTCGTCGAGGTCGTCCGGGAGCTCCACCACGACGTCGAAGTGGGAGGTCTCGCCGGCGCGCGGCGACCCTGCGAACTCGACGTCGACCTCGAGGCCGGTGACGTCCCAGCCCTTGCGGTCGGCGTAGAGGGCGATCGTGATCGCCGTGCAGGAGGCGAGCGAAGCGGTGAGCAGGCGGGTGGGGGAGGGGCCCGAGTCGGCGCCGCCGACCTCGACCGGCTCGTCGACGAGGACCTCGTGGCCGTCGACCTCGACGATGTGGGCGTAGCCCTCCCGTCGCCGCGCCGTCGCCCGCATCAGTCGCGCTCCTGCTCGGTCGCCGCTGCGCCCCTCGAACAGCGCGGGGTCGGATACGTCGGCGAATCGCGCCATCGCGTAGACGAGGTCGGCGGCCCGGTTCAGGTAGGCGATGACGATCGCCGAGGGCAGCTCCTCCGCGGCCGCCAGCGCGGCGACGCGGCGCTCGGCGCGGCGCAGGATCGCCCGGGCGAGGTCGAGGGCGGCGGACAGCTCGGTGCCGCCCGGGATCACGAACTTCGGCGGCAGCTCGACCCGGTCCATGTAGCGGTCGATCACCGGCTCGAGGTCGCTGACCATGGCCGCGGTGACCCGGCTGACGCCGTCCTCGAGGCGGTCGGAGGCCTCCGGCGCAGCGGCGAGCTCGGCTCCGGCCACGAACAGGTCGCGCTGGACGCGGAGGAGGTCGGCCTCGACCTCCTCCTTGCCGGCCCGGCAGAGCGAGCGGGCGACGCCGAGCGCCGATCCGGCCTCGTCGATCGTGCCGTAAGCCTCGATCCGCGCGTCCGATTTCGGCCGCCGGCCGCCGTACCAGAGCCCGGTCGTGCCGTCGTCGCCCTTGCGCGTGTAGATCTTCATCCGTCCGGCCGCCTCGCCGAGCGGGTTGAAGACGAGGCCGGTGAGCAGCTTCGGGAAGAAGTAGGTCGACTTCGGCGGCATCGTCTCGCCGGCGTCGGCGACGGCGCGGACCTGCTCGACCGGGGTCGGGCGCAGGAAGAACCCGGCGTCGGCCTCGCCGCGCTCGACCCGGGCGACCGCCTCGGCGAAGTCGGAGCAGTAGGAGAGGCCGCGCTTGGCGGCGATGTCGTCGGTGCTCATCGCCAGCGGGCCGTTCAGGATCAGAGCCTCGAGCGCCGCCGCGTCGAGAGTCCGATAGGGCTCCGACGCGTCCGGGAGCGCCGCCGCCAGCGCCCCCTCGTCCTTGAGGCGAAGCCGGTAGGGCCGGCGATGGAAGGCGTCCATGTAGCCGAAGGCGACGGTGCCGTCGCCGGCGCCGGGCACGAGGTCGGCGGGATCGTCGACGGGCTCGAGCTCGAACAGGTCGGCGAGCGTGTCGCGGAGGGCGAGCCGCCTGGTCTCGTCGAGGTCGTGGAGAAGCCGGTGGGTGGCGAAGACGCTGAGCCCGGGGTCCTCGAGCGAGACCAGGCAGGCGAGCGTGTAGCGGGCGTCGTCGCCGGCGGCGGCGCCGACCTCGTCGGCGTAGGTCCGCGCGGTCTCGTAGCGATGGTGGCCGTCGGCGATCAGCAGCTCCGAGCCGGCGACGACCGCGGCGACCGCTTCGTGGACCTCGGCATCGGCGATCGGCCAGGCGCGGTGGACGGTGCCGTCGGCGTCGGTGACGGTGGCGAACGGCTCGCCGCCGAGCGCCGGGGCGAGCCGGCTCCAGGCGTCGCCGGAGTGGAGGACGAAGATCGGCGAGAGGTTGTGGCCGGTGGCGCGGGTGAGCCGCAGCCGGTCTTCCTTGGGACCGGGCTGGGTGCGCTCGTGGGGCCGGACCAGTCCCGGCCCGTAGTCGGTGACCGCGATCCGGGCGAGGAAGCCGCGACGGGTGCGGCGACCGCCGCCCGGCGCCTCGTATTCCTGCTCGAGGGCCCAGATCGTCGGCTCGGAGTCCTGGACGAGGATGCCGGCGTCGCGCCAGGCCCGCAGCAGCTCGGCGGCATGCGTCGTACCTGTCGCCGGCCGCCGACTCGGGAAGATCGAGCTCGACGACGTTGTGCGCCGAGCGGCCGACGAGGGCGGCGCGGCCGGCCGCATCGATGACGTCGTAGGGCGGCGCGGTCACGTCGGCGATCGTGACCCGGGCTGGGTCGTAGTGAAGCGCGCGGAAGGCTTTGACCTCGGCCATCGATCCGGGAGACTAATGACCGGCTCCGATCCGCCGTTCCGTCCGACCGCCGAGGGAACATCTGTTCGTAACGAATTCCGAATCAGCGAGAGAAGCTGAGGTGAGAACGGTGAAAAGAATGCAAGCCGAGTACAGAAAGCTGAGGAGCGCGGCGCACGCCGACGAGCGCGCCGAGTTCGAACGCCTCTCGCGGGACCCGACGTTCCGCCATTTCCTGGCCCTGTGCATCTCCGAGCGGGCCGCCTCCGACGTCGGGCCGATCGAGATCCGCAGCGCCGACCCGGACGTGGTCGCGCTCGCCGCCCACTGGCTGCGGCGGCTCTCGAACGGCAGGGTCGACTACCGGCTTCAGTTCGACGAGGGCCAGGACGTCGTCGAGATGATCCGCTTCTGGACGGCGCGCCTCGGCGTCGGCCACGACCGGATCCGGCTGCAGCGCTGGTTCCGCAGCCGGCCGCTGCCGGTGCCGGCCCGCGAGGCCGAGCACGGCCTGATGACCGTCCGCTCCAGCAATGCCAACCTGCGGATCCGCCTGCACGGCTGGATGCAGCGGATCCGCGAGGAGGGCTTCCCCGAGCCCGAGCAGGAGGAGCTCTTCGACCTCGCGGGCTGATCGGCTCGCGGGGTCGCCGGGTCCGCAGGGCGGGCTAGACTCGGGCCCCTCGGGGCGTAGCGAAGCCTGGTAACGCGCCTGCTTTGGGGGCAGGAGATCCTCGGTTCAAATCCGGGCGCCCCGACTGCTCGGCCTTCAGGCCACCGGATCAGGGAGCGCGACCGGCGGCGTCCGATCGCGGCGGCGGTCTAGCCGTCGCCGGGGCGCGGGGTCGGCCGCCAGGAGGCGACCGCCTTGGCGACGGCGACGACGAGGAAGAGCTGGCCGAGCAGCCCCTCGGCCACGGCCATGCTCTGCCCGGGGTTGCCGGCCGGGACGAGGTTGCCGAAGCCGATCGTCAGCATCGTCGTGAAGCTGAAGAAGAGGTCCTCGGGCATCGTGCCGTCACCGTCGCTGCCGAAGAACGGCCCGTCCTGGACCGAGCCGACGAGCTTGTAGGCGAAGGCGAAGAACATGCCGATCAGCAGGTAGGCGGCGATCGCGCCGAGGATCGTCTCGAGGTCGACCACCCGCCTCGAGATCAGGTGGCGGACGATCGCCGCCGGAGCGACGAAGTAGAGCACGCAGCTGGCGGCGAACAGCAGCGGCCCGTCGCCGCCGCCGAGGCCGAACAGCGTTGCCAGCGCCGCCGCGGCGGCGACGACGAGGAGGGAGTTGGCGGCCTTCCTGATCGTCGGCCGCGCCTGGGCGACCCGGAAGACGAGCCAGACGTTGAGGATCTGCGCGACGAGGACGATCTGCCCGGCGCCCTCGTCGCTGAGCGCGCAGGCGAGCACGTAGGTGACGACGATCGAGAGCAGCACCGGCCCGTAGCTGTCGATCGACCAGAGGGCCCGAGCGAGCTGCAGGCCGGGCCGCGGCGGGTGGGCGGCGTCGCGTTCGGCGGTCTCCATATGGCGATTGAACCGCACGCATCGGACCTCCCGATCGACCGGGCCGGGCGATCGTCCCTTCGCGCCTTCGGCGTAGTCTCCCCGTCGGTGAGCGAGGAAACCGACAGCCGCGAGGATCCGGGCCCGAACGGGAAGGTCGACTCGTCGACTCGCGGCAAGCGGGCCCGCGAGCTCGCCCCACGTTCCTCGCACGGGGAATGGGCGCCGGCGCCCGATCGCGCCGATCCGGTCGCGCTGCTCGAGGAGCAGGCGGCGGACCGGCTCGAGGAGCTGGTCCCGATCCGCTACGGGCGGATGCTCGCCTCGCCGTTCAGCTTCTATCGCGGCGCCGCGGCGGTTATGGCCGCCGATCTCGACGCGACGCCGCGGTCGGGGATCGGCGTCCAGGTCTGCGGCGACGCGCACCTCTCCAACTTCGGCGGCTTCGCTGCGCCCGACCGCGGCCTGATCTTCGACATCAACGACTTCGACGAGACCCTTCCCGGTCCCTGGGAGTGGGACGTCAAGCGGCTCGTCGCGAGCATCGAGATCGCCGGCCGCGACCGCGAGTTCGGTCGCAAGCAGCGGGTCCTGGCGGTCCAGGCGGCGGCGATGGAGTACCGCGAGCAGATGCGGCGGCTCGCGAAGATGGGCAATCTCGAGGCCTGGTACGAGCGCGTCAACCTCGAGCTGATGCGGCGGCGGTTCGCCGGCGAGGTCGACGACTCGGCGATCGAGCTGTTCGACAAGAACGTCGCCAAGGCGCGGCGCAAGACCTCGGAGCGGGCCTTCTCGAAGCTGGCCCGCGAGGTCGACGGCCAGACCCGGATCATCAGCGACCCGCCGCTGATCACGCCGCTGAACGAGCTGCTCGACGCCGCGGCGTTCGAGTCGGCCGAGGGTGAGATCAGGAGGATGTTCGGCGAGTACCGGGCCTCGATCCCGCAGGGCCTGCGCAAGCTCCTCGACCGCTACCGGTTCGTCGACGCGGCGCGCAAGGTCGTCGGGGTCGGCAGCGTCGGCACCCGCGCCTGGATCGTCCTGCTGCTTGGCCGCGACGACGACGATCCGCTCTTCCTGCAGATCAAGGAGGCTCAGCGGTCGGTCGCTCGAGCCGTACACGGCGAAGAGCATCTACGCCCGCCAGGGTCGTCGCGTAGTCGAGGGTCAGCGGCTGATGCAGGCCGGCGGCGACATCCTGCTCGGCTGGATGTCGGTGACCGGCTTCGACGGGGTTCGCCGCGACTTCTACGTGCGGCAGCTCTGGGACGCGAAGGGATCGGCGCGGATCGACCTGATGGCGCCGCGGACGCTCGCCGTCTACGCGCGGCTCTGCGGCGGCGTCCTCGCCAATGCCCACTCGCGCTCCGGCGACCGGGTTGCGATCGCCTCATACCTCGGCGGCGGTGACCGCTTCGACCGGGCGATGGTCGAGTTCGCCGGCCGCTACGCCGACCAGAACGAGCTCGACTACGCGGCCCTCCGCGACGCCGCCGACTCCGGGCGCATCAAGGTCGAGCTCGAGTCAACCTGAGGCGACGGCGCCGGTTCAGGTCACGGCGCCGATGTCCCGCTCGAGCAGGACCCGCGCGGCCGCGACGGCATCGGCGACGGCGCCGGAGGCGATCGCCGCACCGAGGCTGGTGAGCTCGTCCGCCTGCTTCGGAGCGAGGGCGGCGGCGAGCTCCGGGAAGGCGGCCAGCGCCCCATTCAGCGAGTTGAGCGCCAGCCGGTAGGCGAGGTTGGCGGAGCCGTCGACGATCAGCTCCCAGAGGCTGGACGTAGGCGTCGACGAGAGCCTCGTCGCCGGCATCGACGAGGGCGGCGACCGCGGCAGCGCGGGCGCCGATCTCTGTTCGCCGCTCGTCGCCGGCGCGCTCGGTGCAGCGGCGGACGACGTCGACGCCGACGCTGGCCCGCATCTCGAGGACGGCGCCGACAAGTGCGGGCGGCGGCGTGTCGCCCTGCTGCATCAGGTCGAGCAGCAGGTCGAGGCCGGCGTGGTGGCGCCAGTCGAGGACCCGGGTGGCGCCACCCTGGCTGATCCTCACCAGGCCGGCCTGCTGGAGCCGCTTCAGCGCCTCGCGGACGGCATGGCGGTTGACTCCGACCGTCTCGGAGAGCGCCCGCTCGGAGGGAACGCGGTCGCCCGGCGCCAGCTCGCCGTCGAGGATCTGCTCGCGCAGGCGCCGGTGCACCTCTGCGGAGGCGAGGTTGCCGTCCTCGGCGGGCGGCATCAGCGCTGGCAGCCGATCGTCGCGATGGCGACGAGGATGGCAGTTCGCGCCGGCTGCGTCCCGCCCGGTCCATCCGGGCCGCGGATAGACTGCAGGCGGTGAGCGAACCGGAGGAGAACCAGGCCCGCGAGCTGGCGCTGCGCCGCCTCAAGGCGAGGCGCAGCTTCAAGGGGCTGCTCGCGACCGCGGCCGGCGTCCTGGCGATCATGGTCGTCATCTGGGCGCTCAGCGGCGGCGGCTACTTCTGGCCGATCTGGGTCGTCTTCGGGCTCGGGATCGCGCTGATCGCGTCCGGCTGGCAGGCCTACGGCCCCCAACAGGGCCCGATCACCGAGGACGAGATCCAGCGCGAGATGAACAAGCAGCAATGACCGACCCGCAGGCGAGCCGGCATCACGAGCATCACCTGCGCACGCCCACCAACGAGCTCCCCCACGAGGAGAAGCTGAAGCGCCAGCGGCGCCACCTGCAGGTCCTCACCGGGGTGATGCTGCTCGTCCTCGCGATGCTGGTCTACAGCGTCCTCACCGCAATCGACACCTGGTCGGAGTGGGTCGTGTTCGGCGCGATCTGCGCGACCGCGGTCGGCACGATGATCGCCGTCTACCACCCGAACTGATCGTCGCGACCGGCTCAATGCCGCGAGCCGCGCGATGAAGCCGGCGCCGCGGCGCCGCGGCTAGTGTTGACCGGCCGGCCGGAGTGGCGGAATGGCAGACGCGATCGACTCAAAATCGATTGTCCGAAAGGACGTGTGGGTTCGAATCCCACCTCCGGCATCAGCGGCGCCCGAGGGGCCGGCCCGGCCTCAACCATGCCCCTAGCGCGCCGGGCTGGAGTCGGTCCGGGCCGCCCCGAAAGCGATCGCGACCCGTTCGTAGAGCCCCGCCGCCCAATTGGCGAGCCGGTGCAGCGGGCCACGCACCGCCGGCAGGTAGAGGAGCAGGGCGCAGAGCGTGCCGAGCACCGCCCCGCCGAGGACATCGCCCGGGTAGTGGGTGCCGACCGCCACTCGGGCCACGGCGACGATCAGCGCCATCGCGAGGGCAACCAGCCCCGCCTTGCGGTTCCTGAGCAGGATCGAAACGGCGATCGCGAATGCGGCCGTCGCGTGATCGCTTGGAAACGACGGGTCTACGGAGGGTGGGATGAAGAGGTGGGCGACGTCGGGATGGGCCACGTACGGCCGCGGCCGCTCCCAGAGATGCGAGATGACCTGAGCGATCGCCAGCGCCAGCGCCGCGCTGAAGCCGGCAGCGACGACTCCGTGGCGAGCGTTCTCGGAAGCCCACTTGCCGCGGGCGAGGAAGAGAACGGCCAGCAGAGCGAGGAAGAGGAACTGGGCGTCGACGGCGAAGAAGCGGAGGACGTCCTCGAAACCGTCGTGACCGGCTGCGAAACCGTTGATCTGCTCGTAGAGGGACAGATCCATCATCGGTAAGGCTACGCCTTGGGCACCTCGGGGTCATCATCGGCGACGTCGATCGCTCCGGTGGCCGCGACGCGGGCGACCGCTAGCGTGGCGGATCGATGTGCGGCCGCTTCACCCTGACCGACCCGAATCCGCGCCGCCTCGCGTCGCGGTTCGACCTCGATCCGGGCTTCGAGATCGACGACCGGCCGCGCTTCAACATCGCCCCGACCGATCCGGTCGTGGCGATCCGCCGCGGCGACGCCGGCCACAACGAGGCGGGGGTGCTGCGCTGGGGGCTGGTACCGGGGCATTGGGCGGAGGGCAAGGGGCAGCGGCCGCTGATCAACGCCCGGGCGGAGACGGTGGCGACGCAGCCGGCGTTCCGGGAGTCGTTCGAGCGACGGCGCTGCCTGATCCCCGCCGACGGCTTCTACGAATGGCGGCGTGACCCGGAGGGCAAGCAGCCGATCTGGTTCAGTCCCTCCGGCGAGCCGGGCGGCGAGCTGTTCGCGTTCGCCGGGGTCTGGGCGCAGCTGAAGCGCAGGGACGAGCCGCCGCTGGTCAGCTGCGCGCTGATCACCTGTACCCCGAACGAGACGGTGCGGTCCGTCCACGACCGGATGCCGGTGGTGCTGACGCGCGAAGCCGAGCCGGAATGGATCGATCCCGGGGCGAAGCCCGACCGGCTGCTCGAGCTGCTGCGCCCGGCGCCTGCCGATGCGCTGCAGCCGCGCGAGGTCGGCGATGCGGTCAACGACGTCCGCGAGGACGGGCCGCACCTGCTCGACCCGCCGATGAAGCTGTTCTAGGTCTGGGCGGAGCGTTCAGACGGCGGGGTTCGGCTCGGCGCCGTCCCAGTCGTCGTCGTCGCTTCGATCAGAGCCGGATTCGCGCCCTGCTCGGGACCGAGGTCGGTGCTGGTCCGCTCCGGGGGCGGCCCGGCGACGGTCTCGCCGCCGGCCGGGGGAGGCGGGGAGGGGTTGTCGCCGGTCGGCCGCTCTTCCTCGACGTTCCAGGCCTGGTTGAAGCCGACCATCGCGACGATCAGCAGCAGCAGCTGGACGGGGATGACGATCAGTGTCAGCAGGCCGAGCAGATCCTCGGGGAGGGCGGGCGAGTCGAGTCCGGGCTTGTCGCGGGCGAACCAGCCGCCGGCGGCGACGGCGGCGAAGATGATCATGATCACCGCAAGGGCCGCGGCGACCGGCAGGACGCCGCGATTCCAGCGCATCACCAGGAATGCGAAGAGGACGTAGAGCAACGCCCAGCCGATCGTCATCAGGCCGACGGTGGGGCTCTGCAGGCGCTCCCAGCCGCCGAGGGTGATGATCATCAGCAGCGCCGCGGAGATGAGCAGCACGAAGGCGACGACCGCCTTCGTCGTCTTCGACTCGGCCTTGTCCCTGTTGGGGTGCCAGAGCTCGTACCCCTCCCGTGCCTGATAACCCTTTGGCATCGGTCGCAAGCATATGAGCTTCCGCGGTCGCACGCTGCAACCGCCTCGCGGCTCCTAGACTGCGCCGGCGGGCGGGCGTGGTGAAATTGGTAGACACGCCGGCTTTAGGTGCCGGTGCTCGCAAGAGCTTGGGGGTTCGAGTCCCTCCGCCCGCATCACCATTTCGGACCGACGAACCGATCGAGCAGCGCGACGCTGCGCCGCCCCGCGACCGAGGTCGTGTCCACGGGTAGAGGCCCGGTACGATCGCGTTCCCCAGGGGCAGTAGCTCAATTGGCAGAGTTCCGGTCTCCAAAACCGGCGGTTCCAGGTTCGAGTCCTGGCTGCCCCGCTCTCAGTCGCGGATCCCTGGACGGTGGTCCAGGGGGCGGGTGAAACCTTGCCTTCCGGCAAGTTCGGGACGAAGGGGCTCACGTGCCCCTCGCTTTCCGGATTCCGGCCACCGTCCTCGTCCTCGCCGCCGTGCTGCTCGCGCTCGCGCTGCTGCCGGGCCGCGCGCGCGCGGCGCAGTGCAAGGGCGGCGACGCCGCACCGGCGAAGCTCAGCAACAAGCGCGCCGCCAAGGCCGTCCTCTGCCTGATCAACAAGCAGCGCCGCCGTCACGGCGCCCGGCCGCTGAAGCGCCAGAGCCAACAGGCGAAGGCCGCCGGCAAGCACAACCGCCGGATGATCCGCAGGCGCTGCTTCTCCCACCAGTGCCCCGGCGAGAGCGATCTCACCAAGCGGCTGGTCAAGGCCGCGCTATCTGCCCTGCAGCTGCTCCTGGGGCATCGCCGAGAACATCGCCTACGGCAGCGGCCGGCTCGGATCGCCACGGAAGGTCGTCGCCGCCTGGATGCACAGCTCAGAGCACCGGGCGAACATCCTCAACCGGAGCTACGAGCACATCGGCATCGCCGTCGCCGCGGGGACGCCGGCGAGCGGCCGCGGCCGCGGCGGCGCCACCTACACGACCGACTTCGGCTACAAGCGCTAGCTGAACTACCGTGGGCGCGTGCCGCCCGCGCACCGCCAGCCGTTCCAGCTCCCGCCGGGCGATCCTCGCGATCGCGATCTCGGCGATCGCCCTGGAGACGGCGCTGCTCGGCGTGGTCGCGCCGCTCCTGCCCGAGATCGAGCGGCGCACCGGGGCCGGCGACGAGGCGCTCGGCCTCGCCCTCGCCGCCTACGCGATCCCGATCCTGTTCGTCTCGATTCCGGTCGGCCGCCTCGCCGACCGGCTCGGCCGCCGGCCGCTGCTGCTCGGCGGCCTCGTCCTCACCGGGCTCGGCTCGATCCTGATCGCGACATCGGGGGCGCTCGCGCCGCTGCTGGTCGGGCGCGCCGTGCAGGGCTTCGGCTCGACGCTGAGCTGGGTGGCCGCGCTCGCCCTCGTCTCCGACCTCGCCCGGCCCGGCCGCAAGGGCGAGGCGATCGGCTTCGCCCTCGCCGCCAACAGCCTCGGCGCGATCGGCGGTCCGGCGCTCGGCGGCATCGCCGGCGGCGCGATCTCGTTCGAAGCCCCGTTCATCCTTGTCAGCGGCATCGCCGCCGCGATCTTCGCCGCCGGCTACGTTCTGCTGCCGCGGGCGCCGGCACTGCCGGCCGGCGAGCCGATCGAGCGCCGCGGCACGTTTCTGTCGCTGCTGCGCCCGGCGGCGGCGCTGCCCGCCGCTGCCGCCGCCGTTGGCGCCGCGATGCTCGGGCTCGTCGACTTCGTCGTCCCGCTCGACCTCGACCGGCGCCTCGGTACGACGGCGACGACGATCGGGATCATCTTCGCGGCCGTCGCCATCATCGATGCCTGCACGGCGCCGCCCGCCGGCAAGGCCGGCGATCGCTTCGGTCGTCGACCGGTCGCGTTCGCGGGCGCAGTGCTGATGGCCTCGTCCGGCATCCTGCTCGCGACGCTGGGCGGCCTCGCCGGTGCCGGGATCGCGCTCGGCGTGCTCACGGTCGGGCTCAGCATCGTCTTCGCCGCCGCCGTCCCCTGGCTCGACGACACCTTCGGTGAGCTCGACCGCGGGCTTGCCTACGGCGGCCTCAATCTGATCTACGCGCTCGGCTACACGGTCGGCCCGCTGATCGGCGGCTGGCTGCTCGGGCGATCCGGCGCCGACACGGCGTACATCCTGATTGCGGTTATGTCCGTCATCCTTGCCACACTGCTGGCGATTCCCATGGGCCGAAGACGGGAATTGTGAGCGTCTTGTGGTCCTGCTCACGAATTGTTAATATCCAGCCGCCTCGGGCACGGAAGCCGGAGATCGCGATCGAACCATGCGGAACCGCTTCCAGACAATCGCCCTCACGATCGTCCTTGCGCTGGCCGGCCTCGCGACGCTCGTGCAGGTCTCAGCCCGAGACCGCTGCGGCCGCCGCCTGTCCGGGAGCGGACAAGGGGCCGCGGAAGATCTCGAACAAGACCGCGGCCCGCATCGTCGCCTGCCTGATCAACGAGAAGCGCAGCAAGCACGGCAAGCGCAAGCTCCGCTACAGCGGCGACCTCGCGAAGGCCGCCCGGAGTCACTCGAAGCGGATGCAGAAGTCGAACTGCTTCGACCATGTCTGCCCGGGCGAGGCCAGCCTGGTCGGCCGCTACCAGCGTTCCCGCTACCTGCCCTGCGGATGCAGCTGGGGCGCAGCCGAGAACATCGGCTGGGGCAGAGGCCGCGGAGGGACTCCCCGCAAGATCGTCAAGGCCTGGATGCGCAGTCCGAGCCACCGGGCGAACATCCTCGGCTCCTTCGAGCACGTCGGCGTCGGCGTCCGCTGGGGCTCCCCGCAACGCCGCGGCGCCAAGGCGGGCACCTACACGCTGGACTTCGGCTACAAGCGCTGAGGCTCGCCGTGCGGCAAGATGTGGCCGCGCCTGGCGCAGCCATGCGGCGGTAGCTCAACGGTAGAGCCTCAGCCTTCCAAGCTGATGACGCGGGTTCGATTCCCGTCCGCCGCTCTCGCCTGACCGCGCCGGTGTCGCCGGTGCGGCATCATGGGCGGCCGTCACGGGGCGTGGCGCAGTTTGGTAGCGCATTCGACTGGGGGTCGAAAGGTCGCTGGTTCAAATCCAGTCGCCCCGATATCGAAGGGTCGACTTTCCGCGCGGGCCTCGATCCGGCCCCAAAGCCCGACTAGCCGTACGGAGTGGCTGGAGGTACCAACCGCGGTACCGCTGGCGCTGCTCAGGGTGAGCGCTGGAAGAGTCTCGGCCTACGAACCGAAGGTCACTGGTTCGAATCCATCGGGTGCACGCTTGACTGATCGGCTGCGGCGTCTGCTCAGCCGAACCTGCCGCGCGCGAGGGCGGCGGCGAGCGCATCCGCGTCGTAGCCAGGGAGTTCGCCTGCTTTCTCCGTGCCTTCGACGTAGGCTGCCATTGCCGCCTCGGCCGACTCGGTGACCAGGGCCGACATGAACTCGGCTCGCTCCGCACGCAGCCCCCTCGGGAGGGACTGGGCGCTGCCGATGTAGACGGCACGCTTGATGCCGGCGATTGCGGCCTTAGGCCTGCGCGCGAGCCGGGTCGTAACTTCGAGCGTGCGGTCGAGCAACTTCCCGGCCGGGACGACCTCGTCCACCAGACCCAGGTCGGCCGCCTCCTCAGGACCCAGCGGTCCACCGTCGAGGCATAGCCGCAGGGCTCTCCCGGTGCCGAGCAGCCGTGTCAGTCGCTGCGTTCCTCCCCCACCAGGTGGGAAGCCCAAGAGCACCTCTGGCTGGCCGATCGAGAACGGGCCCTCCGCCATCATCCGTACGTCGCAGGCCAGCGCCAGCTCGCAGCCGCCGCCCATGGCCGAACCGTTGATGGCCGCTGTGATCACGGCGCCGCTCGTGTTGAATCGCAACAGGATCTCGCCGAACCGCTCCGCCGCCGAGAGTCCGGCCGCCGGGGTCCGTTGGAGTACGCGTGGCCCGCCCGGGAGCCGCCGGACCGCGCCGACCGCCCCGAGCGTCGCGCGGGCGGCGGTTGGCGCGACGTCGGGGGCCTGCCTGGCGCCCGCGAGTAGCTCACCGACGTCGTAATGGGCGACGAACCGCTCCGCGTGGTCGCCGGTCATGACGATCCCGGTGACCGCCTCGTCGGTCTCCGCCCTTTCCACGAGCCGTTCGAGGTCGGCGACGATCCCCTCGTCCATCAACCCGTGAGGGGGGTTGGCGATCGTCGCCAGCAGCACACCCTCGTCTTGCCTCTCGACTCGCAGCTCACCCATCGGCTCAGGCTATCCCCTCAGTGGGCCAGCGGCCGGGACGGTGAGCGGCGATGTCTTCCTGCGTCAGGCCGAAGCTCATATGAAGCTGCGTTGAGCCCCAGATCGCCCGGAACCTCGAATCCTGGATCTCGGCGATCAGCCCGTGGGCTTTGATCGCGGTCGCGAGCTCGCGAAGGTCGGGATGCTCGGGGGGCGGTTGCGAAAGCGGTTCGGACATCGGAGGCGGAGCGTATCGGCGCCAGGTCGACGAACCCGGCCACGGGCGTCGCACAGGTGGAGCGGAATCGTCCTCCGGGTCAACGACGACGCCGGGAACTTGATCGGCGTCCTGGGACCGAAGGCGGCTCGGGTGCCGCGCCGCTTCCGGCGCCTGCGGTACCGGCTGATGAGTCCTATTCGTCGAGAGAGTTCACCACCGGGGACGGGAGGGACGCATGGGACGCCCAGGGACGCATCGACACCCCCGCCTAGTCGACTGGGGGTCGAAAGGTCGCTGGTTCAAATCCAGTCGCCCCGATGCGAAGGCCCCGATGCGGTCTATCCCAGCCGCCGAACCAGCCGCCGCACCTGACGAATGATGAGGCCCGGCTGGCTGA
Organism: uncultured Conexibacteraceae bacterium; assembly: GCA_963745755.1. GTDB lineage: Bacteria > Actinomycetota > Thermoleophilia > Solirubrobacterales > 70-9 > RHKX01. The sequence goes on along the minus strand of CAVUYP010000001.1, from coordinate 901,092 downwards.
ACATGATGTAGTGCGAACTCCGTTCGGCGAAGATCTGACCGGTGTTCGGAGTCAGCTCGGAGAGACGGGTCTGCGCTCTCCTCCACGCCCGGTTCAACACCTCGGTGCTCAGCCCGGCCGGTAGCCCCTCGGGGAGAGTGACCGGAAGCTTGCGCGTGATCACCGTGACCGGAGTCCTGCGAAGGGGATGAGCCCTCTGGGCTCTCCGCATCTGCGCGAAGCTGCGGCGGAAGAGGATCTGCTCGAGGTCCGGGTAGTCGAGGCCTGGAATCGGGCCGTTATTGAGTTGATCGAAGGCGACCATCTGGGCGTGTGTGAAGGATCGCCGCAGGTACTCGGTGAGAGCGTCGATCTGCACGAGGGCGGCGACCTGATTCGGGTGCTTTGCTGCGAACAGGCGAACGATCAGTCCGCCGGTGGAGTGGCCGGCGAGCACGAAGGGTCCCCGGAGATCTGCCGCCTGGATCAATGTATGTAGGTCTCTGACCGCGTCTTTGGCCGTGCGCGGCATCGGTACCGGGGTCGAGCGACTGAACTCATCCACGCCGAGGGTCGTCCCAGGCCGGTCATAGGTGCAGACGTGTGTGAACGCGGCGATCCCCGGTTGGACGAACGGGGTTGGCGTCGTCTCGTCCAAGGCAACGTTCCAGAAGTCCCCGCGGCTGCGTAGGCCGTTCTCCAGGATCACGGTTGGGGAACCCCTGCCCATGCATTCCACGTAGAGCGAACGTCCGTGTCCGACCTCGATCGAGCCGGAGAAGTCGCCCTGAGTGGGTGGGCCGGCCTCTGCGCCGGCGGCGAGGAAGATCGATCCGGCCGCGAGCGCGGGTGCCACCCATCTTCTCACTCTTCTCGATGTGGCACGCATCGAGGCCCGCCGTCCGAGATCGAGCCGGGCTTTCACCGTGGACCAGCGTAACCGACGGCCCGCACAGCTGAACGTGGTACCGCTTTGGTACCGACTGATGGGTCCGATGTATCCAGGATGTCCTCCCGTCGGGGACGCGTGGGACGCGGGGGAGGCGTAGGGACGCATCTACACCCCAAACCCGTCGACTGGGGGTCGAAAGGTCGCTGGTTCAAATCCCGTCGCCCCGATTAGTCACGAGCCCCGTAGGAAGCGGATCGTCATCTCGCGAATCACGCGTAGCCGACGATCACTCAGCGTCGACAACCTGCCGGCGCCGCCGAGCCGTCACCGCTTCGTGACGCTCCAGTCGACGACGCCCGTATCGAGGTCCGAGCAGCCTGCGGCTACGCCCTGCATGCGAAGGGTTCCAACCGCCTTCTTGTTGTGGCGCTTGAACCTGCCGGTGATCTTCACCGTAGCGCCGCGATTGTTAACGGCGTGCCCCTTGCCCCGGAACTTCCCACGCTTGTTCACCTTCATCGCCGACTTGAACTCGTCGCTGATCTGAAAGGGGCCCGGACAGGTGGCCGGGACATTCGACCACTCGAAGCCGGTTCACAGTCTTCGGCTTGCCCGCGGCGTTGAAGGAGGCTCCAATCTGGAGATGCCCGACGCCGATCGAACCTTGAAAGCCCTGGTGGACCAATGCGACTGCGGTGCTTGCCAGTGACAACGTGACAACCGCGGTGATCGTCAGCACCTTTGCGTTACGCATCAAGGGGGATCCCTTTCGGTTGTGCGATGGGTGGGCCGGTCCCCCGACCCTAGACCGCTAAGTCGTGATGTCAAGGGCGGCGTGCCGCCGGGCTCCGAGCCGGCCGCCGCGGTGGCGGCAGTCCGTGCTGCGAGGACGATCGGTGGGCGCGTCCGCGCGATGCCCTCGGCCCCGGATTCACCGCTCGTGGTCAATGCCGGGGTCCACTGGGGCTCGATGCTGGTCATCGGCCAGGTCGTCACCAGCGGGCGGCTCGAGATCACGGCTCTCGGGACGAGGTCAACGAGGCCGCGCGGATTCAGGACGTGGCGACGGGAGGGGCGATTCTGGCCTCCAAGCATCTGCTGGAGCGCATTCCGGAGGATCAGGCGGCGGCGCTCGAGATCGACTTTGACGCTCTCAGCTACCGCACGCTCGGGCAACTGGAGGGTGCCAGCGACAAAGCGGTGCGTGACGCCGGCGCCATCTCAGTCGCGGAGATCTGATCGCCGTTCACCGGTGGCGGCGCAGCGCCAGCCGACCTTATGCTCCCGGGGATGACGATTCAGCGGATGGACAACGTTCTCATCGTTGTCAACGACCTCGAGGCTGCGAAAGCGTTCTTCGCCGAACTCGGTATGGAGCTGGAAGGCGAGACGCCGGTCGAGGGGCGCTGGGTGGACCGCGTCGTCGGGCTCGACGACGTCCGTGCCGACATCGCCATGATGCGGACCCCGGACGGCCACAGCCGGGTTGAGCTGACGAAGTTCCACACGCCGCCGGCGGTCAGAGCTGAGCCCGAAAGCGCGCCCGCGAACACGCTGGGCATACGCCGCATCATGTTCGCTGTCGACGACATCGATGACGTCGTCGCCCGCCTGCGCAGCCACGGAGCCGAACTCGTCGGCGAGATCGCGCAGTACGAGGACAGCTACCGGCTCGGCTTCCTGCGTGGTCCTGAGGGCATCATCATCGGGCTGGCCGAGCAGCTCACCTGAAACCTCCATGGGTGGGCGCGGCCCGGGCCTGAAGGTGGCTGGTTCAAGTCCAGTCGCCCGATAGCGATCCGGCTTCGATCGCATCATCCGGCCGTGACCCGATTCTCTGGACCGGCTCGCGATCTGCCGCTACCGTTGCCGAATGCAGATGCCGGTCATCGTCGCGGTCGATGAGGATGACGAATCGCTGGGCGACGTCGAGCGTGAGCTCGCCGATCGCTACGCGCGCAGCTACCGGATCGTCACCGCGTCTTCGGCCGGCGATGGAATCGCCAAGCTGGTCGAGTTGGCCTCCTCGAGCGAGGACGTGGCGCTGGTGCTGGTCGGGCTCTCGCTCGGATCCGACCGCTCGTCGAAGCTGCTGCAGCGGGCACAGGCCCTCTATCCCCGTGCACAGCGCGGACTCGTCATCGAGCTCAGCGGCTGGGGCGATACCGAGACCGGCGGTCTGATCCTCAACGCGATGGCGCGGCGGGAGATCGACTACTACGTGTTTCGTCCCGCGCGAGCGCCGGACGAGGTCTTCCATCAGTCCGTCTCGAACTTCCTGCTCGAGTGGTCGCATGCCCGCCGGATCTCGGCGAAGACGGTCCACATCATCGGCGAGTCCTGGACGGGCCGCGCCTACGAGCTGCGGCAGGTGCTCGGGCGCTGCGCGGTTCCCCATGCCTTCCTGCTCGCGGACTCGCCGGACGGGCAGGCGCGAATCGAGCAGCACGGCAACGGGTCTGATCTGCCGCTCGTCATCTTCCCGGACGGGAGCGTTCTCGAGGACCCGACCAACGCCGAGCTCACGAGCGCCAGCGGCGGAGCGATCGAACCGGAGGGAAGCGATTTCGACGTCGTGATCGTCGGCGCCGGCCCGGCCGGGCTCTCGGCCGCCGTCTACGGGGCGTCCGAGGGGTTGAACACGCTGGTGGTCGACAACGGCGGAATCGGCGGGCAGGCGACGTCGAGCTCGCTGATCCGCAACTACCTCGGCTTCCCGCGCGGCGTCAGCGGCCGTCAGCTGGCCGAGAGCGCGTACGAGCAGGCCTGGATTTTCGGCGCGAGGTTCACGTTCATGCACGAGGCGACCTCGCTCCGTCGCGTGGACGACCGGATCCGAATCGGGCTCAACGACGGCAGCGAGTTCGAAGCGCGAGCGGTCGTTCTCGCCAGCGGGGCCACATACCGGCGCCTCGGAATCCCCGAGATCGAGGAGCTGACGGGTGCCGGCGTCTTCTACGGCGGCCCGACCGTCGAAGCTCCCGCGGTGGCGGGCGGGGAGGCATACGTCGTCGGCGGGGCGAACTCGGCTGGTCAGGCCGCCCTCCACCTCGCCGAGTACGCGCGGCGGGTGACGCTTGTGGTCCGCTCCGATTCGCTCGAGGCCGGCATGTCCCACTACCTGATCCGCCAAGTGGAGCGCGCCACGAACGTCGATGTCCGGCTTGGGACCGAGGTCGTCGGCGGTGGGGGAGAGGGCCGGCTGGAATCGCTCGTCCTCAGGAACCGCGCCGACGGCTCGACGGAGGAGGTCGCGGCGGACGCACTCTTCCTGATGATCGGCGCCGAGCCGAACACGGATTGGCTGCCGGACGCGATCGCAAGGGGAGGGGGCGGGTTCATCCGTACCGGCGTGCAGGTCGAGACCGACGGGGCCTGGTCGCTCGAGCGCCCGCCGCTCACCCTCGAGACCAGCATGCCCGGAGTCTTCGCGGCGGGGGACGTGCGCGACGGGTCGATGAACCGGGTCGCCTCGGCCGTCGGGGAGGGGTCGATCGCGATCCGGCTCGTCCACGACCTCCTCGAGGCCGACTCGGCCAAGGAAGCCGAGCGGAGCGTCTAGCCGACCCTCTGTGAGGCCAAGGTCCGGGGGCCCGGCCCGGTGTCTTCGGCGGTGATCTGTGTTAACGATCCGCGGGTTCCGTGGATCCGCCTTCAGTTCCAGTCGACGCAGTCGCACTTCGCTTGCTCGCTCCGATCGGCCCGGCTTGAGCGCCTCCTTCGAGACGGTCGAGTTCCCGTCGCAGGGTGCGACGCTGCGCGGCCGCCTCTACCGCCCGTCGGCCACAGGCCTCGTTCCGGTCGTGGTCATGGCGCACGGCACGTCCGCGACGATCACGATGACGGCTGACCGCTTCGCCGAGGTCTTTCAGGCGGCCGGGTTCGCCGTATTGCTCTACGACCACCGCAACTTCGGCGACAGCGGCGGTGAGCCTCGGCACGAGATCAACCCGTGGATCCAGGCACGTGGCTACAGCGACGCGATCACGTTCCTGGAATCCGTCCCGGGCGTCGACCTGGACGCGGTCGCGATCTGGGGCGACAGCTACAGCGCCGCCGAGGTGATCGTGGTCGCAGCGGCGGACGAACGCCCGGCCGCAGCGGTCGCCCAGGTTCCGGCGGTGGGCCGCGAGCTTCCCCCGCCCGATCCCGATGGCTCGCTCTTCGCGGCGCTCTGCGACACGTTCCGCAAGGGCAGCGTCGAAGCGGGGCCGGACGACATCACCGGCCCGCTGCCCGTGGTCTCCGCCGATCAGCTCAACGCACCGTCGCTGCTACAACCGATTCAGGCCTTCCGGTGGTTCATCGACTACGGCGGCCGCCACGGCACGGGCTGGGAGAACCGGGTGACCCGGGTGGTGCCGCCGACTCCAGCTCCATTTCACGCCGGGATCGCCGCCCCGCATCTGCGCTGCCCGCTGCTGATGATGATCGCGACGGACGATGAGATGCCCGGGTCGAAGCCCGAGGTATCGCGTGCGGCGTTCGCCTCCGTGCCAGGGCCGAAAGAGCTTGTTGAAATCGACGGCGGTCATTTCGGGCTGCTGTACCACCCGAGCGACCTGTTCACCCAAGCGAGCGACGTCCAGAGCGACTTCCTTGCGAACGTTCTCTTGGCCCGCCGCGACTGATCGCCTGCACGCCCCCGCCACCTCCCCTGCTCGGGTCCCGCCCGTGCGCCCGACGACAAGGACCTGCGAGCTGACCGCCCATTTGGTCACGACCTCGTTGTGGATGACGGTCCAATGTGAGGGGTCGAGGACGTCGCGAAGATCAATCGGCCGGCAGCCCCCGACCAGTTGGGGGTAGCGGGTTGCGACAACCCCCCAACCCCTGGAGACGAGGCGGGGTATGCCGGCAGGGCCATGGGTGATGCTGACCAGACAGAGCCGGCCATCGGCGGTCAACAGCCGCGCTGCCTCAGCCAGCATGCGAAGTACATCGCCCTCATCCAACAAGTCGAAGACGTAGGTGGCGATGAAGCGGTCGAAGCTCGCCGTGGCGCCGGGGAGGCTGACGGCCGTCGGCTCGAGCAGGACGACCTCGGTGCGTTCGGCCCAGCTGCGAAGTCGCGCCACGGCGATTCGAGTCATGCGCGGGCTGACGTCGGTGGCCAGGTAGGTGGCCTCCCCGGATAGCTGCTCGGCAAGGAGGCGCCGGGCCAGTCGGCCGGTTCCGCAGCCGAGCTCGAAGATCGAGTGGGAATCGTGCAGCTCGGCAACGGCGACCAGACGATCCATCGCGGCATCCTCGTAGAAGGCCTGCGAATCCTGTGCGCGGCCGACGCGGTCGTAGAACCGCCTCGCGTCCGCGGGCGAGAGCGTCATATCGAATGGATAGCGGATCGCGCGGGTCGAGGGTTCGGACCGGGTGTCTGCTCCGAATGCAGCACAGCGCCAAGTGGAGCTCGATCGGCTTTACCACCGTGGTACCGACCGACGGGTCGAGAAAGTCCACGACCGGGGACGCATGGGACGCGATCGCTCGCGTTCCTCCGTGTGAACGCCGGCCGGTTCTGCAGGCGTCACAATCGATCCGGTGAAGCCGGGAGGGAGCGAGTCCGAGGTCGTCGTCGTCAAGGTGGGGATCCAGCGGCTCGACGACCTGCAGCCGGTTTGGGCCTCCCTGCACGAACACCACGTCGAGGTGGCACCGCACCTGCGGGCGCTGGGCGTGGTGCGCACGTCAAGCGCCTCATGGGAGGCGCGCCGCAACGTCTAGGGGAGGTGTTCGCCGGCGACCCCGATGCGTTCCTGGTGATCGCCGAGGTGGATGGGCGACCGATCGGATACGCGGTGGGGCATTCGCGGCTTCCCGAGGAGAGCTGGGAGACGGGCCGGATCGGAGAGCTGGAGACGCTCGCCGTGCTGCCCGAGTATCGAGGCCGGGGGGTGGGCGCGAACCTCGTCGACGCGGCCCTCGAGGAGTTTCGGAGGCTCGGGAGGAAGCATTGGTCGGTCACGACGATCGAGTCGAACACGGAGGCGCGTCGCTTCTACGAGCGCCTCGACCTGCATCGGTTCACGGTCAGCTACATCGGTCGGATCCCAGCGGCACCGGCGTCGGACTGAATCCGATGGCGGAGTCCTGCCTTGACCCGCCCGCACGGGAGCCGGCTACGATGGCCCCGGTCCGCCCGGAAGCGCTCCTTGATCGACGAATCCAGCCTCGAAGCGTGACTTCAGCCTCTGCCTACGAACCAGTTCGCGGTGACCTTCACCGCCACGGCCGGCGCATTCACCGGCACCCTCATTCTGGTCCGCACGTCCACAACGCTGCGGCACGCCCGGATCAGCACCAGCACGGCCATTCCCACGGTCTCGTCGATTCCAGCATCAAGCGTTCTCGGGCGGGACTCCAGGCTGTCGGGCTCTCGCTGGCGGTCCTCGCGCTCACCGCCCTCGCGCAGCTGGCGATCTTCGTCGCCAGCGGCAGCATCGCCCTCCTCGCTGACCTGATCCACAATTTCGGCGACGCCGCCACGGCCATTCCGCTTGGGGTCGCCTTCGCCCTGCGTTCGCAGCGAGCCGAACGCGGAGCAGGACTATTCGTCGTCGCGGCGATCTTCTTTTCGGCCTGCGTGGCTGGGTTTGAGGCCATCTCGCGGCTGATCAACCCAGAGACGCCGACCCATCTGTTCGCCTTGGCGGCAGCCGGGCTCGTCGGCTACCTCGGGAACTGGATCGCAGCCCAAGTCCGGACCAAGGCAGGACACCGTCTCGACAGCCCTGCACTGATCGCCGACGGCCATCATGCCCGCGCCGATGCCTACGTCAGCCTGGCAGTGGTCGCCACCGCCGGTGCTGTGGCGGTGGGCTTCCCTGCCGCCGATCCCCTGATCGGGCTGGCGATCACGCTCGTGATCCTGCGGATCACCTGGGAGTCCTGGCGGACGGTGCGCGGGCAGAAGCACGGTCACTGAGTCACCGATCGGCGGCAGCATCGTCGTCCGGAAGTTCGTGACCCGCCTCGCGAAGACGATCTCGGCGTTCTCCTCGAGGAAGCCGCGAACGATCAGCGAGATGCCGATCGAGCGACGCACCTCGTCGGCCGACTGGCCGGTGAGGGCGGCTGCCTCGCTCGAGAAGTACACGCACCGAAAGCTCTCGTCGAGGATCTCGAACACCATCCCCGCCGCCTCCATCGCCACGGCGATCTCGCGAAGCTGCGGGTGCTCCGGCAGATCGGAGGGCTTTTCGGAGTCGCTCATCCGCGACCCAGGCTATCCGCGGCCGGACGAGAAACGGCGATGGATCCCAGCGCCCGTGCCCGTCGGCTCCGCCTGTGCCTGCTGTCGCGGCTGACCTACCGCTACGCTCGCCCCCGTGGCCGAATGGGGTGATGTGCGCTACGCCCGTAACGAAGGAGCGTCGATCGCCTACCGGGTTGGAGGCGACGGACCGCTCGACCTTCTCTTCATCCCCGGGTTCGTGAGCCACCTCGAGCTTTTCCTCGAGCTGCCCGCAGCGCGGCATTTCTTCGACCGGCTTGCCTCGTTCGCTCGCGTCGTCGTCTTCGACAAGCGCGGGATGGGTCTGTCCGACCGCGATGCCGGCGCCTACACGATCGAGAACGTGACCAGTGATGCGCTCGCCGTCATGGATGCCGCCGGGGTCGAGCGCGCGGCCTTGGTCGGGATCTCGGAGGGCGGTCCGGCTGCGGTGATGGTCGCGGCCACCCACCCCGAGCGGGTCGGCGAGATGGTCCTCTACGGCACCTACCCCCGGATAACCCGGACCGACGACTACCCCGAGGGGGTTCCGGCCGATCGCCTCCATGAGACATGGACGTCCCGGACCGAGCAATGGGGCAACCCCGATGCGCTTCGGTTCTTCGCTCCGAGCATGGCTCGGGACCCCGAGCTCCGCGATTGGTGGGGACGGATGCTGCGTTCGGGAGTCAGCCCGGGGGTGGTCGAGACGCTCGGCGACATGTACCAGCGGCTGGACGTCCGCTCCCTGCTCGGCTCGATCGGCTCGTCGAGCCTCGTTATCTACCGGACTGGAGACCTCGTCGTCCCGGCGCGGCTCTCCGAGGCACTTGCGGCCGGCATACCGGGAGCGCGGTCGGTTGCGCTGCCGGGCAACGATCATCTCTTCTGCGCCGGCGACCAGGATGCGATTCTCGATCAGATCGAGGAGTTCCTGACCGGCCGCCCGGCCGCCGCGGAGCCGAACCGTGCCCTCGCCACCGTCCTCTTCGTCGACCTCGTCGGCTCGACTGCAGCGGCGGCCGAGCTCGGTGATCGCCGCTGGCGGGATCTGCTCGAGCGTTTCCACCGCCTCGCCCGGCGGGAGCTCGATCGTCGTGGCGGCCACCTCGTGAAGACGATCGGCGATGGACTGCTGGCGACATTCGACGGACCGGCCCGGGGTGTCCGGGCGGCCCGCGCGATCGGCGTCGCGAGCAGGGACCTCGGAGTCCATACGAGGGCGGGCGTTCACGTTGGCGAGATCGAGTTGACCGACGGCGACATCGCCGGCTTAGCGGTTCACATTGCCTCTCGCGTCGAGGGCCTCGCCGGGACCGATCAGGTGGCCACCACGGGTACCGTCGCCGACCTCGTGGTCGGCTCCGGGCTCGAATTCCGCGATCTCGGGCCGCAAGTCCTGAAGGGCGTTCCCGGCGAGTGGCAGATCAAGGAGGTCAGCGGCGATATGGCCGCCTGATCGAGGAGCCGAGGGCTCCTCGCGGCCTCGTCAACCGGTGATCGGGCCGCGGATGCTGGCAGCGAGCCCTGAGCGGTCAGCGCCGGGCGAGCAGCCCGGGCAGATCGGCGATCGAGTCGATCGTCGCCGACGGTTCGATGTCGGATGCCGCGACGGTCTCGGGCCGGTACTTGCCGGTCCGGACGAGGATCGCCTCGAGGCCGGAATCGAGGGCGCCGCCGATGTCGCCTTCGATGTCGTCGCCGACCATCAGCGCCGGGCCGCGGCCGCGGATCTCGTCGAGTGCGGCGGCGAACAGCTCCGGCGACGGCTTGCCGACGATGGTCGCCTCGACGCCGGCCGCGTACTCGAGCGCCGCCGCATAGGCGCCGACGTCCATCACCAGTCCGTCGGCGCTGCGCCAGTAGCGGTTGTGCTGGAGGGCGATCAGCTCGGCACCGTCGAGCAGCGCCCGGAAGGCGACGTCGAGGACGTCGGCGGTGAAGCCGCTGCCGAGGTCGCCGAGCACGACCGCCTGCGGCTGCTCGCCGATCCGCGCCTCGCGGAGGCCGGCGAGGTCCTCGCGCAGCCCCTCCGGAACCATCATCAGGACGCGCTCGTAGCCGCGCTCGCGGCAGTGGGCGAGGGCCGTCGCGGCCGGGGTGATCACCTCGGCGCCGCCGATCCGGAAGCCCATCCCCCAGAGCCGCTCGACGATCAGCGCTCGCGGCTTCGAGGTCGTGTTCGTGATCAGCCGCAGTCCGGCGGCGAGGGCGCGCAGCTCCTCGAGCGCCTCGACGGCTCCGGCGATCGGCTCCTCACCGACGTGCAGGACGCCGTCGATGTCGAGCAGCAGCCGCGGCTTCTCGGGCTCCGGTTCGGGCATCGAAGGAAACCCTAGCCCGGCGCCGCCGCGGCCCGGACCCGGCTCCAGGCGATCGCCGTGCCGGCGATGCCGGTCGCGACCAGCGCCGATCCGAACGCTGCGGGCTCGGTGCCGAAGACGAGGCTGCAGATCCCGATCGGGATCAGCCAGGCGAGCAGGTCGCGGGCGAGCACGGCGGCCGGTGGCTCGAGCTCGGGCTCGTCCTCGGCCTTGGCGATCGCCCGGCGGTCGACCCAGAGCGTCAGGTCGAGGGCGACGATCAGCGGCAGGGTCTGGAGGATCCAGGCCGTCCACAGGTTCGTCTGCTGATCGAGGATCCACTCGCCGTAGATCGCGACGAGGCTGGCGAGCAGCAGGGCGACCCCCCAGATCAGCGTCGACTCGCGATCGAGGCGGGCGAGCAGCCGTTCGTCCGCTCCCGGGAAACGGATCGCCGTGTACTGGGCGGTGAACGGGCTGCCGATCGCCAACGAGATGAACGCGACCAGGGTCAGCCCGACGTTGGAGACCGCGTCGGCGTGATCGGAGAGCCATGACTGCGAGGACGGGTCGCGGAGCAGGGCGACGGCGACGATCAGGCCGAACAGGACCACGTCGGAGACTTCGAAGGCCCGCGGATCCTCGCCGCGCAGCCAGGTCGCGGCGACGAGCACCGCGCTGAGGCCGAACGCGAGCAGCGCCGCGCCGGTGAAGGTCATCGGCTCGAGCAGGAAGCTGAACGCAAACCAGGGAAGCAGCGCCGTGACCGGATCGTCGAGGACCCGCAGCAGCGGGTCCGGGCGGCGGAGCTCCGCGTCCGCGTCGAGCTGGTGGCGGTGAAGGCTCAGGACGCGCAGGTGGGTCGCTCGCCCACGGCGAGATCGCTGACCTTGGACTCCGTGACCACGAACCCGACCGGGTTCGCCGGGTCGGGGATCGGCACCGGATCGCCGTTGGCGACGAGGTCGATCAGACCGTTGCCGAAGTTCATCTCCAGGCGCTTCGCCCGGAACGGTCCCTGCTTCTCGCCGGGGCTGAGCGTCACCCCGTCGAGTATCACCTTGCCGCGCTCGTCGACGACGCAGGCCCAGACCGTGCCGGTCGCCGTCAGCTTCACCTTGGCGCCTGCGGGAGCCGGGGGAGGGGAGGGCTCGGTCGTATCCGTCGCGGGTGCCTGTGGTTGCGCCGGCGCGCGATCGCCGCCGGTCCCGGCGGGCTCGGAGCTGCCGCCTCCCGACACGAGCAGCACGATCACGACCGCCGCCGTGACCAGCGCGGCCAGCGCGGCGAGCAGGCCCCACGGCGGCCGGCCGAGCCGACGACCGGGGCGCGGCCCGGGCGGAGCGACCGCGAGGCGCCCGCCGTTGATCTCCATCTCGACGGAGTCCGGGTCCGGCTCGTGACGCTGCTCGATGTATCTGCCGACGAGCTCCTCACCGTCGAGGCCGAGCAGCTGCGCATAGCTGCGCACGAAGCCGCGGGCGTAGGCCGAGCCGGGTAGCACGTCCCACTGCTCGGCCTCGATCGCGACCAGGAACCGGCGGCGGATCTTGAGCCGGTCTTCGACCTCCTCGAGTCCGAGTCCCTGGGCCTCCCGTGCCGCCCTCAAGCTCTCGCCGACGCCGCTCATCGATCAGCGTCCGGAAACGACCGACACCGGGAGTCCGAGCGTTGCTTCCATGCCCGCTGAGGATACGGCCCGGCGGCAGCCACCCGGGTGGGCGGTCAAGGGCACCCTCTGATCCGATGCCCGAGCCCCGGGTAGCCGGACCGGGCAGCGTCGGTTGGCCGGCCCGCTCCTAGTCGCTGCCGTCGTCGCCCGCGGTGGCCTGGAAGCGGGCTCGCCACTCGTCACGGTCGAAGCTGTTCGGCTCGGTCTCGGCGAGAAACCGCTCGAGCACGGAGACGAACCGGGCCGGCGCCTCGATCTGCGGTAGGTGGCCGACTCCGTCGAAGACCTCGAGGCGGCTGCCGGGGATCGCCTCGTGAGCCTGTTCGCCGTGGTGGGCGGGAATGATCGGATCGCGGGCGCCCCAGATGATCAGCACCGGCAGGCCCTCGGCCAGGTAGAGGCGGTCGCCGGCGTGAACGCGCTGGCCGCCGGTGCCGACGACCGAGCGCAGCGTGGCCAGGAAGGCGGCGCGGCGATCGCGGTCGGCGAGCGACACATAGCCACGGCCGACCTCGGCGATGTCGGCGCCGGGGCGGAGGCCGACGAGGCCGAGGCCGCGGCCGATCGTCGATCCGACCGCGCCGAGTCCGCCGGCGGTCGTGGCGATGAAGCGGTCGGCGCCGGGCAGCGCCGCGGCGCGCAGGACCAGGCTGACCTCGGGGCCGAGCCCGCCGCTGGAGACGAGCACGAGGCGCTCGGTCATCTCGGGGAACTGGTAGGAGAACTGCATCGCGATCCCGCCGCCGAGCGAATGGCCGACGAGCGTGGCGGAGTCGTGACCGAGCGCGGCGAGCAGGTCGCGAAGCCCGGAGGCGAGCGATCCGAGCGAGTAGTCGCCGCTGCCGGGGGCCGAGCCGCCGTGACCGGGCAGGTCGGGGGCGATGACGGTGTGATTCCGCGCCAGCGGCTCAATCACCGCTTCCCAGTTCTTGAAGTCGCCGGCCATGCCGTGGATCAGCAGCAGCACCGGCCCCTCGCCGGCGACGGCGTAGGTGACCGGGCGGCCGTGCAGGTTCAGCGACCTGACCGCGGGGGCGCTCACGCCGATGCCTCCGGCAGCGGCGCCGCGATCCGGGCGAGCGCCATCGCGTCCTCGACACAGGCGTCGCGGACGCGTTCGGGCTCGAGGACGAACGTCTCGGCAACCCCCGGGGCGGCCTCGCGAACGCCGATTCCGGTGCGGGCCAGATGCATCGTGCCGAGCACCTGGGCGTAGATCCTGTTGGCGGTGAAGTCGGGGTCCTCGACCGCGAAGACGCCGCGTTCGGCACCGCCGGCGAGGATCCGCTCCAGCGGCCCGAGCGTGGCGGCCATCGCCCGGCCGAGCCGGAACAGAACCGCGCCCGAGACGTGGCCTCGCAGGTCGGCGGACGGGCGCTGCATCAGCGCCAGGGCGGAGTCGAGGAAGGCGGGGTAGTCGAGGCAGAAGCCGGCGTAGCGCTCGCAGGTCTCGCGCAGCGCGACGATCGGATCGTCGGGCTCGGGCAGATCGGCGCCGCGGGCCTCGAGCTCGGCGAGGTAGTCGGCGACGGTGAGGACGAAGATCTCCTCCTTCGAATCGAAGGCGCGGTAGATCAGCGCCTTGTTCATCTTCGCGGCGCGGGCGATCTCGTCGACCGGAGCGTCCCGCCGACCCCGCTCGTCGAAGAGCGCCCGGGTCGTCGCCACGATCACTCGCTCGCGAGCGCGACGGCGCTCGCGCCGGGTCGGGCTTCGTCCGTTTCGCTTCGTCGAGGACACGGAGCGAGCGTACCACTCGAACAACCAACAGTGCAACCTATGGTTACAGCAGGTTCCGCCGCAGCGGTGGGCTAGGGTGCGGCCCGATGGCGAGATTTCCGACCCGGCCGGACGGACGACCGCTGCTGCGCATCCCGCGGTTCGTTCGCGCGATCAAGGAGCGCAACGACCCGCCCCGGGACCGCAACAAGTGGGAGCGCTACGCGCTGCCCGACGACATGACCGGCAAGTCGTTCATCGACGTCGGCTGCTGGGAGGGCGTCAACTGCGCCGAGGCGACCCGGCGCAACGCCGAGCACGTCGTCGGACTCGATCTCTGCACCTCCGACGAGCTCCGCAAGAACGTCGACAAGTTCGGCTTCGAGTTCGTGCAGATGGACATCTTCTCGGAGAAGTGGCTCGAGCTCGACCGCTACGACGTCGTCGTCTGCTCGGGGGTGCTCTACCACGTCGAGAACGTCGTCTCGCTGCTGCTCAGGCTCCGCAAGGTGACGAGCGGGCTGCTGGTGCTCGAGACCGCCACCCGCGACGTCGGAATCGAGGAACCGCTGTTGATGCTGAAGACCGGCGACCACGACGACGCCAACCTCTCGAACTGGTGGGTGCCGAACCGGTCCGCCGTCTTCGAGCTGCTCCGTCTCTGCGGGTTCGAGAACGTGACCCCGGTCTGGGAACGCGAGCGCCCTTCCGGCTCGCGCCTCTGCGTGCATGCCGAGGCGACCGGCACGATCTCCTACGAGCGGATCCTGCCGCGCAAGCCGGAGGCGATGAGCCTGCTCGGCGGCGACCGTACCTTCGACTGAGGTGAGCCCCGGAGCGACGAGCGCCGCCATCGCCCGGGGCGCGGCGCTGCTGGTAGCCGTCGCCGGCGTCTTCCTCGTCGCCGCCACGGCCGCCGAGGCGCGACCGTTTCAGGGTTCGATTCCCTCGGTCAGGACCGCGATCACCGGCAAGCGGGCCGAGCTGCGGGAGACCGTGCCGATCGCATCGCGGGCGGGCAAGCAGACGAAGTCGGTGCTGTCGGTCCGGCTGCCGAAGCTGCGCTCGGGATCGCGGATCACGCTGAACGGAGAGGTGGCGCTGACGACGACGTGCGTGCAGCAGATCGCCCGCTGCATCGGTCGCAGCTACAAGTTCAGCCCCCATCTCAGGGCCCGGGTCGTGCTTGCCGGCGATCCCCGCGCGAGCAGCCGCGCGAAGACGGTCACCGTCTCGCGGACCGCGACTTTGAGTTGCGAGCAGACCCGGCCGAACCGCAACCACCACTGTCCGCTGGTCATCAAGGGGGGCTCGTTCGAGGTCGGCAGGATCGCCGACCTTCCCTGCCGCCCGAGTGGCTGCCGGCTGAACCTGCTGGTCGATGCCTCGCACAAGAAGGCCCGCTCGAACCAGTTCGTCGTCGTCGGCTCCGACCAGCCGGACGGCAGCATCGAGGGTGGCAAGGCGCGGTTGAGCGCGGCCGTCTCGTTCGGCGGCCTCGAGGTCGAGCGGTACCGGACCCGGCGGCGCCGTGCGAAGAGCCTGCCGGCGGCGTTCGAGAGCGGCAAGCGGGTCGTCTACTCGCAGCGGATCGGCAACCTTCGCAAGCGCGACGTGCTGATCGTCCGCTCCCGCCAGGTGAGCAGGATCCAGCGCTTCCCCTATTTCATCTCCGATCAGATCGTGATCAGCACCCGGCCGACCTCCACCAGGCCGAACCCGGTCGGGCGCCGCAACGCCTCGCGGGTCGGCACCGTGACCGAGACGAACGGCTTCAACTGCACGCTCGGGCCGAGCGCCTTCAGCTCACCCTGCGTCGGTGTCAAGGCCGGCATGGCGAGGATCCAGAGGGTCGCCAAGACCAGGTCCGGCCATGCCAAGCCGCTCTACGTGAACCTCGTCTCCCGCGGGTTTCCGAAGCTGATCCAGGCCCGCGGTTCCTACCCGCCGGTGCGGATCCTCGACCGCGGCTACCTCGAGGTCACCAGGCTGCGGGCCGATCGGCGCTGAGCGCGGGTCGCCAATCGAGCCGAAGGCCCTCGAGTTCAAGCTCTACGCACCGGGCGTCGGGCCGGTCCTCGAGCTGACCGCGTCGGGTCGGTCCGATCGCGACGAGCTGATCAGCTTCCACCCGGGCCGGTAGGACGCCGCCGCAGTCGCTCCGCGGCTCATCATCCGGCGAACCGCGGCTCTCATCCGGTTCTCATCTAGCCGGTCCATAATCGGAACCAGGTGCGCGTTCTGGTCGTCGAAGATCAACCGAAGATGTCGCGACTGCTGCAGCGCGGCCTCCGCGACGAGGGCTTCGCGACGGACGTCTGCGCGACCGGCGAGGACGCTCTGTGGATGGCCGGCAGCACCCCCTACGACGCGATCGTCCTCGACGTGATGCTCCCCGGCATCGACGGGTTCGAGACCTGCAGAAAGCTCCGAGCCGACCAGGTTTGGTCGCCGATCCTGATGCTCACCGCCCGCGATTCGGTCGAGGACCGAGTCGAAGGCCTCGACGGTGGCGCCGACGACTACCTCGCGAAGCCGTTCTCTTTCGCCGAGCTCTCGGCCCGGATCAGGGCCCTGTTCCGCCGCGGCGTCGCCGAGCGCCCGGCGATGCTGCGGGTCGACGACCTCGAGCTCGATCCGGCCCGCCGGCGGGTGCGCCGCGGCGAGGTCGCGATCGATCTCTCCGCGAAGGAGTTCGCGTTGCTCGAGACCTTCATGCGACACCCCGGCGAGGTGCTGAGCCGGCTGCAGCTGCTCGAGCACGCCTGGGACTACGAATACGAGAACCGATCGAACGTCGTCGACGTATACGTCCGCTATCTCCGCGAGAAGGTCGACCGGCCGTTCGGTCGCAGTTCGATCGAGACCGTCCGCGGCGCCGGCTACAGGATGCGTGAGTCATCGGCCCCCTGACCCGAATGCCGATCCGCCTGCGGCTGACGATCGCCTTCGCGTTCGCGATGGCGGTCGTCCTCGGGCTGGCGGGAGCGTTCGTCTACGTCCGCGTCGCCGACGATCTCGGCAGCTCGATCGACGACACGCTGCGGACCCGGGTCGACGACCTCGCCCGGCAGGTGCAGATCGCGGGCGCCGATCAGGTCCGGCTCGGAGGCTCGCGCGGCGAAGGCGCCGAGGACGTTCTCTCGGCGGTGCTGCGTGCGGACGGGACGGTCGTGGCCTCCTCGGAGGCGTTGAAGACCTCATCGCCGCTCAGCGCCGGCCAGCTCGCCGCCGCCCGCGCCGGGCTCACCTACTTCGACGTCCCGCAGGTCGCCGGGATCGAGGGAGCGGCTCGCCTACTGGCGAGGCCGGTGCAGAGCGGGGACAGCCGGTTCGTCGTCGTCACGGGCGCCTCGACCGGGGACCGAGCCGAGAGCCTCGCCGCGCTGGTGACGACCTTCGCGATCGGTGCCCCGATCGCGTTGCTGATCGCGTCGGCGCTCGGCTACGCGCTCGCCACCCTGGCCCTGCGCCCGGTCGAGGCGATGAGCGCCGGAGCGGCCCGGATCACGCTCGAACGCAGCGGCGAGCGGCTGCCGCTTCCCGCCGCCGACGACGAGATCGGCAGGCTGGGGCGGACGCTGAACGAGATGCTGATCCGGATCGAGGCTTCGATCGAGCGCGAGCGGGCGTTCGTCGCCGACGCCGGTCATGAGCTGCGGACCCCGATTGCGATCCTTCGCGGCGAGCTCGAGCTCGGCATGCGACCGGATCGGAGTGCCGGGGAGGCCCGGGCGGCGATGCGGTCGGCGATCGAGGAGGCCGGACGGCTGCAGCGGCTCGCCGAGGACCTGCTCACCCTCGCCCGATCCGACGCGGCACAGCCGGCGATCGAGCCGCGCCCGGTCGCGGTCGTCGAGCTGCTGGCTCGCACGGCGGCACGCTTTGCCGCCGCGGCGGCGGCCGAGGATCGTGCGATCGAGGTCGAGGCGAACGCAGGGCTGACCTGGAGCCTCGATGCGGATCGGATCGAATCGGTGCTCGGAAACCTCGTCGACAACGCTCTGCGACACGGCGCCGGAACGATCCGGCTCAGCGCCGGCGCCGACGGCGAGTGGCTGGCGATCGCCGTCTCCGATCAGGGGCCGGGTTTCCCCGCTGATTTTGCTGATCGCGCCTTCGCCCGCTTCGCCCGGGCGGAGACGGGCCGCACCAGCTCCGGCACCGGCCTGGGCCTGGCGATCGTCCGGGCCGTCGCCGAGGCTCACGGCGGCACCGCATCGGCCGGGGCCGCTCGCGGCGGCGGCGCCGCGGTGACGATCCGGATCCCGGCTCAGAACGCGGCGAAGCGGAGCGGGCTCACGGCGCCGACGACGAGACGGCGGCCCGAAACGGGGTGACCGCGGCCTTTCAGGGGGACTCGGTCAGCGGCCTGCGACCCGGCGGAACACCCTCAGCAGCGGCTTGGCGACGTCGTCGCTGTGCAGCAGCCCGGATGTGGCGCACCATCCACAGGCGCCGTCCTCGCCGTCCTGCCACTGGTACCAGACCATCCGCCTGATCCCGAGCCGCTTGCGCTGCTTGAGGCCCATCTCGAATGCGTCGCGGAGCCTGCGCTGCTGCTTCGCCGGGGTCATCGCCCAGCGCCGCTTTGCGCCGGCGCGGGACCGTCGCGGCCTCTTGACCGGGTCGGTCGAGCCCCAGCCGATCTCGGTGACCCAGATCGGCGTCTGCGCCAGCCCGGCCCGGTCCATCACCCTGCGGGTCCGCTTGATCAGCTGCTTCGCCTTCGTGACCGTCTTCGTGTAGGGGTGGATCGCGATCGCATCGACCCCGCGCCGGACCGAGCGCAGCCGCAGCATCTCGCGCAGGTAGGGGGCACCCACGGGGGCCGAGCCGTTGATCGGCTGGGCGACGATGCCGGCGCCGATGACGTGCGCCGATGGATCGGCCCTGTGGACGGTTCGCGCCGATCGGGCCAGGAACCGCCCGTATTCTCGGGGATCGGGATCGCGCCAGTTGACGAACGAGTTCGGCTCGTTCCAGATCTGCCAGCTCCGCACCGGCCTGTAGGGGACGCCGGGATGCTCGGCCCAGAAGTCGCCGCCGACGCCGTAGCGTTCGACGAGGGCCCTCAGGTAGTCCTGCCATGCCAGGTCGAACGGATCGCCGACGATCGTCCCGAGACCGCCGGGGAGCCACGGCGGTACGCCGTAGACGACCGGCAGCAGGTCGATTCCGTGCCGCGCCGTCCCCATGACCGTCCGGTCGAACCACTGCCAGTCGTAGGGAGCGCCGGCCTCGGTCCTGACGGTGGCGATCGGAAAGCCGGTCCGGACCAGACCGACGTTGGCGTCCCGCATCCGCCGGTAGTCGCCGCCGGCGATCGAGCGGACATGGACGCCGAAGAACGGCTTCGAGCGGGGCTTGGCGTCCGCTCCGACGGGAGGCAGCAGCAGCGCCGCCGCGGCGGCGGCGAGCACGGTCGCGGCAAGGGCCATGGCTCGATTCGTTCCTACCATCGCCACAACGATCTTAGGGGCTGCGGCTGGCGACGCTCGCCGGTTCGCCGCATCGTTCGCCGGCGTCGGCATAACATCGCGCCATGTCCGCCTACTCCGCTGCCGAATGGAGCGATCTGTTCGTCGCCACCGCCGGCGCTTCGGCGGCTCTGACCGGACTCGTCTTCGTCGCCGTCTCGATCAACCTCGACCGGATCCTCAGCTTTGCGGGGCTGCCCGAGCGGGCGCTCGAGACCTTGGCGCTGCTGCTTGCGGTCACGATCGTCTCGATCTTCGGTCTCGCGCCGGGGCAGTCGGCGACCGCACTCGGCATCGAGCTGCTCGGCTTCGGGTTGCTGGCGCTGCTCGGGGTGGCTCTGGCGATCCGGGCGAGCGTTCGCGCCAGCGGCCGCGGCGAGGCTCGCCTGTATGCCCGGGTGACGACGTCGGCGCCGGGATTGCTCGCATTCGTCATCGGCGGCGCCAGCCTGATCGCCGAGTCGGGCGGCGGCCTCTACTGGGTTCTCGGCGGGATCATCATCGCCGTGCTCGGCGGCGTCGCCAACGCCTGGGTGCTGCTGGTCGAGATCCTTCGCTGAGCGACGCTCAGACCGCGGCGCCGACCAGCGCCCCGATCGCTGAGGTGACCGCCATCGCGACGATGCCCCAGACGACGACCCGGGCGGTGGCGGTCGGCCGGGCGCCGCCGCCGAGCCGGGCGCCGGTGTAGCCGAGCACGGCGAGCGCCGCGATCGTCACCGCCACGCAAACCGCGATCCGGACCGATGCCGGGGCGGCAGCGACCGCGACGACCGGCAGGACGGCGCCGGCCGAGAACGAGAGGGCGGAGGCCCAGGCCGCCTGAAAGGGGCGCGCCTGCCGCTCCTCCGTCAGCCCGAGCTCGTCGCGCGCGTGGGCCTGCAGCGCGTCGCGCTCGGTCAGCGACTCGGCGACCTGGACCGCGAGTACGGGCGGCACGCCGCGGCTCTCGTAGATGGCGGTCAGCTCGCGGAGCTCGCCGGCCGGATCGCTGCTCAGCTCGGTCCGCTCGAGCCGCAGGTCGGCCCGCTCGGAGTCGCGCTGGGAGCTCACCGAGACGTACTCGCCGGCTGCCATCGAGAGGGCGCCCGCGGTGAGGCCGGCGACTCCGGCGGTGACGATCGCGCTCCCGGATGCTCCCGCGGCGGCGACTCCGAGAACGAGGCTCGCGGTCGAGACGATGCCGTCGTTGGCGCCGAGGATCGCCGCCCGCAGCCATCCCGCGCGGTAGCTGAGGTGGATCTCGGGCTGGCGGTTCGCTCGGGTCGGCATCGGTGCGATCAGGGCATTGTCCCTGCTCCGAGCTGTCCCGATGCAACCGATTGCGGGAGAGCCGTCGCCCGAAGCGAGAGGCGTCCGGTAGCTTCCCACCCGGCGCGAAAGGGGATCCGAACGCCATGACCAGGCTCGCGGAGAACCGCGACACTCATCTGACGCCGACCGAGATCGCCGCCGAGGCGCTGCGACAATTCGACGAGGAGCCCGGCGAACCGACGATCCGCAGCCTCGCAACGGCGTTGCGGGTGGCGCCGTCGGCCATCTACCACCACTTTCCGTCCCGCGCGGCGATCGTCCAGGCCGCCGTCGAGACGGTCTGGAGCGAGGCGACCGCGACACTCCTCGAGCAGGTGCCGCGCCCGCTCGAGGCGGACCCCGAGGAGGTGCTGGTCGCGACCGGCCTCGCGACCCGTCGGGCCTGGCTCGCCCACAACCGCCTCGCCTCCTACATGGCGGCGACGCCGGAATCGAACGAGTTCACGTCCCGTGCGCTCGGGTTGATGGGCACGCTGTTCGAGCGGCTCGGGCTCGACGGCGAGGACGCCGCGACCGGGTTTCACACCTACTCGTCGTTCATGATCGGCGCCGTCGTCTTCGCCGCCGCCCGCAAGACGGCCAACGATCAGCTGGCCGCCGATGCCAGCCGCGAGTACCCGGCGGGGCGCTTCGAGTCGAAGCCGGCGCCGGGCCGGCCGGGCGCGAGCGAAGGGACGCGGCTGGAGATCGACGACCTCGTCGCCGTCTCGGTGACCGACCCCGATCGCGACGAGGAGCTGTTCGCGCTCGGATTGCAGCGGCTCGTCGAGAGCTTCCGGACCTGACCGCTTTCCGCGCCCACTAGTCTCGTCCCGTGGCGATCACCCTGCACGAATCGAGGGAGCGGATTCTCGGCGACCTCGCCGCGGCGATCGATCAGCTGGCGCTCGCGAGCGCCTGCCTGAGCGCGGCCTACGAGCTGCTCACGATCAACCCGGCCGACCGGCTCGAGGCGGCGCTGTTCGCCCCCGTCCAAAAGGCGTTCGGGCGTTGCAAGCGCACCCGCTCGCAGTTCGCCGAACGAACCGGGTTCGAGTCCGGGCAGTCCGAGTCACCGCCGGCGGGCCGCCCCTCCCAGGGCGTCAAGTCGTTCGTCGAGCGGGCCGTCGCCGCGGCCGGCGAGGCCGACCTGATCCTCGCCGAGCTGCAGGATTCGATGCTGCCGGTCGAGGCCGGCGATGCCGAGCTCCGCGCCGGCATCGCCGACGTCCGGCAGCTGCTCAGCGGCCTTTCGGTCGCGGCTCGGGAGTTCCTGAGGACGCTCGGTCGCTGATCCGCCGCCGGCGGATCCAGCGCCGCAGCTCGTCGGAGCCCCAGACGACGAACGGGAACGTGGCGAGGATCGCGATCTCCGTCGCCCCCAGCGGCCCGGTCGCGAACAGCGACTGCAGCGGCGGCAGATAGATCAGCGCCGCCGCGAAGGCGAGCTCGAAGGCGATGCCCCAGAGCAGCAGCCGGTTGGAGAAGATGCCGATCTCGCGCAGCGACGAGTCCGTCGTCCGGGTCGCGAACGCCGTGCCCACCTGACAGGCCGTGATCCCGGCGAAGGTCATCGTCGTCGCGGCCAGGTAGGCGTCGTGGAGGGCCGACCCGGTGCCGGTGGCGTCGCCCGGCGACCAGCCGGCCGCCAGCAGTACGTAGAAGAAGCCGCCGGTCACCAGCACCGCCTCGAGCATCCCCAGCCAGATCCAGGCGCGGGTCAGCATCGAACGCTCGATGATGCCGCTGGCGCGGGGGCGCGGCGGCCGCCGCATGATGCCGGGTTCGGCCGGCTCGCGACCGAGCGCGAGCGCCGGCAGCGTCTCGGTCCCGAGGTCGATGGCGAGGATCTGCAGCGCCGTCAGCGGCAGCGGCACCGCGCCGCCCGACAGCGCGAAGATCAGGAACGGGACGACCTCGGGGGTCGAGTGGGCGAAGATGTAGGTGACGAACTTGCGGATGTTGTCGTAGACGACCCGCCCCTCCTCGACGGCGTGGACGATCGAGGCGAAGCTGTCGTCGGTCAGCACCATCGTCGCCGCTTCGCGGGCGACCTCGGTCCCGCTCATCCCCATCGCGACGCCGATGTCGGCGCGCTGCAGGGCCGGCGCGTCGTTGACGCCGTCGCCGGTCATCGCGACGGTGTGGCCGCGTTCGCGAAGCGCGTCGACGAGATGCAGCTTCGTCTCCGGGTTGCTGCGGGCGATCACCAGCTCCTCGTCGCCGCCGAGCAGGACGTCGAGCTCGGCGTCGGTCATCGCCTCGATCTCGCGGCCGGCGACGACCCTGGCCCGGCCGGTGACGATGCCGACCTGGCGGGCGACGGCGGCGGCGGTCAGGCCGTGATCGCCGGTGACGACGATGATCCGGATCCCGGCGCCGCGGCAGCTGGCGACGGCGGCGGCGACGTCCTCGCGGGGCGGGTCCTCGAGTGCGGTCAGTCCCAGGAAGGTCAGCCCCGACTCGATATCGGCGCGGTCGCCGTCCGCGGCTGCCTCGGCGAGCGAGCGCGAGGCGACGCCGAGGACCCGCAGCCCGCCCGAGGCGTACTCCTCGAACCGCCGGCGGATCCGCCGGCGGTCATCGTCGCCGAGCTCGCGGACCCGCCCGCCGGTTTCGATCCGCGTGCAGCGCTCGAGCAGCTCCAGCGGGGCTCCCTTCGAGTGGACCCGGAGACCGCCGCCGCTGCGGTCGACGGTAGACATCCGCTTCAGGCGGGCGTCGAAGGAGAGGAGCCGCACCCGCCGCTCGTCGCGCCGGCGCTGGGCGGCCTCGACGTCGTAGCCGCGCGCCGCCGCGGCGACGAGCAGGGCCGCCTCGGTCGGGTCGCCGCCGAGCTCCCAGCCGCCCTCGGGCAGGCGGCGCGCGGAGGCGTTGTTGCAGCAGGCGACGGCCTCGACCAGGGCCGCGGCCGGATCGCCGCCGGCAGCGGGCGCCGCGCCGGCCTCGTCCGCCCCGGCGAACAGGTGGCGAACGGTCATCCTCCCCTCGGTCAGCGTTCCGGTCTTGTCGGTGCAGATGACGTCGGTCGAGCCGAGCGTCTCGACCGCGGTGAGCCGTTTGACGAGGGCCCGGCGCTTGGCCATCCGCCTGACGCCGACGGCGAGCGCCAGGGTGATCGTCGGCAGCAGGCCCTCGGGCACGTTGGCGACGAGCAGCCCGATCGCGAAGGTGAGGGCGTCGCCGAGCGGCAGCCCGGCGATCGTGATTCCGATCAGCAGGAAGATCGCGCCGGCGGCGATCGCGATCAGGGCGATCAGCTTCGCCGCCGAGTTGACCTGCACCTGCAGCGGGCTGAGCTCGGAGCGGACCCGCTGCGAGAGCGCCGCGATCCGGCCCAGCTGGGTCGCCATCCCGGTCGCGTAGACGATCGCCGTCGCCTCCCCGGCAGTGCACAGGGTTCCGCTGAAGACGAGATCTTCGGCCTCGAGCGGGGACCGCGCCGCCCGGTCCCGCACGCTCGATCGGGCCTGCGGCTGCGACTCGCCGGTCAGCGGCGACATGTCGACCTCGAGCGAGCCGCCGATCAGCCGCGCGTCGGCCGACAGCCGGTCGCCCTCACCGAGCAGGATCAGGTCGCCGGGAACGAGCTCGGCGGCGGCGATCTCGGCGTCCTCACCGTCGCGGCGGACCCGGGCGACCGGGGGGAGGTATTCGCGCAGCGCCTCGGTCGCGCGCTCCGCCTGCACCTCCTGGAAGAACGCGAACAGGGCGTTGAGCACGATCACGGCGACGATCGCCGCGGCCAGCACCGGTATCGCGGCGACGAGGGCGAGGACGGCGGCAGCCCAGAGCAGCAGCGCGAGCGGGTGGGTGAACTGGCGGAGCAGCTCGGTCGCTCGGCTCACCCCGGCGCGGCGCTCGATCACGTTCGGCCCGTGCTGTTCGAGGCGGCGGGCCGCCTCGCGCCGTCCGAGGCCGGCCGGGGTCGTCGCCAGGTCGCGGATCAGGTGGTCGAGGTTCTCCTCCGGATCGAGCTCCGGGACGCGCTCGTCGCTGGCCGGGCCGTCGGTTGGCACCCGCCAACCCTGCCAGCGGCCGGCCCGCTCGACAACCGGTGCTTCTACCTACGCCGCTGCGGGGCGGCGGTCCAGTCGAAGCGCCCGTAGGAGACGCGCGGGCCGGGCGCGCCGCCGGCCGGATCCGGCAGCGACAGCCGCACCGCCGTGAAGGCGAGCTGAGCCTCGCGGCCGCCGAAGTCGCGCCGGTAGAGGCGCATCAGCTGCGGCAGGACGACCGCCCGGCCGTCGGCGGCGACCTCGCTCTCGGCGGCCAGATAGGCGGCGGTCGCCGCCTCGAGATCCTCGTCGAGCGTCGCCGGCGCGTAGGGCCGGATCGGCGGACAGGAGCGGGCTCCGCAGTTGAGGGCGAAGTGGATCCGCGGGTCGAGGCGCGAGGGCAGCGCCCCCAGGCGCGGATCGCCGCGGCGCAGCGGTCGCCGCGGGTGATAGGGGGGGCGGCGGTTGCGGCGGAGGATCCCGTGCTCGATCAGGTTCAGCGAGTACGGCCGGCCGCCGACCGCGTAGGCGGTGCGGCTGAACAGCCGCGGACGGCGGAGCATGCTGCCGGCGATCGGATCGCGGGCCAGGCGCTCGAGCAGCAGGGCGTTGTAGAGGTTGAGCCAGAAGGCGATCCGCGCTCGATCGCCGCCGATCGCGGCCGGATCGACCGCGTGCAGCCGTGAGCTCGGCGACCGCGAGCCGTCCGCCCGTCCGCTCGCCGCCGAGCGCGCCGATTCGAGGATCGCCCGGGACAGCTCGACCGGCTCCGGCCCGGCCGGGCCCGGCTGCGGATTGAGGACGTCGAATCGGGACATCATTGCCGAGGATGACGAAGGGCGGCCGCCGTCGAAGCCGCCGGCCGCAGATTCCGGACCTCATGCGTCCGTTTTTCCGCGGCCGCCGCCGGCGGCGGCCCGGCGGGGCCTACCGGCCCGAGATCGCCCGGGCGATGTCGAGGGTCGAGAGGATGCCGACCGGGCTCCAGCGGTTGTCACGGACGACGAGGTGGGCGACGCCGTGCTCGGCGAGCAGCTGGGTGGCGCGCTCGAGCGTGTCCTCGCGGCTGACGCTGACCGCCTCGGTGCCGGCGACGTCGAGGGCGCAGAGCTCGTCGAAGTGCCCGGAGCTCGCGGCGGCGATCAGGTCGGTGTCGGCGATCACCGGCGGGTCGTCGCTCTCGTTGTCGACGACGACCGCGTGGACGCGGTTGTCGGCCATCATCCAGGCGACCTCCTCGAGCGGTGCCTCGGCGGGGCAGCTGAGGATGCCGACGTTGGCGAAGTCCTCGACGTAGCGGCCCGAGAGCCAGTCGGGGAGCGTTCGCTCGGGGCTGGTGGGGTCGGTTTCGGTGCTCATGAGGTCAACCTAGGAGCCGCGGATGGGCGGTCCATCGGAACTCACGGCCCGGTCGGCTCGGTACTCGCTACTGAAGGAAAACGGGCGTCCGCTTGGAAGCTTGACCGTGCCAGTGCAATGCGAGCGCCCCGAATGGGGAGGAGTGGACACATGAACGAGTACCCGGTGACCTTCGCGGTCGACTATCCGGAGCGCGCCCTCGATCGGCTGACCAGCTTCTTCCGGATCATCATGGTGATCCCGATCGCGATCCTGCTGGCGACGATCACGGGCTTTTCGGAGTCCTACGACGGGGTCGGCGACACGACGGTGACGATCGCGGTCAGCGGCGTCGGCCTGCTGTTCATCCCGGTGCTGCTGATGATCCTGTTCCGCGAGAAGTACCCGCGCTGGTGGTTCGACTGGAACCTGCAGCTGCAGAGCTTCGTCAACCGGATCGGCGTCTACGCCCTGCTGATGGACGACCGCTATCCGGCGACCGACGACGAGCAGGGCGTCCATCTCCAGTACGCCTACCCCGACGTCGAAAGCGACCTCAGCCGCGGCATGCCGCTCGTCAAGTGGCTGCTCGCGATCCCGCACTACATCGTCCTGTTCTTCCTCAACATCGGCGTCTTCTTCGCCGTCGTCATCGCCTGGTTCGCGATCCTCTTCACCGGTCGCTACCCGCGCGGTCTGTTCGACTACGTCGAGGGCGTCCTGCGCTGGCACAACCGCGTGATCGGGTACGCGCTCGCGCTGGTCACCGACGAGTACCCGCCGTTCCGGCTCCGCCCCTGAGCCGGCGGAGCCGATGACGGAGAGGGTGCCCCTCGAGCAGCGGTTCCTGCCCGAGTTCGACTTCTCCGACAGCGTCGCCTGCACCGTCGCCGCCGACGCGGCGACGAGCTGGGCGGCGCTGCTCGACGTCGACATGATCGCCCTCGGCAGGCGGCGGCCGCTCGTCGCCGTCCTCGGCGCCGCCAGGGCGCTGCCCGAGATCGCGGCAGGGCTGCTCGGCGGAAGCGGGTTGCCGGCGGGGCCCGAGGCGCTCAGCCTGCGGGCGATGGCTGCGGGCGAGCCGGTCGCCGACGGCGACTGGGTGACGCTCGGCGAGCGCGAGGGGAGCGAGCTGGCGCTCGGCCTCGTCGGCCGCTTCTGGAAGCCGGTGATCGAGTACGCGCGGGTGGAACCCGCCGAGTTCACCGGGTTCGCGGCGGCCGGCTGGGCGAAGACCGTCTATTGCCTCGCCGCCGAGCCGCTCGGCGGCGACCGCACCCAGCTGCGGGCGACGATGCGCACGGCAACCACCGACGCCAGAGCGCGGCGATGGTTCCGGCGCTACTGGACGTTCGGGGTCGGATCTGGCGCCCTCGTCCTCGTCGGCGCCCTGCTCGAGGCGGCCCGCGACGCCGCCGAGGCCTCCCGCGCGCCGGCCGCCTCGCGGGCCTGACCGCCGCCGCCTCCCGGATCGACCGTCGTTTCCCGTCTTCCGATCCGGGTAGCCTGCCCGGGGCAGACGGCACCACGCGACCGGGAGGTAGACGACATGACGATGGGAATGGGCCTGCTTCTGATCGCGATCGGAGCGATCCTCCGCTATGCGGTCAAGGACGAGTGGAGCGCCGTCGACCTCACCGTCGTCGGCCTGATCCTGATGATCGTCGGCCTGATCGCCTTCGTCGTCGGAGCGGTCTATGCGTTCGGCTTTTCCCGCCGTGGCGGCGGCGATCCGCCCGACCCGCGCTACCCGCCCGACCAGCGCTACTGAGCCGGGCCCGCCCCCGTACCCGGGGCGAGATCAGCGGCCGGCCGCGCGCTCGAGCACGGCGAGCATCTTCGCCGCCTCGGTCCTGACGTCGTGCAGTCGCGCCGCCTCGCGGGCGGCGTGGTTGGGCGCCGGCATCGCCGCGGCGCGCTCGAGCGCTGCCGCCAGCGCCGACTCGTCGTCGGGATCGACGAGCACGCCGGCCTCGGGCGGCACGAACTCCGGCGGACCGCCGTTGGTCGTCGCGATCACCGACCGCTCCATCGCCATTCCCTCCAGCGCCGCCTGCCCGAACGGCTCGATCTGCGAGGGCTGACAGAGCACGTCACAGGCCGCGACCCATTCCGGCACGTCGCGCTGCGGGATTCGGCCGACGACCCGGACCCCGGGCCGCCCCTCGAGCTGCGGGCGCAGCGGACCGTCGCCGACGAACGCCAGCCGGCCGCGACCGAGCGCCGCGAAGGCATCGGCGAGCGGGATCACGTTCTTGCGCTCGATCAGCGATCCGACGCAGAGGAACGCCGGCCCTTCGCCGTCCCAGCCGAGCCGCTCGCGAGCCGGCCCTGCGGCGGCGGGGGCGAAGGCCTCGAGGTCGATGCCGCAGTCGGCGATCTCGATCTTCGCCGCCGCGGCGGGAATCGACGCGGTGAGGCGCCCGGCCAGCCAGCGCGAGTTCGAGATCACCGCCGTGGAGCGGGCGATGACCCGCGCCGTCGCCGCCCGCACCCCCCTGATCCGCCCGAGGTTGTCGACGTCGGTGCCGTGCGCCATGACGACGAGCGGGCAGCGCCCGGCGATCGCCGCCGCCGCGCCGGCGGCCCCGGCGGGAAACAGGAAGTGGGCGAAGACGACGTCGGGCCGGCTCCGTCGCGCCGCCGCGACCGACTTCGCGACCAGGCTCGCGTACTTCGTCGGCGCGCCGCCGCGGCGGCTGATCGCCGTGACCTCGACCTCGTGCCCACGGCGCTCGAACTCGGCGGCGAGCGGGACCAGGAAGCTGCCGAGGTCCGGGTTCTCCGGGCTCGGCCACATCTGCGTGACGAGCTGGATCCTCATCGGCGCCGCCGCGGACCCGCCGCGTTCAGCCGACGAGCTTGCTGATCGTGAACGTCCGGTTCCCGCGCGGGGTCTCGACGACGATCTCCGCTCCGACCGTGCCGTCGCGGAGCGCCTGGCCGACCGGGGACTCGGCCGACAGCCGGCCCGCGTTCGTGTCCGCCTCGGTCGGGCCGACCAGGGTCCAGGTGTGGGTGTCGCCGGAGTCGTCACGCACCTCCGCGGTACGGCCGAAGGCGAAGGTGTCGGGATCATCGCCGACCTCGACGACGACCGCGTCGCGGAGGCGCATCCGCAGCCGCTTGATCTTCGTCTCGAGGTGCGCCTGATCCTCCTTGGCGATGTGGTAGTCGGCGTTCTCCTTGAGGTCGCCGAGCTCGCGGGCGGCCTTGATCCGCTCCGCCATCTGCTTGCGGCCCGGCCCCTCGAGCTCCTCGACCTCCGCCTTGAGCTCGCGTAGCCCGTCGGCGGTGATCGCTTCTCCCTGGATCTCCTGTTCTTCGTTGCTGCTCATCCGCCCACCTTGCCAGATCGGCGCGGCGGTCTGCGCTCAGCGCGGGTTGAGCTTGCCGAAACCCTTCTTGAGCCGGTTGCGATCGACGGCGCCGTCGATCCCGCGGGCTCGGCCGCTGCTCGTGTACTGCCAGACGGTCCAGCCCTTGCCGGCCCAGTTCTGGGCCGGGACGCTGGGCCGGGGAACGTCGAAGTTGGCGACCCAGAGGGGGTAGCCGTTGTTCGCGAACCAGGTCGTGTCGCCGGTAGCCAGCCAGCTCGAGCTGTTCGTGTAGACCAGCGGCTTGACGCCGAGCTTCTTCTCGACCCTGTTCATCCAGGTGCGGATCCAGATCCGCAGCGTCTGCTCCTCGAGCCGCTTGAACGGGTGCTCGACGTCGAGGACGGGGCGGAGGTCGTTGCGGCGGACCTTGCCGACGGCGCCGATGAACCGGTTCGCCTCCTTGCGGGCGTCGAGCTTGGCGTTGTCGCGGCCCGGCCCGGCCGCGAAGGCGCGGTGGTAGGCGCCGACCCGCAGCCCCGCCTCCTTCGCCTTCTCGTAGTTGCGGGCGTAGAAGGGGTCGCGGCCGCACTCCTCGGGGACGACGGTGCAGTCCCTGCCGGAGCCGCGGCTGGCGGCGAGGAAGGCGAACCGGATCTTCGTCTTGCCGACCTGGTTCCAGGCGATCCTGCCCTGGAAGCGGGACACGTCGATGCCCTTGATCGGCTTGCGCTTGGCGGCATCGGCGGCGGGCAGCGCCAGTAGGCCGGTCAGCAGGACGGCGATTGCGGCGGCGGTGATCTTCGCGGAATCTCTCATCGTTGCCTGCAACACGGCAGCGGCCGAATAGTTTTCACCGTCGCCCGGCGCGCTCCTACGGGACGATCTCGAGCCGCCGCGCCACGGCCGCGGCGATGCTCGTCGCGATCGGGCCGGCGGGGTAGCCGGCGATCGATCCGCCGCCACCGCCGACGCGGAGGCCGTCCGCCTCGCTGTGGAGCTCGATCTCGAGCGCCAGCGGGACCGGGCGGGATCCCAACGGCGTGCCGCGGGCGAGCGTGCCGATCAACCCGGTTCCGGGCACCGCGGGCAGCAGCCAGTCGCCGCCGTGACGGAGCAGCTCGGCGCCGGTCATGGTCCCCTCGGCGGCCATCGCGTAGGGGCCGGAGTCACGGCGGACGAGCACGAACGCGGCGATGTCGAACGGACCGGCCCGCAGGTCGACGAGCTCGACGTCGACCGCGGCGAACCCGTCCAGCGCCGCCAGCCCGGCGAGGCGGTCGCCGCCGCCGAGACCGATCGTCAGGCCGGCGCCGCGGACGACGAGGCGGTCGCCGCCGTTGCCGAGCAGGCGAACGGCCGGGAAGGCGGCGACCGCGACCGCGGCGCTGCCCCCGGACTCGGTCAGGCGCCGCTCGATCCGCCGCGCCGCCAGCCGCGGCAGGGCGAGCTGCAGTGCGACCGCGGCGACGAGTGCAAGGGCGAGGGCGATCTCGATCGCGAGCAGCATCGCCGGGAAGCTAGCCGCGACCGGCGCCGCGTCAAGTGACGCCGCTCCACCCGGCGGCGGCTAGACTCGCGCCGACCCGGAGGGAGGAGAGAGGGTGATGAGGAGGATTCCGGCCGCTCGCGCGATCGCCGCCGCCGTTGCAGCGGCCGCCGTGGCGCTTGCCTGGGGCGGATCGGCGGCCGCGTCCCCCTACGTGCACGCTCACCGCGGCGGCCCGCTGAAGACGGTGCACGGCGAGCTGCGCCCGGCGTACGGGGAGAACTCGCTGCCGGCGTTCCGGAGCGCTGCGAGGGCCGGGTTCGTGCTCGAGATGGACACACGGGTCACCGCCGACGGCCGCGCGGTGATCATGCACGACGCTTCGCTGAAGCGGACCACGAACTGCACCGGCCTCGTCTCCGAGCGGACCCTGGCCGAGATCCGCAGCGGCTGTCAGATCGACGTGATCGGCACCGACGAGCTCGCCCGGCATCTCGGTCGTCGCGACGAGCGGCGCGCCAAGGTGCCGACGATGATCCAGGCCCTGCGGCTCGCCAAACGCAGGCGGGTCGGGGTCAACCTCGAGATCAACAACTACCCGACCGATCCCGACTTCGACCCCGGATCGCCGCCCGAGTTCGCGCTCCGGGTCGCAGCCCAGATCAAGAAGTCGGGTTTCCCGCCCGGCGACCTGATCCTGCAGAGCTTCCTGCCCGGCAACCTCGCCGCCTTCGGCGAGGATCCCTACTTCGCCACCAGCGAGACGTCGTTTCTGACCTTCGCGAACGTCAACTCGATCGCAGCCTCGGTGGCCGACGCGAACGGCATCGACTGGATCTCGCCGCAATGGCCGGTCAGCCCGGAGCTGATCGCCGACGCGCATGCGAAGGGCCTGCGGGTCGTTCCGTTCACCTTCGACGCGCGGGCGCCGGTGAAGGCGGCGACGCTGGCCGGTGCCGACGCGCTGATCGCCAACGATCCGCTGACCGCTCGGCGAGCGGCGAAGTCGGTCGAGCCGCCGCGGCCGGCGGCGCCGAGGCCGCCGGCGAAGGCGACCTGCAGGCGATTCCGCGCCGACAACCGAGCCAGGCCGGTCGTCAACCTCGCTCGCCGCGGCAACGGCCCCCGCGTGTTCGCCCTGCAGTACAAGCAGGACCTCCGCAACGTCGTCAGCTACCGGTCGTTCCGAGCGAAGATCGAGTGCCTGATCCGCGACTACGTCGCGCCTCACCTGGCGAAGCGCCGGCCGAACGTCGTCGCGCTCAACGAGGACATCGGACTGATGACCCTGGCGACCGGCTCACGCGGCGCGCCGACCCGGAAGATCTTCGCCGACCCCGGCGCCATCCCCGGCTGCGAGGGGGTTCCGTCGCCGTGCGGCGTCGCGGTGGCGCTGGGAACGCTGGACGCCGCCTACGCCGACCAGGAGGCCGCCTACGCGCAGCGCTTCGACGGCGTGCCGGGCTTCTCGAAGACCTTCGTCGCCGGCACCGACACGTTCGCCCGCGGCTGGATGCAGACCTTCAGCGACCTCGCTCGCCGCTACCACGTCTACATCCTCGGCTCCAACGATCAGCCGGAGTTCCGCGAGTCGGTCGACCCGACCGAGATCGAGCGGTTCGCCGATCCCGACGTCGCCGATCCGGGCAGCGCCTACGTCGCGACCGGTCCCGAGGTCTACAACGAGGCGTTCATGTGGGGACCGCGCAACGTCACCGCCGACGGGCCGCGGCCGCTGCGCAACGTCGTCGCGAGCAACCGCAAGGTGCCGCTGACGAGCATCGAGAACGTGATCAGCCTGACCCCGGGACCGAGCACTGGTCCGGACGCGATCGAAAACGTCCGGCCCTACCGGATCCCGGGGACGAAGGCGAGGATGTCGTTTGCGACGAGCCTGCCGGCGTTCGTCTACGACGGCGGCGACCTGACCCCGTTCGGTCAGGGCCCGGGCCCCGGCGTCGACCCCTGCGCGGACACGTCGAGGTACTACATGTACTGCCTCGACGCGCTCGGGACCAACCTCGTCATGCAGGATGAGGCGAACCCGGGCCAGTGGGCGACCGCGGGCGAGTGGCAGCCGCTGGAGTGGATGGCGTCGACGTGGCGCGCGGCGGCCGACCCGACCGTCGACTTCGACTACAACGTGACGCCGCACATGGTCGGCAACCTCGCCGATCTGCCGTTCGACGGGCAGACGGCGATCACCCAGCGCGGCCTCCGCGGCCCGCGCCGAGCCGGGCGATCGCGAGCCCGCTGCAACTACGTCGGCAACCGCCGCTTCCTGCCCGAGGACCCGGACGCCTACCGCGTCTACGCCGGCCCGAAGCGCGAGTTCCTCGGGCTGGCGCCGTGGGCGGCGCCGGACGGGCCGCGCGGCAGGCTGCGCGAGATCGGCGCGGCGCTGGCACCGGGATCGGGGGACCGCCGCGAGAACGACTACCTGGAGACCGCGGTCGTCGCCGACCTGCCGTTCCCGCCACTGCGGCACCGCACCAACTGCTCCGGCTGAGCCGGGCGGAGGCGGTTGCAGTCACGGCCAACCGGGGCTAAAGCTCCGGCGGTCCGTGCCGAAGTCTGAGAGGGACCACACAGACCATTGCAGGGAGGGACCTTGAAGGCAGGAAACGTATTGCGGATGCTGGTGCTGGCGCTGACGGCGGCCGCGCTCGGGACGCTGGCGCCGGCCGCCGCGTCGGCGAGCCGGATCGTCGCCGACACCGGCTTCACCTCGAAGGCGAACGGCTACTCGTTCCCCAACTACGTGAACCTCAAGGGCGTCCGCGACCTGACCGCCGCCGAGATGCGGAAGCTGTTCGGCGACCAGGTCTGCGCGAGCTTCAACGCGAAGGGGCGTTGCCAGCTCACCCCGGTCGCGAAGAACTGGATGCAGTCGACCAACAGCCAGATGGCGGTCGGGCACTGCGTCGGCATGGCGGCGACCGCCCAGCTCTGGTTTCGCGGCCTCGGCGAGCCACCGACACCGGTCCGCTACGGCAGCCCCACGGTCCCCGACCTCGAGTTCCCCGGCAACGGCGGGCTGCAGTCGCACATCGCCTACGCGTGGTCGTTTCAGATGCTCCCTTCGGTCCGCAAGAGCGATGTCGTCGGGCCGCCCGCCGAGGTCCTGAGGACCCTGCGCAAGGGAATCCTCGCCGGGGCGGGGCCGTTCGTGGTCGTCATCTACGGCGACGGCGGCGGCCACGCGGTGACGCCGACCGCGATCGAGCGCCGCGGCGAGGGCCGCTTCCGGATCCTGATCTACGACAACAACCGGCCCGGGCAGACGCGGGCGATCCACGTCAACACGAAGACCCAGAGGTGGAGCTACCGGCTCGGGCCCGGCCAGCGCTGGAAGGGCGACAAGGCGACCGAATCGCTGCGGCTGATGTTGCCGACGACGGGGCTCGGCCACCAGCCGTGCCCGTTCTGCAAGCCGCGGTCGGGGGTCGGCAGGCGCGCGCCCGGCGGCGGCCGCGGCCGGATCGAGGTGCACTGGCGCGGCGACGCCCGCGACGGTCGTCACGGCTCGCTGTTCGTCCGCGACCGCTCCGGGACGACCGGCTGCGGTGCCCGCGGCTGCGTCAACGGCATCGAGGGGGCCCGCGTCTGGCCGATCGCGACCGGCGGCGTCAGGCCGTGGCGGTTCTCGCCGCCGCCGCTGATCGACCTTCCCGGTGGCCGTCCCTACGAGGTGACCCTCGGCGGCACCTCGCTGCGGGGCCGGACCAAGGAGGGCGTCGACGTGATCGGCCCCGGGTTCTCGCTCGGGGCGCACCGGGTCGGGATTCGCAGGGGCGAGCGCGACCGGCTGCTGATCGCCAGGAGCGCCCGCCGGCTGGCCTTCGTCAACGACCGTCACGGGGTCGAGTCGCCGGACATGTCGCTGAGCATCAGCGGTGCCGGCGCCGACTACGACTTCGACATCGTCCCGGCCGGGATCGATCGCGGCGCCAGCGTCGGCTTCACCCTCCATCGCAAGCGCCGGCTGCTCGAGATCGCGCCGCGCAGCGGCGGCGAGCGCGAGCGCTTCACGGTGCGGATGACCCGCTACACGAAGGACGGCACGGTGACGTTCGAGGACCGGGTGCGGGCACGGGCGGGCCGCAATCTGATCCTCGACTACGGGCGCTGGCGATCGCCCGATCAGCCGGCGCCGCTGCGGGCGGGCTGAGCCCGGAGTCCGGATGCGCGATCATCCGGGGGGATGGAGGACGCGAGGCAGCCGTTGCGCGACGCCCACGGGAGATCGATCTCCGATCTCCGCGTCTCGGTGACCGACCGCTGCAACTTCCGCTGTCAGTACTGCATGCCGGCCGACGGGCTTCCCTGGCTGGAGCGCTCCGAGGTGCTCTCGTTCGAGGAGATCGAGCGGCTGGTCGGGCTGCTCGTCCGGCTCGGGATCGAGGACGTCCGGCTGACCGGCGGCGAGCCCCTCGTCCGCCGCGAGTTCCCCCGGCTCGTCGCGATGCTCGCAGCGCTGCCCGGACTCGGCGACCTCTCGCTGACGACGAACGGCTATCTGCTCGAGCGTGACGCCGCCGCCCTCGTCGAGGCCGGGATCGGCAGGGTCAACGTCTCGATCGACTCGCTCGCCCGCGACCGCTTCTTCCAGATCACCCGCCGCGACGCGCTCCCCCAGGTCCTCCGCGGCCTCGAGGCGATCGCCGCTCACGAGCGGATCCGGCCGATCAAGGTCAACGCGATCGCGATGCGCGACTTCACCGAGCGCGAGGTCGGGGCGTTCGTCGACTTCGCCCGGACCAGCGACTTCCAGGTCCGGTTCATCGAGTTCATGCCGCTCGACGCCGATGCCGCCTGGACCCCGGACTCGGTACTGACCGGCGCCGAGATCCGGGCGCTGATCGAGCCCACTCACCCGCTCGTCGAGGTGCCGCGCGAGCCCTCGGCGACCGCCCGCGTCTACCGCTTCGCCGACGGCGCCGGCGAGATCGGCTTCATCAACCCGGTCAGCGAGCCGTTCTGCGCCGACTGCAACCGGCTCCGCCTGACCGCCGAGGGCAAGCTCCGCACCTGCCTTTTCTCGGTCCACGAGACCGACCTCCGCGAGCCGCTGCGCGCCGGCGCCTCCGACGCCGAGCTCGAGCAGATCGTTCGCGACGCCGTCTGGCGCAAGGAGCTCAAGCATCACGTCGGCGAGGCCGGCTTCCGGCCGCCGCCGCGCTCGATGAGCGCGATCGGCGGCTAGGCGCCCCGGCGCCCGGCTGCAACTTCACTCCCAGAACGGCCCATGCATCCGCCACCCGCCCTAGGTTCGCGGTCCGATGCTGAACGAGGCGGTCAACGCGGGCTTCGAGGAGGGGCGGTCGCTGGTCGGCCGCCACTACCGGCTCGTCGTCGGGGCGGAAGCGATCGGCCCGGCGATCGGCCGCCGGGCGTGGCGGCGGCTCGACGAGCTTCAGGAGACGATCGCGGTCGCGGTCGGCGAGTTCGGCGAGCGCCGCTACTGGCTCTACCGCGACCGGATCTGGTGGGAGCGGGAGGACCTCGGCCCCGCCGACGTCGAGGCGCTCGCCGACGAGCGGCTCGCCCTCAAGCGGCGCCGGCTCGAGCGCGCGCACGGCCGCGTCGCGGCGGCCGCCGTCGCGGGCGGCGATCCCGCGCGAGGTCAGGCTGGCGGTCTTCGAACGCGACGGCGGTCGCTGCGTCGAGTGCGGCTCGCGGGCGCTGCTCCAGTTCGACCACGTGATCCCGCTCGCCCTCGGCGGATCGGACGCGCCGGGCAACCTGCAGCTGCTCTGCGACGGCTGCAACCGCGCCAAGGGAGCGACCCTCGGCTGACCCCGCCGCCCCCGAACCACCCGCACCCCCGGATCCTCCCGGACCCAACCAACCGCCGAGGTCGAGGAAAGGGGCAACTATTCCCCGTTTCCTCGACCTCGGCGGGGTTTTTGGGGGGATCTCGGCGGGGTGCTCGGGCGAGGTTGGTGGGGGCCGGGGCGCTCGGGGAATAGATTTCCGGCATGAGCAGTCCCCGCGTCGTCGTGATCGGAGCCGGATTCGGCGGCATCGGCGCCTGCATCGAGCTGCAGGCGCACGGCTTCGACGAGGTGACCGTGCTCGATCGCGCCCCCGAGCTCGGCGGGA
Organism: uncultured Conexibacteraceae bacterium; assembly: GCA_963745755.1. Classification (GTDB taxonomy): domain Bacteria; phylum Actinomycetota; class Thermoleophilia; order Solirubrobacterales; family 70-9; genus RHKX01. The sequence goes on along the minus strand of CAVUYP010000001.1, from coordinate 864,297 downwards.
CCTGGTTCTACAACGACTATCCGGGCGCCGCCTGCGACGTCCCCAGCCACCTCTACTCGTACTCGTTCGCGCAGCGGCGCGACTGGCAGCGGCTCTGCTCGTCGCAGGCCGAGATCCTCGACTACCTGCGCGAGGTTGCCCACGACTACGGCGTCGATCGCCGAATCGTCTGCGGCGTCGAGGTCAGCGAGTGTCGCTGGGACGACGATCGCCACGTCTGGACGACCCGCAGCGCCGACGGACGCAGCTGGGAGAGCGAGGCGGTGATCGTCGCCACCGGCCAGCTCCATCGCGAGGCCTACCCACGGATCGAGGGGGTCGACACGTTCGCCGGCCACAGCTTCCACTCCGCCTGGTGGGACCACGACTACGACCTCGCCGGCAAGCGCGTCGCCGTCGTCGGCACCGGCGCGAGCGCCGTCCAGTTCGTTCCCGAGATCGCCGAGCAGGCCGCCGAGCTGGTCGTCTTCCAGCGGACCGGCAACTGGTTCATGCCGCGCCGCAACCGCGCCTACCCGGGCCCGATCCGCGCCGCGATCCGCTCGATCCCCGGCCTGCAGGCGTTTCGGCGCCGCTTCATGTTCAACTACGGCGAGGGCCTGACGGCGATGATCCGCAACCCGCGGACGTTCGGTCGGATCGGCAAGCTGCGCTCGACGCTGTTCATGCGCTGGCAGCTCCGCGATCCCGAGGTCCGCCGCAAGGTCTGGCCCGACTACACCTTCGGCTGCAAGCGGGTCCTGTTCAGCTCCTACTTCCTGCCCGCCCTGCAGCGTCCCGACGTCGAGCTCGTCAGCGAGGCGATCGACGCGATCATCCCGGCCGGCCTGCGCACCAGCGACGGCCGCGAGCACGAGGTCGACTGCATCATCTGGGGCACCGGGTTCCGGACCAACGACTTCATGTTCCCGATGGAGATCACCGGCGCGGGCGGTCGCAGGCTCCGCGACGAGTGGGAGGGAGGCGCCCACGCCCATCTCGGCGTCTCGGTGCCGGGCTTCCCGTCGCTGTTTCTGATGTACGGGCCGAACACGAACACGTCGGGCGGCTCGATCGTCTTCTACCTCGAGGCCCAGGCCGCCTACATCCGCCAGGCACTGCAGCGGGTTCGTGACGCCGGCGCCGCCGCGATCGCCGTCCGTCCCGATGTCGAGGCGGCGAGCGACCGCGAGACCCAGGCGCGGTTCTCCGGCACCGCCTGGCTCGAGTGCGACTCCTGGTACCGGGACGAGACCGGCCGGATCGTCGCCAACTGGCCGGGCTACATGCGCGAGTACTCGGAGCTGACCGAGCGGCTCGACCCGGCGGACTACGAGCTGATCGGCTCCGGCTGACGGGTCGCCACTCTGCCTATGCAATGCTTAGGCAGATGGAGGACCTGAGCCTCGGGGAGGCCGCCAAGCAGCTCGGCGTCAGCGTCGACACCCTGCGCCGCTGGGACCGCGACGGCAAGCTCGAGACGACCCGCGACGGCAACGACCGCCGCCGGGTTCCGGTCGGCGAGGTCGAGCGGCTGCGCGCCTCGCCGTCGCGGCACCGGACCGGCGACGAGCTCTCGACCCGCAACCGCTTCCCGGGCCGCGTCGTCTCGGTCGAGGTCGACGGCGTCATGGCCCTGGTCGAGATCGAGGCCGGCCCGCACCGGGTCACGGCGGCGATCACCCGCGACTCGGTCGAGGAGCTCGGCCTCGTCGTCGGCGTCGAGGCGACGGCGCTCGTCAAGGCGACCTCGGTGATGATCCAGCGCGGGGACGGAGGGTGAGGCGGTTTCGCCTCGTCCCGGCAACGCTCGCGCTCGGCGCCGTCGTCCTCGCCGGCTGCGGATCCGGTGACGCCGGTTCGCCGAGCGCCGGCTCCGACCCCGAGCTGGTCGTCTTCGCCGCGGCGTCGCTCGGCCCCGCCTTCGAGCGCTACGGCGACCGCTTCGACGGCGCCGACGTGAAGTTCTCGTTCGCCGGCTCGGACGGGCTCGCCGCGCAGATCCGCCAGGGCGTCACCCCCGACGTCTACGCGGCGGCCAACACCGCGCTGCCGGACGGGCTCCACGAAGACGGTCTGCTCGGCCGCCCGCGGGCGTTCGCGACGAACCGGCTCGTCGTCGGCGTGCCGGCTGACTCGGCGATCGACGACGTCGCCGACCTCGAGCGACCGGGCGTGACGATCGCGATCGGCGACGCGGACGTCCCGGTCGGGATCTACACGCGCGAGGTGCTCGACGCGCTCGGGCCGCGGGCGTCGGAGGCGATCCTCGCCAACGTCGCCAGCAGCGAGCCCGACGTGGCCGGCATCGTCGGCAAGCTCACCCAGGGCGCCGTCGACGCCGGGTTCGTCTACCGCAGCGACGTCGATGCGGCCAACGGCGCCGTCGCGGCGGTGGCGATCCCGCCGCGGGCCAGCCCCGACGTCGCCTACGGCATCGCCTTGACGACCGGCGCCGATCATCCCGGGCCGGCGCGGAGGTTCGTCGCCGGCGTCGTCGCCGGGAGGGGGCAGGCGATCCTGCGCGACTCCGGATTCGGGCCGCCGCCGCGATGAGCGCAGCGAGCGGCGGCTCGATCGGCTTCCGGCTCCTCGCGGCGGCGGCGTTGGCGCTGCTGCTCGGCTTCCTGGTCGTGCCGATGATCGCTCTGTTCGCCGAGACCGGGCCGGGCGACCTCGTCTCCAGCCTCGGTGAGCGCGGCGCCGCCGAGGCGCTCTGGCTGAGCCTGCGGACCTCGCTGGTGGCGCTGGCGCTGATCCTCGCCGTCGGCACGCCGGCGGCCTGGCTGATCGCCCGCCGCGACTTCCGCGGCCGCTCGGCCGTGGTGACGCTGATCGAGCTGCCGCTCGTGCTGCCGCCGGCGGCCGCCGGGATCGCGCTGCTGGCGGCATTCGGGCCGAACGGACTCGCCGGCGGCGCGATCGAGGATGCCGGCATCGAGCTCGTCCTCCAGACCGCCGGTGTGATCGTCGCGCTGACCTTCGTCGCCGCGCCGTTCTACGTCCGCGGCGCCATCGCCGCCTTCGAGGCGCTCGAGGGATCCCTGATCGACGCCTCGCGCACGCTCGGCGCCGGGGAGGGGCGGACGTTCCTGCGGGTCGCGATCCCGGGCGCGCGGGCGGGGCTGGCGTCGGGGGCGGCGCTGGCCTGGGGACGGGCGCTCGGCGAGTTCGGGGCGACGCTGATGTTCGCGGGGTCGCTCGAGGGCAGGACCGAGACCGCGCCGCTGGCGATCTTCGCGTTCCTCGCTCGCGACTTCGACGCGGCGCTGGCGTTGTCGGCGGTGCTGCTCGTCGTCTCGGCGTTCATCCTCCTCGCCGTGAAGCTGATCGGCGGCCGGCCGGAGGCGATCGATGCTCGTCGCTGAGGTTGGCCTGACTCGGGGCGGCTTCTCCCTCGATGCCCGGATCGAGGCGGGCGCGGGGGAGTGCCTGGCGCTCGTCGGCCCCTCCGGCGCCGGCAAGAGCACGCTGCTGCGGGCGCTCGCCGGCCTGCTGCAACCGCAGCGCGGCCGCGTCGCGCTCGGCGGCGAGTCGTGGTTCGACGCCGGCACCGGCCGGTCGTTGGCCGTCGAACGGCGCCGGGTCGGCTTCGTCTTCCAGGACTACGCGCTGTTTCCACGGATGCCGGCCTGGCGGAACGTCGCCTACGGGATCTCCGGCTCGCGCCGAGCCCGCCGCAGCGCCGCGCTGGCGGCGCTGGAGCGCTTCGGGCTCGGCGACCGGGCCGCGGCGTTGCCGGCCGACCTCAGCGGCGGCGAGCGCCAGCGGGTCGCGCTCGCCCGGGCCCTCGCCTCGGCGCCGCGGCTGCTGCTGCTCGACGAGCCGCTCTCGGCCCTCGACCCGCGCACCCGCGCCGCCGCCGGCCGCGAGCTCGCGGCCGTGCTCGCCGCCGCCGAGGCACCGTCGCTCGTCGTCACCCACGACTTCGCCGAGGCGGCCCAGCTCGCCGACACCGTCGCCGTCCTCGACGGCGGCCGGATCGTCCAGCGCGGCACCGCCGCCGAGCTTGCGGCGGCCCCGGCCAGCGGCCTCGTCGCCGACCTCGCCGGGGCGGTGGTGCTGAGCGGGACCGCCTCCGCGGCGGCCGGCGGGCTGACGAGGGTGGACCTGGACGGCGGCGGGACGATCTACAGCACCGACGCCGGCGCCGGCCCCGTCGCCGCCGGCGTCTTCCCGTGGGAGATCGCGATCGACCCCGCCGACGCGTCGCCGCCGGCCGGCTCGGCCCTGAACCGGCTGACCGCCGAGGTCACAGCCGTGACCGAGTTCGGCAACCGCGCCCGGGTCGGGCTTGCGGCGCCGCAGCCGCTCGCCGCCGAGGTCACGACCGCCTCTATCGCCCGGCTCGGCCTCCGTCCCGGCGTCGCCGTCGCCGCGACCTGGAAGGCGACGGCGACCCGGCTCGCGCCGCGCTGAGCCGACCCGCTCGGCGTGTAGGTTCAGCGCAGTCCGAGCGAGGAGGAGGAGATGGCGGAAACAAGCGCCGACGACTGGATCACGTCGTTCGCCGAGGCGGTCGGGGCCGAGGCTCCCGGCGAGGAGCGGATCGGCAAGCTGCTGAGGCTGGCCGCGGTCGCGGCCCACTCGTCGGAGCGGGTCGCCGCTCCGATCGCCTGCTGGATCGCCGGCTCGGCTGGCCTCGATGTCGACGAGGCGATCGCGGTCGCCGAGCGGATCGGCGGCGACTGACGCCGGGACGGCCGGCTCAGGCGCCGACCAGCTCGGGCACGGTCACGAACTCGTAGCCGGCGGCCGCGTAGCGCTCGAGGGTGTCGCCGGTCGCCGCGATCGAGCGCGAGCGGTCGGCGTCGGGGACGTGGTTGTTGCCGTCGTGCATGAGGATGATGTCTCCAGGACCGGCGCCGGCGGCGTGGCGGGCGATCGAGCGCCGCGTCGCCGTCCGCCGCCAGTCGTAGCAGGTGACCGACCAGGTGACCGGTTCGTAGCCCTCCTCGCGCATCGCCCGCAGCGTCCCCGGCCGTCGCCTTCCGTAGGGAGGCCGCATCAGCATCCCCTCGCCGGCGCGCGAGAGCTCGACGCCGGCCGCCTCGACGGCGGCCCGGCAGCGGCGCAGCTCGTCCTTGACCGCCGCCGACGAGAGCAGCGGCATCGTCGGGTGGGTGTGGGTGTGGTTGCCGATCGCGTGGCCGGCGTCGCGCATCTCCCGCAGCAGTCCCGGCTCGCGCTCGGCCCAGATCCCGATCGAGAAGAACGTCGCCCGGGCCCCGAACCGGTCGAGCAGCTCGAGCAGCCGCGGCGTCTGGACCGGGTTCGGGCCGTCGTCGTAGGTGAGGGCGATCCGCCGGCCGGCGCCGGGGTTGCGGCAGATCGTCGCGCCGTAGATCTGCGCGGTCGGGTACTGGCCGCCGTAGAAGCCGACGCCGGCCGCCCCGGCGAGCCCGAGCCCCGCCGCCGCTGCTGCGATTGCCCGTCCGTTCATCCGCTCGCATCATCCTCGCCGCTGCGGCGGCGGCCCATCACCGGCGTCCGCGAGCGCCGCCGGGCCCGGCGCAGGTCGGCGGGCCGCCCCGCAGCGGCGGCGGCGATCCGCCCCTCGATCGTCGACAGGGCGACCTCGTTGCCGCGTTGCTCGTAGGCGCTGAGCCGTTCCCGGTGGCCGTCGAGGCCGGCGAGGAAGCGGTCGAGCACCTCCGGGGTGAGCTCGCCGGCGGCGACGCCGTAGCCCTCGCGTTCGAGGTAGCGGGCGTTCAGTGTCTGCTCGAACTGACCGGCCAGCGGCATCGCCAGCATCGGCTTGCCGAGGTAGACCGCCTCGCTCATCAGCGAGAACCCGCCACCGGCCACCACCCCGCGCGCCGTCCGCAGGTCCTCGACGAACCCCTCGTTGGAGCGCGGCTTGAACTCGAGGTTGCCGTCGCTGGTGCCCTCGGCCGGGCCGCCGCGCATCCCGTAGACGCGGCAGGGAACGCCGCTCGCCCGCAGCGCCGCCGTCGCCTTCTCCTCGCCGCTCGAGTAGACGAGCAGATGGTCGCCCGCCTCGGGCTCGGCGGCGACGATCGCATGGCGCAGGATCGGCGGGATCAGCATCGTCTGGTTCTTCGCCAGCGGCGGGCGGAAGAAGGTCGTGACCAGGTAGCGGACCGCGTTCGGGACCATCGAGCGGGTCACCGCGCGGGCCAGCGCGTAGTCGTCGCGGTGACCGTCGAGGATCGATTCGTCGTGCCGGCAGCGGTCGAGCATGTTGATGTTGTCGACGGCGATCAGCGGCGCTCTCCCGACCCGCGCGTAGATCGCCGAGAGCGGCTCGAAGTCGGTGACGACGACGTCGGGCTGCCACCTCCGGGTCATCTCGATCCACTGCCGGATCGACCGCGGCGCGTTGCCGGCGACATCGCTGAGGTTCTGGCGGACCGTCGCCCAGCGGCGGATCTCGCCGTCCGCCATGACGAACTTGGCACCGAGGATCTCCTCGACGTCGGGCAGGACCCCGCTCAGGTAGCCGAAAGCCGCGCCGGAGGCGACGACGCGGACCTCGTGACCGGCGAGCAGCGACTCGACGACGACCTGGGAGCGGGTCGCGTGGCCCATACCTTCTCCGTTGACCCCGTACAGGATTCGCATTCGGCCCTCCGCGGCGATCGCGGCCTCCATTGTCCACGACCGGAGTAGGCTCCGCGGTGGCCAGTCCATGAGCGCCACCGAGCACGTCACCTACTGCCGGATCTGCGAGCCGCTCTGCGGCATGGTCGCCACCGTCAGCGACGGCCGCGTCACGAAGCTGCGCCCCGACAAGGACCATCCGCTCTCGCGCGGCTTCGCCTGCCCGAAGGGGATCGCGATGACCGAGGTCCAGAACGACCCCGACCGCGTCCTGCATCCGCAGCGCCGCCGCTCCGACGGGAGCTTCGAACGGGTCGACTGGAAGACGGCGCTGGACGAGATCGGCGGGCGGCTCGCGGCGATCCGGGAGGAGCACGGCGGCGAGTCGATCGGCTGGTACATGGGCAACCCCGGCGCCTTCAGCTACTCGCATCCGCTCTGGGTCAAGGGGTTCGTCGACGCGCTCGGCTCCCAGCACTACTACACGGCCTCCTCGCAGGACGTCTCGAACCGCTTCGCCGCCAGCTCGCTGCTCTACGGCTCGCCGTTTCTGCTGCCGATCCCCGATCTCGAGCGGACCGAGCTGCTGCTCGTCGTCGGCGCCAACCCGCTCGTCTCGCACGGCTCGGTGATGAGCGCGCCGCGGATCAAGGACCAGCTGCATGCGATCACCGCCCGCGGCGGCCGCGTCGTCGTCGTCGACCCGCGCCGGTCGGAGACCGCGCGGGAGTTCGAGCACCTGCCGGTCCGTCCCGACTCCGACGCGAAGCTGCTGCTGTCGCTTCTGCAGGTGATCTTCGCCGAGTCGCTCGAGGACGCCGCGGCACTCGACCGCGCCGCCGGCGCCGCCGATCTCCGCGAGCTCGTCGCGCCGTTCACGCCGGAGGCGACCGCGGTGGCGACCGGCGCCGACCCGGGCACGGTCCGCGACCTCGCCCGCGCCATCGCCGCCGCCGAGGGAGCCGCGATCTACGGCCGGACCGGCTCCTGCCTGGGCCGCAACGGGACGCTGGTCTCGTTCCTGCTCGACGCGCTCGCCGTCGCGACCGGCAACCTCGACCGCGCCGGCGGTTCGATGTTCGGCGAGTCGGCGATCCCGTTCGACCGCGTCGCCGAGCTGATCGGCGCCGGCGACTACGGCCGCCGGCGCTCGCGGATCGGCGACTTCCCCGAGGTGCTGGGGGCGATGCCGGCGACGCTGATGGCGAAGGAGATCACGACCCCCGGCGCGGGGCGGATGCGGGCGCTGTTCGTCTCCGCCGGCAACCCGGTGCTGAGCGTGCCGAACGGCGACGAGCTGGCCGCGGCGATCGACGACCTCGATCTCTGCGTCGCGATCGACATCTATATGAGCGAGACCGCGCAGCTCGCCGACTACGTGCTGCCGGCGACGACCTTCCTCGAGCGCGAGGACCTGCCGCTGCCGTTCCTGTCGCTGTTCACGAAGCCGTTCATCAACATCACCGAGGCGGTCGTCGAGCCCGCCGGTGAGGCCCGCCAGGAATGGGAGGTGATCGAGGACATCTCCGAGCGGATCGGGATCGTCCCCTCGAGCTTGCTCGCCGCCCGCTGGCTCGGCAGGACCGGGCTGAAGCTCTCGCCGCGGCGGCTCATCGACCTGCTGCTGCGGGTCGGCCCGCAGGGGGATCGCTTCGGGCTGCGCCGCGGCGGCCTCAACCTCGGCAAGCTGGCCGAATCGCCGCACGGGGTCGTCCTCGCCGACAACCTCAGCGAGGGGGTCCTCGCCGGCAAGATCCGCCACCGCGACCGCCGGATCCGCCTCTGCCCGCCCGAGATCGCCGACGAGGTCGGCCGGATCGCGGCCGGCGACGGGATCGACGAGCGCTACCCGCTGGCGCTGATCGGCCTGCGCGAGCTGCGCTCCCACAACTCCTGGATGCACAACTCCGAGAAGCTGATGGCCGGCGACCGCGTGCACCGCGCCCGCCTCAACCCCGCCGATGCCGCCGATGCGGGAGTGGCGGACGGCGACCGGATCCGGATCGCCTCCGCTCACGGCGAGATCGAGACCGAGGCGCAGCTCACCGACGAGGTGATCGCCGGCACCGTCGCGGTGCCGCACGGCTGGGGCCACCACGGCGGCTGGCGGACCGCGAACGCCGCCGGCGGCGCCAACGTCAACCTGCTCATGTCCTCGCAGCCGGGCGACCTCGAGCGGCTTGCCGGCATGGCTCATCTGAACGGTGTGGCGGTCCGGATCGAGCCCGCCGCGCAGCCCGTCGCGCCGCTGTGAGAAGGTGCGGCGACAAGCGTCGGCGAGGAGGAGGTCTGAGTTGCAGCTGGGAATGATCGGACTGGGGCGGATGGGTGCGAACCTGGTCCGCCGGTTGATGAGGGACGGGCACGATTGCGTCGTCTACGACGTCGATGCCGGTGCCATCGAGGAGCTCGCCGGCGAGGGCGCCACGCCCGCCGCCTCGCTCGCCGAGCTGGTCGAGAAGCTGGAGCCGCCGCGGGCGGCCTGGATCATGGTCCCGGCCGGCTACGTGCAGGGCACGCTCGACGAGCTCGCCGGGCTGATGGACTCCGGCGACGCGATCATCGACGGCGGCAACAGCTACTACCGCGACGACATCGACCGCGCTGCGGCGCTCGCCCCGAAGGGCATCGACTACCTCGACGTCGGCACCAGCGGCGGCGTCTTCGGGCTCGAACGCGGCTTCTGCCTGATGATCGGCGGCCCAGACGGGGCCGTGCAGCGGCTCGACTCGATCTTCGCGACGATCGCCCCCGGCGTCGACGCGGCCGAGCGCACGCCCGGCCGCAGCGGCGTGGCGACGCCGGCCGAGCAGGGATACCTGCACTGCGGCCCGACCGGCGCCGGTCACTTCGTGAAGATGGTCCACAACGGCATCGAGTACGGGGTGATGGCAGCCTACGCGGAGGGGCTGAACGTGATCGCCAACGCCGACATCGGCAAGCGCGAGCACGAGGTCGACGCCGAGACGGCGCCGCTCCGCGAGCCGCAGTACTACCCCTATGACATCGACACGACCGACGTCGCCGAGGTCTGGCGCCGCGGCTCGGTGATCGCCTCCTGGCTGCTCGACCTGACCGCCTCGGCGCTCCACGACTCGCCGACGCTGGAGGGATTCGGCGGCCGCGTCTCCGACTCCGGCGAGGGCCGCTGGACGCTGCACGCGGCGATCGACGAGGGCGTCCCGGCGCCGGTCCTGAGCACGGCGCTTTACGAGCGCTTCGCCTCTCGCAACGAGGACGAATTCGCCAACAAGCTGCTGTCGGCGATGCGCAAGCAGTTCGGCGGCCACGACGAGAAGCCGGCTGGAGGCGGCGCTTGAGCGCCCACACGACGGCGACGACGCTGCCGGCGGCGTCCGCCGACGCCGCCCGCGCGGCGATCCCGGACCCGCACGTCGTCGTCCTCTTCGGCGCCTCCGGCGACCTCGCCGCGCGCAAGCTGCTGCCGGGGTTCTTCCACCTCGAGGGCGCCGACCTGCTGCCCGACGCCTACCGGATAGTCGGCACCGCGACCGACGACCTCGACGACGACGGCTTCGTCGAGCACGCCCGCAAGGCCGTGCAGGAGTTCAGCCGGACCGAGGTCACCGACGCCGCCTGGGAGCGGTTCGCGGCGCGGCTCTCCTACGTGCCGATCAGCGCCGGCCCGCAGGCGCTCGGCACGGCGGTCTCGCGCGCTCGCCAGGCGATCGGCGGCGAGAGCCGCCTGCTCTATTACCTGGCGGTGCCGCCGGCGGCCTTCGAGTCGATCATCGGAACGCTCACCGAGGCGGATCTGAACGGCCCCGAGGCGCGGGTGATCCTCGAGAAGCCGTTCGGACACGACTACGAGTCGGCCGTCGAGCTCAACGACACGCTGCACAAGGCGTTCGACGACTCGCAGATCTTCCGGATCGACCACTTCCTCGGCAAGGAGGCGGTCCAGAACATCCTCGCCCTGCGGTTCGCGAACGGCCTCTACGAGCCGCTCTGGAACCGCAACAACATCGAGTTCGTCCAGATCGACGTTCCCGAGACGCTGTCGATCGGCCACCGGGCCGGCTTTTACGAGGGCGTCGGCGCCTACCGCGACATGGTCGTCACCCACCTCCTGCAGCTGCTCAGCTACATCGCCATGGAGCCGCCGGCGGCACTCTCGGCGAAGGCGCTGCGCGAGGAGAAGAACAAGGTCATGCAGGCCTACCGGATGATCGATCCCGACAAGGTCGTCCGCGGCCAGTACGAGGGCTACCTCGACGAGCCCGGCGTCGCGCCGGAGTCGGACACCGAGACGTTCGTCGCCGTCGAGGTCGAGATCGACAACTGGCGCTGGGCGGGCGTCCCGTTCTACCTGCGGACCGGCAAGTGCATGGCCGAGTCGCGGCACATGGTCACGCTCGACTTCCGCGAGCCGGCGATGAAGATGTTCCCGAACGAGGTCCAGCACCAGGGCGCCAACCAGCTCGTCTTCGAGCTCAGCGAACCGGGCTCGATCACCGCCGACTTCCAGGCCAAGGTCCCGGGCGCGACGATGGAGCTGGGGCCGGCGCGGATGGTCTTCCGCTACGAGCAGTCGTTTCAGGCCGACCGCCAGCTCGAGGCCTACGAGCGGCTGATCCACGACGCGATGCTCGGCGACGGGACGCTGTTCACGAGCGCCGAGGGGATCGAGCGGCTCTGGGCGGTCAGCGCCGACGTCCTCGACCACCCGGGCCCGATCCACAGCTACCCGCAGGGCTCGTGGGGACCGCAGGCGGCCCTCGACCTGGTCGCGCCGAACCGGTGGCGGCTGCCCGAAGCCGATTTCGCAGGGAACGCAAGCTGAGACAAGGAGAGTGAGCCGATGAGCACCGCACCGAAGCAACTCCACGATGCCGGCCAGAGCCTCTGGCTCGACTACATAACCCGCGAGATCGTCAACGACGGGACGCTGCAGCGCTACATCGACGAGCTCTCGCTGACCGGCCTGACGTCGAACCCGACGATCTTCGACAAGGCGTTGCGGGCGGGCGATCAGTACGACGGGCAGATCGCCGAGCTGCTCGCGCAGGGCAAGCGCGGCGAGGAGCTGTTCTTCGAGCTCGCGATCACCGACCTGCAGGGCGCCGCCGACCTGTTCCGGCCCGTCCACGAGGGCAGCGACGGCGTCGACGGGTTCGTCTCGCTCGAGGTTTCGCCGGAGCTCGCCTACGACGGCGAGCGGACCGCGGCGGCGGCGAGCGAGCTGCACGCCAAGGCGGACCGGCCGAACCTGTTCATCAAGATTCCCGGCACGCCGGAGGGCCTCGCCGCGATCACCGAGTCGATCGCCGCCGGGATCCCGGTCAACGTGACGCTGCTGTTCGACGCCGGCCAGTACCGCAAGCAGGCCGACGCCTACATGGCGGGCATCGAGAAGCGGATCGAACGCGGCGAGAATCCCCACGTCGCGTCGGTCGCGTCGATCTTCGTCAGCCGCTGGGACGTCGCCGTCGCCGACGAGGTCCCCGCCGAGCTCAAGGACCGGCTCGGCGCCGCCGCCTCGATCCGCGCCTACGTCGCCTACCGGGAGCTGCTCGACTCGGACCGCTGGCAGCGGCTCGAGAACGCCGGCGCCCGTCCGCAGCGCCTCCTCTTCGCCTCGACCGGGACCAAGGACCCGGCGCTGCCGAAGACGAAGTACGTGCTCGAGCTGGCGGCGCCCGACACAGTCGACACGATGCCCGAGGAGACGCTGCTGGCGCTCGCCGAGGAGGACGGGATCGGCGGTCTGCTCCCCGCCGACGGCGGCGACAACGAGGAGCTCCTCGCTCGCTTCGAGGCGGCCGGGGTCGACCTCGACGCGCTGGCGGCGCGGCTGCAGTCGGAGGGGGCCAAGAAGTTCTCCGACTCGTGGTCGGACCTGCTCGAGGTGATCGCCGGCAAGGAGAGCGCCGTCGGGGCGGCCGGCTGAGATGGGCTCGCTCGGTCCCGCCGCCGAGGCCGGGATGAGGTCGCTGCCGGGCTGGCGGGCGCTCGCCGACAACCACGCGGCGATCGGCGGCCGTCATCTGCGCGAGCTGTTCGCCGAGGACCCCGGGCGCGGCGATCGCATGGTCGCCGAGGCCGAGGGCCTGCGGCTCGACTACTCCAAGCATCGCGTCGACGACGCGACGATCGACCTGCTCGTCGGGCTCGCCGGCGACGCCGCGCTGCGCGAGCGCAGCGAGGCGATGTTCTCGGGCGAGCGCATCAACGTCACCGAGGACCGCTCGGTCCTGCACGTGGCGCTGCGGATGCCGCGCGGGCGCTCGCTGATCGTCGACGGACGCGACGTCGTCCGTGACGTCCACGAGGTGCTCGACCGGATGGCGGCGTTCTGCGAGCGGATCCGCAGCGGCGAGTGGACCGGCCACACCGGCAAGCGGATCCGCAACGTCGTCAACATCGGCATCGGCGGCTCCGACCTCGGCCCGGTGATGGCCTACCGGGCGCTCCGCCACTACTCCGACCGCGACCTGACGGTCCGCTTCGTCTCCAACGTCGACGCGACCGACTTCATCGAGAAGACCCACGACCTCGACCCCGCCGAGACCCTGTTCGTGATCGCCTCGAAGACGTTCACGACGCTGGAGACGATGACCAACGCCCACAGCGCCCGCGAGTGGTCGCTGGCGGCGCTCGGCGACCGGGCGGCCGTCGCCAAGCACTTCGTGGCGGTCTCGACGAACGCCGAAGAGGTCTCCTCGTTCGGCATCGACACCGACAACATGTTCGGGTTCTGGGACTGGGTCGGCGGCCGTTACTCGATGGATTCGGCGATCGGCCTGTCGACGATGATCGCGATCGGCCCGGAGCGCTTCGGCGAGATGCTCGCCGGCTTCCACGCGATCGACGAGCACTTCCTGTCGACGCCGTACGAGCGCAACCTGCCGGCGCTGATGGGTCTGCTCAACGTCTGGTACGCGGAGCTGTTCGGCACCCAGACCGTTGCCGTGCTCCCCTACGAGCAGTACCTGGAGCGCTTCCCGGCCTACCTGCAGCAGCTGACGATGGAGTCGAACGGCAAGCACGTCCGCCTCGACGGCACTCGGGTCGACTACGCGACCGGCCCGATCTTCTGGGGCGAGCCGGGCACCAACGGCCAGCATTCCTTCTACCAGCTGATCCACCAGGGGACGCATCTGATCCCCTGCGACCTGATCTTCTTCGCCCGCGGCCTGAACCCGCTCGGCTCCCACCACGACCTGCTCGTCGCCAACGTCTTCGCGCAGGCCGAGGCACTCGCCTTCGGCAAGACCCCCGAGGAGGTACGGGCCGAGGGCGTCGAGGAGCGCCTCGTCCCCCACAAGACGTTCGAGGGGAACCGGCCGACCAGCGTGCTGATGGCCGAGCGCCTCGACCCGGCGACGCTCGGCAAGCTCGTCGCCCTCTACGAGCACAGCGTCTTCACGCAGGGCACGATCTGGGGCATCGACTCCTTCGACCAGTGGGGTGTGGAGCTCGGCAAGACCCTGGCGAAGCGGATCGTCCCCGAGCTGCAGTCGCGCGAGGAGCCGGAGCTGACCCACGACAGCTCGACGAACGCGCTGATCCGCGCCTACCGCGCGCGGAGGGGATAGGGGGCGCCGGCCCGCTCAGGACTGGCCCCAGGGGTGGGAGCGGTTCGGCACTGAGGGGGTCGAGGCGACGGTCAGTGGGTGGCGATTGGGACGAAACGACGAAATAGTCGTCGCAATCGCCCAATCGGCGCCGGGCTAGCCGCCGACGACGCGGGCGATCTGGCGGAGGCGCAGCGGTTCGGGCGTCCGGGCGACGACCCAGTTGCGGACCACGCGGCCGGCGGCGGAGCCGAGCAGCGCCAGCTTCGCCGCCGACCGCGAGCCCCTGACCAGCTTCGCGGTCCGGGCCCGGCGGAGGTCCTCGTAGGCGGCCAGTCCCGCCTCGACGTCGGTCTCGCCGTTGAGGGCCGCGGCCAGGGCCACCGCGTCCTCGAGCGCCGAGCAGGCGCCCTGGCCGAGGAACGGCAGCATCGGGTGGGCGGCGTCGCCGAGCAGGGTCACCGGCCCGCGGCTCCAGCGATCGGCGGGGTCGCGGTCGAAGAGGCGGTGGGAGAGGAGGGCCTCGGCGGCCGTCGCGGCGACGGCGTCGCGGACGGGCGCTCCGAAGCCGGCGATACGGCGGCGCAGCTCGTCGGTCGCGTCCTCGGCGCCGCGGTAGGCGACGTACCAGTAGGTGCGATCGCCGGTGAGCGGCAGGAGGCCGGCGACGCAGCCGTCGCCCCACCATTCGCCGGCGGGGACGGCGCCGCCGCCGGCCGCGGTGCCGCGCCAGGCGACGATCCCCGAGTCGACCGGCTCGGCGGGAGCGATCGCCCAATCGCGGACCGTCGAGCGGAGACCGTCGGCGCCGACGACGAGATCCGCCTCAAGCTCCTCGCCGCCGGCGAGCCGGACCGAGCCCGCCGCCACCGACGCGACCGCCGCGCCGGTCCGCGGCGGCTCGGCGAGGGCGCCGATCAGGGCGTCGTGGAGATCGGCGCGGTGGACGCCGACGAGCGGCGCGCCGAACCGCCGCTCGAGTGCCGCGGGGTCGAACCGTGCCAGCGGCGAGCCGTCGGCACGGCGCAGCGCGCCGTCGCTGCGCGGGACGGCGGCGGCCTCGGCGACGGCGCCGAGGCCGAGCGATCGCAACGCCGCGACGCCGTTCGGCCAGATCGACAGCCCGGCGCCGAGCGGCCGAATCTCGCCGGCCCGCTCGAGCACGGTCACCTCCCAGCCGGCCCGGCGCAGCGCGATCGCGGTCGCCAGGCCGCCGATTCCGGCGCCGACGACCAGGGCGGTTCGCGGCGTCGCGCTCATCGGCCGACCCGGGCTAGGCGACGAGCAGAGCCGCGCCGAGGGCGCCGCCGAAGTCGCCGAGGGCGGCGACCTCGAACTCCGGCGGGTGCTCGTGGTCGAAGAGGTTCTTCTCCATGTGCTTGCGGATGTCGGGACCGAGCCGCTCGCCGAAGCGGACGCCGAGGCCGCCGCCGAGGATGACGATCTCCGGGTCGAGCAGGTTCACGGCCGAGGCGATGCCGGCGCCGAGCGCCTTGATCGCGCGGTCGATCAGATGCTCGGCAAGCTTGTCGCCGTGGTCGAGCGCCCGCTCCCAGATCCCGCTGGTCAGCCGCGGCTTGTCGTGTTTGGCCATCAGCTTGAAGAGGTCGGTGTGCTCGCCGTCCTCGACCCGGCGCCGAGCCTCCGACTCCATCGCCGAGCGGCCTGCGTAGGCCTCCATGCAGCCATGGTTGCCGCACGGGCAGCGGGCGCCGTCGCGCTTGACGACCATGTGGCCGATCTCGCCGGCCGACCCGCGGCCGTGCCACTGACGGCCGCCGAGGATCAGCCCGCCGCCGACGCCGGTGCCCCAGAAGACCCCGAGCACCGAGTCGTGCCCGCGTCCGGCGCCGAGCACGTACTCGGCGTTGGTGGCGACGCCGACGTCGTTGCCGACCGCGACCTCGGTCCCGAGCGCTTCCGAGAGCTGTGCTCCGAGCGGGAAGCTCTCGGTCCAGGCGGGCAGGTTCTTGGCGTTCGAGACGGCGCCGCTGGCGGCATCGACCTCGCCCGGCGATCCGACCCCGACGCCGCGCAGCGACGCGGTCTCGATCCCCGCCGCGCCGGCCGACTCGCGGACGGCACCGGCCATCGCGTCGGCGACGGCCTGCGGGCCGCCGTCGTGCGGGGTGGGGCAGCGCGACTGGCCGATCACGTTGTTGTCGGCGTCGACGACGATCGCCTGGATCTTCGTGCCGCCGAGGTCGATGCCGCCCCGCCTGGCGTTCCGTCTCATCGCTGTCACCGGTTGCCCTCCTCGTCGTCGATGTCGCGCAGCAGCACCCGCGCCGGCGCCCCGTCGGTGTCGATCAGGCGCATCGGCAGGCAGATCAGGTCGTATTCGCCGGGATCGATCCGGCGCAGGTCGAGCCCCTCGAGCGCGACGACGCCGTTGCCGAGCAGCTCGAGGTGGGCGTCGTGGTCGCCGATCGAGAGGTAGTCGATCCCGATCAGCCTGATCCCGCGCTCGAGCACCCAGGCGGCGCCGTCGCCGTCGAGGCGGACGAAGTCGTGGGTGAATTCGTCGAGGTCCCAGAGCCGCGAGTTCGGCGTCTTCAGGATCACCCGCTCGGTTCCGGCCGGGATCGCCGCCGCATCGAGGGCCGCCCGGTCGATCGCCGCCCCGGGGTCGGCGATCTCGACGACCCGGCAGCGGCCGAGCATCGCGTCGAGCGGCAGGGCGTCGACGCCGTTGCCGTCGTCGTAGAAGTGCAGGGAGCCGTCGATGTGGGTGCCGCTGTGGACGCCCATCGTCAGCCGGCTGACGTTGGCGCCGTCGCCGCCGTCGATCGTCAGCGCCCGCTCGACCTCGACGCCGGGGTTCCCGCGGTAGATGATCATCCCCGGATGGACCGGGACCGAGACGTCGTGCAGGGCCACGGCGACGAGACTATCCGGACTCCCGCAAGTCGCGCCGTTATCGTCACGGTCGGTTTGCACCGCGCCGGTCATTTCACGAGCAGATGAGCGACAGCTACATCGGCGTCGACGTCGGCGGGACGAAGGTCGCGGTCGCCGTCCTCGCCGACGGCGAGCTCGGCCATCGCGGCATCCGGCCGACCGAGTCCGCCGGTGCCGAGGTGCTGATCGACGAGATCTGCAGCGAAGTCGAGGCGGTCCGCACCGATGCGGTCCGCGCGGTCGGCGTCGGCGTCCCGTCGGTGATCGACTTCGACGCCGGGAGGATCCGCACCTCGGTCAACATCCCGCTCGCCGACTTGCCGCTGCGCGCGCTGCTCGAGGAGCGGATCGGCCTGCCGGTCTTCCTCGACAACGACGCCACGCTCGCCGCCCTCGCCGAGGCCTGGGCCGGCGGCGAGGTCGAGGTCGCCAACCTGGTGATGCTGACGGTCGGGACCGGCGTCGGCGGCGGCATCGTCCTCAACGGCCGCGCCTACCGGGGGGCGAGCGGCGCCGCCGCCGAGCTCGGCCACATGATCGTCGGAGCGTCGCTCGAGGACGGCGCGCCGGAGCCCGGCCGCTTCCCGCAGCCCGGCTCGCTGGAGTCGTTCGCAGCCGGCACGGCGCTCGACCGGCTCGCCGCCGAGGCGGCGGCGCGGGAGCCCGGCTCGGAGCTCGGCCGGCGCCGCGCCGACGGCGCCGCGATCGACGGCCACGACGCCGTCGAGGCCGCCCAGGCCGGCGACGAGGTGGCGATCGACCTGCTGCGGATCCTCGGCGAGCGGCTCGGGATCGGGATCGCGAACGTGATCAACGCGCTCGACCCCGACGTCGTCGCGATCGGCGGCGGCGTCTCGACCGCCGGCGAGCTGCTGCTCGAGCCGGCCCGCCGCGCCGCCGCGGCCTTCACCCTGCCCGGAGTCGGAACGAAGACCGAGATCCGGCTCTCCCGGTACGGACCGACGGCGGGCGTGCTCGGCGCTGCGATCCTTGCCAAACAGGAACTGACCCGACGAGAGGAACGAGGCTGATGACCGAAGACACGAAGGCGGGACTGGCGCGCGACCACGGGGCGAGCGAGCTCGACGAGCTCGCGATCGACACGATCCGCACGCTTGCGATGGACGCCGTCGAGAAGGCGAACTCCGGCCATCCGGGGACGCCGATGGGGCTGGCGCCGCTCGGCTACGTCCTCTACTCGCAGGTCATGCACCACAACCCGGCCAACCCGCACTGGCACAACCGCGACCGCTTCGTGCTCAGCGCCGGCCATGCCTGCATGCTCCAGTACGCCTGCCTGCACCTCTGCGGATACGACCTCAGCCTCGACGACATCAAGCAGTTCCGGCAGTGGCAGAGTCGGACGCCGGGGCACCCCGAGTTCCGCCACACGGCCGGCGTCGAGGTCTCGACCGGTCCGCTCGGCCAGGGGGTCGGCAACGCGGTCGGCTTCGCGCTGGCCGAGGCGCACCTGGCGGCGACGTTCAACCGGCCCTCGCAGGAGATCGTCGATCACCACACGTTCTTCGTCTGCGGCGACGGCGACATGGAGGAGGGGATCTCCAGCGAGGCCGCCTCGCTGGCCGGCTACCTCGGCCTCGGCAAGCTGATCGGGATCTACGACGACAACAAGATCACGATCGAGGGCCCGACCGACCTCGCCTACCACGACGACGTCGGCAAGCGCTTCGAGTCCTACGGCTGGTCCGTCCACCGGCTCGACATCAACGCGTCGCTGGAGCGCATCGAGGCGGCGCTCGAGGAGGCGAAGTCGGTCACCGACCGCCCGTCGCTGGTCATCCTGCCCTCGCACATCGGCTTCGGCAGCCCGAACAAGCAGGACACCGCCTCCGCTCACGGCTCGCCGCTCGGCGACGAGGAGATCAAGCTGACCAAGCAGGCGCTCGGCTGGCCCTACGAGGAGCCGTTCACGGTCCCCGACGAGGTCTACGAGCTGTTCGCGGCGGTCGAGGAGCGCGGGATCGCCGCCGAGGCCGAGTGGGACGAGCGCTTCGAGGTCTACGCCGGCGAGCACCGCGACCTCGCCGACGAGTTCCTGCGCATCACCCGCCGCCACGAGCCGAAGCTGCCGCCGATCTCGGCGGCACCGCAGTTCGCGGCCGGCGACGATCCGCTCGCGACCCGGGCGGCGTCGGGGAAGGCGCTGAACTGGCTGGCGCCGGAGGTGCCGGAGCTGATCGGCGGCGCCGCCGACCTCGCCCCGTCGACGGCGACGAACCTCGACGAGTTCGCGAGCGTCCGCCGCCACGACTTCGGCGGCCGCAACCTCCATTTCGGAATCCGCGAGCACGCGATGGGGGCGATCGTCAACGCGATGACGATCGAGGGGTTGCGCGCTTTCGGTGCCACGTTCCTGGTCTTCAGCGACTACATGCGCGGCGCGATCCGGCTCGCGGCGATCATGGAGATCCCGTCGATCTTCGTCTACACCCACGACTCGATCGGCGTCGGCGAGGACGGCCCGACCCACCAGCCGATCGAACAGCTCGCGGCGCTGCGGGCGATGCCGAACCTCGAGGTGATCAGGCCGGCCGACGCCAACGAGACCGTCCGGGCCTGGCACTGGCTGCTCGGCAGCGATCGCAGCCCGACGGCGTTGGCGCTGAGCCGGCAGAAACTGCCGATCCTCGACCCCGCGGCGATCCCCGAGGACGCGATCGAGAAGGGTGCTTACGTGCTCCGCGACCCCGACGGCGGCGCCGATCCGGAGCTGATCCTGATCGGGACCGGCTCCGAGGTCTCGCTCTGCCTCGAGGCCGCCGATCTGCTCGGCGGCGACGGAACCGCGGTCCGGGTCGTCTCGATGCCGAGCACGACCCGGTTCGCCAAGCAGGAGCAGTCCTACCGCGACGCTGTGCTGCCGCCGGGCGTGACGGCGCGATTGTCGGTCGAGGCCGGGACGACGTTCGGCTGGAGCCGCTGGGTCGGCGATCGTGGCTACGCGGTCGGGATCGACCACTTCGGTGCCTCGGCGCCGGCGCCGGACGTCTACAAGGGCTTCCACCTGACCGCCGAGGACGTCGCCGGGCACGCTCGCAACCTGATCGGAGCGGGCTCGTGAGGTTCGCCTGCGGCTTCGACCACGGCGGCTTCCCGCTCAAGCAGACCGTCTTCGACGCGCTCGGCAGCGACGGCCACGTGCCGATCGACCTCGGCGCCGACGAGCTCGACCCGGGCGACGACTACCCGGACTTCGCGCTCGCCGTCGTCCGGGCGATCCGCGCCGGCGAGGCCGAGCGCGGCATCCTCGTCTGCGGGTCGGGCGCCGGCGTCGCGGTCGCGGCGACGAAGGTCGACGGGATCCGCGCCGCGATGGCCCACGACACCTACACGGCCGCGCAGTGCGTCGAGCACGACAACTGCAACGTGCTCGCGCTCGGCGCCCGCGTGATCGGCCCCGAGATCGCCAGCGAACTGGTCGCCGCGTTCGCCAACGCCGTCTTCAGCGGCGAGGAGCGCCACGTCCGCCGCCTCGCCAAGATCGACGCGATCGAGCGCGACGGCCTCGACGCCCAACTCTGACCTACCGCCGGGCCCACCCGTTTCAGCCGGGTCCACCATTTCCCGCTGAGGTCGAGGAAACAGGCAACTATTCCGCCTTTCCTCGACCTCGGCGGGGATTTGAACGCCGGGTGGGAGTCCGCGGGACCTCGGCGGGGATTTGAACGCCGGGTGGGGGAGCGGGCGGGAGTCCGCGGGAGCCGGCGCTCGGTCAGCTGACCCGCTCGAGGCCGCTGTAGACGTTGACCGAGCCGTGCCGGGCGAATCCGGCGAGGGTCATCCCGCGGTCGGCGGCGAGCTCGATGGCCAGCGAGGTCGGCGCGCCGACGCCGACGAGGACCGGGCAGCCGGCGACGGCGGCCTTCTGGACGAGCTCGAAGGCGAGCCTGCCGCTGACGCAGAGGATCAGCCCGCCCAGCGGTACGCGGCCGTCGAGCAGCGCCCGGCCGATCACCTTGTCCATCGCGTTGTGACGGCCGACGTCCTCGCGGGCGAGGACGGCGTTGCCGGCCGGGTCGAAGAGGCCGGTGGCGTGGAGGCCGCCGGTCAGCTCGAAGGCGGGCTGGCGGAGGTGCTCGGGCAGCGCCGCGAGCAGCTCCCGGGCGACCGGCGGTCCCGGCTCGGCGGCCGGGGCGTCGACGGCGACCTGCTCGATCGAGCCCTTGCCGCAGACCCCGCAGGACGAGGAGGTGTAGAAGCTGCGCTCGCCGGGATCGCCGAGCAGCGGGCCGGCGACGTCGACCGTGTTGGCGGCGAGATCGGCGGCGGGACGGGCCGCGCGCGGCCCGTCGATCAGCCCCTCGCCGTGAAGGAATCCGAGCGCCAGCTCCTCGTCGTTGCCGGGGGTCCGCATCGTCACCGCGATCGGCCGCCCGTCGACGCGGATCTCGAGCGGCTCCTCGACCGCGACCTCGTCGTCGATCCCGTCGTGGGCGACGCGCTTGTGCATCCGCGGGTCCATGCTGGCCAAGACTAGGTCGGCCCGGTGCCGAGCAGCGCCTCGATCCGGGCCAGGTCGTCGGGCTCGTTGACGTTGGCGAACATCTCGCTCGGATCGCCGAAGCGGCTCAGCTCGGCGGCGGCGATCGCCTCGGCGCCGATCTCGGCGGCGAGGCGGGTGAGCGGCTGGTCCATCGCCAGGGCGGCCCGCAGCCGCCCGAGCAGCGCCGGTTCGTAGCGGGCGGCGAGCGGCTGCGGCCGCGGGTCGGCGGGGACGACGAGCTCGCCCTCGCGGGCGGCCAGCGCGGCGAGCAGCGCCGCCGGCAGCAGCGGCAGGTCGCAGGCGATCACGACCAGCGGCGCTCCGGCATGCTCGAGCGCCGCGACGATCCCGGTCAGCGGGTGGACCGGCTCGGCCGGCTCGGCCAGCACCTCGCAGTCGAGCGCCGGCAACTCCGAATCGGGCTTGGCGACGACGAACGGCTCCAGACCGGCAGCGCGGGCGGCGGCGATCGGATAGCCGATCAGCGGCCGTCCGGCGAGCTCGAGGGCGGCCTTCGGCCGGCCCATCCGGCGGCTCCGCCCGCCGGCCATGATCGCCGCGCGTCTGGCTCTCATCGCGACAGTCTCGCAGCGATCGGCGATGATCCGGCGATGGCACCGATCGATATCGACGTCGCCCGTGCCCTCGTCCTCGACCGCGTTCCCCGGGCCGAACCGGAGACGGTGGCGCTGCGTGCGGCCGAGGGCCGCTGCCTCGCCGCCACGGCGAGCTCGCGCGTCGACGTTCCCGGCTTCGACAACTCGGCGATGGACGGCTTCGCGGTCCGCTCGGCCGACACCGCCGGCGCCGCGCCGGACGCGCCCCGCGAGCTCGCGGTCATCGGCGAGTCGCGGGCCGGCCACCCGGCTCAGGCTGAGCTCGGCGCCGGCGAGGCGATCGCGATCTCGACCGGGGCGATGGTTCCCGGCGGCGCCGACGCCGTCGTCCGCGTCGAGGACACCGAACGTCGCGACGGGACGGTCGCGGTGCTGGCCGCGGTCGCACCGGGGACGGCGATCCGCCGCGCCGGCGAGGACATCGCCGCCGGCGACGCGATCGCCGCGGCCGGGGCGCTGCTCGGCGCCGCCGAGCTCGGCGCCCTCGCCGCCGGCGGGCTCGCCGCCGTCGATTGCGCCCGCCGGCCGCGGGTCTCGGTGGTGCTGACCGGCGACGAGCTGGTCGAGCCGGACCGCGACCTCGGGCCCGGTCAGATCCACGACTCCAACGCCTACGCGGTTCCGCCGCTCGCGACCGCGGCCGGCGCCGAGCTCGGCTTCGTCGAGGTGATCGGCGACGACCGCGGCTCGACTGCGGCGACGGTCGAGCGCGGCCTCGCCGGCGACGTCCTCGTAATCTGCGGCGGCGTCTCGGTCGGCGAGCACGACCACGTTCGCCCGGCGCTCGAGTCGCTCGGCGTCGAGCAGGTCTTCTGGGGCGTGTCGCTGCGGCCCGGCAAGCCGACCTACTTCGGCGTCGCCCCCTCCGGCACGCTCGTCTTCGGGCTGCCCGGCAACCCGGTCTCGGCGATGGTCACGTTCATCCTCTTCGTCCGCCCGGCACTGCTGGCGATGCAGGGCGCCGATCCCAGCGCCCGAGCGCTGACGGCGCGGCTCGCCGGCGGCTACACGAAGGTGCGGGGCCGCGCCGAGGCGATCAGGGTCCGGCTCGCCGCCGGCGCCGGCGGCTGGGAGATCACCCCGACCGGCCCGCAGGGCTCCCACGTCCTCACCTCGATGCTCGCCGCCGACGGGCTCGCCTTCGCGCCGTCCGACCTCGTCGAGCTCGAGGCCGGAACCGAGCTCCGCGTGGAGCTGCTGCGGTGAACGGCGCTAGCCTCGCCGTGATGGAGGCGATGAGAGTCGAGGTCCGCCTGTTCGCGATCCTCCGCGAGCGGGCCGGGCGGGAGCGGATCGCGATCGAGCTCGAGGCGGGTGCGACCGTCGCCGACGCGATCGCCGCCCTCGCCGCCGAGCCCGGCCTGGCCGGGCTGCTCGATCGGCTGCCGGTGGCGATGGCCGTCAATCGCGACTACGCGGCGGCGACGACCGAGCTGCACAGCGGCGACGAGCTGGCCCTGATCCCGCCGGTCAGCGGCGGCACCGGCGCGGTCCACAGCCGGGTCACCGGCGAGCCGCTGTCGATCGAGGCGATCTCGGCCCGGGTCGTCGCGCGACGGCGCCGGCGCGATCGTCACCTTCCAGGGCGTCACCCGCGCGGTCGAGCGGCTCGAGTACGAGGCCTACGCGGAGATGGCCGAGGAGCGGATCGCGGCGATCCTCACCGAGTGCTGCGAGCGGCACGGCCTCGAGGCGGCCGCCGGCGAGCACCGGACCGGCAGCGTCCCGCTCGGCGAGCCGAGCGTGATCGTCGCCGTCGCCGCGGCCCACCGCGGCGAGGCGTTCGCGGGCGCCCGCGAGGCGATCGACCGGATCAAGGCCGAGGCGCCGATCTGGAAGCGCGAGATCGAGGGAGGTGAGTCGCGATGGGTGGAGGGCGTGAACCCGAGCCGACCGGGCTGACCCACATCGGCCCCGACGGGGCGGCGCGGATGGTCGACGTCGGCGCCAAGGCGGAGAGCGAGCGACGTGCCGTCGCCGAGGCCCGCGTCCGGATGCAGCCGGCGACCGCCCGGGCGGTCGAGGCGGGCGACGGCCCGAAGGGCGACGTGCTCGGCACCGCCCGGATCGCCGGCATCGGCGCCGCCAAGCGGGCCGGCACGCTGGTGCCGCTCGCCCACCCGCTGCCGCTCAGCTTCGCCGACGTGGGCATCGCCGTCGACGTCGATGCAGGCATCGTCACCGTCACCGCCGAGGCCCGCTGCGTCGGCCGCACCGGCGTCGAGATCGAGGCGATGGCGGCGGCCGCGATCGCCGCGCTGACCGATCTACGACATGGTCAAGGCGCTCGAGCGGGGCGTCGAGATCGAGCGCGTCCGCCTGCTCCACAAGAGCGGCGGCAAGAGCGGCGAGTGGAGCGCCGGCGATGGCTGAGGCGCCGCGGGCGGCGATCCTGACGATCAGCTCCTCACGGGCGGCCGGCAGCGAGGACGAGGACCTGAGCGGGGAGGGGCTGGCCGCGTTTGCGGCCGGGATCGGCGCCGCGGTGGTCGCCCGCGACCTGATCGCCGACGATCGCGACCTGATCGCCGACCACCTCCGCTACCTCTGCGACGAGGTCGGCTGCGAGCTGTTGCTGACGACCGGCGGCACCGGCTTCGCCGCCGACGACGTCACCCCCGAGGCGACGATGGACGTCGCCGAGCGCGGCGCCCCGGGGATCGCCGAGGCGATGCGGCTGGCCTCGCGCGAGCACACGCCGCACTGGATGCTCTCCCGCAACGTCGCGGCGATCCGCGGCGGCACCCTGATCGTCAACTTCCCCGGCAACCCGAAGGCGATCGCCGAGTCCGGGCGAGGCGATCGCCGCGGCGCTGCCGCACGCACTCCGCCTGCTCGCCGGCGGCACCGGCGGCCACCGCTGAGCCGCCGCCGCTCCTAGCGCGGCCCGGCCCGGCCGGCGAGGACCTCGCGGTCGACGTCGCCCAGCACCTCGACGAGCTGCGGCGGCCCCGACTCGCCGACGACGACCATCGAGCCCGGCCAGAACGGGCTCTGCGGGACCGCGAGGCCGAGCAGCGCCTCGGTGTAGAGCCAGTTGCCGGTGTTGTGCAGGGTGACGCCGTTGCGGGCCCAGGCCGGCGTCGAGCCGGTGTCGCCGTCGCCGGGCAGCGAGCCGCGACGGTGGATGTGGCCGAAGATCGACGTGCTCGGCCTCGATGTCGAGCCGCTCGACGACCGTGTGCATCGCCTCGACGCCGGCACGGCCGATCTCGGTGATCGAGAAGTCGCGATTGAAGCGGCCGAGGCCGGCCCGCTCGAGGCCGCGCAGGGTCGCCGGGATCACCGCCGAGCCGAGCAGCCGGCCGCGGATCGTCCGCGCCCTGCCGGAGGCGCCGCCGATCCCCTCCCAGATCCGCATCGCCCGCGACCGTCCCTGCTCGTCGCTGCCGAAGCCGCGACCGCCCTGGGCGAGGCTGAAGATCAGGTCGTAGATCGGGCGCGTGGACCTCCTCGTAGTCGTGCGGCGTCTCGCGGCGTCCGGTCGGCGTCCCGGCCAGCCGGTCGACCGTCGCGACCGAGAGCCGCTCGATCGTCGGCAGCGTCACGTGGCTGTCGAGATAGTGGCCGTGGGTCGCGAAGACGTCGTCGCGGACCCAGACGCCCGGGTAGCGGACCTCGAGACGGGCGTCGCCGAGCCAGTCGTCGATCGAGCGCACCGCCGGGTGCGGCTCGGAGACGATCTCGTCGAGCGTCGCCGGCCGCTGCTCGTCGCGAGCCCGCTCGAGCCACGGGCCGAGCAGGCGGTGGTCGTGGTTGCCGGGGACGAGGACCACCTCCTTGCCGGCGAACGCGGCTCCGATCGCCGTCGAAGAACTCGCGGCCGGCGCTGAGCGATTCGCCGAGCGGGCCGTCGCGCATCTCGACGATGTCGCCGAGCAGCACCAGGCGGTCGGCACCGGCGGCGGCGATCGCCTCGAGCAGGCGCTCGCGGATCGCCGCCCGCCGCAGCACGTCGCTGCCGGAGCTGGCGCCCAGGTGGGTGTCGGAGATCAGGACGGTCGTCGCCATCGTGGCAATCCTCGCAACTCCGATCGTCGGGCAGCGGCAAGTGGATCACCGCCGGCGCCGGTCCGGCGGCGGTGGGTAGACTCGCCGGCGGGACATGGAGAGCGTGACGTCAACGGGCGCCCCCGCCCACACGACGACCAACGGAGCCGGAATCGCGGTCGAGAATCCTGCGACCGGCGAGACGCTCGCGACCGTCCCCGATCTCGCCGCCGCCGAGGTCGAGGCGCTCGTCGCGGCGGCGCGCGCGGCGCAGCCCGGCTGGTGGCAGGCCGGCTTCGGCGAGCGCGCCGGGGTGCTGATGAAGGCCCGCGCCTGGATGGTCGCCAACGGCGACCGCATCGTCGAGTCGATCTGCGCCGAGACCGGCAAGCCCGCCGACGAGACGATGTTCGCCGAGCTCGGCTACGGGATCTCGGCGCTCGAGTTCTGGGCGAAGCGGGCGCCGGCGATGCTCGCCGACGAGATCGTCGAGAGCGCCTCGCCGTCGGTCCGCGGCGGCCGCGAGCTCAAGGTCCGCTACGAGCCGGTCGGCGTCGTCGGCGTGATCGGGCCCTGGAACTTCCCGCTGATCAACTCCTTCGGCGACTGCATCCCGGCGCTCGCAGCCGGCAACGCGGTCGTCCTCAAGCCGTCGGAGGTGACGCCGCTGACCTCGCTGCTGATGGCCGAGATGCTCGCCGAGGCGGGCCTGCCCGCCGGCGTCTTCGCGGTCGCCACCGGCGGCGGCGCGACCGGCGCGGCGCTCGTCGACCGCGCCGACTACGTGATGTTCACCGGCTCGGTCGAGACCGGCAAGAAGGTGATGGCGCAGGCCGCCGAGACGCTGACCCCGGTCAGCCTCGAGCTCGGCGGCAAGGACCCGATGATCGTCCTCGCCGACGCCGATATCGAGCGCGCCGTCAACGCCGCCGTCTCCTACGGGCTCAACAACAGCGGCCAGGTCTGCATCTCGGTCGAGCGGATCTACGTCGAGGACGCGATCCACGACGAGTTCGTCGACCGGCTGATCGCCAAGGTCGAGTCGCTGCGGCAGGGGCCGCCCGGCGAGCTCGGCAGCGTCGACGTCGGCGCGATCATCTTCCCGCCGCAGCTCGAGCTGATCGAATCCCATGTCCGCGACGCCGTCGAGCGCGGCGCCGAGGTGCGGACCGGGGGCCGGGTCGGCGAGGGGCCGGGGCGCTTCTACGAGCCGACCGTCCTGACCGGCGTCGATCACTCGATGCTCTGCATGACCGAGGAGACCTTCGGGCCGACGCTGCCGGTGATGCGGGTCGCCGACGCCGACGAGGCGGTCGCGCTGGCCAACGAGGGCCGCTACGGACTGCAGGCCTCGGTCTGGACGCGCGACACGGTCCGCGGCGAGCGAGCTCGCCCGGCGGATCGAGGCTGGGGTCGCCTGCGTCAACGACGCCCAGCTCAACTACTCGGCGCTGGAGCTGCCGATGGGCGGCTGGAAGCAGTCGGGGATGGGCTCGCGCCACGGCGCCGACGGGATCCGCAAGTACACCCGCCGGCAGTCGATCCTCGTCACCCCCGGCTACGCGCCGGCTCGCGAGGTCCACATGTTCCCCTACGTCGGCGAGGTGACCGCGCAGGTCTCCGAGGCGCTCGCCGCCTATGCCGCCAGCGAGCTCTTCGACGACTCCCAGCGGACGACGTTGACGGCGCTCTGCGACACCTGGGTGCCGTCGCTGGAGGCGCCGGGAGGCGAGGATCCGACCGGCTTCTGGGCCCGCTCGGCAAGCGACTACTCGGTGCCGATGGCGGTCGAGCTGGCGCTGCTTCAGTCCGGCGCGCCGGCCGAGCAGCTGGCCGGCCTCGGCGGGCTGCTCGACGCACTCGCCGCCGAGGGGATGGCCGCCGCCGTCCCCCAGGAGGGGCGCGAGGCGATCGTCGACGCGTTCATGGCCGACCCCGAGGCCGCGGCCGGCCTCGACGGTCTGCGCGGCGCCTGCCTGTCGCTGCACTACGCGCTGCCCGACGCCGGCACCGGGATCAACCCGAACTGGCCGGGCATCGGCTACCCGGGCCCGCAGGCGCTGCCGAAGCCGTCCGCGGAGGTCGAGCGGCCGATCAAGCCGATCGTCCCCGATGCAGCCGACCTGACGCTGAGCGCCGACGCGGTCGTCGTCGGCTCGGGGGCCGGGGGAGGGGTGATCGCCGCCGAGCTCGCCGCCGCCGGCAAGCAGGTCTGCGTGCTCGAGATGGGCGGCTACCACGACGAGTCGGAGTTCAACGGCCTCGAGCTCTGGGCCTACCAGCACATCTTCCTGAACGGCGGGACCGTTCGCCACCGCCGACGGGCAGGTCTCGATCCAGGCCGGCTCGGCGCTCGGCGGCGGCACCGTCCTCAACTGGACGAACTGCCTGCGGACGACCGACGCCGTCCGCTCCGAGTGGGCGGCGGCCGGCCTCGAGGGAATCGACGGCCGCGACTACGACGCCGACATGGACGCGGTCTGGGAGCGGCTCGGCGTCACCGCCGAGTGCAGCGACCTGAACGGCCCCCACCGGCTGCTCGAGAAGGGCTGCGCGGCGCGCGGCCTCGACTTTCGCGGCGTCACCCGCAACACCGACCCCTCGACCTACGACCCGGTCACCGCCGGCTACATGGGCTTCGGCGACCAGTCCGGATCGAAGCGCTCGACCGCGAAGACCTACCTCGCCGACGCGGCGGCGAACGGGACGGACTTCCTCGTCCACTGCCGAGTCGAGCGGGTGCTGGTCGAGAGCGGCCGAGCGGTCGGCGTCGAGGCGACCTACCTCGATCCGGACGGCCGGACCGCGAGCGTGACCGTGAAGGCGCCGACCGTCGTCGTCGCCTGCGGATCGGTCGAGTCGCCGGCGCTGCTGCTGCGCAGCGGCATCGGCGGGCCGGCGGTCGGCGATCACCTCCACCTGCATCCGACCAGCGTCGTCTTCGGCTACCACGAGGAGGCCCAGGACCCCTGGTGGGGACCCGCCGCAGGCCGGCCTCTCGCACGAGTTCGCCGACCTCGAGGACGGCTACGGCTTCCTGATCGAGTGCGCCCAGCACACGACCGGGCTGACCGCCGCGGCGCTGCCCTGGCGCTCCGGGCGCGACCACAAGGAGGGGATGTCGAAGTACGCGCGCAGCGCCGGCATCATCAACCTGACCCGCGACCGCGGCCACGGCCGGGTGACGATCGACGCCGGCGGCCGGCCGCTGCTCCACTACCCGGTCCGCGACGAGCTCGACATCGCGAACCTCCACCGCGGGATCGCCGAGATGGCGCGGATCATGGACGCCGGCGGCGTCGAGGAGATGCAGGCGCTGAGCCGGCTGGCACCGATCTGGCGCCGCGGCGAGGACGTCGAGGAGTTCATCGCCGCGGTCGCCAAGCTGTCGATCCCCGACCGCGAGATCGGCCTGTTCAGCGCCCACCAGATGGGCAGTTGCCGGATGGGCGCCGACCCGGCGACCTCGGTGGCCGGGCCGTGGGGTCGAGCTGCATGACGTCGAGGGCGTCTGGATCGGCGACGCGAGCGCGTTCCCGAGCGCCTCCGGCACGAACCCGATGTTCACGACGATGTCGCTGGCGCACCGGACCGCGCGGGCGATCCTGGCGGGCTGAGGCGGCGGTGGCGGCCGAGGGCCTGACCGTCGCCGTGACCGGGCCGACCGGCGACATCGGCATCGCCGCGCTGCACGCGCTCGAGCAGTCGCCCGACGTCGGGCGGATCGTCGGCATGGCGCGACGGCCGTTCGACCCCGCCGAGCACGGGCTCGGGCCGAAGGTCGTCTACCAGCGCGGCGACGTCCTCGACCGCAGCTCGGTCGACGCGCTCGTCGCCGGCGCCGACGTCGTCGTCCACCTCGCCTTCATCGTCATCGGCGATCCCGACGAGGCGCAGCGGATCAACACCGAGGGCAGCCGCAACGTCTTCGAGGCGACCGTCGACGCCGGCGCCAAGCGGCTCGTCTACACCTCGTCGGTCGCCGCCTACGGGTTCCACGCCGACAACCCGCAGCCGCTCACCGAGGACGTCCCGCCCCGTGGGTCGGAGGACTTCTACTACTCGGCCCACAAGGCCGAGCTCGAGCGCGTCCTCGACGACTGCATCGCCGGCTCGGCGACCGAGGCCTACGTGTTCCGGCCCTGCATCGTCGCCGGCGCCGGCGCCACGACCCTGATCGAGACGACGGTACGGCTGCTGCCGGTCTACGGGCAGCTGCGGCTCGCCCGCCGCGCCCTCGACTTCGTGCCGTTCCTCGGGCCGGTGCTGCCCGATCCCGGCGTCGAGTTCCAGCTCGTCCACACGATCGACGTTGCCGCGGCGTTGCGGACCGCCGTCGAGGGCGGCGGCCCGCCCGGCCGCTACAACCTCGCCGGGCCGGGGGCGATGAGCATCGCCCGGATGGCGCGGGCCTGCGGCTGGTGGTCGGTACCGGTCCCCGGTACCGCGGTCGCCGCGCTCAGCGAGGTGGCGACGCGGATCCCCGGCCTGCCGCCCGAGGTCCAGTGGCTGAACGCGTTCCGCGAGCCGACGCTGATGGATACCCGCAAGGCCCGCGAGGAGTTCGGCTGGGAGCCCCAGTGGGACGCCGAGGCGACGCTGCGCGAGACCGTCGCCGGCGCCCGCGAGTCCGGCGTCCTCTGAGCTCAGCCCTCGGCCGCCGGCTCGGGCCGCGGCTCCGTGCCGCCGCCGCCGCGGCTCGTCCAGCGCAGCCGCCCCCGGGCCCGCTCGGAGCCGGGATCCGGCAGCAGCGCCCGGCTCAACGGCGTCGCCGAGACCCCGTGGACGAGGATCGAGACGAGCACGCAGACGAACGCCGTCCAGACGATCACCTGCGTCGCCGGGGCGGGAAGCTGAGTCGGCGCCCGCGGCGATCGCCGCGTAGTAGATCGACCCGATCCCGCGAACGCCGAACCAGGCCAGAAACAGCCGCTCCCGGTAGGGGACGTTGCGTGATCCGGCCGTCGCGATCGCCACCGACAGCGGCCTGATCACGAGCAGCAGTACCGGGACGAGCAGCCACCCCGACCAGCCCGGCGCCTCGAGGCCGCGGATCGAGAGCATGCTGCCGAACAGCAGGATCACCGCCAGCTCGCCGATCTTCTCGACCGTCTCGGCCCCCTCGTGGACGCGGCCGTTGATCTCGTGCGTGCGCTCGTAGCGGCGGAACGCGAGCCCGCCGACGAAAGCGGCGATGAAGCCGTAGGCGCCGGCCGTCTCGGTCAGCGCGTAGATCAGCAGCACGGTGGGGATCGCCAGCCAGCTGTCGAAGGTGGTGGAGAGGAGGCGCCGCTCGCGCAGGCGGACGGCGAGCGCGGCGATGCCGAAGCCGACGAGGCCGCCGATCAGGACCGCGACCACGAGCGCGTAGAGGACGTCGGCGAGCAGCCAGTCGGCGATCCAGTCGGTCCCACCCGGGTCGAGGATGAACAGCCCGGCGAAGATGAACGGGAAGGCGAGGCCGTCGTTCATGCCCGCCTCGCCGGTGATCGAGAAGTTCGGCTCCTGCTCCTCCTCGTCGCCGGGCGGGCCGACGCCGATGTCACCGGCGAGGACCGGGTCGGTCGGGGCGAGGATCGCCCCGAGGATGACCGCCGCTCCCAGCGAGAGGCCCATCACCTCGTGCCCGAACAGGGCGACCGCGGCGATCGTCAGCGGCATCGCGATCAGCAGCAGCCGCGCCACGCCCGACCACGAGCGCCGGGTGAACGCCCGGTCGAGCTTCAGGCCGGCCCCGAACAGGGCGATGATCACCGCCAGCTCGCTGATCCGCTCGACCAGCGCCGCGTTCTCGACCGGCTTCAGCCAGCTGACGCCGATCAGCTCGATCGCGAGCGCGGCGACGGCGCCGAGGCCGAGGTAGATGATGCTCGCCGAGAAGGCGCGGTCGCCCTGGTGGGAGAGGGCGCCGATCGCCGCGAACACGGCGACGGCGCAGAAGATCAGCCCGACCGCGTAGAGGTCGGCGAATGCGAAGCCGCGCTCGGCGGCGGTGAGGATCGGAGCTGCGATGGGGTCCATGGGGGAGCCGCTGCCTCGGCGGCGCGGGACCGGGAAGGGTCGCAAACCGAGCCGCGGCCGGGGGCGCGGCTCAGTCGGGCAGGAGGATCGCGACGAGCGTGTCGGCGGCGAGGCGCTGCGCCTCCGCCTCGCCGAAGGTTCCCGCGTCGACCTCGGCGACGGCGGTCAACGTCACCGTCTGCATGACCGTCCGCAGCCAGTCCTGCGGCAGGTCGGCGCGAACCTCGCCGCGCTCCAGCGCTTCGGTGAGGAAGATCCAGGTCGGGCTGTCGGCGGCGACCTTGGCCGCATCGAAGGCATCGCTGTCGCTCTCGCGGCTGGCGATCAGCCGGCCGTAGGTGAGGGCGATGCCGATCAGGGCGGCGCTGAGGTTGCGGATCGAGCGCTCCGGCTCGCCGGGGGCGACCACGGCCCCTGTCAGGGTCCGGCGGGCCCGCGCCATCACCTCCGCGATCACGGCCTCGAGCAGCTCGTCGCGGCTCTTGAAGTGCCGGTAGACCGTCGTCCGGCCGATCCCGGCGGCCTCGGCAATCTGCTGGATGCTCAGATCCGGGTCCACCGCGAGCAGGTCGATGCTGGTCTCGATCAACTGCCGGCGATTGCGCTCCCAGTCGGCCCGGCGTGGCTCGCCGCCGGCCGTCAACGGGGGACCATCATCGCCACCATCGTCTCGCCGAGCACCCGCCCCGCGACCGGGCGTTCGATCCGGCCGCCGAGGACGTCGCCGACCATCGCCAGCGCCAGCGCCACATGGACCGTCACCAGCCAGGAGACGGTCTGGTCGGCGCGGATCTCACCTCGCCGCTGGGCGTCGGCGAGAAACGCCGACAGCGAGTCGCGGCCGCGCCTCCCGAGCCGCTGCAGCGCCGGCTTGGCGATGTCCTGGTGCGCGTAGAGGAACCGGTAGCGGAGGCCGAGCTCGACGTTCATCTCACCGACCTCGCGGAGCAGCTGCTCGGTGCCGGCCCCGCCGGCGAGGAAGGCGTCGACGTGGGCGTTGCCGCGCGCGATCGCGTCCGCCATCAGTGCTTCGAGCAGCGCCAGCCGGTTCGGGAAGTGCCGGTAGACGGTCGTCCGGCCGAGGCCCGAGTAGTCGGCGATCTCCTGCATGCTCGCCTCCGGGCGATCGTGCAGCAGCACGGCCGCCGCGTCGATCACCGCCTGCCGGTTCGCGATCGCGTCGCGACGCTGGCCACCCTCCTGCCCCATTACTTCCGCCGATCATACGAAGGCGGAACGTCCCCCGACGAACCGGGATGGTATGTTCCGTTTCTAGGCGTTCGGTGTCGTTCCCCCGCGGCATCGGACGCCTTCTTTCGGTCCTCCGCGGGCACCCGCCCGTTGTTAAACTGCCGCCTCGCGCCGCTATCGTCTAGGGGACTAGGACGCCGGATTCTCAGTCCGGAAACCGGGGTTCGAATCCCCGTAGCGGTACTACTGAAACCCGCATTGCCAGCGGGTTTTCGCCGTTCAGGGGTACTCGATGGGAAAGCCCACGGGAAAACGCGCACGAGTTCGTGCCGACCTAACCGCCCATCCCTTCAACCTCGGGGCGGTGCGGATCTCTGCCCCGGAAAGGAAACCCGCCACCGAGCGGGCTGATGACGTATGCCTGAATACCTCCAGCCGGTCGATGACCTCGACCGCTTCAACTCCGAACTCGACGCCGAGATCACGGAAACGCCAGCCGGCCTCCGCCTGCTGACGCTCAACGATCTCGCCAACCTGCCGCCTCCCGAATACCTGCTCGACGACTTCATCCGCAAGGGCGGCTTCAACGTCCTCTTCGGCCCGAGCGGCGGAGGCAAGAGCTTCCTCGCCCTCGATTGGGCTCTCTGCATCGCCACCGGGCGACCCTTCTACGGACAGCAGGTCGAGCAGGGCGGAGTCGTCTACATCGCCGCTGAGGGCGCGTCGGGCCTCCACCAGCGCATCGAAGGCTGGCGGCTGGCGCGGGGAGCCGACGAGGAGATCGCCGACTTCCGGGTCGTTGCCGAGGCGATCAACTTCTACCGCGGCGATACCGATCCGCTGATCCGTCTGCCCTCGATTCGCTCGACCGCCGGCCGGCGCTGATCGTCGTTGACACGATGGCCCGCTCGATGGTCGGAGGCGACGAGAACGCCGCCCGCGACGTCGGCCTCTTCATCGACAACGTCGATCAGGTCCGCCGCCGCTACGGAGCCGCCGCCCTGGTCGTTCACCACACCGGCAAGGACGGCAAGCTCGAGCGCGGCAGCACCGCCCTCAGGGGCGCCGCCGACACCCTCGTCGCGCTCCGGCCCGACGACGACGAGCTGAAGCTGACCTGCGAGAAGCAGAAAGGACGGACCCGAGTTCAAGCCCTGGCATTTCGAGCTCGTCGAGAGCGCTGAAACCGTCCGGATCGGCCTCCGGACGGTTCGCGAGCACCTGACCCCCTCAGAGTCCAAAATCATGGACACCGTCCGGACGCATTTTCGGACGGTTTGGTTCGCCCCCAGCGAAGTTGACGAGAAGACGAGCGCCGGCAGAACGACCGTCTATGACGGCCTAAAGGCGCTTGCGGGGCGGGGTTTGGACGAACGGCACTCTGGCAAGCAGGGCAAGGAATACCGACTCAGCGACGAGTTAGAGGAAACGTTCGAACCGTCCGGAACCGTCCGACCGGACAGCCCCGAAACCGTCCGTCCGAGTCCGCCCCTCTATAGAGGGCGGACGGAACGGATCGGAGGGGTCCGAGGGATCGGCTGAGACCACTCTCGAAGCCTCTCTACTTGATCCCTCTCAGCAAGAAGCCATCCGCGCTTCCGTCAACGGCAAGTGGGAGGGGTGAGCTGATGCGCCGCCGCTACCCAACCAGCTTCCCGACCGTCGCCGCCCCGTTGCAAGACACGACCTGCACCTGCCCCGAGCCCGATCCGATCCGGGTCGGGTCGACCCGCCGGTGCCGGAGGTGCGCCGGAGTCGTCGAGCGACAGGGACGGCTCGATAGCCGGCCCGAGCCAAGGTCCAGCCTCCGGGGGACCGCTCAACCGGAAGCTGGACGCGGGACCGGCGCCATGAAATATGGGCAGGAGGCGCCGGCCCCGGTGGTGAGCAAACGACCGAAGCCGCCTTCCGCTTCGCCGGACCCCCCGAAATTCCACCAGGAGGGGGAAGGGTGATGAGCCTCAGCATCACGACGCACGTCGCCAGTCGATGCCCGAGGGCCAGCGCCCCGACATGAACGGCGACGCCTGGCTTCAGCTCGAGATCGAACTCGACCTCGCATGCGGGGCGGGCGGGTACACGGCGGCTCGGTTCACCGTTCAGCCTGAACCGAAACAGCGCACCGTCGCCCGCTCAGCGGCGGGCTCCCAGGCGCTTGACCAGCTTGCGATAGACGTTGAAGGCTGGCTTCTTCGTGTAATCGCTCCGCAGCAGGCCGAAGTACTGCTGGAAGCTCGGTCCTTCGCTGTTGTTGTCCCGCAGGTTGAACCGCCCGCAGACCCGCCGGCCCGAAGCCGGCGATCTACAACGAGACCAAGAACACGAAGCAAGGCCGCTCGGGTCAGGCTCGCGACCGCCGACTTCGCGGCGTTTGGGGTTGCAGCATCGGGAGTAGAACCTCGCGCGCGAGCAACGTCGTCAGGATCGTCCGCATCGATGACCTCGCTGCGTGTCATGACCAGCGAGAGGGCCAAGCGACCGAATCACCCGGTCAAGATCGGCTTCAGCTCGGCCAGGGTTGGTAGGCTCGGCTTCGAAGTCGAGTAATCGGGGAGGATCTCATGAGGAAAGCAGCGTTGTCGGTGGCGCTCTTCGGCGCGGTCTGTGCCGTAGTCGCGTTCTCAACGTCGGCAAACGGGGGGTCGACCACGGAGGTGTCCAAACTCAAGGTTGCCGCTTGGGCCGGAAAGGTCAAGATGCTCAAGGCTAAGGAGACTGCCAACGGCGGCTACGTGGTCACGGGCAAGGTGGTGCCGAAGTTCAAGCGGTCACTGATCGAACCGGGCTCGAAGGTGATCATGGAGGGCAGGAAGTACTGCACCAAAAAGCGCAAGATGCTCGTCGACCTCGGCGGAAATGTGCTCGGCGCGACGACGAACGGCAAGGGCAAGTTCAGAGCAGAGACCGGACCTACGGGACTGGCCAGCAACAAGATCGGGGCCACCGCTCAGGAGAAGCGTAAGAGCTCTAAGAACAAGTTGGTCTACTGCGCCTCGGTCAAGGGCAAGGGCGCTGTCAAGTAGCTTCGGCGCAGCGGTCTTTATCCGGTTGAGGTGGTTTCACGACTGCGCGAGCAGTCTCGGCACATCGGCGATCGAGTCGAATCGTCGCGGTCGGCTTGATGCCGGATGCCTCGACAGCGCCCGCCCGGTACAGGGCGGCAAGGGAAAGAATCACACGATCTGGATCACACTGAGGCCACGCTCTGCCAATGAGCAAACTCGGCAGGGCATGGCACTGGTAGTGGGCACCCTCCACGTTGATCACGATTGATTGACAAGCTGCTCGAGGGCGGCGGACACCCTCGGCGGTTGCCCCACCGGGGCCTCAGTTCTTCTTCTTGCAGGCCTTCCGCTGCTTCTTCTTGGCCTTCTTCAGGGCCTTCCTCGCACGCTTGATCTTCTTCTTGTTGCCTGTGTTCTTGGCGTTCTGGAGCTGGTCTTTCTTCTTCCGGACCTTGAGCTTGGCTCGGTCGCACTTGTTGCCGGTGCCGACGCTCGTGTCGATCGTCAGGTTCATCCGCGGCGAGCGGAAGTTGTCCCTCATGGTCTTTTCCATGCTGCTGCAGTCCACCGGGGGAGGTCCGTCAGCCCCGGCGACACTGATGGCCGTCCAGTGAGACCCCTTGGGAACCGTCCACAAGCGACCCGGCTCGGCGCTGAAGACGTCGTCGAACGGCGGCTCAACCGTCTCCTTGTAAGTGGTGTTATTCGGGCCGAACTTGTACTGGGCCTGCCAGGCGAGGACCTTGCGCGAATCGATCCGCCACTTCAAGAACGTCACCGCCGTGCAGTACCCCGGGTAGACCGGATCCGTCATCGAGTCGAAGATCAACTTCGCCGGAACGGACACCTTCTGCGTGGCGGCGTCGGCCGTCCCGGAGGCGCCAGCCGCCGAGAAAGACATCACGCCAAGAATGGCGATTGCCGAAATCGCCAGTCGTGCCGAAAAACTCATGCATCGGTTGGCCGGTGCTGATCTACCCATCTGTCTCATCTCTCCCAGTCAAGTTGGACGGAACGGTTCCCTTGCGCGCGAAGCTATCACGTGGGCTCAGCCGCCGTGGCAGGTACCCCGGCGGCGGCGACTCGTACCCGGACAACCTCACCAACATGGGTGGCACCCTCTACTTCAGCGCCTACGACCCCACCAACGGCTACGAGCTCTGGAAATCCGACGGCACTGCAGCCGGCACCACGCTGGTCAAGGACGTAAACCCCGTACGTCGCCGCGCATCCGGCCCGTAAAACGCGCGAGGGCATAAGACACGACGCCAGGTGCCTGGTCATGGCGTTCCGAATAGACACGGACGGTTCGCGGAGGTACAACGAGAAACCCCCCGTTAGCGCCCATCCTCCGCCCTATCTTCGCCCGCAGGCGTCGTTGACTCGCTGGCTGATAATCGCCTCCTGGCAGGGACCGGGGGAGGGGAGGTCGCGAAGGCGCTTGAGGCCGCGGACCACGGAGTCTCTCGACGGTCTTCGCCGCGCATCGGCCCGCGAAAACGCGCGAGGGCATGAGGACTCCTCCTCTTTAGCGCCCGCCCTTCGGCCTATCCTCGCCATCAGGCGTGGGTGAGTCGCCGGCCGATACTCGCCTCCTGGCAGGGACCGGGGGGAGGGGAGGTCGCGAAGGCGCTTGAGGCCTCGGACCGCCTGGGGATGCTCACCGCGAAAAAAAGCCGGACTTCGCACCCTGCGGTATCGCATGCCCGGCGTAGCTGCTCACCGTCGGCCACTAGCCTCCATCATCGACGTGGCATTCCCCGAGAACCGATGCGGCTAGAAGGCCTACTACGCCAACTCGACCCTCGGCCGGACGTTCGAGGCCGCGAGTTCGAGCGGGTCTGCAAGTGGTACCTGCAGAACACCCCCGAGTACCGCGGCAAGCTCGGGCGCGTATGGCTTTGGTCTGATTGGCCGGGGGCCTGGGCAGGCGATGCAGGCATCGACCTGGTGGCCGAGACTCCATCGTTGACCCATCCGATGCCATCGGATGGGCGGCCCGGCAGATGAAGGTAAGCGCGATTACTTATAACGGTGATCACTGCTACCCGACATCGGCTGGCTATAGCCGCGATGTCAAGAATGCTTCCGATTGGTTCAAGCGTGAAGCGCCACCACGGCAATCGCCGAGAGGTCCCGCTCGCGAGGGACAATCGGTCCCGATAGAGCGGTCTGGCTCAAGCCCTGGGCCTGTGCTGTCGATGGGGTAGCGACAGAAGAAAGTCAGCCACCGGGTTTGGGAAGCCCCTCTCGAAGGGCTTGTTTATGTCCAATTCCAATGCTCGGCAATCACTCCACCTCTTGCGGAGGACGAAGGCGCTCCTCGCACTCGGATTTCTCGGTGCCGTCCTAATTGCCGCTGGCCTCGGGCCGGCCGTGCAGTCCGCTGCGGCTGCCTCGACGCCAATGGTGGACCTCGGTCAGGCATCGACCTACGCTGTATTGAGCGGCGCCTCAGTCGGGAATACCGTCAGCGCCCCAGGCGCCCCGCACACGACTCTTCGGGGAGACCTCGGCGTAAAGGCGAACTCCCAGCCGACCGGCTTCCCCCCGGGCGTCGTCACGGGCACGACCCGCGTCGGCGCGGCGGCCGACCAGGCGCACGCCGATCTCGTCGCCGCATATGAGGAAGTCGCCGCCCGGACCGGCGGGGCCCCGCTCGCCGGCGCCTTGGCAGGGATGACGATCGCGCCGGGACTTCACACGATCGGCGGAGCCGCTTCGAACACCACCACAGTCACCCTCGACGGCGAGGACAACCCGAACTCCGTCTTCGTCTTCCAGATCAACGGAGCCCTGTCCTTCGCTGCGGGAAGCGAGGTCAAGCTGATCAACGGCGCACGGGCCTCCCGTGTCTTCTGGCAGGTCAACGGAGCTGGCGCCGTCGGTGCCAGCGGCAAGTTCGCGGGAACGCTCATGGCGATGGACGCGGTCGCGGTCGGTGCCGGCACGCAGGTGAATGGCCGTGCGTTCGCTCGCAACGGGCGCCCTCACGCTCGACGCGAACGAGTTCTACAGCGCGCCGCCCACGGTGACCATCGCCGGTGGAGCCGACGCGTACACGACCGACACGACGCCGACGATCAGCGGCA
Organism: uncultured Conexibacteraceae bacterium; assembly: GCA_963745755.1. Lineage (GTDB taxonomy): Bacteria > Actinomycetota > Thermoleophilia > Solirubrobacterales > 70-9 > RHKX01. The sequence continues at coordinate 824,895 of CAVUYP010000001.1, read as the reverse complement.
CGACCGACATCGAGGCTCCTGGGGTCGTCACCGTGACGGTCGCCGGACAGACACTTACCGCGACCCCCTCGGCCGGGCAATGGTCGGTGGATTCGGCGATTCTGGCCAACGGCACCTACCCGGTCGTGGCCTCCGTCAGCGACGGAGCGGGCAATCCCGGAAGCGCAACCCAGCAGTTGACCGTCGACACCGTGTTGCCCGTGGTCACTCTCGACAATGGCGAGCTCGAAACGAAAGATCCAACCCCGACGATCTCCGGCACCACCGACGTCGCGGTAGACACGGTCGTTCACGTGACCGTCGACTCGCAGAACCTCCGGGCACTCGTGCAGTCCGGAGGGGTTTGGAATATCAGGCCGACCGCGCTGTCCGATGGCGCCCACACGGTCACCGCCTCGGTCAGGGATCCTGCCGGTAACGAGGGCACCGATACCCAGATCCTTACCGTCGACACCCTTGCGCCGACGTTGGCGATCGCAGGCGGAGCAAGCGCGCTGACGAACGATGCGACGCCGAGGATCCATGGGACGGCGGACGTCCCGCCAGGCACGGTGGTGACCGTGGATCTCGCCGACGAGACCCTGAGCATTCCGGCTGGCGAGCGATGGAACCTGGTCGGTAACTTCTGCCACCCTCTCCGACGGTCCTCATCGCGTCGTCGTATCAGCCTCCGATCCGGCCGGGAACCGGGGTGTCTCCAAGCAGGTCCTGACAGTCGACACCGCCGTCAAGGGATGGGCGAAGGCCAGGAAAACTCAGAAGCAGAAGGGTAAGAAGATCGTCGGTAAGAAGGTCGTCGTCAAGGCCAAGGCCAAGGCCAATGAGGACCTCGACGCCAAGGCCACCGGCAAGGTCAAGCTCAAGAAGAAGACCTACAAGCTCAAGCCGCAGAGCAAGAGCATTGCCCCTGGCCGGTCCAAGACCTTGAAGCTGAAGCCGAAGAGGTCGAAGGTCGCCAAGAGGCTCGCCAAGGCTCTGAGGAAGGGCAAGAGGGCGAAAGCGAAGCTTGAGGTCAAGCTCACCGACGGCGCCGGCAACACGACCAAGATCAATCTCAACGTGAAGCTGAAGCGGTAGGGGGAGCGGTGAGCAACCTAATGCCCTTGGAGGGATCCACCCAGATGCGCCCATCGTTCAAGCGTCTGGCCGCTGCGTCCTTCGGCTTCGTCGGCATCCTCTTGACCTTCGTGCTCTTCTCGGCGCCCGCCGACGCGGCCCCGAAGAGGATCCACGCATGCGTGAAGAAGAGCAATCCCAACTGGGCCGCAATCCGGATCGTCAGGAACCTTTCGATCTGCAAGAAGTCAGAGAGGCGCGAGAGTTGGTCGAAGAAAGGGGCCAAGGGAGCGACCGGAGCCCAGGGTCCCGCCGGTCCCGCCGGTGCTCAGGGTAATCCCGGCGTAGCCGGTCCCGCCGGCCCGACGGGTCCGCAAGGCCCGGTCGGACCAACTGGAGCCGACGGAGCGAACGGAGCTGACGGCGCTGCTGGCCCGCAGGGTCCGGAGGGCAATCCCGGTCCCGCCGGGCCGACCGGTCCGATGGGTCCGGAAGGCCCGGTCGGAACAACTGGAGCCGATGGCGCGAACGGAGCTGACGGAGCTGACGGCGCTACTGGGCCGCAGGGTCCCACCGGCCCGCAGGGTGCGGTTGGAGACACCGGCCCGCAGGGTCCGACCGGAGACACCGGCCCGCAGGGTCCGACCGGAGACACCGGCCCGCAGGGTCCGACGGGTCCCGCCGGCCTCGGCACGCCCGCCGTCGCCAACACCAACACGGCCGGCACCACGACCAGCTCCACCTACACGGAAACGCTGACCGGCGGAGGGACCAACCCCGCGGTGACGGTCACCACCGGAACGACGGCACTGGTCGTCGTCACCGCGCAGATCCGGAACAACGGGGAAAGCGCGAATGCGAGCGCGAGCTACGCGGTCTCGGGTGCGACCACATCGGCGGCCACCGACGGTCGCGCCTTGGTGAGCGAAACGAACGCCGATAGGGAGGTGTACCTGCAGGCGAGCACGTCGACAGTCCAGACCGGATTGACGCCGGGCAGCAACACGTTCACCCTCCAGTACAAGCGATCGGCGGGAACTGCAACGTTCTCGAACCGCTCGATCACGGTGATCCCGCTGGGCTGAAGTCCCACGGAACCAAGGAACTAAATGGACACCGGGCCTCCTGGATTCGGTGTCCATCATCCGCCCAGGAACCGAAATGCATTCCTTCCAAGAGAACCCGCGACTCCGATGGGCCGCCCTAGCGGCGCTTCTGCTGATCGCCGCTTTCGCAGTCTGGCTCTTCGTCATTCGCGACGACGGCAACGGCGGCGGCGGGAGCGGCGCCAACGTGACGGTTTCCATGGTCGGTCCCGAGGAGATGACCACTGCCGAGGTGCAATCCTTCGCGGCCGCTCAGTCGATCCCGGTCTACTGGGCCGGGGACAAGGGCGATACTGCGCTCGAGGTGACTCGAACAGAGGACGGCAGCATCTACGTCCGCTACCTCGAGGTGGGCGCCGTCGCCGGCGATCCCTCTCCGGATTTCCTCACGGTCGGGAGTTATCCGATCGCCGATGCCTACGGCCTGACCAGCGAGATCTCAAAGCGGGACGACGCGATCGTCGGCCGGACCCACGACGGGGGCCTGATCGTCACGACCAAGGAACGGCCGGAGAGCGTCTACATCGCCTACCCGGATACCGACGTCCAAATCGAGGTCTACGACCCGAACGGGAAGCGTTCGATCAAGCTCGCGTCGTCCGGCCAGATCGTTACTGTTCAGTAACCGGGTCTCGAGGAGTGGGGGACGCGTTCCTACGGAGAAGCTCCTTCTGGCCGTAGAAACACTCAGCAGTACGTCGCCGCGCATCCGGCCCGTAAAACGCGCGAGGGCATAAGACACGACGCCAGGTGCCTGGTCATGGCGTTCCGAATAGACACGGACGGTTCGCGGAGGTACAACGAGAAACCCCCCGTTAGCGCCCATCCTCCGCCCTATCTTCGCCCGCAGGCGTCGTTGACTCGCTGGCTGATAATCGCCTCCTGGCAGGGACCGGGGGAGGGGAGGTCGCGAAGGCGCTTGAGGCCGCGGACCACGGAGTCTCTCGACGGTCTTCGCCGCGCATCGGCCCGCGAAAACGCGCGAGGGCATGAGGACTCCTCCTCTTTAGCGCCCGCCCTTCGGCCTATCCTCGCCATCAGGCGTGGGTGAGTCGCCGGCCGATACTCGCCTCCTGGCAGGGACCGGGGGGAGGGGAGGTCGCGAAGGCGCTTGAGGCCTCGGACCGCCTGGTGGCTCTCCGGGAGGCGCGAGATCGTGGCGATCAACCCGACCACCGACCTCGACGTACCGACCTCCCGCAAGAAGCGGTGCGGATCGCGCCGGCCCCTGATGCCCGGACCCTGATCGACACCGTGCCCGCCGGCGAGCGGGTAACGTGGGCGACCGCGTTCTACGCCGGTCTGAGGCGGGGCGAGTTGCAAGCGCTCCGGTGCAAGTCGATCGACCTCGGCAAGTCCGTGATCCACGTCGAGCACTCCTGGGATCAGGAGGCGGGGGAGATCGAGCCGAAGTCGGCAACGAGCGTCCGAACCGTTCCGCTGCTGGCGATCTTGCGCGACCACCTCGATGAGCACCTACTAGCGACCGGGCGGGGCGGCGATACCTTGTGTTCGGCCGGACGCCCTCCGACCCGTTCATACCGACGACGATCATGGCCCGAGCGGACAAAGCGTGGGAGGCGGCGAAGCTGGAGCGGATCACGCTCCGAACAATGCCGCCACACCTTCGCCTCCCTGCTGATCGCATCCGGTGAGAACCCGAAGGCGGTTCAGGAGTTCATGGGGCACTCGACTATCACGATCACGTTCGACCTCTACGGCACCTGTTCCCCGGCAGCCGCGACGAGGCTCGAGCCGCATGGACGCCTACCTCGAAACCGAGTTGGTGGCCGCCGACGAAGAGGTCCGTGGGAAAGCGATGGAAAACGATGCACCCCGTAGGCGGCTCCATACGACCCCATGCGACCACCTACTTGGCTTGTTCATGCGGTATATCGCTTACCCATGCGGCTCGTCCTGTTCGAATCCCCGTAGCGGTACTACTCAATCCCGCCTATCAAGCCGATTATCGGCTCGCGGGACACTCGCGGGCCACTGTACGGGCCGGGGCGCTCCTTCTACGGCCAGCAGGTCGAGCAGGGTGGAGTCGTCTTTGTCGCCGCCGCGGGCGCATCGGGCCTTCATCGCCGCGCCGCTGCACGACACGACCTGCGAATGCCCCGAGCGCGATCCGATCCGGGCCGGCAAGACCCGCCGATGCCGGAGGTGTGCCGGAGTCGTCGAGCGCCAGGGCGGCTCGACACCCGACCCGAGTCTGGCCGTAAATGGACCCAGCCCAAGGTCCAGCCTCCGGGTGGACCGTTCAACCGGAGGCTGGACGCGGGACCGGCGCTATCTACAAAAGGGGCAGGAGCGCCGGCCCCGGTAGCAAGCAAACGGCCGAAGGCGACCTCCGCTTCGCCGGGACCATCCGAAATTCGACCAACCGGAGGGGGAAGGCCGCCGGTGCACCCGGGTGGCAAGAACGGCGCCGCTCCCGTCGACTTGCGCACGAAATGCGCACGAACGTATGCCTACAGGACGACACAAGGAGTCACTGGCGGCAAGCCGGAAGTCAGGCAAGTATCCACCGGCGGCGAGGGGGCACGGCGATGACTAAGAGCTTTGTCGCGAGATCGTTACTGGCGGTTTACCGGCGAGTGTTGAAGTCGGCGGCGATCACCAGTCGGCGGTCATTAGCGCAAGGAAAAGGAGGTCACATGGTCCACACCGGAGAGCAAGTCGAGCACATGATCCGCAATAGACGGCCGCTGCGCGACATTCAGCGGCGGATCGACGCGCTACCCGTTGACGATGAGGCCAAGGCGGCAATGTGGCTACGTGCTTACGCGTCGAGGCCAAGCTTTCAGCGGGGACGAGCAGTTGAAGACACCTTGCGCCGGCACCGGGTGACCGGCGCCTAATCACCTAGACGGCAGCTCCCCGCCCCTCCTACTCCTCCGTCGGGGGTGTCGACCCGTTCCGAAGCTACGACGAGCCGGGAACCCGTACGAGTCCGATGGCTGTAGGTTGATGACGGCGATTCGCCGAGCACCGGGAGGGTGGACATGAACAAGCGAGCGACGGCCAGCGTGATCGTGGTTGCCGCAGCCGTCTGTCTATCGATCGGAGCAGAGGCGGCCGGCGCCGCCGTGAACATGTGCTTCGCCGCAAACGGGGCGGTCCGGGTTGAGAAGGGCACCGCGACGTGCCAGGCGAGCGGCAAGCGCTCGGTTGCCCTTGCGATCGGGGACGGGAGCGTCGCCGTCGCGACCGGGGGCGACCACAACCGGGCGGTCGCGCGCGGCCAGGGCAGCTTCGCCAATGTGACGAGTGGCAGCCGGAACACCGCAATCGCGCAGGGCCGCAGCACCATCGCCCAGGCGTTTGCGGGTGACGGCAACACCGCGATCGCGAGGCGCGCCAACAGCATCGCCGGAGCAGCCTACGGAGACGGCAACACCGCGATCGCGCGTGGCTATCAAAGCTACGCGGATGCGCTCAACGGCGACAACAACACCGCCATCTCGAGCGGCTACTTTGCCAGCACCGAGGCGTGGTACGGCGACAACAACACCGCGATCGCGCGCGGCGACCACAGCTCCGCCCGGGCAATCTTCGGCGACAACAACACCGCCATCGCCCGCAGCGACGGCTGCGATGCGCTTGCGACGAGCGGCAGCGGCCTGACCGACTCCTGCTGACGACACCCCCGGCGGCTTCGAGCCGGTCGGGAGCCCGTCGGATGCGGAACAGGAACGCCGAGCGGGGTTCGCCTAGGATTGGCCGATGATCCTGCTCGCGCACTTCACGCCCGCCGAGCTTCCCGGAACGGTCGCGATCCTCTTCGTCGGGGTCGTGATCGGGATGGCCGTCCACCGCCGATCCTTCCGGGCCGCTGCCCTGGCCGCGGCGGCGTTGGGACTGTTCGCGGTGCTGTCGGCGCTCGGCGACTCCGAGGGCTGGTCCTCCGCGGTCCGTATCGGCATCGACGCCTGCTTCCTGGCCGCCGCCGTGATCGCCATGCTCGAGCTGATCGCGCTGACCTTCCGGCCGTCCCGGGCAGTGAAGCGCTGAAGCGCTGGGGACCTTCCGTCTGAGCGATCTGTAAGCTTTCGCTCACAATAAGCTCACCTGCCTAATCGGGCCCGCTCTTGGCGGCCCGAGCGGGGGAACCGACAGGGTCCCAGGCCCACGGGGCGAATCAGGTACCGATCTGTAGCGCACTCTTTCCGCGCGAGCCCGACAGCTAACTCCGCAGGCATCCGAAAGAGAGGCACGATGAACGGACGACTGCTGGGTCGAAGCGGACTACTGATACTGACCCTCCTGACGACGATCGGGCTGGCGGTCGGCGTCGCGCTCGCCTCCGGCGGCCTCTCGGCGGGCGGTGGCGGGAAGGGAAAGGGCTCGGCATTTCCGATCCGCGGCAAGCACACCTACGGCGACGGGATCGGCGCCGGCCGCGGCCACCAGGGCCAGGACATCCTCGCCGGCTGCGGCAAGAAGGTCGTCGCGGCGCGGGCCGGGCGCGTCCGCCGCGTCGCCTACCAGGCCTCCGGAGCCGGCCACTACGTCGTCGTCAAGGGCAAGGGCAAGGGCGCATACGACTACGTCTACATGCACATGCTGAAGCGGCTCGCCGTCCGTAAGGGGGAGCGGATCAAGGCCGGGGAGCAGATCGGTCGGGTCGGCTCGACCGGCCGCTCGAGCGCCTGCCACCTGCACTTCGAGATGTGGAGGGCGCCGGGCTGGTATCGGGGCGGCCGCCTCGCCGACCCGAAGCCGTTCCTGAAGCGCTGGGATCGCAAGTCTTGAGCGCCGGCGAGGACCCGGGCGGCGTCCGGCACGACGAGCCGCTGCCGGCGCCGATCCCGGGCCCGGAGTTCCGGCGCCTGAGCCGCCGCCAGAGCATCGTCGCCTGGACGCTCGGCTGGCTGGTCGGCCTCGCGCTCGCCATCGCGGCCATCCTCGTTCTCGTCCTGCGCTGACCGCCGCCGACGCGGTCCCCGATCCAGGTCGCTCGCCCGTCGCCGGCCTCCGGTTCCGGGCACGGCCGATCCGACGGGCCGGACGCCCCGCTGGCCGTGGGCGTAGGCTTCGGCCGGTGACCGCGATTCGAGCCAGGAGGTGAGCGAAGCGGCCGAAATCCCTCGCGACGCGCGCCCGCTGTCGGTGATCGACCGCGAGGGTCTCGACGGGCTGATCCGAGGCCTGGCGGAGCGTGGTTATCAGGTGATCGGCCCGACCGTGCGGGAACGGGCGATCGTCTACGAGCCGATCGAGTCGGCCGCCGACCTGCCCGAGGGGTGGACCGATGAACAGGAGGGAGGCACCTACCGTCTCCGGCGGCGCGACGATGACGCCCTGTTCGGGTTCAACGTCGGCCCGAACTCCTGGAAGAGCCACCTGTTCCCGGCCGAGCTGACCCTTTGGCGGGCCAAGCGCGACGAGTCGGGCGCGATCAGCTATCGCGAGGAGGAGCCGCATCCGCAGCCGTTCGCATTCGTCGGGGTCCGCTCCTGCGATCTCGCCGCGATCGCGATCCAGGACAGGGTCTTCCTCGACGACGCCTACGCGGACACCGATTACGCCTCGCGGCGGGACGGGGCCTTCGTCGTCGCGGTCAACTGCGCCGAGGCGGGCAGCACCTGCTTCTGCGTCTCGATGGACACCGGCCCGCGGGCCGAGCAGGGTTTCGACCTCGCGGTCACCGAGCTGCTCGAGGGCGAGCACCGGTTCCTGGTCGAGGTCGGGAGCGAGAGCGGTGCCGAGGTCCTGTCGGGGGTGGAGTCGCGCCCGGCGAGTGAGGCCGACCTCGGCAACGCCGACGCGGTCTCGGCGCGGTGCGCGTCGCAGATGGGCCGCGAGCTCGAGACGGAGGGGATCAAGGAGCTGCTCTACCGCAACATGGAGCACCCGCGCTGGGAGGAGGTCGCCGACCGCTGCCTCAGCTGCGGCAACTGCACGCTGGTCTGTCCGACCTGCTTCTGCCATTCGATCGACGACGTCAGCGACCTGGCCGGGACCGAGGCCGAGCGGACCCGGCGCTGGGACTCCTGCTTCTCGCTCGAGCACTCCTACATCCATGGGGGCAGCGTCCGCGCCTCGCCACCCTCCCGGTACCGGCAGTGGATGACCCACAAGCTCGCGACCTGGATCGATCAGTTCGGCAGCTCGGGTTGCGTCGGCTGCGGCCGCTGCATCACCTGGTGCCCGGTCGCGATCGACATCACCGAGGAGGCCGCTGCGATCCGCGCCACGGACGCCGGTCCCGGAAAGGGCATCGATGCGCACGATTGACGAACTGCTCAGCGAGGCGCCGTTCTTCGCGGAGATGACCGACGATCAGCTCGAGCTGATCGTCGGCTGCGCGCAGAACGCAAGCTTCAAGCCGGGCTCGTACCTGATGCGGGAGGGCGAGGCCGCCGACACGTTCTTCGCGATCCGCAAGGGCCGCGTCGCCCTCGAGGTCTTCGTTCCCAACCGCGGTGGGCTGACCGTCGAGACGATCGACGCCGGCGAGCTGCTCGGCTGGTCGTGGCTGGTTCCCCCGTACCGGACCCACATCGACGCGCGGGCGCTCGAGACGACACGCACGATCGCCTTCGACGGCGCCTGCCTGCGCGGCAAGTGCGAAGAGGATCCGGCCTTCGGCTACGAGCTGATGAGGCGCTTCATGCCGGTGGTCGTCGATCGCCTCCAGGCGACCAGGGTGCGTCTGCTCGACCTCTACGGCGAGGTCGGGACGGGCTGAGCGTGGGCGATCCGATCGTTCCCTCCGCCTACCGGGTCGCCGGGAAGCGACAGGAGTTGGAGGACACCTGGACCCTCAGCCTCGAGCCCGAGGATGGCGGCGAGGAGGTCGGCAGCTTCCTGCCGGGTCAGTTCAGCATGCTCTATGCCTTCGGCTCGGGGGAGGTGCCGATCTCGCTCAGCGGCGGTGGCGGCGGTGGCGAGCCCCTGGTTCACACCGTGCGCGCGGTCGGCGCCGCGACGCGCTCGATATGCGCCAGCGAGCCCGGCGGGGCGCTCGGCGTCCGGGGGCCGTTCGGGAGTGCCTGGCCGCTCGAGGCCGCCGAGGGCGGGGACGTCGTGGTCGTCGCCGGGGGAATCGGCCTCGCCCCGCTCCGCCTCGCGATCGAGCGGCTGATCGCCCGGCGCGAGCGCTACGGGAACGTGGTGCTGCTGTACGGATCGCGGACGCCGTCGGAGGTCCTCTACGAGGGCGAGATCGAGGCCTGGCGGCAAGGGGGGGTCGAGGTGGAGGCCACCGTCGACAGCGCGCCCGCCGGCTGGCCGGGCCGGGTTGGGCTGGTGACCAAGCTGATCCCCGGCGCGGGATTCGAGGGTGAGCGGGCGACGGCCTTCGTCTGCGGCCCCGAGGTGATGATGCGGTTCGTCGCCGCGGCCCTCGAGCAGCGGGGGGTGGCCCGCCGCAGCATTCACGTTTCGCTGGAGCGGAACATGAAGTGCGCGATCGGCCACTGCGGCCGCTGCCAGCTCGCCCACCGCTTCGTCTGCAAGGACGGCCCGGTCTTCGACTACGGGGCGATCGAGCCGTTGCTGAGGGTGCGCGAGCTGTGAGTGAGGCGGCGCCGCTGCGCAAGCTCGCGGTCTGGAAGTTCGCTTCCTGCGACGGCTGCCAGCTGAGCCTGCTCGACTTCGAGCAGGAGCTGATCTCGCTGCCCGGCGAGATCGAGGTCGCCCACTTCCTCGAGGCAACCCGCGGCAGCGTCGAGGGGCCCTACGACCTGTCGCTGGTCGAGGGCTCGATCACCACCGCCAAGGACGTCGAGCGGATCCAGGAGGTCCGCCGCAAGTCGCGCCGCCTGGTCACGATCGGCGCCTGCGCGACATCGGGCGGGATCCAGGCATTGCGCAACTTCGCCGACGTCGAGGAGTTCGTCTCGGCGGTCTACGCGCAACCCGACTACATCTCGACCCTCGAGACCTCGACCCCGATCTCGGCCAACGTCCGCGTCGACTATGAGCTCCAGGGGTGCCCGGTCAACCGCCACCAGCTGCTCGAGGTGATCAGCGCCTTCCTCAACGAACGTCGGCCGGCGATCGGCTCCTACAGCGTCTGCGTCGAGTGCAAGCGCGCCGGCAACGTCTGCGTGATGGTCGCCCACGGCACGCCCTGTCTCGGCCCCGTCACCCACGCCGGCTGCGGGGCGCTGTGCCCGGCCTGCAACCGCGGCTGCTACGGCTGCTTCGGCCCGATGGAATCCCCGAACGCCCCGGCGCTGAGCGGCCGGCTGCAGGGGATGGGCGTCGAGGACGTCGACCTCGTGCGCGTCTACCGCACCTTCCACGCCGCTCGCGAGCCCTTCCATGCCGAGGGCGCCGCTCACGGCGGCCCGGTGAGCCGGCCGCTCAGCGCTGCCCCGCCGGAGACGGGGGGATCGACGTGAGCGCCGCCGGCGGCAGCCGAACCCGGACGATCAAGACCGACGCCCTCGCCCGCGTCGAGGGCGAGGGCGCGATGTACGTCCGCATCCGCGACGGTGAGGTCGACGATGTCAGGCTCGAGATCTACGAGCCGCCGCGCTTCTTCGAGGCCTTCCTGCGCGGCCGATCGTTCGAGGAGGCCCCCGACATAACCGCGCGCATCTGCGGCATCTGCCCGGTCGCCTACATGACGAGCGCCTTCAACGCGATCGAGGATGCCTTCGACGTCGATGTGGACGAGCGGGTCCGCGCGCTCCGCAGGCTGATGTATTGCGGCGAGTGGATCGAGAGCCACGCGCTGCACGTGTTCATGCTCCACGCCCCCGACTTCCTCGGCTTCGACAGCGCCTGGACGATGGCCCGCGAGCACCGGGAGGTGGTCGAGGGCGGGCTCAGGATCAAGGCGATGGGAAACGAGCTGCTCAGGGTGGTCGGCGGTCGCGCGATCCATCCGGTCAACGTTCGCGTCGGCGGCTTCTACCGGGCGCCGACCAGGCGCGAGCTCGAGGCGCTGGTGGGGGATCTCGAGCAGGCGCGCGAGCTGGCGCGCGAGTCCGTGCGTTGGGTCTCCAAGCTCCCCTTCCCCGACTTCGAGCAGGACTACGAGTTCGTCGCCCTGCGCGACCCCGACCGCTACGCGATCGAGGATGGAGTGCTCGTCTCCGGGAGCGGCCTGGAGATCGCCCCGGGCGCCTACGAGGAGCACTTCAGCGAGGAACACGTCGAGCATTCGACGGCGCTTCACTCGCGGATGCGAGACGGGGGCTCCTACTTCCTCGGCCCGATGGCGCGCTACTCGCTCAACTCCGGGCAGCTCTCGCCGCTGGCCCGCGAGGCGGCGGCCGAGGCCGGGCTCGGGGACACCTGCCGCAATCCCTTCAAGAGCATCATCGTGCGAGCGGTCGAGATCCTCTATGCGTTCGACGAGGCCCTGCGGCTGATCTCCTCCTACGAGCCTCCGGATCCGCCGGCGGCGGCGGTGAGGCCGCGGGCCGCCGCCGGATCGGGCTGGAGCGAGGCCCCCCGGGGGATGCTCTGGCATCGCTACCGCCTCGAGGAGGACGGCTCGATCGCCGAGGCCCGGATCGTGCCACCGACCTCGCAGAACCAGGCGCAGGTGGAGCGGGACCTCCGCGAGTACGTCCGCCCCCGCGTCGACCTCACCGACGAGAGGCTCCAGTGGGAATGCGAGCAGGCGATCCGCAACTACGATCCGTGCATCTCGTGCTCGACCCACTTCCTGAAGCTCGACGTGGACCGCGGATGACGTGGCCGCTGGCGCTGATCGGGGTCGGCAACCGGTTCCGCGGTGACGATGGCGCCGGCCTCGAGGTCGCGCGCCGATTGCGCCTGGCGCGCCCTGCGGGCGTCGACGTGATCGAAGCGGCCGGTGAGCCGACCGCGCTGCTGCAGGCCTGGTCGGGCGCCGAGGAGGCTCTGGTCGTGGACGGGGTGGGCTCCGGCGGCCGGCCGGGGACGCTGCATCGCTACGAGGCGACCGAGCGGCCGCTCCCGGCCGAGCTCTTCCGCACCTCCACCCACGTGCTCGGCCTGGCCGAGGCCGTCGAGTTGGCCCGCGAGCTCGACCGGCTTCCCCGCAGGCTGGCGATCTACGGGATCGAGGGCGAGAGCTTCGCCACGGGCGCGGGCCTGAGCCCGGCGGTCGAGCTCGCCGTGGACCGGCTCGTCGACGAGCTCCACCGGGAGCTCTGCGAGCGCGAGCTCGTCGACCCGGAGGAGCCGCTGGGGGAGGGCGGCTGAACGTGCACGAGCTGGCGATCGCCGAAGCCATCCTCGCGGTCGCAGAGCGCCACGCCGAGGGCCGCCCGGTGAGCGTGGTCAGGGCGCGGATCGGGCGTCTGCGCCAGGTCGTGCCGGAGACGCTCGCCTTCTACTTCGAGATCGCCGCCCGCGAGACGCTGTGCGAGGGGGCGGTCCTGGAGTGGGAGCGGGTGCCCTCGCTGCTTCGCTGCGGTGCCTGTGGCGCCGAGTGGGACCCGGCTCCGCCGCCCGCCAACGAGCGGGCCGAGCTGGTGATCAGCTTCCGCTGCCCGAGCTGTGAGAGCAGCGATCATTCGGTCGTCAGCGGAGACGAGCTGACCGTGGACGAGATCGACGTCGAGGAGCCGCCCGCGGCCGTTGCCCAGTCGGCCCGCTCGAAGCCCGTTGCCCATGCCGACGCAGACGCGGGAGGTCACTGACCGTGCACCAGACGACCATCAGGGTGGCCGAGGGCGCCCTCGACGCCAACGAGACGATCGCCGCGTCCAACCGGGCCGACTTCGACCGCGCCGGGGTTCGCGTGCTCAATCTGATGAGCGCCCCCGGGGCCGGCAAGACGGCGCTCCTGGAGGCCGCGCTGCCCGCAACCGCCGACGTCCGCGTCGGCGTGCTCGAGGGCGACGTCCGCGGCCGCCTCGATGCCGATCGCCTCTCCCACCTCCACGTGCCGGTCACCCAGATCAACACCGACCCCGCGTTCGGCGGCGAGTGCCACCTGGACGCGAACATGGTCCGTTCGGCGATCCCCCAGATCCCCCTCGACGAGATCGACCTGCTGATCGTCGAGAACGTCGGCAACCTCGTCTGCCCGGCCGAGTTCACGGTCGGCGAGGACGCCCGCTGGATGGTCTCGTCGGTCACCGAGGGCGAGGACAAGCCGCTCAAGTACCCGCTCATGTTCCGCACCTGCTCCCTGGTCGCGATCAACAAGATCGACCTGCTGCCGCACCTCGACTTCGACCTCGACCTCTTCCTCGCCAACCTCGCCCAGGTCAACCCCGGCGCCGAGACGCTCCAGCTCAGCGCTCGCACCGGCGAGGGCGTCGAGGCCTGGCGCGAGCGGCTGCTCGGCCTCGCGGCAGCCGGCGCGTAGCCGGCACATAGCTCCCGGGCGCGGATGTTCGCCCGCCGGGCGCCCGAGCCTCAGCAGATCCGCGGCAGCGGGTCGCCCGCGAGCATGTCGACCACGCGGGAGCCGCCGAAGGTGGTCTCGAGGACGACCAGGCCGGGGGGTTCGGGAGCGACCTCGGCGATCACGGCGGCCTCGCGGCCCAGCGGGTGGGAGCGGAGGGCGGTCAGGGCGGCGTCTTCGGCCTCGGGGGCGACGAAGGCGACGAGCCTGCCCTCGTTGGCGACGTAGATCGGATCGATGCCGAGGATCTCGCAGGCGCCGGTCACCTCGGGGCGGATCGGGAGCCGGGACTCATCGATGGTGATGCCGAGCTCGGCGGCGAGGGCGAGCTCGGCGAGGACGGTCGCGAGGCCGCCCCGGGTCGGGTCGCGCAGGCAGCGGATGCCGTCGGTGGCCGCGAGCAGGGTCGCGACGAGCTCGTTCAGGGCGGCGGTGTCGGACTTGAGCTCGGCCTCCAGCTCGAGCTCGCCGCGGGCGACCATGATCGCCATCCCGTGGTCGCCGATCGGGCCCGAGACCAGGACCAGATCGCCGGCGCGGATCGCCTCGGGGCCGAGCGAGAGGCCGTGCTCGACGGCGCCGACGCCCGAGGTGTTGATGTAGAGCCCGTCGGCCTTGCCGCGCTCGACGACTTTGGTGTCGCCGGTCGCGATCGGGACCCCGGCCGCCTCGGCGGCCGTTGCCATCGAAGCGGCGATCCGCTCCAGCTCGGCGACGGGAAAGCCCTCCTCGATGATCAAGCCCGCCGAGAGGGCGAGCGGGCGGGCGCCGGCCATCGCCAGGTCGTTGACCGTTCCGTTCACCGCCAGCCCCCCGATGTCACCGCCCGGGAAGAAGAGCGGCTTGACGACGAAGCTGTCGGTGGTGAAGGCGAGGCGGCGCGGGCTCTCGGCGAGCAGGGCGGCATCGCCGAGCGGCTCGAGCAGGGGGTTGGAGAACTCGCGCAGGAAGATCGCCTCGATCAGATCGTGGCTCGCCTTGCCCCCGGCTCCGTGCGAGAGCGTGATCTGCTCGTCGAGGACGCGGCGGCGGGGGCGCCGCCGGCGGGCCTCGATCGCCTCCAGGACCTCCTGCTCGGAGCGACCGCTCGCCGATCCCATCAACCTGCCGCCGCGACCTTGCGGCGCCCCGAATAACGGCCGTGGTTGTAGTAGGCGGCGCAGGCGCCCTCGCTGGAGACCATGCAGGTCCCGATCGGGTGCTCCGGGGTGCAGGCGGTGCCGAAGACCTTGCACTCCCAGGGGCGGATCACCCCCTTCAGTACCTCGCCGCACTGGCAGGCCTTGGGGTCGGCGACGCGCACCCCCGGCAGGTCGAAGCGGAGCTCGGCGTCGAAGTCCGCGAACTCGGGGCGGAGCTTGAGGGCGCTCTGGGAGATGAAGCCGAGCCCGCGCCACTCGAAGGTGTTGCGCAGCTCCATCGTCTCGGCGATCGCCGCCAATGCGGCGGGGTTGCCCTCGGCGCGGACGACGCGCGCGTACTGGTTCTCCACCTCGCTGCGGCCGTCGGCGAGCTGGCGCAGCAGCATCTCGGCGCCCTGGAGCACGTCGAGCGGCTCGAAGCCCGAGACCACCACCGGCTTGCCGTGCCGCTCGGCGATGAAGCGGTAGGGGCGCAGGCCGATCACGGTCGAGACGTGGCCGGGGCCGATGAAGCCGTCGAGACGCAGACCGGGCGAGTCGAGGATCGCGCGGATCGCGGGGATGATCGTGACGTGGTTGCAGAAGATCGAGAAGTTGGCGATGCCCTCGGCGCGGGCGCGCTTCAGGGTGAGCGCCGTCGAGGGCGTGGTGGTCTCGAAGCCGATCGCGAAGAAGACGACCTCGCGGTCGGGGTTCTCACGGGCGATCCTGAGCGCGTCGAGCGGCGAGTAGACCATCCGCACGTCGGCGCCGCGGGCCTTGGCGTCGAGCAGCGAGCCGGCGCTGGCGGGCACCCGCATCATGTCGCCGAAGGTGGTGAAGATCACCTCGGGGCGCTCGGCGATCGCGATCGCATCGTCCTGGCGGCCCATCGGGATCACGCAGACCGGGCAGCCGGGGCCGTGCACCAGCTCGACCTCGTCGGGGAGCAGGTCCTCGACGCCGTGGCGGTAGATCGAGTGGGTGTGGCCGCCGCAGACCTCCATCAGCTTGTAGGCGCGGCCGGGCTCGACCAGCTCGGCGATCTCCTCGGCCAGCCGCCGGGCCAGCTCCGGATCGCGGTACTCGTCGACGAAACGCATGCCGCTCACCGTTCCGGCGCTCCCGGCCCGGAGCCGGCGGCCTCCAGCAGCAGGTGGTAGATCGTCGCCTCAGCCTCCTGGATGCGCGGGATCTGGTCCGAGCCGACGATGAAGAGGTGATCGAGCCAGTCGAGCTCGGCGAGGCTGCCGCCGTCGTAGCCCGCCAGGCCGACGGTGAGCATGCCCTGCCGGTGCGCCTCGGCGAGCCCGGCGATCAGGTTGGCGGAGCCACCGCTGGTCGAGATCGCGACGGCGACGTCGCCGGGACGCCCGAGCGCGATCAGCTGTCTGGCGAAGGCCTGCTCGAAGCCGACGTCGTTGGCGATCGCGGTGACCGTGGCCGCGTCGTTGCCGAGGGCGATCGCGGGCCGGCCGCGGCTGAGTGCGTCGGCGGCGAGATCCTGGGCGTCCGTGGCCGAGCCGCCGTTGCCGAAGACGATCAGGCGGCCGCCCCCGTCGAGCCGCTCGCCGAGCTCGGCGGCGCAGCGCGCCACCGCCTCGACGTCGACGGCTGCCCGCAGCTCGATCACGTCCTCGGCCTTGCCGATCGTCGAGGCGACGACATCGGCGAGGACGGCCTCGAGGTCGCCCTCGGCCTCGTCCAGGAAGGGGTAGAGAAAGCCGGTCGGCTCGCCAGCGCCGGAGGCGACCCCGGGGCCGGCGGCGGGGCCGAGCCGCCGCGACGCGGATCCGCCCGGGCCGGGCAGACGCTCGAGCGCCACGCCCGCGTGGCAGAGCAGCCGGTCGCCGAGCCGCAGCTCCTCGATCAGCTCGGCCGCGACCCGCTCGCGGGCACCCTGGCGCTCGATCACGGCGGTGTCGCCGCTGATCTCGACCACGCGGCCCTCGACGGCGACGTCGCCGCAGGTGATGCAGGCCGTGGCCGTCCCCTCGTCGTCGTCGAGCAGGCCCGGCTGCTCGAAGAAGACGTGGACGAGCTCCCAGAGCACGTGGTAGGCGGTCTCCTGGACCTCCTGGACGATCGCCGGGTCCTCGCTCGGGACGAGGAAGGCGTGCTCGCCGCGGGGCGGAGAACCCGTGGTCGAGGCTTCCCGGGACGCATCGGCGCCGAGGGCGATCGTCAGCAGCCCGCGTTCGCGGGCGGCGGTGAGGAAGGAGGCCGAGACAGGGTCGCCGCGATCGTGGGAGATGGCCAGCGCGATGTCGCCGGGGCGGGCCAGGCGGGCGAGGTCGGAGAGCCCGGTCGGGTCGTTGCTCGGCGCCAGCGCCGGCAGCGCCCGCTTGCCGACGATCACCGGGTGCATGAACTCGACCGCTGCATGGGCGGCGTCGGTGGCGGCGGGGCCGGTGCCGAAGGGGATCAGGGTGCCGCCGCGGGCGAAGGCCCGGGCCATGGCGTGACAGGCGTGCGCCAGCCCGCCGGCCTCGCGCCGGAAGAAGTCGCGGACCACGCGCTCGCGCTCGGCGATCCGCGCGACCAGGTCGGCCGGCGCCGGGGGTCCGCCCGGGCGGAGCTCAGTCGATCGAGGTGGTCCTGAGATCGGCGATCTCCTCCTCGTAGGGGGTCCCCAGCGCCGCCAGCGCCCGCAACGTCTCGCGGGCCTCGGACTCGTCGATCCGCGAGATCGCGAAGCCGACGTGGATCAGCACCCAGTCACCGACACCGACCGCGTCGGGACCCTCCCAGAGCAGGCCGACGTCGATGTTGCGCCGCACGCCCGAGACCTCGACCTTGGCGACGCGGTTCTCGGTGTCGACGATCTCGACGATGCGTCCGGGAATGCCTAGGCACATGCAGCGGTCCTCCTCGATGCGACCGCGGCCTGGCCGAAGCTGATGCCGCCGTCGTTGGCCGGCACGCGGTTGTGGGTGAGCACGGTGAACCCATGGTTCTCGAGCTGCGCGCGGACGCTGCCGAGCAGGCGCAGGTTCTGGAAGCTGCCACCGGAGATGGCGACGACGGTAGGGGGTTCGGGCGTCTCCGCGCAGGCAGCTGCGGCGGCGGCGGCGACACCCTCGTGGAAGGCGGCGGCGATCTGATCGCGGGGGCGGCCCGCGTCGAGGTCGTCGTGGACCGCCGCGATCAGGTCGGCGCCGTGGATCCGGCCGGATCGCAGCCGGCACGCGTAGGGCCGAGCGGGGGTCGTCCCGGCGAGCTGCTCGAGCTCGATCGCGGCCTGGCCCTCGTAGCTGACCCGCTCGCGGACTCCGAGCAGCGCGGCGGCGGCGTCGAAGAGGCGACCCATCCCCGAGGAGAGTGGAGCGTTCACCGCGAGGCTCTGGCGTACCTCGGGCCAGCGCTCGAACCGGACCGGCCTGGCGGCCGCCTCCAGGTAGGCCGCCGCCATCCGCCAGGGCTCCCGGATCGCGCTCTCGCCGCCGGGCAGCGGCACCGGGTCGAGGTGAGCGAGGCGCTCGTAGCGCTCGAGATCGCAGCGCAGCAGCTCGCCGCCCCAGAGGGTCCCATCAGGTCCGTAGCCGGTTCCGTCGAAGACCAGGGCCAGCGCCGGCCGGCTCTCGCCGTGCTCGGCGAGGCAGGCGGCGGCGTGGGCGTGGTGGTGCTGCACGCCGACCAGATCCGCCCCCTCCTGCTCGAGCGCCCAGCGGGTCGAGAGATAGTCGGGGTGGAGGTCGTGGGCGACGACCTCGGGCCGTACGCCGAGCATCTGCAGATAGAGGCGCATGTCGGCGCAGAAGGCCCGGTAGGCCAATGGCGAGTCGAGATCGCCGAGGTGGGGGGAGAGGAAGGCGCGCTCGTCGCGGAGGACGCAGAAGCTGCTCTTCAGCTCGGCGCCGCAGGCGACGATATGGGCCGGCGGCGAGCCGGTGGGCCCGGGCGCCCGGCGCTGGATCCGCAGCGGCGCCGGTGCGTGACCCCGCGAGCGGCGGACGACGGAGCCGGCGCGGACGACCGAGTCCTCGCAGCGGCGTCGAATCGGGCGGTCGTGGGCGAGGAACGCGTCGGCGATCGAGCCGAGGCGCTCGCGCGCCTCATCGTCCCCGGTGGCGATCGGCTCGCTGGAGCGGTTGCCGCTGGTCATCACCAGCGGCCGGCCGAAGCCGGCGCAGAGCAGGTGGTGGAGCGGGGTGTTGGCGAGCATCAGGCCGAGCCACTCGGTGCCCGGCGCAACCGACGGCGCGATCGGGGCGCCGGTGGCCCGACGGACGAGGACGATCGGGTGGGCCGGGGAGGCCAGCAGCAGCCGCTCCTCCGGCTCGAGCGAGGCGAGCGGCTCGGGGTCGGCACACATCACGGCGAGCGGCTTCTGCTCGCGGTGCTTGCGCGCCCGCAGCCGCACGACGGCCGCCTCGCTGGAGGCATCGCAGGCGAGGTGGTACCCACCGAGGCCCTTGACGGCGACGATCGCGCCGGCCTCCAGCAACACCAGGGCCCTCGCCAGGGCGTCCTCGCCGGCGTGCTCCCCGAGCGCCAGGCCGGGTCCGCACTCGGGGCAGGCGATCGGCTCGGCGTGAAAGCGCCGATCGGCCGGGTCCAGGTACTCGGTCCGGCACGCCTCGCACATCTCGAAGCCCGCCATCGTCGTCTTGGCGCGGTCGTAGGGCGGGCGATCGACGATCGTGAAGCGCGGCCCGCACTGAGTGCAGTTGATGAACGGGTAGCGATGGCGGCGATCTGCGGGGTCCCAGAGCTCGCGCAGGCATTCCTCGCAGGTGGCGACGTCGGGCGGGATCAGCGCCGTCGCCGGCCCGGCCGCGCTGGCCTCGAACCGGAAGCCGCGCTCGCCGCGAACCGGAAGCGGTTGGCTGGCGAGCGACTCGACTCGAGCCAGTGGCGGCGCCTCGTCGGTCAGCCCGTCCGTGAAGGAGAGGATCGCGGGACGCTCGCCCTCGACCTCGACGACGACCCCGCGGGCGTCGTTGAGCACGAAGCCGCCGAGTCCGTGGCGCCCGGCAAGCCGGTGGACGAAGGGCCGGAAGCCGACCCCCTGCACCGTCCCCCCGATCACGATCCGCCGCCGTTCGATCCCGCTAACGCTTGAGTCGACAGCCACCGGCCAAGTATTGCCGAGTCCCGCCGCCGGCTGAGTTCGGCCGCTCGCTAGCTGCGCGGGGGGTCGGTCGGCGGGGCCCCCTCGTCGCCTCGGACCTTCGTCCGCAGCGTCGCGATGCCGACGACGGCGAGCACCAGGAAGGCCGCGACCAGGCCGATGACGATGTCCTGCTTGGCCCAGTTGACGACGACGAGGAGGGCCAGCGCCCCGAGCGCGTAGACGACGACCTGAATTGCTGCGTTCACGGGCACACCTCCCTTCCTGGCACGGGCATCGACGGGTAGGCCGAGAATGCGGTCCCGGCAATCTATCGGCAGGGCAAAACCACCGCGAGGTCGAGGAAACCAGTGATATCTGCCGCTTTCCTCGACCTCGGCGGGGTGGGTGGGTAGCTCGACCTCGGCTGGGTGGGTGGGTAGCTCGACCTCGGCGGGGTGGGTGGGCCTTGGCGGCCGGATCGGGTTCGGTCAGGGCCCTGAGCGGGCCGCGAAGCCGAGAATCAGGTCGGCCGTCTCGGCCGGGACGTCGAGCTGCGGGCAATGGCCGACGCCGTCGAGGACGACCCAGTCGGCGTTCGCGAGCGACTGCCGGTAGCCGGCGGCGGCGCCGGGCCAGGGGAGGATCCGGTCCTCGCGGCCCCAGACGATCCGAACCGGGCAGGTCACCTTCTCCGGGTCGAGCGGCCAGCCCTCGCGGTGTGCGGAGGCGATCAGCCTCGCGGCGCCGTTGCAGGCGGCGGCGCCGGCGATCTGGTGGGCGAGCAGCTCGGCGGGGATGTGCTCGTAGTTGACGGCGATGAACTCGGTGGCCTGGCGCCTCCCCGCGGCGCCGGCGACCAGCTGGTCTGCATAGGGGGCGGCGGTCTTGAGCAGCTTCTGGAGCTTCTCGAAGTAGCGGAGCGTCTCCCGGAACGACTGGTCGTCGGCCGCCCAGCCGCCGGCCGGCGCCAGCGCGGTGACGGTGCGGGCCCGGCCGCGCTCGGCGAGCTGGAGTCCGACGTAGCCGCCGAGCGAGTTGCCGGCGACGTCCGCCGTCTCGAAGCCGGCCTCGTCCATCGCCGCCTCGACCGCGTCGGCGAGGGCGGCGCCGACCGGTACGGTCAGCTCCGGGCCGCCGGCGTGGCCGGCGAGGGTCGGCGCGAGGACGTCGTGGCGGCGCTCGAGGGCGGGGAGCACCAGCTCCCAGGTCCGCCAGGTGTCGGTGAAGCCGTGCAGGCAGACGAGTGGCGGGCCGCTGCCGCCGCGGTGGGCGCTGGTGAAGGTCGCCATGGCGGGCACGTTAGCCGCCCCCGCACCCGGGGTTCCGAATCGGCGCCGGTATGGATAGGGTGGCCGCAGGAGGATCTCCGGGCTCGTCCGGGGACAGGGAAATCAACATGGGGAGGCATCCCGAATGACCAAGGTCCGACTGCTGCTCGCGTTCGGGGCGGCCGCGATCGCCGTGTTCATCGTCGCCGGTTGTGGCGGCAGCGATTCGACCAGTGGCGGCTCCGGCGGCACGATCATCCGCGGCACCACCGACCAGCCGATCTCCTACGACCCGGCCGGTGCCTACGACCTCCCCTCCTACGACGGCATCTACTCGATGTACCAGAACCTGCTGACCGTCGAGCCCGGCGGCAACAAGGCCGTCCCCGACGCGGCGAAGAGCTGCGAGTTCACCGACCAGGACAACAAGGTCTACGAGTGCACGCTCAACGACGGGCTGAAGTTCTCCGACGGATCCGACCTGACCGCCGAGGACGTCGTCTACTCGTTCCAGCGCAACGTCGACATCGCCGACCCGAACGGCGCCTCCTCGCTGCTCGCGAACATGAAGAGCATCAAGGCGACCGACGACAGCACCGTCGTCTTCAACCTCAAGGAGTCGGACGGGACCTGGCCGCTGCTGCTGACCACCGGCTCGTTCGCGATCGTCCCCTCCGACGTCTACCCCGACAACAAGCTGCAGCCGAGCGACCAGGTGGTCGGCTCCGGGCGCTACACGCTCGCCGACTACGAGCCCGGCCAGCAGACCGTGATGGAGAAGAACGACGGCTACCAGGGCCGTGACCCGGCCAAGAACGACCGGGTGATCATCCAGTACTTCGACAAGGCCTCGCCGCTGAAGCTCGCGGTCGAAAACGGCGACGTCGACATCGCCTACCGGAGCCTCAGCCCGACCGACATCGACGACCTCGAGGGCGCCGACGGCGTCAACGTGATCTCCGGCAACGGCACCGAGATCCGCTACCTGGTCTTCAACACGAAGCTGCAGCCCGGCTCCAGCGACGAGCAGAAGCTGGCGATCCGCCAGGCCGCCGCCCAGGTGATCGATCGCCAGTCGATCGCCGACAACGTCTACAACGGCACCGTCCAGCCGCTCTACTCGATGGTCCCGCAGGGGGTCGAGTACGCGAACGAGGCGTTCGCCGACAAGTACGGCGACGGCCCCGACGTCGAGGCCGCCAAGCAGGCCCTCGCCGATGCCGGCGTCGACACGCCGGTGCCGCTCGAGGTCTGGTGGACCCCGTCGCACTACGGCACCTCCTCCGGCGACGAGTACGCCGAGATCAAGCGCCAGCTCGACGAGAGCGGCCTGTTCGACGTGACGCTGAAGTCGACCGAGTGGAACCAGTACTCGACCGCGGCGTTCACCGACAAGTACCCGACCTACCAGCTCGGCTGGTTCCCGGACTACCCGGACGCCGACGACTACACGTCGCCGTTCTACCTGCCGGACAGCTTCCTGAACATCCACTACGACAACCCGGAGATGAACAAGCTGCTGGCCGAGGAGAAGGCCTCCGACGACCCGTCGGTCCGCGAGAAGGCGTTCAGCCGGATCCAGGAGATCGGCGCCGAGGACGCGCCGACGGTGCCGATCTGGCAGGCCGATCAGGTCGCGGCGGTTCGCGACGGGATCAGCGGGGTCGAGGAGACATTCGACCCGTCGTTCATCTTCCGCTTCTGGCTGATCTCCAAGGAACAGTAGGAGCGGCCCCGGCGCGGGCGGGGAGCGTGATTTGAAGGATTCGAGCGGTTCGGGCGGGCTGCGCACCTACGCACTGACGCGGCTTGCGCTGGCCCTGCCGACCGTCCTGATCCTGCTCACCGTCGTCTTCCTGCTGATGCGGGTGGCGCCGGGCGATCCGATCACGGCGGCGCTCGGCGCCCGCCTGCCCGCCAAGGAGCTCGAGAAGCGCAAGGAGGAGGCGGGCTACGACAAGCCGATCGTCACCCAGTACGGCGAGTACCTCGGCCAGGTCGCGACGCTGAACCTCGGCGAGTCGGTGACCGACAACCGCTCGGTCACGTCGATCATCGTCGAGAACGGCAGCGCCACCCTCGAGCTGACCCTCGCCGCGTTCACGATCACGCTGCTCGTCGGCGTCCCGCTCGGCCTGCTCGCGGGGCGATACCGGGACGGGCCGTGGGACGTCGGCGGCCGCCTGCTACGGGATCATCATCTACGCGTTCCCGGTCTTCTTCCTCGGGTTCCTGTTCCAGCTCGGCGCGTCGCAATTCGGCTGGCCGACCTCCGACCGGGCCAGCCCGATCGTCGAGTTCGACCTCGACAAGATCACCCACTTCTATCTGATCGACACGCTGATCCAGGGCGACTGGAGCGCCTTCTGGGACGTCCTCCAGCACCTCGCCCTGCCGGCGCTCGTGCTCGGGCTGACGATCAGCGGCGTCCTGATCCGGCTGATCCGAGTCAACCTGCTGCAGACGATGCGCGGCGACTATGTCGAGGCCGCCCGCGCCCGCGGCATCAGCGAGCGGCGGGTCGTCGTCAACCACGCCTTTCGCAACGCGATGGTCCCGGTCGTCACCGTCGCCGGCCTGCAGTTCGCGATCCTGCTCGGCGGCGCCGTGCTCACCGAGGAGACGTTCAACTGGCCGGGGATCGGCTCGGAGCTGATCCGCTACCTCAACCAGCGCGACTACATCGCCGTGCAGGGGATCGTCACCGTCTTCGCGGTCGCGGTCGTGATCGTCTCGCTGCTGATCGACCTCGTCAACGCCTTCATCGACCCACGGGTGCGGTACCGATGAGGCAGCGCCGGATATCGCGCTGGCTGGGGCCGATCCGCGAGTCGACCGGCGTCTCCCGCTGGATCTTCTGGAGCGGCGTCGTGATCGTCGCCTTCTTCGTGATCGTCGCGGTCTTCGCGCCGCTGCTCGCTCCCTACGGATTCGACCAGGTCAGCGACGCCGCCGGCCGCTTCCCGAAGCAGGGCTCGCCCGACGGCGCCCATCCGTTCGGGACGACGGTCGGCAACTACGACGTCCTCTCGCGGGTCATCTGGGGCTCGCGGACGGCGATCGAGGTGGTGCTGCTGGCGGTCGTCTTCTCGCTGCTGGTCGGCGTGCCGCTCGGTCTCTTCTCGGGCTACGTCGGCGGCCGCGCCGACCGCGTCCTCGTCCTGATCATGGACGCGCTCTTCGCCTTCCCCTACATCCTGCTCGCGATCGTGATCGCCTTCCTGCTCTCCGACAAGCTCGGCCAGGGCGTCGTCACCGCGGCGGTCGCGATCACCGCCGTCTACGTGCCGCAGTACTTCCGGGTCGTCCGCAACCATGTGATCAGCGTCCGCGAGGAGCCCTACGTCGACGCCGCCCGGGCGCTCGGCGCGCCGCGGCGGACGATCGTCAGCCGCTACGTGCTCCAGAACGTGATCCAGAGCGTTCCGGCGCTGGCGACGCTGAACGCCGCCGACGCGATCCTGACCCTGGCCGCGCTCGGCTTCCTCGGCTACGGGATCCAGCCGACCGATGCCGCCGAGTGGGGCTACGACCTGCAGCGGGCGATCGACGACGCCGGCGCCGGGATCTGGTGGACCGGCCTGTTCCCGGGCGTTGCGATCGTCGCCCTCGTGACCGGCTTCACGCTGCTCGGCGAGGGTCTCAACGACGTCATCAACCCGCTGATCCGGGCCCGCAGCACCGCCAGGCCCGACATTCCCGAGCGCGCCGGCGGCGGCATCGGCGAGGCGGCGGCGCTGCCGCCGATCGATCCGCCGCCGAGCGCCGAGGAGGCGAGGGGGCCATGAGCGCCGGCGATTCGATTCTCGAGGTGCGCGATCTGCGGGTCTGGTACGGGACCGGCGGCGACCCGGTGCGCGCGGTCGACGGCGTCAGCTTCTCGATCGGCGCCGGCGAGACCCTCGGCCTGGTCGGCGAGTCGGGCTGCGGCAAGTCGACGCTCGGCCGCGGCGTGCTCGGGCTGCTGCCGGACGCGGCGGCGGTCGCCGGGTCGGTCCGCTACGGCGGCCGTGAGCTCGTCGGCGTGTCGCAGAACGAGATGCGGGCGATGCGCGGGCCCGAGCTCGGCCTGATCTTCCAGGAGCCGATGACCCGGCTCGACCCGCTGCAGACGATCGAGGCGCACTTCCGCGAGACGCTCCACACCCACCGGCCCGAGCTCGACAAGGGCGAGGTGCGGCGCCGGTCGCTGGAGACGCTGGCCGCGATGGGGATCCCGCGAACCCGCTTCGGCCAGTATCCGCACGAGTTCTCGGGCGGGATGCGGCAGCGGATCATGATCGCCCTGGCGCTCGTGCTCGAGCCGAAGGTGCTGATCGCCGACGAGCCGACGACCGCCCTCGACGTGATCGTCGAGGCGCAGATCCTGGCGATCCTCAGCGATCTGCGCCGCAACTTCGACACGGCGATCCTGCTGATCACCCACAACCTCGGGATCGTCGCCGAGGCCTGCGACCGGGTCGCGGTCATGTACGCCGGCGAGATCGTCGAGGAGGGCGACGCCCGCGAGGTCTTCTCCGAGCCCGCCCACCCGTACACGCGCGAGCTGCTCCGCTCGACGATCTCGCTGGAGACGACCGGCCTCAACTACATCCCCGGGGCGCCGCCGAGCCTGATCGACCCGCCGCCGGCGTGCCGCTTCCACCCCCGCTGCCCGAACGCGATGCGCGTCTGCGCCGAGCGCCATCCGGTCGAGGTGACCGCGGCCGGCGGCCAGCGCGTCGCCTGTTGGTTGCACGGGCCGGAGCAGGGGATCCCGGCCGGCGGCCGGGATCCGATCGAGCGCCGGCAGTTCCTCGAGGCGGAGGAGGCATGAGCGTGAATCCCGGAAGCGACGAGCGCGGGCTTGAAGCCGGAGACGTCCTGCTCGAGGTCCGCGACCTGCACACGACCTACTCGGTCCGCGGCTCGTTCTTCGACCGGCTCAAGGGCCGCGAGACCGGATCGGTGCGCGCCGTCGACGGGGTCAGCCTCGACCTCCACCGCGGCGAGGTCCTCGGCGTCGTCGGCGAGTCGGGGTCGGGCAAGACGACCCTGGGCCGGACCCTGCTCGGGCTCGTCGAGGCCAGCCGGGGCTCGATCCGGCTCGAGGGGGAGGAGATCGCCGGTCGCAAGGAGTCGGAGCTGCGGCCGCTGCGGCAGCGGATGCAGATCGTCTTCCAGGACCCGCATGCGTCGCTGAACCCGGCGATGACGGTCGGGGCGCTCGTCGCCGACCCGCTGCGCTTCCACAAGCTCGTCTCCGACCGCGACGAGCTCCGCGACCGCGCCGTCGCGGCGCTGGAGCGGGTCGGGCTGGCGCCGGCGTCGGAGTTCCTCGACAAGTACCCGGCCGACCTCTCCGGCGGCCAGAAGCAGCGGGCGGTGCTGGCGCGGGCGATCATCCTCGACCCAGACGTCCTCGTCGCCGACGAGCCGGTGTCGATGCTCGACATGAGCGTCAGGGCGAAGATCCTCGAGCTGATGCTCGAGCTCAAGGACGAGCTCGACCTGACCTACGTCTACATCACCCACGACCTGGCGACGGCGAAGTTCTTCTGTGACCGGATCGCGATCATGTATCTCGGCCAGATCGTCGAGATCGGCCCGGCGGCGGAGATCTACGAGCGTCCCGAGCATCCCTACACGGCGGCGCTGTTGCGGGCGATCCCCGAGCCCGACCCGCGCCGCACCGTCCCCCGCGACCTGCCCCGCGGCGAGGTGCCGGACGCCGTCGTGCCGCCGCTCGGCTGCTCCTTCCACCCCCGCTGCCCGAAGGCCTTCGAGGTCTGCGGGTGGGAGTCGCGGGACCTGCGGACCCTGCTCGAGGACCGCTGGACGCGGATCCCCGAGGACGACTACGAGCGCGAGCGGGCGCTGATCGGCGATCTCGACACGCTCGACGAGCCGGCCACCGAGGCGCTGCTGCCGGCGGCGCCGGGAGTCGGCGGCGCGGCGGCGGCGGAGGTGCTCGAGGCGATGCGCGCCGCGGCGCCCGACGATCCCTTCTGGACGGGCGTCGCCGCCACGTCTGTCGAGGCGGAGGGCGTCCGCGTGCGCTTCCACGAGCCCCGCGAGCCGCGCGACCTCGAGGTCGGACGTTCGATGGTCCGCTGCCACCTCCACGATCCGGAGGCGCTGGCCGCTGCCGCGGCGATCCGCGCCGCCGGCGACCCCTAGGCCGGCACGGCGAACGCGCGGACCATCGTCTCGCCGAGGATCCGCCCGGCGTCGGCGACGCTGAGGCGCCCTTCGTTCATCTCGCTTGCGGTGACGATCGCCAGCCCGTTGATCGCCGAGACGATCCACTGGACGGGGAGGCCGGGGTCGATCTCGCCGCGCCGCTGGGCCGCCTCGATGAAGTGCCGGACCGGTTGATTCGGGTCCCGGGTGGTGTCGGAGATCATCCCGTCGGCGAGGTGACGGACGTCGTGCAGGAACCGGAAGCGATCGGGGATCGTGATGATCGCCGGCCCGAGCGCGAGCAGCGTCTCCTCGGTCGGCCGGCCCTCCTCGATGACGGCCGCGGTGACCTCCCGGGCCTCCTCGATGACGCGCTCGAACAGCGCCACGATCAGGTCGTTACGGGCGGGGAAGTGGCGGTAGACGGTGGTCCGGCCGAGGCCCGAGCGCTCGGCGATCGTCGCCATGCTCGCGGTCGGCTCGTCGGGAAGGATCGCCAGCGCGGCCTCGATGACCGCCTCGCGGTTGCGGCGGGCATCGCTCCTCTCGTGGGTCTGTTGCTTCATCGTCGCTTACGTCGAACCGGATCAGTATTGTTCCACTTCTGGCGCTCGGTGCTGATCCCCCGAGGCACCGAGCGCCTATCTCTTGCTGAGGAGGCTAGCGGCGGATCGTCAGCAGCCGGTCGGTGGCGACGCCACGACGCTTGCTGCGGCTGCCGTCCGGCCAGACGACGACGAGGCGCTCGACCCTCGCCGCCCGGCCCAGCCCCCAGTAGAGACGGTAGTGGCCCGAGGATCCGTGCGAGTCCTCGCTCTGGCCGACCCAGGCCGTCTGCCGGCCGGCGGCGGTGACGACCGCGACGCGGGCGCCGATCGCCTCGCGGTTGCCGGCCGGGCCGACCAGGTCGGCCTCGAGCCAGTGCGAGCGGCGCGGCCGCGCCGGCGGCTCGCTGAGCCGGGCGTCGACGAGCTGCGAGGGGGCGAAGTCGCCGTGGGCGCGGGCGCTGATCGGGTCGCGCCTGCCGTTCCCGTCGAGGTCGGGCCAGGAGACCGTCGCCGAGCGGATCGGGCCGGTCGGGTGGGGGCCGTAGGCGAGCCGCCCGGTCTGGGTGAAGCCGCCGGCGCGGGCGCGCATGAGCCCCTGCGGGACGAGGTCGAGGTCGAGGTCGCCGTCGTTGTCGAAGTCGACGAAGGCGGCCGTCGCCGACCCCCTCCGGGGCAGGCCGAGACGGCGCCCGTCGCGGCGGCGGAGCCGGCCGCCGTCGTTGCGCAGCATCGTGTTGCCCTGCGGCGCCGCGGCGAACAGGTCGAGGTCGCCGTCGCCGTCGTAGTCGCCGAGGGCGAGATGCTTGACGTGCCGGTGCCGGCCGGGCAGGTGCAGTCGCTGGGCCCGCTCCCAGCGGCCGGCCCGGCGGCGCCAGACCGCAACCGTTCCGGTGCCGGCGGCGACGATCTCCGGCCTCCGGTCGCCGATCAGATCGACGGCGCGGTAGGTCCGCGCGAGCGCCGGCGGACCGGCCGTGGTCGTGAAGCCGCCGCCGCCGTCGCCGCGGTGGATCAGCGGTGCCTCTCCCTCGCAGGCCTCGAGGACGTCGAGGTTGCCGTCGCCGTCGAAATCGGCGACGACGACGCCGCGCCCGCGGCAGGTTCCCTTGACGAGCCCGCTCGCGGCGGTGGCGTCGGCCCAGCCGCCGGGTCGGGCGAGCAGCAGCTCGTCGGTCTGCTTGCCGGTGAAGAAGGGGTCGGTGATCTGGCCGCCGAGCCCGCCGGCGGCGATGAATACGTCGCGGCGCCCGTCGCCGTCGAAGTCGGCGAAGCCGAGGGCATGGCGGTCGCGCAGGGTGAGCTCGAAGCCGCGGGCCGGCGCCGGCACGGCGTCGGCGCCGACGCGGATCGAGCCCGGCACGGTCGGCGGGTCGATCGCGACCTCGATCGGCAGGTCGAGGTGGTCGGCGGTGACGTCGATTGCGGCGCCCGGATCGGCCTCGAAGGTCAGCACCCGATTCCCCGCCGGCGCGGTCGCCGTCGTGGCGGTGGCGCCGTCGGCACGGAGGACGTCGAGGCGCCGGCCGGCGAACGTGAGCCTTCCCGACGCGGCAGCGCCGGTCGTGCGGATCCGCAGCACCGCGCCGGGCTCGGCGCGGTCCGACGCGT
This sequence comes from uncultured Conexibacteraceae bacterium, assembly GCA_963745755.1. GTDB lineage: Bacteria > Actinomycetota > Thermoleophilia > Solirubrobacterales > 70-9 > RHKX01. The sequence continues at coordinate 795,662 of CAVUYP010000001.1, read as the reverse complement.
AGACGTAGAGGCCGGGTGCGGTCAGGTCTGGGGAGCGGTCGAGTGCCTCGAGGCCCGGAAACAGCGGCGTCGGGCTGAGGCCGGCGACCGCGCCCGATTCGGTCAGCCCGCCGGCACCGTCGCCGCGCAGCAGGCTCGACGAGAACTTGTGATTGGCGGTGAACAGGTCGAGGCGGCCGTCGCCGTCGTAGTCGCTGACCCCGAGGTCGAACAGCTTCAGCTCGGCGATTCCGGCGTCACCGAGCCGCTGCCAGGCCGCGGCCCCGGCCGGCGCCGCCAGCGCCACGAGCAGCAGCAGGGTGATCGCCGCCGATGCCGTCCGCAGTCTCTCGCCTCCCATCGGAGCAGAGCTAACCACGCCGGGCGCCGGGCCGGTCCGGTGCCGGCCGATCGCAGCCGCTAGATTTCCCGGTCCCGCGGCTGTGGCGGAACTGGTAGACGCGCGGCGTTCAGGTCGCCGTGTCCGCAAGGACGTGGGGGTTCGACTCCCTCCAGCCGCATCGGGCGCCCGGCGCCCGGCTATCCGGCCTCGACCTGCTGCCACCAGCGGTCGAAGAGGACCTCGGCGGCGGCGGCGGCCCGCGCCGATCGCTCGCGGCCCGCCGCCGCCACCGCGGCGGGGCTGATCCCGAGCGGGACGAGGCGCTCCTCGTCGATCAGCGTCCAGGCGTCGGCGATCGCCGCCGTCCCCTCGGGGTGGAACTGCACCCCGAGGCTGCGGCCGAGGCCGAACGCCGCCGGGCCGGCGGCCGAGCGGGCCAGCTCCTCGCCGCCGTCGGGGACGGTGAGCTGGTCGTAGTGGAAGTGCAGCCACGGCCCCGGCGGGATTCGTGCGGCGTCGCCGGTCTCGACCTCGAACCATCCGACCTCGGGCGGATCAGCGGGTTCGATCGTCCCCCCGGCGGCGGCCGCGAGGGCCTGGCCTCCGAAGCAGAGGCCGAGGACCGGCACGCCGGCGTCGAGGGCCCGGCGCAGGAACGCGACCTCGTCGGCGACCCAGGGCGGGGCGCCGACGGCGCCGGGGCTGTGGTCGGAGCCGAGCGCGCAGATCCACGGCAGCTCGCCCGGGTCGGTCGGCACGCCGTCCTCCCAGACCCGCCGGACCGCGAAGGCGATGCCGCGGCGCTCGCACCACTCGCCGAACAACGCCGGCGGACCGCCCTCCTCGTGTTGCAGGATCAGCCCGGCGTCCATCGACGGAGGATATTTACGCCCGGAGCGCGGAGCGGTAGGTTGGCTTCGATGTCCGAGCACGACGTAGTCGTCGTCGGCGCCAGGCTGGCCGGGACGACCCTGGCGGCCGAGCTCGCCCGCCGCGGCCGCGACGTGGTCGTGGTCGATCGCGCCAGGTTCCCCTCCGACACGCTCTCGACGCACGTCCTCTTCGGCGGCGGCGTCGAGGAGCTCCGCCACATGGGAGCTCTTGACCGGATCCTCGAGCTCGACCCCTCGCGGATGCGCTGGGTGCAGATCCACTTCGACGCCGGCGTCACCCTGACCGAGCCGTGGGGGAGGGTCGGCACGACCGACTACGTGCTCTGCGTCCCGCGGCTCCTCCAGGACGAGATCCTCGTCGATACCGCTCGCGGGCATGGCGCCGACGTCCGCGAGGGCTGGGATCTGCGCGATCTGATCTGGCGCGGCGGTCGCGTCGCCGGCGCGCGCTGCCGGAGCCGCGACGGCGAGGAGGCGGAGCTGCGGGCGAAGCTCGTCGTCGGCGCCGACGGACGGCGCTCGACGGTCGCCGCGCGGGTCGGCGCCTGGCAGCCCTACCGGGCCTCCCGCAACGGCCGCGGGCTCGTCTTCCGCTACGTCGACGACCCGATGGCCGGCACCCGCCTCAACGAGACGGCCTCGCAGTGGCGGGACGGCGACCTCGGTCTGCATTGACGTTCCCGAGCGCGCCGCGACCGCGGATGATCGCCCTGGTCATGGGCCCGGCGGCGGAGGTGGCGCGTGCCCGCAAGGACCCCGAGGGGATCTGGGCCGAGTACCTGGCCCGCCATCCCGGCTTCGCGGAGCGGATCGCCGGCGCCGCGAACGTCGGCAAGATCCGCTCGACCGCCGACGTGCCGGCCTACTTCCGGGCGAGCAGTGGCCCCGGCTGGGCGCTGGCCGGGGACGCCGGCCACTTCAAGGACCCGGTGATCGGCAACGGTCATGCGCGATGCCGTCTGGATGGGGCGCTCGCTCGGCGCCGCGGTCGCGCCGGTGCTCGACGACCCGGCGGCGCTCGACGCCGAGCTGCGCCGCTGGGAGCAGGCGCGCGACGACGAGTGCCTGTCCGCGTACCACTTCGCGAACCTGGAGACGCGCATCCAGCCGCAGTCGCCGCTGCTCGTCGAGGTGGTCCGCCGCGACGGCGGCCGTGGGCGTCCCGACCTCGGCGACGTCTTCAACCGGATCCGCAGCCAGCAGCAGGCGCTGCCGATCGGCCGGCTCGCCGCCGCCGCCGCGCGGGCGATCCGCCGCCGGCCGGCGAGGGCGCCGTCGATCCTCGCCGGCGCCGCGGCCGACCTGCGCACCGACCTCGCGGTCCGCGCCGAGGCCCGCGCCCGCCGCTTCCGCTCGAGGCGGACCGTTGCCGGCTCCGAGCACCCCGGGGCGACGTTCGGCCCGCCGCCGAAGCGGCCGGCGGCGCAGGCCGCAGGCGGCACGGAGGCGACGGCCCGCGGCTCCGCCCGAGGCCGTTTCGACGTGACCCCGGCCACGGTCAAGGTCGCCGCGGTGCAGCCCCGCCTCGAGCTCGGCGAGGTCGAGGCGAACCTCGGGCGGATCGAGGACCTGATCCGGGACGCTCATCGCGAGCATCGGCCGGCGGCGATCGTGGTGCCCGAGGCGATGACCTCGCCGAACGTCTTCCACGACCGCGATCGGCGCGGCCGTCCGCCCGGTCGACGGCGCCCCGTTCCAGCTCCTCACCAGGCTCGCTCGCGAGCTCGGCTGCGTGGTCGCCGGCGGGTTCCTCGCCCGCCGCGGCGGCGATGCGTACGGCACCTACGTGCTCGCCGAGCCGGACGGCAGCGCCCATCTCCACGACAAGGACATCCCGACCGCCTGGGAGAACTACTACTACCGCGGCGGCGACGACGACGGTCGGGCCGAGTGCGGAGCGCTCGGCTGCGAGGTCGGTCTCGCGTCGGGTGGGAATGGGCCCGATTCGGGACCGCTCGTCGCCTCGGCGGCCGTCGACCTCGTCCTCGGCGGGATGTGCTGGCCCTCGTTCCCGCTCAACTGGGCCGGCCCGCTGCGGCGCTGGAGCCGCCGCGAGCACGCGATCTTCCGGATGCAGGCGCGTGAGCTTCCCCGCCAGTTCGCCCGCTTCACCGGGGCCCCCGTCGTCCATGCATCCCACGCCGGCCCGATCACCGCGCAGACGCCGCTCGCGCCCGGACTCGCCTGGCGAACCGAGATGATCGGCGAGACGCAGATCTGCGCCGCCGACGGCACCGTCCTCGCCCGGCTTGCGCTCGAGGACGGCGAGGGGCACGTGGCCGCCGAGGTCGCGATCGGGGCTAGCGCGCCGGCCGATCCGCTCGCGGACCGGTTCTGGATCCCGGTGATGACCGCCTCGACGGAGGCCGCCTGGTACGGGATGAACGGACTCGGCCGGCTCAGCTACCGGCGCCGGGGAGGCGCGGCCTGCATCCGTGGCAGGACTGGCCGGGAGGCGACCTGCCCGATCGACTCGGCCCCGTTGCCGACGAACAGGGCCAGCACTTCGCGACCTCGGGATGACCATGACGAGGGCGAACAGGGCGACCGCGCAGAGCGCGATCGAGGCGCCCGCGGCGAGGTTGGCCCAGTAGCTCAGGTAGATGCCGGCGACCCCGGCGGCGACTGCGACCGCGGCGGCGACGGCAGCGGCCCCGACGAGGCTCCGGCAATGGCGCAGGGCGGCGGCGCCGGGGGCGATGACGATCGCGACGACGAGCAGGTTGCCGAGCGCCTGCACCGCGATCAGCACCGTCAGGGCGAGCAGCCCGAGCAGCAGCGCCCCGGCACGGCCGTTGCTGCCGCCGAGGCTGTGGGCGGTCTGCGGGTCGAAGCCCGACAGGGTCAGGGTGCGATGGCCGTAGGCGAGCGCGATCAGGGTCACCAGCGCGAGCGCCGCCGTTGCCAGCAGGTCGGTCGTCGTGACGCTGAGCGGGTCGCCGAACAGGAGCTCGCCGAGCCGCACCGGCACCTCGGGCGACAGCGCCAGCAGGGTGCCGGCCCCGAACAGGGCCGTAACCGTCACCGCGACGGCGACGTCGGGGCTGACCGCGTGCTGCCGAGACGCGGCGGCGATCGAGATCGCCGCGACGGCGAGCCCGGCGGCGGCGCCGAGCCCGAGCGGGATCGAGATCAGCGTCGCAACGACCAGCCCGGGCAGCATCGAGTGGGCGAGCGACTCGGCCGCGTAGCTCTGCCGGTAGAGGACGACCCAGAGGCCGAGCGGGCCGCAGACCACGCCGAGGATCAGCAGCTCGACGAGGGCGCGCTGGGTGATCCCCTCGCGCAACGGCTCGGTGAGCAGGTCGATCATCGCCTCAGTGCCCGTGGTGCTGGACGACTATGGCCTGCTCGCCGCCCTCGAGGACGACGAGCTCGCCGCCGTAGGTGTCGCGGAGCACCTCCGGCGTCATTGCGGCCGGCACTCCGTAGAAGACCTGGCGGCCGTTGATGCAGAGGACGGCGTCGAAGCCCCTGGCCTGGTTGATGTCGTGGCTGGAGACGAGGATCGTCCGGCCGTCGTCGCGAAGCTCGCGGAGGATCGCGAGGATCCGTTCGCCGGACGGCTGATCGACGCCGCTGAGCGGCTCGTCGAGGAGGATCACGCTCGCCTCCTGGGCGAGCGCCCGGGCGATCAGCACCCGCTGGCGCTGGCCGCCGGAGAGGCTCCCGAACCGCTCCCCGGCCTGCTCGCCGAGGCCGACCCGGGCGAGCGCCGCGGCGGCGGCGGAGCGCTGCGCCCGGCCGAGCGGCCGGTACCAGGGCGAGCGCGCATAGGTGCCCATCAGGACCACGTCGAGTGCGCTGACCGGGAAGTCGAGGCGGTAACGCTCGGTCTGCGGCACGTAGGCGACCGTGCCGGCGATCGCGACGGTGCCGGTCCGCTGCGGCAGCTCGCCGAGCAGCGCTCGAAACAGCGTCGTCTTGCCGCCGCCGTTGGGGCCGAGCACCGCGACCATCGTCGCCGGCGGGATCTCGAACCGGAGCCCGGAGACGATCGGCCGGCCGGCCTCGTAGCCGCCGCCGAGGTCGGCGACGACGATCGCAGGGTCGCCGGTCAAGTCGCGGCCCCCTTCGCGGTCGCGCCGAGGCCGAGCTCGCGGAGGACGAGCGAGACCGCGAACACGACGCCGCCGAGGATCGCGATGACGGCGCCCGGCGGCGCGTCGAGGTGGTAGGCGATCAGCAGACCGGCGAGGCCCTCGGCGAGCGCCAGCGCGGTGGCGCCGAGCTCGAGCCCGCGGACGCTGCCGGCGAACAGGCGGGCGGTCGCCGCGGGGACGACGAGGACAGCGCTGACCAGCAGCGCCCCGACCGCATCGATCGCCGCGATCGCCGCGAGGGCGACAGCGGCGAGCAGGATCACGTCGGCGGCAGCCGACGCGAAGCCCGAGCGAGCCGCTGCCGAGCTCGTCGAACCCGGTCGCGATCCAGATTCGCCGGCAGCAGCCGACGGCGACGGCGGCGGCGAGCAGGGCGCCGGCGGTGACGAGCAGCTCGGTCTCACCGATCGCCAGCAGCGAGCCGAACAGGAGTTGGTCGACGCCGGCGCCGGTCGCGAACACGTCGCTGGCGAGGACGATGCCGATCGCCAGCGCGGCGACCAGCAGCAGCGCCGTCGCCGCATCGCGGGCGAGGCCAGCGCGGCGGCCGATCCGCTCGAGCAGAGCCGCGAAGCCGCCGCCGACGGCGAGCGCCGCGAGCGTCGGCGGGATCCCCGACCGGGCCGGCGAGGACGAGGCCGGGGAAGGCGGCGGTGCCGACCCCATGCGTGAAGAAGGCGAGGTGGCGGAGCACGATCTGGGCGCCGAGCAGGCCGGCGATCGGGGCGAGCAGGACCACCTCGAGGGCGGCCCGCTGCATGAACGGGAGCTGGAAGGGATCAAGCATGAGAACCATTATCTTTATCTGCACGATGGCCGCGAGCACCGACATCCCGACGCCGCCGGCGGCGGACTGGATCGAGCAGGCGGAGGGGGCGCTGCGCGCCGCCGGGCATCGCTCGAGCGCGCCGCGATCGGCGGTGCTCGAGCTGATCGGCAACCAGAAGTGCGTCCTCAGCGCCCGCGAGATCGCCGACGAGCTCCGCGACGGCGGCCGCGAGGTCGGCGTCGCGACCGTCTACCGAACGCTCGAGCTGCTCGAGGCGATGCGGCTCGTCCAGCGCCTCGACGTCGGCGGCGGTTCGGCCCGCTACGAGCCGGCGCTTCCCGGCGGCGAGCATCACCACCATCACCTGGTCTGCGATCGCTGCGGCCGAGTGACGCCGTTCGAGGACCCGCGGCTCGAGCGCGCGATCGACGACCTCGGCCGGCGGCTCGACTACGTCGTCGGCGACCACGACGTGATCCTGCGCGGCGAATGCCCGCGCTGCGCCGGCGGCGGCTGACCGCGTCGCCGCCGGGCTCATCGCGCTCGCCCGATCCGGCAGGTCGACCTGCCGTCCGTGAAGCCGCTGACCAGCGCCGCGGTGTTCGACTCGAGCGACCCGATGTAGGTCGCGCCGGCGGATCCGGCGGGCCCGAGCGTGTCCGCCCAGAGCTCGCCGCCGACCCGGGCGCCGGCCTGCTCGGCGATCGCCTGTTCGAGGCCGGGGCTGACGCCGGCCTCGGGGAAGATCGTGCTGACGCCCTCGGCGCGGATCAGGTCGATCAGGTCGGCGGTCTCGCCCGCCGATGCCTGAGCCTGCGTCGTCAGCGCCGGGATCGCGGCTCCGATCACCTCGATCCCGTAGCGCCGCGCGTAGTAGCCGAGCGCGTCGTGGCTGGTGACGAGCTTGCGCGCGGCGACGGGGACCCGTCGCATGCAGGCGGCGATCCGCGCGTCGAGCCGGCCGAGCTGGGCGCCGTAGCGGCGCGCGTTCGCGTCGTAGCCGCGGGCGCCGGCGGGGTCGATCCGGTCGAGCTCGTCGCGGATCGCGGCGACGGCGAGGACCGCGTTGCGGGGGTTCTGCCACCAGTGCGGGTCGACGCCGTCGCCGTCGTCGATCAGCCGTACGTGGTCGCTCAGCGTCAGCACCGGTGCGTCGCTGCCCGAGCTCTCGATCAGCTGGTCGAGCCAGTCGTCGACGTCGCCGCCGGAGCGGATGACGAGGTCGGCGCCGGCGAGGGCCTCGGCATCGCTGGGCTGCGGCTCGTACTCGTGCGGATCGGCATTGGCGGCGAGGATCTGGGTCACCTCGGCGTGGCTGCCGACGACGTTGCGGGCGAGGTCGGCGGCCTGAGAGGTCGTCGCGACGACCGACGGCCCGCCGCTCCCGCCGGAGCCGGCGTCGCCACATCCTCCGACGGTCACGGCGAGCAGCCCGGTAACGATAAAGAAAGTGAGAATCGTTCGCACCTAGGACAATGTATCGCAGCAGCTTCGGGTTCCGCGCGGCGATCGGATAGCTTGGGGCCGAAGCGAACGCCCGGGAGGAAACGATGGACCCAAGCAGCCTGAAGAAGTTCGAGCTCTTCAAGGACGTCGACGAAAGCAAGCTGAGCAAGATCGCTCCGTTCACGATGCTCGTCGAGTTCCCCGAGGGCAAGACGGTGATCCAGGAAGGCGGCTACTCGAACGACTTCTACGCGATCGAGAGCGGCAGCGCCAGGGTCGAGCGCGGCGGCGAGGCGATCGCCGAGCTCGGTCCCGGCGACGTTTTCGGCGAGCAGGGGCTGCTCGGGCGCCAGGAGCGCTCTGCCTCGGTCGTTGCCACGGCACCGATCCGGGCGCTGAAGATCGAGAACTGGGAGATCCCGCGGATGCGCAAGGCGATGCCGGAAGTTCTCGAAGAGCTGCAGCGGACCATCGAAGAACGATCCAGCTGAGCCGGAGGCCGCGGCTCGGCGTCCTCGTCGGCTCACGTGCGAAGCACGCTTCACCTCCTGCGTCCTTGATCCGCGGGCTCCGGCTCTAGCTGGAGGCGCTGACCCGGAGGCCGCGGCTCGGCGTCCTCGTCGGCTCACCTGCGAAGCACGCTCCGCCTTCTGCGTCGTTGGGACCCAGTCTCGGTTCGCCGTCCGGGCGGAGGGAGTAGAGTCGCCGCCAGTACATACGGTCGGTGGTTCAAGGGAAGTCCGGTGCGAAACCGGCGCGGTCCCGCCACTGTGACCGGGTGAGGGTGTCGCCAGGCGGTTCGGCCGCCGGCCACTGGGCCCGACGAGGGCCCGGGAAGGCGTGGCATCAGTCCCGGAAGCCAGGAGACCTGCCTCCGGCCGAGCCGATGTAAACCCTCGAGGAAAGGGTGGCTCCATGCCAACACCCACCTTTCGCGTGCTCTCAGCCGCGCCGGTTCTCCTGTGCGCCTGCATGCTCGCGTTGACGTTCGCCCCGCAGGCCGGGGCAAAGCCGAAGACGACCGCCGCCGACCTGCGGGTCGTCGACTCCAGCGCCAGGACGCTCGCCGAAGCGACGCAGCTGACCGGACGCCGTACGAAAGCGGCGACGAGTCGCAAGGCGGACTGCTTCGGGCCGGGGACCGGAGGCTCCGGTGAGGTCGTGACGATCCCCGACCCGGCCCTCGACGTTCGCGGTCCGACCGCGCTCGGCCTGCTGGCCGACGCGGGCAGGTTCAACCGCGGGGTTCGCCCGCTCGGCCTCACCGACCATTTCGACTTCGGGATCGGGGTCTGCGGGATCGGCCGGGCGATCTCGCCGGCGGCCGGCTACTGGTACCTGAAGCTCAATCACGAGGGCTCGCCCAACGGCGGTGATCAGACCCAGGTCCGCCGTGGCGACGACGTGCTCTGGTACCTGATCGAGGATTACAACGACCCGGTTCCCGACGAGCTCGAGCTTCATGCCCCGGCGACGGCCGAGCCCGGGACTCCGTTCGCGGTCCGGGTTCGTTCCTACGGCGACGACGGCACCGTGAGCGCGGCCGCCGGAGCGATGGTCACCGGCGCCGACGCTCCGACCGACGATCGGGGGAGGACCACGGTCACGGTGAGCACCCGAACGGCCGAGCTGCGTGCGCAACGCGGCGGCTCGATCCCGTCGAACTCGGTCACGGTCTGCACCGCGTCGCTGCGCGACTGCCCGGCCGGCTATGCGGCGACGATCGGCGGTACCGGCCGCGCCGACCGGATCAGCGGTGGCAAGGCCGCCGAGCGAATCCTCGCCGGCGCCGGCAGGGACGTGGTCGACGTCCGCAGGGGGCGAGCCCCCGACCGGATCAACTGCGGCCCCGGCAGGGACCGGCTGATCGTCGCCCGTGGATCGGGATCGAAGTACCGCTCCTGCGAACGCGTGAAGGTCCGCCGATGACCGCCGGCGGCCGATTCGGCGGATGACCGGTGCCGCTCCCAGGCTCGCCGCGGCGGCGCTGTTCTGCGCCATCGCTGCGAGCGGGTGCGGCTTCGGCCCCGGCCCGTCGGCCACTGGCGAGGCGGACCTGCAGGTGACCCGCGATTTCGGAACCGTGCCGATGGTCGCGGCGGCGGTCGAGGATCCAAACGCCTCCGACACCGTCATCCGGGCGCTCGACGAGAACGCCGACGTCGAGACCTCCTACGGCGGCAACTTCGTCGACTCGATCGACGGCTACGCGGGCAGCGCCGCCGGTGGCGGCGATCAGGACTGGTTCTTCTTCGTCAACGGCTACTACTCGGACGTCGGGGCGGGGGAGACCCAGGTTGCACCCGGCGATCGGATCTGGTGGGACTACCGCTACTGGGCGGCGGCCTACCGGGTGCCGGCGGTGGTCGGATCCTGGCCGGAGCCGTTCCTGCACGGCTACGACGGCGATCGGCCGCCGACCGTCGTCCAGTGCCTGACCGCTCGCGAAGCCTGCGACGCCGTCGCCGCCGCGCTCGCCGATCAGGGGGTCGAGGCGGGCGTCGAGGAGCCGGCCGAGCCGCAGCGGCGGGCCGATGCCCTGCGGGTGCTCGTCGGGCCCTGGCGGGCGCTGCGCGGGGACGCGGCGGCGCGGCAGGTCGAGTCCGGGCCCGGGACGAGCGGCGTCTACGCCGAGTTCGCGTCCTGTCCCGGCGGTTACCGGCTGACGATCGACGATTCCCGCGGCCGGCCGGCCGGCCAGCTGTCGGGCGCGGGCCTGATCGCGGCGGTCCGCGACGGTGAGGATCAGCCGACCTGGCTGGTCACCGGGACCGACGACGCAGCGGTGGCGGCCGCCTCCCTGCAGCTCGGCGCCGATGCGCTGCGCGACCGCTACGCGGTCGCGTTCGACGGCGGCACGGCGCTGCCGGTCCCCGGCCCGGCCGCTGCCCGCGACGACGCCGAGGCGGGCTGCCGGTGAGGGCGGTGCTCGCCTACGCGCCGCGACCCGGCCCGCTCGGGCGGGCCCGGCCCTGGATTGCCGCCGTCTACCTGGCGCCGCTCGCCGTGATCGCCTTCACCTTCGCCAACCCGCTCGTCCTCGTCGCCGCCGGCGTGACGGCGGCGGCGGTCGGCGTCGCCGCCGGGGCCGGGCCCAGCATCGCCCAGCCGCTGCGCTGGTCGATCGGCCTGGCGGCGATGGTGATCGCGGTCAACGCGATCGCCTCCCAGCGCGGCGCCACCGTGCTGATCCGCGGCTTCGACCTGCCGGTCGTGGGCCAGATCGACGTCAGCCTCGAAGCTCTCGCCGAGGGTGCGGTGCTGGCGTTGCGGATCGTCGTCGCCCTGCTCGTCTTCGCCGTCTGGTCGGCCTCTGTCGATCCCGACCGCGTCCTCCGTGCGATCCGCCCGATCGCCTCGCGCTCGGCGCTGACGGCGACCCTGGTCAGCCGGCTCGTCCCGCTCGCCGCCGCCGACGGCTCCCGGATGGCGGAGGCCGGCCGGCTGCGCGGTCCCGCCGCGGCGCCGGTCGGCCGTGTCGCCCTGACCAGGCGGTTGGTCGCGGGCTCGCTCGATCGCTCGATCGACATCGCCGCGACGCTCGAGCTGCGCGGCTACGGGCTCGGGATCCGCTCGCGGCTCCCCCGCCACCGGCGTGAGCGCGGTGAGGCCGGCCTGCTGGTCGCCGGGCTCGCCGGGCTGGCCCTGGTCGTCGTCGCGGCGATCACCTCGATCGGCAGCTTCGACGCCTATCCGCGGATCGCGATCGATCTCGGCCCGGCGACGATCCTTTTCGCCGCCGCCCTGCCCGCGATCGCGCTGGCGCCGCTGCTGCCCGATCTGGTCCACCGGAGGCGGGTGCTCGGTGGCTGAGCCGGCACTCGACATCGCCCGGCTCCAGTACCGCTACCCGGGCGCCCCGGCGGTGGCCCTGGACGGCATCGACCTGCGTCTCGAGGCCGGGGAGTTCGTCGTCCTCGCCGGCCGCTCCGGCTCCGGCAAGAGCACGCTGCTGCGCGCCGCCTGCGGTCTCGTTCCCCACTTCCACGGCGGCGAGGTATCCGGATCGATCGCCGTCGGCGGCCGCTCGACGCGCGAGACCGGCCCCGCCGAGCTCGCCAGCGAGGTCGGCTTCGTCGCCCAGGAGCCGGAGACCCAGGTCGTCTCGACCACGGTCCGGGCCGAGCTCGAGCTGCCGCTCGAGCTGCGCGGCGCCACCGCGGTCGAGACCGCCCGCGCCGTCGAGGAGACCGCGCTGGCGCTGGCGATCGAGCCGCTTCTCGACCGGACGACCGATTCGCTCTCCGGCGGCGAGCTGCAGCGGGTCGCGCTCGGCGCCGCGCTGGTCACCGGCCCGCCGCTGCTGCTGCTCGACGAGCCGACCTCGCAGCTCGACCCGGTCGCCGGCGACGAGCTGATCGCGTTGCTGCGGCGGCTCAACGAGGAGTGGGGGGTGACCGTGTTGCTCGGCGAGCACCGCCTCGAGCGCTGTCTCGCCGCCGCCGACCGCGTCGTCGCCCTCGACGCCGGCCGGGTGCTCTACGACGGCGAGCCCGGCGGCTTCGGACCGGTCGCCCTGCGGGCGGCGCCGGAGCTGGCGACGCCGGTGACCAGGCTCTTCGCCCTCGCCGGAATCGACTCGTCCCCGGTCACGGTCAAGGCGGCCCGGGCCCGGATCGCCGCCGAGGCGCCGCCGCCGACGGCTTCCGCCCCCGCCGGCCGGGCTGAGCCGACGGTCGCGGCCGGCGCCGGCGCGGCGCTGCGCTGCCGGCGGCTCCGCGTCGAGCTCCGCGCCGGCGAGGAGCTGCGCGAGGTCCTTCGCGGCGTCGATCTTCGCATCGACCCCGGCGAGCGGGTGGCGTTGATGGGGCCGAACGGCGCCGGCAAGACGACGCTGCTGCGGGCCGCGGCGGGAATCCTCGCTCCCCTCTCGGGTTCGCTCGCCGTTCCCGGCGGGGTGGCGATGCTCAGCCAGCGCCCCGACGACTACTTCGTCCGCGAGCGCGTCGATGCCGAGCTGCCCGGCCCGGGCGGCGCCGCAGCGCTGGCGGCGGTCGGGCTCGACGTCGCCGGCGGGGCCGACCCTCGCGACCTCTCCGGCGGCGAGCGCCAGCGGCTGGCGCTGGCGATCGCGATGGCCGGCCGCGGCGCCGGCGGCGAGCCGAGCGGGCTCGTCTGCCTCGACGAGCCGACCCGCGGCCTCGACCGCGGTCGCAAGGAGGACCTCTCGACCTGGATCGAGAGCCTCGCCGGCCGCGGCGCGGCGCTGCTCGTCGCGACCCACGACGTCGAGTTCGCCGCCCGCTTCGCGACCCGCGTCGTCCTCCTCGCCCGCGGCCGGGTGATCGCCGACGGCACGCCGCTGGAGGTGCTCGGCGGCGGCTGGTACTTCGCGACCGAGACGGCGCGGATCACCGGCGGGCGGGCGATCACCCCGGAGGCGGGCGCCGACCTGCTCGCCGTGGCGGCGGCCGAGGCGTCGCGATGAGCTGGCAGGCGGCCGTGCTGGTGATCCTCGCGATCGCGATCGCAGCCGGCTTCGCCTGGTTCGAGCGTTCGCGTCCGCCGGCGCGGATCGTCGCCGCGGTTGCCGCGCTTGCCGCCCTCGGCGTCGCCGGGCGGGTGGCGCTGGCGCCGGTCCCGAACCTCGTCGCGACCACCGACGTCGCCCTGCTCGCCGGCTACGCGCTCGGCGGCGGGCCGGGATTCGCGGTCGGGGCGATCGCCGGGCTCGTCTCGAACTTCTGGCTCGGCCAGGGACCGTGGACGCCCTGGCAGATGGCGGGGTGGGGGATGGTCGGAATCGGCGGTGCCGTCCTCGCTCGGGTCAGCGGCAGGCGGGTGGGCCGGCTGCAGCTGGCGCTCTGGGCGGCGCTCGCCGGCCTCGCCTACGGCGCCCTCCTCGACCTCTCGGTGATGGTCAGCTATGGCGGCGAGCAGTCAATCGACAGGTATCTGGCGCTGTCGGCCCGCGGAATACCGTTCAATGTGATCCATGCAGTGGGTAACTTCACGCTGATGATCGCCGCGGGGCCTGCACTCGTCCGGATGCTCGATCGGTACCGGGAGCGGTTCGACTTCGAATGGCGCGATCGACCGATCGGCCGGATCGCCGCCTGCACGGTCTTGGCGTTGTGCGTGCTCGTGCCGCTGATCGCACCGGCGAGCGGCGAGGCCCGGGCCGGCGGCCCGAACGCCAAGAAGTGGCTGGTCGGCGCCCAGAACAAGAACGGCGGCTACGGCACCGAGCCCGGCGTCGAGTCGAGCGTCGGCATGACCGGCTGGGCGATGCTCGGGATGGAGGCCGCCGGCGTCAACCCGCTCGACGTTCGCCGCGCCGGCAACAACCCGGTCGGCTACCTGCGCCGCAACTCCGCCGCGATCACCTCCACCGGCGACCTCGAGCGGACCGTGATCGCGCTCGTCGGCGCCGGCGTCGACCCGCGCAGCTTCTCCGGCCGCGACCTCGTCGCCGAGCTCCGCGACCGCAAGAATCGCGACGGCTCCTTCCAGCAGCAGGTCAACCTGACCGCCTACGCGATCCTCGCCCAGAAGGCGGCGAAGGTCGGCCGCTCGAAGCTCGGCAAGAGCGCCAAGTGGCTGCGCAAGGTCCAGAACAAGAACGGCGGCTGGGGCTCGGTCGCCGGCGCGACCAGCGAGCCGGACAGCACCGGCGCCGTCGTCCAGGCCCTCGCGGTTGCGCCCGGCGGCGGCGATCAGATCAAGGACGGTGTGAGCTGGCTCGCCTCCGCACAGCACGGCACCGGGGGCTGGTCGCTGACCAAGGGAGCGTCGTCGAACACGCAGTCGACCGCCTGGGCGATGCAGGGCATCGTCGCCGCCGGCCGCAACCCCGGCTCGTTCCGCCCGAAGGGCAACCAGCGCCTACAAGTATCTGAAGCGCCGCCAGCGCGCCGACGGCCATTACGAGTACTCGAGCGCCAGCGACCAGACCCCGGTCTGGGTGACCGCGCAGGGTCTCGCCGCCGCCTACGGCACCGAGTTCCCGCTCAAGGCCGTGAAGCGGGCGCCGAAGCCGAAGAAGAAGGACAACACGAACGACAGCTCCTCCTCGGGCGCGGCTACGACGGCGGCAGCTACGACAGCGGCAGCTACGACAGCGGCAGCTACGACAGCGGCGGCCTCGGCGGCTACGGCGGCTACGGCGGGTCGGGGACCGGGCTCAGCGATCTCTACGACGCCGGCGGCGGCAGCTCCGGCAACGGCGGCGGCAACGGCGGCAGCTCCGGCAACGGCGGCTCCGCAGGCAACGGCGGCGCACCGGCGACCGAGGGCCTCAGCGTCAGCGGCGCCGACCGCGAGCGGATCCCCGCCAACGCCGACGGCGCCGCCGAGGCGACCGCCGGGGAGGGCGACGGCAACTTCGAGGCGCCGGCGACGCCGGTCCTGCTCGGCGGACTCGGCGGGCTGACGGCCCTGCTCGGCGCCGGCTTCCTCTGGTTCAGCCGCCGGCTGCCGTGATCGAGCGGGACCGGGCACTGGCGGAGCTCACCGCCGAGCCCTACGACGTCGTCGTGATCGGCGGCGGCGTGACCGGGGCCGGCGTCGCGCTCGACGCCGCCTCGCGCGGCTACTCGACGGCGATCGTCGAGCGCGACGACTGGGCGATCGGCACCTCGAGCCGATCCTCGAAGATGGTCCACGGCGGGCTTCGCTACCTGCAGAACTTCGACCTCGGGCTCGTCCGCGAGGCGCTCCTCGAGCGGCAGCTCATGGTCAGGCTGGCACCGCACCTCGTCTACCCGACCCCGTACCTGGTCCCGACCCTCGGCGACGATCGCCGTGACCGCAAGATCGGCATCGGCCTGAACATGTACGACGTGATGGCGAGCAACCGCGGCTCGCGGAAGGACCGCCGCGGCCGCCGCGGCCGCCGCGAGGAGGGCGGCGCACGGCCTCGACCCCTCGAACTGGTCGCCGGATCGCCACCGGACGATCCCCGGCGAGGAGGTCCTGGAGCTGATCCCGGCCTTGCGCTCGCGGGATCCGAAGTCCGCCTACCTCTTCTACGACTGCCAGACCGACGATGTCCGCCTCGTCCTGACGATCCTCGGCGAGGCCGAGCGCTTCGGCGCGGTGATGGCGAACCGGCTCGAGGTCACGTCGCTGCTCGAGCGTGACGGCACCGCCGCCGGCGTCGTCTGCCGCTGCGGCGAGACCGGCGCGACGATCGAGATCGAGGCCGCCAACGTCGTCAACGCGACCGGCGTCTGGGCCGACCGGATCAGGCCCGGCGAGATCAACGACGAGGCCGAGGTGCCGAGGATCGCGCCGAGCCGCGGCACCCACCTGACGCTGCCGCTCGAACGGTTGCCGCTCAACGAGGCCGCCTGCATCGTTCCCGCCGGAGCCGACCGGACGATCTTCGTGCTCCCCTGGTCGGCCGGGTCCTCGTCGGGACGACCGACAACGACTACGACGGCGACATCGACCACGTCCGGCCGGGCGAGCGACGACATCGACTACCTGCTCGACGCCGTCAACGCGCTATTTCGGGACGAGCCTCGACCGCGCCGATCTGACCGGTGCCTACGCCGGGGTGCGGCCGCTGATCTCGACCGGCGATCCGAAGAAGTCGGTCGACATCTCGCGCAAGGCCGAGCTCTACGAGACCTCATCGGGGATGCTGACGATCACCGGCGGCAAGCTGACGACCTGGCGGCGGATGGCGAAGTCGGTGGTCGACCGGATCGCGATCCGCGAGGACCGCGAGCTTCCCTGCCACACGGCGGAGATCCCGCTCGGCATGGAGGCCCGCGACGCCGACCTCGAGCCCCCTGCCGGGCTCGACGCCGGCATGCTGCCCGAGGGGTGGCGCGAGCTGCTCGCCTTCCGCTACGGCCATGCGGCGCGCGCGGTGCTCGCCGTCGCCGCCGAGCGGCCGGAGCTCGCCGGGCCGATCGTCCCCGGTCAGCCCGACCTGCTCGCCGAGGTCGCGGTCGCCGCCCGGCTCGAGCAGGCGCGCAGCCTCGCCGACGTGCTGCTGCGGCGGACCCGGCTCGGACTGCTCGCCGCTCCGCAGCTGCGCAGCGCCGAATCGGTGGCCGCGGCCGCCGCCGCCCTCGGCGCCGAGCTCGGCTGGGATCGGGAGCGGATCGCGGCGGAGGCGGCCCGCTGGCCCGGCGAGCTCGCCGACGCCGGCGCCGACCCGGCGGGCGCCGCGACGGCCCGCCCGGCCGGCTGAGCCGGCGCCCGGCTGGGGTCGCCGGCCGGGGGCCGATATCGTTCCCCGCCCCATGAGCCCCGCACTCGAGAAGCAGCACCTGTCCGAACTCCACGAGCTCGCCGCCGGCCTCGGCATCGAGCGCTACCGCATGCTGCCGCGTGACGAGCTGATCGCCGCGATCGCCGAGCGCGACCCGGACGCCGCCACGACGAGCGGCGCGGACGACTCGGCGGCTGCCGATCGCGAACCGCGCGGCGAGCGCCGGCCGCGCCGCCGCCGTGAGCGTGACGGCCGCCGCCGCGAGCGCGGCGGCGACGACGACGCCGACAAGGACGAGGACGAGGCCGACGAGACCGGCGAGCCGGTCGTCGGCGTCCTCGACATCACCCCGCGCGGACACGGCTTCATCCGCCTCTCCGGTCTCGAGTCGGCCGAGGAGGACGTCTACGTCTCGCCGTCGCAGATCCGCCGCTGCGAGATGCAGCGCGGCGACGAGGTCGCCGGCCCGGCCCGCAAGCCGCGCCGCGGCGAGCGCTACCCGGCGCTGATCCACGTCGACACGATCAACGGCGTCGCTCCCGGCGACGAGCGAATGCGACTCGGCGACGCCACGCCGGTGCACCCGAGCCGCCGGATCGATCTGACCGCGAGCGCGGACGCCTCGGCCGAGGACGCGATCCTGCTCCGCTCCGTCGACCTGCTGCTGCCGCTCGCCCGCGGCCAGCGAGTCCTCGTCAACGCCCGTCCCGGCTCCGGCCGGACGACGCTGCTGCGCGCCCTCGCCGGGCGCGATCGCGCGATCCGAGGACATCGAGCTCGTCGTCCTGCTCATCGACGAGCGCCCCGAGGAGGTGGCGGCGTGGCGCGAGGCCGCGCCGGGCGCCGATCTCGCCGTCGCGACCGCCGAGATGCGCTCCGGCGAGCAGCTGCGGCTCGTCGAGCTCGCCTTCGGCCGCGCCAGCCGCAAGGCCGAGGCCGGCGCCGACGTCGTCCTGCTCGTCGACTCGATCTCACGGATCGCGGTCGCCTGCCGACGACCCGGGCCGGGTCAAGCCGATCTTCGGCGCCGGTCGGGAGACCGAGGAGGAGGGCGTCGGCTCGCTGACCGTGGTCGCGACGACGCTCGGTGACGGCGGTGAGGACCAGGGCGGCGTCGAGCGGATCCTCGAGACGACCGAGAACGTCCTGATCGTCCTCGATCCCGACCTCGCGGCGCGCGGCGTCTACCCGGCGATCGATTTCACCGCATCGCGGATCGCCGGCGAGGAGCACCTTCGCGAGGGCGCCGAGCTCGATGCCGTCCGCCGGTTCCGCACCGAGCTCGGAGCGCTGACGCCCGAGGCGGCCGCGGCCGAGGTGCGCCGCCTGATCGAGGCCTCGGCGGACAACGCCGCGGCGCTCGGCTCGATCGGCACCTGAGCCGTTGGCTCTGGTAGTCGGTCTCGTCCTCTTCGCGCTCCTCGATCCGCCGCTGGGCGTGATCGCCCTCGCCGCCGGAGCCGTCTTCGAGGTCGGTGAGGCGATCTTCTGGACCCGTTATCTGAGGCGGATCCGGGTCCGCACCGGGATCGAGGGCCTGATCGGCGCGCGGGCCGAGGCGATCGAGCCCTGCGAACCGCGCGGCCGGGTGCGGGTCCACGGCGAGATCTGGGACGCCGTCTGCGAGCGCGGGGCCGGCCTCGGCGAGGCGGTCCGCGTCGTCGCCGTCGACGGGCTGACCGTCACGGTCGAGCCGCTCGCCGCGGACGAGGCTCAGCGGCGGTAGGAGAGGGCGCGCCAGGACGGCTCGCGCGAGAGCTCGATCGGCTCGTGATCGCGGTCCGGCTGGACGTAGCCGAAGGTGCTGGTGCGCTCATCGAAGACGATGTCGAGCTCGCCCTCCTTGACCCGCTGGTCGAGCCAGGCGCCGCGGAAGACGAGCCGGCGGATCCAGTGCACGAGGCTCTTGTGGGAGCCGCCGACGAGCTCGAACCAGTGAGCGTTGATGTGCTCGCCGAGCAGCGATGCCGAGTCGCGGATCTCGCCGTTGACGGCGAGCTCGACGAGGTCGTGGAGCTCTTCCGGCTCGAGGCCGGGGGCGGTGAAGTCGAGCTTCACCGCGGCCTGCTCGACCCGCTGCGAGAAGTCCGCCTCGTTGAACGAGAAGCGGAGCTCTCCGTACTCGAGAACGTAGTCGGATCCCGACTCGTAGTTGCCTCTGCGTGTAGCTCGTTCCATGACCGATGACCCGTTGACGGGGTCTCCGTCGCGGGTGGTCCATGTTCTCCAAAGCCCGGCCGCCGGGGTCCCGCAGGACCCCCTCGTGAACGCAGGCTTGCACCCACCGGCCCGAGGAGGAGAGCGCGACCCCGCGGCGACGGGATAGGGGCGTCGCCGGGCGCTCCGGGATGAGCGGGTCGATGGATTCCGGACCGCGCCGATTCCGCCGCCTCGACCGCGCCGTCGTCGCCGGCCTGCGGGTGCCGGTGGCGAGCCGGTTCGCCGCCCGGCTGCTCGGCCTCGCGCTGCTCGGCCGCCGGCGAGCCGGCGCCGGGCTGCTGATCCCGCGCTGCCGCTGCGTGCACACGGTGGGGATGCGGTTCCCGCTCGACGTCGTCTTCCTCGACGACGCCGGGCGGGAGATCCGCCGCGCTCAGGCGGTGCCCTCCTGGAGGGTCGTCTTCGAGCGCGGCGCCGCGGCGGTGCTCGAGCTGCCCGCCGCGGCGCGTCCGCGCCCGGGCACGAGCAGGGCGAGACCCGCTCTTTCGGATTGCCAACCGCACGTCCCCTCCGAGGACGCCACCCCCCGCCGAGGTCGAGGAAAGGGGCAATAGTCACCTGTTTCCTCGACCTCGGCGGGGTGGGGAGGCCGATCGAGGCGGGGTGGGGAGGCCGATCGAGGCGGGGCGGGGAGGCCGATCGAGGTGGGGGGCGGGTCAGAAGTCGGGGAAGCCGATCCGGGTCTCGCCGGTCGACGGTTCGCCGGTCTCGGTGGCGTCGCCGAGCCGCTCCAGCATCCTGCTCTCGCGCGGCAGCAGGGCGAACAGCCAGGCGAACATCGCCAGCGCCGCGCCGACGGCGAGCACCGTGACGGCGCCGACGGCCTCGGCGAGCGGGCCGGCGAGCAGGTAGCCGACCGGCAGCAGGCCGAGCGAGACCATCCAGTCGTAGGAGCTGACCCGGGAGAGCCGGTCGGGCGGGATCCGCTCGGCGAGCGCGGTCAGCCACCAGACGTCGAAGACGGAGAAGCCGAAGCCGCCGACCACGGCGGCCGGGAGCACGATCGCCAGCGGCGCCCCGAGCGCGTAGATGACCGCCATCGGGCACCACAGCGCCGCCATGATCAGGCCGAGGCGCATCGGGTACACGGGCCGCCAGCGGATCCCGGCGATCGAGCCGACGATCGTTCCCGCTCCGAGCGCCGCGGTGACGATCCCGTAGACGTCGGTGCCGCCGTAGTTGCTCCGCGGCGACGATCGGGCCGAGCACGAACCACGGCGCCAGCCCGAGGAACAGCGTCGCGCTGGCCGAGAGCAGCGTCGCCCAGACCCAGGCCCGGGCGCGGACCTCGCGGTAGCCGATCCGCAGCTGCGCACGCAGGGTCCCTTCCTCGGCGGCCGTCGCCGCGGCCGCCGCCGCCGAGACCTCGCGGCGCCGCGGGCTCATCCGGATCAGCAGCAGCGCGCTGACCACGAACGTCGCCGCGTCGAACGCGAACGCCTCGCCGGGGCCGATGCCGAGCACGAGCGCGGTGGCGAGCGCCGGGCCGACGAACTCGGAGACGTTGTTGGACATCCCCATCAGCGCGTTCGCCTCCTGGATCTCCGGCTCGGGCACGGTCTGCGGGATCACCGCCGTCGACGCCGGCCGGAAGAACGCCTCCGCGGTCCCGAACATCGCCTCGATCACCACCACCTGCCAGATCTGCGACCTCGCCGGCGATGATCAGCGCCGCCAGCGCGGCGTGGAGGACGAAGCGGATCAGGTCGGTCGCGACCATCAGCCGGTGCCGGGGCAGCCGGTCCGCCCAGACCCCGCCGATCAACATGAAGCCGACGAGCGGAATCGCATGGGCGGCGAGGACGAAGCCGAGGTCGGTCGCCTTGCCGGTCAGGTCGATCACGAACAGGGCCAGCGCGACGGTGACGATCCGGTCGCCGAGCACGCTCGCCAACCCGGCCAGCCAGAGCAGTCGGAAGTCGCGATGCCTGAGCACGTGGAAGAGACCGCTCATGCCCTGATTGTCAGCACGGATGGTGGCCGGGCGTGGTCTCGGGGGCGGCCGCCGTCGCGGCGGGCTTAGTGGGGGCGAGGATGCTGCCCACCGTCGACAAGCTCGCCACCGTCGTCGTCTGCGAGGACGATCCGGTCACCCGCGAGTTGCTCTGCGAGAACCTCGAGGCCGATCGCTTCGACCCGCTCGCCGCGGGCACCGCCGCCGACGCATTGCGCTTCTGTCGCTACGGGACGCCGGACGCGCTGCTGATCGACATCGGCCTGCCCGATGCCTCCGGCCTCGACGTGATCCGCGAGATCCGCGCCGCGACCGGGCCGGCGCCGCCATTCGATCCGGCGTTGCCGATCGTCGCTCTGAGCGGCCGCGGCGGCGACGGCGACCGGGTCCGGGGATTACGCGAGGGCGCCGACGACTACGTCGTCAAGCCGTTCTTCTACGACGAGCTGCTCGAGCGGATCCGCAAGCTGCTCGACCGTCGCTCCGGCGTCCGCCGCGGGCCGACCCGGATCGGCCTGCTGAGCATCGACCCGGCGACCCGTGAGGTGAAGGTCGGCGATCGCGAGATCGAGCTCGCCAACAAGGAGTTCGAGCTGTTGCGGACGCTGGCCGGCGAGCCGCAGCGCGTCTTCACCAAGGACGAGCTGCTCCGCGACGTCTGGGGCTTCGAGTCGCCGGGGAGGACTCGCACGCTCGACTCGCACGCGAGCCGCCTGCGCCGCAAGCTCGATCCCGAGCGGGGCATGTACGTGGTCAACTGCTGGGGCGTCGGCTACCGGCTCGTTGAGGGGTGAGCCGTGGCCGCGACCCTGCTGCTGCTGATCGCCGCCGTCGTCGCGGTCGAGGCGGGCCGGACCCTCAGGGACGCGCGCCGGGCGCGGCGGATCAACCGGGCGATGCACGAGCTGCGCCGGCCGCTGCAGGCGATCGCCCTCAGCCTCGAGTCGACAGCGCCGGATCTCGGCGGCGCCGAGGCCTGCCTGGAGCAGGCGCGCGGTGCGCTGCGCGAGCTCGACGCGATCGTCAACGGCGGCGCCGAGCGGCGGTCGCTGCGGCGGGCGCCGGTCGCCGACGTCCTCGACGCGCTGGACCGTCGCTGGCGCTTCGCCGACGTCGAGGTCGAGCGCGGCCGCGACGACGTCTTCGTCGACGCCGACCTGACCAGGCTCGGCGCCGCGCTCGACAACCTCGTCGTCAACGCCCTCCGCCACGGCAGCGGGATCGTCCGGGTCAGAGCGACCACGGCCGCCGGCAACGCCCGCTTCGAGGTCCGCGACGGCGGCCCATCGGTCGCAGCGGCGCCGCGGCGCCGCGACCCCCACCACGGGCATGGGCTCCACGTCGTCGCCGACGTAGCCTCGGCGCACGGAGGCGAGGCGACATCGGCGCGCCCGGTTCCCGAGGGCGGCACGCTGGCAGCGATCTCGCTGCCGCTCGCCGGCGGAGCCGTGCGCGCATGAGCCGCCGCGGCCGGGCGCTCGCCTTCGCGGCGCTGGCCGTCCTCTGTGGGGTCGCGTCGGCGAGCATCGCTTCCGCCTATCGGGAACGCGTCGACGCGCAGCTCGGCGAGACGCGCCCGGCTCTGGTGCTGACTCGGCCGCTGGCACCGGGGACCGAGCTTCGCGGCCGCCTCGCCTCCCGGGCGCTCGCGGTCCGCGAGGTGCCGGCGCGGTTCCTGCCCCCCGACGCGATCGCGACCGCCGACGCGATCGCCGACCGCCGGCTCGCCGCCGCCGTGCCGGCCGGCTCCTACCTGCTCGGCTCGCACCTGCGCAATGCCGGAGGCAGCCGTCGCCGTCAGGGGCCCCGCCTCGGCGGCGGCCGCCAGCCGGTTGACGTGACCGTCGCCGGCGCCGGCGCGCTGGCGGCGGCCGGGCCGGCGAGGACGAAGGTCGACGTGGTCGTCGCCGGCGAGCCGGTCACCGGCGGCCGGGCGCGGGTCCGCGTAGCGGCGCGCGGCGTCCGGCTGCTGGCGATCGCGCCGGCATCGCCGAACGAGCGAGACGGCCGCCGGCGGCGACGGCTGGAGGGCGACGCTGGCGCTCAGCCGCGAGCAGGCCCTCGAGCTGATCGAGGCCGAGAACTTCGCCCGCGAGATCAGGTTGATCCCGGCCTCGTGAACGGCGGTCCGGATCAGGTCGGGCGTCTCGCCGCCGAGCTCCGCGAGCGGCTGATCGAGCAGCGTCGCGCCCTGGCGGTCGCCGGCGCCGGGGACGGACCGGACCTCCCGGCGGCGATCCGGGCCCTGGTCGCCGAGGATGCGGCGTTGCTCTCCGCGGACGGGCGCGAGCAGGTCGCCGAACGGGTGCTGCGCGAGACGGTCGGTCTCGGGCCGCTTGAGGAGCTGCTCCGCGATCCCGAGGTCGAGGAGGTGCTCGTCAACGGATTCGAGGAGGTCTGGGTCGAACGGGCCGGACAGCTCCGCCGGACCGGCGTCCGCTTCGCCGACGAGGAGGCTCTGCGCGACGTCATCGAGCGCGTGCTCGGACCGCTCGGCCGGCGCGTCGACGAGCTCAGCCCGATGGCCGACGGCCGGCTGCCGGACGGCTCGCGCGTCAACGTGGTCATCCCGCCGCTCGCCGTCGACGGGCCGGCGGTCTCGGTCAGACGGTTCGCGGGCGTTCGGCCCGACCCCGGCGAGCTCGTCGCCCGGGGCAGCTTCGACGAGGCGCTTCGCGATCTGCTCGAGCAGGCCGTCGCCGCGCGGCGCAACCTGATCATCAGCGGCGGCACCGGATCGGGGAAGACGACGGTCCTCAACGCCCTCTCGTCGTTCATCGCCGTCGACGAGCGGGTGATCACGATCGAGGACGCAGCCGAGCTCCGGCTCGGTCAGCCGCACGTCGTCCGGCTCGAGAGCCGGCCGGCGGGAATCGAGGGAACCGGCGAGGTGACGATCCGCGATCTCGTCCGCAACGCGCTGCGGATGCGCCCCGACCGGATCGTGATCGGTGAGGTCCGCGGGCCGGAGGCGATGGATCTGCTCGTCGCGCTCAACACCGGCCACCGCGGCGCGCTCTCGACGGTGCACGCGAACGGGCCGGCCGACGCGCTGCGCCGGCTCGAGACGCTGGCGATGATGGCCGGGCTGGGCGTGCCCCACGAGGTCGTCAGCGAGCAGCTCACCAACGCGGTCGAGCTCGTGCTCCACCTCGAGCGCCACGGTGCCGATCGCCGCGCCGCCGAGCTCTGCGAGGTGACCCGGGTGGCCGGCGCCCCGGCGGTGCGGTCGCTCTGGTCCCGGCGGGACCGCGGATGAGCGGCGCCGAGCCGATCCTGCTCGCCGCTCTCGGCGGCGCCGCTGTCGCGGTCGCGGCGCGCGAATGGCTCGCCGGGCTGCCGCTGCTGCGCCGCCAGGTCGGCGCGGCGGCGCGGGTGCTGACCCTGGCGGGTCGCGAGAATCGGGCGCCCTCGGAGGCGGAGCGACGTCGGCTCGGGCTCCTCGCCGGGACGCTGCTCGGGGGGCTGGCAGTCCTGCTCTCGGGCTCGCTGCCGCTCGCCGGCGTCGCCGCCGCGGGCCCGGCGGCGGCAGGCTGGGCGGTGGCGTCGCGCCGCCGCCGCTATCGGCTCGCGGTCGAGGGCGACATCGCCGCGATCGCCGGCGCCATCGCCGACTCGGTCGCCGCCGGCGGCTCGCTGCGCATCGCGTTGCCCGCCGCGGCCGCCGGGCTGAGCGGTCCGAGTGCGGTCGAGATGACGCGAGTCTGCGCCGATCTGGACCTCGGCGTCGCGCCCCGCCGCGCCCTCGCCTCGCTGGCGGCCCGGGTCGGGTCGGAGCGGGTCGAGGCGCTGACCCTCGCCGTCCTCTCCCAGCAGCGGGCCGGCGGCGACCTGGCCGGTCTCCTCCGCCGCCACGCGCGGGCCGCGGCGCAGCGCGTCCGGGCCGAGCGCGAGGCGCGCTCGGCCACCGCGCAGGCGCGGATGACCGGCGGGCTGGTCGTGGCGATGCCGCTGGTCATGGCCCTGCTCGTCGAGCTGCTCGCGCCCGGATTCGTCGCCACGATGCTCGCCGACCCGGCGGCGGTCGTCCTGCTCGCCCTCGCCGCCGCTCTCCAGGTCGCCGGCTTCCTGGCGATCCGCAGGCTCGGCGAGGTGCGGCGATGAGCCTGCTCGCCGTCGTCGCGGCGATTCTCACGGTGGCGGCCGCGCGCGAGTTGCTCGGCGCCGGCGGCGAGGCGGCCGCCGAAGGGGTCCGACGGCGCCTGCTGGGCCGGTCGGCCCGGGCTGGTTCGAGGGTCGGGCTCGGGGCGATGGCGGCGAGCATCGAGCGCCGACTCGGTGCCGCCGGCCTGGCCGGCCGAATCTCCACCGTGGAGCTGTTCGCGGCGAAGGCCGCCGCGGCGATCGGCGCCGTCCCGATCGCCCTGCTCGCGGCGCCGGTGGCGCCGGGGAGGTTCGGAGTCCTCGTCCTCGTCGCCGTTCCGGCGGCGGGCTTCCTCGCGCCCGACCTGCTCGTCGACTCGGCGCTGCGGCGGCGCCGCCGGCGGATCGCCGCGGCGTTGCCGGACGCGCTCGACCTGATGGCGACCGGCGCGGCCGGCGGACGCGGAATCGGCCCGCTGCTCGTCGAGGCGACGGCGAGCAGCAGCGGCCCGCTCCGCGAGGAGCTCGCGGCGACCGTCGCGACGATCGAGTGCGGCCGCTCCCGGGCGCAGGCGCTGCGCGCCCTCGGCGACCGCTCCCGCGGCACCGCGCTCGCCGGCCTCGCCGCGGCGTTGGAGCGGGCCCGGCGCCACGGCTCGCCGTTGTCGAGGTCCCTGCACGAGCAGGCCGGCTCGCTGCGCGCCGAGCAGCGCCGCGAGGTGACCGAGCGGGCGGCGCGCGCCGCCCCGAAGATGCAGCTCGCCGTCGCGCTGCTCCTCGTTCCCTCGGTGCTGCTGATCGTCGCGGCGGCGATCGTCGCCAACTCCGGATCGCTGTTGCCGGGCTTCTGACGTCCGCGTCGCGACCCGTCCGCAAGCCCGGGCTGCTCGACGACGAGGAGTGGGACGTGATCCGGCCGTCGCCTTCGCGTTGCTGCGCGAGCTCGACGCGGCGGGTGCAGCCGGCGACTGAGCGCGGCCGCGGCTACTCGGCGGCCTTGGCGGCGAGCCGCCCGGCGACCTCGCCGGCGGCGGCGCAGAGCAGATCGAGCTCGGCGGCGCTGTCGCAGTGCCCCTTGACGTTGACGCAGAGGCTGCCCGCCGAGAACTCGAAGGCGAAGTCCTTCGGCGTCTGCTCGGTAAGCCAGACGATGAAGCTGGGGGAGAAGAGGCGCTTCATCCAGATAGCGTCGTCCTCGGCGCCGTAGAAGATTTCGTAGCGCCTGTCGAGCGCATCGCTCTCGAGCTCGAGGCGCTGCATGCGCCGGAAGACGTCCTCGGCGGAGTCCAGGAACCGGAACCCCTCGCGGCGCTGGCAGTAGACGTCGGAGGCGCGAGCGGCGACGGTGGGGAGGTCGTGCAGGACGACCGTGTAGCGGTGGTAGTCGGTGTCGCTGTCACCGTCGCTGTCGGTCGTCTCGACCTCGTATGTGTAGAGGCCGATCGCTCCCGGTGCGCCGCCGGGGAGGGTGCCGTTCATGACCCGCTCGGCGTAGCGCTTGTCGCCCTTGCGGAGCAGCGGCGTCGTCGGCGGCAGCGTCGTCCGGCCGCTCGTCCGGTTCAGGCCCCGCGCCGCGGCGTAGTGGCTGAAGAAGTCCTCCTCGGCGGCGTTGGAGGCGATCACGTAGACGATCAGCAGGACGAGCAGCGCGCCGACCGCGGCCGCGGCGAGGCCGACGAGGATTCCGGCGGCCAGCGTCCCGCCGACGAAAGAGGCGATCAGCAGCACCGCCCCGAGGCTGAGCGTCACCGGGTTGCGCAGCAACGCGCTGAGGTGGGCGCCGCGGGTGTCGTCGGCGTCGAGCGGCACCGCCGCCGGCGGCGGTGCGACGCCGGCGCTGCCCGCCGCCGCTTTGTTGTCGGCGCCGGGCGGCGGCTGCGACTCCGGCCGCTCGTCTGATTGGGGGTCCGACACGGTCGCGGAGGCTAGCCGCCACCGCGGCGCCGGGCGGCCCGGCGCACCGCCGCCGCCGCCGCGAGCGCCGGTGGCGTTTCCTCCTCGCTGCAACCGGGCTTGCAGGCGCCGGACGCGCCGATTGCCGCCGGCGCGGCCATAGAACCGCTTCAACAAGCCGTTCAGCGGCTATGTCGGGCCCGGGTAGCAAGTCCGTCCGACGGAGGGTGTGCAATGCCCGACCAGTGTTGTGTTGCGAAGTGGGGCGTTGTGGGTTACCGTGGCGCCCAGTTGTGAACCAACAGTCGAACGAAGGCCGGGGAGGCGAGGTTCCTCCCACCTCACCTCCCCGGCCCGACTTCTTCCGGCGATCACATCCGATGGATTTCGACTCCAAACCCCACCTCCTTTGATGCATGACCTTTCGCGGCCTCAACGAGCACTCGCTCGACTCCAAGGACCGGATCACGGTCCCGGCCCAATACCGGGCCGCGCTCGCGGAGGGAATCGTCCTGATGCAGGGCATCGAGCCCTGCGTCGAGATCTGGCCGGCGAAGGCCGCCGAGCAGATGGAGAGCGCGACGCTCGCGGCGCTCAACCCGATGAGCCGCGACGCGCGCCGGATCCAGCGCCGCTTCTTCGCCCACTCCGCGTCGGCCGACCTCGACTCGGCCGGCCGGGTCAGGCTGAGCCGTCAGTTGATCGATCACGCCGGTCTCGAGGGCCGCTGCATCGTCTCCGGGATGGGGACGCGGCTCGAGATCTGGTCGCCGGAGCAGTGGTTCGCCGAGGACGAGGAGAACGAGCAGCGGACCCCGGAGCTGACCGAGAGCCTGGCCGCCACGCAGTCGATTCAGGCCCCCGGGAGCGCGTAGTGGGATGGTGACCCTCACCTACATGCCCACCGAGCACGTCCCAGTCCTGGCCGCCGAGGTCATTCGCGAGACCGAGCCCCGCCCGGGCGAGACGGTGATCGACTGCACCTTCGGTGGCGGCGGCCACTCGCGCCTGCTCGCCGAGCGGATCGGTTCCGAGGGGACGCTGATCGCGATCGACCGCGACCCGGCCGCCGCCGAACGCTTCGCCCAGATCGCCCACGAGGCGCCCTGCGAGATGCGGTTCGTCCGCAACGACTTCGCTGCGGCCCTCGCCGAGCTCGCCCGCGAGGGTGTCCGTCCCGACGTCGTCCTCTTCGACTTCGGCGTCTCCTCGATGCAGATCGACGCCTGGGAGCGGGGCTTCTCCTACTCCTTCGACGCGCCGCTCGACATGCGCATGGATCCCGGCGCCGAGGTCTCGGCACGGACCGTCGTCAACGAGTGGCCGGAGAGCCGGATCGCCGAGGCGCTCCGCAACTACGCCGACGAGCGGCACGCCCGCTCGATCGCTCGCCGGATCGTCGAGCGCCGCCCACTCGATACGACCTCCGAGCTCGTCGAGGCGGTCCGCGCCGGGCTGCCGCCCGCGGCCCGGTTCGGGCGCGGCAATCCTGCCAAGCGCACCTTCCAGGCGATCCGGATCGCGGTCAACGCCGAGCTCGAGGCGATCGACGCCGCCCTGCCCGAGGCCTGGGACATGCTCGCGCCGGGCGGCCGCCTCGCGGCGATCTCGTTTCACTCGCTCGAGGACCGCCGGGTCAAGCGCTTCCTGGCCGACCGGGCCCGCGGCTGCGTCTGCCCGCCCGAGTTCCCGGTCTGCCGCTGCGGCCTCGAGCCCGAGGCGAAGCTGATCACCCGCGGTGGCGTCGCGCCGAGCGCCGGCGAGATCGCCGACAACCCGCGCTCGGGCTCCGCCCACCTGCGGGTGGCGATGAAGATCGACGGCGGAGGGGGCGACTGATGGGCGCCCCGGCGATCTCACCGCGAGCGCGCCCCGCCGCCCGCCCGAAGCCGCGGCGGAAGCCGCCCTCGCGTCCGCGCGCCGCCGCCCCCGCCCGCCGGCCCGCCAAGCGGTCGCGCCCGGCCGCACCGCGGACCACCACCCGCAGCCGCGCCGCGGCCGGCGGCAGCGTCGCGATGCTCCCGGTCACCGCCGTCGGCGGCATCGCCGACTCCGGGGTCGTCGTCGGGATGTCCCGCAGCCGCGCCTGGATCGTCGTGCTCGGCGTCCTGCTCGGCGGGATCGTCGCCGTCAACGTGGTCGGGCTCAGCCTCAGCTCCGCCGGCAGCGCGACCTCGACGAAGATCGACGACCTCCAGCAGCAGAACAGCGTCATGCAGACGCGGATCGCCAACCGCCTCTCGAACGAGCGGATCACCAGGGCGGCGACGGCCCTCGGTCTGGCGGTGCCCGCTCCCGATGCAGTCCATTACCTCGACGCCCGCCCGGCCGATGCGAAGGCGGCCGCCAAGCGCCTCGCCGACGGCCTGATCGCCAACGCGCCGCCGGTGATCGCACCGAGCGAGGCCGACCTCGCAGCCGCGACGGCAACGACGAGCACCGACCCCGCGGTCGTCGATCCCGTCGTCGCTCCGGCGGCGGTCCCGGTCGATCCGGCGGCCACGGCGGCCGTGCCGGCGCCGACCGATCCATCGCTCGCGACGACGACTCCCTAGGGGCGCGCTTGCGACTGATTGAAAAGCGCGTCGGCCTCCTGTTCGCTGCCTTCGCGCTGGCCTTCTGCGTCGTCATGGTCAGGGCCGCCTGGCTGCAGACGGTAAAGGGGGGCGAGTACAGCGCCGATGCCCGCAGCCAGCAGGTCGCCAGCGTCGAGGTGCCGGGGATGCGCGGCTCGATCCTCGATCGGCGCGGCAACGCGCTGGCGGTGTCGGAGGAGGCGGCGACGATCTTCGCGACCCCCTACCAGGTCGAGGATCCGCCGAAGACGGCCCGCAAGCTCGCCGACGTCCTCGGCGATCCGAAGGGTCCGATCCTCGAATCGCTGACCGCGCGGAGCGGCTTCGAATACGTGGCCCAGAAGGTTGACCTCGTCACCGCCGACCGGATCGAGAAGCTCGACCTGGCCGGGATCGGCGTGCTGCCGGACTCGCGGCGCGTCTATCCGCAGGAGAAGGACGGCGGCAGGCTGATCGGCGCGCTCGGCGACGAGGGCCAGGGGCTGTTCGGGATCGAGCAGTCCGAGGACGGCGTCCTGCGCGGCACCGACGGCGAGGTCGCGATCACCAAGGACGCGCTCGGCCAGGAGATCAACCGCGACGTCGTCAGCGGGGCCGCCGCAGGGCACGACGTGCAGCTGACGATCGACGGCCGGATCCAGTCCTACACCGAGAAGGTGCTCGGCGAGCTCGGCGACAAGTACACGCCCGAGGACGCGACCGCGATCGTCATGGATCCGAGCGACGGCGACGTCCTCGCGATGGCCAGCTGGCCGCCGATCGATCCAAACGACCTCGGCAACGCCGACCCCGCCCAGCTCACCAACATGGCGACCGGCTTCACCTATGAGCCGGGGTCGACCTTCAAGGCGTTCACCGTCGCCGGCGCGCTCGAGGACAAGATCGTCAAGCCGGACACGACCCTCGACGTCCCGCCCGAGATTCAGGTCGCCGACCGGACGATCGGCGAGTCGCACGACGCCGGCTATCGCTCGCTGACCGTCGCCGACATCCTCGCGCAGTCCTCGAACGTCGGCACGGTGATGATTGGGCTGAAGCTCGGCGACAACGCCTTCGGCGACTGGGTCTCGAGGTTCGGCTTCGGCCGGCCGACCGGGATCGACTACCCGGGCGAGGAGCAGGGCATCGTCCCGACCCCGAAGCAGTACTCGGGCTCCTCGATCGGCAACCTGCCGATCGGCCAGGGTCTGTCGGTGACGCCGTTGCAGATGATGGCGGGCTATGCGGCGATCGCCAACGGCGGCATCCTGCGGACGCCGCGGCTGCTCGAGTCGATCGACGGCCAGCCGGTCGACGGCGGCGCCGGCACCCGGGTGATCAGCAAGAAGACCTCCGCGCAGCTGCGGACGATGCTCGAGGGCGTCCTCGGCGACGGCGGCACGGCCTCCGAGGTCAGCGTCCCCGGTTACGTGCTGGCGGGCAAGACCGGCACCGCCCAGAAGGTCGTCGACGGGACCTACTCGGAGAGCCAGTACATCGCCTCGTTCGTCGGGTTCGCGCCCGCCGCCGATCCGCGGCTGCTCGTCGCGGTCATCGTCGACGACCCGAAGGGCGGCGACTATTACGGTGGCTCGGTGGCGGCGCCGGCCTTCGGGGAGATCGCTTCCTTCGCGCTTCCGTACCTGGGGATCGCACCGACCGAGTGAGCCGCCGGGGCGGCGCACCCCTTCCCCGCCTGCCACGTTCCTAGAATCGCGGGCGATGAGGCTCGCCGACCTAAGCGACGCGCTGCCGGCGGGGGCTGTACGGATAGCCGGCGACGACGGCCGGCTCGAGATCGGCGGCATCGCCTTCGACAGTCGCGCCGTCGGCCCGGGGACGCTGTTCTTCTGCGTGCGCGGCCAGACCGCCGACGGCCACGACTTCGCGTCCGAGGTCGTCGCCGCCGGAGCCGCCGCCCTCGTCGTCGAGCGCGAGCTCGACGTCGGGGTCCCGCAGCTCGTCGTCGCCGATTCGCGGCTGGCGATGGGGCCGATCGCCGCCCGCTGGTTCGGCGATCCGAGCGCCGAGCTGCAGATGATCGGCGTGACCGGCACGAACGGCAAGACGACGACGGCGTTCCTGATCCGCTCGATCCTCGAGCAGGCCGGGATCCGCTGCGGGCTGCTCGGGACCGTCAAGCAGGTCGTCGGCGGCGCCTCCGAGCCGGTCGTGCGCACGACTCCGGAGGCGATCGACCTGCAGCGGACGTTCCGGCGGATGCTCGACGCGGGCGACCGCGCCTGCGTGATGGAGGTCTCGTCCCATGCCCTGTCGCTGGGCCGAGCCGACTCGATCCACTTCGACGTCGCGACGTTCACGAACCTGACCCAGGACCACCTCGACTTCCACGCCGACATGGAGGACTACTTCGCGGCGAAGCGCCTGCTGTTCGTGCCCGGCGAGGGCGGATTCGCGCCCACGGCCGCCGTCGTCAACGTCGATGACCGCTACGGGCAGCGGCTCGCCGCCGAGCTGCAGCGGCTCGGCCGCCGCCTGACGACGTTCTCGGCGGCCGGGCACCTGGCCGACCTGACCGCCCACGACATCGGCTTCGACGCCGCCGGGGCGGCTTTCACGATGCACGGCAGCGGCCCCAGCCGCCGCGTGCGGCTGCGGCTGCCCGGGCGCTTCAACGTCGAGAACGGGCTCGCCGCTCTCGGCTCGGTCCTCGCCGCCGGGGTCGAGACCGACGACGCCGTCGCCGCGCTCGCCGCGGCCGAGCCCGTCCCCGGGCGGATGGAGCCGATCGACGCCGGGCAGGACTTCGGCGTGCTCGTCGACTACGCCCACACGCCCGACTCGCTCGAGAACGTGCTCCGCGCCGCCCGGCTGCTCACCGACGGGCGGCTGATCTGCGCCTTCGGCTGCGGCGGCGACCGCGACCATTCGAAGCGTCCGCTGATGGGCCGGGCCGGATCGGAGCTCGCCGACCTCGCCGTCGTCACCTCCGACAACCCGCGTTCCGAGGACCCGGGCGCGATCATCGCGATGGTGCTCGAAGGGGTCTCCGTCGATCGCCGCCCCTGTCTCGAGGTCGAACCCGACCGCCGGGCCGCGATCGCGCTGGCGCTGAGCCGGGCCGAGCCGGGGGATCTGGTCGTGATCGCCGGCAAGGGCCACGAGCAGGGCCAGGAGTTCGAGGGCGGCCGCAAGGTCCCCTTCGACGACCGCGAGGTCGCCCGCGAGGAGCTCCAGCGCCTTGCCGCCGGCGACGGGCGGCAGCGGTGATCGAGCTCGCCGCCGAGCGGATCGCCGCCGCGATCGGCGCCCCCGCGCACGGCCCCGACGACGGGACGAGGCCGGCGCGTGCCGTCATCGATTCCCGCGAGGCCGGGCCCGGCGACCTGTTCTTCGGCCTCGCCGGCGCGAACCGCGACGGCGGTGAGTTCGCGGCGCGGGCGCTCGAGCAGGGCGCCTGGGGCGTCGTCGTCGCCGCCGAGCGCGCCGCTGGGCTCGAGGGCCGCGTCTTCGCCGTCGCCGACCCGCTGGAGGCGCTGCAGTCGCTGGCCCGCGCCTGGCGGCGCGAGCTCGGCTGCCCGACCGTCGGAATCACCGGCTCGACCGGCAAGACGTCCGTCAAGGACATCTGCCGGGCGCTCCTGCCGCGCCGCGTCCACGCCAGCCCCGAGAACTTCAACACCGAGATCGGGATGCCGCTGGCGATCCTGGCGGCGCCGCCGGAGACGGAGCTGCTGGTGATGGAGATGGCGATGCGGGGGGTCGGCCAGATCGCCGACCTCTGCGCGATCGCCGAGCCCGACGTCGCAGCGATCACCAACGTCGGACCGGTCCACCTCGAGCTGCTCGGCACCCTCGATGCGATCGTCGAGGCCAAGGCCGAGATCCTTCACGGCCTCGGGGCGAACGGGCGCGCGGTGATCCCCGCCGACGAGGAGGCCCTGAGCCCGCACCTGCGCGACTCGCTCGAGGTGTTCACATTCGGTCCCGGCGGCGACGTGTTCGCGCTCTCGGCGACGGTCGCGGAGGGCCGGACGACGGCCCGGATCGGGACCCCGCACGGCGAGGCCGACTTCGAGTTCCCGTTCGCCGAGGCCCACAACCTCGACAACGCCCTCTGCGCGATATCGATCGGCGTGGCGCTCGATCTCGACCCCGCCGAGATGGCGTCGCGGACGGCGCGGATAGAGTTCTCGCGCCTGCGCGGCGAACGGATCGAGCTGCCCGGGCGGATCTTGCTGCTCAACGATTGCTACAACGCGAATCCGATCTCGATGCGAGCGGCGGTCGAGCACCTCGCCGGATTCGGCGATGACGGCCGTGCCGTCGCCGTGCTCGGTGGGATGGCCGAGCTCGGGCCCGACGGCCCCGCCTTCCATGCCGAGATCGGCGCCCTCGTCCGCGAACGCGGGATCGGGCCGCTGATCGGCGTCGGCGAGCTCGCCCGCGACTACTCGCCCGACCTCTGGGCCGCCGACGCCGACGCCGCGGTGCCGCTGGTCGCCGCCGAGCTCCGCGAGGGGGACGTGGCCCTGGTCAAGGGCTCGCGCTCGGTCGGCCTCGAGCGCCTCAGCGACGGGCTCGTGGCGCGGCTCGGCGAGGCCGACGGGTGATCGGACTGGCGCAGACGGGCGGGCTCAGCACCGTCGCGGTCGACCGCGGGGCGATCCTGATCGCCGGCATGGCCGCGATGCTGATCACGATCTTCCTCGGCCCGAAGTTCATCGAGCGCCTGCGCGAGCGCGAGTTCGGCCAGCAGATCCGTGAGGAGGGCCCGCAGGGACACCACACGAAGGCGGGCACGCCGACGATGGGCGGGTTGATCATCTTCGCGGCGATCTCGGTGCCCTACCTCGTCCTCTCCGACCGCGACACCGAGAGCCTGGCGGTCTTCGGGGTCGCGCTGGGCAGCGCCGCGATCGGCTTCGCCGACGACTACATCAAGATCATCAAGCGGCGTTCGCTCGGGCTCTCGGCGCGCTGGAAGCTGTCGTTTCAGATCGCCCTCGCCGTGGTCCTCTGGTGGGTCGCCTTCCAGGAGGTGGGCCTCGACCCGAGCCTGCAGATCCGCTTCTTCGGTGCCGAGCTCTATCTCGGGCCGGTGGTCTACGTCGTCCTCAGCTTCCTGGTCCTGGCCGGGGCCAGCAACGGCGTCAACCTCACCGACGGCCTCGACGGCCTGGCGGCGGGCTGCTGCGCGATCGTCTTCCTCTCCTACCTGGCGATCACGATCACGACCGGGCAGGAGGACCTGGCGCTGCTGTCGTCGTGCTTCTTCGGCGCCTCGGTCGGGTTCCTCTGGTTCAACTCGTTCCCGGCGACGATCTTCATGGGCGATACGGGCTCGCTCGGCCTCGGCGGCGCGATCGCCGGGCTGGCGATCATGACCCAGACCGAGGTGCTGCTGATCATCCTCGGCGGCATCTTCGTCATCGAGGCGCTCTCGGTCGCGATCCAGGTCTTCGCGTTCAAGTCGTTCCGGCGCCGCGTCTTCCTGATGGCCCCGGTCCACCACCATTTCGAGATGAAAGCCTGGTCGGAGACGAAGATCATGATCCGCTTCTGGATCATCGGCGCGGTCCTCGCCGGCATCGGCTACACGTTGTTTCAGAACAGCATCGGCAGCTGAGGCGCGGCAGGCAGTAAGGAACGTCCACCGCGGCGGCGAAGCTTGTCGGGTGACCGCAGCGATCCCGCGCCCCGCACTGCCCGGCGGCCCGTTTCTGGTCGTCGGCCTCGCCCGCTCCGGCATCGCGGCGGCCGAGGCGCTGCTCGGCCTGGGCGAGCGGGTGTACGGCACCGATCGCGGGAATCCTGCGGATGCGAGCAGGCTTGCGGAGGCCGGCGTCGAACTCGATCTCGATGGCGACGGACTCCACCTGCTCGACCGCGTGGGCGCGGTGATCAAGAGCCCCGGCGTTCCCGGTGAGGCGCCGGTGATCACCGCCGCGCGGGCCGCCGGCAAGCCGGTGATCGGGGAGCTCGAACTCGGCTGGCGGATGGCCGAGAACCGGTTCGTGGCGGTCACCGGGACGAACGGCAAGACCACCGTCACCGAGTGGCTCGGCCACGTCTTCGCCGCGGCAGCGATGCCCGCCGCCGTGGCCGGCAACGTCGGCACGCCGCTGACCGCGCTTGCCGCCGATCTCGATCCCGGCGCGACCGTCGTCTGCGAGTGCTCCTCCTTCCAGCTCGAGGACTCGGTGGCGTTCGCGCCCGAGGTCGCGGTCCTGCTCAACTTCAGCCCCGACCACCTCGACCGTCACGGCAGCCTCGACGCCTACCTCGACGCGAAGCTGCGGATCTTCGCCGCCCAACCGGCTGCGGCAACGGCGATCTACGACGCCGACGAGCCGGCGCTGCGCGGGACCGAGCTCCCCGGCGCGGCCGCCCGGATCCGCTACGGGATCGAAGCCTGCGCGGACGGTGATTGCCGGCTCCGCTACGCGGACGGTGCGATCCGCGACGACGACGGGGTGCTGATCGAGCGCGCCGACCTCGCCCTCGCCGGCGAGCACAACCTCCGAAACGCGATGGCCGTCGCCGCCGCCGCGCTCGCCGCCGGCGTCCCCCGCGAGGCGGTCGCCCGCGGGCTCGGCAGCTTCGCCGGGGTGGCGCACCGGCTCGAGCCCGTCGCCGAGGTCGACGGCGTCGCCTACGTCAACGACTCGAAGGCGACCAACGTCGCCGCCGCGCAGGCGGCGCTCGCCTCGTTCGGGGACGGGATCCACGCGATCTTCGGCGGCAGCCTCAAGGGCGAGCGGTTCGGGCCGCTGGTGCCGGCGGTCGCCGGGCATTGCTCGGCCTGCTACCTGATCGGCGAGGCGGCCGAGCAACTCGCAACCGACCTCGCCCCGGCCGGCGTGCCGCTGCGCCGCAGCGGCGACCTCGCGAGCGCCGTCGCAGCCGCCGCGGCTTCGGCAGGGCCGGGGGAGACCGTCCTGCTCGCCCCGGCCTGCGCGAGCTTCGACGCATTCCGCGATTACGAGGAGCGCGGCCGTCGCTTCCGCGAGCTCGTCGAGGATCTCCGATGAGCGGGCTCGCGGCGAGCGTCCGCAGCGGTCTGCGCCTGAAGGGGCGCGCACGCAGCGGCGCCCGCCCGAAGGACAAGCCGCTCGAGTACACGCTGCTTCTCACCGCGACGATGTGCCTGCTCACGTTCGGCGCCGTGATGGTCTTCAGCGCCAGCTCCAGCGCCTCGCTGCTCAACGACGGCGACAGCCTCTTCTACCTGAAGAAGACGTTGATGTTCGGGGCGGTGGGCCTCGTCGTCCTGAAGCTGTTGTCGATGCAGCGGCTTCAGAACGTGCGCCGGCTGACCGGCATGATCCTGATCGGCGCGATCGGGCTGCTGCTTGTCACCAAGGTTATGGGGACGTCGGCCAACGGCGCCCAGCGCTGGCTGGCATTCGGCCCGATCCAGATCCAGGCCTCGGAGATCGCGAAGATCGCGCTGATGCTCTACGGGGCGAGCCTGCTCGCCGACCGTCCGGAGATGACCCGCGACCTGCACGGCATGCGGCCGGTGCTGCTGATCGCGGCGGCGGTCTGCGGGCTGATCGTCCTCGAGCCCGATCTCGGCACCGCCATGGTCACCGCCTTCTCGATTGCGGCGCTGCTGATCGCCGCCGGCGCCAAGCTCCGCCACCTGGCGATCATCGCCGGCGCTCTCTGCTTGCTGGTGCTCGTCGCGGTGCTGATCGAGCCCTACCGGATGGCCCGCCTGACCAGCTTCGTCAACCCGGGAGCCGACGCCGCCGGGGCGGGCTTTCAGGGCCAGCAGGCGACGATCGCGCTCGGGTCGGGCGGCATCTTCGGGGTCGGGATCGGCGAGAGCGTCCAGAAGGCCTTCTACCTCCCCGAGGCTCACACCGACATGATCGCCGCCGTGATCGGTGAGGAGCTCGGCCTGATCGGGATCTCGCTCTTGGTCGGCCTCTACATGCTGTTCGGCTACGCCGGCTTCCGGACCGCTCAGAAGGCCCGCGACCGCTACGGTCGCCTGCTCGCCGCCGGTTTGACGGCGATGATTCTGGTCCAGGCGTCGATCAACCTCTTCGCCGTCCTCGGCCTCGCACCCCTGACCGGAGTGACACTCCCATTCGTCTCCTACGGAAACAGCAGCCTGATCGTCACCCTCGCGGCCGTCGGCCTGCTCCTCAACGTCGCCAACGGCGGGTCGGCGCGGATGGCGGCCGGCGGCGGCCGGCGGCGGCTCAGCGTCGTCGACGGCGGCCGCTCGCAGCCGCGTCGGCAGCCGGCCCGGCGACCGGCGGCGAGAGGGGGCGCGCGTGCGGGTGGTGATCGCAGCCGGCGGTACGGCGGGGCACGTGGTGCCGGCTCTGGCCGTCGCCGACGCGCTCGCTGAGCGCGGCGCCGAGGTCAGCTTCGTCGGCACCCGGGACCGCGCCGAGGCCGGCCTCGTCCCGGCGGCGGGCTACGAGATCGATTTCCTCAGTGTCTCCGGCATCGACCGCCGCAACCCGCTGCGGGCGGCGCTGGCGCTCGCTCGTGCCACAGCCGCCGTGCGGGTCGCCCGCCGCTTCCTCCGCGAGCGCGGCGCCGACGCGGTGATGGGCGGCGGCGGCTACGTCGCGGCGCCGACCGGGATCGCCGCTGCGGCGATGCGCCTGCCGCTCGTCCTCACCGAGGCCGACAGCCACCTCGGCCTCGCCAACCGGCTGCTTGCGCCGCGGGCCCGGCGGGTCTGTCTGGCCTATCCGATCGCGGGGCGAAACGGCGACCGCTACCTCGTCACCGGCCGGCCGGTGCCGGCCGCGATCGCGACGGCCGATCGGGCCGGCGCCCGGGAGCGGTTCGGGATCGACGCCGACGTGCCGTGCCTGTTGATCTTCGGCGGCAGCCTCGGCGCCCAGCGGATCAACCGCGCCGCCGCCGCCGCGTTCGGGCCCGGCGGCCCCGCCGCCGAGCGCCCGTTCCACGTCCTCCACATCGCCGGCTCCCGGGACTACCCGGAGCTCCGCTCGGCCGTCGCCGGCGCCCGCCGCTACACCCTGCTCGAGTACCTGCCGGACCTCGCCGACGCCCTCGCGGCCAGCGATCTCGTCCTCTGCCGCTCCGGTGGGTCGGTCTTCGAGCTGACCGCCGCTGCCCGACCCGCCGTGCTCGTCCCCTATCCCCATGCGGTGGCCCGCCACCAGCATGCCAACGCCGGCTGGATGGAGCGGGCCGGGGCGGCGACGATCGTCGAGGACGCCGACCTCGATGCCGAGCGGCTCCTCGCCGAGGTGCGGCCGCTGCTCGCCGACCGCGACCGGCTGGAGACGATGGCCGACGCGTCGCGGCGGCTCGCCCGGCCCGACGCCGCCGACCGCGTCGCCGCCGAGATCGTCGCCGCCGGCGAGGGGGCGGGCCGGTGAGCGCGGCGGCCGAGCGGCTGAAGCCGCTGCACTTCATCGCGATCGGCGGCGCCG
The DNA here is from genome assembly GCA_963745755.1 of uncultured Conexibacteraceae bacterium. Lineage (GTDB taxonomy): Bacteria > Actinomycetota > Thermoleophilia > Solirubrobacterales > 70-9 > RHKX01. Next base: position 756,863 of record CAVUYP010000001.1, on the reverse strand, counting down.
GGATGAGCGGGCTGGCGCTGGTCTGCGACCGGCTCGGCCACCGAGTCAGCGGCTCCGACCGCGCCGAGTCCGGCTACGTCGACCGGCTGCGGGCGGCCGGGATCGAGCCGGTGATCGGACACGACGCCGATGCCGTGCCCGCCGACGCCGAGGTCGTCGTCTCCTCGGCGATCCCCGAGGACAACATCGAGCTGGTCCGGGCCCGCGAGCGCGGTCAGACGATCATGCACCGCAGCGACCTGCTGGCCCGGGTCTGCGCGGGCAAGCGTCTGATCGCGGTCGCCGGCGCCCACGGCAAGACCACGACCGCCGGGATGATCGCCCACGCGCTGGCCACCGCCGGCGCCGACCCGGCGTTCCTGCTCGGCGGCGAGCTGCCCGGTGCCGGCCCCGGCGGTGCCCCGGCGAACGCCGACTGGGGGAGCTCCGACTGGATCGTCGCCGAGGCCGACGAGAGCGACGGCAGCTTCCTCAAGCTCAGCCCCGAGGTGGCGGCGGTGACCAACGTCGAGCTCGACCACCATTCGCACTGGGGCGGAGAGAGCGAGCTGGTCGCCGCATTCGCGCGGTTCGCCGCTCCCGCCGCCGCAGTCGTCCGCCCGGCCGAGGGCCGCCTGGCGGCGCTCGACGGCGCCGGCCGGGTGCTCGGCTTCGCCGTCGCGCCGCCGCCCGGCGCCGGCCCCGGGCCGGCCGCGGCCCTGCTTGCGACCGACGTCACGGCGGTCGCCGGGGGTTGCCGCTTCCGGATCGTCGCGGCGGAGATCGGCGAGCGGGAGGTTCGGCTCGCGGTTCCGGGCCGCCACAACGTCGCCAACGCGACCGCGGCGATCGGGGCGATGGCGTGCGCGATCGATCGCGACGAGCGGCTGCCGCGCATCGACGACCTGATCGCGGCGCTCGAGAGCTTCCCGGGGATGGCCCGCCGCCTCGAGCGCAAGGGAACCCGGTCGGGCGCGGTCGTCTACGACGACTACGCCCACCACCCGACCGAGGTCGCGGCGTCGCTGGCTGCGCTCCGCGAGCTGCCGCACCGGCGCCTGATTGCGGTCTTTCAGCCCCATCTCTACTCGCGGACGAAGGCGCTCGCGTCGCGGTTCGGGCGGGCGCTCGCCGGCGCCGACGAGATCGCCGTGCTCGACGTCTATCCGGCCCGCGAGGAGCCGGTCGGGCCGCTCGCCGGGGTCAGCGGCCTCGACGTCGCCGAGGCGGCCGCCGACGCTGCCCCGGGGCGGCGGGTGAGCTGGCTCGGCGACATCGACCGGGCCGAGCGGGTGCTCGCCGGCCGGCTCGGCGAGGGCGACCTGCTCGTCACCCTCGGCGCCGGCGACGTGTTCAGGCTCGGCGACCGGCTCGTCGGCGAGGGGGAGCGATGAACGAGCCGGGGGCGATCGAGCGCGACTACGAGCTGGCCCGGCTGACGACGGTGCGGGCGGGCGGCCGCGCCGACATGTTCGCCCGTGCCGGCAGCGAGGCGGAGCTGATCGAGCTGCTCGGCTTCGCGGAGGCGGCGGGGGCCCGGGTAGGAGTGGTGGGGTCGGGATCGAACCTCCTGGTATCGGACGATGGCTTTCGAGGGCTCGTGCTCAAACTCGATCGTGACCTGGCGCGGATCGAGCGCGACGGCGCGCGGCTGCTCTGCGGCGCCGGCGTGCGGCTGCCGTCGGCGGCGGCGAAGTCGGCGGGCTGGGGGCTCACCGGCCTCGAGTTCGGCGTCAACATTCCCGGCACGGTCGGCGGGGCGGTGCGGATGAACGCCAACGCCTACGGCGGCGAGCTGGCGAAGACGCTCGACTGGGTCTCGGTCTGCACGGGTGCCGGTGTCGAGCGACGCACGCCCGATCAGCTCGGCTTCTCCTACCGCCACTCGAACCTGGCCGACGGCGAGGTCGTCTCACGGGCACAGTTCTCGCTCGCCGCCGCCGATCCCGACGCGGTCAAGGCGACGCTTGCCGCGATGCGCTCGAAGCGCCGCGAGGCGCAGCCATCGGGGATCAAGACGTTCGGCTCGACCTTCAAGAACCCCGACGACGAGCGCGCCGGCGGCCGCTCGTCCGGGCAGCTGCTCGACGCCGCCGGCTGCCGCGGCCTCCGGGTCGGCGGCGCGAGCTTCTCCGCCAAGCACGCCAACTTCGTCGACAACGACGGCACCGCGACCACCGCCGACATCCTCGCCCTGATGGCCGAGGGCCGTCGCCGCGTCCACGAGTTGACCGGCGTCGTCCTCGAGCCCGAGGTTCAGGTGCTCGGCGAGGTCGAATGGCCTCCCGGCTGGGAGCTCGACCAGACCGCGGAGGGGAGCTGATGGCGGCCGGCGCCGGTCGCCTCGCCTCGCGCCGACCGGCGGCCTCGCTGCCGTCCTGGCCGCGCCTGCGCAACCGGCTGATCGTCGCCGTCCTGATCGTCGTGGCGCTGGCCGCCGGCTACATGCTCTGGTTCCGGGACTCCTCGCTGGTCGCGATCGAGAACGTCAAGGTCACCGGCGCCGGCGTCGGGCCGGGGGTCGAGGAGAGCCTCAGCGCCGCTGCCACCGGGCTGAGCACGCTTCACCTCGACCGCGCTGCGATCGAGTCGGCCGTAGCCGACGATCCCTCGGTCGTCGCGCTGAAGATCGACACCGACTTCCCGCACGGGGTGACCATCGACGTGCAGAGCCGCGCCGCGGCGGGCTGGGTCGACGCCGACGGCGGCACCCTGCTGGCCGCCGACGGCACCGTGCTCGGCAGCGGCGTCGACCGGCCCGACGGGCTCCCGGAGATCGCCGGCAGCGGCGCGGTGGCAGGCAAACGCGCCGACGGCGCCGAGCTCGCGGCGGCGCGGGTGCTCGGCGCCGTGCCGGCACCGCTGCAGGTTCAGGTCGAAAAGGCCAAGGTCGATGACGAGCACGGCGTCGTCGCCGAGCTCAACGGCGGCATCGAGCTGCGCTTCGGCAGCCCCGGCGGCGCCGATCAGAAGTGGAGCGCCGCGGCCGCCGTCCTCGCCGATCCGAAGCTCACCAGCGCCACCTACATCGACCTCTCGGTGCCGTCGCGACCGGTCGTCGGATAGCTTTCCGGCACCCTCGACCCCGCCCTGAGGGATGAAAAAGTCTCAACCAGTGGTTGAGACAGCGATCTTGCAGAGGGTCTAGGGTGACGTTGACAGCCACCGGGTTGTGACTTACTTTGGCTGCAGTTTGCGGGCATGGGGCACGCAAACACTCAACTATCACTCAAGCTCCGGACGGACAGAGAAAGGCGAGTGAAGCTCAGATGGAGGCTTCCAGTTACCTGGCGGTGATCAAGGTAGTCGGCGCGGGCGGCGGCGGCACCAACGCGGTATCCCGCATGGTCGATGCCGGTCTCAAGGGGGTCGAGTTCCTCGCCGTCAACACGGACGCCCAGGCGCTGCGCTCCTGCGACGCCGACGTCAAGCTCGCGATCGGTCAGGAGCTGACCCGCGGACTCGGCGCCGGCGGCCAGCCCGAGGTCGGATCGGGAGCCGCGGCCGAGAGCCGCGACGACATCAAGGAGGCGCTGAAGGGCGCCGACATGGTCTTCGTGACCGCCGGCGAGGGCGGCGGCACCGGCACCGGCGCGGCCCCGGTGATCGCCGAGATCGCCAAGCAGGAGATCGGCGCGCTCACCGTCGGCGTCGTCACCAAGCCGTTCGAGTTCGAGGGCGCGAAGCGGATGCAGCAGGCTCTCGACGGCATCGAGAAGCTCCGCAACGAGGTCGACACGCTGATCATCGTCCCGAACGAGAAGCTGCTCAACATCGTCGAGCGCCGCGAGCCGATCAGCGAGGCCTTCCGCAAGGCCGACGACATCCTCCGCCAGGGCGTCCAGGGCATCACCGACCTGATCACCGTCCCCGGCCTGATCAACCTCGACTTCGCCGACGTCCGGGCGATCATGTCCGACGCCGGGTCGGCCCTGATGGGCATCGGCAACTCCTCCGGCGAGAGCCGCGCCGCCGAGGCCGCCAAGGAGGCGATCTCCTCGCCGCTGCTCGAGTCGGCGATCGACGGGGCGACCGGGATGCTGCTCAACATCACCGGCGGCGAGGACATGGGCCTGTTCGAGGTCAACGAGGCCGCCGAGGTCGTCTCCAGCACCGCCGACAAGGGCGCCAACATCATCTTCGGCGCCGTCGTCGACAACACGATGGGCGACGAGCTGCGCGTCACCGTCATCGCCACCGGGTTCGAGGGCTTCGAGATGCTCGCCCGCCGCCCGGCCGAGGTTCGCCGCCGCAGCCGCCGCCGCGGCGTGCAGCCGCCGAGCGACCGCGAGATCCGCTCGCTCGAGGTCAGCGACGACGAGATCGACATCCCGCCGTTCCTGCGGGACTGACGACGACGAGATCGACATGCCGCCGTTCCCGCGCGGCTGACTCAGGCCCGGCGCGGCGCCGCCGCTAGTCGCTGAGCGCCAGCGCCAGCTCGCGAATCGCTCCGGGGTAGCGGTGGGTGATGCCGCCGTGCTTGCCGTCGAACAGCTCGAGGCTGTGGGGAACGCCGAGGCTCTCCAGCTCCGCCGCGAAGGCCTGGGCGCCGAGGTCGAGGAAGTACTCGTCGCCCCGGCCGGCGTCGATGTAGATGCGCCGCATCGAGCGCAGTGCGTCGGCGTGGTGGGGGGCCATCACGACCGGATCGTGGTCGAGCCAGAGGCTCCAGACGTCTTCGTCGATGCGGCCGCTGACCGGGTCGAACGGCAACAGCGCCTTGCCGGGCCGGTCGGGGTCGGGCGAATAGCAGGCGGCATAGCCGTAGATCTCGAGCGGTCCGCCGTGGTGACCGAAGTCGAACGGGTCGGCCTCCGGCAGCATCTCGAAGAAGACGTCGTAGGAGGACTCGTAGCGGTCACGCAGGGTGCGGATCGTCGCTGCGATGCTCGGCGGCAGCGACAGCTCGAAGAGCGCGTCACCGGCGTGCGTGGCCAGGGCCGAGAAGACGTCCGGGCGCATCATCGGCACGACCATCGCCCCGTAGCCGCCCGACGACTTGCCGCTGATCCCGCGGTGGTCGCGGTCGGCGGCGGTCGGGTAGCGGTCGTCGATGAACGGCACGACCTCGTCGCAGAGGTAGGACTGGTAGCGCCCGGTCCCGGTCGAGTCGAGGAACTGCGAGCCGCCGTAGCTGGTCCAGCAGTCGACCATGACGACGATCGCGTCCGGGCACTCCGGCGCGGCGAGCATCGCGTCCATCCGCTCCACGAACGTCGGCTCGAACGCCTTGCGGCCCGTCCACATGTCGAGCTGTCCCGTGTAGCCCTGGATCACGTAGACGCAGGGGAGGGGGCGGGGGTGATCGAGCTCGACCCCGGGCGGCCGCAGCACGTAGAGCGGGCGGCGAGCCGGGTCGCCGAGCGGGTTGTCGGCGAGCAGGTCGGACTCGACGACGAGTCGGTCCAGGGTCCCCGCCAGCGGGCGGCTCCAGGGGCGGCCGAGCTCGTCGTCGGGGGCGGCGTTCTCATGGATCAGGCGCATCGACTGCACCCTAGCCAGGGTGGCCGGGAGCGGCCGTCTGCCAGAGTTGCATTCGTGAACCGATGACCGGCGGCGGCGAGATGCAGCGAGACCCCGACGACCCGATCGGCTATCTGCTCGGCGAGTTCGACGACGAGCACCGTGCCGCCTTCGAGGCCCGCCTGTGCAGCGACGGCGAGCTCCGCGAGCGCGTCGCCGACGCCGAGTCGCTCGTCTTCGCCCTCCGCGAGCTTCCCGGCGAGGTGTCGCCGAGCGCTCCCGCCCGCCGCCCGGGCCCGCGCTAGCCTGCGCCGCGTGAACGCCGAGCCGCTCCGCCGGACCCCGCTCTTCGACGAGCACGTCGCCGCCGGCGGTCGCCTCGTCCCGTTCGCCGGTTGGGAGATGCCGGTCCAGTACGAGGGCGTCGCCGCCGAGCACGCCGCCGTCCGCGGCCGCTGCGGCGTCTTCGACGTCTCCCACATGGGCCAGATCGGCACTCGTGGCCCGCAGGCCGCCGAGTACCTGCAACGGGTCGTCAGCAACGACATCGCCCGGCTGGCGGTCGGCGGTGCCCAGTACTCGTGCCTGTGCGCGGACGACGGCGGCATCCTCGACGACCTGTTCAGCTACCTGCTCGAGGGCTGGGAGATGGACTACCTGACCGTCACCAACGCCGCCAACCACGGGCGCGACCTGGCGCGGTTCCGGCAGCTCGCCGACGGGTTCGACGTCGAGATCGTCGACTGCGCGCCCGACTTCGCGATGCTCGCGGTCCAGGGGCCGGAGGCGCGCGCAATCGTCGCGTCGCTGGCCTCCGCCGAGCTGCCGCCGCGGATGCGCACGGCGACCCTCGAGGTCGCCGGCGCCGAGGCGCTCGTCTGCGGGACCGGCTACACGGGCGAGGACGGCGTCGAGATCCTCGTCCCGCCCGGCGACGCCGCCGGGCTCTGGCGCGAGCTGCTCGCCGCCGGCGTGACGCCGTGCGGCCTCGGCGCCCGCGACACGCTCCGCCTCGAGGTCTGCTTCCACCTGCACGGCAACGACATCGGCCCGGACCGCAACCCGATCGAGGCCGGCCTCGGCTGGTGCTGCAGGGAGGAGACGGACTTCGCCGGCTCGGCGGCGGTCGCCGCGGCCCGCGCGGACGGGACCGCCGAGCGGTTGGTCGCCTTCGCGATCCCCGACCGCGGCATCCCCCGGCCCGGCAACCCGATCCTCGCCGACGACGAGCGGATCGGCACCGTGACCAGCGGCACCTTCTCGCCGTCGCTGGGAATCGGCATCGGGATGGGATACGTTCGCTCCGATTCGAGCGAGCCCGGGACGGCGATCGAGATCGACGTCCGCGGCCGCCGTCGCGAGGCGGAGATCCGCAGCAAGCCGCTTTACGCGAAGAGCACCTGACAGCGACCGACGAAAGGACGACATGGCGACCGAGGAGAGCTACCCCGACGACCTGCGCTACCACCCCGAGCACGACTGGGCGCGGATCGAGGGCGATCAGGCGACGTTCGGCGTCACCTGGTTCGCCCAGGACTCGCTCGGCGACGTCGTCTTCTTCGACCCGCCCGAGCTCGGCGCGACCGTCGTCAAGGACGAGCCCTACACCGAGGTCGAGTCGGTCAAGGCCGTCTCCGACGTGATCGCGCCGCTCAGCGGCGAGATCCTCGCGGTCAACGACGAGGCGGGGACGAACCCGGAGCTGATCAACACCGATCCCTACGGCAAGGGGTGGATGGTCAAGGTGCGGCTCAGCGACCCCGGCGAGGTCGATCAGTTGCTCGACGCGGCCGCCTATCGCGACCTGATCGCCGATTGAGCGGTCCGCGCCGGGCCGCGCCGGGCGTCTGGCTAACCTGCTCGGGGTGAGCGGCTACACCTCCGTCACCGACGACGAGCGTCGCGAGATGCTCGCCGCGATCGGCGTCTCCTCGATCGAGGAGCTGTTCGACGTCCCCGCCGCGGTCCGCCTCGACCGCGAGCTCGACCTGCCCGCCGGGCTGACCGAGGCCGAGGTCTACGAGCGGATGCGGGAGCTCGCCTCCCGCAACGCCGATGCCGAGTCCGAGGTCTGCTTCCTCGGCGCCGGCATGTACGACCACTACGCGCCGGCGATCGTCGACGCGATCGTCTCCCGCAGTGAGTTCCTGACCCCCTACACGCCGTATCAGCCGGAGATCTCGCAGGGCGGGCTGCAGGCGATGTTCGAGTTCCAGACGGCGATGACCGAGCTGACCGGCCTGCCGCTGTCGAGCGCCGGCCTCTACGAGGGGCCGTCGACGGTTGCCGCCGCCGGCTACCTGGCGATCGCCGCCACCGGGCGCCGCCGCTTCGTCGTCTCGGGCGGCGTCAACCCGCAGTCGCGGGAGACGCTGGCCACCTACGCCGCCGGATATCCGGCGGCGATCGCCGAGACGCCGCTCGTCGGCGGTCGCACCGACCTCGATGCGCTCGCCGCCGCGATCGATGCCGACACCGCCGCCGTCTTCGTCCAGTATCCGAACTTCCTCGGCGCGATCGAGGATCTCGAGCCGATCGCGCGGATCGCCCACGACGCCGGCGCGCTGCTGATCGCCGCCTGCGACCCGATCGCGCTCGGCATCCTCCGCCCGCCGGGCGAGTCCGGCGTCGACATCGCCGTCGGCGAGGGTCAGCCGCTCGGCAACCGGCTCGACTACGGCGGCCCCTCGTTCGGCTTCTTCTGCGCCACCGAGGCGCAGATCCGGCGGATGCCGGGGCGAATCGCCGGCGAGACGACCGACGTCGACGGTCGCCGCGGCTTCGTGCTGGCGCTGCAGACGCGCGAGCAGCACATCCGCCGCGAGAAGGCGACCCACAACATCTGCACCGCCCAGGCGCTGAACGCGCTCGGCGGGATGATCTACCTGAGCTGGCTCGGCCGCGTCGGGCTGGTCGAGCTCGGCGAGCTGCTCGTCCGCCGTACCGATTACGCCCGCGAGCGCCTCGGCGCCGTCGCCGGCGTCAGCGCCCTCCACGACGCCCCCGTCGTCCGCGAGTTCGCGATCGGCTTCGACGCCCCGGTCGACCGGGTGCTCGACCACTGCGCTTCGCGCGGCATCGCCGCCGGTGTCCCGCTCGCCCCCGAGTACGGCAACGGCCTGCTCGTCGCGATCACCGAGCAGCGCACGGTCGCCCAGATCGACCGTCTCGCCGAGGCGCTCGAGGAGGCGATCGGTCAGCCGGTCGGCGACGACGGGCAGCGGCGCCGGGAGGTACCGGCGTGAGCGCCGCCGCCAACCCGCCGGCAAGCTCCGGCGTCGAGACGCCGATGCAGCGTGACCGCGCCCGGACGATCTACGAGCGCTCCGTCCCCGGCCGCCGCGCCGCCGCGATCCCGGCGTCGGGCGTCCCCGGCGGCGATCTGCCGATCGCGGAGCTGATCCCGGCCGAGCTGCTGCGGACCGAGCCGGCGCGCCTCCCCGAGGTCTCCGAGCCGGAGATCGTCCGCCACTACAACCGCCTGTCGCGGCGCAACTTCGACCTCGACTCCGGCATCTACCCGCTCGGCTCCTGCACGATGAAGCACAACCCGCGGCTCAACGAGCGGGTCGCGGCGCTGCCCGGCCATGCGCGCCTGCACCCCGCCCAGGCCCCGGCCCGCGCCCAGGGCGCGCTGGAGCTGATGTGGTCGCTGGAGCGGGCGCTGAGCGAGATCTGCGGCCTGCCCCACGTCAGCCTGCAGCCGTCGGCCGGCTCGCACGGCGAGCTCGCCGGCCTGCTGCTCACCCGCGCCTTCCACGCCGGCAACGGCGAGGCCGAGCGGCGGACCCGGGTGCTGACGCCGGACACGGCACACGGCACGAATCCGGCCTCGGTGACGATGGCCGGCTACGAGGTCGTCAAGGTCGCCACCAACGAGGACGGCGGCGTCGACCTCGACGACCTCCGCGCCAAGACCGACGAGACGGTCGCCTGCCTGATGCTGACCAACCCGAACACGCTCGGCCTGTTCGACACGAACATCGCCGAGATCACCGGGATCGTCCGCGAGGCAGGGGGGACGCTGTACTACGACGGCGCCAACCTGAACGCGATCATGGGCCACTCGCGGCCCGGCGACATGGGCTTCGACATCGTCCACGTCAACCTCCACAAGTCGTTCAGCCAGCCGCACGGCGGCGGCGGTCCCGGCTCCGGCCCGATCGCCGTCTCGGAGCGGATCGAGCCGTACCTGCCGGTGCCGCGGATCGAGCGGGTCGAGACGGGCCCGGCGAGCGGCTCCAACGGCGACGCTCCCGGCGCCCGCTTCGAGCTGCGCGGCGGCGGCGATCACCCGGAGACGATCGGCCGGCTGCGCGGCTTTCAGGGCAACTTCGGCGTCTTCGTCCGCTCCTACGCCTACATCCTCAGCCTCGGCGGCGACGGGCTCGCGGAGGCGTCGGAGACCGCGGTCCTGAACGCCAACTACCTGCTCGCGCGGATGCGCGAGGGCCGCGCCGGCAGGTACCTGCCGATCGCCTTCGACCGCCGGCCGATGCACGAGTTCGTCCTCTCCGGCAGCGAGGCCAAGCGGGAGCTCGGCGTGAGGACGCTCGACATCGCCAAGCGGCTGCTCGACCACAACATGCACCCACCGACCGTCTACTTCCCGCTGCTCGTCGACGAGGCGCTGATGATCGAGCCGACCGAGACCGAGACGCGCGAGTCGCTGGACGGCTTCGCCGACGCCGTCGAGGCGATCCTCGCCGAGGCCGAGGCGGATCCGGAGATCGCCCGCCAGGCGCCGTACACGACCCCGGTCCGCCGCCTCGACGAGGCCGGGGCGGCCCGCAACCCGGTCGTCCGCCAGAGCTTCTAGACGCTCGCCGGCAGCTCCTGCTCGAGCTCGAGGACGGGGGCGAACGGGTCGCCGTCGCGCTCGTAGCGCTCGAGCACCGCGGCGGCCGTGAAACGCAGCTCCTCGGAGTAGCCGGACGCGGCGGTCCGCTCGACCTCGTGCCAGTGCAGCGGCGTCGACGCCGTCGGCTCGGCGCGCGCCCGCAGCGAGTAGGCGGCGATCGTCGTCTTCGTGGTCGTGTTCTGGCTCCAGTCGATGAAGACCTTGCCGGGGCGCAGCGACTTCTTCATCTGCGAGGTGACGAGGCCGGGCTCGGAGCTCTCGAGCGCTCGCGCCACCGCCCGCGCGAAGGGCTTCGTCGTCGCGTAGGTCGCGTCGCCGTTGAGCGGCACGTAGACCTGCATCCCCTTCGATCCGGACGTCTTCGCGAACGATTCGAGGCCAAGCTCGGCGAACAGGTCGCGGACGCGCAGGGCGACCGCACAGCACTCGACGATCGTCGCCGGCTCGCCGGGGTCGAGGTCGAAGGCGAGCACCGTCGGCCGCTCGAAGTCGGCGGCGGTGGCGAGCGACGGGTGCAGCTCGATCGCCGCCAGCTGGGCGAGCCAGACCAGCGTCGGCAGGTCATCGCAGACGCAGAAGTCGATCGTGCCGCCGCGACTGCCGACCCGGATCGGCACGGTCCGGACCCAGTCGGGCCGGTGGGCGGGGCTGTTCTTCTCGAAGAAGTGCTTGCCGGCGACCCCGTCGGGGAAGCGGACGACGGTCAGCGGCCGGTCGCGGAGGTGGGGCAGCAGCGCCGGGGCGATCCGGGCGTAGTAGTCGATCACCTCGCCCTTGCTGAAACCGGCCTCCGGGTAGAGGACCTTGTCGAGGTTGGTGATCGACAGCCGGCGGCCGTCGATCTCTACTTCGCGGCCTTCGCCCGTGACTTGCTCTTCGCCTTCGCGGCCGGCTTCTTGGCGGCCGGCTTCGAGCTCTTCTTCGCCTTGCCGGCGGTCTTGCGCTCGGCGCCGCCGCTCAACTCGTCGCCCTTGATCGCCGCCAGCGACTCTTCGAGGGCGGCCATCAGATCCGGCGCCTTGGTCGGCTTCGGCGCCTCCGGCTGGGCGGCGAGGACGTCCTCGCCGGCCGCCTTGCGCTCGATCAGCGCCAGCAGCTGGGCGCGGTGCTCGTCCTCGTAGGCGCTCGGGTCGAAGTCGGTCGACAGCGACTCGATCAGCTGCTTGGCCATCTCGATCTCCTGCTTGCGCGGCGGGGTCTCGAGCTCCTCGCCGAGCAGGCCCTCGAGCTGGGCGGCGGGCACGACCTCGTCGGCGAACCGCATCGTCGCCAGCGTCAGCACCCCGTCGCCGGCGCGGATCGCCGCCAGGCTCTCGCGGTTGCGGAGCACGAAGCGCGCGATCGCCACCTTGCGCTGCTCGCCCATCGCCTCGGCGAGCAGCGCGTAGGCGCGTTCGGCGCCCGGCGCCGGGCCGAGGTAGTACGGCTGGTTGAAGTAGATCGGGTCGATCTGGTCGAGGTCGACGAAGTCCTCGATCTCGATCGCCTTCGAGCGCTTCGGGTCGAGCGACTCGAGCTCCTCGCGGGCGAGGATCACGTATTGGTCGGGGGAGATCTCGTAGCCCTTGACGAGGTCCTCGTAGGCGACCTCCTCGCCGTCGGCCTCGGCGACCCGCTTGTGGCGGACCCGGGAGCCGTCCTTGGAGCGGAGCTCACGGAAGCGGATCGACTTGCTCGACACCGCCGAGTACAGCTTCACGGGCACGTTCAGCAGCCCGAAGGTGATCGTCCCTGTCCAGATCGCGCGTGGCATGAGTGCAGTGTTTCGACGATACCGCGCAGCTTCCGCCCGAAACATCCACGTCGGGTGTGATCTTGCGCCTCCGACCCCCCGCCGAGGTCACCCAACCCCCCGCCGAGAGGCCTCAACCCCCCCGCCGAGGTCACCCAACCCCCGCCGAGGTGGAGGAAAGGGGCAACTGTCACCCGTTCCCTCGACCTCGGCGGGGTGGAGGAGGTGGAAGCGGGGTGGGGGATGTGGAAGCGGGGTGGGACAAGCGGGTTGGCGGAAATCGTGGGATACCCGACTTGACGGACAGGGCGCCGGCAGCGACGATCGTCATCGATGAGCGCCGCGCCGACCGATCCGATCGTCTTCGTCGGCTTCGACGACGTCCAGGCGCTCGACGTCAGCGGGCCCTGGGAGGTCTTCCATACCGCCGGCGCGATCGCCGGCCGGGCTCCGGAGCTGCGGTTGCTGACGATCGGCGGCGGTGCCGCGGTGACGAGCAGCGGCCTGCGGATCGCCGCCGACGGTTCGCTCGACGGCCAGCGCGGGGCGATCGGCACTCTGGTCGTGCCCGGCGGCCTCGGTGTTCGCGCGGCGCTTCGCGATCCCGGGATGGTCACGACGGTGCGGCGGCTCGCCGGCTCGGCGCGGCGGGTGGCCGGCGTCTGCACCGGCGCCTTCCTGCTCGCCGAGGCGGGGCTGCTGGACGGCCGCCGCGCGACGACCCACTGGGCGAGCTGCGCGCGGCTGGCGGAGCGCTATCCGGCCGTCGAGGTCGATCCCGATCCGATCTTCGTCGCCGACGGCGACGTCTACACGTCGGCCGGGGTGACCGCCGGAATCGACCTGGCGCTGGCGCTGGTCGAGCAGGACCTCGGCAGCGAGGTCGCGTTGCAGACGGCGCGGATGCTCGTCGTCTACGCGCGGCGGTCGGGCGGGCAGACCCAGTTCTCGGTCCAGCTCGCCCACCAGCTCGCCGAGCGGGCACCGATCCGCGAGCTGCAGGGCTGGATCGGCGAGCACCTCGACGAAGACCTCTCGGTCGCCGCCCTCGCCGGCCGCGTCCACCTCTCCGAGCGCCAGTTCGCCCGCGTCTTCCGCCGCGAGGTCGGCACGACCCCGGCCGAATACGTCGAGGCGCTCCGGGTCGAGCGGGCGCGCAGCGTGCTCGAGACCGACGCGGCCTCGCTCGAGGCGATCGCACGGCGCTGCGGCTTCGCCGGCGCCGAGCTGATGCGCCGCGCCTTTCAACGCCGGCTCGGCACCAGCCCGAGCGAGTACCGACAGCGATTCCGGCCGCCGCTGGCGGCCTGACCGGAGGAGAGACGATGCAGATCGCAATTCCGATATTCCCCGCCTTCACGGCGCTCGACGCGATCGGGCCCTACGAGGTCCTGCAGCGCCTGCCCGGCGCCGAGGTCGTCTTCTGCAGCGAGACGGCGGGGGAGGTGCGCACCGAGCAGGGGATGGCCGCGCTCGTCGCCGACCGGGCGATCGCCGAGGTCACCGACCCCGACATCGTCGTCGTACCGGGCGGGGTCGGCACCCGGCGTCTGCTCGACTCCGGCAACCCCTACGTGCGCTGGGTCGCCGACGTCCACGAGCGAACCGAGTGGACGACCTCGGTCTGCACCGGCTCGCTCGTCCTCGCCGCGGCCGGCCTGCTCGACGGCGTCGACGCGACCACCCATTGGGCGGCGCGGGGCGCCCTCGCCGAGCTCGGCGCGAACCCCGTCGCCGAGCGCGTCGTCGAGCGCGACCGGGTGATCACCGCCGCCGGCGTCTCCGCCGGCATCGACATGGCGCTGCGCCTCGCCGAGCTGGTCGCCGGCACCGAGGTCGCCCAGGCCCTGCAGCTCGGGATCGAGTACGACCCCGACCCGCCCCACGACGCCGGCTCGCCCGAGAAGGCGCCGCAGGCGATCGTCGAGCTGACCGGACTCGCCCTCGACGCCGAGGACGGGCGCGCCGCCGAGCTGCACTCGCTGGGTCAGCGGCCGGCAGGGTAGATTCCCCGCCCGTGAGCCCGGGCCAGGCAAAGCGACGGATCTTCAGCGGCATCCAGCCGACCGGGCGCAAGCACCTCGGCAACTACATCGGCGCGATCCGCCAGTACGTCGAGGGCCAGGAGAGCACCGACCCCGGCGCCGGCGAGGAGGCGATCTACTGCATCGTCGACCTGCACGCGATCACCGTCGCCTACGACCCGGGCGAGCTGCGCGACCGCGTCCACGACACGACCGCGATCCTGCTCGCCGCCGGGCTCGATCCCGAGCGCTGCGTTCTCTTCCGCCAGGGCGACGTCCGCGAGCACACCGAGCTCTGCTGGCTGCTCGGCGCCGTCACCGCCTGGGGCGACCTGAACCGGATGCACCAGTGGAAGACGAAGCGCGAGCAGGTCGAGCAGCAGTCCGGCGCCTTCGTCTCCGCCGGCCTCTTCAACTACCCGGTCCTGCAGGCCGCCGACGTGCTCGCCTACCGGGCGACCGAGGTCCCCGTCGGCGACGACCAGCGCCAGCACATCGAGCTGATGCGGGAGATCGCGCGACGCTTCAACGAGCGGTTCGGGCCGACCCTGGTCGAGCCCGAGCACCGGATCCCCCGCGTCGGCGCCCGGATCATGGATCTCCAGGACCCGGTCAGCAAGATGTCGACGACCAGCGGCGCCGAGGCCGGGACCGTCTACGTCCTCGACGAGCCGGAGCGGATCGGCAAGAAGTTCCGCAGCGCTGTCACCGACTCCGGCCGCGAGGTGCGCCGGGCCGGCCCGGAGGGAGGCAAGGAGGGGATCGAGAACCTGATCGAGATCCTCTGCGTGGTCCGCGGGGTCGGGCCCGAGCAGGTCGAGGCCGAGTTCGAGGGCAGCGGCTACGGGGACTTCAAGGCGGCCGTCGGCGACGCCGTCGCCGAGCTCCTCGCCCCGGTCCGCGAGCGCTACGCGGAGCTGCGCGCCGACCCGGCCGAGCTCGAGCGCGTGCTCGCCCTCGGCGCCGCCAAGGCGCGCTCGTTCGCCGAGCCGGTCCTCGCCGACGTGCGCGACGCGATGGGCGTCGCGGCGCCGCGCTAGCCGGCGCCGGCCAGAGCCGCGGGCGCCTGCGGACCGAGGTGGGATCGCCGAGTTCGCCGCGAATTGCGGAGACAGGGACCGGCGATCGCGCCGGCCGGCGCCGCCGCGACGGCCCACCGACCGGCGCCGGGCCTAATCTTGGGCCCGTGCGCACCGCCGACCTCGAGCTCGACCTCGACGTCTTCGCAGGGCCCTTCGATCTGCTGCTGGCGATCGTCCTCCGCGAGGAGATCAGCCTGCTCGAGGTCGAGCTCGGCGCGATCGTCCTCGCCTACATGGAGCACCTCGACGCCGAGGGCGAGCTCGACCTCGAGGCCGCGACCGAGTTCCTCGTCCTGATCGCGGCGCTGCTCGAGCTGAAATCGCGGCTGATGCTGCCGACCGAGGAGGAGCCGGAGCTCGACCTCGGCCCCGAGGAGGCGGCAGACGAGCTGCTCGCGCGGATGCTCGAGTACCGCCGCTACAAGGACGCCGGCACCGAGCTCAGCCGCCGCTTCAGCCGCGAGTCGCCGTACCTGTACCGCTCGGCGCCGTTGCCGCTCGAGCTGCGCCGGGTCTCGCTGCAGGCGTCGCGGCAGGCCTACGACCCGGACCGGATCGGCCTCGCGCTCGGCGACCTGCTGACGCCCCCGCCGGTCGTCGACACCAGCCACATCCGCCCGACCGTCTCGCTCGAGCTGCGGGTCGACGTCCTCCGCGGCCTGCTCAGGCGGGCGACGCGGGTCGACTTCGACGAGGCGTTCGGCGGCGAGGACCGGCTCACCCAGGCGGTGACGATCTTCGCGCTGCTCGAGCTTCACAAGAAGGGCGAGGCGAGCTGGTCGCAGGGTGAGAACTTCGGCCCGATCGAGATCACCGCCGGCGCCGTGGCCGGCGGGCGCTCCGCCGGGGGAGCGGCGAAATGACCGCCGACGGCAGCGCCGCCGAGCTCGCCCGGGTCGTCGAGGCGCTGCTCTTCCTGTCGCCGGACCCGGTACCGGTCGGCGACCTGATCGACGCCTGCGAGGTCGGCGAGGTGCAGATCCGCAACGCCCTCGACCTGCTCGCCGAGGAGCTCGCCCCGGGGCGCCGCGGGATCGTCCTCCGCGAGGTCGCGGGCGGGTTCGCGCTCGCCACCGACCCCGCCGCCGAGCACCCCGCCCGGCGGCTGCTGGCGCGCCCGAAGACGCCGCCGCTGACCGCCGCCCAGGCGGAGACCCTGGCGATCGTCGCCTACCTGCAGCCGGTCTCACGGCCGGAGATCGCGCGGATCCGCGGGGTCAGCTCGGAGTCGGGCGTGCAGACGCTCAGCGAGCGCGGGTTGATCGAGGAGGCCGGGCGGTCGCGGTTCGGCGCGGTCATCTACCGGACGACGGAGCTGTTCGAGCGGCTCTTCGGCCTCAACGGCCTCGAGGACCTTCCCGACGTCTCCGCCTTCGACCCGACGCCCGAGGACGCGGCCGAGCTGCGCGAGCGGCTGCTCAAGGCCGGCGAGCAGCGCGCCGCCCCTTGAGCGGCGTCGATCTGACCGTCCTCGACGGCGAGCTCGCCGTCGTCCGCCTCGCCGCCGGTGCCGCGGTTCCCGATCGGCTGCGCCCCGGCGCCGGCATGCTCGCGGTCACGGCGACCGCGAACGAGACGTCGATCATCTGCGACCCGGAGTCGGCTCCGGCCGGCGCCGAGCTGTCGCCGGGCTGGCGCGCCCTCGTCGTCGACGGCGTCCTCGACCACGGGCTGACCGGCGTCCTCGCTTCGATCGCGGTGCCGCTCGCCGCGGCCGCGGTGCCGATCTTCGCCGTCTCGACGTTCGACACCGACTACGTGCTCGTTCCGCAGTCGCAGCTCGACGACGCCGTCGCGGCCCTGCGCGCCGCCGGCCATCGGCTCGGCGGGGCGGTCGCCGCCGGCTGAGATGCGGCTCGTCAAGTACCTGGCCCACTGCGGCGTCGCCTCGCGGCGGGCGTCCGAGCAGCTGATCGCGGCCGGCCGGGTGACGGTCGCCGGCGCCGTCGTCACCGACCCGGCCCGGGACGTTGACGCCGGCAGCGACGTCGCCTTCGACGGCCGCCCGATCGGGCCGGAACCGCGCGAGACCTGGGCCCTCAACAAACCGCTCGACGTCACCTCGACCGCCGACGAGCCGGGCCGCCGCCGCGCCGTCACCGACCTGGTCGCATCGGAGCGCCGGCTCTACCCGGTCGGCCGTCTCGATGCCGACTCGACCGGGCTGATCCTGCTGACCAACGACGGCGAGCTCGCCAACCTGCTCACCCATCCCCGCTACGGGGTGCCGAAGACCTACCGGGCGCGGCTCCGCGCCCCGATATCGAACGGGGAGATCGAGCGGCTGCGGGAGGGGGTCGAGCTCGACGACGGGCCGACCGCGCCGGCCGAGGTGCGGCGGCGCTCCGCCCGCGAGATCGAGGTCACGATCCGCGAGGGGCGCAACCGCCAGGTGCGGCGGATGCTCGAGCGGGTCGGCAACGAGGTGGCGGCGCTGGAACGGACCCGCTTCGCGTCGCTCGCGCTCGGCGACCTGCCTCCCGGCCGAGCCCGGCGGCTCTCGCAATCGGAGCTGCGGCGGCTCTGGAAGGATGCGGGGCGATGAACGGAAGCGACCGACGGCGACGGCGATGAGCGGCGAGCGGATCTTCGCCCTGCGCGGTGCCGTGCAGGCGGCGGCCAACGAGCGCGGGGCGATCCTCGCCGCGACCGACGAGCTGCTCCGTGAGCTGATCCGCCGCAACGACCTCGAGCCGGGCCGGATGGTCAGCTGCATCTTCACCTCGACGAACGACCTCGACGCCGAGTTTCCCGCCTTCGCGGCCCGCGAGCTCGGCCTCGACTCGGTGCCGCTGCTCTGCGCCCGCGAGATCGCCGTGCCGGGCGCGATGGAGCGCGTGATCAGGACGATGCTGCACTACTACGCGCCCTCCGATCACGTTCCGTCCCACGTCTACCTCGGCGCAACCGCCGACCTTCGCTCCGACCTGAAGTCGGCGCAGTAGCGGCCGGACGATGAGCGTCAGGTTCGCCAAGAAGCTCGCCGAGCTCCCTCACTACGAGGGCGGCATGGACATCGATCGCGCCCGCCGCACCTACGAGTCCTCGGATGTCATCAAGCTCGCCTCCAACGAGTCGCCGTGGGGCCCGCATCCGGCGGTGCTGGAGGCGATCCAGCAGGCGGCGATCGGAGCGAACCGCTACCCGGACCAGCACGCATCGCTGCTGCGCCGCCGCATCGCCGACCGCTTCGAGCTCGAGCCGGGTTCGATCGCGGTCGCCAACGGGTCCTGCGAGATCCTCCTCGCCGCGGCCCTGGCGCTCTGCGAGCCGGGCGCCGAGATCGTCTACGCCTGGCCGTCGTTTTCGATGTACCCGCAGCTGGCGCCGCTCGCCGGCGCCCGCGAGATCCGGGTGCCGCTCAACGACGCCTACGAGCACGATCTCGAGGCGATGGCGACCGAGATCACGGCCGCCACCCAGCTCGTCCTCGTCTGCAACCCCAACAACCCGACCGGCACCTGCCTGCCTCCCGACGCGATCGCGGCCTTCCTCGATCGCGTCCCCGATCACGTCACCGTGATCCTCGACGAGGCCTACGTCGAGATGCAGGTGCTCGACCATCCCGACGCCACCGTCGACCTGCTCGCCGATCACCCGAACCTGGTCCTGCTGCGAACCTTCAGCAAGGTCTACGGCCTCGCCGGCCTGCGCTGCGGCTACGCGCTCGGCTCGGCCCGCTTCCGGGCTGCGGTCGACGCCGTCCGCCAGCCGTTCAGCGTCAACCTGCTCGCCCAGGCCGCCGGGGCGGAGGCGCTGCTGCACAGCGACGACGTCATCGACCGGGTCGAGCGGACGATCGTCGGTCGGATCACCGTCGAGGAGGGCCTCCACGACCTCGGCCTGAGCACCGCCGACACGCAGACGAACTTCTCCTGGGTCGACCTCGGCGACCGCGACGAGGCGGAGATCGTCGAGGGTCTCGGGAGGCGCGGCGTGATCGTCCGCGCCGGGACGCCGCTCGGCGGCCCCGGCCACATCCGCGTCAGCTACGGGACCGAGGCCGAGAACCGCCGATTCCTCGCGGCTCTCGCCGAGCTGCTCTGAGCCCCGCCGGTTGCGGCCGCACCGGCCCCGTGCTAGAAACAGTCCCATGGCACGCATGACGACCACCGCCCGCCGCTCCGGCGCAGCCGCGCCCGCAGGCGTTCCCCGTCGTGCCCGTCGCCGCTCGTATCGCTACTGGCGATTTACCTAGGCCTCCGGTTCGCGTCCGCCTCGGCGGGCGGACCGGAACGCAGCCCCCGAACCCCGTAACGCCAGTACCCGCCGGCCGTTCGCGTCCGGACCGATCCGAAAGGCACCGCCAATGTCGACCACCGATTACGAACTCGCCTCCTCCCGATCGCGGGACGGGGTGCGAACCAGCTTCGACGTCGCCGGCCACACGGTCGGCGCCGGCTTCACGCTGATCGCCGGGCCCTGCACCGTCGAGAGCCGCGAGCAGACGATCGCGGTCGCCGACATCGTCGCCGCCGAGGGGGCGTCGATGCTGCGCGGCGGTGCCTACAAGCCGCGCAGCTCCCCGTACTCGTTCCAGGGCCTCGGTCGCGAGGGCCTGGCGATCCTCGCCGAGGCGAAGCGCCGGACCGGGTTGCCGATCGTCACCGAGCTGATCGACGTCCGCGACGTCGCCGAGGTCGCCGCGGTCGCCGACGTCGTCCAGGTCGGCGCCCGGAACATGCAGAACTACCCGCTGCTGAGCGAGCTCGGGCGCAGCGACTGCGCGGTCCTGCTCAAGCGCGGGCTGTCGGCGACGCTCGACGAGCTGCTGATGGCGTCGGAGTACGTGCTCAAGGAGGGAAACGAGCGCGTGATCCTCTGCGAGCGCGGCATCCGCACCCACGAGACGGCCTACCGCTTCACCCTCGACCTGCTCGCCGTGCCGGCGTTGCAGGAGCGCAGCCACCTGCCCGTCGTCGTCGACCCCAGCCACGCTCCCGGCCGCCGCGACTGGGTCGAGCCGATGTCGCTGGCCGCGGCCGCCGCCGGCGCCGACGGGATCATCGTCGAGGTCCACGACGATCCCGCCAACGCGATCTGCGACGGCGCCCAGGCGCTGCCCGCGTCGGGCTTCGGCGCCTACGCCGACCGGGTCCGCCGGGTCGCCGAGGTGGCGGCGCGGGACGCGCCGGTGCCCGTTTGAGCAATGATCGCCCGGTGGCCGGCAGCTCCGATCATCCGCCCCGGATCGCGGTACTCGGCGTCGGCCTGATCGGCGGGTCGATCGGGCTCGCCGCCCGGCACCGGCTCGGGGCCGAAGTCGCCGGCTACGACCCCGACCCCGACAACTGCCGGCGGGCCGCCGAGCTCGGCGCCGTCGACCGGGCCTGCGATTCCGTCGCCGCCGCGGTGGCGGGGGCGGACGTGGTCTTCTGCGCGGCGCCGGTTGCGGCGCTCGCCGATCTCGCCGCAGCGGCGCTTCGCGAGTCGGGACCGGCGGCGGTCGTCAGCGACGTCGGCTCGACGAAGCACTCGCTGGTCACGGCGATGGCCGCCGATGCCGACGCCGATCGATTCATCGGCGGCCATCCGCTGGCCGGTGCCGAGACCGCCGGGGTCGAGGGGTCGCGACAGGACCTGTTCGAAGGGGCCCGCTGGTACCTGACGCCGACCGAGCGCTCCCAGGGGGTGCTGTTCGATCGCCTGCACGGCGTTCTCGCCGGGATCGGCGCCCGCCCGATGGCGATCGACGCCGAGCTGCACGACCGCGAGATGGCCGCGATCAGCCACCTTCCGCATGTCCTCGCCAACGTCCTCGCCGCCACCGCCGCCACCTCGGTCGGCAGCGAGGGCGAGCGCCGGCCCGAGGTCGGCCGCAGCTTCCGCGACGCGACCCGGGTCGCCGGCGCCAACCCGGCCGTCTGGGCCGACATCTTCAGCTCCAACTCGGCCGCCGTGGCGGCCGAGATCGACGACGTCGCCACCCGCCTGCGGGAGGCCTCGGAGCTGATCGCCGGCGGCGACCGGGCGGCGATCGCGGCCTGGCAGCAATCGGCCCGCGAGGATCGCCGAGCGATGCTCGAGGCCGACCTCACGGCGGCGCCGCTCGTCGAGCTCCGGGTCGCGGTCGAGAACCGCCCCGGCACCGTTGCCGAGATCGCCCTGGCGCTCGGCCGCGCCGGGGTCAACATCGAGGACATGTCGCTGTTTCCCGCCGCCGACCGCCGGACCGGGGCGATCTCGCTGTGGATCGCCGGCCTCGAGGAGGCTCGGCAGGCCGCCGAGGTCGTCGCCGGCCTCGGTCACGAGGTCGCGCCGATCGCCGAAGCCGGCTGATGGGCAACGGCGTCGACGCCCACTTCGCTCCGGCCGGCTCGCTCACCGGCCGGCTGCTGGCGCCGCCCGACAAGTCGATCTCCCACCGGGCGGCGCTGCTCGGCGCCTTCGGCGAGGGCGAGACGCGGATCGGCCGCTACCTCGACTCGGCCGACACCCGCAGCTCACTGGCGGCCGCCGCGGCGCTCGGCGCCACGGTCGGCACCGAGCTCGGCGGCGACGGAGCGCTGTCGGTCACGATCGAGGGTTTCGGGCTGCGCGGTGCCGCGCCGCCGTCCGGCGGGATGATCGACGTCGGCAACGCCGGAACGCTGATCAGGCTCCTGGCCGGGCTCCTCGCCGGCCAGGAGGGCCGCCGGTTCGTCCTCGACGGCGACGAGTCGATCCGCGCCCGGCCGATGGGCCGGATCGCCGTCCCGCTCGCGGAGATGGGGGCGGAGGTGGAGACGGCCGCCGACGGCCGGCCGCCGGTCGCGATCGAGGGGCGGCGGCTGCGGGCGATCCACTATGAGCTGCCGATCGCCTCGGCCCAGGTGAAGTCGTGCCTGCTGCTGGCCGGGCTCCTCGCCGACGGCCGGACGACGGTCCGCGAGCCGGCCGCGACCCGCGACCACAGCGAGCGGATGCTGCGCGCCGCCGGCGCCGACGTCAGGGTCGAGCGGGAGCGGCCGAGCCTGCCGACCGACCCGATCGCCGCCACGATCGGGATCGGACCCGCCGAGCGGATCGCGCTGCCGCCGATGACGGTGCCTGGCGATCTCTCCTCGGCCGCCTTCCACGTCGTCGCCGGGCTGATCGTCCCCGGCGCCGACGTTCGCGTCGACGGGGTCGGCGTCAACCCGACCCGGATCGGCCTGCTCGGGATCCTCAACCGGATGGGCGCCGACGTCGAGGTCGTCGAGCAGGGGCACGAAGGGGGAGAGCCGGTCGGCTCGCTGCGGGCTCGCCACGGCGAGCTCGCGGCGGCGCTCGTCGGGCCCGCCGAGGTTGCGATGGCGATCGACGAGCTGCCGCTCGTCGGTCTGCTCGGTTGCTTCGCCGAGGGGACGACCAAGGTCTCCGGGGCCGCCGAGCTGCGCCACAAGGAGTCGGACCGGATCGCCGGCGTCGTCGACGCCCTGAACGCGATCGGCGGCGATGCCGAGGCGCTCGAGGACGGTTTCGTCGTCACCGGCAGCGGCGGGCTGCGGGGCGGCGAGATCGACTCCCGCGGCGATCACCGGCTGGCGATGCTCGGCGCCGTCGCCGGGCTGGCGTCGCGGCAGGGCGTGACCGTGCGCGACTTCGGCGCCGCCCGGATCAGCTACCCGGGCTTCGAGGCCGACCTCAGGTCGCTGCTCGACTGAGCGGCCTCACTTCGTCGCCGACATCAACAGGATCAGCAGGATGCCGACCACGGTCAGTCCGACCGCGCCGATCACCGCCCGCAGCCGGGTGCTGCCGCTCGCCCGCGAGGCGACGTAGCTGTAGAGCGCGAGCACGCCGAAGCCGGCGAGCTGGGAGAGGTTGAACGCCCGCTGCAGTCCGAGGACGCCGACGACCGCGAACAGGAAGAAGGAGATCGGCACCGCGGCGACGACGAGCCCGGTGACGGCCTCGCGGACCTCATCGTGGCGCTCCTCCTCGCTCGCCGGGCGCTGCTTGCGGATCGAGATGCCGACCCGGTCGGCGAACATCTCCGCCAGGGTCAGGGCGATCGCGGTCCCGATCAGCGCGGCGAGGACCCTTCCCGGGCGCGACTCGACTCCCTCGAGTGCGACGCTGATCGCCATCACCGCGATCAGGACGTAGATAGCCCGGTCGGCGTAGCGGCCGAGATTCAGCATGGGCGGGCAGCCTGACTGCGTGCCCGGACGCAAAGGCCGGCGCCGCGGGCGGCCGGAGGAGGCGGCCGCCCGGACCCGGCTACTCTGCTCGACGCTCATGGTGATCGCCATCGACGGACCCGCCGGGGCCGGAAAATCGACCGTGGCCCGGGCGCTCGCCGAGCGCCTCGGCTTCACCTACCTCGATTCCGGGGCGATGTACCGCAGCGTCGCCCTGGCGACGATTCGCGCCGGCGCCGATCCCGACGATGCCGGCGCCGTCACGGCCATCGCCGCCGGCCTCGACCTTCGCATCGCCCCGGGCCGGATCGCGATCGGCGAGGAGGACGTCTCGGCGGCGATCCGGACCGCCGCGGTCTCCGCCGCGGCCTCGCGGGTCTCCGTCCACCCCGGCGTTCGCGAGGCGATGGTCGCCAGGCAGCGGCGGCTGGTCGCCGACGGGGCATGGGTGGCGGAGGGACGCGACATCGGCACGGTCGTCTGTCCCGACTCGCCGCTCAAGGTGCATCTCACCGCGTCCGAGCAGGAGCGGGCTCGCCGCCGAGCCGCCGAGACCGGCGAGGAGGCCGAAGCGGTCCTCGCCGCGCAGCGTGACCGCGACGGCCGCGACCGCGACCGCGAGCACGGGGCGCTCGAGCTCGCCGACGGCGCCGTCGAGCTCGACACGACCGGCCTCGACGCCGACCGGGTCGTCGAGCGGATCGCCGCCCTCGCCCACGAACGGGGCCTGGCGTGAGCCGGCCGGTCCGATGAAGGTCGCCGTCGTCGGCTATCCGAACGCCGGCAAGAGCACCCTGATCAACCGCCTCGCCGGCGGCCGCGAGGCGGTCACCCACGCCGAGGCGGGGGTGACCAGGGACCGCAAGGAGATCGAAACCGAGTGGAACGGCGTCGAGCTGACGCTGATCGACACCGGCGGCGTCGACCTCGCGGCCGAGGACTCGCTGTCGCGATCGGTCCAGCACCAGGCCCGCGAGGCGATCGCCGACGCCGACGTGATCCTCCACGTCGTCGACGCCAAGGCCGGCCTCGGACCGGGCGACGCCGAGGTGGCGGCGCTGCTGCGGGCGGCCGCGCAGCCGGTGATCGTCGTCGCCAACAAGGTCGACAATCCCGCCGACGTCCACCTCGCCGCCGAGCTCAACGGCCTCGGCCTCGGCGAGCCGGTCACCGTCTCGGCCAGCCACGGCCTCGGCACCGGCGATCTGCTCGACCGGGTCACCGCCCTCGCCGGCGAGGACCGCGAGGGTGCCGCGACCGACGAGCTGCCCCGGATCGCGATCCTCGGTCGCCCCAACGTCGGCAAGTCGTCGCTGCTCAACGCGCTGCTCGGGACCGAGCGGACGATCGTCAGCGAGATCGCCGGCACGACCCGCGACTCGATCGACACCAGGGTCGAGATCGGCGGCCGTGAGGCGCTGCTCGTCGACACCGCCGGGATCCGCCGCCGTACCAAGGTCGCCGGCACGATCGACTACTACGCGCAGCTGCGGGCCGAGCGGGCCGCCGACCGCGCCGACGTGGCGATCCTCGTCTGCGACGCCTCCGAGGGGGTCACCTCCGAGGACCTGCGGATCGGCGAGCTGGCGATGAAGGCGGGCTGCGCGACCCTCGTCGTCCTCAACAAGTGGGACATCGTCGAGGTCGACCTCGACGACGCGAAGGCGCGGATCGAGCAGCGGCTGCGACTGCGGCCGCCGGTGATCACGATCTCGGCGCTGCGTGGCCGCAACCTCCAGAAGGTGCTGCCGAAGGCGCTCGAGCTGGCCGATCGCCGCGCGGCCCGGGCCCGGACGCCGGTGCTGAACCGGATCCTCGCCGAGGCCGTCGAACGCAATCCGCCGCCCTCGAAGCGCGGCAAGCGGCTGCGTCTCTACTACGCCGCTCAGGTCGGCGACGCGCCGCCGCGGATCGCGATCCAGGTCAACGACCGGATGTTGATCAACCGGGACTGGTCCTACTACCTCGAAAACCGGCTGCGGACCGCGCTCGGACTCGACGGGATCCCGCTGATCATCGATTTCGTCCCGCGCCGGCGGGACCGCGACTCCGGCTAGGCAGGGACCCGCGGTGCCGAAGGAGCCCCCCAAGGACGAGCAGGAGGACGGCGAGAAGCCGTCCTCGCCGGTCGCCCCGAAGTCGCCGCTGGGCGGTCCCGGCAAGGGCCGCTCCGGCCTCGCCCGGCGCCTGCAGGCGCTCCGCGACTCGGGGCCCGGCAGCGGCACGTGGGGCGCCTGGCTGCGGGCGCTGCAACGGCGCGGATCGGCGCGCTGGCGCAAGCTCCCGGAGACCGCCCGGCACCGGCTCCTCGCCGGCGCCATCCTCGCCGCGGTCGCGGCGCTGGTCTGGCTGGTGCTGATCCCGGTGGCGCCCTGTGCCCTGCCCGGCGGCGACGACTGCGCCCCCGGCGACGACGCGATCGCCCTGGTGCCCGCCGACGCCCTCGCCTACGTCCACCTCGACGTCGACCCCGAGTCCGAGCAGTTCGCCGCCGCGAGCGACATCGGCGGCCGCGTGCCGCTGCTGGCCCGGCTCGCGATCGGCGGCCTCAGCCGGATCGCCGGCGTCGAGGTCGACTACGCCAAGCAGGTCGAGCCGTGGTCCGGCGGCGAGGTGGCGCTGGCGGCGCTGCCGGCCGGCGTCGCCGGCGAGCGGGTGCTGATGATCGAGGCCGACGACAGCGACGCCGCCGACGAGTTCGCGGCGCGGCTGCTCGGGCCGAAGCAGTCGACCGCCTCGGCCGGCGGCACCGAAATCTCGATCGGCCGGCGCGGCGCCGGCTGGGCGATCGAGAACGGCTTTCTGCTGATCGGCTCGCGGACCGGGCTGACGGCGATGCTCGACGCCGACGGCTCATCGCTCGACGGCGCCGACGGCACGGCGGTGATCGACGAGCTCCCCGACGACCGCGTCGCCTACGCCTACGTCTCCGCCGCCGGCGCCCGGACGCTGTTCGGCCCGGGCGGCTTCACGCCGGCCGACACCTTCGTCAACGCCGCCGCGACCGAGGGCGCCGCCGCCTCGCTCAGCGCCGACGGCTCCGGCCTGCACCTGGCGATCCGCAGCGACCTCGATTCCGCCCGGGCCGAGGACGCACCGGGATTCTTCGCGGCGCTGCCCTCGTTCAAGCCGAGCCTGACCGCCGACGTCGGACCGGCGTCGCTCGCCTATCTGGGGCTCGGCGATCCCGCCGCCGGGGTCGGCGGCCTGCTCGACCAGGCGCGGACCAGCTCGCCCGGTCTCGTCGCCGCCTTCCGGCGGGAGTCGGGCCGGCTCGGCCGGCGGGCCGGGATCGACATCGGCGCCGACCTGCTGCCGTTGCTCGGCTCGGAGGCGGCGCTGTCGCTGCAGCCGGTTGCGGCGACGGCCGACTCGACGGTCCCCGGCGTCGCCCCCGACATCGCGACGCCCTACGTCAGCCTGATCGCCGAGGGCGTCGATCCGGCCGCCGCCCGGCGGTCGTTGGCGCGGCTGCAGGGTTCGGTCGCGAGGGCGCTGGCAGCGAGCGAGAAGGGGAAGCCGGCGACCTGGGAGACGATCCAGATCGCCGGCCTGCAGGCCGAGTCGCTGGCGGTCAGCCCCGCCGTCGACCTGACCTATGCCGCCTGGGACGATCTGCTCGTGATCGCCACCGACTCGCTCGGAATCGAGCAGGCCCGCTCGATCGACGGCGGCCTCGACGAGTCGCAGCGGTTCCGGGACGTCACCGAGGGGATGCCGGAGTCGGTCTCGCTGATCGCCTACCTCGATCTCGCCGGGCTGCTCGATCTCGGCGAGCAGGCCGGCCTCGCCGTCGACCCGACCTACACGACCTATGCCCCCGACCTGCGCTCGCTGACGGCGGCGGCGCTGACCGTCGCCGCCGGCGACGAGCGGATCGCCACCGACCTGCGGATCGCGGTCGGACCGCGCCAAGTCCCGCAGATCGACGCCCCGCCGCTCGGCGGGGAATAGCATTCGCGGACGGGGTCCGGTACGGGCGCCGAGGAAAGCCGGCTGCAAACCAGCGAAGAAAGGCCAGCAAGTCAGATGAGTAGCGAGATCACCGAGCACATCGAGGTCGGCGAGGGCGAGCACCTGTTCACGTCCGAGTCGGTCACCGAGGGACATCCCGACAAGATCTGCGACCAGATCTCCGACGGCATCCTCGACGCGGTCCTCGCCGAGGACCCGCAGGGGCGCGTCGCCTGCGAGACCCTCGTCAACACCGGCCTGGTCGTCGTCTCCGGGGAGATCTCGACCTCGACCTTCGTCGACGTCCCGAAGATCGTCCGCCGGACGATCACCGAGATCGGCTACGACAGCGGCGCGCTCGGCTTCGACGGCGAGAGCTGCGCGGTGATGACCGCGATCGACGAGCAGTCGGCGGACATCGCCCAGGGGGTCGATGAGGCCTACGAGGTGCGCACCGACGCCGACGACGACGACGAGTTCGACCGCGACGGCGCCGGCGACCAGGGAATGATGTTCGGCTACGCGACCAACGAGACCCGGGCGCTGATGCCGATGCCGGTCCAGATCGCCCACACGCTGGCGCGACGGCTCGCCGAGGTGCGCAAGGACGGGACGCTCGGCTACCTGCGCCCCGACGGCAAGACCCAGGTGACGGTCCGCTACCGGGGCAGCGAGCCGATCGCGGTCGAGCGGATCCTGATCTCGACCCAGCATGCCGAGGGCGTCGACTGCGAGGAGACGATCAAGCCCGACCTCTGGGAGCACGTCATCGTCCCCGTCCTCGACGAGGAGTACGGCGACCTCTACGACGCCGATGCGCTGCGGCGGACGCTGCTCGTCAACCCGACCGGCAAGTTCGTGATCGGCGGCCCCGTCGGCGACGCCGGGCTGACCGGCCGCAAGATCATCGTCGACACCTACGGGGGCGCCGCCCGCCACGGCGGCGGCGCCTTCAGCGGCAAGGATCCATCCAAGGTCGACCGCTCGGCGGCCTACGCCGCCCGCTACGTGGCCAAGAACGTGGTCGCCGCCGGTCTCGCTGATCGCTGCGAGGTCCAGCTCGCCTACGCGATCGGCGTCGCCCATCCGATCTCGCTGATGGTCGCAGACGTTCGGCACCGGCAAGGTCGACGACGCGAAGCTCACCGAGGCCGTCGAGCAGGTCTTCGACCTGCGGCCGGGCGCGTTCCGGCGCTACCTCGATCTGCACCGGCCGATCTACCAGGCGACCGCGGCCTACGGCCATTTCGGGCGCGACGGCGACGACTTCACCTGGGAGCGGACCGACCGGGTCGACGATCTCCGCGCCGCCGCCGGGCTCGGCGAGCAGGTCGGGCGCGTCGGCCTAGGCCGGGCCAGCCTAGAGGCCGGAGTCGTAGCGGGCCTCGGCCTCGGCCCGGGTGGCCGGCGGCGGGCCGGCGACCTCGGTTGCGTGGTGGACGCGGTCGATGACCTGCTCGGGGTTCGCCACCCCGGCGAAGATGAAGTCGGATTCTGAGTTCTGCGCAGCGGTGTCGAAGTCGACGTCGCCGATCTGCATGATCCGCTGATAGAGCGACTGCCGGTAGTTGACGTCCTGAACGCGCTCGATCTTCGTCTCCTGGACGTCACGGGAGATGATCCCGTGCTTGATGTTGAGCCGCCGCGTCGTGATCGTGTACCGGGTCGAGACGCGGCGCAGGAACCCGACGAGAACGACGATCGAGGCGCCGACGATGACGATCAGGGTGATCAGGACCGCGTCGGAGCCGCCGCCGAGCAGGGCGACGAGGGCCGCGATCACGGCGACGATCAGGATGCCCTTGATGTAGAAGCCGAGGATCGCCCGCCAGGACGGGTGCCCCTCGAATACGACCTGCTCGCCTGGTCCCAGGTTCAGAGCCACGCGAGCAACATATACCGCGAGCCCAACGTCCGTGAAAGGACGTAGCTTCAGAGCCGCCGATGGATATCGCCAAGGTCGAGCCGATGACGACGACGAGGGCCCTGCGGGGGCCCTTCGACTACCGGTTGCCGGCGCCGATGATCGCCGCCGGCGTCGGTGTCGGCTCGCTGCTGATGATCCCGTTCGGGGGCCGGCGGATGCTCGGCGTCGTCGTCGCCGTCGCCGCCGAGAGCGACCTGCCCCCGGAGCGCCTCGCCGAGCCGCTCGAGGCGATCGAAGCGGGTGCGACCCCGGAGCTCGTCCGGCTCGGGCTCTGGGTCGCCGAGCGCTACTGCTCGACCCCCTCGCGCGGCCTGGCGCTGGTGCTGCCGCCCGGGTCCGGGACCGGGCGCAAGCCGAAGCCGATGCGGCCGCTGACCGCGCGCTGCGCGGTGATCACCGCCGCCGGCAGGGCCGCGATCGCGCCCGATGCGGCCGGGCCGCGGCTCGGCGCGAGGCAGCGTGCCGTCCTCGACCTGCTCGGCTCGGCCGGCGAGCTCTCCGGCCCGCGGATCCGCGAGCTGACCGGCGCCGACTCGGTCGTCCTCGCCAGGCTCGCCGAGCGCGGCCTGATCGAGCGCCCCGTCCGCGAGGTCCGGCGGGCGCCGCGGATCGAGACCGTCGGCGCGGTCGCCGACGCGCCGCGGCTGTCGCCGCAGCAGGTCGCCTGCGCCGCCGAGCTGACCGCCGCGCTCGACGGATCGGGACCCCGCGAGCGGTTGCTCCACGGCGTCACCGGCTCCGGCAAGACCGAGGTCTACCTGGCGGCGATCGAGGCAGCGCTCGAGCGCGGTCGCAGCGCGATCCTGCTCGTCCCCGAGATCGGCCTGACTCCGCAGACGGTCGGCCGGGTCGCGGCCCGGCTCGGCGATCGCGTCGCCGTCCTCCACTCGGGGCTCTCGGAGGGCGAGCGCTTCGACGAGTGGCGGCGGCTCCGGTCCGGCGTCGCCCGCGTCTGCGTCGGTCCCCGCTCGGCCGTCTTCGCCCCGCTCGCAGACCTCGGCCTGATCGTCGTCGACGAGGAGCACGATTCCTCCTACAAGCAGGAGGGCGATCCCCGCTACGACGCCCGGGCGGTCGCCCGTCACCGCGCCGCCGACGCCGGCGCCGTCTTCCTGGCCGGCAGCGCCACGCCACGGCCGGAGAGCTGGGCCGAGCTCGACCGGCTCGAGCTGCCGGAGCGGATCGACGGTCGGCCGCTGCCGCCGGTCGAGATCCTCGACATGCGCGCGGTGCCGGGCAGCGCCGGGCCGCTCCATCCGGCCACCCGCCAGGCCCTCGCGGCCCTCGGCAGCGACGGTGCGGCCGGCTCGAAGGCGATCGTGATGCTCAACCGCCGCGGCTTCTCGCCACATCTCAGCTGCGGCTCCTGCGGCGCCGCGGTCAGCTGCCCGCACTGCGACGTGTCGCTGGTCCTGCACCGCGGCCGGTCGGTCGTCGGCTGTCACCACTGCGGGCACACCGAGCCGGTCCCGAAGGCCTGCCCCGCCTGCGGCTCGGTGTCGATCGCCCGTCACGGCGCCGGCACCGAGCGGATCGAGCAGCTCGTCGCCGACCTGATCGCACCGGCGTCGGTCTTCCGGCTGGATGCCGACACCGTCGCCGCCCGCGGCGGCCACGGCCGGGTCCTGACGGCGTTCGAGCGGGCCGAGGGGGGCGTCCTCGTCGGCACCCAGATGGTCGCCAAGGGCCACGACTTCCCCGACGTCGCCCTGAGCGTCCTGATCGACGCCGACTCGACGCTCCGCTACCCGGACTTCCGCGCCGAGGAGCGGACGTTCGCCCTCGTCGCCCAACTCGCCGGCCGCAGCGGCCGCGGCGACCGCGGCGGCCGCGTGCTCGTCCAGACGCTCGCCCCGGACGCCGCGCCGATCGTCGCCGCCGCCGGTCACGATGCCGCCGGGTTCCTCGCCGGCGAGCTCGAGCGGCGACGCCAGTTCGGCTATCCGCCGTTCTCGTCGCTGCTCGCAGTCGAGCTGACCGGCCCCGACGAGACGGCGCTGGCGTCCGCCGGCGAGCTGATCGCCGCGGCCCTGCGGCCGGCCCTCGGCGGCGACGCCGAGCTGCTCGGCCCGGCGCCCCGCTTCCGTCGCCGCGGCCGCTTCCGTCGCCGGCTGCTGGTCAAGAGCGCCGCACCCGAGCGCGACGTCGCGGCGGCCCGCGAGGCGCTGGGCCGCCCCGAGGTCGAGGCGGCCCTGCGCGGGATCACGCTTGCGGTCGACGTCGATCCCCAGTGACGGTCGGCGCCTAGAATCGGGCCGTGGCCGAAACGGAGACAGACGAGGCGGAGCTCGACGCCGCCGACGAGGGCGCCCCGCCGGAGCTCGACGAGGAAACCCTCGAGCGCCGCCGCGTGGCGCTCGGCGAGGTCCGCCAGTTCGGCGATCCGGTTCTCAAGTCGAGGGCCTCGGCGGTCACCGACTTCGGCCCCGGGCTCGCCCGCGAGGCCGAGCGGATGGTCGCGCTGATGGAGGGGGCGCTCGGCATCGGCCTCGCCGCCACCCAGCTCGGCCTGATGAGGCGGCTGCTCGTCTTCCAGTCCGGCCCCGACGTCGAGCCGCGGGCGATCGTCAATCCCGAGATCGAGTGGACCTCGGGAGAGCTGGTAACGGCCGAGGAGGGTTGCCTGAGCCTGGCGAGCGTCGTCGTCGACGTCGAGCGGCCGCTTCACGCTCGGGTCAGCGCCGTCGACCTCGGCGGCTCGCCGATCCTGCTCGAGGCATCGGGGCTCGAGGCCCGCGTCCTCCAGCACGAGATCGATCATCTCGACGGCATCCTGATCCTCGACCGGACCGAGCGCAAGCAGCGCCGGGCGGCGCTGCGGGCGCTGCGCAGTGGCGAGCACTTCGACCCGTCGATGCTCGATCCGCCCGCCGAGGCGACCGAGCCCGAGCCCGAATGACCGAGTGAGGACCGTCTACGCCGGCACGTCCGACTTTGCCGCCACCGTGCTGCGCGGGCTGGCGGCCGGCCCGCACCGTCCGGTGCTCGTCATCACCCCGCCCGACCGCCGCAGCGGCCGCGGCCGCAGGCTCGGCCCGCCGCCGGTGGCGGTCGTCGCCGGCGAGCTCGGGATCGAGCTGCTCCAGGCCGGCGACGTCAACGCCGCCGCCGGCGAGCGGATCGCGGCAGCCGGCGCCGAGGTCGCCGTCGTCTGCGCCTTCGGGCAGCTCATCAAGGAGCCGTTGCTGTCGGCGATCGAGTGGCTCAACGTCCATCCCTCGCTGCTGCCGCGATGGCGCGGCGCGGCGCCGATCGAGCGGGCGATCATGGCCGGCGACGAGCGCACCGGCGTCTGCGTGATGCGACTCACCGCCGGCCTCGACTCCGGCCCGCTGGCGCTCTGCGATGAGCTGGCGATCGGCCCGAGCGAGGACTACGGCGCGCTCTCGGAGCGGCTCGCCGCCGCCGGGGGGACGGTGCTCGGCGCGGCGCTCGACCGGCGTGCCGGCGGCGACCTCGGCTTCACCGAGCAGGCCGGCGAAGGGATCACCTACGCGGAGAAGATCGCCGCCGCCGAGCGCCAGGTCGACCCCGGCGGCGCGGCGGCTGCGGAGGCGCGGCGGATCCGGGCGCTCACCCCGCATGTCGGCGCCTTCGCCGTGCTCGCCGACGGATCCCGGCTCGGCCTCCGCGAGCCCGCCGTGGTCGCCGCGGGGCCGGCCGCCGGCGCCTGGGAGCCCGACGGCGAGGCCCTGCTGCTCGGCTGCCGCGACGGCGCCCTGCGGATCGGGTCGGTGCAGGCGCCGGGCAAGCGTTGGATGGCGGCGGCCGACTTCCTGCGCGGCCACGGCCCGCCGGCCGCCGCCGCGGTGCCGCCTCGGTGAGCGCCCCGACCGCGGCCCGGCGGGCTGCCTTCGAGACGCTGCGGCGGGTCTTCGAGGAGGACGCCTGGGCCGACCGCGCCCTGCGCGCCGCCGCGAGCCGGTTCGAGCTGGCCGGGCGCGAGCGGGCGCAGGCCCAGGCGCTCGCCTATGGCGCCGTGCAGCGGCGCGGCACCAGCGACCACTTCATCGCCGCGCTCTCGGGCCGGCCGGTCGAGCGGATCGACGCGCCGCTGCGGGCGGCGCTGCGGCTCGGCCTCTACGAGCTGCTCTATTCGACCGGGCATGCCGACCACGCCGCCGTCGACCAGGCGGTCGCGCTCGCCAAGGGCCGCGGCGGCCGCCGCCGCGGGGCCGGGCTCGTCAACGCGGTCCTGCGCCGCGCCGCGCGCGAGCGCGAGCAGCTGCTCGGCAGCCTCGACGACGGTGATCCCGACGGGGCCGCGATCACCCACTCGGTGCCTCCCTGGATCGCCGAGCTCTGGTGGGAGGAGCTCGGCGCGACCGAGGCGCGCTCGCTGCTGGCCGCGATCAACGAGCCGCCGGAGCGGGCGCTGCGGGTCAACCGGCTCGCCGGTGACCGCGCATGCGGCACTGTCGGCGCTGCAGGAGGTCGGCGTCGAGGCGCGATTCGCCGACCCGGGCCGGCCGCCGGCGCCCGCCGACTCGCTCGTCGTCACCGGTGGCGAGCGGGGGAGGGTCGAGGAGCTGATCGGCGCCGGACTGGTCGTGCCGCAGTCGCGCGGATCCGCCGGTGTGGTCGAGCTCCTCGCCCCGCGTCCGGGCGAACGCGTGCTCGACCTCTGCGCCGGGCCGGGCATCAAGTC
The DNA here is from genome assembly GCA_963745755.1 of uncultured Conexibacteraceae bacterium. Taxonomy (GTDB): domain Bacteria; phylum Actinomycetota; class Thermoleophilia; order Solirubrobacterales; family 70-9; genus RHKX01. Next base: position 723,085 of record CAVUYP010000001.1, on the reverse strand, counting down.
CGGGCAGATCGCGGCCGCGCTCGGCAGCGCCGGTGCCGGGCTCGTCGCCGTCGAGCGCGACCCGGGACGGGCCCGCGAGCTGCGCGAGATGCTCGACCGGCTCGGGGCGCCGGATGCCGTCGTCGAGCAGGCCGATGCGACCGAGCCGCGCCCCGGCGGCTTCGACGCGGTCCTCGCCGACCCGCCCTGCTCGGGGCTCGGCACGCTCGCCTCCCGCCCCGATGCGCGCTGGCGGCGCGGACCGGGAGAGATCGACGTGATGGCGGCGACGGCGGCGCGGATCCTCGACCGGGCGCTCGCCGCCGCGGCACCGGGCGGGCGGGTCGTCTACTCGACCTGCACGATCTCGCGCCGCGAGAACGAGGACGTCGCCGCCGTCGCCTCGGCGTCGCCGATCGACCTCGGGGCCGATCCGTCCCTGGCGCCGCTCGCCTCGCGTCGCGACAGTCGCTTCCTGCAGACCCGCAACGACCGCGACGGCACCGACGGGTTCTTCATCGCGGCGCTACCGGCCTGAGCGGAGAGCCCGCCACCGCGCCCACTACGATCGGGGCATGAGCTCAGCGGCCGAACCGGGGACCCCGATCTTCTCGCGGCCGTCCTGTCCCGGCTGCGGCGAGCCCTGGCTGCGGCCGACTCAGCTCCCCGGCCGGTTCCGCTGCGTCAATTGCCTGCGCCGCTACGAGCTCGTCTCCCAGTGCCCGGGCTGCGGTACCCATCAGACGATCGTGCGGATGAGCGTCGACCAGGATCTGCGCTGTCAGGAATGCGGCACCTCGATGCTGCGGGCGATCTGATGAGCGGCGGACCGCAGCTGCCGGCAGGGCGCCGGGTGGCGCCGTCGATCCTCTCGGCCGACTTCGCCCGGCTCGGCGAGCAGGTCGACGAGGTGCTCGCCGCCGGGGCCAGGGTCATCCACGTCGACGTCATGGACGGTGACTTCGTGCCGCCGATCACGATCGGTCCGCTGATCGTCGCCGCGGTCGCCGACCGGATCCACGCCGCCGGCGCCATCGTCGACTGCCACCTGATGATCGAGCGCCCCGAGGCCCAGGTCGCCGAGTTCGCCCGTGCCGGCGCCGACTCGATCACGATCCACGCCGAGGCGACCTCCCATCTGAACCGGGTGGTCGAGGCGATCCACGCGGCCGGCTGCAACGCCGGCGTCGCGATCAACCCGGGCACCCCGGTCGCCGCGCTTGACGCGATCGCCGCCGACTGCGACCTGCTGCTCTGCATGAGCGTCAACCCGGGCTGGGGCGGGCAGTCGTTCATCGCCGGCTCGGCGGCCAAGCTCGAGGGCCTCGCGGCGCTCGCCTCCGGCGCCGTGATCGAGGTCGACGGCGGCATCGACGCGGCGACCGGCCCGGTCGCAGCGGCGGCGGGCAGCGACTGGTTCGTGGCCGGCTCGGCGATCTTCGGCAGCGCCGATCCGGCGGCCGCCTACGGCGAGATCGCCGCCGCGGTCGACGCGGCCTGAGCGGGCGCCGGCTCAGCGCAGGGCCGGCGCGTCGATCGCACCGATCGCCTCCTGCAGCCAGGCCCGGTCCTGGGGCGAGGTCGACAGCCGCTCGGCGCGCTCGGCGCACCAGCGGGCCAGGTTGCGGCGCCCGCCGACCGCGATCAGATCCGGCCCGGTCACCGCGAAGCGGCCGTCGACGAGGACGACGATGGAGGCGGGCACGTCGGGGCGGGTTCGCAGCGTCAGCGCGACCTCGACGCCGTCGACCGCGGTCGGGGTCCCGGTGTCGCCGTCGGAGCTCCGGGTCGGGCGGACCGAGAAGATCGCCGGCGAGCCGCGGATGCCGATCGGCAGCGTCGGCGGGCCCTCGATCGGCCCCGAGCGCCAGGTCTCGATCAGCCGGGCGATCTCGTTGCGGTTCTCGCGGCGGACGAGCAGGTGCAGCTCGTCGTCCGCTTCGATCACCGTCGATCCGCGCGGCAGCAGCGCCTGCTCGTCGCGGACGATCAGGTTGATGAGCGCCTCGCGGGGCAACCCCAGCTCCCTGATCATCCGCCCGACCGCCGCGTCGCCGGGCTCGATCCGGAAGGCGAGGACGTCGCCGCCGAGCTCCTGGATCATCCCGGTCTCGACGATCGGACGGGGCAGCGCCGCCTCGCCGGTCGTCAGGCCGAGCCGCCGCGCCAGCGGCTCGAAGCTGAAGCCCTGCAGCAGGGTCGAGATCACGACCACGAAGAAGATCGCATTGAAGAGCAGGTCGCTGCCCTCGACCCCGGCGATCACCGGGAACGTCGCCAGCCAGATCGGCACCGCTCCCCGCAGTCCCGCCCAGCTCAGCATCAGCCGCTCGCGGAACCGGAACGACTCGACCTGGCTGGCGATCAGGGTCGCGATCGGACGGGCGACGAAGATCAGCGCCAGCGCCAGCGCCGTCCCCTCGAGGGCGACGTCGGCGAGGCCGCTGGGGACGACCAGCAGGCCGAGCAGGAAGAACAGCGATATCTGCGCCACCCAGCTCAGCCCCTGGTGGAAGGCGGTGACGGTTCGGTGGGCGGGGACGATGCCGGTGCCGAGCGCCAGCCCGGTCAGGTAGACGGCGAGGAAGCCGGAGCCGTGGCCGACGTCGGCGAGTCCGAAGGCGAGGGCGGCGGCCGCCATCGAGGCGACCGGGTAGAGGCCGGGCGTCGGGTAGTCGAGCCGCATGAACGCCCAGCGGGCCGCGTAGCCGACGAGGACCCCGACGACCGCGCCGATCAGCAGCTCGCCGGCGAAGTCGACCGCCATGTCGGCGATTCCGAATCCGGGCTCCTCGATCCAGGCGATGAATCCGGTCACGAGGAGGACGGCGACGGGGTCGTTGAGGCCCGACTCGCCCTCGAGGGCGCGGGCGAGGCGGCGCCGCAGGGTCGAGCCGCGCAGCACCGCGAAGATCGCCGCCGAGTCGGTCGCGGCGATCGCGGAGCCGACGATCAGCGCCTCGAGGGTCCCGAGATCGAACAGCCAGGCCGCCGCGAGGGCGCCGATCACCGCGGTCAGCAGCGTGCCGACGACGGCCAGCGACAGCGCCGTCCTCAGCACCGGGCGGATCTCCTGCCAGCCGGCGGCCAGACCGCCCTCGAAGAGGATCAGGACGAGGCCGATCGTGCCGAGCGTCCTGGTCAGCTCGACGTCGTCGAACTCGACGCCGCCCGGCCCCTCGCTGCCGACGAGCATGCCGAGGCCCAGGAAGAGGATCAGGCCCGGAACGCGGACCCGGTCGGCGACCATCGCCGCGGCGATCCCCGCCCCGAGCAGCAGGCCGCCGATCAGGATCAGCTCTGCGTCGGACAAGGTCGCTCCAGGGTTCGGGGGCGGCGAACCGGCAGGATAGTTGCCGGGGTCCCGGCCGCCGGTCTCGGCGACTGGCAATCGCGGCGGCGAGCGCTAACATTCGCTGTTGACTGACCAGTCAATCAACCGCCCATCGGGCGTACGGGAAGGCCACGATCGCATCGACCGGAACGTCTCCACCGAGCAGCAGGCGCCGATCGAGCGGGCGCTGGGGCTGGCGGAGCGTGGCCGGGGCGGCGTCAGCCCGAACCCGCTGGTCGGGGCGGTGATCGTCGACCGCGACGGGCGGGTCGTCGGCGAGGGCTTCCACGCCGAGCTCGGCGGGCCGCATGCCGAGGTGGCGGCGATCGCGAACGCCCGCGAGCGTGGCGCCGACCCGGCCGGGGCGACGCTGTTCGTGACCCTCGAGCCGTGCGCCCACCAGGGCCGGCAGCCGCCCTGCACGGAGGCGATCCTCGCCGCCGGCATCACCCGGGTCGTGATCGCCTCCGACGATCCGAGCGCGAAGGCCGGCGGCCGCGGCCCCGGCATCCTCCGCGACGGCGGCGTCGAGGTCGACTGGACCGACGGCCCCGCCGCGGCCACGGCCCGCCTCCTCAACCAGCCGTTCCGCAAGCACGCCCGCACCGGCCGGCCGCTGGTCGTCCTCAAGTCGGCGCTGACGCTCGACGGCAGGACCGCGACCTCGTCGGGCGACTCGCGATGGATCTCCGGCGAGGCGTCCCGCGAGCTCGTCCATCGCTGGCGGGCCGAGTCCGATGCCGTCGCGGTCGGGATCGGCACCGCGATCGCCGACGACGCCCTGCTCACCGCCCGCGGGGTGCCGGTCCGCCGGCAGCCGCAGCGGGTCGTCTTCGACTCGACGGCCCGGCTGCCGCTCGACGCGAAGCTCGTCACGACCGCGGCCGAGGCGCCGGTGCTGCTGATCGCCGGCCCGGCAGCGCCCGGCGACCGCGTCGCCGCCCTGACCGCGCGCCGGCGTCGAGGTCGTCCCCTGCACCGGCGAGGGCGCCGGCCGAATCGGCGCCGCGCTCGACGAGCTCGGCCGCCGCGGCATCACCAGCGTCCTCCTCGAGGGCGGCGCGACCCTCGCCGGCGCCTTCCGGGACGCCGGCGAGCTCGACGAGCTGCGCCTCTTCTACGCTCCGGTCGTGCTCGGCGGCGTCGATGCCAGACCACTCCTCGGCGGCAGCGGCTCGCCGCGGATGACCGACGCCGAGCGGCCGCTCGCGGTGAGCTGGGAGCCGAGCGGAGCCGACATGCTGGCGCGCGTGCGGATGCGGGAGTGGTGAGCGTGTTCACCGGCCTGATCAGCGAAGTCGGAACCGTCGCCGCGATCGACCGCGACGGCGCCGGCGCCCGGGTGCGGATCGCCGCCGGGCTCGGCGGCGAGCTCGAGCCGGGCGACTCGGTCGCCGTCTCCGGCGCCTGCCTGACCGCCGTCGAGCCCGGCCCCGACGGCTTCGCCGCCGACGTCATGAACCAGACGCTCGAGCTGCACCGCTCTCGGCGGCCTCGAGCCCGGCTCTACGGTCAACCTCGAGCCCGCAGTCCGCGCTTCCGACCGGCTCGGCGGCCACATCGTCCAGGGTCACGTCGACGCGGCCGGCACCGTTGTCGCCGTCGCCGAGGACGGCTTCGCGCGCCGCCTCCGGGTCGAGCTTCCCGCCGGGCTCGAGCGCTACGTCGTCGAGCGCGGCTCGATCGCGCTGAACGGCGTCAGCCTGACCGTGGCGGCGATCGAGGGAGGTATCGTCGAGGTCTCGTTGATCCCCGAGACGCTGCAGCGGACCACCTTCGGCACGATCGAGCCCGGGGACCGGGTCAACGTCGAGGTCGACGTGATCGCCCGTCACGCCGAGCGCCTCCTGCAAGGCTTCGAGGCGAACCATGGAAAGTGAAGAGACGACGATGACCGCAAATCGACCGAAGGCGCCGTTCACGACGATCGACGAGGCGATCGAGGAGATCCGCCGCGGCCGGATGGTCGTCGTCTGCGACGACGAGGACCGCGAGAACGAGGGCGACCTCGTCATGGCGGCGCAGTTCGCGACGCCCGAGGCGGTCAACTTCATGGCCACCCACGGCCGCGGGCTGATCTGCCTGGCGCTGACCTCGCAGCGCTGCGACGAGCTCGACCTGAACCTGATGGCCGCCAAGAACGAGGCGCCGCTGCAGACCGCCTTCACCGTCTCGATCGAGGCCGCCGAGGGGGTCACGACCGGCATCTCCGCCCACGACCGGGCGCGGACGATCCAGGTCGCGATCGATCCCGGCTCCGGCCCCGGCGACCTCCACATCCCCGGTCACATCTTCCCGCTCAAGGCCAAGCAGGGCGGCGTCCTCGAGCGGACCGGCCACACCGAGGCCAGCGTCGACCTGGCCCGCCTCGCCGGCGTCAACCCGGCCGGCGTGATCTGCGAGATCATGAACGACGACGGGACGATGGCCAGGGTGCCGGACCTCGCCTCCTACTGCGAGCTCCACGATCTGAAGATGATCACGATCGCCGACCTGATCGCCTACCGGCGTCAGCAGGAGAAGCTCGTCGAGCGGATCGTCTCGACGTCGCTGCCGACCGAGTTCGGCGACTTCACCGCGGTCGGCTACCGCTCGCTGGTCGACGACAAGCACCACGTCGCGATGGTCAAGGGCGACGTCTCCGGCAAGGACGACGTGCTCGTCCGCGTCCACAGCGAGTGCCTGACCGGCGACGTCTTCCACTCGCTGCGCTGCGATTGCGGCGATCAGCTCGCGGCGGCCCTGGCGATGATCGAGCACGAGGGCAGCGGCGTCCTGCTCTACCTCTCCCAGGAGGGCCGCGGCATCGGGCTGCTCAACAAGCTCCGCGCCTACAAGCTCCAGGAGGAGGGGCTCGACACCGTCGACGCCAATCTCAAGCTCGGCCTGCCCGCCGACCTCCGCGACTACGGCATCGGCGCCCAGATCCTCCAGGACCTCGGGCTCGGCAGCATCCGGATCCTCACCAACAACCCGAAGAAGATCATCGGCCTCGAGGGCTACGGGCTGTCGGTGACCGAGCAGGTGCCGATCGTCGCCGTCGCCAACCCCCACAACGAGGGGTACCTGGCGACGAAGCGGGACCGGATGGGGCACACGCTCCACCACCAGGGGCTGGCGCTCGACGACGAGATGATCCACGACGAGCAGGAGCGCGACGACCGCGCCGCCAGGGAGGAGTGAGGGGATGGCGGACGGCGAGGTCAGGCGGCTCGAGCCGCAGGAGCGCGAGCGGGTCGCCGCCGCGGAGTGGGCGATCTGCGTCGCGACCTTCTACGGCGACCTCGCCGAGCGGCTCACCAACGGCGCCTTCGAGGGTTTCACGGAGATGGGCGCCGGCGCCGGCTCGATCCAGACCTTCGAGGTCCCGGGCGCCTTCGAGTTGCCGCTCGCGGCGAAGCTCTGCGCCGACTCCGGCAAGCTTCGCCGGCGTCGCCTGCCTCGGCGTCGTCATCCGCGGCGAGACCGACCACTACGACTTCGTCTGCGCCGAGGCGGCGAGCGGCCTGCGCCAGGTCACGCTCGACAGCGGCATCCCCTGCTCGTTCGGGGTGATCACCTGCGACACCCGCGAGCAGGCAGAGGCCCGGGCCGGCGGCGGCAAGCGCGATCAGGGTCGCAACGCCGCGATCGCCGCGGTGCAGATGCACCTGATGGCGCTCGACGACCGCCTCGCCTGACCGCGCGGTCGGCCGGCTCGCTACCATGCCGCGTCCGATGGCCAAGGTATGTCACAGCTGCGGCAAGAAGCCCGCGGTCGGGAACTCGCGCAGCCACTCGATGGTCGCGACCCGCCGCCGCTTCAACCCGAACCTGCAGAAGGTGCGGATCGACGAGGGCTCGGGCCCGCGCCGCGTCTACGTCTGCACGCGCTGCCTCAAGGCCAACAAGGTCACCAAGGCCGCCTAGGCGGTCCCTGACGCTTCGCATCTCGGCGTCCGGCTCGGTCAGGCACCGGCTGACCGGGCTGGCCCGGGAATGACTGTTAGAACTCGCCCTATGCCGGATCCCTCCGTAGCCCGCTTCCGGCGGATCGTCCAGACCGCGTACTCGTATCTCGACGCCCGCCGCAACGAGGTCAACGACCTCAACGTCTACCCGGTCGCCGACGGCGACACCGGCGACAACATGGCGCTGACGATGAGGGCGGTGCTGACCGAGCTCGACCGGATCGAGTCCGAGGAGGGTGAGGAGGCCGACCGGACCGAGCTCGTCCACGCGGTCGCCCGGGCGGCGCTGATGGGCGCCCGCGGAAACTCCGGCGTGATCCTCAGCCAGATCGTCCGCGGCGCCGCCGAGGAGCTGGCGACCCGTCCCGGCGACCTGATCGACCCCGTTCTCGTCGCCTCGGCGTTCTCGGCAGCCGCCGACGCCGCCTACGAGTCGGTTCGCGACCCCGCCGAGGGCACGATGCTGACCGTGGCCAGGGCGATGGCGAACTCGGCGACGATGCATCTCGCCCGCCTCGCCGACCAGGACGTCAACCTCGACCCCGACCTCAGCCAGGAGCAGCAGGATCAGATCCTCGCCGCAGTCCTCGAGGTGATCACCCAGGCCGGCGAGCAGGCCGTGCTCAGGACTCCCGAGCAGCTCGACGTCCTCGCCGAGGCGGGGGTGGTCGACGCCGGCGCCCACGGGCTCGTGCTGATCCTCGCCGGGATCGTCGCCGGGCTGCGCGGCGAGGAGACCCCGCAGGTCGACATCCCCGCGCAGGCGCCGGCCCGGTTCTCGGCGCCGCAGCACACCGACAGCCGCTTCCGCTGGTGCGTCAACTTCATCGTCCAGGGCAGCGGCCTGCACGGACCGTCGTTCGAGCCGCGGCTGCGCGAGCTCGGCGATTCGATCCTGATCGTCGGCGACGAGCGGACGCTGAGGGTCCACGTTCACACCGACGAGCCGCCGCGGGCGCGGGAGGTCTTCGACGGCCACGGGACCGTCTCGCAGGTCGACGAGGCCGACATGCGCGAGCAGGTGGCGGAGCGCGAGCGCCGGCTCGCCGCCGGCGGGACGAGCTGCGGCGTCGTCGCGGTCGTCTCCGGCGACGGCCTCAGGCAGCTCTACGAGGAGCTCGGCGCGACGGTCGTCGCCGGCGGCCCGACGATGAACCCGTCGACCGACGAGTTGCTCGCCGGGATCCACTCGGTCGGCGCCAAGGACGTCCTCGTGCTGCCGAACTCCTCCAACGTCGTGCTCGCCGCCGAGCATGCCGCCACGCTCTCCGACCGCGAGGCGCGGGTGCTCGGCTGCACCTCCCAGCAGGCCGGGCTCGTCGCGATGGTCGAGCTCGACCCCGCCGGATCGCTCGACGTCAACGTGACCCGGCTCACCGAGGCGCTCGCCGAGACCCGCACCGGCGCCGTCGCGCCGGCCGCCCGCGACGACCCCGAGGGCCGCTTCGTTCGCGGCGACGCGGTCGGGTTCGTCGACGGCGAGGTGATCGCCTGGGGCGGCGCCGGGTCGACGCTGGCGGCGACGATCGGTGCGCTCAGCGACGGCGCCGAGATCGTCACGATCGTCGAGGGCGACGGCGCCCCGATCTCGATCGAGGAGGTCACCGGATTCGTCGCCGAGCCGGTCGAGGCCGAGGCCCACCGGGGCGGCCAACCGCATTACTGGTGGTTGCTGGCGGCGCAATGAGCGCCGTGCTCTGGCAGATCCCGATCTCGCACTACAGCGAGAAGGCCAGGTGGGCGCTGGAGCTGAAGGGGGTCGAGCACGAAAGGCGCTCGCCGACGCCGCCGGCGCACATCCCGATCGCGCTGTGGCTGACCCGCGGCGCGCAGCCGACGCTGCCGGTGCTGGTGATCGACGGCGCCACGATCGGCGACTCGTCGGCGATCATCGCGGCGCTCGAGCGGCGCTTCCCCGAGCCGGCCCTGTATCCCGCCGATCCGGCCGAGCGCGAGCGCGCCCTCGCCATCGAGGAGTTCTTCGACACCGAGCTCGGCCCCTATGCGCGGACGCTCGTCTTCCACGAGCTGCGTCGCGACCCCGACGGGTTCGCCGACCTCTCGAAGACGCTGCTGCCGGCGCCGCTGCGGGAGAGCGGGCTCGCCCGCTCGCTCGGCGGCCGGGTCGGCCGCGTCTACACGCAGTTGCGGTTCCGGGTCGCCGGCGACGATGCGGCCGCCGAGGCCCGCGCGAGGATCGCCGCCGCCCTCGACCGGCTCGAGGCCGAGCTCGAGGCCGGCGACGGCACCTACATGGCCGGGGGCGGGTTCTCGGTCGCCGACCTCAGCGCTGCGGCGTTGCTCGCGCCGATCGTCCAGCCGCCGCAGGGCCCGGAGGTGCCGGTCACGCCGCCGCCCGCATTCGAGGAGTTCCGCGCCACGATCTCCGGCCGCCGCGGCTACCGCTGGGTCGAGGAGACATTCGCCCGCCATCGCGGTGACCCTCGTCGCCCCTGACCCGCTTTGTGGCAATGGCAACGAGTAGGCTGCTGCGGTGAGCTCGGCCGACGGAGACCCGGTCCTCTGGCACATCGCGGTGTCGCACTACAACGAGAAGGCCCGCTGGGCACTCGAGTTCAAGGGCGTCGAGGCGGAGCGCAAGGCGCCGCCGCCGGGAGCGCACATGGCGGTGGCGCTGTGGCTGACCCGCGGCAGGAGCAAGACGTTTCCGATCCTCGAGCTCGACGGCCGCGCGATCGCCGACTCGACCGCGATCATCGCCGCGCTCGAACGAAGTTTTCCGGAGCCGCCCCTCTACCCGGCGGATCCCGCCGACCGCGATCGGGCGCTGAAGCTCGAGGACTTCTTCGACGAGGAGCTCGGCCCCTACGCGCGGCAGCTCGCCTTCCACGAGCTGATCGGCGGCGGCGAGGGCCTCGAGCAATTCACCGCCGAGCTGCTGCCGCCGCCGCTGGCACGCAAACCGCGGGTCGTCGCCGTCGCCGCGCGGGGGTCCTCGGCGTTCACGCGGGTTCGCTACCGGGCCGGGTCCGACGCGGCCGCCGAGCGGGCGCGCGGCAAGATCCTCGCCGCCTTCGACCGCGTCGAGGCGGAGCTGGACTCGGCGGGCGGCGACTACCTCGTCGGCGACCGCTTCACCGTCGCCGACCTGACCGCGGCCTCGCTGTTCGTGCCGGTCGTCGACCCCGAGCTGGGCCCGGCGCTGCCGGCCCCACCGCCGGCCTACGAGGAGTTCCGAGAGTCGCTGCGCGAACGCCGCGGCTACCGCTGGGTCGAGGAGACGTTCGCCCGCCACCGCGGCGACCCCCGCCGCCCCTGACCCGCCGCCCGCCGCCCCTCTCCCAGCTTGCCGCCGCGCAACCGCTCCCCGCCGCTCGCGCGCCGCTCCCTGCCGCCCGCCGCTCCCCGCCGAGGTCGAGGAAAGGGGCAATAGTCACCGGTTTCCTCGACCTCGGCGGTGGAAGGAGGCGGGAGGCGGGTCACCAGCCGGCGGAGCCGGCGGCGCCCTTGATCGGTCCGCAGACCTCCGCCGTCACCCAGCCGCCGTAGAAGCCGCCGGGTTGCGGTTCGACCAGCTCGTCGTCGAGCCGGCATTCGACCAGGGCCGGGTAGAAGGAGACGTGATCGCGAAGCACCGCGAACGGCTCGCTGGGCTCCCGGTAGGTCCAGGCCGCCCGCAGCGCGACGTCGTCGCCGGCGACGACGTCGAAGTAGCTCGCCACGCCCTTCCACTCGCAGAAGCTGCCGCCCTCGGAGGGGCGCAGGACGCCGTCCGAAACGGCGTCGACGGGTACGTAGACCGTCGGCGCCCCGGCCGTCTCGAGCACGCGCAGGGCGTCCGGCAGGTCGACGATCGTGGCGCCGCCGAGCGCCACCCGCACGCGCCGGTCGAGTCGCTCGACCCGAGGCGGCCGCGGGTAGTCCCAGACCGATTCGCGGCGGCGGCCGTTGGCGGCGGTCCCGGTCGCGGGCTCGGGACGGGGGCGGCTGGCGAACGACGGAGGCATCGACGCCAAGGCTACGCAGCGGCGATCCCCGGCCCCGCCGCCCGCCGATGTCGAGGAAAGGCGGAACTGTCACCTGTTTCCTCGACCTCGGCGGTTGGGGGAGCCGGGGGCGGGGCTCGGCGACGGTTGCGGGCGGGACTCGGCAACGGTCAGGCGATGGCGGCGGTTCCGTGCTCGGCCGCTCCTATCCTCGGTGCGTGAGGACGAGGTGACTTCAGCCGGACCGGCAACCGCGCCCGCGAGCCTCGACGGGGCCCCGGGGCCGCCGCGGGCGTTCGGCGGCAGGTCGCCGAGCCGGGCGGGACTGCTCGCGGCGCCGCTGCTGCCGCGGATTCCCGGCGAGCGGCTGCGGCGGCCGCTCAGCGACCTCCGCGGCATCGGCGAGAAGCTCGCCGCCGCCGCGGCGCGGATCGGCATCGGCACCGTCGGCGACCTGATCGAGCACTACCCGCACGACTGGATCGACCGGACGGTCGTCGCCGAGATCGCCGATCTCGTCCCGGGGCGGCCGGCGACGCTGCTCGTCGAGGTCCGCAGGTCGAGCCTGCGCCCGACCCGGCGGCGCAATCTGCGGATCGTCGAGGCGACCGTCGCCGATCGGTCGGGCGCGGTCGACGTCGCCTGGTTCAACCAGGCGTGGCTCGCCGAGAAGCTCAAGCCCGGCGTCCGGCTGCTGCTCAGCGGCCGCCTCGACGATCGCAGCTTCCGTCCCGACGCGTTCGAGATCGTCGGCGCGACGGGGGCGGGGGAGGGGGGCGCCGACCCGATCCGCGACGCCCCGGGCCCGCCCGCCGGCCTGCACACGAGTGGGATCGTGCCCGTCCACCCGAGCGGCGAGGGGTTGCGGGTACAGCGGATCCGCGAGTGGGTCTGGTCTGCCCTGGCGCTGGCGCCGGCGGTGATCGAGCCGCTGCCGGCGGCGATCCGCGCTCGCCACGGCTTCCCGAGCGCCGCCGACGCGCGGATCGCGATTCACTTCCCGCGCCGCCGCGAGGATCTCGGCCCGGCCCGGAACCGGCTCGCCTACGAGGAGCTGTTCCTCCATCAGGCGGCGCTGCAGCTGCGCCGCCGGGAGCGCGGCGCGGGGCTGCTCGCGGCCGGGCTCGGCGAGCCCGGAGACCTCGTCGCCGCCTGGATCGAGGCGCTCCCGTTCGAACCGACCGCCGACCAGCGCGCCGCCTTCGCCGCGATCGACGCCGACCTCGGCGATCGCCGGCCGATGCAGCGGCTGCTGATGGGCGAGGTCGGCTCCGGCAAGACCGTGGTCGCGCTCTACGCGATGCTGCGGGCGCTCGAGGCGGGGCGGCAGGCGGCGCTGATGGCGCCGACCGAGACCCTCGCCGAGCAGCACTTCGCGACCCTCGAGACCCTGCTGGCCGGCACGCCGACCCCGATCGGCCTGCTCACCGGCTCGACCCCGGCGGCGCGGCGCCGCGACCTCCTCGATCGCCTCGCCGGCGGCGAGCTGCCGCTGATCGTCGGCACCCACGCGCTGATCGAGCCGGCCGTCCGCTTCGCCCGCCTCGCCGTCGCCGTCGTCGACGAGCAGCATCGCTTCGGGGTCGAGCAGCGCCGCGCCCTCGACGGCAAGGGGGACCAGGCCCCGCACGTGCTGCACATGACCGCGACGCCGATCCCGCGGACGCTGTCGCTGACCGCGTTCGGCGACCTCGACGTCACCGTGCTGCGCGAGCTGCCCGCGGGCCGGCAGCCGATCCGCACCTGGCTCGTCGGCGAGGAGCGCCGCGACGGCGCCTACGAGTTCATCCGCGAGCGGCTCCGCGAGGGCCGGCAGGCCTACGTCGTCTGCCCGCTCGTCAGCGATTCCGCGAAGGACCAGGCGAAGGCCGCGAGCAGCGAGGCCGAGCGGCTGTCGGGCGGCGAGTTCCGCGACTTCACCGTGGCGGTCCTGCACGGGCAGATGCCGGCCGCCGAGAAGGCGCGGGCGATGGCGAGCTTCGCCGACGGCAGCGCCGACGTGCTCGTCGCGACGAGCGTGATCGAGGTGGGGATCGACGTCGCCAACGCCTCGGTGATGCTGATCGAAGGCGCCGATCGCTACGGGCTCAGCCAGCTCCACCAGCTGCGCGGGCGGGTCGGTCGCGGCGAGCACGAGTCGCAGTGCATCCTCTTCGCCGACCCGGAGAGCGAGCGGGCGCGGACCCGGCTCGAGGCGGTAGTGCGCGAGCGCGACGGCTTCGAGCTCGCCGAGGTCGACCTGCGGCTCCGCGGCGAGGGGGAGGTGCTGGGGACGCGGCAGAGCGGCCTGCCGCGCTTCCGGATCGCGTCGCTGCCCGAGGACGAAGCTCTGCTTGCCGCCGCCCGCAGCGACCTGATCGAGATCCTCGGCCGCTGCGGCACGCTCTCCGCGCCCGAGCTCGGCCCGCTGCTCGCCGCCGTTCGCGACCGCTACGGCGACGAGCGCGCCGAGCCGATCGCGGCCTGAGATGCGGATCGTCGCCGGAGAGCTCGGAGGCAGGCGTCTGACGGTGCCGCGCGGCGAGTCGGTGCGGCCGACGACCGACCGGGTCCGCGAGGCCGTCTTCTCGATCCTCGGCGACGTCGGCGGGCTGGCGGTGCTCGACCTCTTCGCCGGCAGCGGGGCGGTCGCGCTCGAGGCGCTCTCCCGCGGCGCCGCCACGGCGACGCTCGTCGACACCGACGTGGCGGCCGCCGAGCGGAACGTCGCCGCGCTCGGCCTCGAAGGGCTCTGTACCGTCGTCCGCAGCGACGCCGGCCGGTTCCTCGGCCGCGACGAACACGACTACGACATCGTCTACCTCGATCCGCCCTATAGACTCGCCCGCCGCTTTGCTTCCGAACTCGAAGAACAGCTCCCCGGGCGACTGCGAGCCGGTGGCCGCGTGATCGTCGAGTCGGCCGCCGCCGATCCCGCCGAGCTCGACGCTGCCCCTGCTCGACGGCCGCGAGTACGGCCAGACGGCGATCCGGATCCACGGAGCGCCGCGGTGAGCGAGCGCGTCGCGATCTGCCCGGGCAGCTACGACCCGGTCACCAACGGCCACCTCGACATCATCGGCCGTGCCGCGAGGATCTTCGACAAGGTCATCGTCGGGGTCGTCAACCAGCCGCTCCGCAAGCAGCAGACCCTGTTCACGGCCGAGGAGCGGGCCGGCTTCATCGAGCGCGCCACCGCCGACCTCCCGAACGTCGAGGCGCGGGTGTTCTCGACCCTGCTCGTCGACTTCGCTCGCGAGAACGGCGCGACGACGATCGTCAAGGGACTGCGGGCGATCTCCGACTTCGAGTACGAGTTCGAGATGAACCAGCTGAACCGCAAGCTCGCCCCCGAGATCGAGAGCGCCTACGTGATGGCCTCGCCGGAGTACAGCTTCCTCTCCTCGACCGGGGTCAAGGAGCTGGCGACCTTCGGCGGCGACGTCCGCGATCTCGTTCCCGACGAGGTCGCGGAGGCGCTCAGCGAGCGGGTCGAACGCTGACCCCGAGGGCGCGGCGCTGGGCACGAGCTTGCAGCCGATTGCATAATCTCCCGGCGGCACGAGGGTTTTTCCCTCCGACCCCTAAGCTTTAGTCGCATCGATGGACGTCCTCGTTCTCATAGACAAACTCGACGACCTGATCCACAACGCCAGGCCGGTCCCGCTGACCGACCAGGTGCGGGTCGATCGTGAGGAGATCTACGACCTGCTCGATCAGATGCGGGCGACGATCCCCGAGGAGATCAAGCAGGCCCGCTGGATCGTCAAGGAGCGTCAGGAGATGCTCGCCGAGGCGAAGCGCGAGGCCGAGCGCATCGTCAAGGAGGCCCGCGACCAGCAGGCGCGCCTGATCTCCGAGGAGGAGGTCTACAAGCAGGCCGAGCGCGGCGCCGAGGAGATCCTCGAGGACGCCCGCGACACCGAGCGCCAGATCCGCCTCGGAGCCGAGGACTACGCCGACGAGATCCTCTCGACCCTCGAGGTCAACCTTCAGAAGTTCCTCGCCGCCGTCCAGCGTGGCCGCGACCGCCTCGCCGGCCGCGACGAGGAGATCGAGCCCGCCGAAGTCTGATCAGCGGCTCGGCGCCGCTGATCGCCTATTCGTAGGTCGCCGCGACGACGACGAGGTCGCCGGCGCTCCAGACGATCTCGCCACCGCACCAGGCCGCGAGGTCGCTCGGCCGCCTCCGGGATGGTCCCAGCTCGGCCTCGATCGGCGTGACCTGCTCGTCGGCGGGGACCTTGACGACGTCGGCGAGCACGAACGCCTTCGAGTGCTCGCGAACCCGCCGGAACAGGTTCCGCTTCTGCTCGGCGCCGAGATGATGGACGCTGAGCACGGCGATGACCAGATCCCAGGGACCGTCCGGGAGCGGATCCTCCATGCGGGCGAGCCGCACCTCGATACCCATCTCGCGGGCCCGGAAGACCATCTCCGGGCTCGAGTCGAGGCCGGTTATCTGTGCCTCGGGGTACGCCTCGAGCAGCCGCCGCGAGGTCTCGCCGGTGCCGATCCCGAGGTCGAGCGCCCGCCCGGGTGGAAACGGCACGGCGGCGACCGCCGCCTCCTGCAGGGCGTCGAAGTTCGGGACCTCGGCCCGCATCATCTCGAGGTAGGTGTCGGGGTTCCAGTGGAACTGGGTGCTCACGCTACCCTCGGAGACTAGATGGCGGAAGCACTGATCGACCTCGATGCGCTCGCCCTGCGCAGTGGCGAGGCCGAGCGGCTGGCGATGGACCTCGATCCGGCGCCGCCGCAGCTCGGCGGCGAGCTGCTGGAGTTCGCGGCCACACCGATCGCGACCCGCGTCGACGTCTCGCGACCCACCTCCGGCTATGCGTTGCGGCTCCGCGCCGAGGTCGTCCTGATCGGAACCTGTGCCCGCTGTCTCGGGCCCGCCCGCCTCGAGCTCGCGATCGACGCCCGCGAGGTCGACCAGGGCGCGGTCGACGACCCCGAGCTGCGCAGCCCCTACGTCGGCGAGGGCCTCCTCGACCCGGTCGCCTGGCTCCATGACGCGGTCGTCCTCGCCATGCCGGAGCGGTTGCTCTGCCGCCCCGACTGCGCCGGCCTCTGCGAGATCTGCGGCGCCTCCCTGAACGACGTCGAGCCCGGCACCCACGCCCACGAGCGCGAGCCCGATCCCCGCTTCGCGAAGCTTCGCGAGCTGCTCGATTGAACGTCGGCGGGGGCCGGAGTTGCCCGCGCGGCCGCGATCGCTACGATTCCCCGCCTTATGGCCGTCCCGAAGAAGCGTCAATCCAGCGCCCGCCGCGACAAGCGTCGCGCTCACGATGCGATCGCGGCGCCCCGCCTCAACGAGTGCCCGCAATGCCACAGCCCGCGGCTGCCGCACCGCGTCTGCCCGACCTGCGGGACCTACGCGGGCCGTGAGGTCATCGTCGCCGACGAGCCGACGCCCGAGCTGAGCGGACGCCCCGAGGGGGAATAGGTGGATGCCCCGGCGGCGCGCCCGCCGGGCGCCGCGTCGGACGGCACGGTGAGGGTCGCCTTCGACGCGCTCGGTGCCGAGGCGGGCACTGAAGCGGTCCGCGAGGGCGTGCGCATCGCCGCCGCCGACGGCATCGCCGTCCGGGTCTTCGGCCCCGCCGCGACGCTCGGCGAGCTCGAGTCGGACCTCGTCGAGGTCGTCGACACGACCACGGCGATCGGCAACGACGAGGAGCCGGTCCGTGCGGTCCGCTCCCGGCCCGAGACGTCGATCGTCCGTGCCGCCGCCGACGTCGCCGCCGGCCGCTCCGATGCCCTCGCCAGCCCGGGCTCGACCGGCGCGACGATGACCGCGGCGCTGTTCGCGCTGAAGCGGATCCGCTCGGTCCAGCGTCCCGCCCTCGCGGTCGAGATCCCCGCCCCGGGGCGGGAGCGGCCGCTGCTGCTGCTCGACGCCGGCGCCAACGCCGACGCCCGCCCGTCCCACCTCGTCCAGTTCGCCTATCTCGGATCGGCCTTCGCGTCCGCGGTGCTCGGCGTCGAGGGGCCGCGGGTCGGCCTGCTCAGCGTCGGTGCCGAGGCCAAGAAGGGCAGCGCCCTGGTCGTCGAGGCCCACGAGGCGCTGCTGGCCGCGCCGGGAATCGGCTTCGCCGGCAACGTCGAGGGCCGCGACCTGCTCGATCCCGACGTCGACGTCGTCGTCACCGACGGCTTCACCGGCAACGTCGTCCTGAAGACGATCGAGGGCACGGCGCGGGCCGTCGGCGACGCCGTCCGCCGGGCCGCCCGCTCCGGCCCCCGGGCGGCGGCCGGCGGGCTGCTGCTGCGGCCGGCGCTCGGCGGCCTCCGCGCCGACATGGATCCCGACGCCACCGGCGGCGCGATCCTGCTCGGCCTCCGCGGCGTCGCCGTGGTCGGTCACGGCTCGTCGGGGCCGCTCGGGATCGCCAACCAGATCCGGCTCGCGGCCCGCTCGGTCGGCGAGCGGGCGGTCGAGCGGACCGAGGAGCTGATCGAGCGCTCCGGAGCGGGCCGCGGCGCGCTTCGCGGGGCTCGGCGGTCCGAGTCGTGATACATACAGTTGCGATGACCACCACCGGAGAAGAGAAGTCGCAGACCGATCGCGACGCGATCTTCACGATGGTCAGGGACCACCTCACCGCCGAGCTCGAGGTCCCGGCTGCCGAGATCAGCGACGGAACCCGGTTCCGCGACGACCTCGACGCCGACTCGCTCGACCTCTACGAGCTCGTGATGGAGCTCGAGGACACCTACGGAATCGCGATGAGCGAGGACGAGGCCGCAAAGATCGAGACCGTGGGGGCCGCCGTCGACTTCGTATTCGAGCGACTTCGCGGTGCCTGACTCGGGCACCGCCGGCCAGCTCGACGACGAACTCCCCGTGGGCAGCGCCGTTGCGCCCTTGCTGGCCCTGATCGACGAGCTCGACGCCGAATCGCGCCTGCAGGCGCTCACGCACAGCTCCTGGACCGAGCGCCGGGTCCGCTCCTGGGGCCGCCTCGCCTTCCTCGGCGACAGCGTCCTCGGCCTCGCCGTCGCCGAGCACCTGTTCTCGCGGTTCCCGCGCTCCGACATCGGCCGGCTGACGAAGATCCACGGCCAGGTCGTCAGCGGCCGCGCCTGCGCCGAGATCGCGATCGAGCTCGGCGTCCCGGCGATGCTCGAGGACGCCTATCCGGCCGACTTCGAGGGCGGGCTCGCGCCCGCCGAGCTGGTCGGCAGCGAGCGGGCGATGGCGTCGATCGTCGAGTCGCTGATCGGCGCCTGCTACATGCAGTTCGGGCTCGAGCGGACCGCCGCGGCCCTGCTCGCCGCGTTCGCGCCGCAGGTCGACCTCGCTTCGGGGACGCTGCTCGACTTCAAGTCGGCTCTGCAGGAGCAGCTGGCCCGCCGTGGGCGGCGGGTCCGCTACGAGGTGACCGAGGAGTCGGGGCCTCCGCACGACAAGACGTTCCGGGTCGAGGCGCGGGTCGGCGAGGAGGTCGTCGGGACCGGGACCGGGGCGAGCAAGAAGGCCGCCGAGCAGGCGGCGGCCGCCGAGGCGCTGGAGAATGCAGCCGATTGAGCGGGCGCTTCTGCGGTCGCCGCGATCCCGTCCGGTGCAGTGAGCAGGCTTCCCTGACGGGCTGGAGAGCATGCATCTGAAGTCGATAACCCTGAAGGGCTTCAAGTCCTTTCCCGAGCGCACCCACCTGGAGTTCTCTCCGGGCGTCAGCGTGATCGTCGGGCCGAACGGCTGCGGCAAGTCGAACATCACCGACGGGGTGCTGTGGGCGCTCGGCGAGCAGAGCCCGCTCGCCGTCCGCGGCCAGTCGATGCAGGACGTGATCTTCGCGGGCGGGCGCGACCGAGCCGCCCGCAGCGCTGCCGAGGTCGAGGTCGTGATCGACAACTCCGACGGCGCCGCCGGCTCCGAGTTCTCGGAGATCTCGGTCTCGCGCCGGCTCGATCGCAACGGCGACGGCGGCTACCGCCTCAACGGCGCCCGCTGCCGGCTCGCCGACATCACCGAGGCGCTCTCCGACGCCAGCCTCGGCCGTGAGATGCACTCGGTGATCGGGCAGGGCAAGGTCGAGGCGATCGTGCTCTCGAAGCCGCGCGAGCGGCGGCTGCTGATCGAGGAGGCCGCCGGGCTCGGCAAGCACCGCAAGCGGCGCCGCCGAGCGCAGCTGAAGCTCGAGCGAACCCGGTCGAACCTCGACCGGGCGCTCGACGTCGAGCGCGAGGCGCGCTCGCGGCTGCGGCCGCTGCGCCAGCAGGCGAACGCGGCCGAGACCCACGCCCGGCTCGAGCGACAGTCGCAGGAGCTGCATCTGCGGCTGCTCGGCGACCGGCTCTCGGCCGGCGGCGGCGATCTCGCCGCCGCCGAGCAGGCGGCCCGCTCGGCGCGCGCCGAGCGCGACGCGATCGAGGCGAAGCTCGCGAAGGCGAACGAGCGGCGCAGCGCCGTCGAGGAGCGACTCGCCGAGCGCGATCGCGAGCGGACCGCCGTCTGGTCGGAGCTGACGGCGCTGCGGGCTGCTCACGAGCGGCTCGGCGCCCGCACCGAGGCGCTGGCCGGCCGCGAGGCCGAGCTGCGAGCCGCCGTCGAGCGGCGCCGCGCTGCGCTCGGGGCGCTGGCGACCGAGCTGCGGGCGACCGAGCGCGACGCCGAGGCGGCACTGGCCCGCGAGCTCGAGGCGGCGAGGACCGCGCTCGGGGAAGCGAGCGAGGGGATCGCCGCGGCGCTGGCGGCGTCCGACGTCGAATCGCGGCTCGAATCGCTGGCCCGGGTCAGGGGCGGCTCCGAGCGCGCCGCCCGTTCGGCGCGCCGCGCCGAGGACATGCTCGGCCACCGACGCCAGGATTCGCTCGAGCAGCGCGTCGAGACCGAGGCCGAGCTGGCCGAGACGCTGGCCGGGCTCTGCGCGGCGCTGGCGGCGGCGCGCGATGCGGTCGGCAGCCGGGCGGCGGCCGTCGAGGAGCGCGTCGTCGGCGCCCAGGCCGGCGACGAGCTGGCGCTGGAGCTGCGCGAGTGCTCGCGGGCCGAGGCCGAGCTGCACGGCGAGCTCCGGCTCGTCGGCGAGCGCGTCACCGGGGCCGAGGTCCGGGCGGCGAGCCTCCGCGACCGCCGCGACGAGGCCGCCGCCGAGTGGGATCGGATCGTCGCCGGGCTCGAGCTCGACCCGGCTCCGGAGCCGGCCGCGCTCGGCGACGAGGAGCGGTCCGCGACCGAGGCTTCGATCGAGCGGCTGATCCGCCGCCGTGAGCAGCTCGGGCCGGTCAACCCGCTCGCCGAGGGCGAGTACGAGGCCGCCAAGCAGCACGTTGCCGACCTCGAGGGGCAGCGCGAGGATCTCGAGCAGGCGCTCGACGAGCTCGCGAAGCTGATCCGCCAGACCGATCGCGAGATCTCCGCCGCCTTCGAGGAGACATTCAAGGCGGCCGGCGAGAACTTCAGCGAGCTGATCGAGCACATGTTCCCGGGCGGCAGCGGCCGGCTGCGGATGGTCGAGGCGCCGAAGCCGGAGCGGGTCCTCGGCGGCGCCGATCCCGAGGCCGCCGGGGCGGACGGGGCCGAGGCCTCCGAGGCCGGCGCTGCCGGAGACGGCGACGAGGAGGATCGCGACGCCGCCGAGAACGCCGGCGTCGAGATCGAGGTCACCCCGGCCGGCAAGGCGACGCGGCGGCTGTCGCTGCTCTCCGGCGGCGAGAAGTCGCTGGTCGCCCTGGCATTCGTCTTCAGCGTCTTCCTCGCCCGGCCGTCGCCCTTCTACATCCTCGACGAGGTCGAGGCGGCGCTCGACGACGCCAACATCGATCGCTTCCTGCAGCTCGTCCGCCGGTTCTCGGACCGCGCCCAGTTCGTGATCGTCACCCATCAGAAGCGGACGATGGACGCTGCCGACGTCCTCTACGGCGTCAGCATGAAGGACGGGGCCACGAAGGTGATCTCCCGCCGCCTGCCGCGCGAGCCGAAGCTCGCCGAGGCGGAGCCGGACGCGCGCGCCGCGTAGGCTGCGCCGCGTGCCGACCACCTGGGCAGAGCTGCTCGACTTGGGCGACCGCGAGCCGGTCGCCGCCGCGCCCGCGGGCGACGACCCCGGCGCCGGGCAGGGGGAGCGCCGCGGGATCTTCAAGCGGCTCCGCGAGAGCCTGGCGACCAGCCGGCAGGCGCTTGGCGCCGAGCTCAGCTCGAGCCTGTTCGAGACCCTCGACACGGCCGCCTGGGAGCAGCTCGAGGAGGCGCTGATCATGGCCGACGTCGGCGCCCGGACCACGGCCGAGGTCGTCGGCCGGCTCGAGGCCGAGGTCGAGTCCGGCCGGGTCGAGGGCGGCGAGGCTGCCCGGGCCCGCCTCGTCGAGCTGCTCGCCGACCTCGCCGCGACGGGGCGGGGCACGATCGATCTGCGTCCGCGGCCGGCGGTGGTGCTCGTCGTCGGGGTCAACGGGACCGGCAAGACGACGACGGTCGGCAAGCTCGCCTGGCATCTGCAGCGCGAGGCGGGCCTCTCGGTGATGGTGGCCGCCGCCGACACCTACCGGGCCGCCGCCGTCGAGCAGCTCGGGACCTGGGCGGAGCGGGCGGGCTGCGAGATCGTCAAGGCCGAGACCGGCCAGGATGCCGGCGCGGTCGTCTTCGACGCGATCTCCGCCGCCGAGGCGCGCGGCAGCGACGTCGTCCTGATCGACACCGCCGGGCGCCTGCACACCCGCCACGACCTGATGGAGGAGCTGGCCAAGGTGCGCCGGGTGATCGACAAGCGGCTCGGCCGGGGTCCCTCGGAGACGCTGATCGTCGTCGACTCGACGACCGGCCAGAACGGCCTCCGTCAGGCGAAGATCTTCGGCGACGCCGTCGAGGTGACCGGGGTCGCGCTGACCAAGCTCGACGGCACCGCCAAGGGCGGGATCGCGCTGGCGATCGCCGGCGAGCTCGGCATCCCCGTGAAGCTGATCGGTGTGGGGGAGGGCATCGAGGATCTGCGGCCGTTCGACGCTGAGGAATTCAGCCGCGCCCTGGTCGGCGAATAGATAACCCCGAGGGAATGCTCCGCTTCGCGTCCGCTTCCCTCGGACCGTTGGGTGTTGCCTGACGGGAACCCTGTGAGGAAGGGCACGGTGCCCGGGGTTATCCTCCCCGCGGATGTTCGATCAACTCTCAGAACGCCTCCAGGGCACGCTCTCGGACCTGCGCTCACGGGGCAAGCTGAGCGAGGCCGACGTCGACAAGGCGATGCGCGAGATCCGTCTCGCGCTGCTCGAGGCCGACGTCAACTTCAAGGTGACGAAGCAGTTCGTCGCCGACGTCCGCGAGCAGGCGATCGGCGCCGGCGTCCTCGACAGCCTCGACCCCGGCCAGATGGTCGTCAAGGTGGTCAACGAGCAGCTCGCCGAGCTGATGGGCGGCTCCGGCCGCGACCTCGTCTTCGCCTCGAAGCCGCCGACCGTGATCCTGATGGCCGGCCTGCAGGGCTCCGGCAAGACGACCGCGACCGCGAAGCTCGCCAAGCACCTGCGCGGCGAGGAGCGGACGGTCGGCGTCGCCGCCTGCGACACCCAGCGGCCCGCTGCGGTCGAGCAGCTGACGAGGCTCGCCGAGCAGGCGGGGGCGACCGTCTACTCGCAGGGCACCGACCGCGACCCGGTCGAGATCGCCGACTGGGCGCTCGGGCAGGCCCGTGCCGCGGGCCTCGACGTGCTGATCATCGACACCGCCGGCCGCCTCCACATCGACGAGGAGCTGATGGCTCAGCTCGCCGAGATCAAGCGGCGGACGAAGCCGCACGACGTGATCCTCGTCGTCGATGCGATGACCGGCCAGGACGCCGTCAACGTCGCCGAGCAGTTCGCCGAGGCAACCGAGTTCGACGGCGTGCTGATGAGCAAGCTCGACGGCGACGCCCGCGGCGGTGCCGCGCTCAGCGTCAAGGCCGTCACCGGCAAGCCGATCCTCTACGCCTCGACCGGCGAGAAGCTCGAACAGCTCGAGCGCTTCCACCCCGACCGGATGGCGCAGCGGATCCTCGGCATGGGCGACGTCATGTCGTTGATCGAGAAGGCCGAGAAGGACCTCGACGCCACCGAGGCCGAGGAGCTGGAGCGCAAGATGCGCCAGGACCAGTTCACGCTCGACGACTTCCTCAAACAGCTCAAGCAGATCCGCAAGATGGGCCCGCTGACGAGCGTGCTGGGGATGATGCCGGGGATGGGCAAGGCGATGAAGGAGCTGCGCAGCGCCAACCTCGACGATCGCGAGCTCGACCGCCTCGAGGCGATGATCCTCTCGATGACGCCCGGGGAGCGGGCCAATCCGGACGTCATCCGCGGCTCGCGCCGGCGGCGGATCGCCGCCGGGTCGGGGACGAACGTCCAGGCGGTCAAGCAGCTCACCAAGCAGTTCGACCAGATGCGGAAGATGATGAAGCAGCTCGCCTCCGGGAAGATGCCGAATCCGGAATCGATGATCCGCGGACAGCTCGGGGCGCGACGGCGATGACGGCCGACCCCCGCGGTCTGTAACCTGCGCCGCCGTCACATGGCAGTAAGAATCAGACTCAGACGAGCGGGCTCCTCGAAGAACCCGATCTGGCGCATCGTCGTCGCCGACAAGCGCTCCCCGCGGGACGGCCGCACGATCGAGACGATCGGCAGCTACAACCCCCAGACCGAGCCCTCGCAGGTGACGATCGACGCCGAGCGCGCCCGGCACTGGCTCGACCACGGCGCCCAGCCGTCGCCGACCGTCGCCAAGCTGCTGCGCACGCAGGGCGTCGACAGCCCCGCCGGCACCTGATCGGCGGCCGCTGTGCGTGAGCTCGTCGAGTTTCTCGTCCGCGCCCTCGTCGAGCAGCCGGACAAGGTCGAGGTCGAGGAGTTCGAGGAGGACGGTGACCTCATCCTCGAGGTTTCCGTCGCCGAGGACGACCTCGGTCGGGTGATCGGCCGGGGCGGCCGGATCGCCAATGCGATCCGCACCGTCGCCCGCGCCGCCGGCGCCCGTGACGACCGCCGCGTGGTCGTCGACATCCTCGACTGAACGCCGCGGCCGCGACAGCACCCGTGCGGCTTACGGCACGGCTCAGGCACTGAGCGGGCACACGGACGGCTTGTTCTGGGCGTCGATCGGCGCGACCCTCACGATCATGATCGAGGTGGCACGCATTTTGCAGTTCATGGCTGCGAAATCCGTGCCACCGGGAAGGGTGTTGGCGCGAATCGCCACCAGGCAGCACGGCGTCGTGTCGCGTCCTCAGGTCGCGGCGCTGGGCGTCGACGGCGAGTTCGTCAACCGCTGCCTGCGCGACGGACGCCTTCACCGAATCCACGCCGGCGTCTACTCCGTCGGTCATCGGCATCTGACGAAGGAGGGGCGATGGATGGCTGCTGTGCTTGCGGCCGGCGAAGGCGCCGTTCTCAGCCACCTCAGCGCCGCGTTGCTCTGGCGGCTGATCGATCGGGCGGACGCACTGATTCACGTACTTCTGCCGGGGCGTGGCACCCGCCGCCGTCCCGGCATCCGCTTCCACCGCAGCCGCAACTTCCGACCCGAGCATCGCAGCGAGCGCGACGCCATTCCCGTGACCACGCCCGGGCGCACGCTGCTCGACATCGCCGGGCTCCTGCCGCCGGAGCGGCTCCGCTTCGCCGTCGAGGCCGCCGACCGGATGCGCCTCCTCGACGTCCCCGCCCTCGTCGCGATCTGCGACACCGCGCCCGGGCGGCGCGGCACCGGCACCCTGCGCCGCCTCGTGCTCGAACAGCGCGGCGCCGTCGATCGCACGAAGTCGCCGCCGGAGGCCCTCTTCCTCCGCCTCTGCCTCGCCCGCGGGCTTCCCGAGCCGCTCGTCAACGCCCGGCTGCACGGCTACGAGGTCGACTTCCAGTGGCCGGCGGCGAGGCTGGTCGTCGAGATCGACAGCTACACCTACCACCGCTCCTGGGCGCAGCGGCAACGTGACCTGCGGCGCGATGCGGCTCTGCAGGTGCGTGGCCATCGCGTCCTGAGGCTCACCGGGGACCGGCTCCGGGCCGACGCCGATGCCGTCTTCGCCGAGATCGCGGCGCTGCTCGGGGTGGAGGGACCCGTCGCCCTCTAGGCTCCCGCCTCGCATGCGCCTCGATGTCTTCACCCTGTTTCCGGAGTGGTTCGAATGGTTCGTGACCCAGCGTCACGTTCGCAACGTCGTCGCCGCCGGCTCGGAGCTGCGGTTCCTCGACTACCGGGAGACGACGCCGCTCGGGGCCGGGCAGGTCGACGACTCGCCCTACGGGGGCGGCGCCGGGATGGTGATGCGGGTCGACGTCGTCGACGCCGCGCTGCAGACGGCCTACGGCGAGGCATCGCGTTCGCGCCGCACGGTGCTGCTGACGCCGTCGGGGCGGACCTTCGACGAGGGGTTGGCCGAAGAGCTGGCGGCGGAGCCGGAGCTGACCCTGCTCTGCGGCCGCTACGAGGGCGTCGACGAGCGGGTCCGCGAGCATCTCGTCACCGATGCCGTCTCGATCGGCCGCTACGTACTCTCCGGCGGCGAGCTGGCGGCGATGGTCGTCGCCGACGCGGTCCTGCGCAAGCTCCCGGGGGCGCTCGGCCACGCCGACAGCGCCCTCGAGGAGTCGTTCTCGGCGGCGCTCGAAGGCCAGCCCGAGTACCCGCACTACACCCGGCCGGCGAGCTACCGGGGGTGGGGAGTGCCGGACGTCCTGCTCTCCGGCGATCACGAGCGCGTCCGCCGGTGGCGGCTCGAGCGCAGCCGCGAGCGGGGTCGGGCTGATCGCGACGGCTCTTAGCTACTATTCCCCGCCGCGCGGCCGGCGACCGGTCGTCGCCGTGCCGAAGCCGCCGACCGGGACCCGGAACCGGCGGCAGACAGACGAGCCGGAGCCCAGAACATGAGCACGATCATCCAGAGCCTCGAGAAGGAGCAGCTGCAGCGACGCCCGCGGTTCGCCGCCGGCGACCGCGTCCGCGTCCACTTCCAGGTGATCGAGGGCACCCGCACCCGCACCCAGGTCTTCGAGGGCGTCGTCATCAAGCGCCAGGGCAGCGGAGCCCGCGAGACCTTCACGGTCCGCAAGCAGTCCTTCGGCGTCGGCGTCGAGCGGACGTTTCCCCTGCATTCGCCCAAGATCGAGCAGCTCGAGGTCGCCGGCCGCGGCGACGTCCGCCGCGCCAAGCTCTACTACCTGCGCGATCGCGTCGGCAAGGCCGCCCGCGTCGCCGAGCGGCGCTGGGGAATCGGCGAGGAGGTGCTCGGCTCCGACGGCGACGAGGCGGTCGACGCCGAGGGCGCCACCCAGGTCGAGGCCCCACAGGCCGTGCCCGCCACCGGCGACGGCGAGGAGATCGTCGAGGAGGTCGAGCAGGTCGAGGAGGCGGAGGCGGAGGCCGACGCCGAGGTCGACAGCGAGTCCGGAACCGAGGGCGAAGAGGAAGCCCCGGCCGCAGCGAGTGAGCCGGCTGGGGAGCCGGAGGGAGAAGCCGCGGAGTCGCAGACCGACTCCGACGCAGACGATGAGGCTTCGCGGCAGGACGCCTGAGCGCGCCCGGTCGTCGAACCATCATGCCGCGACCCAAGTCGACCTTCGGCGCGATCGTCGAGCTGGTCGCGATCGTCGCCTTCGCGATCGGGCTGGCGCTGGTCATCCAGGCGTTCGTCGTCAAGCCGTACCAGATCCCGACCGGCTCGATGATCCCGACCCTCGAGGTCGGCCAGCGGGTCCTCGTCCAGCGCGTCAGCTACCACTTCAGCGACCCCGAGATCGGCGACATCGTCGTCTTCCACCCGCCGAAGGGTGCCGACACGACCGAGACCTGCGGGCTCGATCCGCTGCCGCCGCGCGAGGCCTGTCCGGAGCCCGTCGATGAGCCCGCCGACACCAACTTCATCAAGCGCGTGGTCGCGACGCCGGGCGACACGCTGCGGATCGAGGACGGCCACGCGATCGTCAACGGCAAGCCGATCCCCGACGGCTTCATCAGGCCCTGCGGGAGCTCCCGCGGCTGCGATCTCCCGGAGGAGATCACGATCCCGCCCGACCACTACTTCATGATGGGCGACAACCGTGGAGCCAGCGACGACAGCAGATTCTGGGGACCCGTCCCCAAGGACTGGATCATCGGCAAGGCCTTCGCCACCTACTGGCCGCTCAACCGGATCGGACTCCTCTGAGCAGGTGTCCGGCGCTCCGGCGGACGGCAAGCCGAAGCGGAGGCGGACGCGCCGTCCCGACGGACGGCGGACGACCTGGCTGTTTCGCTTCGACCAGCAGTTCGGCCGCCGGTTCGTGGCCGGCGCCGACGAGGCCGGCCGCGGCTCGCTGGCCGGCCCGCTGGTCGCGGCGGCGGTCCTGCTCGACTACCGCTGCCTGACCGCCGACGTCCGCAAGTCGCTGGCCGGGCTCGATGACTCGAAGCGCAAGACCGAGGAGGAGCGCGAGCGGCTCTATCCGGCGGTGCTCGCCGCCGCCAGCCGGGTCGCGGTCACCGCCCGCTGTCCGGGCGGGATCGACTCCCGCGGCCTCCACGTCACCAACCTGAACGCGCTCGCCGACATGCTCGGCAGGGTGGCGGTGCCGGGGTCGGTCTGCCTCAGCGACGGCTTCCGGCTCGGCTCGCGCTGCCGGGTCGAGCACGAGGCGGTCATCGAGGGGGATGCGCGCAGCGCCGCGATCGCCGCCGCATCGGTCGTCGCCAAGGTGACCCGGGACCGCTACATGCGCCAGGCGGCCGCTGCCTATCCGGGCTGGGACTTCGACGCCAACGTCGGCTACTCGTCTCCCGGGCACCGCGATGCGATCGCCCGGATCGGCATCTGCTCGCTGCATCGCCGTTCGTTCGCCTCGACTGCCTACCGGCAGCTCGAGCTCGGCTCCGCCTAGGAGGCCCCGACCCGTCAGAAGGCGGCGGGCAGGTGCTCGATCGTCGCCGCGCCGCGGGCGTCGAGACTGACGCCGACGACGTCGAAGCGGATCGAGCGGTGGCGGGGCGGCCGGTTCTCGGCCAGCCAGGCGCGGGCGAGCCGCCGCACCTGCATCTGCTTGCGCGACCCGACCGCATGGGCCGGGTCGACCGGCCCATGGGCGGCGCCGGCGCGGATCGTCTTCACCTCGACGAAGACGAGCGTCTCGCCGTCCAGCGCGACCGCGTCGATCTCGCCGAACCGGGTCCGGCAGTTGCGGGCGAGGATCCGCAGCCCCGCGAGCTCGAGCCGCCGGCAGGCGAGCGTCTCGCCGATCCGCCCGGTCCGCAGCCGCGCCCTGGTCATCTTCGCCTCGCCGCGATCATCGACGCGATCGTCGCCGTCGCGCCGTGCCGGGTGGCGCCGCGACCGTGTCGCTCGGTGACGTGGCCGTGCCGATTCCGTAACCGCGGCCCGCCGGTGCGGATGCCGGCACGGCCGAGCGTGCGATTCGGTGCATTGACGGCGCCACCTGTATGCGGCTCCGCCCTAGCGTCGCAGCGATGCTGGCACGGACGCGGACATTGGCGATATCCGGCATCGAGGCCGTCCCCGTCGACGTCGAGATCGACATCCACCGCGGGCTGCCGGCGTTCTCGCTGGTCGGCCTGCCCGACGCCGCGGTCCGCGAGTCCCGCGAGCGGGTCCGGGCGGCGCTCGTCAACTCCGGGTTCGACTTCCCGCTGCAGCGGATCACCGCCAGCCTCGCGCCGGCCGACCTCCGCAAGGCCGGCCCCGGCTTCGACCTGGCGATCGCCGCCGCGATCCTGATCGCCTCCGCCCAGATTCCCGGCGCCGGTCTCGAGGAATGGTGGCTGGCCGGAGAGCTGGCGCTGGACGGGGCCGTGCGGCCGCTGCCCGGCGTCCTCGCGATGGCCGAGCGGGTCGATCGCGAAGGCGGGCGCGGGTTCGCGGTCGCGGCCGCCAACGGCGCCGAGGCGGAGCTCGTCGCCGGCCTCGCCGTGGCGCCGCTGGCGTCGCTGGCGGATCTGGCCCCGCTCGGGGCCGGTGAGATCGCGGCGATGCCGGCCCCGGCGGCTCCGGGAACCGATCCGGCGCCGCTACCGGACCTCGCCGACCTGAAGGGCCAGCCGGCGCTACGCCGCGGGCTCGAGGTCGCGGCCGCCGGTGGCCACGGGGCGATGGTGGTCGGCCCGCCCGGCGCCGGCAAGTCGCTGGCGGCGCGCCGGCTGCCGTCGATCCTGCCGCCGCTCTCGCGCCGCGAGGCGATCGAGGTGACGAAGATCGCCAGTGTGGCCGGGCGCCCCCGCACCGACGGCTCGCTGGCGCCGCGGCCGTTCCGGGCCCCTCATCACACGATCTCGACCGCCGGTCTCGTCGGTGGCGGCAGCCCGCCACGACCGGGTGAGATCACCCTCGCCCATCGCGGCGTGCTCTTCCTCGACGAGCTCGGCGAGTTCTCCCGCGCGTCCCTGGAGGCGCTGCGGCAGCCGCTCGAGGACGGGGCGGTGACGATCTCCCGTGCCCGGGGAGCGGTCAGCTTCCCGGCGCGCTTTCAGCTCTTCGCCGCCGCCAACCCGTGTCCGTGCGGGCACGGCGAGGGCTCACCGCGCTGCAGCTGCACGGCCGAGCGGATCCGCGCCTACGCGTCGCGGCTCAGCGGCGCGCTGGCCGACCGCTTCGATCTCGCGCTCGCCGTCGAGCAGCCGACGGCGACGGCGCTCGACGGCGACGGCGGCGAGTCCTCGCGGGCGGTCGCCGCGCGGGTTCTCGACGCCCGCGAGGCGCAGCGCGAGCGGCTCGGCGAGGACCGCACCAATGCCTCGATGAGCGATCGCGAGATCGCCGAGCTGGCTGGGCTCGACGCCGAGGCGAGGACGTTGCTGATCAGCGGCCACGCCACGTTGGCGCTGAGCGGTCGCGGCTGGAGCCGGGTCGTCAAGGTCGCCCGGACCTGCGCCGACCTCGCCGGGTCGCGGGCGGTCGGCGCCGATCACGTCGCCGAGGCACTGTCGATGCGGCGCCGGGACGGCCGGTGAGCCCGCCCGGCGCCTGCCCGCAATGCGCGCGGCGGGGCGTCCTGCTCGCAGCGCTCGCCGGCCACGTCGACCGTTCGGTCGGGGCGAGGGCGAGCGAGCGGGCCCGGGACCTGCTCGCCCTCGACGACCGCGAGCTCGCCGCCGCGGTCGCGCCCGGCGAGTGGCGGCGCCGGCTTCGCGCCGCCGGGAGGGCTGCCGCCGGCGCCGAGCTCGAGGCGGCGACGGTGGCGGCGGGCTGGAGCTGCTGCCCGCATGCCGGCGGGCTCCCGGACGGGCTCGACGCTCTCGGCCACTCGCGGCCGCGGGCCCTGTTCGGGGCCGGCGACCGGTCGCTGCTCGCCGATCTCGGCCCGGGGCGGACGGCGACGATCGTCGGGGCCCGCCGGGGCGGCGCCTACGGGCGCGAGGTGGCATTCGAGCTGGCCCGGATGCTGGCCGCCGCCGGGATCGTCGTCGTCAGCGGTCTGGCGATGGGGATCGACTCGGCCGCCCACGAGGGCGCGCTCGCCGCCGGCGGGCCGACGGTCGCGGTGCTCGGGCCCGGCGCCGATCGCGCCTACCCGCGCTCCGCCGCCGGCCTCTACCGGCGGGTCCGTGCCAACGGCGCCCTGATCTCGGAGCTGCCGCCCGGCTCGCCGACGTTCCGCTGGATGTTCCCGGCCCGCAACCGGATCATGGCGGCGCTGGCCGGGATCACCGTCGTCGTCGAGGCCGCCGAGCGCTCCGGTTCGCTGATCACCGCCGAGATGGCGATCGACTGCGGCCGCACGGTCGGCGCCGTACCCGGTCCGGTCAACTCATGGCGTTCGAGCGGCACGAACCGGCTGCTCGCCGACGGCGCCGCGGTCGTCCGCGACGCTCGCGACGTCCTCGACCTGTTGCTCGGCCCGGGTGCGGCCACCGCCGTCGCGGTCGGCCCGCCGCTCGCGGCGCCGGGCCGGACGGTTCTGGACGCGATCGAGACCGGCGCCGCGACCGCCGACGCGGTCGCCGCCGAGGCCGGGCTCGAGCTCACGAGCGTGCTCGCCGCGCTCGCCGGACTCGAGCGCGACGGCTACGTGCGCTGCGATCACGCCGGCAGGTACACGCGCTCCGCCCAGGCCCGGCCGTAGGCGGCGGGGTCTGGGCGGCACGAGCGCCGCCGTTATCTAGGATCGTCGCGTGGCAGAGCCGAGCACACCGGTGGCGCTGGCGATCGCCGGATCGGACTCGGGCGGCGGCGCCGGCATCCAGGCCGATCTCAAGGCCTTCGCCGCCGCCGGCGTCCACGGGACGACGGCGATCACCGCGATCACCGCCCAGAACACGGTCGGGGTCGACGCGATCCACGCGGTCCCCGCGGAGGTGATCGTCGCCCAGGTCGAGGCGGTCGCCGCCGACATCGGGGTCGACGCCGTCAAGGTCGGAATGCTCGGCACGGTCGCGACGATCGATGCGGTCGTCCGGGCGCTCGCCTCCGTC
The DNA here is from genome assembly GCA_963745755.1 of uncultured Conexibacteraceae bacterium. Classification (GTDB taxonomy): domain Bacteria; phylum Actinomycetota; class Thermoleophilia; order Solirubrobacterales; family 70-9; genus RHKX01. The sequence continues at coordinate 691,519 of CAVUYP010000001.1, read as the reverse complement.
GGCGACGTCCCGGTCGTCATCGACCCGGTCATGGTCTCCGAGAGCGGCGCCCGGCTGCTCGACGAGTCGGCGCGCGCCGCGCTCGTCGAGCGGCTGCTGCCGCTGGCCACGGTCCTGACCCCGAACCTTCCCGAGGCGCGTGCCCTGACCGGCGCCGGCGCCGACGTCCCCGCCCGCGACCTGGCCGCGGCGATCCGCAGCCTCGGTGCCGCGTCGGTGATCGTCACCGGCGGCCACGCCGACGGGACCGACCTGCTCGACGACGGCGGCGAGCCGCTGCCGATCCCCGGTCCGCTGCACCCGGACGGCGCCGCCCACGGCTCCGGCTGCACCCACAGCTCGACCCTGGCGGCGCTGCTCGCGCTCGGTTTCCCGCTCCGCGCCGCCGCGATCGAGGCGCGGCGCCGGGCGGCCGCAGCCGTCGCCGCCGGCCTGCGCGACGTCGGCAGCGGGCCCGGCCCGGTCGACGTTCTCGCGATCGCCGGCCGGCGATCGCTGCCGCCGCTGGCATAATCGGTCCATGAGGCTCGTCCGCATGAAGCCGGGGCATGGTGATCAGCTCCTCGCTGAGGGCGATCCGGATCTCGCCGCCGACGAGGCGCTGCTGATCGAGGCGTTCCGCCGCCAGCTCGACCTCGGCATGTGGGCGGCGGTGCCGACCCGCGACGCGGGCCGGCGCGAGGCGGTCATGGTGCGGGACTTCGCAGACGTCCCCCGTGACGCCGAGCGGGTGATCTTCTTCCCCCCGGCGGCCGGCGGATGAGCGGCGCCGCGACCGCCGTGCTGGCGATCGTCTGCTTGGCCCTGGCCGGGTTCGCCTACGGGCCCGACCTCGCGCGCCGCCGCCGGCTGCGGCCGCGGCGGGCGGCGAAGCCACGCCACGGCCATGCCGTCCCCGACCCCGGCGAGCAGCTCCGCGCCGAACGGCGCGCGGAGCGCCTGCTCGGCGAGGTGCTCGGCCTCGATGCGCTCGAGGCCTACCGGGCGCTCGGGTTCCTGCACAGCTTCGGCGCCACCGGCGACGGCACCGTCGGCTACGGCTACCTGATCTACCCGCACAAGCCGATCGTCAGCTTCGACGTCGCCAGCGGCGAGCTGCTGAACGAGCACTGCGTCTCCTTCCCCGACCGCAGCGAGCCTGAGGGCGGCCAGCGGCTGCCCGACGCAGACGATGCGCTGGCGAAGTGGCTGGCGCTGCGGGCCGACGAGCGCGGGCTGATCAACGAGGCCAACATGCACCTGCCGGGCCGGCAGCTCGATCCCGACCACGTGCGCCGGGACATCGCCAGGCTCAGTGAGTGGACGAGCCGTTCCGCCGCGACCGCCGAGGAGAACCTCGACGGCGCCGGCGGCGGCTAGACCGACCCGCAAGAATTGAGGCCACGATGAGCAGCGAACCCGCCGATCTCCCGCGTCCCCGCTCCGCCGCCGTCTTCGACGGCCCCGACCGCGCTGCGGCGCGCGCCTACATGAAGGGGATCGGCTTCGACGACGCCGCCCTGAAGCGGCCGACGATCGGGATCGCCAACACCTGGATCGAGGCGATGCCGTGCAACTTCCACCTGCGCGGGCTCGCCGAGCACATCAAGGACGGCGTTCGCGCCGCCGGCGGCACGCCGATGGAGTTCAACACGATCGCGATCTCCGACGGGATCACGATGGGCACGAAGGGGATGAAGAGCTCGCTGGTCAGCCGCGAGGTGATCGCCGACTCGATCGAGCTGACCGTGCGCGGCTACCAGTTCGACGCGGTGATCGCGCTCTCGGCCTGCGACAAGACGATCCCCGGCTGCGTGATGGCGCTGGCCCGCCTCGACATCCCCTCGCTGATGCTCTACGGGGGCTCGATCGCGCCGGGCCGCTATCACGGCCGCGACGTGACGATCCTCGACGTCTTCGAGGCGATCGGCGGTCACGCCGCCGGCACGGTCAGCGACGAGGAGCTGCACGAGCTCGAGGACGTCGCCAGCCCCGGCGCCGGCGCCTGCGGCGCTCAGTTCACCGCCAACACGATGGCCTGCGCGTTCGAGGCGCTGGGGATCTCGGCGGGGGGATCGGCGATGGTGCCGGCCGAGGACGACGAGAAGGACACCGTCGCCGAGAAGGTCGGCGAGCTGATCATGAACGTGCTCGCCGAGGACCTGCGCCCGAGCCAGATCATCACCAAGCAGTCGCTCGAGAACGCGATCGCCTGCGTCTGCGCCTCGGGTGGCTCGACCAACGGCGTCCTCCATCTGCTCGCGGTCGCCCGTGAGGCGGGCATCGCGCTCGAGATGTCGGACTTCGAGCGGATCTCCCGACAGACGCCGCTGTTCGCCGACCTCAAGCCCGGCGGCCGCTACGTCGCCACCGACCTCTACCGGGCCGGCGGGGTGCCGTTGATCCTCAGCCGCCTCTCCGAGGCCGGCCTCCTGCACCGCGACGAGATCACGGTGACGGGACGGACGATCGGCGCCGAGGCCGACGCCGCCGATGAGGCTCCCGGCCAGGACGTCGTCCGTCCGGTCGCCGACCCGGTCAAGGCCCAGGGCGGTCTCGCGATCCTGAGCGGAAACCTCGCCCCGGACGGAGCCGTCGTCAAGGTGGCCGGAACCGAGCGGCTCGGGCAAACCGGTCCGGCCCGCGTCTTCGAGCGCGAGGAGGACTGCTTCGCGGCCGTCAAGGCCGGCGCCATCAACCCCGGCGACATCATCGTCATCCGCAACGAGGGCCCGACCGGCGGCCCCGGCATGCGCGAGATGCTCCAGGTCACGGCGGCGATCGTCGGCAGTGGCCTCGGCGAGGATGTCGCGCTGATCACCGACGGCCGCTTCTCGGGGGCGACCCGCGGCCTGATGATCGGCCATGTCGCGCCGGAGGCCGTCAAGGGCGGTCCGATCGCGGCGGTCCGCGAGGGCGACACGATCACGATCGATGTCGCTGCGCGGACGGTCGACGTCGACCTCAGCGACGAGGAGATCGCCGCCCGCGTCGCCGCCTACGAGGCTCCCGAGCCGGCCTTCGCCGGCGGCGTGATGGCCAAGTACGCGAACAGCGTCTCGAGCGCCTCGGTGGGCGCCGTCACGTCCTAGGGACGGCGCGGGCGGTTCAGCCCGTGCGAGCCGTAGAGCTGCTCGCGAACGCGGACCTCGAGCGAGCCGCGATCGGAGCGGGCCAGCTTGTCGACGTCTGCGAACGGCCTCCCGCAGCGTGAGCAGCCGGCCTTCGACTTGCTGCGGTTGCCGACGACGAAAGTCGCTTTGCCACAGGCTGGACACCGGACGATTGCCATCACCCAAAGAACCTATTGCGGAACCGGAGTTCCGACATCCGTGGCAGCTACTCAACACCGGGAGGATGAGGGGATGGAGGGCGCGGCTGCATCCGCTCGCGTAGGCTGGGAGCCGATGAGCGGCCCGGTCTTCGAGGAGCATTCGCTCGGCGTCTCCTGGCTCGCCGACTCCGCAGAGATGATGCAGCGGGCGAGCCACGTCGTCCGCCTCGGCGGCGCCGATGGCGGCGTCTGGATCGTCGATCCGGTCGACGTTCCCGGCCTCGACGAACGGATCGCGTCGGTCGCCACGACCGGGGAGATCGCCGGCGTCCTGCAGCTCCTCGACCGTCACGAGCGCGACTGCGCGAAGCTCGCCGACCGCCACGGCGCGCCGTTGCACCGGCTCCCGTTCGGGGGCATCTCCGGCAGCGGCCTGGAGGCCGTCAAGGTCGTCGACAACCGATTCTGGAAGGAGGTCGCGATCCACTCACCCGCCGACCGGGCGCTGATCGTCCCCGAGGCGGTCGGCACGGCGCCCTATTTCCGGGCCGGCTCGGAGCCGATCGGCATCCACCCGATGCTGCGGCTGACGCCGCCGCGCCGGCTCGCCGCCTTCGCGCCCGAGCATCTGCTGACCGGCCACGGCACCGGGATGCACGGGCCGGAGACGGCGGCGGCGCTCGCCGACGCGCTCGACGGATCGCGGCGCCGGATCCCCGAGGCGCTGCTCTCGATCGTCAAACGCCGCTAGCGAGGGTTCTCACCGAGGGCGACGACCTCGTCGCCGACGGAGATCTCGCCGCCGGCGACGATGTCGGCGCGCAGGCCGCCGCGATGGACGAGCCCGCCGAGGACGCCGGGCTTCGTCAGCCGTTCGAGGTGCGCGCAGGGCTCGCAGCGCCGGGCTCCGGCACATTCGACTGCACCGATCCGGAACCGGCGCCCGATCAGCCCGTCGAGGTCGATGCCGGTGACGACGAGGTTGCGGCGTGCCTCGAGCGGGCCGATCGGGATCCCCGCGGCCGCGAGCGCGTCGAGGGCCTCCGACTCGATCAGGGTCAGGTCACGGCCGCCGCCCGGGTTCGTCGAGAAGGTCCCCGCCGCGTCGGCGTAGCGGTCGCCCTCGAGCCCACGACCGGCCAGCGCCGATGCGCTCTGCAGGGATTGCATCGGCGCCTCCGCGGCGGTCGCGACGGCGATCGCGACCACGGTGCCGGGAGACGCCGGACGCTCGGCGCGGGCCCGGCGGACCGGCTCCAGCGGCGCCAGAACCAGGGCCGCCTCGATGCTCCCGCCCGCCGCGGTGGACGTCGAGGGCATCCAGATCGGCCCCGGCGGAACGCCGAAGGAGACCGTCCAGCCGTCGCCCCAGTCGGCGATGAACGAGCCGGCCATCGTGAACTCGGCCGGGTCGGCGACGGGAACGAGCTTCAGGCCGGCCGCCGCCAGCCATTCGCCGAGCGCGAGCGGATCGTCGGGCAGCGAGCCGGCCGGCTCGCCACAGATCCGCTCGACGCAGCGGCTCAGCGACCGATCAGCCATGTGCGGTCTCGCAGAACCGCGCGAGGAGGCGGTTGAACCGAGCCGGGCGTTCCGCCATCGGCACGTGCCCGCAGTCGGCGAAGACGACCAGCTCGGCGCCGCTGATCCGCTCCACGAACCCGGCCGCGTCGGCGGCGGGCACGACGAGGTCGTCGCGACCCCAGACGACCAGCGTCGGCACCCGGATCCGCTCGAGCCGATCGAGCAGGTCGTAGCCGGTCAGCGCCGCCGCGGCGGCGATGAACCCGGGCGCTCCGAGCGCCGGGGTCATGAACTCGACGAGCAGCTCGCGGGGCAGCCGCTCCGGGTGCCGCATCACCTTGCCGAAGGCGAGCTGTCGCAGCCCCGGCCGCCTCATCGAGACGAGGTCGACCCGGCGCAGCAGCGGGTTCGTCGCGACGCTGATCCGGGCGCCGGCGACGACCGGGCCGCGGCGCATCGTCGCGTGGCTGATCCCGGCCGAGGAGACGAGGACGAGCCGGTCGACCCACTCGGGCTCGCCGACCGCGACCTCGGCGGCGATGAACCCGCCCATCGAGTTGCCGACGAGCGTGCAGGCGCCGACGCCGAGCGCAGCGCGGAGATCGCCGAGCAGCCCGCCGTAGGCGGGAATCGAGATCGGCCACGGCGGCATCGGGCTGGCACCGAAGCCGGGCAGGTCGAACGCGATCGCGCGGTAGCCGAGCGCCGCCATCCGCGGCATGTTCTCGAGCCAGTTCTGCCAGCAGCCGCCGAGGCCGTGGACGAAGATGATCGTCGCCGGGCCGGAGCCGATCTCGGCGTAGTTGATCCGGGCGCCGCCGACATCGAGCGTCCCGAGGTGCCCCTGCCAGTCGATCTTCAGCCACTCCGGGTCGGGGTCCCCATAGGGATCGGGCCCGTCCGCCGGGGTCGCCTCGACGGCCGCGATCCGCCGGTACGGGTAGGTGACGGCCCGCGGCGTTCGCTGCCGCTCGCCCGCGCTCGCCGGTCGCTGGAAGCTCACCCTGCGGAGATTAGTCCGCAGGCCCGCAACCGCCCGGGTTCAGGTGCGATGATTCCGCGATGGCCCCGAGGCACACATCGCTCGCCCCAGGCCCCGAGCTCGACGAGGAGGCCGGGGGAGAGCTCGACGTATCGTCGCCCGACCGGATGCGGTCGCTGCTGCCGGCGATCGAACCGGACCGGCGGATCGACGACTGGGGGCGCTCGGAGCGGGTCGAGGGTGTCTTCGACGCGACCCTCGTCGAGTTCTTCTACCGCTACTGGTTCCGCTGCGAGGTCGAGGGCATCGAGAACGTTCCCGGCGAGGGCGGCGCCCTGCTCGTCTCCAACCACGCCGGCGCGTTGCCTCCCGACGCGGCGATGATCGGCAAGGCGATCCGCGACGAGCACCCCGATCCGCGGCCGATGTACATGACCGTCGAGCACTTCTTCAAGGGCTACCCGGGCTTCTCGGCGCTGCTGCCGAAGATCGGCTGCGTGCCCGCGCATCCGGCCAACGTCCACCGGCTGCTCTACGACGAGGGACAGCTCGTGCTCGTCTTCCCGGAGGGCCGGAAGGGGACCGAGAAGCTCGTCAAGGACCGCTACCGGGTGCAGCGGTTCGGCCGCGGCGGCTTCGTCGAGGCGGCGATGCGGGCCGAGGCCAAGCTCGTCCCCGTCTGCGTCGTCGGCGCCGAGGAGGCGGCCCCGGTCTTCGCCCGATCGAAGCTGCTCCAGAAGGCGACCGGGCTGATCTACTTCCCGCTCACCCCGACCTTCCCGTGGCTCGGCCCGGCCGGGATGCTCGGCTACCTGCCGGCCAAGTTCAAGATCCGCTTCCTGGAGCCGATCGACACGACGCAGATGGGCGCCGAGCCGGCCGAGGACAAGGCGCTGGTGCAGTCGGTGGCGCAGGAGGTCAGGGCGCGGATCCAGGAGAACCTCCACGAGATGGTCGCGCGCCGGAAGTCGGTCTGGCTCGGATGAGCGACGGCGTCGAGGTCGTCGCCGATCGCCCGCAGCGGCGCCGGGTCCTGATCACCGGCCTGTCGAGCTACTGGGGCGGCCGGCTCGCGCAGTCGCTCGAGTCGTTCGCCGAGGTCGAGGCGATCGTCGGCGTCGACTCCCGCGACCCGACCCGCGAGCTCGAGCGCACCGAGTTCGTCAAGGTCTCCAACCAGCACAGCCTGATCCAGCGAATCGTCCGCGCGGCGCGGATCGACACCGTCATCGACGCCCGCCTCGTCGTCGACTCGATCACGACCTCGCGCCAGCAGGCGCACGAGGGCAACGTGATCGGGACGATGAACCTGCTCGCCGCCTGCGCCGGCGAGGCCTCGCCGGTCCGCAAGTTCATCTTCAAGTCCTCGGGGCACGTCTACGGGGCGGCGCAGACCGATCCGGCGTTCTTCACGGAAGCGATGTCGCGCTCGCAGCCGCCGACGAACGCGATCGAGCGCGACGTCGTCGAGGCCGAGGCCTCGGTGATCGACTTCGCCAACAAGCAGGCGAACGTCGACGTCACCGTGCTGCGCTGCGCCAACGTGCTCGGGCCCGACGTCAACACCTCGTTCGCGCGCACCTTCGCGCTGCCGCTGGTGCCGATGATCGCCGGCTTCGACCCGCGGCTGCAGTTCGTCCACGAGGACGACGTCGTCCACGCCCTCGAGCATGCCGCCGTCAACCCGCTGCCCGGCGTCTTCAACGTCGCCGCCGACGGCGTCCTGGCGCTGTCGGAGATGATCGGGCTGCTCGGCAAGCGGCCGCTGCCGGTGCTGCCGCCGTGGGGGACCGGCATCCTCACCGCTCCGTTGCGGGCGCTCGGCGTGCAGATCCCGCCCGAGATGCTCAACCTGATGCGCTTCGGGCGCGGACTCGACAACCGGCGCTACAAGGCGAGCGGCTTCGGATACGGCTACACGACCCGGGAGGCCGTGCTCGCCTTCTCCGAGCACCTGCGTCTGCGGCCGATCCTCAGCGGCGTCGAGTCCTCCTACACCTACGAGGGCGAGGTCGAGCGGTTCCTGCACCGCAGCCCGCTGGCGCGACCGCCGGAGCCGCCGGAGCCGGAGGAGACCGGCACCGCCCGCGAGCCGTTCGGTATCTGAGCTTCGGGTCGCCCGGCGGCACGCAACCGCGGTTGCATCGCTCGAGGTCGGTTTCGCCCGGCCGATGACCTGCCTACACTTCAGAAAGCGAAGCGCCGTGGCGGCAACGCGGCCGCGCCGGTATCTCTTCTTTCAATGGGGCGCAAGGCACAGATATCCCTGGTCGCGATCGTCTTCACGGCGATCGTCGCAGCCCTGCTCGTCTACCTCTGGGACACCTCCCGCCAGGACACGATCGCCGAGGGCGTCACGATCGGCGGGATCGACGTCGGCGGCCTCGATGCCTCGGCCGCCCGCCGGCAGGTGAAGACGAACCTGCTCGACCCGATCAGCGAGACCGTCACGGTCAAGTACGGGGACGACAAGTTCACGCTGACCCCGCACGAGAGCAACCTCACCGCCGACGTCGACCGTACCGTCGACGAGGCGCTCGCGGTGTCGCAGCAGGGAGGCCTGCCGGGCCGGACCTGGCGGGCGCTGAGCGGCGGCCAGGTCGACGAGGAGATCACGCCGAAGATCTCCTACGACAAGGACGCCGTCGACCACTTCGTCTCCCACATCGCCGACAACATCGATCAGAGCCCGGTCGACGCCAGCGTCAAGCCGAGCGGCGGCAAGCTCGTCCCGGTCGCCTCCAAGCCCGGCCGCAAGCTCGACTCCGAGGTCCTCCGCAGCGACGTCGAGAAGGCGCTCGAGGATCCGGCCGAGCGGACCGTCAAGGCCGAGGCCGAGAAGGTCAAGCCGAGCGTTACGACGGCCGAGGTCGCCGACAAGTACCCGACCTACCTCGTCGTCGACCGCTCCAACTTCACGCTGTCGCTCTACAAGAACCTGAAGCTCGACAAGCAGTACACGGTCGCGATCGGCGCCCAGGGCTTCGACACCCCGGCCGGGCTCTACGCGATCCAGGACAAGCAGGTCGACCCGGTCTGGAACGTGCCCGACTCCGACTGGGCCGGGAGCCTGGCGGGCCAGTCGATCCCGCCCGGGCCCGACAACCCCCTGAAGGCGCGCTGGATGGGGATCTACAACGGCGCCGGCATCCACGGGACCTCCGACACCTCTTCGCTCGGCAGCGCCGCCTCGCACGGCTGCGTGCGGATGGCGGTTTCCGACGTGATCGACCTCTACGACCGCGTCGACGTCGGGACGCCGATCTACATCGGCTGAGGTCCGGCGGAATCGGCAGAATCGCCGCCGCCGGCAGGGGCGTGGAGAGGGAGGGCGAATCGGGTCCCATGACAACCGTTCCGAAGAGCCGGCCGCAGGTCGAGATCTCGCCTGCCTGGCAGTCGGCGCTGATCGGCTACGAGCGCGAGCTGACCGCTCGGCAGCTCTCCCCGAACACGCTGCGGGCCTACTCCGCCGACCTCCACGAGCTCGCCGTGTGGGCGGTCGGGGCAGGCATCGCCGACCCGCGCGAGCTCGACTACCGGCGGCTGCGCGGCTACGCGGCGGCGCTTGCCGGCCGCGGCCTCGAGCGCTCCAGCATCGGACGCAAGCTCGCCGCCGCCCGCGGGCTCTTCGACTTCCTGACCCGCTCCGGCGCCGCCGCCCAGAACCCGGCCGAGCTGCTGCCGAACCCGAAGTCGGCCTCGCGACTGCCGCGGGTCCTCGACCGCGACCAGGCACGCCGGCTGCTCGAGCGGATTCCGGCGGCGACGCCGCTCGACGCCCGCGACCGGGCGATGCTCGAGCTCGCCTACTCCGCGGGGCTGCGCTGCGCGGAGCTCGTCGCACTCGACCTCGACTCGATCGACTTCGACGCCGAGACCGTCCGCGTCCGCGGCAAGGGCGGCAAGGAGCGGATCGTGCCGCTCGGCGAGCCCGCGCAGCGCGCCGTGGGGCGCTATCTGGAGCGCTTCCGGCCGGCGCTGACGGGCGACCCCGGCGAGCGGGCGCTGCTGATCTCGAAGAGCGGCCGGCGGCTGTCGCCTTCGGACGTGACGAGGCGGCTCGGCCGCTGGGTCGACGAGGCGGCGATCGCCGGGCGGGTCTCGCCGCACGCGCTGCGCCATTCGTTCGCGACCCACATGCTCGAGGGCGGCGCCGACCTGCGCTCGATCCAGGAGCTGCTCGGCCACGCCAGCATCTCGACGACGCAGATCTACACCCGGGTCGAGCCGGGGCGGCTGCGGGACGCCTACGCGGGGGCCCACCCGCGTGCGTGACCTGGTCCTGAACTAACGTATGGGCGCGAGGAAGCTCTGAATGGAAACCAACGTCAAAGCGGTGGAGCTCAAGGAGCTTTGGCGTCGCTGCAAGGAGGAGGGCGACGAACGAGCCCGCGAGCGACTCGTCGTCGCCTACTCGCCGCTCGTCAAGTACGTCGCCGGCCGGATGGCCTCCGGCCTGCCCGCGCACGTCGAGGAGGGGGACCTGATCTCCTACGGCCTGATCGGCCTGATCGGCGCGATCGAGCGCTTCGACCTCGACCGCGAGATCAAGTTCGAGACCTACGCGGTGTCGCGGATCCGCGGCGCGATCATCGACGAGCTGCGCTCGCTCGACTGGGTCCCGCGCTCGGTCCGGGCCAAGGCTCGCGACGTCGAGAAGGTCCACTCGCAGCTCGAGAACAAGCTCGGCCGGGCGCCGAGCGAGGAGGAGATGGCCGCCAAGCTCGGCATTTCCGTCGACGACTTCCGGACGACGCTGCTCGAGATCGCCAACTCCTCGGTGCTCGCCCTCGACGACCTCTGGACGGTCTCCGACGCCGACGGCGGCCAGGTCTCGCTGCTCGACACGATTCGCGACCCGAACGCCGTCGACCCCGAGGAGGCGATCGACACCGTCGAGCTCAAGGACCGGCTGGCCGACGCGATCGAGGCGCTGCCCGACCGCGAGCGCCTCGTGATCGCCCTCTACTACTACGAGACCCTGACGCTGCGCGAGATCGGCGACGTCCTCGGTGTCACCGAGTCGCGCGTCTCCCAGCTCCACACCAAGGCCGTGCTGGGGATGCGCTCGCACCTCCAGAACGCGGCCTGAGCGGCCGATGCCGCCGCCGGCGTCACGCCCGGGGTACCGCAAGCTCGTGATCTAACCTGCGCCCCGATGTTCGACGAGGATCAGCCCGACCCAACCTGTGCCGTCTGTGGACGCCGGCTGCTCCCCGGCGAACGGCCGATCGCCTTCCTGACCCGCGACGGCGAGGCGATCGAGGTCTGCGAGCTCTGCAAGCCGCGGGCGGAGGCTGCGGGATGGCTCCGCCCCGACGAGGCCGAGGCGGCCGGCGACTCAGCGGCGGGCCGGGATCGCCGCCGTAGTCGCGGCGTCGGGGTCCTCGGCGGCCTGCTGTCGCGGCGCCAGCAGGCTGCGGCCGACCCCGACCCGGCGCCGCGTCCCCGGGCGCCGGCGCCGGCGCCGATCCGTGACTACGAGCCGGAACCCGACCCGGCGCCGCCCGCGCCCACGGGCACGAGCGTCGCCGACGCCCTCTACGCCTTCAACCACTCCGATCACCGCCGGACCGTCGCCGGGCTGACCCGGACGCTGGGCCCGCCACGGGCGACGGGGCTGGCCCGCAGGGGCAACGACGACGCCGATCTCGTCCGGCTGACGATCGCCTGGGAGCTCACCTGGTACCAGTGGGAGGTCGCGGCGTCGGGCCGCGGTCACGACGTGCGCGAGTCCGGCAAGGGCGAGACGATCGAGCAGCTCGGATCAGCCGACCGCGCCTGGAACCTGATGGTCGCCGCCGACGGCACGCTCGAGGAGAAGACCGCCTCGTCGACACCGTCCGAGGAAGGGTGAGGCTCACCGTTCACGTCGACGGCGGGTCGCGGGGCAACCCCGGCCCGGCGGCGATCGCCGCCGTCGTCAGCGACGCCGACGGCGAGGTCGTCGACAGCGCCGGAACGGTGATCGGCCGGGCGACCAACAACGTCGCCGAGTACCGGGCGCTGCTGTTCGGGATCGAGCGCGCGGCCGCCCTCGGCGCCACCGAGCTGGACCTGGTCGGCGACTCGGAGCTGATCGTCAAGCAGGTCCGGGGCGAGTACAAGGTCAAGGACCCGAACATGAAGCCGCTCCACGCCGCCGCCAAGGCGGCCCTCGCCGACTTCGACGACTGGTCGATCCGCCACGTCAAGCGCGAGCTCAACGCCGAGGCGGACCGGCTCGTCAACGAGGCGCTCGACGGCGGCGACTGACTCCCGAGCCCCGGGTGGCCTCGCCCGCGGAGGCTATACTGCCGCGACCGTGCGGCTGTAGCTCAGCTGGCTAGAGCGTCTGCTTGCCATGCAGAAGGTCGTGGGTTCGAATCCCATCAGCCGCTTCCGATCGCCAGGCCATTCGTCGGCTTGGCCCCGTTCGGGCCGTGGCCCGGTAGTGGCCCAGACGGTTCACGAGCCGCCCTCCGATCGGGGGCGCGAGGGGGACTAGCTCGGTCGGTCGGGAGCCGGTGGCGGCGTCCGGTCGCGAAGGACCAGGGCGACGATCCCGGTGATCACCCAGCCGACGACCAGACCGATGATCATGAACGCGGCGAAGCTCTGTCCCTTGCCCTCTGCGTACTTCGCGACGAGGTAGCAAGGAAGAATCCAGAGCAGCGGGATCACGAAGATCAGCATCTCTAGAGGTCCGATGTTCGGCATGCCCAAGGACCCTAGATCAAACTGCTGCGCGCGCGAGTCGCTGGGGGGCGAGGCGCAGGCGGCGGCCCCGGTGAGCAACTCCGCTGACGAGGTTGAGTCGGCGGTCGGCGGGACTAGTTAGCCGCTATCCACCCATCGCGAATCGGACTTCGTCGCGGGAGCCACGCTTGCATTTCACGTTCCCGCCGTCGCCGTAGCTCTTTGATCGACACCGCCAGGATCGGAAGCTGACGTCATCGTCTTGCTGCTTCACCGTGGCACGGTAGTAGCGCCTCGAGACTCTCTTGCCCTGTTTGCATCCAACCCCCTCGACGCGCAAGTTGTAGGTGAAGCGAGAGGGGTAGTCGCCGCACTGCTTGAAGGCGCGGGCCGAGACAGTGCCGGTTGACATAGCGGGCAGGGCGAGGGCAAAGACTGCTACGGCGGCGATGAGCAGGGATGAACGCATACAAGCCTCCTCCGATCGATTGGCGCGAGCCTATCGCGAACCCTTGCGCGCGCCGGTCGCTGGGGGGCTCTCCGGCGCTAGCCGGGGAGGAGACCGAGTTGGCCGAGGAAGTCCATCTGGTCGAAGAACAGGTGCTCGGACTTCAGCGTGTCGCCGTCGGTGAGGTAAACCGCCGCCCACCGGAGCTCAACGGCTCGTCCTGTCGGTGCTACATCGCCGTCGGGGGTGTGGAGCACACCATCATGGGTACCCGTGAGCATCCCTTCGGCCGCTGCGGCCGGACCGTCGGTGAGGAGTTGCTCGGTCTCGAGGCGGAGGTCCGGGAACGCTTCCTGGAACACGGCGAGGAAACCGATGACATCGTCGCGGCCGCTCACCTGGGCGCCCGGCGCTGTCATCTCCGCATCGGCGGCCCACGGATCCGCGTCGCTGTCCCGGCCGTTGACCGCGTCGATGTGCTTGAGGATCACGTCCCTGGCGCTGGGCATCTGCTCTCCGATCGTCGATGGGAGTGCCATCCTCTCACAAGACTTTCGTTTCGGGCAAGAAGCGAGCAAGTCGGCGCGCGCCGGTCGCTGGGGGCTGTGACCGCGGCCGCGGCCTAAGAACCGCGGGTCAGTCGCAGGTGATTCCTTTCTCCTCCGAGATCGGGACGTCGAGGTCAGCCATGGCAGGTTCCACATCCGGGTGACCAACCGGCGCGAGGGCTTCACGACGACGCTCGACGGCTCCTTTTCTCAGTGGGGGGCCAAGGCGAGCGGGACGCTGACCATGCGCGGTCCCGAGCCGCCCGACAGCACCCACTGCCGAGGAACCGAGCGTTGGGAAGCGATCTTCGACTAGCGTTCCGCGGGCACCTGACAGGAGCAGACGAGTCGCCCGCAGCAGCAACTGAGATTGGCGACTCGTCCGCTACAGGCGGATCTGATCGGACCCGAGGGAGAGGGCCGGGAACCGGATGCACACCGCCTGACGGGGGGCCGATACCCCCCGATCGAGAAGGTCAAACATCGATCCCGCCTCAGGTTTCGGGGGCGATCCTTTCGAGGAAGTCGACGACCGCGGCGACGCTCTCGGTCGGGGCGTCGGCGAAGAGGAAATGGCCGGCGCCGGCGAACACCCGCAGCTCGGAGCCGGGGATCTCATCGTGGAAGCGATGGGCGCCGGCGACGGGCGCGAACTCGTCGTTCTCGCCCCAGAGGATCAGCGTCGGCACGCCGAGCCGGCCGAGGGCGCCCTCGTGCGGGGCGAGCTTCTCGAAGTCGCCGGAGCGGTACATCTCGAGCGTCGCCCGGCGCCCCTCGGCGGTCGCGAGCGAGCGCCAGTACTCGTCGATCGCCGCCGGCTCCATCGGCGGCGAGATCGCCGTCATCATCGCCGCGAACGAGTCGTGGTCGAGGCCCTCGAGCAGCTCCTCGCCGGTGCCGGCCGCTCGCAGCCCGGCCGCCATTCCGTGCCACTTGCCGTCCGGGAAGAAGCCGGAGTCGGCGATCACCAGCGCCGCGATCCGCTCCGGGTGCTCGCAGGCCCAGCGCAGGCCGATCAACCCGCCCCAGTCGTGGACGACGAGCACGACCGGCGGCAGGTCGAGCTCGGCGGCGAAGGCCTCGACCGCGGCGACGAGCTGCTCCCAGCTGTTCGGATCGCCGGCCGGCGAGTCCCCGGAGCCGGGCAGATCCGGCGCGAGCGTCCGGAAGCCGGCGTCGCCGGCGGCGGCGAGCAGTCGTCGCCACATCACCGACGTCTCCGGGAATCCGTGCAGGCAGAGGACGGGGGAGGGGTGGGGCTCGCCGGCCGGCAGCGCCTCGCGGTAGGCGAGCGCCGAGGTGCGGCCCGCCCGGATCGCGATCACGGCCCCGGCGTCTGCGCGGCGATGCCGTTGAGGTCGCGTACGGCGCCGATCAGATCGCCCGCCGTGACCTGGTCGGCGGCGATGATCGAGGGCAGCCGCCCGCGCACCTGGGCGCATTTCTCGGCGCGGCCGGCGATGACGCTGCGGGCGTTCACCTTCGCCGACTTCTCGAGGTCGGGCTCGGCCGGTGGGGTCGGCGGCGACCAGTGGTTCATCAGGAACATCGAGCCGGTCACGTCGCCGCGGTTGGGGCCGCAGCTGGCCTTCCAGTTGGCGGGGTCGGTGAGATCCTCGGGGTGGGCGAACGTGTACGGCGTCTCCTGGAGGATCCCCTGGTAGGTCCGGTGGTACCAGTCGTAGCTGCCGGCGTCGTTGTCGGCGAGCATCACGACCTGTTGACGGGTCCTGATCATCTGTCGCAACGTCGGCCACTCGTCGGTCGGGCCCTGATAGACGAAGTCGAGCAGCTTGCTGCGCCGCATCGCCCGCGCGAAGGCGGCGGGGGCGATGTAGTCCTCGTTGTCGATCAGCAGCACGTTGTGGGGGTGATTGCGCAGGAACCGGCGGATCTGCCGCAGCATCGGCGCGAGCCGCGACGATCCGAGCTGGCAGTAGACGTGGCAGAGGTAGGTCCGGGCGCCCTCCGCGCCGCGCTCGACGTTGGCGACGATCCCGTCGCTGCCGGCGCGGCCGTAGTAGGTGTCGATGAGCAGCGCCCGGATCCCGAACTGGAGCTGGTCGGGGATCGCGATCGACTGGTTCGGCAGGATCCAGCCCAGCGACTGCGTCGACATCGCGTTGTGGGCGCCGGCCAGCACGACCTCGTTGAAGGGCTGGTTGCAGAGCACCCGCTGCCCGTTGCAGCGCTTGATCTTCGCCTCGGCACCGGCCGCGAACGCCGCCGCGACGGCCGCGACGACCAGCACCGCGAGCAGGGTGATGCGCCGGGCCCGGGAGGAATCCATCGGCGCCAATCTACCTGCGGCGTCGAGTCCGGCACAAGGGGGTACCCTTGCCGTCGCTCGGCGCCTTGGCGGAGTGGCTACGCAGCGGCCTGCAAAGCCGTTTACACCGGTTCGACTCCGGTAGGCGCCTTTGGCTTGACCAAGCGGTGTCGCGCTTGTCCATGCGGCTTGAGGCCCCTCCGCCTCCAGGCAGGACCGGGGTCCAGCTACCGCCTGAGAGCTGCAGGGACCAGAAGCGGTGTGACGAGTGCTTCCGCCGCCGCAATGCTGAGTTCGCCAAGGAATCTCGCCGTCATGCGGATTCAGCCCCGATGGACAGCGCTGCCTATGCCGTCAGCGGTCTCTGAGGTTGCGCATGATGTGCTTGGTCTTCCTGACGATCACCTTGGTTCGTTTCAGGTAGCCCCGAGTCGTGAAGTGAACTCCGGACGCGTTGAAGATCCACTGGTGAGATGCGGCGTATGCGCCCCACTCGACCACCCGTACCTGCCGAGAGTGACGTCGGGCGAAGCGGTGAATTGAGTGGTCGACGGCAACTACGCCCTCCTGAAGAACGTCATTCAGCATGTATGAAGTGACGAGAACCACTTTCCGATTGCCCACGATCTTCCTGACTGCTCGCAGGTTTCCGGACACTGCAGCAGGGTTGTACCAATCGTTGGTAGCCAGATCGAATACGACCGCGCGGTGGCGCCTCCGTATCGACCGCTGAAGCACTTTGACGCCCTCGGTGGAGTCTCGACCCCCGCGGCAGTTTGTATCCCAGTGTGGGTACTGACGACCTGCACCGGCTACACATGTGTGGGAATCCCCAACGACGAGAACTCGCCCCCCTGTCATATGCCTGGTTGGAGGCGGATCGAAGGCGCTCGCAGGTGCGGCCAGGGCCATGCTGAGGATGACCATCGGTACGACCCAGCCCACCAAGACCAGCCAAGATTTCCCGACGCCTTGCCTCGCTTCCCAAGTGGCACCGCCTCGCGCCATCAGCGCCGCAGTCGCTTCATGCAGCGAAGGCTAATCGTCAAGGACGCGTAGCAGGGGCCGGCGCGGTGATCTTGGTGGCGCAGAGACCGGCGTCTCCCGAAGCAGGACGAGGCGACAGCTGAGGTCAGCCGAGTGGTACGACTGACTCGTGGAGCGGGTCCCGCCCCTTCCGCGGCCGGCCCGAGTAGGCGATCAGCCAGAGCCAAGCCTTGGCATCCTCGCTGATCGGCATGAGCTCGATTTCGTCTTCGATATGGGCGAGCGACTTTCCCTGGCGCAGCATCTGGAGAATCGCCGCTCGATAGGAATCCTGATGCATGTGGCTCCTTTCTCTCGAAAGGCTCTCCTCGCTCCTGTATCCAGAAAACACCTCGATGACAAACATCGCAAGGATCGCGCAGGGGGAAGGCTGCTATTTCCGCAAAAGTTGTCGAGCTCGTCCGCCGCATCAATCAGTCGCAGGGCGTGGGAAGGTCCGGGACGTTTGGATCGAACGGCGCCCCTGAGCCGTAGTCGAAGGAAACGCGGGTGTAGTAGTTCTTGCCCTTGCACTCCTTTAGGCGGCTGACGGTCACCGTGCCGGGGATTTCGACCCGCTTCGTGCTGGGATAGTCGCGAAAGGCCAGCTGACCATCCGCTTGCGCTGTCGGCTCGCCCCATCCTGACCACTGAAGATCACCTGCCGTCAGGTCGCCGTTCACGGAGAACGAGAACTCAGCGGGCTCGGTGAATTCCTGGCTGCCGAAGTCCATCATCACCGGTGCGTTGGTTGCGCCGGTCGGGGTAGTCGACCCACCGGGTACGACTTCATCGGTAGCGGGCGCCGTGACGGTCTGGTTGATGATCGTCGTGTTGCTGCTGCCTCCGCACCCCGCCGCTATCGCCAGCGCGATCGCCAGGGTCAGACCTGCGATGAATCGACGGGTCGTCATCCAGCGATCCTATTGAACCCCTGTGTCACCTTCGGGGTCTGGATCTTCGGCTGTGCCTTCGTGCGCGGCTTCCCCAAGTTGAGTGGTCTGGCAGACGTAGACGACCATATGCTCATCCGCCCCAGTGTCGTCGTCCCTCGCGATGACCAGATGATCGATGCCACGGCGGAGGCAGCAGCAGACGCCGTCCGGCGGCTGAGGCAGGCAGCTTCGCAACTATCGCGAGATCCACCTGTTTCAGTCGCCACGTGAAGGCATTGATGGGACAGGCAGGCATCGGTCCGAAATTCGCGGTCGCGGTGGCTTTGGTCTTGGTCCCGACTTCGCCGTCGCCCGGTACGACCGCTAGCCGCTCCGCTGCGCTGCCGGGCTTCCGCCCTGCCCGGCTCGAGCTCGATGGTTCTATCTGGATCGGGCAGCTCGCTGGCAGTAGGCTCGCTGCTTGGGTTGAATAACGGATGAGTGGGTTGAATAACGGATGAGGTTTCGGATCGAGGACTCGCGAAAGAGCTGCTTCCGGGCGGCGCTGCTGGCCGCCGGGCTGCTGAGCCTGCTGCTGGCGCCGAGCGCCCTCGCGGCCCCCGACACGATGATCGACTCCGATCCGATCGGCGTGACCAACAACCCGACGCCGACGTTTCAGTTCTCCTCCCCGGACGATCCCACGGCGACCTTCGAATGCAAGGTCGACGTCGCCGATCCCTTCGCATCCTGCTCGGGCCCCGACAACACCCACACCACCGACCCGCTCGTCGACGGACCCCACACCTTCGAGGTCCGGGCGATCGACGCCGTCCCGGAACCCGACCCGACCCCGGCGAGCGAGACCTTCACCGTCGACACCATCGGCCCCGATCACGACGATCGACTCCGGCCCGACCGACCCGACCGCCGACAACACGCCGACCTTCACGTTCTCCGCCGATGAGCCGGCAACCTTCGAGTGCCGGGTCGACGCCGATCCCTTCGCAGCCTGCTCGGGGCCCGGCGACTCCCACACCACCGGCCCGCTCGCCGACGGACCCCACACCTTCGAGGTCCGCGGCCATCGACGCTGCTTTCCAACGCCGGCGAGCCCCCGACCAGCCGGGAGCTTCACCGTCGACGCCACCGGGCCATCCACGACGATCGACTCCGGCCCGACCGGCCTGATCGCCGACAACACGCCGACCTTCACCTTCTCCTCCGAGCCCGGGGCGACGTTCCAGTGCCGGGTCGACGCCAACCCGTTCACGGCCTGCTCGGGCCCGGGCCCGTCCCACACCGCGGGCCCGCTCACCGACGGACCCCACACCTTCGAGGTCCGGGCCGTCGACGCGCTGTCGAACGCCGGCGCCCCCGTCAGCCGGAGCTTCAGCGTCGACACCTTCGGGCCGACAACGACGATCGACTCCGGCCCGAGCGGCCCGACCGCCGACAACACGCCGACCTTCGGCTTCTCCTCCGAGCCCGGGGCGACCTTCCGGTGCCGGATCGACGCCGACCCCTTCGCGGCCTGCTCGGGGCCGGGCGACAACCACACCACCGGCCCGCTCGCCGACGGACCCCACACCTTCGAGGTCCGGGCCAGCGACGCGTTGTCGAACACCGGCGTCCCGGCGAGCCGCAGCTTCACCGTCGACACCACCGGCCCCCCCGACACGACCGGTCCCGACACGGCGATCACGAAGCAGCCGAAGCGGAAGATCAAGACCAAGGGCAAGAAGGTCAGGGTCAAGGTCGAGTTCAGCTCCGAGGCGGGCGCGGCGTTCACGTGCAAGCTCGACAAGGCCAGGTACAGGCCCTGCGAGTCGCCGTACAGGATCAAGGCGAAGTCGAAGGGCGGCAAGGGCAAGCAGCACACGATCTCGATCCGGGCCACCGACGAGAGCGGCAACGCCGGGACGGTCGCCACGGTCGGCTTCCGGGTCGTTCGCTCACCGCGCTTGCGGGCGCCGGTCGCCCGCCGCACGATCGCGACCGCGCTGCGGCGCCACGGCTTCGCCCGCCGGGTCGTCAAGTCGCTGCGGGTGAAGTGCCGGCGGCGCAGCCGCAGCGCGTTCGCCTGCAGCTTCTCGGCCCACTTCCCCGGCTATCGGCTGCGCGGGAGCGGGCAGGTCGCGCTTCGCGGCGGGGTCTCCTACCGCTTTCGCGTCAGGGCCCAGGGAGTCCGCTTCACGCTCACCGACGAGAACGAGGCCGGGGGCTAGCTCGGGCGTCGCTCAGCAGGGGTGCCCGGCCGCGTCGAAGCAGGGCTGCTGGGGCGTCGGATTGGCAGGCTCGGCGGCGGGTGCGGGTGCGGGGGTCGGAGCCGGCGCGGGTGTTGGGGTCGGAGTTGACGTGGGCGCGGCCGGGGTGGCCGCCTGCGCCTGCTTCGCGCGCCGTCGCGCGGCAGCCGCCGCCCGGGCGGCGGCCCGCTGCTCGGCGATCGCCTGCTTGGTGCGCTCGGCGGCGGCGGAGCCGCGGCGCTCGCCGAGCCGGGTGCCGTCGCGCTCGCCGGCGAGCCTCCCCGCCCGGACCCCGGCATGCATCCCGGAGTCTCGGGCGGATGCGACCGCGTCGGTACGGGCAAGGGCGAACGATGCCTCGAAGGCCTGATTGCGGATCGCCGTCTCCTCCGGGGCACGGACCCCGCCCGAGTGCCCGACCTGGTAGCCGACGAAGCCGGCCTCGGCGGCCACCAGGCAGGCGAGGATGGCGATGACCAGACGGCGATCCAATCCGCTGCGGAAATCGCCGACGGCGCGCCTGCCGCGCTGCCACTGCCAGCGCAGGTCCTCGATCACCTTGCTGTTGACCGGCCCGCTCACGGCCCCTGCACCGTGACATGGCGCGGCGCCGGCAGATCCGCCTTCTCGAAGGCGGCGCGGTAGGCGGCTGTGTAGGCCTTGCGGTAGGTCGCGCGGTAGGCCTGCTCCCGGGCGGGCCGGAACGCGCTCGCGTAGCCCTCGCGGGAGCCGGCCGCGGTGCCGCGCAGCTCTCCCGCGGTCATCCCCGCCTGCTGGGCGGTCTCGGCGTCGCCCAGCCGCGAGGCCCCGAGCGAGTACCCGAGGACGCCGACCGCGATGATCCCGGCCACCGCCGCGAAGGCGAGCATCCACCGCCGGCGAGCCCGTTGCCGGGCGGGCACGGGGTGGCCTTCACCGGGCCCGAGCACCCTTCCGAGCCAGGAACGGACGTCCTCCGGCACCCTATGAAGTTCCCTCGAAGCCATCTCCCGCCCATCAGGGTAGAGGGCTGTCGCATCGAGCTTGCGCGCCCGTGGTGAGGGCACGGCCCGGGGCCGATTCGGCGGCCTGGCCGATGCCGGAGAGCCGCCGCTTCACGAGCGCTGTGAACCCGGCCCCTCGAGCCACTCGTCGAGCTCCGCCGGCGGTGGGGTGATGCCGGCGAAGCTGCCCTCGTCGCGGATCATCCGGGCCGCCTCGACGAAGCTGCTCACCGCGGTCCACGCGAGCGTGCTCCCAAGGCTGATCCGCCGCACCCCCGCCTCACGCAGCTCGGCGACCGTGAGCCCGCGGCGGGCGAGCACGTTGAGCGGCTTCGAGACGGCGTCGCAGACGGCTCTGACCTCTTCGATGCTGCGGAGGCGTGGCGCGTAGAGGACGTCGGCCCCGACCCGCTCGAAGGCGACGAGGCGCTCGATCGTGTCGTCGAGGTCGGGGTTGCCGCGGACGAAGTTGTCGGCCCGTGCGGTCAGGGTGAAGGGGTGCGGCAGTGCCCGCGCCGCTTCGACCGCGGCGACGATCCGCTCGACCGCGGCCCCGCGCTCGTGGATGCCGCCGGCGGCGCTGTAGTCCTCGATCGAGCCGCCGACGGCGCCCGCCCCGGCGGCCGCGGTGATCGCCGCCGCCGCCTGCTCGGGGGCCGCCCCGTAGCCGTCCTCGAGGTCGACCGCGACCGGCAGGGAGGAGGCGCGGTCGAGCAGCCGGGTGTGGGCGAGGGCCTCCTCCAAGGTCACCTCGCCGTCGGCCCGGCCCAGGGTGTAGGCGAAGCCCCCGCTCGTCGTCGCGAGAGCTTCGAACCCGAGGCCCTCCAGCACCCTGGCCGAGCCCGCATCCCACGGGTTGGGGATGACGAAGGTCCCGGCCTCGTGCAACTCTCGGAACCGGGCGGCCTTCTCAGCGTGACGCTGGTCGGATTCGGCGTTCATCTTCGCCGCCCACTAAACCACGTCCTGGCCAAGCGGACCGGGCGCCGGACAGCCGGCGCCGCGCTGGCTCTATCGTGACCGCCGTGACCGCCCGCCTGACACTGGTCGAGTTCCCCGCCGACGACTCCGAGCGCGCGATCCGCTTCTGGGGCGGCGTGCTCGGCACCGAGCCCGAGCCGCGGGCAGCGGGGGAGGGCGAGGGCTGGGTCGCTCGGGCCCCCGCCGCCGCAGGCGACCGAAGCCGCGAGGGTGGGGTGGGGGCCGCCGTCGTCGGCATCCACGACCGTGGCGCCGGACCGGGCGACTCCTCTTCGCTTCCCTACTTCGAGGTAGCCGACATCGAGGCCACGGCCGCCCGGGTCAGCGAGCTCGGCGGGACCGTGATCCACCCCGGCGAGCGCTGGACGATCTGCAAGGACTCCGAGGGCAACCCGTTCGCGCTTGCCGCGGCGGGGTAAACGGGCGCTACCGCTCCCGCTGATAGCGTCGGCGCCGCCGTGACGATCGACGCCTGGATGCAGCATCCGACGGTCCGACACGCGTCGCATCCGATGTTCGCGTCGCTCTGGCGCTGGATCGGGGCCGAGCCACCGCGCGAGGAGATCCCGATCGAGGTGACGATCGCGGCGATGGACGAGGCGGGGGTCGAGCGCGGGATCATCTGCGCCTGGTACGGCCCCGAGGGCGATCTGATCTCCAACGACGAGGTCGCCGGATGGGTGGCCGCGCACCCGGACCGGCTCTCGGCGCTCGCGTCGGTCGACATCCGCGACCCGGTCGGCGCCGTCGCTGAGCTGCGCCGGCGCGTGGCCGAGGGCTTCGTCGGCCTGCGCCTGCTGCCGTGGCTGTGGGAGCGGCCGCCCGACGACCGGCTCTTCTACCCGCTCTACGCGACCTGCGTGGAGCTGGGCGTCCCGTTCTGCCTGCAGGTCGGGCATACGGGGCCGCTGCGGCCGTCCGAGTTCGGCCGCCCGATCCCCTACCTCGACCGGGTCGCGCTCGACTTCCCCGACCTCGTGATCGTCGGCGGTCACATCGGCTATCCGTGGACCGAGGAGATGGTCGCCCTGGCCCGCAAGTACGAGAACGTCCACATCGACACCTCCGCCTACACCGCCCGGCGCTACCCGCCCGAGCTCGTCGCCTACCTGCGGACCGACGGGCGCCGCAAGGTCCTGTTCGGCTCGAACTTCCCGATGATCGCGCCGGGCAAGGCGCTCGACGAGCTCGATTCGCTGGGACTCGACGACGAGGCGCGGGAGTTGTTCCTCACCGGCAACGCCCGGCGCGTGTTCGGGCTCGGCGGCGACCCGGAGGTGCGAAGCTAGGTGTGATTCCAATCGAGGAGGCATCCATGGCAGAAAGCGTCTACCGCGTCACCGAGGTCGTCGGCGTCAGTTCCGATTCCTGGGAGCAGGCGGCCAAGAACGCCGTCGAGAAGGTCGCCGAGTCAGTCCGTGAGCTGCGGGTCGCCGAGGTCGTCCGCCAGGACGTGACGATCGAGGACGGCAAGATCTCCGGGTTCCGGGTCCGGCTCGGGGTCTCGTTCAAGTACGACAAGGAGTAACCGGACCAGCTCGGGCCGAGGGTCGCGACCCCGCGGGGTGGCGGCCCTCGCCACGGCTCGCCCGGCGAGCCGGTCGCGCTGATGACCTTCGTGGCGTTGATCCCGCCGGTCGCGGTCATCCCGCTGATCGGTCACGCGATCGCGAACGGGGACGGCGACATCGCCTTCGGAATCCTCGCCCTGTTCCTCGTCGGCGCGACGCTGGCCAACCTGCGTCGAACCGGGATTCCGCTGACCGCGGCAACGGCGCCGCCGGCCCGCGAATGAGGCGCGGTCGGGACCGGGCCGCTGCTAGATTGCCGCATCCCGGGCGTTTAGCTCAGTTGGGAGAGCGCCAGCTCGACAAGCTGGAGGTCACTGGTTCGAGCCCAGTAACGCCCATGGCCGGGGGCCCGCCTGTTGAGCGGCGTTCTTCGTTTCCGGGAGGCATCGGCGGTCGCGGGGCGAGCCGGGGTACGCGACGGATACAAGCCTCCCGTCAGCCACCGCCTGGACCTTCACCAAGCGCAGATCCCCTTGGCAAGCCTCGTGGGGGCATACGGGCGGTTCACGGTTGCGTCCACGGGGTGCGGCGTCCTCCGAGTGGCCCCCCGACCCTCGCCGGCGACACGATCGCCTTCGCCGGGCATCCTCGTCACTGCCCTTCTCACGCTAGAGGAGACGCAAGCTCGACCTGGGGGTCACTGAAGCCTTCAGGCGGCCGAGGTGAGGCAGTCAGGTCTCGACCGGGGTGTCCGTGAGAGTCCCCCATTCGGACCACGAGCCGTAGTAGACAGCCACCTCCGGGTAACCGAAGACCTGGGAGAGCGCGAACGCAACCTGGCTTGCCCGGTTCCCGATCGTGCAGTAGGTGATGATCTTCTGACCGGGCCCGATTCCCAGCTCTTCGCAGGCCTGCCGCAGCTCATCGCCGTCGGCGAGGGACCCGTCCCCTCTTCGAGCGAGGTCGACGGGAAGGTGAACGGCGCCGGGGATGCGGCCTGCGCGTCCTGCGCCCTCGGTGGCCCCGGAGGGCCAGAAGCGCTCGCCGGTGAACTCGTCCTCTGAGCGCACGTCGATGAGCACCGTCCCCGAATCGCCGATCAGCTCCTGGACCTCCGACCGCGAGACGATCAGCTCGGGATGTTCGCCGAGCCGCTTGTAGGCGGAGGGCTTCGGCTCGGAGACCGCAGTGCTCCACGAGTACCCGGCCTCAGCCCATCTCTCGCGCGGGCCGTCCATCAACCGAATCCGCTCATGGCCCTGCCGGTCCATCAGCCAGAGCCCGAGGTATGGGGCATAACCGTAGAAGACGATGGTGCTCTCGGGCGTGACACCCGACGTCGACAACAAGGCGTCGAGTTCATCGGGGTCGATCGGCGTGTAGTCGGGGTGGCGAAGGTCCACGTAGGCATCCCAGAGGACAGCGCCGGGTAGGTGGCCGGCGTCGTAGGCGGCGGCGCTCACGTCCACCTCGACCACGCGTACTGACGGATCGTCGAGATGCGCGGCAACCCAATCAGGATCGACTTGCACGTTCGCGCTCATCGGCTTAAGTATCTCCCAGAGAGCCGCTGTCCCTTTGCGCGAGGAGCAGCCGAACCTAAAGCGCGCGGGGGGCGTGGGAAGCGGAGTAGACGTCTTTGCGGGCGATCAGTCCGTCGCGGAACGGGAAGACGTCGATACCGTCCCACTCGATTGCGCGGCCTTCGGCGTCGGTGGCGGTGGCCGTCCATTCGCTGACTACGAAGTCGTCGCCAACATAGCGGCGACGACCGCGAAAGCGCAGGTCCGGCTGCTCGGCGAAGGTGGACGTGAGCAGTTCCCGGATGGCCGCTCCCTCCACCCTGACACCGCGTGTGTGGTTCTCGAACACCATGTCCGCGGTGTGCATCGACAAGATCGTCTCGACGTCTTGCTCATTCCAGGCCTGGTCGTAGCGATCGATGAATGCGACGAGGTCCATCGCCCAATCCTACGCACGCGACGCCCCGTCCGGGTCTAGCCGTGGCCGAGTCGCACCAGCTCTCGCGGTAGCAGCGCCAAGGGCTCCTCCTCCGCGCGAGAGCCGGCAGCCGGATTGAGAGGACCGAACAACGGCACCACTCCATCACTCGCTTGCGAGGAGGAGCCGCTCGAGTGGCTCGGCGAACCCTGGGGCTGCGGCGACGAAGTGCCCGGCGCCGGGGGCAACCAGCCGTTCGGCGTCGAGGGCGATGGCGAGGGCATCGCAGATGCGCTCGAGCCCCAGCGTGTGACCCCCCGAGGCGACCAGCGAAGGGACAGCGGCGGTGCGAATCCGGTCGAGCGCCGGACGAGCCTCACCGGGAAGACGCCCGCCCTGAGCTCGACGGACGCCGTTCGCCACAGCCTCCGGGAGCGGGCCGTCATCGACCCCGGGCGCACCGGCCATGCGCAGGAACTCCCGCAGCGTCCCCGGATCGGCATCGAGGCCCTCCGTGAGGACGACATCCCCGATTCGCTTGAGATGCTCGACCTCCGGGTCGCCCCGGACGAGGTGGTAGAGCGGGGGCTCGATCAAGGTGAGAGAACGGACCGCCGCCGGCCCCTGGGCCACTGCGATCAGGGCTCCAAGGACGCCGTAGGAGTGGGCGACGACGTGCGGCCGCGAGCCCAGCAACGGCCAGATGTCAGCCGCATCGACCTCGAAGTCCTGGCGACCGTTCAGGGGCGCCGGACTTGGCGGGTAGCCGCGACGGTGAACCGAGGCAAGTGTCCAGCGCGTGCGCAGGGGAGCGAGTGCGCTCCAGGTGGTATCCGGGCTCGCACCGCCGTGGACGAGCAGAACCTCGGGGCCGCCTCCCTCGCGTATCACGGCGACTGCGCTCACGGCGCGAGGGTAGAGGGAGGACCCCGGCGCGGGCTCTCCCTCAGCGCGATTTCCGAGAGCGACGAGAGGCTGCCGTTCTCCCTGGCTAAGCGCAGGTGTATTAGGTCGCGGCGATCGCCGCGCTCCTCGGCGACCGAGAGCCCGACCGGCCTCGCTCAGGAGTCGTACTGGCCGACGGCCTCCGCCGTGGCCGGCGGACCCTGGAGTCCGGCCTTCTGGAAGATTGCCGGGACCTCGGGATCGGCGATGAACTTCTCGTAGTCCTCCACCTCCCAATCGAAGACCACCCACACCCTGCTGGCGTCTTCGGGGTCGCGGAACACTCGGGAGCCCTTGGACCCGTGCTCCTTCCTCTTCTCGGCGCCCTTAGTCGAGAACGTCTGCAGGAACTGATCGAAGTCGGCGACCTTGACACTGGAGAGGATCATCTCTCCTCCTCTGCTCCGTCGGGTGAACTCTCGCCGAAGCATACGAGAAGCGGCGTCAACTCCGCAGGCCTGCGATGCAGGGGAGCCGCGCCCATGCTGCGCTTCTGCAATGCGCGAGGAGCGGGGATTCGTCTTCAGCCGCCAGAAGCCGGCGGATCTGCAGTGATTCCGCTGGACGGTCCCTCGCCCCACAGGTCGGCCTCCGAGGTACGTGACGGGTACAACCGGCTGCTCCTGGAGGGGTTCGCGCGACCGAGACGAGGCGGCTCTCTCGGCGAGCGCTTATGAGGGATCTATGTGACGCCTAACGCTTCGTCGTGAACTCGGTCATCGGAACATCGCATCGACCGACACCGGCGATCGTGACCGTGGTGCCCTTGATCGAGGCGTGTACGCGGGAGCCGTCCCGCCTGACCCTGCCCTTCAACTGAATCTGGCTGTCGCCGTGCCCGTAGGTCTTCTTGAACCTGCGCTTCCCATTGACCTTCGCGGCACCGCCGTAGAGCCGCATCCTGACTCGCTTCTTACCGTCGGGGCAGCTGAGCAGCAGCTTCTTGAACCTCACGTTCTTGACGCTCTTCGGCGCTCCGCTCTTCGTGATCACCACCAGCCGGACGCTGGCCCGATGGTCCCCTTTGACGTCGCCGGCCTGGTGAACCTTCCTCGAGTTCGCTGCAAGCGCGGTCGACGCCGCCAGCAACCCGATCACCACGACCGCGCTGACAATCCGACTTCTGCGCATTCCCACTCCCCTTACGGCTTGGACGCATCCCCGACGGAGGCTGAGTGGCGATGACCGCCAACCGGCCGCGGCCCTCCTTCAGCCGCGAGAGGATCGCTGGACTGCGTTCCTCCTCCGGGGAACCAACGTTACAGCGGGGCGGGATCTTCTTGAGCGCTGTTTGCGGTTGCGCGAGTCCGCGCGGGCTTCACTACACCTAGGCGGCGGCTGCCTCCGGGTCGGGTCGGACGATGACGGTGTCGGCGACGGGGATGATCTCGTCGATCGGGAGATCGGCCCGGGAGGCGTGCTCTCGAATCGCCTCGGGGCTGCTCGCCTGATAGACGCAGACGGTCCCGACGGCGCTGTTGCCCTCCTCGAGGACGTAGCTGCGAATCCAGCGGATGTCGTCGGACATCTCCTCGTCGCCGACCTGCCTCGAACGTTCGGCCGCCGCGGCGAGGTCGTCAGGGGACCGCCAACCGCTTCGGCGCAGTATCACGTACGTATCCATGATCTTCCTTTCTGGAGTCCCTAGGCAGTTGATCCTACGTCGGCGCGGCTTGCGAGTCGACCCCAATCCCAGATCCGCACCCGCCTGCGACCTGCCGATCCCCGGTGCGAGGGGCCGGGCATAGGTCCAGCTCCGGATCTCCCGTTCAAGACCCGAAGCTGGAGGCGGACCGGCGCCTCGTCGGTGGACGATCGCCGACCCGGTGGTGAGGAAACGAACCGGGCGCCCGCCGCTTTCCCGAATTCAGCCAATACCCCGACTAAGCGCGGCACTGTCACCGAGCCTTTCGCTGCGCTCGCCGCCCTCGAAAGGTGGTTTCCACCGTCCAACCCCAGGCCGCGCCGTAGCGGTCCGCCGTAGCGGTCCTTGAGCCGGTCGGCAAGCGGGGTGGGGGAGGCCGTCCCGATCGGGGCGTTCTGTACGGTTGTCGGATCGCAACGCAGATCTCACTTGCGGGCGGCGGCGAGCCGCACATCGTCGTCGAGGAGAGCGCCGAGGAGGTCCGCAAGCTGATCCGCGAGGCGCGGGCCGAGGGTCTGGTCCGGCTCACCGCCGGCCACGACGGGGAGTCGGTCTGGATCAACCCCGCCTACGTGATCGTGGTGCGCTCCGAGCCGCCGAAATAGTCTCGCGGCCTCAAGTCCCGGTGGCCTGCGCCGCCGATTCGTGGGCTCCGCGGAGGAGAGCGGCGCCCCAGGTCATCAGCGCGATCGCGATCCACACGTTGCGATCCCAGATGACGTTCTGAAACAGGCTCGCGGCCAGATATCCGATCACAGCGGCAGCCAGCCCGGCGACGAGGATGCGGCGAGCCGGATCCTCGTCGATGCGTCGCCACACCGTGAGCGCATAGATGCGCAGCGCGAGGACGATGAGCATCACCGCGCCGACGATCCCCAGTAGTCCCGCCCCCGAACTGGCGGTCAGCACGAGGTTGTGGGGCTGGAGCGCGTCAGCGAAGCCGACGCCGGTGACGGGATGGGCCTTGAATCGGTCCCAGGCCGCGTCGTTGAAGGCTCGGCGCCCCGGGCCGCGGTCGACGCCCTCCCTGCCGAGTCGCTGGATCCCGTTGCTGTCGCCTGCCAAGCCGAGCAGGAGCAGGATCAGGCCGACGACCACAGCGGCGACGGCCAGCCTCACCACGATCCGGTCGCGGGTCGCGACCAGCACCAGAACGATGACGATCAGAGCGGCTGCGAAGCCGGCGCGCGATCCGCTGTCGACCACCGCTGCGAACAGGATCCCGCCGGCGACGATTCCCGCCATCAGCCGCCTGCCGCTGCGATCGGCGCCGACCAGCCCGAGGGTGACGCCCAGCAGGACGACCGAGATGATCGCGAGATGATTGGGGTGCGGCGTCAATCCCGGCGGTCCGGGGCCGACGTCGATGTTCGACGGCGTCAGCAGCGCCACCACGGCGCTGATCACGCCCGCGGCAACCCAGGGCCAGCCGAAGCTCGCGATCTGTCGCCGCCCGGGACGCCAGCAGACGACCAGCAGCATCGCCGCGATCGACGCCGCCGCGAACCGGCCGATGTTCTCGGCGCTCGCTGCGAGGTCCGACGGCGATACGACCACCGTCCCGATCGCGCCGCCGACCGAGATCGACGCCACCGCGACCGCCGGGACCCACAGCCGCCCGGCGGCCGCGAGCCGGAAGCGAGGCAGCAGGAGGACGACGGCTGCGACCAGCAGCAGATCGGAGATCGTCACCGGGCCGATCGCCTTCCACGCGGTCATCGGGAGGGTGAGGGCGGCACCGGCGAGGGCCACGCCGCGCAGGCGGGCGAGCCCGACGCCGTCGCCGGGCGCGGCGCCGCCGAGCCCGTCCCGTATCCACCGGTCGCAAGCCCCGAGCGTCCTGTCGGGCACCCCGCTCATCCGTCCACACCACGGCCGGAGCCGACCGCGGCCGGACAGCGAATCCGGAGGGGCTTACGCCTAGGGAATGGCGTTGGCCAGCTGCTCCCCTGCAGCCGGAATCCCGCAACCGCTGTACTGCTTCGCCATGCTGCCCGCGACGGCGGCGAGGGTATTGCCCCCACCGACCGTTGCCTGAGGCTTGGCCGCGACCACCTGAGCGAGCGCATCTGCGTTGTCTATCAACTCGGTTTCGTCAATCCCGGCGCCTTCGCAGTACTGGTAGAGGTTCTGTCCCGCCGCCGAGAGCGTCTGGCTTTCCTCTTCCGTCAGCGCCGAGGCCGAATTCGACGAAGGGGACGAGTTGCCGTCGCCGCCGAGGACGAGTACCAGGACGAGGCCGATGACCAAGACGGCGACGGCCACGCCGGCAAGCATCAGCTGGTTTCGCGAAAGAGAGGAGTTGGCGCGCACCGCCGTAGCCTACCGTCGAGTCGGTCCGGCAGCCGCCACTTGCAGGCGGCCGTTCATGGCCCCGCCATCGACGCCGCAGCCTTCGCCCGCGGCTGTGCCCTTCCGACGCCGAATCGTCATCAATAAGCTGCGGCTCATGACCGCAAGTGAGATTTCTTCGTCCGGCGTCTACGAGGTGCCCGAAGAGCTGCGCGACTTCCGTGAGCTCGTCAGCAGGCTCGCGCAGGAGCAGATCGCCCCGCGCGCCGCCGAGATCGACGCGAAGGGGGAGTACCCCTGGGATATCCGCGAGCTGCTCGCCTCCCACGACATCCTCGGCCTGCCGTTCCCGACCGAATACGGCGGGACCGGGACCGGGACGCTGATGCAGCAGATCGCCGTCGAAGAGATCGCCAAGGCCTGTGCGTCGAGCGCGCTGATCCTGATGGTCCAGGAGCTCGGCACGCTGCCGATCCAGCTGTTCGGCTCGGACGAGCTCAAGGACCGTCTGCTGCCGAAGTGCGCCAGCGGCGAGTGGTCGCCGGCCTTCGCGCTGAGCGAGCCCGAGGCCGGCTCCGATCCGGCCTCGATGCGGACGACCGCGGTGCTGGAGGGCGACGAGTGGGTCATCAACGGCTCCAAGAACTGGATCACCAACTCGGGGATCGCCGACTTCTACGTCGTCTTCGCCGTCACCGATCGCGAGAGTCGGCGGATCACCGCCTTCGTCGTCGAGAAGGACCGGCCCGGGTTCTCGATCGCCAACCTCGAGCACAAGCTCGGCATCAAGGGCTCGCCGACCGGCTCGCCGGTCTTCGAAGACGTCCGCGTCCCCGCGCGAGAACGTGATCGGCGAGGTCGGCCGCGGCCTCGCGGTGGCGCTCGGCACCCTCGAGCGGACCCGGCTCGGGGCCGCCGCCCAGGCGGTCGGGATCGCCCAGGGGGCGATCGACTACGCCGTCGGCTACGCGAAGGAGCGGGTCGCCTTCGGCAAGCCGATCATCGAGCTGCAGGGCCTGCAGTTCAAGCTCGCCGACATGGCGACCCGGACGGCCGCCGCCCGCGAGCTGCTCTACACGGCCTGCGCGAAGATCGACCGCGGCGATCCCGACAAGGCCCAGTACAGCTCGATGGCGAAGCTGTTCGCCTCCGATACCGCCATGGAGGTCACCGTCGAGGGGGTCCAGGTGCTCGGCGGCTACGGCTACGTGACCGACTATCCGCTCGAGCGGATGATGCGCGACGCCAAGATCACCCAGATCTACGAGGGCACGAACGAGATCCAGCGGGTCGTCATCGCCCGCTCGCTGAGCCGCTGACCGCGCCCGGCCCCGACCCCGCATAGACTGCGGCAATGCGCGTCTACGTCTGCTGGGACACGTCCGCTCACCACCCGTTGCTCGGCGATCATCCCTGCGGCATCGCCTACCACGCCGTCGTCGATGCCGGCCACGAGCCCGAGGTCGTCAAGGCGTACGGCTGGGCGAAGCTGCCGCGGGCGCTGAACTTCACGTCGGGCCGCAAGCAGGTCCGCGAGCTGACCGGCTCCGACGAGGTCCCGGTGCTCGTGCTCGACGACGGCGAGGTCGTCGCCGGCACGAAGGAGATCGTCGCCTGGGCGAAGGCCAACCCCGCCGCCTCGGCAAGCTGAGCCAACCGGAAGCGATCGGTCGCCGGTGTTAGCCGACGCGCTCGGGACCTACGCGGCGGCGCTGATCATCATCGCCGCCGCGACGGCGATCGGCTCCGGCGTCCTCGCCGCCGCCGGCGCGACGCGCTGGTCGCCGACGTCGGCCGTGATCGGCCTCGGCGCCGCCAGCGTGATCGCCTGGTGGGCCGTGCGGCTGCCCGGCCACGGTCTGACCGCGCTGCTGGCGCTCGCCGCGGTCGCCGTCGGCGCCGGCGCCTTCGCGGCGTTCCGCCTCGCCGGGATCAGGGAGGGGCTGGCGCGCTGCTGGCCGACGGCGCTCGTCGCGCTGCTGGTCGTCTCGATCCCGTTCGCGGCGGACGGGCACTTCGGCGTGCTCGGCACCGGCTTCAACGTCGACATGTCCCAGCACCTGTTCGCCGCCGACTGGCTCGCCGATCCGACCGGGCTGAGCCCGAGCCTGATCCGCAACGGCTACCCGCTCGGCCCGCACGCGCTCGCGGTGGCCGCCAACGAGGTGACCGGCGAGCTGACGATCGCCTTCACGGCGATCACGATCGCGGTGCCGGTGATCGTCGCGATCACGGCGATGGCGGCGCTCGACTCGATCACGCGACTGCGGGCGGTGCTCGTCGCGGTGCTCAGCGCCGTCGCCTACCTCGCCGCCTCCTACCTTGCGCAGGGCGCGTTCAAGGAGCTGTTCGAGGCGGCTTTCCTGCTCGGCTTCGCGCTCTGGCTCCGCGACCTGACCTCGGACCGGGCGCGTACCGGCAGCGGCATCTTCGCGCTGCTGCCGGGAGCGGTGATCGCCGCCGGCGCCCTCTACGTCTACAGCTGGCCCGGGCTGGCCTGGCTGGCGGGGACGCTGGTGATCTGGGGGCTGGTCGAGCTGTTCGGCCGCCGCGCCGATCCCCGCCGCGCGATCCGCCGGGTGCTGCCGTGCGCGGTCGTCGGCCTCGTCGCGATGGCCGTGCTCGCGGTTC
Organism: uncultured Conexibacteraceae bacterium; assembly: GCA_963745755.1. Lineage (GTDB taxonomy): Bacteria > Actinomycetota > Thermoleophilia > Solirubrobacterales > 70-9 > RHKX01. The sequence goes on along the minus strand of CAVUYP010000001.1, from coordinate 658,738 downwards.
CCGAGGTCGACCGGATCAGCAAGTTCGGGACGAGCGTCGACGCGGTCACCGAACGGACGTCCGAGCTCCCGGGAATCGGTCCCCGTCGATCCGGCGGGAGCGTGGTGCCGGGCTCCGACAGGGTTCCCACGGGCGTGCCCCGCGAGCGACCCGACTACGACAACTCGCTCGGCAACCTGTTCGGGCAGATCAATCCGGGGTCGGTCTTCGGCGTCTGGCCGAGCGGCGACTTCCGGGTCAAGCCCGGCGACGGCGCGGTTCCCGCCCCGTTCTTCTACCTCGGCGCCGCGCTCGGCGCGCTGGCGCTGGCGCTCGGCGCGATCGCCGCCCGCCGACAGGCGGAGACCGCGCTGCTGGCGGCGCTGGCGGCGGCGGCGGCGATCTGGCTGGCGGCGCGGGTCGGCAGCACGCCGTACACCGCCGCGAAGGCCCTGCAGATGATCGCGCCGGTGGCGATGCTGATCGCCGCCCGCGGCCTGATCGACCCGGTCTCGCCGCTGCCGCTCCGCGGTACATCGCGGCGGGGACTCGCCGCCCTCGCGGCGGCGTTCGTGGCCGCGGCCGGCGCTCTCCAGCGGCCTCGCCCTCGGCAACGCCCCGGTCGGCCCCGACGACTACACGCCGGGCGTCCGCAAGCTCGCCAACCGGTTCGCCGGGGAATCGACCCTGCTGCTCGCGCCGCCGAACGTGATCGCCGACCAGCACGGGGCCGAGTTCTACGGCTGGGAGCTGCGCGGTGCCGGCGCCGCCGAGGTCGCGCCGCTGGAGCTGAACGACGCCGAACCGGCACCGCCCGGCGTCGCCCGGGTGCTCGTCGTCGGCGGCTCGCAGGGGCCGCCGTTCGCGAACGTGAAGCGGATCGGCAGCGCCAACCGGGTCGTCCTCTGGCGGGTGCTGGAGGGTGGTCAATAGCATGACCGTGATGGCCACGATCACCGTCACATTGCCGGATGGATCGCCGCTCGAGCTCGACGAGGGCGCGAGCGGCGCCGACGCGGCCGCGGCGATCGGCCCGGGGCTGGCGAAGGCGGCGCTGGCGATCCGGGTCGGCGAGGAGACGCGCGATCTCACCGCGCCGCTCGCCGACGGCGAGCGGATCGAGATCGTCACCGCGAAGAGCGACGGCGCGCTCGACCTGATCCGCCACGACGCCGCGCACGTGATGGCGACCGCCGTCTGCGAGCTCTACCCGGGGACCAGGGTCTCGATCGGCCCGCCGATCGACGGCGGCTTCTACTACGACTTCGAGTTCCCCGACGGCGTCACGGTCTCCGAGGCCGACCTCGAGCGGATCGAGGAGCGGATGGCCGAGCACATCGGCGCCGACGAGGACTTCGAGCGCACCGAGATCAGCGTCGCGGAGGCGCTGGAGCGCTTCCGGGCCGAGGATCAGCCCTACAAGGTCGAGCTGATCGAAGATCTCGTCGCCGGCGAGGGGGTCGAGACCGTCTCGCTGTACCGCAACGGACCGTTCACCGACCTCTGCCGCGGCCCGCACGCGCCGTCGACGGGGCGGATCAAGGCGGTCAAGCTGAACTCCCTCGCCGGCGCCTACTGGCGCGGCGACGAGACCCGGCAGATGCTGACCCGGATCTACGGCACCGCCTTCTTCTCGAAGCAGGACCTCGCCGCCCACGTCGAGCGGATCGAGCAGGCCAAGGCCCGCGATCACCGCAAGCTCGGCCCGCAGCTCGACCTGTTCATGTTCCGCGAGGAATCGCCGGGAATGCCGTTCTGGCTGCCGCAGGGAACCGTCCTCCTCGACCTGATCGAGGCCCAGGTCCGGCGTCAGCTCGACAAGCGCGGCTACGTTCGGATCGACACGCCGCAGATCCTCGACGAGGAGCTCTGGCACCGCTCCGGGCACTACGACAACTACCGCGAGAACATGTTCTTCGCCGAGCCGGCCGAGCGCGAACGGGACGAGCACGCCCGCCGCTTCGCGGTGCGGCCGATGAACTGCCCGGGCGCCTGCCTGGTCTTCGCCAACGGGCGCCACTCCTACCGCGAGCTGCCGCTGCGGATGGCCGAGTTCGGTCGCGTCTCGCGCTACGAGCGCGAGGGCGTCCTGCACGGCCTGCTCCGCGTCCGCGCCTTCACCCAGGACGACGCCCACGTCTTCTGCACCCGCGAGCAGGCGCCCGACGAGGTGATCGGAATCGTCGCGGCGATCGACGAGCTCTACGCCGAGTTCGGGTTCGAATCGGTCGAGGTCGAGCTCTCGACCCGGCCGGCGAAGTCGATCGGCAGCGACGAGCAGTGGGAGGAGGCGGAGGGGATGCTGCGCACGGCGCTGGAGCGGATCGGCCGCGAGTTCCGGCTCAACCCCGGCGACGGCGCCTTCTACGGCCCGAAGATCGACTTCCACGTCACCGACGCGCTCGGCCGCGCCTGGCAGCTCGGCACCTGCCAGCTCGACTTCTTCATGCCCGAGCGCTTCGAACTCACCTATCAGGGCGCCGACAACCAGGACCACCGGCCACTGATGATCCACCGGGCGCTGATCGGCTCGATGGAGCGGTTCGCGGGGATCCTGATCGAGCACTACGGTGGCCGCTTCCCGGACTGGCTGGCGCCGACGCAGGCGGCGATCCTGCCCGTCGCCGACCGCCACAACGAGGCGGCCGCGGCGATGCTCGCCGAGCTGACCGCCGCGGGCGTCCGCGCCCGGGTCGACTCGCGCAGCGAGTCGGTCGGCCGCAAGATCCGCGACGCCGAGCTCGGCAAGGTCCCGTACATGCTCGTCGTCGGCGATCGCGAGCTCGAGGCCGGCGGCGCCTCGGTCCGCTCCCACGCCGAGGGCGATCTCGGCGTCATCGACGTCGCCGCCCTGGCCACCCGGCTCGCCGCCGGGACGGGCTGATCGCGGCGGCCGGTGGCAATCCGCGCCGCGCTGTCTATACTGCGCCACGATGCAAGTCAGCCAGACCACGTCGCGCCGTTTCTGAGCGCCCGTGCACTTGCGCATCTCTCGTCCCGACCACTTCGCGCTGACGGCTTGACGCTTAGCGCCTCCGTTTCCTAGTGCCGGTTCCGCGACGCTTCGATCGGCGTCCTCCCGACCGGGACCCGACCCGGATCAACGAACGGATCCGCGTTCCCAAGGTCCGCCTGATCGGCGCCGACGGCGAGCAGGTCGGTGTCGTCGACACCGATGAGGCCCGGCGGATCGCCCGCGACGCCGACCTCGACCTCGTCGAGGTCGCGGCCGACTCGCGGCCGCCGGTCTGCCGGCTGCTCGACTACTCGAAGTACAAGTACGAGCAGGAGCAGAAGGCCAAGCAGGCTCGCAAGCATCAGCAGCAGGTCAACGTCCGCGAGATCAAGCTGCGGCCGAAGATCGCCGACCACGACTACGAGACGAAGAAGGGTCACGTCGAGCGCTTCCTCAACAAGAAGGACAAGGTCAAGGTGACGATCATGTTCCGCGGCCGCGAGCAGGCCCACCCCGAGCGCGGCCGGGCCCTGCTCGACCGCCTCAACGAGGACCTCGGCGAGCTCGCCACCGTCGAGCAGGCCCCGCAGCAGGAGGGCCGCAACATGCACATGGTCCTCGCGCCCGGCAAGGTCGCCGGCAGCGCCTGACCGCCTGCAGAGGCCGCGCCGGGCGCCGACTCTGCTTCAATACTGCGTCCGATGCCGAAGACCAAGAGCCATTCCGGCGCCAAGAAGCGCTTCAAGAAGACGTCGACGGGCAAGCTTCGCGGTCGTCACGCCTACTCGAGTCACATCCTCGAGAAGAAGTCGCCGAAGCGGAAGCGCCAGATGGCGCGACCGGTAGCGATCGCCCCGGCCGACACGTCGCGCGTCAACAAGCTGCTCGGGAAGAGGAAGTAGCCGATGCCGCGCGCAACCAACGCAGTCGCCCGCCACCGCCGGCGCAAGAAGACGCTCGCCCAGGCGAAGGGCTACTACGGCCGCAAGCACTCCAGCTACCGGTTCGCGAACGAGCAGGTCATGCGGGCGGGCCAGTACGCCTACCGCGACCGCCGCACCCGCAAGCGCGAGTTCCGGCGGCTCTGGATCACCCGGATCAACGCCGCCGCCCGGCAGAACGAGCTCAGCTACTCGCAGCTCATGCACGGCCTCAACCAGGCCGGCGTCGAGGTCAACCGGAAGATGCTCGCCGACATCGCGGTCAACGACCCCGAGGCGTTCCGCCGATTTGCCGATGTGGCCCGGGAGGCCGTGGCGTAGGTCACGGCCACAGCGACGATCTCCCGGGCGGTCCATTGTTGGGCCGCCCTTTTTGTTCCCCGATCAGACAGCAGCCAGATGATCACCAGCAGCGACAACGAGCGACTGAAGCGGATCCGCAAGCTCCGCGACCGCAAATGGCGCGATCGCGAGCGGATGTTCGTGACCGAGGGGGAGGACCTGCTCGGTGCCGGAATCGCCGCCGGTCGCTCGCCGGTCGACGTCCTCGTCGCCCCCGGCAGCGGCATCGTCGGCATCGAGGTCGAGCCCGACCTGCTCGACGCCGTCTCCTCGCTCGGCTCCGGCACCCGGGTGATCGCGGTCTGGGAGCAGCCGGCCTCCAGCGCGGTGGCGGGCGGACCGGCGGTCTACCTCGACGGCGTCGGCGACCCCGGCAACGTCGGCACGATCGTGCGCACCGCGGCGGCGCTGACCGGCGCCCAGGTCGTGCTCGGCGCCGGCTGCGCCGACCCCTACTCGCCGAAGGCCGTGCGGGCGAGCATGGGGGCGCTGTTCGAGGCGCCGCCGCTGCGCGGCGAGGTGAGCGCCACGCCGGCACCGCGGGTCGGCCTCGTCGCCCACGGCGGATCCGACCTCGACCGGGCGATCGCCGGGCTCGCGGCGGCGCCGACGCTGTGCCTCGGCGCCGAGCGGCACGGGCTTCCCGATGCCGTCGCGGCCGCCTGCGACGCAACCGCGACGATCCCGTTGCACGGCGGCGCCGAGTCGCTCAACGTCGCGGCGGCGGCGGCGATCGGCCTGCAGCGGATATCGTCGCTCGCCGCGGCCGCCGGGAACGAATGATGCTGGAACGGATCGAACGGATAAGAGACGAGGCACGGGCTGCGATCGACGCCGCCGCCGACGCCGCCGGCGTCGAGGAGGCCCGGGTCCGCTTTCTCGGCCGCAAGGCCGAGCTGACGACGATCCTGCGCGGGATCGGCGAGCTGCCGCCCGAGCAGCGCGGGCCGGTCGGAAAGACCGGCAACGAGGTGCGCCGCGAGCTCGAGGCGCTGCTCGCCGCGGCCCGCGAGCGGCACGAGCGGGCTGAGCTCGACGGCCGCCTCGCCGCCGAGTCGATCGACGTGACCCTGCCGGGAACGGCGCCGGTGCGGCTCGGCCATCTGCACCCGCTGACCCGCACTCGGCGCGAGATCGAGGACATCTTCGTCGGCCTCGGCTACACGATCATGGAGGGCCCCGAGGTCGAGCACGACTACTACAACTTCACCGCCCTCAACTACCCGCCCGGCCATCCGGCGCGGCTGCTCCAGGACACCTTCTACATCGATCCCGGCTCGCTCGGCCCCGAGCCGGCCCTCGTCGGCTCCGACGGCGAGCCGCTGAACGTCGCTGCGGGGCCTCGCGACGTGCTGCTGCGGACCCACACCTCGCCGATGCAGATCCGCGGCATGGAGGAGGCCGAGCCGCCGATCTTCATCGTCGTGCCCGGTCGCGTCTACCGGCGCGACTCCGACGCCACCCACACGCCGATGTTCAACCAGATCGAGGGTCTCGCGGTCGGCGTCGACATCACCCTCGCCGACCTGCATGGGACGCTGCTGACGTTCGCGCGGGCCGTCTTCGGCCCGGAGCGCGACGTCCGCATCCGGCCCCACTTCTTCCCGTTCACCGAGCCCAGCGTCGAGGTCGACGTCTCCTGCTTCCGCTGCGGCGGCAGCGGCGAGTTCGAGGGCGGCCGCTGCAACCTCTGCAAGGGCACCGGCTGGCTCGAGATCCTCGGCGCCGGGATGGTCGACCCGAACGTCTTCGGCTTCGTCCGCGAGCGCGGCTACGACCCCGAGCGCGTCCAGGGCTTCGCCTTCGGGATGGGCATCGAGCGGATCGCGATGCTCAAGCACGGCGTACCCGACCTGCGGATGTTCTTCGACAACGACGTCCGCCTCCTGGAGCAGTTCCGATGAGGGTCCCGATCACGTGGCTGCGCGAATATTGCGACCCCGGCCTCGAGCCGGCGGCGCTCGCCGAGCGCCTGTCGATGACCGGGACCGAGGTCGAACGGATCGCCGCGGTCGGGGCGCCCTCCGGCGACGGCTTCGTGGTCGGCCGGGTGCTCGCCGCCGAGTCCCATCCGAACGCCGACCGGTTGCGCGTCTGCACCGTCGACACCGGCGCGGCCGAGCCTCAGACGATCGTCTGCGGCGCCCCGAACGTCGCCGCCGGGCAGACCGTCGCGGTGGCATTGCCGGGGGCCGTGCTCGGCGACGGCACGAAGCTCCGCAAGGCGAAGCTGCGTGGGGTCGAGTCGGCGGGGATGATCCTCTCCGAGACCGAGATGGAGATCGGCGAGGACGGCGACGGCATCGCCGTCCTCGAGGCCGGCCCGGAGCCGGGAGCGCCGCTGAGCTCCAGCCTGGCGATCTCCGAGACCGTCCTCGAGCTCGAGATCACCCCGAACCGCCCCGATTGCCTCGGCGTCTACGGAGTCGCCCGCGAGGTTCACGCGATCAGCGCTGCGCCGCTGGCGCCGCCGCCCTGGGAGGAGGACGCCGAGCCGACCGGCGCCGGCGATGTCGGCTCGATCGCCTCGGTCACGGTCGAGGTTCCGGAGCTCTGCCCGCGGTTCACCGCCCGCGCCTTCACCGAGGTCGAGGTCGGGCCGTCGCCGCCGTGGCTGAAGGCGCGCCTGACCGCGGCCGGGCAGCGGCCGATCAACAACGTCGTCGACATCACCAACTACGTGATGCTGCTGACCGGTCAGCCGCTGCACGCGTTCGATCTCGACGAGGTGCCGGGCGGCGAGGTCGTCGTCCGCACCGCTGCCGATGGAGAGCGGATGACGACCCTCGACGGGACGGAGCGCACGCTCGACTCCGAGAGCGTCGTCGTCTGCGACCGCAACGGGCCGACCGGCATCGCCGGGATCATGGGCGGTCAGGTCTCCGAGGTCGCCGAGAAGACGACCCGGGTGCTGCTCGAGGCCGCGACCTGGAACGGGACGAACATCCTCCGCACGTCGAACCTGCTGGCGCTGCGCTCGGAGGCGTCGACCCGGTTCGAGAAGCAGCTTCATCCCGACCTGGCGATGCGGGCGCAACGGGTCGCCGCGAAGCTGATCGTCGAGCTCTGCGGTGCCCGCCTGGTGCCGGGCACGATCGACATCGACGAGCGGCCGGCCTCGATGCGCCCGTTCGACCTCGCCTACCGGCCCCGGCGCAGCGACGCGTTGCTCGGCATGGAGATCGACCCCGATCGGGCCGCCGAGTACCTGGCGCGGCTCGGCTTCGCCGAGCGGGGGCGGACCGACGAGGCGATCGCCGTGACCGTACCGGCCGATCGCCACTTCGACGTCACCCGCGAGGTCGACCTGATCGAGGAGGTCGCGCGGGTCCACGGCCTCGACGAGCACCTGCCGGCGACGCTTCCCGGCCGCGGGGCCGCCGTCGGCGGCCTGCAGCGTCATCAGGTCCTGCTTCGCCGAGTCGAGGATCTGCTCCGCGACGCCGGCCTCGACGAGGCGATCACCTGGAGCTTCGTCGATCCCGAGCGCGGCGGCGTTCCCGGCCTCGACGCGATCGATCCGGTGGTCGTCCACAACCCGCTTTCGGAAGATCAGTCGGTGATGCGAACCGACCTGATCGGCGGCCTGCTCGCCGCCGCCGCCCACAACCTCGCCCGCGGCGCCGAGCGGGTGGCGATCTTCGAGTCAGGCCGGGTCTACCTGCCGCAGTCGCCGCCGCAGCGGGGCGGGCGCCTCGGCGGCCGGTTCGCGGGCCTGCGGCCGGCGCCGATCGCCGAGCCGCACCGGATCGCCGCCGTGCTGATCGGCACGCTCGCCGCGGCGAGATGGCGGGAGCGCCCCCGCCCGGCCGACTTCTACGACGCCAAGGGCATCGTCGAGCTGGTCGCCGCGGCGCTCGGGGCGCCGGTCGAGTTCGCGCCCGCCTCACGGCCGTTCCTGCATCCGGTTCGAACCGCCGAGATCAGCGTCGCCGGCGTCGCCGCCGGCTGGGTCGGCGAGCTCCATCCGGCGCTGGCCGGCGAGCTCGACGCGCGCGGCGGCGCCGCCTTCGAGCTCGACCTCGAGCCGCTGCTCGCCGAGGCGGTCGCCGGCGAGGAGATCTACGAGGACGTCACCACCTATCCGCCGGTGGCCGAGGACATCGCGGTCGTCGCCGATCGCGACCTGAGCGCCGAGCGGATCCGCGGCGCGATCGTCGCCGCCGGCGGTGAGCTGCTCGGCCGCGCCGACGTCTTCGACGTCTACGAGGGCGAGCAGGTCCCCGAGGGCAAGCGCAGCCTCGCCCTCCGGCTCGAGTTCCGGGCTCCGGACCGGACCCTGACCGATGCCGAGGTGGCGGCGGTGCGCGCCGAGATCGTCGCCGCCCTGGAGGCGAACGGGGCGGAGCTGCGTGGCTGAGCAGACGCAACCGCTCAGCGGCGAGCCCGCCGCCCGGGTCCTGGTCGCGGGCGCGTCGGGCTTCGCCGGCGCCCTGGCCGCCGAGCTCGTCTGGCAGCACCCGCGGCTCGAGCTGCGCGAGGCGACCTCCCGCTCCGACGCCGGAGCCCGGGTCAGCGACCTCTATCCCCGCTACCGAGCCGCAGTCGAGATGACCGAGCTCGACGTCGACGCCGTCGAGGAGTGCGAGGCGGCGATCGTCGCCTACCCGCACCACGCCTCCGCTCCTGTCGTCGCCGCGCTTCGCGAGCTCGGGCTGCTCGTCGTCGACCTCTCCGCCGACTTCCGGCTTCGCGACCCCTACGTCTACCGGGAGTGGTACGGCGAGCTCGCCGCTCCCGACCTGCTCGGCAACGCCGTCTACGGCCTCACCGAGCTCTATCGCGAGCGGATCCGCGAGGCCGAGCTCGTCGCCAACCCGGGCTGCTATCCGACCGCGACGGTGCTGGCGCTGGCACCGCTCGCCGCCGCCGGCCTGATCGACGACGTCGTCGTCGACGCCAAGTCGGGCGTCTCCGGCGCCGGGCGCGGCGGCGGCGACCGGCTCAGCTTCGCGGCGCTGACCGAGAACGCGACGCCCTACGGAGTCGGCGGGCACCGCCACGAGCCCGAGATCGCCCAGGAGCTCGCCGCCCTCGCCGGCGGCGCTGCGCCGCCGATCAGCTTCGTGCCGCACCTGCTGCCGCTCGACCAGGGCGAGCTGGTGAGCTGCTACGTGCGGCCGAGCCGGCCGATCGAGGCCGCCGAGCTGAACGACCTCTACGCGACCCGCTACGACGAGGAGCGGTTCGTCGAGGTCATCGACCGCCCGCCCGGGGTCCGCGAGGTCCGCGACTCGAACCTCTGCCGGATCCACGTCGACCGCGACGGCGGCGGCCGGATCCTCGTCTTCGCCGCGATCGACAACCTCTGGAAGGGCGCCGCCGGTCAGGCCGTGCAGAACCTCAACCTGATGCTCGGCCTCGACGAGGGGGAGGGGCTGCGATGAGCTTCTTCCGCTCACGCTGGGTCGAGCCTCCCGACGGGGTCACCGAACGGGACCCGACCGCGCTGGCGCCGGGTTTCCGGGCGGCGGGGACGGCCTGCGGGCTGAAGGCCTCCGGCGGCACCGATGTCGGGATCGTCGCCTGCGACGCGGCTGCGCCCGTCTCGGCGCTGCTGCTGACCCGCAACGCCGCTGCCGCCGCGCCGGTGCGGGTCTGCCGCGATCGCTGCGAGGCGGGCGCGATCGGCGCCGCCGTCGTCAACTCGGGCAACGCCAACGCCGCCACCGGCGAGCAGGGATACGCCGACGCGGTGGCGATGCAGGAGCGCTGCGCGGCGTCGATCGGCGTCGATCCCGCCGCGGTCGCCGTCGCCGAGACGGGGACGATCGGCGTCCCGCTCGACACCGCCAGGGTCCTCGCCGGGATCGACGAGGCCGCGACGCAGCTGCGAGCCGACGGCGGGGGCGATTTCTCGGCGGCGATCATGACCACCGATTCCGGTCCGAAGCGCTGCTGCGTCAGCGCCGACGGGGTCACCGTCTCCGCGCAGGCCAAGGGTGCGGGGATGATCGAGCCGGGCTACGCGACGATGCTCTGCTTCGTACAGACCGACGCCGTCGTCGAATCTCCCGAGGCGACGCTCCGCGGCGCGGTCGCCGACTCCTTCGAGCGGATCACGGTCGACGGACAGATGAGCACCAACGACACGGTCCTGCTGCAGGCGAGCGGTGCCGCCGGCAGGCCGCTGCCGGCGGGCCTGCTGGAGGCGGTGCTGCTGCAGCTTGCGCTGGCGATCGTCGCCGACGGCGAGGGCGCCTCGCGGGTCGGCCGGATCGCGGTCGGCGGCGGCGCCGACGTCGGCGAGGCCGAGCGGGTGGCGCGGGCGATCGCCAACTCGCCGCTGGTCAAGACCGCGCTCTACGGACGCGATCCGAACTGGGGCCGGATCGCCCAGGCGGCGGGTCAGGCGCTGGCCGGCTCCGAGGTCGGCGAGCTCGGCCCCGACCGGATCGACGCCGCCGAGCTCGGCGGCGACGCCGCCGAGGCCGAGATCGGCATCGAGCTCGGCCGCGGCGATGCCGCCGCCCACGTCTACTTCAGCGACCTCACCCACGAATACATCAGGATCAACGCGGAGTACACGACATGAGCGATCGAATGACAGCCGAGGAACGGGCGGCGGCCGCCGCCGGCAGCGTCGCGACGCTGCTCGAGGCACTTCCCTATATCCGTGAGTTCCACGGCCGCACCGTGGTGATCAAGTACGGCGGAGCGGCGATGCGCGACCCTTCCGTCCGCGACGAGTTCGCCCGCGACGTGGTCCTCCTCAAGTACGTCGGCCTCAACCCGGTGATCGTCCACGGCGGCGGGCCCGAGATCAGCCACTACATGGAACGCCTCGGCCTCGAGGTCGAGTTCGTCGACGGCCTCCGGGTCTCCGACGCGGAGACGGTCGAGGTCGCGAAGATGGTGCTGCTCGGCAAGGTCAACTCCGACATCGTCCAGCGGCTCAACCGGCTCGGCCAGCCCGCCGTCGGGCTCTCCGGTGAGGACGGCGCGATGTTCGAGATCCGACCCGTCGCCGAGTCCGACAAGGTCGGCTTCGTCGGCGAGATCGAGAACGTCGACGTCGACGTTCTCAACCACATCGCCTCGGACTTCATCCCGGTGATCGCCGGCGCCGGCTCCGACCGCGCCGGCCACTCCTACAACGTCAACGCCGACTCCGCCGCCGGCAAGGTCGCGGCGGCGCTGCCCGCCTACAAGGCGATCTTCTTGACCGACATCGAGGGCTGGCGCGAGGACGCGGACGACCCGGCGACGCTGATCTCGCTGGCGACGGTCGCCGAGGTCGAGGCGGCGCTGCCGGCGATGAGCGGTGGCATGCGCCCGAAGCTCGCCGCCTGCCTGGAGGCGATCTCCGGCGGCGTGCAGTCGGCGCACATCCTCGACGGCCGCCGTCCCCACAGCCTGCTGCTCGAGCTGTTCACCGATGCCGGCATCGGCACGAAGGTGACGCCGTGAGCGCCGCCGCCGACGATCCCGCAGCGGCGGCGCTGCAGGTGCTCCGCGAGGTCGAGGCCCGCTACGCGATGCCCACCTACCCACGGGCTCCGGTCGAGTTCGTGCGCGGGCGGGGATCGACGCTCTGGGATTCGGCGGGCCGATCCTACGTCGACCTGTTCAGCGGCCTCTCGGTCCACAACGCCGGCAACTGCCACCCGCGGATCGTCACCGCGATCGCCGAGCAGGCGGCGACGCTGGGCGGCACCTCGAACCTGTTCTACTCGGAGCCGGCGATGGTGCTCAGCGAGCGGCTCGTCGACTCCTCGCTCGGCGGCCGGGCCTTCCTCTGCAACTCCGGGGCCGAGGCCAACGAGTGCGCGATCAAGGTCGTCCGCCGCCGCGCCCACGGCCGCGGGATCGATCGTCCCGAGATCGTCGTCCTCGACCACGCCTTCCACGGGCGGACGCTGGCGGCTCTGGCGGCGACGCCACGGCTTGCCCGCGAGGATCTCTTCGGCCCTTTGCCGGCCGGCTTCGTTGCCGTGCCGCGGGACGACCCGGAGGCGCTGGCCGCCGCCGTCGGCCCGGCGACCGCGGCGGTGCTCGTGGAGCCGATCCAGGGCGAGTCCGGCGTCCACCCGATCGCCGACGAGGTGCTGATCGCCGCCCGCGAGGCGTGCGACGGGGTCGGGGCGCTGCTCGTCTTCGACGAGATCCAGACCGGGATGGGTCGGACCGGGACCCTTTGGGCTCATCAGGTGACTCCGGTGCGACCGGACGTGATGACCAGCGCCAAGGCCCTCGGCGGCGGGCTGCCGGTCGGCGCCTGCCTCACCGCTCCGGTGGTGGGGGAGGGGTTGACGCTCGGCGAGCACGGCTCGACGTTCGCGGGCGGGCCGATCTGCGCCGCGGCGGCGCTGGCGGCTCTCGACGTGATCGACACGCCGGCCGTGCTCGGCAACGTCGCCGAGCGTCACCGGCAGCTCGAGGCGGAGCTCGAGGCGGATCGCGCCGTAGCGGAAATCCGCGGGCGCGGGCTGATGATTGGCCTGGCGCTCGCCCCGGGGATCGAGGCCGCCGCCGTTGCCCGTCGCGCGCTCGAGCTCGGCGTCGTCGTCAATGCCCCGAACCCAGAGACGATCCGGCTGCTGCCGCCGCTGACGATCTCAGCCGGCGAGCTCGGCGAGGGCCTGGCGCGGCTGCGGGAGGCGCTCGCCGACGCCGCGGGCTGAATCCGGTCCGATGGCTCGCATCCTCCAGGTGTTCCGGCCGCGGACGGGCGGGGCCTTCGGCCACGTACGGGTCCTCGCCGCCGCGCTCGCCGCCGACGGACACGAGGTTGCCGTCTGCGGGCCGGGGGAGGGCGGTTTCGACGTCCCCCTGATCGAGGCTCCGATCCCGCGCGACCCGGCGCCGCTGCAGACGTCTTCGGCGGTCAGGGCCGTCGGCCGCGCCTATCGTGGCTTTCGTCCCGATCTGATTCACGCCCACGGGGCCCAGGCCGGCATCGTCGCAAGGCTGGCCCGGGCGGCGGCACCCGACGTCCCGCTGGTCCACACGCCACACCGCTACGCCTTCGACGACGGGGCCGGACCCTCGGCCTCCCATTTCGCATACGAGGCCCTGGAGCGGGCGCTGATGCCGCTCGCGACACGGGTTCTGTGCGTCTGCGAGGCCGAGCGCGACATCGCGGTTCGCCTCGGTGCCGGCGATCGGGCCCGCGTCGTCCACAACGGCGTCGCGCCCGCCGAGCCCGGACCGCCCGAGCCGCGCTTCGCCGGCCTGACGAATCCGGGGCCGCTGATCGTCGCCGTCTCGGAGCTGTTCCGCCGCAAGGGTGTCCCGATCCTGATCGGGGCGATGCCGGCGATCCTCGCCGCCTTCCCCGGGGCCCATCTGGTCGTCGCCGGCGAAGGGCCCGAGCGGGCCGAGGCCGAACGAGCGCGCGACCGGCTCGGGCTCGCCGAGCGCGTTCACCTCGCGGGACACCTCGGCGATCCCGGCGCCCTGGTGGCGATTGCCGACGTGTTCGTCAACCCCGCCCTGGCCGAGTCCTTTCCCTACGGGATCCTCGAGGCGATGGCGCTCGGTCGTCCCTGCGTCGTCACCGACGTGGGCGGCTCGGCGGAGGCGATCGTCGACGGCGAGTCCGGCGTCGTCGTCCCGCCCGGGGACGCCGCGGCGCTCTCGGAGGCGGTCGCAGGGCTCCTTGCCGACCGCGCGACGGCCGAGCGGTTCGGCGCGGCCGCCGCCGAGCGCGTCGCCGAGCGGTTCACACGCTCCCGCATGATTGCCGCCACCGAGGCCGTCTACGCGGAGCTCGTTCCCGCCTGAGACCGGCCCCGGGCCCGGTCTGCGCAACCGATCCGTCAGCATCGCCCCGCCGCGGTGGCATCGATCGACCGGCGGATCTAGACTTCGCGAGATGAGCAGCGAAGACCCCACCAGTGTCATGCCCCCCAACGACGGTGGCCGCGGACGCGGTCCCGGAGGAGGCGGCGGCGGCCGGCAAGGCGGCGGCGGCAGGCGCCCCGACCGCGGCGACGACGGCGGCGGTTGAGCTCGGGCCAGAAGGTCGCGGTCGGCCTCGTCGCGGCTCTCGTCATCGGCCTCGTCATCGCGGTGATCGCCCTCGCCGGCGGCGGTGGGGACTCGACGAGCACGACGACCGTGCCGGCGACCACCTCGTCGACGACGACTCCGACCACGAGCTCGACGACGAAGCCGACGACGAGCTCGACGACGACCAGCAGCTCGACGACGACCAGCAGCACGGCGACGAGCACGACCACGGACAGCACCGATACCGGCTCCGGCGGCATCGTCCCCTGAGCGTCAGCCGGGGGCGGGCGGGCGGGCGGCTACGGTCGCCTTCCCGGCCATGTTGACCGCCGTCAAGGTCACCCCCCGAGCATCAGCCGGCGAGGCGACCCGGCGCAGCTGAATCCGTCGCCGGCCGCCCGGTTCCAGGTTGAAGGCGTTGTCGCTCGGGCGAAATCCGTCGGCATGGATCCGCACGCCGTAGGCGATGCGCCGGCTGCTCACCGTCAGGACCGTCTCATCGGCGCGCTCCTCGACCTCCGCCTCGATCCCGAGCGCGGCCGGCGGCTGCTGCTGGATCGGGGGTCCGAGCGGAAACCGGAAGGACTGGGAGAGCGGTCCGGCTTCGCAGCTCTCGAGGCTGACGGCAACCACGTCGTGGGGGGGAGGACCGAACCGGTAGGCGTAGCCGGAGTCCACGAACCGGCCGATGACGCTCTCGACGCTGGTGGTCATCGATTCGTGCGGGGCGAGGAGGACGGGCGTCTCGGCCTCGTCCACGAGCGCTTCGCCGTCGCGGAAGAGCCGCACGCGAAGCACCCCGTCGAGGGTCGACGGGAGGTCGTTGGCGACGTGGACCGCGATGCCGTCGAGACCCTCGTCGGTCGTCCAGACGGCGATCGGGGCGAGCACGCGGCGGAGATGGTCGAGAGCGACCTTCGGCCTGCCCTCGACGTCGCAGAGCCCCCATCCCGCTCCCGCCACCCGGTCCCGCCACCAGAGGACCAGCCCGCCCCCGCACGACGAGCCGGGCCGGCGCCATTCGCCGAAGACCTCCGACATGATCTCGCCGCTGACGGCACGCGAAAGCTCCAGGTACCGATGCGGGTCAGAGGCCCGGACCCGACCGGGGTCGGTGCCGAACAACAGCTTGAAGTAGTGGTCTCTGACGTCGTCGAAGTCCCATCCGCTGCCGGCGTCCCGCGGCACCCCGGCCTTCCAGCGGGGATCGGCGACCGGCGATACCGAGCCGGAGTCCGAGATGGCCTCGAGCAGCTCCTCGCCGGGGACGTTGGCGATCGCCAGGCACTCGGAAGCGAATCGCACGCCGGAGCGACGGACGTCGTCCAGCCCTCGCCGGTACCCGCCGACGCCGAAGTAGTTGGCGACTCCGGAGGCCGTGCTGAAGGGCATCTCACCCCCGCAGGGGGCCGAGGGCAGGTAGACGGCGTCAGCCGATCCGGCGACGCGCTCCGGAAGGATGTCCCCGAACAGCTCGCCCCGGCCCAGCTCCGGATCGAGGCCGAGCATCGCGACCTGTTGCTCGATCTCGCTGTTCCCGCAGAAGACCGTCGTGCTCGGCCGATGCGAGATCGCATCGAGGACCTGGTCCACCTCCGATTCGACGATCGCCCGGAAATCCGGATCGCCGATCGGATAGTCGAGGTTGGCGAACATGAAGTCCTGCCAGACCATGATCCCGAGCTCGTCGCAGAGATCGTGGAAGTCCGCGGTTCTCGTAGGCCGCGGTGCCGACCACCCGCACCATGTTCAAGCCGGCTTCACGAAAGGTCTCGAGCGACTCGGCGATCTGCTCGCGGGACGGCGCCATCCCGACCGGATCGATCGGGGTCCAGACGGCGCCTCGGGCGAAGACGCGCTGACCGTTCACGTGCAGGTCGAGACCGCTGGATTCGACGTCGTGGTCTTCGCGCGGACCGGCCGTCAGCGTCCGGAACCCGATTCTCCCGGCGTCATGCACGACCGGGCCGCCGTCGACCGTCAGCGCGAGGCGACCCTCGTAGAGGGCGGGCTCGCCGTGGGTATGCGGCATCCAGCGCGCCGGCGACGGGATCGTCAGAAGTCCCCGTAGCCGGGCTCGTCCGTCGCCTTCGTCGATCGCGAGGTCGGTTTCGTGGCGACCGGTCGGGCCGGTCAGCTCGAACCGGGCGGCGGACAGCGTCGAGTCGCCGAGAAGCTCGACCGCGGCGTCGACCGCGACCTGTCCGTCCCCGTCGGCAACGCTCGAGCGGAGCGACACCCGGTCGGCGGAGATCTGCCTGCGACGCAGCAGCCGCACCGGTCGCCAGGGACCGACGGTCGGCGGATCCGGGGCGAATCCGGGTGCGCGGCCGAGCAGCATGGTCCGGAAGAACCTGAGGCGGCCGTCGACCAGCTGGGTGCGCCACCGCGCTCGCGGCTTCCGCCGGACGCCGAGCAGCGGGGTCAGCGCGTGGCAATGGACGAGCAGCTCGTTGTCGGAGCGCAGCAGGTCGCCGACCGCGACCGAGTGCTTGGCGAACATCGAGTCGCTGTGCAGCAGATGGGAGCCGTTCAGATAGACGTCGGCGACCGTGGCGATGCCGTCGAGCTCCAGCGTCACCGCCTCGTCGGCCGCGGCGGGGCGGCTGGAAAACCTCGTGCGAAACCACCAGTCGACGCCGTCGGGCCCGCCGTCGTCCGCGGCCGGCGGGGTCCGGGCGTCGCGGCAGGCCCCGGCGACGGTTCCGGGCACGCGCGCGGGAATCCACTCGAGGCCGGTCAGCCGAGCGGGATCGCGGGCCTCATCCGCCGCGGCCGGGGCGAGCTCCCATCCGGCATCGATCGACGAACACTCGCCGTGACCGGCCCGAAGGCCGCCGGGCCCGTCTCCGCTTGCCATCAGAGCGCTCGTTCATCCAGCGCCGTCATCGCCCGGTCCCACGATCCGGCGAGCTCGTCGAGGAGCGGTGCGGGATCGAACTGCTTGCGCCGGGCGAGCTTCATCGAAAGGACCTTGGAGGAGTCGACGATCTGCCTGAGCGCGGTCGATGCCGAGGAACCGTCGGCCCCGAACAGCCAGTCGGCGTGGGAGGCGGTGATCTCGAAGGCCGCGCCGAACATCCGGACGGTGGCGAAGGCATAGTCGTGGTAGGTCGTCAGGTCGCCTTCGAGGAGCTGGGGGAGGTCGCGGGCGAGCGCCTCCTCGAACCTCTGGAACGGATTGGTGGCCGGCCGCCGCCCGAGGTGATGACCGAGGAGCTCGATCGCGCGCGCACGCAGCTCATCGCCCTGCAGCCGTGGGCCGGCGTCGAAGCGGAGCAACTCGGTGTACGGCGGAAGGACGTCATCCGAGAACGGACGACCGAGCCGGAAGACGCCCTGATAGTCCTCGCCGCCGAGCTCGTGGAGGCTGGCGTTGTGGAAGTAGCGCAGGCGCTCACCGGCTGGATCGATCGCCTCCGCGATCACCGAGGTCTTGACGTGCTCGCGCCGGTAGCTGGTCGCTTCGGTATCGGGCAGATACCAGGAGTCGAGCTCGACGATCATGGTCCTGCCGGCACTGATCTGCCCCTCGATCTGCAGGGGCAGGGGCCGATACGGCTGCATCTCGTGGATGTCGATGCCGAACAGGCTCTCGAGGTCCTCGGGTGGAGGCTTGAAGAACGTCCACTGGTCCCCCTCGAAGTCCATCGCCACCGTGAACCCCATTGCCGCGAGCGGCTCGTCTCCCCGAGCATGGAGCAGCTCGATGAGGATGTCGCTGTAGCAGTTCGTCTCGGTATAGGTCCGCTCGCCCGGCGTATGGATGGCGTGCGGCCGGTAGGTCGCCGGATCGAGGCCGAACAACGCGATCATCGACTGCACGGGCGACATCAGTCCGGCCAGAGCTCCCGAGCCGGCCGATCCGGCCACGTGGCCGGATCGAGCCCGTGCTTTTTGAACATCGCGAGCGTGATCCGCTCGAGGCCGAAGCCCAGGCATGACGTGTGGGCGATTCCGCCGTCGGCCAACCGGATGTCGAACGTCTCGGCGAAGTGCTCCTGGTGGTAGTTGAAGGAGGCGACCGCGGTGGGCTCGATCCCGGCGATCGGGACCTGGACCTCGAACTTGAGCTCCTGCTGGCGCTGGCTGGCCGCCATCATCCGGCCGCTCCGGCCGAAGAAGGGATCGGTTGCCACCTCCAGCTCCGCGTCGAGCCCGAGCCCCTTCAGCAGCCCGACGGCCCGGTCCCGCCACATGTCCCGCCAGCCGGCGACCGCTTCGGGCTCTCCGATCCTGACCAGCTCGCGCTGATGGAACATCTGCATCCGAGCGGGATCGCCGGAGGGCTCGTTGCGATAGACGTAGGCGGCGCCGGCATCCACGGTGACGCCGCCGGGGGGAAGGGGACCCCGCGATGCGATGGCGGGATAGACCGGGTAGCAGGCCGCAGGGGTCAGCACGAGGTCGCCCATCGCCTGGAACCCGCTCCAATCCTCGTGCCGGCCGGCCTGCTCGGCCTGCTCGTGGGCGTCGGACTCGGTCCCCTCGAAGCCGAAGACCGAACCGGCGAGGTGGGGGAAGGAGCTCAGATAGCCGGTGGATTCGAACTGCTTGCGCGGGATCAGGGGCGGAAACCGGAGCCGTTCGGCGTCGTCGGAGCCTGCGACCTCGGTGATGCGACGATCGATTGCCGAGTAGACGTCGTCGAAGACGACGCCACGCCCGTAGACCCCGGGGACGCCGCTGTCGATCAGCAGTCCCGCGTCGAGCACCGCGGACCGGAAAGCCTCCTGATCGGGCGTCGCGGCACGGTACTCCGCCATCAGACGTCCTTGGCGATCAGCAGAAGCCCGGCGTTGGTCTTGTGAATTCGCTCGTTGGCGACCATCAGGCAGGCGGACATCGTGTCGCGCAGGTGCCGACCGACGCTGAACGGAGTGTCGTTCTTGAATCCCATGATCCCGCACACCCCCAGAGCCCCCTGGCAGACGCGCGGAGCCTGCTCGGAGGCGGCGATCTTCAGGTTGTTGAAGCGAAGCTGGGACGCCATCGTCGAGAGGGTCTCCCGCCCCGGTTCGTCCGCGATCTCGCAGTACTCCCTGAGTGCGAGCTGGACCTCGGCCCGAAGCAGGGCGAGCTCGCTCATCAGGTGGGACAGAGCCTGGGCGATCGGAAGCGGCTCGCCGGGCTTGCGCTTGGCCGATGCGCGCACGAAGGCCCGGGCCCGGTCGAACGCATCGGTCGCGATGCCGAGCCAGAGCTGTGACCAGAGGATGTGCGAGATCGGGACCATCGACTCCGGCGCGACCTTCGAGAACGGCGCGGGAAGCACCTGCTCGGCGCCGAACTCCGCCCTCACGGTGACGCCGGGCGAGCAGGTGCCGCGCATCCCCAACGGGTCCCAGGTGCCGGTCTGCTCGAGCGTGGTCTGATCGCTGCGGGTGAGGGCGAGAACCTGATCCCCGGGCTCGGCCTCCGGCGAGCGGCGCAGCGTCGTCAGGAGGTCGTCTGCAAACTGGCCGTAGCTGACCGTGGGCGCCTGCTTCTCGAAGCTGCAGGTGCTGCCGTTGGGCGTCACCGCCGCAACGGAGCGACCCATGTCACCGCCGGTTCCCACCTCGGATGTCGCCGAGGCGATCAGACGCTGGTCGGCGGCGAGCTCGCTCAGATACTGCTCGAACCAGTCTCCATCCTCGAGGTGCCGGACGATCGAGGCCACCTGAATCTGGTGCATGGCGAAGACCATCGCGGTTGCACCGCATCGCCTGCCGAGCTCGAAGCAGGCGGCGGCCAGAGCTTCGAAGGACACGCCGCCGCCGCCGAATCGGGTCGGCACGAATGCCGAGAGCGCGCGCTCCTCGCGGAGCGCGTCGATCGCCTCGACGGGGAACCGCGCCTCGCGGTCCACGTCGTCGGCATGCTCGGCCGCGATGTCCGCGACCGTCCTGATCGTGTCGAGGAATGCCTCCTCGTCGACAACGGTGGTGCTCATACGGACGCCTCTTCCTGTTGTAGCTCCGCGATCGCGGCGGCGATCGCGCTGATGCTCTCGAAGTACTCCCTCCTGAGCATGCGGTCGGGAAACTCGATATCGAAGGCATCCTCGAGGCCGAGCATGACGTTCACGCTCGCGTGCGACGACATCCCCGCCTCGGCCAAATCGGCTTCGGGGGAGATCGTCTCCGGATCCTCGCGAAGGCGTCCCTGCTCGGAGAGGACCCGCCTGATCGTTGCGTGTGCTTCGTCTGTCATCTGACCTCCATCGTCATCTGCCCATTGTCGCGACTACCGCCGCCGCTGCAAGCCCGTCCTCATGGGTGAGGCTGAGGGCGAAGTCGGTGATCTCCAGCTCCGACGCACGCTCGGCTGCCGCTCCGGTCATCTCGATGCTCGCCCAGCCGCGCGGCTCCCGCCGCACCCCGATCGAGTTCCACGGCACCGCCGCCGGGGGTCGCAGCACCTTCATCACCGCTTCCTTCGCGGCGAACCGGGCCGCGAGCCGTTCCGCGTCAAATCCCTCATCGTGGCGGCAATCCGACTGCTCCCGCGCCGTGTAGACGCGATCGAGGTAGCGTCGCCCGTGCGTCTGGAGCGAGCTCTCGACGCTTTGCACGGAAACCAGATCTATGCCCACCCTGGTCTGCATGACGCACCTATCGGCTTCCTGCGCCTCGAGGATGAGCGCTGGTCGAAAACTGTCCCATTCCGGGGAAGTGTTCCGCATCTCCGAGCGCCACCGCTCGACGCCGACCGACGTTGGCGAAACCTTGCGAGCGCTATCGTCAACGGCCGAGGATCGGTGTGACGATGTCCCGCAAGCTCACAGACCAGCCCAAGTCCGCGTCGTCGGAAACCCGGGGGAACGAAAACGCTTCCTTCTATTCGGGTGTGGATCTGATCCGCACCTACAGCACCGAAGCGCTGCGGCCGGTCGAACGAACGATCTTCGACCGCTACCGCAGCGATCTGTCGGGGCGAATCCTCGAGGTGGGTTGTGGAGCCGGCCGGGTGACCGGCAATCTGATCGGCGATGCGCAGTCCGTGCATGGAGTCGATGTGTCGGAGGCAATGGTCGAGCACTGCCGCAGGCACTTCCCGACGGCGAGCTTCAGCCGCTGCGACATGCGGGACCTGAGCTCGCTCGGCGAGGATGCGTTCGACGTCGTCATCGCACCGTTCAACGTGATCGACGCCGTCGGTGACGCCGACCGCCGCCGGACGATCGCCGAGTTCCGGAAGGTGCTGGCTCCGGGGGGCCTGCTGATCATGTCGTCCCACAATCTCGGATCGGCGGGTCGGGTGGTCGGGCCGGTTGCCGACGTCTGGGTGCAGCTGCGCGCGCGCCGCGCCCGCGGGATCGCGGGGAGCATCCTTCACCTTCCCCGGCGCCGGCGCAATCGCCGTCGTCTCCGTGCCCGTGAGGAGGCCGGTCCCGGCTACCGGATCCTCAACGACACCGCTCACGACTACTCGCTGCTCCACTATTACGTCTCGCCCCAGGTCCAGGTTCGGCAGCTCGCAGTCCACGGATTCGGGCTGCTCGAGTGTCTCGACCTCGATGGCCGCTCGCTCGACCCCGTCGGGAGGGCATCGGACTGCTCGGAGCTCCACTACGTCGCGAGGCTCGAGGGCCGCGACGCAGACGACCCCCGCGCATAAGCCGTCGATAAGTCGTCAGCCGTGCGGATCCTCATCCTGACGCAGTACTTCGCGCCCGAGGTGACCGCAGGGCGGTTCCGCCTCGAGGCGTTCGCGGAGGGCCTCCTCCGAGGCGGGCACGATGTCGACGTCGTCTGCCCGGTGCCGAACCATCCCGCGGGAGTCATCCCGTCCGAGTTCCGGGGCCGGCCGTGGTTCGACGAGCGTTCCGAGCGGCTCGCCGTTCGCCGGGTGGCCGTGTACGTTCGCCCCGAGAAGACGGTTGCATCGCGGCTGGGAACGTACGGCTCGTTTGCGGCGGGAGCCGTGTTGGCGGGGGCCACCCTGCCGAGGCCGGACGCCGTCTTCGCCAGCTCCCCTCCGTTGACGGTGGGCTGGTCGGGCCTCGTCCTCTCGGCCCGATTCCGCCGCCCCCTCGTCTTCGACGTCAGGGATCTCTGGCCGGAGTCGGCGGCGGCCCTCGGCCAGGTCGAGAACCAGCGGCTGATCCGCGCGGCTCGAGTGCTGGAGCGGCGGATCTATCGACGCTCGAAGCTGATCGTCACCGCCAACGACGCGTTCTCGGCCTACGTTCGCGAGCTCGCCCCGGCCGGACGTGAGGTGGTCACCGTGCCGAACGGAACGACGGCAGCCTGGATGGCCGCCGGCGAGCGGAAGGTGGAACGCGCCGACGTCGGGCTTCCCGAGGATCGCTTCGTGCTCGCGTACGCGGGCAACCTCGGTCTCGCGCAGTCGGTCGACGATGCGATCGAGGCGATCCGTCGCCTCGGCAGCGGATTCCGACTCGAGATCATGGGGGACGGCCCGAGGCGCGGCGAGCTCGCGGCGTTGGCTGCTCAGCTGCCGCCGGGCGCAGTGAACCTGCGGGGGCTCGTCCAACCTGAGGAGGCCGCAAAGGTGCTGCGGGCGTCGGATGCGCTGCTCGTGGCCGAGCGTCAGGACAAGACGGTCTCGGCCAAGCTCTACGACTACAGCGCGATCGGCCGCCCGATCGTTGCGATTGCCCAGGGTGAGCTGCAGCGGATCGTCGAGAGCGAGGGCATCGGGCTGCACGTACCCCTGGGGGATCCCGATGCGCTCGCCGCCGCCCTCCGTACCCTTGCTGACGACACGTCGGCCGGCGAGCGTCTCACCGCTCGTTCGCGGGCCTTCGCCGCCGATCATCTCCGCGGCGATCAGGCAGACCGGCTCTGCCGCCTGCTGGCAGCAGTGGGCGATTCGAGATCCCGGGATAGGCTGGAGTCATGACCGATCGGCTCGAGCGCGAGCAGCAGTTTCACGACGCCAGGTTCGCCGACGATGACGGCAGGCCGAGCGACCGCTTCTACCGGATCAACCGAGCGAGCGACCGCTTCTTCCGCGATGTCATCGAGGACCTGCCGCAGGGGTCGGTCGTTCTCGACTACGGCTGCGGCGAGGGGGCGTACTGCGCCCTCCATGCGGCCGAGTTCGGCCACCGGGTCACGGCCGTCGACCTCTCGCCGGTGGCGATCGAGCATGCGAGGGGCCGCGCCGAGAAGCTCGGTGTGGCCGACAGAATCGAGTTCCAGGTCATGAATGCGGAGGCGCTCACGTTCCCGGACGAAAGCTTCGATGCGGTCGGAGGTCTCGGCGTCCTGCACCACCTCGAGCTCGGGACCGCGCTCGAGAACGTGACCCGGGTCCTCCGCAGCGACGGCCAAGCTTTCTTCGTCGAGCCTCTCGGCCACAACCCATTCATCAACCTCTATCGGAAGCGCACGCCGGAGCAGCGCACCGACGACGAGCATCCGCTGCTGACGAGCGACCTCGCAGAGATCGAGTCACGGTTCGAGAGCTTCGAAGCCAGCTACTTCCATCTGCTCGGACTGCTCGCGATACCGGCGATTGGGCGCTCTCACCTCGACGACCTGGTGAGCCGCCTCGACGCCATGGATCGGGCGTTGTTTCAGAGGCTGAAGGGGATCCGCAAGTTTGCCTGGGTCGTCGGGATGCGGATGTCCGGACCCCGGCCAAACGCAAGCAGCGGATAGGGCCGGGAGACAGGGCGTTACTGGTAGAGCCAGTCGGTGAAGCCGAACGTCCGGCCCATCGAAGCCGGGACCCGCGGGTAGTCCTTGCCGTAGAAGTAGCCGGCGATCCACGACTCGTGGCGCTCGACGGTCGAGCCGTTCCCCTGGGGGATGCCCCTGCGGGTGAGCCAGTCCATGACCCGCTTCAGCGCCTTGTCGCCCCAGGCGAAGGGGTCGTAGCCGCGGCGCTCCAGCAGTACCGCCGAGAAGAGCAGCGCCTGGTAGGACTCCATCGTGTAGCCGACGCCGGTCGAGTCGTAGCCGGGATAGGAGGTGGCCGACCTCGAGATGTCCTCGACGATCATGCCGTCCTTGGCGTCTCCGCAGTCGGGCGGATTGATCGCGCTCCAGCGCGAGCCCCCCGGGGCGCATGCGTAATTCAGGTCGAGATCCTGGTCGGGCCGCCAGTCGAACCCGTCGACCTGCGGCCGCTCGCCGAGAAACAGCTTGTAGCGCTCGACCACCTTGCCGAGATCGGCGTCGTCGTTGAGGTAGATGTCGATCGCGATCCTCGCGGCCCGGGCGAACGAGCCCCAGTTGTTGGCGCGCTCGTCACTGAGCTGCTTGATGTTCGACGCCTGTCCGGACGTCCCGATCGACTTCGTCCGCAGCGCGGCGAGCCAGGTCCTCCAACTCGTCGATCCCCACCCGGGCCGCGAGCCGGTGACGCCCGGGTCCATGCCGACCAGGTTGGCGGCGACGACGTAGGCGCCGATCTGCCGCGAGGTCGCAAGCAGCTTGTCCTGCTCGCCGGTCCCGTCGGTGCTCCGCTCCTCCTCGGTGCCGATCAGGTACTGGCTCACCCGCACCACGAAGTCCTTGTATCGCTCGTCGCCCGTGCGGGCGAAAACCAGCGCGGCCGCCAGCGTCTGGGTTCCGGGCCTCGTGACCTGGCCGGATCCGTTGTAGTTGGGAAGCCACGGGCTCGCCGCGCTCGGATGCGACGACAGGTTCATGTCCTTGAGCGCCGCGTCGGCACGGTCCTCCATGTAGGTGTAGGCGTCGCCTGACGTGGGCAGGGAAGCGAGTCGCTCGGCGGTGGTGAGCATGTTGGACGTCGGATCGGGATCCGGCGTCGGCGTCGGTTCGGTGGTCGGCGTCGGTTCGGTGGTCGGCTCGGAAGGCGTCTGACCGGCCCCGCCGCGCTGCTTGTCGGTCTTGACGACGAGCAGGTACTTGCGCAGCGCCCGCCTGATCCCGGCCCGGCCTCGCTTGCTCCGCTTCCGCTCGAGTCGCCGGTATGCCCTGGTGGTGATGCTCACGTTGAGCGAGCCGCGCCGAACCGCCCGCAGGGCGGCGGTGGGCTTGATGCGCCGCGAACGACCGTGGATCCGAACCGATGCCCGCTTGACTGCGTGGGCCCGGGTCCGGTGCGGCTTGAACACGACGGCCCGGCCGGCGACCTTGGACGCGTGGATCTTGATCGTCCGTGCCTCGGCATCGCCGCTGAACGCGGCCGCGAGCACCGCAACCGCGAGGAACGCCCCGATCGTGGCGGCGAGATGGACGTGGCGGGTCGCCTCCATGCGACAGCCTTCGGTCCGCATGCAGCGTCACTTGAAGGGCGCTGCGCCGACTGGACGGCTGGCTGCGCCGGCTGGGGGGGCCGTCCGTCCGGAATCAGTGGTGGCGGTGCCGGCTCTTGGGCTTGTGGAAGAGCCAGTCGGTGAAGCCGAGCGAGTAGCCCATCGAAGCCGGGACCCGTGGGTAGTCCTTGCCGTAGAAGTAGCCGGCGATCCACGACTCGTGGCGCTCGACCGTCGAGCCGTTCCCCTGAGGGATTCCCCTGCGGGTGAGCCAGTCCATGACCCGCTTCAGCGCCTTGTCGCCCCAGGCGAAGGGGTCGTAGCCGCGACGTTTGAGCAGGACGGCCGAGAAGAGCAGCGCCTGGTAGGACTCCATCGTGTAGCCGACGCCGGTCGAGTCGTAGCCGGGATAGGAGGTGGCCGACCTCGAGATGTCCTCGACGATCATGCCGTCCTTGGCGTTCCGCAGTCGGGCGGATTGATCGCGCTCCAGCGCGAGCCCCCCGGGGCGCATGCGTAATTCAGGTCGAGATCCTGGTCGGGCCGCCACTCGAACCCGTCGACCTGCGGCCGCTCGCCGAGAAACAGCTTGTAGCGCGCGACCACCCTGCCGAGATCGGCGTCGTCGTTGAGGTAGATGTCGATCGCGATCCTCGCGGCCCGGGCGAACGAGCCCCAGTTGTTGGCGCGCTGCTTGCTCAGCTGCTTGATGTCCGACGCCTGTCCGGACGTCCCGATCGGCTTCGTCCGCAGCGCGGCGAGCCAGGTCCTCCAACTCGTCGATTCCCACCCGGGCCGCGAGCCGGTGACGCCCGGGTCCATGCCGACCAGGTTGGCGGCGACGACGTAGGCGCCGATCTGCCGCGAGGTCGCAAGCAGCTTGTCCTGCTCGCCGGTCCCGTCGGTGCTCCGCTCCTCCTCGGTGCCGATCAGGTACCGATTGGACCTGACCACGAGGTGGCGGTAGCGTTTCCGCCCCGTCCGGGCGTAGACCAGCGCGGCCGCCAGGGTCTGGGTTCCGGGTCGGGTGACCGTCCGAGCGCGGCCGCCGTAGTTGGGAAGCCACGGGCTCGTTGCGCTCGGATGCGACGACAGGTTCATGCCCTTGAGCGCCGCGTCGGCTCGGCGCTTCATGTAGCCGTAGGCGCGGGTTGACTTGGGCAGATCGCGCAGGCGCTTGCCGCCGATCAGCATCTTCGCCTGCCGCGAGCGATGCTGATCGGCATCGGAGGTGAACGGCTGGGCCACGCTCATCGCGATCAGCATCACCGCGATCCAGGCCAGCAGTGGCCGGACCCTTTTCCATCTCCGCTCTGGTGTCGGTCGGGGGGCGCTCTGCACCTTGGATCGATGGTAGCTGCTCGGGTTCATGGACTTTTCAGGTACCGGGCTCCCGCCGGCTTGCTCCGACGATCCTGCGGATCACGGGGATCCGCTCCAGCTCGGGAAACATCTCGGCCAGTGCCAGGCGGCTGTGGGCGACGTAGGCGACCGCGGCAAAGCTCGCGAGCACGATCAGGATGCCGACGGCGGTCGGGGGGGAGAGGAAGGCCTGCACGGCCACGCCGAAAGCGCTGACCGCGATCATCACCCCGTAGAGCGGAACCACGCTGGGGACCATTCCGTGAATATCCGTCTCCCGTGCGAGGCCGATCTGGCGGATCGCGTTCAGCGAGATCAGGGCTGCGCTGGTCGCGATTGCCGCTCCCACGGCGCCGTAGCGTGGGGCGAGGACTATCACGAGCACGACGTTGACCGCGATTGCGACGACGTTGGCGATGACGATCAGGCGGACCCGACCGAACACCCCGAGCAGGAGCTCGTTGTGTCCGGCCGACGTATCGATGAAGACGCCGAGGGCGAGGACGGCGAGGACGCCGGCGGCGGAGCTGTAGGCGCCGCCGAACAGGAGCGTTACGAGCGGCGACGCCAGGACCACGCAGGTCAGAAATATCGGAAAGGCAAGCGCCGCCGTCCAGGCGGCGGTTCGCCAGTAGACCTCGTTCAGCTCATCGGCCGCCGACCGCGCATAGAGCCGCGCCGCGATCGGAACCAGCAGCAACCCGAAGCTGGAGAGGATGTAGGACATCGTCGTGGCCAGGGGCAGGACCGCCCTGAATTCGGCGACGTCGGCCGGGGCCGCGAGGAGGCCGAGCACGATTGCCCCGGATGAGATCAGCGCCACCGAGGTCAGGTCGCTTGCGAGCAGCGGCACCGTGAATCGGAAGACCGTTCGTGCCGGGATCACGAACCGTCCCGGGCGCAGGTGGCGGGCGATTCCATGCTCGCGGAGGATCGGTGGCAGCAGCGGGCCGTACATGCCGAGACCGAGCAGGCCGGCAACCAGGTAGGCGGCGGCAAGGACGACGACGTTCTCGCCCTGGGCGACGATCAGCAGCACCGCGACGAGGCGGAACAGCGGAGCCGCGACGAAGCGCCGGAGGGCGATCGCCCGGGCGCGGGAGAAGACGGCGAAGACCCCATCCAGGAGCGTCCCGAGGGCGCCGGCGACCGAGAGCCCGGTCAGCAGCACGAGAACCGCGGTCGCGGATGCGGTGTCGTCGAACGAGCCGACGATGATCCCGCGGAACGCGGCGACGATGAGGATCACCGCCGTGCCGCAGGAGAGAACCGTCGACAGCGCCAGGACGAACACGCCGGCTGCGCGCTGGAGGTCGCCGTGCTCGTGGTAGATCGGCATGAACCGGGCGACCCCGCGGCGCATGCCGAATGCGGCCACGACCTCGGTGATCATCCCGACGGAGAGCGCATAGGCGAACGCTCCGTAGGCATCCTGCGAGAGGTACCGGACCACCAGGATCTGCGAGACCAGGTTGACGACGACGGCGAACGTCTGCCCGGCGAGGAGGAGGCTCGAGCCGCGGATCTGTGAAGCCGTCGCGGATCCGCCGACCGATCCCGGCGCGAACGACTCGGCGCCGGTGCCTATGCCTTCCTCGCCGAGATCGTCATCCGGCTGCCGCTCGGTATCACCGTCGTCGATCACGATTCCCGCCCCGGCTCCTTCACCGGGTCCCGGCAGATCGGTTGCAGGTTGAGGTGGAAGCTCGGTGCTGTCGACAGGTTGCGAGCATGCCGCGTCGTCTCGATTCGAAGAGCCTTGCGGGCGAGAGCCCTCCGCAAGTACGGTCTCGGTGAGGAGATTCGTTGAGCCGCCCCATCGTCCTTTGCTACCACGCGCTCAGCGAACGCTGGCCGGCAACCCTGTGCGTCACTCCGGACATGTTCGAGCGGCAGATCGACCTGATGGTCAGTCGGGGCTTTCGGGGGACGACGTTCAGCGGTGCTGTCCAGGGGCAATCGGCATCGAAGACGTTCGCGGTGACCTTCGATGACGCTTTCCGGTCGGTCCTGACCAGGGCCCTTCCGATCCTCGACCGCTACGAACTGCCCGCGACCGTCTTCGCCGTGACGCGCTTCGCGGAGAGCGGCGAGCCCCTCTGCTGGGACGGCATCGACCAGTGGCAGGGGAGTCCCTACGACGAGGAGCTCGCGGGCATGGGTTGGGGCGAGCTTCGCGAGCTTCGCGATCGCGGCTGGGAGATCGGTTCCCATACGGCGTCCCATCCCCACTTGCCGAGCCTGCCCGACGCCTCGCTGACCCGCGAGGTCGTCGATTCCAAGGCTGCCTGCGAAGCCGGGCTCGGCGAACCCTGCGCGTCGATCGCCTATCCCTACGGCGATGTCGACGCCCGAGTGGTCGAGGCGGCCCGCGACGCCGGATACGTCACCGGAGCCGCGCTGCCGCAGCGCGTTCGACCGGAGCGAGACATGGAGTGGCCTCGGGTCGGTGTCTGGTTCAACGACGACTTGCATCGATTCAAGCTCAAGGTCTCCCGGGCGGTATGGCTCCTCCGGCGCGTCGCGCGGCGGTGAGTGAAAACCGAGGGGATCGCCGGCGGCGTCGCGATGGAAGGCCGGCGGCGGCGGCCAGGCCGGGACCGATCGCGAGCAGCGCCCACAGGCGCTTGTCCACCCCGCTGGAGATGAAGAACGAGGCGGCCAGCATCCCCGTCATCGCGACGATGTACCCGCGAGCGAGGATGTCCATCCCGCGGCGGCCGTCCCGCTCGAAACGTCGCAGCGCGGCGCCGGCTGCCGTCACCGTCCCGAGCATGATCGTCAGCATCAGGCCGAGTCCGACGATGCCTCCCTCGGCGAGCATCTGAAGATAGGCGTTGTGGACCACCTCGCGGTCATCGACGATGAGATCGGCCCGCTTGATGGTGCCGGGCTGTTGCAGGTAATCGCCTGAGACGACGATGAAGTTGTTGAGTCCGGCTCCGGCGACGGGCTGGTCTTCGAAGACTCTCCAGGCCACTGCCCAGAGATCCGATCTGCCGCTGCCGCCGCTCTCGGTCTCGGTGATCCGCTGCCAGGCGGTCGGGGAGACGACGAACCATGCCGCCACGACGGAGACGATGACGATGACGATGGCCACGACCGCCGCGCGCTGGCGTTTGAACACCACCACCGCGGCCGCC
The DNA here is from genome assembly GCA_963745755.1 of uncultured Conexibacteraceae bacterium. GTDB lineage: Bacteria > Actinomycetota > Thermoleophilia > Solirubrobacterales > 70-9 > RHKX01. The sequence continues at coordinate 628,882 of CAVUYP010000001.1, read as the reverse complement.
ATCGCAGCGATGGCGGCGACGATGCCGCCGCGCGATTCGCTCGCGGCCAGGCCGAGAGCGAAGACCGGCAGCACCGATACGAGGGCCCATTTCCCCCAGATGCTCCTGGTCCCGGGGATCAGGCACAGCGAGAGGACGGCAGCCGGAATGATCGCCGCCGCAAGGAAGTTGGGATCGCCGAGCCCGCCCGAGAGCCGACCCTCGGAATCGGTGAAGACCGCGTCGCTCGAGGTCGACAGCCCGCCCGTGGCCATTCCCTGGAGGACGCTGATCGCGGCTCCGACGACGAACGCGATCATCAACCATCGGATCGTCCGGCCGGTGACGAAGGTCGTGGCGATGATGATCATCAGCAGCGCATCTGCGTACCAATGCCAGAGATCGGCGTAGACCTCACCCCGGTCGGTCGCCCAGATCAGGGTCAGGGTCAGCCAGACGAGCAGCATGCCGACGGCGCCCCAGACGACGGGATTCCTGCCGAGGGCGCCGGCGATGATCTCGCGCCGCTTTCCGATCAGCGTGAACCAGAGGCCGACCAGCACGAGACCTCCCGCCTTGACTGCGAGGTTGAAGGCCGGCATGGCCTCGAGGAACGCGATCGGCAGCCACAGGGTGATCGCCAGCTCGAGGCTCACGAATGCAAGCGGCAGGTAGATCAGGGCCAGGGTGAGCGCCATGCCAATTCGCACGTCCGCTGCGAAGCCGATTCCGACGAGCGCTGCCGCGAGCGGCGCTCCGATCGCGATCGTCCGCGCCGGGTCATCGCGGATCGAGAGCCGGTCGATGCCCCAGGGGGCGGCGCCGAGGTGATCCCAGATCGACCTCTGCCCGGTCCCGGCCGTCATCGGCCCGGCTCTCGGCCGGTCGGATCCGCGACGGCGCTCGCCTCGCCGCGGCCGATGAACCTCACCAGTCGCTCGATCTCGGCCTCGAGGGTGTGCGCGCGGGCGAACTCGGCGCCGGCGTTGAGCAGGGAGTCGCGCAGGTCGAGATCGCTGACCACGCGCCGGACGCCGTCGGCCGCTGCCCGGGCGTCACCTGCCGGCACGAGCAGCGCCGCATCGCCCAGTGCATCGCCGATGCCGCCGACATCGGTGGCGACGACGGGCAGCTGGTCGGCCGTCGCCTCGATCATCACCTGCGGAAGACCCTCGGTCCAGGAGACGTGGAGGAGCACGTGGGAGTTGGAATACATGGCGGCCATCCCGCCGTGATGAGGGACGTAACCGTGCAGGCGCGCATGCGCTCCCAGCCCGAGCTCGTCGAGGCGCGCCTGAAGATCGTCGCTGAGCGGACCCTCGCCGCAGACGTCCAAGGACCAGCGGTCGTCGCCGTCCGCGCGAAGGCGAGCAAGGATGTCGGCGAGCAGCAGGGGGTTCTTCTCCGCCTCGATCCTGCCGACGCTCAGGATCCGGATCGCGCCGGCGTAGTCGCGTCTCGCATCGGGGCCGGCGAGGCGCGATTCGGGTACGAGCGAGACCGCGATCTCGAGCACGCTGGTCCCGTGCCGGTATTGCCTCGCCAGCTCGGGACCGACCACCACGACCGGATAGGCGCGGCCGAGCAGTCTGTAGGCGGACTCGAGCAGACCTGCCGCGAGGCGAAACGATCGCCGGCCAGGGTGCCGGTGGGCGGCGTACGCCTTGAGATCCTGGCGAACTCCGAGGATTACGCGACGCCGCCGCATCGCGGCGATGGCTGTGAATGCGAGGGCCAGGGGATGGGGGCCGAGCAACCAGCAGGCCTCGACGTCGTCGAGGGTCCTCCAGAAGCGCCGCAGCGATTTCGCCATCGCGCCGGCAGCGCGCAATGGACTGGCCAGGCTCTCGTAGAACGGCATCGCGACGAATTCGACGTCATCGGGAAGCCGATAGCGCGCCTCTCCCTCGTCCGGACGGAGCCGGCCGATGACGACCATGTGCTCGAGCCGCTCCCCGAGCGCGCCGAGGAAGAGCGCAAACGCTCGATCCGCGTACACGGCGCCATTCTTTCGGGAGTAGGCGTAGTCCGTATATACGGCTACGCCCTTCGGGTCACTCGCGGACGCCGGAGGGCTCATGCCGGTTCGTCGTCGATGCCGGCGTCCAGTCCTCGTGCTTGCCCATCGTCGCGCCCGGAAGCTTGCGCATGCCGTAGCCCGAGCTGTGGTACCCGCCGCCCGGCCGCTCGCTCGAGTCGATGAGAATGCATCCGGCGGGCCGATGCCCGGTTCGATCGAGCAGGTCGCCGAGGATCTTCAAGTGCGAGCGACTGGTGTTGCCGGGACGCATGACCACGAGGATGTCGTCGATCTCGCGGGACATCGTCAGCGCATCGCTCACCTCGCCGAGCGGGGGCGAATCGACCACGACCCAATCCGCGGCAGCCCGCGCTGCGCGGATCAGTCCCTGGGTCCCCGCCGAATCGGTTCCGGTGACCGGGTCTCCGCTCTCGCCGGGCCGGATCGGCAGGATCCGGAGGTTCGGCAGCTCGGTGTCTACGAGGAAGCTGTCGAGGTTCTGGCGGGGGTCGCCGAGTTGAGCGGGCGTGGTGGCGATCCCACCCATCCCGAGCGCCCTGCCCACCTGCGGGTTTCTGAGGTCGAAGTCGAGCAGGATGACCGAGCGCCCGAGCCTTGCCAGGGTCACGGCCAGGTTTATCGCCGAGGTCGTCTTGCCGTCGGCGCGGCTCGGGCTGGTGATCATCAGCGATGACGGCCCCCTGTCTCGCTGTTCGAGCTGGATCGCCAGGGTCAGGAACGACTCGAAGACTTCCGGAGGCATGTACCAGGCGGTTCCCTCCGGGGGCTGCAGGCTCCTCGCGGGCAGCAGGGGCACCCGCGCCAGCACCGGCATCGGATAGATCGCGGCAGCCTCGTCCGCGTCGGCGATCCGGCGGCCGAAGAGCTCTCGCAGCAGCGCCGCTCCGGTTCCGAGGACGAGCCCGGCGATGAGCGCGAGCATGATGACCAGGATCGGACCCGGATTCGACGGTGCCTCGGGAACGTCGGCTTTCTGCTGTAGGGCGAGGCTCGGGTCGCCGGTCTGCTTGATGCTCTCCAGCAACTGCAGCTCGGTGCTCAGCTGCGCGGCATTCGGATCGGTCGAGTCCGTCGCGTCGAGCTGATCCTGGGTTCGGCGGATCGTTTGGTTGACCTGGTCCTCGAGTTGGGAGTTGCGGACGACGAGGCTCGTCTCGGCGAACGTGTCGGCGAGCTTGGCGGACTCCTCCGCCGTGCCTGCCGTGCCGGTTATCGCGATGATGTTGCTCTCGCTCAGCGGTGCGACGTCGACGCTGTCCTGGACCTTGGTGGCCGTCCACCCGTCTCCCAACTCCGAAGCGGTTCGAACTGCCGCCTCCGTCGAGTCGAGCAGCGTCGCCGCGGTCTGGGTGGTGCGAATCGGGTCACCCGAGTCCTTGACCACGCCGAGTGAGAGATACGTGGGGTCGTCCTGGGGGACCGGTTGCACGAGAACGTTCGCCGTGGCCTCGTAGGTGGGCTGCCTGATCGCCAGGTAGGCGGCCGCCCCGAACAACGCGGCGAGAACGGTCACGACGACGATGCGCCGATGCAGGGAGATCGCCTGCATCAGCGGCCGCAGCCCGCCGGTCTCTGCAGTCACGCCCGCCGCCGTCGCACCGCTGTCCGCCCGCGTCGGCGTCGGGCCGGCCATCGCCCGCAGCTCGCCGGCGTCGGCCGCGGCCTCGGCCGGCTTCCCGGAAGCGGCCGAATCCGACGCCCTGCGGCTGGCCGAGGCGAGGCTGTCGCAGGCTGCCTGGACGGTCTGCAGCCTGGCGATGGCGAGGTCTCTGAGGACGCGGCCGGGGCTCGTCCCGCTCCCCTCGGCGGTCTGATCCACGGCGCGTTCGATCTGCTGCCGTCCGGCATCGGCCGCCTTCGAAACCGATGCGGCCGCCTCGAGGTTCGCATTCGCGACTCGATTCAGTTCGTCGTCGATGATCTGACCTTTCGGTTCTCCGGGGGATGGGCACCGCTGCGTGCGCGCACCCCGTCAGCATATTCTCTCGTCCCGATGGCCCCGTGACGCGGGGCGTCGATGACCTCTATCCATCGGTCTCGCGACGGCGATCCTTGAGCGTGCCGCCACCGGTCGGTCGTGCTTTGCAGCGTCGTCAGCGGAGGCGTTCGAGCGTGCCGTCCAGCAACTCGGCAAGACGTTGCTGTGACGCGATCGGTCGGAGCGTGTGATCGCGGCCGGGCAGGGTCCGGAAGTCGAGGTTCGGCCAGCGCTCGAGATCGCCGAGGATGCCGGCCTCCTCCAGCTCGAGCCGGAGCGGCTCGTCCTGTCCGAAGACCATCGTCAGATCGCACCCGGAGTCCCGAAGGCGATCCAGGGCCGTGATGATGCGTGCGTTGCGTTCGCGCTCGTCCCTGACGAGGCGGCGGGAATGGAGCCTGGATTGCAGCGCCGAGTTGAGCGTCGCAGTGGCCCGGTGAAGCGGTATCTCGCCGGTCAGGACCCGTCTCCAGGACGACCTCTCGAGCGTCCTTGCGACGATTCGGCGGCTGCGCGCATCCTCGAGGCTCTGGTCCCAGAACAATGCCCTGGGGTTGATCATGATCGCCGCCCGCACCCGCGGATCCACCAGCGCCGTCTGGAAGGACCAGAATGCGCCCGAGCACAATCCGGCGAGCGTGAAACGCGACGCGTAGCCGGCGTCCTGCAGGTGGTCCATCACCGAGCTCACCTGGGCGATGAACTTGTCCGAATAGAGCGCCGGGGTCGGATAGGGATCGCCGCGACCGCCCGAATCGCCGATTGCCTCGAGATCGATCCGCAGGGCTGCCACGCCGCGGGCGGCCCATCGTCGCGAAAGGTCCACCCAAAGTCGACCCGGGCCGGTGCGCCGCAGCGCGCCGGCGTTGAGGAGGATCACGCATCCGGCCCGATCGCCCGCGGATGGCTCGGCGACCACGCCGTAGAGATTGCCGTAGGACTGAGGGATCACCAGCGGCCGCTCCGCGAAGTCACCGAGGGGGTGCGGGATGGAAACCGCGTCCCGGGTGCTCGGCGCGGATGCGGTGCGCTTACCGGTTACCGGGTCGCCCTCGCCCAGCCACCTGCTCACGGTCTCCATCGCCTTCGTCGGCAGCTTCGTCTCCTGGGGGTGGGCCATCAATCCGCTGTAGCCGCGGCCCGGCGCCGATTCCACCTTGACATCCTGCGCGGCCAGGTAGCCTCGAAGCTTGTCGTCGGCCGCGATCCCGTCGCGTCCGAGGAGCAATGCCCGACGACCATCTCGGGGGGGCAGGGACCCGTCGGTCAGGTCCATGCCCATCAGACCGGTGAGCGTCTCCCGGCTGAGCAGGTATCCACCCACCTCCAGCGAGCCATCCTCGAGAACGTGCGGTTGCCCGGAGGTGGGGTCGTCGTCGTCGGGTATCACGGCGTTGAGGCGGGCGAAGGCGCGGAGCTCCCTGACGAGCCGCTTGCCCGTGGCCGGAACCGACCAGAGGACGAAGTCGTCGATCTCGGCGCCGGACTGCGCTCCCCGGACCGCGAGCATCCCGCCGAGCCCGATCCCGATGATTGCCAGCCGCCCGCAGCCGGTGACGCCGCGAAGCCAGTCGGCGGCGGCGGCGATCGACGTCGTCCAGGACTCGATCCGGGCCGGATCGCGGGGTGAGCCGGTGCTCTCACCGGTGGCTGGCAGGTCGAATCGCAGCGCGGGTCGCCCCTCCGCGGCCAGCCACTCGGCCCACTTGACCCGGGCTCGAAACGAGCAGAGATGCTCCCAGCCGAAGGGCGGGCAGAACAGGACGGCTGTACCCGAATCGCGCTCGGCCGGATGAAACATTGCAGCGATCGTCTCCCCGCCCGCGTCCAGGTGCATGGGCACGGCCCCGGCCGGGCTCGCCGCTTGCGGCGCCGGAACCACCGCACCGCGCTTGTCTACCGGAGATGCCGTCATCGGCTGAATCGGATGATCGCCGCCGGGTTCGCTCGTCCGATCGGACGAGCGACATCGCGGAAGATCGGTTGCAGACACCGGAAGCCCCGGTCCGATTTGCGGCATGGACTCACTCTCCCTACAATACGACCGCGTTAGGGCCGGGAAATGATTCCCGGCGAAGACTCGGGAAGATCCCGGAGAGGGGAACAAGCAACCGTCATGACCCGTTCCAGCCGTTCCATTCGACCGATTTGCCTGCTCTTCGTGCTCGTGTTCGCGTTCGCCGCAGTGCCGGCAGGGGCGTATGCGCAGAACGTCGGCGCGACCGATGACCAGTACGAAGATGGCGTGCTCGGCCTGGCTTCTGGCGGTAACGCCGGTGGCTCGGGTGCCGAGCCCGTGAGCACCTCGGGTGGCCAGCTTCCGTTCACAGGACTTGACGTCGTCGCGATTGCCGCGATCGGTGTCGGTCTCGTCGGAGCCGGTTTCGCCGTCCGTCGGGCTGCCCGCCCTGAGGGCGGCACGAACCTGAGGAGCTGACCCACCTCGATCGGGCCTGAGAATTCGCGGATGCGGCCGGCCGGCCGCATCCGCGACATTTCTCTGCCGCCGTGGCGTCGGTGATTGCGCTCAATCCGGCCGCGCCGCGAGGCGGCGCTGCAGTCGCTTGGCGAGCGGCGAGGCGGGATTGAGGCGAACCGCTTCGATCGCGGCCTGCTCGGCCGCCTTGGGCTGGCTGTCGGCGAGCGCCCGAGCGCGCGCCACGTAACCGCGCCAGTTCTCGGGCGATCTCTCGATCGCACGCGAGGCGGATGCGGCCGCGACGTTCTCGTCGCCCGCCAGGTTGGCGATCTCCGCCTCCAGCAGCAGCGGGACGTCGGAGACCGGATTCAGATCCGCCGCCGTATCGAGCTTCGAGTATGCGGCCTCGGGGTCGGCGCGCCACGTCCTTCCCGCCTGCAGCGTCAGTCGCTGGCTGACGAAGGTCGGGATCGACGTCAGGGCCAGGAGACCGGCGACCGCCGCCACAGCGATCCTCACGGGAGCGCGAAATGCGTCGCGGGCCGCGGCAGCCGGAGCGGCGGCGGATCCGAGCAGCGCCAGCATCGGTGCGGTCTGGGCGCCGAAGTACCAGGACCAGTCGACGGCCGCCTGGGCGAGCATCACCGCGGCGACGACCAGTGCGGTCGTGCTCAGGATCGCTGCATCCCGGCCGCAGCGCCGGGAGCGAGCCGCCGCAACGGCCGCGGCCGTGAACCCGGCCAGCAGCAGCAGCAGGCCGACGGCCCCGAGCTCGCCGAGCGTTTCCAGCGGCAGGCTGTGGGCATTCCTCGGTTCGTAGTCCCCTTCGCCGTCGACCAGATAGCGGGACCGGAACGAGCCGGCGCCGCCTCCGGTGAGCGGATCGTCCGCCGCCTGCTGGAGGGCCACGTCCCAGAAGTTGAGCCTGCTGAGACCGCCGGCGTAGGTGAACCGTGAGCCCTCGACGTCTCCGTAGGTACGGTCTCCGTTGGCGATCTTGTCGAATCCGTCCTCGACGGCTCGGACCGGGCTTTCGACCAGCACCGAGAACAACAGGACGGCGGCGATCAAGAATCCGACGATCGTGCCGAACGCGACGCCGGGCGATGGGGGGCGGACCCGTGCCAACCCGGTTGCGATCGCCGGGTAGGCGAGCGAGATCAGAGCGGCCCCGGCCCCGGCGAGGGCCGATGCGGTCATCGCCTGCTGAAGCTCCCGCAGCTCCGATCCGGTTCCGACGGCGTCGAAGGGATCGAGGAGCTGAGGAGATGCGATCGCGACCGGGATCGCTATCGCGCCGAGGGCCAGCACCGACGGCAGCCGCTGCTTCGAGACGGCGAACAGCACGATGCAGCCGGCGGCGACGCCGAGAACGGAACCGCGCGACTGGCTGACCACGACCAGCGACAGTGCGGCCGCAGCGAGCGCCGCGACCCCCGCTCGCACCACCGCGGAACCGGGCCAGCGCACCATCACCGGTATCGAACCGAGCGCGATCATCGCGAAGAAGCCGGCGTTGGCGTTCCGGTAGCTGAACGGGTACTGGAGCGTCCCGGAGTCGTCGATCAGCGTGCCGACGTTGGCAGCGGTCCGGACGTGAATCAGGGTCACGGCGACCGCGATCGCTCCGGCACCGAGGAACGGAACGATTGCGAGCAGCACGCGGCGGCGCAATGCGGCGGCGAGTATCAGCCCGGCCGCAAATGCGGCGGCGAATGCGAAGTTGCGTTGCGCGTAGTCGACCGCGAGGTCGCGGGCCGGGCTCCAAACGATCGACAGCGCGGTCCATGCGGAAAAGAGGAGCAGTGCGCCGAGGGCGACGACGTGAGGGCCTCTCGGCGCGATCCGGATGCGGGCGAAGCCGAACGTGACCGCGATGAGTAGGTACACGAAGATGGCGCCCGGCAGCAGCACCGTTCCGAAGTAGGCCCCCTGGGCCAGGGCCCACCATGCCCAGATCGCCAGCATCGACGATCCGAGGATCCAGGCGACCAGCTTCAGATCGGGGGCGGCCGCCTCGTCGTCTCGGGAGGGCGAGTGGGCGGGCGTCGGGGCGTCTGGCATGGCGACATGATTACCGAGCGCACGGCCGTCCATCCCAACATCGCGCCCCGGGGCCGAGGCGGTGCCTGTAGTTTGCGACCCGGTGAGTTCGGGCAAGGCCAGACCGCTCCGGGCGCTTGTGACGGGGGGCGCCGGGTTTATCGGCTCGACCCTGGCCGATGCGCTGATCGCGTCGGGGGCCTCGGTCCTGCTGGCGGATGACCTGTCGACCGGTCGACGCGAGAACGTCGACGGGGCGATGGCCGCCGGGGCGGAGCTCAGCATCGGCGACGTCGGCGACGGTGACTGGGTCAGCCGGGAGGTCCTCCGCTTCGGCCCGGAGGCGGTCTTTCACCTCGCCGCCCAGGCCGATGTGCGTCGCGCGGTCGCCGACCCGTCCTTCGACGCGCGGGTCAATGTCCTCGGCACGATCAACGTCCTCGAGGCCGCTCGGCTGGCCGGAGCCGGCGTCGTGTTCGCCTCGACCGGAGGCGCGATCTACGGAGAGGGGGAGGGGAGGCGGTTGCCGTTTCGAGAGGACGACCGGGCTTGCCCGCTGGCTCCATACGGAGCGAGCAAGCTGGCGGCGGAGGCCTACGTCGAGCTCTATCGGCGGCTGCACGGGGTTCCCGGCGTCTCGCTGCGGTTCGCGAACGTCTACGGGCCCAGACAGGACCCCTACGGGGAGGCCGGCGTGGTCTCGATCTTCGCCGGCAAGCTGCTCGCGGGTCAGCGCCCGACGATCTTCGGCGACGGTCGCCAGACCCGTGACTACGTATTCGTCGACGATGTCGTCGAGGCGCTCCTGGCGGGAGGGCGGGCCTTGAGCGAGGGCCTCGCCGACCGCGGGCCCTACAACGTCGGCACCGGGCTCGAGACCTCGGTGCTGGAGCTCCACGAACGGATCGCCGAAGTCCTCCGGGTCGCGCTGGAGCCGGAGTCCGCCCCCACTCGGGCCGGAGAGGTGCAGCGGGTCGTGCTCGACTCGTCCCGGGCTGCGCACGAGCTCGGCTGGAAGGCGGAGGTCGACCTGGATCGCGGCCTTCGGAAGACGGTCGAGGGCATCGCCGCCGACCTCGGCCTCAGGGCAGGTTGATCCGATCCAGGCTCGCGAACACCGCATAGCGTTTCGCGGCGCTGTAGAGGGGATGGCAGGCCGTCAAGACGAGTAGCTCGCGGCCCGTGTCATCGACGATCGAGACCTCGGTCGGATCGACGATCTTCGTATCCCTGACGCGATAGGTGAACGTTCCGTACGGCATCTCAAGCTCGATCCGATCCCCTTGCTGGAAGGAATCGATGTCATTGAACGGGGCTCCGTACGTGGTCCTGTGGCCGGCGATTCCGATCGTCCTGCCCTGTCCGGGGAGGGCCGTGTCCGGGTAGTGGCCGGGTCCCTTGCGGAGGTCGGCTTCGTCGGTGCCCTCCACGACGACGTGGTCGATCGCCGCCGCCGCCGCGGTGATGCGACCGATTGCCTCGCCGTTGCTGAGTCGCTTCGCGTAGATGTCCGCGAGTCGTCCAGCGCGCTGCTGGACCGAGCGCCGGCGATTCGCGCCCGTCGGCCCCCGCAGATCACGCACCGCCGGCTCGTCGAGGAACTCGCTGCGGGCGGCGGCGAGCTCACGGTCGGCGCTGCGCTGCTGGTAGGAGCTGTAGAGCGACGAGAGGGGCTCCTGCCAGGCGAGCGTGATCGCCGCGTCCGCGAGGATGACCACCCCGGCGGTGATCAGGGTCACCGAGAATATTCTCGCCACTCGCCGCCGCATCAGCCAGGATCATTGCGGAACGGGACGTCGCTCCGTCCCACAGCTCACCCGCCGTGTGGTCGTGAAACACTGCCGCGTCCGTGAGCGAGTCCCGGACATACCCACCGATCGCCTCCTACCAGGCCGACACCGAACGGATCAGCCGGGTCCTGCTGCTCTATTCGGGTGGCCTCGACACCAGCGTGATGCTGCACTGGATCCAGGCGCGGTACGGCGCCGAGATCGTCACGCTCACGGTCGAGCTCGGCCAGCCCGACGAGAACTGGGAGGCGGTCACCCAGAAGGCCCGCGACATGGGTGCGATCGAGACCCTCGTGGTCGACGCGCGGGAGGAATTCGCGGCGGAGTTCGTGGCTCCGGCGATCCGCGCCAATGCCCTCTACGGAGGCGGCTATCCCCTGTTCACGGCGCTGGCGCGGCCGCTGATCGCGCGGATCGCAGTCGAGGCGGCGCGGGAGCATGACTGCGACACGATCGCGCACGGATGCACCGGCAAGGGCAACGACCAGGTCCGAATCGACTCGACGATCGCGGCGCTCGGCCCTGAGCTTCAGGTTCTCGCCCCGGTCCGGGACTGGGCGATGGGACGCGAGGAGGAGATCGCGTATGCGCGCGAGCATCGGATCCCGGTCTCCGGCGGGACCGAGAAGCCGCCCTATTCGATCGACGACAACCTCTGGGGCCGATCGTCGGAGGGTCAATTGATCGAGGACATCGATCAACCACCCCCGGACGACGTGTTCCAGCTCGTCACCAGGCCGGAGGAAGCTCCCGACGAGCCGGAGGTCCTGCGGATCGGCTTCGAGGCCGGCCGGCCGACCTCGCTCGACGGCGAGCAGCTAGGTCTGGTCGAGCTGATCGGCCGGCTCTCCGATCGAGGCTGCCGCCACGGCGTCGGGATCGTCGACCACATCGAGGATCGGATCGTTGGCCTCAAGGTCAGAGACATCTACGAGGTGCCGGCGGCGACCATCCTGCTCACCGCCCACAAGGATCTCGAGAAGCTCGTCTCGACGATCCACCAGAACAACTTCAAGGCGACGCTCGACAACCATTGGTCTTACCTCTGTTACGCAGGCCTCTGGTACGAGCCGCTGCGCGGCGATCTCGACGCCTACATGGAATCGGCGAACGAGTTCGTCACCGGCGAGGTGACGGTCAAGCTCTACAAGGGCACGGCCGCCGTGGTCGGCCGCAGCTCGCCTTATGCCCTCTACGACAAGACCCTGGCCGGATTCGGGGAGTCGGGCGGGGAGTTCAGCCAGCACGCGAGCCCGGGCTTCATCGAGTTATTCTCACTGCAGACGCGGATGGCTCAGATGGTGCGGCGTCGGGAGCGCTAGCCTGCTTCCATGAACTTCGTCTACGTATCGATCGGACGCCTCGTCGTCTACGTCGTGCGGCGGGGCCTCGGCCGGCAGTTGCAGGTCGTCGGAGCCGTCGCCTTGGCGGCTGCGATCCTTGGCGGAGCCGTCGGGGCCTACCTGCTGGCCTCTCGGGACGTCGAAGAGGGGTGACAGAGTCCCTGCACAGCGCCTCCGACCTTGACAGTCGGGGTGCGCTTTGAAAGTCTGGGGTCGCCCCGGAGACCGTTCCCCGGGGACCCGGCATCGGGGGACCGCGCTGCCGGGAACAGTCAAAACTCTCAGCCGAGGGATGGGTCCCTAGGAGACCGGATGTCTCAATCGCAAGTTACCGGCCGAAGGGAGCTTGATCGCGGGTTCGCCGCCGGCGTGAAGACTCCTCCCTCCCGGCCTCAGCCGTCGCTCACTCCGGGTGAAACGCCGCAGCCGCGCGGGATCCGCATCCGCCATCAGACCCGGAGGGCTCAGGTCTTCGTGCCCGCCATCGTGGCGGCCCTGACGACGCTGTGGGTCGGCGGCCTCGAATTCGCGCCGATCGCTCAGGCGGCGGTGTTCGTCATCGCGACCCTCTTCGTCTCGCGGCTTCTCCGCGACTTCCCGTATCCGCTGCGGCTGCTGCCGGCATCCCGCAACGCGATCGTCTTGCTGCCGATCGTCGCCGGCGCAGTCGCGGTCGCTGGATTCGAGCTCGCACGAGACGATCAGATCTCGGCCGGTGTGCTCCTGTCGGCGATGGGGCTCGCCGCGCTGGCGGCGATCGTCGTCGAGATCGTCTGCGATCACGTCATCAGCGCTAATCCGCTGCGCATTGCGGTGCTCGGAGCGCCCGATTTCGTCCCGGCGATCCGCCGCGAGGTCGACGCCGTCGGCAAGCGCCGCGAGGTGGAAGTCGTCGGTTGGCTCAACGTCGGCGGCCGTTATGCCGCGGACGATCGCACCGCCGAGCAGCAGACGCTCGACCGCATCCGGGCAGCGGTGACCGAGCACGGGATCGACCTCCTGGTCCGGGGCCCGGGATCGGGGTCGTCGCGTTCGGGCCGCGACGTCTACGACGCGATCGCCGCCGGCTGCCTCGACCTGCCCGTCCGGATGATCGACGGCAACCAGCTCTACGAGCACGTCTTCGGCCACGTTCCGATCGGGACGATCGAGTCGGCCTGGTTCCTCTTTCTCATGCATCCCCGCTTCCAGGCGAGCTCGACGCTCTCGAAGCGAGCGCTCGACCTGGTCGTCGGGTCGTTCGCCGCGGTGATCGCTGCCCCTCTGGTCCTGCTCGGCGCGATCGCGATCAAGCTGGGCGACGGTGGGCCGGTCCTCTACCGCCAGCCCCGCGTCGGTGAGCGCGGACGCGAGTTCGAGATCCTCAAGCTCCGAACGATGACCACCGACGCCCAGGTCGGCGGCGCCCACTGGTCGGGAGCCGGCGATGCAAGGGTCACCGGCGTCGGGCGGGTGCTTCGCCGCCTGCACATCGACGAGCTCCCGCAGATCGTCAACGTTCTTCGTGGCGACATGACGCTGGTCGGGCCTCGCCCCGAGCAGCCGAAGATCACCGCGGAGCTCGAGCGGGTGTTCCCGCACTACACGCGTCGGCTGCTCGTCAAGCCGGGAGTCACCGGCTGGGCACAGGTTCGTTGCGGGTATGCCGGCTCAGAGCTCGGAACCGCCTGGAAGCTCTGCCACGACCTCTTCTATCTCAAGCATCGTTCGTCGCTGATCGACCTGCTGATCATGCTCGAGACGCTCGTGATCGCGGCACGGGATTCTCATCGCCCGCTGCGGGCGCCCCAGGCGGAGTTCCTGTTCAGGGGCAATGGCCTCGCTGGCGCACTCGACTCCCATGACGAGCGACGGGATTCCTCGAACAACGAGATCCCGCTCGACAGTTCGTTCGGCGCGCCGGCTCAGGCACCCGCAGCCCACTGAACGCCACGGGGCGCCGGATCGCCGGTGGCTTCGCCCGCCGGGTGGGTGAGGCGGCCTAGGACTCCTCGGGGAGGACGCGATCGAGGATCGGGCCCGGATTCTTGATCCCGTACCCATTCCGCAGCACCTGCGCGATCGCTTCGCGGTCCTCGCCGGAGATCACCATTCGCGATGCGTGCAGGAGCGCATCCTGGGAGACGGCGACCTCGGTGTCCGGATCGGACTCCGGGACCGGCGGTGGAGGAGGGGGGGCCGGTCGCGAAGATGGGCCGGGCGTGGAGTCCCCGTCGGCACCGACGGGCGGTTCCTGCGGCGGCGGTGCCGCGTCTGGTGACGGCGGCGGTGGCGCGCCGGGTGGAGGCGGGGGCGGAGCCCATCCGCCGGGAGCCGGCGGCGTCGACGCACCGGGCCCCTGGGGCACCGGTGGCGGCTGGATGCCGACGAGATCGGTGTAGCGCGTTTCGCGCTCATCGGCGCCGGTCTCCGACGGGGTGGCTGTCGGGGAGAACGGTGGGGGCGGCGGCTGCCTCGACCCCGCCTCCCCCTCGAGGGGCTGCGGAAGGTTGACGTCCGGTTCCGGCTCCTCGCTCGAAGCCCCCGCCGGTCGCTCGGCGGCATCGGCTTGACCCCGATCCTCGCCCTCGGCCCGCTGGACTCTGAAGGCGGGGGAATGCCCCCCCTGCCCGGGCCGAAGCGATTCGAAGCCGGGAGCGACCGGCGGCCCCGGTTCGCGCGCTTCCGCAGCGGACGGCTGGGCGGGTTCGAAGGGCCGACGTCCGCCCGGCGACGCTGCCGCCTCGCGGCCCTCGTATCGCCCTGCCTCCCCGGACCGCTCCGGAAACGGCAGCGACGGGCCGGGCCCGATGCCCGGCGAGAACGGCTCGGTCATCCCGGGCCGCTCGAGCTTGTCGGTGACCGAGTTGATGGCGTCCTCGAGCGCGCGAACCATTCGCTCCGAATGGTCACGGACGTTTGCGGCGTGTCGAATCAGGTCGTCGGTCAACTCCGAGATCAGACCGACCCGCTCGGCGGTGAGGCGGTCTGCCTTCCGCTGTGCCTCGGCGAGGTGACGGCGCGCCTGCTCCTCGGCGTCGGATCGGATCGCGTCGGCCGCGCGTTCCGCCGCCTCGATCACGGTCTGCATCTGGTCCGTCATCTCCTGCATGGTCTGACGGACGTTCGGAGACGGCATCTGGCCGGAGCCGGCGGACCAGCCGGCGGCGGCCGGATCCTCTGGGAATTGATCGCTCATCACCGTCTCCTCGCTTCGTTTGCAGCGATTCTAGACTTGTCGCCGTGGTTCATTCGACCCGGTGATCTCAGCCGATTCGATCCGAAAGGTCACTTCCCTGGTCTCGGCGAGGCGGATCTCGACCGTGCGGCGGATCCCCTCGGGCCAGGCCGGAATGCTGAAGTCGGCATCGCGAGCGACCGCTGCCAGCCTCTCGGCGCTGCGGGCCAGCGCTTCGGCCAATTCCGCGTAGGCGGATTGCATGCGCTGCTGTTGTGCCTGAATCTGCCTCTGCAGATCCCGAAGGCGGTTGATGCGCGCGGCGGCGAGCGCCCGGTCGGCGTCGCCCGCGAGCGACGCAAGCTCGTCGGCTCTGCGCTCGGCATCGGCGCGGATGCGATCGGCCTGCCGGCGCTTCGCGATCAGCGACGCGCGGATCTCCTCGCTGACCGAGACTGCCACGAGCGGCATCCTAGAAGCCGCGAAGGCGCCAAACCGCGCAGTCCGGTGCCGCAAAAGCCGCGAACTGCGGATGCGCGGGCTCCCGGTTCGTGCTACGACCCCTTTCGTGGCCGACCGAGCAGAGCAGACCGACCACGAGGACGAGGCGGAACGCCGGATCGCCCGAGCGCGCGCCGCCATCGGCAAGAGCTTCGAGGAGTTGACCGCACGCGGCGAGCGCGGGGCCTCCGACGCGACACGCACCCACACCACCGAGTTGCCGCCCGACATCGACGGAGGGGCGGTCGAGCCGGGAGCCGGCGGGGCCGGTCGAGCCGGGCGCCGCCCCCAGCGCCGACGACATCGCCGCCACCGTCGAGCGCCGCGTATCGGCCTGGGTCGACGGCCGCGTCCGGGCGGCGGAGCGGCGGCTCGAGCTGCAGTCCGAGGCGTTCGAGGCAGCGCTCGGCGAAGAGGCCGTCGGGGCCCGCCGGGCCACCGAGCAGGTCGAGGCCGTGCGGCGGTCGCTGGCCGCCGCGGCCGATCAGGCCCTCACCGAGGTCTCCGCCGCGGTCTCCGACGCCCGCCAGCAGCTCAACTCCGAGGTCCGCGAGCGCGTCGATACAGCGCTGAAGGAGGCCGAGGCCCGCGTCCGCTCGCTCGGAACGGCGATGCAGGACGAGTTCCGCGATTCGGTGCTGGAGGCGAACCGCCTGCGGATCGACGAGGCTGTCGAGGGCGCCACCCACGCCCTCCGCAGGGCGGCCGAGAAGGAGCGGGAGGAACTGCGCAGCGAGCTCGGCGTCCAGATCGCCGAGGCGCGCTCGGAGCTGGCGGCGGACTTCGACTCGCGGGTCCAACGTGGGCTCG
The DNA here is from genome assembly GCA_963745755.1 of uncultured Conexibacteraceae bacterium. Lineage (GTDB taxonomy): Bacteria > Actinomycetota > Thermoleophilia > Solirubrobacterales > 70-9 > RHKX01. The sequence continues at coordinate 612,821 of CAVUYP010000001.1, read as the reverse complement.
GTGACGCGGTCGGCGTGGTCGAGGGGGAAGGCCACCGGGTCGTTGCCGAAGCCACGACGGCGGCCGGGGCGGCCGCCTCCGAGGAGGTCGAGCGGCGGTTGCCCGCTCTGGAGGAACGGATCGATCGCGGCGCCGACGGCCAGCGGGCGGCCATCGAGGCCCGTTTCGGCGCCGCCGAGGCGGCGCTGCGCTCACGGATCAGCGCCGCCGTCGACGAGGCGGCGGGCGAGCAGGACCGCCGGCTTCGCGAGGAGGCGGCAGCTCATCGCCGCCGCATCAACGATGAGCTGGGCGCCGCGCTGCGGTCCACCGCCGATCAGCTCCGTCGCCAGCTCGAGGCGGAGCGCGAGGGCGCCCGCCGTGAGTTCTCGGCGACCGCGAGGACCGAGATGGCCGCCGCGATCGAGCGTCTCGACGAGCTTCACTCGGCTGCCGTCAGAGACGCGAGGGAGGCCGCCGAGGCGATCGCCGCGAGCCGGCTCGCCGACACCCGCGACGGCCTTGCCGCCGAGCTCGGCCGCGCGCACGACGACAGCCGTGCGGAGATCGAGCGCGGCCTCGCGAGGGCCGACGCTCGCCTCCGCGCCCACTTCGACGGGCTCCGCGACGAGCAGGCCGCCGCCGCGGCCGAGCGGGAGGACCAGACGCGACGCCGGGCCGAGGCCCGGATCGGTGAGCTCGGCGAGCAGCTCGGCGGGAGGATCGAGCGCGACGTCGCCCGGAAGCTCGCCGAGGCGGAGGCGTCGCTGGCGGCCGCGAACGCGGAGTCCGCCGACCGGGTCCGCGGCGAGGCCCGCGAGGGGGCGGAGGCGGCGATCGCCCGCGAGGTCGCGAAGGGGGAGGCGAGGCTGAGCGCGGCGACCGAGCGCCTCGATGCGACCGCCGCTGCGCAGGCGGCCGATGCGATCGGCGCCGCGGCGGAGACGGCCGTCGCCAAGGCGGTCGAGGCTGCCCGCGGGGAGCTCGATCGAAGCGCCTCGGAGGCCGCCCGCGCCGCCCTCGCGGAGGAGTCGGAGCGAATCGGCGAGGAGCTCCAGCGGGCGATGACGGCGAGCGCGGCCGAGCAGATGCAGGCGCTGCGCGAGGAGAACTCCCGGGCCGGCTACCGCGATCACAACCGCCGGGCCGAAGCGGCGGCGACCGCGCAGCTCGCCCGGTCGCTTGACGCCCTGAAGCAGCAGCGGGCCAAGCTCGGCGCAGAGCTCACGGCTGAGGTCGGGACCGCGCACGGTCGCCGCGGTGCCGAGCTCGACGAGGCGGCGGCGGCGGCCCGCGCCGCGGTCGAGGCGGCAGCGGCCACCGCAGGAAGCGGGATCGACGCTCACGCCGCGGCTTTGCAGCGGCAGACCGAAGAGGGCGTCGAGCGCCGCGCCCGGGAGGCGGTGGCCGCCGAGTTCGACCGCCGCGGCAAGGCTCTCGACGAGCGGGTCACGGCGCTGATCGCGGCCGGCGAGGAACGGGTGGCGGCGCGGCTCGCCGATGCGGTCGCCGCAGCCGAGCGCCGTCTCGCGGCGGTCGAGGATGCTCAGGCCCGCGAGGAACGGGTTCGCGAGCGCACCACCACCGCCGAGCGCGCCGCCGCCGAGCGGGTCCGCGAAGCCGAGCGGCGCCTCGTCGACGTCCTCGGGCGCGTCGCGGCCGCCGAGCAACGCGGCGACTGAGCGAAGGCTTCCGCAAAACGCGGGGACAGCTCCGCGATCGGCCCGCCGGGGGGCCGTTGGCATCCACCCCCCTTGCCATGATGGCCCGGTGAGCACGACGGCCGCACAGCAGGCAGCGCATCTGCATGTCCACAGCGAGTACTCGCTGCTCGACGGGGCGAACAAGATCGACGCGATGGCCGCCCGCGCCGCCGAGCTCGGGATGCCGGCGCTCGGCCTCACCGACCACGGCGTGATGAATGGCTCGGTCGAGCTCTTCCAGGCCTGCGGCAAGCACGGGATCAAGCCGATCATGGGCCTCGAGGCCTACCTCGTCGACGACATCGAGGAGATCAAGCAGAAGACGAAGTGGGAGCGCAACCACCTGACGCTGCTCGCCGCCAACGAGGCCGGTTTCAAGAACCTCGTCAAGCTCAGCTCGGCGGGCTTTCTGGAGGGTTTCGCGCGTGGCAAGGCGAACGTCGACCCGCGTCTGCTCGATCGCTACTCGGAGGGCGTCATCGCCCTGACCGGCTGCCTGGCTTCGCGGTTCTGCCGCCGCCTCGTCGAGGACCGTCCCGACGACGCCCGCGCCCACGTCGACGACCTGCTGCAGATCTTCGGCCCCGAGGACGTCTACTTCGAGTTGCAGGTGAACGGCATCGCCGAGCAGGACAAGGCGAACGAGGGGATCGCCCGGATCGCCGCCGAGCTCGGCAAGCCGCTGGTCGGCACCGCCGACGTGCACTACCTGCGCCGCGAGGACTACCGCAACCATGCCGCGCTGCTCTGCGTGCAGACGAAGTCCACGCTCGAGGCGCCGAAGATGAGCTTCGACACGAACGAGTTCTATCTGAAGACCGCCGAGGAGATGAACGAGGCGTTCGCGCCCTGGCCGGAGGCGATTCCCAACACCCTCGAGATCGCCGAACGCTGCAACGTCGAGATCGAGCTCGGCGAGCTGCTGCTGCCGCGGTTCCCGACCCCGGACGGGTCCGAGCCCGAGGAGATGCTGCGCCGGGTCGCCGGCGAGGGCCTGCGGCGCCGCTACGGCGACCCGCCTCCCGCCGCCGCCGTCGAGCGCCTCGAGTTCGAGCTCGGGGTGATCGAGGAGATGGGCTTCCCGTCCTACTTCCTGATCGTCTGGGACTTCGTCCGCTACGCGAAGGAGAACGGCGTCGCAGTCGGACCCGGCCGTGGCTCGGCGGCCGGCTCGATCGTCGCCTACAGCCTCGGGATCACCGATCTCGACCCGCTCGAGAACGATCTCCTCTTCGAGCGCTTCCTGAACCCGGCGCGGCGGTCGATGCCCGACATCGACATCGACTTCTCGGTTCGCGGCCGCGAGCGGGTGATCCGCTACGTGACCGAGAAGTACGGCCGCGAGTCGGTCGCCCAGATCGTCACCTTCGGCAAGATGGCCCCGCGCGCGGCGACCCGCGATGCGGCCCGCGTGCTCGGCTTCGACTACGGCGCCGGCGACCGGGTCGCGAAGCTGATCCCGGAGCCGATCATGGGCCGCAGCCCGAGCTTCGACGAGTGCCTGAAGGACGGCGAGGACCTCAAGAAGGCATACGAGGCCGAGCCCGACACTCGCCAGATCGTCGACACCGCCCGCGGTCTCGAGGGGATCGTCCGCAACCACTCGATCCATGCCGCCGCAGTCGTCATCGCCGACCGACCGCTGCAGGAGGTCGTGCCGCTGCAGCTCGCCGAGGACCGCGGCGCCGCCAAGGACGGCGAGCGCTCCTACAAGATCGTCACTCAGTACTCGATGGTGCCGGTCGAGGAGATCGGCCTGCTGAAGATGGACTTCCTCGGCCTCCGCAACCTCGACGTGATCGAGGACGCGGTCGAGATCGTCAAGCGCTCCCGCGGCGTCGACCTCGACGTCGAGAACCTGCCGCTCGACGACGAGAAGACCTACGAGATGCTCCGCGACGGCGATTCGGTCGGCGTCTTCCAGCTCGAGTCGGAGGGCATGCGCGACGCGCTCCGTCAGGTCAAGCCGACCGAGTTCGGGGACATCGTCGCGCTCGTCTCCCTCTATCGGCCCGGGGCGATGCGCTACATCGCCGACTATGCCCGCGGCAAGCGCGATCCCTCCTCGGTTCGCTTCCAGGACGAGCGACTGCGGCCGATCACCGAGGCGACCTACGGCTGCTGCATCTACCAGGAGCAGCTGATGGAGATCTCGAAGCAGATCGCCGGCTTCAGCCCGGCCCGGGCCGACGACCTCCGCAAGGCGATCGGCAAGAAGAAGCGGGACATGATGGCGGCGATGGAGACCGAGTTCATGGCGGGAGCGAGCGCCTCGCAGACCGACCCGGCCGTCTCCCGCGATCTCTGGAACCTGATGACCGCCGCCGCCGACTACTCGTTCAACAAGTCGCACGCCGCCTGCTACGCGCTGATCGCCTATCGCACCGCCTACCTGAAGGCGAACTTCCCGGCCGAGTACATGGCCGCCGTGATCAGCTCGGTGATGTCGACGAAGGACAAGGTGCCGTTCTTCGTCAACCGCTGCGAGGAGATGGGGATCGAGGTGCTGCCGCCCGACGTCAACATCTCCGACCACGGTTTCGTCGTCTCCGGCAACAAGATCCGGTTCGGGCTCGACGCCGTCAAGAACGTCGGCTACTCGGCCGTCGAGGCGATCCTCAAGGCTCGCGAGGAGCGTCCGTTCGACTCGCTCTGGGACTTCTGCGAGCGGGTCGACTGCCGGGCCGTCAACAAGCGCGCCGTCGAATGCCTGATCAAGTGCGGCGGCCTCGACTCGACCGGCGCCAGCCGCAAGGCGATGCTGGCGGTGCTGCCGCAGGCGCAGTCGGCCGGCCAGAAGGCGCAGGAGGACGCGCAGCGTGGCCAAGCGTCGATCTTCGCGCTCGACGAGGGCTCCCCGGGGGCCGGAATCCGCTCCCAGCACGCGCCGATCCTCGGCGACGAGTTCGAGCAGCGCGAGCTGCTGGCGATGGAGAAGGAGACGATGGGCACGTTCCTCTCCGACCACCCGCTCTCGCAGGTTCGGGAGGCGCTCCGGGTCCGGGCCGACTGCACCCTCGCCGAGCTCGAGAAGAAGCCGGACGGCGCTTCGGTGACGGTCGGCGGGATCGTCGCCGAGGCGAAGAAGATCCGCACCAAGACCGGCAACACGATGATGTTCGCGACCCTCGACGACCTCGAGGGCCGAGTCGAGATGATCATCTTCGCGAAGACCCTCGAGGCCAACGGCGACCTGATCGACACCGACGCGGTGCTGCTCGTCCGGGGCCGCGTCGACCGCAAGGATCGCGGCGAGATCAAGCTCGTCGTCAACGACGCCGAGCCGTTCGAGCCGACCAGCGCCGAGGTCGAGACCGCCAAGGAGAAGGTCCGCGAGCTCGACAAGCCGCTCTGTTTCCCGCTCCAGCTCGACGCCGGCGACTACGACCCGACGATCATCGAGGAGCTGAAGTCGGTCTTCGCCAGCTTCCCCGGCGACGCCGAGGTCGTCCTCGAGATGAAGACCCGCGAGGGGGTCCGCAAGCTCCGCTTCGGACGCGCCTACCGGGTCGACGCCTCGGTCGGCCTGCGGGCCGAGATCGAGGAGCTACTCGGCCAGCCGCCGATCGCCGCCTGAAGCCGCCGCAACCGGCTGCCCGTTTAGGCCTCCGAACTAGAATCCAGGCATGGGAGCCACCCGGACAGCCGAGGTCGCTTCCCCGCCCGGGGAATGCCGCAGCTGCAGGACGTTCTGCGACAAGCTGATCGAGCCCCGTGACTGCCTGACGATGCGGTGCCCGTATCTGTGGAGCTACGTCGACGGCCCGACGGGGAGGCGGTTCATGGGCTGCGTGCAGAAGGTCTTCCGCGGCGAGATCGACATCGCCGGCTTCGAGGCCGCCGAGCGCAACGGCGGCTTCGGCGGGATCAAGATGACCGGCGACCCGCTGCCGCAGTGCCAATTCCGCGTCGAGCCGGCGTTCGAGGGCGACGGGCCGGCGCACACCTGCCTGAACCCGTCCTTCTTCGACATCAACGACCCGGCCGAGCTCGACCTCCGCTCCGGCCTGCGGCTGGCGAGCTAGCGGCGCTCGGCGAGGCCGCGGGCGCGGAGGTCCTTCGCGCGCTGGACCTCGGCGAAGTCGGACCCGCGCTTGTCGGGCCCGGGCGTCTCGAGCAGCGCCGGCAGGTCCTCGAACCGCGGCTCCGACAGGAACGTCGCGATCCCGCGCTCGCCGATCTCCCCGGAGCCGACGTTGGCATGCTTGTCGCGGTTGGCACCGAGCGGGACGGCGCTGTCGTTGACGTGCAGGCAGCGCAGCCGCTCGAGGCCGACGATCCGGTCGAGGTCGTCGACGACGACGCTCAGCGCCTCCGGCTCGACGATGTCGAAGCCGCTTGCGAACAGGTGGCAGCAGTCGATGCAGACGCCGATCCGCTCGCCGGCTCCGGCGCCGTCGACGAGCATCGCGAGCTCGTCGAAGTCGCGACCGAGCGGACCGGTCGTACCGGCGGTGTTCTCGAAGAGGACCGGGCAGGAGTCGGTCTCGGCGAGCGCCTCACGGACGAGCTCGCCGGAGCGGGCGACCGCCTCGTCGAGCGGGTCCCGCTTGCGCGATCCGGCGTGGAGGACGACGCCGTCGGCCCCGATCGCGTCACCGAGCCGCAGCGCGTGGACCAGCGAGGCGAGCGACTTCTCGGCGATCACCGGATCGGGGCTGCAGGTGTTGATCAGGTAGACGGCGTGGATCACCGTCGAGCCGAGCGGCGAGGCGGCGAACGCCTCGTTGAAGGCGGCGAAGTCGGCGGGCCCGAAATTGGTCGGCCGCCAGGCGCGCGGGCTCTGGTGAAAGATCTGGATCGCCTCGCAGCCGCGCTCGACTCCGCGCTCGACGGCCTTCTGCAGGCCGCCCGCTGTGGAAACATGCGCCCCGATCAGCATGGAAGAGTCCCTTCGAGTTCGTTTCGCCCCCTCGCCGACCGGCGCGCTGCACATCGGCGGCGCGAGGACGGCACTGTACAACTGGCTCGCGGCCCGCGGGACGGGGGGGACGATGGTCTTGCGGATCGAGGACACCGATCGCGAGCGCTCGACCGCCGAGAACGTCGATCAGATCCTCGACGCCCTGCGATGGCTCGAGCTCGACTGGGACGAGGGGCCGATCAGCCAGTACGAGCGAGCCCCCCGCCACCGCGAGCGCCTCGACGAGCTGCTCGCCTCGGGGGCGGCCTATCGCGATACGACGACCGGCGCCGAGGTGGCGGAGTGGCGCAAGCAGAATCCCGGCCGCGGCTACCGCGGCGCGGCGCTCGAGGGCGCCGCGGCGGCGGGCGCTGCGATCCGGCTCCGCGTCCCCGACGAGGGCGAGACGGTCGTCGCCGACGCGATCCGCGGCGAGATCGCCTTTCGCAACGACCTTCAGGACGACCCGGTCATCGCCCGAGCCGACGGCTCGGTCCTCTACAACTTCGCGGTCGCCGTCGACGACGCCGACATGGGCATAACCGACGTGATCCGCGGCGACGATCATCTCTCGAACACGCCTCGGCAGCTGCTCGTCCTCGCCGCGCTCGGCGAGGCGCCGCCGCGCTACGCGCACCTGCCGCTGCTGCACGGGCCCGACGGCAAGAAGCTCTCGAAGCGGCACGGCGCCGCATCGGTGCAGGAGCTGCGCGCCGGCGGCTACCTGCCGGCCGCGGTCCGCAACTACCTGGCGCTGCTCGGCTGGGGCAGCGAGGACGACGAGACGATCCTCTCGACGGACGAGCTCGTCGGTCGCTTCTCGATCGACCGGGTCGGCCGGGCGGCGGCGATCTTCGACGAGCGGAAGCTGCGCTGGCTGAACGGGCGCTACATGCGCGAGGAGACGCTCGAGCGCTACGAGGCCGAGCTCGAGGCCGAGCTCGAGCGCAGCGACCCGGACGCGGCCGCGGCGTTCGCGGCGGCGTCGCCGCAGGCGCGGCGCGAGGCCTGCGAGATCGTCCGCGACAAGGCCCAGACGGTGACCGAGATCTGGCCGCTGATCGGGTTCCTCTTCGCCGAGCCCCGGATCGAGGACGTCGACGGGAAGGTCTGGCGGAAGGTGATGAAGCCGGGGTCGCGATCGCTGCTCCGCAAGGCGGCCGCGGTGATCGACCGGACCGAGCCGTTCGCGGCCGAGGCCCTCGAGGAGGGGCTCCGTGAGCTGATCGAGGCCGAGGACGTCGGCGCGACGAAGGTGCTGCAGCCGATCCGGGTCGCGATCACCGGCTCGAACGTCTCGCCGGGCATCTTCGAGTCGCTGGTCGCGCTCGGCCACGACCGCTCGATTGCCAGGCTGGATCGGGCGATCGGCCGGCTCGGCGACGCCCTGCCCGGGGACGACTCCGACCCGGGCTAACGGGATCGCCGCGATCTGCCGATCAGGGTGGGGGAGAGCGGCGAAGCGCGTCGCAGGAACGCCGCTCCTCGGAGAGACCATGAGCACAGCAGAGAAGACCGCAAGCAAGGCCCTAGCGGGCACACAGGGCAAGGGTGGCCAGAGGCTCGCCGCGGCGTTCGACGCCGTCAGCCGGATGCCGGCCCTCGAGGAGACCGTCGACCGCGTCCTCAAGGCCGCCTCCCAGGAGAGCTCCTCGCTGACCGAGATCACCGATCTCGTCGAGACCGACACGGCGATGGCGATCGCGGTGATGCGCTCGGCCAACAACGGCGGCGGCCCGCGGGGCCGTGTGGCCAACGTGCCCGACGCCATCGAGGCGCTGACCCCGGCCGGGGTCCGGGCGGTCGCCGGGTCGCTGCAGACCTACGCGCTCCTGCAGACCTCGAGCTCGTGGGCGAGCCTTCCGGAGCGGTTCCGCCGCCACGCCGTCGCGACGCGCCACGCGGCCGAGAGCCTGGCCAGCCTCGCCGAGGTGCCGGGCCGCGACGAGCTCGCCACCGCGGCGCTGCTCCACGACGTCGGCCAGCTCGTCCTGATCCGCCTCTATCCCGGCTACGAGGAGATCCTCGCCGACCGCTCGACGCACGCCCGAGGCGCGGGCGCAGATCGAGCGCCGCGAGTTCGGGATGGACCACACGATCGTCGGCGGCGTCCTCGCCCGCCGCTGGGGCCTGCCGACGTCGATCGCCGGGGCGATCGAGCGCCACCACTCGGAGACCGCGGACGGCCTCGCCGCCGCGGTCCGGCTCAGCGATCTCGTCGCCCACCACGCGGCCGGAGACACCGTCTCCGCCGGAGTCGATGGTCGCCGCCGCCGAGGCCTGCGGGCTCAACGAGTCCCGCCTCCACCAGCTCGTCTACGAGTTCCCCCACGCCCGCGCGCCGCGTCAGCGCCGTGGCGAGCCGTGCCCGCTCTCGCGCCGCGAGATCGACGCGCTCCGCGGCCTCGCCGAGGGCAAGGTCTACAAGGAGATCGCCGAGGAGATGGGCCTCTCGGCGAGCACCGTGCGCACCCACCTTCACAACGTCTACCGCAAGATCGGCGCCGCCGATCGCGCCCAGGCGGTCCTCGTCGCCCGCGAGCGCGGCTGGGTCTGACCGGCCCGGCCATCACGGCCGCCGCGCCGCCACCTTCGCCGAGTCGCCACCCTCCGCCGCGCCGCCAGCGCGCACCGCGCCGCGCCGCCACCCTCCGCCGAGGTCGAGGAAACGCGCAAATATCACCCCTTTCCTCGACCTCGGCGGCGGAAGAGCGGGGCGGGGGCCTGCGAGACGGCCGGCGATCGTTAGGCCGGCTGCGGGCGGTCAGTCGATCAGGCTGCTGCGAAGCGCGATCGCCACGGCGTGGGCGCGGTCGCGGGCGCCGAGGCGGGAGAGGCTGGCCTTGGCGTGGGTGCGGACCGTCTCGGTGCTGAGGCCGAGCCGCTTCGCCGCATCCGCGGTCGAGAGGCCGTTGGCGAACATCTGCAGGATCTGCCGCTGCCGCGGCGTCACCCGCGGCCGCTCGCCGCCGCCCGCCTCGACGTCGGGATCGATGAAGGAGTTCGAACCCCAGCACCGCATCGATCGCCGAGCGCATCGTGCTCGGCGAGGAGCGCTTGCTGACATAGGCGGTGGCGCCGGCGTCGAGGGCCTCACCGATCGCGTGCCGGTCGACGCGGCCGCCGTGGGCGACGACGCCGAGACCCGGTTGGTGACGCAGCAGGTCGCGGATCGTCGCGGTTCCGGAAGGGGCGCTGGTGCCGGCGGCACGCATCTCGACGATTGCCACCTCGAAGTTGCCGACGCTGTTGAGCAGATCGACGGCGCCGCGTCCGTCGGGCAGCTCCTCGAAGTCCCAGGAGGGCTCGAGCAGGCGCTTGATGCCCAACCGCACGACCGGATGGGCATCGATGATCATGCAGCAGCGTTCGTTCCCCAACGGTCCTCCTTGCCCCCTCCGACGGGTATTCGGGGGGCGATCGTATCGGAGGCGACGCCGACGGATCCGCTACAAACCGCCGCGATGATCTCGGTCACCGCCAAGTCCCGCTACGCGGTCGTCGGCATGGCCGAGCTCGCCCGCAACAGCGGCAAGCCCGTCCCGATCGCCACCGTCGCCGAGCGGCGGGGCATCCCGGTCCAGTTCCTCGAGCAGCTCTTCTCGACGCTCCGGCGAGCCGGTCTGCTCGTCTCCCAGCGCGGCGTCAAGGGCGGCTACCGGCTCGCTCGCGACGCCGACCAGATCACCGTCCTCGAGGTCGTTCAGGCCCTCGACGGCAGGCTCGGCGAGGAGGGCCGCGAGGCCGGCGGCATCTGGGCCGACGGCGTCGACGCGCTGCGGACCGTGTTCACGCGGGCGACGATCGCCGACGTCGCCCGCCGCGAGGAGTCCGAAGAGGGCGCCGGCATGTACTTCATCTGAGCAGCGCGCTGCGCCCCGAGCGGGATTCCTATTTCCTGATCGCCCTGAACTCGACCACTGCCGGCTTGCCGGCATTGCCGGCTGCATCCTTCGCCCGGACCGAGATCGAGTGTTTCCGGCCGTTGCCGCTCCTGGCCCGTGCCTTGACGCGATATGGGGAATCGCAGCGCTCGAACTCGGAGCTGTCGAGCCGGCACTTGAACTTCGCGCCGGCTTCGGGCCTGAACGAGACTTCGACTCTGGCCATCCTCCTCGTCGTCTTGATCTTGCTTCTTGGTGCCTCGGTGATCGTGACTTCGGGGGCTGTGGCGTCGACGGTGAATGTCCGGATCGCAGGAGTCGGGTCGGGATTGCCGGCCGCGTCGACGGCGGTCACGGCAACGGTGTGAGGCCCGTCCGCGAGCTTCTCAGTCGTATGCGAAGCGCCGGGACCCGAACAGGCCCCGAAGACGAATTCGTCGAAGCAGGCAAAGGTCGACTCCGTTTCGCTCGCGGAGAAGGTGAAGGTCGGAGTCCTGTCGCTCGTGAGGCCGTCCGGTCCGGAGTCGAACGATGTTTCCGGAGGGTTGGAGTCGATCTCGTAGGTGATCGTGATGAGCCCGTTACCGGCTCTGACCCCTTGCTCGTACTCGGTGCCTGGAGGTCCCCAGCTCGCCCCGCCTTCCCCGTGAATGGGGAGGTTGAAAGGATGTGCGGCGCCGCCGTCGATGCCGTCGAGCTTGGACCCCGGGAACCCGCCGGGAATGCCATCACCGGCGACGGAGGCGCCGCCTCCCCCCGCGGCGATCATTCTGTCTTCGATACCGGTGCCGGATTTCACCTCGCTGCCGTGCCCGCCATAGGCGGTGAAGTCCACCGCAGGTTCACCGAAGCCGCCCTGTCCTCCGACGAAGAGGCGGTATCTGTGTCCCGGAGACACGGGCAACGTGGCGGTCGCCCTTCCACCGAGGCCGCCGGCGCTCTCAACGAAGATCGAATACCCGCCTTGGCCTCCGTAGACATCGAACGTCGCCTCATCAACGCCGTCGGGAGCGGTCCAGATCTGGCCCAGCTGGCCCGTGTGGTTGAACGATTCCTGGACCCCGTAAGCCGAGGGGGAAAACGCCAGCATTGCGATCGCGGCAAGTGCTCCGACCCCTCTCCTCATTGCGTAACCCTATAGGCAGAGGGGCGGCGGCCTCGTGGTTGATCGCTTCCGGTTCACCACCGCCTTTCCGCATCGCCTTTCAGGGATTTACAAGCTCACCTGGCGGCGGCACGGCAAGCAGATCGGGGGAACCGTGCGATTCGAGCTCGAGGCACCTCGCTAGCCGGGCAGCGGCCAGCCGGTCTCGGGGTGCGCGCTTGGCCTGATCGGACCGCTGCCGGTCAGCGTTTGCCGAGCGCAGATTCGGGAAGCACCAGGCCATGTGGCTGCTGCTGATCGTTCTGATCCTGCTCGTGCTCGGCGTCGCCTACGGCCTCTACACCCGCAAGGGAAGCGGCATCAACTCCCACCCGGGGCCCGACTCGCGGGATCCGGTGATCGGCGACGAGACGAAGGCCGAGAACGAGGATCTGCAGGGAGACGAGCGGGCCGGGGTCTTTCGGGGCGAGAGCGGCGAGCTCGACCAGCGCGGCACCAAGTAGGTCCGGAGGTCAGGGCGCCCGAGACCCGTGGCGACCGCCGGGGGCGAGGATCGCGACCCCGATTGCGGCGCTGACCAGCGAGCCGGCGAGGATGCCGATCTTGGCGCTGTCGACGAGCAGCGGATCGTCGTAGGCGAGCGCGGCGATGAACAGCGAGACGGTGAACCCGATCCCGGCGAGGGCGGCGATGCCGACGACGCTGCGCAGGTCGACCCCCTCCGGCAGGACGCCGATCCGCAAGCGCAGCGCGAGCAGGGTCGCGATCGTGATCCCGGCGAGCTTGCCGATCACGAGGCCGAGCACGACCGCGAGCGCCAGCCGGGTGCCGTCGCCGACGCTTAGCGCGTCGCCACCGAGCACGACCCCGGCGTTGGCGAGCGCGAAGACGGGGAGGACGAGAAAGCTCGTCCACGGGTGGATCCGCTCCTCGAGCTCCTCGATCACCTGGTGGCCGGCGACCGGGCGGGCCGGGGTCAGGAAGGCGAGGGCGACGCCGGCGATCGTCGCGTGGACCCCGGATTGCAGGGTCGCGATCCAGACGACCACGCCGGCGATCGCGAACGGCCAGATCGGCGTGATCCCGATCCGCCGCATCGCGACGACGACGCCGAGCAGCGCCACGGCGGCGAGCAGCCAGGGCAGCGACAGATCGGAGCTGTAGGCGACCGCGATCACCGCGATCGCGAGGACGTCGTCGACGACGGCGATCGTGACCAGAAACAGCTTCGCGCCGACGCCGACCCGGTCGCCGAGCAGGGCCAGGGCGGCGATCGCGAAGGCCGCATCGGTCGCCATCGGGATGCCCCAGCCCGAGGCCGCCGAGGTGCCGACGGTCAGCGCCAGGAAGATCGCGATCGGCACCGCGACCCCACCGAGTGCCGCCAGCACCGGCAGCGCCGCCTGGCGCGGATGCTTGAGGTCGCCGTGGACGACCTCGCGCTTGATCTCGAGCGAGATCAGGAAGAAGAACAGCGTCATCAGGCCGTCGTTGACCCAGTGGCCGAGGTCCTCGGTGATCGACAGGCCGCCGATCCCGATCTTCAGCTCGGTGTGCCAGAACGACTCGTAGCCGCCGGCGCCGAAGACGTTGACCCAGAGCAGGGCGGCGATCGAGCCGGCGAACAGCGCAAACCCGCCGCCCTCCTCGGTCTTGAGGAAGTCGGTGACGGGGTCGATGGCCTCGAGCGCCCGCTTCGGTCGCAGCCGTCGCGGCATCGCCGTGACCGTATCGACTGCGGATCACGTGCAGATAAGTGCCGCGACGATCCGCGGCCGCCGATCGGCGCTACCGTTTCCGCATGGCTTCGAGCGCACCACCGACCCTGCGGATCGCCGCCGAGGCATCGGCGGCCGTCGGCGCCACGCCGATGGTCGCGCTGCAGCGGGTCGGCGAGGGCCTCGGCGCCGAGCTCGTCGGCAAGCTCGAGTGGTTCAACCCGGGCGGATCGATCAAGGACCGGATCGGCGTCGCGATGATCGACGCGGCCGAGGCCGAGGGCCGGATCGAGCCGGGCCGGACGGTGATCGTCGAGCCGACCTCCGGCAACACCGGCATCGCTCTGGCGATGGTCTGCGCGGCGCGCGGGTATCGCTGCATCCTCACCCTCCCCGAGGGGATGAGCCGGGAGCGCTCGGCACTGCTGCGCAGCTACGGCGCGGTCGTCCGCGAGACCCCGTCGATGGGCGGCATGAACGAGTCGGTCGATCTCGCCCGCAAGCTCGTCGGCGAGCACGAGGACGCCTACATGCCGCAGCAGTTCGACAACCCGGCCAACCCGGAGGTCCACCGGCGCACGACCGCGGAGGAGATCTGGCGGGACACCGGCGGCGAGGTCGACGCGATCGTCTGCGGCGCCGGCACCGGCGGCACGATCACCGGGGTCGGCCAGGCGCTCAAGGAGCGCAACCCCGCGCTGCACGTGCTCGCCGTCGAACCGGCCGGCTCACCGGTCCTCTCCGGCGGCAAGCCGGGCCCGCACAAGATCCAGGGGATCGGCCCGGGCTTCGTGCCCGGCGTCCTCGACCGCTCGGTGATCGACGAGATCATGGCCGTCGAGGACGAGTCGGCGATCGCGACGGCGGCGCTGGCCGCGACCCGCGAGGGGCTGCTGATCGGCATCTCCGCCGGGGCGGCGCTGCACGCCGCGATCGAGCTCGGTAGCCGCCCGGAGATGGCCGGCAAGCGGATCGTGATCGTCTTCGCCGACGCCGGCGAGCGCTACATGTCGCTGCCCTGGTTCGGGGGTTGAGCCGGATGCTCGGGCTCGACGCCCTCGGCCGCGTGCTCAAGGAGGTTCGCGCCGACGTCGCCTCGGCTCGCGACCGCGACCCCGCCGCCCGCGACGTCGGGTCGGTCGGGATCCTCTCCTCGTGGGGCGGGGTGCAGGCGCTGCTCAGCCATCGGCTCGCCCACGCGCTCCATCGCGGCGGCATGCCGGTCGTACCCGGCGCGATCGCCTACGCGTCGCGGGCCGTCACCGGGATCGAGATCCACCCGGGAGCACGGATCGGCGCCGACTTCTTCATCGACCACGGATCCGGCGTGGTGATCGGCGAGACGGCCGAGATCGGCGACTGCGTGACCGTCTACCAGGGAGTGACGCTGGGCGGCACCGGCTTTCAGCGCGGCAAGCGCCACCCGACCGTCGAGGACAACGTGACGATCGGCTCCGGAGCGAAGCTGCTCGGGCCGATCACCGTCGGCCACGGCGCCAAGGTCGGCGCCAACACCGTCGTCGTCACCGACGTGCCCGAGCACGCCACCGTCGTCGGCAATCCCGGCCACATCGTCCGCGTCGAGGGGCGCCGGCCGGAGGGCCCCGACACCGATTGGATCCACCTTCCCGACCCGGTCGCCGACGCGATCAAGCGCCTCTCCGAGCGGCTCGCCGAGATCGAGCGGCGACTGGCGTCGCTCGACGGCGGCGCCGCCGAGGCCGAGGTCCGCGAGCTCCGGCCCGAAGCAGGGCCCGACGACCGCCGGCGGGTAGGCGGAGCTGCGCCGGGGGCGTGGCTATCCTCGGCTGGCGATGGAAGAGACCGATCTCGAGGCCGGCGAGCAGCTCGGCGTGGGTGCTGCAGCGCCGATCAACGCCGGCGCGACGGCGGTCGAGAGCCTGCTCGCCGGGCTCAACCCGGCCCAGGCCGACGCCGTCCAGCACGGCGAGGGTCCGCTGCTCGTCCTCGCCGGCGCCGGCTCCGGCAAGACGCGGGTTCTGACCCATCGGATCGCCTACCTGCTGGCGACCGGGATGGCCCGCCCGAGCGAGATCCTCGCGATCACCTTCACCAACAAGGCCGCCGGCGAGATGAAGGAGCGCGTCGGGGCGCTGACCGGGGCCGCCGCCCGGGTGATGTGGGTGATGACCTTCCACTCGGCCTGCGCGCGGATCCTCCGCCAGCACGCCGACCGGCTCGCCTACAAGCGCGGCTTCACGATCTACGACGAGGCCGACTCGCGGCGGATGGTCAAGCGCTGCATGGACGAGCTCGATATCGACCCGAAGCGCTTCCCGCCGCGCTCGATCAAGAGCCAGATCTCCGGCGCCAAGAACCGGCTGCGCGACGCCGAGACCGTCCGCGAGGAGCAGGGCTCCTTCTTCGAGGCGACCGTCGCCGACGTCTACGACCTCTACGAGAAGCGGATGCACACCGCCAACGCGATGGACTTCGACGACCTGCTGGTCCGCACCGTCAACCTCTTCGAGCTGTTCGCCGACCTCCGCGAGCGTTACGCGCGCAACTTCCGCCACGTCCTCGTCGACGAGTACCAGGACACCAACCGGGTCCAGTACCGGCTGCTGCAGCTGCTCAGCGGCGAGCACGGCAACCTCTTCGTCGTCGGCGACGAGTCGCAGTCGGTCTACGGCTTCCGCGCCGCCGACATCCGCAACATCCTCGACTTCGAGCGCGACTTCCCGGAGGCGGCGACCGTCAAGCTCGAGCAGAACTACCGCTCGACCGGGACCATCCTCGACGCCGCGAACGGCGTCATCGCCCACAACCGCGACCGCCTCGACAAGAACCTCTGGACCGACGCCGGCCGCGGCGAGCCGGTGACGATCGCCGAGCTCGCCGACGAGCATGAGGAGGCGCGCTGGGTCGCCGGCGAGATCGACCGGCTCGTCGACGAGCACGGGATCGGCCGCGACGACGTCGCCGTCTTCTACCGGACCAACGCTCAGAGCCGGGTCCTCGAGGACACCCTCGTCCGCTTCGACGTTCCCTACCAGGTGATCGGCGGGACGAAGTTCTACGAGCGGGCCGAGATCCGCGACGCGATCGCCTACCTGAGCGTCCTCGCCAACCCCGACGACACCGTCTCGCTGACCCGGATCCTGAACTCGCCGCGGCGCGGGATCGGCAACACCTCGGAGGGTCGTGTGCTCGGCTGGGCGAACACGACCGGGGTCTCGCCGCTGGAGGCGATCGCCGACGTCGACGCGATCCCCGGCCTCGGCGCCGCCGCCCGCAAGGCGATCGGCCGCTTCGCGGAGCTGATCGCGAGCCTGACCGAGCGGGCGCAGCGCCGCGGCGGCGTCGCCGAGCTGCTCGAGGCGACGCTCTCGGAGTCGGGCTACATCGAGGCCCTCGAGGCCGAGCGCACGATCGAGGCCGAGGGGCGGATCGAGAACCTCCAGGAGCTGGTCGGCATGGCCGCCGAGTTCGACGCCAACCGCGAGCTCGAGGGCGAGAGCGAGCTGGCGCCGCTCGAGGAGTTCCTCGAGCAGATCTCGCTGATCAACGAGCAGGATGCACTCACCGACGACGCCACGAAGGTGACGCTGATGACCCTCCACAACGCCAAGGGCCTCGAGTACAAGGCGGTCTTCGTGATCGGCTGCGAGGACGGCGTCTTCCCGCACTCGCGCTCGATCGACGAAGGCAATCTCGAGGAGGAGCGGCGACTCTGCTACGTCGGCCTGACCCGCGCCCGCGAGTTCCTGATGCTCACCCACGCCCGCCGCCGCAGCCTGTTCGGCTCGCAGGGCGCCGGCATCCCGTCCCGTTTCCTCGGCGAGATCCCCGACCACCTCGTCGAACGGCACAGCTCCGTGCCCGCCACGACCGGCTGGGGGGCCGGCGGCGGCTTCGGCGGCGGCTTCGCGGGGAGCTACGGCGGCGACGGCGCCCGCAGCCTGAACGAGCCCGGCGGCGGCGACGCGGTCGAGCTGACCGTCGGCGACGACGTCGTCCACGCCTCCTTCGGCGAGGGCGTCGTCACCGCCGTCGAACCCGGCAACGTCGTCGTCGTCCGCTTCAGCGGTGGCGGCGGCGATCGCAAGCTGATGGCCGACTACGCGCCGATCCAGAAGGCTTCCTGAAGCGATGAGCGCCGAGGTGCTGGACGGCAAGGCGATCGCGACGGCACTTCGCGCCCGTGTCAAGGACGTCGTCGCGGACCGCGTCGGCGCCGGCGACCGGGCGCCGGCGCTGGCGACGGTGCTCGTCGGCGACGATCCCGCCTCGCACGTCTACGTCGGCAGCAAGCGCCGCGCCTGCGAGGAAGCCGGGATCCGCTCGATCCACCACGAGCTCGACGCCGATGTCGGCGAGGCTGAGCTGATCGCGCTCGTCACCGAGCTCGACGATGACCCAGACGTCGACGGGATCCTCGTCCAGCTGCCGCTGCCCGGCCAGATCGACCAGGATCGCGTCCTCGCCGCCATCTCCGCCGGCAAGGACGTCGACGGGCTGACCCCGGTCAACGCCGGCCATCTCGCTCAGGGGCGGATCGGCGTTCGCGAGGCGCTCGATCTCGGGTCGGGAGAGCCGCCGGTCGGCCTGGTGCCCTGCACACCGGCCGGGGTGATCGAGATCCTCGACCGCTCCGGCGTCGAGCTCGCCGGTGCCGAGGCGGTCGTCGTCGGCCGCTCGATCCTCGTCGGTCGGCCGATGGCGAGCTTGCTCGTCAACGCCGACGCGACCGTCACCGTCTGCCATTCGCGGACCCGGGACCTCGCCGCGGTCTGCCGCCGAGCCGACGTCCTGATCGCCGCCGTCGGCCGGCCGGCGATGATCGAGGGGGACTGGGTGAAGCCGGGCGCGACGGTCATCGACGTCGGCATGAACCGGACCGACGAGGGCCTCGTCGGCGACGTCGACTTCGCGTCCGTGGTCGCGGTCGCGGGCCGTTTGACGCCGGTTCCCGGCGGGGTCGGGCCGATGACGATCGCGATGTTGCTCGCGAACACGGTTCGCGCCTGGCGGCGGACCGTTTCCGCCGGGACGGGCCGGTAGGCTCCGGTTCGGTTCAGGGAGGCCCGCCGGGCCGCCAATATCGAGGAGAGATCGTGGACGTAGGAAGACTCAGCAGGGGGGAGACGATCGCAGCCGGATCTGCGGTCGCCCTCCTGATCATCATGTTCATCTTCAAGTGGTTCGGATTGTCGGCCAACGCCGGCTTCGGCGGCATCGAAGCCTCGGCGAGCTTCAACGCCTGGGAATCGTTCGGCTTCATCGACATCGTCCTGTTCGTGACGATCCTCGTCGCCGTCGGCGGTGCCCTCGTCTCGGCGAACGCGACCAGCGTCAACACGCCGGTGGCGATCAGCGCGATTACGACCGGTCTGGGAATCCTCTGTGTGTTGTTGATCCTGTTCCGGATCATCAGCCCGCCCGACTTCGGCACCGGCGATTTCGGACTCGGGGATGCCGTCGACTCGACCAGGAAGATCGGCGTCTTCCTCGGGCTGATCGCGGCCGGCGGAATCGTCTACGGCGGCTGGCTCGCCATGGAGGAGGAGGGCACCTCCTTCGGCGATCAGGCGAACCGCATGCAGGGCGGCGGCTCAGAGCCTCCGCCGCCGCCTCCGCCGGCAAGCTGACGGCGAAGCGGGGAGCGAATTCGAGGCGGCCGTCCGGTCAACCGACCGGGCGGCCGTTCTCGTCCCGGCGGCTACCGGGACGCGCTCCTACAATGGCGCCGAGATGATCGATCGCCGGCAGGTCCTCCACATCGCGCGCCTGGCGCGCCTGCGGCTCAGCGAGGAGGAGGTCGAGCGGATGGCCGAGGAGCTGTCGGGAATCCTCGAGCACGTCGAGATGATCGGCGGCCTCGACCTCGAGGGCGTCGAGCCGACCTCACACGTCGTCGCGCTCGAGAACGTGCTGCGGCGCGACGAGCCCACCCCCAGCCTCGACCGCGAGCAGGCGCTCGCCGGGGCCCCCGACAGCGCCGCCGGCTCCTTCCGCGTTCCCTCTCCGCAGGCGTGAGCGACCCGCGGCTACTGACCGTCGCCGAGGGCCTCGGCGAGATCGAGGCGGGCAACCTGTCCGCCGACGAGTGGTTCGATGCCTACGAGCAGACCCCGGACGAGCTCGGCGCCTACCTGTGGAGGCCCGGCGCCGGCGGCGAGGCGCCGGCGGCCTCCGCGAGCGGCGAGCTGGCCGGGGTCCCGATCGCGGTCAAGGACATCTTCTGCGTCGCCGGACTGCCGGCCACCGCCGGATCGCGGATCCTCGCGGGCTACGTGCCGCCGTACACGGCCACCGCCGTCGAGCGGCTCCTCGACGCCGGCGCGCGGATCCTCGGCAAGACGAACATGGACGAGTTCGCGATGGGCTCCTCGAACGAGAACTCCGCCTACGGGTCCGTCCGCAACCCCTGGGACCGCGATCGCGTCCCCGGCGGCTCGTCGGGAGGCTCCGCCGCCGTCGTCGCCGGCGGCCTGGCGCCGTGCTCGATCGGCACCGACACCGGCGGCTCGATCCGCCAGCCGGCCGCGCTCTGCGGCGTCGTCGGCATGAAGCCCACCTACGGGTCGATCTCGCGGTCGGGAATGATCGCCTTCGCCTCCTCGCTCGATCAATGCGGGCCGTTCACCCGCGACGTCCGCGACGCGGCGCTGCTGCTCGCGGCGCTGGGCGGCCGCGACGACCGCGATTCGACCTCGATCGGCTTCCCGGAGCCGATCGAGATGCCCGCCCGCGAGGATCTGCGCGGCCTGCGGATCGGCGTCCCGCGCGAGCTCAGCAGCGACGCCGAGGGGATCGAAGCCGGGGTCCGCGAGTCGTTCGAGCGGACCGTGGACCTCTGCGAGCGGCTCGGCGCCGAGGTCGCCGAGACCGGTCTCCCGAACGCCCGCCACGGCATCTCCGCCTACTACGTCCTCGCCCCGGCGGAGGCGTCGGCCAACCTCGCCCGCTACGACGGCGTTCGCTTCGGGCTTCGCGAGCAGGCGGACTCGCTCGACGAGATGTACGAACGGACCCGCTCGGCCGGGTTCGGCCCCGAGGTCAAGCGCCGGATCATGCTCGGCACCTATGCGCTCACATCCGGCTTCTACGACGCCTACTACGGCAGCGCCCAGCGGGTCCGGACGCTGATCGCCCGCGACTTCGCCGCCGCCTTCGACGACTTCGACCTGCTGATCACGCCGACGTCGCCGACGGTGGCGTTCGGCCTCGGCGCCCGCGCCGCCGATCCGCTGGCGATGTACATGTCCGACTACTGCACGGTCCCGATGTCGCTCGCCGGTATCCCGGCGATCTCGATCCCGGCCGGCCTCGCCAGGCCCGACGGCGGCGGCCCGGAGCTGCCGGTCGGCCTGCAGATCGCCGGTCCCGCCTTCAGCGAGTCGCTGATCTTCGACGCGGCGTACGCGATCGAGGCGGCGATCGGCTTCGACCACCGCCCGAAGCTCCCCGGGGGCGGATCGTGAGCGACCCGGCGCTGATCCCGACGATCGGGCTCGAGATCCACGTCCAGCTGCAGACGCGGACGAAGATGTTCTGCGGCTGCGAGCTCGAGTTCGGCGCCGAGCCGAACACCCACACCTGCCCGGTCTGCCTCGGCCATCCGGGCACGCTGCCGGTCGTCAACGAGCAGGCGATCGACTACGCGACGCGGATCGCGGTCGCGCTCGGCTGCGACGTCGCGCCGCGGTCGATCTTCCACCGCAAGAACTACTTCTACCCGGACCTCCCAAAGGGCTACCAGATCAGCCAATACGACATCCCGTTCGCGTCGGGCGGCCGGCTCGGCGACGTCCGCATTCACCGCGCCCACCTCGAGGAGGACGCGGCGAAGCTCAGTCACGTCGGCGAGTCGGGCCGGATCCACGGCTCGGGGGCGTCGCTCGTCGACTTCAACCGCGGCGGCACGCCGCTCGTCGAGATCGTCACCGAGCCCGACATCGAGGACCCCGCCGCGGCACGCGAGTGGCTGGCGCTGCTGCGAACGACGCTGCGTCAGCTCGGCGTCTCCGACGTCAACATGGAGGAGGGGAGCCTGCGCTGCGACGCCAACGTCTCGATCCGGCCCGCCGGCAGCGACGAGCTCGGTACCAAGACCGAGCTCAAGAACATGAACAGCTTCCGCTACCTGGAGCGCGGGGTCGAGGCCGAGATCGCCAGGCAACGGGAGATCGTCGCCGGCGGCGGCACGGTCGAGCAGGAGACGCTGCACTTCGACCCGGCCAACGGGACGCTGACGCCGCTGCGCTCGAAGGAGTACGCGCACGACTACCGCTACTTCCCCGAGCCCGACCTGGTGCCGCTGGCCCCGTCGGCCGCCGACGTCGAGGCGGCGCGGGCGGCGCTGCCGGAGCTGCCTGAGCGGCGCCGCGAGCGCTACGTCGCCGAGCTCGGCCTCAACCGCGACGCGGCCCGGCTGCTCGCCTTCGACACCGACCTCGCCGATTTCTTCGAGGCGGCGGTCGCCGCCGATGCCGAGGCCGAGCCGACCGCGATTGCCAACTGGGTGACCGGCGACCTGGTCGCGATCGCCCGCGAGTCGGAGTCGGAGCCGGCGTCCACGGCGGCGACCGCAGAGGCCGTCGCGACGCTGGTCGGGCTCGTCGCCGCCAAGCGGGTCAGCCGCAGCGGGGCGCGTGAGGTCCTGGCCGTGATGGTCGGCGAGGGCGGCGATCCGGCCGAGATCGTCGAGCGCCTCGATCTCGGTGCGAGCGACGCCGGCGAGCTCGACGCGATCGTCGAGCGGGCGATCGAGCAGCAGCCCGAGGCGGCCGCCAAGGTGAAGGCGGGGGAGGGCAAGGCGATCGGCGCGCTCGTCGGTGCCGTCATGAAGGAGACGCGGGGGCGGGCCGACGGCGGCGAGGTGACGAGGCTGATCCGCGCCAAGCTCGGCCTCGGCTAGTGCCCTCCGCAACTTTGTAGCAACCCGTCACAAAGTGCGCAATACTGCGCCGGTGGCACACAACGTCGTCATCGCCGGGGGTGGCTTCGCGGGGGCGAACGCGGCCCGCGAGTTGGAACGGATCCTGCCGCGGCAGTCGTCGCGGCTGATCCTCGTCAACGACGTCAACTTCCTGCTCTACACGCCGCTGCTGCCCGAGGCTGCGGCGGGGATGCTCGAGCCGCGGCACGTCGTCACCCCGCTCCGCGACCTGCTTCGCCGCACCTACCTGCGGATGGGCGCAGTCAGCGCCCACGACCCGGCCGCCCGGACCGTCGAGCTGACCACCCACGAGGGCGAGGTCGAGGAGCTGCCCTACGACCAGCTGCTCGTCGCCTTCGGCTCGGTCAGCCGGTCGCTGCCGGTGCCGGGTCTCGACCAGCACGCGATCGGCTTCAAGAGCCTCGCCGATGCGATCTGGATCCGCAACCATCTCGTCGAGACCCTCGAGGAGGCGAACGCGACCGAGGACCCGGGGCGCCGCGAGGCGCTGCTGACCTACGTCTTCGTCGGCGGCGGCTACGCCGGCCTCGAGGCGCTGGCCGAGCTCCAGGACTTCGCCGCCGACGCGATCCAGCGCTACCCGCGGGCCCGCCTGCACGGGATGAAGTGGATGCTCGTCGAGGCGTCGCCGCGCGTCCTGCCCGAGATCGACGCCGGCCTCGCCGAGTACGCCTGCGGCGAGTTGCGCGGCCGCGGCATCGACATCCGCCTCGGCACGACCCTCAGCAAGGTCGAAGCCGATCGCGTCGAGCTCTCGACCGGCGAGTGGCTGCCGGCGCGGACGGTCGTCTGGACCGCCGGGGTCACCTCGCACCCGAGCCTGCGGACGATGCAGCTGCCGCTCGACGAGCGCGGCCGCGTCCCCGTCGACGACCACCTCGCCGTCCCCGGCTTCGACGGCGTCTACGCGGCCGGCGACTGCGCCGCGGTGCCCGATCCCGACGGCGGCCTCTGCCCGCCGACCGCCCAGCACGCGATTCGCCAGGCTCGCGTCGCCGCTCGCAACATCGCCGCCAACCTCGACGTCGGCGACGCCGAGCCGTTCACCTACAGGAGCCGTGGCTCGTTCGTCAACCTCGGCCGCTACAAGGCGGTCGCCAGCATCCCCGGCGGCGTCACGCTGTCCGGATTCCCGGCCTGGTGGGCGGCGCGGACCTACCACGTCAGCCAGATCCCCGGCCTGGCCCGCAAGCTCCGCGCCGTCGCCGACTGGACGATCGGGCTGCCGTTCCGGCGCGACACCGCCGAGGTCGGATCGATCGGCCACCCGCGGCCGCTTCGCGACGAGGTCTACGAGCGCGGCGGCAGCCACCGGCCGCTCGGGTAGGCCATGGCCTACGTCGTCATCTGCGTCTGCTTCGCGATCGCCACCGGGGCGATCGGGCGCGGCAAGGGCTCGAGCTTCTTCCTGTGGTTTCTGATCGGCGGCGTCCTGCCGCTGCTCGGGCTCGTCGCCGCGATCCTCTACCGGCGCGAGCAGGGCGAGCCGGAGCGACGCTGCCCGCGCTGCGGAGCCGTCCACAAGCTCTACGTGCAGGTCTGCCATCGCTGCGGCGAGGACATGTACCTGCCCGACCCCGCCGAGGTCCGCCCGGGCCCCGATTACCGGAGCTGATCGCTCGCCTCCCGGCGCCCAGCCGGCGCCGGGAGCCCCGCTGCGAGGTGCCCGGACCGCTCCCTATCGGCTCAAAATGGCGCTGTTACACTTGTATGCAGCCGCGAATCGACCCACCCCGGGGTTGGTCGCGGCATTCGCACCCTTTCGTTCCGAACGACGCCGGAGGTAAATTCGATGCGCGCTGCAGACGCACTCTGTGAGGCCCTCAAGGCCGAGGGTGTCAAGCACGTCTTCGGGATCCCCGGGGGAGCGAGTCTGCCGCTCTACGACGCCCTCTACGACGCCGACTTCGAGCACGTGCAGGTCCGTCATGAGCAGGCCGCAGGCCACGCCGCCGAGGGCTACGCGAAGGCCTCCGGCGAGGTCGGTGTGGCGTTCGCGACCTCCGGTCCCGGCGCCACCAACCTCGTCACCGCGATCGCCGACGCCCACATGGACTCGGTCCCGACCGTGTTCATCACCGGTCAGGTCCGCACCGACCTGATCGGGACCGACGGCTTCCAGGAGGCCGACGTCACCGGGATCACGATGCCGATCGTCAAGCATTCGTTCCTGGTCACCGATCCGGCCCAGATCCCCGACTACATCCACAAGGCCTTCCACATCGCCAAGACCGGGCGCCCGGGGCCGGTCCTCGTCGACATCCCCCAGGACCTGTCGAAGATGGAGATCGAGTACGAGCCGATCATCGGTGCGCCGAAGCTGCCCGGATACCAGCCCAACACCGAGGGCAACATCAAGCAGATCCGGATCGCCGCGAAGGCGCTCGCCAACGCCAAGCGCCCGGTCCTCTACGTCGGCGGCGGCGTCATCAACGCCGGCGCCGCCGACGAACTGCGCGAGCTCGCCGCCTCCGATCGCTTCCCGGTCACCTGCACGCTGATGGGCCTCGGCGCCTTCCCGGCCCCGCACGAGCAGTGGCTCGGCATGCTCGGCATGCACGGAACCCGGACCGCGAACTACTCGATGGACGAGGCCGACCTGATCGTCGCGATCGGAGCCCGCTTCGACGACCGGATCACCGGCAAGCTGAGCGAGTTCGCGCCACGGGCGAAGTTCGTCCACATCGACATCGACCCGGCTGAGATCAGCAAGAACGTGGCGGCCCACATCCCGATCGTCGGCGACGTCAAGAAGGTATTGCCGAAGCTGACCGGCGAGTACCGGGCGCTCGGCGCCGACAGCTCCCGGCTCGACGAGTGGTGGCGCCGCATCGAGGGCTGGCGGGAGCAGTACCCGCTGCACTACGAGGATTCGACCGATCAGGAGATCAAGCCGC
Source organism: uncultured Conexibacteraceae bacterium (assembly GCA_963745755.1). Taxonomy (GTDB): domain Bacteria; phylum Actinomycetota; class Thermoleophilia; order Solirubrobacterales; family 70-9; genus RHKX01. The sequence continues at coordinate 587,706 of CAVUYP010000001.1, read as the reverse complement.
AGTTCATGGTCGAGGAGATGTACCGGGCCACCAACGGCGACGCGATCGTCACCTCCGACGTCGGCCAGCACCAGATGTGGGCGGCGCAGTACTACCACTTCGCGAAGCCGAACCGGTGGCTCAACTCGGGCGGTCTCGGGACGATGGGCTTCGGCCTGCCGGCCGCGATCGGCGCCCAGGTTGCGATGCCCGACCAACAGGTCGTCTGCCTGGCCGGTGACGGCAGCCTGATCATGGTCTGCCAGGAGTTCGCGACCGCGGCGGCCAACGAGCTGCCGGTCAAGGTCTTCCTGATGAACAACGGCCACTTCGGCATGGTTCGCCAATGGCAGGAGCTGTTCTGGGAGGAGCGCTACCAGTCGGTCGTGATGGGCCCGAGCCCGGACTGGGTCAAGCTCGCCGAGGCGTTCGGCTGGACCGGGATGCTCTGCGACAACAAGGACGAGCTGCCGTCGGCGATGAAGACGGCGCTGGAGGCCGACGGCCCGGTGCTGCTCGACGTCCGCGTCACCCAGAACGAGAACTGCTATCCGATGATCCCGGCCGGGGCCGCCGCCCGGGACATGGTCGGCTGAGGAGGAGCGGCATGGCTGAATCGGGAACCGAGAACCTGCTCGACCTCGACGACCTGCGGGCCAGCTCGCGACTGACCGGGCGCCGGCACCTGCTCTCGCTGCTCGTCGAGAACCGCCCCGGCGTGCTGGCGCGGATCGCCGGCCTGTTCAGCCGCCGCGGCTTCAACATCGACACGCTCGCGGTCGGTCCGACCGAGGACCCGGACATCTCCCGAGTGACCCTGACCGTCGACGGCGCCGTCCATCCGATCGACCAGGTCACCAAGCAGCTCCACAAGCTCGTCAACGTGATCAAGATCCGCGACATGGATCCGGACACCGCCGTCGCCCGCGAGATGGCCCTGTTCCGGATCAACGCGGCGGCCGACAACCGGGCCGAGATCATCGAGTTCACGCAGATCTTCCGCGCCCACATCGTCGACGTCTCGCGCCGCTCGATCACCGTCGAGGTGACCGGCACGACCGAGAAGATCGATTCCTTCGAGCGGATGGTGCGACCTCACGGGCTGATCGAGATGGCCCGGACCGGCGAGGTTGCGATCGTCCGGGCCCGACCGGAGAGCTGACCGCAGCCCTCGATACCGGCGCGGCCCTCGACGCGATCGGGGTCCTCGCCGAGCGGGCGTCGGTCGGTAGTCGCCGGCTGATCAGCGCGACCGTCGAGATCGACGCGATCGATCCCTGCGCGGTCGCCTTCGCGTCCCGGCGTGCCGACGACCGCTGGTTCTGCTGGGAGGAACCGGACCGCGACGGCTTCGCCATCGCCGGCATCGGCAGCGCCCTCGACGTCGTCTCGCGCGGGCCGTCCCGCTTCGCCGATCTGCGCGCCGACACGACGGCGTTGATCCGTGATCGGCTGGCGAGCGAGCCCGACGACCTGCCGCCCGGGGCCGGCCCGCTCTGGGTCGGCGGGATGTCTTTCTCCGAGCAGGCGGCGAGCGGCGGCGTCTGGGCCTCGCTGCCGCCGGCGTTGCTGACGATGCCCGAGGCGTTGATCGTCCGCTCGGCCGGTCGTCATCTGCTCACCGTCTGCGCGCTCGCCGGCGCCGGCGCCGATCCGAGCGCCCTCGGCGATCGGATCGCCGCCCGGCTGGCGGGGTTGCGCGAGCAGCCGCTGCCGCCGCTCGATCCCGCCCCCGGCGGGCCGGTCGAGGTCCGCTCGGCGCGACCGCCGGCCAGCTACGAGCAGGCGGTCGCCGACGCGGTCGCGACGATTCGGGGCGGGCGGATCGACAAGCTCGTCCTCGCCCGCGAGGTCCGCGTCACCGTCCCGGCTGCGCATTCCCCCGCCTCGTTGTTCGGGGCGCTCCGCGAAGCATTCAGCTCCTGCTTCTGCTTCTGCGTCGGCACCCCCGAGGCCGCGTTCATCGGCGCCAGCCCGGAGCTGCTCGTCCGCCGCAGCGGCGCCGTCGCGGCGACCGTGGCGCTCGCCGGGTCGGCCCGCCGCAGCGCCGACCCAGCGGTCGACGACCACCTCGGCGAGCAACTCCTGCACAGCGCCAAGGACCGCTCCGAGCACGCGATCGTCGCCAAGCGGATCGAGCGGCGGCTCGGCCCCGTCTCGGTCTGGGTCGAGAGTGCCGCCGAGCCGGTCGTGATCCGGGTCGCCAACATCCAGCACCTCGCGACCCCAATCCACGCCCAGCTCGCCGAGTCGCACTCGGTCCTCGAGCTCGCCGAGCTGCTCCACCCGACGCCCGCGGTCGGACCCGAACCGCGCGGTGCCGAGGGCGAGCGGCTGATCGCCGGCCTCGAGCAGCTCGATCGCGGCTGGTACGCGGGCCCGGTCGGCTGGATGGACGCCGTCGAGGACGGCGAGTTCTGCGTCGCCCTGCGCTCGGCGCTGTTGCGGGACCGGACCGCCCATCTCTACGCCGGCGCCGGCATCGTCGCCGATTCCGACCCGGCCGCCGAGCTGGCCGAGACCGAGATCAAGCTCGGCGCCCTGCTGCCGTTGCTGGCCGGCTGATTCAGCCCAGGGCCGCGGCGACCCGGGCGGCGATCCGCCGGTGCAGATCGACGTTGCCCTCGCGATCAAGCCGGATCTGGGCGACGACGCTTCCACGGCCGGCGAGCTGCGCCAAGCCGGCGCCGTCATCGACGCGCACGTAGGGGAGGCCGAAGGTCGCGGCGGCGGCCTCGACATCGAGCGCCGAGGGGGTCGTGAACAGGGCGCGGAACCGGCCCGGCTCGACCTGGGTTGCCTGCGGTAGGAAGTCGAAGATGCCGCCGCCGCCGTTGTCGACGACGACTATCCGCAGCGGCGCCGGCGCCGCTGCCGCCACGGCGAGACCGCCGAGGTCGTGGGCCAGCGCCAGGTCGCCGAGCACCAGCCAGGTCGGCCGGCCGGATCCGGCGGCGATCCCGGCCGCGGTCGAGACGAGCCCGTCGATTCCGTTGGCGCCGCGATTGGAGTGGATCGTCACCGCCGCCGGCCCGCCCTGTGCGAAGGCCTCGGCGTCGCGGATCGGCATGCTCGAGGCGATCAGCACCCGCTCGTCCTCGCCGTAGACCGCGGCGAGGATCCGCTGCACGGCCGGCTCGCACAGTGCCGCCGCCGCCAGCTCGGCGCCGATCGCGTCCTGCGCGAGGCCCTCGGCCTCGATCCATCGTTGCCGCCATGGAGCGCGCTCGGATCGGGCCGCCGACAGCTCGGCCAGCAGCCCGGCGATGACGGCGGCGGGATCGGCGCGAACGAAGGCGCCGGCGATCCGGCTCGGCTCGTTCCAGCGGCCGGGCGGGTCGATGACGATCTGGTCGGGTGCGAGCGTCCGCAGCCAGTGCCGCAGCGGCTTGCTGGTCGGCAGATCGCCGAAGCGGAGGACGAAGTCGGGAGCGAGCGCCTCGGCACCGGAGCGGACGATCAGGTCGTAGGCGGCGATGACCGCGGAGCGGTCGTGCGGACCGAAGCGCAGCTGCGAGGTCGTGTCGGCGAGGACCGGGAAGCCGGTCCGCGCCGCGAGCGCGGCGATCGCGGCGGCGAGCGAGCGATCGGGCAGGCGCCCGGCGACGATCAGGCCCCGTTCGGCTCCGGCGACGGCGTCGCCGAGCGCCTCGAGCAAGGCCGCCGAGGGCTCGCGACCGCTCAGCGCAGCGGTCAGCGGCCGCCCGCCGGGCCGGCCCTCGAGGGCGAGCTGGTCGCCGGCGACGACATCGTCGCCGGGCTCGGGGCCGAGCGGATCCCGCCAGGCGAGGTTGAGGTGCACGGGCCCGCGTCCGCCGTTCGCCTCGGCAACCGCCCGGCAGCCGGTCGAGCGCATGTGCAGGAGGCCGGGATCGTCGGCCTCATGGGTGCCAACCTCGCTGAACCAGCGGGCGGCGAAGCCGAACAGCCCGACCTGGTCGATCGTCTGCCCGGCGCCGATCCCGCGCAGCTCCGGCGGGCGGTCGGAGGTGAGCACGATCAGCGGCACCCCGGCCTGGTCGGCTTCGACGACGGCCGGGTGCAGGTTCGCCGCCGCCGATCCGCTCGTACAGGCGACCACGGTCGGGACGCCGCTCGCCAGCGCCGCCCCGAGCGCCGCGAAGCCGGCGCTGCGCTCGTCGAGGATGATCGTCAGCTCGAGCGCGGGCTCGCGATCGAGCGCAAGCGCGACCGGGGAGGAGCGGGAGCCGGGGGAGAGGAAGGCGCGGCGGACGCCGGCTCGGGCCAGCTCCTCGACGAGCGCCGAGGCGAGCGCGGTGTTGCGATTCGTGGCGTCGATCATCTCAACCGCAAGCGCTCGATCGCAGCTTCGTCGACCGCGACGCCGAGGCCCGGAGCGGCTCCGGCCTCGATCTCGGGACCGGAGTACGGGCCGTCATCGGCGACATTGTCCGCGAACAGCGTCGACGTCGCCAGGCCGTGGGCGAGCCCGGCCGCGAATCCGCGCTCGGGCATCGCCTGAACCGTGTGGGCGGCGGCGGCGATTCCGAGGACGCTGTCGAGGGCGCTGGAGAGGTAGGCGGGAGCCGCGGCCGCGATCGCGATCGCGGCGTGTGGACCGCCGACCTTGGCGAGCTTCAGCGTCGCCGCATCGAACGCGCCGCGGGCGTAGCCGGCGCTCGCCTCGGCGCCGTCGTTGACGCTCTCGTCGGCGACGATCGGCACCGCCGATGCGTCGCGCACCGCGGCGAGCTCGGCAACCGTCGCGCAGGGCTGCTCGACCAGTTCGATGCCGAGCGGTTCGAGCTCGCCGATCCGGGCGATCGCCTCGTCGACGCTCCAGGCGCCGTTGGCGTCGAGGCGGATCCGCGCCGTCGGCCCAATCGCCTCGCGGACGGCGGCGATCCTTTCGCCGCCGCCACCGTCGCCGACCTTCACCTTCAGGCATCCGAAGCCGGCCGCGACCGCCGCCGCGGCCGCCGCGGCGGCTTCCGCGGGCGGGTCGGCGCCGAGCGTCGCGTTGCAGCGCACCGGCGCCGCCGCCGACGCGCCGAGCGTCCGCCAGGCGGGCTCGCCGTCGTGCCTACCGCGGAGATCGAGCAGGGCGACGTCGACGGCGCTGATCGCCTGCGGTCCGGCGCCCGCCTCCCGGCAGCGGTCGAGGGCGTCGGCGACGGAAGCCCCCGGATCGGTTCCGAGGCCGGCGCCGACCAGGGTCGGGGCGCAGACCCGCTCCAGTTCGGCGCGCACCGCCTCGAGCCCGGGGCCACCGCGCAGGCTCATCGGCACCGCGTCGCCCCAGCCGGTCGTGCCGTCCTCGGCGGTGATCCGGACGATCAGCATCTCGCGGCGCTCGAGCCTGCCGGTCGCTGTCCGGTACGGCCCCCGGAAGGGGAGCCCGATCGGAATCGCCTCGATCGCCGCGATCCGCAGGGCCATCGCTCAGATCAGCAGGCCGACGGCGACGAGCAGGGCGTAGGCGCCGAGCAGCGCGCCGGTGCCGGCGAGTGCCCCGTTCAGGGCCGGGCCGTCGGTCCGCTCGCGCACCGCCCGGATCGGAGCGACCGCGAGCGGCAGGCTGAGCAGACCGAGCAGGCCGAACCACGAGCCGTCGCCGATCGCCAGTGCCGGTGGCAGCATCAAGTAGGAGGCGGCGATCATCGCCACGTAGAGCGTGCGGCTGCGCCGGCGTCCGATCCGGACGGCGAGGGTGCGCTTGCCGGCGCGGCGGTCGGTGTCGATGTCGCGGACGTTGTTGACGACGAGGATCGCCGCCGAGAGCAGCCCGATCGGGATCGACAGCAGCACCGGCAGGGCGTCGAGATGCTCGAGCTGCACGTAGTAGGAGCCGTTGACGGCGACGAGGCCGAAGAAGACGAACACGAAGACTTCCCCGAGCCCCTCGTAGCCGTAGGGCTTCGGACCGCCGGTGTAGAGGATCCCGGCGGCGATCGAGAGGATCCCGATCGCGAGGATCTCCGGGCCGACCTCGATGACCAGGTAGAGGCCGGCGAGCGCGGCGACGGCGAACGCCAGCCAGGTCGCGTAGAGGACCCGGCGCGGGGCGACGAGGCCGGCGGCGGTGACGCGGACCGGTCCGAGCCGGTCGACCGTGTCGGCGCCGCGCTTGGCATCGGAGTAGTCGTTGGCGAGGTTGGTGCCGATCTGGATGAAGGTCGCGCCGACGATCGCGGCGACGAACCGTCCCCAGCCGAACGAGTCGGCGGCATCGGCGAAGGCCGCCCACGCCGCCGCGCTGCCGACCAGCACCGGCGCGATCGCCGCCGGCAGCGTCCGCGGCCGCGCGGCCATCGCCCATGTCCGCAGGCCGTTCAAGCCTCAGGGACGCTTCGGGAACTTCGAGAAGTCCGGAGCCCGGTGCTCCTGGTAGGCGTTGCGGCCCTCCTGGCCCTCCTCGCTCATGTAGAACAGCAGCGTCGCGTCGTGGGAGAGCTGCTGGAGGCCGGTGATGCCGTCCTCGGCGGCGTTGAAGCTCGACTTCAGCAGCCGCAGCGAGAGCGGTGAGAGATGGCCCATCTCGCGGCACCAGGCGACGGTCTCCCGCTCGAGGTCGGCGGTCGGCACGACCGCGTTGACGAGTCCCATCGCGAACGCCTCGTCGGCGTCGTAGAGGCGGCACAGAAACCAGATCTCCTTGGCCCGCTTGGCGCCGATCTGCCGCGCCAGCAGCCCGGCGCCGAAGCCGCCGTCGAAGCTGCCGACGCGGGGACCGGTCTGGCCGAACTTCGCGTTGTCGGCGGCGATCGTCAGGTCGCAGACGAGATGGAGGATGTGGCCGCCGCCGACCGCGTAGCCGGCGACCGCGGCCACGACCGGCTTCGGGGTCCGCCGGATCTGCACGTGCAGATCGCCGACGTCGAGCCGGCCGACGCCCTGACTCGCCACCTCGTCGGAGCCGATGTAGCCGTCGTCGCCGCGGATCTTCTGATCGCCGCCCGAGCAGAAGGCCTGATCGCCCGCTCCGGTGAGGATTATCGAGCCGACGTCGAGATCGTCACGGGCCTTCGTGAATGCGTCGCGGAGCTCGGCGAGGGTCGGGGGCCGGAAGGCGTTGCGGCGCTCCGGCCGGTCGATCGTGATCCGGGCGATGCCGTCACCGACCTCGTAGCGGATGTCCTCATAGTCGCCGGCGCTCTGCCACTCGATCGGCGCGTAGAGGTCGGCTTCCGGCGGGGCATCCTTGTGGCGTTCGGGCATCTGCTCGCAGTCTGGTTCGGGGGGCCGGGAGGTCCCGGCGCGACGATTTCGGCAACGATAGCCCGCCGACGCCGGCCGCCGGCGCCTCCGCATGCAAGAAGCACCGACAGACTGGCTCGACCACAGCGCCCGGACCCACCCGGAGACCGTCGCCCTGATCGGTGGCGGCGAGTCGCTGACCTACGAGCGGCTGCGCGACGAGGCCGGATCGGTGGCGGCGACGCTCGCCGACACCGGCGTCGGCGCCGGCGACCCGGTCGCGATCGACCTCCCGGCCGGGATCCCGCACGCGGTCGCCCTGCACGGCGCGATCCTTGCCGGCGCGATCGTCCAGTCGCTGCCGGCAAGGGGACGGGAGGGGGTCGACGTGGCCCGTGGAACCACCTACCTCGACCCGGCGTGGGTCGCGCGGGCACGGGCGCGCGAGGAGGCGTGGCCGTCGTTCAGCCGCCATCCGGCGCTGCCGCTCACCCGGGTGCTCAGCAGCGGCACCTCCGGAGCCCCGAAGCCGGTGCTGCTCACCGCCGGCAACCATCTCTGGAGCGCGCTCGGCAGCGCCCTCAAGCTCGGCGTCGAGCGCGACGACCGCTGGCTCTGCTGCCTGCCGCTCAACCACGTCGGTGGCCTGTCGATCCTGATCCGCTCGGTCGTCTACGGGACCGGGGCGGTGATCGAGCCGGGCTTCGACGTCGACCGCGTCGCCGGCCTGCTCGACGACGGCGAGGCGAGCGTCGCCTCGCTCGTCCCCACCCAGCTGGTCAGGCTGCTCGACGCCGGCGCCGCGCTGGCCGCCCCGCGACTGCTGCTGATCGGCGGCGGTCCGGTTCCCGCCGAGGTCCTCGAGGAGGCGCTCGGCCGCGGTGCGACCGTCGTCCAGACCTACGGCCTGACCGAGGCCTGCTCGCAGGTCTGCACGCTCGGGCCGGGCGAAGCGCTGTCGCACGTCGGCTCGGCAGGCCGGCCGCTGCCCGGCACCGAAGTCCGCATCGAATCCGACGAGATCCTCGTTCGCGGGCCGACGGTGGCCCCGGCGGCGATCGCAGCCGACGGCTGGCTGCACAGCGGCGATCTCGGCCGTATCGACGAGGACGGGTACCTGTGGGTGGAGGGCCGCCGCGACGACCTGATCGTCAGCGGCGGCGAGAACGTCCGCCCGCACCGGGTCGAGGCGGCGTTGCTCGCCCATCCGGGCGTCGCCGAGGTCGCGGTGACCGGGCGCGAGGATCGCCAGTGGGGCCAGGTCGTGACCGCCTTCGTGGTCGCCGCCGACGATCCCGGCAGCGAGGAGCTGATCGCCCACGCCAAGTCCCGGCTCGCCCCGCACGAGGTGCCGAAGCGGATCGAGTTCGTTGCGGAGCTGCCCCGGACCGGATCGGGCAAGGTTCTGCGCCGGCTGCTCGTCTAGGCGACGTGTAGGCTGCCGCGCCGGACCGGATCAGCGGATCCGCGAGAACGAACCGACGAACGGAAGGGCCCGATGAGCCACGACAGCACGATGATCTACGAGGACGACGCCACCCTCGAGCCGCTCGCGGGCAAGACGGTCGCGATCCTCGGCTACGGCTCCCAGGGCCATGCCCACGCGCTCAACCTCAAGGAGTCGGGTGTCGACGTCGTCGTCGGCCTCCGCCCCGACTCGTCCTCCCGTGCCGACGCCGAGGCCGCCGGCCTCGAGGTGCTCGACGTGGCCGATGCCGCCAGCCGCGGCGACGTCGTGATGATCCTGCTGCCGGACGAGAAGCAGGCCGAGATCTGGGAGTCCGACATCGCCGACGGCGTTGCCCCCGGCAACCTGCTGATGTTCGCCCACGGCTTCGCCGTCCACTTCGACCAGATCGCGCCGCCGCCCGGCGTCGACGTCGGCCTCGTCGCACCGAAGGGACCGGGCCACCTGGTCCGCCGCCAGTACGAGCAGGGCCGCGGCGTGCCGTGCCTGATGGCCGTCCACGCCGACGAGACCGGCAACGCTCGCGACCTCGTGCTCGCCTACGCCAAGGGGATCGGCGGCACCCGCGCCGGTGTCATCGAAACCACCTTCAAGGACGAGGTCGAGACCGACCTGTTCGGCGAGCAGGCGGTGCTCTGCGGCGGCACCAGCGAGCTCGTCCAGGCTGGCTTCGAGACGCTGGTCGAGGCCGGCTACGACCCGCGCCTCGCCTACTTCGAGTGCCTGCACGAGCTGAAGCTGATCGTCGACCTGATGTACGAGAAGGGCCTGCAGGGGATGCGCGACTCGATCTCCAACACCGCCGAGTACGGGGACATGACCCGCGGCCCGAAGGTGATCACCGACGAGACGCGGACGGCGATGCGGCAGATCCTCAGCGACATCCAGTCCGGCGAGTTCGCCCGCGAGTGGATCGCCGAGAACCGCGCCGGCGGCGAGAACTTCGACCGGATGCGGAGCGAGGCCAAGGGCAAGCAGATCGAGCAGGTCGGCGGCGAGCTGCGCTCGATGATGCCCTGGATCGACTCCTGACCGCCGTCGCCGGCGCCGTTCGGCGATAGTCTGGCGTCGTGAACCCGCCCGGCCCGCGACAGCTGACGACATTGGCGATCGCGCTGACGTTCGCGTTCGCGCTCGCCGCCTGTGGCTCCGATTCGACGACGACCTCGACGGTCACCGCGACGGTCGACGACACGACGTCGACCGCCCAGTCGACCTCGGTCTCGTCGGAGTCGACCAGCTCCGGCGGCGACGGGGAGACGCCCGCCGCCGACGTCGAGGTGACGAAGCTGACCGGCTTCACCTCGCCGACCGGCAACATCGGCTGCTACATCGACCGCGGCAGCGTCCGCTGCGACGTCGGCGACCGTGACTGGAGCCCGCCGGCGGCGCCGCAGAGCTGCAAGCTCGACTACGGCCAGGGAATCGAGCTGCGGGCCGGCGGCGCGGCCGCCTTCGTCTGCGCCGGCGACACGGCGCTCGGCGGCGGCGAGGTGCTCGACTACGGGCAGTCGATCGCGGCGGGGCTGCTGCGCTGCGAGAGCGAGCAGTCGGGGATCACCTGCCGGGACGTCGAGAGCGGTCGCGGGTTCTCGATCGCCAAGCAGGGCTACGAGATCTTCTAGGGCTCGCGACCGTCGCGGCCGACGTAGCCGCCCTTGGCGCCGACGACGATGTAGGTCGCTTCGGCGTCACCGACGTTCTTCACCTTGCGATGGACCGGCGCCGCGACGCGGGCGAGGCCACCGGCGCCGAGCACGTGGGTGCTGCCGTCCCCGAAGCCGACCTCGACCGTGCCGTCGAGGACGATGTAGAGCTCCTCTTGGGTGTCGTGGTAGTGGTAGCCGGTGTCGTAACCGGGCGGGATCACGATCCCGTTGACGCCGAACTCCTCGACCCCGAGCTCGCGGCGGATCTTCCGGAAGCCGGGACCCTGGCCGAGGTCGCCGAGAGCGGCGACACTCCAGCCGTCGCCGCTCTCGGGAGCGCTCGCCTCGCTCACGGCGTGCTCTCGGGCGGGGTCGCCGGCGGGGTCGTCTCCGCCGGCAGCGGCGCCTCGCTGATCGGCAGCTGCGGCGGGCCCGGCAGCGACGGCGCATCGGCGGGGTAGGGCTGCGGCGGCAGATCGAGGAGCCGCGGGTGGATCTCGGTCAGCATCAGCAGGAAGGCCCCGGCCCTCGTGGTGTAGGCGAGCGACATGCGCAGCCCGTCGTGCATCGTCGCCGACTGCTTGCCGGTGAAGACGATCCGCCACCAGGCGACGAAGGCGGCACCCAGGTAGACGTAGCTGAGGCCACCGAGAATCACCTGCTGGGGGAAGCTCAGCAGGTACTTGAAGAACGTGTGGGCGCGCCGGTACTCGACCTGCTGGGGCGCGACCTCGACGCGGACCGGGTAGTCGTCGCGATCGGGCATGAACGGTGGCCACTCGTCGGTGACGAGCGTCGCGAAGCCGCCGATCTGGGCGCTCAGCTTGACGTAGCCGGCGACGAAGTCGTACAGGCCCGACGGGTAGCGCTTCGTGAACAGCATCGCGAACCAGGCGCCGATCGCGGCGATGAAGGCGACGATGCCGTACAGCGATAGCCAGATGTACCAGGGGATGACGACGATCAGTCGGAAGAACACCGTCAGGCGATTCCTCTGCTCGGCGTAATCCGCGTCGAAGCGGATCGGATTCATGGTGGTTGCTCCCTCCGTGGCTGCTACGTACGCCGGCCAATATAGGCGCGGGGCCGGACCTCCCGCCCGTCGGGGCGACCGCGTAACCTGTCGGCCCGATCGCGGCGCCCGCCGCGCCCGCCAGCGAGAACGCGAAACCGAGGAGCCCGGTGGCCGACATCTATCCGAAGCAGTACCTGATGACCGCGGGCCCGACGCCGCTGCCGCCGGCGGTCTCGCAGGTGATGGCGGAGCCGATCCTCTACCACCGCGCGCCGGCGTTCGTGACGATCTACGAGCGCTGCCTGGAGCGGCTCCCGCAGGTGTTCAGGACCGAGAACGACGTGCTCTGCTTCGCCTCGACCGGCTCCGGCGCACTGGAGTCGGCGGTCGCCAACCTGACCCGTCCCGGCGAACCGGCGCTGGTCGCCTCATGCGGGAAGTTCGGCGAGCGCTGGGCGGAGCTCTGCGAGGCCTTCGGAGCCGATCTCCAGCACCTCGCCTTCGAATGGGGTGAGAAGGTCGACCCGGACCGCGTCGATGCCGCCCTGGCGGCGATGGACCGCAAGCCGAAGGTGGTGTTCACGACCCAGTCGGAGACCTCGACGGGGGTCCTCAACGACGTCGCCGCGCTCGCCGCCGTCGCCCGCGACCATGGCGCGATGCTCTGCGTCGACGCCGTCTCCGGGCTCGGGGCCGCCGAGCTGAAGCAGGACGAGTGGGGGGTCGACGTGGTCGTATCCGGCTCGCAGAAGTCACTGATGTGCCCGCCCGGCCTCGGCTTCGCCTCGGTCTCCCAACAGGCCCTCGACCTCGCCGCCGCGGGCCCCGGCGGCCGCTACTACTTCGATTGGGCGAGGACGGCGGCCGGACAGCGCAAGTCACCGCCGGATTCGCCGTTCACCACGGCCGTGACCCTGTTCCGCGGGCTCGACGTCGCCCTCGGGCAGATCTTCGCCGAGGGGCTCGACGACGTCTTCGAGCGCCATGCTGTGCTCGCCCGGGCCGCCCGGGCCGGAATCGCCGGCCTCGGCCTCGAGCGCTTCGGCCCCGACGACCCAGACGCCAACGTCGTCACCGCGGCGCGGCTGCCCGACGGCATCGACGGCGCCGCTGTCCCGAAGACGATGCGGGATCGCTACGGCGTCACCGCCGCCGGCGGGCAGGGCCACCTGAAGGGCCGGATCGTGCGGATCGCCCATTGCGGCTACTACGGCGCCTTCGACATCGTGATCGCGCTCAGCGCCCTCGAGATGGCGTTGCGGGACTGCGGCCACGACGTCGAGCCCGGCGCCGGCGTCGCCGCCGCCCAGACAGTCTTCAGCGAGGCCGGCTCGCCGACCCCGGTCGGCTGACCCGTCCCGTGCCAGCCAGCCACGACCCGAATGCGGGAGGAGAAGCCGATGAGTGAGAGGCCGAAGGTCCTCGTCAAGGAGAAGATCGCCGCGGCGGGGGTCGACCTGCTCCGCGAGCGATTCGACGTCGAGGTCGGAACCGACTGGCCCGACGGCGAGCTCGAGAGCCGGATCGGCGAGTTCGACGCGATCCTGATCCGCTCGGCGACGAAGATGACCGCCGAGCTGATCGGCAAGGCGGGCCGGCTGCGCGCGATCGGGCGCGCCGGGACCGGCGTCGACAACGTCGACATCGCGGCGGCGACGAAGCGGGGGATCATCGTCGCCAACGCTCCGGAGTCGAACTCGGTGGCAGCCGCCGAGCACACGCTGGCGCTGGCGCTGGCGCTGTTCCGCAACGTGCCCCAGGCCCACGCCAGCCTCGCCCAGGGCGAGTGGGCGCGCTCACGCTTCGGCGGCAACGAGCTCTACGGCAAGACGCTCGGCGTGATCGGTTTCGGCCGGATCGGCCAGCTCGTCGCCCGCCGGGCCCTGGCCTTCGACATGGACGTCCTCGCCTTCGACAAGTTCGTCTCCGCCGAGCGATTTCGCGAGCTCGGCGTCGAGGGGGTCGGCGTCGACGAGCTCTACGAGCGCGCCGACCTGATCACGATCCACCTGCCGAAGACGCCGGAGACGATCGACTGGATCGACGCCGAGGCGCTGGCGAAGATGAAGCCGGGCGTGCGGATCGTCAACTGCGCCCGCGGTGAGCTGATCGACCTCGACGCCCTGCAGGCGGCGCTCGACTCCGGCGCGATCGGCGGCGCCGCCCTCGACGTCTTCCCGTCGGAGCCGATGACCGACCATCCACTGTTCGGCCGCGACGACGTCGTCGTCACTCCCCATCTCGGCGCCTCGACCGCCGAGGCCCAGGACCGGGCCGGGATCGTCACCGCCGAGCAGATCTCGGCGGCGCTGACCGGCGGCGTCGTCACCAACGCGGTCAACATCACCGCCGTCCGGCCCGAGACGATGGAGGCGCTGGCGCCGTTCGTACCGCTCTGCGAGAAGCTCGGGCGGCTCGCCCAGGGGCTCGGCAACGGCTCCGTCGACCGGGTCGAGGTGGAGGTCCGCGGCCGGCTCGCCGAGCACGACACCAGGCTGCTCGGGATCGCCACCCTGGTCGGGATCCTCTCCGGCCACACCGAGGAGCCGGTCAACCTCGTCAACGCCCCGACCGTCGCCGAGGACCGCGGCATCGACCTGGTCGAGACGACCGACACCGTCTCGCCGGACTTCACCGAGCTGATCACGGTCCGGATCGAGTCCGGCGGCGAGACGGTCGAGGTCGCCGGCACCGGCGTCGGCCCGCGCAACGACCCGTACCTGGTTCGCGCCTGGGGCCAGGACTTCTACCTGCCCTTCGCCGAGCACATCGCCGTCTTCCGCTACACCGACAAGCCGGGGATGATCGGCCTGGTCGGGTCGACGTTCGGCGAGCACGGGGCAAACATCGTCTCCGCCGCCGTCGGCGCGGAGAGCGAGGCCCCGGAGGCGGTCATGGCCCTGACCACCGACGCGCCGGTCCCGGCCGAGGTCGTCGCACGAGATCACCGGCCGCGACGACTTCCACGCCGGCCGCGCCGTCGACTTCTAGAGGCCCGCCTCGTCACCTGCCCGCCCCCGGCACCGATAGGGTCGCAGCGATGCGAGCCGTAGTCATCCCCCGTCACGGCGGGCCCGAGGTGCTCGAGGTCGCCGAACGACGCGATCCGCAGGTGGCGGCGGGCGAGGTGCGGATCGAGGTCAGGGCGGCGGGCATCAACTTCGCCGACCTGCTGGCCCGAACCGGGATGTACCCGGACGCGCCGAAGCCGCCGTGCGTGGTCGGCTACGAGGTCGCCGGGGTCGTCGAGTCGGTCGGCGAGGGCGTCGAGTCGGTGACGGTCGGCGACCGGGTCATGGCCGGGACCAGGTTCGGCGGCTACGCCGAGCTCTGCACGGTCGGCGAGGGCGACGTACTGAGGCTCCCCGACCGGCTCAGCTTCGAGCAGGGGGCGGCCGTGCCGGTCAACTACGGCACCGCCTACGCCGGAATCGTCCTGATGGGCGGGCTTCGCGACGGCGACCGGGTGTTGATCCACGCCGCGGCCGGCGGCGTCGGCACCGCCGCGACCCAGATCGCCGCCGGCCGCGGCGCGGAGATCTTCGGCACCGCCTCGGCGGCCAAGCACGAGGCGATCCGCGCCCAGGGGGTCACCCACGCGATCGACTACCGGACCGTCGACTTCGAGGAGGCCGTCGCCGGCCTCACCGCCGGCGAGGGAGTCGACATCGCCTTCGACGCGATCGGCCCGAGCAGCTTCCGCAAGGACTACCGGCTGCTGCGTCCCGGCGGCAGGCTGATCTGCTACGGCCTCAGCGAGGTCCAGACCGGCGAGGGTCGCAACATCCCCGGGCTCGTCAAGGGCCTCGCGGCGATGACGACGGCGACGATGCCGTGGTGGAAGAGCATGGCGATCATGAACGAGAACAAGGGCGTCTTCGGGCTCAACATGCTGCACTGGTGGGACCGGGAGGGAAGCCTCGACCGGGTTATCGACCCGCTCGCCGACGATCTCGACGCGGGCCGGATCGAGCCGCTGGTCGCCGCCTCGTTCAGCTTCGTCGAGGCCGGCGAGGCGCATCGCTTCATCCATGAGCGCCGCAACGTCGGCAAGGTCGTGCTCGTGCCGTGATCGGGCCGGTCGAGCTCGCCAGCGTCGGCAGCTTCTTCGACGAGCAGATCGTCGACACCCACCGGCTGGCGGCGTTCGTCTACCTCGCCTTCTTCCTCGGCACGTTCGCTTTCATCCGCACCAGCGCGCACATGATCCGCGCCCAGGTCAGCTGGTGGCCCGGCAACGTCGAGGTCGGCGGCACCCACATCCACCACCTCGTCTGGGGAATCCTGCTGCTGATGATCGCCGGCTGGATCGCGATCGTCGTCGCTCCGGAGCCGCCCGGCCGCGAGATCGTCGCCGCCGCCTTCGGGATCGGCACCGGGCTGACCCTCGACGAGTTCGCGCTCTGGCTCGAGCTCAAGGACGTCTACTGGTCGGCGGACGGCCGCAAGTCGATCGACGCGGTGATCGTCGCCGGGATCATCGCCAGCTTCGGCGTCCTCGGATTCACGATCTGGGTCGATGCCGCCGACGACGTCGCGATCGTCGTCCACGCCGTCATCGGCTTCGTTGGCGTCGGCGGCCTCGTCTTCGGGTTGATCAACTGCGCCAAGGAGAAGTTCGGGATCGCCCTGCTCGGCCTCGTCGTGCCGTTCCTGTCGCTGATCGGGGCGATCCGGCTCGGCCGGCCGACCTCGCCCTGGGCGCGGCTGCTCTACCGCAGCGCCAAGAAGCGGGAGCGGGCGCGGAAGCGGTTCGAGGGGCGGCGGATGCTCGAGCCGCCGCACGTGCCGTCGATGCGCCACGTTCGCGAGTCGCTGCGCCGCGGCTCGGCGAGCGGCGCCGGCGACGGTCAGGCCGGCTGAGCCCGGGTCTCGCCGCCGGTCCCGGCTCCGTCCCCCGTTTCGGTGCCCGCCTCCGCCGGCGGACGCGGGGCGAGGACCTTGAAGACGACGCCGATCGAGGCCGCGACCGGGATTGCGATCAGGGCGCCGAGGACGCCGGATATCTGTGCCCCGGCGAAGAGGACGAGGATCGCGATCAGCGGGTTGACCTTGACCGCGCGGCCGTAGAGGAGCGGCTGGACGACACGGTCCTGGAGCTGTTGGAAGGCGACGAAGGCGACGATCCAGATGATCAACGCGTCCGGGAACGAGTGCAGGGCGGCGACGGCGGCGACGACGAGGCCGCCGATCGTCAATCCGATCAGCGGGACGAGATCGAAGAGGGCGACGAGGATCGCCAGCGGCACCGCGAGATCGACGCCGAGGATCTCGAGGACGCCCCAGGTGAACAGCCCGGCGACGATCGCCAGCGAGAGGTTGACCGTCACGTAGCCACGGACCACCGCGTAGACGCCGGCGGCGATCTCGCGGCCGCGGCGCTCGCGCTCGCCGCCGACCCAGGACAGGAACCGGTCGAGGAGCCCCGGGCCTTCGAGGAGCAGGAAGAACGCGAGGACGAGCACGGTGATCGCGCTGACGACGTGCTTGAGCAGGCCGACCGTGAACGACTCGAGCTCGGTCGCGGCGCTGGAGAAGTCGTTGGGCAGCTGCGAGGCCTGCGACTTCAGCGTCGCGGTCAGGTGGTACTGGGCGTTGAGGTCGCGGAACTGCTGGTTGTCGTTCGCCCATTGCTCGGCGTCCTCGACGTAGCCGGGGCCGAGCGTGCCGACCTGCTCGACCTCGTCGATCATCGGCGGGATCACATTGAGGACGAGGAACGAGAGGGCGCAGAACGCGAGCACGAAGGTGACCGCGATCGCCAGCCAGCGCGGCGTCCGCCGGCCGCGGACGCGAACCCGCTGGATCAGCTCGACGGCGGGTGCGAGGGCGAGGGCGAGGAAGATCGCCGTGATCAGCCAGCGGATCGTCGTATCGATCTTGACCACGACCAGGCCGAGCACCGCCGCGGCAGCGACGGTCAGGATCGCGACGGCGACGATCCTGAACACGGTCCGAGAGTCGATCTTGTCGTGGTTCATGGTTGGCTGCTCCGGTGCTGGTTGCAGGATTCCCCGTCTCCGCTAGAGTCCCTGCCGGATGACCCACCGGCCGACCAGCCTCGCGCTTCTCCTTCTCCTCCCCCTTCGGGGGGAATAGCGCTGGGCGGCGCGACAGCCGCGAGAGAAAAGGGAATCCGAACGATCAGAGAGAAGGAGTCAGCGGATGAGCGCTGATCGCACCGCCTCCACCGGAGGCAAAGAGGACATCACGGCGACCGGAGACCGCTACGAGCGGGTCGAGATCTTCGACACGACCCTGCGCGACGGTGAGCAGTCACCGGGGATCTCGCTGAACACTCAAGAGAAGGTCGAGATCGCCGGCCAGCTGGCGCGGCTCGGCGTCGACGTGATCGAGGCCGGCTTCCCGATCACCTCACCGGGCGACTTCGAGGCCGTCGAGGCGATCTCGAGAACGGTCTCGGGACCGGTCGTGTGTGGTCTCGCCCGCACCCAGAAGGGCGACATCGACGCCGCCTGGGGTGCCGTCAAGGACGCCGAGCGACCGCGCATCCACACGTTCATCTCGACATCCGACATCCACATCGAGCACCAGCTGCGGACCGACCGCGACGACGTTCGAGGCCAGGCCAAGGCGGCGGTCGCCCATGCCCGCAAGCTCTGCGAGGACGTCGAGTTCTCGCCGATGGACGCAACTCGCGCCGACGTCGAGTTCACCGCCGAGGTCTGCGGGATCGCGATCGCCGAGGGGGCCGGGGTCATCAACATTCCCGACACCGTCGGCTACACGACCCCGGACGAGTACACGGCCTACCTGCGTCGCCTCTACGAGCTGCTGCCGGCCCTCGCCGGCGTGCGGCTGTCGGTGCACTGCCACGACGACCTCGGCCTCGCGGTGGCCAACTCGTTCGCCGGCGTCCAGGCCGGTGCCCGCCAGGTCGAGTGCGCGGTCAACGGGATCGGCGAGCGCGCCGGCAACTGCTCACTGGAGGAGATCGTGATGCTGCTCCGTACCCGGCGCGGCGACCACGGCTTCGACACGACCGTGGAGACGACCGAGCTGGCCCGGACGAGTCGGATGGTGTCGCGGTTCACCGGCTACGTGATCCAGCCGAACAAGGCGATCGTCGGCCGCAACGCGTTCGCGCACGAGTCCGGAATCCACCAGGACGGCGTGCTCAAGGAGCGGACGACGTTCGAGATCATGGATGCCCGCGACGTCGGCCTCGAGTCGAACCAGATCGTCCTCGGCAAGCATTCCGGCCGGCACGCGCTCAAGGACGCGCTCGAGCAGCTCGGGTTCGTCGTCGAGGGCAACGCCCTGAACCAGGCCTTCAAGCGGTTCAAGGAGCTGGCCGACAAGAAGAAGCAGGTGACCTCGCTCGACCTCGAGGCGATCGTCTCCGACGAGATGCGCGAGTCGTCGCAGAGGTACGAGCTCGCCTGGTTCGAGGTCGAGGCGGGGACGCGTCGGGAGCCGCTGGCGCGCGTCGGGGTCACCACGCCGGCCGGCGACGAGGTCAACGGCGAGGCCGGGGGGGACGGACCCGTCGACGCCGTCTTCGGCGCCATCCAGGCCGCCGTCGGCACCCGCTGTGAGCTCAGCCAGTTCACCGTCTCGGCCGTCGGCGAGGGCGATGACGCGCTCGGCGAGGTGACGGTGATGCTGCGCGCGCACGGCCGCCTCGCCAGCGGCCAGGGGGTCTCGACCGACATCATCGAGGCCTCCGCGCAAGCCTATGTCCGAGCGCTCGCCAACGCCCTCGACGGCGCCGCCGTTCGCGAGGCGGAGTCGGTTGCAGCCGACGCGGCCTCGGCCGCATCGCCGTTCCCGCCCGGGCCGTAGGGCGGGATAGACTGCGGCCGATGGGAGCGCTCGAGGGCAAGGTCGCGGCAATCACCGGCGCCTCGTCGGGAATCGGCGAGGCCACGGCGCTGGCGCTCGTCGCCGAGGGGGCCAGCGTCGCGTTGGCCGCCCGCCGCAAGGACCGCATCGACGAGCTCGCCGAGCGAATCGGCTCCGGCGGTGGCCGGGCGCTCGCGATCGAGACCGACGTCTCCGTGGAGGAGCAGGCCAAAGCCTTCGTCGAGCGAGCGAGCGACGAGCTCGGCGGCCTCGACATCCTCGTCAACAACGCCGGGGTGATGCTGCTCGGGCCGGTCGCCGGAGCCCCGACCGAGCAGTGGCGGCGGATGATCGACGTAAACCTGCTCGGCCTCCTCTACTGCACCCACGCGGCGCTGCCGATCATCGGCTCGGCGGGCAGGGGCGACATCGTCAACGTCGCCTCGGTGGCGGGCCGGGTGGCGTCGATGGGAAGTGGCGTCTACAACATGACGAAGTGGGGTGTGGTCGGCTTCTCGGAGGCGCTCCGCCAGGAGTGCTCGCGGGCCGGCGTCCGGGTCACGGCGATCGAGCCGGGATGGGTCGATACCGAGCTGCAGGGCCACAACGAGCATCCGGCCGTCGTCGAGGCGATGAACAAGCTGATCGATCGGATCGACAAGGTCCTCGAGCCCGAGGACGTCGCCCGCGCGATCGCGTTCGCCGTCACCCAGCCGGCCCACGTCAGCATCAACGAGATCCTGATCCGGCCGACGACCTCGGGACGCTGAGCGCGTCGCTGAGGCGCGCTACCGGGATCGCAGCAGCGACGAGTGCGCCGGGAACGCCGCCTCGGGGGCCCGGTCGGCCGGGCCGATCTCGCCGCGCGATCAGGGCCGTGACCGGTCTCGCCACGATTCAGTACAGATGTATGTGTTACCGTACACGGCCCGAGCGGACCGGTACGGTCCCGGCAGGGCCGCGACGATGACACCTACGGCGACCAGCATCCCCGAGACGACGATCGATCCGGTCGCGATCGGCGCCCGGATCAAGGCGCTGCGCGAGGCGATGGCGCTGTCGCTCCGCGATCTCGCCGAGCGCTCCGGAGTCGGCGCCGCGACCCTCTCGCAGGTCGAGCGCGGCGAGAGCAGCCCGACCCTCGCGGTCGCGGCGCGGATCGCCGACGGTCTCGAGCTCACCCTCTCGCAGCTGCTGCGACTCGAGGAGAGCCGCCACGTCGTCGTCGTCCGCTCCGGGAGCGGCCGACGCAGCAGCCGCCCCGGTCACGAGATCGAGGAGCTGACGCCGCCGCTGCCCGGTCAGCGGGCCGACCTCTCCCGGCACCGGCTCGATCCCGGCTGCTCGACCGGAGGCGAGGGCGATCCACCGATCCACGAGCCCGGCAGCCGCGAGACCGTCCTCGTGCTGGCCGGCGCGGTCGATCTGACCGTTGACGGCGACCGTCACCCACTCGCGGTCGGCGACAGCGCCACCTTCGACGCCGATCTTCCCCACAATCTCACCAACCCCGGAGCGACCGCGGCGGAGATCCTCGCCGTGATCGCCGCCGGCCTGCGACGGAGCTGAACCGATGAACACACACCGAAGAGGAGCGAGGCGATGAGCGGAGCGACGATGTTCGACAAGATCTGGAAGCGGCACGAGGTCGCCGACGGCCTGATCTACATCGATCTCCACCTCGTCCACGAGGTCACCTCGCCGCAGGCGTTCGACGGCCTCCGGCTCGCCGGCCGCAGCGTCCGCCGGCCCGACCGGACCCTGGCGACGGCCGACCACAACGTTCCCACCGACGACACGCCGGCGGCGCGACTGATCGCCGACGAGCTGTCGCGCAAGCAGGTCGAGGCGCTGGAGACGAACTGCGGGGAGTTCGGGGTGCCGCTCTACTCGCTCGGTTCGAACCGGCGCGGGATCGTCCACGTGATCGGACCTGAGCTCGGGATCACCCAGCCCGGCATGACGATCGTCTGCGGCGACTCGCACACCGCGACCCACGGGGCGTTCGGAGCGCTGGCGTTCGGCATCGGCACCTCCGAGGTCGAGCACGTGCTGGCGACCCAGACGCTCGTCCAGCGGCGTCCGAAGACGATGCGCGTCAACTACCGCGGCGAGCTGCCCGAGGGCGTCAGCGCCAAGGACATGATCCTGGCCACGATCGGCCGGCTCGGCACCGGCGGCATGGTCGGCTACGTCGTCGAGTTCGCCGGCGAGACGATCCGCAATCTCTCGATGGAGGGGCGGATGACGATCTGCAACATGACGATCGAGGGCGGCGGCCGGGCCGGCATGATCGCCCCCGACGAGACGACCTTCGACTACGTCCGCGGCCGTCCCGGAGCGCCCGCCGACTTCGATGCGGCGGTCGCCGAGTGGCGCGAGCTGGCGACCGACGACGGTGCCGAGTTCGACACCGAGGTCGAAATCGACGCCTCGTCGCTGTCGCCGATGGTCACCTGGGGCACCAATCCCGGCATGGTCACCGAGGTCGCCAACCGGGTCCCCGACCCGGCGGCGCTCGAGGGGCCGGTCGACCCCGAGACCGCCGAGCGCGCCCTCGCCTACATGGCGCTCGAGCCGGGCACGCCGATCACCGAGATCGAGCTCGACCGTGTCTTCATCGGCTCCTGCACGAACTCGCGGATCGAGGACCTGCGCGCCGCCGCCGCGATGGTCGCGGGGCGCCGGGTGGCGGCGAGCGTCCGGGCGATGGTCGTCCCCGGCTCCGAGCAGGTGCGGGCGACGGCCGAGGCGGAGGGGCTGCACGAGGTGTTCCGCGACGCCGGCTTCGAATGGCGGGCGTCGGGCTGTTCGATGTGCCTCGGCATGAACCCCGACATCCTGATCGAGGGCGAGCGCTGCGCCTCGACGTCGAACCGCAACTTCGAGGGCCGCCAGGGCAAGGGCGGGCGCACCCATCTCGTCAGCCCGCGGATGGCCGCGGCGGCGGCGATCGAGGGACGGTTCGTCGACATCAGGAATTGGCAGACGACGACGGAAGGTGGTGGCCGATGAGGCCGATCGACGTGATCGAAGGGAAGGTCTCGGTGCTCGACCGCGCCGACACCGACACCGACCAGATCATCCCCAAGCAGTTCCTGAAGCGGATCGAGCGGACCGGCTTCGGCGAGTTCCTGTTCTACGACTGGATCCGCGACGGCGAGATCGAGCTCGAGGCCAACCCGGTCCTGGTAGCCGGCCCCAACTTCGGGTCCGGCTCCTCCCGGGAGCACGCCGTCTGGGCGCTGGCCGACTTCGGGTTCGAGGCCGTGATCGCGCCCTCGTTCTCGGACATCTTCTATTCGAACGCGACCAAGAACGGCTTCCTGCCGGTGATCCTGCCCCGCGAGCACTGCCGCGGCATCGCCGAGGCCGGGACCGTGCGGATCGACCTCGATGATCAGACCGTCGACTACGCGGGCGGGGTGATCCGCTTCGACATCGACGAGGAGACGAAGCAGCGGCTGCTCGGCGGCCACGACGAGATCTCGGTCACGCTGCAGTCCGCCGACTCGATCGCCGCCTTCGAGGCCGCGCATCCGGCACTCGGCGCGGCGACGACGTCGCTGTAGCGTGGCGCCGGGCGGCACCCGGGACTGGGACGCGGCAACCTACGATCGGGTCTCGACCCCGCAGCAACAATGGGCCGGCGCCGTCATCGACCGGCTCGACCTGCGCGGCGACGAGACCGTCCTCGACGCCGGCTGCGGGACCGGGCGGGTGACCGCGATGCTGCTCGAGCGTCTGCCGCGCGGACGGGTGATCGCCGTCGACGGCTCGGCGGCGATGGTCGCCGAGGCCCGGGCGCTCCTCGACCCCGGTCGCGCCGAGGTCGTCCACGCGGATCTCACCGAGCTCGACCTCGGCGAGCCGGTCGATGCGATCTTCAGCAACGCCGTCTTCCACTGGATCGCCGATCACGACCGGCTGTTCGCGGCGCTCGCAGCGTCGCTCGCGCCGGGCGGCAGGATCGAGGCGCAGTGCGGCGGCGCCGGCAACGTCTCGCGGTTCTCCGCGGCGGTCGCCGGGGTCGCCCGATCAGGGCGCTTCGACGAGCTGCGCGACTTCGATCCGCACCGGTTCCCGAGTCCCGAGGAGACCGCGGCGGTGCTCGCCGCCAACGGCTTCGAGGCGATCCGTTGCAGCCTCGAGCCGCGGCCGGTGCGACCGCCGGAGCCGCGCGAGTTCGTCCGCAGCGTCTGTCTCGGCGCCCACCTCGAGCAGCTGCCCGCGGGGCGCCGCGACGAGTTCACGGCGGCGGTGATGGCGAAGCTCGGCCCCGAGCCCGAGCTCGACTACGTGCGGCTCGACATCTCGGCGCGGAAGCGGGCGACTCCGGCTTCACCGTGAAGCCGGAGTCGCCCGGTCGCTCGGACCGGTCGGCGCCGCCGCTCAGCCGCCCGCGGCCTGCAGCGACTGGACCGCCTGGTCGGCCGCCTTCTGGCAGATCCCCAGCGCGGTGTCGGCGGCGTCGCCGCCCGCGGCCTCGGCCTGCTTGGCGCAGTTGGCGAACGCATCGCGAGCCTGCTCGCAGGCGGTCTGACCGGCCTGCTCGGCGGCCGTGCCCTGAATTGCGTCGACACAAGCGTTGTAGACGTCGTCGGCGCTGGCGCCGCCGCTGGTCACGGTCGTGTCGGTGGTGGTCGTGTCCGTCGAAGTCGTGTCCGTCGAAGTCGATTCGGTCGTCGTCGCGGTCGACGTCGGCTCGGTCACCTCGGTGGTGCTGCTGTCGTCGCTGCTGCCGCATCCGGCGGCCAGCAGACCGACGGCGAGCACGCCCGCGATCAGCACGATCAGGTGGTTCTTCCGCATTCTTTCCTCCAATGGATGTCCGATGATCCCGACCGGAAATCCTTAGCCGGGCTGCGGCAGCCTAACCGCGATCGGCGCGGCAGGCGATACGGTGCCGCGACCAGATGAGCCAGCGAACGCAAACCTCCCGCATCGTCGTTCTCGCCGGCGACGGCATCGGCCCCGAGATCGTCGCCGCCGCGATCGAAGTGCTCGACCGGGTCGGATCCTTCGAATACGACGAGCAGCTGATCGGCGGCGTCTCGATAGACGCCGTGGGGACACCGCTGAGCGACGAGGCGCTCGAGGCCTGCCGGAGCGCCGATGCGGTTCTCCTCGGCGCCGTCGGCGGACCGAAGTGGGACAGCACCGACCCCGCCGCGCCGCGCCCCGAGCAGGGCCTGCTCGGGCTTCGCAAGGGCCTCGGCCTGTACGCGAACCTGCGTCCGGTCAAGCCGCTCGCCGCCCTGATCGATGCCAGCCCGTTGCGCCGGGAGCGGATCGAGGGCACCGACCTGCTGGTCGTCCGCGAGCTGACCGGCGGCATCTACTTCGGCCGCAAGGACCGCCGGCCCGACTCGGCCCTCGACGAGTGCGTCTACACGACCGCAGAGATCGAGCGGATCGCCGTCGTCGCCTTCGAGGCGGCGGAGCGGCGGGCGGGGACCGGCGGCGGCGGGCGGGTCACCTCCGTCGACAAGGCGAACGTGCTCGAGACGTCGCGGCTCTGGCGCGAGGTCGTCGGCGGCGTGGCCGCCGGGTTCGAGTCGGTCGCCCTCGATCACCTGCTCGTCGACAACGCCGCGATGCAGCTCGTCTCCGACCCCTCGCAGTTCGACGTGATCGTCACCGAGAACATGTTCGGCGACATCCTCAGCGACGAGGCGGCGATGATCACCGGGTCGCTGGGCATGCTCCCCTCGGCCAGCCTCGGCGACGGCGGCCCGGGGGTCTTCGAGCCGGTCCACGGCTCCGCCCCCGACATCGCCGGCAGCGGCGCCGCCAACCCGCTCGCGACGTTCCTGTCGGTCGCGATGATGCTCCGCCACGGCCTCGACGACGGTGCCGCGGCCGAGCGCGTCGAGGGGGCCGTCGAGGCGGCGCTGGCCGACGGCCTGCGGACCGCCGACCTGTTCACCGGCGGCGAGGGCGAGCGCCGCGTCGGCACCGCGGAGATGACCGCGGCGGTGATCGCGGCGCTCTGAGCCACGACAGCGCCGTCGCCATCCGCAATAATCGCCCCTCGCGAATCGAGCAAGGAGGGCGTGGTGGAGAAGGCCGAGACGATCTGGATGAGTGGTGAGTTCGTCGCCTGGGACGACGCCAAGGTCCACGTTCTCAGCCACGGCCTCCACTACGGCACCGGCGTCTTCGAGGGGATCCGGGCCTACGACACCGACCGCGGCACCGCGGTCTTCCGCCATCGCGACCATCTCGCGCGGCTCCTCAAGTCGGCCGCGCTCTACTACCTGCCGATGCCGTTCGGGATCGAGGAGCTGCGCTCGGCGACCAACGAGCTGATCCGCCGCAACGGTCTCACGTCCTGCTACATCCGCCCGATCGCGTTCCGCGGCTACGGCGAGATGGGGCTGTTCGCCGAATCGCCGGTCGAGGTGACGATCGCCACCTGGCCCTGGGGCGCCTACCTCGGCGAGGAGGGCAAGCGCGCCGGCATCCGCGCCAAGGTCTCGTCGTGGCGGCGGATCTCGCCGGACGGGCTGATCCCGCACGCGAAGGCCTCGGGCCAGTACCTGAACTCGATCCTCGCCAAGACGGAGGCGCACAACGCCGGCTACGAGGAGGCGATCCTGCTCGACCAGCGCGGCCTGGTCTGCGAGGGATCGGGCGAGAACATCTTCGTCGTCCGCGAGGGCGAGATCCTGACCCCGCCGCACACGGCGTCGATCCTCGACGGCGTCAACCGCCGTTCGGTCATCCAGATCGCCCGCGACCTCGACTTCAGCGTCGTCGAGCGCGACATCGGCCGCTCCGAGCTCTACCTGGCCGACGAGATATTCCTGACCGGCACGGCCGCCGAGCTGGTCCCGGTCCGCGAGATCGACGACCACCCGATCGAGGCGCCCGGCGAGATCACCCGGGTGATCGCCGCCAAGTTCGACGATGCGCTGCACGGCCGCGCTCCCGAGTACGCGGAATGGCTCGATCCCGTGGACGAACCCAGTAGAGTCGCTTCCTGATGCGTATCGCCCCCGATACCCGTCCGCAGAGCGGATTGCCGGCGCCGGCGCCGGCGCCGAGCCGAATTACCGGCTCCGCGGTCGCCGCCTTCTAGCGGCCCGCGGAGGCCTGCGCCCCGGCCCGGGCGCAGGAGAGCACCACCCCGGCGTCGTAACGACCGCCGGGTCCCGTAACCGGTCATCGGTCAGGAAGAAGGTTCGATTCCCTTGAGCAAGGTCCAGCTTTACGACACGACGCTGCGCGACGGCATGCAGGGACAGGGCATGTCGCTGTCGGCGGCCGAGAAGATCCGCGTGGTCGAGGCCCTCGACCGCCTCGGCGTCGGCTTCATCGAGGCCGGCTTCCCCGATTCCAACCCGAAGGACCTCGAGCTGTTCGAGCTGCTCGCCGCGGTGCCGCTCGAGCAGGCTACGATCGCCGCCTTCGGCATGACCCGGCGCCGCGACCGCGAGGCTGCCGAGGA
This sequence comes from uncultured Conexibacteraceae bacterium, assembly GCA_963745755.1. Lineage (GTDB taxonomy): Bacteria > Actinomycetota > Thermoleophilia > Solirubrobacterales > 70-9 > RHKX01. The sequence continues at coordinate 561,178 of CAVUYP010000001.1, read as the reverse complement.
TCCGGGCCTGGCCGCCCTGGTCGGTTGCTTCGCGCCGGTGGTGACGCTGGTCGGCAAGACCTGGGAACTGCACCTCGACGTCGTCACCAAGGTCAGCCGCGACGAGAACCTGGCGATGATCGCCGACTCGGTCCGGTTCTGCGCCGCTGCCGGCAAGCGGGTCGTCTACGACCCCGAGCACTTCTTCGACGGCTGGCGCGACGATCCCGGCTACGCGATCGCCTGCCTCGAGGCGGCGGTCGAGGCCGGCGCCGAGAACGTCAGCCTCTGCGACACGAACGGCTCCAGCCTCCCGCACGAGATCGAGGCGGCGACCGCGGCCGTCGTCGCCGCCCTCGCCGACAGCGCGGCGACCGTCGGCATCCATGCCCACAACGATGCCGAGTGCGGGGTCGCGAACTCGATCGCCGCCGTCCGTGCCGGCGCGACCCTCGTCCAGGGGACGATGAACGGCTACGGCGAGCGAACCGGCAACGCCAACCTCGTCTCGATCCTGCCCGCCCTGCAGCTGAAGCTGGGCTACGACTGCGTCGCGCCGGAGCAGCTGCGGACGCTGACCGAGACGGCCCATCTCGTCGACGAGATCTGCAACCTCGCGCCGGACCCCTCGCAGCCCTACGTCGGCCGCAACGCCTTCGCCCACAAGGGCGGGATGCACGCCGCCGGGGTCGAGGCCGACGCGAGGACGTTCGAGCACTTGGATCCCGGTGAGGTCGGCAACGATCGCGAGATCCTGATCTCGGAGCTCGCCGGTCGCGGGTCGGTCATCGCGAGGGCCGCCCGCTCCGGCATCGAGCTCGACGAGGCGGCCGTCCGGCGATCGATCGAGAAGATCAAGGAGCGCGAGCACCGCGGCTACTCCTACGAGGCCGCCGATGCCTCCTTCGAGCTGCTGCTGCGCCGCGAGGCCGGGACCTACGAGCCGCTGTTCCGGCTCGAGAGCTTCCGGGTCGTGACCGAGAAGCGCGCCGACGGAGGGGTCGAGACCGAGGCGACGATCAAGCTCTGGGTCGGGGAGCAGCGCTACCTCAGGACCGCCGAGGGCAACGGTCCGGTCAACGCCCTCGACCGCGCTCTGCGGGCGGCGATCACCGAGCAGCACCCGGAGATCGCCGAGGTCGAGCTGACCAACTTCAAGGTTCGGATCCTCGACGAGCACCACGGCACCGCTTCGGTGACCAGGGTGCTCCTCGACTCCTCCGACGGCGCCCGGTCGTGGAGCTCGCTCGGGGTCTCCGAGAACGTCATCGAGGCTTCCTGGGAGGCGCTCGTCGACTCGCTCGAATACGCGTTCCAGCCGCAGCCGGCGGGGCCGGCGGCGACTCCGGCAGAGCTGCCGGGGTGAGCGGCGGCGAGCGCATACCGCTCGCCCGCCCGGTGCTCGGCGGGCGCGAGGAGGAGCTCGTGCTCGAGGTCCTGCGCTCGGGGATGCTCTCGCTCGGCCCGATGCTGGGCCGCTTCGAGGCCGAGTTCGCACGCCGGCTCGGGGTCGACGACGCGGTCGCGGTGTCGAGCGGGACCGCCGCCCTTCACCTCGCCGTCCGCGAGTTTGGCTGGGGACCCGGCGACGAGGTCCTGACCACCCCGCTCAGCTTCATCGCATCCTCGAACTGCCTGCTCTTCGAGGGGGCGCGCCCGGTCTTCTGCGACGTCGACCCGGCGACGCTGACCGTCGACCCCGCCGCCGTCGCCGCCGCGACCGGCGAACGCACGGCGGGATTGCTGCCGGTCCACATCTTCGGCTGGCCGGCGGCGATGGCCGAGCTCGACGAGATCGCTGCCGGCCACGGCATCGGCGTCCTCGAGGACGCCGCCCAGGCGCTCGGGACCGTGTGCGCCGACGGCCGGGCGGCAGGGGCGCGCGGCAACCCCGCGGCCTTCGCCTTCTACGCCAACAAGCAGATGACGACGGGGGAGGGGGGGATGCTCGTCGCCGCCGACGCGACCGCGGCGGCGGTCGCCCGCAGCGAGCGCAACCAGGGACGGGCGCCGAACATGAAGTTCATGGATCACGACCGGCTCGGCTTCAACTACCGGCTCACCGACCTCCAGGCCGCGATCGGGATCGCCCAGCTCGAGCGGCTCGACGAGCTGCTCGCGGCCCGCTCCCGGGTGGCGGCGGCCTATTCGGAGCGGCTCGCCGCGATCGGCGGCGCCGAGCCCGGGTCCGGCGACCCGGCCGACATCGTCCTGCCGCTCGGCGACCGCGGCAGCGAGCGGCGCAGCTGGTTCGTCTACGTGCTGCGGCTGCCGGAGCGGGCCGATCGCGACGCGGTCATCGCCGAGCTCGACCGGCGCGGCATCGACGCTCGGCCCTACATCCCCTGCATCCACCTCTCCGAGCTCTACCGGGAGCGGTTCGGGACCCGCCCCGGGCAGTTCCCGGTCGCCGAGGACTTCTCGCGACGGTCGGTCGCGCTGCCGTTCCATCCCGCCGTCGGCGAGGACGTCGTCGAGCGGGTCGTCGCCGAGCTCGCCGCGATCCTCGGTCGCGGCCCCGCCTGATCGCCGTTCATACACTGACGCCATGCCCCGCTTCGAGCAGCAACCCGATCCGGTCTTCTGGCAGCTCAACGCCTCGCTGAGCTATGACCGCCGCCTCGCCCCCTACGACATCCGCCAGTCGCGCGCCCACGCCCGGGCGCTGCGCTCGGCCGGGGTCCTCGACGACGCCGAGCTGGACCAGCTGCTCGGCGGCCTCGACCGCGTCGAGGGCGAGATCGAGTCAGGGCGGTTCCCGTTCGAGCCCGGCGACGAGGACGTCCACATGGCGATCGAGCGCCGCCTCACCGAGCTCGCCGGGCGGGTCGGCGGCAAGATCCATACCGGCCGCTCGCGAAACGATCAGGTCGCCACCGACCTGGCGATGTTCGTCGCCGACCGCGCCGCCGTCGCCGGCGAGCTGCTGACCGCCTGCCTGCGCCGGATCCATGCCCTCGCGACCGAGCACCGCGGCGCCCGGCTGCCCGGCTACACCCATCTGCAGCGGGCCCAGCCGGTCTCGCTAGGCCACCATCTGCTCGCCTGGTTCTGGATGCTGCGCCGCGACGTCGACCGCTTCGCGGCGGCAGCGAGCGCTGCACGGGCGATGCCGCTCGGCTCCGGTGCCCTCGCCGGCCTCAACTGGGACATCGACCGGCAATCGGTCGCCGCCGAGCTCGGCTTCGACCGCGTCGTCGAGAACTCGATCGACGGCGTCTCGAACCGCGACTTCGCGCTCGACTACCTGTCGGCCGCGGCTGCATGCGCGACCCATCTCTCCCGGATCGGTGCCGAGATCGTCCTCTGGTCGACCAGCGAATTCGGCTTCTGCCGCCCCGCCGAGGAGTTCAGCTCGGGCTCGTCGATCATGCCGCAGAAGATGAACCCGGACGCCGCCGAGCTGCTCCGGGCGAAGGCGCCGCGCGTGGTCGCCGCGCTGACGACCGTGGCCGGAGTCATGCACGGACTGCCGCTCGCCTACAGCAAGGACCTCCAGGAGGACAAGGAGCCGCTCTTCGACGCCGTCGACACGGTCGAGCTCTGCCTGCGGGCACTCGACGGGATGCTCGCCGGCATCGAGTTCGACCACGAGCGGATGGCCGCAGCAGCCGACGACGAGATGGCGGCCGCGACCGACGTCGCCGACCTGCTCGTTCGCCGCGGCCTGCCGTTCCGCGAGGCGCACGGCGTCGTCGGCGGCCTCGTCCGGCACGCTCTCGGCGCCGGGATCCCGCTCTCGGCGATCCCTCCCGAGGAGCTCGCCGGGTTCTCTGAGCTGCTCGACGACGAGTACTACGAGGTCCTCGGCGAGGGCTCCTGGCTCGACTCCAAGGTCTCGCGCGGGGGCACGTCGGCGACGGCCGTGGCCGCGCAGCTCGAGCTCGCCTCCGCGAGCCTGGCCGCGCTGGGGTGATGGCCGCCGCAGCGACCGCGCTCGATCGCGACTTCTTCGCCCGTCCCCCCCGCGCCGTCGCCGCCGAGCTGATCGGCTGCACGCTCCTGCACCGCGGGATCGGCGGCATCATCGTCGAGACCGAGGCCTACGAGCGCGACGACCCGGCCTGCCACGCGTTCGGCGGGCCGACGGCCCGAAACGCGCCGCTGTTCGGTCCGCCCGGCCACGCCTACGTTTACCTCTGCTACGGCATCCACTCGATGTTCAACCTCGTCACCGAGCCCGACGGCATCGCCGCTGCGGTGCTGATCCGCGCTCTCGAGCCGACCGCCGAGATCGAATCGATGCGCGCCCGGCGCGGCCTCGAGCGGGATCGCGACCTCTGCTCGGGCCCCGGGAAGATCTGCGCGGCACTGGCGATCGAGCTGTCGCAGTCGGGTTCGGATGCGCTGCGCGAGCCGTTCACCCTGCTCGCGGCGGGCGCCGGCGCCGAGGTCGTCGCCGGCCCTCGAATCGGGCTCAGCAAGGCCGCCGACTATCCCTGGCGGTACTGCCTCGCCGGCAGCCCGTTCCTGTCCCGGCCAGCGGGCTAGGGGACGGTGCCGCCGGCGTCGGTGCCGCCGGTCCCGGTTGCCGGAGCGGCGGGCTCGACCGGCGCCGGAGCGGGGGTGGGAGCGGGGGTGGCCGGCTCGACCGGCGCCGGCGCCGGCGCCGTCGGCGGCGCCACGTAGGTGTCGGTCGTCGTGTCGGTCGTGTCGGTGCTGTCGCCACTGGCCGCGTCGCGACCGGCCTTGAGGCCGTCCCAGGCGCTGACGACTTCGTTCCAGATCAGCGCCGGAATCGTGCCGCCGTCGACGGGGAGGCCGCCGAACTCGGTCTCCATCGGCGTCGCCCCGTCCGCGTAGCCGACCCAGACGGCGACGGTGATGTCCTCGTTGGCGCCGACGAACCAGGCATCGGCATTGTTGTCGGTCGTCCCGGTCTTGCCCCAGATGTAGTCGTCGCCCACTTGAGCGCGCTTGCCGGTGCCGCTGGTGACGACGGTGTGGAGGATGTCGGTCGCCGTCTGCGCAACCTCGGGGTCGACGACCTGGTTCGAGACCTTCTCGTTCTCGCCGCTGCCGCCGAGGTTGTCGGCGACCGATTTGCCGTCGCCGTTGACGACCTTGTCGATCGCGACCGGTCCCTTGCCGTTGCCCTGGCTGGCCTCGGTGCCGCTGATCCTGGCGCCGCCGTTGGCGAGCGTGTTGTAGGCGTAGGCCATCTCGAGCGGGGTGACCCCGCGCTTGAGGCCGCCGAGGATGATCGCCGGGTTGTCGTCGACCCGCGACGTGATCCCGAGCTCGTGGGCGGTCTTGACGATGTTGTTGATCCCGACCTCGAAGCCGAGCTGGGCGTAGACGGAGTTGTCCGAATAGGTCGTCGCCGTCGCGATCGAGGCGCTGCCGAGGTAGTTGTCGTCGTAGTTGCTGACCCGAAACAGGTCGGTCACCTGCTTCTTCTTGCCGTTCTTGCGGATCGTCGCCTTGAACGGCAGCTGCTGGGGGGCCGATTCGAATGTCTCGTCGGGCGAATGGCCCTCCTTGAGAGCGGTGACGAGCGTGAACGGCTTGAACGACGAGCCCGGCTGCCGCTGGCCGTTGGTGGCGAGGTTGAACGGGCTCGAGTCGAAGTCCTGGCCGCCGACCATCGCCAGCACCTCGCCGCTGCCGTTGTCGATCGCGACCACGGCGGCGGTCGGGCCGAGCCCGGAGAGGTTGTCGGAGACGGCCCGGTCGGCGGCGTCCTGGAGGCCGAGGTCGAGGGTCGACTTGATCTCCAACCCGCCGCCGAACGCCTGGCCGGGGCCGTACTTGTCGACGACCTGCTGACGCAGCCAGTCGGTGAAGTAGGGCGCCTTCGACTGCTCGGTCGGCGGCTGGATGTCGCGCTTCTGCGGGACCGGCGTGTCGAGCAGCGCCTGGAAGTCCTCGTCGCTGACCTCGAGCACGCCCTGCTCGCGCATCTTCGTGAGAACGACGTTGCGCTGCGTCATCGCATCGACGGGGTTGGTCCGCGGGTCGTAGGCGGTCGGCGACGAGATCAGCGCCGCCAGCATCGCCGACTCCTCGGGCCGGAGCACGGCCGCGCAGCGGTTGCCGGCGTCGCCGCAGCCGGGATGGGCGGTCCCGAAGTAGGTTCGGGCCGCGGCCTCGATTCCGTAGGCGCCGTTGCCGAAGTAGATGTTGTTGAGGTAGTTGGTGAGGATCTTGTCCTTCGACCACTTGCGTTCGATCTGGTAGGCGAGCGCCGCCTCGCGGA
>CAVUYP010000001.1:0-550000 GCA_963745755.1 uncultured Conexibacteraceae bacterium | reverse complement strand
CGAGTCTGAACAGGGCGTTCAGTCGCGTGGGGTAGACCCGAAACCGAGCGAGCTATCCATGGGCAGGCTGAAGCGAGGGTAAGACCTCGTGGAGGGCCGAACCGACCTACGTTGAAAAGTGGGCGGATGACCTGTGGATAGGAGTGAAAGGCTAAACAAGCTCGGAGATATCTGGTTCTCTTCGAAATATATTTAGGTATAGCCTCGAGTATGTGCGTTTTGGCCGTAGAGCACTGTTTGGCTTAGGGGCCCTACCAGGTTACCGACGTCAGGCAAACTCCGAAGACCATTTCGTACCAGCTCGGGAGTCAGTGTGTGGGGGATAAACTCCATACGCGAGAGGGAAACAGCCCAGATCACCAGCTAAGGACCCAAAGTACTGGCTAAGTGGACAACGATGTCCGAATGCATAGACAACCAAGAGGTTGGCTTAGAAGCAGCCATCCTTGAAAGAGTGCGTAACAGCTCACTGGTCAAGTGTTCGGGCGCGGAGAATGTAACGGGGCTCAAGCCAGTCTCCGAAGCTGTGAGTTCGCAGCACCTGCGGGTGTTGCGAGCGGTAGAAGAGCGTTCCCAGCGCTGTGAAGCGGGCGCGTAAGCGATCCCGTGGAGGGCTGGGAAGTGAGAATGCCGGCATAAGTAGCGCAAGAGGGGTGAGAATCCTCTCCACCGATAGTCCGAGGTTTCCTGAGTAAAGTTCGTCTGCTCAGGGTTAGTCGGGACCTAAGGCGAGGCCGAAAGGCGTAGTCGATGGCCAACGGGTTGATATTCCCGTACCACGTCGCAACCGCTATGACCAATGGGGTGACGGGGAAGGCTAAGGGAACCCAGGCGATGGTCGTCCTGGGGCAAGCATGTAGTCAGTCGCGATAGGCAAATCCGTCGCGGCGTTCACACGAGATGCGATGCCAGCTGGCTTGACCGCCGGCAAGTCCCTGAAGCCATGCCCCCTAGAAAAACCTCTAGGCAGGTTGCTCGTGCCCGTACCCAGAACCGACACAGGTGGACTACTAGAGAATAGTAAGGTGAGCGAGATAACCCTCGTTAAGGAACTCGGCAAAATCGTCCCGTAACTTCGGGAGAAGGGACGCCTCAATAGGGTGAAGCCACTTGCTGGTGGAGCCCGAGGAGGCCGCAGTGACTAGGTCCAACCGACTGTTTACCAAAAACACAGGCCTCTGCTAAGTCGCAAGACGATGTATAGGGGCTGACGCCTGCCCGGTGCCGGAAGGTTACGCGGAGCGGTTAGCACTTCGGTGCGAAGCTGTGAAGCTAAGCCCCGGTAAACGGCGGCCGTAACTATAACGGTCCTAAGGTAGCGAAATTCCTTGTCGGGTAAGTTCCGACCTGCACGAATGGCGCAACGAGTTGGACGCTGTCTCAACGAGGGGCTCGGTGAAATTAAAGTCTCGGTGAAGATGCCGAGTACCCGTGGCTAGACGGAAAGACCCCGTGAACCTTTACTGCAACTTGATATTGGAGTCTGGGACTTCTCGCTCAGGATAGGTGGGAGGCTTCGACCCAGTGACTTCGGTCGCTGGTGAGCCAACCTTGAGATACCACCCTTGGTGTTCTGGGCTTCTAACACATCGCCGTAATCCGGGATGTGAACAGTGTCAGGTGGGCAGTTTGACTGGGGCGGTCGCCTCCTAAAGAGTAACGGAGGCGCCCAAAGGTTCCCTCAGCACGGTCGGAAATCGTGCGAAGAGTGTAAACGCAACAAGGGAGCTTGACTGCGAGATCGACGGATCGAGCAGGAACGAAAGTTGGGGTTAGTGATCCGGCAGTAGCAAGTGGAAGTGCTGTCGCTCAACGGATAAAAGGTACTCCGGGGATAACAGGCTTATCGAGCCCAAGAGTCCACATCGACGGCTCGGTTTGGCACCTCGATGTCGGCTCGTCGCATCCTGGGGCTGAAGTAGGTCCCAAGGGTTGGGCTGTTCGCCCATTAAAGCGGTACGCGAGCTGGGTTCAGAACGTCGTGAGACAGTTCGGTCCCTATCTGCCATGGGCGTTGGAGAATTGAGAGGAGTCATCCTTAGTACGAGAGGACCGGGATGAACGGGCCGCTGGTGTACCTGCTGTCCTGCCAAGGGCATCGCAGGTTAGCTACGCCCGGATCGGATAACCGCTGAAGGCATCTAAGCGGGAAGCCGACCTCGAGATGAATTCTCCCATTCCTTCAAGGAAGTAAGACCCCTGATAGACCATCAGGTTGATAGGCCGACTGTGTAAGTGCAGCAATGCGCGCAGCAGATCGGTACTAATGGGTCGAGGTCTTGACGTTTTTCTTTTTACCTCGTTGGCCTGCGTGCAGTTTTCAAGCCTCGCCGGACGGCGAGGCGTCCCGGATGCCCACAGGGTGGCCGGATCGCCTCCGCGGTTTCCTACCGATTTCGGTGGCAATAGCGAGGGGGATACACCTCTTCCCATTCCGAACAGAGCCGTTAAGCCCTTCAGCGCCGATGGTACTTGGTGGGAAACCGCCTGGGAGAGTAGGTCGCCGCCGGTCCTTACCGAAACGATTGGAGCCGTCTCAGCAACGCTGGGGCGGCTTTTCTCGTTCAGGAGCCGGTTGCCGGCGGCCCCTTCGCCCCGGATCGCCCGGAGCGAAGCGAGCGCCGCGGCCAGGCGCTGCGCTCGCCGGCGATCATGATCAGGGCCGGTGCAAGCAGGCTGCGGACGACGAATGCGTCGATCAACAGGCCCGCCGCCAGCAGGAAGGCGAGCTCCCGGAACGGCCGCAGCGGCACGATGGCGAGCAGCGCGAAGCTCAGCGCCAGGACGAGTCCGGCTACGGTGATCGCCCGGCGGGCACGCGAGGCGGCGATCTCGACCGCCGCGGGGAACTCGCGGAGCCGCGCCTCCGACCAGATCCTGCCGACGAGATAGACGTTGTAGTCGGACCCGAGCGCGATCAACAGGACGATCCCCGCGAACGGCACGTAGAAGCTGAGCTCGCCGTAGCCGAGCAGGTCCTGGAAGACGATGACCGTGAGGCCGAGGCTGGCCGCCAGAGCGACCAGCGACGCCGCAACGAGGTAGACCGGTGCCAGCAGGGCGCGGAGGAAGACCGCGAGGACGAGGAAGACCGCGAGCGAGGCGAGCGGCACGACCCGGGCCAGGTCGGCGGTCGCCTTGTTGACCGTCTCCTCAGAGATCGCGCTGTCGCCGGCGATCCGCGGCTCGGCGCCGCTCAGCCCGGCACCCGCAAGCATCGCCGGCAACGCCGACTTGAGACGGGTGATCGCCGCGATCGCGCGGCTGCCGAGCGGGTTGACGTCGAGGACGAGCAGGTAGCGGACCCCATCACCGTTCAGCGCCGCGACGGCGCCGAGCCCCTCCGGCTCGCCGAGGATCTCGTCGGGCCCGACGACCGAGGCGACGCGGCGCTGCTTCTCGAGCTCGCCCTGCAGCTCGCGCAGGCGCGACCGCTCGCCGGCGATCCCGTCACCTTCGAGGACGAGCATCACCGGGGCGGTGATCCCCGGGACGAACCCGTCCTTGACGAGTCCGAGCGCCTGCCGCGGCGGCGAGTCCGGCGGCAGGCCGGTGATCAGGGTGTTGCCGAGTTGCAGGCGGGTCGCGGCGAAGCCGAGCGCGAGCAGGGGGATCGCGACCAGCGCCGCAACGATCGCCGGCCGCCGGAAGGGCAGCGCGAAGATCGCGTCGCCGGCCCGGGTCGCCGCGGTGCGCAGCCGGCCGGGCGGCGGCGGCTCGGCCTGCAGGCGCGGCCAGAACAGCCGGGCGCCGACGATCGCCATGCAGGCGGGGAGGAAGGTCGTGACGACGGCGAGGGCGACGAGCACCGAGAGCGCCATGCCCGGACCGAAGGCCCGGAAGAAGTCGAGCTGGGCGGCGACGAGCGCCGACGAGGCAACCGCCACCGACAGCGCGGCGGCGACGATCGTCGGCAGCAGATCCGCGGTCGTGCGCCGAGCCGCCGCAGGGCTCGGCACTCCATCGACGAGGTGGCGGCGAAAGCGGGAGATGAAGAAGATCGAGTAGTCGGTGACGATTCCGAACAGGAGCGCGACCATCACCGGCTCGACCTCCTCCGGCACCCCGATTCCGACCAGCCGCCCGACCCCGCCGGTCAGATGCACGGAGATGAAGTAGACGAGGCCGACCGTAGCCATGTTGAGGATCGGCGCGAGGACGGCCCGGTAGTGAAGGCCGACGGCGAGGGTGACGAGGAGGATCGTCGCCAGCTCGACGAGCGGCAGCGCGTCGGTGATCGCCCGGATCTGCTCGGCACGCGCCGGCACGGCGCCGGTTATCCCGACCTCGCCGTCGCCGGGCCGGTCGATGTGACGGGCGATCAGGCGCTCGGCGAGGCCGGTTCGCCCCTCCGGGCCGATATCGGGCGGATAGAACAGGTAGGTGATCGCCGTCGTCGGCCGTCCGTTCGCCCGGCCGCCCGGGATCGCCAGCGGGTCGGGGAGGTCGCTGGTGACCGGCAGGGCGAACGGGATCGATTCCAGGCCCGGATAGGAGCCGCGGCCGATCGCGGCGGCCCGCCGGTAGACGCGTGCCTCGGCTCCCCGTGACAGCCCAGAATCACTGTGCTGGACGATCAGCGTCCGGCTCAGCAGCGGGAACCGGAACAGCTCGATCGAATCCTTCTCGACGTCGATCGCGTCGGCATCGGTGGCGACGAGGTCACCGAGCGATCCCGTGTCGGCCGATTTGACGTCGGGGAGCAGGAACGCGCAGGCGAGCGCCACCGCAACCCAGCCGGCGACGACCGCCCAGCGGCCGCCGGTCGCGAGTCGGGCGACCGCCTGCGTCGCCGCCGCCATCAGGGCAGCAGCTGGTCGAGGCTGGGCAGCGTCCCCAGCCCCGGGATCCGCAGATCGGTGATCCCGCCGAGCTGGTCGATCAGCCCCTGGACGGAGTCGTCGTCGGAGAGGGCCTGCAGGGCGCTGATCGCCGGACCGACCGGAGCGTAGCGCGCCACCTGGCGGAGGATCGACTCCTCGAGGCCGTCGATGCGGCCGGCCGCGGCGGCGTCGTCGACGGCCCGCTCGAGACCGGCCCGGACGGCGTCGTCGACGGCATCGGAGTCGATGTCGTGAGCGGCCGCGAACTCGTCGGTGGCGGCGGCGTCGGTGAGGGCAAGCGTCAGCTCCTCGCGGCTGACGTGCAGCTGGCACGCGGCGCCGTCGAGGGCGGACAGGGCGATTCCCTCGAAGACGCCACGCTGCTCGAGCACCGACTGATCGCGGGTCTGACAGGGGTCGGCCGTCGCGGCCGGCGTATAGCTGCCGCCCCCGAAGGCGACGTAGACGCCGATCAGGCCGATCGATGCGGCGAGCGCGATCAGCGGGGCTCGGTTGCGATCACCCACGGGGTGCCTCCGTTCCTCGCTCCGAGCCGGGCGATCGGGACCAGCGCCAGGGCGGCGAGCAGCGCCGCGACCAGAAACGGCCAGCTGAAAGCGCTCGTCGCCGCCCGCTCGAGCTGATCGTCGATCTCCGCCTCCAGTGCCGCGTAGGCGGCCTCGTCGCCGCTCGGAGTCGCGACCGCCTCGAACGCCGGGCCGATGTCGGGCAGGCGCCCGTCGGCACTGTCGATTCGATCGCCCAGCGCCGTCGCCAGCGAGACCTTCGTCTCGACCGGCAGCGGCGCATCGAGCAGGGCCGCCGTCGCGGCATCGGTCGCCGCCGTCTGCTTGGCGGTCAGCTGCGCCGACAGCAGCGGCGCCAGGATCAGGATCCCGACGACGATCCCGGCATGCCGGGCGGCGATCGTCGCCGCGGCCCGGGACCCGCGAGGATCGCGCCCCCCGAGCGCGGCGATCGTCAGCACCGGCAGTGCCAGGGCGAGCCCGATGCCGATCAGAAGCTGAGGCTGCAGGGTCAGCGCCCAGGACTCCCCGGGCAGCACGCCGAGCGCCGCCAGGCCGCCGGCCACGGCGATGCCGCCGGCCAGCGCCGCCGAGGCCGGCGGCCCGGCCCGGGCGGCGACCCAGCGGACGAGCAGCGCGGCGAGCCGGAATCGCCGAGACCGTCGCCGCGGCGGCGATCGGCGACAGCCCCCAGCCCTCGGTGAGCAGGACGACGAGCAGAAACAGCGCCCCGGTCAGGCCCGCCGAGAGGAGGGCCGAGCGCGACCTCGGGACGGAGGTCGAGGACGCCGGCGGGGCCGGGCTCGGGCACGGCCGGGCGGATCGCCGTCGCGACCGGGATCAGCAGCAGCAGTGGGATCTGGAGCAGGAAGATCGCCTGCCACTCGAGCAGCTGCGTGAGCAGCCCGCCGATCGCCGGCCCGACGGCGATGCCGATCGTTCCCGCGGCTCCCCACGCCGGTGCGGCGAGTCGGTGGCTGCCGCGCAGACGGGCGAGGAGCTCGATCGCGCAGGCGACGGCGAGAGCTCCGCCGGCGGCCTGGGCGACCCGCGCGCCGATCAGGGCGGCGACGCCTCCCGAAGCCGCGCAGCCGATCGAGGCGATGACGAACACCGCCATCCCGACGGTCCAGCCGCCCCGCGGGTGCGAACGGGCGACGCGAACCGCGGGCAGGATCAGCAGGGCGAGGACGAGGTTGAAGGCGGTGAGCACCCAGGAGACGCCGAAGACGGTGGCGTCGTACTCGCGGAGGATGCTCGGCAACGCCAGGGTCACGATCGAGGAATCGGCGAGAACGACCCCGACGGTCAATGCGAGGCTGATCTCGATGGCGCGTAGCTGTTGGCTGTTCATCTTCACTGAGGATCGCAGGGCGCTCGCCGGCCAGCGCCTAGGATGCCGCCATGGCCGGTCGTAGATCAACCACTACCCAGGATCTCGAGGAAGTAATGGCGACGGTCCGGGAGCTGGCGGAGGCGATCGGGCCGCGGCGACCTACCGGGCCGGGGGAGAGGGCCGCAGCGGCGGCGCTGGTCGAGCGCCTCGCCGCCGCCGGGATCGCTGCCGGCAGCGAGGAGTTCCGCGGCTATCCGACCTTCGCCGAGCCGTTCGCCATCATCCTCGGCCTCGCGGTCGTGCCGTCGCTCTTGCCGCGGCGGCGACGGCTGCTTCGGCCGGCGCTGGCCGGCCTCGCGGCGGCGGGGCTCGTCACCGAGGGCTCGCTGCTGCGCGCGCCGCTGAGCAAGCTGCTGGCCCGCCGCCCGAGCCGCAACGTGGTCGCAACGATCGAGCCGGAGCGGGACGTGCGCCGGACGCTCTGCCTGGTTGCGCACATGGACACGTCGCGGAGCGGGCTGATCTTCGATCCGCGGCTGGTCCGCTGGATGCCGACCTGGATCGCCGCCAGCGGCGTCCTCGTCCTCGCCCAGGCGCTGCTCGAGCCGATCTCGGGCCGCCGGGCGGTCCGCCGCACCGTCGTCGCGGTCCGGGCGGCGCTGCTCGGCAGCCTCGGGCTCCTCGCCGAGCGCGAGATCCGTGGCGTCGACGTCGCCGGTGCGAACGACAACGCGTCGGGGTGCGGTGTGGTCGCCGCGCTCGCCGCGCGACTGGCGGAGCGGCCGCTGCAATCGACCCGCGTCGAGATCCTGATCACCGGTTGCGAGGAATCGGGGACGCTCGGCGCTCGTGCCTTCCGGGACTCACACGAAACCGCCGGGTGGATGTTCCTCAACTTCGACAACGTCGGTGGACCGGGAAGCGTGCGCTTCCTGCGCCGCGAGGGAGTGATCGACAAGTGGGACGCCGATCCGGGGATGATCGCCGCGGCCGAGCGACTGGCGGCGAGCCGTCCCGATCTGCGGATGGCCGGCGAGGACGCACCGGCGGGGCTGACCTACGACAGCAGCCCGATCCTCGCCGCCGGCGGGCGGGCGCTGACGATCAGCGTCCAGGACGGCTTCATCCCCGACCTGCACCAGCCGACCGACGTGGTCGCGAACGTCGACCGCGACGGGATCCGCCGCACGCTCGAGGCGGGCGTGGAGCTCGTCGAGGCGATCGACCGCGGCGACGCCGACTGACCGGCGGTCAGTCGCGCGGCTGGGGCGTCCCGCAGCGCGCGGGCCATTCCCACTCGCAACCGGGGCGACGCGGTGTGCGAGGGGCCTCCCAAGCCTCCGGGAGCCCGTTCCGGGCTCCGTTCCGGCTGCTCCCCTCGCAACCGGTCGTTCCGGTGCGCGGCAGTTCGCGGCACTCGAGCCCATATTGGCCGAGCGTCAGCAGGTCGATCGCCAGATCGATGCGGTCGGCGACCCGGTTGATCGCCGCGACCCCGATGCCGCGGCCGCTGCCTGCGGTCCGCCGGGGTCGTCTCCTGGTTTCTGTCGTTTCGTTCATCGCCGGAGAAGATAGGATCGCCCTCGGACGTACAGGTGTTCGTGCAAGGGAAGTTGCAGGCTACTCATCTGCCACGCCTGCCGAAGCTGTGGGCGTGCGGCAGGACGGCGTCGAGATCACCGAGGTCCCGGCCGGTCTCCCGCCCCGGCTCGGGCTCGATCGAATGGACCTGGGCCAGCGGCACGTCGGGGCGCTCGATCCGCCGCACCGCGGCGGCGACGACGTTGACGACGCCCTCGCGGCGCTCGAGCCGGCCGGCGACCGTGACCAGTGAGGCGGTCCGGACCGTCAGCCGGTGGCGCTCGTAGACGGGCGGGGTGACGATCACGTTGGCGACGCCGGTCTCATCCTCGATGAGCAGGAACATCACGCCCTTCGCCGTCGCCGGCCGCTGCCGGGCGACCAGCAGCCCGGCGACGACGAGGCCGGATCCGTCGGCGATCCGCTCCAGCGCCGCGCAGGTCACCGTCGCCGGATCGAGGCCGCCGCGGAGCAGGGTCAGCGGGTGCTCCTCGAGGGCGATTCCGTAGGCGCCGTAGTCGGCGGTCAGCCGCTCCCAGGGCGTCTGCTCGGCGAGCGCCGGAGCCTCCGGCAACGGCAGCGGCAACGGCAGCTGCCCGTCGCCAGAGCCGCGGGCGACGCCGAGCCGCCAGAGCGGCGCCCGCCGCCGGTCGCCGCCGATCTCGAGGTCGCCGCAGGCGCCCGCCCAGGCGAGCCGCTCGAGCCCGTCGCGCCCGGCGCCGGAGCGCGAGGCGAGGTCGCCGAGGTCGCGATAGCGGCCGCCGCGCTCGCGCTCGGCGACCACGGCCTCGGCGTCCCGCTCCGCCAGCCCCTTCACGTATCCGAGCCCGATCCGCACCGCCGGATCCTCGTCCCCGTCGCGCCCGACCCGGCACAGGACCCCGCTGTGGTTCACGTCCGGCGGCCGCACCGGGATCCCGCGCCGCTGCGCCTCGTGGACGAGGGCATCGGGCGGGTAGAAGCCCATCGGCTGCTCGTTGAGCAGCGAGCAGAGGAACTCGGGTCCGTAGTGGACCCGCAGCCAGGTCGACTGATAGGCGAGCAGCCCGAACGCCGCGGCATGCGACTTCGGGAACCCGAAGCCGGAGAAGCCGTGGATCTGCGCGAAGACCCGCTCGGCGACGTCGCCGGCGACCCCCCTGGCGATCGCGCCCGCGACGAAGCGCCCGCGATGCGCCTGCATCGCCTCCTCCGAGCGCTTGCGGCTCATCGCCCTCCGCAGCCCCTCCGCCTCGCCGGAGCTGAATCCGGCCATCGCCATCGCCACCTGGATCACCTGGTCCTGGAAGACGATCGCGCCGAGCGTGTCGGCGAGGATCGGCTCCAGGCAGGGGTGCTCGTAGGGGACCTCGTAGCCGGGGTCCTCGCGGAGCCGCTTCCTGCGCTCGAGGTAGGGGTGGACGGCACCGCCCTGGATCGGCCCGGGACGGACGATCGCCACCTGGACGGTCAGGTCCTCGATGTTCTCGGGGCGAGAGCGCGGCAGCATCTGCATCTGGGCGCGGCTCTCGATCTGGAAGACGCCGGTCGTCTCGGCGGCGCGGATCCGCCGGTAGACCTCGGGGTCGTCGAGCGGGATCCGCGAGAGGTCGATTCGCTCGTTGCGGACCCGAGCGATCTCGGTGACGGTCCGCTCCACCGCGGAGAGCATCCCGAGGCCGAGCAGGTCGATCTTCAGGAAGCCGGCGTCGGCACAGGAATCCTTGTCCCACTGGGCGATCTGCCGTCCCTCCATCGCCGCCGGCACGACCGGGCAGAGGTCGGTCAGCGGCCGGGTCGAAAGCACCATGCCGCCGGGGTGCTGGGAGGGGTGGCGGGGCAACCCGTAGGCGTCGTCGAGCAGCTTCCGCAGCGCCCGCTGCCGCGCCGAGTCGCCCTCGACCTCCGCCCTCTCGTAGTGGCTCGCGGAGCGGGCCGCCCGCTCGATCTCGCCGGGGGGCAGCCCCAGGACCTTGCCGAAGTCGCGGATCGCGCCCTTCGCACGGTAGGTCGGGAAGGCGGCGACGAGCGCCGAGCGGTCGGCCCCGTAGCGCTCGTGGATCCGCGGGATCAGGCGCTCGCGGACGTCGCGCGGGAAGTCGAGGTCGATGTCCGGCGCCTCGGCGATCTCCTCGTTGAGGAAGCGGCCGAGAAAGAGGCCGGCGCCGACCGGATCGACGTGGGAGAGGCCGGTCAGGTAGCAGACGACGGAGCTGACGCTCGAGCCTCGGCCGCGACCGGGGGGCAGGAGCGAGCGGGCGCTGTCGGGGCCGCGGACCTCGACGGCGACCTCGCGGGCGAGCTCGAGCAGGTCGCGGTGGAGGAGGAAGAAGCCGGAGAGCTTCAGCCCCGAGATCAGGCTCAGCTCCTGCTCGAGCCGCCGCTCGGCCTCGGCTCGCTCCGGCTTGCCGTCGTAGCGCTCGCCGAAGCGGGCCCGGCAGGCCTCGGCAAGCCGGCGATCGGCGCTGCCGTCCTCGGCGCCGGGATAGCTGTAGCCGAGGTCGGTGGTCAGGTCGAAGCGCAGCCGCTCGGCGAGGCGGGCGGTCTCGGCGACCGCCTCGGGGTGCTCGCGGAAGCGCGCGGCGGCCCGCTCCGGCGCGATCAGCGTCGCCGAGCCGTTGCCACGCCGCTCCGGCTCGGTCGACTCCAGCGTCCCGCCGAGGCGGACGGCGACGAGAGCATCCTGGAGAGCGATCCGGTCGCGATCGTGGGCGTGGACGTTGCCGGTCGCCACGCAGGGCACCCCGAGCGCCGAGGCGAGGTCGGCGAGGCGGCGGTTGCGGGAACGGTCGCCGCGCCAGAGCGGCGCCTGCAGCTCGATCCGGAGGCGATCGCGGCCGAACGCCGCGAGCAAAGCCCGGCCGAGCCGCTCGGCGCCGCCGTGGTCGCCGCGGCCGATCCGGCCCGCCAGCGCCCCGTCACGGGCGCAGCCGGACAGGCAGACCAGGCCGGCGGAGTGGCGCTCGAGATCGGCGAGGGTGACCGTCGGCGGCAGCGGCAGCCCCTCGCCGCGGGTCCGCGAGTGGGCCCGGGTCAAAAGCCGGCAGAGGTTGCGGTAGCCGTCGGCGTCGACGACGAGCAGGGTCAGGTGGAAGGCGCCGGGCGGGCAGTTGCCGCGGAAGCCGGGCGGGGGAGGGGGGACCGGCGGTCCGCCGGCCGCCGTCACGGTCAGCTCGGCGCCGGTGATCGGCCGCACCCCCTGGGCGTGACAGGCGCAGGCGAACTCCATCGACCCCCAGATGCCGTCGTGGTCGGTCAGCGCCAGCTCGCGGTAGCCGAGCTCGGCGGCCCGGAGGGCGAGCTCGTCGGGGCTCGAGGCGCCGTCGAGGAAGGAGAAGGCGGAGTGGGCATGGAGCTCGACGTAGCTCATCGCTGCTCGTACCAGCGGCCCGTCTCGAGATCGCGGTAGACGACCGTGCAGCGACCGCCGGCCAGCACCAGCTCGAGATAGTGGCGGCGCAGCGGGGCGCCCGACCACCAGCGGTCCTCGACGAGCCACTGCTCGCGCAGCGACTCGACCCTGCGGCCGGCGACGACGCGCGGCCGGCCGGCGGCGGTGCTCACCGCGACCTCGCGGGGAGCGTAGGGATTGGCGGGGCGGCCCATCAGGCGCTGCCGGGGTCGTTGTAGGGCGCGAGCGCCGCCCAGCGCTCCGGCACCCGCGAGCCCGGGTCGACGTCGAGGACGCGCAGCACCGAGTCCCTTCCCGCCGCCGCGCGAACCTGCCTGACCGCCTCGGCGAGCCGCTCGCGGCGACGCTCGCCGGGGTCGCGGGCGAGCGTCTGCTGCGTGCCTCCGGCCGCAGCCATCGCGATCGCCCGCAAGGCCAGGGCGGTGGCGGGAGCGGTCAGCGCGCCGAGCTTCGGGGCGAGCGCCAGCCGCAGCCGCTCCGGCGCGCTGCTGGCGCTGCGCATCACCGCCGTGGCGCTCCAGCTGCCGCCGCCGGCGAGCCGCGCCTCGAGGCTCAGCGAGCGGATCGCCCGCCCCTCGCGGCGCGGGTCCCCGAGCAGCCGGTCGATCAGGAGCTCGAGCGCCCGCTCGAGCTGGATTCCGTAGGCGGCCTCGGGCAGTCCGATCGCCTGGACGAGGTCCTCGTGGGGGGTTCGCGGCCGCAGCGGCATGTCGCGGCCGGCGGCGAGCTCGTGCGCGGCCAGGCCGAGGGCACCGAAGCGGTCGGCGATCGCGACCCGCGGCAGGCCGGCGAGGTCGCCCAGGGTCGCGACCCCGAGCCGCTCGAGAGTGGCGACGAGCCGGCCCGCCCGGGCATCGCCGCCGCCGGGCCGGTCGCGCAGCGCCCGGTCGAGGAGATCGACCGGCAGCGGCGCCAGGAAGTCGCGCTCGCCCCCCGCCGCCACCATCCGGATCGCCCGCCTGCCGCGGCCGCGGGCCATCGCCGCGGCGGCGCGGGCGCAGAAGCGGTTCGGGGCGCCGCCGATCCGGGCGGGCATCGCAATCGCCCGGGCGGCCCGGGCGAGCACGTCCTCGCGACGCGGGCCGCAGATGCCGCGCAGGCCGTCGACCGCGAAGAACGCTTCGCCGGGACGGTTGCTCTCGACCGCGGCGCCGATCGCCTCGAGCCTGCGGAGGACCCGCTCCCAATCGCTCGCGGTGCGCCCCGGATCGGGTGGCCGGAGGATCAGTGCCGGGCAGCGTCCGAGCGCCTCGGAGACCGGCATGCCGGCCTTGATCCCGAACGCCTCGGCGGCCCCGCTCGCCTCGCCGACGGCCTGCTCGCGGCCGGGCTCGGGAGCGAGGGCGATCGGCTCTGTCAGCATCTCCCGGCGTCCACCCACTGCGGCGAGCAGAGCGAAGCGGGGAATGAGAACGGATCCGACGGTCATCAGGACGGTCAACAGTCTAAGCGAACGTATGTTCGCTCGCGGTGCGGCGGCACGGCGGCGGCACCGCCGTCTGATTCCCGGGGCGCTAAGCCGGCAGGGTCGCGCGGACCCGCCGCACGACCTCGGCGCAGACCGCCGAGGTCGAGGCCTCGCCGCCGAGGTCGAGGGTGCGGACGCCGTCGCCGGCCGCGCCCAGGGTGGCGTCGTAGATCGCCCGCGAGGCGCGCTCGGCGTCGCCGTGGCCACGCTCGGCGGCGTAGTGGAGGACGGCGGCGCAGGCGAGGATCATCGCCATCGGGTTGGCGACGTCCTTGCCGGCCAGCGATGGGGCGGTGCCGTGCGGCGCCTCGGCCATCGCGACCGCCGGGCGGAGATCGTCGTCGAGGCTGAGCAGGATCGACTCGGCGCCGGCGATCGAGCCGAACATCGGCATCACCAGGTCGCTGAGCAGGTCGCCGTCGCGGTTCAGGGTCGGAATCACGAGCGGACCGGTGGCGGCGCCGCCGACGAGGCCGGCGTAGGTCGCGTCGATCAGGACCGGCTCGTAGGGGACCTCGGGATGGCGGGCCGCCGCCGCGTCCATCTCCTCCTTCAACATCCCCTCGTAGACGGGGCTGACGGTCCACTTCGGGCCGCCGTAGACGCGGGCGCGTGGCTCCTCCGCGGACGCCGCCGCGATCCGGAACGCGTGCTCGGAGACGGCCCGGCAGACCCGGCGGCTGATCCGCTCGGTCCGGAAGGCGAGCTCGTCGTCGCCGCTGCCCTCGCGCCACTGCTCGGCCCCGTAGGCGTCGCCGACCGCCATCCGGCAAACCGTGATCGGGTGGTGGATGCCGGCGATCGGGGCGACGCCGGGGATCCGCCTGCCGGTGCGGACGATCACCGTGCCGTCGATGCCCTCGCGGATCAGCCGATTCGGGCTGCCGACGTCGTCGGCTCCCTCCGGCGTAATCGTCGCCGCCTTGAGACCGAGGCCGGCGGCCCGCATCGCCGCCGCCGCGGCAGCACAGACCTCGTTCGCGGTGCGGCGCCGGTTCGGCAGCGACAGATCGAACCGCTCGAGCACGACCGGCAGGCCGATGACGTCGTCGGCGAGGACGGCCAGCGCCGCGTCGAGCAGCTCCTGCCCGGTCTCGTCCCCCTCGAGGACGACGATCCGGACCGGCTCAGCCGGCACCGCTGCCGGCCCCCGCCTTAGGCTTGCCGCCGCCCCTGCGCTTGCCCGCCCCGGCGGCCGGCGCCGCGACGCCGGCGAAGTCGAGGATCAGCTTCGCGGTCTCGCCGGGGGCCTCGACGTTCGGCGAGTGGCCGACGCCGTCGATCAGCTTCGTGATCGCGCCGGGGACCGCGTGGAACTCCTCGGCGACCGACGCCGCCTCGAGGATCTGGTCGGCGCTGCCGTCGATCCACAGCAGCGGCACGCCGGTGGTGGTGAGCCGGGACGCGATCGACTGCTCGTCGAGGTAGTCGCCGGCTCGCTCGCTCGCGGCGGTGAACGAGTCGTAGGTCATCGCCCGGTTGTCGTCGACGACCCGGTCCGGGTCGCCGGGGAAGACGCCGCTGACGTCGGTCCCGGGCGCGAAGGCCGACTCGTAGCCGTTCCTGATCACCGAGTCGAGGCGAAGCCGCCAGAGCGCCTGGCCGATCAACGGCGTCCGGACAACGTTCTCGGTGAACGGCAGCGACGCCTCGCCGGACTCCGACGGGGTGCCGATCAGGACGATCCGGTCGACGAGCTCGCTCGCGGTCTCGGCCACCGCGGTCGCGACCATGCCGCCGAGCGAATGGCCGACGACGGTCGCCCCGACGACGCCGAGCGAGTTCAGGGCCTCGGCGACGGCGGCGCCCTGCGCGGCGACCTCGTAGCCGCTCTGCGGCTTCTCGGAGCCGCCGTGGCCGATCAGGTCGATGCGGATGACGCGATGGCGCTCGTTCAGGGCCGCGAGCATCGGGTTCCACCACTGCGACGAGCATCCGAAGCAGTGCAACAGGACGATCGGCGCCCCCTCGGGACCGGGTCCGGTGGCCGGCGAGTCGAAGACCTGGAGGTCGACCGAGGAGACCGACTCGATCCTGCCGCCGTCGGCGCTGACACTCGCCGGCTTCGTCTGGCTGTCGAGCACGATCGCGTTGACGACGGCGAGCGCGATCGAGCACGACGAGGACGACGAGGAGGGCCTTGAGCGCCCGCCGCATCGTCAGCCGGCCTCGACCTGCGCTGCGGTCAGGCCGAGCGCCTCGGCATCGGCGGCGAGCGCGGCGATGACGACGGCGATGTGCTCGCCCTCGTCGACCCCGAGCTCCTCGATGCCGCGGTGGATCTGCTCGCGGTCGACCTTGGCGGCGAACGAGGGCTGCTTGAGCTTCTTGCGCACGGACTTGACCTTCATCCCCTCGATGCCGGTCGGGCGCACGAGCGCGCAGGCGGTGACGAACCCGGAGAGCTCGTCGACGGCGTAGAGCGTCTTCGCCAGCCGCGTCTCGCGGGGGACGTCGAGATAGTCGGCGTGACCGGCCACGGCCGTCGATCACGTCGGCCGGATAACCGCGCCGCTCGAGCTCCTCGATGGCGATTCGCGGGTGGCCGGCTTCGGGGTCCGGAAAGCGCTCGTAGTCGAGGTCGTGAACGAGGCCGGCGACCGCGTAGCGCTGCTCGTCCTCATCCCAGAGCCGGGCGTAGGCGCGCATCGACGCCTCGACGGCGAGAGCATGCTTGCGGAGCGAGTCGGAGGCGGTCCACTCGCAAAGCAATTCCCAGGCCGCTTCGCGGTCGGAGGCGTTCATCGTCGGCTCGCTCACCGTCGTCTACCCTAGCCAAGCTTTGGAGAACTTCGTGATTCAGGGCGGCGTTCCCCTCAGTGGGGAGATCGTCGCCGCCGGCAACAAGAACGCGGCGCTGCCGATCCTCGCAGCATGCCTGCTGACCGAGGAGGATCTGATCCTCCGCAACGTCCCGCGGATCCGCGACACCGAGGCCCAGATCGCGATCCTCGCCAAGCTCGGCGTCGCCGTCGAGTGGCTCGGCGACAACGAGCTCCGCCTCTGCGCCGCCGGCGTCGGCTCGAACGAGGTCGATGAGGGCCTCGCCGCCCGGATCCGCGCTTCGTTCCTGCTCGCCGGTCCGCTCCTCGCCCGCTTCGGAGAGGTCCGGATGCCGCCGCCGGGCGGCGACACGATCGGCCGCCGCCGGCTCGATCCGCACCTCGACGCGTTCCGCGACCTCGGCGCCGCGATCACCGGCAGCCGAATGATCGAGCTGCAGGCGCCGGGCGGCCTGCAGGCCTGCGAGATCTTCATGGACGAGCCGTCGGTGATGGGGACCGAGAACGCGCTGCTCGCCGCGGCGCTGACGCCGGGGCGGACGATCATCGCCAACTCGGCCAGCGAGCCGCACGTCCAGGACCTCGCCCATCTGCTGACGCGGATGGGCGCCACCGTCGACGGGATCGGCTCCAACGTGATGATCGTCCACGGCCGCGACAAGCTCGGCGGCGCCGAATACGAGATCGGACCCGACCACATCGAGATCGGCAGCTTCATGGCGCTGGCGGCCGCGACCGGCGGCGAGCTGCGGATCCGCGACGTCGAACCTGCCGACCTGCTGATGATCCGGCGCCAGTTCCAGCGGCTCGGACTGCAGAGCCTCGTCGAGGGCCGCGACCTGCTCGTCCCGCCCGACCAGCGGCTGGCGATCCGCGACGATCTCGGCGACGCGATCCCGAAGATCGACGACGGACCCTGGCCGGCGTTCCCGGCCGACCTGACCTCGATCGCGCTGGCGCTCGCCACCCAGGCGGAGGGCACGATCCTGATCTTCGAGAAGATGTTCGAGAACCGCTTGTTCTTCACCGACAAGCTGGTCGCGATGGGAGCGCGGATCACCCTCTGCGACCCCCACCGCGCGATCGTCAACGGTCCCTCGCAAGCTGCACGGCGAGCGGCTCGAGAGTCCCGACATCCGCGCCGGGATGGCGATGCTGATCGCCGCGCTGGCCGCCGAGGGGACCTCGGAGATCGGCAACATCGCGCAGATCGACCGCGGCTACGAGCGGATCGACGAACGCCTGCGCGGCCTCGGCGCCCGCCTCGATCGCGTCGCCAACGAGCCCGTGCCGGCCTCCGCCTGAGCGGCGCCGGCGGAGACGAAGATGACCAGCCAGCCACTGCCAACCGGCACCCGCGACGTCCTCGCCGAGGAGATGCGCGAGCTGCGTGCCATCGAGGCCTCGCTGCTCGACGTTGTTCGCCTCGCGCGGCTACGAGGAGGTCGCGACGCCGACGATCGAGTACCAGGACGCCTTCGCCCGCGGCGCCGGGCCCGAGGGCACCGCCACCTACAGGTTCCTCGACGAGTCGGGCTCGGTCCTCGCGCTCCGCAACGACATGACCGTGCCGATCGCGCGGATGGTCGCCCGTCGCTTCGCCGCCGAGCCGGGTCCGTTCCGGCTCGCCTATTCGGGCAGCGTCTTCCGGCCGGTGCGTCCGCAGCGCGGCCAGCTTCGCGAGATGCGCCAGATCGGGGTCGAGCTGGTCGGCGCCGAGGCGCCGTCCGGGACCGCGGAGCTGATCGAGATGCTGGTCGCCTCGCTGGACGCCGTCGGCCTCGGCAGCGCCATCGTCGGCCTCGGCGACGGCGACCTGTTCCGCCAGCTCCTCGCCGAGCTCGGTGTCGAGGGCAGCGCCCGCGACCGGATCCTCGAATGCCTGGCCGCCCACGACCTCGTCGCGATCGAGGCGGAGGCCGGCGATCTCGCCGAGCTCGGCGACGACGAGCGGGCGACGATCGTCGCCCTCGGCAACCTCCGCGGCGGGCCCGAGGTGCTCGAGCAGGCGCGGGCGATCGGCGGCGCGGCGATCGAGCGGGCCTCGACCTCGCTCGCCGAGACGCTCGCCGCGCTCGATGCGGCCGGCATCGCCGACCGGGTCCAGGTCGACTTCGGGCTGCTCCGCGACCTCGGCTACTACACCGGCGCGATCCTCGAGGTCTACGACCCGGCGGTCGGCGAGGCGATCGGCGGCGGCGGCCGCTACGACGACCTGCTCGGGCGCTTCGGCAGGCCGCTGCCGGCGGCGGGGTTCGCCCTCTACCTCGAGCGGCTCCACGTCGCCCAGGCCGCCGAGCAGGAGATCGGGGCGGGCCGGCGATGACCGAGAGCGTCCGTGCCCGCGGCAACGACGGAGCGTTGACGATGGCACTGCCCCGCGGCGCCCTGTTCGACGGCTGCCTGGCGATGCTCGACCGTGCCGGCTATGACACCGCCGCGCCGCGCAGCGACTCGCGAGCGCTGATCTTCGAGCTCGACGGGCTGACGATCGTCACCGTCCGGCCCTCCGATGTGCCGATCTACGTCGAGTCGGGGGCCGCCGATCTCGGCGTCACCGGCAAGGACGTGCTCACCGAGCAGAGCGATCGCAGCGTCTACGAGCTCGTCGACCTCGGCTTCGGGCGCTGCCGGATGGCGCTCGCCGCCCGGGCCGGCGGGCGCTGACCTCGAGCGCGCCGAGCGGCGCCTCGGGCTGATGCGGATCGCGACCAAGTATCCGCGCACGGCGACCGACTACTTCGAGCGGATGGGCCGCCAGGCCGAGGTCATCGAGGTCAAGGGCTCGGTCGAGCTGGCGCCGCTCGTCGGGCTCGCCGACGGGATCGTCGACCTCGTCGACACCGGCCGGACGCTCGCCGAGAACGGTCTCGAGATCGTCGACGAGATCTCGGTCTGCACCGCCCGCCTCGTCGCCAACCGGGTCGCGCACAAGCTCCGCGCCACCGAGGTCGACGCGATGGTCGAGCGCCTCCGCGGGGCCGCCGCGGGATGAAGATCCGAACCGAGGCCTGGGACGGCCGCGAGCCGGACCGGCTTGCGGCGCAGCTGCGCGCGGCGAGCCCGGACCCGGCCGGCCTCGCCGCCTCGGTGGCGACGACGATCGAGCGCGTCCGCGCCGGCGGCGATGCCGCCCTCGCCGAGCTCAGCAATCGCTTCGACGGCGTCGCCGCCGACCCGGTCGAGGTGCCGGCCGCGCGCATCGCCGCCGCAGCCGGGGAGATCTCGGCCGAGCTCCGCAGTGCGATCGAGACGAGCGCCGCGAACGTCGCCGCGGTGGCGACGGCGCAGATCGGCGAGCCGGCTGCGGTGGTCCTCGACGGCGGCCAGCGAATCGAGGTCGCCGAGGTTCCGGTCGGATCGGCCGCCGTCTACGTGCCCGGCGGCCGGGCGCCCTATCCCTCGAGCGTCGTCATGGGGGTCGTCCCCGCCCGCGTCGCCGGGGTCGGCCGCGTCGTCGTCGCCTCGCCGCCCGATCCGGGCACCGGCGAGCCGGCGGCGGCGGTTCTGGCCGCGGCGGCGATCGTCGGCGCCGACGCCGTCTACGCGATCGGCGGCGCCCAGGCGATCGCCGCGCTCGCCCATGGCACCGAGTCGGTCGCCGCCGTCGACGTGATCGCCGGGCCCGGCAGTCCGTGGGTCCAGGAGGCGAAGCTGCAGTGTTCCCGCCGGGTCGGCATCGACGGCTACGCGGGGCCCTCGGAGCTGGTCGTGATCGCCCTCGCCGACGTCCCCGTGCGAGTGGATCGCCCTCGACCTCTGCGCCCAGGCCGAGCACGGCGACGACGGCCTGCTCGTCGCGATCTCGACCGATCCGGCCTGGCTCGAGCGCCTCGCCGAGGCGATCGAGGCGGTGCAGGCGCGGCGGCCGGAACCCGGCGAGCTCGGTCTTCGCGATGATCGCCGTCGCCGACGCCGACGCCGCGGTGGCGCTGACCGAGGCGCTGGCCCCCGAGCACGCCGAGGTGATCGCCGCCGACTCCCGCCGCCTCGCCGAACGCCTGACGACGGCCGGATGCGTCTTCGCCGGGCCGCACTCGGCGACGGCCTTCGGCGACTACGCGGCAGGCTCCAACCACGTGCTCCCGACCGGCGGCGCCGGGCGCTTCACCGGCCCGCTCGGCCCCGGGACGTTCCGGCGCCGGATCAGCAGGGTCGAGATCGACGCCGGGGCGGCCGCCGCGCTCGCCGGCACCGTCGACGTGATCGCCCGCGCCGAGGGATTCCCGCTGCACGGCGAGTCGGCGACGGTACGGACGGGCAGGAACGCCCCCGAGAAGGGGGAATAGCGACCCATGGGCTCACCGGCGACCCGCGCCGCCACGATCGAGCGGCGCACGAACGAGACCGATATCGAGCTCCGGCTCGACCTCGACGGCGGCACGGTCAGCGCCGCGACCGGGGTCGGCTTCCTCGACCACATGCTCGACCTGCTCGGCCGCCATGGCCGCCTCGGCCTCGAGGTCCGTGCCAGCGGCGACCTCGAGACCGGCTCGCACCACACCGTCGAGGACGTCGGCATCGCGTTCGGGCAGGCGCTCGACCGGGCGCTCGGCGACCGCGCCGGCATCACCCGCTACGCCCACGTCGAATTGCCGATGGACGAATCGCTGGCCGATTGCTCGATCGACATATCCGGGCGTCCCTACTGCCACTTCGAATCCGCTCTGCCGCCGGTGACGATCGCCGGCTTCGAGGCGGAGCTGACCGGCGAGTTCTTCCGCGCCGTCGCCGCGAACGGAAAGCTGACACTCCACCTCGGCAACCCCTACGGGGCGAATGCGCACCACATGATCGAGGCCTGCTTCAAGGCCTTCGCTCGGGCGCTGCGGATCGCCGTCGCGATCGATCCCGACGAGCCCGGGATCCCGTCGACCAAGGGAACGCTCAGTTCCTGAAGCGCGATTCCGGGCTCGGCTCGGCGCCGGCGGCGCCCGCAACTTCGGCCCCGCCGGTGTGCTTAACCTGAAGAGATGAGCAGACCTAGCGACGCCACCGACGCCCGACGCCCGTACCACCGCCGCACGACCGCTGCGCTGCTGCTGGCGATCGCCCTCGCGACGACGGCGATCGCCGCCCAGCCCGCCGCCGCCAAGGTCCCCGGCGACTTCTTCGGGATCTTCGCCGAGGGCCCGACCGAGAAGGACTTCAAGCAGATGGGCAAGTCCGGGTTCGGAACCTATCGCGTGCCGGTCAACTGGTCGGCGGTCGAGAAGACCCGCAAGGGCGGCTACGACTGGGCGCAGCCCGATTACGGCGTCTACAACGCCGCCAAGCACGGAATGCGCCCGACCCTGGTCGTATTCGGAACGCCGCGATTCGTCCACAAGCGCTCCGCCAAGGGACTGCACGGCCCCGAGAGCAAGGCCGACCTGAAGGCGTGGCAGAAGTTCTCCACGGCTCTCGCCAAGCGCTATGGCCGCAACGGCGACTATTTCGACTCACGTCCGGAGATCGACGATCTGCCGGTCAAGCGGTGGATCGCCTGGAACGAGCAGAACTCGAAGAACAACTGGCTGCCGAAGCCCGACCCGAGGGCCTACGGCAAGCTCGTCAAGTCCTTCGACCGGGGCATCTCCAAGGTCGACCCGAAGGCGAAGATCGTGCTCGGCGGCATGTACGGGTTCCCGCGCAACTCGAAGTCGATGAAGGCCACGACCTTCCTGAGGCGGCTCTACAAGGTCGGGGGGATCGAAAAGCACTTCGACGCGATCAACTCACATCCCTACGGCTCCGGCGTCGCCGACGTCAAGCAGCAGGTCGGCGACCTGCGAGCCGTCGCCCGCAAGGCGGGCGACGGCAACGTCGGCCTCGTCGTCGGCGAGCTCGGCTGGGCCTCGAAGGGGCCGGCCCGGAGCGAATCCGTCGTCGGCAGGAAGGGGCAGGCGAAGCGGCTCCGCGATGGCCTGAAGCTGCTCGTCAAGAAGCGCTGGCGCTGGAACGTCGAAGGGGTCTTCGTCTACGTCTGGCGCGACTTCCCGGCCGAGCAGCTCGCCTGCAACTGGTGCCCCGGGGCGGGCCTCGTCACCAAGAAGTCGAAGCCGAAGCCGGCCCTGAAGGCGGTCGAGAAGGTCATCGGCGCCAATCGGTGATCCCGCCGCCGAGGCCCGGCGGCCATAAGATGAGCGCGGTGAGCCCGGGCCCGGAAGCAGTGATCATCGCCGACTACGGCATGGGCAACCTGCGCTCGGTCGCGAAGGCCTTCGAGCACGTCGGAGCGCGGGCCGTGGTCAGCTCCGACCCCGGCGTGGTCGGCGCCGCGACGGCGATCGTCCTGCCCGGCGTCGGCGCCTTTCCGGAGGCGATGCGGGAGATCGAGCGCCGCGGACTGGTCACCCCGATCGCCGAACGGGCCGCGTCGGGGGTGCCGCTGCTCGGCATCTGCCTCGGCATGCAGCTGCTCTTCGGCGCCTCCGCCGAGCATGGCGGCGCCCGTGGCCTCGGACTGCTCGCGGGCAGCGTCGAGCGGCTGCCGGCGAGCGGCCTGAAGCTGCCACACATCGGCTGGGCGCCGCTGCACGTCGAGTCGCCCTCGCCGCTGCTGGCGGGGATCGCCGAGGGCGAGCCGTTCTACTTCGTGCACTCGTTCGCGGCGCGGCCGGCGCCCGCCGACCTCGTCGCCTCAGCCGAGTACGGCGGCCGCTTCGCGGCCGTCGTCGGCGCCGGCAACGTCTTCGGAACCCAGTTCCACCCCGAGAAGTCGAGCGCGGCTGGCCTGCGGATGCTGCGCAACTTCGCGGCGATCGCCGCCGAGCCGGGCGTGCTCCAGACCGCCGGCGGCCGCCCCGCCTAGCCGTCCCGGGAGCGACGATGCTGACCCTCTACCCGGCTATCGACATCCGCGGCGGCAGCGCCGTCCGTTTGCTGCGGGGCGACTACGACCGCGAGACCGGCTACGACGCCGACCCGGTCGACGCCGCCCGGCGCTGGGTCGAGGGAGGCGCCGCGATCGTCCACGTCGTCGACCTCGACGGCGCCCGCGACGGTGCCCCCGCCAACCTCGGCGTCGTCGCCCGGATCGCCGCCGCCATCGAGGTGCCGATGCAGCTCGGCGGCGGACTGCGCGATCGCCGCAGCGTCGAGGCCGGCGTTCGCGGCCGGCGCCGAACGCGCCGTCCTCGGCACCTCCGCACAGCGCGATCCGGACCTGCTCGGCGGACTCGCCGATGCCTACGGCGACCGGATCGTCGCCTCGGTCGACGCCCGCGGCGGCCGGGTCGCGGTCGAGGGCTGGGAGCGGGCGACCGAAACCGCCGTCGAGGCGGCGATCGCCGACCTCGGCGGTCGCGGCATCCGCCGCTTCGTCTACACCCCGGTCGAGGTCGACGGGACCCTGGAGGGGCCGGGGCTCGATCGCCTCGGCGAGATCCTCGCGGCCTGCGAGGTCGCCGGCGCCGAGCTGATCTATTCCGGCGGCGTCGGATCGCTGCCCGACCTCGCCCGGCTGCGCGACTTCGGCAGCGCGGCGCTGAGCGGCGTGATCGTGGGTAGAGCGCTCTACGAACGACGGTTCACCGTGGCGGAGGCGCTCGCCGTCCTCGCCGGCAACGACGACGACAAGAGGGAGGGCTGAGATGGGATTGGTCAGCACGATCGGCCGCGGCGCCGGCAAGTGGAGCCTCTGGGGCCGGATCATGGTCGTCGCCGAGGTGGCGCTGATCGCCAAGCGACACCTCGACAAGCTCGAGCCGGGCGAGACCGGGCGAGCTCCGCGACCTGCTCGTCAAGTCGAAGGGTCGGCCCGGGAACCTCAGCTCCCGCGAGCGCAGCCGCATCAAGGATCTCGTCACCAAGCTCGAGCCGGCGGCGTTCGCGAAGAGCGCCGCATCGAGCTCGGCGCCGACGTCGCAGCAAGCGCTGACCATCGCCGGCGGACGCCGGTCCCTACCCTCAGCGCCGTGCCGCTGAAGCGCCTCATCCCCTGCCTCGACGTCGACGACGGACGGGTCGTCAAGGGGACCAACTTCGTCGACATCCGCGATGCCGGTGACCCGGTCGAGCTCGCCGCCCGCTACGACGCCGAGGGCGCCGACGAGCTCGTCTTCCTCGACATCACCGCCTCCCACGAGGATCGCGACACGATCGTCCAGCTCGCCCGCCGGACCGCCGACGAGGTCTTCATCCCGTTCACGATCGGCGGCGGCATCCGCTCGGTCGCCGACGCACAGGCGGTGCTCGACGCCGGCGCCGACAAGGTCGGCATCAACTCGGCGGCGCTCGCCCGTCCGGAGCTGATCGGCGAGCTCGCCGACCGTCTTCGGCGCCCAGTGCGTGGTCGTAGCGATCGACGCCCGGGCGGTCCCCGGGCCGACGCCGCGCTGGGACGTCTACGTCGCCGGTGGGCGCCGCCGCGTCGAGGGCCGCGAAGCGGTCGGCTGGGCCGTCGAGGCCGCCGAGCGCGGCGCCGGCGAGATCATGCTGACGAGCATGGACCGCGACGGCACCGAGGACGGCTATGACCTGGCGCTGACCAGGGCGGTCGCCGATGCGGTCCCGATCCCGGTCATCGCCTCCGGCGGCGTCGGCGAGCTCGACCACCTCGCGGAGGGGATCATCGAGGGCGGCGCCGATGCCGTCCTCGCCGCCTCGATCTTTCACTACGGCCGCTACTCGATCGCCGCCGCGAAGCAGGCGATGGCCGCCGCCGGGATCGACGTCCGCAGCACCTGAACCGCCCGCCCTCCCCGCCGAGGTCGAGGAAACAGGCAAATATCACCCCTTTTCTCCACCTCGACGGTTGGCAGGTGGGAGCGGTTGGCAGGTGGAAGCGGTGGGGGTGGGAGCGGTTGGGGGTGGGGGCGGCGGTCCGGCGGTGGCGGGTGGGGCTAGCCGTTGCCCGGCTGGGTGCCGTTGCCCTGCGGGGAGCCGTTGCCCTGCTTTCCGGCACCGGACTTCTGCCGCTTCGCCTTGCGGCGCGCCGCCTTCAGCGCCTTGCGCTGCTGGGCGGGAGGGACGATGCCCTTCTGGCCCTTCTTCGGCTTGTACTTGTAGTCGCCGACGTCGAATGGTTCGAAGGCGACCACGGAGGCGCCACCGGTCAGGTAGAGGATGCGGCCGTCGGAGACGACCGGCCCGTATTCGCCGTCGTCGTAGCTGAAGACGCGACGGCCGCTGCCGAGATCGAGGCCGATCGTCGAGTTGCCGCTGAACGTCGAGACGTAGACGACGTCGCCGACCACGGTCGCCGGCCCGCTGATCTGCCCGCCGGCCGGCTGCTTCCACTTCAGCTTGCCGGTCTTGGCGTCGACCGCGTAGACGTTGCGGTCGTGGGAGCCGAAGTAGACGGTCGGGCCGGTGCCCTTGGTGTCGGCGGCGGCGACCCCGGAGTAGACGTAGTCGCCGGCCGAGAACGACCAGGCGATCTCGCCGGTGTCGGCGTCGAAGCTGTAGGCGCGGTTGTCGACGTCGCCGGCGTAGACGCGTCCGAAGGCGACGGCGGCGGTCGAGTAGATCCGCCCCGAGCCGGCGATGCCGAGGCCGAGGTCGGAGGTCTGCCAGAGCAGCTTGCCGTCGCGAGCCCGAACGGCGTTCATCTTGCCGCCGTAGTCGCCGACGTAGAGCTTGCCGCCCGCGAAGGCCGGCGCCGCCTTGACGGCGCCACCGAGCGCCGTCGTCCAGATCGTCGAGCCGTCGTCGATGTCGAGGGCGAGCAGCTCGCCGTCCTCGTCGCCGAAGTACATGCGCCCGCCCATCACCAGCGGCGAGGACTCGGCGCGGCCGCCGAGCGGCTTGCGCCAGAGGACCTTGCCGTCGCGGGCTCGCACCGCCAGCGCCTGGCCGGGCGAGAGGCTGACGCTGTAGAGGACCCCCTTGAAGTAGGCGGGCGAGGAGGCGTTCAGCGAGGCCAGCTGCTTCTTCCAGATCACCTTGCCGGTCTTCGCGCTGAGCGCGATGTAGACGCCGTCGTTGTCGATGAAGTAGAGGCGGTCGTCGACGACGATCGGCGGGAACTCGATCAGCTGATCGCCCTTGTACTTCCAGACCTTCCGAAACGGCGGCCGAACCGACGGCGAGTCGAGGAACTTGCTGCGGCCGACGTCGTAGCCGTAGCGGGTCCAGTTGATCGTCTTCTTCGGCTCCGGCTTGACCGCCTTGCCGGCGCCCTCGTCGCGGGCGAAGGCGGCGTCGGGGTTGGAGACGTCGTCGGGGCGCTTGAGCAGGGCGAACGGAGCTGCCACGACGGTGATCGCGAGAGCGATCGACGCGGCCACCGCGACGGTGCGCTCGGCACCGGTCATGCTCCGCCAGGTGGTCAGGATCCGGTTCATCGGCGAACGCAGCATGCTACGGAGCCGTGACGCTCGACAAGGACCTGGGTGCGGACATCGAGCGGCTCGGCCTCGGCCGGGTCGGCGAGGTGCTGGCCGGCGCCGACGCCTGGATCGTCGGCGGCGTCGCCCGGGCGCTGGCGGCGGGGACCGAGCCCGACCAGGACATCGACATCGCCGTCGACGCCGAGCTCGAGCCGCTGCTCGCCGAGCTCGGCCTGCCGGCGACCCGCCACGATCGCTTCGGCACCGCGGTCGTCGCGCTCGACGACGGCCGCCACGCCGACATCGCCCGGACCCGGACCGAGACCTACGCGGCGCCCGGCGCGCTTCCCGACGTCGCCCCGGCGCCGATCGGCGACGATCTTGCCCGCCGCGACTTCACCGTCAACGCGATCGCGATCGCGTTGACGCCGCCGCACCGCGTGCTCGACCCCTTCGCCGGCGCCGCCGATCTCGCCGCCGGCCGTCTCCGCGTCCTGCACCCGCGCTCGTTCGCAGACGATCCGACGCGAGCGATCCGCGGCGCCCGCTACGCCGCCCGGCTCGGCCTCGAACCCGACCCGGCCGACCCGGCGGTTGCTCGCGGCCACCGACCTCGGCCTCGTCTCCGCCGATCGCCGTGACGCTGAGCTGCGCCGGCTCGCCGCCGAGCACGAGGCGGCCGCCGGCTTCCGGCTGCTCTCCGACTGGGAGGTCCTGACGCTGCCTGCGGGCGCGCCGGATCTGCTCGACTCGGTCGCCGCGACGCGCCTCGACGCAGCCTGGAGCGGCGACGCCGAGGCCGGCATCGGCGCGATGCTGATCGCCGCCGGCCTCCGCGACGGCGCCGAGGAGTGCCGCCGCCTAGCCGTCGCCGCCCCGCAGCGCCCCTCGGAAGCGGTCGCAATCGCGCGCCGAGCCGACCCGGCAACCCTGCTCGTCGCGACCGCCGCCGGCGGCGGCTGGATCGAGCGCTACGTCGGCGAGTGGCGCCACGTTCGGCTCGAGATCGACGGCGACGATCTGCTCGCCGCCGGCGTCGAGCGTGGGCCGGCGATCGGAGCCGGCCTCGCCGGCGCCCTCGACCGCAAGCTCGACGGCGAGCTCGACGGCGGCCGCGAGGCGGAGCTGGCCGCGGCGATCGAGATCGCCGGCCGGTCCGCCTGAGCCCGATCTGGGATCGTCTCGGCGATGCGCTGGCGCGAGTCACGATCGAACCCGCTGGCTCGAGGCCGACCTGCCCGGCGCGATCGCCGCGTTCTCGACCCGCCTCGGCGGCACCAGCGACGGGCCCTGGTCGACCCTCAACCTCGGCATCCTCACCGGCGACGATCGCGAGCGGGTCGTCGCCAACCGGCGCCGCCTCTGCGCAGCACTCGGGATCGCCGCCGACCGGGTCGTCGATCGGCCGCCAGGTCCACGGCGCCGCGCTCGCCCGCCACGACGGTCCCCAGGATCCGTCGCGCTGGCCGGAGCCCGGGCCCGACCCGCCACAGGTCGACGGTCACGTGATCGACCGCTCCGGCCTCGCGGCGCTCGTCTTCGTCGCCGACTGCCTGCCGATCGCGCTGGCGGGCGAGGACGGTCTGGCGATGCTGCACTGCGGCTGGCGCGGGCTCGCCGCCGGGATCGTCGGTGCCGGCGCCACGGCGATCGGTGCCACCGCCGCGGCGATCGGTCCCGGCATCGGCCCCTGCTGCTACGAGGTCGGCGACGAGGTCCTCGCCGCCTTCGCCCCGCTCGGTCCCGCCGTCGCCGACGGGCCGATGCTCGATCTCAAGCAGGTCGCGCGGCGACTGCTGGCGCGGGCGGGGGTCGAGACGGTCGAGGACGCGGGGATCTGCACGAGCTGCAACCGTGACGTCTTCTTCTCCCATCGCGGCGATGGGCCTGAGACCGGCCGTCAGGCCGGCATCGTCCGCGGAGCTGACTGAATGGTTGAGCCGTTCCGAGACATCGACGCCGGCCGGGTGGCCGCCAACCTCGCCGAGGTTCGCGCCGCGCTGCCCGCGGCCACCGAGATCCTCGTCGCCTGCAAGTACGTGCCCTGCGAGGAGATGGGCGCCCTCGCCGAGGCGGGCGTGGAGCTGGTCGGCGAGAACCGGCTCGGCGACCTCGAGGCCAAGCACGCGCGCTGGGGCGGCTCGTTCACGTTCGACTTCATCGGCAACGTGCAGAGCCGCAAGGTCCGCGAGATCCTGCCGCTCGTCCGCCTGATCCACTCGGTCCACTCCGAGAGCGTCATCAAGCAGCTCGCCAAGCACGGCGACGAGGCGACCGAGGTGCTGATCCAGGTCAACGTCGCCGCCGAGGAGGGGAAGGGCGGCGTCGATCCGGCCGAACTTGGCGCGACGATCGAGCGCTGCCCGGTCCGCGTCGTCGGCCTCTCGACGATGCCTCCGTTCACCGACGACCCGGAGCGCTCGCGCCCCCATTTCGCCCGGCTCGCGGAGCTCGCCGGCGAGCACCGGCTCGAGCGGCTGTCGATGGGGACCAGCCAGGACTGGCGGGTCGCCGTCGAAGAGGGGGCGACGACGATCAGGATCGGCAGCACGCTGTTCCGCTGAGCGACGCTGCAAGCCGGTTGTCAGGCCGCCGAGCCGTCGCTGCCGAGCGGCTTGGCGCGTCATACTTATCCGCAGGAGATCGCCCGGGTTGGGCGAAGAAGGCGCGACATGGCCGTACGCGATACATGGAACAGAGCACTCGTCTACTTCGGCCTCGCCGAGGACCACGACTACCGCTACGAGGACGAGTTCGACTCCTACGAACCGGACACGGTCAGCGAGGAAGCCGTCCCGGGACCGCCGCCGTCGCGCCGCCACCGCTCGAGCTCGCCCTCGAACGTGCGCCGCCTGCGCCGTGAGGAGCCGCCGGCCGACGACATCGACGACATCTTCGCCGACGACGCCGCGCCGCGCCGCCGCCGCAACCTGCGCCCGGTCTCCGACGCCGGCGCCGACGTCCAGGTTCACTTCGTCACCCCGCGCAACTTCAACGACGCCCAGGAGGTGGCCGACCGGTTCAAGCGCAACGTCCCGGTGATCCTCAACCTCCAGTCGACCAGCGCCGACCTCTCGAAGCGCCTGATCGACTTCAGCTCCGGCCTCACCTACGCGCTCGACGGCGGCATGCAGAAGATCGCCGACAAGACCTTCATGCTCACCCCCGCCAACGTCGAGGTCTCCGCCGAGGAGAAGGCCCGCCTCGTCGAGAAGGGTTTCTTCAACCAGTCCTGATCTAGTCTTGGGACCGATGATCGTCGGTTTCGCAGGATCGGGAAACATGGCCGCCGCGGTGGCCCGAGGCTGGGCGCGGGCGTCGCTGCGCCCGGCGACGATGCTGTTCACGGATTCCGGATCGGGACGGGCGCAGGCCCTCGCCGACGAGCTCGGCGGCGTCCGGCTCGGCTCGGTCGAGGACATGGCCGATCGCGCCGACCTCGTCGTCCTCGCGGTCAAGCCGGCCGCCCTCGACGAGGTGGCGCCGCGGATCGCCGGCCGGGCCGGAGGCGTGATCTCGGTGCTGGGCGCGACGCCGCTCGCGAGGCTCGAGCCGGCGCTGGCGCCGACCCCGGTGCTGCGGACGATGCCGAACCTCGCGGTCGAGATCGGGCATGGGGTGATCTGTCACACGCCGCTCGCCGCCGCCGACCGTTCCGGGGTGCTCGGCGAGGCCCTGGCCCTGCTCGGATCGCTCGGCAGCGTCTTCGAGGTCGCCGAGGGCGAGCTCGACCCGGCGACCGCGGTGATGGGCTGCGCACCGGCCTACATCGCCCTCGCCGTCGAGGCCCTGATCGAGGCCGGCGTCGAGGCCGGGCTCGACGCCGAGCTCAGCGCCCGGCTCGTCAGCGAGGCGGCCGCCGGGGTCGGCCAGCACCTCCTGACCCACGAGCCCGGGCCGATGCAGCGGGCGATCGCCTCGCCCGGGGGAAGCACCGAGGCGGGCCTCGACGAGCTCGCCGAGCGCGACGTCCACGCCGCCTTCAAGGCGGCCGTCGACGCATCGCTGGAGCGGATGGCGGGGACCCGGTGAGCGTGATCCCGATCGCGATCGACCGCGGCGACGTCGCCCAGTACGTCGACTCGCTGTTCCTCGTCTTCATCATCCTCGTGATCGCCTCCGTCGCGATCTCCTGGGTTCTCAACATCCGCGGCTCGCTTCCCTACAACGCGCCGCTGCGGGCGGTGACCGGGTTCGTCGACCGAGACGACCTCGCCGTACCTGAACCTCTTCCGCCGCTTCCTGCCGCCGGTCGGCGCCGGCGGGATGTCGCTGGATCTGAGCCCGATGATCGGGCTGATCCTGCTCTTCGTCCTGCGCGCGGTCGTCGTCGGGTTGATCAACGGGTGAGTCGCAACCACGGATACGGACGTGCGGCGGCGGTCGCCGCCGTCGCCCTGGCGCTCGATCAGCTGACCAAGGCGCTGGTCCGCGGCGAGCTGCTGCCCGGTGAGCGGATCGACCTGTTCGCCGGGGTCGACCTGGTCCGGGTCGCCAACCGCGGGATCGCCTTCGGGCTCCTCGACGGCGCCGGCTCGCTCGTCATCGTCCTCGCCGCGGTCGCATTCGCAGCGCTCCTCGGCGTCTTCCTGGCGGCCTCCGAGCGCCGCGGCCTGTGGTTGCCGATCGGGCTGCTCGCGGGCGGCGCGATCGGCAACCTGATCGACCGGGTCGACCAGGGGGCGGTGACCGACTTCGTCGACCTCGGCCCCTGGCCGGCCTTCAACATGGCCGACGTCGAGATCACCCTCGGGGTCGTCATCCTCGTCTGGATGTATGCGTTCGGTGAGCCGGCCGCCGACGCCAAGCCGGACCCGCCGAAGCCCGCCGGCGCCGGCTCGGAGTCGGGTTGAGCGCCGAGCGGCCGCTCGTCGTCTGGGAGGACGAGCACCTCGCGGTCGTCGACAAGCCGGCCGGCCTGCTCGTCCATCCCGCGCCCGGCAACCCGGGCCCCTCGCTCGTCGAGGCGCTCGGCGGCCTGCTCGGCGGCGGCGAGGACCCGGCGCGGCCCGGCATCGTTCACCGGCTCGACCGCGACACGTCGGGCCTGCTCGTCGTCGCCCGCGATCCGGAGGCGCACAAGGCGCTGAGCGCGATGATCGCCGCCCGCGAGGTGACCCGGCAGTACCTGGCGCTGGTCGAGGGCTGCCCGCCCTCGCGGACCGGCAAGATCGACGCCGCGCTCGGCCGCGACCACCGAGCGCCCGAGCGGGTGGTCGTCGGCGGCCGGCGGCCGCGGCCGGCCGTCACCCACTTCGAGGTCCGCCAGCGGCTGCCGCGCGAGGCGCTGCTCGAGGTCCGGCTCGAGACCGGCCGCACCCATCAGATCCGCGCCCACATGCAGGCGATCGGCAACCCGATCGTCGGCGATCCGCAGTACGGCTCCGGGCGCCGCTACGGGCTCGAGCGCCAGTTCCTGCACTCGCACCGGCTCGCCTTCTCACATCCGCTCGGCAAGGGGCCGCTCGCATTCGAGAGCGAACTGCCGGCCGACCTCGAGACCGCTCTCGAGCAGGCGCGGCGGCCCTGACGGATCCTCCGCCCGCAGGCGCAATTCATCTAGACTCGGGCATTCGCAACGGCGGTCGCGGAGCGATCGCGGGCCCTGCCCGGCCTCGTGCCGGGTCCCCGCGACGGTCCGAGGGCCGGAATCTCACCATCACAAGGGAACTCAATGACCGACTCAAATGCCGATACCGGCATCAAGGAGCTGCTCGAGGCCGGGGTCCATTTCGGGCACCAGACGCGCCGCTGGGACCCGGCGATGCGCCGCTACATCCACGGCGAGCGCGACGGGATCCACATCATCGACCTGCTGCAGACGGAAGTGCTGCTCAGCAAGGCCCGTGACTTCTGCGCCGACGTCGCCGGCCGCGGCGGCAAGATCCTCTTCGTCGGCACCAAGAAGCAGGCGCGTGACACGATCGAGGATTGGGCCGACAAGACCGGCATGCCGTTCGTCAGCCGGCGCTGGCTCGGCGGGCTGCTGACGAACTTCGGGACGATCTCGAAGCGGATCAAGCGGCTGCACGAGCTCACCGACCTCGAGTCGAACGGCCAGCTGGCGTTGCTGCCGACGAAGGAGCGGATGGCCCGCGAGGCCGAGCTCCGCAAGCTCGAGTTCAACCTCGGCGGCGTCCGCGACATGCAGCGCCCGCCGGAGGCGATCTTCGTGATCGACCTGAACGCCGAGGAGATCGCCGTCAACGAGGCGACCCGCCTCGGCATCCCGATCGTTGCGCTCGTCGACACGAACTGCAACCCGCGACCGGTCGAGTACGTGATCCCCGGCAACGACGACGCGATCCGCTCCTGCGAGCTGATCGTCGGCACCCTCGGCGAGGCGATCCTGACCTCGGCGACGGCCTACCAGCAGGCCGAGGAGGCACGTCGCATGCGCGAGGAGGAGGAGCGC
Organism: uncultured Conexibacteraceae bacterium; assembly: GCA_963745755.1. Taxonomy (GTDB): domain Bacteria; phylum Actinomycetota; class Thermoleophilia; order Solirubrobacterales; family 70-9; genus RHKX01. Next base: position 517,423 of record CAVUYP010000001.1, on the reverse strand, counting down.
AAGAAGCGCGAGGAAGAACAGCGCCGCAAGCGCGAGGAGGAAGAGGCGCGGAAGGCGGCCGAGGCAGCCGCGAAGGCCGAGGCCGAGGCGGCGAAGGCGGGCGGCGAGCAGCCGAAGGGCGACGCCCCCAAGCAGGCGGCCGCCCCGAAGCCGAAAACCGCTCCGAAGCAGGAAGCGACCGTGAAGGCCGAAGCTGCGCCCAAGGAGGCGGCTGCGAAGCAGGAGGCGGCTGCGAAGGCCGAGCCCGCTGCCGAGACGGCGGCCACCGAGCAGCCGCCGGCACCGGCCGAGGCCGAGCCGGCCGCAGCCGAGCAGACCGAGGCGGCGCCCGCCGCGAGCGGCGCGAGCGAAGGAGCTGAGAAGTGAGCCCCGAGATCAAGGCGGCCGACGTCAAAGCCCTGCGCGAGCGGACCGGCGCGGCGATGATGGACTGCAAGTCGGCGCTGACCGAGGCCGACGGCGACCTCGACAGGGCGATCGAGCTGCTCCGCGTCAAGGGCCAGGCATCCGCGGCCAAGCGCAGCGGCCGCAGCACCGAGGAGGGCATCGTCGCCTCCTACGTCCACGCCACCGGAAGGATCGGCGTCCTCGTCGAGGTCCAGTGCGAGACCGACTTCGTCGCCCGCAACGACGACTTCAAGGCTTTCGCGGCCGAGATCGCGCTGCACGTCGCCGCCGCCGCGCCGCGCTACGTGTCGGCCGACGAGGTGCCCGCCGAGGAGGAATCGGCCGAGCGCGCGGTCTTCGAGCAGAAGGCCGCCGAGGAGGGTAAGCCGGAGAACGTCCGCGAGCGGATCGTCGAGGGGCAGATCGCGAAGTGGCGCCGGGAGATCGCCCTGCTCGATCAGCCGCACGTCAACGCCGACAAGCACGACGGCAAGACGATCGAGCAGCTCCGCGAGGAAGCTTCGGCGAAGACCGGCGAGAACGTCAGGATCGCCCGCTTCGCCCGCTTCGAAGTCGGGGCGGAGGGCTAGCCGCCCGGCGGCGACCCGGATGGGCTCGGAGTCAGGAACCGGCCGGGTCTTCGACCGGGTCATGCTCAAGCTCTCGGGCGAGGCCCTGATGGGCGAGCTCGAGTACGGCACCGACCATGATCGCGTCCAGCGGATCGCCGATCAGGTGACCCACGTCCGCGCCGGCGGCGTCGAGATCGCGATCGTCGTCGGCGCCGGCAACATCTACCGGGGCCTGCAGGGGGCAGCGGCGGGGATGGACCGCGCGACCGCCGACTACATGGGGATGCTGGCCACGGTGCTCAACGCGCTGACGCTCCAGGACGCGCTCGAGAAACAGGACACCGACACGCGGGTGATGTCGGCGATCGAGGTCAGCGAGGTCGCCGAGCCCTACATCCGCCGGCGGGCGATGCGCCATCTCGAGAAGGGCCGGGTGGTGATCTTCGCGGCCGGCACCGGCAACCCGTTCTTCACGACCGACACCGCCGCCTCGCTGCGCGCGCTCGAGATCCACGCCGAGGCGATCCTGATGGCCAAGCACGGGGTCGAGGGCGTCTACGACGCCGATCCGGCCAAGGTCCCGGACGCGAAGTTCCTCGCGTCGATCACCCACCGCGAGGCGATCGAGCGAGGGCTGAAGGTGATGGATTCGACGGCGCTGTCGCTGTGCATGGACAACGACCTGCCGATCCACGTCTTCAACATGGCGGACGAAACGAACATAGATAGGATCGTCCGCGGAGAGCGGGTCGGCACGGTCGTTTCATCGAAGCGAGAGGAGCACGGGTCTTGAACGAGTTGATCGACGAGTTGCTGGCCGACGCCGGCGAGCGGATGGCGAAGTCGGTCGAATCGACCCGCAACGAGCTCGCGACGGTCCGGACCGGGCGTGCCTCGCCGCACCTGCTCGACCGGATCATCGTCGATTACTACGGCGCCGAGACCCCGATCAACCAGCTCTCCAACGTCGCCGCCGCCGACGCCCGGCTGCTGACGATCACGCCCTACGACAAGGGCGCGCTCGGCGCGATCGAGAAGGCGATCAACGAGTCCGACGTCGGCCTGACGCCGAACAACGACGGCAACGTCATCCGCCTGCAGATCCCGGAGATGACCGAGGAGCGTCGCCGCGAGATGGTCAAGGTGATCCACGGCGTCGCCGAGGAGGGACGGGTCGCAGTCCGCAACGTTCGCCGCGACGTGATCAGCGATATGCGCGAGATGAAGAAGGACGGCGACGTCGGCGAGGACGACGAGCACCGTGCCGAGGCCGAGCTGCAGAAGCTCACCGACAAGGCGGTAGGCGAGATCGATGCCCTCGTCAAGGGCAAGGAAGAGGAGATCCTGACGGTCTAGTGGCCGGTCCGGAGCCTTCCGCGGGCGCCAGCGCGACCTGCGTCGCGATCATCATGGACGGCAACGGGCGCTGGGCGACCGAACGCGGGCTGCCGGTGCTCGAAGGCCACCGCCGGGGCGCGAAGACGATGAAGCAGACCGTCAAGGACGCCGTCGCGCTCGGCATCCGTGAGCTGACCGTCTACGCGTTCTCGACCGAGAACTGGTCCCGGCCCGAGGACGAGGTGGCCGGCCTGATGGAGATGTTCGCCGAGCTGATCGTCTCCGAGACCCCGGAGCTCGGCGCCGAGGGCGTCCGGATGCGCTTCGTCGGCAGCCGCCGCGGCGTCTCCACCGGATTGCTCGAGCAGATGGACTGGGCCGAGGCCGAGACGGCGGCGAACACCCGTATGACCCTGTTCGTCGCCTTCAACTACGGCGGCCGCGCCGAGATCCTCGACGCCGCCGAGCGCTACGAGGGGGGTGGGGAGGAGGCGTTCGCCGCGCTCCTCTACGCAACGGACATGAACGACCCGGAGCTGGTGATCAGGACGAGCGGCGAGAAGCGGCTCTCCAACTTCCTGCTCTGGCAGAGCGCCTACTCGGAGCTGCTGTTCAGCGACACGCTCTGGCCGGACTTCGACCGCGCCGAGCTCGAGGCCGCCCTGAGCGAGTACGCGTCGCGCCGCCGCCGCTTCGGGGCGCGCGAGTAGCCGGCCGGGGACGGCGGGCCGGCTTGCAGCCCCCTTCGGCGCGGTGCCGCCGGTGGCCGCGGCGCGGGTAGGCTCGCGGGAATGGACTTTCCCTCTCGACCAGGTTCGTCGCGGCCGCGGCGGGAGAGCCCGCAGGAGCCATCGCCGCTTCCTTCCGACGCCGAGCTCGACGCCGGCTCCGGCGTGACCGGGGACCACGCGGCGCTGGACCCGGCGGCCGCCGGCGAGACGGCGTCGAGGCGGCCGGGCCGACGCGGACCGCGCAAGCGCCGTCGCGGCAGGCGCTCGGAGACCATGGCCCGGATCCTCTGGGCGATCCCGTGGATCGTCTTCGCGGTCGCGATCGTCGCCGCCGGCGGCCCGATCTTCGCGGTCGCGATGGTCGGTCTCGCCTGGAGCACTCAGATCGAGCTGTTCCGGATGACCGCCCGCTCGCGCCCCTTCGAGGCCGCGGCGTTCCTCGGCGCTCTCGGGATGATCGCCGCCGCGTACTTCGGCTCCTCGTTCCAGATCCTGCTGGCGTTGCTGGCGACCGTCCCGGTGATGCTCGTCTTCGCGCTGCTGCGGCCGTCGCTGAAGAACGTCACCTGGTCGCTGGCGATCACCGTCCTCGCGCTGGTCTGGATCGGGCTGCCGTTCGCGCACGCCGTCCTGCTCCGCGAGCTGCCGCTGCACGGCGGCGCGCTGCTCGTCGACGTCCTCATCGCGACCTTCCTCACCGACACCTTCGCCTACCTCGGCGGCCGGATGTTCGGCCAGCGGCAGCTGGCCCCGCAGGTCTCGCCGAACAAGACGATCGAGGGCCTGATGATCGGGATCGTCGGCGGCGTCCTCGGGTTCTGGCTCGCCGGGCTCTACCAGGACTGGCTCAGCGGCCCGCAGGCCCTGCTCTTCGGTCTCTGCATCGCGCTGCTGGCGCCGCTCGGCGACCTCTTCGAGTCGGCGATCAAGCGCGACCTCGACGTCAAGGACACGGGCCGGATGCTCGGCCCCCACGGCGGCCTGCTCGACCGCCTCGACGCCGTCCTGTTCACGATCGTCGCCGGCTACTACCTGGCGCTGGCGATCGTTTATTAGACAACTCCGGCGGAATGCTCCGCTGCGCGTCCGCTTCCGCCGGGCGGCGCGCTGAACGGGGCGGGATGACATGTGTGTTGGGCCCAGGCGGGGCCGGGGCCTCCGCTGCGCGTCCGCTTCCGCCGGGCGGCGCGCTGAACGGGGCGGGATGACATGTGTGTTGGGCCCAGGCGGGGCCGGGGCCTCCGCTGCGCGTCCGCTTCCGCCGGGCGGCGCGCTGAACGGGGCGGGATGACATGTGTGTTGGGCCCAGGCGGGGCCGGGGCCTCCGCTGCGCGTCCGCCCGGCGATTGGGCGATTACGGGCTGATTCGGCGCGTTATCGCCCAATCGCGGCCCGCGGCTCGCGGCCCGCTTCCGCCGGGCGGCGCGCTGAACGGGGCGGGATGCGGCGCTGGGACGCCGTTGTGGCCGATCGCCGCGGGCTCGGAGCGGTCGCGGGGCTTTACGGCCTCTCTAAGATCGGCTGCATGGAAGAGCGGCGACCCGACAAGGCGAACGAGGGCTCCTACGAGCTCTACACCCGAGGGCTCGAGCTGCTCGAGAGCGGCGACTTCGCGGCCGCGACGGTGCCGCTCGGCAAGGTCGCCTCGCGCGAGCCCGGCAAGTCGTCGGTCCGCGAGGCGCTCGGCCGGGCGCTGTTCCGCTCGCGGCGCTTCGGCGAGGCGGCCACCGAGTTCGCCGCGGTGGTCGAGCAGTACCCGACGAACGATTTCGCCCACTTCTGCCTCGGCCGCGCCCTCGACCTCAGCGGCCGTTCCGAGGACGCACGCCGGCACCTCGCGATCGCCGCGAACCTGCGCCCCGACCGCGAGGACTACCGGATCTACAGACAGCGGCTGCTCGCCTCCTGAGGCCGTGCGGGCGCTCGTCCAACGGGTGACCTCCGCCGCGGTGCGGGTCGGCGACGAGACCGTCGGTTCGATCGGGCCGGGACTGCTGGTCCTGCTCGGCGTCGCGCCCGACGACGGCGAGGACGAGGCGCGGCGAATCGCCCGCAAGGTCGCCGGCCTGCGGATATTCGACGATCGCGAGGGCCGGATGTCGGAGCCACTCGGCGATCGCGGGATCCTCTGCGTCAGCCAGTTCACGCTCTACGGGGACGTCCGCAAGGGCAACCGCCCGAGCTTCACCGGCGCCGCTCCTCAGCAGCTGGCCGAGCCGCTCTACGAGCTGGTTTGCGAGCTGCTCGGCGCCGAGCGGGGGCGATTCGGAGCGCGCATGGAGGTCGAGCTCGTCAACGACGGGCCGGTGACGCTGCTGATCGACGTTTGAGCGCGGCCCCGTGCCTGCCGGGGCCGGAAACGGCTCTTGATCGCCGATACGTGGTGGCTATACTCGGCGTTCACCTTTGTCCGCATTCGAATCCGTTGCGAGAGGTGGGCCTGCGGCCCGCCTTTTTTTCGGCCGCGAACGGACCCGGGTAGACCACGAGAAGCCGAGGAAGACCACCTTGAATCCCACCGAGAATCAGATCGCAGCAGAGATCGCCGAGCTCGACCCTCGGGTCGAGCTGATCGCGGTCGAGTCCCCCGCGCGGGGGAAGCTGCGCCTGTTCATCGATCACCCCGACGGGGTCGACCTCGACCGCTGTGAGCGTGTTACGAAGCAGGTCCGCGACCTGCTCGCCGACTACGCCATCGAGGTCTCCTCACCCGGCCTCGATCGCCCCCTGGTCAAGCCCGAGCACTTTGCGAGTTTCGTCGGCCACGAGGCCCGGATCCGCACCGCGGAGCCGATCGACGGACGCAGGAACTTCACCGGACGCCTGATCGCCGCCGACGCCGAGGCGGTCAGCATCGAGTCCGCAGGGGAGACGGTCGAGATCCCGTTCGATCTCGTCGGTCGCTCGAATCTTGTCCCAGAGCCGTCGGAGGTGCAGTCGTGAGCCGCGAGATCGTCGATGCCATCAAGGTCCTCGAGCAGGAGAAGGGGCTCGACTCCGAGACGCTGATGGCAGCGCTCGAGGACGCGCTCCTGTCCGCCTACAAGAAGCAGCCGGGCGCCGCCAAGTACGCCCGCGTCGACCTCGATCGCGAGACGGCGGACTTCCGCGTCTTCGAGCTGATCCTGCCGGCCGAGCTGGAGGAGAAGCTGCTCGCCGAGGCGGTCGAGAGCCAGGAGCCGGAGATCGATCCGGCGACCGGCCAGCTCCGCGAGCCCGAGGACCCCGAGCTCGACCCGGAGCTGCTCGCGCCCTACGAGGACCAGATCGAATCGCACGACGTCACCCCCGACAACTTCGGCCGGATCGCCGCCCAGACCGCCAAGCAGGTCGTCCTGCAGCGGATCCGCGAGGCCGAGCGGATGATGATGTACGAGGAGTTCCAGGACCGCGTCGGCGAGCTGATCACGGGGATCATCCAGCAGTCCGACAACCGCTACACGCTGGTCCAGCTCCGCGAACGGGTCGAGGCGCTGCTGCCCCGGTCCGAGCAGATCTACAGCGAGCGCTACGACCATGGGATGCGGATCAAGGCCGTCATCACCGAGGTCAACGCCGACGGCAAGGGACCGAGCGTCGTCGTCTCCCGCAAGGACCCGGAGCTGATCAAGAAGCTGTTCGCCCTCGAGGTGCCCGAGATCGCCGACGAGCTCGTCGAGGTCGTCGGCGTCGCCCGCGAGCCGGGCTTCCGGTCGAAGATCGCCGTCGTCTCCCATGCCGACGGAGTCGACCCGGTCGGCGCCTGCGTCGGGCCGCGAGGATCGCGTGTCCGCATGGTCGTCTCGGAGCTGCGCGGCGAGAAGATCGACATCATCCCCTACAACGAGGAGCCCGCCCGGTTCGTCGCCAAGGCGCTGTCTCCGGCCCGCGTGCGCGAGGTCCTCGTCGACGACGAGCAGCGGCAGGCGACCGTGATCGTTCCCGACGACCAGCTGTCGCTGGCAATCGGGCGCGAGGGCCAGAACGCCCGGCTCGCCGCGAAGCTGACCGGCTGGCGCGTCGACATCGTCGGCGAGAGCGAGTTCGCCGAGCAGGCGGACGAGGAAGAGGGCTTCGAGGGCGAGGAGGAGGCCTCCGACGGCCGCTGCGCCGCGGTGCTGTCGGCCGGCCGCCGCTGTCCGAACGCCTCGCTGCCCGGCTCCCGCTACTGCGGCCTGCCGACCCACCAGGCGCTCGCCCGGTTCACGACCCACCAGGTGACGGTGCTCTCGCCGCTCGCCGAGGAGGAGGTGGCGCTGCTCGCCAAGCCGGACGCCCCCGAGGCCGAGATCGCACCGATCGTCGCCCGGGCCGAGGAGGCGTTCGCGGCCGCTGAGGCGAGCGAGGCGGAGGCGGCCGAGTCGATCGTCGAGGAGGTCGTCGACGAGGCGATCGCCGAGGTCGCCGTCGAGAACGCGATGGCCGAGACCGTCGCCGAGACCGAGGCCGAGGCGGTCGAGGAGGCCGCCGAGGAGGCGGTAGCCGAAGAGGTCGCCGAGGAAGAGGTCGTCGAGGAGGCGGCTGCCGAAATCGTGGCCGAGGAGGTCGTCGAGGAGGCGGCTGCCGAGGTCGTGGCCGAGGAGATCGCCGAGGAAGAGGTGGTCGAAGAGGCCGAGGAGCTGACCGAGGCCGCGGTCGAGTCCGGCGCCGAGGGCGACGGGCCCGCGGAAGGAACGGAGGCTTAGCGAAGGCACGATGGCCAAGCAACGCGTTCATGAGATTGCGAAGGCGCTGGGGCTCGAGAGCTCGAGTGTCATCGATGCCCTGAAGGCGGCGAACGTCGAGGTCAAGACGGCCTCCTCGAGCGTCGATCAGGCAACCGCCCTGAAGGCTCTCGCCGCCGCCGGCGCGCTGCCGAAGAAGAAGCCCGTGGCCGCCGGCGCCAAGGGCGGCGCGGCCAAGTCCGCGCCCCGCAAGGCGCCCGGCCAACCGGTAAAGCGCCCGAGCTCCGGGCCCGCCGGCGACGGCGGCGGCAAGAAGCGCCGGCGAGTCGTGATCGATTCGCAGGCCGCGCGCCGCGACCACATGTCCTCAGGCCCGCCGCAGCGGCCGCCGCGGCGACGCGGCCGCCGCCGCCGCCCGGCCTTCGACGAGTCGCCGGAGCTGAAGACGCTCAGCACCGAGGAGCCGGAGGCGCTCAAGGTCAACTCCGGCGCGACCGTCCGCGAGGTCTCGGAGACGTTCGGCGTCAGCAGCGCCGAGATCATCAAGAAGCTGATGCAGCAGGGCGAGATGGCGACCCTGACCCAGACGCTGACCGACGAGACCGTCACCGCGCTCGCCGAGGAGTTCGAGCAGAAGGTGGAGATCGTCCACGCCAGCGAGGAGGTCGACGACGAGCCGGCCTTCGAGGACGACGAGGCCGACCTCGTGCTGCGGCCGCCGGTCGTCACCGTGATGGGCCACGTCGACCACGGCAAGACCTCGCTGCTCGACGCGATCCGGACCACCGAGGTGGCCGCCGGCGAGGCGGGCGGGATCACCCAGCACATCGGTGCCTACCAGGTCCATTCCGCGGGCCGGATGATCACCTTTCTCGACACCCCGGGCCACCAGGCGTTCACCGCGATGCGGGCCCGCGGCGCCAAGGTCACCGACGTCGCGATCGTCGTCGTCGCCGCCGACGACGGCGTGATGCCGCAGACGGTCGAGGCGATCGACCACGCGAAGGCGGCGGGGGTCCCGGTGATGATCGCCGTCAACAAGATCGACAAGGAGGGCGCGACGCCCGAAAAGGTCCGCGGCGAGCTCGCCAACCTCGGACTGCAACCCGAAGACTGGGGCGGCGAGACGGTTTACTGCGACGTCTCGGCGAAGACCCACGACGGCCTCGAGAACCTGCTCCACATGATCCTGCTCGTGACCGAGCTCGAGGACCTCAAGGCCAACCCGGAGACCGAGGCGTCGGGAACGGTCATCGAGTCGCACCTCGACCCGGGCCGCGGCGCCGTGGTGACGATCCTCGTCCAGCGCGGCACGCTGCGGGTCGGCGACTCGATCGTCGCCGGCTCGCAATGGGGCCGGGTCCGCGCCATGCACGACTTCAACGGCAATCGGATCACCGAGGCCGGCCCCGGCGATCCGGTCGAGGTGCTCGGCTTCGACGGCGTCGGCGAGGCCGGCGAGCGCGCCGAGGTGGTCGAGAACGACCGTCGCGCCCGCCAGCAGGCCGGCGAGCGCGCGATCCGTCTCAAGGCCGAGGCGCAGGCGCGGCGAAACGCCCGGCGGATCACCCTCGAGGACGTCTTCTCGAAGGCCAGGCAGGGCGAGATCAAGCAGATCAACCTGCTGCTCAAGGCAGACGTGTCCGGCTCGCTGGAGGCGCTCCAGGACGAGATCGCGAAGCTGCCTCAGGACGAGGTCGCAGTCGACGTCGTCCACGCCGCCGCCGGCGGCATCAACGAGTCCGACGTGATGCTGGCGGCCGCCTCCGACGCGATCGTGATCGGCTTCAACGTCCGGCCGCTCGCCGACGCCAAGCGGGCAGCGGCCAGCGAGGGCGTCGAGATCCGCACCTATTCGGTGATCTACAAGATCACCGAGGAGCTGCGAGCCGCGATGGAGGGCATGCTCGAGCCCGACCAGGTCGAGCGTTCGCTCGGCGAGGCCGAGGTGCTGGAGCTGTTCAAGGCCTCGAAGATCGGCACGATCGCCGGCTCGCGGGTCACCGACGGACGGATCACCAGGGACGCGGAAGCGCGCCTGGTCCGCGACGGCACCGTCATCTGGACCGGCCGGGTGGCATCGCTGCGGCGCTTCAAGGACGACGTCCGCGAGGTCGAGGAGGGACAGGAGTGCGGCATCACCCTCGAAGGCTTCCAGGACGTCAAGGTCGGCGACGTGCTCGAGGTGTTCGAGACGACGCAGGTGGAAAAGACCCTCGAGTAGCGGGTCAGACGCCGCCCCCGTTCCGATCGCGCCTCCCGGCTATAGTCGGCGGCGATGGCCGTATCGCGAATGCGACGCGTCAACGGGGTCATGCGTGAGGTGATCGGAGCAACGATCGGGGGGGAGTTGCAGGACCCTCGGATTGGATTCGTGACCGTCACAGCAGTCGAAACAAGCCCCGACCTGAGGAACGCGCAGGTCTACGTCAGCGTGCTCGGCAGCGACGAGGAGAAGGCGGCGACGATGAAGGCGCTCGGCGCCGCCCATGGCGTCATCCAGAGAGCGATCTCCTCGCAGCTGCGCCTGAAGCGGACGCCGGCGCTGCACTTCGTCTACGACGATTCGGTGGAGCGCGCCGACCGGCTGACGAGGATGATGGACGAGTGAGCAGCCCGAACGGCGGCGACGCCGAGATCGAGCTCGCGACCGCCGAGATCGTCGCCGAGCTGGCCGGGGCGGAGCGTTTCCTGATCACCACCCACGAGGGTCCCGACGGCGATGCGCTCGGCTCGACGCTCGCGCTGCACGAGGCGCTGACCCAGCTCGGCAAGGACTCGATCATGTTCCTGGCCGAGAAGGAGTTCCCGCTGCCGCTCGAGTACCGCTTCCTGCCGCTTCAGGAGGTCTTCCACGAGGCTCCGGCGGACCTCGCCGACCGCACGATCGATCTTCCTCGACTGCGGCAACATCGACCGGATGCCGGTCGACTGGCTCCGCGACGGCAAGCGGATGCTCAACATCGACCACCACCACGACAACACCCGCTTCGCCGACGTCAACCTGGTCGACGTCGAGGCCTCCTCGACGGCCGAGATCATCTTCGACCTCTGCCGCCGGCTCGGCGTCGAGGTGACCGGCTCGATCGCCCAGTCGCTCTACGTCGGCCTGATCACCGACACCGGCATGTTCATGTACGAGAACACCGACGCGCGCACCCATCGCGTCGCCGCCGAGCTGATCGAGTCCGGCGTCGACGTCAACGGCATCTTTCGCCGCCTCTACGAGCGCGTTCCGGAAGCGAAGCTGAAGCTGATCGCCCGCGCTCTCGAGGGCATCGACCGCCGCCTCGACGGAGCCCTCTCGACGACCTACCTCTCGGCCGAGGACTACGCGGCGACCGGCGCCGACGAGACCCTGACCGAGGGGATCATCGACTTCGTCCGCGGCATCGAGGGCACGGCCGTCGCGGCCGTCGTCCGCGACAAGGCGGAGGGCAACCGCCAGGCCCGCAAGGTGAGCCTGCGCTCGACCGACGGGTCGGTCGACGTCTCGCTGATCGCCCGCAAGATGGGCGGCGGCGGCCATCGCCGCGCCGCCGGGTTCTCGACCGACCGCAGCTACGACGAGCTCGTCGAGTTCCTCAGCGACGAGACCCGCTCCGGGCTTGCCTGAGACGCCGCCGGCCGGCTTCATCTGCAGCGACAAGCCCGCCGGCATCACCTCCCACGACGTCGTCGCCCGCTACCGGCGCGAGCTCGGCGTCAAGGCCGGCCACGCCGGCACCCTCGACCCGTTCGCGACCGGCCTGTTGATCGTGCTCCTCGGCGCCGCCACGCGGCTGCAGCGCTATGTGCTCGGACTACCGAAGACCTACATCGCGACGGCCCGCCTCGGCTGGCGCTCGACGACCGGCGATCGCGACGGCGTGCTGGCCGAGACCGGCCGGCTGCCGCAACGGCTCGAGCTGCCGACCGGAACGATCACGCAGACCGTGCCGATGACCTCGGCGGTCCGGGTCGGCGGCGAGCGGCTCTACAAGAAGGCGCACCGCGGCGAGGAGGCCGAGCGACCGTCGCGCGAGGTCGAGGTCTACCGCGCCGAGCTGGTCGGGACCGGGGAGGGGACTGCGACCTTCGCGATCGAGTGCTCAGCCGGCACCTACGTCCGGACGCTGATCGAGACGCTCGGCGACGCCTACTGCGAGTCGCTGCGGCGGACCGCGATCGGCACCCTGACCCTGCCCCGGGCGGGCGAGCCGGCGGACGTCGTCCATCCTCCCGCCGGGCTCGTCGCCCACCTGCCCGGCATCGAGGTCGACGCCGACGAGGAGCGACGAATCCGCAACGGCGTTCCGATCGACGATCGTCTTGACCCCGGCGCCGGCGACGACGCCGGGCCGATCAGGCTGACCCGGGCGGGCCGCCTCGTCGCGGTCGCACGCCGCCACGAGGGGCTGCTGCGGACCGAGGTCGTGCTTCCCGTGATTGAGTAGGGGCCTCGCCGAGGCGATCGCCATGAACATCGAGGTCACACAGCTCCACGACGCCGAGCCCGCCGCGAGGACGGTCGCGATCGGCAGCTTCGACGGCGTCCACGTCGGCCACCGCAAGGTGATCGACGGTGCCGACACGGTGCTCACCTTCGAGCCGCATCCGCTCTCGGTCATCCACCCCGAGGCGGCCCCGAAGCTGATCATGCCGTTCCCGGTCAAGCGCGACGTGATCGAGGGTCTCGGCGTCGCGGAGCTGGTCGTGATCCGGTTCGACCGCGAGTTCGCGTTGCTGCCGCCGGAGGAGTTCTGCGGGCGGATCCTCTCCGAGCAGCTCGGCGCCCGTCAGGTCCGGGTCGGCGAGAACTTCCGTTTCGGCGCGAAGGCGAAGGGAACCCCGGAGATGCTCGCGTCGCGGAGCGAGTTCGAGACGACCGTGGTCCCGCTCGTCGAGGTCGGTTCGGAGACCGTCTCCTCGACCCGGATCCGGGCGCTCGTCGCCGCCGGGGACGTCGAGGCGGCGCAGCGCTGCCTGGGGTCGCCGTTCATGTTCGAGGGCGAGGTCGTCTCCGGCGACCGGCGCGGGCGGACGCTCGGCTTCCCGACCGCGAACGTCGTCCCCGACGAGCGCTACGTCCATCCCGGCTACGGGATCTACGCGGCGTTCGCGAACGGCCTTCCCGCCGCCGTCAACGTCGGCGTCCGCCCGACGTTCGAGAGCGGTCGCGGCGTCCTCGTCGAGACACACATCATCGATCACGACGAGGACCTCTACGGCAGGACCCTGCGGGTCGCGTTCGTCAAGCGCCTGCGGGGGGAGAAGCGCTTCAACGGCGTCGACGAGTTGGTCGCGCAGATGCACCGCGACGTCGAGGAGGCGCGCGATGTCTGTGCTACCTTCTCGCGTCCCTGACCACCGCCGAAGGCGCCGAACGAAGCCCGAAGTGCCCGCGTATGCTTGAGAGAGACTGATGTCGCTGACGAAGGACAAGAAGGCCGAGCTGGTCGACAAGTACGGCCGAGACGGCGCCGACACCGGATCCACCGAGGTCCAGGTCGCCCTGCTCACCGCGCGGATCAACGAGCTCACCGAGCACCTGCGCACGCACAGCAAGGACCACCATTCGCGCCGCGGCCTGCTGATGCTGGTCGGGCGCCGCCGGCGCCTGCTGCGCTACCTCGAGCGCACCGACCTCGAGCGCTACCGCTCGCTGGTCGCCGAGCTCGGGCTGCGCCGCTGAGCGGACCCACACCGGTGGCGGCGTGATCGAGCCCGGCGCCCGCGCTCCCGACTTCTCGCTCGCCGACCATGACGGCAACCGGGTCTCGCTGGGCGACTTCGCCGGGCGGCGTCTGGTCCTCGCCTTCTACCCGCTCGACTTCAGCTCCGTCTGCACCGACCAGCTGTCGATCTATCAGGAGGTCCACGACGAGATCGAGGCCCGAGGAGCCGCGCTCGTCGGGGTCAGCGTCGACTCGTCCGACTGCCACGCCGCGTTCCGCGAGAAGCTCGGCCTCCACATCCCGCTGCTCGCCGACTTCCACCCGAAGGGCGCGGTCTGCTCCGCCTACGGCGCCTACCTCGACGACTACGGACACGCCAACCGCTCGCTCGTCCTCGTCGACGGCGAAGGCACCGTGCGCTGGTCCTACGCTACCCCGACGCCGCTCGAGATCCCCGGCGCGAACCTGATCTTCGATGCGCTCGAGGCGGCCTGAGCGCTGCCGTGCCCGGGACTCCCTCACTCGGGAGCGCCGCGGTGCCGGATCCCGACGGCGCCGATCACGTCCGCGGCAGCGGCCCGGTCGCGATCGTCTACCTCGATCTCGCCTGCCCGCGCTGCGCCGGCACCTGGGCCGAGATCTCGTCGCTGCCGCTGGCGCTCTGCGTGCGGCATTTCCCGGTCGCCGGCAAGCGGCCGCGCTCGCCGGCGCTGCACGCCGCCGCCGAGGCCGTGGCGGTCCAGTCCGAGGTCGCGTTCTGGTCGTTCTGGGACTCGCTGCTCGCCGATCGCGCCCACGTCGACGACCCACACCTCTGGGACCGGGTCGGCGACCTCGGGCTCGACCTCGACCGCTTCCAGGCCGATCGCCGCAGCGACGCCGTCGCGTCCCGGGTCCGGCGCGACTTCCGCAGCGGCATCAGGGCCGGGGTGACGGCGACGCCGGCCGGCTTTGCGGCCGGAGCGCCGCTCGGCGACGACCTCGCGGCGGCATTCCGCGCCGCGGCGACGCCCGCGCCGGCGGGGCGCAGCGGCGGCGAGGCGCCGCATCTGTAACCTCCCGGCCGCAAAGAAATCCGAAAATGAATGGGTCGTCACCTCGCGGGTCCCAAGTTCCCGCGCCATCAACGGAAGCGACGGCCCCGGAAGGAAAAACGAATAGATGACTATGTTTGACGTTAAGAGCGTCTCAGTCGAGGTCGGCGGAACCGAGATCTCGTTCGAGACCGGCAAGCTCGCCCGCCAGGCGAGCGGCGCAGTCGTCGTCCGCAGCGGCGACACGATGGTCCTCGGCACCGCGACGATGGGCAACCTCCGCGATGTCGACTTCCTACCCCTTACCGTGGATGTCGAGGAGCGGCACTACGCCGTCGGCAGGATCCCCGGCTCCTACTTCCGCCGCGAGGCCCGCGCCGGCGAGAAGGCGACCCTGACCGCCCGGATGATCGACCGCCCGCTGCGGCCGCTCTTCCCGAAGGGCTGGCACTTCGAGACGCAGCTCGTCTCGACGCCGCTCTCGGTCGACCACGTCCACCCCTACGACATCCTCGCGATGAACGGAGCCTCCGCGGCGCTGGCGATCTCGCCGATTCCGGTCCAGGAGCTCGTCGGCGCGGTCCGCGTCGGCAAGGTCGACGGCGACTTCGTCGTCAACCCGCCCGAGGAGGAGCACGAGAACCTCGAGATGGACCTGATCGTGTCCGGCTCCAAGGACGCGATCCTGATGGTCGAGTGCGGCGCCGAGAACGTCACCGAGGCCGAGGTCCTCGATGCCCTCGACATCGCTCACGCCGAGATCAAGAAGCTCGTCGGCGCGATGGAGGAGCTGCAGCAGATCGCCGGCAAGGAGAAGCTCGTCGTCGAGGCCCCCTCGATCGACGAGGGCCTGCTCTCGCAGATCCGCGACACGCACCAGAACGCGATCGACGAGGCGACCAGCGTCCCCGAGAAGCTCGCTCGCCAGGAGGCGATCGAGGCGATCAAGGACGCCGTCCTCGCCCAGTACGCACCCGATACGGACGACGACGACGCCGACTCGGCTCGTCGCTCCGAGGTCTCGGCCGCGTTCGGAGCGATCGAGAAGTCGACGATTCGCAAGCGGATCGCGGTCGACAAGAAGCGCCCCGACGGTCGCGCCCAGGACGAGATCCGTCCGATCGAGACCGAGGTCGACATCTCGCCCCGCGTACACGGCTCGGCGCTGTTCACCCGTGGCGAGACGCAGATCCTCTCCAACGTGGCGCTCGGCACCACGCGGATGGACATGCGCCTCGACAACCTCGGGCTGCAGGAGACGAAGACGTTCTTCCACCACTACAACTTCCCGCCCTACTCGGTCGGTGAAGCCGGTTTCATGCGCGGCCCGAAGCGCCGGGACATCGGCCACGGCGCGCTCGCCGAGCGCGCCCTGGCGCCGACGATGCCGAGCGTCGAGGACTTCCCGTACGTGACCCGGGTGGTCTCGGAGACGCTGGAGTCGAACGGCTCCTCGTCGATGGGGTCGGTCTGCGCCTCCTCGATGGCCCTGCAGGCCGCGGGCGTCCCGGTGTCATCGCCGGTCGCCGGCGTCGCGATGGGTCTGATCAAGGAGGACGACCACGTGATCGTCCTGACGGACATCGCCGGCGTCGAGGATCACCTCGGCGACATGGACTTCAAGGTCGCCGGCACCGAGCAGGGCATCAACGCCCTGCAGATGGACATCAAGATCACCGGCGTCACCTTCGACATCCTTCGCGAGGCGCTGGAGCAGGCCCGTCAGGGCAGGCTCTTCATCCTCGGCAAGATGGCGGAGTCGATCGACGGGCCGCGCGAGCAGCTCAGCCCGACCGCGCCGCGGATCGAGTCGATCAAGATCGACCCGGAGAAGATCGGCGCCGTGATCGGCAAGGGCGGCGAGACGATCCGCGGCCTCTCCGAGGAGTTCGAGGCGCAGATCGACGTCGAGGACGACGGCACGATCCGCGTCTACGCCGCCAACGGCGAGCTCGTCGAGTCCTGCATCAAGCAGATCGAGGCGATGACCCGCGAGGCCGAGGTCGGCGACACGTTCAAGGGCAAGGTCGTCAAGACCACGACCTTCGGCGCCTTCGTCGAGCTAGTCAAGGGCACGGACGGCCTCCTGCACATCTCGGCGGTCAAGCCGGGTGAGCGGGTCGACACCGTCGAGGACGTGCTCAGCCAGGGCGACGAGCTCGACGTGACCGTGGTCGAGGTCGACCGCGAGCGCGGCCGGATCGGCCTGCGGCGCTCCGACGACCCGCAGGTTGCCGGGAAGTCGAAGGAGGAGCTGGCGGCGGTCGGCAGCGGTGATCGTGGCCCGCGCGGCGGCGGTGGTGGTGACCGCGGCGGACGTGGCGGTCGGGACCGCGGCGGACGTGGCGGTCGGGACCGCGGCGGCGATCGCGAGCGCCGGCGCCGCGACTAGGAGCCGGAGGACGTGACCCTTCCCGAAGGCGTCGAGCTGACCGAACTCGATGGCGGCCTCAAGGTCGTCACCGAGACCGTACCCGCGGTCCGCTCGGTCGCCCTCGGGCTCTGGGTCCGCACCGGCTCCCGCGACGAGGCCCCGGCGCAGGCCGGCGTCTCGCACTTCCTCGAGCACCTGCTGTTCAAGGGGACGGAGCGGTACTCGGCGATCGAGATCTCCGAGTACTTCGACGGCCTCGGCGCGGCGACGAACGCCGCGACCAGCAAGGAGACGACGCAGCTCTACTCGCGGTTCCTCGACGAGCACACCGAGAAGGCCATCGATCTGCTCGCCGAGATGTTCCTGAAGCCGACCTTCCCGGATATCGATTCCGAACGGCAGGTCGTGATCGAGGAGATCGCTATGTACGAGGACGAGCCCTCCGATCGCGTCCACGACGTGCTCGCCGACGCGATCTACGGCGACGCGCCGCTCGGACGGCGGATCCTCGGCACCGCCGACGTGATCGGCTCGATCCCGATCCCGGAGATCTCCGCCTACCACCAGGCGCGCTACGTCAGCTCCAACATCGTCGTCTCGGCGAGCGGCAGCCTCGAGCACGACCGCATCGTCGACCTCGCCGGCAGCTATCTGCAGCCGCGGCTCGGCGAGGTCCCGGTCGCCAACGGCGGCCCGGCGGCGCCGGGCGGGCAGCTGCGGTTCTACCCGAAGGAGACCGAGCAGTACCACATCTGCTTCGGCGCCCCCGGCATCAGCCGCAGCGACGAGCGCCGCTTCGTCCTCAACGTCATGGACACGATCCTCGGCGGGTCGAGCTCTTCGCGGCTGTTCCGCGAGGTCCGCGAGAAGCGCGGGCTCGCCTACTCGGTCGGCTCCTACTCGTCGCAGTTCGCCGACCAGGGCACGGTCGCGATGTACGTCGGCACCCGCGAGGACAACGTCGCCGAGGCCTGCGAGGTGATCGCCGCCGAGCTCGAGTCGCTGCGCAGCGAGCCGGTCGGCGCCGCCGAGCTCGAGCGCGCCAAGGAGCACGTCAAGGGGCGCACGGTCCTGGTCCTCGAGTCGACGTCGGCGCGGATGAGCCGCAACGCGAACGCGACGCTGTTCGACCTGCCGCTGCTCAGCATCGACGAGATCATCGCCAGGATCGACGCGGTGACGATCGACGACGTCGCCGCCCTCGCCGCCGAGCTCTACGCCGCCGAGTCGATCTCCGCCGCCTGCATCGGCGCCGACGAGGACTGCTTCCGCGCCGCGGTCAGCCCCTTCAGCCCGGCCCTCGCCGGCTGATGGCCGATCCGGTCAGAGTCGCCGTCGCGGGCGCCGCCGGGCGGATGGGCGCGACCGTCTGCGCCGCCGTCGAGGCCGCCGACGGGCTCGAGCTCAGCGGCCGGGCCGATCCGGCCCTCGGCACCGAGCTCGGCGACGTCCTCGCCGACACCGACGTCGTCGTCGACTTCACCGTGCCCGACGAGGCGCTTCCGAACGCCCACCTGTGCCTGCACGCCGGCGTCAGCGTCGTCATCGGCACGACCGGCTTCGACCTCGAAAAGCTCCGCAAGTGCGCGACCGACCACTGGAACGACGGCGAGGGGGGACGCGCATTCGTCGCCCCCAACTTCGCGATCGGGGCCGTGCTGATGATGGAGGTCGGCCGCCGCGTGGCCGAGTTCATGCCCGAGGTCGAGATCGTCGAGCTCCATCACGACGGCAAGCTCGACAAGCCGTCGGGAACCGCCGTGCGGACGGCGGAGCTGCTGGCCGCCGCCGGAGCCCACGTCCACGAGCCGATCCACTCGGTGCGGCTGCCGGGCCTTGTCGCCCACCAGGAGGTCATCTTCGGCGGCGAGGGTCAGACGCTCTCGATCCGCCACGATTCGATCGACCGCAGCTCGTTCATGCCCGGCGTCGTCCTCGCCTGCCGCAGGGTCGGATCGCTCCCCGAGCCGCTGACCGTCGGCCTCGAGGCCATACTCTAGGGCCGACCCCCCCCGGAGGAAGGAAGAGGAACTTGAGCGACCTTGCACGAATCGACGCAACCGCGCAGGCGGAGCTGGTCAGCACCGGCGAGGCCAGCCCGGCGGAGTTGATCGACGCCGCGATCGAGCGCGCCGAGCGGGTCAACCCGGAGCTCAACGCGATCATCCACGACCTCTCCGGCCCGGCCCGCGAACGGGCCGCGGGCGAGCTGCCCGACGGGCCGTTCAAGGGCGTGCCGTTCCTGCTCAAGGACCTCGGCGCCGCCAACGCAGGCGAGCCGCTGCACATGGGCATGAAGGTCCTCAAGGAGGCCAACTTCCACTCGCCGGTCGACACGACCCTGGCCGAGCGCTTCCGCGCGGCGGGCCTGGTCACGATCGGCAAGACGAACACGCCCGAGCTGGGGATCGTCGCGACGACCGAGCCGAAGGCATACGGGGCGACGAAGAACCCCTGGGACACGAACCGCTCCCCGGGCGGCTCGAGCGGCGGCTCCGGAGCCGCCGTCGCCGCCGGGATCGTGCCGATGGCGCATGCCAACGACGGCGGCGGATCGATCCGCATCCCGGCGTCGAACAACGGGCTGGTCGGCCTGAAGCCGACCCGGCAGCGGATCAGCGAGGGGCCGATGATCGGCGACAACATGTCGGGGGTCACGGTCGAGCTCTGCGTGTCGCGATCGGTGCGTGACACGGCGCGGCTGCTCGAGGCGGTTCACGGATCGGCGCCGGGGGACCCCTACGTCGCGCCGGCGCCGACACGGCCCTACACGGACGAGCTCGGCGACGAGAGCGGCGGCCTGCGGATCGGAATCATGAAGCGCCCCGCCGTCGAGGGGGTCGAGGTTGCGGCTCCCTGTCGCGCCGCGGTCGACAAGGCCGCGAAGCTGCTCGAGTCGCTCGGCCACGAGATCGACGAGGGGAACCCGCTCGACATGATGCCCGCCGGCGAGGGCGGTCCCGACATCGAGGACAGCTTCCTGACCCGCTGGGCCGCCGGCCAGGCGGCAACGCTGACCCAGCTCGGCATGCTGCTCGGCCGCCCGATCACCGAACACGACGTCGAGCCACTGACCTGGACGATGGCGCAGATCGGCCACGAGCGGACATCGGGCCGATACCTGCTCGACGTCGCCATCCACCAGGGCCTGAGCCGGGTCGTCGCCGGCTGGTACGCGACCGGCTACGACGTCCTGCTGACGCCGACGATGGCCGAGATCGCGCCGCCGCTCGGCGTCATCGACACCGGCGCCGACGATCCGATGTCGGCGTTCACCCGTTGCCTGCCCTCGGGCGCCTTCACGGCGCTCTTCAACATCACCGGCCAGCCGGCGATCTCGGTGCCGCTGCACTGGACCGACGAGGGCGTTCCCGTCGGCATCCAGCTCGTCGGCGCGTTCGGCCGCGAGGACCTGCTGATCCGGCTCGCGGCACAGCTCGAGAAGGCCGCTCCCTGGGCGGACCGGACGCCGCCGGTTTTCGCGGGCTAGATATCTTCATCCCATGAGTGAGTTCGGCGGTGTTCTGACCGCGATGGCGACGCCGTTCGACGGCAACGGCGACGTCGACTTCGCGGCCGCGGCGAAGCTCGCCGTCCACCTGCTCGAGAGCGGCTCCGACGGGCTCGTCGTCGCCGGCAGCACCGGCGAGGCGGCGACGCTCGACGACCGCGAGCAGATCGCCCTGCTCGAGGCCGTCCGCGCCGAGGTGGGGGAGGCGACCCTGCTGATCTGCGGCACCGGGACCAACGACACCCGCCACTCGGTGGCGCTGACCCACGCCGCGGACGTCGCCGGCGCCGACGCGATGCTCGTCGTCACCCCCTACTACAACAAGCCGAACCCGGCCGGGATCAGGGCGCACGTCGAAGCGATCGCGGCGGTCACCGAGAAGCCGATCATCCTCTACAACATCCCCGGCCGGACCGTGATCAACGTCCCGCCCGAGCAACTCGCCGACCTCGCCACGATCGACAACGTCCACGCCGTCAAGCAGGCCAACAACGACGATCTCGGCGCGATCGACGGGCTCGAGGTCCTGGCCGGCAACGACGACGTGTTCCTGCGCTGCCTCGAGCTCGGCGGGACCGGCGGCATCTGCGTCGCCTCGCACGTCGTCGGGCCGCGGATGGCCGAGATCCACAGACTCTTCGAAGCCGGGGAGGCCGACGCGGCCAGGGCGCTCAACGCGACCCTGGAACCGCTGTTCGAGGCCCTCACGGTCACCACCAACCCAATTCCGATCAAGGGAGCACTGCAAATGCTTGGTATCTGTTCAGAACGAATGCGGCTGCCGATGGTGCCGCTCGACGACGCCCAGCGCGCCGTCGTCCGCGACGCCCTCGTCCAGCTCGATCTCGAGGTGGTCGCGTGAGCGGCAAGCTGCGGATCCTGCCGCTCGGCGGGCTCGGCGAGATCGGCAAGAACATGACCGTCGTCGAGTACGGCGGCAAGATCGTGATCGTCGACACGGGGCTGATGTTCCCGACCGCCGAGATGCTCGGCATCGACCTCGTCCTGCCCGACTTCTCCTACCTGCGCGGCCGGATCGACGACATCGAGGCGATCGTGCTCACCCACGGTCACGAGGACCACGTCGGCGCCCTGCCCTACGTGCTCCGCGAGATCGGCATCCCGCCGGCCATCTACGGCGGCCGGCTGACGATCGGCATGGTCCGCTCGAAGATCGAGGAGCACAAGCTCAAGGACGTGCCGCTGCGCGACCTCGAGCCCGGCAAGGTCGTCGAGGCCGGCGGCTTCGAGATCGAGATGGTCCACATGTCGCACTCGATCCCCGACGCCTGCGCCGTCGCCATCACCACCGAGGTGGGGACGATCCTCGTTACCGGCGACTACAAGTTCGACCAGACCCCGGTCGACGGCAGGCCGGCCGACTTCGCCCGCCTGGCGCGGCTCGGCGACGAGGGTCTGCTCTGTCTCTGCGGCGACTCGACCAACGCTGACCGTCCCGGCGTCGCTACCTCGGAGTCGAGCGTCGGCCCGGCGCTGCTCGAGACCTTCTCGCGCTGCGACGGGCGGATCATCGTCACCTGCTTCGCTTCCAACGTCCACCGCGTCCAACAGGTCGTCGACGCCGCCGACGCGCTCGGCCGCAAGGTCGCGCTGGTCGGTCGTTCGATGCGGAAGAACTTCAACATCGCGTCGAACCTCGGCATCGCCAACGCGCCCGCCGACCTGCTGATCCAGCCCCGTGAGATCGAGGACTTCCCCGACGAGGAGGTGATCGCGATCTCGACCGGCAGCCAGGGCGAGCCGCTGTCGGCGTTGCGGCGGATGGCCCACGGCGAGCACCGCGACGTCCAGCTCCACTCCGGCGATACGGTCGTCTTCTCGGCGACGCCGGTGCCCGGCAACGAGCGCTCGGTCAACGAGACGATCGACCGGATCTTCGAGATCGGCGCTCGGGTGATCACCGCCGCCGATGCCCCGATCCACGCCTCCGGGCACGGCTATCAGGAGGACATGAAGCTGATGCTGAACCTGACCCGGCCGCAGTACGTGATGCCGGTCCACGGCGACTTCAAGCGGATCCGCCTGCACTCGATGCTGGCCGAGTCGGTCGGGGTCGACCCCGACCGGATCTTCCGCTCCCGCAACGGCGTGCCGCTCGAGATCGACGCCAAGGGCGCCCGGCTCGGCGACGACATCGGCGCCGGGATGATCTTCGTCGACGGCCTCGAGCTCGGCGAGCCCGACGATGCGGCGCTGCGGGACCGCCGGACCCTCTCAGCCGACGGCCTCGTGATCGTCGTCGCGACGGTCTCGATCGAGGACGGCGAGGTCGCCGCCGATCCGGAGATCACCTTCCGCGGCGTGCCGATGCAGGACGGCGACGACAGCGAGCGGCTGCTCGACGAGCTCGCCGACGTCGTCGAGGACAAGCTCGAGGACGCGCTCCGCGGCAAGGTCCGCGAGCCGGCGATGATCCGCCAGGACGTCCACGACGCGGTCGCGAAATTCGTCTACAAGCGACTCCGGCGCCGTCCGATGGTCCTGCCGGTCGTCATCGAGGTCTAGACGACTCGGCCGGCATCCCCGCTCAGCCTCGCGTCGCGGTGCGGTCGGCGGATCCGACCCGCCGCGGCCCGCCCGCCGAGGTCGAGGTAACCGGTGATTATTGCCCCTTTCCTCGACCTCGCGGTGGGGTGGTGGAGGCGTCAGGGATCGGGGGTGGGGCAGAAGAAAGCCCGCCGGATCAGGGAGGGGGATCCGGCGGGCTGCAATTGGCTCAGGCTGGCCAATCAGGTGCCACCACGGTCGATTTTGGGGAGGACCGGGTGGCTGTTGTCTCGTCCGTAGGTGATATTCGGACGCGGGCCTAAACGTCTGCTCAAGGGCGGTAAAGAGTTCGGTCAAACTTTCTCGGACCCGGCGAGGGGGAGGCGGACCTCGAAGCGGGCGCCGCCGGTGGGGCCGCTGCCCGCCGAGACTCCGCCGCCGTGGCTGACCGCCACGGCGCGGACGATCGAGAGCCCGAGCCCGGTGCCGGTGCCGTTGCGGGAGGTGCGGTCGGCGGGCCCCTCGCCGCGGACGAAGCGGTCGAAGATCTGCGTCTCCATGCCCGCCGGGAGGCCCGGCCCGTCGTCGCTGACGGTCAGCACGGCGACGCCATCGCCCTCGCCGAGCCCGACCTCGACGGCGGTGCCGGCCGGCGTGTGGCGGATCGCGTTCTCGAGCAGGTTGAGAACCATCCGGTGCAGCTCGTCGGGGTTGCCGTGGATCGGCGCCGAGCCGTGCAGATCGGTCGTGAAGGCGTGGCCGTCGGTCACCGGCGAGACCTCCTCGATCGCCTCGGCGGCGATCATCGCCAGGTCGCACTCGACGCGGCTGCCGACCCGGCCGGCGTCGGCGCGGGCGAGCAGCAGCAGGTCGCCGACGAGCCGGTTCATCCGTTTCGAGCTGCGCAGCGCCGAGGCGACGGCCGCCGTCTCGTCCTCGTCGGCGGTCGCGTCGCCGGCGAGCGACTGCTCGAGCAGCTCGAGGTTGGCGAGGATGCTGGTCAGCGGCGTCCGCAGCTCGTGCGAGGCATCGGCGACGAACTCGCGCTGGCGCCTGATCGTGCTCTCGGTCTCCGAGCGCGCGGCATCGAGCTCGCGGAGCATCTGGTCGAGCGTCCGGGCCAGCTCGGCGACCTCGTCGTCGCTCTCCGGCTCGGGAATCCGCCGCGACGGGTCGCGGGTCGTGGCGATGTCGCCGGCGGCGGCGGTCAGCGCCGAGATCGGCCGCATCGCCCGGTTCGCGACCGCCATCCCGGCGATGCCGGCGAGCAGCGTGCCGACGACGACGCCGGCGCCGAGGAACAGCCAGAGCCGGCCGATCGTGTCGTCGACCGACGACTCGGGCCGCCCGTACTGGGCGTAGAGGACCGGCGGCGAGCCGCCGATCGCCGTGTTGGTGAAGATCTGGGCGGAGGCGACCTTGAGCGGCCCGGCCGAGACGACCCGGGAGGGATCGGGCGCTCCGAAGTCGGCGGCGTTCGAGGTCTGGCTGAGCACGGTCCCGTCGGAGCCGACGATCCGGATCTCGGCGTCGCTGGCGAGGGCCAGCTCGGCGATGTCCGGGTTGAGGATCACCAGGCGCCCGTTCTGGACGTCGAAACGGACCCCGTTCGCCAGCTTCGCCACGTTGCCGGTGAGCTGGCTGGCGAAGTCGGCGTGGAGGCGGTCGGTGACGAGGCGGCCGACGACGACGGCGAAGCCGACGAGGATGACCGCGGTCAGGGTCGCCGAGACGATCGCGATCCGCACCCGCACCGGCAACCGCCGGGAGCGGCCGTAGAGGTGCTTGAGGCCCCGCAGCGGGTTCATCGGCTCACGCTCTGACCACGTAGCCGGCACCCCGCTTGGTGTGCAGGATCCGTTCCTCCCCTCCCTCTTCGAGCTTACGCCTGAGATTGCTGATGAACACGTCGATCGTGTTCGTCATCGAGGTCGGGTCATAACCCCAGACCTCTTCGAGCAGGCGCTCGCGCGAGATCACCAGCCGCTCGTTCCGCATCAGGAACTCGAGCAGCTCGAACTCGCGGTTTGTCAGGTCGACGACGCGCTCCCCGCGCGTCACCTCCCGCGTTCCCGGGTTGAGCACCAGGTCGCCGACGGTCAGCGACGCCGTTCCGCGCGGCGGCCGGCGCCTCAGCAGCGCCCGCATCCGCGCCAGCAGCTCGGCTCGCTCGAACGGCTTGACGAGATAGTCGTCGGCGCCGGCGTCGAGGCCCTCGACGCGGTCGCCGGTGTCGGAGCGGGCGGTGAGGATCAGGATCGGCACGTCGCCGGCGGCGCGCAGCTTGCGGCAGACCTCGACGCCGTCGAGGCGGGGCAGGCCGAGATCGAGGATGACCAGGTCGGGGACGAACTCGGCGGCCATGCTGAGCGCCTCCTCGCCGTCGCCGGCCGTGCGCACCTCGTGGCCCTCCTGGCGGAGGGAACGGCGCAGGACGTCGGCGATGTCCTCGTCGTCCTCGACGACGAGGACGCGCCCGATCAGGGTGTCGGCTTCGCTCATCGCAGCGATTCTAAAGACAGCCGCCCGCGGCTCCGGCGCCCGGCCGCCGCCGGCAACGCCGCCGCCGGGCCGTGCGGCGGCCCGCGCAGGGGACGGGCGCGACGCGTCGAAGGGGAGGGCGGATGCCAGCAAAGCCATTTCTGCGACCGAAGGCGCGCAGCAGGAAGCCCTCCCCGAAGCGGGGGAAGAAGCCCCTTGCGCGCAAGACCCCTGCCGCACCGCGCGAGCTCGAGCAGCGTCATCTCGACCTGATCGGCCTCGCCCTGCTCGCCCTCGCCCTCTACCTCGGCTTCGTGCTCTACGCGGGCTGGGACGGCGGCCTCGGCGGCTCCGGGCTCGAGGTCGCGCTGACCTGGACCGGGGGAGCCGTCTCCTACGCGGTGCCGATGCTGCTCGCCGGCTGTGGGCTGGCGCTCGTGATCCGGCCGTTGATGCGCTACCCGGGCACGATCAACGCCGGGGCGATCCTGCTCGTCGCCGGCCTGCTGCTCGCCTTCGCCGCCGGCACCGCCGGGCTCGGCCCCGACCAGCCGGCTCGCGGCGAGCTCTTCGACCCCGACTTCTTCAAGGCCCACGGCGGCGTACTCGGCGAGTCCCTCTACTGGGCCTCGACGACGCTGTTTCAGCGCGTCGGAGCTCACATCATCGCCGTCCTGATGGTCCTCAGCGGCATCCTGCTGCTGAGCGGGCGGCCGCTGGTCAGCCTGCTCGGCTCCGGAGCCGAGGCGGCGGGACGAGCCGGGCACGCGACCGGCGAGATGGCCCGCTCGGTCCGCGCCCGCCGCGATCGGGGCGGCGAGCAGGTCGGCGACGGCTGGACGACTCGCCACTTCCCCGACGACGGCGAGGACGAGTTCGCGGCCGGCGCCCTGACGATCCCACTCGGCAGCGAAGACGAGACCGACGAGATCGATCTCGCCACCGCAGCCGAGGCGGAGGACGGCGACGGCGAATCCGCTCCCGGAACCGCCGAGCATGCGTTCGACGACGACGGCTTCGTCGAGGAGGAGCCGGAGGAGGAGCATGAGCCGGAGCCGGTTGCGGCCGAGCCCGCGGCCGAGGGCGAGATCACCCGGACCCCGCAGGGAGCGAAGCGCGGCGGCATCACCGAGTCGGAGGAGATCGACTACCGCAACCCGCCACCGAAGCTGCTGCGGCGCGGCAACGACGAGAAGGACCGCGGTCCGGACCGCCGCGAGATGGAGAAGACCGCCCGAGCGCTGCTCGAGGTGCTCAGCCATTTCAAGATCGAGGCGAAGCTGATCGGCACCGTCACCGGCCCGCACGTGAGCCGCTACGAGCTGCAGCTGGCGCCGGGCACGAAGGTCGGCAAGATCGCCCAGCTCAAGGACGACCTCGCCTACGCGCTCGCCTCGACCGACATCCGCATCCTCGCCCCGATCCCCGGCAAGAAGGCGGTCGGAGTCGAGGTCCCGAACACGCGTCGGAAGATGGTCCGGCTCGGCGACATCTACCAGGGACGCCCCGACGGAGCCTCGCCGCTGCTGTCGTGGCTCGGCAAGGACATCTCCGGCCAGGCCGTCTCGATGGACCTCGCGAAGATGCCGCACGTGCTCGTCGCCGGCACGACCGGCTCCGGCAAGTCCGGCTCGGTCAACGCGATCCTCACCTCGATGCTCCTGCACGCGTCGCCGAACGAGCTGCGGCTCGTCCTCGTCGACCCCAAGCAGGTCGAGCTCAACCACTACGACTCGGTGCCGCATCTGCTGACGCCGGTCGTGACCAACGCCCGGGTCGCATCGAACGTCCTCGAGAACCTCGTCGCCGAGATGGAGTCCCGCTACACGGTCATGGGCAAGGCCCGCGGCCGCAACCTCGAGGAGCTGAACCGGATCCGCGCCAAGGCCGGCGAGGCGCCGCTGCCGCACATCCTCTGCGTGATCGACGAGCTCGCCGACCTGATGATGGTCGCCCCGGGCGAGGTCGAGGACTCGATCATCCGCCTCGCTCAGAAGTCGAGGGCGGTCGGCATCCACCTGCTGCTCGCCACCCAGCGTCCGTCGACCGACGTGATCACCGGCACGATCAAGGTCAATATCCCAGCCCGGATCGGCTTCGCGGTCGCCTCCCAGGTCGATTCCCGGGTGATCCTCGACCAGGGCGGCGCCGAGTCGCTGCTCGGCCAGGGCGACATGCTGTTCCGGCCGGTCGGATCCTCGAAGCTGCAGCGGGTCCAGGGCGCCTTCGTGACCGAGGAGGAGATCGCCCGCGTCGTCTCGTTCTGGGCCAAGCAGGGCGAGCCGAGCTTCGATCAGGAGCTGCTCGTCGAGAAGGCCCCCGTTGACGTCGACGGGGACGGCGGCGGCGAGTTCTCCCCCGACGAGGACGACCTGCTCGCGGACGCGGTCCGGATCTGCGTCGAGACCGAGACGGCCTCGGTGTCGATGATCCAGCGCCGGCTCCGGGTCGGCTACACGCGCGCCGGCCGGCTGATCGACATGCTCGAGCGCCGCGGCGTCATCTCCGGCTACGAGGGGTCGAAGCCGCGCCAGGTGCTGATCGGCGCGGCCGACGTCCCGCGGATCCTCGCCGGTGGCGGCGACCCCGGCGATGGACCCGGCACCGAGGGCGCCGGCCTCGAGACGATCCCGGGCTGAGCGACCGGCGGTCGTCCGCCGGCAGGTTCCCGGGTCCCGTACCTCGCAATACTGAAGCGCCGATGAGCCGTTACGACCAAACGCCGGGACCCGGCATCGGCGCGACGCTGAAGGATGCGCGCCGCCGCCTCGGCATGGACATCAAGGAGGCCGAGGAGCGGACCAAGATCCGCACCCGCTATCTGCGGGCGCTCGAGGCCGAGGACTGGGAGGTGCTGCCGGCGCCTGCCTACGTGCGCGGCTTCCTGCGCACCTACGGGCAGATCCTCGGCCTCGACGGCGAGGCACTCGCCGACCGCTACCGGCGCAGCTGGGAGGAGCCCGCCGCCGCCGCGACCCCCGAGCCGGTGCTCAGCAACCGCCGGGCTCCGGGGACGCGCCCGCCCTCGCGCAGCGGCTGGATCGTCGCGATCGGCGCCGGGGTCGTCGTCCTGCTGGCGATCCTCGCCGTGATCGGCCTCACCGGCGGCGGCGACGAGAAGCCGGCGCGTGTGAAGCCGGTCGGCAAGGCGAAGGGCAACGGAAAGGTCAACAAGCGCGACGGCCAGGCCGGCAAGGAGGACAAGCAGAAGCGGAAGCCGATCGACCTCAGCGTCGAACCGCTGACGACGACGCGGATCTGCCTCGTCGCCGGTGGCGAGGCGCTGGTCGACTCCCAGGTCCTCACCGTCGGCGCCACCGAGGAGTTCAGCGGCGAGAAGCGCTACCGGCTCGACCTCGTCGGCGGCGGCTCGGTGAAGCTGAAGGCGGGCGGTGACAAGGAGAAGCTCGACGCCGGCGGCGACGCCAGCTACGAGGCCGACCAGGACGGGATCAGGGAGATCGCCTACGCGGGACCGGACTGCCCGTGAGCGTCAGGGCGGGAATCGTCGTGACCGGCACCGAGGTGCTGACCGGCCGGGTCACCGACCGCAACGGCCCCTGGGTCTCGGAGCGGCTCGGCGAGCTCGGCTGCGAGGTCGCCCACATCGTCTGCGTCGGCGATCGACCCGAGGACCTGCGCGGAGCGCTCGAATTCCTGCGCTCGGCCGGCGGTCGACCTGATCGTCACGACCGGCGGACTCGGGCCGACCGCCGACGACCTGACCGCCGAGGTCGTCGCCGGCTTCGCCGGCCGCGAGATGATCCTCGACGAGGCGATGGAGAGGCGGATCGCCGAGATCGTCGCCGGCTTCGCGCGGCGGATGAAGTTCGACCCCGAGGGACTGCGCGACGGCACCCGCAAGCAGGCGATGGTGCCGGAGGGGTCGATCGCCCTCGATCCGGCCGGGACGGCGCCGGGCCTCGTCGTCGAGGCCGGCGGCCCGATCGTGATCGTGCTGCCGGGCCCACCGCGGGAGCTGCAGGCGATGTGGCCGGCCGCGGTCGCCGCCGCTCCCGTCGCCGCGGTGCTCGGCCGCGCCGACAGCTACGCGGTCGAGACGATGAAGATGTTCGGCATCCCGGAGTCGACGCTGGCGAAGACCCTGCGGGAGATCGAGCGCGACGTCGATCTCGATCCGCTCGAGATCACGACCTGCCTGCGGCGCGGATCCGAGCTCGAGATCGACGTCCGCTACCGGGCGACCGACCACGGCGCTGCGCGAGTCGCTGTTCGTCGCCCTTCGCGAGCGCCACGGCCGCTTCATCTACACCGAGCGGGGCGAGAGCATCGACGAGCTCGTCGCCGGGCTGCTCGCCGGGCCGCTCGATCGCCCTCGCGGAGTCGTGCACCGGCGGGCTGCTGGCCGCCCGGCTGACCGACCTCCCGGGAGCCTCCGCCTACTTCAGCGGCGGCGTCGTCGCCTACTCCGATCGCTGCCAAGACCGATCTGCTCGGCGTGCCGGCGGAGCTGATCGCCGCCCGACGGCGCCGTCTCGCCGGAGGTCGCCGAGGCGATGGCCCGGGGCGCGATCGAGCGGTTCGGCGCCGAGCTCGGCGTCGGCATCACCGGCATCGCCGGGCCCGGCGGCGGCACCGAGGAGAAGCCGGTCGGCTACGTCTGCATCTGCGTCGTCGACGCCGACGGCAACGAGCTGGCCCGGGACCCGAAGCTGCCGGGCAGCCGCGACGACGTCCGCGACCGCTCGGCGAGCGTCGCCATGCACATGATCAGGAGGCTGCTGATCGGCGAGGACCTACCGGTCTGAGACCGCCGCGCCGGGGCCGGCGTAGAGCTCCAGCATCGGCTCCAGCAACGCCTCCGGCGCCTCCTCGGGCAGCCAGTGGCCGGCGTCGGGGACCGACGACGAGCCTGAGCTGCGGCGCGTTCTCCTCGGCAGCCGCCCTGCTCGTCGGGGCGGATGACCGGATCGGCGGCGCCGACGAACTGCAGCGCCGGCGTCGCCATCGTCCGGTCGCGGAACTCACCGGAGGCGATCTGCCGCAGCTCGCGGGTCAGAAACGAGCGGTAGAGGGCGACGCAGGCGGCGGCGCGGTCGGGCTCGCTCCACTGCGAGACGTAGGTGTCGAGGTCGGCTTCGCTCCAGGTCCGGCCGGGATCGGCGGCGCTCGCCCGGAAGACCGCCCTGGTGAATGCCGGCACGCGCCGGACGACCTGGCCGCCGAGCAGCGGCGAGGCGATCAGCGCCATGTAGGCGAGCCGCCGGGCGAGCTTGACCGCCGCGCCGACGCCGCTCTCGCGGCGGACCCAGGGATGGCTGATGCCGGCGGCGGCGAAGTGGGAGATCCGCTCGGGCGCGTCGAGGCAGAGCAGGAAGCCGACGAAGCCGCCCCAGTCGTGACCGGCGAGGCGGACCCGCTCGAGCCCGAGCACGTCGAGCAGCCCGAGCACGTCGGCCGCCAGCTCCGCCTTCAGATAGCTGCCACGGGGAGCGTCGCTCCAGCCGAACCCGCGCAGATCGGGGCAGTAGACGCGGTAGCGCTCGCTGAGCGGGCCGATCAGGCGCCGCCATGCGTACCAGTGCTGGGGCCAGCCGTGGAGCAGGACGAGGGGCTCGCCGTCGGCGCGGCCGGCGACGGCGACGTGCATGCGCAGGCCACCGACGTCGTGGAACTCGTGGGCGACGCCCTCGACCTCCGGCATCGGCCTGCGGCGCGTTCATCAGCGGACAGACTATTGACCTTCGCGTGATGTCGAATCGGCACCGATCCGCGTCCCATTCGCGCGGACGCGCCGCCCCTAGCGCTCGCGGGAGGCGACCGCGGGGGGCCCAACACATGTTCGGTCCGTCCGGGACGCGCTCTAGCTTTGTGGCACTCCGGTTCCGGGGGCATTTCCACGGCACCCCGGCCGATTCGACTGCCGCCGTGGCGGCGGATTAGGAGATTTGAGAATGGCAGCAGCGAAACAAGCCGACCCCGATCGAGGCCGGCTCGAAGGACGCCAAGGCCAAGGACGCCGCCCTGAAGGCGGCCGTCACGCCAGATCGAGCGCGAGTTCGGCGCCGGCGCGGTGATGAAGCTCGGCAGCAAGACCGTGATGGACGTCGAGACGATCCCGACCGGGGCGATCTCGCTCGACCTCGCGCTCGGCGTCGGCGGCGTCCCGAAGGGGCGGATCGTCGAGATCTTCGGCCCGGAGTCCTCGGGCAAGACGACGCTCGATCTACCACATCATCGCCCAGGCCCAGGCCCGTGGCGGCGTCTGCGCGTTCGTCGACGCCGAGCACGCGATCGACCCGGTCTACGCACGGCGGATCGGCGTCGACACCGACGAGCTGCTGATCTCCCAGCCCGACTACGGCGAGCAGGCGCTCGAGATCGTCGACGTCCTGACCCGTTCCGGCGCCGTCGACCTCGTCGCGATCGACTCGGTCGCGGCGCTGACGCCGCGGGTCGAGCTCGAGGGCCAGATGGGCGAGGTCCAGGTCGGCCTGCAGGCGCGGCTGATGTCGCAGGCGCTGCGCAAGCTCGCCGGCAACCTCAACCGGGCGAAGACCGTCTGCCTGTTCACGAACCAGATCCGCGAGAAGATCGGGGTCAGCTTCGGCAGCCCCGAGACCCAGCCGGGCGGGCGGGCGCTGAAGTTCTACTCGTCGCAGCGGCTCGACCTGCGCCGGATCGAGACCCTCAAGGAGGGCACCGAGGCGGTCGGCAACCGGGTCCGGGTCAAGGTCGTCAAGAACAAGGTCGCGGCGCCCTTCAAGCAGGCCGAGTTCGACGTCGAGTACGGCGCCGGCATCTCCAACGAGAGCTGCCTGCTCGACCTCGGCGTCGACCACGACATCGTCACCAAGTCCGGCTCGTTCTTCTCCTACGGCGAGACCCGCCTCGGGCAGGGAAGGAACAACTCCAAGCAGTTCCTGGCCGAGAACCCGGAGATGGCCGACGAGATCGAGGAGCAAGATCTACGCCGCGGTCGGCGTCGAGCGGGCGCCCGGCCCGACCCGGACCCCGCCGCACGAGATCGCCGCCGACGAGAGCCCGGAGGCCGCGTAGCCGACGCCGCGCGGCGCCGGCGTTGGCCGGTGGCACGACGCCGATCGTGAGCTGCAGGACGCCCTGAGCAAGGCGCTCGGGGCGCTGCGGCGCCGCGAGCGCACCGCCGGCGAGCTGCATCGCTGGCTGACCGAGCGCGGCTACGGCGAGGCTCTCATCGAGGAGGTGATCGCGGAGCTGGTCGAGATCGGCGAGCTCGACGACGAGCGGTTCGCCCACGCCTACGCCGCCGACAAGCGGGAGCTGTCGGGCTGGGGCGGCCATCGGATCGCCGCGGCGCTCGCCGAACGCGGGGTCGGAGCGCGCGCTCGCCGAACGCGCCGCCGCCGAGCCCCGCGAGGCCGAGCTCGAGCGGGCGGTCGAGCTGGTCCGGCGCCAGGGGCGAGGACCTCGACGACGAGCGCGCCCGCGCTCGCGCCTCTCGCTCACCTGACCAGGCG
Source organism: uncultured Conexibacteraceae bacterium (assembly GCA_963745755.1). Taxonomy (GTDB): domain Bacteria; phylum Actinomycetota; class Thermoleophilia; order Solirubrobacterales; family 70-9; genus RHKX01. Next base: position 484,727 of record CAVUYP010000001.1, on the reverse strand, counting down.
CGGCTACGACTACGAGCTCGCCTACGAGGCGGTCCGCCGCGCCGGAGGGAGCGGATCCGCGCGCTGCCTGATCGGTTCCGCTCCGGCGCGCGACGCACTACCATCGACCGGGATGGAGCGGCGGGGCAGGAGAAAGCTCGCGAGCCGGGAACGCCCGGCAGAGCCCAGCCGCTCTCGGCTGCCGATCCGGCTCGCTCGCCGTCCAGTCCGGCCGCGGCCGCGCCGGCGAGGACGCGGGGGCGGCGGACGCGGCCGACCTGCGGGCCCGCCGCGAGGAGATCGCCCGGCTCCAGGAGCGGGCCCTCCACGATGCCGAGGCGGCCCGCCTGCAGCTCGCCGAGATCGAGCGCCGCGAGCGCGCCCTCGCCGACCGCGAGCGCAATCTCGAGGGCCAGGCCGAGGAGCTGAAGCGCCAGAAGCAGGTCCAGCGCAAGGAGCTCGAGCGGCTCTCCGGCCTGACCGCCACCGCAGGCCAAGCAGATGCTGATCGCCGACGTCGAACACGACGCCCGCCGCCAGGCCGGCCGGGTCCTGCTCGCAGATCGACGAGGAGACCAAGCGCGACGCCGATCGCCGGGCCCGCAACATCCTCTCGATCGCGATGGGCCGGCTCGCCGGAACCCACGCGAGCGAGACGACGACCCGGCTGATCGAGCTCCCCAGCGAGGAGATGAAGGGCCGGATCATCGGCCGCGAGGGCCGCAACATCCGCGCGATCGAGTCGCTGACCGGCGTCGATCTGATCATCGACGAGACCCCGAACGCCGTCGTCGTCTCGAGCTTCGACGGCGTTCGCCGCGAGATCGCCAGGCTGATGCTCGAGCGGCTGATCGCCGACGGGCGGATCCAGCCGGCGACGATCGAGGAGGCCTACGAGAAGGCGAAGGCGGAGGTCGAGGCGACGATGGTCGCCGAGGGCGAGCGCGCCGAGCTCGAGGCGGGCGTGCACGGGATCGACCCGGACCTGCTCGAGGTGCTCGGCCGGCTGCGGTTCCGCACCTCCTACGGCCAGAACGTCCTCGACCACCTCGTCGAGTCATCGAAGATCGCCGGCTCGATCGCGGCCGAGCTCGGCGTGCTCGGTCGAGACCGCGAAGCGGGCGACGCTGCTGCACGACATCGGCAAGGCGGTCAGCCACGAGGTCGAGGGCTCCCACGCCCAGGTCGGCGCCTCGATGGCCCGCCGCAAGGGCGAGAGCGAGGCCGTCGCCCACGCGATCGAGGCGCACCACAACGAGGTCGCGCCGAAGACCGTCGAGGCGGTGATCGTCCAGATCGCCGACGCCGTCTCCGGCGCCCGTCCCGGCGCCCGCGGCGAGGCGCTCGAGCACTACGTGACCCGCCTCCGCGATCTCGAGGAGATCGCCGGCCGCCATCCCGGGCGTCGAGCAAGGTCTACGCCGTCCGCGCCGGCCGCGAGGTCCGCCTCGTCGTCGATCCCGGTGCCGTCGACGACGAGGAGGCGGCGGTGATCGCCCGCCGCGCCGCCAAGGCGGTCGAGCAGGAGCTCGACTACCCGGGCCGGATCAAGATCACGGTCGTCCGCGAGAGCCGGGCGACGGCGTTCGCCGAGTAGCCGCGGCGCAGGTATCGCCGTCGAGGCTGATCGATAGGATCGCGTCAGCATGGACGACACCCTCTTCTACATAGCCGGCGGCGCCCTGATCGTGGTCGCCCTGATCCTCTCGCTTGATCGGGATGCGGAGCGAGAGGTTCCCCTCCGGAAACCTGCTGACGATCGGCGTTATCGCCGTCTTCCTGCTCGTCGCCGCCACCGCCGTCGGGGCCGTCGAGCTCGCCCAGCACGAGCAGAAGAACCGGCTCGCCGACGCCAACAAGGAGGCCGACGCCGCCCAGGGCGCCGAGGACATCGCCAACCAGGACAGCGGCGCCACGCGCCGAGCCGACGCCGGCCGACAAGGGTGGGGGCGGCGGCTCCGGCAACGCCGCCGGCGGCGGATCGAGCGTCGACGGCAGCCAGGTCTTCGTCTCGACCGGCTGCGGCAGCTGCCACACGATCGCCGAGCTCGGCGCCGACGCGCAGGGAGCGATCGGGCCGAACCTCGACACCGTCCTCGCCGGCAAGGACGATGCCTTCATCAGGGAATCGATCGTCGATCCCGAGCGCCTTCGTCGAGAAGGGCTACCCGGACGGGACGATGCCGACCAACTACGGCGACCAGCTCATCGCCCGAGCAGCTCGACGCGCTCGTCGCCTTCCTGTCGAAGACCGCCGGCAACTGAGCCCCCGGCAGCGATTCGGCGGCGCTACCCTGAGCGCCATGGAGACGCCCGGCAGCGACGCCGTCAAGCGCTTCCACGTGACGACCTTCGGCTGCCAGATGAACGAGCACGACTCCGAGCGGATGAAGGGCATGCTCGCGTCGCTCGGCTACGCGGAGGCGAGCAGCCGCGAGGAGGCCGACCTGATCCTCTTCAACACCTGCTCGATCCGCGAGTCCGCCGACAGCCGGTTCATCGCCCACCTCGGCGAGGCGAAGCGCCTCAAGGGCGAGCAGCCGGACGTCGTCGTCGGCGTCGGCGGCTGCTGGGCGCAGTCGGTCAAGGACGAGGTCTTCGAGCGCTTCCCATTCGTCGACGTCGCCTTCGGCCCCGGGCAGATCCACAGGCTCGCCGAGTTCCTGACCAGCGACTCGCTGAGCGCCCAGGGCTACTTCGAGTTCGAGGACTTCGCCGGCCACCTTCCCTCGCACCGCGGTCGCCCGTTTCAGGCATGGGTGCAGATCTCGCAGGGATGCAACTGCGCCTGCTCCTACTGCATCGTCCCCTCGACGCGCGGCCGCGAGGCGAGCCGGCCGGCGCCGGAGCTGCTCGCCGAGGTCCGCGGGCTCGCCGCCGACGGCGTCCGCGAGGTGACGCTGCTCGGCCAGAACGTCAACAGCTACGGCCGCGACCTCCGCGGCGACGGTCGACCGCAGCTTCGCCGAGCTGCTCGGCGATATCGACGCGATCGACGGGATCGAGCGGATCCGCTACACGAGCCCGCACCCGAAGGACATGAAGGAGGACGTGATCCGCGCCCACGCCGAGTGCGGCGCCGTCTGCGAGCACATCCACCTGCCGCTGCAGTCGGGGTCGAGCCGGATCCTGAAGGCGATGCGCCGCACCTACGACCGCGAGCGCTACCTCGACCGGGTCGCGCTGATCCGCGAGCACCTGCCGGACGTCGCCCTGACCACCGACATCATCGTCGGCTTCCCGGGCGAGACCGAGCAGGACTTCGCGGCGACGCTCGAGGTCGTCGAGGAGGTCGGCTACGACGGCGCGTTCACCTTCGTCTTCAGCCCGCGCCGCGGCACCGAGGCGGCCGGGCTCGACGGGATCGTTCCCCATCCGGTCAAGAAGGAGCGGATGGGCCGTCTCGTCGAGGCCGTCCAGCGGCGCGCCCGCGAGCGCGCCGGGCGGTTCGTCGGGCCGGACCGTGGAGGTCCTCGTCGAGGGCCCGAGCCGGACCGATCCGAGCCGTCTCCGCGGCCGCAGCCGCCACAACAAGGCGGTCAACTTCGAGGGCACCGCGAGCCCCGGGGAGCTCGTCGAGGTCGAGATCGGCGTCGGCGACCTCGCAGACCCTGCTCGGCGCCGAGGTCCTGCTCTCGCGCGCCCGCTGAGGCGGCGATGGCGGTGATCGCGATCTTCGGGCCGACCGGCGTCGGCAAGACCGCGGTGGCGATCGAAGCTCGCGGACGATGCTCCGCGAGCGCGGCGAGGACCCGGTCGCGGTCTCCTGCCGACGCGATCCAGGTCTACCGCGGCCTCGAGGTGCTGAGCGGGGCGCCGGGCGCAGCGGAGCTCGACGCGCTCGAACATCGCCTCGTCGCCGTCGCCGCCGTCGACGAGGAGTTCAGCGCCGGCCGCTTCGCCGAGCTCGCCCGGGCCGAGATCGACGGGCTGATCGCCGCCGGCCGGACGCCGATCGTCGTCGGCGGGACCGGTCTCTACATGCGGGCGGCGCTCGCCGAGCTCGACCTGCGGCCGCCGGTGGCGGCCGCGGTCCGCGAGCTCGTCGAGGCGGAGATCGCCGAGCGCGGCTCCGCCGCCGCTGCACGCCGAGCTCGAGCCCGACGTCGCCGAACGGATTCATCCGAACGACCGCAAACGGGTCGCGCGGGCGCTGGAGCTGCAGCGCGTCGGGCTCGATCCGCCCGAGCGCGGCACCGACCTGTGGACCGCCCGCCTCCGCCATCCGACGGCGCTGATCGGGATCGTCGTCGACCGCGACGAGCTCGCCGAGCGGATCGATCATCGCGTCGACGCGATGCTCGCCGCCGGGGCCGGCGCCGAGGCGGAGGCGGCGCGGGACGCCGGGGCGGGTCGGACCGCGAGCTCCGCACTCGGCTTCTACGGACCTGATCCGCGGCGATGCCGGGGCCGTCAAGTCCGCCCACCGCCGCTACGCCCGCCGGCAGATGACCTGGATGCGCAGGATGGAGGGCGTCGAGCCGATCGACCGCACCGGCCTGACCGACGAGCAGGTCGCCGTGCTGGTCCTCGCCGCCGTCGACCGCCAGCTCGCCGACATGGGCGGCGATCGCTAGCGGTCCCGGCGGAAGACCAGGCCCTGTCCCGAGGGGCAGCGAGGGGAGGTCAAGGAACGAGAACACCCCGAGTGTCGGAAAAGTGCGAGATAGCCGCATGAATCCGACACTCGATCGGGATCGGCATCCCGTGCCGCCTCCCGGCCGGCGCACCTGGCCCGCGCCGGTCCAGCGCCGCGGTGCCTAGGAGGAGGAGCCGTTCGGTGAGCCGTCGGCGGGGACCCGCAGGTCGCGGTCGCTCATCACGTGGTCGATCAGGCCGTAGTCGCGAGCCTCCTCGGCGCTGAAGAATCGGTCGCGCTCCATGTCCTTGTGGATCTGCTCGACGGTCTGACCGGTGTGCTTGGCGTAAAGCTCCTCGAGCCGCTTGCGTATCGACAGGGTCTCGCGAGCGTGGATCTCGATGTCGGTCGACTGGCCCTCGAAGCCGCCCGAGGGCTGGTGGTTGAGGATCCGCGAGTTCGGCAGCGCCATCCGCTTTCCCGGGGTGCCGCCGGCGAGCACCAGCGACGCCATCGACATCGCGATCCCGAAGCAGATCGTCTGCACGTCGCAGTGGACGAACTGGATCGTGTCGTAGATCGCCAGCCCCGAGTAGACGACCCCGCCCGGCGAGTTGATGTACAGCGAGATGTCCTTGTCGGGATCCTCGGACTCGAGGTGGAGCAGCTGGGCGACGATCAGGTTCGATACCTGGTCGTCGATCTCGGTGCCGAGGACGATGATCCGCTCCGAGAGCAGGCGCGAGTAGATGTCGAACGAACGCTCCCCGCGCGAGGATTGCTCGACCACCATCGGGACCATCGGCATCTGCTGAACCTCCTGTTGAAACTTCGGCGGCGGGTGCGGGCCAGGGAGGCTAGGGCACAGCCGGGACCGGCGCCCGGCGAGAGCTCGACCGGCGCCCGTGACCACCGCGGCTCGCATCTCCCGGGCAGGCATACTTCGCCCCGATGCGGTTCGCGAAATGGCAGGCGCTCGGCAACGACTACATCGTCCTCGAGGCGACCGACGTGCCCTTCGAGCTGACCGCCGAGCGGGTGCGGGCGATCTGCGCGCCCCACCTCGGCATCGGCTCCGACGGCATCCTGCTCCTCTCGGCGCCCGCCGATCCCGTTGCGCACGTCGCCGAGCTGCGGATCTTCAACCCGGACGGGTCGGAGGCCGAGCTGTCCGGCAACGGCGTTCGCGAGGCGGTCCTGCACCTGCGGGCGTCGGGATGGACCGAGCGCGACACGTTCACGATCCTCACCGCGGCCGGCGAGGTCACCCCGACCCTGACCGGGCCCGACTCGGCCCGGGTGGCGATGGGGCGGGCCGCGACGGCCTCGGCCGACTATCCGCAGGGAAATCCGGACGGCGTCGGCACGATCGCCGTCGGCGACGGCGAACGCGAGTTCCAGCACGTGTCGATCGGCAACCCGCAGTGCGCGATCGAGGTCGCCGACGGCCTCGAGGAGCTCGACCTGACGGCCGTCGGCGCCCCGATCGAGTCCTCACCGCTGTTCCCGAATCGCACCAACGTCAGCTTCTGGCGGGCCGAGGGATCGCGCGTGCGAGCGCGGATCTTCGAGCGCGGGGTGGGGGAGACGCTCTCGTCGGGAACCGGCGCCGCCGGCGCCGCCGTCGCTGCCCATCTGCGCGGCGCCCCGAGCCCGATCACCGTCCTCCTCGACGGCGGCGAGCTCGAGGTCGAGATCGGCGACGACCTCGAGATCCACCTGACCGGCGCCGCCGAGCCGGTCTTCAGCGGCAAGCTCTCGGCGCCGTTCCTGCGAGCGCGTCGCCGGCCTCTAGACGGCCGCGACAGCATCGAGCGGCCCGTAGCCGACGCCGGTCAGCTCCTCGGAGACCTCCCAGAGCCGCCTCGCGTCCTCCGGGTTCGCCGCCCGTGCCGTCCGGCCGACCCGGGCGGATGCCGCCCCCGCATCTCCTGGAAGCCGTCGGGTCCGAAGAAATCGTCGCCCTCGACCCCGGGCGCCGTCGCCGCGTAGAGGCTCGGCAACGCTCCGGCGGCATCGTCCTGGGCGAAGACGAGGTTGCCGACCGCGACCAGCGGCTTCAGCGCCGCCCCCAACGCTACCCGAGCCCGATTCCGGCCGTCTGCAGGTTCGTCGCCGCGTAGCCGGGGTGGGCCGCCGCCGCGACGAGCCCGGTCCCGGCCGCCTCGGCGCGGCGGGCGAGCTCAACCGTGAACAGCAGGTTGGCCAGCTTCGAGCGCCCGTAGGCGGGCCAGCGCGAGTACCCCTGCTCCCAGCCGAGGTCGTCGAAGTCCATCCTGCCGATCCGGTGGGCGGTGCTGCTCACGTTGACGATCCTGGGGGCGTCGGCGGCGAGCAACTTCTCGATCAGACGACCGGTGAGCGCGAAGTGACCGAGGTGATTGGTCCCGAGCTGGAGCTCGAAGCCATCGGCGGTCCGCCGCTGCGGCGGCGCCATGACGCCGGCGTTGTTGACGAGCACGTCGAGCGGCCGGGGGCGGGCGGCGACGGCGTCGGCGGCCGCCTCGACCGAGCTCAGGTCCGCGAGGTCGAGCGGAACGAACTCGACGTCGGCGCCGGCAACGGCGGCCTCGACCTGAGCCCGCGCCGCCGCCGCCTTCTCGGCGTTGCGGCAGGCCATCAGGACGGTCGCGCCGGCGCCGGCGAGCGCCGTCGCCGTCTGCAGGCCGAGGCCGCTGTTGGCCCCGGTGATCAGGATCGTCCGGCCCTTCTGGTCGGGGATGTCGGCCGCGGTCCAGTTCGGGTTCGCTTCGCTCATCGGGCTCCCTCGGTCGCGCTCATCGGAAAGCAAGCCTAGATAGCCTGGGTCGCCGCCCCGCCGACGACGCCGAAAGGATTCACGAAAACTTGGCCCTGACCGATCCATCGAAGCGCCTCGACGCGATCCCGCCCTACATGTTCGCCGAGCTCGAGCGCAAGGTCGCCGACAAGCGCGAGGCCGGCATCGACGTGATCAGCCTCGGGATCGGCGACCCCGACATGCCGACCTACCCGCACGTCGTCGCGGCGATGCAGGAGGCGGTGGCGGACAGCGACAACCAGAAGTACCCGTCGAATCGGGGTCGCACCGAGTTCCGGGAGGCATTCGCGGCCTTCTACGGCGAGCGGTTCGGGGTCGAGATCGACCCGGCGTCGGAGGTGATCCCGGCGATCGGCGCCAAGGAGTGCATCTACAACCTCTGCTTCGCATTCCTCGATCCCGGCGACGTGGCGCTCGCGTCCGATCCCGGCTACCCGGTCTACACGGGCGGGCCGGTCCTGGCCGGAGCCGAGGTCGTGGTGCTGCCGCTCGTTCCCGAGCTCGGTTTCGCGCCGGACCTCGAGGCGATCGACGCTGACGCGCTGCGCCGGGCGCGCCTGCTGTTCCTCAACTATCCGAACAACCCGACCGGCGCGGTCGTCCCCGACGGCCTCTTCGAGCGGGTCGTCGAGCTCGCCCGCGAGCACGAGATCCTCGTCGTCCACGACAACGCCTACTCGGAGACGACCTACGACGGCTACGTCGCGCCGAGCTTCCTGCAGACGCCGGGCGCCAAGCAGGTCGGGGTCGAGGTCTTCAGCCTCTCGAAGGGCTACAACATGACCGGCTGGCGCTGCGCCGCGATCCTCGGCAACGCCGACGCGATCGCGACCTACTGGCGGCTCAAGACCAACGTCGACTCGGGGCTCTTCGAGGCCGTCCAGCTCGCCGCAGTCGCGGCGCTGCAGGGGCCGCCGCAGTCGCTCGAGGAGATGAACGCGATCTACGCGCGGCGCCGTGACCTCGTCGTCACCGCGCTCGCCGAGATCGGCGTCGACGTCACCGCGCCGCGCGGGACGATCTACGTCTGGGCGCCGGTCCCCGAGGGCTACACCTCGACCTCCTTCTGCGAGCACGTCCTCGAGCAGGCCGCGGTGGTGATCTCGCCCGGGTCGATGTACGGGCCCAGCGGCGAGGGCTTCTTCCGGATCTCGCTGACCACCCCCGACGAGCGCCTCACCGAGGCCGTCGAGCGAATGCGCGAACATCTGAGCTGATTGACGATGAATGCGTCACCGGTCAGATACGTCCGCAGCGGGGACGGCCGGTACATCGCCTTCCGCACCGCGGGTGCCGGCGCGCAGGACTACCTGATCGTCCTGCCGAGCCTCGGCACGATCGAGATGCTCGGCGTGCCGCCGGCGCGGCGGATGGTCGAGGGCTTCACCAAGCACTCGCAGATTGATCTCGTTCGACCGCCGCGGCGCCGGGCTCTCCGACCCGGTCGACGTGCCGGCGACGCTCGAGGAGCAGATGGCCGACGTCAACGCCGTCCTCGACGCCTGCGGGTCCGACCGGGTCGTGATCGAGGCACAGGCCGAGGCGGCGATGCTCGCCGTCGTCTTCGCCGCCACCCACCCGGAGCGGGTCAGCCATCTGATCCTCATGCACCCGATGGCACGGATGACCGCTGCGCCGGGCTACGACTGGGCCTGGGAGGACCTCGAGACCCGCAACCGCGACTTCGTCCAACCGATGCTCGCTCGCTGGGGCACCGGCGAGAACGGGATCACCGCCTCGCCGGTCCTCGCCGGCAGCAGCGACTTCCTCGAGTGGTGGGGGCGCTGGGAGCGGCTCTCCGCCTCGCCGGGGACGATCGAGAAGCGGATGGACCTGATCGCGCAGATGGACGTCCGCGAGATCCTGCCGCGGGTCCAGGCGCCGAGCCTGATCCTCGACCGGCCGCTGGCCCGGTCGATGGACTCGCGCCACGCCCGCTACTTCGCCGAGCACATCCCCGACGCCGATCTCGTCGAGCTGCCCGGCCGCGATGCGATCTCCTTCGGCGACGGCTTCGATGCCTACATGGAGGCGGTTGAGCGCTTCGTAACCGGTGCCGTCGCCGTCCGCCGTGACGAACGCGCCCTGGCGACGGTGCTGTTCACCGACATCGTCGGCTCGACTGAGCTCGCTGCGGAGCGCGGCGACCGCAGCTGGCGCGACCTGCTCGAACACCACGACCGGATCACCCGCGAGCTCGTCGGTGCCTACGGCGGCGTCGCCGTCAAGAGCACCGGCGACGGCTTCCTGGCGACCTTCGACGGGCCGGCGCGCGCGGTCCGCTGCGCGACCGAGCTCGGCGAGCGGGTCGTCGACCTCGGCATCCGCCTGCGGGCCGGGCTGCACACCGGCGAAGTCGAGGTGATCGGATCCGACGTCGGCGGCATGGCCGTCCACATCGGCGCCCGGATCGGCGCCCTCGGCAGCGCCGGCGAGGTGCTCGCCTCATCGACGGTCCGCGATCTCGTCGTCGGCTCGGGGATCGAGTTCGAGGATCGGGGCTCGCACTCCCTGAAGGGCGTCCCCGGGGAGTGGAAGCTGTTCGCGGTCGGCGCGGTCTGAGCGCGACCCGGTCCGTCGCCGGTCATTGCGGTTCTCGGCCCCACCGCGACGGTCGGGATTTCGGCCCTCACCCGATCCACAATCGGAGCCTGCTCCTACACTTCGGTGTGATGGCCGCCGACGGCAACAGCAACCGATCCCAGGCCGGCCGTGCTCCGGCCGAGACGGGCGTCCGCAACCCGCGGGCGCGCCAGCGCGCCGTGGCGATCGGCGTCGTCCGCGGCACCCCAGGCGAGGACGTCGAGCTCGATGAGCTCAGCGAGCTGCTGCGGACGGCCGGCGTCGCCACCGAGAGCCGCATGGTCCAGCATCGCGCCGAGCCGGACCCGGACCGGTACTTCGGCCGTGGCAAGCTCGACGAGCTGAAGGCCGAGATCGGTCGCCGCGGCGCCAATCTCGTTGCCTGCGACGACGAACTGGCGCCCCGCCAGGAGCGCAACCTCGAGGCGGCGCTCGGGGTGCCGGTGATCGACCGGACCGCTGTGATCCTCGACATCTTCGCCGACCATGCCCACAGCGCCGCCGGCAAGCTCCAGGTCGAGCTCGCCCAGCTCGAGTACAACCTCGCCCGGATGCGCGGCCTCTGGACCCACCTGGAGCGGCTCGGCGCCGGTCGTATGGACGGCGGCATCGGCACCCGCGGTCCGGGCGAGTCGCAGATCGAGACCGATCGCCGCCTCGCCCGCGACCGGATCTCGGCGCTGCGGCGCGAGCTCCGCGTCGTCGAGCGCAGCCGCGAGACGATGCGGGCCGAGCGCGAGCGAGCGGCGATTCCGACGGTGGCGCTCGCCGGCTACACGAACGCCGGCAAGTCGACGCTGCTCAACGCGATCACCGGCGCCGGGGTGGGGGTCGGCGACCGGCTCTTCCACACCCTCGACCCGACGACCCGCTCGTTCGAGCACGGCGGCCGCAAGTACCTGCTCACCGACACGGTCGGGTTCATCCGCAAGCTTCCCCATCAGCTCGTCGACGCTTTCAAGGCGACCCTGGAGGAGACCACCCTCGCCGACCTGATCATCCACGTCGTCGACGGCTCCGAGGCGCCGGCGTCGCGGGCGGCGGCGATCGGAGCCGTCGACTCCGTGCTCGACGAGATCGGCGCCGGCGACACGCCGCGGATCGTCGCGTTCAACAAGATCGACCTCCTCGACGACGACGCGCGCCGCGACCTGCTCGTCGGCCAGCGCGACGCCGTCGGCGTCTCCGCCGCCCGAGGCGAGGGGATCGACGAGCTCCTCGACGAGGTCGAGGCCGCCTTCGCGCGAACCCTGGTGCCGGTCGAGCTGCTGATTCCCTACGGCGACGGCAGAACCCTGAACGAGCTCCACGAGCTGGCCGGACAGGTCGAGCGCGAGGACCGCGAGGACGGCGTCCTCGTCAAGGCGCGGGTGCCACGCAGCCTCTCGCACCGCTTCAGCGAGTACGCGGTCGACGGCAGATCGGCCGCCTGAAGCAGTGGAGCTGAAGACGCGCCTGCTCGAGCCCGGGGCGACCGTGCCCAGCCGGGCCAACGACGGCGACGCCGGCCTCGATCTCCGCGCCGCGGAGCCGGCCCTGCTCGCCGCCGGCGAGCGCGCCTCGATCGGCACCGGGATCGCGGTCGAGATCCCGGCCGGGCATGCGGGCCTGGTCCTGCCTCGCTCGGGCCTGGCGATCCGGCACGGCATCTCGATGGTCAATGCCCCCGGGCTGGTCGACTCCGGTTACCGGGGCGAGCTCCGCGTGCTGCTGCTCAACACCGACCGCGAGAGCGCCTTCGAGATCGAACGGGGCGACCGGATCGCACAGCTGCTCGTCGTCCCGTTCGCGGCGCTGGCAGCGGTCGAGGCCGCCGAGCTCGGCTCGAGCGAGCGCGGCGAGCGCGGCTTCGGATCCAGCGGCGTCGCCTAACGGGCGGCCCGGTAGGCCGCTGCCAGCGCCTCGCACTCGCGGCGGCTCAGCACGTCTGGACAGCCCGGGCGCCCGCCACCGGTCCCGGCCCGGCCCGTCGCAGCCGCGATCGCTGCGCCGAGATCGCGGCAGTCGCGCCGTGACAGCGACGCCGGGCAGCGGCGCTTCGCCGGCTTGCCGGTCGACCCCGAGATCGCGTCGGCGAGCGCCGCGCAATCGTCGGCGCTCAGCCCGGCCGGGCAGGCCGGGGCGGGGGCGGGATCGGGGGCGCTCCCCGGGGTCCCGGCGTCGCTCGGCTCCGAACCGGCGGTGGTCGCGGCGCCGGCGCCGGGCGATGCATCGCCGCCGGCGCCGCCCTCGCCGCCGCCGGCGCCCGACTGCGCCGACGTCGTCGTCGCCGGCGCCGCGGCGGTCGTCGTCGCGGTCGTGGTCGCGGACGCCGTCGCCGGCTCGCCGTCGTCCCCACATCCGCTCAGCTCCGCCGCGCCGAGCAGCGCGACGACGAGTACCGTCATCGCCCCCGGGAGCAGCCGGCGCAGCCGGTCGGCGGAAATCACGAATTCGACAGTAGCAGTGGAATTCCGATCTTTCGGCTAGCTTCCGCGACGATGTTCTGCGAGAACTGCGGGGCCGAGATCCGCGACGGGTCGCGTTTCTGCCCGAGCTGCGGCACGCCGGTGGCCGAGCCCGAGACGAAGCCCGGCGGCGAGCCGCCGCCGCCGCGCCGGGGCTGGTGGCAGCGCCTTGCGGCCCTGGCCGGCCGCTCCCGCCGCGAGCGCCTGCTGGCCGCCGGGACGGCGGCGGCGGCCCTCGTCGCGGTGGTCGCCTTCATCCTTCTCGACACCCCCGACGACGCCCCGTCCCAGGACGCGTTCACGCGCGCCGCCGACGGGCAGTGCGTGGCGGCGAAGCGGCTCGTCGCCGCCGCCGGGCGGGTCGCCGCAACAGACCCCAAGCCGGGGGCGCAGGAGCGGTTCGCCGGCTCGGTCCTCGAAGCCGTCGCCGACTGGCGCGCCGCCTACGTCGGCCTCGAGCCGACGCCCGGCCACGCGACCGCGGCGGCGAGCCTCGACGACGCCATGCTCGGACTGATCATCGAGCTCGGCGGGCTCGCCAGACAGACCCGGCAGGGCTCGCCGCGGGACGTCGCCCGGCAGGCCGCCGCGACCGACGAGGCGAGCGTCGCCCTCGAGGCCGCGATCTCCGACCTCGGCCTGCGCCGCTGCTCGCAGCTGACACTGACGCCGGTCGGCTCCGGCTGAGCGTTTCCGGTGCGCCGAGAATCGGGGTTGAATTCCGGAAGCGTCTGTGGTCTGATGGCAGCGAGTCTCGTCGTCAGCAACTTGGGAGGAACGAATGAGAAGGCGATACGTGTTGTTTGGGTTGACCATGCTGCTCGCTGCCAGCCTGGCAGTGCCGGCCTTCGGTGGTCCCGACAACCCCGTCGCGGATACGTTCGCAAGCGCCAAGAGCACCGCCAAGAAGGCGCTCAAGAAGGCACGCGAGGCCAACAAGAAGGCGAAACAGGCGCAGAAGAGCGCCGACAACGCTCAGATCACCGCCGACGGGGCCCAGTCCTCCGCCGACAACGCCCAGGCGACGGCCAACGCCGCCCAGACGGCGGCCGGGCAGGCGCAGACCAGCGCCGACAACGCCCAGGCCTCCGCCGACGCCGCCCAGTCCACCGCCAACTCGAAGTTCGGCTCGGTCGACGCGGTCTTCGGGGACAGCAGCCCGAGCGACAGCACCAGCTCGAAGCTCGTCTTCGCGACCTGCCCGACCGGCTCCCAGATCACCGGGGGCGGATTCGCGATCAACGGCGCCGAGGGCGCGGTCACACCGGTGCTGAGCAGTCAGTACCTGAACGCGTGGACGGCGCGAGCGGTCGAGATCGGTGCCGGCACGGCGTCGAACTGGTCGATCCAGGCGAACGTGGCGTGCATCTCGCCCTGAGGCGCGATGAGCAGACCGGTTGAGGGAAGCCGCCCGAGAGGGCGGCTTTCTTCGTCGTGGGCGCTGCCGGTCGCGATCGTGCTGCTGGCGCTGCTGATCCGCGTCGTCGCGATCGCCGCCGACCCGGGCTACGAGCCGCGCCACGACTCCTTCGACTACGACCGTCACGCCCGCTCGATCGCCGCCGGCGACGGCTTTCCGGAGTCCGGCTACGTCCCCGGCGGCGGGCCCAGCGCCCTTCGCGCTCCCGCCTACCCGTTCGTGCTCGGGGCCGTCTACGCCGTCGCCGGCGACAGCGTCACCGCGGGACGCCTGCTCGGCGCGATCCTCGGCGCCGTCACCGTGCTGCTGCTCTATCTGCTCGTGCTGCGGATCTGGGGGGCGCGGATCGCCGCGCTCGCCGCCGCCCTGGCGGCGGTCTACCCGCCGCTGATCGCGCTCAGCACCGAGCTCTACTCCGAGAACCTGTTCATCCCGCTGCTGCTCGCCGCGGTGATCGCGGTGCTGCGATTCCGCGAGAGCGCTGGGCTGGGCTGGGCGGCGCTCGCCGGGGCGCTCGCCGGGGCGGCGGCGCTGACGCGGGGGCCGGGGGTGGTCGCGCTGCTGCCGCTGCTCTACGGGCTCTGGATGCTCAGGCCCCGGCTCAGCGCCGGGGCGCTCGCCGCCCCCGCCGTCGCCGCGGTCTGCGCGCTGCTCGTGATCGCCCCGTGGGCGATCCGCAACGCGGTCGAGTTCGGCCGCTTCGTCCCGATCGCGACCAGCACCGGCTTCGGGCTCGCCGGCACATACAACGACGTCTCCCGGGACGATCCGACGGCCACCGCCGCCTGGCGGACGCCGGCGATCGTGCCCGAGTACGCGCCGCTGTTCCGGGCGCCGGACGTCGACGAGGCGACCCTCGACGCGACCCTTCGTGCTGAGGCGACCGGCTACATGGCCGACCATCCCGGCTACGTCGCCGAGGCGATCGCCAACAACCTGCTGCGCCTGCTGTATTTGCAGGGCGACTCGGTCGTCGCCTACCAGGAGGTCGTCAGCCAGCCCGGGATCGGCAACCGGGGCAGCGCCGCCGACAAGCTCGGCCTCGCGATCGCCGCGGCCCTGGCCGTGGTCGGGATCGCCACGATCGTTCGCTCGCGCGGCGCCGGCGCACCCGGGCGCGGCAGAATGGCTTCCGTGACCGCCGGTCCGACGTTCCTCTGGCTCGTGCCGATCGCGCTGATCCTCGTCGCGCTGCCCGCCGCCGGCCTGCCCCGCTACCGGGTCCCGGCCGACCCGTTCCTGCTGATCCTCGCCGCGATCGGCGTCGCCCGGATCCTCGACCGGTTCAGCGGCCACCGGCGGCTTGCCACCGCCGCCGCCGCCGCGGCGCTGCTGACGCTCGGCGCCGGCTGCGGTGGATCGGCCGATCCGGCCACGACCGCGTCCGATCGGGCCGAGCCGGTCGCCGGATCGATCTCCCGGGACGCCTACGTTCGCCGCGCCGACTCGATCTGCCGGAAGGCGATCGACGATGCCAGGGCGCTCGTCGCGGGCGGGTTCGAGACCGGCGACTCCGGCTCCGGCGGCCTGGCGCTGACGACGAAGACGCTCGTCGCCCCCGGCATTGCGATCCGGGCCCGCCAGGCGACGCGGATCAGGGCACTGCCGCGCCCGGCCGGCGACAGCGCCGCGCTCGACACCTTCGTCGGCCTCTTCGATCCGATCGACGAGCTCTCCCGGCAGCGGCTCCGCGCCGGCCTCGCCGGTGACATGAACGAGTCGCTGCACCTCGAGCGCCTGCTCGGCATGCTCGCCCTCGAACAGCAGCGCTCGGCCCGGCGGTACGGGTTCGACGATTGCTCCACCGACGTAATCGGTGCGGCATTCCGTTGAGCGCGGCGCCGGGGGGGCCGGCGGCACCGCCGCGACATCCCCGCTTCGAGCTGTCCGACGGGCTGCGCGGGATCTCCGCCGCCGCGGTGATCGTCATCCACGTGGCGATCTTCACGCTACCGCTGACCGGCAGCCTGCTCGATCGCGGCATCATCCGCCTCGACGTCGCCTTCGCCGTCTTCTTCGTGCTCTCGGCGTTCCTGCTCTACCGGCCGATGATCGCCCACCGGACCGGCGGCGCCCGGCCGCCGACCGTGCGCGGCTACGCGATCCGCCGCGGCCTCCGCGTCTATCCGGCCTACTGGGTGGCGCTGACCGTGCTGGCGATCTTCCCGGGCCTGCTCGGCGTCTTCGGATCCGACTGGCTCGGCTTCTACTCGCTCGCCGGCAACCTCGACGATCCGTTCACGAACCCGGAGTGCAACGGCTTCGTGTTCAGGTGCGGCCTGCCGCAGACCTGGAGCCTGACCGCCGAGATCAGCTTCTACCTGGCCCTGCCGTTCTATGCCTGGCTGACCGGCCGGATCGCCCGCGGTCGCAGCACCCGTCAATGGGTGACGATCGAGCTCGGCCTGCTCGCCGCGCTCGGCATCGCCTCGGCCGTGTTCAGCGTCGCCCCGTTCGACCTCCGGCTCGACACCTGGTTCCGGTTCAGCTTCCTCGGCAACATGATCTGGATCGGCCTCGGGCTGGCGCTGGCGGTCGTCTCCGTCGCGGTCGCCGGCGGCAAGCGCCGCCACCCCCTCTCGGCGCTTGCCGAGCGGCCGACCCTGTGCTGGGCGGGCGCCGCGGCGATCTGGCTGCTGCTGGTCCTGACCCTGCCCGCTGAGCCCTACATCGTCGCCCGCGAGACCGACGCCGAGTTCCTCGCCTCCTACTTCGGATTCGCGCTGATCGCCGGGCTGATCATGATCCCCGTCGTCTTCGACCGCGGCACGATCGGGCTTCCGCACCGGCTGCTCGGCCTGCCGCTCGTCTCCTGGTTCGGCTCGATCGCCTTCGGAATCTTCCTCTGGCACGTGACGATCGCCTACAACCTCGGGAGCGGTGCGATCGGCGCCGGATTCTGGGTGACGCTGATCGGCACGGTGGCGATCACGACCGTCGTCGCCGCGGCGAGCTACTACCTGATCGAACGGCCGCTGATGAGGCCGTTCCGGTTCCCGCTCCGGCGCCGCTAGCCGGCCGCTGCCGCCGCCAGGGCGTCGGCGTGGGCGGCGTCCTCGAAGCGGTCGTCGAGGGGCGCGAGCTCCGGCCTTGCGCCCTCGCGGTGCTCGATCGCGCGGGCGATCAGCTCGTCGGCCAGCCAGGCGTTCTTCGGCAGCAGCGGACCGTGCAGATAGGTGCCGATCAGGTTGTTGCGGACGATCCCCTCGAGGCCGTCGCTGCCGTTGTTGCCGTGGCCGTGCAGGACGCGGCCGAGCGGCTCGCCGCCGGCATCGATGTAGGTCCGGCCCCCGTGATTCTCGAACCCGGCGAGCACCCGGGGTCCGGCCCCGAGGTCGACTTCGATCGCGACGTTGCCGATCAGCCGCGGCCCCGGCTCGCGGACCGTATGCAGGGCTGCGACCCCGAGACCCTCGATCCGCTCCTCGCCGAGCTGGTAAGAGGAGCCGAGCAGCTGGTAGCCGCCGCAGACGGCGAGACCGGCGACGCCGCCGGCGACGGCCTCCGCGAAGGCGTCGCGCTTGCCGGCGATCAGATCGGCGGCGACCATGCGCTGGTCGCGGTCCTGGCCGCCGCCGATGTAGATCAGGTCGTGGGCGCCGGGGTCGAACGGCTCGCCGATCCCGGCCGCGGCGTAGGCGAAGCCGATTCCGCGCCATTCGCAGCGGTGCTGGAGGAAGAGGACGTTGCCGCGGTCGGCGTAGATGTTCATCTGCTCGGGATAGAGGGCGAGCATGCGCAGCTCAGACATCGCGGACCTCCATCAAGACGGCGAGCGAGTCCTCGTACTCGATCGTGCTCGGCAGGCGCTCGCAACCGACGATCCAGAGCCCGGCGGCCTCGGCATCGCGATCGAGCGCCGCCAGCGAGAAGCGGTCGAGATGGATCGTGTGCGGCTCCTCGTCGAGCGTGCCATCCGGCGCGACGAGCTGGCGCAGGCGGCGCATCGTGATCGCGTCCTCGTCGATCCGGATCTCGGTCGGCAGGCTCGAATGGAGCCAGCCACCGACCTCGCGGACGTCGGGGACGGGCTCGGGCCGTCCACTGCCGAGCGGCAGCGGCTCCTCGAGGACGACCGCGCAGAATCGTCCCCCGGGCGCCAGGTGGGCGGCGACCGCCGCGAGCGCTCGGCGGCGCCCCGCTTCGCCGCCGACGATGTGGAGCAGCTGCATCGGCGCGACGATCAGCGGATAGCGGCGGGGCAGGTCGAGCGAACGGACGTCGCAGCAGGCGGTCTCGATCGTGACGCCGCGCTCGGCCGCGCGGTCGGCGAGGGCGCCGAGCAGCAGCGGGTCGGTGTCGACGGCGGTGACGCGGTGACCGGCGGCGGCGAGTTGCAGGGCGACCCGGCCGCTGCCGGCGCCGAGGTCGGCGACCCCGCCGGGGTGCTCGGCGGCGAGCCGCTCCCAGAGGGCCAGGTCGGCCACGAAGGCGCCGTTCTCGGCGTCGTGCCAGGCGACCGGATCACCGCCCAGCCCCGGCTCCGATCGTGGCGGTGCCCTCATCGCCAGAACTCCGTCGCGAGGCCGCGGCGCGACAGCAGCGTGCGAAGCTCGATCAGGGCGGTGTAGGTCGGCAGCGCGAACAGCCGCCCGCCCGACGCCGCCAGCGCCCGGTCGAGCGAATCGCCGATCCCGGGCACGACCTCGATCCGGTCGGTCGGCCAGCCCGCGTACTTGAGCCGCAGGGCGATCTCGGCGGCGCGGGTGCCGGCGCAGTGGATCCGCCGAGCCGATCCGGCGAGCAGCTCGAAGTCGGCGTCCCAGATCCAGGAGACGTCGCGGCCGTCGGCGATCCGGTCGTTGAGGGCGATCCAGAGATCGAGCGCCTCGCCGGTCCGCTCCGCCTCGAGCTTCAGGGTGCGCAGCACCTCGTTGGCGCCGGCCGGGTTCTTGATCAGCAGGATCGACAGCGAGCGATCGTCGACGGCGATCGTCTCGACCCGGCCGAACGCCGCCTGCACGGAGCCGAGACCGGCGCGGATCCGATCGCGGCCGACCCCGAGCCGGCCGGCGGCCGCGATCGCCGCCAGCGCGTTGTAGACGTTGTAGAGGCCGGGGAGCGGCAGCTCGATCTCGAGATCGCCGCCGGGGGCGTGGACCCGGAACCGCGAGCCGGTGATCCCGCGCAGCTCGATGTCGGTCGCGTAGACGTCCGGCGCCGGGCGGTCGGCGCCACAGTTGGGGCAGCTGTAATGGCCGAGGTGGCCGACGAACGCCCGCTCGTAGCGGTACGGCGCCCCACAGCGGCGGCAGTGCTTGGCGTCGAAGGCGTGCTGGAGCTCGGCGACGGCCTGGTCGGGATCCTCGATCCCGAAGAAGGTGACGCCCTCGCGACGCCGCAGGTCGCGATCACGCCCGAGGTCGGCGATCAGCGGATCGTCGGCGTTCAGCACCAGGCCGGTCCGGCCCTCGCGGCGGGCGATCATCTCCGCCCACTCGTCGGCGAGCCGCTCGAGCTCGCCGTAGCGGTCGAGCTGGTCGCGGAACAGGTTCCCGAGCACGAGCAGCGTCGGCGAGAGCTCGTCGACGACGCGAGGCAGCCATGCCTCGTCGACCTCGAACAGGCCCTCGTCGCCGTCGCCCTCGATCAGCGCGGTCGCGACCCCCCAGGCCATGTTCGACCCGGCCCGGTTGTGGACGGGATCGCGCCCCGCCGCGTGCAGGGCGGAGGCGAGCATCCCGGCGGTGGTCGTCTTGCCGTTGGTGGCGCTGAGAACCGTCCGCGGACCGCTCAGGCGGGAGCCGAGGCGGCGGATCGCGTCGGGAGCCGTGCGCAGCAGAACCCGGCCCGGCAGCGTGGTGCCGCCGCCGCGGCCGCTGCGCCGGCTGAGCACCCCGATCGCACGAGCCGCCGCGACCTTGGCGGCGAACAGCCCGCCGCCCCCGCCGGCGCCGCTCACGTCGCCTCGGGCGCGATCAGCTCGAGGGCGCCATCGAGCAGGGCGACGCGCATCGGC
The DNA here is from genome assembly GCA_963745755.1 of uncultured Conexibacteraceae bacterium. GTDB lineage: Bacteria > Actinomycetota > Thermoleophilia > Solirubrobacterales > 70-9 > RHKX01. Next base: position 464,960 of record CAVUYP010000001.1, on the reverse strand, counting down.
AGCTCGGTCAGCCGGTCGCCGTCGGCGTAGACGTCGAAGTGCCGGTCGGCGTCGACATCGACGACGCGGCCGCGCAGAGTCGTGACTTCGTCGCGGTCGATGTGCTCGCCCTTGAAGACCTGCGGGAGCCCGGTCAGAAAGCGCCACTTCGGGACGTCGCCGGTGATCACGACGTCGAGCTCGCCGTCGTCGAGGCGGGCCTGGGGGGCGACGAACATGCCGCCGCCGTACGCCTGCGAGTTGGCGACGACCACCGAGTACCCGCGCACCGTCGAGGCGGCGCCGTCGACGGTGACCGTAAACCGGGCCGGGCGCCACTGCCAGAGCGCCTTGATCGCCGCATACGCGTAGACGAGGGCGCCGCCGACGATCTTCGTCTCGTTGGCGATCCGATTCGCGTCGGAGTCGAACCCGCAGCTGGCGATGCAGAGGAACCGCTCACCGTTGGCCTCGCCGACGTCGATCCGGCGCCGGTGCCCGGCGGCGAGGACCGCGACCGCGGCGGCGGGCTCGGTCGGGATGCCGACGACCCGGGCCAGGTCGTTGCCGCGTCCGCCGGGGATGACGCCGAGCGGCGTGCCGGTCCCGGCCAGGGCGCCGCCGACCTTGCCGATCAACCCGTCGCCGCTGACGACGACGGGGACCTCGCCGCGGCCGGCGGCGGCGCGAGCCTGCTGGCATCCGTGCTCGATCCCGTCCGTCATCACCACCTGGTGGTGCATCCCGCGGCGGTCGAGCTCGGCGCGGATCGCCGGCAGGCGCTTCAGCGCCCGGCCCGACCCAGCGGCGGGGTTGACGAGCAGGCAGTAGACCGCAGCTGCGGGCGGATCGGGCAGCGCTCAGTCCCCCTTGCGGGCCACGTAGTAGGAGCCGCGGCCGATCCGCCCGGTCTTGACGGTCGTCATCCCATGCCGCGAGAAGCCGCGGTCGAGCACCGAGTCGGGCGTATAGAAGGGAGTTCGCTCGCCGGAGCTGGCGGCGACGATGACGTGGCCGCTGTGGCGCAGGACCCGAGAGATCTCGGCGAAGAACGGCGGCGTGTTGAGCAGCGTGACCAGGTCGAAGTCACCGTCGTCCCAGGGGAGGGAGGAGGAGTCGGCGACCCGGAAGGCGACGCGTCCCTCCGGGTCGAGTCCGACCTTGGCCTTGGCGCGGCGGATCATCTCCTCGGAGACGTCGACGCCGCGCACCGAGGCGTGCGGGAACTCACGGGCGACGAACAGGGCCGCGACGCCGGTGCCGGTGCCGACGTCGAGCGCCCGCTCGGGGCGGCGGTCGATCTTCGTGACCGCAACGGCGAGCGGCGCGAGATGATCGGCGCCGGGCGCCCCGGTGCGCTCGTCCCAGGTGGTCGCACGGTCGTCGAAGTAGGTGGTCATCGGGCGCTTCAGGACCGGCCACAGCCAGGGGGCGTGAGCGACGGTCGCGTTGAGGGCGCGACCGATCAGCTTGGCGCGAGCCGAGGGCCCGGCTTCGGCGTCGCTGCTCTGCGGTGGGATCGCCACGGTGCCATGATCGCAACCCGTTAGGCTGCCGCGCGTGCCGAAACGGATTCCGCTCGTCTTCGCCCTCGTCCTCGCCTGCGGAGCGCTGCTCGCCGCCTGCGGCGGCGGCGACGAATCCGCCGCCACCGAGGCCGGCGCGACGACCGGCGCGAGCCCCTGCGAGAGCGTCGACACGCCACCACCGAAGCAGGACGCGAAGCTGCCGGCGCCGAAGGCCGACGCGCCGACCGCCGCCGGCGTCGTCTTCGACACGAGTTGCGGCAGCTTCACGGTCAGCTTCGACGACCGGGCGCCGAAGACGGCCGCGTCGTTTCAGTACCTCGCCGAGAAGGGCTTCTACGACGACACCATCTTCCATCGGGTCGTTCCCGGGTTCGTGATCCAGGGCGGCGATCCGCTCGGCTCCGACCCGCAGAAGGCGGGCACCGGCGGGCCCGGCTACCACGTCGACGAGAAGCCGCCGTCCGACCTCGCCTACACGAAGGGGATCGTCGCGATGGCGAAGAGCCAGGTCGAGCCGCCGGGCCGTTCCGGCAGCCAGTTCTACGTCGTCACCGGCGCCGACGCGGGCCTGCCGCCCGACTACGCGCTGGTCGGCGAGGTGACCGCCGGGATGGACACGGTCGAGGCGATCGACGCCCTCGGCACCCCCGGCGCCGACGGCCCGCCGACCGAGACGGTCGTGATCGTCTCGGCGACCCCGGAGGGCTGAGGTGGCGAAGCCGAAGCAGGGCGACTCCGCACCCGGCTTCACGCTTCCCTGGACCGGCGAGGGCGAGTTCGACCTCGCCGCCCGCCACGGGCGATGGGTCGTTCTCGCCTTCTACCCCGGCGATTTCACGCCGACCTGCACGAAGCAGTTCTGCAACTACCGCGACGGGCGCGAGCAGATCGACGGGCTCGATGCCGACGTCGTCGGCATCTCACCGCAGGACGTCGACTCGCACGAGAGCTTCATCGCCGAGCATGGCCTGACGGTGCCGCTGGCGGCCGACGTCGACAAGTCGGTGGCCGCCGCCTACGGAGTCCTCGGCCCGGGGGGGTTCGTGCGCCGGGCGATCTTCGTCGTCGATCCCGACGGCATCGTCCGCTATCGCAAGGTCGCTCTCGTCGGGCTCGGCTTCGAGGACGCCGACGACCTGCGCTCCGCGCTCGAGCGGGCGCGCGCCGCTTGAGCGGTACCGGGCTCGAGGCCGACAGCGGCGGCGTCGTCCTCCGCGGAATCCGCGAGGGCTCCGGCCCGCCGATCGTGCTCGCCCACGGGCTGACCGCCCACCGCGACCTCGTCGTCCACGGGTCCCGGGCGCTGGCCCGGGCCGGCCACGAGCTGATCCGCTACGACGCCCGCGGACACGGGGAGAGCGACCCGGGGCCGGCCGGTGGTTATGTATACGACCGGCTCGCCGATGACCTCGACGCGGTGGTCGCCGCCGCCGGCGCCGAGCGCCCGGTCCTCGCCGGAAACTCGATGGGCGCTCACACGGTCGTCAACCTCGCCCTGCGCGACCCCGAGCGCTGGGCCGCCGTCGTCCTGATCGGCCCGGCAAGCATCGGCGTGCCGCTCGGCGGCGAGTCGCTCGCGAACTGGGACCGGCTCGCCGAGGGCCTCGAGCGCGACGGCATCGACGGCTTCATCGCCGCCTACGAGATCGGCATGGACCCCGACTGGCACGACACGCTGGTCCGGATCGCCCGCGACCGGCTCGGGCGCCACCGCCATCTCGGGGCGGTCGCGGAGGCGATCCGCGAGGTTCCGCGCTCGGTTCCGTTCGACGGCCTCGCCGAGCTCGAGGCCCTCGACCTGCCGGCGCTCGTCGTCGCCAGCAACGACGAGGCCGACCCCGGACACCCCCATTCGGTCGCCGCCGCCTATGCCGACGCGCTGCCCGCGGCAACGCTGATCTCCGAGGGTGAGGGGGAGAGCCCGCTCGCCTGGCAGGGGGGCCGGCTCTCGCGCGAGATCGCGAGCTTCTGCGCCGGGCTGGCCTGACCGAGCCGGCGCCGCTGACCGCGAGCGGGAGTCCGCGGCCCCGTAACCTTCCCGTCGATGAGCAGCGACTTCGGCAGCCCGATCCACTACACCGCCGTCGAGCGCGGAACGCCCGTCTACGACAGCGCCGGCGTCCCGGTCGGCGAGGTCCGCCGCGTCGAGGACAACTACGCCGAGCACATCCTCGACGGATTCGAGATCGTCGACGGCGACGGCACGCTGCGGTTCGTCGACGCGCCGGAGGTGGCCCGTACGTTCGAGCGGGGCGTGACCCTCTCGATCACCGCGGCCGAGCTGCCCGAGATCGCCAAGCCGATCAGCCGCGGCCTCGGCAACCCCGGCCGTAGCGGCGGCCTGTTCGGCCGGCTGTTCGGCCGCTAGCGCCGATCAGCTCTCGCCGCCGCGATCCCAGTCCTCGTAGCTGATCCGGCCGATCTCCCTGACCTCGCCGATCGTGCTCCACTGGCGGCGCCCGAGCCGGGCGAGCGGCCGCAGCAGCTCGATCTCGGGGTGGCCGTCGACGAGGACCTCGGCGGCGATGCTGATCAGGACGACGCGGCCGAAGACGACGACCGAGCTGCCGAAGTCCTCGCTGCCGTGGAGGACGCACTCGACCGCCACCGGTGAGCCGGCGACCCGGGGCGGCGTGACCCTGGCGGCCGGCTCGCGCTCGAGGCCGACCTCGGCGAACTCGTCGAGCTCGGCGGGGAAGTCGGTCGCCGTCGCGTTGATCTGCTCGAACAGCGACTCGGGAGCGAGGTTGACGACGAACTCGCCGGTCGCCAGCGCGTTGGCGAGCGAGTCCTTGCGGCCGATCGAGGTGAACTGGACGATCGCCGGATCGGCGCAGGAGACCGTGAAGAACGAGTGCGGCGCGAGGTTGTCGACGCCGTCGGGCGAGCGGGTCGAGACCCAGGCGATCGGCCGCGGGACGACGACCGAGTTGAGCAGCCGGTAGAGGCCGCCCGGGTGGGTGTCGGGGTCGAAGTCGACGCGCCGGCTCACCGGGCCATCAAACAACAAAGAGGGGGCCGACTCACGCCGGCCCCCTCCCGAGTCGTCGATGTCGCCGCGGTCAGACCGCGTTCTCGCCGGCCGGCAGGCTCGACCCGCCGCCGAGGTCGAAGAACAGCGTGCTCGCGACGAGCGCCGAAACCGGCATGAACAGTCCGAGGACGATGATCCCGACGATGATCGCGCCGGCGACGCCGCCGATCGCCGCGCCGATCAGGCCGGCGATGAGGAAGGCGACGATCATGATCAGGAAGACGACGACGAGAACGCCGAAGACGGTCCACGCCTGGCCGCGGACGAGCTCGTAGCTGCGTCCGAAGGCCGCGATCGGGCCGATGTCCTCGGCGACGATCGCCGGTGCGCCGACCGACCAGATCGTCATCAGGATCAGCCCCGGGATGATCAGCAGGACGAACCCGATCCCGATCGCGATTCCGGAGAGGATCCCCCAGATGATCAGGGATCCGATCGCCGGCGCGGCGGCGGAGAAGAGCTCCCCGACCGTCATGTCGCGGCGGCCGTCGCGGACGTCCTGGACGAGCCGGACGACGAATCCGGTGTAGATCGCGGTTCCGATCAGCTGCACGATCCAGGCCAGGAACTGCGCGAAGGCGCCGCCGGCGTCGTTGAGCAGGCCGACGACGAGACCGAAGACGATCGCGACGGCGAGGCTCGTCGCCACGAGGACGCCGATGTTGGCCGAGTAGATCCCGAAGGCATCGCTGATCACCTTGCCGACCTGGATCGGCTGGGAACCTCCTGAGCGGGGTGGGGGGGCTGGGGCTGGGGGTGGTGCTGCTGCTTCCATGCGGCTGAACCTACTCGGAATGGAATTGTCGTGCAATGCGTCCAATCCGCATCGTGGTGCGGTTTCGTGCGGAAGGCGCTAGATTGGCGAAATGATTCGACCGATCCAGGTTTCGCTCGTTCTGGCGCTTGCGATCAGCCTGATCGGCGCCGCCTCCGCCGCGGCCGCCCCGAAGGTCGACGGGACCTTCGACCTGACCGGGGTGCCGGGCCGGATCACCGAGGGTCCGGACGGCAACGTCTGGGTGCTGCTCAGCGGCAGCGCCAACGAGATCGCCCGGGTCGAGCCGAACGGAACCGTCACCGAGTACGACTCCGACGATCTCAACGGCGCGGTGGGCATCGCCAAGGGCCCCGACGACCGGCTCTGGGTGACGAAGACCGGGGCGGTGGCGAGCTTCGATCCGGCAGATCCGACCGTCGTCGCCGTGACGGCGATCGCCGCCGTGGCCGCGCAGGACATCGTCGCCGGTCCCGACGGCAACCTCTGGACGCCGGGCAACGACACGGTGCTGCAGATCCCGCCGGACGATCCCGGCAACCCGGTCCCGCACGCCGTCGCCGGGCTCGGCGGACGGGGGATCGCCGTCGGCGGCGACGGCCGGATCTGGGTCGCCGACTTCGGCAGCCAGCGGATCATCCGGATGACGACGGACGGGACGTTCACCGAGATCGCCGTCGGCGGCGGGCCCCAGCAGGTCGCTGCCGGACCCGGCGAGCAGATCGCCTACACGAATCCGGGCGCGATCCCGCAGCTGGCCGGACTGATCTCGCCGCCGCAGGCCCCGAAGGAGATCGAGATGCCGAACACCGACCCGTTCGGGATCGTCTTCGCACCCGACGGCGCCTACTGGTCGTCGCGGTTCGCCGGCAACGACCTGGCCCGGATCACCCCGCAGGGAACGCTGACGAGCCTCGGCGGCCTGCCGGCCGGATCCGGCCCCCGCTACCTCGCCAACGGAGCCGGCAACACGCTCTGGGTGTCGCTCGAGACGAGCCAGCAGATCGCCCGGGTCAGCGGCGTCGAGGCGGCGAAGCCGCCGCGGGCGAAGATCACCAAGGCACCGAAGGCCAAGGTCGGGGCGAAGCGGGGCCGGGTCCGAGTCAAGTTCAGGTTCGAGTCGGCCGTGACCGGGGCCGGCTTCAGGTGCTCGCTCGCCAAGCGGGGCAGCAAGGCCGACTTCCGGCGCTGCAAGTCACCCCAGACCTACCGGGTGAAGCCGGGCAGGTACGAGTTCCGGGTCGCGGCGAAGGCCGGCGGGCTGACCGGCAAACCCGACACGGCGAGGTTCAGGGTCATCAGGCGCTGACGCCGGGGAGGCGGGCGCGGCCGGTAGATTCCCCGCCCGATGGCCGAGACGAGCTCCCGCTTTCCGCGCCGCCGGCTGGCGATCGTGACCTGCATGGACTGCCGGATCAATCCGCTGGTCACCGCCGGGCTCGAGGTCGGCGAGGCGCACATCATCCGCAACGCCGGGGCGGTCGTCACCGCCGATGTCAGGCGCTCGCTGGCGCTTTCGCAACGTGCCCTGCGGACCGACGAGGTCTGGATCGTCATGCACACCGACTGCGGTGTCCTCGGCCTCGACGACCGCGAGTTCCTCGATCAGATCGAGGACGAGGTCGGGATGCGCCCCGACTGGACCCCGGGGGGCTTCGAATCGCTCGAGAGCGGCGTCCGCGAGGGCATCGACCGGATCGCCGCCGATCCGGTGCTGGCCGCCGCGACGGTGCGTGGCTTCATCCTCGACCTCGCGACCGACGAGATGACCGAGGTCGAGCCAACCTGATCGCCCGTCGAGGCGGGGTGACGGATCGGGGGAAAGCCCGCCGCCGGATAGGGGTAACTACCGATGCCGAGATCGCCGGCCGAGCCTAGTCTGCAAGCGATTCGCACCCGATCGACGGAGATGACATGGCAGTTCCCGAACCGACCGCACCATCCCGCACCGAGACGGTCGCCCGCGTCGAAGGCCGCGCGGCCGATGCGGTCGTCTACTGGCTCGGCCTGGCCGGCATCTACATCACCTTCGGCTTCCTCTGGTACTACTCGGCCAAGGAGAAGCTGATCGACCAGAGCGGCCACATGCCCGCCGAGCTCGCGAAGGGATTCGAGGGGACCTTCCTCGACTCCCTGCCCGGCCTCGATACGAGCTGGGTCCTGCTCGGCATCCTCGAGGCGGTGGCATTCCTGCTCTTCGCGGCCAGCCTCGCCACCGGTGAGTTCCTGCCCAATCGCCGCAAGCCGATCCTGCTGGCCGGCCTCGGGTTCTCGATCTTCACGTTCGCCGCGATGATGTTCGCGAACAACATGATCGCCAACTTCGCCACGGTCGCGACGCTGTTCACCTATTTCACCGGCACAGTCCTGGTGATCGCCCTGGTGCTGCTGATGCCGCCGTACCGGGCTCGTCACTGGCTGTCGCGTCTCACCGACCGCTAGCCACCGAGCGATGGCGGTGGCTGGGCCGGCCGGGGCTTCAGGGCGCCGGCCGCAACGCACGATAATCGACGTTATGTAGACCTGGATCGGATCGAGGCCGCGTCGGGCGGCGCTAGGCTGCCGCCATGGCCTATTCGGAGGAGCTGGCCGAGCGGATCCGCGACGTCCTCGCGCCCCGCGCCGACGTCACCGAGCGGAAGATGTTCGGCGGCGTCGCCTGGATGGTCGCCGGCAACATGGCCTGCGGGGTGATCGGCGACGACCTGATGCTGCGACTCGACCGCGACGACGCCGACACGGCGCTGGCCGAGCGCCACGTCGGCCCGATGGACTTGACCGGCCGCCCGATGCGCGGATTCGTGGTCGTCGCCGCCGCCGGCATCGGCGACGATGTCGAGCTCGGCCGCTGGGTCGAGGCCGGCGCCGACTTCGCGGCGTCGCTGCCGCCGAAGTAGCCGATCGCAACATCCGCCCCCCGGCCGGGTTCAATGTCCCGGTCGCCGATTTCCCAGGGCCCCACAGGGGGCGCACGCGACCGTGAAGGACTTAAGAGCGCTTTTGTGAGCCATCTGTATAAGAGGATCAGGATGCCCGCTGTCTCCCGGGGGAAAATCGCCTTCGTCGCGCTGCTCTGCGCCGGCCTCGCCGTCGTCCTGGCGATCTTCGGGTCGACCCGCGGCGTCGCCGACCGCGGCGTCGTCGTCCCGCGCCCCGACATCGCGATCGTCGGCCCCGACGCGAAGGGCAAGCCCCTCGTCGGCGACGTCACCGGCAAGCGCCCGAACATCCTCCTGATCATCACCGACGACCAGGAGAAGACGTCGATGCGGGCGATGCCGCAGACGCTGCGGCTGTTCAAGCGCCAGGGCGTCGACTTCAACCACGGCTACGTGACGACGCCGCTCTGCTGCCCGGCCCGGGCGACGATGTACTCGGGCCTCTACGCCCACAACCACGGGATCCTCACCAACAACCCGACGAAGCAGTTCGGCAAGACGTACCTGTGGCGGCACACGTTCCCGGCCGAGCTCCAGCGAGCCGGCTACTACACCGGCCAGTTCGGTAAGTACCTGAACAACTGGAGCAAGAAGGACGAGGGCGACGCCGGCTTCGACGTCTTCAAGGACGACTACAACGGCACCGAGCACGACCGCAAGCGCCGCGGCAAGGCCGACGTCCTCACCGCCCGCCGCAGCAGCCGGTTCGTGAAGAGCCGCGAGCGCGCCGACAAGAAGCCCTGGATGATGACGGTGTCGCTGCGCTCGCCGCACACCCCTCTGGTCGCCGAGAAGCGCTACGAGAACGCGCGCGTTCCGAAGTTCAAGCCGCCGATCTCGTTCAACGAGACCGACCTCTCCGATAAGCCGAGATACCTGCGCGAGAAGCGTCACGACAAGACGCTGGGCTACATAACAAAGCGTTTCGAGAAGTACCAGCAGACGCTGCTGTCCGCCGACGACGGCGTCGCGAAGATCTTCCGGACCCTCAGGCAGACCGGCGAGGAGCGCAACACGCTGGCGATCTTCGTCTCCGACAACGGCTTCCTGTTCGGAGCCCACGGGGTCCTCGGCAAGATCTTCCCCTACCAGGAGGCGACCAACGTGCCGATGTACATGCGCTGGCCGGCGGAGCTCGGCAGCAAGGCCCGGCTCGACACCCGCCTCGTCGCCAACGTCGACTTCGCACCGACCTTCTACGACGTCGCCGGGATCGATCCCGGCTACGAGGTCGACGGCAGGTCGCTGTTCGACCCCGGCAACAATCGCGACTACATGCTCACCGAGTCGGTCAAGTGGCAGGCCCTGCAGGACAAGCACGGGTCGTTGATCGAGACGAAGACCGACAATCCGTCGAAGCCGTTCGTCGAGTTCTACGACTGGAACGTCGACCCCGGCGAGATGGACGGCAAGCCGCGGCTCAACAACTCGAACCAGAAGCAGCGCTTCCGGGCGATGAGCGCGGTCCTCGACCGGGCCAAGGACTGCGCCGGCAGCGACTGCCCCTGACCGCCGACAAGGCGGTCAGTTGAGCGAGGGGTCCTCGGGCATCCGCGCGACCAGGGCGTACTCGCCGCCCTTGCGATCGAGCACGTCGCTCCACAGCGTCGCCGGGTCGTCGGGGAAGATCTCCGGCGGTATCGGCGCCTCGACGAACCACGCCTCCTCCTCGATCTCGGCCTCGAGCTGACCGGGGCCCCAGCCCGAGAAGCCGGCGTAGACGCGGCCGCGGCGGACCGCCTCGGGGAGCTCCTCGAGGTCGGTCGCCGCCGATACCAGGCCGACGTCGGCGACGATGATCCACGCCGCCTTGTCGGGGTCGGTGAACTCGCCGAGGACGACCAGCGACTCCGGCTGGACCGGCCCGCCGACGAAGACCGGCTCGGCGACCGCGATCGAGGCGAGCTCGGGAAGCACCTCCTCGACCTCGGCATCGGCGGGTCGATTGAGGACGATCCCCATCGCCCCGTCCTCGCCGTGCTCGGTGATCAGCACGACCGAACGAACGAAGTTCGGGTCCTCGAGCGCCGGCGAGGCGACCAGCAGCTTGCCGCGAAGCGATTCCACGCGGTCAGGCTAGCGCGCGCCGGCGCTGCGGCGGGCGCGGCGGCGCGGCTCTCTAAGCTTCGCGGCGATGGTTCACGACGTCAGCCAGGCGACCTTCGACAAGGAAGTGGTCGAGCGCTCCCGCGAGGTGCCGGTCGTCGTCGACTTCTGGGCCGAATGGTGCGGTCCCTGCCGTCAGCTCGGACCGGCCCTCGAGAGCGAGGCCGCCAAGCGCGGCGGCGACGTCGACCTCGCCAAGGTCGACGTCGATTCCAACCAGGAGCTCGCCGCCCGGTTCGGGATCCAGGGCATCCCCGCGGTCAAGGCATTCAGGGACGGCGAGGTCGCGGCTGAGTTCACCGGCGCGATCCCGCCCGCCCAGGTCGCGGCGTTCTTCGACGGACTCGTTCCCTCCGAGGCCGACCGGCTCGCCGGCGCCGACGACGAGGCCTCGCTGCGCCGCGCCCTCGAGCTCGACCCGAAGCAGCTCGACGCCGCGGTGAAGCTGGCCCGCCTGCTGATCGCCGCCGGCGACGGCGAGGAGGCAGGGACCCTGCTGGCGCCCTTCGAGAGCGACTTCACGGCATCGGGGCTGCTCGCCCGGCTCGAGCTCGGCCCCGACGATCCGGCGGCGCCGGCGCTCGAGGCCTGGGACGGCGGCGACGACGCGCGGGCCCTCGAGCTGCTCCAGGAGGCGATCGCCGGCGCCGACCCGGAGCGGGTCGATCTGCTGCGCCGGGTGATGGTCGCGATCTTCACCGAGCTCGGCCCCGCCAGCGAGCTCGCCCGCGAGCATCGCCGCCGCCTCTCGCTGGCGATCACCTGAGCGCGTTCCGATGCCCGAGATCGGAGGAGTCGGCCTACTCACCGCCCTGCTGGCGGGCGCGGTGTCGTTCTTCTCGCCGTGCGTGCTGCCGCTCGTCCCCGGCTACCTCTCCGCGGTCACCGGCGTCGCCGCCGCCGACCTCGACGAGGCCGACTGGCGGCAGGTCGTCCCCCCCGCGCTCGTCTTCATCGCCAGCTTCTCGGTCATCTTCATCGTCCTCGGGCTGACGGCGGTCGGCCTCACCCAGACCCTGCGCCACAACCAGGACACGCTCGACAAGATCGCCGGGGCGCTGATCATCGCGATGGGCGTCCTCTTCGTCGCCCAGCTCTTCGTCGTCAAGCTGAACCGCGAGTGGCGGGTCGATGCCCTGATCGAGCGCGCCGGCAGCGGCGGCCCGCTCGTCGCCGGCGCCGCCTTCGCGATCGCCTGGACCCCCTGCATCGGCCCGACCCTGGCCGCGATCCTGACCCTCGCCGGATCGACCGGATCGGTCGCCGAGGGTGGGCTGATGCTGGCCGTCTACTCGGCCGGCCTCGGCATCCCGTTCCTGCTCACCGCGATCGCCTTCGCGAGGATGACGACCGCCTTCGGCTTCATCAAACGCCACTACGCGGTGATCATGGCCGCCGGCGGCATCGTTCTGATCGCGATGGGAGTCCTCGTCTTCACCGGCGAGCTGACCAGGCTCAACCTCGAGGCCCAGCAGGCGCTCGACGGCCTCGGGATCAACTTCTTCAACGAGGTCTAGGCGACCGCGGACGCGGGGCTACTCGCCGGGCTTGACCGGGACCGGCACCGCGACCGGCTCGCCGACCTCGACCGGGGTTCCGATCGCCTCGGTCTCCTCGAGGCCGGCGCCCTCGAGATCGCGCGAGCAGACGATCCGGAAGCGGCCGGTGCCGAGCTCCGGGTCGGGCACGACCGGCAGGCCGCGGATCTCCTCCCAGCCGAGCCGCTCGACCTCGAACGGGTTCATCCGCACCTCGGCGGCCGGGAACGGACAGCCGGAGTTGTGCTGGTCGATCGCCTTCGAGATCGCTTCGAGGTTCTTCGCCTCCGCGCCCACGGCCTCAAGGTAGCAGCGCCGGCCGGGGCGCCGTCGTGGCTCCCGGTCGGGCGCCGTTCCCGTCCCCGTCGCCGGTTACGATCGGACGCATGCCGAGCGAACGCGTGTACGGGGACCCCTCGGGCTGGGAGCACGCGGTCGCCCACGTCGATATGGACGCCTTCTACGTCTCCGTCGAGCTCCTCGAGCGGCCCGACCTGCGCGGCAAGCCTGTGATCGTCGGCCCCCGCGATCCCGATTTCCGCGGCGTCGTGATGACCGCCTCCTACGAGGCACGGAAGTTCGGCGTCCACTCGGCGCTGCCGATGGCCGTCGCGCGGCGCCGCTGCCCGCAGGCCGTCGTCCTGCCGCGCAACATGGAGCGCTACCGGGAGGCCTCGCAGCAGGTGATGGCCGTCTTCCACCGCTACAGCGACCTCGTCGAGGTCGTCGGCATGGACGAGGCCTACGTCGACCTCAGCGCCTCGCCGGCGCCGAAGGCGCGTGCCCGTCAGATCAAGCGCGACGTCCTCGCCGCGACCGGACTCACCTGCTCGATCGGCCTCGGGCCGAACCGCCTGATCGCCAAGATCGCCTCCGACCTCGACAAGCCCGACGGGCTCTGCGTGCTCTCCCGCTCGCGATTCCTCGAGGTCGTCGGCGACCGGCCCGCCCGGATCATCCCCGGCGTCGGGCCGAAGACCGAGCAACGCCTCGACGCGCTCGAGATCCGCACCGTCGCCGACCTCGCCGGCGCCCCCGAGAGCAGCCTCTCGGCGGTGCTCGGCGGCAACCACGCGCGCGCGCTCGGGCGCCGCGCCTGCGGCTTCGGCAGCAGCGAGGTCGCGGTCGAGCGCGAGCGCAAGTCGGAGAGCCGCGAGCGCACGTTCGCGAGCGATCAGACCGATCCGACGATGATGCGCGGCGAGGTCGCGGCGATGGCGAGGACGGTTGCCGATCATCTCGGCCGCCAGGGCATCCGCGGCCGGACCGTGACCCTGAAGATCCGCCTGGCGCCGTTCCGCACCTTCACCCGCTCGCGGACGCTGCCCGAGCCGACCGCCGATCCCGACGCGGTAGCCATCGCCGCTCAGGCCCTGTTCGACGCATTCGAGCGCGATGCCGCGGTGCGACTGCTCGGCGTCGGCATGTCCAACCTCGTCCGTCGCGACGGCAACGGCGAGGGCCCCGGCCCCGGCACCGCGGATGCGACGGCGGGGACGGGGCCCGTGCAGCTCGCCCTCGGCTGAGCCCGGCCCGGACTCAGCGGTCGACGAGGATCATCCCGACGCCGCCCATGCCGAGCTTGTTCTTGACGGCCTCGGTGAGGTCGAACTCGCGACCGGCGACGTAGGGGCCGCGGTCGATCACCTTCGCCTTCACCTGCCGCCCGCGGTAGCGGATCGTCAGCTTCGTGCCGCAGGGGAGCGTCTTGTGGGCGACGCCCATCGTCGACGGCTTCAGGGTGCCGCCGCAGGCGACCCCGTTGCCGTACAGGCCGGGGCCGTACCAGGACGCCTCGGCCCGGCGGAAGACCGTCACCCGGCCGGCCTTCGCCTTGCTGCCGGTGGCGACGAGGTTGCCGTCCGCCCGCACCCTGACCTTGCTGTGGCCGGCGTGGCGCGGCCTCCACTTCGCCTTGAACTTGCCGCGCCGATTCGTATGCGCGCGGATCCTGTCGCCGCCGACCCGGACCGTCACCTTGCGTCGCGGGCCGGCGGGGGCGACGCGACCCCTGATCGTCACCTTCTGGCCGACCTTGGCGCGCTTTTCGACGCTCGCCCGGGTGACCGTTCGGACCGTGACCTTCTTCGCCTTCGTGGTCCGGCCGTCGGCGCTGACCGCTCGGATCCGGCCGCTGCGCCCGATCTTCAGGCGCTCCTTGAAGCGACCGGCCTTGCCCGCGCGGGTGCTCCGCGCCGCGTGCCAGTATTTCGAGCCGAGCGCGCGGAACTGGATCTTGACGGGCTGGGTCCGCGACTCGCCGGCGCCGCCGCTGCCGGCGATCGACGCCTGCGTGGCCGCCGGCCGGAACCGGCCGCGGACGGTCACCTTCTCGTTCGGGCGGACGTGCTTGTCGCTGGTCGTCAGCGACGCCGTCCGCGGCCCCGACTGGGCGCCGAGCGCCGGGCCGGTCACGGTCCCGATCAGGAATGCGGCTGTGGGCAGCAGCACGAACGCTGCGACCCATCCCCGCCAATCGCGGAAATACGTCATCTTCGATCCTCGCTTTCGCCGCCGACGGGGTTAGCTGTCGGGCTCGCCGCGGATCCCGTTCCCCCGAGATCCGCGCTACGGGTCGATCACGACCCGATTCGCCCCTGCCGGCTCGGAAGTCCGGCTGTGGGTCCCCCGCTCCGCCCGGCTTGCCGGGTCTGGATTGAGCGGTCTCGTCGCAGTTGATCTATCTGGTCCGGCGGCACGGTAGAGCGCCGGGTACGTGGTTTGTGTGGGTCCGGTCACAGTCTTTACAGAGGTGGAAAGATGTATTCATGAGTTCCGACCGCCTGACCGGCCTCGACGCATCGTTCCTGCACCTCGAGCGCGACGGCGCCCACATGCACGTCGCCTCGACGATGATCTTCGACGGGCCCGCACCCGACTTCGATGAGTTCAAGGAGCATCTGCGCTCGCGGCTGCATCTGGTCCCCCGATTCCGCCAGAAGCTGCGGTTCGTGCCATTCGACCAGGGCCGGCCGGTCTGGGTCGACGACCCCCATCTCAACCTCGACTACCACGTCCGCCACACCGCCCTCCCCTCCCCCGGCGACGAGGAGCAGCTGCGGACGTTCGCCGCCCGGGCCTTCTCGCAGGGGCTCGACCGCTCGAAGCCGCTCTGGGAGCTGTGGATGGTCGACGGGCTCTCCGAGGAACGGTTCGCGATCGTCTGCAAGAGCCATCACTGCCTGGTCGACGGCGTCTCCGGAGTCGACATAACCACGGTCCTCTTCGACGCCGAGGCCGAAGCCGCCGCGGCCGATGATCCGCCCGAGTGGATCCCCCGCCCCGAGCCGAGCTCGCTGGAGCTGCTCGGCGCCGCGGTGACCGAGCGCGTCACCCAGCCGGCCGAGGTCCTGCGCGGCGCCCGGGCGCTGGTCCGCCGGCCGATGAAAGCGCTCGGCGCCGTCCGCGAAGCGCTCGGCGCCACCGGTGCGATCGCCGGCAAGGGGCTGGCCGCGCCCGACTCGCCGCTCAACGTCGAGATCGGCCCCCATCGCCGCTTCGCCTGGGTCCGCGCCGACCTCGCCGACCTGCGGAGGATCAAGGACGTCTACGGGGGCACCGTCAACGACGTCGTCCTCACCGTCGTCGCCGGCGCCCTCGGCCGCCACCTGCGCTCGCTCGGCCACGAGACCGACGAGCTCGTCCTCAAGGCGATGGTGCCGGTCAGCATCCGCGCCGCCGACCAGCACGGCGACCTCGGCAACCAGGTGACGGCGATGATGGCGCCGCTGCCGGTCTGGTGCGAGGACCCGATCGAGCGGCTCGGGCTGGTCCGTCGCTCGATGGGCAACCTCAAGGACTCCAAGCAGGCGGTCGGCGCCAACCTGCTCGCCGAGATGACCGACTTCGCGCCGCCGACGATCGTCTCGCAGGCGGCGCGGCTGCAGTCGCGTCAGCGCTTCTTCAATCTCGTCGTCACCAACGTGCCGGGGCCGCAGTTCCCGCTGTTCGTGCTCGGCCGCCGCCTCCGCGACATCTTCCCGATGGTTCCGCTCGCCAAGCGGCAGGCGGTCTGCGTCGGGATCATGAGCTACGACGGCGGCATCAACTTCGGGCTGATCGGCGACTACGAGGGGATCCCGAGCCTCGGCGGTCTCGCCGCCGACCTCAACGACGAGCTCGAGAACCTCGCCGCACTCGCCCCGAAGGTGGCCGGCAACGGGTCGGCCCCGAGCGAGCAGCGCCGGGCCACGACCACCTCCTGACCCTCAGACCCCCTCCGGGTCCACCTGCGAGCCGCGCATCCGCAGGCCGAGCAGCGGATAGACCGCGGTCGACAGCACCGCGGCTCCGACCAGGGCGGCGGCGGTCGTCGTCCGCATCCGCTCCTCCGCCACCGCGATCGTCGTGATCGCGACGACGAGGGGAAGCTCGGTCGAACTGAAGAACGCGAGCGCGGCGCGATCGCGGAGCGCCAGCGCCTTGCGGTAGATCAGCATCGCCGGCACGCCGCGGATCACCAGGAACATCAGGAAGAAGGCCGGCACGAGGACGATCCGGCCCGGGTCGGCGACGAGCGCGCTCATGTCGAACTCGATGCCGCTGACGACGAAGAAGAACGGGATCAGGAAGCCGTAACCGACCGCCGCCAGCTTCGACTCGAGGATCGTCACCTCGCGCCCGCGCAACGCCAGGCGGACGATGACTCCGGCCACGAAGCCGCCGAGCAGCAGATCGAGGCCGAGGTCGGCGGCGAGGTAGGCGAGCGCGAAGATCAGCACGACGGCGACCCGGATCGGCAGCTGCGAGCTCGTTTCGAGCGCCCCCTCGAAGGTCTCCCAGCCGTGCCCGACCCAGCGGATCGCGAGCACGGCCGAGAGCACCGCAAGCGCGATGAAGACCATCACGACCAATCCGCTGGTCAGCGGCGTATCGGTCGAGAACAGGAAGGTGATCAGCAGGATCGGCCCGAACTCGCCGACCGCCCCGGCGGCGAGCAGGTAGGTCCCGAACCTGGTCTTCAGCTCGTTCGCGTCGTCGAGGATCGGGATCAGCGTCCCGATCGCGGTCGTCGCCATCGCCGAACCGGTGAACAGCAGCGAGAGTACGACGCCGCCGAGCGCGAGCAGGCCGCCGAGCGCGTAGGCGATCGCCAGCGAGATCGCCCAGCCGATCGCGCCGAGCCGCAACGGCGCGCCGCGGATCCGCTCGAAGTCGATCTCGTAGCCGGCGAAGAAGAACAGCATGCCGAGGCCGAGATTCGAGAAGAACTTGATGAACGAGTCGGCGGTCGCGAGCCCGAGCACGTCGGGGCCGATCAGGATCCCCAAGACCAGCTCGAGGACGACGACCGGCACGAAGACCCGTTTGCCCCCGAAGCTGACCGCCGTCGCCGCCAGCGCGGCGGTGACGACGATGACCAGAAAATCGGCGGTGTCGACGGTGAACACGGCGCTCAGCGCCCCCCCGCGGGCGCTGCCGCCCAGCCTCGATCGGACTCATGCATCGCCACGACGCTTGAAACCTAGCCGGGATCGGTGCCCTAACCTCGGGCCGATGAGCAGGCTCGCAACGACCCTCGCCATCTCCGCCAGCGCCGTCGCCCTCTTCGCGGCCGTCGCGGCGGCCGCCGGCGGCACGACCGCGGACGCCGGCCCCGCCGGCCGATCGGCCGGCGTGCCGAAGCCGAAGATCGACTGGAATCCGATTCCCTACGGCAAGGACCGCAAGCGCCAGATGGCCAACTACTCGCACCGCCATTACGGCAAGCGCAGCTGGCGTCTCAAGAAGCCGAAGGTGATCGTCCTCCACTACACGGCGACGTCGACCTACGGCCCCGTCTACAACACGTTCGCCGCCAACTCCCCGGCGCTCGGCGAGCGGCCCGGAGTCTGCGCGCAGTTCGTGGTCGAAAAGAACGGCAGGATCCGTCAGCTGACGAGGCTCTACGTCCGCTGTCGCCACACGATCGGCCTCAACCAGACCGCGATCGGCATCGAGATGGTCCAGCAGAGCAGCGCCTCCAAGCACGGCAGCGACCGCGCGATCCTCGACCGCAGGAAGCAGATCCGCGCGGCGGTGCGGCTGACCGCCTGGCTGAAGCGCAAGTACCGGATCCGCATGCAGGACGTGATCGGACATTCGATGGCGAACGGCTCCCGCCACTTCAAGGACCTGGAGGGATGGCGCAACGACCACGTCGACTGGCTCAAGGGCGACGTCCGCAAGTACCGCAAGCTCGTCACCAAGGTGCTCGACAAGCACCGATGAGCTCAGTCAGACGGAAGGCCCCCGACCACGGGCTGCCGAGCGCGCTGCAGCTGACCGAGCCGCGGCAGAGCTTCGGCTTCGTCCTCGTCGCGATCGTCGCCGCGATGGTGTTCCAGCTCGCTGCGCCCGACGGCGACCTGAGCCGCTTCATCGCCATCGTCCTGCAGAGCGCGGTGATCGTCCTCGCGCTTCGCGCCGCTGGGTTCAGCCGCCACATCGTCCGCCTTGCAGCGGCGGTGCTGACGGCGCTGGCGGCGCTCGTCGGCGCCGCCCTGATCGGCTTCAGCGACGTCGCTCCGGCCGCGCCGCGGGTGCTTACCCTGGTGCTGATCCTGCTGACGCCGGCGGCGATCGTCGCCGGCGTCGTCCGCGAGCTGCGCGAGGACAAGCACGTCACCGTGCAGACGATCTACTGCGGCTTGTCGCTCTACATGCTGCTCGGACTCGCCTTCGCACTCCTGTTCGGTGCCGTCGAGGACATCAGCGGCAACCCGTTCTTCGTTCAGGGCGCGGCGGCGGGGACGACCAACGACTTCCTCTACTTCAGCCTGGCGACGCTGACGACGGTCGGCTACGGCGATCTCACCGCCGCCTCCAACCTCGGCCGGGCGATGGGCGTCGTCGAGGCCCTGATGGGCCAGTTCTACCTCGTCACCGTGCTGGCGGTGATCGTCGCCAACGTGAGCCGCCGACGGTTCTAGGACCGGCGAGTCCGCATCTGCGAAGATCGATGCCGCGATGACGGAGGAGAGCGTCACCCGGTTCGCGACCTGCCCGCTCTGCGAGGCGACCTGCGGGCTGGCCCTGGAGATCGAAGGCGACGCCGTCGTCAAGGTCCGCGGTGACGACGATGATGTCTTCAGCGCCGGGTTCATCTGCCCGAAGGGAGCGAGCATCGGCGAGCTCCACTCCGATCCCGACCGGATCTCGACCCCGCTCGTGCGCCGCGACGGCGTGCTCGTCCCCGCCGGCTGGGACGAGGCGTTTGCGGCGATCGAGGCGAAGCTGGCGCCGATCAGGGAGTCCGGCGACCGCAACGCGACGGCCGTCTACCTCGGCAACCCGAACGCCCACACCCTCGACGGCCTGATCTATCTGCGGGCGCTTGCGAAGGCGCTCGGCACCCGCAACATCTTCAGCGCCACGAGCGTCGACCAGCTTCCCAAGCAGATCTCCTGTGCGTCGATGTTCGGCTCCGGGCTGTCGATCCCGATCCCCGATGTCGATCGCACCGACTACATGCTGATCCTCGGCGCCAACCCGCTCGCCTCGAACGGCTCGCTGATGACCGCGCCGGACATGCGCGGCAAGCTGCGGGCGATCCGCGAGCGCGGCGGCCGCGTCGTCGTCGTCGACCCGCGCCGGACCCGCACCGCCGAGGTCGCCGACGAACACCATCCGATCCGCCCCGGCCGTGACGCCCACTTCCTGGCCGGGCTCGCCCACACCCTCTTCGAGGAGGGCCTCGTGGCTCCCGGGCCCGTCGCCGAGCACGTCGCCGGGCTCGACGAGGTCGGCGAGGCGGTCGCGCCGTTCTCGCCCGAGGCGGTCGCCGAGGCCTGCGGCATCGACGCCGCCGAGATCCGCCGGATCGCCCGCGACCTCGCCGCGGCGCCGACCGCCGCCGTCTACGCCCGGATCGGGACGACGACTCAGGAGTTCGGCACGCTGGCGAGCTGGCTGGTCGACGTCCTCAACGCGCTCACCGGCAACCTCGATCGCCCCGGCGGCGTCATGTTCCCGCTCGCCGCCGCAGCGCAGTCGAACTCGACCGGCGCCGGCGGCCGCGGCCGCGGCTTCGAGATGGGCCGCTGGAGGACGCGGGTGAGGGAGATGCCGGAGGCCTTCGGCGAGCTGCCGGTGTCGTGCCTGGCCGAGGAGATCACGTCGCCCGGCGAGGGGCGGATCAGGGCGCTGATCACCGTCGCCGGCAACCCGCTCGTCTCGACGCCGAACGTCGGACGGCTCGGCGAGGCCTTCGACTCGCTCGACCTGCTCGTCTCGATCGACTGCTACCTGAACGAGACCAGCTCGCGAGCCGACGTCGTCCTGCCCGTCCTCTCGCCGCTCGAGCGGCCGCACTACGACCTCGCCTTCTACCAGCTGTCGGTCCGCAACATCGCCAACTTCAGCCCGCCGGTGCTGCGCCCGGACCCGGCGATCGAGCCGGAGTGGCGGACGATGCTGCGCCTTGCCGGGTTGGCGGCCGGAGCCGGCCCCGATGCCGACGTCGACGCCTTCGACGACATGGTCGCCCTCGAGGTGGCGCGCCGCGAGACCGTCAACGAGGGCTCGCCGGCCGAGGGCATGGAGCCCGCCGAAGTGCTCGCTGCCGTCGCCGGGCGACGCGGGCCGGAGCGGATCCTCGACCTGATGCTGCGCTGCGGCCCCTACGGCGCCGGCCTCCCCGGCCGGCCGGGGAGGGGCAACGGCACGGCGCTCTCGCTGGACCGGCTCGAGGGCAGCCCGCACGGAATCGACCTCGGGCCGATGCAGCCGCGCCTGCCCGACGTGCTGCGCACCGCGAGCGGCAGGGTCGAGCTCTGCCCGCCGGCACTGCGCGGCGATCTCGACCGCCTCGCCGGCTCGCTCGAGCGGTCCCGCGAGGACCTGGTCCTGATCGGCCGCCGCGACCTGCGCTCGAACAACTCCTGGATGCACAACCTCCCCCACCTCGTTCGCGGCAAGGACCGCTGCACGATGCAGGTCAACCCGACCGATGCCGCCCGGCTCGGGCTCGTCGAAGGGGCATCGGCCGCGGTCAGCTCACGGGCCGGCAGCGTCGTCGTGCCGGTCGAGGTGACCGACTCGATCATGGAGGGCGTCGTCTCGATCCCGCACGGATGGGGCCACGACAGCAGCGGCGCCCGGATGGCGGTCGCGGCCGCCAGTCCCGGCGTCAACTCGAACCTGCTCGCCGACGAGACCCTCGTCGACGCACTGTCCGGCAACGCCGTCCTCAACGGCATCCCGGTCGCCGTCGCGCCCGCCTAGCGCACGCGGCCCGGCTCAGCCGATGAGGCTGAGCCGGTACTTGGAGCCGTTCGACCTGTAGACGCGCTTGCCGCGCTTGTTGCGCCGGTTGCTGCGCCCGTCGACGTTGGCGACGACGGCCGTGACCCGCTTGAACTTGCCGGGGTCGGCGAGGCTGACCTTGCCGGTGCCGCCGCGGCCGAGGTATTTCGTCGCGGTCGTCACCGGACCGCCCTCGCCACCTTCGCGGCCGACCAGCGAGATCGAGCTGCGGGTGCCCTTCTTGGCCCTGACCTTGAGCTGCACCGCGGCGCCGCCGGCGGCCTTGACGTTGTAGAGGCGGTAGGAGGTGTTGTCGAGGTTCGTCTTCTTGGTCTTGCCCGTCACCTTCCCGGAGCGGTCGACGTTCGGGTACTCGCTGTGGTCCGGAAACTCCGGCAGCGAGCTCCACTCGGCGCTCGCCGCGAAGAAGTCACCGAGCTCGCGCGCGAAGCCGGGGCCGCCGAAGTTCCTGATCGCCCTGTCGTAGGAGTCGACCGCGAAGCTCTTCTGCTTCGGCGAGACCTTCCAGGTGTTGCGGACCACGTCGTCGCCGTAGCGGGAGCTGAGCCAGTGGTTCCAGACCGCCTCGGCGTAGATCTTGATGCTCTGCCCGGTCATCGGCTGCTGCGGCTTCGCGGCCATCGCCGGCAGGTAGTTGAGGTAGTCGTTGATCGCCGGGTAGACCTTGTCCTCGGCCCAGGTAGCCGTCGACTCGAACAGCCAGGCGTCCTCGTAGACGTCGTAGTTGAACTGGAGGATGTGGTTGTACTCGTGCGCGACCGTGACCTGCATCGACGAGATCGGCGGGCTCGGGAACCCCTTGTAGTCGTTGTCGAGGACGAGGTAGGCGAACCGCTTGCGGCCCTTCTGGCCGGGATCGGTCGACGCATATCCGTAGAGGTTCTTGCCGAGGTTGGTGACGTAGACGTCGACCTGCCCCTTGCGGCCGATGCCGTGCCGGGCGCCGAGCTTGCCGTCCGACTTCGCCTGCTTCCAGCCGAGCGAGCCGTTTTCGATCGAGTAGCTCTTCACGACCGAGGCGCCGATCTGGGTCAGGAATGCATCCGAGGCCGGCTTGTTCTGCGCCTTGTCGGTCCAGTGGATGCAGAACTGGTCGTTGCAGATCGGCGAATCGCTCGCCTCCTTGCCGAAGTAGTTCGCGGCCCTTGTCGGTCGGCCTGGCGAGCAGCTGCTTCGCCTGCGCCCGATCGGCGCCGTGCAGAGCCGGCAGCGCCAAGGCGAGGTCGCGGAGCGCCGTGGTGACGTTGCGATCGCCGCCGGAGGGACCGGCGGCGAGCGGCTCGCGGAACGCGTCGACGGCGTTCTCGAGCGCCTGCTGAGCGGCCCGCGGAGAGACGCGCGGTGCCGCGCTCGCGGTCGCTGCGGCAGCGGCAAGCATCGCGAGGGCGAGCAGGGACGAGGCGAGGGCGATGCGGCGCAAGCTGGTGGTTCCTTCCGGGGTGGGCCGCAGCACGGTAGCAGCGGGTTCGGCACTAGAACACCGATTTCACCCACTTGTAGCGGTCGGCGAGATAATCACTTCCATGGACCCGGACCGGACCGAGCTGCGGCTGGCGCTCGCGCAGGTGAACCCGACCGTCGGCGACGTCGACGCCAACGCGGCGCTGGCGGCCGACTGGATCGGTCGCGCCCGCGAGCGATCGGCCGATCTGGTCGTCCTTCCGGAGCTGATGATCAGCGGCTATCCGCCCGAGGATCTGCTCCTGAAGCCGCACTTCCTGGCCGCCTGCGAGGAGGCGCTGGAGGCGCTCGCCCCCCAGGTCGAGGGGATCGTCGCCCTGGTCGGCTGCCCGGTCCGCGACGCCGCGCTCCACAATGGCCTCGCGGTTATCGCCGACGGGCAGATCGTCGCCCGCTACCGGAAGATCCACCTGCCCAACTACGGCGTCTTCGACGAGCGCCGCTACTTCGATCCCGGACCGGTCGGCGAGCTGCTCACCGTCGACGGGGCGCTGATCGGGCTGACCGTCTGCGAGGACATCTGGCTTCCGGGCCCGCCGAGCTCGGAGGAGGCCGACGCCGGGGCGCGGTTGATCGTCAACGCATCGGCCTCCCCCTACCACCGCTTCAAGGGCATCGAGCGCGAGGAGATGGTCTCCGAGCGGGCTCGGGAGTGCGGGTCGGCGATCGCGCTGTGCAACATGGTCGGCGGCCAGGACGAGCTCGTCTTCGACGGCCACAGCTTCGTCGTCGACGCCCACGGGCGGACGATCGCCCGCGCCGCCCAGTTCGAGGAGGAGCTGCTGATCTGCGATCTCGAGCTGCCGGTCGGCGAGCCGGCCGCCAGGGCGCCGGTGCCGGTGACGGCGGCGCTGCACACCGGCGAGGGCGAGCGCGACCCGGTGCCGGCCCGGATCGCGGCGACCAAGGGGCCGGCCGAGGAGGTCTACGCGGCGCTCGTCACCGGGCTCGGCGACTATGCCGCCAAGAACGGCTTCGAGCACGCCGTCCTCGGCCTCTCCGGCGGCATCGACTCCGCCCTCGTCGCGCTGATCGCCGCCGACGCGCTCGGCGGCGAGCGGCTCACCTGCGTCGTCATGCCCTCCCCCCACTCGAGCATCGAGACCCAGGCCGACGCCCGCAGCATCGGAGCCAACCTCGGCGCGACCACGATCGACCTGCCGATCGAGCACGTCATGGCCGCCTACGACGAGCTGCTCGCGCCGCATTTCGCCGGCACCGAGCCGGGGACCGCCGAGGAGAACCTGCAGGCGCGAATCCGCGGCAACCTGGTCATGGCGCTGTCCAACAAGTTCGGCTGGCTACCGCTCAGCACCGGTAACAAGTCGGAGATGTCGGTCGGATACGCCACCCTCTACGGCGACATGGCCGGCGGCTTCGCGGTCATCAAGGACGTGCCGAAGCTGCTCGTCTACGAGCTGTCGCCGACCGCGTCGCCCGCTCCGAACGTGAGCTGATCCCGGCGGCGGTCATCGAGCGTCCGCCGTCGGCCGAGCTCCGTCCCGACCAGAAGGACACCGACTCACTGCCCCCCTACGAGATCCTCGACCCCGCCCTCGCCGCCTACATCGAGGGGGACGGCAGCCGCGCTGACCTCGTCGAGTCGGGGCTGAGCCGCGCCGACGCCCTTCGCGTCGCCGGGCTCGTCGACCGCGCCGAGTACAAGCGCCGCCAGGCGCCGCCGGGAGTCAAGATCACGACGAAGGCCTTCGGGCGCGACCGGCGGCTGCCGATCACGAACTCCTTCCGCGGGTAGCGTCCGGCCGGCGTGAGTCCCGGCCGGACGCGAGCGTCGGATCTCTGCGGATATCTCGCAGGTCCCCGACACTCGGCGGGCGACGTGGCCGATCCAGGCGGCTAGCGCATCTCCCTGACGGCGATGATCAGCCGCGAGGTCGCGCAGAGGCGATCGTCGTCGTCGCGCATCTCGACGTCCCAGACCCAGCTCGTGCTGCCGCGATGGAGGGCGCGAGCGCGGGCGTGGACGGTTCCGGAGCGGACCGCGCGCATGAAGATCGACTCGTTGGCCTGCCCCATCGCCAGCTTCGGCGCTACGGCTGCGTAGGTCGCCCGCGAGCAGACGGTCTCGGCGAGGGCGGCGAAGGCGCCGCCGTGGACGATCCCGAACGGCTGCTTGACGCCGTCGTGGACCGGCATCCGCAGCGTCGCGATCTCCTCGCCGTCGAACCCGTAGCCCTCGAAGCCGAGGGCCTCGACCATCGAGCCCGCCGTCGTCGCTTCCTCCTCGGTCGCCATGGACGGAGATTATTCGCTGCCGCGCGGCTGGCGCGGCTCGTCCCGTACCGCCCATGTCCGCCGTTGCATAGGCTTCCCCGATGCCATTGCAAGGGGACCAACGCGCGCTGCTGCAGCTGCTCTGCGAGCGCGGACAGAGCTATGAGGACATCGCCGGCCTGCTCGGCGGCACCGCCGATGAAGTCCGCGAGCGCGCCCGGGCGGCGCTGGCCGAGATCGGCGGCTCCGATCCCGACGCCGAGGTCGGCCTCACCGACTTCCTGCTCGGCCAGGCCGATCCGATCGGCCGCGCCGACGCGATCCGTCATCTGCAGGGCGACCCCGCCACTCTCGACCTCGCCCGGCGGATCCAGACCGGCCTCGCCGTGGTCGCCCCCGACGCCCGCCAGCCCAACCTCCCCGAGCCGCGCGGCAAGCGCCGCAGGGCGGCCCTCCCCGACACGGCCGCGGCGCCGGAGCCCGCCGCTGGGCCGGCGGCGAGCCCGGACGGCGAGGCCCCCGGGGGCCACAGCGGCAAGCTGATCGCCGCCCTGGCGGCGCTCGCCGTGATCCTCGTC
The DNA here is from genome assembly GCA_963745755.1 of uncultured Conexibacteraceae bacterium. Classification (GTDB taxonomy): domain Bacteria; phylum Actinomycetota; class Thermoleophilia; order Solirubrobacterales; family 70-9; genus RHKX01. Next base: position 439,540 of record CAVUYP010000001.1, on the reverse strand, counting down.
TTCGCGGTCCTCGCGATCGCCGGCGTCTTCTCCGGCGACGATTCGAGCTCCAGCGCCGCCGCCGGCACCGACACCTCGACGACGGCCGACCAGGAGAACATCACGACCGTGCGGCTGCGGCCGGTCGGCGGCAGCGGCGTCGCCGGCAAGGCGGTCTTCGGGCTCGTCTCCAACGAGCAGCTCTACGTCGACGTCGACGTCCAGGGCCTCGACCCGAACCTCTCCGACAAGCAGTCCTACCTCGTCTGGCTGATGGTCGGCGACAGCGCCGGATACCCGATCGACCGCCTCCAGGCCGATCCGAACGGCGGCTTCTCGGGACGCCTCTCGGTGCCGACCCCGATCGCCGTCGCGGTCGGCAACCAGGCCCGCTCGGTGCGGGTCTCGGCGACCTCGATCGCCGGCCTGCAATCGGAGATCAAGAAGGCGACCAAGCAGAAGGTCCCGATCCTGCCCTTCGTCGGCGACGAGCTCGCCTCCGGCGACATCCCCCTGGTCAAGGACAAGCAGGGCAAGAAGTAGTCAGCGCGGCCGACCGGCGGAAGCGGACGCGAAGCGGAGCATTCCGCCGGAGCTATCCGACCAGCTTGCCCGGGTTCATGATCCCGGCCGGATCGAGCTGCTCCTTGACCGCCAGCAGGGTCTCGATTCCGAGCTCGCCGATCTCGGCCGCCATGTAGGGGGCGTGGTCGCGGCCGACGGCGTGATGGTGGGTGATCGTCCCGCCGGTGGCGACGATCGCGTCGCAGGCAGCACGCTTCAGCTCGCGCCACTGCTCGATCTCGGCGCCGGTGCGGGCCGGGGTCAGGAACGTGAAGTAGAGGCTGGCACCGTCGCGGTAGACGTGGGAGACGTGGCACATGACGATGCCGGCCGATCCGTCCGCCCCGATCGCGCCCGCGAGCGCCGCGCTCGACCGCGGCATGGAGCTCGTCGATGCGGGCATAGGTGTGCGACGTCTCGAGCGTCTCGACGAGGATCCCGCGGTCGATCAGCAGGTCACGGAGGTGCGGGCCCTCGAAGCGCCCGTGCGCCCAGGAGTTGCCTGGCGAGTTGCCGAGCGGAACGGCGCCGCCGGCGCGCAGCAGCCGCCGCGAGAGCTGGCGGCGCCGCTCGACGTCCTCGCGCTCGCCCTCCCAGCCGACGATCAGCATGCAGCCGTCCGGTCGGCCGCGGAGCCCCAGGTAGGCGTCGAGGGCGCGCTTCCTCGCCCCGGCAAGCCCCGACATCGCCAGCGAGACCCGCGTCTCCTCGCGATCGGAGAGGCGGACGACGTCGGGCAGGGCGCCGCCCTGGGCGAGGTTGCGCGACGATCGCGATGCCGGCGCCGGAAGCTCGGGAGCGAACCAGCCCTCGTAGCGCTTGCGCTCCGGCAGCGGCCTGATCCGGACGCCGACGTCGGTGATCACGCCGAAGATCCCCTCCGAGCCGAGCACCAGCTCGCGCAGGCACGGTCCTGCGGCCGTGTGCGGCGTCTGCAGCGTGCGGATCGTGCCGGCGGGGCTGGTCAGCTCGATCTCGCTCGGCGACCGCGTCGAAGCGCCCGTAGCCGCTCGAGGACTGACCGGCCGACCGCGTCGCCGCGTAACCAGCCGATCGTCGCGTAACGGTACGACTGCGGGAAGTGACCGAGGGTGAAGCCCTCGGAGTTGAGCAGCGCCTCGGCCTCGGGGCCGCGCAGACCGGGGCCGAGCCGCGCCGTCATCGAGACCGGGTCGACCTCGGCGGTCCGCGAAGCGCCGTCAGGTCGAGCGCGACGAGGCGATCGAAGCGGCCGCGCTCCGGCTCGACCCCGCCGACGACGCTGGTGCCGCCGCCGAACGGGACGACGGCCACACCGGCGGCGGCGCAGGCGGCGAGCACGGCAGCGACGTGAGCGGCGTCGGGCGGCGCGAGGACCGCGTCGGGGGCGCTCTCGATCCGGCCCCGGCGCATCCGGATCAGGTCCGGGTACCCCTTGCCGGCCGCATGGCGGATCCGATCCTCGTCGTCGGTGCTGACCGCATCGTCGCCGCCCGCAGCGGCGACGACCGCCTCCGGGATCGGCGCCGGCGGCGGCGATCTGCACCGCCTCGAGCGGCACCGACTCGAGCGGCTCGCCGGCGCCGATCCGCTCGCTGAGCATCGCCTCTGCCGCGGCGCCGAGCTCGCCGCCGTCGCCGACCTCTCCCCAGCGGTCGTAGGCGGCGTCGCGACGCAGCAGCTCCCTGCGTCGGAGTCATCGGGCGCCGCGGCCGCCGCCGCGGGCCGAGAGCGCGCTCGATCCCGTCCAGTGCGTCGTTCAGGGTGCGTCCGGTCGCCCTTCTCATCATCACCGAGCCTAGCCGGGACATGCCCCGCAGTCGCCGCCGGGCCTCGATCACCACGGTGCTCTCCCCCGCTCTGCTCACCGTCATCGAGCCGTACCTCGAGCTCGGCGCTGCGCAGGAAGCCCTCGAAGGGAGTGCCCTCGAGCTCCTGCTCCCAGACGATCCGCTGCGCCGCCGTGGCAGCCGTGCAGCGGAAGTCGGCCCGGACCGTGCGGCCCTTGCTGGTCTTCATCACCTGCGTGAAACGGCTGCGGCGGGCGCCCGGCGGCGCCGTCGACGTCCTCGACCCGGTTCGTCTCCGGCCACCAGCGCGGCAGGTTGTGGGGATCGGCGATCAGCGACCAGACCGACGCCGCGCTCGCGCCGATCACGCGGCTCCGGGCGACCGTCGGCATGCGAGCTTCAGCCGCGCAGGCGCCTGAGGTCGCGGACGAGCAGCAGATGCTTGAGCTGCGTGCAGGTGGCGGCCAGGCCCTCGAGGCTCTCGATCGCCTCCTTGCGGCGGGCGGGGCTGCGCGAGCGCAGCGACGGGGCCATCAGCTGCTCGAGCAGAGCCGACTCGCGGTCGGCCGAGGTGCGGAAGACCCGAAGGTTGCGGCCGCCGACCCCGAACCGGGCCAGCTCGGTCGCGGCGCGGACGATCTCGACGTCGGTCTCGTCGAAGATCTTCGATGCCGTTGCGCTGCTTCGGCTGGACGATCCCGTAGTCCTCGAGCTCGCGGATCAGCTCCGGCGCCGCTCCGGTCTGCTCGAGGACGTCGTCGAAGCTGATCCACTCGTCGGGTTCCTCGAGGGTCATCGCCCGCCGGCTCGCGGCGGCGCGAACGCCGCGATCGCGCTCGCCGCCGATCTTGCCGGCGGCGAGCTCCTGACGGATCACGCGAAGCGGCAGGAACTCGTCGCGCTGCATCCGCAGGATCGCCCGCAGCTGCTCGACGTCGGCCTGGCTGTAGAGCCGGTAGCCGCCGCGGGTGCGACGCGGGGTCAGCAGCTTCTGATCCTCGAGGTAGCGGATCTTCGAGATCGAGATGTCGTCGAACTCCTGGCCGAGGACCTTGCAGACGGCACCGATCGTCAGCGCCTTGCGGGGCCGCGAGTCCCGCGCCTCGCCGGTTCTCGCCGCCGGCTTCGTCGCTGGTTCCATGATCAGCGCTCCAGGTAGCCGAGCTTGAATTTGCCGATCTGGATCTCGTCCCCGTCATCGAGCAGATGCGATTCGATCCGGTGGCGGTTGACGTAGGTGCCGTTCAGCGAACCGAGGTCGTCGATGTAGAGGCCGTCGCGGCGCCGGACCAGCAGGGCGTGGTTGCGGGAGACCGTCACGTCGTCGAGAAAGATCGGCGCATCGGGGGTGCGGCCGATGCTCATCCGGTCCTGGTCGACGGCGAAGCTCTCACCGGAGCGGCCGCCGCCGGAGCGGATCACCAGCGCCGCCCCCTCCTCCTCGACCATCTCCTCGATGTCGATCGGCTGGAAGTCGCCGGTCTCGGCGATCTTGTAGGTGAGCGTCGACGGCTCCTCGGTGCCCTCGGAGCGACCCAGGTAGGCGCCGCACTTCTGGCAGTAGTTGGCCCCCTCGTCGTTGACGAAGCCGCATTCGTGGCAGTGCAGGGCCATCGCCGCCCTAGATCCCCTCTTCCCCGGTGACCCTGCCGGCGAGGATGTCGGAGAGCTTCTCGACGTCGGCGCCGCTGATCAGCGCGTCCCCTGACTCACGATTCGTGCGCAGCCGGTTGACCAGCTCGGCGCGGAGGATGTCGATCTTGCCGTGCAGCATCCGCCGCCGGTAGGAGACATCCCGTTCCTCGCGCGTCAACTCGTCGATCATCTCCTTCAGCTCCACGTCGCTCATCGCGCCGATGTCGGGAAACGTCTCGTCCATCACTCACCCAAACTTTCGTTGCCGTCGCAGGGAGCCGGCCGTAATCACCGGCGAGAAGCGATTATAGGCGGGCGACCCGAAGGGTCAATCAGAACTTGAAGGTTGAACGGCGGACTGCACCCCGTTCCCCGCCGGCGCGGAGCGCCCGGGTCCGCTCGACGGCGTCGCGGACGTAGAGGATCGTCGCGAAGATCGACAGGCCGACGCCGACGCAGAATCCGATCTCGATGATCGCCCAATCGACGACCATCGACCAGAAGATCCCGCCCATGATCAGGAACACCGCGATCCTGCCGACCCAGGTGATCTCCAGGTCGACGCCGTGCCGCAGCCCGTAGCGGGCGAGGCCGAGCGTCGTCAGCTCGCGGACGGCGAGGAGGGCGATCGCGACCCGCGGCAGCAGCTCGAAGTTCCAGCAGACGGCGGCACCGGCGAGGATCGTGAGCCGGTCGACGACCGGGTCGAGCAGCGCCCCGAGCCGGCTGTACTGGCCGGTCGCGCGGGCGACGAAGCCGTCGATCAGGTCGCCGAGGGCGATCGCCAGGAAGATCACCGACGCGACCGCATCGCGGCCGTCGCCGGAGCCGAAGGCGATCACGAGGAAGACCGGAATCGCCGCAAGCCTGACGTAGCCGATCAGGTTCGGGAGCGTGAACGGCCGCAGCGGCTGGCCGGCCCGGGTCTGCGGCGGCTCGGGGCCGGAGCGATCGATGCCGAACAGGCGGCGACGGGAGAGGGCACGGCGCTTCCCCTCGGAGCCCACGGGATCAGCCGATCCCTTCGAGGATCGCGCGGGCGCGCGCCGGCGCCTCGGCGAGCGGGATCCGCTCCTCCTCCCCACCGGCCCGCGTCCTCGCCTCGACGACCCCGTCTGCGATCCCGCGCTTGCCGACCGTGATCCGCAGCGGGCAGCCGACCAGCTCGGCGTCGGTCAGCTTCTCGCCGGCGCCGGCGCCGGGCCGGTCGTCGAGCAACGTCTCGATCCCGGCCTCGCAGAGGGCGTCGTAGAGCTCGTCGGCGGCCGCCGCGACCTCGTCGCCGCCCTTGCCGAGCGCGCAGATGTGGACCTGCCAGGGCGCGATCGCGGGCGGCCAGCAGATGCCGAGCTCGTCGGCGCGCTGCTCGACCGCGGCGGCGACGATTCGCGCCGGACCGATCCCGTAGCTGCCCATCACGATCGGCCGCTCGACACCTTCGGGATCCAGGTAGGTGGCGCCGAGCGGCTCCGAGTAGCGGCTACCGAGCTTGAAGATGTTGCCGACCTCGATCGCGGCCTCGATCGTGATCGGATCGCCGGCCGCGGTCAGGTCGCCGGCCTCGACGATGCGCACGTCGCAGCTCTCGTAGGAGAAGTCGCGACCCGGCTCGACGCCGATCAGGTGAGCGTCGGGACGGTTGGCGCCGCAGACGAGCCCGGCGCCCCCGATCGCCTCGTCCATGAGGACGCGGACGTCGGCGCCGACCGGGCCGATGAACCCGACCGGGCCGATCGCCGACTCGATCTCCTCAGGGCGGGCCGGGCGCGTGGCGGCGCCGAGGTGATTGGCGAGCTTGACCTCGTTGAGGCGGTGATCGCCGCGGATCAGGACGAGGACCAGCTCGCCGTCGGCGACGACCGGCATCGCCTTGATCAGCGCGCCGGCGGGAACCCCGAGCGCGGCCGCCACCTCATCGACGGTGGTCAGCCCCGGCGTCGGCGCCTCGCGGGGCGCGTCGAGGGGCGGTGGCAGCTCGACCGGCTGGGCGGCGGCGCTGGCGACCTCGATGTTGGCGGCGTAGCCGGGAGCGAGCGCGACCTCGTTCTCGCCCGCCGCGCAAGGCGCCATGTACTCGTGGGCTCCGGAGCCGCCCATCATCCCGACGTCGGACTCGACCGCGTACCAGCGCAGCCCGCAGCGCTCGAGGATCCGCTCGTAGGCGCCGGCCTGAAGCTCGTAGCTGCGGTCGAGGCCGGCCTCGTCGCGATCGAAGGAATAGGCGTCCTTCATCGTGAACTCGCGGGTGCGGAGGATGCCGGCCCGCGGCCGCGGCTCGTCGCGCTCCTTGGTCTGCAGGTGGTAGAGCATCAGCGGCAGGTCGCGATAGGAGCGGATGTCGCGGGCGACGTGGGTCGTCACCGCCTCCTCGTGGGTCATCGCCAGGACGAGCTCGGAGTCCTTGCGGTCGCGGAGCTTGAACAGCTCGTCGATCTCGTAGCGGCCGGTCTGCCGCCACGGCTCGGCCGGCTGCATGACCGGCATCAGCATCTCGTGGCAGCCGATCGCGTCCATCTCCTCGCGAATGATCCGCTCGACCTTCTTGACGGAGCGGTAGCCGGCCGGCATCCAGGTCCAGATCCCGGCGCCGAGCTGGCGGACGAGGCCGGCGCGGACCATCAGCTTGTGCGAGACGGCCTCGGCGTCGGCGGGCGGGTCCTTCAGCGTCGGCAGCAGGTAGTTGGAGAGTCGGGTCATCGCGGCGGGGCCTCGGGGCGGGAGCGGTGCTGAGGGCTACCAGGCGTCGATCTCGTAGGCGAGCCAGGTGGACTTCTCCGCTCCGATCCCATCGTAGAGGCGCTGGGCGGTCTCGTTGTCCGGTGCCGTCTCCCAGACGAGCTTGCCGGCGGCACGCTTGCGGCAGAGGCCGCGGCAGTGCTCGATCAGGCTGCGGCCGACGCCGAGGCCGCGCGCCTCGGGGACGACGTAGAGGTCGTTGAGGACGCCGATCCGGGCGGCATCGAGGGTCTGCCAGGTCCAGTAGACGGTCGCGAACCCGAGCGGGTCGCCGGCATCGGAGCGGGCGATCGCCTGCTCGCCCTCGGTCGGGTCGTCGATCAGGGCGCGGCAGAGGGCGACGAGCCGGTCGTCGCGGGGATCGACCTCGTAGAAGTCGCAGTAGGCGCGCAGCATCGGCATCAGCACCGGCAGATCGACGACGTCGACGCGGTCGATCCGCACCGTGCTCTTTCGGTCGCTGGCTCCCACGCCCCCCACTCTATGCCGGAATGCGAGCGGCCGCCGGCGCGGAAGCGGCGATCAGGCAGCGGGCTCGGCCAGCTTCTCGTCCTGGCGCTCGGGTGTGATCTCGACGATGTCCCAGGCGAGGCCGGTGCGGCCGAGGCCGCGGATGATCAGCGAGCTCGGGTCGACCTCCCACCAGCGCAGGCCGTGGGTCGCCGAGCGCGGGAAGGCGTGGTGGTTGTGATGCCAGGACTCGCCGAGCGACGGCAGCGCCAGCCAGAAGACGTTGGTCGAGCGGTCGTCGGTCTCGAACCTCCGGGTGCCGAAGAAATGGCAGACCGAGTTGACGCTCCAGGTCACGTGGTGGACGAAGAAGACCCGGACGAGCCCGCCCCAGAGCAGCCCCATCGCGGCGCCGGCCAGGGTGCCGGTGAGCAGCAGGCCCGCCAGGGCGGGGATCAGCAGACCGGCGAGGACGAAGGCCGGAAACCGGCGGCTCAGCCAGCGCATGCCGGCGTCCTCGCAGAGGTCGGGGGCGTAGCGGCGCCAGTCGGCGCGGCCGTGGGAGACCAGCAGCCAGCCGGTGTGGGCGTGCCAGAGCCCCTTGAGGACGGCGCCGAGGCCGCGGCCGTGGCCGACGTGGGGCGAATGCGGATCGCCCTCCTCGTCGGTGTGGGCGTGGTGCTTGCGGTGATCGGCGACCCAGGCGATCACCGAGCCCTGCACCGCCATCTGGCCGAGCGCGGCGAGCCCGTAGCGGACGGCGGGACGGGTCTGGAACGCGCGGTGGGTGAGCAGGCGGTGGTAGCCGACCGTGATCCCGGCCGCGGTCAGCAAGTACATGACCGCGAAGATGACGAGGTCGCCGGCGGTGACGATCTCGTTCCAGAACAGGACGATCGCGGCGATCGTCGCGGCGAAGGGCAGGATCACCGCGCCGAGGTTCATGTACCTCTCGATCGACTTCATGCCGGCGCGGACCTGACCGGGGACGGGTTGGACGTTCGCTTCCATGGCGCCGATCGTAGATATTGCTCTCGGTCAGTTTCTTCGCCTCCGTAAACGATCTGATGAGAGAATGTTGTTGATTAGTGATAAAGCGACATCGATTTGGAGCGTCGATCCGGCCCTCGCCCCGGCGATCGAGGAGGTGCTTCCCGACCTCGCCGAGGAGATCCTCGAGACGATCGCCCGCGAGGTCCCCGAGTACGCACGGCCGCTCGAGGGCTCGTTCGGCCGCGGCATCCGGATCGGCGTCGACGAGGCGCTGAAGCAGTTCGCCGCCCTGGTCCGCGACCCCGATGCCGACCGCGCCGGCGGGCGCGACGTCTACGTCGGACTCGGCCGCGGCGAGTTCCGGCAGGGCCGCAGCCTCGACTCGCTGCAGGCCGCCTACCGGATCGGCGCCCGGGTGGCATGGCGGCGGACCAGCGAGGCCGCCGACCGGGCCGGGCACCCGCCGCAGCGGGTCTACGAGCTCGCCGACGCGATCTTCGCCTACATCGACGAGCTCTCGTCGGAGTCAGTCGAGGGCTACGCCGACGCCCAGTCGGAGCGCGAGGGCGAGCGCGAGATCCGCCGCTCGCGGCTGCTCACAGCGCTGCTCGCCGAGGCTGGCCGGGCAGAGATCGAGCGCCTCGCCGCCGCCGCCGGATGGCCGCTGCCGGGGTCCGTGGCCGCGGCGGCCTGCGGCCGCGACGACGTCGGTGCGATCGCCCGCCGCCTCGGCCCGGAGACGTTGTCGGCCTCGCTCGAGGACGTCGGCTGTCTGATCGTCTCCGATCCCGGCGCACCGGGAGCGACCGAGCTGCTCGCCGCTGCGGCCGGCGACCGCCCGCTCACGCTCGGCCCGGCGGTCGCCACCGAGGCGGTCGCGACGTCCTGGCGCGAGGCCGAGGCCGCGCAGGCGGCGCGGACCGCGGGCGCGCTCGGCACGGGCCGGGGGCTGCTGCGGACCGACGAGCACCTCGCCGGGCTGATCCTCGCCGCGGCCGCACCCCGGCTGGCACGCCTCCGCGACCGCCGCCTCGCCGCGCTCGACTCCGAGACCGAGGCCAGCCGGGCCCGGCTCACTGCGACGCTGGCGAGCTGGCTCGCCAACCTCGGCGCGATCGCGCCGACCGCCGCCGACCTCGACGTCCACCCGCAGACGGTCCGCTACCGGATCGCCCGCCTCCGCGAGCTGCTCGGCGACCAGCTCGACGACCCGCGTGCCCGCTTCGAGATCGAGCTGGCGCTACGGACGCCGGCCCGCCGCTGAGCACTCCCCCGCCCCCGCCCCCGACCGGCCCCGCGCGCCGGACCCACGCGCCGGACCATCGCCGCACACCCATCGCCACACCCATCGCCGAGGTCGAGGAAAGGGGCGACTATTGCCGGTTTCCTCGACCTCGGCGGTGGAGTGCAGTCGGGTGCGGTGGAGTGCAGTCGGGTGGTGAGTGCAGTCGGGCGGTGAGTGGCGGCGGCGGCGCTAGGCGCGGGTGAAGCGACGGCCGCTGGTCGGCGAGGCATCCTCGCCGAGCTCGACCTTCTTGCCCTTCGGGCGAACCGGCTTCAGATAGGGCTCGCCGTCGCCCGGGGCGGTGATGTCCTCGCCGTTCTCGGCCGCGGCCTTCTCCATCGCGGCGAGCTTCTCGGGGGTGAGGTCGCCGGCGTTCTCCTCCTCGATGCGGCGCAGCCACTCGGCGCCCTCGGTGGCCTCCGACTCGTCGACCTCGACCTTGCCATCGCGCCCGAGCGACTTGTCGATCTCCTCGAAGAGGGCCTCGACGAGCTGCTCCTGGGGGATCTTCCGCAGCGGCTTGCCGTGGGCGAAGATCAGGCCCTCGTCCTTGGCGCCGGTGATCCCGAAGTCGGCGTGGGACGCCTCGCCGATGCCGTTGACGGCGCAGCCGAGCACCGCGACCTCGACCGGCTCGGTGTAGGCCTCGAGCCGCTGTTCGATCTCGGCGACGACGGTGTCCATGTCGAACTGCAGGCGGCCGCAGGTCGGGCAGGCGATCAGGACCGGCCCGCGCTCGCGCAGCTGCAGCGCCTTGAGGATCTCCCAGGCGACCTTGACCTCCTCCTCGGCGTGGAACGTCGAGAGGCTGATCCGGATCGTGTCGCCGACCCCATCGGCGAGCAGCGTCCCGAGCCCGACCGAGGACTTCAGGGCGCCGGACCACTTCGTCCCCGCCTCGGTGATGCCGAGGTGGATCGGGTAGGGGATCTTCTCGGCGAGCAGCCGGTTGGCGGCAATCGTGTTCGGCACGTTGGTCGACTTGATCGAGACCTTGAAGTCGGTGAAGTCGAGGCCCTCCATGAGATCGACGAACTCGACCGCGGCGCCGACGAGCGCCTCGACCGGAGCCCGGCGCTCGAGCTCGTGAAGATGCTTGGGCAACGAACCGGAGTTGACGCCGATCCGCATCGGGACGCCGTGCTCGGTCGCCTTGACCGCGACCTCGGCGACCTTGTCGCGGCCGCCGATGTTGCCGGGGTTGAGGCGGATGCAGTCGGCGCCGGCGTCGATCGCCTTGAGGGCGAGCGTGTGGTTGAAGTGGATGTCGGCGATGACCGGGATCGGCGACTCCTTGACGATCGTCCGCAGCGCGTCGGCGTCCTTCTCGCGCGGGACGGCGACCCGGACGAGGTCGGCGCCGGCGTCGGCGACGGTACGAATCTGCTCCATCGTCGCGGCGAGGTTCGCCGTCTCGGTCTTGGTCATCGTCTGGACCGCGACCGGGGCGCCGCCCCCGATCGGAACCCCGCCGACGAATATCTGCCGCTTCGAAGCCATATACACAGGCTAGCGGCGCCCGCCGGCCGGACGCCGGCGAGCGGCGGCGATGACCGAATCCCTCCGGCCGCGGCGGATCAGCGGGCGTGACGGAGCTGCAACAGCTCGCCGCCGAATGTCGTCGCGAACAGGCTCCCCTTCGCGAACCGGCCCTTGCCGCGCCCGAAGGCGAGGTCGCTCGGCCCGCGCGGGAACGGCGGGCCCTGCCAGAGGATGCAGCCGTCCCTGCGGCCGCTGACCTTCCAGACGGCGCCGGATCCGTTCGCGGCCGCATAGAGGTTGCCGTCGGCGTCGCGGGTCAGACCGTCGAGGAACGCGCCGGCCTCGCCGGCGTCGCTGAACCAGGCGATCGACGCGGTCGGGTCGTCGAGCGGCACCCGGGCGATCGTCGGCGTCGGGGTGAACGTCTGATTGACGAACAGGAACTTCTTGCGGCGGTCGACGACCATTCCGTTCGAGCTGTCGAGCGGCGCCCAGGCGAGCTCGACGGCGCCGCCGAGGATCCGGTCGACGCCGGTGCCGAAGTCGGTCGAGGCGAAGATCTGCCCACCCGGTCCGCGGGTGACGCCGTTCGCCATCTGCAGCCCCTCGACGAACAGCTTGCTTCTGCCGTTCCTCGGGTTGACGTCGATCAGGCCGGCCTCCGGGTTCGCCGGGCCGTCACTTCCCTGCGCGACGTTGTCGCCGAAGCCGACGAGGACGTGGCCGTTACGGCGGAAGACGATCCCGCCGGGACCGTCGATGCCGTCGAGGACGACCTTGGGCTTGGCGCCGGCGCGGCGGATCATCAGCAGCTCGCCGGCGCTCGAGTTGGTGAAGAACAGCCTGCCCTTGCGATCGAAAGCGATCGACTCGAACCCTCCCGCTGCGCTGTAGATCGTCCGTGCGGTGGCCTGCGACGGGCAGCTCTCGAGCGCGGTCGCGTCGGCGGCGGTCGCGCACGCGCAGACGACGGCGGCGGCGAAGGCCGCGAGCAGCTTCGAAGTCCTCCACCTCATCGCGACGAGTATCCCAGGAATCGCGCAACCGCGATCCGCTCGCCGACCCCGCTCAACCGGCCGAGATCGGGGACGTGGGTCGGATAGCCGGCGCCGTGTGCGGCTGAGACGACCCGCGCCGGTGCGGCGGCGCCTCTATCCTGAGCCGCCGTATGGCCGCTGCACCCACCGAATACATCTACTCGATGTACAAGGTCTCCCGGACCCACCCGCCGAACAAGAAGGTCCTCGAGGACATCTCGCTGAGCTTCTACCCGGGCGCCCGGATCGGCGTGCTCGGCTACAACGGCGCCGGCAAGTCGTCGCTGCTGCGGATCATGGCCGGGCTCGACGACGGCTATCGCGGCGAGGCCGCCCTGCATGCGAACGCGACCGTCGGGATGCTCGAGCAGGAGCCGCAGCTCGACCCCGACAAGGACGTGCGCGGCAACGTCGAGGACGGCGTTCGTGAGCTTCGCGACCTGCTCGACCGCTTCAACGAGCTGTCGATGAACTACTCCGACGAGACCGCCGCCGAGTTCGCGCGCCTCCAGGACCGGATCGACGCCGCCGACGCCTGGAACCTCGACAAGATGCTCGAAACGGCGATGGACGCGCTGCGGCTGCCGCCGCCGGACGCCGACGTCACCAAGCTCTCCGGTGGCGAGCGGCGCCGCGTCGCGCTCTGCCGGCTGCTGCTCAGCGCTCCCGACCTGCTGCTGCTCGACGAGCCGACCAACCACCTCGACGCCGAGTCCGTCGCCTGGCTCGAGAAGCACCTCGAGGACTACAGGGGGACGATCGTCGCCGTCACCCACGACCGCTACTTCCTCGACAACGTCGCCGGCTGGATCCTCGAGCTCGACCGCGGCCGCGGCATCCCGTTCAAGGGCAACTACTCGTCCTGGCTCGAGCAGAAGCAGGAACGGCTCGCCCACGAGGAGCGCAAGGACGTCGCCCGGCAGCGGACGATCGCCGCCGAGCTCGACTGGGTCCGCGAGAACCCGAAGGGCCGGCGCAAGAAGTCGAAGGCGCGGCTCGCCCGCTACGAGGAGATGCTGGCCGCCCAGCAGGCGGTCAAGCGCGACAACGTCCAGATCCAGATCCCGGCCGGGCCGCGGCTCGGCGACGTCGTCATCGAGGCCGAGGGGCTGCGCAAGGGCTTCGGAGAGAAGCTGCTTATCGAGGACCTCTCGTTCTCGCTGCCGCGGGCCGGGATCGTCGGCGTGATCGGCGCCAACGGCGCCGGCAAGACGACGCTGTTCCGGATGATCGTCGGCGACGATCGAGCCCGACGGCGGCGATCTTCGGGTCGGCGAGAGCGTCGAGCTCGCCTACGTCGACCAGTCTCGCGACGCGCTCGACGGCGACAAGACCGTCTGGGAGGAGATCTCCGGCGGCCTCGACGAGATCGAGGTCGGGGCGCTGCGGATGAACTCGCGCGCCTACGCGAGCGGCTTCAACTTCAAGGGATCCGACCAGCAGCGCAAGGTCGGCACCCTCTCCGGCGGCGAGCGCAACCGGCTGCACCTCGCGAAGCTGCTGAAGAGCGGCGGCAACGTGCTGCTGCTCGACGAGCCGACCAACGACCTCGATGTCGACACCCTCCGCGCCCTCGAGGAGGCGCTGCTCGAGTTCGCCGGCTGCGCGGTCGTGATCTCCCACGATCGCTGGTTCCTCGACCGCGTCGCCACCCACGTGCTCGCCTTCGAGGGCGACTCCCAGGTCCGCTGGTTCGAGGGCAACTTCGAGGCCTACGAGGAGCACCGGCACGCCGAGCTCGGCGCCGAGGCCGACCGCCCGCACCGGATCACCTACAAGAAGCTCGTCCGCTCCTGATCAGCCGACGATTCGCTCGACCGCCTCGTCGACCGAGTCGGTGACCGCGATCAGCTCGGCGAACGGCGGCTCGGCGGCGGCGGCGAAGCGCTCGACGACCGCGGCGATGCCGCTCGAGCGGAACCACTCGCTGCCGAGGAAGACCATCGGTGCGCGACTGCCGACCCTGGTGTAGGCATTGACGGCGAGGTCCTGGAAGATCTCCTGAACGGTGCCGGGCCCACCGGGGGCGAAGACGATGCCGGCCCCGGCGACGCGCAGCAGGCCGTCCTCGCGGATCGAGTTCGCGAAGTACTTGGCGATGTGGGAGGCGAACCGGCCAACCGGCTCGTGCCCGTACAGCCAGGTCGGGATCGCCAGGCTCGTTCCCCCGGAGCCGCTCGCGTGCTCGGCGTGAACCTGCTCGGCGCGGGCCGAGTAGTCGCGATGCTCGACCACCGGGGCGCGGGCGAGGATCGCCACGGCCCGATCGATCGCGCCGACCTCCCCCGCCCTGGTCAGGTAGGCGCCGAGGTTGCCCGCCTCCATCGCCCCCGGCCCGCCGCCGGTCGCGACCATCACGCCGGCGGCGGTGATCCGGTAGCCGATCTCGGCGACCCGGCGGTAGCGGGGATCGTCGCGGCGGACCCGGTGGCCCCCCATCACCCCGGCGACCCGTCGCGGACGCTCACCGGCGGGCCGGACGAGGTCCCAGATCGCGTCGGTCATCGCGGTGTCGTGGAGCCGCTGCGCGATCGCCTCGACGGGATGGTCGGGGTCGGGGTCGCCGGTGCTGCTGCGCGAATACTCCACGTAGCTGTGGACGGCGGCGTCCATGCCGGTGCCGACCAGGTCCTCGTAGCTGTAGAGCCGCGGCGGGTAGACGCGATAGGGACGGCGGCCCTCGCCGAGCTCGGGGACGACGATCGCACCGCGGCGCTGCAGGGCGAGCGCGACCTCGCCGTCGGGGATCCGGCAGCCGACGAAGCAGGATCCCTCGAGCTCGACCGCGTTCCAGTCGGCGTCGACGGCGCCGAGGTCGACGCCCTGGACGACGGCGTCGCCGAGGCCGCGACCGGCCTCGAGATGGACGGCGAGCTCCTCGGGCGTCTCGATCTCGAACGCCTGACCGATCGGGCGACCCGGCCCCCCGCGGTCGGCCGGGATCTCGTCCGGCCCGCTACTTGGCGTAGAGCGCCTCGATCTCGGCCTCGTACTTCTCGCCGATCGGGCGGCGCTTCAGCTTCATCGTCGGCGTCAGCTCGTCGCCTCCCGGCATCCATTCCTCGGGCAGCAGCTTGAACTTCTTGATCTGCTCGACGCGGGACATCTTCGCGTTCGCGGACTCGACGGCCTCCTCGACCGCCGCGATCACCTTCTCGTCCTCGACCAGCGCCGCGACGTCGGTCGACTCGATGCCCTGCTTGGCGGCCCAGGCCGGCGCGTACTCGGAGTCGAGGACGATCAGCGCCACGTTGTAGGGGCGCGCGTCGCCGACCGCGACCGCCTGCCCGATCAGCGGGCTCGCCGCCTTCAGGTTCGACTCGATCGACGCCGGCGACATGTTCTTGCCGGCGGCGTTGATGATCAGCTCCTTCTTGCGGTCGACGATCTTCAGGTAGCCGTCGGCGTCGATCTCGCCGATGTCGCCGGTCGACAGCCAGCGCTCGTCGTCGATCGTCTCCGCCGTCTTGTCGGGAAGGTTCCGGTAGCCGGCCATGATCAGGCTGCCACGGACCTGCACCTCGCCGTCCTCGGCGAGCCGGATCTCGACGCCGGGCATCGGCGGGCCGACGGTGCCGAGCTTGACCTTGCCGGGCGGGTTGACGGTCGCCGCGCCGCAGGTCTCCGACATGCCCCAGAGCTCGGCGACCGGGATCCCGATCGCGTGGAAGAACTCGAGCACCTCGACCGGGGTCGGCGCGGCACCGACGTTGACGGCGGCGACCTGGTCGAGCCCGAGATGGGCTCGCAGGTTGCCGAACATCTGCTCCTCCATGGCCTGCGCGGCGGCCTCGATCTCGGCCGGGACCTCCTCGCCGGCCTGCTCGAGCGCGGACCTTGGCGATCGCCGCCTCGAGCCCCTTCTGGGCGGGTTCGCGCTGGTCGTCGGGAAGGTTCGCCATCATCGTCTCGAGGCCGGCCTTGAGCTTCTCCCAGACCCGCGGCACGGCGAAGAACCAGGTCGGCCGGACGGTCGGCAGGAACTCGATGATCTGCCGGGGATCGGGACAGACCGAGACGGTGCCGCCCTTCGTCAGCGGCAGGTAGTAGTGGGCGCCGCGCTCGGCGATGTGGGCGGCCGGCAGCCAGGAGATGATCTTGCCTCCCTCCTCCGGGAAGTCGATCAGGTCGTCGACGCCGGAGACGAGGCCGAGCAGGTTGCGATGGGTCAGCTCGACGCCCTTCGGCGGTCCGGTCGTCCCCGAGGTGTAGATCAGCGTCAGCAGGTCGTCGAGCTCGACGCCGGCGGCGGCGGCCGCGTCGTCGAATTCCGGGATCGGTGGCGATCAGCTCGTCGTAGCTCATCGTCCCGCCCTCGCCGTCGAGGACGATCAGGTGCTCGATCCCGGGCAGCTCCTCGCGCGCCTTCTCGAAGGTGTCGAGGAAGGCCTTCTCGACGATCGCGACCTTGGCGCCGGCGTCGCCGACGACGTAGGCGATCTGCTCGGGCGAGGCGGTCTGGTAGATCGAGAACGGGACGGCGCCGAGCGTCACCGCGCCGAGATCGATCGGAAAGAACTCGAGCCGGTTGTTGAGCATCAGCGCGACGGTGTCGCCCTTGCCGACGCCGAGCGAGGCCAGTCCGCCGGCCACGGCCCGGGCCTGAGCGCGCAGCTCGTTCCAGCTGACCGACTTCTCGCCCTCGATGATCGCATCGCCGCTCGCCGAGCCGGGCGACGGTCGCATGGAACGCCGCCGGGAAGCTCGTCACAGCAGGTTCGACTCCGGGTCCACCACTCGTGTAGCGCTCAGCAGCGGTCGCTTCCATCCTCAGTGCCCTCCTCCAGGGTGCTCGGGGTGGCTCCGAAAACTAGCGCAACGCAGCGGCAACGCCGCTCAGCGGACGTTGAAGCCCTCGCCGGTGAGCCGCCCGATGTCGTTCTCGAGCCCGATCACGAACAGGATCAGGACGAGCGCGAAGCCGATCATCCCCGAGCGTTCCATGATCCGCAGCGGCACCGGCCGGCCGCGGATCTTCTCGACGATCGCCCAGAAGATGTGGCCGCCGTCGAGCGGCAGGAACGGCAGCAGGTTGATCAGCCCGAGCGAGAGGCTGATCACGGCGAGGACGCCGATCGCCTGACGGGTGTCGAACTCGAAGCTCTGCCGGGTCACCTCGGTGGCGCCGACGACCCCGGAGATCTGATCGCGCACCTGCGGGTCGAGGATGCGCGAGAAGACGGTCGCCGTCTGCGACGTCACGTACCAGAGCCGGTCGACGGCGAAGCTCGCTGCCTCCCCCGCGCGGCACGGTCTCGCGCTTCGGCTCGTAGCCGAACCCGACCACCATCCGCGGCTCGACGGCGGGCCGCCGGGGACCTGCTCCGGCAGCGTCGTACTGCCGGCTTGACGCGGACCGTGACCGGGCTGCCGTCGCGGATCACCTTCAGCTTCGCGGCCGTGGTCGCGACGCAGCCGTCGGTCGGCGTGCCGGCGCAGCGTGTGGGTCGCGACCTGGTCGCGGACCGCCTCGGCGAGCTTCGCCGGCGGCAGGTCGCCGACCCGCTCGCCGTCGACCGAGACGAGCTTGTCGCCGGGCTGCAGCAGGTTGGCCGCGGGCAGGTCGGGGCTGACGGTCCCGACCCGGTTGGTCGGGCCGGTGTCGAGCCCGAAGCCGACCGCGAGCGCGAAGAACAGGATCAGCGCCAGGACGATGTTCACGAACGGACCGGCGGCGATCACGACGATCCGCTTCCAGACCGGCTGGCGATAGTAGGCGCGGTCGACGACCTCGGGAGGGATCTCCTCCTCCGGGTTCATCCCGGTGATCTTCACGAAGCCGCCGAGCGGAATCGCGCCGATCCCGTACTCGGTCTCGCCGCGCCTGATCGAGACGACCTTGGGCGGGAAGAACAGGAAGAAGCGCTCGACCCGCATCCCGACCGCACTTGGCGGCGGTGAAGTGCCCGGCCTCGTGGAGGACGACGAGCATCGCGAAGCCGGCGATCGCCAGCAGCCAGCTCACCCGGCACCCCCGTTCGCGATCGCAGCCACCGCGCCGAGCTCGTCACCGGCCCGGCGACGGGCCTCGGCGTCGCACTCGAAGAGGTCGGCGAAGTGGGCCGGCGCCGGCGCCGGCATCGCCTCGAGGACGCGCTCGACCAGCGCCGGGATGCCCGTGAAACCGATCTCGCCGGCGAGGAAGGCCGCCGACGGCGACCTCGTTGGCGGCGTTGAGCACGCAGGGCGCCATGCCGCCGGCGGCTCGCCGGCCTCACGGGCCAGACGCAGGCACGGGAAGGCGTCGGTGTCGGGTTCCTCGAAGTCGAGCGCGCCGACGGCGGCGAGGTCGAGCGGCTCGACCGGCAGCTCGATCCGCTCGGGCCCGTGCAGGGCGTAGGCGATCGGCACCCGCATGTCGGGGTGGCCGAGGTGGGCCAGCATCGAGCCGTCGATCAGGCTGATCAGCGAGTGGATCAGCGACTGCGGGTGGACGACGACGTCGATCCGCTCGTACGGGACCGCGAACAGGTGATGGGCCTCGATCAGCTCCAGGCCCTTGTTCATCAGCGTCGCCGAGTCGATCGTGATCTTGCCGCCCATCTCCCAGGTCGGGTGCGCGAGCGCCTCCTCGCGGCTGACCGCGGCGAGGTCGGTGCGGCCCCGGAAGGGACCGCCGGAGGCGGTCAGGACGAGACCGCTCGACGACCCCCGGCGGCTCCGAGCGGATCAGCTGGTGCAGGGCGGAGTGCTCGGAGTCGACCGGGACGATCCGGGCGCCGGACGCCTCCGAGAGCGCCATCACCAGATCGCCGCCGACGACCAGGCTCTCCTTGTTGGCCAGGGCCAGCTCGATGCCCTCGCTGAGCGCCATGATCGTCGGCCCGAGGCCGGCGGAGCCGACGATCGCGTTGAGGACGACGTCGGGCTCGGTGCGGACGATCAACTCGCGGATGCCCTCCTCGCCGGCGAGCACGGTGCCGGCCCAGCCCGAGTCGCGGGCGGCCGCCGCCGCCGTCTCGTCGGCGAGCGCCACGGTGCCGACGCCGGCCGCCTCGGCCTGGGCGAGCAATGCCTCGCCAGCTCGAATCGGCGCTCAGCCCGGCGATCCGGAGCTCGCCGGAGCGCCCGATCACGTCGATCGCCTGCTCGCCGATCGAGCCGGTCGAGCCGAGGATCATCACGTCCTTCACGGCAGGAAGTGTAGGAACGAGCGGGGACCGGCCCGTCGGGCGGCTCAGCCCAGCTCCGCGACGCGGTCGAGGATCGCCCCGGCGACCTCGCGCTTCGAGCCCCGCGGGAGGCTGATCTCGTCGCCGGCGGTGACGACCGTCACCTCGTTCTCGACGCTCTCGAAGCCGATCGTGGCGTCGGAGACGTCGTTGACGACGATCGCGTCGATCCCCTTGCGGGCGAGCTTGCCGCGGGCTCGGGCGAGGAAGTCGCCGCCGTGCTCGGCCGCGAAGCCGACCAGCACCTGCCCGTCGCGGCGTTCGGCGGCGAGGCCGGCGAGGACGTCGGCGGTCGGCTCGAGCTCGAGGCTCAGCGAGCCACCCTGCTCGCGAACCAGCTTCGCAGTCGTGCGGGGCGGCGGGACGGAAATCGGCGACCGCCGCCGCCATCAGGAGCAGATCGGCGCCTGCGAACCCGGCCCGGGCGGCGGCCTCGAGCTCGGCGGCGCTGGACACGTCGACCCGCTCGATCGCGGCGCTCGTCGGCAGCGCGACGTTGGCGGCGATCAGGGTCACGTCGGCGCCGCGGCGGGCGGCCGCCTCGGCGAGTGCGATCCCCATCCGGCCGCTCGAGCGATTGCCGATGAAGCGGACCGGGTCGATCGGCTCACGGGTGCCGCCGGCGCTGACGAGCACCCGGCGGCCGGCGAGATCGCCCCCGGGACCGGCGAGCGTCGGCCTCGATCGCGGCGAGGATCTCGGTGGGCTCGGGCATCCGCCCGGTCCCCTGCTCGCCACGCGAGGCGAGCGCCCCCTCCCCCGGCTCGAGCACGAGCGACCCCGCGCTCGCGCAGGGTCGCGACGTTCGCCCGGGTCGCCTCGGCCTCCCACATCCGCTCGTTCATCGCCGGAGCGACGATCCGCGGCGCCGTGCAGGCGAGGAAGGAGGTGGTCAGGAAGGAGTCGCAGATCCCGGTCGCGAGCTTGGCGAGCGTGTTCGCCGAGGCCGGCGCGACGACGAACGCGCCGGCGCCCGCGACGACGGCGAGGTGGGAGATCGGGTCGTGGGCGGGCAGGCCCTCGCCCGGGTAGGTGCCGCGCATCGGGTCGCGGCTGAACTCGTCGGTCAGGACCGGGGCGCCGGTGATCCCCTCGAAGGTCGCCGGGCCGACGAACCGCGCCGCGGCGTCGGTCATCGTCACCCGCACGCCGTGACCGGCCAGGGTCGCCAGCCGGGCCAGCTCGACCGCCTTGTAGGCGGCGATGCCACCGCTGACGCCGATCAGGATTCTTGCCACGGCTTCCTCCGTATCGAGCCGCCCGCGATCCGGGCGCGGAGCGAGCCGGCGCTAGTGCCGGTACTCGTAGTTGATCTTGCCGGCCGCGAGCTCCTCGAGGGCGATCGTCAGGTAGTTGTCGCTGTCGATCTCGACCATCGGCGGCGTGTGCTCCTCGTAGGTGCCCTCGCCGAGCGCGCGGTAATAGCTGTTCAGCTGCCGGGCTCGCTTCGCGGCGACGACGACCGCCGTGTAGTGGGAGTCTGTGCGGTCCATCAGTTTGTCTACTCGGGGCTTGATCATCGCCGGGCAGTGTAGGGCAAGCCGGGAACGCTGTCGAAGCGCGCATTCCCGCCCGGCCGAAGGGACTCAGGTAAGGGCGCGAGGCTGTTTCCGGCTGAGCGGGGGACGATGCGAAGCTCCGAGCCAGCCGACCCGTTGGCGGTCAGGCGTTCATTCCGGACCCTATTGGTCCGCTTTCTTGATTTGACGCCGAGATGGTCCGCCTTCCTGATTTGACCCGGAGCCAGCGGTCTCAAGCTCGTCCGCGTCCCCCGTCAGCGAAGGCCCCAGCCCGCCCGCTGCAGAACGCGACCTCGGCCCGCCGCTCGGCCGCGCCTCCACGCACCCGGCAAGCGCCTGCCTACGAGTTTGCCCGGACGATCTCCGCCAGCTCGGCGGCAGCGCGGTCGACATCGTCGTTGACGACGATGTGCGGAAACTCGCCGCGTGCCGCCAGCTCCTCCTCGGCGACCTTCGAGCCGCGCCTCGATCGTCGCCGCGTCGTCGGTGCCGCGACCCTCGAGGCGACGGCGCAGATCGGCCCGGTCGGGTGGCGCGATGAAGATCTGGATCGCCTCCGGCATCGTCGCCCGCACCTGGCGGGCACCCTGCAACTCGATCTCGAGCACGACCGGCGCTCCGCGGGCGTTGCGCTGCTCGACCTCGGTGCGCAGCGTCCCGTACCGGTTGCCGCTGTAGGTGGCGTGCTCGAGGAAGCTGCCGGCGGCGACCCGGCGGTCGAACTCGTCGCGGTCGAGGAAGTGGTAGTCGACGCCCTCGGCCTCGCCCGCCCGGGGCGGCCTCGTCGTCGCCGACGTCGACAGCTCGAGCTCGGGGACGATTTCGCGGAGGGCGCCGATCAACGTCCCCTTGCCGACCCCGGAGGGCCCGGTGATTACGAAGACAGCCGACACGACGGCCGATTCTTACTGCAGCGGCGGTCGCCGCGGCTCAGCGCCGGCGCAGTAGGGCGACGAGCTCGGAGCGCTGCCGGACCGACAGGCCGCCGATCGTCTTCGAGGGCGAGACCCGGCACTGGTTGAGGATCCGGTTCACCTTGACGCGGCCGTACTTGGGGACGGCGAGCATCATGTCGAAGACCTTGGCGGTCTCCAGGTACTCGGGCGGATCGAGCAGCAATCCCTCGATCTGGACCTTGCCGGCCTTGAGGTCGCGCTTCAGCTGCGCCCGCCGGGTGCGGATCTCGTTCGCCGCCTCGAGAGCCCTCATGCGCTGGTCGTGGCTGCGCGCGGGGACGGATATCGAGGTCGAGGAAAGGGGGGGCATCGGCGCGGCGATCATATACACGGCTCGGCCACGCGCAACCGTTATCGCGGCGTTTGGCGCGAATTCGGCTCAAGCTGAAGTCGAGGTCGAGGCCGGCGAACCGCTGCGAAGCGGTTTCTTCGCGGAAATTACGGGTTTACGGCAGGCGCGGCAGCGGCTCCCCGCAGAGCCTCCATCTCGCTGCGGATCCGGGCCGCGGCGAGCGGATCGCGGAAGCTCGCGGTGCCGACCGCGACCGCCGTCGCACCCGCTCCGAGCAGCGCGGCGGCGTGGCTGCCGTGCTCGACGCCGCCCATACCGACGACCGGGATCTCGACCGCGGCGACGACGTCGGCGACCTGCTTGAGCGCGATCGTCCGCACCGCCGGCCCTGAGAGGCCGCCGCTGCCGGCACCGAGCCACGGCGTCCCGTCGGCGAGCAGCGGCGCCGCCTTGACCGTGTTGATCAGCGAGACGGCGTCGGCGCCGCCCTGCTCGGCGGCGATCGCGATCGCGGCGGGCTCGGCGACGTTCGGCGTCAGCTTCACGATCAGCGGCTTCGCCGTCAGCGGCCGCAGCTTCGTCAGCAGCGCGGCGGTCTCCGCCGGCTCCTCGCCGACGATCAGCCCGGAGTGGACGTTCGGGCAGGAGACGTTGAGCTCCAGCCCGGCGACCTCCGCGCGCCCGGCGACGGCCTCGACGAGCGGGGCGAACGCCTCGGCGCTCGTCGCCATCACCGAGACGATCAGCGGAACCGGCAGCTCGGCCAGCCGCGGCAGATCGGCCTCGAGGAATCCTGCGAGGCCCTTGTTGGGCAACCCGATCGAGTTGACCATCGCCGCCGGCTCCTCCCAGAGCCGCGGCGGCGGGTTGCCGGCGCGGGCCGCGGGAGTGATCGTCTTCGAGACGTAGGCGCTGAACGGAAACCGCTCGATCACGGCGTCGCCGAACGCCCGCCGGGCGGCGATCGCATCGAAGGTTCCCGACGCGTTGATGATCGGGTGGTCGAGCTCGATGCCGCAGAGATCGACGCTCATCGGTGCCCCGCCCCGGCGACGAGCGCGGTCGCGACGTCGGCGGCGCGGACGACCGGGCCGTCGACGCAGAGGCGCATGTAGCCGCCGGCGCGGAGCGGCATCGCGCAACCGAAGCAGGCGCCGTATCCGCACGCCATCGGCGATTCCATTGCGAGCTCGGCGGCGACCCCACTCCGCTCGCAGATCGCTCGCACGGCCTCGAGCATCGCCGGCGGGCCGCAGGCGTAGACGGCGGCGGTGGCGGCGGAGTCGCCGGCGAGCATCCGCTCGAGCAGGTCGGTCACGTAGCCACGATGGCCGGTGTGGCCGTCCTCGCTCGCGAGCCGGACCTCCGAGCAGCGGAACAGCTCGAGGCCGCCGGAGTGCTCGCGGTCGCGGAAGCCGAGCAGGGATCGCTCGGGAACGCCGCGGGAGGCGAGGGCGCGGCGCCAGATCGCCAGCGGAGCCAGGCCGATGCCGCCGCCGACGAGGATCGCCCCGGCGGCCCGCGGGTTGAGCTCGCCCGGCATCGCGAACGGCCTGCCGAGCGGGCCGGTGAGCAGCAGTCCGTCGCCGTCGCCGAGCTCGGCGAGCCGATGGGTCCCGGGTCCGACGTCCTCGAGCAGGAACGAGAGCCTGACCCCCTCGTCGCCGCTGGTCGCCTCGGCGACCGAGAACGCTCGCGGCAGAAACGGCCGCTCGCCGTCGCCGCCCCAGCCCCGCTCGGCAGCGAGCATGTAGAACTGGCCCGCGGCCGGCAGCGGACCGCCCGCGTCGACCGCGGTGAGAATCCGGTAGCCGCCGCTCGGCTCGTTGGCGACGACGCCGCCCCGGCGGCGCCCGAACGGGGCGAGCACGCGGCCGTCGTCTGCTGCCGGCGCGGCCACGCCGTCAGGCCCGCTCGGCGGCGGCCCGGGTCGCATCGCCGTGCAGCTCCTGCAGGCTTCGCACCGCGATCACACCGTCGCCCTGCGCGGCGCCGATCGCCCGGGCCGCAGCTGAGGCGCCGGTCATCGTCGTGATGCAGGGGATGCCGTTGCGGGTGGCGGCGCTGCGGATCTCGTAGCCGTCGGCCCGCGCCCCCGAGCCGGTCGGCGAGTTGATGACGAGATCGACCGCGCCGCGCTCGATGTAGTCGACGACGTTCGGCGATCCCTCCTGGAGCTTGTGAATCGTCTCGACCGGCACCCCCATCCGTGAGATCGCCTGGGCGGTTCCGGCGGTGGCGACGATCTCGAAGCCGAGGTCGCAGAAGCGGGTCGCGAGCTGCGTCGCCGCCGCCTTGTCGTTGTCGGTGACCGTGATGAAGACCGTGCCGGCGCTCGGCAGGTTCACCCCGGCGGCCATCTGCGCCTTTCCGAACGCCGCCGGGAAGTCGCCGGCGACTCCCATCACCTCGCCGGTGCTCTTCATCTCCGGCCCGAGCACCGTATCGGCGCCGCTGAAGCGCGAGAACGGCAGCACCGCCTCCTTGACCGAGACGTGGCTGGTCGGCATCTCCGGCAGATGCTGGTCGGCGAGCCGCTCGCCGAGCATCAGCCGGCAGGCGATCTTCGCGATCGGAGCGCCGATCGCCTTGCTGACGAACGGGACCGTCCGCGACGCGCGCGGGTTGGCCTCGATCACGTAGAGCTCGCCGCCGGCGACCGCGTACTGGATGTTGATCAGCCCGATCACGCCGAGCTCGAGGGCGAGCGCCTTCGTCGTCGCGGCGATCCGGCCGAGCATCTCGTCGCCGAGGCTCATCGGCGGCAGCACGCAGGCCGAGTCGCCGGAATGGACGCCGGCCTCCTCGACGTGCTGCATGACCCCGGCGAGCTCGCAGTCGGTGCCGTCGGCGAGCGCGTCGACGTCGACCTCGATCGCGTCCTCGAGGAAGCGGTCGAGCAGCAGCGGATGCTCGCGGTCGGCCTTCGCGTAGCGGCTCAGGTAGGTCGCGAGGTCGGCGGTCGAATAGCAGATCTCCATCGCCCGGCCGCCGAGCACGTAGGAGGGGCGGACGAGCAGCGGAAAGCCGACCCGGGCCGCGATCGACTCCGCCTCCTCGGCGCTCAGCGCGGTGCCGTAGGGCGGGTGGGCGACCCCGAGCCGCTCGAGCAGCGCCCCGAAGCGGCCGCGGTCCTCGGCGAGGTCGATCGCGTCGACGGGGGTGCCGAGCAGGTTCACCCCGGCGTCCTCGAGCTGCTTGGCGAGCCGCAGCGGCGTCTGGCCGCCGAACTGCACGATCACGCCCTCCGGTCGCTCCTGCTCGATCACCGCGAGCACGTCGTCGGCGGTGAGCGGCTCGAAGTAGAGCCGGTCGGAGGTGTCGTAGTCGGTCGAGACCGTTTCCGGGTTGCAGTTGACCATCACCGCGTCGCGACCCGACTCGCGAACCGTCATCGCCGCGTGGACGCAGCAGTAGTCGAACTCGATCCCCTGGCCGATCCGGTTCGGGCCGGAGCCGAGGATGACGACGCTCGGGCGCTCGCCGCGACGCACCTCGCCGGCGGAGATCGGCCCACCGCCGACACGCTCGTGGGCCGAGTAGTAGTACGGCGTCTCGGCCTCGAACTCGGCCGCGCAGGTGTCGACCGACTTGTAGGAGCGGTCGAGCCCGTCGGTCCCGTCACCGGCGACCGCCAGCTCGCGGAGCTCGCGCAGGTACCAGTGGTCGATCGCGGTCCGGGCATGGATCCGCTCGACGGAGAGGCCGCGGCGGAAGCCCTCGAGGATGAGGTCGAAGCGGTCCGAGGACGGGCTCTCGAGGCGGTCGAGGAGCTCACCGTCGTCGGCGGGGAGATCGGGCTCGCTGTCGAGCTCGCGGGAGCGCATCGCCTTCGCGAACGATTCGCGGAAAGTCCGCCCGATCGCCATCGCCTCGCCGACCGACTTCATGTGCGTCGTCAGCCGGCCCTCGCTGCCCGGGAACTTCTCGAACGCGAAGCGCGGGATCTTCGTGACGACGTAGTCGATCGTCGGTTCGAAGGCGGCGGGCGTCGCCCTGGTGATGTCGTTGGGGATCTCGTCGAGCGTGTAGCCGACCGCCAGACGGGCGGCGATCTTGGCGATCGGGAAGCCGGTCGCCTTCGATGCCAGCGCCGAGGATCGCGAGACCCGCGGGTTCATCTCGATGACGACGATCTCGCCGCTCTCGGGGTCGACGCCGAACTGCACGTTCGAGCCGCCGGTCTCGACGCCGACCGCACGGATCACCTTGATCGCCTGGTCGCGAAGCTCCTGATAGAGCGGGTCGCTGAGGCTCTGGGCAGGCGCGACGGTGACCGAGTCGCCGGTGTGGACGCCCATCGGGTCGATGTTCTCGATCGAGCAGACGACGATCACGTTGTCGTTGCGGTCGCGCATCAGCTCCAGCTCGAACTCGCCCCAGCCGAGCACCGACTCCTCGACCAGCACCTGGTTGATCGGGCTCGCCGCCAGGCCCTCGGAGATGATCTGGCGCAGCTCGGTCTCGGTCCGCGCCGCGCCGCCGCCCTGCCCGCCCATCGTGAACGCCGGCCTGATGATCGCCGGCAGGGTCAGCGACCCGTCGGCGAGCGCCGACTCCGCGTCGGCGACCGACTCGGCGATCAGCGACCACGGCACCCGCAGCCCGGCGCCCTCCATCGTCTGCCGGAAGGCGTTGCGGTCCTCGGCGCGGTGGATCGCGTCGTAGTCGGCGCCGATCAGCTCGACGCCGAACCGCTCGAGCGTGCCGTCGTCGTGCAGTGACTTGGCGAGGTTCAGGGCCGTCTGCCCGCCGAGCGTCGGCAGCAGCGCGTCCGGTCGCTCGCGCTCGATGATCGCCGCCACCACCTCGGGCACGAGCGGCTCCACGTAGGTGCGGTCGGCGAACTCGGGGTCGGTCATGATCGTCGCCGGGTTCGAGTTGACGAGAACGATCTCGTAGCCCTCCTCGCGCAGCACCTTGCAGGCCTGCGTGCCCGAGTAGTCGAACTCGGCCGCCTGCCCGATCACGATCGGGCCGGAGCCGATCAGGAGGATCTTCTCGATGTCGTCGCGCCTAGGCACGGGCCAGCTCCAGGAACCGGTCGAACAGGTGGCGGGCGTCGTGCGGGCCGGGGCCCGCCTCGGGGTGGTACTGGACGGTCCCGCCGGGCACGTCGAGCAGCGTCAGGCCCTCGACGGTGCGGTCGTAGAGGTTCAGGTGCGAGAGCTCGGCGGCGCCGAAGTCGGTCTCCCAGCGAATCGGCTCGTCGGTCTCCATCCGCCTCTCGCCGTTCGGCCCGGCGACCGCGAAGCCGTGGTTCTGGGAGGTGATCTCGATCCTTGCCGGACGCGAGGTCCTTGACCGGGTGGTTGGAGCCGCGATGGCCGAACGGCAGCTTGAAGGTCTCGAGGCCGACGGCGCGGCAGAGGAGCTGGTGGCCGAGGCAGATGCCGAACACCGGTCGCTTGCCGACGAGCTCGCGGACGGTCGCGACCACGTAATCGAGCGCGCCGGGATCGCCGGGGCCGTTGGCGAGGAAGACGAGGTCGGGATCGTGGGCCAGCACCTCCTGCGGCGAGGAGCCGCACGGCAGCAACGTCACCCGGCAGCCGCGCTCGCGGAGCTGTCGGATGATCGAGAGCTTGATGCCGGTGTCGATCGCGACGATGTGGGGGCCGTCGCCGTCGAGGACGACCGGCTCCGCCGGGGAAACGGTGCGGGCGAGGTCGGACCCCTCCATCGCCGGCTCGGCGGCGATCCGCTCGCGTGCCTCGGCGACGGGGACGTCGGCCGCGAAGATGCCGCCCCGCATCGCACCGGCGTCGCGGATGTGGCGGACCAGCGCCCGCGTGTCGACTCCGGAGATCGCCGGGATGCCACAGTCGGTGAGCCAATCCAGCCAGCCGCGCTCGGCGGTCGCGCAGTCCTCGCCGTTCTTGGCCTCGCGCATGATCACGGCGCGGGCATGGACGGCATCGGACTCCATCGCCGCCCGGCTGACTCCGTAGTTGCCGATCAGCGGGTAGGTGAAGGTGATGATCTGCCCGGCGAAGCTGGGATCGGTGACCGACTCCTGATAGCCGGTCATGCCGGTCGTGAAGACGACCTCGCCGAGCGCCGCGCCGGCGGCGGCGCCGCAGAGCTCGCCGTCGAGCCGGGAGCCGTCCTCGAGCAGCACGTAGCCGCTGCCGCCGCTCACGGCGCGAACTCCAGGACGAGCCGCTGAACTTCCTTGAACCGGGGCGTGCCGGCCTCGCCGAGCAGCTCGAACAGCGCCGTCTCGACGCTGGTCGGCCAGGCCCCGGCCCGCTCCGCCCTGACGAGCCCGAGCTCGCGGTTACGTTCGCTCCGCGAGCCGACCGCGTCGCTGACGACATGGACCTCGATGCCGCGGTCGAGCAGGTCGAGAACGGTCTGGTTGACGCACACGTGCGCCTCGATGCCGCAGACGATCGCCTGCTCGCGGCCGCCGAGGTCGAAGCCGTCGGCCGCCGCCGCCGAGAAAACCGTCTTCGCCAGCGGCTCGGCTCCGCCGGGCAGCCAGCGAGCGACCTCGGCGACGGTCGCGCCGAGGCCCTTCGGGTACTGCTCGGTGACGACGATCGGCAGCTCCGTCGCCACGGCGCCGCGAACCATCGTCGCGACGGCCGCGGCGACCCGGTCGAAGCCGGGGATCGCCTTCCGGAAGCCCTCCTGGACGTCGACGACGAGCAACGCGGCGCGGCCGGGATCGAGCTTGCCGTTCATCCGGCGACCTTCATCGTGAACTCGCGTCTCCGGTAGGCGACGGTCCCGGCGACGATCGTGACGACCGGCCGCGAGCGCAGTCGCCGACCGGCGAAGCAGGAGTTGGCGGAGCGGCTCTCCCAGCCGTCGGCGCCGGCTGTCCACTCGGCGCCGAGGTCGACCAGGGCGATGTCGGCCTCGGCGTCGGGAGCGATCCGCGACGGCTCGATCCCGAACAGCTCGGCCCCCGCCCCCATCCGCTCGACGATCAGGCCGAGCTCGACGACGCCGGGCA
Organism: uncultured Conexibacteraceae bacterium; assembly: GCA_963745755.1. Lineage (GTDB taxonomy): Bacteria > Actinomycetota > Thermoleophilia > Solirubrobacterales > 70-9 > RHKX01. Next base: position 410,706 of record CAVUYP010000001.1, on the reverse strand, counting down.
GGACCAGCTCCGTGTAGAGGGCGGCGAAGGCGGTCTCGAGGCCGATCACCCCCATGTTCGCCACCTCGAACGGAATCTGCTTCTCGTGCGCGGCATGCGGGGCGTGATCGGTGCCGATGCAGTCGACGACGCCGCTGCGGAGCGCCTCGATCAGCGCCTGGCGGTCGTCCTCGGTCCGCAGCGGCGGGTTCATCTTGAAGCGGGCATCGAGGCTGCGGACCTCCTCGTCGGTGAGGACGAGATGGTGCGGCGTCAGCTCGGCGGTCAGCTGCGCGCCGGCCCGCTTGGCAACCGCGACCGCCTCGACCGAGGTGCGTGCGGAGAGGTGCTGGACGTGGGCGCGGGCGCCCTCGTAGCGGCAGAGCGCGCCGTCGCGAGCGATCATCGTCGACTCCGAGACGTCGGGTACGCCGGTCAGGCCGAGCGCCGCCGCGACCGGTCCCTCGGCCATCACTCCGTCGCCGGTCAGGGCCGGGTCCTCCTCGTGGAGGAGGATCGTGCCGCCGACCAGGTGCTGGTACTGGAGCGCCCGCCGCATCACCCCCGCGTCGCTGATCGGCAGGCCGTCGTCGGAGAAGCCGAGTGCGCCGGCCTCGCGGAGGGCCGCCATCTCGGTCAGGTCGCGGCCGTCCATGCCCCGGGTGACGGTGGCGACGAATCCGGTCGGCACGGTCGCCTCGTCGGCGGCGCGCTCGCGCAGGGCGGCGACGATCGCCGGGTCGTCGACGACCGGATCGGTGTTGGCCATCGCGACGATCCCGCAGTAGCCGCCGGCGGCGGCGGCGCGGGTCCCGGTCTCGATGTCCTCCCGGTACTCCTGCCCGGGAGTGCGGAGGTGGACGTGCGGGTCGAAGAAGGCCGGAAAGGCGTGCAGACCGGTTGCGTCGACCTCCTCGCCGCCGCCCGGCAGCTCGCCGGCGCCGGAATCGGCGATCGCGGCGATCCGGCCGCCGCGGACGAGGATGTCGCATTCGCGATCGAGCTCGGAGCGGGGATCGACGGCGTGGGCGCCGCGGATCAGCAGGTCGCCGCCGTTGCCGCCGCGCCAGTCGAGGTCGCCGATCTCGCGGTCGGCGCTCACGCCGGCTCCCCGATCGGCGAACCCTCGCTCGGTTCGCCGCGATCGGCGCCGATCCGGCTCAGCGGCCGCGGCCGCTCGCCGCCGGCGAGGATCTCGTAGAGGATCGCCATCCGCACGAGCAGCCCGCCGGCGACCTGGGCGGTGATCAGCGAGGCGGGGCCGTCGATGACCTCGGGAGAGAGCTCGACGCCGCGGTTGACCGGCCCCGGGTGCATGACGAGCTGCCGCGGCCCGAGCCGGCGGTCGTTGATCTGGTAGTTGACGGCGTACTCGCGCAGCGACGGGATGAAGCTCTGCATCATCCGCTCGGTCTGCATCCGCAGGGCGTAGATGACGTCGGCGTCGCCGAGCCCGGCGAGGTCGTAGGAGACCGAGCAGCCGAGCTCGCCGATGCCGCGCGGGATCAGCGTCGGCGGGCCGGCGACGGTGACCTCGGCGCCCATCATCAGGAAGGCGCGGATGCAGGAGCGGGCGACGCGGCTGTGGGCGACGTCGCCGACGATCCAGATCCGCTTGCCGTCGAGCGGGCCGACGTTGTCGAGCAGCGTGTAGACGTCGAGCAGGGCCTGACTCGGATGCTCGTGCTTGCCGTCGCCGGCGTTGACGACCGCCGCCTCGGTCCAGCCGGCGACGAGCGCCGCCGCGCCGGCCTCGGGCGAGCGGATCACGATCGCCTCCGGCTCGTAGGCGGAGAGGGTCGCGATCGTGTCGCGCAGCGACTCGCCCTTGTCGACCGAGGAGCCGGCCGACTTGACCGCGACGACGTCGGCGGAGAGCCGCTTCGCGGCGAGCTCGAACGAGGAGCTGGTCCGCGTGCTCGACTCGTAGAAGAGGCTGACGATCGTCCGGCCGCGCAGGGTCGGAACCTTCTTGATGTCGCGGCGCCCGACCTCGGCGAAGCTGGCGGCGCGGTCGCAGATCCGCTCGATGTCGCCGCGATCGAGATCGTCGATCGAGAGCAGGTGCCTCATTGCGATGCCTCCCCGTTGCCGTGGGCGACGGCGGCCGTCGCCGCGGCGCCGATCGCCACCTCGTCGACCCCGTCGATCTCCTCGAGGCGGACGTAGACGCGCTCGTCGCGAGCCGTCGGCAGGTTCTTGCCGGTGTAGTCGGGGCGAATCGGCAGCTCACGGTGGCCGCGGTCGGCCAGAACCGCCAGCTGGACCCGCTGCGGTCGTCCGTAGTCGAACAGCGCCTCGATCGCCGCGCGGGCGGTGCGGCCGGTGAAGAGGACGTCGTCGACGAGAACGATCGTCAGGCCCTCGAGGTCGAAATCGAGATGGGAGGAATGGACGACCGGGGCGCCGGCGGGCTCGCGTCCCGGCAGGTCGTCGCGATAGAAGGAGATGTCGATGTCGCCGAGCGGGACGTCGGCGCCGGCGAGCTCCTCGAGGTCGGCGTGGAGCCGGCGGGCGAGCACGGCGCCACGCGTGTGGATACCGACGATCGCGATTCCCGGGCCGCGATCGCCTTCGCGGGCTCCGGCATTCTTCTCGATGATCTCGTGCGCTATGCGCACCAGCGTCCGGCGTAGATCGTCCCGGTCGAGGACGACTCTCTCGCTCATGGGCGCCCCTTCCTGGCCTCGCTGGACCCGGTTAAAGGAAACGTCGCGGGAAACCTAGCAGGGCGCTGCGGCGGTTCGGCGGCGCTCAGCCGCCGCGGTTGCTTCGTTTCGCGCTGTATGCGACGTCTTTGGCCACGCAGGTCGTGTACTTCTTGCCGTTCTTGCGGAACACGATCGCGACGCTGAAGCTGCCGGCGATCTTCCGCGGGCCCTTCCGCTTCCCCTTGATGTCGTACTTGTAGCGGCCGCTGTAGGTCCCGTCGGAGTCGACCGTCGAGCCCTCGTCGCGAAACCCGTGCCGGGTGGCGCGGTCGAGCGGCGCCCGGAACGAGAAGTCGCCGCTGAACGGCTTGAACCTGCCGCCGCACTCGGTCAGCGCCGAGAAGGCGCCGCGCTTGACCCGACCCTTGCCGTCGACGATCAGCTTGATGTCGCGATCCTGGGCGGTGGCGCCGCGGTAGGGCACGGCGTCGCCGCCGGCGGCGATCGCCGTCGTGGCGAGCGCGAGGGCGGCCAGGCAGGCGGCGACGGTCGGCAGCGGACGAGGCATCCGCCCAGTTCTATCGCGGTTCGCCGCCGTCGGCGCCGGTCGGTGCCGCGCGGGCGCCGTTCGCGACCAGCTCCGGGGCGCCGCGTTCCGGCAGCGGGATCTCGACGAGGTCGAAGTCGCGCGGCGCCACCGTCGCCGCGAAGGCGGCCCTGGCCTCGGCGAGGATGTCGGGTACGAAGTGCCGCGAGGAGATGTGGACGAGCGCCAGCATCCCGACCCCGGCCGCCGCCGCGAGCTCGGCGGCGCCGAGCGCGGTCGAGTGACCCGTCTCGGCGGCTCGCTCCGTCTCGGCGGCAGCGAAGCTCGCGTCGTGGATCAGCAGCTCCGCCCCGGCGGCGGCGACCTCGGTCTCCTCGCAGGGCTCGGTGTCGCCGGTGATGACGATCGCCCGGCCCGGCCGGTCCTCCCCCATCACCTGCTGCGGCGCGACGACGCCGTCGCGCCCCGGCACCGTGTGGCCATCCTGGAGCTCACCGAACGCCGGGCCCGGCTCGACGCCGAGCCGGCGGGCCGCGTCGGGGTCGAACCGGCCCGGGCGCGGCTGCTCGCGCAGCGCGTAACCGTTGGCGACGATCCGGTGCGAGACGTCGAAGGGCTCGACCTCGTAGTCGCCGAAGCCGACCGCCTCGGCGCGATTGAGCTCGATGAGATCGAGGCCGTAGCGCGGCTTGCCGATGATCCGCGCGAGCGCCGCGAACAGGGAGCGCAGCCCGGGCGGGCCGTAGATCGTCAGCCGCTCCTCGCGATCCTGCATCTCGTAGCTCTTGATCAGCCCCGGCAGGCCGAGGTAGTGGTCGGCGTGCAGGTGGGTGATGAAGATCGCGTCGACGTTGACGAGGCCGACCGAGCGCTGCATCTGCCGCTGGGTGCCCTCGCCGCAGTCGAACAGGAGCCGGTCGCCGCCACGGCGGACGAGTACCGCCGCCGTGTTGCGGCGCGCCGACGGCACCGATCCGCCGGTGCCGAGGAAGATCACGTCGAGGTCCATGGCGCAAGCGTATGGACGCGCGCCGACCTGCGCCCGGTAGCCGGGTCCGCCTGTACCTTGCCGGCCATGAACAGGCTCGCCGCAACCGCCCTCGCGATCGCCGCCGTCGCCCTGCTCGCCGCCGCGCCGGCGTCGGCGGGGTTGCCGAAGCCGCGGGGCACGGACGTCGTCAAGGTCCCGAGGTCGATCGCCGGCGTCCGGCTGGGCATGAAGATCAAGTCGGCCGACAAGGCCTGGGGCAAGCGCGGCAGGTGCGGCCGCAAGGGCATTCGGTCCTGCACTTACAGAGGCCGCAACCGCCGCGCCGGCAGCGCCTCGATCGGGGCCGCCCGCCACGGCAGGGTCAGCTCGGTCGGGATCTACGCCGGCCTCGACCGCCACGACCGCTACGTCTTCAGGAGCCGTCTGGCGAAGTTCGAGACGAGGCGGGGCATCGGCCTCGGCGACAACGGCGCGAAGGTGGCGAGGGCATACCCGAAAGCGATCAAGGCCGCGAACCGGCTCGGCTACATCGTCCCCGGTAGGGGCCGCTCGTACATGATGTTCCAGACCCTCGACCGCAAGCACATCACCGCGATCACCGCCGTCGACGGCGTGCACCAGGGTCGCTCGGCGGCGGCGCCCGCCGCCGGACCGGCGCATTCCCCGTCCCGGCCCCGATAGGGTCCTGCGGGCAACCGTTTCGCACCTCAGGGAGAGAACCGTGAAGAGACAGCGTCTGATTGTGCCCGCCGTCGCGCTGCTGCTACTGGCGCTGCCCGCCACCGGCTACGCCGGCCTGCCGAAGCCGAAGGACACCCTGATCAAGCCGGCGAAGAAGCTCGGCGGAATCAAGACCGGCATGAAGGTCAAGGATGCCGACAAGTCGTGGGGCAAGCGCGGCGACTGCAACTTCAAGGGCTCGTTCCAGTACTGCAACTACACGAGCAAGAGCTCGGCGGCCGGTAGCGCCTCGATCGAGGGCGGCAACAGCCACGGCAAGGTCAGCGCCGTCTCGATCTTCGCTGGCATCAAGAACGGCAAGTACAACTTCAAGGGCTCGCTGATGAAGTTCGAGACCAAGCAGGGTCTCGGTCTCGGCGACAAGATCGGCAAGCTCAAGAAGCAGTACCCGAAGGCGAAGAAGTTTCCCGGCGGCGGCGGCTACTACGTGCCCGGCAAGGGAAAGTCGCGGATGAACTTCCTCTACGCGGACGGCAAGCACATCACGACGATCTCGCTGATCGACGGGACCCAGGGCTGAGCGAGATCCGCTCTAGACTCCCCGCCGTAAGCGCCCGTAGCTCAGCTGGATAGAGCGCCGCCCTCCGGAGGCGGAGGTCGCAGGTTCGAATCCTGCCGGGCGCGCTTCGGCATCGCGGCGCGGGCCCCGGATCTTCGCCGCACCCTCAGCCCCGCCGGCTCCAGCCGAGCCGGCGCTGCTGCAGCGCCCATCAGACCTCGACCAGCGTCTCGGTGCCCCGCAGCGAGCGGCCGGTCGTCTCCTCGAAGCGGGTCAGCCGGTGGCGGATCGTGTTCGGGTGGACGCCGAGCTGGTGGGCGGTCGTGTTGACACTGCGCTCGTTGCTGAGGTAGCTCTCGACCGTGTCGATGACGACGTCGCCGCCGCTCAGCGCCGTCACACGGGCTGTGGATGACACCACGGTCATGGGAGAGTGGACGCAGCGCTACGAGGAGCGCGGCTTCAACGTCATCGCGCCGGCCTGGCCCGGCATGGAGGCCGACGTCGAGGCGCTCAACGAGGATCCGGAGCCGATCGGCGAGATCGAGCTGCCGATGGTCGTCGAACACCCTCTCGCAGGAGGACTCCGACGCGATCCGCGATCGCTACCACGTCCCGGCGGCGTCACGGGTGCTCCGTGAGGGCGCGGTGGCCAACCTCCACCGGCACGCCGCGACCGAGGTCGACTTCGCGAAGCCGGACCGGGCGCCGCTGCTGCTGATGCGTTCAGGAGGACCACATCGTTCCCCCGAAGGCCTCCCACCACAACGCGCAGGCCTACGAGTCGGGCATCGTCGCCTTCCAGGAGTTCAAGGGACGCCCGCACTTCCCCGGCGCCCCTGGCTGGGAGGAGGTCGCAGACTTCGCCCTCGACTGGGCGCTCAACCCGGTCGCAAGCGACTCGTTCGCGACCGAGGCCACTGCGACCTGACGGCGGGTCCCGCGAGGCCCGCGCCCGACGCCGCCGCTCGGCGCTCGGCGCTGGGCGCGCTTCGCGGTTCCCGCCCGGCGATCGGCGGGCGCCTCGACCGCCCATCGCGTCGGCGGCAGCAAGGTCCCATCACGTGGGACATATCTGCCTCCGGCGCCTGCCCTACGGCTTGATCTTCGAGCAGGCCGCGCCGGCGCAGGCGGAGAGCTTCGTCGCCTTGGCGGCGAGCCGGCTCTCGATGTCGGCGAAGGCGGGGTCGCCGGCGAGGTTGTGGATCTCGTACGGGTCGCTGCGGCGGTCGAAGAGCTGGCGGTCGCCGGTCTCGGTGTACTCGACGAACGTGTAGCGGTCGGTGCGGACCCCCTCGTAGGGACGGTCCCAGCCGTTGTTCGGAATCGCGCCGAGGAACAGCGGCGACGGCGCCTCGATGCCGAGGGCGCGATTCGGGCGGGCGGAATGGTCCTCGATCGTCGGCAGCAGCGAGAGCCCGTCGATGGTCCGGCCGGCGGTCGCGTCGGCGAAGTCGAGCAGGGTCGGGGCGAAGTCGATGTTCGAGACCTGGCCCTTCACCTTGCTGCCCTTCGGCACGCCGGGACCGCGGATGATCAGCGGCACCCGCAGCGACTCGTCGAACGGCAGGTACTTGTCGCCGGGTATCCGGTGCTGACCCTGCAGCCAGCCGTTGTCGGAGACGAACATGATCACCGTGTTCTTGAGCTGGTGGGTCTTGCGGAGGGTCTTGACCATCTTCGCGACGTGGTCGTCGACCGCCATCAGCGAGCCGGCGCGGCCTTGGTAGTCGAGGTTGAGCTGGTCGATGTCCTCGGCGTCGAGCTCCTTCGCGACGTCGAAGTTGGCGGGCTTCGGGCCGGTGCCCTCGTTGTTGAAGCTCGGGCCCTGCGGCAGGGTCAGCTGCTCGCTCTCGTCGCGGTAGCGCGGCGCCGGCCGCGGGTCCGGTCCCGACCGGCCCATCAGCGTCGTCGAGACGTCCTCACGGTGCGGGGCGACCGGTGCCCACCAGATGAAGAACGGCTTGCGGGCCTTGCGCTCGCCGCGGACGAGCCGGTTGGCGATCTGGCCGGTCACGTCGGGTGAGTAGTCCTTGCGCTTCTCGCTTCCCCAGTAGTCGTAGGGCGGCGGGCCGAACAGCTTCGTCAGCTGCGCGAAGATCGTCCCGATCGAGTCGGGCTGGTCATCGACCTCGATGTGGGCGAACTCGACGAGCTTGCGGGCGAACTCGCCGTCGCCCCAGCTCTTCAGCAGGCCGTCCTTGTTCATCACGTAGTTGAAGTAGTCGTAGGCGGAGACGTCGAGCAACCCGCGCCAGGTGTCGAAGCCCTTCGGGACCTCGCCGTGCGCGTCGAGTGCCCCGTAGCCGTTCAGCCACTTGCCGACCATCGCCGTCCGATAGCCGGCGTCCTGCATCCAGGCCGGCAGCGTGTTGCCGCGGTGCTTCATCCCGTACCAGCCGTACGGCGCGAAGTTGCCGACCACGCCGTGGTTGTGGGAATACTGGCCGGTGATGAAGGTCGCCCGCGCCGGGCAGCAGAGCGGGAACGAGTCGATCGCGTCGGCGAACCTCGTGCCCTTGTGGGCGAGCTTGCGGCGCACGCTCGGCATGAATTGGAGATCGGACTTCGCCATGTCGTCGGTCATCACGATCAGCACGTTCGGGCGCTTGCCGGTGCCCTTTCCGGCCGGGCGCGCCGACGCGGTCGACGCCAGCCCGAGCAGGACGACCGCAAGCACGGCGAGGACGACCGCTGGACGCGGTCGCCGGTTCATGGTCGCTTTCATCGGCTGGCCTCCTCGGTTGCTTGCGCCGGCTCGGTGCCGGCCCCCTCCATCGCCACCCCGAGCGCCTCGGCGAGCTCGGAGCGGATCCGCTCGTCGGCCGAGTCGAGGACTGCCCCGGTGCCGACGGCAACCAGGTTCCGGGTCTCGTCGGGGTCGCTGTCGAGGTCGTACATCTCGTACTCGCTCGGACGCTCGCCGCTCGGGTCGAAGTAGAACGCGTACTTGTGCCGCGCGGTGCGGATCGCTCGCAGCCGATTCGGCTGACCGGGCGCCTCGCGCTGCGCCGTCCCCGCCTGGTGGTCGTCGAAGGTGTAGTGGACGCCGTCCTGGACGCTCTCGGCCGGGCTCGGGTGGTCGAGCACCGGGGTCAGATCGACCGGCGAGGCGCCGACCCGCTCGCGCTCCGGATCCGCCTTGGCGGCGAGGATCGGCAGCAGGCTGCGTCCCTTCAGCCCCTCGGCGCGGTCGCCGCCGGCGAGGTCGAGCACGGTCGGCAGCACGTCGACGAGCGAACCGAGCGCCTCCGTCTCGGCCGGCCTCGGGAACAGCACCGGGTTGGAGACGACGAGTGGCACGTTGATCGTCTCCTCGTAGGCGTTGAAGGCCTTCTGGCGCAGGCCGCCGTGCGAGAGCCCCATCTCGCCGTGGTCGGCGCAGCGGACGACGACGGTCCGCGAGCGCAGCGAGGCGGGGTCGTCGGCGTCGCCGAGCGCGGCGAGGATCCGGCCGATCTTCTCGTCGACGACGCGATGCAGGTAGGCGTAGAAGTTGACGTAGTCGAGCTGCTCGCGGCGGGTCCGCAGCGGCCCCAGGTAGGCGGCCATGCCCATCCTCATCAGCGAGTGGACCGACGGCTTGCCCTTCAGGTTCTCGTCGACCGTCGGCGGCAGCAGGACGCCGAGGTCGCGGAACTGCTCGTTCGCGTAGCCGCCCTGCGATGTGCGAGGCCGGGTAGCCGAGCACGTCGTGGGGGTTGACCAGCGAAGCGACCATGCAGAACGGCTCGGGGAGGTCGCCGCGTCCCAGCCAGCGCTCGATCTGGCCGGTGTAGACCTCGTCCCACCCCTCGCCCTCGCCGGCGATTCCGCCGCCGAAGTTCTCGGCCCGGGCGTTCTCGCCGGCGTCGGGCGGCTCCCAGTCGGCGAAGCCGTAGTCGGCGGCGAGGCGCTCGGCGTCGCGCCCGCTCCAGCCGCCCAGCATCGAGCCTTCGCCGCCGAGCGGATGGGTGAGATGCCACTTGCCCTTGTAGGCGACCTCGTAGCCGCGCTCGCGCAGCAGGCCGGGGAGATTCGGCACCGCGGTCGGCAACTCGTTCTCGTGCCCGGCGCTGGAGTCGATCCCGAGGGCGCCCTTCGCGAATTGGGTGAGGATGCGCCGCGGCGGCGCCTCGCCGCGGCGGAGGACCTTGACCATCTCCCCGATGACCGCCGGCGTGTTGCGGGGATCGGGGCGGAGATCGGCGGCGGTCAGGGTCAGCTCGACGCCGTGCTCCGCCGGATAGCGGCCGGTGAACAGGGTCGCCCGGCTCGGCGAGCACATCGACGCGTTGCAGAAGCCGTTGTTGAACGTCAGCCCGGTCCGGGCCAGCTCGGCGCCGTTCGGCATCAACTCGTCCACCCACCCGGCCTCGTCGGGCCAGTGGCGCGGCCGCCGCTGCTGGTCGGTGACCAGCAGCAGCACGTTGGGGCGATCCAGTGCGGCTACGGGAGGGCTCCGTCCCAGTTGGCCTCGTAGCAGGGGTGCGGCCCGCAGGGGTCGGTGATCGATCCGTTCTCGTCGATGAAGTTGGCGATCTGCTCGCGGATCGCCGGGGTGTTGCGGATCACCCGGTCGTGTGGGTCGAGACCGAAGCTGTCGTCCGGGGCCGTGTTCGTCAGCGGCGGCGGATCGGTGCCGAGGATGTCGTCGGGGTCGGGGGTCGTCGTATTCGGCCGCTTCGGGCCGATGTCCCAGATGAAGAACCCGCTTCCCTGCGCGGCCGGGCCGCCGAGATCGCCGAGCGTCTGCAGCCCCACGAACGGCGCGTCGTAGCCGGGCTGCAGCCGGTTCGCGTCGACCGCCGGCACCCGCAGCGGGGCGCCGATCGTCCGCGCCTCGACCTCGGTCTGAACGTTGGCCACCTGGTGGTCGCCGTAGGCCATCTCGATCAGCACCTTGTGCGCGGGCGTGCCCGGCAGCGGGTCGGTCGTCATGTGGTTGGCATAGCCGTTCGGCTCGCCGCGATCCCACATCGACTGGATCAGCGACAGCAGCAGCGGCCGCTCCGACTCGTCGGGGTAGCTCGGGTAGAGGATCAGCGAGTAGTCCTCGAAGTCGACGCTGCGGGTCAGCAGCGTCGAGTAGTTCATCCCCGGCACGTAGAGGACCGAGCGCGTGAAGTCGGTGGCGATCGCGGTCAGCGCGCCGCCGGCGATGCCGCCCTGGCTGTTGCCGTAGTAGAACAGCGGCTTCGTCGTGTCGATCACCGGGTCACCGCTGAACTTGAAGGCGGCGTCGCTCGCGAACCCGTCCGGGTGGATCATCGCCCGGCCGAGGTAGAGGAAGTCGAGGAAGCCCTGCTGAAGGCGGTCCGCCAGCGGCTTGAAGTTCGACATGTCGCTGAGCGCCGGGACCGCGACCGGGAAGACGTCGTCCTCGGACATGCCGATGAAATCGGTGGCGCAGGTCATCACGCCGTGGTCGAAGCCGAGCGTGCGGACGTCGCGGGTGTGGACCTCGGTGTAGTCGCCGAACAGGCCGTGCCCGTACATCGAGGTCCGGACCGGGGCGATCACGTTGCCGGCGCCGTCGACCGCCGAGCGCGGGATGTTGCAGGTGAAGCGGGCGTCGTAGAAGCCGTTCTGCTGCGGCACGCCGGCGCCGTCGGTCTTCAGCACCGCACCGGGGTCGCACGGCTCGGCCGGGCCGGCGGCGCCGTCGGGATCGGTCATGAAGCAGGGGACCTTGACGGTGCCGGTCACCTCGCGGATGTTCTCGGCACCGTGGTCGTTCGGCGTCGTCTCATCCGGGAAGTCGACGACGCCGCCGGGGTTGATCGTGAAGTCGGGCGCGGCGCCGTCGACGCCGCCGTCGGTCAGGTTGGTGTCACCGAGGTCGGCGAAGGCCTGGTCGCGCATCGAGAGCATCCGCGACGTCATGTTCTCGGTGCTGGCGACCGTGAAGTCCCACGCCAGGTAGAGGTTGTGGCGACCGATGCCGGCCTCGCCGAGCTTGTCGAAGTTGCCCTCGAAATGATCGCGGCGGCCCTCGATCGCGGCGATCCCGGTCGGGACCCGGTCGCGATAGAGCTGGAACCCGGCCGGAGCCTCGATCGTGTTCCCGTCGGCGTCCTTGAGGTTCCGCAGGGCGACGATGTAGCGATGTCCGTCTTCGAGGTTCTTGCCGAAGTGGATCAGCAGGTCGGTCTCCTCGGGGGACGAGGCGTTCGAGTCGAGCTCGGCCCAGAGCAGCTGCCGCCGGCCGCTGTCGGCGTCGATGACGACGATCGGCTGCTTGGCGGCGAACGACTCGCCCATGTCGGTGATCGCGACCGGGTCGGTCTGCGCGAACGCCGCCGGGTTGTCGAGGCCGGGGATGCGGACGACGATCGGCGCGCCGGGGCTGAAGCCGTCGCTGGTGTTGATCTCGGTCGGATCGACCGGGGTGCCGGCGGCGTTGACCGGCATCGACGCCGTCTTCAGGTCGAGCCGCAACCCGGTCGGAGCCGCGTCGTCGGGGCGGGTGTAGAAGTCGTTCGGGTAGGGAAACAGGCACTGCTCGCCGGGGGCCGAGATCGGATCACAGCGGTCGGCGCTGTCGAGCTCGACCCCGACCGGATCCTTGCCGTCGCAGCGGGCCGGATCGCGTTGCACGCGCTTCGTCACCACGACCTTGGCGCTGCCCCCCCGCGAGCTGTAGCGGGCGGTCAGCCGCAGCTTCGTGCCGAGGCAGCTGCGGACGAGCGGCCGGCCGGCCCGGTTGATCGCGAGCTTCGCCCTCGCGGCGCGGCCCTTGCGAACCTTCAGCTTCCGGTTCTTGGCGACGTTCGTCTTCTCGCCGCCCTGGAGGACCGCCAGCGACAGCTTCAGCCGCTTCGGCTTGCGTCCCGAGTAGGAGGCGCCGACGGCGACCTTGCCGGTCGCGCTCAGCTCCGCCTGCCCGGTCGTCTTCAGCGCCAGCTTCGGCTTGCTCGGCTTGCCGCCCTTGCCGGCCTCGGCGGGCGCGGCGACGGCGAGCAGCAGGGCGAGGGCGGCGATCACCCAGGCGAGGCCATGGCGGTTGCTGATGAATTCGGGCACGGGATCTCTCCTCCGGTCGGTTGCCCACCTCCCCAGGTGGGCCGGCGGCGATCCTAGTCGCCCGACTGACGCTGCGTCAATAGCGAACCGTCGCGAGGCCGACGACCGCCGCCTACGTTCCGCCCGCCGGCTCGGCCTCCGCCGGGACGCCGGCGAGCCGTCGCGAGAGCCGCGGCGTGACGAACAGCAGCAGCCAGAACAGCTGCGCGGCCAGCACCGAGACCGCGAGGGCGATCGGGATCGACAGGAAGAAGATCGCCGGGCGCAGCCAGCCGGCGATCATCTGGGCGCGGATCTCGGCCGGGCCAAGGTCCTCGACCAAGCCCTCGCGGTAGGCGATCCGGTCGAGGAGCGAGTCGGCGAGTGCGGCCAGCCCGACGTTGACCGCGTAGGCGATCACGGCGACGGACAGGCCGTCGTACTTGCCCATCAGGGCGGTCGTGAACGGCATCAGAGCGATCAGCGAGAGCAGCAGCAGGTTCGCCCAGACGAGCCGCCTCGTCGTCGCCGTGAAGCGCGACCAGGCGACGTGGTGGCCGAACCAGAACAGGCCGATCACCGCGAAGGCGATGAAGTAGGCCTGCAGGTCGGGGATCAGGTCGTTGAGCGCGTCGGCGAGATTGCCCTCGTCGTCGGGGACGTCGGGGACCTTGATGTTGAGGACGAGCAGAGTTATCGCGACGGCGAAGACGCCGTCGCTGAACGCGCCGACGCGGTCGAGCTGGCGTCGCGCCGCAGCCTCGCCGCTGAGCCTCGCAGGGTCGTCCATCGAGGCGTCAGCTTGCCAGGGGTACCGGTCGAACCGCCGCTACCGGCGCCGCACGAACCGCACCGCGACGGCCTCGATCTGGCGCTGCCCGAACGATCCCCGGTAGACCGGCCCGGCGGCGGCGAGGATGTCGCCGGGAGCGGGCAGCGGGGCCGGCCGCAGGCCGGCCCGAACGTCGATCACCGAAACGCCCGGAGCGGTGATGCTCTCGTCGCTGACGAGCACGAAGTGAGCATCGCCGTCGCCGTCGGGATCGACGCGCTCGACGTAGGCGATCTGGCCGGATGCGCGCGCGCAGTTCGCGGCGGTGGCGAGACAGGGCGGCGCCTTCAGCCGCGGCGGCGTGTCCGGTGCCGCGGTCGTCGTCGCAACGGCCGGAGCGTCGGCGGCGGTCTCCCCTCCCCCCTCGCCTCCGCACCCCGCGGGGGCGAGGAGCAGCAGCGCCGCGAGGACCAGCCCGCGCCGCAATCGGCGACGCACACGTCGACCTCGTCGGCGCTGACCGGCGGCTTCCATGACCGGGCGATCGTAGGTGACTGCGGGCGGCCGGGACGCCGGCCGCGGCCCGGCCGCAGCTCGCAGAGCATCGACAACCCCTTCGAGCCGACCGCGGTCTGCCGGGAGCCCTCCGGCGCCGCGTCGATCGACGCCGCGGCTGCACGGACCTCGGAGCTGCAGCTCGCCTAACCTGGGACCCATGCGCCACCTCCTGCGTCCCCTCTTCGACCAGGTCGTCATCAAGGAGCTCGAGCCGGACCGGGTCCGCCAGTCGGGGCTCGTCGTCCCGCCCGGAACCCGCGAGCCGCCGCCCCAGCACGGCGTCGTCGTCGCCGTCGGGCCCGGCCTCGACTGGTGGGAGCAGGCGGGGGTGAAGATGCCCGTCGCCCCCGGCGACCACGTCGTCTTCCCGGCCAACGCCGGGGTCTGGGTCGAGGTCGAGGAGGAGCGGCTGCTCGTCTGCACGGTCACCGAGGTTCTCGGCGTCCTCGAGGAGATCGGGGTCTGCCCCTACTGCGACGGCAAGGGCCCCGCGGGAGGCGACTCCTGCCCGGTCTGCGGCCGAACCGCAGAGCCGTCCGGCCGGGAATGAGCCCAGTCCGGCTGCCGGCGCCGCCGGCGGCGCTGAAGAAGCGGCTGCTCACCGTCGGGCCGATCCCGCCCGAGTGGGGCGGCGACCTCCGCGGCGGCGTCACCCGCTTCAACGTCACCCTGCTCGATGAGCTCCGGACCCGGCCCTGGCGGCACCGGATCGAGCCGGTCGGGGTGCTGATCCCGCCGCCGCAGCGGCTCCGTCGGCGGATGGCGGACCGGCTGGCGCCGCTGCCGGTCTTCATGCAGCCGGAGGGCGGCCGCCCGCGGCGGTTCACCCGGCTGCTGCTCGACGAACAGCGCCCCGACGTCGTCCTCGTCAACAACATCGCCGCCTTCAACGGCGCCCGCTACGTCCGCGTCCAGTCGGCGGTGGCCCCGGAGCTGCCGACGGTCGCCGTCGTCCACGAATGGCGGGCGATCCGCGCCAAGGGCGAGGAGGAGCGGGCGGAGCGCTACCGGACCGCCGCCCAGGCGGCCCTCGACCGGGTCGGGGCGGTCGTCTTCCCCTCCACCCACACCCGCGACGTCGGCTCCGGCGAGCTCGGGCTCCGCTACCCGGAGCGGGCGCCGGTGATCGCCAACCCACTGCAACCGGCCTTCGCCGACCCGGCGCTGCGAACCGACGGCGAGCGCCGCGGCATCGCCTTCGTCGGCTCCTTCAACGACCGCAAGAACCCGCAGTCGCTGCTGCGGGCGCTGGCCGGCCTGCCCGGCACCGAGCTGACGCTGCAGGGGCGCGGGCCGCTCGAGGAGGACCTGCGGACGCTGGTCGCCGAGCTCGGGCTCGGCGACCGCGTCCGCTTCGCCCCGTTCCTCGGCCACCGCCACCACGTCGGCGCCGTCGTCGACGTGATGCGCTCCGCCGAGCTGCTCTGCCTGCCCTCCCGCAGCGAGTCCTTCGCGCTCGTCATCGTCGAGGCGCTGGCGGCGGGCACGCCGGTCGCCGGTTACGGGCCGACCCTGACCGAGATCCGCGACCGGCTCGGCATCGACGTCGGCGAGCCGATCTTCGATCCGACCCCCGACAACATCGCCGCCGCGATCGAGTCGGTCCGCTCGCGGAGCTGGGACCGCGCCGCCCTCCGTCGCGCCGCCCTGAGCTGCTTCGGTCCGGCGGTCGTCGCCGCCGAGTACGCGAAGCTGCTCCGCGCCGTGATCACCGACCGCTGACCATCCACCCCCGCCCGCGTTCCCGCCGGGCCCACCCCGCCCCGCCTTCCCGCCGGCCATCCGCCCCCCGCCTTCCCGCCGGGCTCCCGGCCGCCCCGCCGAGGTCGAGGAAAGGGGCATATATCGCCTGTTTGCTCGACCTCGGCGGCTTCTTTCGGGGGCGGGGGGGTCAGGTGGCCGGGGGGCGGACCTCGGGGTGGGCGCGATACCACTCCAGCGTCCTCGCGAGGCCGTCCTCGAGCCCGACCCGGGGCTCCCAGCCGCAGCGGTCGCGGAGCTTCGCGGCGTCGACGAACTGGCGGTCGATCTCGCCCGCCGGGTTGCCGGCGCCGCGGACGTCCGGCTCGACGCCGGTGCCGGCCAGGCGGGTGATCGCGGCGACGATCTCGAGGACGCTGTAGGGACGCTCGCCGCCGGCGTTGAAGGCCTCACCACGGACGTCGTCGCGGTCGAGGCGGTCGGCGATCGCCAGGTAGGCGGCGGCGGCGTCCTCGACGTAGAGCAGGTCGCGAACCGGCGAGCCGTCCGATCGCAGCACCGGCCGGCGGCCGTCGATCGCCGCGCAGGCCGCCTCGGGGACGAGCCGCGAGAAGTTGAGATCGCCGCCGCCGTAGATGTTCGCGAACCGGGTCACCGCGACCGGCAGCCCGTAGCTCGGCCAGTAGGAGCGGGCGATCAGGTCGGCGGCGGCCTTCGACGCCTCGTAGGGAGCGGTCGGACGCAACGCGAAGTCCTCGCGGTAGGGAAGCTCCTCGTGGGCTCCGTAGGCCTTGTCGGAGGAGGCGAAGACGACCCCCTCCACCCCGCTCCGCCGGCACGACTCGAGCACCGTCCAGGTGCCGCGGACGTTGGTGTCGAACGCCGCGGCGGGATCCTCGCGGACGGTGCCGACGATCGTCTCGGCGGCGAGGTGGAAGACGGTGTCGACACGGTGGCCGGCGAGCAGCCGATCGAGCAGCTCACGGTCGAGCAGCGCTCCGTGCTCCTCGGCGACGTCGGCCTCGATCCCGAGCAAGGCCAGCGTCGAGGGCCGCTCGCGCGGCGTCCGCCGGTCCAGCGAGACGACCGCGACGCCGCGTTCGAGCAATGCCCGGCAGAGCCAGGCGCCGACGAACCCGCGGCCGCCGGTGACCAGCGCCGTCCTCATCGGACCGGGGACGGCTCCCAGATCCGCCATGGCGGCGCTCCCGAGGCCCAGAGGTCGTTGAGCAGCACCGCGTCCTTGTAGGTGTCCATGCAGTCCCAGAAGCCGTCGTGGCGGAACCCGTGCAGCTGCCCGTCGGCGGCGAGCCGCTGCAGCGGCTCGCGCTCGAGGACCGAGTCGGTGCCCAGATGGTCCAGCGCAGCCGGCTCGAGGAACAGGAACCCGGCGTTGACCCACTGCTCCATTCGCGGCTTCTCGGCGAAGCCGCGGACCCGGTCGTCGGCGCCGACCACCGCCACACCCCACTGCGAGTGCGGGCGGACCAGCGTCACCGTCGCCGCATCGCCGTGGGTGCGGTGGAACTCGAGGGCGGCGCCGAGGTCGACGTCGGCGACGCCGTCGGCATAGGTCAGCGCGAACGTCCCCCCGCCGAGCCGGTCGGCGGCCCGGGCGATCCGGCCGCCGGTCGGCGTCTCCTCGCCGGTCTCCAGGCACTCGACCGCGACCCCGTCCGGCCAGTCCTCGGCGGCGGCGAACTCGGCGATCATCTCGCCGCGGTAGCCGGTCAGCAGCAGGAACCGCCGGAAGCCGTGCGCCGCGTAGATCCGGATGACGTGCCAGAGGATCGGCCGGCCGCCGATCTCGACCAGCGCCTTCGGGATCGCGTGGGTGTGCTCCTGCAGGCGGGTGCCGCGTCCCCCGCAGAGGATCGCGACGGTCTCGGCGCGCTCCGGCACCGGCGGCGTCAGCCGCCGGCGACCGCGGGCAGGATCGTCACCTCGGCGCCGTCGCTGATCGCCGTCTCGAGGCCGTCCTGGAAGCGGATGTCCTCACCGGACACGTAGACGTTGACGAAGCGGCGCAGATCGCCGTTCTCGGTGATCCGCTCGCGCAGCCCGTCGTGCTTGTCGAAGACGGCGTCGAGGGCGTCGCCGACGGTTCCCGCCTCGACCTCGACTTCGCCCTCGCCCCCGGTGGCCGGGCGCAGCTGGGCGGGGATCTTGACCTTTACTGCCATCTTCGTTCGCTCCGTTCGGGATCTTCGTGGAAGTTAGCTGAGTGCTCAGGCGGTGACCGGGCTGCGCTCCGGGACTCGCTCGGCGAACGATTCGAGCGTCGGCTCGATCTCGTGCATCGCGAACCCCTCGCGGACCGCGTCGAGGGTCTTCAGGCCCTCGCCGGTGATGTAGACGACGACGCGGTCGTCGGCGCCGATCTCGCCGCGCTCGGCGAGCTTCGCCAGCGTCGCCGTGGTGACGCCGCCGGCGGTCTCGGTGAAGATCCCGGTCGTCTCCGCCAGCAGCCGGATGCCGGCGCGAATTTCGTCGTCGCTCACCGAGTCGACCGAGCCGCCGGTGCTGCGGGCCAGGTCGAGCGCGTAGGGGCCGTCGGCCGGGTTGCCGATCGCCAGGCTCTTGGCGATCGTGTCCGGCCGCACCGGCCGGCAGACGTCGTGGCCGTCGGCGAACGCCGTCGCGACCGGGCCGCAGCCGGCGGCCTGAGCGCCGTGGAAGGTCGGCTGCTCGCCCGCGACGAGGCCGAGCGAGCGCCACTCGTCGAACCCGCGGCCGATCTTCGTGAACAGCGACCCGGAGGCGATCGGGCAGACGACCCGATCGGGCAGCCGCCAGCCGAGCTGCTCGACGGTCTCGTAGGCGAGCGTCTTCGAGCCCTCGGCGTAGTAGGGACGCAGGTTGACGTTCACGAACGCCCAGCCGCGCTCGGCGGCGAGCTCGGTGCAGAGCCGGTTGACGTCGTCGTAGTTGCCGTCGACCCCGACCAGGGTCGTGCCGTAGACGTCGGTCGCGAGCAGCTTCTGCTCCTCGAGGTTCGACGGCACGAAGACGTAGGAGTCGACGCCGGCGGCCGCGGCGTGAGCGGCAACCGCGTTGGCGAGGTTGCCGGTCGAGGCGCAGGCGACGGTGTCGAAGCCGAGCTCGAGCGCCTTCGCCATCGCGACGGCGACGACCCGGTCCTTGAAGCTGTGGGTCGGGTTGGCGGCGTCGTTCTTCACCCAGACCTCGCCGACGCCGAGCTGCTCGGCGAGCCTGTCGGCGCGGACGAGCGGCGTCAGCCCCGGCTCGATCGCGCTCGCCGGACGCGACCTGAACGGCAGGAAGTCGGAATAGCGCCAGATGCCGCTGCTGCCGGCCTGGATCCGCCGCTTGACCGACTCGGCGTCGAAGCCGGAGAAGTCGTAGGCGACCTCGAGCGGCCCGAAGCACTGGTCGCACACGTAGAGCGCCTCGAGCGGGTACTCGGTCCCGCATTCCTTGCACCTGAGGGCGGTGACTGCCATTTTTCTTGCTCCTTGTCCCATCTCGGATTCAACGAAAAAGACCTCTGCCGGTGTGAGCAGAGGTCCGAGTGGGACTTCCACTCACATCTCCCAGGCTCTCTGCCTGTTGGACTTGGCACCTTCCCCGTCGGACTGTCGTCCTTGGGGGGGTTGCCGGGGTTTCGTCGGGCCAGTTCCCTCCACCCCTCTGGATGTGGCGGTCTATGTGCGCCGCAATATAACAGCCGCGGTCCCCGTCGGGCCTTGGACGGCGGCCTGGTCGCGTAGTCTTCGAGCCCTGATGCACGCGAGCGATGCCCAGGAAGAGAACGATGCCGAGCCTTCCGAAGCCCAGACTCCGGCGCACGGACCGTGCCGCCGAGCCGGTCGTCGCCGCGCCCGCCGCACCGCCTGAGCCGAACATCGAGATCGTCGAGGGCGCCGGCCTCCGCTGGGTCCACATCGAGCGGCCGACGCCGCTGGAGTGGAGCTGGCTGCAGGAGCACTTCGATTTCCATGCGCTCGACCTCGAGGACGTCGCCTCCCGCAACCAGCGGCCGAAGATCGACGAGTACCCCGACTACCTGTTCATCGTCCTGCACCTGCCGGTCTTCGACTCCTCGGTCGGCCGCCTCAACACCGGCGAGCTCGACATGTTCGTCGGCCCCGACTTCGTGATCACGATTCCCAACCAGGAGTTGCAGCCGGTCGAGTATCTGTTCGAGCGCGTCCGCTCCAACGAGGACTTCCGCGACAAGGTATTCAAGCGCGGGTCCGGCTACCTGCTCTACCGGATCGTCGACGACAGCTTCGACTACTGCTTCCCGATGCTGCGCAAGATCGGCAACAAGCTCGACGCGATCGAGGACGACATCTTCACCGAGGAGCGCTCCGAGGAGGTCGTCCGCGACATCTCCAAGGTCAAGCAGGAGATCATCAACTTCCGCAAGGTGATCCGCCCGCAGCGGCCGGTGCTCCGCGACCTCGAAAACTACAAGCAGCGCTTCCTCGCCCCCAGCCTCGACCTCGAGATCTACTTCGACGACATCGTCGACGCCCACGAGCGGATCTGGGACATGCTCGAGAACTACAAGGAGGTGATCGAGGGGCTCGAGGAGACGAACGAGTCGGTCCTCAACCACCGTGTCAACGAGATCCTCCGCGTGCTGACCTCGATCAGCGTCATCGTCCTGCCGCTGACTCTGATCGCGAGCATCTGGGGCATGAACGTCGGCGTCCCCGGCGAGGGCGACTCGTTCGACTTCTATCTCGTGATCGGGGCGATGGCGGTGATCCTCGTCGGCATGCTGAGCTACTTCCGCCGCCGCGGCTGGCTGTGAGCGGCGAGGACGGTCCGAAGGTCGAGTCGGTCAACCGCGGCCGCCCGAGGCTGCTGATGCTGAGCGGCCGGCCGCGGAAGACCGGCATCGACAAGGTCCCGGCCGACGGCCCGGTGGCGCTGCGCGACGACGCCGTCGACGGCGACGCGGTCGTCGACACCGAGGTCCACGGCGGCTACGACAAGGCCGTCTACGCCTACGCCGCCGAGGACTACGCCTGGTGGAGCGATCAGCTCGGCCGGGCGCTCGGCCCCGGCGAATTCGGCGAGAACCTGACGACGGCCGGGATCGCGCTCGCCGACGCGAGGATCGGCGAGCGCTGGCGGGTCGGCACGGCGCTGCTCGAGGTCTCCGAGCCGCGCCAGCCGTGCAGCACCCTCGGGGCGAAGATGGGTGACCAGCGCTTCGTGAAGCGGTTCGCGAAGGCGCTGCGGCACGGCACCTACCTGCGGATCGTCGCGCCCGGCGAGGTCGCCGCCGGCGATCCGATCGAGGTCGTCGAGCGCCCCGATCACGACGTCACGATCGGCCTGCTCGGCCGCGTCCTCTTCGAGGACCCCTCGTTGGGCCCGCGGATCCTCGCCGCCGACGCGCTGACCGACGCCTGGCGCGCCGAGGGCGAGCGGCTCGCCGCCAGGCACGCCTGAGCCCGGTCCGAGCGCCGGCCCTCGCGGCCACGGCGACCACCAATAGGATCACTCCGCAATGGCCAACCAGAGGATCTGGGCGCCGTGGCGCCTCCGTTACGTGAAGAGCGCGAACAAATCCGACGAATGCGTGTTCTGCGCCAAGCCCGACGCCGGCGACGATCGCGGCAACCTGATCGTCCATCGCGGCGCGCGCTGCTTCGTGATCCTCAACCTGTTCCCGTACACGAACGGGCATCTGATGGTGACGCCGTTCGAGCACGTCGGCCGCCTTCAGGACATCGAGCCGGAGGTGACCGCGGAGATGATCGACCTGGCCCAGCAGGCGATGCGCCGGATCGAGGCCGTCTACGCGCCGGAGGGCTTCAACGTCGGCCTCAACCAGGGCAGGGTCGCCGGGGCCGGAGTCGAGGGGCACATCCACCTGCACGTCGTCCCGCGCTGGGCCGGCGACAACAACTACATGCCCGTCCTGGCGGACACGCGGGTAATGCCGCAGTCGCTGGAGGAGAGCTACGACGCCCTCGAAGGAGGATTCACTTGAGCGACGACAACGACCTGAACGGCGGACCGGGCTCGGTCCGCGAGCAGATCTTCAAGGCCTACGACGTCCGCGGCCTCTACGGAGACGAGATGGACGGCGACACCGCCTACCTGCTCGGCCGCGCCTTCGCCCGCGTCCTCGCCGAGCTGCGCGGCAAGCCGGTCGCCGACCTTCGCGTCGGCGTCGGCCGCGACATGCGGCTGCAGGCTCCGGAGATGGCCGGCCGCCTCCGCGACGGCGTCGTCGCCGAGGGCGCCGATGTCCTCGACGCCGGGATGGTCGGCACCGAGATGCTCTATTTCATGGTCGGCGCTCGCGAGCTCGACGGCGGCGCGATGATCACCGCCTCCCACAACCCGAAGGCCTACACCGGGGTCAAGCTCGTTCGCGAGGGCGCCCTCGCCCTCTCCGGCGAGACCGGGATCACGGCGATCCGCGACCTGATCCTCGCCGGCCTCGGCGAGGCGCCCGGGGGCGGATCGGCGCAGCCGGCGGACATCGCCGATGAGTTCCGCGAGCGGGCGCTCTCGTTCATCGACACCGCGGCGCTGCGGCCGCTCAAGGTCGTCGTCGACGGCGGCAACGGGATGGCCGGCGAGATGGTCGGCCCGCTGCTCGAGCAGTTTCCGATCGAGCTCGTCTCGACCTACTGGACGCCGGACGGCAACTTCCCCGATCACGAGCCGAATCCGCTGCTGCCCGAGAATCGCGAGTTCATCATCGAGCGGGTCCGCTCCGAGTCGGCCGACCTCGGCATCGCCTGGGACGGCGACGCCGACCGCTGCTTCTTCATCGACGACCGCGGTGAGTTCGTCGACGGCGATTTCCTGACCGCGCTGCTCGCCGAGCTGGTCCTCGACAAGGCGCCCGGCGCCGACATCCTCTACGACGTCCGCGCCAGCCGCGCGGTGCCCGACACCGTCGCCGCCCACGGCGGCACCGCCCACATGAACCGGGTCGGCCACGCCTTCATGAAGCGGGCGATGAAGGAGCTCGGCGGCGAGTTCGCCGGCGAGGTCTCCGGCCACTACTACTTCCGCCAGTTCTACAACGCCGACTCGGGGACGATCCCGGCGCTGCTCGTGCTCGAGCTGATCTCGAAGTCCGGCCGCCGGCTCTCCGACCTCGTCGGCGAGCTGCGCTCCAGGTACTTCATCAGCGGCGAGATCAACTCCGAGGTCGCCGATCCGGAGGCGAAGATGAAGGAGATCGCCGAGCTCCATCCCGACGCCGAGGTGAGCTGGCTGGACGGCGTCTCGGTCGACTATCCGGACTGGCACTTCAACGTCCGGCCCTCCAACACCGAGCCGCTGCTGCGCCTCAACCTCGAATCGCTCGTCTCCCGCGCCGACATGGAGGCGAAGCGCGACGGGGTGCTGGCGCTGATCCGCTCGTGAGCAGCGCGGCGATGACGGCGCCGCCGTCCACCCCCGACGAGCGGCGCCCGAAGCGGCGGATGCTGATCATCGTCAACCCGTACGCGACGACGGTCTCCGACCGGCTCAAGAACCTCGTCGTCTACGCCCTCCAGGGCCGCTACGAGGTCGAGGCCGTCACCACCGAGGCGCAGAACCACGCGACCGAGATCGGCCGCGAGGCGGTCGACGGCGGCTACGACATCGTCGTCGCCTTCGGCGGCGACGGCACCCTCAACGAGGTCGTCAACGGCCTCGCCGGCACCGACATCCCGGTCTCGGTCCTGCCCGGCGGCTCGACGAACGTCGTCGCCCGCTCGCTCGGCATCCCCAACGACGTCGTCGACGCCACCGAGCACCTGCTGAGCTGCGCCGACGACTTCCAGCCGCGGCCGATCGACCTCGGGATCGCCAACGGCCGCCGGTTCGTCTTCGCCTGCGGCGCCGGCCTCGACGCCACCGCCGCCCATCAGGTCGACTCCCACCCGAAGATGAAGCACCGGCTCGGCCCCTACTACTACACCTGGGCGGCCGTCAAGGGCTTCTACGGCGAGCTACCTCCGCGACCCGGTGCTGATGCGGATCACCAGCGACGAGGGCGACACCGAGGGCGTCACCGTGATCTGCCAGAACACCGACCCGTTCACCTACTTCCGCGGCCGCGCGATCCGGATCTCCAGGAACGTCGCGATCGACGACGGCACGGCTCTCGCTCGCCGTCCTCCACCGGGCGCGCCAGCGCGACGTCCCGTTCATCGCCCGGCGGGTGCTCGGCAAGCGCTCCAGCGCCGGCGACCACCGCCGCATCGACGTCTTCGACGGCATCACCGAGGCCCGGGTCGAATCGGGCTCGAAGGACGAGAACGGCGCCTGGCGCAAGTTCCCGGTCCAGCTCGACGGCGACCCGATCGGCATGCACGGCGAGATCGACCTCAGCGTCGACCCGAGCTCGATCCGGTTCGTCTCCTGACCGTGGCGGGCCGCGTTCCCGACTGCGCCTTCTGCTCGATCGTCGCCGGCGAGGTCGACGCCGAGATCGTCTTCGCCGACGACGCCTCGATCGCCTTCCTCGACCACCGGCCGCTCTTCCCCGGTCACCTGCTGCTGATCCCGCGCGACGCATCACGAGACGATCGAGGACCTCCCTCCCGCCCTCGTCGAGCCGCTGTTTCACGACCGCCCGGACGCTCGCCGGCGCCGTCCGCCGGGCGATGGGCGCCGAGGGCACCTTCGTCGCCCTCAACAACACGGTCAGCCAGAGCGTCCCCCACCTCCACGTCCACGTCGTCCCGAGGGTCCGCAAGGACGGCCTGCGCGGCTTCTTCTGGCCCCGCAACCCCTACGAGGACGAGGCGGCGATGGAGGCCGCGCGGCGAGCTGATCCGGGCGGAACTGAGCTCGACCGCTCACCGAGAGTCGGATCCCTCACCGCTGCGGTGAGTCTTCCGACAATCGGCACCCGGTCTGATCCTGACGAGGCTCCGGGCCGCGAGCCGGCCGATGACGCCGAGTCCGGCGCCCTCAGTCCGTCAGGGGGTGATCCGGTAGGCGTCGAAGACCTGGTCGATCTGGCGCAGGCGCGAGATCGCGGTCTTGAGCTGGTCGGTGTCGCCGACTTCGACGACGAAGCGGTTCTGGACCATCGGGTACTTGGTCGAGCAGCGGGCCTCGATGATGTTCACGCCTGCCTCGGAGAAGGTCCGCGAGAGGTCTTCGAGCAGGCGGGTCCGGTCATAGGCATCGATCGCGATCTCGACCCGGTAGGAGGTGCTGTTGTCGCCCGCCCAGCTCACCGGCGTGAACCGATCGGGCGACTTCATCAGCGCGCTCACGTTCTTGCAGTCGTCGCGGTGGATCGTGATGCCGCGGCCGAGCGAGACGTAGCCGACGATGCCGTCGCCGGGCACCGGGCGACAGCACTTGGCGAGCCGGACCATGACGTCGTCGACGCCCTTGACCTCGATCCCGTAGTCGGTCGCCTCCTGGGTGTGGCGCTCGCGGGCGTCGCGGCCCTTGAGGATGCCGTCGCGGGCCGGGGTCTCGTCCTCGCCGGAGACGCCCTCGCCCTGCTTGAGGCGCTGCAGGACCTTGTTGACGACCGTCTTCGAGCTGATCTTGCCCTGGCCGAGGGCGACGTAGAAGTCGTCGGCCTTGCGGAAGCCGACCTCGCGGATCACGTCGACGAGCAGCGGCGAGCCGGCGAGGCGCTGCGGCGGCAGGCCGCGCTTGCGCAGCGACTCGGAGAGCTCCTCGCGGCCCTTGCGCTCGGCGTCCTCGCGCCGCTCCGACTTCAGGAAAGCGCGGATCTTGTTGCGGGCACGGCTCGTCCGGACCAGCCCGAGCCAGTCCCGCGACGGCCCGCGCTCGCGCTTGGCGGTGAGGATCTCGACGATGTCGCCGCTGCGCAGCGTGTAGTGCAGCGGCACGATCTTGCCGTTCACCTTCGACGCCGACGCAGCGGTGGCCGACGTCGGTGTGGACCGCGTAGGCGAAGTCGAGCGGCGTCGAGCCGGCCGACAGGTTCTTGATCTCGCCCTTCGGCGTGAACACGAAGACCTCGTCCTCGAACAGGTCGACCTTGAGCGCCTCGAGGAACTCCTCGGGGTCGCCCTCGCCCTCGGCGTCGAGCAGGTGCCGGAGCCAGGTCATCTTGTCCCGCTCCGGGTTCTTGCCGCCCGGCCCCTCCTTGTAGATCACGTGGGCGGCGACGCCGTACTCGGCCAGCTCGTGCATCTCCGCAGTCCGCACCTGGATCTCCAGCGGCTGGCCCTGCGGGCCGATCACCGTCGTGTGCAGCGTCTGGTAGAGGTTCATCTTCGGGGTCGCGATGAAGTCCTTGAAGCGCCCGGGCAGGGGCTTCCAGAGCGCGTGGATGACCCCGATCGCGCCGTAGCAGTCCTTGACCGAGCCGACGATCACCCGCATCGCGGTGAGGTCGTAGATCTCGTTGAACTCGCGCCCCTTCTTCGTCATCTTCGAGTAGATCGAGTAGAAGTGCTTGGCGCGGCCGGAGATCTCGGCCTCGACGCCGACGGCACTCAGCTCCTTGTTCAGGAACGAGCCGGCCTCGGCGACGTAGCGGGCGCGCTCGTCGCGCTGCTGGCCGACCAGCTTCTTGATCTCGTCGTACTTGCGCGGGTGCAGCACCTGGAAGGCGAGGTCCTCGAGCTCCCACTTGATCGCGTGGATCCCGAGCCGATGGGCCAGTGGCGCATAGATCTCGAGCGTCTCGCGGGCCTTCGCGAGCTGCTTCTGCTTCGGCATCGCGCCGAGCGTGCGCATGTTGTGCAGCCGGTCGGCGAGCTTGATCAGGATGACCCGCACGTCGGCGGCCATCGCGACCATCATCTTCCGGTAGTTCTCGGCCTGGCTCTCGTCGCGGCTCTCGAACGTGATCCCGGTCAGCTTGGTGACGCCGTCGACGAGATGGGAGACCTGCTGGCCGAAGCCGTTGGCGACCTCGGTCAGGCTCGCGCTCGTGTCCTCGACGGTGTCGTGGAGCAGGGCCGCGCAGAGCGTCTCGGTGTCGAGCCGCAGGCCGGCGCAGATCTTCGCGACCTCGACGGGATGGTTGATGAACTCCTCGCCGGAGCGGCGCCGCTGGTCGGCGTGGCGCTCGCAGGCGAAGACGAAGGCGCGCTCGACCTCCTGATGGTCGACCGCATCGCCGTTGCCGGAGTCGTGCTCGCCGATGACGGCGAGCAGGTCGCCGAGCAGCTCGCGCTCGCGGTCGGTCAGATCGCGGGTGATCGCGTCGATCGGCGCCGGCGGCGAGCCGGCATCCTCGACGCCGACCCGGATCCTGCCTGACTCCTCCACGGCGGAGTCGACCGCGGCGCCTTCGGCGTCCGGCTTCATGCCCTTCAGGGCTCCGCTCTTTGGCTCTGCAGGAATCTCAGACCCTCCTGGTGGGCAGCTGCGTAGGCGCGATAGGCGCCGGAAAGTTCCAGTTTCGTCCTCTCCGAGGATACGACCCGCAACAAGCGGGCATCCCCGTCGTCGCAGCCGGCTGCGATCCCGAGCTCACGCAGCACGCGGACCGATCGCGCCGCCGCCTCGGGCGAGCGGCCGTAGCGGGCCGCACCGACGAGCACGCTCCGCAGCGCCTCGTCGCGAAGCTCCTCGCCGGCGAGTGCCCGGTAGACGTCGGCGAGCGCGCCGCGGAGATCCCACTCGGCGTCCCAGCACATCTCGGCGAGCTCGGCGCTCCGGCCCCAGCAGCGGTGGGCGAAGCCCGCGCCGGTGCCGGCGAGGGCCCGTCGCTGACCGGGGCCGCTCGGCGGGTCGACGAGCACGAGGTGCTGGAACCCGGCCGCGGCGTGCGGCGCCGCGGCGAGCGAGTGCCAGTCGGTGACCAGCAGGTTGCATCCGGGGGCCGCCGCGATCCGGGTCAGCTCACCGTCCGGGCAGCGCAGGCAGCTGCACGCAGGATCGCCGGCGCCGGCGATCGCCCCGGGATCGGCGAGCGCCGATCGCCTGCCGCCGTCGGCGGCGACGACCATCACCCGCTCGCCGCTCGAGAGCAGCTCCGCGACCCGCGCCACCGCAGAGCCGCGGCGGGCGTCGAGCACCCGGCGCCCCCCGGCCTCTGCCGCGGCCGCGGCGGGGGCGGCGAGCTTCTCCGGATCGCGCCCGAGCTCGGCGTCGAAGCGCCCCCACCAGAGCTCGGCCGGCGCCTCCCCGCAGCGATGGCCGTGCGGGCCGTGCGGGTCATCGCTGCCGGCGACGGGCGGGCGGGCGAAGGCGTCGGCGAGCACCGCGCGCGGCTCGACCGCGCCGTTCCAGTGGTTGACCTCGAGCCGGACGGCGATGTCGTGGGGCTCGCGCTGCGCTGCGGCGAGCTTGCCGTTCGCGTTGAAGGCGACCCCGCGGGCCGAGAGCGTCCCGGTGCTGAGGTTGAAGCGGGCGTGCTTGCCCTCCTCGCCCATCGGCCGCACGTCGCCGACCCGGGCGCCCGGCACGAGCAGCTTGATGCCCGGGTTGCCCTGGCCGAACGGGGCCAGCCCGGCGAGCTGCTCGGCGACCTCGAGGTCGAGCGACTCGGCGCCGACGAAGGCGTCGACGAGCTCCGCCTCGCGCGGCTCCGTCGACGGCTCGACGGTGCCCGCGTGGGCGATCAGCCGCTCGCGAAACGCATCGATCCGCTCGGCCGGCAGCTCGACCCCGGCGGCGGCCCGGTGACCGCCGTAGCGGTCGAGCTGGTCGGCGCAGGAATCGAGGGCGGCGAGCAGGTCGAAGCCCTCGATGCTGCGCCCCGACCCCTTCGCGCGCCCCTCGGCGTCGACGGCGAGGACGATCGCCGGTCGCTCGTGCCGCTCGACCAGCCGCGAGGCGACGATGCCGACGACGCCGGGATGCCAGCCTTCGCCGGCGACGACGATGACCGGCGCCGAGCGCAGTTCGTCGGGCAGCGCCCGGAGCGCCGCCTCGGCCTCGTTGCTGACCTGCCGCTCGGTCTCGCGGCGCTCGTGGTTGGCGGCGTCGAGCTCGGCGGCGATCGCCGCGGCGCGGTCGCGGTCGTCGGTGAGCATCAGCTCGACGCCGGCGTCGGCGCGGTACAGGCGGCCCGCCGCGTTCAGCCGCGGACCGAGCCGGAAGGCGACGTCGCCCTCGTCGATCCGCTCGGGCTCGACCCGCGAGGCGGCCATCAGCGCCGCCAATCCGGGGCGGGGCGAGCGGCGAATCAGCTCGAGGCCACGGCGGACCAGGCAGCGGTTCTCGCCGACGAGCGGCACGAGGTCGGCGACGGTCGCGAGCGCGACGAGGTCGGCGTCGCGGCATCGGTGCCTCGGGGTCGCCGTCGCGGGCGCGCTCCAACGCCTGGGCGAGCTTCGCCGCCACCGCGGCGCCGCAGAGCGCCTCGAACGGGTAGCCGCAGACCTGGGGATGGACGATCGGGCAGTCGGGGAGCTCGGCGCCGGGCTGATGGTGGTCGGTGACGACGACGGCGATCCCGGCCGCCTCGGCGGCCGCGACCTCCGTGACCGAGGTGATCCCGCAGTCGACGGTGACGAGCAGCCCGCTGCCCCGCTCGCGCAGCGTCGCCAGCGAGCCGGCGCTGAGCCCGTAGCCGTCGCCGAGCCGGTCGGGGATCAGCCAGTCGCACTCGCCGCCGGCGCGCCGCAGCGCCGCGACCATGATCGCGGTCGAGCAGATGCCGTCGACGTCGTAGTCGCCGTGGACGGTGATCCGCGTGCCGGCGTCGAGCGCGGCGGCGATCCGCTCGACGGCGTCGTCGATCCCCGCGAACAGCCCCGGATCGTGGGTCTCGCCGGCGGCGAGGAAGGCCCGCGCGTCGGCGACGGTGCGGTGCCCGCGCCTGACCAGCGCGATCGCGACCGGGTCGGCGAGGCCGAGCTCGTCGGCGATCCGGCGGGCCTCCGCGTAGTCGTAGGGCCGGGCCCGGAACGGTGCTGATTGGGTGCTCGCGCTCACGCCCGTCAGGCTTGCACCGTTCGAGGACGGAACCGGCGCGCGAAGCCGCTATTTGCCGGTTGGTTGCGGCGCTCAGGCGTCGCCGTAGTGGGCGGGGTGATGCCTCGGGTCGCGGGACCCGATCACGTAGGTGATCGCGAGCGCGATCAGACACCCCGGCACGGCGGCGAGGAACGTCAGCGACGTCGGTCTGCCCGAGCGAGTCCCCCTGGGCGATCTGCCAGAGCGCGCCGCTGACGACCGCGCCGGCGGCCGCCGCCAGGAAGGCGCCGATGATGCCGCCGACGAACTTGTCGGGGACGAAGACGGTGAAGTGCCAGAGCGCGACGCCGAGCGTTATCCAGACGAGAATTGCCATCGGCCCCTCAGCGGTTCCTTCCGTGCTTGCGCTTGTGCTCCTGGCGGCGGCGGCGGGCGGCGAGGCGGCGCTCGCGGTCGCTCATCCCCGGCTCCTCGGGCTCCTCGCTCGCCGCAGCGCGCGCCGTCGGCTGCGGGGGCCGGCGGTGGAACCGGCGGCGCGGGCGCCGGAGCGGGCGCCTCGGGCGCGGCCGCGCGGCCGTCGCCACCGCCGCCGGATCCGGCGGCGGGATCGGGCTCGCCGCCGACGAGCGCGACCTCGTTGTCCTCCGGGAAAGCGGGTACGTAGCCCATCTGCTCGCCGATCCGGGCGGCGCGGGACTGGTAGGCGGGCTCGCGCTCCTTCCAGGCGATCAGCACCGGCGTCGCGATGAAGATCGACGAGTAGGTGCCGGAGAGGACCCCGACCATCATCGCGAAGGCGAAGTCGCGCAGCGTCTCGCCGCCGAAGATCAGGATCACGCCGATCAGGAAGACCGTCGACAGGCCGGTGATCAGCGATCGGGTCAGCACCTCGCTGAGCGAGCGGTTGGCGATCTGCGAGAAGGTCGCCCGCGGCAGCCGCGGCACGTTCTCGCGTATTCGGTCGAAGACGATGACGGTGTCGTAGAGCGAGTACCCGAGGATCGTCAGGAAGGCGGCGACGGTGCCGCTCGTCACCTCCCTTCCGACCAGCGAGTAGACGCCCGCGGTGATCAGGATGTCGTGGATCGACGGCGATCATCACCGGGATCGCGTACTTGGGCTCGAACCGGAAGGCGACGTAAGCGGCGATCAGCAGCAGCGAGAAGGCGATCGCGTAGCCGGCGCTGCGGGCGATCTGCTGGCCGAACGTCGGCCCGACCGACTGGCTCTCGAAGCCGGCGTCCTGACCGCCCTCGAAGCCGAAGTCGTTGCTGAGCTGGCGCTGGACGTCGCCGACCTCCTTCGGCGGGATCGTCCCCTGGATCTGGAAGACGTTGGCGCCGAACTCGGGCTGCTCGACCTGCTGGACCTTGACCGCCTCGACGTCGGCGACGCCGGCATCGCTCGAGCGACGTGCGGACGTCGTCGACGCTGGCCGGCTCGGCTAGGGCGACGTTGATCTTCGTCCCCGACTCGAAGTCGATGCCGAAGTTGAGCTGGTTGGTCGCGAACGACAGCGCCCCGATCGCGAGGATCACACCCGAGATCGAGAAGAACCAGCGGCTGGCGCCGGCGAAGTCGAAGTGCCAGCGGACGCCCGTGCCGATGTGGGCGCCGAGGAAGGCGGGCGAGCGGAGGATCCGGCTGCGGCCGAGCAGGCCGAGCACGGCGCGCGTGAACACGACCGCGGTCAGCAGCGAGACGATCGTGCCGATGCCGAGCGTGAACGCGAAGCCCTTGACCCCGGCGGTGGCGAGCCCGAAGAGGATGAACGCGGTCAGCAGCGTGATCACGTTCGCGTCGATGATCGTCCCGATCCCGCGCTTGTAGCCGGTCGTGATCGACGAGATCATCGAGTGCCCCTTCCGGGACTCCTCCTTTATTCGCTCGAAGATGACGACGTTCGAGTCCGCGGCGACGCCGATCGTCAGGATCAGGCCGGCGATCCCGGGCAGGGTCAGCGTGATCGGGATCAGCTTCATGATCGCCAGGAAGAAGATCGCGTAGACGGCGAGGCCGAGGATCGCGATCGCGCCGAGGAAGCGGTAGTAGAGGAGGAAGAAGATCGAGACGAGCAGCAGTCCGATCAGGCCCGCCTTGAGACCCTGGTCGAGCGCCTGCTGGCCGAGCGTCGCGGTGACGGTGCTCTGGCTGATCAGCTTCAGGTTGACCGGCAGCGCGCCGATCTTCAGGAACGTCGCCAGGTCCTGCGCCTCCTGGAGCGAGAAGCCGCCGGAGATCTGGGCGCCGGTGCGGCCGTCGATGCCGTCCGGATTCTCGTTGTAGTCGATGACCGGCCGCGAGACGATCTTGCCGTCGAGGACGATCGCGAACGCGTAGGGGGCGCCGAGCGACTCCTGACCGCGCTGGGCGATCTGCCGGGTGATGTTCTGGAAGGCGACCCGGCCCTGGTCGGTGAAGTCGAAGGTGACGTTCGGCTGGTTGTTCTGGTCGGTGTTCTGCTCGGGGTTCTTGATGTCGTCGCCGCTCAGCTCCGGTCGGTCGCGGAGCACGAAGTAGCGCGGCGGCGCGTTCGAGTTGTCGCTGTTCTGCTGGTCCTCGACGACGATCGTCCCCTGCGGGACCGTGAAGATCTTCTGGTCGTCCTTCGGGACCGCCTTCGCCTCGCTGGTCGAGAACAGGTCACGCTTGCTCGTCTCCGGCCCGGCGACGTACTGGCGGCTCTTCTTCTCGAACAGGTAGAGCTCCGGGGCCGGTCGTCGTGCAGACGTTGTCGCACTTGCTGTTCTGCTTGCGAGGCGAGCGTCGACCGCGTCGTAGAGGCTCGTCGTCGCCTGCTGGTCGAGGTTGGCCGGCGTCACCTCGGTGATCTTCGGATCGAGCGGCACGACGTTCGGCTCGAGGTCGTAGAAGTAGAGCTTCGCGGTGTCGCCGACCTGCTGGATCGCGCGCTGCGTGTCCTGGACGTTCGGCAGGCTGATCTGGATCTGATCGGTGCCGAGCGGCGCGATCTCGGGCTCGGAGACGCCGAGCGCGTCGACCCGGTCGCGGATGATCTCGATCGCCCGGTCGATGTCCTCGCTGTCGACGACGGGGTTGTCGGCGCTCGGCTGGCCCTGGTAGATCAGCTGGGTGCCGCCGCTGAGGTCGAGGCCGAGCTTCGTCGGCTTCGTCGCGATCACCAGCGCCGATCCGGCGAGCAGCGCCAGGATCAGCGCGATGATGATGATGTTCGTGCGGCGGGTGCCCATGGTGGCTCAGCGGTTCGGCGGTTCAGCGGTCCGTTTCGGACTGCTCCGGCTGCCCGCCGCCTATTCCGGCGTGAGGACGAGCAGCATTCCGCCGTCGTCATCGTAGGCCGGGAAGACGTCGGCCACGGCCTTCGCCGGCAGATCCCCCTCGGCGTGGACGGCGACCCGCTTGCCGAGCGAGCGCACGCCCCACTCGAGCGTCGTCTCGATCGGGTCGGCGACGCCGTTGCCGTCGGTGTCGGCCGCCTCGCCGCCGTCGCCGGGATCGATCCACTCGAGCCCGAGGACGTCCTTGACCGGGCGGCCGATCACGTCCTCGTCCTTGAGGCCGGTCAGCTCGAAGCCGCCCCGGCCGACGTCGAGCACGCGCCCCTTGCCGTCGCAGGTGAAGAAGGCCGCATCGGGTGCCGGGTAGTAGTCGTCGAGAAGCTCGAACAGGAACCCGAACCCGCACTTCGGACAGCCCTTCGGGCGGCTCGACAGACCCGCGGTGCGCTCGCCGCTCTGGACGCGGTTGCCGCAGTTGGGACAGATGAAGAAGGGCACGGATCGGAAGGCTAGTGAATCGCGGAAGTGGACCTGACCAGCGGCCGGTCGGTGAACCGCCGCTGGGCGCCGCCGCTTCGCGGCGGGTTCGGGTGAAGCGCCCATCGGGGCTTCCCCGACCGGCCATTCACGTGCTTTACCCGAGGGATTCACTTCGCTTCCAGCTGGAACGAGAGAGCCTCGGCATGCGAGGCAGAGTCGCTTCGGCTCGCACGGGTCCCCCCCTCGCTCGGCGACTCAGAAGAGCGCTCGGAGTCCCTCGGGGACGGGCAGGCCGAGGTGCGCGTAGCCGCGCTCGGTGACGACGCGGCCGCGGGGCGTGCGCTTCGAGCAGCCCCTGCTGGAGCAGGTAGGGCTCGTAGACGTCCTCGATCGTGTCCGGCTCCTCGTCGACGGCGGCGGCAAGCGTGCTAGAGACCGACCGGCCCGCCCGAGAACTTGGCTGGCGATCGCGTCGAGGATCGCGCGGTCGTGGCGGTCGAGGCCGCCCTCGTCGACCTCGAGCATCGCCAGCGCCGAGGCGGCGATGTCGCCGGTTATCGACGCCCTCGGCCATGAACCTCCGCATAGTCGCGGACCCGCTTCAGCAGGCGATTGGCGACGCGCGGGGTGCCGCGCGAGCGGCCGGCGATCTGGGTCGTCCCGGCCGGACTCGATCTCGACGCCGAGGATCGCCGCCGAGCGCTCGACGATCAGTCGCCAGGTCGGCGGCGTCGTAGTGCTCGAGCCGGTGGCTGACCCCGAAGCGGTCGCGAAGCGGCGTCGTCAGCAGGCCGGCGCGGGTCGTCGCCCCGACGAGCGTGAAGTCGGGCAGGTCGAGGGTGACCGTGCGGGCCCCGGCGCCCTGGCCGAGGACGACCGGGAGCCGGCGGTCCTCCATCGCCGGGTAGAGGGTCTCCTCGATCGCCCGGTTGAGCCGGTGGATCTCGTCGATGAAGAAGACGCTGCCCGGCTCGAGCGTGGTCAGGAAGCTGGCGACGTCGGCCTTGCGCTCCAGCGCCGGGCCGGCCGTCTGCACCATCGGCACGCCGAGCTCGGCGGCGATGATGTGGGCCAGCGAGGTCTTGCCGAGCCCGGGCGGCCCGGCGAGGAGGACGTGGTCGAGCGGCTCGCGGCGGCGGCGCGCCGCCTCGATGAAGACGCCGAGCTGATCGGTGACCTGGCGCTGGTTGACGAAATCGGCGAGCTTCGACGGGCGGAGGTTGCGGTCGAGCTCCTCCTCGCCGCTCTCGCTGGCGCGCGTCGGCGATCCGCGGCTCGGCATCGGCGGCGATCGCCGCCTCGTTGAGTGGAATCCGCTCGATCGACATCGTCACCCCACAGCTTCGCCTACGCGGCGGCGCGACCGCTGCGCAGCGCCGATGCGACGAGCTCCTCGGCGGTCTCGCCGGTCGCTGCAGCGAGCAGCCGCTCGACCTCGATCGGGCGTGTAGCCGAGGCCGATCAGACCCTCGCGGGCCTCCTCGCGGGCCCCGTCCTCGCCGGCGACCGGCGAGGCCCCGTCCTCGAGCTCGCCGGCGACGCGCTCGCGGAGCTCGACGATGATCCGCTCGGCGGTGCGCTTGCCGATCCCGGGAACCGCCTGAAAGCGCTTGGCGTCGCCGGCGGCGAGGGCGCGCAGCAGCTCGCCGGTCGAGCCGCCCGACAGCGCCGCCATCGCTACCTTCGGGCCGACCCCCGAGACCGAGATCAGCGACAGGAACAGCTCGCGCTCGTCCTCGGTCGCGAAGCCGTAGAGCGCGAGCGCGTCGTCGCGGGGGATCAGGTGGGCGTGCAGGGAGACGCGCTCGCCGACCGCGGGCACTGTCCGCAGCGTCTCCGCCGAGACCGACAGCCGGTAGCCGACGCCGGCGGCGTCGATGACGACGTGGTCGCTGCGCCGCGAGATGACTTCGCCGCTGACCGCGGCGATCATCCGACCGCGACCGCCTCCGCGGCCTGTTCGCTTCGGGCGTGCGCGGCGTGGCAGACGGCGACCGCGAGCGCGTCGGCGGCGTGATCGGAGGGCGGCTCGACCGGCAGGCTGAGCAGCACGCCGACCATGTGCTTGACCTGGTCCTTGGCGGCGGCGCCGCTGCCGCAGACGGCGAGCTTGACGGCCTGCGGCGTGTAGTCGAAGCAGGGGATGTCACGGGCGGCGGCGGCCAGCATGACGACGCCGCGGGCCTGGCCGACGCCGATCGCCGAGTTGACGTTCCTCCCGAAGTAGATGCTCTCGAGCGCCACCGACTCGGGCTCGTGCCACTCGATCAGCTCGACGATGGAGTCGTGGATCCGCCGCAGACGCTGCTCGGCTGCGATGTCGGCGGGGACCTCGACGGTGCCGCCGTCGATCGCGGTCATCCGCGAGCCGGCGACCGTGACGACACCGAAGCCGGTGTTGGCGATTCCGGGATCGATGCCCATGACGATCCGCATAGGAGGACATTCTGGGCCGACGCCCGGATGCCTTCCCGGCGGGGGACGCGATCCCCGGTCCGCTCGGGGCCGAGCCGCGCCGCTCGCGCGGTCAGCCCAGCGCCTTCTCCATCACCTCTTCGCTCATGTCGAAGTTCGCGTGCACAGCGTCGACGTCGTCGTGGTCCTCGAGCGCCTCGATCAGGTTGAGCAGCACCTTCGCCTGCCCCTCCTCGACCGCGACGGTGTTCTTCGGGTCCATGACGATGTCGGAGGAGACGATCTCGATCCCGGGGCCGTCGAGCGCCGCGCGGACGGCGGCGAGATCGCCGGGCGCGGTGAGCACCCGGAAGGTGCCGTCGTCGTCGATGACATCCTCGGCGCCGGCGTCGATCGCGACGATCAGGTCGTCCTCGTCGTAGCGGTCGCCGTCGACGAGGATCACGCCGCGCTTCTCGAAGGTCCAGGCGACCGAGTTCGGCTCCCCGAGGCTGCCGCCGTGGCGGTCGAAGGCGTGGCGGATCTCCGAGCCGGTCCGGTTGCGGTTGTCGGAGAGCGCGTCGACGAGGATCGCCACCCCGCCGGGGCCGTAACCCTCGTAGAGGATCCGCTCGATCGTCGTGCCGTCGGAGCCCTCGCCGGTGCCGCGGTCGACCGCCCGCTGGATGTTGTCCTTCGGCATCGACTGGTCGCGCGCCTTCTGGATCGCCGTCGCCAGGGTGGCGTTCCCTTCCGGGTCCCCCCCGCCCTCGCGCGCCGCGACGGTGATCGCCCGCGCCAGCTTCGTGAACAGCTTTCCCCGCTTCGCATCGGTGGCGGCCTTCTTGTGCTTGATCGAGGCCCACTTGGAATGTCCGGACATGGTCTGATCTTAGAACCGGCGCACGCGGAGGTGAGATCCGCAATGCTGCTTCCACGGCCGCAGAACGACGACGACCGAACCTACGGGGGGCGGAGGTCCGGTCGCGTCGTGTCACCCTCGGACATCGATATGCATTTGCCAGGAGCTCCCGCAAGCGTCCACGGATGCAAGGTGTTCGAGGGGTCTGCGCATTGAAACAGCCCCGTTGACTGAAAGTTGCGGTTCAGCGACCGGTGGGCGTGGCCTGCCAGGGGACTCGCACGGCAGGCGTGCACTGCCGAGGGAGGCGGCCGGCAAGCGTGGTCCGTGGTTCGGGGGCACCGATCGGGATTGGGTGTCGTATACGGACCTGATCCCGATCACTGGGGTCGAGCGGAGCTCCCCGGCTGGGCGAGACACACATGTCCACCCGCCCCGTTCACCGCGCCGCCCGGCGGAAGCGGACG
This sequence comes from uncultured Conexibacteraceae bacterium, assembly GCA_963745755.1. Lineage (GTDB taxonomy): Bacteria > Actinomycetota > Thermoleophilia > Solirubrobacterales > 70-9 > RHKX01. The sequence continues at coordinate 374,014 of CAVUYP010000001.1, read as the reverse complement.
CGAAGCGGAGCCCCCGGCTGGGCCCAACACACATGTCCTCCCGTCCCGTTCACCGCGCCGGCCGGGGAGACCGGACGCGAAGCGGAGGATCTCCCCGGAGTTATCTCCCGTCCCGTTCACCGCGCCGACCGGCGGAAGCGGACGCGCAGCGGAGCATTCCGCCGGGGTGATCTACACCACGAACTTGCCGTCCTGCTGGAGCAGCTCGCCGTCGACGGTGATGCTGCCGCCCCTGCGGAGGTCGCAGATCATGTCCCAGTGGATCGCCGAGTGGTTGACGCCGCCGGTCTCCGGATAGCTCTCGCCGACGGCGAGGTGGACGGTGCCGCCGATCTTCTCGTCGAGGAGGATCTCGCCGGTGCCGGCGGCGATGCCGAAGTTGGTGCCGATGCCGAGCTCGCCGAGGCGGCGGGCGCCCTCGTCGGTGTCGAGCATCTCGATCAGGAACTCCTCGCCGCGGTCGGCGCCGGCGTCGACGACCTTGCCGCCCGCGAAGCGGAAGTGGACGCCGGCGACCTCGCGGCCGGCGTAGGTCGCCGGCAGGTGGAAGCTGATCTCGCCCTCGGCGGAGTCCTCGACCGGGCCGGTGAAGAACTCCCCGTCCGGCATGTTGTACTTGCCGTCGGCGGGCTTGAAGTGACGGCCGGAGACGTTCAGCCTCAGGTCGGTGCCGGGGCCCTCGATGTGGACCTCCTCGCGTCCCTCGATCCACTCGGCGAGCCGGTAGGTCTCGGCGGCGGCCTGCTCCCAGGCGGCGACCGGATCCGGCTGGTCGCAGAGGCAGGCCCGGTAGTAGAAATCCTCGTACTCGCGCAGGCTCATGCCCGCCTCGGCCGCGTAGGCGTTGGTCGGGAACAGGGTCACGTTCCAGCGCAGCTCGCCGGAGGCGCTGCGCTCCATCATCTTCTGCATGTAGGGGTGCATCGCCTTCTGGCGGCGCGTCTGCTTCGCGGGCGGGACGCCGGAGAGCTCGCGGACGTTGGTGTCGGCGAGGATCCGCATCCGGGCGTCGGCCTCGGCGAACGCCCAGCGCTGCGGCGGCGAGATCCAGTCGATCTGGGCATCGCTCGCGAGCTCGAAGAACGCCGACTGGGTGCCCTCCAGGGAGAGGTCGAGAACCGGATTGGCGCCGGCCCGCAGCGCCTCCTCGTAGAGCGCCTGCACGAGCGGCTCGGCGATCGCGCCGCTGGAGATGAAGAAGGTCTGCCCCTCGCTCAGCTCGAGTGAGTAGTTGACGATCACCCGCGCCAGCCCATCGATCCTCGGATCCTTCATCCCGTCGCCTCCTCCGCGACGCGCTCCCGCGCCGCCGTCGCCATCGCCATCAACAGTGCGTGCACCCGCGAGTCGCCGGTCAGCTCCGGATGGAAGGAGCAGACGAGGACGTTGCCCTCGCGGATCGCCACCGGGTGCTCCTCCCAGCTCGCCAGCACCTCGACGCCGTCGCCGTGCGCCTCGATCCAGGGAGCGCGGATGAACGCCGCCCGGATCGGCTCCGGGCCGATCCCCGACGCCGGCTCGAACTCGAGGTCGGCCTCGAAGCTCTGCAGCTGGCGGCCGAAGGCGTTGCGCCTCGCCAGGGCGTCGATCAGGCCGAGGTGCTCGCGGTCGCAGACGATCATCCCGGCGCAGGTGCCGAGGATCGGCCGGCCGGCCTCGAAGTGGGCGCGGATCGCCGGCTCGAGGCCGTCGCGCTCGATCGCCTTGCTGATCGTCGTGCTCTCGCCGCCCGGGGATGACGAGCGCGTCGAGGTCGGCGAGGTCGGCGGCCGTGCGAACCGCGCGGCCGTCGGCGCCGAGCTCGGCGAGGACGCGCAGGTGCGCGGCGAAGTCGCCCTGGCTGGCCAGGACGCCGACCCGGAGGCGCTCGGCGGGCCCGGCCGGCACTACCAGCCGCGCTGCTGCAGCAACTCGCCCTCGGCCGCGAGCTCGGCGATGTCGTCGCCGCGCATCGGATCGCCGAGGTCGGCGGAGGCAGCCAGGACGCGCTCCGGATCTCTGAAGTGGGTGGTCGCCTCGACGACGGCCTTGGCCGTCCGCTCCGGCTCCGCGGACTTGAAGATCCCCGAGCCGACGAAGTTGCCCTCGGCGCCGAGCTGCATCGTCAGCGATGCGTCGGCCGGGGTCGCGATCCCGCCCGCGCAGAACATCGGCACCGGCAGCCGGCCGCGCTCGGCGACCTCGCGGACGACCTCGAGCGGCGCCCGCAGCTCCTTCGCCTCGGCGGCGAGCTCCATCGCGTCGAGCGAGGAGAGCCGGCGGATGCCGCCGACGATCTCGCGCAGGTGGCGGACCGCCTCGACGATGTTGCCGGTACCGGCCTCACCCTTGGAGCGGATCATCGCCGCTCCCTCGCCGATCCGCCGCAGCGCCTCGCCGAGGTTGGTGGCGCCGCAGACGAACGGCACCTCGAAGGCGAACTTGTCGATGTGGTGGGCCTCGTCGGCGGGGGTCAGCACCTCGGACTCGTCGATGTAGTCGACCTCGAGCGCCTGCAGGACCTGGGCCTCGGCGAAGTGGCCGATCCGCGCCTTCGCCATCACCGGAATCGTCACCGCGGCCTTGATCTCCTCGATCATCCGCGGATTCGACATCCGGGCGACGCCGCCGTCGCGGCGGATGTCGGCGGGGACGCGCTCGAGCGCCATCACCGCGCAGGCACCGGAGGCCTCGGCGAGGCGGGCCTGCTCGGCGTCGGTGACGTCCATGATCACGCCGCCCTTGAGCATCTCGGCGAGACCGGTCTTGAGGCGGAATGTGGCTCGCTCGGGCATCGGCCGCCAAATATAGAGGTCGGCGATTCCGAACCGGCGAGTCGGAGGGGCGTCAGATCGAGGACGCAGGAGGCGAAACGGCCTTCGGCCGTGAGCCGACGAGGACGCCGAGCTGACGTTCCTCCGGCCGTCGGCTACTTGAGCTTGAAAGCGCGGATACGGTCCTTGAAGGCGGCCTTGTCGCGGGCGTAGACGCCGTGCGCGAGCGCTTCGACCAGCGCCAGCAGCGCCGTCGTCGAGCGCGTGTAGGAGGGCGAGTCCGACGACCAGTAGAGCGTGTGCTCGGCGTGCTCGCCGACGTCGGAGAGCGTCGCGTCGCTGATCGCCATCGTGTGGGCGCCGCGGTGGCGAGCCAGCTTCATCGCCCGGATGACGAGCGGATGGGCGCGGCCGGCCGAGAAGGCGACGACCAGGGTGTCCTCGTCGACGTTGCCGAGTCGGGTGATCGACTCCTGCCGCGGCTGGGTGATCGTCTCGGCGCGGATGTCGAGCAGCGCCAGCATGTGGCGCAGGTAGGAGGCGAAGAAGGCCATCTGGTCCATCGCGACGATGACGACGCGATGGGCGGTGCCGAGCTCGCGGACACAGAGCTCGACCGATTCCCTGGTCAACCCGCGAACCGTGCTCTCGATGTTCGCGTGATCTGCCGCCAGCGACGCCTCGAACTCGGTGTGGTCGAAGTCGAACAGGGCGCCGCCGGAGGAGCTCCCGGTGGTGGCGACGTTTGCTCGGTATTCCTCGATCGCGGCCTGCTGGAGCTCCGGATAGCCGTCGAATCCGAGCGCCTGGGAGAAGCGAACGACGGTCGAAGACGAAGTGTCGGCGCGGCGGGCAAGCTCCTCGGCGGTCTGGAAGGCCGCCTCCTCGAGGTGGTCGACGATGTAGCGGGCGACATCCTTCTGCGAGCGCGAGAACTCGTCGAAGCGCTCGGTGATGTAGGTCGAGAGGGTCTTGCCGTTCGGGGTCCCGGTTGCGCTGGAGGCGCCGGAACCGCTGCGGCGGGGCCTGGACTTGGTTGCGGTCTTGCTCATCGGTGACCCCAGATTCGCCTCACCCCCGCGTTTCCCTTCCGGCTGCCCTCCGCCGCCGCCGCGGACCGGATCCGTTTAGCCGCGAGCGGGACGGGAAGCCCGCTCTTGCAACTGCAATTCGACGAGAGGACGGCTATGGCCGACGAGAACACCGAAGGCAAGGTCGACGAAGGCAAGGGCAGGGTCAAGGAGGCGGCCGGCAGCCTGACCGGCGACGACGACCTCAAGGACGAGGGCAAGGTCGACCGCGCCGCCGGCGACGCCAAGCAGAAGGTCGGTGGCGCTGCCGACAAGGTCGGCGATGCGATCAGCGGGGCCGCCGACAAGGTCAAGGGCAACGACTGAGACGGGGCTCGTCGCGGGCAGGCGCCTGTTAGCTTGCCCGCGATGGGCACCCTTACCGAGGACGGGGGATCAGACGTTGCCGAGAACGGCGATCAGGGCGCCTGGGACCTCAGCGATCTGATCGACCTCGAAGCGGCCGGGCTCGACGCCGGCGCCGCTGACGACCGCGGCGCGGTCGACGCCCTGCTCGACGCCGCCGACGAGGTCTCGGAGCGGTTCGCGGCCGACTTCGAGGGGAGGATCGGCGAGCTCGACGGCGCCGGCCTGATCGACGCGATGGAGCGGCTCGCACGGCTCTCCGAGCTGGTCGGGCGGGCGCTCAACTACGCCCACCTCCGCTTCGCCGCCGACACCGAGGACCCGGCCAAGGGAGCGCTGCTGCAGAGCTCGTCGGAGCGGGCGACGCAGATCCAGGCCCGGCTCGTCTTCTTCGAGCTCGAGTGGGTGGCGATCGACGACGCCCGCGCCGAGGAGCTGCTGGCGACCGACGGGCTCGACTTCTGCCGCCACCACCTGCGCATCGAGCGCCGCTACCGCCCGCACCTGCTGACGGCACCGGAGGAGCGGATCGTCACCGAGCTGTCGCTGACCGGCCGCGGCGCCTGGAGCCGCCTCTTCGACGAGCTCACCTCGGCGATCCGCGTCGATCTTCCCGATGCCGCCGAGCCGGTATCGCTCGACGTCGCCCTCTCCGGCCTCTTCGATCCCGACCGCGGCCGGCGCCGGACCACCGCCGAGGCCGTCACCGCCGCGCTCGAGCCGGGACTGCGGACCCGCGCCTACGCGTTCAACACGCTGCTTCAGGAGAAGGCGACGATGGACCGGCTCCGTTCCTACCCGCACTGGCTCGCCACCCGCAACCTCGCCAACGAGGCCTCCGACGAATCGGTCCAGGCGCTCGTCGAGGCGGTCCGCAACCGCAACGAGCTCGCCCGCCGCTGGTACCGCACGAAGGCGAAGCTGCTCGGGATCGACCGGCTCGCCGACTACGACCGGATGGCGGTCGTCGGCGCCGACGACGAGCAGATCGGCTGGGAGCAGGGACGCGAGATCGTCCTCGAGACCTTCGACTCGGTGTCGCCGCGGATGAGCGAGATCGCCGGCCGGTTCATGAACGAGCGCTGGATCGACGTGCCGCCACGGCCGTCGAAGCGCGGCGGCGCCTTCAGCGCCTCGACCGTCCCCTCCGCCCACCCCTATGTGCTGCTCAACTGGACCGACCGCCGCCGCGACGTCACCACCCTCGCCCACGAGCTCGGCCACGGCATCCACCAGTTCCTCGCCGCCGAGCAGGGGGTGTTCCACCAGAACACGCCGTTGACCGTCGCCGAGACCGCTTCGGTGTTCGCCGAGGAGCTCGTCTTCGGACGCCTGCTCGAGCAGGCCGACGACCCGCGCGCGCGGCTCAACCTGCTCGCCGAGTCGATCGAGGGCCAGATCGCCACCGTCTTCCGACAGATCGCGATGAACCAGTTCGAGGATCGCGTCCACACCGCGCGCCGCGCCGAGGGCGAGCTGTCGGTCGAGCGGTTCGGCGAGCTCTGGGCGGAGGCCCAGGTCGAGCTGCTCGGCGACGCGGTCGAGATCACCGACGGCTACCGCTCCTGGTGGTCGTACGTCCCCCACTTCATCGGCTCGCCGGGCTACGTCTATGCGTACGCCTATGGGCAGCTCCTCGCCCTCTCCGTCTACCGGCTCTACGCCGAGCGCGGCCAGGAGATCGTCCCCGAATATCTCGAGATGCTGGCGGCGGGCGGCTCCCGGCCGCCCGAGGAGCTGGCGGCGATCGTCGGCGTCGACCTCACCGACCCCGGGTTCTGGGATCGCGGCCTCGACCTCGTCGCCGAGCAGCTCGATGCCGCCGAGGCCGCCGCCGAGCAGGTCCTCGGCTCCGCCTGAGCGCGGCCTCCGCCGACTCCGCCGGATTCGCGAATAGAGTCACGGCGTGGATCGGAGGAGCACCGCGGAGACGCGGGAGAGCCGCGGCCGGGCGATGCACAACGTCGTCCTGACGGCGGCGATCGCAGGCCTCGGCGGCCTGCTGTTCGGCTACGACACCGGCGTCATCGCCAGCGCCCTGCTGTTCATCCAGCCCGACTTCGGGCTGTCGAGCTTCGGGTCCGGCCTCGTCGTCGCCGCCGTCCCGGTCGGCGCCGTCGCCGGTGCCGCGTTCGCCGGCCGGCTCTCCGACCGTTACGGGCGGCGGCTGATGATCATCGCCTCGGCGCTGGTCTTCATCGCCGGCGCCCTCGGCAGCGCCGCCGCCGGCTCGGAGGCGTTCCTGGTCGGGTCGCGGATCGTCGTCGGCGTCGCGATCGGACTCGCCTCGGCGACGGCACCGGTCTACATCTCCGAGGTCTCGCCGCCGGCCGTCCGCGGACGCCTCGTCAGCTTCTTCCAGCTGGCGATCACGATCGGCCTCGTCATCGCCTACTGCGTCGGACTGGTCTTCGAGCCCAACGAGGCCTGGCGCTGGATGCTCGGGCTCGGCGCCGTGCCGGCGATCCTCCTGCTCGTCGGGATGCTGCGGATGCCGCAGAGCCCGCGCTGGCTGGTCATGGCCGGGCGCGGCTACGAGGCGAGGAGCGTCCTCGCCCAGATCCGCGAGGACGATCCGGCGAAGATCGACGCCGAGCTCGACGAGATCGCCGACGGGATCGACACCGAGCCGGGCGGCTGGCGCGACCTGCTCGACCCGGTCGTCAAGGCGGCACTGGTCGTCGGCGTCGGCCTGGCGGTCCTCCAGCAGGTCTCCGGCATCAACACGGTCATCTACTTCGCGCCGACGATCGTCGGCTACACGGGCGTCGACTCCGCCTCGGCCTCGATCCTCGCCGCGGTCGGCATCGGCGTCGTCAACGTCGGCATGACCCTGGTCGCGATCAGGCTGCTCGATCGGGCCGGGCGGCGGCCGCTGCTGCTCTGGGGCAGCGCGCTGATGGCGATCGCCCTGTGCCTGCTCGCGCTCGTCTTCGTCGTCGGCGCCGGCAGCACCACCGGCTCGGTCGTCGCCGTCGCCAGCCTGATGCTCTACGTCGGCGCCTTCGCGGTCAGCCTCGGGCCGATCTTCTGGCTGCTCAACTCGGAGATCTACCCGCTGCGGGTGCGCAGCAAAGCGGCGGCGGTCGGCACGATGGCCAACTGGTTCTTCAACTTCCTCGTCTCGCTGACGTTCCTGCTGTTGATCGACGCCCTCGGCCGCAGCGGCGCCTTCTTCTTCTTCGCGGCGATCTGCGTGCTGACGTTCCTGTTCTGCCTGCGGCTCGTCCCGGAGACGAAGGGCAAGCACCTCGAGGACATCCAGGCGATCTTCGCCGAGCGGGCCGGCGAGCGGGCGTGACGCTCGCACAAAGATCCGGGCCGGGCGACACAGGAAGCCCATTACACGGGATACTGCGACGGTGACGGATCAGGCCCCGACCGAGGAGTTCACCGGGATGACGGTGCGGACGCGACGGCGGATCGCGATCGCTCTCGTCCTGCTCGCGACCCTGACCGGGATCGTCGCGCTGCTCTCGACGTGGGTCAAGCGCGAGGTCTACGACACCGACCAGTGGGTCGAGACGAGCAGCGCCCTGCTCGCCAACGACGCGATCCGGACCGAGCTGGCCGACTACCTGACCACCCAGATCTTCGCTTCCGGCAACGTCCAGAAGGAGCTCGCCGACCTGCTGCCGCCGAAGGCCGCCCCGCTCGCCGGCCCCGCCTCGGCCGGCCTCAGCCAGCTCTTCAACAAGGCCGTCAACCAGATCCTCCAGACGGCGGCGATCCAGAACCTCTGGGAGGCGGCGAACCGCCAGGCCAGCGAGGCGTTCATCGCGATCGCCAACGACGAGCCGATCGCCACCGGCGTGCTCGGCGAGGCGCAGTCGAAGCTGACCGAGGCGGAGGCGAAGGCGGGATCGACGACCCTCGACCTGACCGCGATCCGCAGCGCCGTCACCGAGCGGCTCGGGATCAAGCTTCCGAAGCAGGGCATCGGCTCCGGCAAGGCCGTCAAGGCAGCGGTCGAGGCCGGCAACGGCCAGGCCGCGCTCGAGGTCGTCGCCCCGAACGAGATCGGGACGATCCAGGACATCAGCAGCGTCATTCAGAAGGGCTCGGTCGTGATGCTGCTGGTGACGCTGCTGCTCTACGCGGTCGCGATCCTGATCGCCCGCGGGACCCGGCTGCGGACGATGACCTCGGTCGGGCTCTCGTTCGTCGTCGTCGGCGTCGCGACGCTGACCGCCCGGAAGCTGCTCGGCACGACCGTCGTCGATCAGCTCGTCGCCTCGGACTCGGTCAAGCCCGCCGCGCAGGCCGCCTGGGACATCGCCACCGGCCTGCTGCAGACGATGGCCGTGGCGACGCTCGTCTACGGCGTCATCATCCTCCTCGGCGCGGCCCTCGCCGGCCCGAGCCGGGGGGCGACCTGGATCCGCACCCGGATCGCGCCCGGGCTGCGCGACCCGATGTGGGCGGCGGCCGCGACGGCGCTGCTGATCCTCATCCTCGTCTGGTGGGGGCCGACTCCGGCGCTGCGAGAGCCGCTCGGGATCCTGCTCGTCACGATCGCACTGTGCGCCGGCGTGATCGCCCTGCGCCGGCAGACGATGGCCGAGTTCCCGGCCCCCCAGCCGGAGGCGGGCAAGCCCGCCTAGGCCGCCGCGGCGTACTGGCCGTGGAACCCGAACGGGATGTGGTGCGGCACCCGGGCGCGGCCGATCTCGCTCAGCGTCGTCGCGTCGAGGACGAGCAGGAAGCTGGTCCCGGCTCCGCCGTCGAGGACCAGCGAGAGCAGCACCCCGTCGCCCTCGCCGCGCGCTTCGGGACGTCCGACGAAGACCGGTTCGCCGGGCCAGCAGTCGGGCTCGCTCCAAGTCGTGCTGCTGCGCTCGGCGATATCGGCGCGGACGATCCGGTCGAAGAAGCCGCTGCCGTCGGTGCCGGCGCCCCAGACGTAGCGGTAGGGGCGCTCGTTGCAGCGGCCGTAGTCGATCCGCGGCAGGTCGATCGGGTCCTCGATCAGCCGCTCTACGGCGACCGACCCGGTCGCCGGCGAGATCGTGAACCGCTGTAGCGAGGGCGGCGGAATCCTGCCGCCGTCGCGGAGGTTGCCGAGGTAGAGGCCGGCGACGATCTCGGGATCGTCGAACGTGCAGACGTCGGCGACGACCGTGCCGTCGGCGGCGTCGTAGGCGTTGACGTGGTGGAAGCCGAAGCAGGCGTCGGTCTCGAACGGGCCCTGCGCCTCTCCCCCGTCGCGGCCGATCAGCCAGAACCGCGTGCCGCGCTCCGGCTTCCAGCGGTAGTTCTCGATGTAGGGGCGCCCGGACAGCGCCAGCGACACCGGGTTGACGACGAACGGGAACTCGGCGAGGACGATCCAGCGCTCGCTGAGGCCGAACGAGTGCATGTAGGCCGGCTCGCGGGTCGGCAGCGACGCCACGACCTCGGGCTCGGCGCCGCGGTCGCTGCCGAGCAGGAAGAACCGGTAGCTGTTGCGCGGCCCGAGCTTGGCCGCATAGTTGAGCATCCCGCCGCTGGCGCGGTCGAGGTGCGGGTGGGCGGTCGTCAGCATCCCCGGCACGTCCCAGGCGACGCCGGCGGCGGCGAGCGTCTCCGCATCGAACTCGACCGGGATCGGCGTCTCGGTCATCGCCACGAAGCGCTCGCCGAGCGCGACGAGGTTGACGTTGGCGTTGTCGGAGAGGGCCGGGCGGAACATCGACACGACCCGCTTGAACAGCGACCGGCAGGGATCGGTGGCGAACTCCGAGTAGCTGATCTCGCCGGTCTCGCCGGCGGCGCGGTAGGCCTTGCTTTCGAGGAACCGGTTCGCGTAGGAGACCTCGCCGGCGGCGAATCGGAACCGGTGCAACATCGCCAGTCCGTCGAACCAGTGGTTCATCCGCTGCTCGCCGACCTCGAACTTGGCGGGTCCGGTGCGGAGCAGCGAACCGCTCAGCCAGCCCGGCATCTCCCCCTCGACCGGGAGCGCGTCGATCCGCGTCTCCTCCTCGAGGGTCTCGAATCCGAGTGCGCTTCCCATCAACTTCTCCTCGCTCGATCGGCGGCCGCGGCCTGCCAACTGTAGCTTCCGGCCGCGCATGGAACAGCTCGTTCAGATCGTCGGCGCAATCCTGATCCTCGTCGCATTCGCGGCCGCCCAGTTCGGCCGCCTCGATCAGCGGTCGATCAGCTACCTCGTCCTCAACCTGATCGGCTCGGCGATCCTCGCGGTGCTGGCCGCGATCGACGGTCAGTTCGGCTTCCTGCTGCTCGAGAGCGTCTGGGCGATCGTCTCGCTGTGGTCGCTGGTCGACGAGCTGCGGCCGAGCGACGCCGGCGCCCTCTAGCGGCGCACGGCCCGGAAGCGGACGACCTTGACCGGGCCGTGCTCGCCGTTCGAGGCGATCGCCCGGACCCGGAAACGGTGGCGCCCCTTGCCGACGCGGTAGGAGACCGGCGAGCTGCAACGCCGGAATGTTCCGGAGTCGCGGCGGCACTCGAAGCCGGCCGCCGCGGTACGCGCCGCAAACCTGAATCTGACCCTGGCCCGGCGTTGACCGTGACCGATCCCGACGCGGCGGCGGGGACGCCGCTCGATCCGCACCCGAGCCGGGTCGGCAGCCGCGACCATCCGCTCGAAGAAGGCGATGATCGCCGTCGTCTCGCCGGCCGGGTCGTCGGGCGAGCCGACCGCGTCGTTGATGCCCGCATGGTCGTAGGGGACGGCGAGGACCTCGCCCCCGCCGGCACCGAGCGCGGCGGCCATCGCCGCGCTGTCGGCGGCGCGGCGCGGCGCCCCGGCCTGGGTGACGAGCAGCATCGACGGATCCTTCGCGCCGGCGTGAGCGAGCGGCGAGGCGGCCGCCCAGGATCCGTCGGCGGCGTTCTCGGCCGGCGTCGCGAAGGCGTTGTAGATCAACGCCCTGGCCTGGTTGGTCCCGGTCGCGACCCGAGCCGCGACGTCGTAGGCATCGGTGTCGAGCGAGACCGTCCCGATCAGGTGGTGGCGATCGACGCCCCAGCGGGTCACGTAGCGGCGATCGGTCGAGACCAGCGAGACGAGGTGGGCGCCGGCGGAGTGGCCGATGAGGAGGATCCGCGCCGGATCGCCGCCGTAGCCGGAGACGTTGCGGTCGATCCAGGCGATCGCCTCGCCGACGTCGTCGGGCTGCGCGGGGAAGCGGACCCGGTCGGCCGGGAAGGCCGGATCGATCGGGTTCGGCGACAGCCGGTAGTTGACGCTCGCGAACAGGTAACCGGCGCCGGTGAACAGGCTCGCCTTGCGGGCGATCTTGTTGCCCTTGTCGCCGGCCCGCCAGCCGCCGCCGTGCACGTAGACGACGACCGGGCGCCGATCGGCCGCGGCAGCGGCGTCGGGGACATAGAGGTCGAGCTGGCCGAGCGACGGCGGGACCGGAGCCGCGCCGTCGAGGTCGTAGCTGATCCCCGGATCGGCCACGGCGGCCGCGGCCGCGCCGGGAAGCAGCGCCAGTGCGGCGGCCGCCGCCGCCAGCGCCCCGATCGATGCGCGGGTCAGTGCTCCCGTCACCGTTCCCTGCAACACCGCCGGGCGCGATTGGTTGCGCTGACGCGCCGCGGCGGACAGCCGACGAGGCAGCCGGACGCGGCTTCTGGCAGGCTGCGGCCGGCAGTGACCGATCTCAGCGAAAACGCGAAGCTCGTCCTCGACAGCCTCGAGACGAAGCCCGCCCTCAACACTCCCGCCCTGATCGCCCAGAACGAGGGCATCGAACGTGCCGAGGCCGAGCAGGGCCTCGACGAGCTACTCGCCATCGGCCGCGTCAAGAAGTCGCCGATGGGCTGGAAGCTCGCCAAGCGGTAGTCAGCCGGCGAGCGCGGCGCGCCAGCGGTCGCGGCGCTCGACGTACTCGGCGGGGAGCGTCACGTTGAGGCGCTCGGCGACCTCGAGCCAGCGCAGCGCCTCACCGTAGTCGCCCTCGCGTGCGTCGATCTCGGCGAAGTCGAGCGCCAACTGCAGCGCCGCCTCGTGCTCGCGCTCGTCGCGGGCCGGCTCGAGGTCCTCGGTCTGCTCGAGCCCGGGCTCCTCGGTGTCGATGCTCCAGCGCTGCGCCAGGTAGGGCCCCAGCCGCGGGCCGGCGACCTTGATCGGCGGCCACCAGAGCGGGCTGCTGGTCAGCGCCGCGCCGGCCTCGGCGCCGACTTCGACGCGCATGAACTGCGGCTCCCTGCCGGTGATCAGGGCGCCGCGGATGACCGGCCGAAACGGCGGGACCTCGACGTCGCCGCCGCTCTCCCGGACGATCCCGGCGGCCGCGATCTCAGCCTGCTGGGCGGCCAGGCCGCCCTGTTTGATCGGAAACCAGGTCGAGTCTCCGGCGGCCCAGACGCGCTCGAGCCCGTCGACCCGCATCTCCGCGTCGCAGCCGATGAAACCGTGGCGGCCCTGCGGGACGCCGGGGATCTCCGGCACCGTCAGGCCGGGCAGGGCGACGACCTCGTCGGCGCGAAGGTCGCGGCCGCCCTCGCAGACGAGCCGGCCCTGGTCGAAGCGGATCACGTCGGCGCCGGTGACCAGCTCGACGCCGCGTTCGTCGAGGATCTCCGCGACCCGATCGCTGATCGCCGCCCCGAGGCCCTCGAGCGGCGTCGGCTCGTGGGTGACGACCCTGATCCGGACGTCGCCGTGCTCACGCTCGGACAGCCAGTTCGCGGTCAGCATCGCCAGCTCGAACACCGGCAGCGACCACTTGACCCGGCGCGGCACCGCGAACGCGACGTCGCCGATCGCCCCCCTCGCCAGGCGCTCGAGCAGCGCCCCGAACCAGTCGACGTCGGCGGCGCCGCGGAACGGGTGCGACCCCGGCAGCACCGACTCCCGCCGGGCGCCGGTCGCCATCAGCAGCGCGTCGTAGAAGATCTCGTCGCCGTGGTCGCTGAGGACCCGCTGCTGCCCGCCCCAGACCTCGGCCACCGCCTCGGCGCGGTAGTCGACGTCGTGCTCGGCGCAGAACTCCTCGAGATCGAGCGCCCTCGCCTCGCCGCCGAACGGCTCCGCCACCGACAGCGCCTGGAGCCGGAACTCGCGGCTCGGGGAGAGCAGCTCGATCGGGATCGGGCGCGGCTCGAGCGCCCGAATCGCCAGTACGGCCTCGAGCGCCGCGACGCCGCCGCCGGCGATCACGACCTGGAACTCGTCCGTGTCCTCCATCGGGGTCATCCTCGCGCCCGGGGCGCCTGCGGGCGTCCGTGCCCTCGCCCGAGCGCCCTCCGCAACGCCTACTGAGTCCTGTCGCCGCCGGAAACCCGCTAGGCTGCCGTCCAGTTAGGCATCCCTAATCCGTAATCCGAGCTTTCCGAATGTCCTTCGCTGAAACCGTCCTCCTCGCGGCCATCGCCGGCGCGACGATCTTCGTCGGATTGCCGCTCGGCCGGATGCGGATCCTCAACCCCGCCCACCGCGTCGCGCTGGCGATGTTCTCGGTCGGCATCCTCGTCTTCCTGCTCGTCGACGTCCTCGGCCATGCGTTCGAGGTCTCCGAGCATGCCGTGGAGGCATTCGCGGAGGGAACCGGGAGCATCGGCACCTCGATCGGCTACGCGGCGCTGCTGATCGGCGGATTCGCGATCGGCAGCGCCGGCCTCGGCATCTTCGAGCGGCGGATGCGCGATCGCGCCCCCGCCGCTCCGATCGCCGGCGGCGCCACCGACGTCCTCACCGTCGAGGACACGCATCGCCTGCTCGTCGACCGCGACCACGCAGCCCGGCGCGCTCTCCATACCGGGCTGGTCGTCGCCGCCGCGATCGGCGTCCACAACTTCGCCGAGGGCCTCGCGATCGGCGTCGCCGCCCAGTCGGGCGCGATCGGCCTCGCCACCGTGCTGATCATCGGCTTCGCCCTCCACAACGCGACCGAGGGCTTCGGAATCATCGGGCCGCTCGGCGAGGTCCGCCCGAGCTGGCGCTGGCTGGCGCTGGCCGGCCTGATCGCCGGCGGCCCAACCTTCCTCGGCGCCGTCGTCGGCTATCAGGTCACCTCGGAGCCGCTCGAGCTCGCGTTCTACGGCGTCGCCGGCGGCGCGATCCTCTACGTCGTCGGGGAGATCTGGCAGGGCATGCGCCGCTTCGGCCATCGCGAACTCGGCCTGGCGATGCTCGCCTGCGGGTTCGCGGCCGGGATCGTCACCGACCTCGTCGTCGTCTACGGCGGCGGCTGAGCCCGGCGCCGGCGTTGCCGGCACCTGGACCTGGCCTGATTACTTGACCGTGAGGGTGCCGTACATGCCGGCGGCGTAATGGCCGGGCAGGTTGCAGATCATCACGTAGTCGCCGCTCTCGAGATCGGCCGAGAAGCTGCCCGTGTCGCCGGCGGCTACGTCGGGAGCCTCGCCGACGACGTCGAGCGCATCCTCGTCGACCTCGCCGTTGCTCGCGGTCGGGAGCTTCGCCGGATCCAGGCTCGACTTGGCGAGGACCAGCTCGTGAGTCAACTGACCGACGTTCTCGGCGTCGATCGTCACCGCGCCGGCCTTGGCCTTGGCGTCTTTGGGGATGAAGTTGTACTCGTTCATCTTGATCGTCAGCGTCTCGCCACCCGCCGGCGGGGCCTCAGTCGACGTGGCGGCGGTCTCGGCGGCCTCCGAGGACTCCGACTCCGTCGCCGAGGACGACGTGTCGTCGCCGCCGCCGCAACCCGACGCGACGGCGCCGAGGGCGAACATGGCGAGCAGGGCGATGAGGACGCCTGCGTATCTGGTGCGCAACTTTTCTCCCTTGGTTGATGATTGTGTGCTGAATTGAGCCTCCTCGCCAACCGGGCCGCGGCCATCTGCAGCCACTACCGGGCCAGGCCGGTAGTCGCAGCGGACGGACGGCACCTCCGAGGGGGCTCAGCGTTCCTTGAGCACCGAGTACCAGACCCGCTCGGCGACCCTGACCAGCTCATCGCCGGTCCGCGCCAGGCGGCGGTAGAGCTCGCGGCGGGCGGCGATCTCGCGGATGTCCTCGACGTCGATCAGCGCCGACATCGCCGACCGATAGGTGTGCTGGAGCTGACGCTGGTCGGCGACGGCCCGGTCGGCGACCCGCGTTGCCGCGTCGCGATCACCGGCGGCCATCAGCGTCAGTGCCTCGCTGACCCGGAGCGTGCCGGCGGCCAGCTCAGCCGCCATCGCCGCCATTGCCGGGTCGGGACGGGCGTCCATCGCCTCGGCCTCGCCGACGATGTTCTTGGCGCCGTTGAGGATCTCGTCGAGCCCGCGCGAGAGCTCGAAGATGTCCTCGGGCTCGAGCGGGGTCGAGAACGCCTCCGTCAGCGCCAGCCGCAGATCCCGCTTGCGCTCGTCGGCGCGGTGCTCGCAGCCCCGCAGCCGCTGGGCCGCATCGGCGTCGCCCGCCGCCCAGGAGCTGAGCGCGCCGACCCCCTCGACGGTGATCTCGGCTTGCTGGCCGAGCATGCCGAGGACGTCGGGGATCTCGGGGAGGAACCAGTGCCGGCGCGCTCTCAAACCGCACTCCAGATTGACAGCATCAGGGCGCCGAGCAGCGCCGCACCCGGGAGCGTCAGCAGCCAGGCGACGGCGATCGAGCGGACGACGGCCCAGCGGACGTGGTGCCAGCGGCGTCGGCCGCCGCCGACCCCGACCACCGAGGGGGCGACGATCTGCGTCGTCGACACCGGCGCGCCGAGGTAGGTCGCCGGAAGGATCACCGCGGTCGAGGCGCTCTGGCTCGAGAAGCCGTCGATCGGCGCGAGGCGAAAGATCCGCCGGCCGATCGTGAGGATGATCCGCCAGCCGCCGAGCGCGGTTCCGACCGTCAGCGCGGCGCCGCAGACGAGCTTCACCCAGAGCGGTACCGAGAGGACGTCGAGATGGCCGCCGGCGAGCAGCAGCGCCGCGATCACGCCCATCGACTTCTGGGCGTCGTTGGCGCCGTGGCCGAACGCGAGCGCGGCCGACATCGCCCACTGCGCCGCGCGGATCGGCCCGTCGGCGCGATGGGTGGCGCGGCGGAGGACGCGGCCGCTGATCCGCGCGAACGCGAAGCCGAAGCCGAGCCCGATGAACGGCGAGATCGCCAGCGCGATCAACACCCCGTAGACGCCGACCGGGCGCAGGCCGTCGAGGCCGCCGAGGTTGACCGCGCCGATGCCGGCCTCGGCGACGGCCGAGCCGACGAGCCCGCCGACGAGCGCGTGGGCCGAGCTCGAGGGCAGGCCGCGCCACCAGGTCAGCAGGTTCCAGATGGTGGCGGCGAGGACGCCGGCGCCGATCACCGCCACCGCCTCGTCGCGGCCGACGGTCACGATCCCGGCGATCGTGTCGGCGACGGCGGCGCCGACGACCAACGCGCCGAGCATGTTGAAGACGGCGGCGAGGACGACCGCCTGCGCCGGCCTCGCGGCGCGCGTAGCGACGAGGGTGGCGATCGCGTTGGCGGCGTCGTGGAACCCGTTGGTCAGCGCGAACGCGATCGAGAAGGCGATGGCGAGCCCCAGCTCCACCGCTCAATCATCCACCCCCGGAACCGCGGGCCAGCCGCGCAGGTGCCGGTCGGCCCGGTGACAGGCCGCCTACGATCGGGCGGTGCCGGTTCTCGCCATCGCCTCCCAGCAGCTGATCGTGCTCGGCGGCCTGCTGGTCGCCGCGGTGCTGCTGGCCAGCCTCGCGATCGCCGGGCGCGACCGCTGGGGGACGGCGCTGCGAACGCATCAGAAGCTCGTCCTGCGGATCCTCGTCGCGGCGGTGATCGCGGTCGGGGTGGCGCTGCTGATCGCCCATCATCAGGCCTTCGAGCAGGTCGTGACCCGCGTCGAGAACGCCAGCCCGGCCTGGGTCGCCGCCGGCATCGGCCTCGAGGTGCTCTCCTTCGCCGGCTACGTCGTCCTCGTCCGCCTCTTCTACTCGCCCGCGGCTCCGCGGCTGACGACCGGCGCCTGCGTCGAGCTGACCCTGGGCGGCGTCGCCGCCACCCGGCTGTTTTCGGCCGGCGGGGCGGGCGGCATCGCCTTCACCGCCTGGGTCCTGCACCGGGCCGGGACCGGGGTCCGGCAGACGGGCCGGCTGATCGCCGCCTTCCTCGCCTCCCTCTACTCCTTCTACATGCTCGCCCTGCTGCTCGGCGGGGCCGTGGTCACGATCGGGCTCGCCGGCGGTGCGCCGGTCGCGCTCGGGACCGTGGCGATGGTCGTCGGCGGCGTCGTCATCGCCCTCGCGCTCGCCGCCGCCCGGATCCCCGGCGACCTCGAAGCGCGGGCCGGCAAGATCGCCGGCCGGCCGGGACGGATCGGCAGGCTCGGCGTCCGCCTGACCGCGCTGCCCGAGACCGCCGGCGATGCGCTGCGGCTCGCCCACTCGGCGCTTCGCGAGCGCCCCTGGCCGCTGTCGGCCGCCGTCGCCGCCTGGTGGGTCTTCGACATCGCCGTCCTCTGGGCGGCGTTCAAGGCGTTCGGGGAGCCGCCGGCACCGCTGACGATCGTCCTCTGCTACTTCCTCGGCACATTCGGGAACCTGCTGCCGCTGCCGGGCGGGGTCGGCGGCACCGAGGGAGGGATGCTCGGCGCCTTCGTCGCCTGCGGAGTCGACGCCGGGCTGGCGCTGCTCGCCGTCCTCACCTACCAGGTGATCTCGACCTACCTGCCGGCGCTCCCGGGCCTCGGCGCCTACCTGTCGCTGCGGCGGCGGATGCGCGGCTGGCCGGAGCCCGATCGTCCCGAGGGGAACGGCAGTCCCGGTGAGCTGCCGAGCCGGAGCCGGAGGCTCACGCCATCCGGGTGATCATCACCGGCGCCTTCGCGTGGTGCGCGACGGCGGTCGCGACGCTGCCCATCACCGCGTAGCCGACGCTGCTGCGGCCGTGCGAGCCGAGGACGACGAGCGAGGCGCCGCGCTGATCGGCGGTCTCGACGATCCGCGCCCAGACCGGCGCTCCGAGCTCGACCAGCGGCTCGGCCTCGAAGCCGGCCTCGGCGGCGAGGGCCACGCCCTCCTCGGCCACCTTGTTGGCGTGGGCGACGACCTCCTCGGTGATCTCGGTCGGCACCGTCGCCATCGGCGCTCCCCAGAAGGGGACCGCGTCGAGCGGCTCCCAGACGGTCAGCACGATCGCCGCGCGTCCGTCGCTCAGCTGCCGGCCCGCCTCGGCGATCGCGGCCTTCGCGCAGTCGGAGCCGTCGTAGGCGAAGACGATCGGCCCGCCGCTGCTCGTCTCGGTCATCTGGCTCCTCTCGTCTGCCCGCCGGACGGGCGTGTGTACAGGGCTCGCCGGAACCTTACGCCCTGGCTCGTGCGAACATGCGTTCGGTGGGCACCCACGGCTCCGACCACGGCAGATTCAGGAAGGCGCTCGCCGTCGGGCACCTGACCGCCGCCCTGATCCTCGCCCGCGACCTCCCCCACGTCGCCCTCGCCGATGCCCTCGAGCTCTGCCGGCTGATGGCCGAATCCGGCGACCCGCGCTACCCCCGCGCCGCCGGCCGCTGGCTCGAGCGGTTCAGCGCCGAGACCGGCGCCGGGCTCGCCGAGCTGCAACTCGCCGCCGCCGCCCTCGGTCAGCTCTGGGAGTCGCCGGACTCCGCGGTCGCCCGCGAGGCGCTGTCGGGCCTGCTGGCCGAGCCGGGCGCCGCCGCGAGCTAGGGCTGCTCGACGCGGATCAGCTGATCGGCCGGGCGCGGGCCGATCTCGGTCCGCTCGCCGTTCGGCCAGTGGACGGTGACCGAATCGACGTGATCGTGGCTGCCGAGGCCCCAGTAGAGCCGGTAGTGGCCCTGCGAATGCGGCGCGTCGTCGTTCTGGCCGACCCACTGGACGCCGCGCATCGCGCCGGCCCGGACCTCGGCCCAGGCGCCGATCGCCTGCCGGTTGCCGGCGGCGCCGAGCAGATCGGCCTCGAGCCAGTGGCCGTGGATCGGCGTCGTGTTGCGGGCCCTGCGCAGGGTCATCTGCGACGCGAACTCGCCGTGGCCGTAGGCGATCACCGGATCGCGGAGGCCGTCGCCGTCGAAGTCGGCCCAGTCGGCGATCGCCGCGCCCGCCGGCAGGTGTCTCCAGCAGCCCGGTTCGCAGGTAGCCGCCGGCGCCGATGTTGCGGATCAGCCCCTGCGGGACGGCGTAGAGGTCGAGCCTGCCGTCGTTGTCGTAGTCGACGAAGCTCGCGGCGACGCTCGCCGCCGGCACCCCCGCCGACTGCGGCCGGACGCTGTGCAGGCGGCCGTCGTCGTTGCGGAGCAACGTGTTGCCGGTCGCGGCGACGGCGAGCACGTCGAGGTCGCCGTCGGAGTCGACGTCGCCGACCGCCAGCTGGGCGACGTCGCCGCTCGCCCGGGCCGGCAGCGCCTGGACCTTGCGCCAGCCTCCTTTCTGCCGCCGCCAGACGTCGATCTCGTCGTCACCGGCGCTGATCAGCGACGGCCCCTGATCCGGGGCCAGGTAGACCCAGCGCTCGGCGCTGCCGGTCGCCGCCGGCGCCCGCACCTTGCCGAAGCGGCCCGGCTCGATCTGCCTGTAGATCCGCGGCGGGTGCTGCTCGCAGGATTCGAAGAGGTCGAGCAGCCCGTCGCCGTTGACGTCGACCGATTCGAGCTGCCGGCCCCGGCAGCCCCCCTTGTCGAGGCCCGCCCCCTTGGCGATCTCGGTGAAGCCGCCGGCGCCACCGGACAGCATCTCGTCGTGGATCCGCCCCCGGAACGCCGACTTGACGATCCCTCCGCCGAGGCCGCCGCTGGCGATGAACGCGTCGATCTCGGCGCCGCCGACGAGGTCGGCGAAAGCGATCGCGTGGCGGTCGTGCAGGGTCAGCCGGAAGTCGAGCCCGTCGGGGCTGACCGCCTCGGCACCGACCTTGATCTGCGCCGGGTCGGCCGGCTCCTCGATGAAGGCCGCCATCGGCGCGTCGGCGACGCTCGAGGGATCGAGGACGATCGTCGCCCCGGGCCGGGCGTCGAACCGCACGACCCGCACCGACTGCTCGTTCTTGCCGAGCCGGATCCGCGCCCGCTTCGCCCTCAGCACCCGCAGGCTGGCCGACAGGAAGCCGACCTTCCCGGCCGCCGGCATGCCGACGGTGCGGATGTGCAGCAGCCCCGGCTCCCCCTCGCGGGAGTCGGTCATGTAGAGGTAGATGCCGGGCTCCTTCATGGCCGGCGCCGTCAGCCCGTCGAGGCCCGGGAACTCGGGATCGGGGTCGGCGCCGATCGCGGTCGTGACGTCCTCGAAGCGGCCACCGACGTTGCGCAGCCAGGCCCCCGGGAACTTGTGGTTGACCGTGAAGATGTCGAGACGGCCGTCCTCGTCGAAGTCGGCGACGCCGAGATCGAAGAGCCGGTCCGAGGGGATCGACGCCTGCCCCGCCGGCCCGAACGAGCGGAACCCGGTGAACGCGCAGCCGCTGCCCAGAAACGTCAGGGCGACCAAGACCGCGATGCCCGTGATCCCCCTGAAGGCCACTCCCTCACCCTACCGGCGCCGCGGCCGCCGACATGCCACTCTCAGGCCGATGGCAACCGCGCCCAGGGAGCCGATCACCTGCACCGCCGCCGACGGCGTCGCCCTGGCAGGCGAGCGCTGGGCCGGCGGTGGTCCGGCGGTGGTCCTGCTCCATGCCGGCGTCGCCGACCGGCGTGCGTGGACGGAGGTCGCTGCCGATCTCGGCGGCGCCGGGGCCGACGTGGTCGCCTACGACCGGCGCGGCTTCGGGGCGACGCCGGCCGTCGGTGCCGCCGATCACCTCGCCGACCTCGGTGCCGTGCTCGAGCAGACCTGCGGCTCCCCCGCCTGGCTGGTCGGCAACTCGCAGGGTGGGCGGATCGCCCTCGACATGGCTCTGACCGAGCCCGACCGGGTCGCGGGGCTGGTCCTGATCGCGCCTGCGGTGAGCGGGGAACCAGAGCCCGACGACGACGAGCTCGACCCCGACACGCGCCGGCTCGACGCCGCGATCGGGGCTGCCGAGGACGCCGGCGACCTCGCCGCCGTCAACCGGCTCGAGGCGCACCTCTGGCTCGACGGGCCCGCCGCCCCCGAGGGCCGCGTCGGCGGCTCGCTGCGGAAGCTGGCGCTGGAGATGAACGCGATCGCGCTCGCCGCCGACTGGCCCGATGACGCCGAGCCGGCTGAGCTCGACACCTGGGACCGCCTCGCCGAGATCGCCACGCCGGCGACGGTCGCCTGGGGCGAGCTCGACCTGCCGTTCTTCGCCAATCGGTGCCGGATCCTCGCCGAGCGGCTGCCGAGCCTGCGGCGCGCGGTCGAGCTGCCCGGCACCGCGCACCTGCCGGGGCTCGAGCACCCGGATCGGGTCGCCGCCCTGATCGCCGAGGCGATCGGCGCCTGACCGCGACGCTCGCGGCGGCGCTCAGCCCTGCGGCGCCGGCACCGGCTCCGAGCGACCGAGCAGGAAGCAGAGGACGGCGACGTCGGGATCGACCGACTGATCGCTGAGCACGGCGACGACCGTCGACCCGGTGAATCCCTCGACCGCCTCCCAGAGCTCGGTGTGGGCGAGGTCGTCGAGCACCGACCTGGAGATCTCTGATGCCAGCGCCGGATCCCGCGTCGAGAGCACGCCCTGCTGTCTCGTCAACGTCCCGTCGGCTCGGATCAGCAGCATGTCGCGGCCGCCGAGAATGGTCGTCCGCTCCGGCTTCTTGCCCGCTCGCTTGCTGAAGGCGTCGGCGAACTCGTGCTCGAACTCGCGTGCCGCGTTGCTCTGAAGAGCTTCCAATCGGGTCCTCCTGGTCGCGGAGATGGGTGACGCCGCTCTCCGGAGCCGTATCTCCCCTGCAGCGGCCGATTCCAAACATTTCCCTCCCCGCGAGCGCGGCGGGCGGCCGGGTTCGGGCCGAGGGTCGGCCCGAACCCGGGCGGCGGGGCCGCTAGGAGACGTGCGTGGCCGCCGACTTCGCCGCGGCGCACTTGGCGCCGTCCTTCAGCCGCGATCCCTTCGTCTTCGCGTAGTAATCGCCGGCCTTCGGCTTGCGCGCGGCGACGCGCCAGCTTCCATTCGGGGCGGCCGCGTCGTTGCCGACCGCCCGGTCGTGGCCGCGCTTCTTGCGGTAGACCACGACCTTGCGGCCGCCGACGCACCCCTTGTGCGACTTCAGATCGCCGGCGAACAACCCGCCCGACGAACGCGAGTAGCCAATCGACAGCTTGGTCGGATACTTCGGCCCGCCGAGCGCGACGCCGCCCGCGGAGAACGCGAGCAGTGCGACGAGCAGGCCGAGAAATGCCTTGCCTTTCATGTTCCTCCTTGTTGATCCGGGTCGGGAGCGAACGTAGACGGACGACCCGCAAGCGTCGGCAACCGTTTGGCAAGGAGTCGGCAAAGCTTCCGGCGCCGGTCAGCTCCCGAATTGCGGATCGCTCCGATCCGATTGCCGGCCTGGACAGTTCGAGGACCTCGGGCGGCGGCGAGGCCGACGGGTTCTCGGACCTGTGCGATGATCGGGCGGTCGAAGCAGCATCGCCATCCAGCCGACGCCTCGTCGCCGTCGAAGATCTCGGGGACTCCCAGGTCCGGGTGGTCGAGGACACCGCCCATGGAACCCTTGCGGTTGGGATCAGCGACGACGAGCCGTTCGCGGTCTCCAATCGCTGCCGGCATCTGTTCGCCTCGCTCGGCGAGGGCCGGGTAACCGACGACGGGTGCCTGGAGTGCCCCTGGCACGGAGCCCGCTACGACGTCGCCTCCGGGAAGATGACCCGGGGCCCGCAGGGTGCCTTCAAGCCGCTGGCGGGAGCCGTCAAGGCGACGACCGGCGCCCACTCGCTGAAGACGTTTCCGGTCGAGATCCGCGACGGCGCGATCTGGCTGCGGGGCTAGCGACGCGGTGGTGTTCCCCGGTCGCGACCGGGTTGCCGTAGGGTCGGGCAATGCTCGGGCTGCCCGACGGAATCAGTACCTGCCTGTTCGACCTCGACGGCGTGCTGACCGAGACGGCGAAGGTGCACGCCGCGGCCTGGAAGCGCATGTTCGATGACTACCTGCGGTCGCGGTCGGACCGCGACGGGACCCCGTTCGAGCCCTTCGACTCGAAGGACGACTACGACAGCTTCGTCGACGGCAAGCCCCGCTACGACGGGGTCCGCTCGTTCCTGCAGTCGCGCCGGATCGAATTGCCGGAGGGCGACCCCGGTGACGGGCCCGACGCTGAAACCGTCTGCGGCCTCGGCAACCGCAAGAACGAGATCGTCCTCGGCCTGATCGACGAGCAGGGGGTCGAGGCCTACCCGGGCTCGGTTCGCTACGTGCACGCGGTCCGCGAGGCGGGGATGCGCACTGCGGTCGTCTCCTCCAGCGCGAACTGCAAGCAGGTCCTCGAGGGCGCCGGGATCGCGGATCTGTTCGACGCACGGATCGACGGCGTGGTGGCCGAACGCGATCGGCTGCCCGGAAAGCCCGCGCCGGACACCTACCTTGCCGGCGCCCGGGCGCTGGACGTCGAGGCCGCCCAGGCGGCCGTGTTCGAGGATGCCCTCGCCGGAGTCGAGGCCGGCCGGGCGGGGAGCTTCGGCTGCGTCGTCGGGGTCGATCGGGTCGGGCAGGCGGCGGCGCTGCGGGAACACGGCGCCGATGTCGTCGTCGCCGATCTCGCCGAGCTGCTCGACCGCCGATGATCGACCACCCCGGATTCGCGGTCGAGCCCTGGGCGGTGCGGGAGTCGCACTTCGACGAGAGCCTGCTGCCGCAGACGGAGTCGGTGTTCGCGCTCTCGAACGGGCTGATCGGCCTGCGGGCGAACCTCGACGAGGGCGAGCCCTACGCGCTCTCGGGCACCTATCTGAACGGCTTCTACGAGACCCGACCGCTGCCCTACGCGGAGGCCGGGTACGGCTACCCCGAGGCGGGGCAGACGGTTGTCAACGTCACCAACGGCAAGGTGATCCGCCTGCTGGTCGAGGACGAGCCATTCGACGTCCGCTACGGCGAGCTCCGCTCCCACGAGCGCGTCCTCGACCTCCGCGCCGGGGTGCTCCGCCGCCGGGTCGAGTGGGTCTCGCCGACCGGCCGCGCCATCCGCGTCTCCAGCATCAGGCTGGTTTCGTTCGTCCAGCGCGCGGTCGCGGCGATCCAGTACGACGTCGAGCCGATCGACGAGGGGACGCGCGTGGTCCTGCAATCCGAGCTGGTCGCGAACGAGCCGCCGCCACGGTCGGAGGGCGACGACCCTCGCGTGACCGCGGCGCTCACTTCGCCGCTTCAGCCCGAGCTCGCCAGCCAATCAGACCTCGAGGCCGTGCTCGTGCACCGCACCCGCGGCACCGGCCTGCGGATGGCCGCCGGCACCGATCACATCGTCGACGGTCCGGAAGGCACCGCCGCGGAGGGTCAGAGCGAGGACGACCTCGCCCGCGTAACCGTCACCACCGACCTCGAGCCCGGTCAGACGCTGCGGATCGTGAAGCTGATCAGCTACGGCTGGTCGAGCGCCCGCTCGGTGCCGGCGATGCGGGACCAGGTCGCCGCCGCGCTCGCCGAGGCCCGGCAGACGGGCTGGGACGGGCTGGTCGGCTCCCAGCGCGAATATCTCGACGACTTCTGGGACAGGGCCGACGTCGAGCTCGACGGTGACGCCGAGATCCAGCAGGCGATCCGCTTCGGGCTGTTCCACGTCCTTCAGGCCGGCGCTCGGGCCGAACGGCGGGCGATCCCGGCGAAGGGGCTGACCGGACCCGGCTACGACGGGCACGCGTTCTGGGACACCGAGCAGTTCGTCCTGCCGCTGCTCACCTACACGGTCCCGAGCGCCGCCGCCGATGCGTTGCGCTGGCGGCACCTGACCCTGGAGCAGGCCCGCGCCCGGGCCGCACAGCTCGGGCTCCGGGGGGCGGCGCTGCCCTGGCGCACGATCGACGGCGCCGAGTGCTCGGCCTACTGGCCGGCCGGCACCGCCGCATTCCACGTCAACGCCGACGTCGCCGACGCCGTACGCCGATACGTGGCGGCGAGCGGCGACGAGGCGTTCGAGCGCGAGGTCGGCTTCGAGCTGCTGGTCGCAACCGCGCAGCTCTGGCGCTCGCTCGGCCACCACGATGCCGAGGGGCGGTTCCGGATCGACGGGGTGACCGGCCCCGACGAGTACACGGCGGTCGCCGACAACAACGTCTACACCAACCTGATGGCGCAGCGGAATCTGCGCGCCGCCGCCGACGCGGTCGAGCACCACCCCGATGCCGCCGCCGAGCTCGAGATCGACTCCGAGGAGGCGGCGAGCTGGCGCGACGCGGCCGACAACATGGTCATCCCCTTCGATCGATCGCTCGGGGTCCACCCGCAGTCGGAGCGCTTCACCGACCACGGCTCCTGGGACTTCGAGCGAACGAGCGCGGACCAGTACCCCCTGTTCCTGCACTTCCCCTACTTCGACATCTACCGCAAGCAGGTCGTCAAGCAGGCCGACCTGGTCCTCGCGCTGCATCTCTGCGGGGATGCCTTCAGCGATCGCGACAAGGCCCGAGATTTCGCCTATTACGAGGCGATCACGGTGCGCGACTCGTCGCTGTCGGCATGCACGCAGGCGGTCGTTGCCTCGGAGGTCGGCCACGTCGAGCTCGCCTACGACTACCTAGGCGAGGCGGCGCTGATGGACCTCGACGACCTCGAGGCGAATGCCCGCGACGGCCTGCACATGGCCTCGCTGGCGGGAGCCTGGATCGCCACCGTCGCCGGGTTCGGCGGGATGCGCGACCACGGCGGCGCCCTGAGCTTCGCGCCGCGCCTGCCCGGCGCCCTCGGGCGGCTCCGGTTCCGGCTCTGCTTCCGCGGCCGCAGGCTCGAGGTGGACGTGGGCAGAGACCAGGCCACCTACACCCTCCTCGACGGGCCGCCGCTGGAGCTTCACCACCACGGCGAGGCGTTCGAGGTCGCCGTCGATCAGCCGGCCGACCTGCCCTTGCCGCCGCTGCCGGACCTGCAGCCGCCCCGCCAGCCCCCGGGCCGCGAGCCGAACCGCCGCCGCGCCCCGGGCGGTGGTCAGTAGGCGCCCCTCCCCCGCTTGCATCGCTTCGGGCGGCCGGGACTGGGACCCGGCAGTCCGGTCGATCTCCGCCGCAGCGCGAAGCGGGCGGCCGCAGAGCCGCCCGCTTCGGTCGCCTTGCCGTGCGAGCGCTAGCGCCGGTGCGCGTGCCGGCGCTTGCCCTTCTTACCCTTCTTGACCTTGCACTTCTGCTTGTACTTGTCAGACGTCTGCGGGTGGTTGTCGTACTTGGTGATCGCCTGGAACCTCATCTTCCGCGGCTTGCAGCGGGCCTGCACGTACTTGCCCTTCTTGACCGTGGTCGTGAAGCGGCTGATCGCGCCTGCGAGCAGCGGCGGGATCGTCACGTCGAGCTGCCTCCCGTAGCCCTTCGGGGCCTTCTTGAGCTTGCCGACCAGCACCGAGGTGTTGTTCGCCGACGGAGCGTAGGAGTGCAGGAACAGCGTGTTCTTCTTGTGGCCGTTGAAGGCCGTGACCTGGACCGGGATCTGCCCGACCAGCGCGCCGAAGTCGGCGGTCACCCAGGCCGACGTGCCGTTCGTGTGATTGCGACCCGGGGGGTCGGACGGCAGCTTCGAGCCCTTGCTGACGACCGACTTCCTTCCGCAGAGCGAGACGGCCTGATCGGCGGTCGTGTTCTGCAGCTCGGCCTCGGTCGCCTTGCAGCGCTTCGCCTTGCGCGTGTTGAACTTCATGTTGCGCGGGAAGTTCACCTTCGTGTTGTAGGCGCTCGGCGGCTGGTTCGGGTGGACCGGATCGGTCGTGTTGTCCTTGGTCAGGATCTCGACGTAGATCTTCGCCGGCTTGTACCTCTTCTTGGGCAGCTTCTTCGGGATCAGCTTGGCCGTGATCGACTGGATCGGGTCGGCCGTGGCCGCGGCCGGCACCAGCAATGCGAGAGCCGCGATTGCAGCGAGAAGCGTTCTGAGCTTCCTCATGACTCCTCCGTTTCGGTTGCCTTCCTCAATTCGCCTACCCGAGCAAGGTGGTTCGAAACGAACTCGGCCCCCCGGTCAGGCTCGGCTGCGCGAGCGCCAGGCGAGCAGGGCGAGCCCCGCCGCGGTCACGGCCCCGAGCGTCGGGACCGCCAGGCGGGCAGCTCGCGGCGAGAGGACCAGCTCGAACAGGGGGACCGGGTCGCCGACGCGGTCGCCGACCGCCCCGAGCGGGCAGTCGCCGCGGTTGGCGGCGACGAGCACGCCCTCGGCTCCCAGAGCCGCAATCGCTGCCCGCAGCAACGGCCCGCGGCGCCCGCTGATCGCGCACCACCACAGGTAGGCGATCGAGGCCAGGAACGCGACGGCGATGACGGCGTGGCCGGTTCGCCACGCGATCACCGTCACCGACGGACCGGCTCGGCTAGGCCGGAGGGCCGTCCGGCACAACGCCGAGCTGCTGCATCATCGCCATCGTGTCGACGACTCCCCAGTGCTCGTGGGCGAGACCGTCGTCGCCGAAGCGGATGATGTCGATCAGCTGCACGTCGATGCTCTTGCCGGTCGCCGGCATGTCCATGAACTCGCCCTGATGGGTTCCCGTGGCCCGCACCCGGGCGACGGCCTTGTCACCGCTGACCAGGATGTCTTCCGGATCCATCCGCAGATCCGGGAACGCCGTCCGGTACATCCGGAAGAACTGCAGGACGCCGTCCTTCGTCGGCGCAAGGCCGGGGGTCTCTTCGTGCTCGAGGAAGTCGTCGGCCAGCATCGCGCCGAAACCGTCGATATCTCCAGCACTGAGCAGGTCGTAGAAGCGTCGTATCGTCTCCGCGTGATCCATCTTGGTCTCCTTGGCAGGTGATTGCTGCCACTCTCTCACACGGGACGCGAAGTCAATGCTTCCCGTGAGCTGAACGCCCGGGGCCTGAGAATCAAGCAGCGGCCGATTCATCGTCGTCGTGCGGTCCAGCTTCCCGGCCGACGAGGTCGCCGATCTCGTCACGAGATCGTCGTCGGCCTCCAGCGCTCGACGAGGCGCCGACACCACCGGCCCGCCGGCCTCAGCGCGGGAACGCTCTCGATCGCGCGGCGAGCCCCACCTTCGACGAGAGCCGTCAGGTGGGCTTCGCTGATCGCGGGCGCCAGGACGAGCGTCTCGGTTTCGCGGCGAGTCGTCGCGAACCGGGCCTTGTAGCTCTCGTCACCCCGCAGCAGGTCGAACTCGCGAGCACCCTCGTCGATGGCGCCGCGGATCGCCAGCGCCAGGGCCAGAAAGCCGACTCCACGGTCCCCATGTCGCTCCGAGAAACCGGCTTGATAGGACGAGTAGCGCCCGCCGACGCACCATCCGTAGTCGGCGGCAACCGCCTCTCCGTCCAACTCCAGGAAGCAGAGACGAAGCCAGCCGCGATCGAGCATCGCGGTTGCGAAGTCGCGATGAAACCCTCGCGCCCGCGAGCTGGCGATCGACGATCCGCCGCGGTGGCGCCAGCGGGAGTCGTGCAGCTCGAACAGCAGGTCCATGTCGCGGTCGAGCTCGTGCTCGGCCGATGTTCGCCGGAAGCGAAGGTCATAGTCGCGCTCGAGTCCGCGCAACCCTCGCCGGACCTGCTTGCGGAAGTTCCGGCTGCGGGTCGCGAGGTAACCCTCCCAGTCCACTCCCCCGAGCTCGATCGCCCACGAGCTGTCGCGACGCGCGACGGCGAGCTGGAGCCGGTGCGGCGCACACGCCTGGATCACCGAGGGCCACGCGGCGCCGTCCGCGATGTGATCGAGGACCAGGAACTCGCGACGACCGAGAAGCGGCGCGATGGCCTCGGCCAAGCGGTCCTCCTCCCCCGCCGCCGTCGCCAGCCCGAAGCGGCCGCCGAGGCCGGCACCGGCCAGGCGAAGACCGCGCCCGCGTCGCAGCAGCGGAGCCACACCGGTCAGGCGGCCATCGGACCCCCGGCTCGTGACGATCTCCGGGCGGCCACCGTAATGACGGACCCAGGCCTGAGACCACTCCGGCAGCAGGAACGCCTCCCCGCTCGCGACCGCAAGGTCGCGCCACCGCTGGACCAGATCCACGTTGCTCTCCTCCCGGGATTCGATCGGTCGGTCCATGTCCAGCGCCCCGGCCTCTCCAGCGTACGTCACGGGTGACGCCCTGCCCCCCGCAATCCCGAGCAAACCACCGGTCATCCCGTTACCCATCGGCACGAGGGTCGTTCGACTGAAGCCGGCCGAGGCAAGCGGACGACCGGCCTCTCGGAGCCGGCGGAGCCCGGCGCGCCCATGACCGGCGGTCGCGAAGTCGCCCGGCACTACTAGGCTGCTCCCATGAGCGACAAGGAGCTCGCCGTCGTCGTGCTCGGGGCGACCGGGGTCACCGGCCGGAGGGTCGCCGCCTACCTGGCGGAGCGCTCCCTCGAGGACGGTTTCAACTGGGCCGCAGCGGCTCGTGACACGGGCAAGCTCGAGCGGGTCCTCCTCGATGTCGGCGTCGCCAACGCCGAGAAGGTCGCCGCCGACACCGGCGACCCCGGCTCGCTGAGGGACCTGGCCGCCCGCGCCGACGTCGTCCTCAACCTCGTCGGCCCCTACACGAGGCACGCACGAGCGGTGATCGATGCCTGCGTCGAGCAGGGAGCCCACTACCTCGACCTCACCGGTGAGATTCCGTTCGCCCGCAGCATCGTTCGTGACTTCGGGGCATCCGCCCACGCCCGCGGCGTCGCGATCGTCGAGGTCGCGGGATTCGAGGCGCTGCCACCCGACCTCGCCGTCCTGATCGCGGCCGAGGCGGCGCGGACGCGCTGGGAGGAAGGCCTTGCCGCGGTCGATCTCGAGGTCCGGGTCAAGCCGCCACCGGGCATCCCGCGCCCCTCGGACGGGATCTCGGGTGGAACGAGCCAGAGCATGGTCGAGGTGACCGCCGACCCCGACTCGGCGGTGGCGGCCGATCCCGCGGCGCTGATCGACGATCCGGCGCGGGCGCTGCTCGTCCGCGAGACCAGCCCGATCGAGGTGGGCGTCCGCCGCGGCAGCTCCGGCTCCGTGATCGCGCCGATGACTCCGGCGGCCTTCATCAACCCGGCCGTCATCCAGAGGACCGCCGAGCTGACCGGCGGCACCGACCCTCCGCCGCCGTTCCGCTACCGCGAGGGTGTGGCGCTCGACGGTGGCGCCGTGACCCTGCCGGCGCGGCTGGCCATCGCCGGCGCGCTTGCGGCCACGCAGGCGGGCATGCGCCGCACCCTGCTCGCGGCCCCGGCGACGAAGCGGCGGGTCAGCTCGGTGCTGGGCAGGATCCTGCCGGACTCCGGCTACGGCCCGTCTCCGGATCGGCTCGAGGACTGGTCCTGGTCGCTGCGGGTCGAGGCTGCGACGACGGGAGAGCACCGGATCGCGGTCGACGTCGAGGCCACCGGACACCCCGGCTACCTGACGACCGCGCGGATGCTCGGCGAGGCCGGGCTGATCCTCTCCGAGCGCCCGGTCGCCCCGGGCTCGCTCGGATGCTTGACGCCGGCGGCCGCGCTCGGCACCGGGTCTGCAGCGCGGTTCGAGCGTGCCGGGCTGCGGTTCAGCGTCGCCGACGATCCGGCGCGGCCGGACTAGCCGGCGATGCCAGGCCTGCGGGTAGCCGCCGTCAGGGGAGCTGCTTTTCGACCGCGGCGACCCGCTCCTTCAGCGAGCCGATCCGCTCGCGGGCGGCCCTCGCCTTCCCGCGGGCCCGGTGCAGCTTCCGCCTCAGGCGGCGGCGATCTTTCGCGCCGTCGGCCTTCTGCCGTTTCTTCGAGAGCTTCTCGATCGTCTTCCGGTGCGCGGCGAGGACCTTCCTCACCTTCTTCAGCTTCGCGGTCAGCTTCGAAACCTTCGCCTGCAGCTTCGCGATCCTGGCCTCGTAGGAGTCGGTCTGCAGTTGCGCGATCGTCAGCAGGTTGCCCTCGGCGAGGTTGACCTCCGGCACGTGGTAGTTCGAGCCCGAGGCAACGGCCGCCCCGAGGTCCGGCCGCGCATCGCCGGCCAGACCGACCTTGGACAGGTTCAGCCAGTGGGCGCCGTTCTCGCGCTTGCAGCCGGCCTTGTAGTAGTCGGGCTCGCCTGCCCACGGAGCCGCCGTCTCCTCGGCCGGCACACCGAACAGGTAGTCGAAGTTGACGAGCGGCTCGAGAGTTCCGTCGCCGCCGTCGAGCCGTGCGGGGTTCGTGCAGATGACCTCGTACTTGCTCGCGTCGGGGCGCGGCTCGGGGTAGATCCAGTAGCCGAAATCGAGACGCGAGAACGCGGCGAAGGACCCCGGCACGTCGTTGTAGGTGGAGAAGGCGACGACGCATCCGTACTCACCGACCTCGGTACAGGCGGGAACGTTGTCGAACAGCCCCCCGACCGGCTTCCCGATCGGGACGCTGATGTTGGCGCCGGGGGCGATCGCCCCGACGAAGCGCTTCCGCAGCCTCGCATTGGTGTCGACGAGCTCGTCGATCAGCCGCGCGGTGTGGGCCGAACCCTGGGAGTGGCCGATCATGATGAAGCCACGGCCGTCGTTGTAGTTCTTCAGGTAGTCCCTGAAGCCGGACTTGGCGCTCCGGTACGCGGTCTGGACCTGGGAGTTGTAGGCGGTCTGATCGCCGTGGTTCGTGACCTGCCGGTACATCGGCGCGTAGACGTCGCAGACGGACGAGAACATCCGAGCCTGCTGGACGACGACCCTCCTGATCGGCGGATCCTTGTCGAGATTGGAGTTCGGGCCCGCCTGGTCGCTCTGGGTCGGGTACAGGTAGAAGCAGTCGATCGGCGCATCGTCGGGGCGGGTGTAGCCGAGCGGCTGCGCCTCCTCGCCGGGCGGCGGCATCGTCGCGCCGTCGATCGTGCCGGCGCAGAGGTCGTCCGCCTGACCGGGCTTGCAGATCCAAACGGTGTCCCCGGCGTTCGCGATCGCCGGGGCGACCAGCGCCGCCAGGCCGAACGACATGACCAGGCAGGCCAGGACCAGTCGGGATCGACCCGTTTCAACTCTCGACACGCTCAGACTCCTTCCGCGCCCACCGGCGCGCTCGCTCTCCACCAGCTCCCTGGCCGGAAACCCTAGGGCAAGCGGTTCCCTCATGGGCCGGTCCGGGTCGAGCGGTCTCTCGCCCGTCCCGGGGCAGAGTCGTCGCCGGCACCGCCCTGACCTTGCGGGCTGATGCTGACATGAGACCGGCGGTGGCCCACTAGGATTGCCCCAGTTCCGTTGCTCATCCGAGGGGAGAGCCGTGTTTCGCAAGGTTGCCGACCACCTGACCTATGCCAATGTCATGGCGACTTTGGCCGTCTTCATCGCAATTGGCGGCGGTGCGTATGCCGCCGGCCTCGCCAAGAACAGCGTCGGGTCGAAGCAGATCAAGGACGGCGCGGTCAAGAGCCGGGACGTGAAGGACAACTCGCTCACCGGAAAGGACATCAAGGTTGCCTCTCTGGGGCTCCTGAGCAGTGGGCAGGTCGTCATCCGTCAGAACTCCAAGACCGTTCCGAGCTTGCCGGTCGACTCCGCGGAGAGCGTCATCGCCCACTGCGACGCAGGAGAGCGGGCGATCTCCGGGGGTGCGTATACGAGCGACTCCACCGCGGCGGTCTCCGAGAGCTGGCCTTTCGCCAACGACGGGATCGCGACCGGCTGGGTTGTCCAGTACTTCAATGGGGGCACGTACAACCTCACAAACGTGCAGATCCTCGCTTACGTCTTCTGCGTTCCGGGCTGACGCTCCCCTCGCCACCGCCGCCTCTCCCCCGGCCTGTTCCAGCTTGCCGGCCCGGCGCTAGGCAGCCCACCAGTCGCGCTGGCCCTCGACGTCGTCGCGCCGAGCCTCCCCGAGACTGGGCGCGCCGATAACGATCATCTCAAGGCCTTCCGGTCCGGCCTCGTAGCCTCGCCACGTACCGGGAGGGACACGCACCGCATCCCACTCCTTGAGCTCGACGATCTCGTCGTCGAGCTTCATCCGCCCGCTCCCGCGCACGACCACGTACACCTCCTCCTGCTTCACGTGCGTGTGGCCGTAGGGAAAGCGATAACCGGCCGGGACGCGCTGCAGGCTCAGGCCGGACTGCTCGAGCTCGAGCACATCGGTCGCCAAGCGGAACTCCAGGTCCGCCGCGCCGTCGAATCTGGACCCGAGATCCTCCAGGTCCTCCTTGAGGTTCCTGAGCGTGAAGGGCACGACCCCAAGCCTAACCCGAGGCTTCGGGACGAACGATTTCTGCCAGGGCTTCCAATGGGCCGGGGTGGACTCGAACCACCGCCCGACGGATTATGAGTCTCTCCGGCCCCGTATCAGCGCGTATCGGCTAGTAACGGCCTTTGGCTTGTTTGCAGGGTATTGCGCGTCTAGGCGGGTGTCTCGTGACGGCTCGTGACGGCCAGTTATCCGCTGTTGGGTTGCAGAATGGTTGCAGTCGAAGCTTCACCGACTTGCGCGGCAACGGTTTCTGCGCGGCCCGCTACTCGAGCGGTTCGCTGCCGAAGCCTCAGAGAACTGCCTGCAGTATTTGCCTATACAACTACCCGCATTACTCAGCTACCCGGCGGGCGATAATCGACAGCGGTCTGAGCCGCCTCGTCAATCTCTTCCGGGGTCAGCAGCGCACGGGTCTTAGCGTTGGTGATCGACCCGGCCGCTCCGGTCGCAAGGCTGACGGCCGCGACGGTCTTGTTGTCGGGGAGGTCGAGGATCAAGACGACGTCGGACTCGCCCTGGGCGAAGTAGAACGCTTCTATCTTTCCCCCGAGGGCGCCGATCATCGCCTCGATCGCCTCGCGGCGGGCGCTGCCGCCCTTGACGGCGATACCTTTGAGACCCTCCTGCGTGTAGTTGGCCTCGAACAGGTACTTAGGCACGGCTCCACCCTTCGTTGGATTGTCCCGACCCTATCCGGCTCAACGGCCTAGGGCAATGGGCGAACCTTGCCGGCCAACTCGACCGCGGCCCGATCTCCTCATCGGCCGCTGTCTTTCGCGGAACTCTCGCGCCGGGCCAGTCGCGCCGGGCCAGTCGGTTACGGTCGGAGGCGGCGGCGATCTCGCCGGTTCCCCCCACAACGCAAGATCGTCGAATGCATGTGGTTGGGAGATCCGACTCGGAATCTCGTCAGCCGTTCCCTCGCATCTGGACGCCCAGCTGTCTCAGTACCTCCCGGGAACCGGGATCAACACGTCACGAGGTAGAGCGGGTCCTTCTTGTACCAGTTGAACTGGAACCTGAAGGTCACCTTCGAGAACACGCGATGGCCACAGGCCCGCTTCGGCCTAGAGAGGGTGATGTGGACGCGGATCGGCTTTCTGCGGATCGGTGTGATCGCCTTGCCGCGCGCCTCCGCCTTACGACCCCCCCAACGAGTCCAGCGCAAGCCCTTGGTCCTCTGGATCGCGAACGCGGGGGGAACGGGATTTGCGAGGGCGCCCTCGGCGATGAAGACGCAGCTGCGCGGCTTCTTCTTGAACGAGGGCTTCTCGTCCGGGGCCGGAATCGTCGTCTTGAAGCACGCGACCTGCCGGTTCGCGCTCTTCCCCGCATCAGCCTCCGCGCCGGAGAAGGCCAGCGCCGCGACCAGCACCAAAATGCCGCTCAGCCCGAGTCTCATCGCTCGCCTGACCACCTCGGGAATCGTAGCCAGCGGGCCCGGTGGCTGTCCCGCCCCACGCGCATCCGTGCCAAACACGCGGGAGCGGCAGCCAGCTTGACGTACCGGGCCGAGTGTGAGGGGGTCCCGGGAATCTCAATCCCCTTTAACTAGGTGGGTGCGGTGTACCTCGGCCCGAAGGGCCGCTTGAGATCTAGCGTGCGGCAGGGTCCAGAACATTCTCCTGACGCACCACCCGCCCGGCATCCAGTTCGGTCGTTTGCTCGACTACGTAGTCGAGCACCTCCCTCGTTTCGCGCGAGTGATGCTGGCAGGCGTACTCGGCGTACGAAGCGCCCACGCGAGGTCTCCTCGAGTGAGAGGTTTTCGATCCTGTTGTCGTAGCGATCGAACACGTCGCGCCAGAAGTCCAGAACGGCAGATCGACCCCGGAGCGGACCGCGGTCCGTGAGCGGAGGCGGCGGCGCATATTCGACATCATCAGCGAAAAGCGCGAATACCACCTCGAGATCCCCGCGATTGAAAGCATCGCGGGCGCGGTCGAAGGCCGTTTGCAGGAAGTGCCGACGGAGCGACTCGGGCAAAGCGCCGCCCGCTCGCACGCCGAACGTCGCTAGCCATGGGGCACGGACTTCAAGACGGTCCGCGTGGGGGCGAGCTTCGACCGTCATGGAGCCCATCATAAAGTCGGGGGTCCGGAGGATTCAGCTTGGTTCACGTTCCACGATGCCTGCCTGGGCGGCGTCCTCGTCTTCAGCACTGCTCTGGCTTGAGTTCATTTCTTGAGTCGATTCGATTGGGCCGTCCCATTCGAACAGCACGCAATCGCAGGTCTCGCACTCGACGGCGACGCCTACATACTGCCCCTCCCCCGCATCGTGCTCCACAGCTCTGCGGCCGTAGCCAACCACGATGACGTTGTGCCCGACGTGAGCGACGAGCTCCTCGTAGCTATTGATGTTCATGGTCGATCTCGCCTTACAGACGCCGAACCGGTGGAAAGTGGCTCGCGAATGGCTTGCAGCTTAGTCGGGCAGCTCCCTCCGGCTCCCTGGATCGGGCGGTTCTAGACGCAAGAATTCTTCGACAGCCCACTCCCGGGGGCATTGCTGCCTGGAGCGGCCCAGTGGCCTCCTCGTACCCGACCGGGATCAGATCGCCAATCAGCGAGCTCCCCGACCGTCGACGGCAACCGAGATCCCTGCCGCGCGATGGACCAGGGTCTTGACGTGGGAGCCGTTGCGGCGGGCGCGAATGATTCTGTTCCCCGGAGCCGGCCAATAGAGAAACCTTCGATGAACGTCGAGGCTGGGGACGCGGCCAGTCTCCCCTATGAACTCGATCTGGGGGTTGCTGCCGTCGATGCTCGCGCGGGAGATCGATCGAGTCCCACGGTTGCTCCAGTAGATGTGGAAGCGATCCACGGCCAGGCCGAAGGGGTTCTTGACGCCGTCGGTGATGAAACGTTGATCGACCTCCGTGCCGTCCGTCCGGGCGCGCCCGATCGCGTAGGTCGGGTAGGCATTCGCCCAGTAGATGTAGCCGCCGCGCACGTCGATCTCGAGCGGTGTGGTGAATTCCGGCCCGCCGAAGGGAATGAAGGCCCGGTCGATGGCGGTGCCGTCGACGTTGGCGCGTCCGATCGACGCGTCCGAGCCGATGGTCTGGTCTGAAGTCCAGTAGAGATGGCGACGGGTAAGGACGAGGTCGCGGGCGAAAACGACTCCGTCGATGAATCGCTGGTTCCTTCGGGTGCCGTCCAGCCTGGCTCGCCCGATCGAGTCGTCGTCGCCGTTGATCCAGTAGACATGCCGGCGACCGACCGCGACCCCCTCGGGGCCGATCGCACGGGGAATGAACTCCCGATCCTTTCCCCGGCCGTTCAGATTCGCCCGACCGATCTCACCCTCGAAAAAGCCGCCCTGATGTGCCCAGTAGATGTAGGCGCCGGCGGGGTCGGGACCGACAGCCAGACACGCCAGTGCCGAGAGCGCGGTCGCCACTACCGCGCCAGGCTTCGGGCGGCAGCCCGGACCTGTGATCCGTACCGAGCGGATCCTCATCTTCATGAGCACAGTTTCCCAGGTTCCCGGAGCCGATCGACGGCGACGACTCGGAGACGATTCTGAAGGCGATTAGGGTGGGATGCAGGGCCAGGCGTTTGATGGCGGCCGTCGATGGGCTTGAGGTCCGCAGCGGAGTCGATACCGGTGAGATCGAAGTCAGCTCCGACGATGTCGCCGGACTCGCCGTTCACCTGGCCGCGCGAATATTGGCCCTGGCCGGAGGTCGCGAGGTGCTCGTTTCACGACCCGTCCGCGACCTCGTCTTTGGCAGCGAGCTTTCCTTCACCGACCGCGGCGAGCACCGGCTCAAGGGGATCGATGAGCCCTGGCGGATTTACTTACTGCTTTTGACGCCAGCGCCAAACGCAACCACCTCTGGTTCGAAGGCGCCGCGTCGAGTCACCTGCTGACGACACCACGGCGCGTCGGGCGAGCTGCCTTTTTGTCCAGCCCGCTTGCATTGTCGATCGCGAGGGATAAGGTCGGAGCCGGATCCGAAAATGGGAGGACGCCGATGTCCAGAATGCTTAGCCAGAAGCTCGCGCTGACCGCGATCCTCGCACTTGCAATCTCCGGCCTCGCTGTCACCGCAGCGCCTGCAACCAACACGGTCGAGATCAACAGCAGGATCATCATCCGCCAGACCTTTCCCGCCTTTCATGGCAAGGTCAAGTCCTCGAACCATGCCTGCGTGCAGAACCGGGTCGTGAAGCTGTTCAAGAAGAAGCGCAACGGTGGCCGCAGGCTGCTCGGCAAGACCCATACCAATGGCGCCGGAAAGTGGAAAGTAATCGTCGACCCGCTCAAGTCCGGCGTCTACCGAGCGGTGGTCAAGCGGCGCGCGGAGGGCACCGCGGGCACGATCTTCGTCTGCCGGCGCGACGGTTCCAAGCGCGTGTTCGTTGATTGACGACCGCCACGGAAGGAAGTAGCCGATGAAAGCGTTGCTGTCGCTTGCGCTGGCCGGAGTCCTCGCCGTGGGGGTGTTCCCCACCAGCGCAAGCGCCCATGGCTTCCCCAGAAACTGCGGCGAGGCTGCCTCGCCGCCTCCTCGACCCTCCGCGCCAGTTCGACCACCGCCTGATCGCAATGAATGAAGCCTAGGCTGATCGGTTCGTCGCCGACCGGCAACCCATTCGCAATCCGCCTCGAACCGAGTCCCCGGCGCTAGGGTGAAGTGACAATCGACACAACCTTCCCGAAGGGAGCGCCATGAGCGCCTTCACACGTGCCCGTCCCTCGCCCGCCATGATCGTCGCCTTCGTGGCGCTTGCGCTCGCCCTCACTGGCTCAATTGCAGCCGCCGGAACCAATGGCCTCTACGCCAAGGTCACCAAGTCCAAGGTCAAGCAGATCGCCAAGAAGCAGATCAAGAAGGCCGCCCCCGGCCTCAGCGTCGCCAAGGCCAAGGACGCAGCCGCAGTGGGTGGCCAGACCGCGCACAAGATGTTCACGAAGATTCCTAGCGGCACCGGACCGACCACGGTTCTTCAGGCCAACGGGCTGACCCTGACCGCTAGCTGTGCGGGCGGGGCTCTGCAGTTCGACGCGACGACATCGGTGAACGACTCGATCTTCCGGTCGAGCGTCCAAGACGTCATAAGCTTGGGCGGTAATCGCATCTCCAATTTCGACACGACCGACACGATCAACGTGATCGCGGGTCTCGCCCGCGGAGAGGGGACGTTCACCTACAGTCAGCCGGATGGGACCTACGTAAGCGGCACCTTCGCCACCGACGACTCCCAGACCTTCGACTCCTTCGACGGCTGCGTCGTGGTCGGAGCGGCGTTCAGCGGCTGAGCTGCTGTCTCTCGCGGAACTCCCGCGCCGAGTCGGCGTTGCGCTGGCGGAAGCATAAGGCGCACCGCTTCCGGTCCTTGCGGCTATCGGGCGGCAGCTGCTTGCCGCAGTCCACGCAATAGAGCTCTATTGGCCCGCGCCGGAGAGGATTGAGCTTCTGCCAAGCCGGGGTGGCACCGGGGCCGGGAGGAGTGCAGGTCGAGCAGTAGCGGCGCGGTCGTCCTCGGCCCTATTGGGTGAAGGCTTGGCCGCAGTTATCGCAGATGCGGGTTCTTGGTTTGGAGCTATTGGACAAAATCGCCCCCTCTCAAAGTCGTTTTTCTCGCGGGGAGCACTCGTGGCGGTCCGCGGCCTCAAGCGCCTTCGCGACCTCCCCTCCCCCGGTCCCTGCCAGGAGGCGAGTATCAGCCGACGACTCACCCACGCCTGCTGGCGAGGATAGGTCGGAGGGTGGCCGCTAAAAGGGGGAGAGTCCTCATGCCCTCGCGCGTTTTCGTGGGCCGATGCGCGGCGAAGACCACGTAGATCTCGACCGTGCCGTTGCCGTTGTCCTGGATCAGCGGCGGGTTGTCCTCGGCGGGGCTTGTCGGGTCGGTGCCGGTGAAGGTCGCGGCCACTCCCGCCCTCGGCCGTACGGCTGACACAGCGGGACTCCCGTGGAGCGCGGATCCCTCGCCACCCTCCTCTGCTTTCTCTTCATCGGTCCCTGGGTCGGCGTGATCGTGGGATTCGTCGGTCTATTCGTCCTGCTCGCCTAGGGAGCATCGGCGATCAGGCGAGCCGACGTTTCCGACTGAGGCGCCGAGCACTCACACCCTCAGCGCTCGGCGTCTCCGGAGGGCCTTGACCCGGCCGAGGCGCGGCTCAGCTCGAGCCCCGCGGCTCGCGATCCGCCTCGAGCCTGCCGCGCTGAACGAGCGTGAAGAGCAGGATGAGCGACGGGATGACGAGCAGGACGGCGACGCCGAAGACGACCAGGATCCAGCTCAGGGTCGCGCTCGTCCCCGCCCCGGCATCGATCGTCAGCGACGTCGGCAGAAGGTAAGGGTGCTGGGCGACCGCCCACCCGGCGACGATGGCGACGACCGCCGCGACCGCGAGCTCCCGGCTGCCGCGCCGGGCCCGCCTCGCAAGCAGGAGCAGGGCTCCGAGCCCGGCGATTGCCGAAGCGATCACGAGCGGCAGCGCCGGCCCGACGAGCCCGTCGAAGACGAACCGCGCATCGGCCCGGAGGGCGAACATCCCGCCGATCGCGACAAGGCCGGCTGCGAACGCCGCGCCGATCGCGCGCCGGCGAAAGTATTCCTCGAGGTCGGCATCCCCGGCCCGGCGTGCGTCGCTGACCAGGAAGACCGCGGCCAGGTAGGCGCCGGTGACAACGAAGAGGACGCCGACGATCACCGAGAGCGGGTTGAGCCAGCTCGTCAGCGTATCGCCGGCCGCATTGCCCGGCGGGATCCTGCCGGAGGCGATCGCGCCGACGGCGGTTCCGAGAAAGAACGGAGTCAGGATCGATGAGATTGCGAAGACCTCGGTCGCGAACATGCGCGAGCGTTGCTTGGTCGCAACTTCGTGGAACGCGAAACCGGCGCCGCGGAGGACGATCCCGAGCGCGGCCAGCGTCAGGGGGATGAAGAGGGTCGAGAAGATCGCCTCGAAGGCGACCGAGAACGCCGCCCACATCGTGACGAGGATGAAGATCAGCCAGACGTGGTTCACCTCCCAGACCGGGCCGATCGCCCAATCGATCAGCTCCCGCGCGCGCCGCCCGCGGGAACTGCGACCGCTGAGCAGCGTCCAGAACCCGGCCCCGAAGTCGGCGCCGGCCAGGACCGCATAGAGGGTCACCCCGATGCAGAGGACTACGGCGACTGCGTCGGCTTCGCTCAACGGCCCTCCTCCCCCACCCCGTCCCCGACTTCGGGCGGCGCCGGGGGCCGGGGCGCGTACGGGCCAGCCGTCGTCTCGAACTCCTGCTCGCGCCACCGCCTCGCCATGTGGCGAAGAACGACCACGGTCGCGACGCCGAGGACCGCGTAGAGAGCTATCGCCCCGGCGAACGAATACCAGAGGCCGCCGGCGCCCGTGACGGCGTCCTCGGTCCGCATGACCTCATAGACGATCCACGGCTGCCGGCCGACCTCGGTCACGATCCAGCCGGACTCGATCGCGACCATCACCGACAACCCCGAGACCGCAACGGCGCGCAGGAACCACTTCGTGTCCGGAATGTCACGCCGGCGCCACCAAACGAAGCCGAACCAGAGTGCGAGCAGGATCAGCGCCGAGCTAATTCCGACCATCGTGTCGAACGCCCAGTGGAGCATCGTCTTGCTCTGCGGCTGGTCCTCCTCGGAAACCGTGTCGTAGCCGATGACCTTGGTGTCGGTGCTGAAGCCGACCAGCCACGAATCGAATCCGGGAATCCCGATCCCGCCCTTGACCCCGTCGTCGGTGCAGCGGCCGTAGATGTACTCGGTCACGTCGGTCGAGGTTTCCTTCACGCACTCCATCGACGCGAACTTGACCGGCTGATCGTCGGCGATGGCGCGAGCCGCAGTGTCGCCGACCACGAACTGTATCGGCGCCAGGATCGCGGCAACGGTTAGCGGGATCAGCAGTCCGAGGCGGTGATGGCGGTCGCGGCGGCCGCGAAGCATCCCGACCGCGTAGACAGAGGCGATCGTGAACCCGACGCAGAGGTAGGCGGCGAGGATCATGTGAGGAACCTCGTAGGGGACCGCGTTGTTGAAGATCACTTTGAGCGGATCGACATCGGTCACGGTCCCGTCCGCGCCCAGCGTGTAGCCGGCGGGCTGGTTCATCCAGGAGTTCACCGCGACGACCGAGAAGGCGCCTCCCAGTCCGCAGAGGACGACGGGCACGCCGGCCCAGAAGTGCCTCCAGCCGCTGAGGTGACGCCAGCCGAACAGGTAGATCGTCAGGAAGATGGCCTCGAGGAAGAAGAAAATGCCCTCGACCGCGAAGAGAACCCCGAAGACGTCGCCGAACCTCCCGGTGAACGCAGGCCAGAGGAGGCCGAACTCGAACGAGATCACGGTCCCGGTGACGGCGCCGACCGCGAACAGGACCGCCGCCACCTTCGACCACCGCTTGGCGAGACCGATCGCAACCGGGTCGTCCTTTCGGAGCCCGCGGTAGTGAGCGATCAGCATCATCGCCGGGAAAGCGACACCGAAGCTCGCGAGGATGATGTGGAAGCCGAGCGTGAACGCCATCTGGCTTCGCGCGGCGGTCAGATCCGACGCCGCGGCGTAGATGCTCAGCGGTTCGAACGCCACAGTCCCGCTCGGTTCCGGATTTTCGGCATGATCCTCTCCACCGCGGCCGGACGTTACCGTCGCGGCGGCTCGCGCACCTCATCCCCACGGGGTGATCGAAGAAACGAGGCAGCCTGGAGCGCCGTCCGGCACCGCCGGCGGGGCGGACGAGTTGGCTAGAGAACCGCCAGCGAATTCAGCGGCGATCCGGTTCCGCCGGCGATGAGCAGCGGCGAAGCGACGAACAGGAACTCCCAGCGGCGAGTCGCCGCGCACGCCTCTGCGAGCCGCTCGAAGTCGAGATAGTCGAACAGGTGGACGCCCATCGCGTTCAGAGCCAGGGCGTGAATCGGGAAGCCGATCCCATTCACTGCGGATGGAGCGGTGTCGTTGTTGCCGTCGCAACCGAGCACCGCGATATCCCACTCGGCGAGGAGCTTCATCGCAGTCGGATGCAGGCCCGCCTTCTCGGCCGCGGTGTCCCAGGGGCCGAGCTCGGCAAGCCTGCGCGCGTGCCCGACCCGGACCAGGACGATGTCGCCCACCGCAGGCTCGATGCCCTGATGGTGCGCCGCCGCGTCCAGATCCTCGCCGAGGACGTTGTCGCCCGGATCGAGCCATGGGACGCCCAGGGCGGCGGGGACGTCGAGCAGGATCCCGCGACCGACGATCCCGTCGCGGGCGACGCCGACGGTGCAGGCGGGACTGCCGTGCTCGCCGATCGCGTCCGCCGCGAAGCCGTTATAGAGCTTTCCCTCGTAGGCGACATGGCAGAGGGCATCGAGATGGCTGTGGGTGTCGTTGTGGTAATCGGACCCGATGTAGTCCTTGGCGAAGCGCAGCGAGCCCGA
This sequence comes from uncultured Conexibacteraceae bacterium, assembly GCA_963745755.1. Taxonomy (GTDB): domain Bacteria; phylum Actinomycetota; class Thermoleophilia; order Solirubrobacterales; family 70-9; genus RHKX01. Next base: position 331,367 of record CAVUYP010000001.1, on the reverse strand, counting down.
GCCGATGTCGACGTCGGTCAGCAGCGTCATGTGGTGATCGGCGGGCCTGGGGTTCTCAGCCCCGGGCCGCGTATCCAGCTGACGGCCCAGCGACACCGTGGTTCCGTCGCGCACTAGGGCCGCGGCGGCCGCAACCCGCTCCGCCGTCAGCAGGTTGAGCGCACCGCGTTCGTCCTGCTCCCCCCAGCGGCCCCAGGCCCGGAGTGAGTCGAACAGGGACCCGAACTCGGGCGCGCTCATCGCGATCGCCGGGCCCCGACGGGGAGGAACGCTCATTGCTCGGTCACCTCGATCGAGAAGGTGGCCGTGAAGCTGCTTCCGGGCTCGACCCAGCGGAGGGCCTCGCCGCCGGTCACCAGCGCGTTCGTGGGAGCGGTCATCGGCTCGAACGCGATCACCTCGTCGTCATCGGGCGCATAGACCTGGGCATAGGGATAGCCGGAGTCGAATTGCACCTCGATCCGTCGACCCCCTCCGGCGAGGACGAACGGCGTACCGTCGCGCGGCGACCGGTAGCCGTCGTCGAAGGTGCGGCGTCCGAGTGGGCCGCTAGGCACCGTGGCCGGTTCGAGGTCACCGGTCGGGATCATCCGCGAGTCGTCCCGGATCCGCTCGCGGACCGGGATCTCGACCAGCCACTCCTCGCGCCGGAGGCCCGGCAGGGTCAGATACGGGTGGTAGCCGAACGCGATCGGCACCGCAACGTCGCCGGTGGGCTCGATTCTGGTCGAGATACCGAGCCGGGCGCCGGCCAGCTTCGCCTCGATCTGCAGCCGGTGTGGGAACGGAAAGGCGCGGATGAAGCCCGTGTCGGCGAAATCGAAGTACGCCGCCAGCACCCCTCCGTCGTCGGTCTCGGCGTGCCGTGTCACCCCCCACCCCGGCGCACCCGAAAGCAGGCCGTGGATCGGCAGCCCCTGCGGATCGGTGCTCGGCGGCGGCTCCGCGAGGGCGAGATCGACCTCCGCGTGCCCGATCCGGAAGCGGGCCTCGGCAAGCCGATTCGCCCAGGGGTGCAGCAGCGGGATTCCCATCGTCGAGCGCTGCTCCGCGTAGTGGGCAAGGCCTCCGCGACGTCCCAGAAGCTCTTCGGAGCGATGCTGCAACGAAGGAGAGACCATCCCGGCATCGGGCACGAAGGCGACCTCCAGCGCGCTCTCGCCGCCGGAGGCGATCGTCAGCGCCTCGAAGCCGTCGATCTCACGACGGCCGATCATCGCCGGGCTTCTGCTCGATCTGGGCCTGATGTCATGGGAAGGCGGTCGACGGTGTCGGCGAGCGATCCTACCTGCTGCCTCGTAGCGATCCGCAGGGTGCCGCCCTTCATGCCGAAGGGGTGATGCCCCGAGCTCGTCCATCGGGCACTCTTCGGCGAATGGAAGTCGGAACCTCGGCAATGTCCGAGCAGAACTCGGGCTCTCACCGGGTCGTCATCGTTGGGGGCGGCTTCGGAGGCCTGTTCGCAGCGCGGATGCTTCGACGGGCCAAGGTCGAGGTCGTACTGATCGACCGCAACAACCACCATCTCTTTCAGCCGCTGCTCTATCAGGTCGCCACCGGGATCCTTTCCCAGGGACAGATCGCACCGCCGATCCGGGGAGTCCTGCGGAGCCAGCGCAACGTCACCGTGATGCTGGCCGAGGCACAGGCGTTCGATCTCGAGCGCCGGACGGTCAGGGCGATGCGGCCCGACGGCTCGGGCTTCGAGCTTCCCTACGACAGCCTGATCGTTGCGGCGGGAGCCGGCCAATCCTACTTCGGCCACGATGAATACTCGCGTTGGGCGCCGGGGATGAAGACGATCAACGACGCTCTCGAGTTGCGGGGGCGGATCTTCGGAGCCTTCGAGATGGCAGCGCTCGAACCCGACCCAGCGCGGAAGCGGGAGTGGCTGACGTTCGCAGTTATCGGAGGTGGCCCGACCGGGGTCGAGATCGCCGGCCAGATCGCGGAGCTCGCCCGCCGGGTGCTTCCCCGCGACTTCAAGACGTTCGACTCGCGCTCGGCGCGGGTGCTCCTGTTCGACGGCGGCGAGCAGATCCTCGCCTCGTTCGGCGATCGGCTCTCGGCGAAAGCGGCCGCTGAGCTCGAGCGTCTCGGCGTCGAGATCCACACCGAGAGCATCGCCACCAACATCGACCGCACCGGGGTGGATGTGAAAGGGGCCGACGGAGGGGTGCGACGCATTCCGGCGCGGACGAAGGTCTGGGCAGCGGGGGTGCAGGCATCCCCGCTCGGGGGCCTGCTCGCCGACGCTTGCGGGGTCGAATGCGACCGGGCCGGCAGGTTTCCGGTCGGCGAGGACTGCTCGCTGCCCGGACACCCGGAGGTGTTCGCCGTCGGCGACATGATGACCCTCGACGGGTTGCCTGGCGTGGCCGAGGTTGCGATGCAACAGGGGATCCACGCCTCGAACACGATCCGCCGACGCCTGGCGGGAAAGCCGCCGGAGCCGTTTCGCTACCGGGACCTCGGCAGCATGGCGACGATCTCGCGATTCCGGGCAATCGTCAGCTTCCGCGGCATCCGGGTCGCAGGGTTCCTGGGATGGCTGATGTGGCTCTTCGTCCACCTCGCCTTCATGACGGGATTCAAGAACCGGTTCACCACGGTGCTCCAATGGGCAATGGCGTTCATCGGAAATGGGAGGAACGAGCGGACGTTCACCGTGCTCGAGACGATCGGACGGGTCGCGATCGAGCGCGCCGGAGGGCGCGAGTTCGTCCTCTCCCTCGCCGCCGACCGCGATCCCGAGCGCGAGCGATCCGGCGAGGGCGAACCCTAAGCCGCGGCCCTCCGTCGCTCGGCTGAGCGAGCCCGGAGACGCTGCTGGATCCAGAGCGTGCTCGACGCTCCAAGCGCCATCATCCCCACGTTCATCGCCAGGACACCGAGGGCACCGAGCGCCTCGGAGAGCTCGCCGAGGCCGGCCGCCACGCCGAGGTAGGCGGCGGCGGGAATGGTGGTCACCGAGACGGCGACGCCGACCGCAGAGCTGGCGCGCGTCTCCAGAGCGAGCATCCCGGCGGTACCGGCTGCGAAGGCGACGATGATCGTCTCGTCGTTGACCTCGGTGAGCGAGCCGAGCGAGTTCGCCGCGGTCGCGAGATTGAATCCGGGGTGGATCAGGCCGAGCGCGTCCTGCGCGAAGCCGAAGACGGCCGCGGCGAGGCACGCGGTCGCAAGGCCGAGCGCCATCGTCAGGGCCGCGGCCCCGACGAGCTTGAGGCTGCGGCTGACCATGCCCACCCCGATCGCAGAGATCGGCAGCAGGTCCGGGCTGACCGCCATCGCGCCGACGATCAGGATCGGATTCAGATCGGTGACGCCGTAGCAGGCGATCACCCCGGCGACGAACATCAGCGCGAGGTACCTCGGCAGCGGCCGCGAGTTGACCCACGCCTGCCCGATCACGTCGGCCCAGACGAGGCCGCTACCGGACTCGCTCGAGCGCGCCGCCCAGTCGACGACCTCGAGCCTCGTCACACTGATGCTCGCATCCGGCACGCCGAGCCGCCGCAACCCGTCGAGCGCCGGATCCACTGCGGCCGGGCGCAGGTCGGCGGCGACGATTGCGTGTCCCGGCCTTACGGCATCGACGCTGCGGACGGCGCTGACCCCGCTCATGCGGTCGAGCAGATCGGCGGCCGTCGCCATCTCCGGCGAGCCTCCGAGGATCTCGATCCGCATCATCTGAGCACTCCCGGGTGCCCCGGGCCGGCCCCCGGCCCGGCGGGCTACCGTCCCCCCGGCGCTCCGATCCGCTCGAGGATGTGATCGCCGACCCTCAACGCGTTGGCCATCGCGGTCAACGCCGGATTGACGGCCCCGATCGACGGGAAGAAGCTCGTGTCGACCACGTAGAGGTTGTCGAGCTCGTGAGCACGACAGTCGACGTCGAGGACCGAGCTCGCCGGGTCCGTACCGAACCGGCAGGTGCCGGCCTGATGGGCGACGCCGGCGATCGGGATGTCGGTCTTCAGGTACGCGTGCCGCGGAATCAGGTGGTCGGGGTGCATGCCGATCTGCCCGAGCATCGACCGCAGCTTCTCGTAGAGCTGCTGCTTGGGCTTCGTATTGGTCGCCGAGTAGGCGAGCTTGATCCGACCGTCCGCCGTCAGCGTCACGCGGTTGTCGGGCATCGGCAGGTCCTCGGTCGAGAGCCAGAAGTCGACCGCATGGCGGGCGATCGACTCGAGGGTGCGTTCGGGCGCAAGCTTCGTCTCGATCGGCTTCTCCCCGCGGAACATCTCGGCCTGCGACTTGCCGACCATCTGGATGTTGCCCAGCGGATAGTCGAACTCCTCGCCGGCGAGGTAGAAGTCGTTGAGGCCCAGCGTCTTCTGGAAGACGGTCGGGTTCTCCTCCTTCGACAGGGCCAGGACGGCCTGGCTGGCGTGGAAGGTGTAGTTGCGACCGACCTGGTCGGAGCCGTTGGCAAGGCCGTTGGGGTGCTTGTCGTCAGCCGACGCGAGCAGCAGGCGAGCTGAGTTTGCCGCTCCGCAGGAGACGACGACGACGTCCGCCGAGTAGGACTCGCGAACACCGTCGCGCTCGACGACCACCGACTCGATTTCGCTGCCCGTGGTCCCTCCGGTCTCGAGGCGGACCACCTCCGAGTTGGTCAACAGGGTCACGTTCGGATGCTCGAGCGCGGGCCGGACCGCGAGCACCTCCGCGTCCGACTTGGCCTGGACGAGGCAGGGGAAGCCGTCGCAGGTCGAGCAGCGCACGCAAGGGGAATAGGGCATGTCGGACTCGTCCAGCATCACCCCGCAGGGCGCATGGAACGGTTGATAGCCGGCCGCGGCGAAATCGTCGGCGAGCTGCTGGATGCGGGGCTCGTGAGATACGGCGGGATGCGGATAGGGCGCGCTCGCCGGAGGCTCGGTCGGATCCTCACCGCGAGCACCGTGCACCTGATAGAGCCGTTCGGCCTCGGTGTAGTAGGGCTCGAGCTCGTCGTAGGAGATCGGCCATGCCGGCGAAACGCCCCCGTGATGGTGCAACTCGCCGAAGTCCTCGGCTCGGAGGCGGTAGAGGGCGGCGCCATAGAGCTTGGTGGCACCGCCGACGAAGTAGTGGACCTGGGGGCTGAATGGCTTGTCGTCGGAGTCGTACCAGGTGTCCTCGGACTGGTAGCGGCCGTCGACGAAGACCTCCGCCGTCTGCCAGTTCTGGGGCTCGCGCGGGAGCCAGCCGCCGCGCTCGAGCAGGAGGATCCGCTTGCCTGAGGGTGCGAGGCGGTGGACGAGCGTGCCGCCGCCGGCGCCGCTGCCGATCACGATCACGTCGTAGTGGCTCACGAGCCGAACTCCTCGAGCCGCTCGGCGATGACGATCCGCCCGGCTGCCTCGATCAAAGCCAGGTGCGAGAAGGCCTGAGGGAAGTTCCCGAGGTGCCGGGCGGTGTCGGTCTCGAACTCCTCGGCGTAGAGGCCGAGCGGCGAGGCGACGCTGAGCAGGCGCTCCATGAGATCGTGGGCTCGGCCCCCCTCGTGAACGATCGCGAGCGCGGATACGAGCCAGAACGAACAGATCAGGAAGCTGCCCTCCTTGCCGGAGAGCCCGTCGTCGGTCTCGCCGGTCACGTACCGGAGTACGAAGCCGTGCTCGGTCAGGTCGTCTGCGATCGCGAGCACGCTCTGACGGAGGACCGCATCGTCGCCTGGCAGGAAGCCGAAGATCGCCGCCAGCAGGGTCGAGGCATCGAGCGCCTCCGTCTCGTAATGCTGACGCAGGACACCATCCTTGACGCCGTTGTCGAGGATGTCCGCCTTGATCTCGCCCGCGGTCTCGCTCCACCTCCCGGCGGCCTCGTCGTCGCCCCGGATCCCGGCTAGCTTCGCGGCCCGGTCGAGGGCGACCCAGCACATGAGCTTCGAGGAGACGTAGTGGCGAGGCTCCCCTCGGGCCTCCCAGATCCCCTGATCGGGGCTCTGCCAGACAGCGGTCGCGCAGCGAGCCTGATCCTCGACGATGGGCCACAAGCGCCGCGGCAGGCGCTGGCTGCGCCTGGTGTGCAGGAGGATCGAGTCGAGTGCCGCGCCGTAGACGTCGTTCTGGCGCTGATCGAAGGCGCCGTTGCCGATCCTCACCGGCCGCGCCCCGTCATAGCCGGACAGGTCGTCCCGGGTCGACTCGGTCAGGTCACGGCGACCGTCAATCCCGTACATGATCTGAAAGGCGCCGTCCTCGTTGCGATCGAGGTCGGCCATGAACTGCATGAACTCGTCGGCCTCCCAGTCGAGGCTCAGGTAGTGAAGGGCCTGCAGGGTGAAGGTCGAGTCCCGCAGCCAGGTGAACCGGTAGTCCCAGTTCCGCTCGCCGCGCGGCGTCTCGGGAAGCGAGGTCGTGAGGGCGGCGACGGTAGCCCCGGTGGGCATGTAGGTGAGGCCTTTGATGGCGAGCGCCGAGCGCTGGATCGGCTCACGCCAGCGGTGATCCGGGATCCGGGCACGATCGAGCCAGTCACGCCAGAACCTGATCGTGCGGTCGACCCGCGCGAAGGCATCGTCGATGTCCGCGGGCAGCTCGAAGCTCGGCCGCCCAGGAGAGCGCGCAATAGATGCGCTCGCCCTCGTGGAGCGTGTGCCGCGCCCGGACCGAGTTGCCCTCGATGCCGAGTGCGAGATCGGTCCCGAGCCTGATCGTCGTCCCGGCCCCGGTCGCGGCCGCGCGATGGCCGTCGCCCTCGACCATCGTCCAGGCGGCCGGCTCGCGACCGTAGTCGAAGACCGGCTCGCAGGTCAGCTCCATCTCGATCGTCCCGGCGATGCACTCCGCCGTCCTCACGAGCATGTGCTCGCCGTCATCGTCGGTGGGGGGCCGTGTGTGAGGCGTGACCGTATCCTCACCACGGCGCGGACCGATCGTCAGCGCGTCTCGTACGACCGCCCAGCCGGTCGGCGTCTTCCAGGTCGTGGCGAGGACGTTCGAGCCGGGCTCGTAAGCGCGGGCGGCGGGCACGTTGATGTCGAAGGGGCCGAACCTGAAGCCCCCGGCCTCGCGGTCGAGCAGGCTGCCGAAGGCGCTCGGGGCATCGAAGCGCGGCACGCAGAGCCAGTCGATCGTCCCGTCCGGGGCCAAGAGGGCCCCGGTATGGCAGTCAGAGATGAACGCGTACTCGGCGATCGGCGTGAACGGGGATGGCGACGCGACCCCGACGCTGGGGCCGTCCGGAGCCGTCGAGCGGTCGTCGGTCACGACGGCAGCCAGGGTCCGTGCCAGCCGCCGTAGTCGGCGACCAGGGCGTCGGCCGCCTTCGGCCCCCACGTCCCCGGCTTGTATGAGTGGGGCTTCGGCGGGTCGTCGAGGAGCCGCCCGATGATCCGCCAGGTCTCCTCGATGTTGTCCTGGCGGGTGAAGCGGGTGCTGTCGCCCTCCATCGCCGCATACAGGAGGACCTCGTAGGGAGTCGGGCCCTCACCCCCCTCCTCGGCGAACTCCATCTCGAGGCTGATCGGCTCGGGTTCTCTCTGGTCGCTGCGCTGGGCGTCGAGCTCGAAACGGATCCCGGTGCTGGGATCGAGCTTGATCACGAGCTGATCGGCCTCGGGGCGGCGTCCCGACGGCGCACCGCCGCCGAGACGCGGGGGCTCTTCGAAGACGAGCCGGACCTCGGTCTGGGTCACCGGCAGGAGCTTGCCGGTACGGATGAAGAACGGCACGCCCTCCCAGCGCCAGTTGTCGATGTCGAAGCGGGCGGCCGCGTAGGTCTCGGTGGTCGAGCCCTTGGCGACCCCGGGGATCTTGCGGTAGCCCTGGTGCTGGCCGCGAACGTAGGCGGCCGGATCGGCCGCCGGCATCGCCGAGAAAACGGCATACATGGAGTCCTTCAACGATCGCGCGTTGCGAGTCGCGGGAGGTTCCATCGCCGTCGCCGCCACCACTTGCATGAGGTGGTTGACGACTACGTCGCGCAGGGCCCCGACCGGGTCGTAGAAGCTGCCGCGATCTTCCACCCCGAAGCTCTCGGCCATCGTAATTTGCACACAGGCGACGCGGCTCCGGTTCCAGATCGGCTCGAAGATCGCGTTGGCGAAGCGGAGGTAGAGGATCTCGGCCAGCCCCATCTTCCCGAGGAAGTGATCGATCCGGTAGAGCTGCGACTCGTCCACGTATCGGTGCAGCTCCGCGGCGAGCTCACGTGCCGACTCGAGGTCGTTGCCGAACGGCTTCTCGACGACGATCCGCGCGTTCTCGGTCAACCCCGCCCCCGACAGGCTCTTGATCACGGTTGCGAAGAGGAAGGGCGGAATCTCGAGGTAGAAGACGGGGCGCTTCGCGCTCTTGATCTCGCGGGCGACCCGCTCGTAGGTCTCGTCGTCCTCGAAATCGCCCTGCACGTAGGAGAGGCGCTTGGCGAGTCGGTCGAAGACCCTCGGGTCGACCTTCTCGCCGGCTGCTGCGATCGACTTGCGTGCGTGCTTTCGCAGGTCGGCGACCGACCAGTCGTCCACTGCCACCCCGACGACCGGGCAGTTGAGCAGGCCGCGCCGCTCGAGGCGATAGAGGGAGCGGAAGGTCATCACCTTCGCGAGGTTGCCGGTGATGCCGAAGACGACGAACGCATCAGTGCTCTGGCGACCCATTCAGCGACCTCCCGGGATGGCTTTGAACGACGACACGGTCAGACCGTATTGAATCGGCGGCGAGGATGGTTCGGATCACCTCAATGGGATGAAGTTTCGGCCGCCCTCGGCCAACCCGTCCTAGGCGACCCGGTCGGACGGCTCGGAGCCGGCTACCGCCGCCCTGACGTTCTCGGCGACGAGATCCGCCATGCGCTCGCGCGCGCGCACCGTCGCCGAACCGACGTGCGGCAGCAGGACGCAGCGCGGCGCATCGAGCAGGGACTGCGGGACCTCCGGCTCATGCACGAAGACGTCGAGGCCGGCGGCCCCGATCTCACCCGCGGCGAGCGCCGCGGCCAGCGCCTCCTCATCGACCAGCGAGCCGCGCGCCGTGTTGACGAGGATCGCCTCCGGCTTCATCCGGCGCAACTCCGCGCTTCCGATCAGCCCGTCCGTCTCGGCGCCCGCCGGCAGGTGCAGGCTGACGACGTCGGCCCGAGACAGCAGCTCGCGAAGGTCCACCCGGACGGCGCTGAGGCCGTCTTCCGCCACGTTCGCCGGGCTCCGCCCCGCGTAGAGGATCTCACCCGCCATCGGGCGAACGAGCTCCGCGTATCGGGTTCCGATCCGGCCCATCCCGACGATTCCCCAGCAGAGCCCGCTGAGCTCGACCCCGAGATCGGGCTGCACGCCCCGCCAGCGCCCTGCCCTCAACGAGGTCTCCGCCGGGCCGATCCGGCGCGCCGCCGCGAGGGTCAGTGCCAGCGCGAGCTCGGCCGTCGAGTCGGTCAGCACACCCGGCGTGATGGTGACCATCACGCCGCGCCCGCGGCACGCTTCGAGGTCGATGTGATCGTGCCCGACCCCGAAGTTGGCGATCAGCCGAAGCTCCGGGCCGGCGGCGTCGAGGAGCCGGCGGTCGACCGTGACGGTCGGGTCGACGACGATCGCGACGGTCCCCGCGACGAGGCGCAGCAACTCCTCGGTCGATGCGCCCTCAGCCTCGAGAAGCCGGGCGCCGGCCCCGAGGCGCTCGGGAGAGCGATCCGGAAGCTCGGCGGCGACCACGACGAGGGCCGGGGAGTCACGGGGCGAACTCACTCGACCCCCGTGACGCCGAGTGCTTCCAGGATGGCGCCGACCACCACCATGACCGGCCGGTCGGCGTCGATCGTGATGATTTCCTCCTCCGTCGCGGGCTGGTCGAACGTGTCGAGCTGGCTTCCCAAGAGGTTCGGGTCAAAGAAGTGCTCCGGGCGCCCGCCGAGCCGCCTTCGCAATTCGGAGGTCGGGACCTCGAGCAGGAAGATGCGGGTATCGACGGCGCCGAGCCGGTCGCGATGGGCCCGACGCAGGGCGCTGCATGCGAGGACGACGTCGCGCTCGGAAGCGACCGCGGCGATCACCCGCTCGAACCACTCGTCCCGCTGCTCCGACGTGAGCGGGACGCCCCGTCCCATCTGCTCACGGCAGGATTCGGAATGGAGCGAGTCCGCGTCGAGGAAGGGGCAGTCCAGCCGCCCGGCCAGGAGCTCGCCCACCGTGGTCTTGCCGCTGCCCGCGACCCCGATCACCGCGATCCGCATCGGCCCGCCCCGGGAAACCGGATGCCGCACGCGTCGCGCTCCCACTCGATCTCGGCGATCATCGCGCGATCACCCGTGAGGTTTCCGAATGCGGAATCAGGCAGCGAGCGTAGCCCGAGCTGATCGCGTTGGGTCGCCCGATCGACATGAGTAAGGCCGTGGCGAGCGGCGCCCGGGCTCGAAGGCGTCCAGGCCGGGCCTCCCGCCTGAGCGCCGAGATAGGCTGTCCTCATGGTCGCGGAACGGAGCAAGGGCCGCGAATCATGAGCCGAGGAGCGATGGTCGCTCTCGGCGTGGCGATCGTCTTGGTCGCGGTGCTGGCTGGAACCTTCATCCACCCGCTCCTGTTCCTGATCGGCCTCGCGGTGCTGTTCGTCGCGGCATTCGGTGGCTGGTAGCGACCTGTGAAACGGACCGGGCTAGCCCGGTCCGCCCGGGGAATCCAGATTCCAATCCCGCCTGCGTGGTAGTTGCGCGATGGTTTCGTTCCGCGTGTCCATGCGGTTTGCCGTTTCGGGCGGTATCGCGCGTAATCGATAGATCGGCGAGCACGGTCCGGCTGTCGCAATGCCCACGCGGCATTGCGGCCTCCCCCTGAAGCGCGCCCGACTGGATTCGAACCAGTGACCTTCGGTTTCGTAGACCGAATGCAGCGCGAGCGGCTCGAAGCGATCTTCGGCCGTGGCTTCGGTCAGTTCCAAAACAACGGAATTCACGGCGGGGAGTCCCATTACCCGGGCCTTGACGGGACCCGACGATGGGGTGCCGAGGTATCGGGCACTGGCTGGCTTCTAGTGCCCAAATAGATCCGAATCGGAGCCGATGCATCCGCATGGGCTAGGCCAAATCATGGAGTCAATGGCCTCGACACCACATGGCCAAGCCATCCGCTTCCAATCCAAACGTGCGCGCACCTCCGCTTGTAGGCAGGCGCTCTCCCAGCTGAGCTAACCACCCTGGGGGTCAGAGTATCCCGCATGGTTGCGGGCATCGGCGGCGACCGGCAACCCTTCTTCGAGAGCCCAGCCGGCGCGCCCCCTCAGGGCTTGAGCCGCTTCACCTGCAGCTTCTCCCGCGTTGAGTTCCCGAAGGGATCCGCCCCCCTGATCTTGATCGTGGCCTTTGCGCCGCGCCGGAAGCGCTTCTTGCTGAGCAGCCTCCGAAGCTGCCTGAGCGACCTCTTCTGGTGTTGGTACTTAAGCGGCTCGACCACCGGCTCGCCGGCCTTGACCGAGAACTCGCTGCGTTGGAACTTGAAGCTCCGGCGCATGGCCTTCGCCCTTACGCGCGCCCCAGAGCCGGGCCTCCGGCCGACTATGGTGCGACCCGAAAGCCCGATGTTGCATGGCTCATCACAGGAGATGAACACGGAGAGGGCGCCCACGTGGCGCCCGCCGGCAGTCGAGACCCTCCAGCTCACCGAGACGTCCGGCGAAAAGCCGCTATCAACGTCGAGCCCACCCACTTCGGGGTCCCCTGCACCAGGAACGACGCTCCGATTCAGGCCGGCACCGGAGAAGTACGCGCGCCCGATCTGACCGCCCTCGTTTCGATCGGTCCAGAAGATTTCGCTGCCGATGGCGGCGAGGCCTTGCGGCAGGTTGAGGTCTGTGACGATGCTCGGATCGAAGCCGCTGGCATCCAGATTCGCACGCCCGATTGTTGAGGTCACGGATGCGGGACTGCCCTCCTGGTGCTGGCCAAAGAAGATGTAGCTGGGGGTGACCTCCAGAGCCCCGGGCTGAGTGAGGCCGGCGATGAAGTTGTTGTCGGGGCTCGTGCCCTCGATCTTCGCGCGCCCGATCGCGCCCGCAGTTTGGCTGGTCCAGAAGATGTGGGTGGAGTTGACCGCAATGCGCAATCCCCCGAAGTCGGCGAATTCCTGATCCACGCCCGAGCCGTCGAGGTTCGCACGGCCGATGTGGCAGCAGGGGTGGTACAGGCTGCTCTCGTCGTCGTGTGTCCAGTAGATGTGGCTGGAGTCGACCGCGATTCCGCTGAGATGCGCTTCCCCGGACGGGATGAAGTTCAGTTCCACGCCCGAGCCATCGAGATTCGCGCGGGCGATCGAGCCGGGGTCCATGCCCTGGTTGATCCAGTAGATGTGGCTCGAGTCGACCGCGAGGTCCCCAGCGGATGGGATCCCGTCGATAAAGTCCGGATTCGCGCCCGAGCCATCCAGATTCGCGCGCCCGATGCTGCTGCCAAGTTCCCAATCGTTGTGAAGAGGGTGATGGTCGGTGACCCAGTAGATGAACGCCTCTGCCCGCCCCGCCGTGATCAACGTAGTGACGGCGATCGTCGCAACCACAGCAAAAACGATCCACACCGCCGAGGGCCTTGCCGAGCTGATCCGAGACACTTCACTCTCCCTTTGCCCGGACGGGAGAGTCAGGCTCGCGGCTGTGCTCCCGCCGGTACTGCCTCAGGTTCAACCTAGCACCGCAAGGTAGAGGGGACAATTCACTCTCGGGCGGGCTGGACGTCTGTTCTAGACAAGTCGCGGGGATGCTCGGCGTCGGATCGTTGACACCACAACCGTTCTCTGTCTTCTGTGTGAGACACGATTCACTTGTGAAGCGGGTCGACGACATTGCACGGGCTCTACCGATTTCGGAGGCGTCGGCCTCTGCCGACCAGCGCGAGCGCCGTCGCAGCGCACTATTGGGCGTCTACTACGCTCGCGCCTCAATGAACTCAATAGCGCCTTGGCGGTACGGGATCCAGGCACAGGGTGTCCGGCAGGGGCGAAGCGGCGAAGTCCTCGAACGGCGTTGAGAGCTCGACCTCGCAGGACCTGGTCAACGGCGGATCCGCCTGAGCTCTGTCGACACGCCGGTGATAGTAGCCCGAAGGCAACACGGCTATTCCGTCGGGGGCGATACCTCGCCGGCGAGGTATCGCCCGGCCTCGCCGGCGGCAAGTGAGTCAGCGCTCGGAGGCCGGGACCGATCCGGGATCTCGGAATCGCCTCGGTTCGCGCGGATGATGTCGCTCGGGTCGCCGTGCGTGGTCCCGACCGCTCGTCATCCCTGAGAGCGCAAATGCCGCAACTACGTGTCTCATCTGTCTCACTCCTTGTGGCTGTGGTCGATGACAAGACCGTATGCCCGCTGGACCGAGATAGCACCGGGCAATCACCTAGCTTCAGCGGCCTTGCGCGTGAGCCTGCGAGGCGTAGCCTGACCTCATGCTCCTCGGACGGGCTCGAGAGCTGGACCGGATCAGTCGCTTGGTGGAGAACGTGCGGCGGGGGGATGGCGGCGCACTGTTGTTGGTCGGCGAGCCGGGAATCGGGAAAACGACGCTTCTCGCCCGGGCGTCCACGGAAGCGACGGACCTACGCGTAATCAGGACGTCAGGGGTCGAGGTGGAGGGGAACCTCCCGTATGTGTCTCTCGCCGAGATCATTGATCCGATACTCGGCGGGCTTGGAGCGCTACCCGAAGCACAGGCGAATGCGGTCAAGGCGGCGCTGGCCCTCAGTCCGTCGCCGGGGGCGTCGACCGACCGATTTGCGACATGTGCGGCATTTCTCCGTTTGCTCACAAATGCCGCCGAATCAACGCCCTTGCTCGTCGTGGTCGACGATGCCCAGTGGCTCGACGTACCGTCCGCTGAGTGCCTGGCATACGCAGCCCGGAGGCTCTCCGGTACTCGGGTCGGCCTGCTGGTCGCTGCGCGACCGGGGCGAGATGGACCGCTACTCGGATCGCGCGAGCCGGAACGGTTGGAGCTCCCGCGTCTGATCGGAGAGGATGCACGAACGCTGATCAGAGGTTCGGCGCCGGATGCGACCGGAAGCGTCATCAATGCCCTCGTTGACGTCGCCGCCGGCAACCCTCTGGCTCTGAGTGAGCTGCCTTCGCGGCTGACCAGGGAGCAGCGGCTCGGCATCGCGCCGATCAACCACCGAGGAGTTGTCGGAACTGCCCTAGCCGAGGCGTTCGAGGGCGAGATACGGGCCCTCGATGATGATGCGCGGTCAGCGGTCGTACTCGCGTCCTGCGCGACCGGACGCGAGCTTGCTCCTGTGGTCTCCGCGGGCCGCGAGATCGGGATCAACCCGCAGGCGTTCGAGAGAGCTGAGTCTGCGAGGGTTATCGCTCTCGCGGGAGGGCGGATCGACTTTTCTCATCCGTTGGTCAAGGCAGCTGCCTACGAGCATGCCGCTCCAGCGGAACGACGCCGCGCTCATCGGGCCCTGTCTGAACACTGCAGCCCCGACGCGCAAGCCTGGCATCTCGCCGCCGCGACAATCGGCCCGGATGAGACGGTCGCCAAGCTGCTCGACGGCGCCGCCGGAAGGGCGAGCGCTCGCGGAGCCCACAGTGTCGCGGCGGATGCACTCGCGCGGGCGGCGGACTTCAGCGAGGGGGACCGCGCCGCTGCCCGTCGACGTTATGGGGCGGCGCTGGCGGCGGCGCTGGGCGGGGCTTACGATCGCTGCGCCGCGCTGCTGGAATCCGAGCCCGAAATCGACGATCTCCTCCTGCGGGCGAGGGTCCGGCACGCCCTCGTCGTCGTCAAGATGACCGGCGGCCTCGGCCTTGCCCGTGACGCCCACTCCCAACTGGAGGATGAGGCCGATCGGATCAGTTCGATCGATCCCGCGACGGCAGCGCCGATGCTTGCAGATGCTTCGCTGCTGGCGGGCACAGCCGGGCAGTTCCGTGCCGCGGCCCTGGCGGCCGGGCGGGCCGCCGCCGTAGTACCGGATCGGGCTTCGGCGATGGTCCGCTGTCAGGTCAAGGCGATGGAGGGAGGCACCGTGGCACTCACCGGCGCCGCTGCCGATGCGCGTGAGTCGCTCGATGATGCGGGGCGGCTCTTGGCCCAGATCGACGTCCTCTCCCCGGCGATCCAGTCGGTGGTGCTTGGCATGCACACGCGGGTGTGTACCGGCCAGGAGCTGATCCTGCACGCCGAGCTCAATCGGCTCAAGGAGTTGGCTCGCGCGACCGACACCTTCGGGCTGCTCCCTTACCTGCTCGCGGTCTCGGCGGACGTCGCGTACCGGATCGGGGATTGGGAGGACTCCGAAAGCGTTTTCAGCTCAGCGCAGCTCGCCGAGGAACACGGCCAATACGGCATCCTGCCCTACTCTCTCGTCGTCAACGGGCAGCTTCTCGCTGTCCGCGGGAGGACCGCGGAAGCCCGGGATGACCTCGAACGTGGGATCGAACTGGCGGAGCGGGTCGGATCGGCGACGGTCGTCGCCTGGGGCCATTCGGTGCTCGGGTTGCTCGAGCTTGGCCACGGACGTGCCGAGCAAGGAGTTGCCGAGCTTGTCCGCGTCGAGGCCTTCGCCGCTGAATCAGGGCTGGAGGATCCGGCCTACATTCCCTGGGCCCCCGATCTCATCGAGGCGTACACCCACATCGGCCGCGCGGAGGACGCTGAGCGCGTGGCTTCGGCGCTGGCGGTCAGGGCGAGGCGTGCAAACGTGCCACTGTCGCTCGCGTTTGCGGCCCGGGGCCTCGGCCTTGTCAGCAGCGAGAGCTTCGACCCGCATTTTGAGGCTGCACTCGGCTACCACGAGCGCGCCCCGACGCCATTTCAAACCGCTCGGACGCTGCTGGCCTATGGATCCCGGCTGCACCGCGCCCGTAGGCGGGTCGAAGCCCGAAAGCGATTGCGTTCGGCGCTTGAG
Organism: uncultured Conexibacteraceae bacterium; assembly: GCA_963745755.1. Classification (GTDB taxonomy): domain Bacteria; phylum Actinomycetota; class Thermoleophilia; order Solirubrobacterales; family 70-9; genus RHKX01. Next base: position 315,553 of record CAVUYP010000001.1, on the reverse strand, counting down.
ATCTTCGAGGGTCTCAGCGCGGAACCTTGGATCGAGCGCACGGATTCCGAGCTCACCGCGTCCGGGGGCGTCAAGCGCGAACCCATGGCCAACCCCGACGAGCTCACCGCCCAGGAGATCAGAGTTGCGCGGGCGGTGGCCGACGGAGCCACCAACAAACAGGTCGCGGCGAACATGTTTCTGAGTCCGAAGACGATCGACTTCCACCTCGGTCGCGTCTACCGGAAGCTCGGCATACATTCGCGGACCGAGCTCGCCGGACTGGTTGCCACGGGAGCTCTGGACAAAGCGGGCGCCGCGCAATCTGCACCGACCCGCACGCGGTCCGGCCGCGAGGACGATTGAACACTTGGCATGCGCGTCAGCGTTCGAAGCACAGGCCGCAGGGAGGAATCCGGCTTCGGATAGTCCCCTCACTTGGCGTTGGGTGGTTGGGCGAGCGTCCGGGCTGGCCTCCCTACCGGGCCGGGTTGGAAGCTCGACCGGTCGTCGGAGTCAACAAGGGGTAGGCCGACGTACAAGTTCCCGCGCAGCCTGTCGCACACGACAAAGGGCGACGGGGTCACAGCTCCCGGGCACTTCGACGAACCGCGAGTAACAGCGCTTGCCAGGCGACTCCTCAGGCGAGACGCCGCAATACTTCGGCAATGTCTCGGGAGAACATCCCGCCTGAAGTTCCGCAAGGCCGAGGCACGGCAGCGGCCCAAGACAAGCCGTCAGGTGGACGAAGGGCGATGCAGGTTCTTGGGGCGGTCGTTGTGGCGGTTGTTCTACCGGCGCTGCTGATGGGCGCTGTGGCGGGCGAGTTGGGTGTCTGGGCGATGCTCGTCGGGCTTCTTCTCGGCGTGGCCGGCTCCAAGATCGGCGGCACCCGCCGGATGACGTATGTCGCCCCTGGCATTGGCCTTGCCGCAGGACTCGGAGCTCTTGCCGCCTATGACTGGTGGTGGGTGGCGTTGCTGGCGATCGTGGCCGTCATTGCCGGGGCCGGGTTCCGGGTCGGGTGGTTCCCGACACTGCTGATGGTTCCGTTTGCCGCCACGTTTGTCCCTCCGGTGCCGTCGGTGACGGACGCCGTGATCTACGGCGTCGTTGTCGCGATCGCGAGCTGCTACGGCATCGTCCTCGCGCGCCGTTTCGGCGCTCCCGAGGTCGTCAAGGGAGATCGCCTCTCCCCGCCGGCCGCAGCCGCCGTGGCGATCGCCTTCGGCATTATTCTGGGCACAAGCGCGGCGATCGGTGTCGCACTGTCGTGGACCGAGCCCTACTGGGTTCCCGATCCGGTCCTGGTGCTGATCCTTTACATCCTGATCGGAAAACAAGATCGTATCCGCGACAAGGCGATCGGCACTGCGCTCGGGGCGATCGCCGCGATTCCCGTGGCGATCGCCGCTCCTCCCCCTGGGGTCCTCACCGGTATCGCCATCGTCGCGTTCCTGCTCGCGCTGACGCAAGCCAAGAGATACTGGCTCTGCTACAGCCTGTACACGTTCTCCCTCGTGCTCGTTCTCGCCGCCCCAGGGCAGGTTGCCTATGAAGCAGAGGAACGCGGCCTCCAGATCCTCGTCGGCATATCTCTACTCGTCGTCGGCCTGGCAGCCGTTCGTGCTCTCGGTACGAGGCTGGCGAAGCGTTACCCACAACCCGAACTCGCACCGGCAGGATGACTGCGGAAAGCAGGCACACCTCCCGCCCTAGGCTGGACCCCGGCTACTGCAAGGGCGTAGAAGGGCCACGGCCTCCGGAAGCGTTCACGGGGACCGCCCGAAAAGCAGCGTTGCCAGGCAATCCCTTGGCGCGCCCGACTGGATTCGAACCAGTGACCTTCGGTTTCGCAGCTTGCTCGCCAATCCCAGACCGCTCATGCGCCGCATCCGAACGACGGCCGCCTCGCCAGACGTCGGCCGAGGTCGAGGTAGTCATCTGTTAACCCCGACGTGATCGATGCTGCCGTCATCCCGGTCGAGAAGGACCAGGGAAAACCGAACTGCCCTCGACGGCAAGCACCAGACTCATATCAGCAGGAGAGGGCGCGTCGGCCGGTAACCGCGATACAACGGGGGCGGGTTTCGGAAAAGAGAAGGAGAACGATGTCGGAGCAGGTTGAGGGCGAACCACTGGCAAGCCGAAGGCGGAGCGGGGGCACATCGGCGCCGGACTTGCCATGGGCTCAGCGCGCCACACATCGCAACAAGCGACAGGCTGCCCGCTGGGCGGCGATATGCCTAGTGGCAGCCGCCGTCGTGCCGTCAACGGCATCGGCGATCCCGCTGGATCTCGGCGGTGAGATTCCGCCCAACAAGACCCCGCCCGCCTCAAAGCCGGACCCCAACTGCCTCGAGAGCTACGCCGACGACACACCAAAGGACGGTCCCCGCATCCGCTTCGGGACTGGCCCGCGGCTTGCCGGGGAATCAGGGTCCGGGCAAACCGTTCCGGTGATTCCCGAAGACGAGGGCAAGGCCGACGCTGCCCTGAAGCAGTTGAAGGGCCATCGCTATTTCGCGGTCCGGCTCAACCGATTGTTCATGTCCGATGGCAACGCGGGCATCCGGCAGTTCAAGCGACTGGCGCGCCGGTACGCTCGCCTCGGCCTCGACGTCGAGTTACAGGTCCGCTACCACCCCGCCGACGCCGACAACGGCAACATCCATAAGTGGCTGCGCTACGTCAAGAAGGTCGTCCGCAAGTTCGGTCCGAACAAGCACGTGACCGGGCTCCAGCTCACAAACGAGGTCAACATTGGGATCTCACCGAATACCTCGGACGGTTACTACGACCGGGCGCCCAGGGCGCTGGTCCGGGGGGTGATCACGGCTGACCGTGAGTCACGCCGGCTCGGTTACGACCAGCTGCAGATCGGGTTCAACTACGCTTGGCGCTTCGACTTGACCGGCGAGGACAACGATGCCGCATTCTGGGAGAAGATCGGGCGCATCGGCGGCAAGCGGCTACGCAAGCACACCGACTGGGTGGGGCTCGACATCTATCCCGGGACTTGGTATCCGGGCGCTTTCCATCCGACAACGATCGTCGATTACGGTGACACGTGGCTTGAGGGCGTCGCCCAGACGCGCCAGTGCTTCATGCCAAAAGCCGGCTTCACCCGCAAGACGCCGCTGCGTATCGAGGAGACCGGGTATGCGACGGGACCGGGGCGTTCCGAGGATGTCCAGGTAACGGCGACGAAGGAGTTCGTGCGGACTGCCAACCGCTATCGCCGCACCTACAACATCAGCGACTTCCGCTGGTTCAACCTGCGGGACAACAACAGCGAGGGACCGAGCTTCCAGCAGTACTTCGGCCTGCTGCGGAGCGATTACACGAAGAAGCCAGCCTTCAACGTCTATCGCAAGCTGGTCAAGCGCCTGGGAGCCCGCCGCTGAGCGGGCGACGGTGCGCTGTTTCGGTTCAGGCTGAACGGTGAACCGAGCCGCCGTGTACCCGCCCGCCCCGCATGCGAGGTCGAGTTCGATCTCGAGCTGAAGCCAGGCGTCGCCGTTCATGTCGGGGCGCTGGCCCTCGGGCATCGACTGGCGACGTGCGTGATGCTGAGGCTCATCGCCTTCCCCCTCCTGGTGGAGTTTCGGGTGGTCCAGCGAAGCTGAGGTCGGCTTCGGCCGTTTGCTTGCCACCGGGGCCGGCGTCTTCCTGCTTCCTATTCGGTGGCGTCGGTCCCGCGTCTAGCCGTCCTTGGCGCTCGACGATCCCGGCGCAACTACGGCACCGACGGGTCTTGCCGATTCGGATCGGGTCGGGCTCCGGGCAGGTACAAGCCGTTTCCGAGAGGGGCGATCCGAGCGACGGGAGGCTTGTCGGCCAGGAACGGCGAGGGAAGTTCAACAGCTTCCCCCCGTTGTGTCGCACCCTGCGACACTCTTACTACTGGTAGAAAGAGAGCGGGGGGAACTTGGCTCGGGAAGCAGCCGATACACGTTTGCTGCCCGCGTCGAGATTCTCGGCCGCTTGCAGCGCGGCGAGTACGTCACGCCGGACAAGCTCACTCTCGCGGCGTTCCTCGAGGACGAATGGTTGCCGGCGATCCGGGCCACCGTCCGGCCGTCGACGTTCATCTCCTACGATCTCAACGTCCGGCGAGTCGTCGAGCGGATCGGCTCGACGCCGCTTCAGCCCTTTCAGGACGCCGTAGCTCAGTTCACCGTGCCCCGGATCCGCTTGCACGACCTCCGGCATACCTGGGCGTCCCTGGCGCTTCAGGCGGGCGTGAATCCGAAGGTCGTCTCCGAGCGGCTCGGCCATGCCACGGTGAGCTTCACGCTCGACGTCTACTCGCACGTCATGCCGGGCTTGCAGGAGGACGCCGCGGCGACGATTGCGGCGCTCGTCGTCGACTGAGCGGCCAAAGGGTTGCAGAATCGTTGCAGTCGGCTTTCTCGCCGTTTGTGGTCAACCGCCAAACATGGCGATTAGCGGGGCTTTTCTAGTGGGCCGGCCTGGACTCGAACCAGGGACCTACGGATTATGAGTCCGCTGCTCTAACCAGCTGAGCTACCGGCCCGGATTAGGGGTTTACGGCTTGATAGTGCGGTTTATGGCCGTTGCCGCAGGGGACATACCCCCACCCTCATCTGCCTCGAGGGTGCTCTGTCTGCCCATGGCTGCCCATGACAGTGCCCGATCATAGGCGGCGAGGTGGTCGCCAGAGAGTCGATCGCGGTGCTTGGCGGACCGCTGATAGACGCGGAACGTGAAACCCGGTCTTCGTGGCCGAGCTGCTCGGCGATGTAAACGGGGTGGTCGCCGGCGGCCGCCCTGATGCTGGCGTCAGGTCCGGCGCAGCGAATGTGGCGTCACGCTGCTACTGATCGGCTCAATCTCCTGCTCGGCTAGGAGTTTGTTGGCCGCCTTGATCGTCGCCTTGATCCGGATCGGCTCGGAATGTTCGTGACCGTTTGCCGGCGGGAGGCGCGGGTTACCAGCACTGGGTCGGCCGGGCCGCAGGTACGCCGGGCGGCGCGCCATTCGCTCAGAGCTTCGGTTAGGCCCGCTGGCATATCCACCTCCCTCCCGGTGCCGGCATCGAGTTTTCGAACTGCGGACGATCAACGTTCCGGTTCGAGGGTCACATCCCGCCAATTCAGGGCTACGGCCTCCCCGACTCTCAGCCCAGCGCCTGCCAGCGTGGCAATGACGGGACGCATTGTCGGGGCCGCGGCATCGAGGAGGGCCATTAGCTGCTCGGCCTCAACCCAAGTGCGTTGCGGCTTAGGTTCCTTGACCCGCCGGCGTCGGCCTCGAGCAGGGTTGGCGCGGTCAAGCAACTCGTATTCGATCGCCATATCGAGGATCTGCGCCAACAGCTTCAGCGTCTTGTTGATCTGCGCCGGTCCTAACTTGCCTTCCTCGAGCTTCTTGGCCTTGTAGTTATCGACCACCGCGACGGTGATCTGATCGAGCCGATGGTGCTGAAGTTCCGGGAGCAGGTGGTAGCTCAGCGCCCACCGATAGTCCGCGATTGTCCGCGGTCGCAGTTCGCCTACGCGCCCGGCCAACCACGTGCTCGAAAACTCGTGGAAAGTCGGCACATCAGACGGCGGCGCGATCACCGGGGACTCGTGAGGCTTCCAAAGCCCCCGCTCTACGTCAGCGAGAATGTGCCGCAGCTCCGCCTCGGCCCGCTGTCGGTTCCATCCTTCCTTAGCTGTGCCGAGCCGAAGGTATCGGCGCTTGCCGTAGGCCCTGAAGCGCAGTGCCCAAGCCCGACCTTCCTTTTAGGGCTCGAGCACGCTGCCAACGGCCCTGTTCCCCGTGTTGACGGCCATTAGCTTGCTGCGCCGGACAGGATCTGATTACGGGGCATGCTTGTACCTCCTCCGTCTTAGGCACCGGGGAAGTCCCAAAGCGGGCCTCAGGCGCTCTAGCCTGAAACCGCGCCTGAGCTTGTACCTCGGGCGCCACGCCCCCGGTCGGTTGCACGACGCGGGGGCATTTGCGTTTGCGAAGCCATCCTAACGATCCCGCCTGGACGCACCAGCGGTTACTAGTCTTCAGGCCATGCACGTTCCGTTCGTTTGCGACGACTGCGGGGTGGTCTTTGGCGCGGGAGGCATTGAACTCGGACCCGGCACCAGCGTCTCGCTCAAGAACGTCTCGATGCGCTGCCCTGAATGCGGTGGGACCGGACGCGCTGTTGATGGCTTCTACACCGCGGTTGAAAGCAGTATCCGTTTGTTGGCAGATAGCGATGACGCTGACCTGCATCGGCTTCAATTGCTCCTCCAGCGCTTCCAGCAAGAGCCAGCCCCTGTTGAGCAAACCCTCGCGACGCTCCGTGCAGAAATGCCTCAGGTCTCCACGAACTTTCCATGGCTGGATGGGGTGCGATCCAAGGAGGCCTTGGCCGCTTGGATTTCCGTGCTGCTTGGAATCATCTCCATCCTTTTGGCACTTTCTGATCGAGACCATGCGCCCAACAACACCGAGATTCACAATCTCTCGATCGAGGTGACTAAGAGGCCATAGCGGAGACGGCAACCACAGTCGCTAGCAGGCGTACGGACCCCCCGCGTTGGGTTGGCCGGCGCGCGCCGCCGCAGCCCCTCCCGATCCCCCTGTGAGTCGCGTCGGGGGTACCCCCCTCCCCCGCTGGAAATCTGCCGGCGGATTGGCCTGCCACACCGACTCACCCTCCCTGCTCCAACAGCACCACGAGCGCGCCAAGCAACGAGGTGCGGTTCGCCCCACCTGGGCCTCAGGCCGTGCCTTGCGGGCAGCTGTCACGGCCTTGTCGTACCGGCGCTGGATTACCGCTTCCGGGTCGCGGCTAGCCAGATTCATCGGTGCGTTGGGGTTGTTCTCCCAGCGCTTCGCCGCCAGCAGTAGTCCCTCCTCGGCTTCAAGGCGCGGCAGGCAGGCCAGAATTCGCTGCACCAACTCAGCAAGGTCGCCGCGCGCCTTGTCAAACGCCTTCTCCCGAGCAGCTAGGTATTCGGCGCGGTTGTCCTCCATCGCGTCATACAGATCCCGCGTCCGGGCCTTCACCACCTGCTCGGATGCCACCACATTGCGGTGGGCCTCGGCGGCCCTTTGCTCCTTGCCGGCTGCGGTGGGCTTTGGCACCGGCTCACCCGCATCGATGGCTGCCTGGGCGGCCAGCTCGTCATGGCTTGGTGCCGCTTTGGCTTGCGCTCGCAGGTTGTTGGCCTCTGCCTTCAGCTCGCGGAACCGTTGCCACGCGGCGTGCAGCCTTTCGTTCGCCGCCGCTATCTCTCTCGGCGTGCCGGGCAGAGCGAGGGGCAGCAACTGGCTCTCGCTCAGCCCGAACAGCGTTGTTCGTCGGGTGCGCCTTGCTTTCTTCACGGTTTGCTCCTTCGGTCAGTCGCCGTACTTGCGGCGAGCATGGGTCGGCGGGGGTCATGTCCTCGAGAGCGCGGGCTCCTCATCGCTGTCGCTGAGGCCATGGCGCTCGAGCACGTCGCGGCGGTGAGCGATACTCGGCTGTCTCGGGCAACTTGCCGGTCCGCCGGCGCTCGAGGTGTTCGGCGACCGTTAGCTCCTCCACGGCCTTGAATCGGTGTGGAATCTGTCTTTCTGTTTCGCTCATTGCGGACTCCTCTTGTTCGGTTGAGAAACCGGAACCGAGCCGAGGCACAAGGCGATTCCTCGGCTCGATCCGGCTGTTCCGTGCTGTTGTCGCTGGCCGGCGCAGTTCATTCGCTGTTCCTGCCAACCGGAAGCAACTCCACGGCGGGGCGCGGCACGTAGCGGCGTCGCGGCGCCGGCGCGGGCCTAGGTGGCCCGGCCTGAGCCGCCACGGCTTCCGCAACCCGCTCGGGGTCGAAGCGCAGGGGTGCTTTTGGTCCGCTCCCGAGGCGTACAGCCCCAAGTTCGTCGGAATGCTGATAGACCCAATCGCGACCGACTCCAAGGCGCCGGGCAGCCTCGGACACGTCGATCAGGCTGGCCGGCGACTGGCAGCCGGATAGGCGATCGGCCAAGCCGTCGATGATTGCCTCGACGGTTTCCGCTAGAGGGTGATCGGGTCCGGATCGCTCACGCGGCAACCGCCTTCGTCAACGTCGCCTCGGCGTGCGCCTGCCATGAAAAAACGGCACGCATGGCGGCCTCTTCATCGCCGGCGGCTAGCGCATCGTCAATCTCAGCTTCAAGTGAGTTCCAAGGCTCGCCGGCTATCTCGGGCCGGCGATCCGCGGGGACGCGCTCGTAGAGAGCGCTCACCCGGTCCAATGCAGCTGTTAGTTTCGCGCTCGCCGCCCCTTCTCCACGCCCTTCATCCGTAACAACCGTAACTCTGGCTTGTTCATGCGGTTTACGGACGTTTTCGGTCCGTAACACGGCAGGCTCTTGTTTCGCTTCTGAAGAGCCCGTTTCTGGCTTGTCTAAGCCGTTGTTACGCTTGTTACGTCTAGCGGGTGCCTCCGGGGGGAGATAGCGGTTCCAAGGGTCGATGAAGTGCTCTCGTCGGTACCCCCGCGCGGTCCCACCCTCAACCCGGATCACCCTGCTCCGAATGCCATAAGGCGCGAGGATCTTGGCCAATCCCCGAGCGTTTAGGCTGGCGCCCCTACTCCAAGACCCCCAAGGGGACTCCTCGAGGCCGTTCAACTCCTCGAGCAGACCTGCCGTCGGTAGTCGGTCCCGGCCTCGAAATGAACGTTGTATGTCGGCAAGCAATTGGACGCCGAGAGAATCGGCCTCGTCCGGCCGGCCGGCATGTAGCTTCGATCAGCGCAGCGCGTGCACGTTCCGGCCATCCGTTGCCGGCATGTGCAGCGATCGCCAGCAGCGGCTCTGCACCGTCCTGGGCGCGATCATCAAGTTCATCGGGTAGCTCGGGTTCGCTGGCGCGCAGCCCCTCCACAGCGCCGGGCGCCCAAGCCTCGAGCATCCCGCGGATCGGTTCGGCTTCATTCTTCAGTTGTCCGGTATCGCCCTCGGGCTACCTGCTCTGAGCGGCTGCGGCGGCGTAGGCGAATCGGGATCGATCGATCGCCAGATGGTGTACGGGTATTCGCCAATACCGGCGAGCGCCTTAGCTCCGAAAACCGGGAAGTCTCGAACCTCTTGCCGAGAGCCGTCGCCGACGCATCGATAGGCCTTCGCGCCCCGCCGATAGCCGGCATTGATGAGAGCGCGAAGATCCTGCCTGTCACGCGCCTTCGGACTTCCCGGTCAGCTTGTTGCCGAGCTCGTTGCCGTCTTGCTCCCGCTGATTTACGCCTCTTTCCGCCGAAAGACATGTCGCTGTCCCCTTACTAGAGGCGCTCGATCTGCGCACCGCGAGCGTAAACACGCGCAGCGCGAGAGCCGAGCGCAAGTGCGTACAGGTTTCGTACACCCCAGCGATTAAGGTCGCTCGAGAACGCTTGTCGATCTAAGAAAAAAACAAGTGGCAGAGGCGGAAGTTTAACTGCCGCCGCTGTCAAGAATGCCCAAGCAAAGGCATAGCCGTCGCTTCGGCTGCGAAGCGATGCGCATGCCTTGCCGTATGGCGACTCCTTCCAGATGCTTTGCCGCTAGAGAGAGCAAAAGCTGTCTTGAAAACTGCTCCCTGAACCGGACGCCCGAGTTACCGATCCAACCCTTCACCTAGCAAGGTGACCATTGCTCTGAAGTCGTCGCGTCAGGCTTTGCCTGGCTGCGTCGACTCAATCGAGACGTCTACGAGCGAAGCCCGCCGACCATCGTGGTGTTATGTAACGAGCTGAAGTCGCATTGCAAGCACATTTTTATTAGAAAAGTATAAAGTGCGTGCATCTCGCGTTTTCCTCTGCTAGCCGCTGGCGTGCAAATGCCGTGTACGTTGCTGCACAGGATGATGTGGGCTGGAAATATTGTGACGTGTTGCATTTTGAGCGAATCCGCGTAACAACGTAATCTTTTCGCGTTCATTGCGCATCGGCGCCGTATTTAGGGGGAGCCAAGTTGGGCGATTCCACTTCTCAGCCGACAATTGCCAGCGGAATTGAAGCGATTCAAAAGTCGCTGGCCTGGCTTAATCAGTCCCAGTCGGGAAACGCCGGTGTTCATTTTGTCCGCCGGTTGGCGCAGCGGTTCGACGTTGCTGCAACGCTTGCTGATGCCGCATTGTTTTATCTGGGGAGAGCCTTACGGTCACAGCGGGTTGATTGATTCGCTAGCCGGGTCTCTGCGCAGCTTCACGCACGCATGGCCGGAGCCGCACTTCTTTTATCGTGGAGAAGAACCCGCCTCACTGAGTCGACGGTTCGTGGCGAACCTCTATCCCGAACCGGCGCAATTCTTCGACGCACATTTGCGCTTCTTTGAAACTTTATTCGCCGAACCGGCTCGGCGGGTAGGGGCCGCAAACTGGGGCTTGAAGGAGGTCCGGCTTACGGCGGATCACGCCTGCTATCTCAAGTGGCTCTTTCCCCGCGCAAAGCTCCTGTTCTTGTATCGAAGCCCCTACGACGCGTATCGATCATATGCCGCGCGACTTAACGCGGGGTGGAAATGGTATCACACCTGGCCTGGCCGCCCGCTTACGGCGAGCGTCTTCGGTTCGCACTGGAGCGAACTCGTGACCGGGTTTCTGCAAAATGCCGAACGTTTGGAGGGCCTGCTCGTTCGCTACGAAGATTTGCGCAGCGGCGCGCTGGAGGCGATCGAGCACTACCTGGGCTTCGAGTTGTCGAGGGAAAGTGCGGAGATCAATCCCAGCGACGGCGGCCCTCGGCCGGTTGCCGAAATTCCGGAAAATCAGGCGGCCATTCTCGAACGCGAAGTCGGGCCGTTGGCTGAACGACTCGGTTATCGGTTAGACCGTTCCACTCCCCGGCCGTCCCAGCCGATCGCTGCGCTGAACGGCGCCCTCGACCCGAAGAAATGCGTGATTCTGACGCCCGTGGGCGGTCACATCGAGCCAGAGTGCGACGACTCGCTACGGAAGCTGGAGGCACGAGGCTATACAGTCCGTCGTGTGCGAGGTTATGCAGCGATTGACCAGGCGCGAAATCAGATGGCGACTGACGCCTTGAGGGACGGCTTCGAGGAATTAATGTGGGTCGACTCGGATGTGGCATTTCGGCCGGAGGACGTCGAGCGGTTAAGGTCGCACCAACTGCCGATCATATGCGGTATTTACCCGAAAAAAGGGAAACGCGCCTTGTCATGCCATGTCATGCCCGGCGTCAAGAACATCGTCTTCGGCGCCGGCGGCGGACTGGAGGAACTGCTCTATGCAGCGACAGGCTTTCTCCTGGTGCGGCGTCAGGTATTTATCGATTTGCAGCAGGAACTTGGTTTGCCGAATTGCAACGAGCGCTTTGGTCGGACAGTCGTTCCCTATTTTATGCCGCTGTTGCATCCGGAACCCGGCGGTCACTGGTATCTGGCGGAGGACTATGCATTTTCAGAGCGCGCACGGCAGTGCGGCTACCTGATCTGGGCCGACACGACGGTTCGATTAAGGCACATCGGCTCGTATGCTTTCAGTTGGGAGGACGCCGGCGCTCAGACGCAGCGTTTCGCAACGTACAACCTGCAGCTCACGTCGAGCAACACGAAGGAACCGCAGAATTCGTCGGCTCCGCCGGCCACAGCGGTCGCGGACCCTCCGCTGGAAAAACCTGAACAGCTCCGCAACTTGTGGGCGGCGCATCCTTGGCCTGCCGAAAGGCCCGCCGTGCCGCCTAACGAACAGCACGGCTGGCTGTCTGAATCTACGCAGGCGTTGTTGAAAGCCTCGCTCAATGAGCGTACGAAATTGGTAATCGAGCTTGGTTCGTGGCTGGGCTTATCCACCCGTTTCATCGCCGGCGCAGCGCCTCACGCACACGTCATCGCAGTCGACCATTGGCAAGGCAGCCCGGAACATCAGCGGAAACCCGAGCTGGCCTCCTTGCTGCCCGTGCTTTACGAGGCCTTCTTGTCGCGTTGCTGGTCGTTTCGCGACCGCATCCTGCCGGTGAGAATGGCGACTCGCGAGGGCCTGGAGGAAATCGCCCGCCACGGGCTGGAGCCTGACTTGGTCTATCTCGACGCTGACCATTCTTACGACGCCGTAAAAGCGGACATCTTTGAAATTCGGCGGCTATTCCCCTCAGCGGTGCTGATCGGTGATGATTGGAACTGGGAGAGCGTGCGCGTTGCCGCGATTGACGCCGCTAAAGAGCTGGGTGAAGTGTTGGGCGTTCACGGGACCGCCTTTCGGTTATTTTCTCAGCAGTCGAAAGTCGCTGCACTGCTGCCTGCGAAATGAACCTTTTTCGTTTTCATTTCAGTACGTGGATTTCGTCGGGCAAGAGTTCGTCGCAGCCTCGCCTCGATATTCCGACCTCCCACGGCTTAAGCCGACGGGGCGGTTCATGAGCGAAGCGGCAGGCAAGGGCGAGTGACAAGAGAAGACCAGCATGGACATCGTCTATATTTTCAAGCACAGCGCGACGCAGGACCTGGAATTGCGATTCTCGCTCCGTAGCGTGAGGCGGCATCTGCCGTACATCCGCAAAGTGTGGGTGTTCGGCGACCGTCCTCATTTCCTGTCGGTCGACAAGGCAATCATTGAGCACGTGCCTCACGAATATACTGCCGGAATCTCCAATTTCCGCTTGCCGTTGCGGAACTTCTTCCTGCTCAACTTCTTCGCCTCGCTGATTCCCGAGCTGGACCACGAATATCTGTCGTTCTGCGACGACTATTTTCTGCTCGATTTCGTCCCTGAAAGCGAGATTTGCAAGGACCGCGTACTTGAGAATCTGGACGACATCCGTGTCCGAGGCCGGGGACTATGGAAAGACTCGCTGTGGCGAACGTATGACTTGTTGAAACGCTTTGACTATCCCGTCTACAATTTTGAGACGCACGTGCCCACCTATTTGACGAAGGCCCGGGTGCTGGAGGCCTACTGCCGTTTTCGCGATTTCATCACGGAAGATCCGTTCTACGGCCCGATCGCATATACGACCATTCAGAACCACGCATTTAAAGCATGCTCGGGCGGATTTGGAGTTCCTGAGCGAGATGAAAACCAAGGCCGGCTTTTATCAGCCGACCGACTACGAAACGATCGCACGGCAGTGCGAGGGGAAGAGATACCTGAACTGTGACGACACCGGATGGAACGATGACCTGGTAAGGTTTCTTGCGGAGCGATTTCCTTCGCCATCCGCCTACGAGGTCCGCTAGGCGCCCATTGAACGCCCAGATTATGCGATGGGATCGCAGTCTGTGTCGCGCACCGCGCGGTGATACTGAAGTGCGCCCGAACACTTCCTCGGCCACGTGGTTTGTCAGTGGGTCGGCAACTCGACGACCGTAGCGGCCCGCCATGACTTGCGCATCACCGAAGAGGATTTGGGCCGGGCGAGGGTTGATCGCGCACACTCGTTGCTCGCAGTATCGCGCGGAAGGCGACGCAAACGTGGGCAAGGTAAGCAGAGGCCGAATGCGAAAAACGTCGTGAAAATGCGGGTATTTCTCGCGGTTTGCACGGCGTTCAATGCGGGGGTAGTGGGCGGCACAGGACTCGAACCTGTGACTTCTACCGTGTGAGGATAGCGCTCTAACCAACTGAGCTAGCCGCCCAAGAGTGGCTGCCGGAGACAGCCGCCCAAATATAGGACAAATCCCTCCGCCCGTCGATGGCGCGAAAGACCATCGCGGAAGAATTTCAGGCGAAATGAAACCGGATCACTCAGGCTTCGACCGGCTTCTCGGAGGCAGCTTCAGCGACCGGTTCGGCCGCGGGCGGCTCGAACTTGGGCGCCGTGGCCTCTTCGCGATCGTCGATTTCGTGATACCGTGAAACCTGGGCAGGGCTCGAAGAACCGGCCGAGCGGACTTCCTCATGAAGGTCCGTCATGCCTTTCTTGAACTCGGTCATGCTTTTACCGAGCGAACGGGCCACGCTGGGCAGCTTGTTGCCGAACAACAGCACCGCCACGGCGCCCACGATCATCAATTCCATCGGATTCAAACCGAACATGGCAATATCCCGCACTAGTTCTACTGAAGAATCAATTTACCGCCGCCAGTTGGCCGAAAAGCCGGCAAACCGTCGACAATCGCACACGCTCGAGTGCGGTTGCCGTTGTCGCCTTTGAATGCGTCGCGTTTCATTGCATCGCAACCTACTGCACGCTCTCTTGCTGCACTTCCGACAATCCCTTCTTGAACTCGGTCATGCTTTTGCCGAGCGAACGGGCCACACCGGGCAGCTTATTGCCGAACAACAGCACCGCCACGGCGCCCACGATCAACATTTCCATCGGATTCAAACCGAACATCGAAGATCAACCTCGTTCCTGGTGGAAGCACTCTCTTCGATCAACCGTCAGATCGAAAACTACGAGTTCGTTGGAGCCTTAGGGGACTCTTCCTGCTCTTCGTCCTTGTGGTCTTCAATTTCGCGCACGCCCTGCTTGAACTCAACCACGCTCCGGCCCAGCGACCGCATCAAGCTCGGCAATCGGTTGCCAAACAGCAACAGGACAATCCCGCCCACGATGACCAATTCCATGGGGCCGACGCCGAACATCGCAAAGAGGGGATACATGGCCGTGTGCTCGCGAAAACGTTGTGCTGAAGCCGGCGGGCGAAGGCGAACAGACCGCCTTCGATTCGATACAGGCAGGCGCCAGGAAGATCCCGGGCGCTTGGAAAGCCGCACCGACCGCTCCCTAACTTGAACATTGTATCGCGGCACGCGCGCCGGTGTCAAACAAATTCCACCATGGCGAGGATTTCAGGAAACGGCGCATGCGCAATAGCCGTAACTACTTACCGTCCTCGTCTGAGCTGCCGTCGTCCAAGGCGGAGGCGCGGACGTAGAGCGGCAGAAAGCGGTAATAGACTTCCAGGCACAAGGCGCCCATCGCCGTGGTATAGACCCGGCCGCCATGGCCGCCCCAGACGTCGTCGTCGTCCCAGCTTCCGGCAAGCGAGCCTTCGGTCTGCTGGCGGGCGACCAGCGTTCCGGCCAGGGCGTCGTTCCAGCGGCGCCAGTGGTCGCCTTGCAGTTGGAACATGCCGAGCGTGGCATAGTACCAGTAGTAGAAATTCGGCTGCCCTCGGCCGGGCATCTGGGTGAGAATGAAATTGCCTGCTTCGTCGCTGGCCGGGTTTGAGCGGGCCAATCCGAGAAACTGGCGGCAAACCAGGGCTTCGGCCGTCATGCTGACCGTCGGTCGCTCGCCAGCCCGATAACTCGCCAAGCCGCCGTGTCGCCCGGATGCGACCGACTGGAGAAACCGGATCATTCCCTGGCGAGCCTTGGCGGGCACGTCAAGGCCGGCCAGTTCGGCGCTTTTCAGCGCCATCAACTGCCAGCCGAGTTGGCTGGTGTCGCCGGCCGGATCACCGATGCCGTACCGCCAGCCGCCGCCCGTCGGGTGCTGCGCGGCCAAGGTGTAGTCGATCGCACTTCGCACGGGCTCCAGGAAACGGTCATCGCCGGTCATTGCGTAGACTTCGCTCAGCGCCAACGTGGCCATGCCATGGCAGTACATGAAAGCGAATCGGTCGGCCTCGCCGCCCAAGTTGCCGTTGCTGGCTTGGATATCGAGCAGGAAGGCGACTCCGCGGGCCACCGTGTCGCGGTATTCGCCGTCGAGATGCGTGTTGCCGGCGCCCAGGAATGCCAGCAAGGCCAGGCCGGTCACGCCCGTATCGGACTTTTCCCCGGCGCCTTTCCGGTCCTGGCCGCCGACTCTCAGCTCTCGCCCGGCGCCGTGAACGCTGGCGTCCCAACGGCCGTCGGTATGTTGGTGCTCGGCCAGCCATTTCAAGGCCGCCTTGACGGCCTGTTCGGTAGTGGCCGATCCGCCCTGGCGTTCGGCAATCTCCGCTCGCTTGGGCGCCCGCCGCAAGCGATAGATCGGCGGCAATTCGCCTTCGCCCGCTTCCGTACGACGAGGAGCGAGCGCGGCGGCGCGATTCCGCCATGACTACGCGCGAGCGCTTCGTTCAGCCGCCTTTCGGCATCTTGCTGGACGCCTCGCCCGACGATCGAACTCAGACCTGCGGCGCCGCTCATCCGCCGCTCCCTATCTTTTAGGCTGGCCGCCGGCGATTCCATCTCCGGCGCCAAAGGACTCGCGGTCCGCACGGGAACATTCGCTAACCGCGGCGCCGTTTCCGCTTGCGTCACGCTGGCCGGCATCTCGGCGAGCGGCGGCAACTCAGGCGCCGCCGATTTTAAGGCCTCGGGCAATCCGGAACTGGTCGTCGGCTTGGAGAGTGCCGGCGTCAGGCGATTGCTGGCCGCGCGCTCGAGGCCCATTTCCTCGGCGACGGCCGGCGTCTTTCGCCTCTTGTCGCATGGCGGCTGGCGCTTCGATCGATTCGGCATCGGTCGCATCCAGGCCGCGAGCCAGCGAGGCGTCTGTTTTGAGAGCGTCAGGCTGGGGACGCGCCGGCTTCTGATTCCGCCACGGCATCCTGGGGCATTTCGCCCGGCAACAACGGAGAATGCTCGGTCGGCGCCCTGTCGCTGAGAGGCGAATTCTGCATTTCCGGGCGGTCGAGCATGGCATCGTGCGGCGCCGGCGTCGAGATCGGCATACGCTCCCAAGGCTTCCCGTCGGCCTCGCCCGCGGTTTCGCCTTGCTCTGGCTGCGGACGCTCCAGGGCCGGCGGCGCTTCATCGACGATCGTTGCGCGAACCAGCGGCTCTTGCGGCGAGACGCCAACGATCTCGATCGTCATGGCATAAGTGGCCAAGAGAGCATGCGTAAGCAGCGACAGGGCCATGCACTTTCCAAGCGGACGCGACTGGCCCCAGCGCGTGACCATCAAGGCCATCAGCGTGAGCGTGACCAGCACGAGTCCCAACCAGAGCACGCCCCAAACCAGTTGGGGGCCGGTTACAAACTCGATCAGACGGTCGATGCTCGACGAGTTCACCAAACTACCTCGGCGGATTGGCCAGCCGGACCGAAATCGCCAGTTCCGAGATGCCTGCCTGTTTGCAGGCGTTGAGCGCTTCAGCCACCCTTTGATAGCGGCCTTCGCCGTCTCCGCGGATCATGACGCCGACATCCGGGTACTGCCGCTTTGCTTCGGCCAGCAGGTCCGTGAGTTCTTGCAGGCTGCCGACCTGTTTTTTGTCCAGTTCAATCACGCCGTCGCGATAGACGTTGATGGTTTTCTTCGCCGGCGCGTCGGTCAGCGCCTCCCCGGTCCGCGACTTCCGGCACTTGCAACCCGATCTTGCGTTCCAACTCCGTGAACTTGCTAGCCGCCATGAAGAACAAGATCAGACAAAACAACACGTCAACCATCGAGGTCAGGTTGAGCGAGGGAGCTTCGTCTGCGTGCGTTTTGAGCGGCATGGCGGACTGAGGAGTTAGGAGAAGAAGAGAGAGGAGTTAGGAGCTTGCAGCCATGACGTCTTGCTTGTTTCCGAGCTCGGACTTTGGAGCTTTCAACGGGGCCTTTGAAACGCGGAACTTTCCTTTATTTACGCGGCCGTTTCTCTTCTGGCCCGGGTCGGCTTTGTTTGACTGGCGGTTTGCAAGCCTTCCAGCGAGACTGCGGCGACGACTTGCTGGCCGAGCGCGTCCAGTTCAATAATCAACTTATCGACGCGGCCCACGAAAAACAGGTAGCAGACCAAGGCCGGGATGGCGATCGACAATCCGGCGGCGGTCGTGATCAGAGCTTCGCTGATGCCGCGGGCCAGGAACTCGGGCCGGCCCATGGCGTCGGAGGTCGAAATGTCGTTGAAGGCCTTGATCATGCCCAACACCGTGCCGAGCAAGCCCAAGAGCGGCGTGATCGTTGAAACGGCGTTGAACACGCGCACGTACTTTCGCAAACCGTTGGAGGCTCGCTCGCCGGCGTCGAGCACGGCCTGTTCCACTTCCACGGCCGGCTTGCCCCATTTGCGCACGGCGGCGGCGAACACGCCGGCCGCCGCGCTGCGGCTTTGCTCGCAAAGCTCCAAAGCTTGCTCGCGGTCGAGTTGGCCTTCGCTGAGTTGGTGTAAAAACCGCTTGACGAACGGGCCGGGAATCACGCGGCCGCGGCGCAAGGCGACGGCCCGCTCGAATACAAACACCAGCGTGATGAACGAACAGAACAGAATCGGAATCATGAGCAGGCCGCCGGCCTGCATGATTTGCAACAGATTCTTCTGCGGAATCAGATCGCCCGTCGAGACGGGCGCCGCCGTGCCGCGCGATTCGCGGGGCGCTTCCGCTTGTTCCGCAGTCGCTTCCGAGGGCGCCCCGTCCGAAGTTTGCGCGAACGCCATGGCGGCGCAGGCGACGACCAGAACCGTGAGCGCCGCCGGCAATGCGAAGCGCAGTGGGGGCAACTTTCTCATCGGGAGCATAGGGGACCTCAATCGGATAATGCGTGCATTCGACCGCCGGCTCAACTCTCGCCTTCGGCTTGCGTCTGCGCCTCGCGCAGACGGTTCGAGGCTTCTTCCACGAACGTCGTTTCGGGATACGTCTTCAGCAGCCGTGCGTACAGTTCGCTGGCCTGTTTCCATTCGCCCAGAATCTCATGACATTTGCCGGCTTGCAGCAAGGCGCCTGCCTGCCAGGTCGGATAAGCGTAGAGAATCTCCGTCTTTAGATACTCTCGCACGGCCGTCTCGTAGTTCTTTTGATGGAAATAACTTTCCCCGATCATCCACTGGGCCATGGCGGCTGTTTCGGTCTTGCCGCCGGTTTTGCTGCGGGTAACTTTGCGGTAAGCGTCGCGCGCCTCGTCAAATCGGCCTTCGTTAGCCAGGCAGCGGCCGATCAGGTAATCGACCTCGTACTGCTGTTCGAAATCGGGGTGTTCGGCGGCGATCCGCTGCGCCAAATCGAGCGCCTCGGGCCACTTCTTTTGCAAAGCCAGGATCTGCGCCTGACGCAATGCGACCATCGGCAGCCAGCTCGCTTCGCTGTCGCGGCTGGCTGCAGCCAATTCCTCGAAATCCCGGCCCGCTGTTTCATAGTCGCCTTGGCGATAGGCCGCCTCCGCCACGAAATAGCGAGCCAAAGGCGTCAAATGGCTGTCAGGGAATTCCTCGATCAAACGGGTTAGCGGGGGCGTCACGCGGTCCCATTTGTTCTCGCTCACGGCGACCTGGGCTTGCAAGTACAAGGCGTGAGGCATGACCTTGGGGCCTGCATCGCCTGAGAGCAACTCGGTCAAAAGCTGATTGGCCCGGTCGTACTTCTCTGCTTGCTTGTGCGCTCGGCCAGGCGATACACGGCGTCGGCCCAAAACGGGCCGCGGGGCGCCGCGTTGCGGAGCCGTTCGAACAGCAGATCGGCCTCGGCCGCCTTATTTAACTTTTTTAACGCCCAGGCCCATTCATACAGCACCGATTCACGTTCGGGCAATTCCGGGAATTCCTGATCGAGCCGCTGGTAAAACGCCGCCGCATCGGCGTCCTGGCCGAGCTGCTGGCTGACCCGAGCGGCGCCGAGCAGGGCCGGCGCCCGATGCGGGCTGTCCGCATAGTCGTCAAGCACGCGGCGATACATGGCCACGGCGTCCTGACGCTGCTCGAGTTGCTCCAAGAGCTGGCCTCGGACCAGGGCCGCTTCGGCAGCCAGTCGGTGCTTGGGAAATCGCTCGAGGAGCTGAGCAAACGTCGCGGCGGCTTGCTCCGTTTCACCCGACTGCTGCTGGTTCCAGGCCAGCCCGGACAGGCCGCGGGCGACATAATCGTCCGAGTTGCCTTCGCGCGTTAGCGAGGCGAAAAGTTCCGACGACCAGGACCGGTCGCCAGCCGCCAACGACGCCTCGGCCAAGGCCGCAGCCGTCGGAGCAAGCAGTTTGTTGCCGGCATGGCGGCTCAACAGTTCCGCATAGGTCTGTTTGGCCTGTTGCAGTTGCTTGCTTCGCGCCAGGCAGATCGATAGTTCGGCCCGGCCCCAAGCGGCTTCTTCGCCTTCGTCATGGGCCGCCAGGTAAGCCTGCAGGGGAGCGATGGCCGCGGCATAGTCGCCCAATCCGACCAAGGCCGTCGCCTGAGTGCGCTGGGCGTCGACTTTGAGGGTTCCGGAAGGCAGGGCCAGCGCCGGTTCAAGCCATTTCAAGGCATCCTGGTAACGTTCGAGATCCAGATAGCCGAGCGCCAGCAGGTAGTGGTCGGTGGCAACCGTATGAGCCGCTGCCGTCGCAGAGGGAGTTGATTCGGCCTCTGATTCCGTCAGCCGCTCCAGAAGCTTGATCGCCTTGTCGGGTTGATTCCGGGCCAGGAACGAACGGGCCTGGGTGCGTTCGACTGCGCTCTTGAGCGGGCTCTTGGGAAAACGCTGGTCGAACTCGGCGGCCAGACGATCGACGCCCGCGTGGTCGTCCAGCGAAAGCGCCGCATGGAGCTTGCCTAACCAGCAGTCATCTGCATAGTCGCTGTCTGGCCAGCGCTGGAGCACCCGATCGAATTGGGCGTTGGCCTCTTGCAGTTTATGCGCTTGCACCAGTGCATCGCCCGCGTGGAATCGCATTGCCGGGGCCAGCGGTTGCTCGTCGCTTTGCTCGGCGACCGCCAGCAACGCGCTGGCGGCGGCGTCCCAGGCGTGCCGGGCCTTGAGCGTCAGGCCGATCCAGTAGCGGGCTTCCGACGCGACGTCCGGCCGGTCGGCGAGAGCCTGAAAACGGGACATGGCCGGATCGTAGTTTTGCAAGTAGAACAGCGACTGTCCGGCGGCGAGCGACGCCTTGTCCCTCCACTCGCTGTTGGCAAACTCGGTTTCAAAGGCATCGAAGGTCTCGGCCGCGTCGACGTAGTCGCCGGCGGCGTATTGGCTGGCGCCGAGCCGGAATTGGGCGTCGTCCGCCCAGGGGCTGGCCCGCTTAGAGGCCAAAGCCAGATAGAGTCGCTGGGCGTCTTCAATCTTTCCTTGTTCTTCCCAGGCTGCGCCAGCCCGTATCGGCAATCGTCCTGCAAGGCGCCTTGAGGGAAGCGTTCCAGGCCTTCAGTGAAAAAACTCTGCGCTTTGGCCGGGTCGTGCTGTTGGACGGCGATGTCTCCCAGGTACGGGAACACGTAACCGCAAAGCGGGCTGTCGGGCGAACTTTGTAGAAAAGCGTTCAAATCAAGCTCGGCGTCTGCCAGGCGGCCTGCGAAATAGGCGGCTTCGCCGGCCCGAAACAGCGCCTTGGCGGCCAGGCGGTCTTGAGGCGCCAGGCGCCGGAACTCTCGAAACAGCCCGACCGCCGCGGAAAACTCGCGCAACTGGACCAAAGATTCAGCCAGGTAGAACGTGGCGCGAGGGGCCTTTGCGTGCTGGGGGTAGTCGGCCAGAAAGCTGCGGAATTCTTCCGCGGCCAGCTTCCAGCGGCGCTGTTGATAGTGCCCCGCCGCCACCGCGTAGTGATCCTCGGCAGGCCCCGCCGAAACGCTTGGCCCGAATAAGGCGGCCATGATCAGGCCGCATGCAAGAACAAATTTCTTGGAAGCATGCATCGCGGGGCGAGCAACCGTGCGCCGGAAAACGTTCTCAGCCTGGTACTTATCCTACCCCTGCCGCGTCTGGGGCGACAAGTCCTCGCTTTCTCGGTGGCGTGCGGAATTGCTGGCTCGAAGTTGCGATACAGTGCCGAGAGGGAAGACCCGTCGCTTACAGATTGCCGCCGGGACCATCGTCGACGTTGCCGACCATGTGGAAGTGGTTGTGGTCGATATAAATCACTTCCTGGGAGTCCTCATCGACGGTGGTGTAGGGCACCGGCCAGCCGACGCGGGTGACTTCGGTAAAGTAGATGATGCACTTGTAGTGAGCATGATGGAGCTGCGCCGGGCCGATCAACGGGTACACGCGAGGCGGATCGACGTAATCGGCCAGCGGCTCGACCACCATCCGCACGTTGTTTCGCTGCACCTCGTGCAATCCGGGGAAGCCGCCTTCCACGGGACGAGCCCGCTCAAGCGCCCGCATGACTTCGTCGGGCGAAGGAGGGTCTAGAGCCACCGCAGGTCCGCCGGCGGTGATCGGACCGAGGATCGGCACCCGGGCGTATCGCTCTCGCATCCAGAACTTGTCTTCCTGTTCCTTCTGGAAGTAAGGGCTCACCGGAACCGGCACGGGAAGGTGAACCGAAGGGCTGCTGAATTGCGAATTTAGCGGCCAGGTGCACCCCGAGACCCCTAAGGCGAGCGATGCCAACAGCATGAGGGCGGGAGCATCGACGAACTTTCGCGACATGGTCAATACCTCTGGTGACCTGAACTGGCCGGACCTCTCGTGACCTGATTGGCCGACTCGCGACTAGGGCTCTACCGAAACGCGAGTTGTTTGAGTCCGTACGGTGCTTGCTGAGAACTCAGGAAGAATCCGCAAGGGCTAGACCTATGTATCGTGATAAGGGGGGATGAACTTGCGGCTTTTTCCGATTTTGTCGAAAAATCCCGCCGCGCCAAAAAAAGAGCCCCCCGGCGGATCGCTCCAGCCGGGGGGCTCTGTGGGATGGGCATGCAAGCAGTAGACGGGCCGGCTTAACGGCAATTCTTATCGTCGAAGTCGAGGAACCACCAGCCATCGTCCCACTCCAACGTCACCTTACGCCATCCAAGCGGAACTTGGGGATAAGGATAGAAGGGGCCGATATACGGCCAGGCCGTAGGCGAGTATTGCTTCGGATAGGTCAAAGCCGCATAGTTGGGATGGGCAGCGTAGCTGGGCCAGGCATAGTTGGGAACCGCCGGCTGATCGTAGTAGGCCGGTGCGGGGCCGCCCATCGGAACCGGACCGCCCATGGTAGCGGGAAGCGGCGCCCCGGGCACGCCTCCCATCGCCGGGACCGGCTCGGCCACATAGTCTCCCTGGAACTCTCCCTGCATGTTGCTTCGGTTGTAGGCGACAGGCATGGGGCCGCCGCCGTGATTGCGAGTGGCGATCGGCATCGGCTTGCCGCGGCGAAGCCCTTTTGCCGGGGCCGAACTCTTCCGTGTCGCCTGAGCCGTTCTCGTCGGCGCGGCGGAATTCTCCTGGCTCATGCGCTCGGCCATGGCGGGATCGAGCGGAACCAGTTTGCCGTCGGCGCCCCTGACCAGCGGAATCAGTTTCATTTTGCGACCTTGGGCGTCGGTGACGTCAGGCATGGCGACTTGCATCATGCTGGGCGTCGACCGCACGGCAGGCGCCGCTTTGGCGGTCGGCTGCGAGGAAACCCGGCGGCGGCGGATAATCGGCCGGTCGCTGCTGGCACGCGAAGCGCCGGAGCGCAGGTTCAGGATGCCAGCCGTGGTTTGAACGTTCGGATCGATGGTCGGCTCGTCCGGTCGCACCAGGCCGCCCGCCATGCCGCGCGGCGTTTTCGCCGCCCGCACGACCGGCTCTTCGGCAACCAGCGGTTCCGACGGAGCAGACTCGGGCTGCTGAACCGCGGCAGACTGGTTAGCGACCGATCGTAACACCGGCCCGGCGGTTTCTGCCGACTGCTCGATCGTCAATTCGTCGATGACCTGGGACACTTCGGGCATTTGGCGAGTCATCTCTACCGCCAGAGCTTTCTGCTCCTCGCTGCTGACATGCCCTTTCAGCCAGGCGGTCCCTGTTTGGTACTTCACGCCGATGCGAAAGCCGACGAGGCGTCCGCTTTGTTTGAGCGTGTCAGCAATTTGCTGACCAGTCTGTTTGTCTGACGCCAACACGATCGTTGGCGACAGCAGGGCGATCGCGGTAATCGCCCATGCCACGTTGAAGCGGTGCATGCTTCCCCTCCTCCTATGGATCACGGCAAAGAGCCTAATGTTTGCGCTTCCAAGCGCGGAGATCGGCGGGCGAGGTCATGGAGGAGGGGACCGAAGCGCTTCATTCGCGCCCGGCCTGGTCCTGGAAGTTGCGATGGTTCCCCCCGGCGCAACCTCGGTACCCGATCAAATTGCCTGCTAATAGCTTTTCGGTTGGAAGCAGTTCCGAAGGGAACCTTTTTTTCGATTTTGCGGATCCTGGCGGAGGCGCGCCAGTTTTCGGATCATGAGGCAGGATAGTAACGCTTGTGACGACAATGAGTTGCGCAATGGCTGAGCGGCGAAGACGCTGCGTCAGATGCGCAGTGCCAGCCATGCATCCCATAACGGACGACCGGCCGTGGCGAGACCCGAGCTTGCGGGTTAGTTAAAGGACGGCGGCGCCGAAGTCCCACGTGGCCGTAAGCACCATCACGGCCATGCTCGCGCCGCTCATCACGCACGCTCCGGGCCCGACGAGCATGGCTGCCATGGTCGCGGCGCCGACCAGAGCCAGGCAGCCCAGGAAGAAACGCTGAAAGGATGTCTGGCGAATGGAGCCCTCGCCCCAGCGGGCCAGGCACGCGCTGGCGAGTCCGACGCCCTGAATAATCGCCAAACAATAAATCAACGCCGTGGATTCGAGTAAGAACATGGGTCTGCGCTCCGAGATTCCCTTCGTTGGCCTATGCGGGAGGCCGTAGTAGATTGAGCCGACATCCTGTCGGGCTCGGCGAAGGTATCGCAACGCGAGTTTTGTGCCAATGGACATTCGCTTTGCTTCAGCCCGGCGAGCAGGCCCCGTCGAACAATGCAACCTTATGCGGCTGCGTCGGTTCCGACGTTGCGCGCCGCAAATCCACTTGGAACCCATGCTTGCCCGAATTTGGCAGATTTTACAAACGAACACAGCCCAGGCGGAATCGACCGCCTGGGCTGTGTTTTGTAACCCCCCCGGGATACGGCGAGACGCCGAGCTCGCGACTAACGCAGCAACTCTTTGATCTCGCGGTCGAGACCCGCCACATTGGCATTGCGGTTGGCCACTTTGCCCTGCTTGTCGATCAGCAGCATGGTGGGCAGCGTCAGGATTCCCAGTTCATTGGCAAGCCGGCTATCCAGGCCGCCGTCTTCGTAGATGTGATACCAAGGCAGCGCATTGGATCTCAGGAAGCTGATCAGCTCGTTCTTGTGGCTGTCGAGGCTGACGCTGATCACGACGAAGCCTTCCTTGCCGTATTTCGCCTGCAATTCGCGAATTTGGGCCAGGTCGGACTTACACGGTTCGCACCAGGTGGCCCAGTATTGGATCAACGCCACCTTGCCGCGGAACTGGCTCAGGTCGACCGTTTTTCCGTTAGGGCTAGGGCCTCGCAGGCGAATCGCCTTGCCGACGCTGTCGAGTCGGGTGGCGGCCCCAGCAGCTTTTTGGGCCGACGGAGAGTCCGGGAAGCGGTCGACGACCTCGCCATACCACTTCTTGGCCCCGTCTTCTTCCCCAGCAAATTCCTCGGCAATGCCCAACTGCAACATCGCTTCGGCCGCATCAGGGCTGTTGGGGTAGTCGGCGACGTATTGCTCCAGGTTCTGCAGCCATTGCTTCTGAACCTTGGCAAAGTCGACGTCTTCTCCCTGCAGGTTCTGATTGTATTCAGCCGTGAGATAGCGAAACCTTACGTAAGCTGCCAGGTCGGCGCTTTCTCGTTCGCTGGCTAACTTGTCACCCAGGGCCTTGAGACGCTCCAGGGCCTCAGGATATGTGCCTGACTGCACCGAGGCGCTCAACGTTTCGGCCAGGCTCCGCAGCCACTGGGCTCGATCTTCGGGCGAGGCGGCGTTGGCGGCGATCTGCTCAATAATGTCGCAGCGTTCGGCGATGTTGGCCGTTTGCTCGCCTTGGCCCGAGGCCTTGTCGAGCTTTTCCAAGCGAGCCAGCAACTCTTGAGTTTTCGAGTCGGGAAGTCCGCCGCCGGCGCCTGAATCCACGCGATTGCGCATTACGGTGCGGAAGAAAACGCCGCTGTCGGCCAACTCGGTCAGGTCCTCGTCCAGTGGCAGGGGAGCTTCGAGCAAACGCCAATGGTCGCCCACGCGGACCAAAGTGCCGATCTGGACTTGCGTATGCTTGCCCTCGGTTTCCACCATCGAGACGACGTTTTCATAGACCATCAAGTCTTGCTTGAGACCGTCCGTTCCTTCCGGAACCAAGCCTGGCTTCATGCCGCCGAACTGCTCCCAATTCGAGTTGGCGGTCAGCGACTTTTGCTTGGCGGCCAAGGCTTTGAATTTGGCTGGGGCGGCGTCGATTTTCTCGGCCAGGTTCTGCTCGCGATCACCGCTAATTCCAAGTGCTTTAAGTTCTTCCGGCGTCAGCAGCAGCCGCTGAAAGCGGTTCTGATCCCGACGCGCCAGCGCTTCGACCGCTTCGGCGCAGACCTCTTCGGCGGAGATGACCTTCCAGGCGTCGATCTTGCCATCCTCGTCCCGGTCGAGGCCCCAACGGCTGCCGCTCGTGTTCAGCCAGCGGTATTGGTCGGCCTTGCCGTTGAAATTCGAATCGATATCGCGATAGACCTCGATTCCCCCGCTGTAGTAGCACCATTGATCGACGACGTTGTCGCTGTTCGTGTCGACGAACTGCCGCAGCAGCTCAGAGCCCGGGCCACGGACAACCCAGCCGGTGCGCCCATCGACGGCTTCGGCCTTGATGTTGCATTTGGCCAACTCGGCTTCGGACGGCGTATCGAACGCGACGTCGGTTTGAACGGGAACCAGTTTCAACGCCGCTTCAACCGAAGGGCTTGCGGCGATCGAAACGCGAGCGGAGCCAATCGTTAGAGCGATCGCCAGTGATCCGCCTAAACGAATGCCGCGTGCGACTTGTATCATGGAGCGATTCCTTTCATGAGCTGATCCGCGCCCGAGGACTGCTGCCGCCCGCGAGCTATTTCGCCACTGTTGTCGTCGGCCGCCGTCAGGCCGAACTGCGCCGGCGCTCGTTTCGATATGTTGGCGCCCCTCCTCAAGGCACGGGTGTGGGGGCAACCCGAGCACGTCCGTTGTTTTCGGCCCAATCAAGCTGGCGACATGAACCGATCGTGACGATTTTTTCGGTTATGACGGCCCAGAGTCGGACTGGAGTTTCGGCACTCTGTACGCCGAAAACTGCCAGATGTTCGATTTGGATTGCGGGCCGTTTGACAGCCGGCCTCGGACTCTTAAAATGCCTGATTCACGCTTGCGGCGTTGCCCGCAGTCGTTTGAACGCTCCGCCGGCCTGAGATGGCCGGCAGAGCCGCACCGTTGCGGTGACAAGATTTCCGCGAACTTCCGGTGCGGGCAGGCCTCTTTTTCAGAGGAGGCGGCGGTCCAAACGGTCGAGCAAGCAAGCGGCGCATAGCTCAGTTGGTTAGAGCGCAGCCCTGATAAGGCTGAGGTCCCAAGTTCGAGTCTTGGTGCGCCCACCTGGATCGCGTCTTGAAACCGTGCTGAAATCGGGGCTGTTCAGCGAGGGCAAGAAGAGAAATGACGTCGGGGACGTAGCTCAATTGGGAGAGCACCGGCTTTGCAAGCCGGGGGTTGGCGGTTCGATCCCGCTCGTCTCCATTGGGCAAGGGTTATCGCGGCGGTTTTTCTTGAGAAGAAAAAGAGAATCGCCGGGGCTTGAGCTTTGGGGCTAAGGCGATATAACCAAGGAAGTGACGGGGCTAACGTAAAGGAAACGGGAGGCTAACCAGAAGCCAACAGGAGGGCCGAGAGAAAGTTGGAAACTTTTCAAAAGCCCCCTTTACGCGACACGCAGGCTTCGGTATAGTCGCTCTTTCCCACTGCGGGCAGCGGTAGTTGAGGAAGGCAAAGCAGGGGCGGGTAGGTGACGGTTTTAGTGAGGTTTGGTTGGGTGGGCTGAGGTCGTGTTCGACGGGCTGTCGAGTTCGACCTCTGCCTATCTGGCAGCTTGCGATCGCGGGGCCTTGAGGGGTTCCTTTGTCGCGATTGCTCTTTGACAATTTGGTTGTGGTAAGAGTGGCATCTTGATGAAGCGGCTGGCTTGATTCGGCGGTGCGCTCAAGGCCTTTGGCGTTGAGTGTTTCGTTGTTGATGGCTGCCGGTTCTCACGGCACTTAGTACAACGGTCGCCTGGCGACATCTTGGAAGCAGCTTTGCTGCGGAAGGGTTGGCGTCAGGCGAGCCAAGGATCAAAACGTTACTCGATCAGTCGTTCGGTCGGCTGGCTGCGTTAAGCGGCTGGCTGTCGAGGTTGATCGTAGTGGCGACCGCGTTTATGGCAGGGCGATCTCTGTAGAGAGAGCTTTGGGTAAATGTGGTCAAGCTACTAAGGGCGCATGGGGGATGTCTTGGCGTCAGAAGGCTTTGAAGGGCGTGGAAGACTGCGAAAAGCTCGGGGGAGTTGTCAAACGAATGTTGATCCCGGGATTCCCGAACTGGTGTACGCTGAATTCATAGGCGTGCATGGCCAACGCGGCGAACTGAAACATCTCAGTAACCGCAGGAAGAGAAAGAAAACTCGATTTCCTCAGTAGCGGCGAGCGAACGGGAAATAGCCCAAACCGCGGAGGTTTTCCTCTGCGGGGTTGTAGGGCTCCTCACATGGGAGTTACAAAGTGGTCTGCTAGCAGAATTTTCTGGAAAGTTAAACCATAGAGGGTGACAGTCCCGTAAGCGAAAGCGGACCGCCTCTCGAGGAGTACCTGAGTAAGTCGAGCCACGTGGAATCTCGACTGAATCTACGGGGACCATCCCGTAAGGCTAAATACTCTCTGACGACCGATAGCAAACTCAGTAGGGCGACTGAAAGATGAGAAGAACCCCGGCTAGGGGAGGTACTGAACCTGAAACCATGTGCCTACAAGCGGTCGGAGCACTATGATTCTTTGAATCAACGTGTGACGGCGTGCCTTTTGCATAATGATCCGGCGAGTTACCGTCAGCGGCTCGGTTAAGATCTTCAGGATCGAAGCCTCAGGGAAACCGAGTCTGAATAGGGCGAATTGGTCGCTGGTGGTAGACGCGAAACTGCGTGAACTACCCATGAGCAGGTTGAACCGCGGGTTATACCGCGTGGAGGACCGAACCCACTTGGGTTGAAAACCGAGGGGATGACTTGTGGGGAGGAGTGAAAGTCTAATCAAACGCAGAGATAGCTCGTTCTCTCCGAAATAGCTTTAGGGCTAGCCTTGAGCCACTACGCACCGGGGGTAGAGATACTGAATCGGCATGGGGGTCTTTCCCGGCTACCCTGCTGAACCAAACTCCGAATACCGGTGCGACTATCTCAGGAGTCAGTCCGCGAGGGATAAGCTTCGCGGTCGAGAGGGAAACAACCCAGACCATCTGCTAAGGTCCCGAAGTAGAACTTAGTCACTAAGGAAGTTGAGTTGCAGTGACAGCCAGGATGTTGGCTTAGAAGCAGCCACCATTTAAAAAGTGCGTAACAGCTTACTGGTCGAGCAATTCTGCGCCGATAATGAACGGGAGTAAGTTCTACACCGAAGCAGTGGATGTCAGCAATCTTCGGATTGGTGACGTGGTAGGAGAGCGCTGTAGACCAGATACAAGCCATACCGTAAGGAGTGGTCGTCGGGGTCTACAGGTGATTATGCCGGAATGAGTAACGATAAAGCAGGTGAGAATCCTGCTCGCCGAAAGCCTAAGGTTTCCTGGGGAAGGTAATTCCGCCCAGGGTTAGCCGGTCCCTTAGTCGAGGCCGAAAGGCGTAGACGATGGACAGCAGGTCAACATTCCTGCGCCACTCGAGTGGACCGATGGAGGGACGGCGTCGCAAAGGTGAGCGGTACGATTAGAAATGTCCGTAGGCTGTTTCTCAGGTGAGGGATAGGAAAATCCGCCCTCGTAAGCCGAGGGATCGTACCGACCGCGTTTATGTTCGGGAAGTCATCGGAAGCGACGTCCAAGAAAAGCTTCTAAGGGTTGAAGCTCGAGTGACCGTACTAAAACTGACACAGGTAGGCGAGACGAGTAGTCTAAGGCGCTCGGGAGAACACTGGTTAAGGAACTCTGCAAATTGACCCCGTAAGTTCGCGATAAGGGGTGCCTCCGGAGGTTCACGCTTCTGGAGGTCACAGTAAATCGGCTTCAGCGACTGTTTATCAAAAACACAGGACTCTGCTAACTCGCAAGAGGATGTATAGAGTCTGACGCCTGCCCGGTGCCGGTAGGTTAAGGAAGAGGGTTAGCCGTCAAGGCGAAGCTCGCGACCGAAGCCCCGGTAAACGGCGGCCGTAACTATGACGGTCCTAAGGTAGCGAAGTTCCTTGTCGGGTAAGTTCCGACCTGCATGAATGGCGTAACGACTGAAGCACTGTCTCAACCAGTGACCCGGTGAAATTGTAGTCGTGGTGAAGATGCCACGTACCCGCAGCTAAGACGGAAAGACCCCGTGAACCTTTACTGTAGGCTGATATTGGGCTGTGGTATGTCTTGTGTAGGATAGGTGGGAGGCTTTGAAGCGGGCACGCAAGTGCTCGTGGAGCCAACGGTGAAATACCACCCTGGGTATGTTTTAGTTCTAACCCTGATTCCCGTGAATCCGGGCAGGGGACAGTGTCAGTTGGGCAGTTTGACTGGGGCGGTCTCCTCCAAAAGAGTAACGGAGGAGTCCAAAGGTACCCTCAGCCTGGTTGGCAATCAGGCTTCGAGCGCAAAGGTAGAAGGGTGCTTAACTGCGAGACTTATCAGTCGAGCAGATACGAAAGTAGGGCTTAGTGATCCGGTGGTTCCGTATGGAAGGGCCATCGCTCATCAGATAAAAGGTACTCCGGGGATAACAGGCTTATCGCTTCCGAGCGTCCATAGCGGCGAAGCGGTTTGGCACCTCGATGTCGGCTCATCACATCCTGGGGGTGAAGAAGCTCCCAAGGGTTTGGCTGTTCGCCAATGAAAGTGGTACGTGAGCTGGGTTCAGACCGTCGTGAGACAGGTCGGTCCCTATCTGCTGTGGGCGCACGAAACTTGAGGAGGTTCTTCTTTAGTACGAGAGGATTTGGAAGGACGTTCCTCTGGTGTTCCAGTTGTCGCGCTAGCGGCACGGCTGGGTAGCTATGAACGGAAAGGATAAACGCTGAAAGCATATAAGCGTGAAGCCCTCTCCAAGATCAGGTTTCGTTGGGCTAATAGCCCGAGAGTCCCCTGGAAGACGACCAGGTTGATAGGCCGGATGTGTAAGTGCAGTAATGCGTTCAGCTAACCGGTACTAACGGACGAATGCTTGACCACATTTATCCAACGCTCTTGTCGTCCTTGTGACACAAGCGCGGATACAAGTGACGGACGCACGCCATGCGTCGCATGCCACTCTTGCAACAAACCGAATTCAGGCCGCCGGAGGCTTTAAACAGCGCCCCGGCGGTCGCTTTCCGGTGACACATATCCGAAAGGTCACACCCGTTCCCATTCCGAACACGGTAGTTAAGCTTTCAGAGCCGATGGTAGTGCCAAAAGTGCGAGAGTAGGTGTCGCCGGATTTTGTTCAACGAGCCCCGCGACGATCGGAAGATCGTCGCGGGGTTTTTTGCGCTGCTCTCGCATTGCGTTTTTTTTATCGTAATTCGGTTCGCAGGGCATGCGAATCGTCTCGATACTCCAACCGGAGTGCTCCATGTCGTAAATGGCGAACTCGGCGCCGGCCGTTGCGGCCAACTGCCCGATGCCCGCCGTGCTGAATTCGAACATGAACTTGCCAATCGATGCGCCGCCGCCTTGCACCTTCCGTTTCACGTGATTCGGTCTCATCGGCATCCTCGAGCGTTGCAGGGGAGGACGGCGGCCGATCCGATCTCTCCATCGGTTTGCCGTTTTAGTCCAGCGACCCTACCGAGCCAGCCCGGGCTTTCCAAGCATTTCGGCAAACGGCCAGGCGCAGGCGTTCACATTACCATGGTCGCGAGGCGCGGCGACTGTGACAACCTAACAGAAGCGAAAGCCCATCGTGCTCGCTGGGCCGAATCGGCCTTGCCAGATCCCGTGGATCCTGGCACTGCCGACATTTTCCCGAGCGCCTGTAACAGATTGTCGCGGCGGCGACCATCCTACCGTAAAGAACGAACGTGCATTGACCGGCCTG
Organism: uncultured Conexibacteraceae bacterium; assembly: GCA_963745755.1. Classification (GTDB taxonomy): domain Bacteria; phylum Actinomycetota; class Thermoleophilia; order Solirubrobacterales; family 70-9; genus RHKX01. The sequence continues at coordinate 283,826 of CAVUYP010000001.1, read as the reverse complement.
TTCGGCAGGCGGTCCTTAGGGAGAAGCCGAGCGACAACGTCAGTCCGGCGCCGAACAGTCCGGCCATGCGAGGCGATTCATGCTGAATGCGAGGCGATTTCGCGGTTCCGCGGCTCTGCGCGGCATCGGTTCGGCCCTTCTGTTAGGGCTCTGGCTTGCCGGCGGTTCGCAACCGGCCGGCGCCGTAGACGGCGCCCCTTCAAAAGAGCGGGTCCAGCGCGGCGTGCTGGCGCTCTATGACTTTCGTTCGATCGACGGCTCGATCATCAAGGACCGCTCCGGCGCCAAGCCGCCGCTGAACCTGCGAGTTTCCGATCCCAAGGCGGTGCGGCAGACGGAGCGCGGGCTGGAGATTGTCCGCCAGACGCTGATTCGCTCCGAGCAGCAGGCGACGCGGCTCAGCCAAGCGATCAAGAAGTCGGGAGCGATCACGATCGAAGCCTGGATTCGTCCCGCCAAGATTGACCAGAGCGGCCCGGCGCGGATCATGACCCTGTCTCACGATCCGAATACTCGCAATTTCACGCTCGGGCAGGACGCCAACAAATTCGAAGCGCGGCTGCGCACCACCAAAACCAGCTCCAACGGCATCCCGGCCGTGGCCTCGAAGCCCAAGAGTCTGAAGAGCCAATGGACCCACGTCGTCTACGCACGTGACGACGCGGGCCGCACGCGCATTTTCATCAACGGCAAGCTGGATACCGAGCGAACGATTGGCGGCGCCGCCTCGAATTGGGACGAGAGCTTCCACATCGGGCTGGGCAACGAGTTATCCGGCGATCGGCCGTGGCTGGGCGCGTACCGTCTGGCGGCGATTTACGACCGCAGTCTCGCGCCGAACGAGGTCGAGCAGAATTTCCGCGCGGGCGCTGAAATCGCCGCTCCGACCGCCGCGGAGTTGGCGACGCTCGATCGCGAGCGCAATGCTCGGCTGTTTGAAACGCAGATTGCTCCGCTCTTGTCGCAGCATTGCCTGGAATGCCACGATGCGCCGAGCAGGAAAGGCGGACTCGACTTATCCAACAAAGCCGCCGCACTGGCCGGCGGCGAGAGCGGAGCGGCATTGGTCGCCGGCAAGGCGTCCGACAGCCCGCTGTGGCGGCTCGTCGAGTCGGACGAGATGCCCCACGATCGCCCGGCGCTGTCAAAAGCCGACAAGGCGGCAATTAAGCAATGGCTCGACGGCGGCGCTACCTGGTCGCTCGACGCGATCGATCCGGCCGTGTACGCCAACGGCGAAGGCGCTCAGAAGGTCTTCGTACAGCGGTTGACCGTGCCGGAGTATATCGAAACGGTACGCAGCGCCGTCGGAGTGGATATTGCCAAGGAAGCCCGCGAACTTCTGCCTCGCGACCTTCGCGCCGACGGGTTCAGCAACACGGCGTACAACCTGAATGTGGATTTGGCGCACGTCGAAGCCTACGCCCGGCTGGCCCAGATCACTGTCGACCGCATGGATGTGTTGAAGTTAGCCGGCCGGTTCTCGAAGTCGCGGAGCCTGAATACCGACGCAACCGCCCGCAAGTTTGTGGCCGCCGTGGGCGAGTGGCTGTTCCGCGGCGCACTCGAAGAACGCGAGATCACTAACTACAGCGGCATCCTTACGGCGGCGGCTAGCGCCGGGGCCGCCTACGAGCAAGGCGTCGCTTTGATGCTCGAAGCAATGCTGCAATCGCCGCGGTTTATCTATCGCATCGAACGCCACCGCGGCGATGGAGCCGAGCGCGCCGTCGGCGAGTACGAACTGGCATCGCGGTTGAGTTACATTGTCTGGGGAGGCCCGCCCGACGCGGAACTTCTTCGGGCGGCCCAAGAGGGCCGGCTCTCCAACCGCGAACGCTGCCGTGAACAGACGCGTCGCATGTTGAAAGATCCGCGTGCCGTCGAGCGATCGAAACGTTTCATTGCGGACTGGCTGAATCTCGACCGGCTGGCCAACATGCGGCCTGACGCGAAGCGTTTCCCGAACTGGGAGCCCGCGTTGGCGCAGGACATGCGAGACGAAACCATTGAGTTCTTCGAGGAGGTCGTCTGGAGACAGAACCGCCCGCTGACCGAGTTGTTCAACGCCCAATTTACATTCGCGACGCCCCGCCTGGCCCGCCACTATGGCCTGAAGCCGAAAGGCGACGGGCTGCAGCGATACGACCTGCTCAGTGTTGCGGAGCGCGGCGGATTGTTGACTCAGGGGAGCGTGCTGACGATCGGGGGCGACGATGCATCGATGGTCACGCGAGGACTGTTCTTGCTCCAAGACGTGCTTCGAGGCGTGATCGGCGCGCCGCCGCCGGGAGTCGATACGACGCCCGTTCTGTCTAAGCCGGGAATGTCGTTGCGAAAGATCGCCGAACAGCGGCTCTCCAATGTCTCGTGCGGCGGATGTCACAAGCGATTTGAGCCGCTGGCCTTCGGCCTCGAGCAGTACGACGGCATCGGCGCCTTCTTCAAAAAAGACCGATACGGCAACCCGCTCCGGTCTGACGGCGAGTTGGTCATTCCTGGCGCGGCCCGGTCCTCGAAGTACGGCACGGCTGCAGAGCTGATGGATTTGCTGGCCCGCAGCGACCGCGTACGTGAAACAATGACGTGGAAGCTGACCCAATTCGCGCTGGGCCGCCCCCTCGGCGCTGCGGATGCCTCGGTTGTAACCGCCATTCACAAGGCCGCCCAAAAAGCGGGCGGAACATACTCGAGCCTGGTCACCGAGATCGTCATGAGCGACCTGGTGCAAAAAGTTCGCACGGAGGCAAGCCGGTGATGGGGCGGCATCGTCTGAGACGGTCTCCGTTTCCTGCGGTCCTCGGGCGCCAATCAGAAACGTCAACGCAACTCGGTCCCCTTGAATAGAAGCGAGACTCATGCCCAACGCACACATCAGTCGACGAGCGATGTTGAAGAGCGTCGGCGCCGCCACGGTCGGCTTGCCCTTGCTGGAAGAGATGCTCGCCGGAAGCTGCGCTGGCGGCGAAGGCCGAGGCGCCGGTCAGGGCGTTCAACGTTTTCTTCGGACTCGGCATTCCGGCGCCCCTGCAGACGGAAGGCTTCAAAGGCGTGCTCGAACCGCTCGAGCCGCTCGGCAAGAAACTGCTCATCATGCGCAATGTCGACCAGGTTCGCTGCGATGAGAAGGGCATCAACGCGCACTATGACGGCGCCTCGGGAGCCTTTACCGCCGAGCCGCCCGACGGCGAAGCCAAAGCCGGCGGACCCTCGATCGACCAGGTCATTCGCAAGACGCACTATCCGGAGGGCCTGCCGCCGGGCATGGCGCCGACGTTGATCGGCGGAACGTTCTTCCGCCGCAGCCGCGTCGGCCGCTATGTGCATAGCTACAACCTGGACGGCACCGTCGCGGCAACCATGCAGGAAAAACCTCGCGATCTGTTCAATCGCGTTTTCGGAACCGTCGCGACGTCCGGCGACGGCAAAGACTGCGCTCCGCGACCGGCTCAAACGCAGTGTTCTGGATGCGGTGGTGGAAGACTATCGCTTTTACACCGGCCCCAACTCGCCGCTGGGCGCGCGCTTCCAAAGCGCGCGTTGCCGATCATCTCGACCGTATCCGCGAGTTCGAACAACGCGCCTTTGCGATGAAACACAAGAATGAGCGGGGCCCTAAAACGCCTCCGCCGTCCGTGATTCCCCACGACGGCCCGGCCGATCCCGGCGGGCAGGGCATCGATATCACCCTGGACGAACTTTCGACCGAATGGCGACTGATGGCGGATATTTATGCGCTGGCAATCCAGATGGATCGCGTTCGCTTTGGTTCGTTGACCTTCCTGGCCGCCGGCGAGCGGATCCGATTGACGGGCGACTACGTCTATGGCGGCCAGAAACGCTGGGAGTTCGATGACGCGAAGCAACAAAACGCCAGCGGCGACAAAGGCTGCAGCCATGAATGGTGGCACAAGTTCAACGAGAAGCAGAAGAACGAAGCGCTGCGGGCTCACGCGCATATGAAGATGCGCGAAATCGCCTATTTCCTCCAGACGCTCGACGGCCCCGAATCAAAAGAACCGAACGGCCGCACGATCCTCGAGAACTCCCTGATTACGATCTCGACCGAATCGGGCGACGGTCGGCACAACGACGTCAAACGCGAGCTCTCCGGAGTTTTCCACGGCATCACCGGAGCCAACGGCCGCTTCAAGACGGGGCAGATCATGGATGTCGGCGCCGAAGGCGTTGACGTCTACAATACCATGCTGGAGGCCTTCGGCGCATCGCACCGCCTGGGACCGGCCAATCGCAAAATGCAGCGAGTCGATTCCATACTCGCTTAGCCGGGCGAGTTCGTATTGCTTGAGCGATCGGCGGGGACAATTCGGGCTCGCAGCCGTTGAACGAGGCGAATCAGCCCGACGACAAGAATCATGCTCACGGTTGCGGCCGTCAGTCCGAGGTTGACGGCGGGCAGGATGTAAGCTTCGTAGGAGCCGTTTTTCGCCAAGGCTCTTTCGATGGACGGAAATGAGGCAAACGCCTGGAGCAGCAGCCCCCCGGCAAGGGTCAGGCTCAAGGCAAGCCAGGCGGCTCGCGGAGTGCGGAGCTTGTCCAGTCCCCAGCCGGCAAGCGCCACCGTCGGCGCTCCGGCGGCAAGAACGAGCAAGAAAGTCCCTCGGACGTCTCCGATTGGGCCGACGAAGAGCAGAATCCACAGACCGGCCAGCGTGCCCGCGACAAGACCGCCGTATTCGTCGCCGGGATGGGCAAAGTTATTCCAGGCAACAATCGTCCACACCGCAGGCAGATACCAGGCGAAGAATCGCTGGCGACGCCAAAGTAGAGGCGCCGCAACGATCAAAATGCCGATCCACGCCAGGAGCGTCCTGTCGCCGCAAAATCGCCAGGCTCCGAGCGACATCGCCACCGCCGCTGTCAGGGCGAAGATGCCTTGCAACCCGAATTGCAGGCGGCGGGGGTGCGGATCGTCTGTCATTCAAGCGTTCTCGTGGTAGCGGAGCCAAGGGAGCCCTGCGGCGCCGCCATTGCCGCTGGTAGCTCTCGGCGTAATTCTCCAGGAAATGAAACACAGAATCAGCGAAGTTTTTAGCATTTCCGCTCTTCCGCCATTTCGTGCCGTGGGTTTATTGCTTGGGATGCTTTTTTTTGCAGCCGTCTCAAAAAACCGGCGTTTGCGCGTTACTTTTTGTTCCGCCGCTCGCCCAATAGAAAAGTCCGGAATGAATTACCGATCGATGCCAGTCGAGAGAACAGACGAGCCCCATGCCAAGCAATCCTGATCAATCGCCCTTTCCCGCCGAATCCCGCGCTCCACATGCCGGTCAAGGCCGCGACTGCCAGAACTGACTTTCTCGGGCGTCTTCCTGGGCCTTGTCGCCCTCTGGACCGTCATGGCAACCTGGGCTGCCGCGGCTGACAAGAGTTGGCTCGCCATGGGAATTGCTTTAGTCTACGGCCCCGCGGTCAATCTCTTGCTCGCCGTACTTGGGGCTTCGTATCTTGCAGTTCGGCGGAGGCGGAAGCCGTGCCTGGCATGGAAGCCGGAAGCCATGGTGATCGTCATTACGACGCTCGCGTCCGTCTTCGCAATCTTCGGCGCCATGCTGACGATGGAGTTGCACGGATGCTGTTGAGTAACCGCCACACGCATGGAACGTGGGAACTTGGGCCACCCTCGTTTTTCAGTTGACCTCTGGCCGGCCGCAAGTTGCCGTGCGGACCAACAGCCCGAGCATCTTCTCGCCGACAGGCTTGCGCCGAAGCGCTTTGGCGCGGGCGCTACGCCTCCAGGATACAAGTCAACGCCTGCGGTTTACGCGCAGCCAGCACAAAACGAGGCAGCTCCCTTGTTTTCTCTGCGTTTGTTTCAGCGTTCGATCTTGCACCCCTGCCCCGTCGCACGCAATCGCATGGTCTTCGAGAAGCTCTTCGCACCTTCGTCAGTCACTGACGTCTGCTGGACGTTGACATAGAAGAGCAAGGGCAGCCTCTGCAAGTGCGACAGTCCCGAATCGGTGATCCGCGTTTTGTCGAGGCGCAGGTTGGTCAATCTCGGCAATGCCGGGAGGCTTTCGAGGCCGGCGTCTGTGATCTGCGTATCGCTCAAATCGAGCGTTCGCAGCCACTTCAGCGAGCCAAGAGCGGGCAGTCCCTCGTCCGTGACTTGCGTGCCGCTCAAATCCAATTCGCTCAAAGAAGTCAGTCCCTTGAGATTCCGGAGGCCCTCATCGCCGACTCGTGTTCCGCTCAAGTGCAGACTCCCGAGGGCCGGCAGTGCTCCGATCTGCCTGAGCCCTTGATCGTTTACCTGCGAGCCGTCGAGAAACACGACCCTCAACGTACGCAGTCCGCCTAGGCGATTGAAACCGTCGCCGGTAGTTCCTGTTTGATTAAGAACCAGGAAGTTCAGTCGAGGCAGAGATGCAAGCTGCGCCAGTCCCTTGTCCGTGATCTGCGTGTGCCGCAAATCTAGCGTCTCAAGCTCCACGAAGCCTCGCAAATCGCTCAAGGCGTCGTCTGTAAGATCCGTGTGCGCCGAGAGATGCGCCACGTTCACACAACCGCGCCACAGCCAAGGCAGTTCGGGAGAAAGCGAAAGAGAATCGAGAATCAGCGGAAAGCCCGCCCGTGCCAATCGGTTGGCGCGGCGGAGCGAGTCGACCGAAAGCGAAAGCCATAGGCCGGCGATTACTAGCGAGAACAAACATGTCCGGCCTAGGCGCCATTTCCATAGGGCTTTGCGGTTCGCGGGCGGAGGTTCTTGCGAGCGCCGAAATAGGATCAGCCCTGCCGCTAGCGCGGTCAGGCCCATCAGCAGCATGACGATGGCGCCTGGGCCGTCGCCCAAATCCCGGTTCGTGGCTAATGCGGCGGCGCCGCTCAGAATGCCAGCGGCGAGAGCGGCCCCGCTCTTCGCAAGCCCGGCTAGGGGTCGCCCGAATGCGTTACAAGCGACCAATGCGCCGACGGCCAGTCCGATCAAGGCGCCCAAGACGGCGTTGTAGAGGCTGATCGCAAGCAGTCCGCCGATGCCGCCTAATGCCGTTGCCGAGATTGGACCGAACCAGCGCTTCCCCGCCGCGGCGACCGCTCCGGATACGGCGGCTGCCAGCACAACGGCGCCGATAATCGCCTCGGCATCATGTAGATCACTGCCGCTTGGCGGACGATAAACCATGGCTTCGGCCCCGCCGTTCGAAAGATAGACGCGAGCCGCGATCGCCAACGAGAAGGCGCCGGCCAAGAGCAAAAAATGCCGAGATTGCGCAAGGGCCAACATGCTTGCCGGTTCCTGACGAGTCGTTAGCCCCCGAACGTCATCCTCGATCGGCGAAAGCGCATTCGAAGTCGAAAAGTTGGAAGTTGCGCCGCTGGCCCAGCCAGCCGCTCCTCTCACCGACTGCCAAGCGAAGATTCGACCGTTGGATAGTTCCCGCCAGGAGCAAAGGCAACCAATCAATAACGGCGTCCCTGATCTCCTCCCCCGGTTCCCGTCACTAGCAGCTTCCGACACAGCGAGTTACCGCCGGCAAATCTTCTTAATCGCTTCGTCGACCGCGAAATAGTCGCCTTGAGCGGATTGGATCGCCGGGTCGTGCGACGGCGTGCGGCTGCGGCATCGGGCTTGCTGCAACCGCAGCTTCGTGCGGCAAGCAAAATGCCTCAAGGCAGGCGCCGCCGCCTTGGCCTCCGGACCAATGTAGCCCAACGCCCGAGCCGCGTTGGCGCCAAGCGACCAATCGTTCGCACGGTCGGCTTTCACGAGTATGGTTGTTAGCGCCGGCGCCCCTTGCTTCGCGGAAGAGCCCAGCTTCGACAAGGCCGCCAGTGCAACGGACTGCACTGCCGAATGCTTTTCGTCCCCGACCATCTCGACCAAAGCTGGAACTGCGTCGGGGCCAATCTCGGCGAGTGAGTGCGATACAGTACTGAAGATTCGCCAGCCGCTGACTACCGCCCCCCGAAGCAACGGAGCGGCCTGCACGCCGAGGATCGAAGCGCACGAGAGATAGCGAAATGCGCTTCGATGAAATGCTGGCTTCGCCAAGTGCGTATCGTGTCGGCGATGAGCGCGGCGCCTCGCTCATTGCCAAGATCGTGCAATACCTGGGCTGCGTGCAAACGCGCGATCCGCGGCGATTGGTCATCGTCCAGAATGCGCACAGCAGCATGCGGCACGATATCAAGCTTCCAATCAACGGCCAGGTCTAACGCCTGCCGCAGCGCCGGGCGATTCATTTCCTCAAGTGCCGTGACCACGACTTTCCGCGCACCGGCCGTGACTGCTCCGGAATTGAGATCGATCAGACGGGCGGCAGGAGGCCGCTGAGACTTGGCCGGCGGTTCGGCAACGATAACAAGTTGCTCCCGTGCGTCGTCGAACCAGATGTTCCACGGCCAGACATTGGAACGTTCGCGTGGCAAGACGAGCGCAAGCTCTTCCGCATCAAACAGTTCGCCAAGTTTCTTTTTATGCTGGATTTTGCCGGCGCTTGAAACGATTACAAGGGCGTCGCCGCGTGCTGGCGCCGCGTCTCAGATCGCTGCGCGTCTTGGGGAGCCAGAACGTGGCGAAGCCCAGACCTGTCGATGACACGCGGATAACGTCGGGCGATAGCGGCAGCACGATGCGTCCGTGTACGATGTCGCCTCGTCGCACTTCAAACTCGCGCTCGATCCCGGTGAGACAACCGCCGGCTGCATAAACGCCATAGATATCGGCTTTTGTGGCGACTGGCGGGCTGCCGGGGCTTCGCTCTGCCAGGGTGAGGCGCACGGCGACTGTCTGCGCGGTCGTCTGGGCGACTGACGACGACATAGTATCGTCCCATCGGCTCAACGCTTCGAGAACAGGAACTCCAGCCCAGTTGCCGGGCTTGGGCCGTGGAGACGACCAAGGCAGCCGCGATTGCCGCCGCACCCGAATTCCGCCTGAACATAGCCGTCCTCCGCCAGAGTGTCATTGCCGTGCGACGCCATGAACGACGGCTTCAGCTTAGCACCTGTGCGCCGGTAGGAACAACGGCCAACTCTGGACGGATGCGGGCCAGTTAAGAGAATGTAATGCAAGGTCGCCCGAATGTGGGCCGATTGCCGCCGGTCGGCTTGCGGAGGCACACGAATTCCCGCGACGCGTTACCAGCCCAGGGAGGCGCGGACGATGACATCGCCCAAATTGAAGCTGCAGTTTTCGATCAGGTTGCTGCTGGTTCTCGTCGGCTGCCTCTGTGTCTGGCTGGGAGTCACAGCCAACGCCGCGCGCACGCAGCGCGAGCTGGTCATGGAAATACTGGCCGCGGGCGGCGAGGTCTTCTATGATTGGCAAGTGCCCGACGACGGCAGCGAAAGCGGCCTCGAGCATCCGCCAGGACCGGACTGGCTTCGCCGCTGGCTGGGTGACGAGTATTTCCAATCAGTGTTTGTGGTCAGTTTTTACGAAACGGGACTCCCCGACGAAGACCTTCCGCCGATTGACCGATTAGGCACGATCCGGTCCTTAACACTTGGCAGAACACGCATCACCGATGCTGTCATGCCGCGCATCGGCCGTTTGAAGAACCTCGAATTCCTCGACATCGGGCTTACGAAGGTGACCGACGCGGGCATGCGGGAAATCGCCGGGCTCAGGCGACTCGAGCAACTGTACGCGGGGGATAGCCGGCTGTCCCTCCACGAGGCCATTACCGATCGCGGGATCGCCTATCTCGAGAAGCTGCCAAGGCTGGAGTTGCTGGTGCTCGAGGGAGATGGCATCACTGATCGCTCGATTGAAACGCTTAAAAAGATTCGCTCGCTAAAAGTCGTCTGGCTCTGGTCCAATTCGGTCAGCGATCGCGCGGCGGATGCCTTGAGGACCGCTCCGCCGAACTGCGAGATCCACGCGGAGTCATTCAATCCTTGGACCGCTCAGTGGAGTCGAGTGGCAGCGTCTGCGCTTGTCAAGCTTTCCATCGCCTATGCGTCTTTGTCAGCCGAATGCATTTGGGATAATCCTGCCCGCGGTCAAGGTGAAGGCGCCCTGTTTTTGGGTTGTCGGAATTGTCAGAAAGGCCTAAGACGCGCAAGGAGGCCACCGACGGTCAGGTGCAGTTTGGTGCGGAGTGTACAGAGCGTTCAGCTCCAAAGGGCGGTATGCTTTAAATGCTCACGCAGGTTCCCGCCGCACCCAACGGATTCCTGACCAACCGTTGACATTTTTCGGCCAGGCGTGCTATGGTGCGGCTGGCCCTGTTCGCCGCCGTCTACGCTAGACGCCCTCCCTTGGCGGACATTCTGGGACCTCGACGGTCCCGCTTCGGGCCTCTTTCCCAAAATCGGGCCATACTGGGCCGCCTCGTCCACGACGACTGCGCCCACGCGGTTCCATGCGGGAGCTCATGCTTGGGACTCAAGGTCTCGAGTCCAAGCAAACTAACGGCGAGTTCCTCCCTTGTGAGCGAGACAACCATGACTTTGTGGCATTTCGGTCGGCGACAAATGACGAAGAAGCGAAGGCTCCAATCGCCACGCAGGGCGTCCAGAAATCGAGGGTTCGCCTTCGAGAGCCTGGAGGCGAGAGAACTGCTGGCCGCGGATGTCTCGATCACCGAAGCCGGTTCGCCCGATCCGGTCGCAGTCAATCAGAACGAGACCTATACGCTCAAGGTCACCAACAACGATACGACGAATACGGCGAGCAACGTCGTCGTGCACGACACGCTGCCGAGCGGCGCCAACTTCGTATCCGGTTCGACCAACCCGCCGGGCGGCAACGTGAGCGTGTCGTTCAACACCATCACTGCGGCGATCGGCAACCTGGCCCCGGAAACGACGACGACCGTGACGATTATCGTCACGTACGGTTCCACGGGGATCAAGACCAATACGGCCACTGTCACCAGCGACACTTCTGATAACAACCAGAGCAACAATACGGCCAGCGCAACCACCACGGTGGGAGCGGCCGGCGGGGCCGCCGATCTCTCGATCTCCAAAAGCGGCTCGCCCAACCCCGTCGCGGTCGGGCAAGACGAGACGTACACGCTGACTGTGGCCAACAATGACCCGGCGAACTCCGCTAACGGCGTCGTGGCGACCGATACCCTGGCGCCGGGAACGAACGTGGTGTCCATGTCGACCACCGCGCCGGGCGGGAGCGTGACGTTGTCGGGCGGAAAGGTGACCGCGGATCTCGGCACGCTGGCCGCAGGGGCCAGCGAGACGGTGACAATCGTTGCAACGTTCTCCCAGACCGGCTCGAAGACCGACACGGCCACCGTCGGCAGCACCACGACCGACAACAACCAGAACAACAACACGGCCAGCTTCACGACGTTAGTCAACAGCGGTACGGGCACGCCGACCGCCGATCTATCGCTTACGGAGACCGGCTCGCCTGATGCGATCGACGTCGATCAAGAAGAGACGTATACGCTGACCGTGACGAACAACAGCACATCGACCACCGCGAACAACGTGGTCCTTCGCGACACGCTGCCCAACGATGCGACGCTCAAATCCAGCTCCACAACGGCGTCGGGCGGCAGCGTCACGCAGTCGCTGAATACCATCACGGCGAACCTGGGAAATCTCGCGCAGGGGCGACCGTGACGGTAACGCTCGTTGTGAATTACAACGCCGTCGGCTTGAAAACCAACACGGCGACCGTAACGAGTTCCACCTCGGACGACAACCAGGATAACAACCAGGCCAGCGTGACCACGCCCGTAGGCGCATCAGGCGGCGCCGCAGACTTGTCGATCGCGGTCGCCGGTTCGCCTGACTCCGTAAACATCGGTCAGCAGGAGACGTACACGCTGACCGTGACGAACAACGACCCGGTGAACGCATCCAGCAACGTCGCGGTGACGGATAACCTGCCGGCCGGGGCGGCGGTCGTCTCCGCGTCAACGGACGCCCCGGGGGGAAGCGTGTCGACTTCGAACGGCAAAGTCACGGCCAGCCTGGGAGACCTGGCGGCCGGCGCCAGCGACACGGTCACGGTCGTCGTGACCTTCAATCAGACCGGTTCGAAGACCAATCGCGCCACGGTCGGCGGCATCACGCAGGATGACAATCCGAACAACAATTCGGCCAGCGTCACGACGACGGTCAACAACAACACGGGGACGCCGACTGCCGACGTCTCGCTTACCGAAACCGGCTCGCCCAATCCCGTCGGGCTCAACCAGGACGAGACTTACACGCTGACCGTTACCAATAACGATGCCTCGACCACCGCGACCGGAGTTGTCGTACACGACACGATCTCAAAGAACGCGACGTACGTATCCGGTTCGACGACGGCGACGGGCGGCAACGTCTCGCAGTCGCTCAATACGATCACGGCGAACCTGGGAGACATTGCGCCGGGAGACACGGTCACCGTCACGATCATCGTGAGATACGGTTCCGTCGGCGACGAGACGAATACCGCAACGGTGAACGCCGCCACTTCAGACGGCGACCAGTCCAACAATTCGTCCAGCGTCAGTACGACGGTCAGCAAAGGCACGGGCCCTTCGAGCCCTGACTTGTCGATTGCCAAGACCGGTTCGCCGAATCCCGTCGGCGTGAACCAAGAAGAGACGTATACGCTGACCGTAACCAACAACGACCCGGTCAACGCCGCCACCGGAGTCGTGGTCACGGACACACTGCCGCCCGAAGCCCAGGTTGTATCCACCTCGACCAGCACATCGGGAGGAACCGTGACGGTCTCCAACGGCAAGGTGATCGCCAGCCTGGGGCAAATGGCCGGCGGCGACGTTGAAACCGTGACGATTGGCGTAAAGTTTGCCGCCGTAGGTCTGGCAACAGATACGGCCACGGTAACCAGCACCTCGACGGACAGCGATCCATCGAACGATACGCGCCAGTTTTACGACGACCATCAACAACGGCGCGGGCACGCCGGCGGCCGATCTTTCGATTTCCGAAACCGGCTCGCCCGATCCGGTCGCCGTCGGCCAGCATGAAACCTATACGCTGACCGTGACCAACAACGATAACGCGACGACGGCGCACGACGTCGTCGTACGCGATACGTTCTCCAACAATGCTACCTACGTCTCGGGTTCGACGACTGCCGCAGGCGGCACGATCAACCAATCGCTCAACACGGTGACGGCCGACCTGGGAGACCTCGCTCCCGGAGCGAGCGCCACCGTCATGCTCATCGTCACGTATAACTCTGCAGGCACAGAAACCAATACCGCGTTGGTGAGCAGCTCAATGTCTGATGACGACCAGTCCAACAATACGGCCAGCTTTACCACTGCCGTGCTGGCCGCGACAGGTCACCCGGACAATCTTTCGATTACCCAGACGGCCTCTCCGCAGCCGGACACAGTGGGCCAGGAACTGATCTACCAGTTTACCATTACCAACTCCAGCGGCGTCAACGCTTCAAATGTCACCGTTTCGGACACGCTGCCGTCCGACGCGACCTTCTCATCCGCAGCCGCCAGCCAGGGTTCGACCCTGCACTCAAACGGAACCGTCACGGCGCTGCTGGGGACGCTGCCGGCTGGCCATTCGGTGACCGTCACCATTGTGGTCACCCCGACGGCAGCCGGCCTGCTGACCAATTCGGCGACGCTTACGGCGAGCACGCCCGATGGCAGCGTCGACACGACGAGTTCGAACACTACACAAATCCTGCCCGCCAGCGCGAGCCAGGCTGGACTTTCGATTTCACAAACGGCGACGCCAGACCCAGGCTCGGTTGGACAACAGTTGACTTACACAATCGACATCGTCAACTCGGGCGCGGCGACGGCGTCGCAGGTGGTGTTGAGCGATCCGCTGCCCGCGGGAGTCCAGTTTGTTTCTGCGTCGTCCAGTGCGGGCTCGGCTGCGCTCTCTGGCAATACGGTGATGGCAAACCTGGGCGATCTCGCCGCGGGAGCCACGGCGAGAATCACGCTTGTCGTCCGGCCGGGGCAGGGCGGTGCGGTGTTGAACACGGCCAGCGTGATGAGCCCTGACGTGAATGGAAGCGCGCCGGTGTCGGGCAGCATCACCAGCATTGTAAATGACACTGGCGGCGGTGGAGGGGGCAGTGGCGGTGGAGGAGGAAGTGGCGCGAGCGGTCACGTCTGCTTTCTGGCCGGACAGGCGGGCGATGGCTCGGCCGCGACTTTCGTGCAAAACTTGTATCGCGAATTGTTGGGCCGCGCTCCCGACCCGCAAGGAGAAGCGGCCTGGCTTTCCACGCTCGAGCAAGGCGGGAATTCTGCCGCGAGTCGTGCGAACGTCGTGCAAGCGTTCCTGAGCTCGCCCGAGTATTTGCGGCATTGGGTGAGTTGCCTTTACGAGAACTTCCTCAACCGTGCGCCGGACGCAGCCGGCTTGCAGTTCTGGATACAACAGCTTGGCCGTCCCGGTGCGCCAGGAGTTGGAATGGGCGAGCAGGCCGTCGTCGCAGCGATTCTCGGCTCGTCTGAGTATCTGACCCTGAAGGGCGGTACGGCTCAAGGTTGGATCGGCGGACTCTACCAGGACGTATTGGGACGCGCCGCCGATCCCGGCGGATCGGCGTTCTGGATCCAACAAGCCGGTCCGCTCGGCGTGCAGCGCAACCAACTCGCCCTGGCTTTCCTCAACTCGCCGGAAGCTTCACAAGCTGCTCAATGCTGACTATCCCGCCTCGCAGACGTCGTCGTCGCTTCCGTCAACCGGCGCCCCCGCCTCGGGCGCCTACGCTCTGGCGGAGCTCACGGGCGGCGGCTGGGAGAATCTCTTTTTCCGGCAATCCAGCGGCCAGGCCAACGACCAGTACTTCGCCGAGCTCGGGGCGCGAAACCTCCTGGGACTCCGTCATCGAGCAGATGTTGGAGTCGCAGCTCTACTTCAACGCCAACCTGGGGAGCTGAACGGCGCTTGTACTGGCGGTCGGCGGCTGACGTGAAGTCGAAGGCGGCCGCTGTTGATGAAACCTGCGTCCCGCTGCTCGATCGAGACGACTCGCCATCGACCGGCAAAACATTTGTTGATTGAGTTTCTGTGGACGTCATCCGTGCCTGACCAATACAGGGTTACGCTTTCTGCACAGCCCTCAACTAATCATCTCGTCTTCTTCCGCATCGGATGGCAGCGGTCTTTCAGGAATGTAAGGAATCAGCCCCTTCCGCAAGGCTTCTTCTTGAATCTCCGGCTTGAGAATCCGAGCATCCACGATGAAGCCGTTGATCTCGATCATCCAAGCCATCGGGTTTTTATCCATACGACCGGGGAGCGTCCAGGCTGGATCGGAGTTCCTGATCTTCAGCATCTTGCGGATCAGCTTTGACTTCCCCTGGCCCGTGCTCTCACCGACGCCGAACGCCTTGTCGATGGCGGTTAACTTCATGTGGGGCTTCTGGCTGCGGTCGTCGAGATAATTGACCCAGCCGATGGTGCGAACAATGCCGCAGGCCCACGTGCTCGGCTTGCCGCTGACCAATGGCGACGGTCGCTTGCGGGCCAGTTTTTCCGTCAGCTTCCGGCACACAAGGGCATATTCTTCATTGAGGTGCTTGCGGCAGAACGCCTCGACCATGCCGGCGATTTCTTCGAAGGCGGGCTGGACTTCATCGGCGATCCTTGCGGCGGCTTTCTGTCGTTTAGCCAAACGGCGACTCCTTTTACTCAAACGATCGAAGATAACTGATCAGCGTAGTGCCCGCTTCAATGGTTAATGGCGGCGGGCGATCAATTCCTGCGGCAAAGCCAGGCCGAATTTGCTCCGCGTCATTTCCAGGCAGATCGGCTGGTCTTCCAGGGGAAGCACGAGTAGGGTGCTATGAATCGTCGGCGCTCACTCTTGACCTCCAACGTATTGAAACCGAGGCAACGTCCGTCCTTCGACTTCGACCGACTCCTCGAACATCTTGCGTGGCCGGACCCACAGGCCGCGATCGCCGTATTCTTGCCGATAAACAACCAGCTCTTCCTCGGTCTCGCTGTGGCGCGCGACGCCGAGCACCGTGTACTCCTTGCCCTTGTAGTGCCGGTATCGTCCTGGACGGATCGTGGTCATTGGTCGCCCTGAGCTGGCAGTGATTTCAGTTTCGTGCCCATCTTTTTTGCCGTTGCCTCGCTTCATTGGCGCATGAACTTCTTCGCCGAGGGGCGAACGTTTCATCCCGTAAGGCGTTTCCAATGCAGCTTCTTTGGCGCGGAGTTGTGCGGAAACCATTCTATCCGTTGCTGATCGCCAATTGCGAGCGGCCGATGCTGCGGCTGGCCGAGGCGTTTCCCGACCGCTGCTTTGTCAGCTACGATTTATTACGATATTTGGCGTACCGCTTTCTCGATCGGTCGGGCGCCACGCCGATAGTCGACGGCAAGATTTCTCGCCGCAGGACGAATTGCTTGCTGGCAGGGGCCGAAAACTACGAGGAGACTCCATGCACGGCCACGCCGACCTCCACTGGGTGCTTGCATTTCCCTTGCTATCTCTGGCTTGCACGCTGTTCAGCATGCTCCTGGGCTGCCTGGCCACGGTATTCTGGCTCTGGATGCTGATTGACTGCTTGTCCTATGAGCCTTCGCAGGGGAATGACAAAATCCTTTGGGTGTTGGTGATTTTGTTGACTCACGGTTTAGGGGCCGTATTGTATTACTTCATTCGCCGCCCTGAGCGGATCAAGCAATTTGGCAAGTAAAACACGGCAGCTAGATTTCAAGGAGACGCCCCGATGCAGCTTGGACTCGTTACCTATATGTGGGGCGCCGAGTGGGACTTGCCGACCCTGATCAAGAACTGCCGGCTGGCCGGATTCGCCGGCGTGGAGCTGCGCAGCGGGCACAAACATGGCGTCGAGCCGAGCCTGCCGGCCGACGACCGCAAACGCGTGGCCGCCCAGTTCATGGACGGCGGCGTTGAACTCGTCGGCCTGGGCAGCGCCTGCGAATACCATTCGCCCGACCCGGCGGTGGTCAAAAAGAACGTCGAGCTGACCAAGGAGTTCATCAAGCTCTGCCACGATTGCGGGGGAACCGGCGTGAAAGTTCGCCCCAATGGGCTGCCGAATGAAGTTCCGGTGCAGCGTACGCTGGAGCAGATCGGCAAGTCGCTCAAGGAAGTCGCCGCGTTTGGCGAGGGCTACGGCGTGGCGATCCGTCTGGAAGTCCATGGCCGCGGCACGTCCAAGGTGGAGCACATCAAGACGATCATGGACGTCGCCGATCATCCAGGCGCCACCGTCTGCTGGAACTGCAACCCGACGGATCTCGACGGCGACGGCCTGAAAGCCAATTTCGATCTCGTCAAAAATCGGCTGGGCACGATTCACATTCACGACCTGACGAGCAATTATCCGTGGATTGAGTTGTTCGGTCTGCTCAAGGATTCCGGTTTTGAAGGTTGGACCCTCTTGGAAGAGGGCAGCCCAACGGCGGATCCCGTCCGGGTGATGAAGTACTACCGGCTGCTTTGGGAACGGATGACGGCCTGACCATGACCGGGCAGGTTTCGTTAACCATGATTGCCCGCGACGAGGAGCGCGTGTTAACGCGTTGCCTCGCGAGCGTCGCGGATCTGGTTGACGAAATCGTGTTTGTCGATACGGGGTCGACCGATGGAACACGGCAGCTTGCCGCCCAGGCGCGGGACCGGCATGGCCGGCCGGCGAGAGTGTTTCGTTTCGTCTGGATCGAAGACTTCTCGGCCGCTCGCAACGAGGCGCTGCGTCACGCGCGAGGCGACTGGATCTTTTGGATGGACTGCGACGACTGGCTCGACGAGCAGTCGCGCCAAGAATTACGGCATCTCTTTGCGACGTTGGGCGACGAGAACGCCGTTTACCAGATGATTCATGCCAGCCCTGCGTCGGAGGACGGGGGGCATCCGGCCTCAGCGGCGCCGCAGGATCGGCTCTTTCGACGCCTGCCGCAAATTCGCTGGGAGGGCCGCGTTCACGAGCAGATCGCCCCTTCAGCGGCTCGATCGGGCGCAATTCTCAAACGGACGAATATTGCCGTCCTGCACAGCGGCTACGGCGACGCCGAACTGCGTCGCCGAAAGGTCGAACGCAACCTGCGGCTGTTGGAGTGGCAGAACATCGAGCAGCCGCACAATCCTCATACGCTCTTTTACTTGGGCATGACTTATGGCATGGCGGGCCGGGCGGCCGAAGCAATCCCGCAACTGGAGCGTGCCCTCGATCTCTTGCCGCCCCGCTCTCGTTTTTGTCGCCGAGCTTACCTGTTGCTCGCCGATTGCTGGCGCCTGTGCGGCAACGTCTCGCGCGCGTTGGACGTCTGCGAAGCCGGCATTTCGCTGTTCCCAGACGACCTGGAGCTTCGGCGGATGAAGGAAGAAGAAGCTCGGAGGGCGGAGACCCGCAGGCGGGGTTGACGCGAATCGGCAGTTTCCGACAAGGCAGGCTGCTCGCTACTTCTCCGCGCCGTTTGCCAGCGCGGCGCGAAATTGTGCGATGCGATCCTCCATCGGGGAAGGCGCCGATAGCTGAAACTCGGCGCCGACCGGTTCTACGCCCAGGCAGATGAAACGCGGGCCAGGCTGGGCAAGCACTTCGGCCGCGTGCGACTGCCATTCAAGCAGGTCGTCAAAGGCCGCGACGGCCGGAAATCCCGCGGCGCGAGCGACGCCGGCAAAGTCGACGGCCGCCTGGGCGCCGGCCGTCGTCTGCCCGCCTGTGACCTCGTAAATGCCGTTGTCGAGGACGATCAAGGACAGGTTTTTCGCTCCGCTCGCGACGATCGTTACCAGTCCGCCGAGGCCCATCAGCATGCAGCCGTCGCCGTTGAAGGCCACAATCTCCCGTTTCGGCAGAGCCAAAGCGAGCCCTAACGCAAGCATCGGACCGTGCCCCATGGCCGACGGAATGTAATGAAAATCGAGCGGATGTTGAGAAAGCTTAGGCCACTCGCGGCTAGCTCCCATTGCGGTAACGACGATCTGGTCGGTGCGCCAAGCTGAGAGCGTCTTGAGCGCCGGCAGCAACGGCATTCGTTTGCGATTTTTCATCATCCACGTCCCTCCGCCACCAGGGCGACTCCGGGACGGCCGGCGCCGCGGCAGGCCAGATAGTGCTCGGCCAATCGTTCGCTTTGATCTGCTCGCTCAATCAACGTGTGATCCAGCGCCCAGGCCTGCAACGTAGGCTCCGTGAAACGCCGAGCCGTGTCGGGCGAATTCTCCAGGAGATAGCTCCGATAGCCCACGATGGCATACAGCGGCAGCCGCAGGTCAAACAGCACATTGCGCAGCGCATCGCCCGACTCGAACATGCCGGTGTTCTGGATGGCGACAACCGGCCGGCGGCCGCCCAGGTGCAAGCCGGCGGCGATCGCCCAAGCTTCGCCTTCGCGGCATACCCGGACCAGGCGGAGCGACGGCGCTGCAAGGAGCGCGCTTTCCCAAAGCCCCAGGACTGAGTCGGGCAGCCAGACCACGTCTGTCACCTCGAGCCGTGCGAGCGTTGCCGCGATTTCGGAACCCGAGAGCACGCGATTTCTCCTTGGCGCCGGCGAAGTTTCACTTCACCGGTTTTAGAGTGGTGACCCACAACAGCGGCGCGCCGGTTTCGTCGATCCGCCATTCGCCTTTGAGATCGGCCTGGTGGAGGACTTTCCTCAGGATAATGGCGTATGCCAATCGAGAAGGGGGCAATGCGACGACCGTTTTTTCAAGATTGATGCCATTTCGCGCGAGAGCGTAATGGTCATAGAGGACCGGCGATTTGAGCCGCCCGCCGACGGCCGCCAGCGCGTCGGTCAGCGGCACGTCGTCAAACTCCACATTCAACTGTTCAAACAACTCGGGAAGCAGCTCTCGCGCCGGTTTGTCCACAGGCCAGCCGACGGGCCAGGGCGTCGGATGCGAGGCGCCTTTTGCGATCACGTATTCAGGCTGCTTTCGCGCGTCCAGCCGGGGCGCCATCGTCAAGCCCGCCGAGCGAAGCAGGTAGGCCAGCGAAGTGCCGGAAGCAATGCCTTGCAGGTCTTCGCGGACCAGTTCGGCGCGTTGCAGATCAGACGCGGCCCGTCGATCGACGGAGAGTGGAAGTTGCAGGCGGGCGGCAATGCGAGCCACCGCCTTCTGGACTTCCATATCCTTGGTTGAGAAATCGACCTTTCGAGACAGGTCGGCGTTGACCGCGGCGAACTGCGAGGGCGTCAGGCCGAACGGCAGCTTGTCGCCCGCCTGCACTCGCTCCGGACCTTCCTCGCGGAGTTTCGTCAGCCATTCGGCTAACTGGCCGCGGTCCCGAGACGCGAATTTGCCCCCCGGCACGACCAACTCTCCGCTGGCTCTCAAGATTCCCGTGACGCGATAAACCGGACTGGTTTGTGTTCCGCCGACCTTGATCTCGGCCTTGTCGCCTGCGATGGCCTTGCGGATCCGGAGATTATCGACTTTCAGCTCCGTCAGCAGCCGGTACCATTGTTGCTGCGTCGTCACCGGGAAGTTGGCATCCATGACCAACTCCAATTCGATTCGCCCGGCCGCGCTTACCGAAGCTTGAGAGCCCAGGCAGGCGACGAAGACGGCGGCTGCGAACAAGGCAGGGCGTGATGACATGGCAAGACCTTCCGGAAGTTCGGGCCAGGATGAATCGCTTATCCTGAGTATAGCACTTCCGGAACCGCTGGCGGGCGATTTGGAGAGTCAGAAGCGGCGAGCCAGGAAAGGCCGACATTCTCCCTTCACATGCCTTGCCCAAGTTCCGCTGCCGCTCAATATCGGCTGGGCCGAGCGCCGGCGGATTGTACGGGCGGCAGGTATTGCAACCGAGCTTCGCGCTCTTCGCCTGACGTCGATTGGTTCGACTCGGCGGCTTCGTCTCCAGCCGGTTCCTGTTCGGCGTCGCTGGCAGGCCATTGGGCGTCCGCCGGCGGCTCCGGCGCAGCCTCGTCTTGAGACGATTCGCTCAAACGCTCCGAGTCTCGCAGGCGGTTTTGCGGCCGCTGGCGCAGCTCGAACGCTTCCAATTCCGGCTCTTGTGCAGTCCCCGCGGCGGATTCTCGCATGGCACTGCCTGACGGCGCCGCGGGCGCCGCTTCGCGCCCGCATTGGGCGCCTGGCGGCGAGCCGAAGGCGGCATCGAGTTGTTGGCGGTGAACAGCGACGGGCGACCCGTACCATTCAACTCCGCCGAAAGCGACGCCACCCAGTCGCGAGCTGCATCGAGCTTTGGATTGGCTTGCAGAGCTAATGCAAAGTGCTCCAGCGCCTGGCGCTGGCGGCCTCGCTTGTTGAGCAGGAAGCCGATGTTGTAATGCGCCGCCGCTACGCCATGGGCGTCGGTCAGATGGGTCAGGGCCTCGTTGACGCGTCCCTGCGCGACGAGCACGGTGGCGATGTTATTGCGGTACAAGATGCGATCGGGCTTCAATTTGATCGCTTGCTGCAGGGCCGTCACCGAGTCGTCGTACTTGCCCTGCCGGGCGTAGCACAGACCCAGATCATTGAATGCCGAAGCGTCTTCGGGATGGTACTTTGTCGCTTCCAAGTAATGTTTGGCGGCTCGATCCAGTTGACCTTGCCGATCGAAGAGCCGCGCCAAGCCCAGCAGGGCGCCAAGGTGGTGAGGTTCCATCGTGAGCGCCTTGTGATACATCTCTCGCGCGCTTTCGGTGTCGTTTTCGCGAACCCGAAGGTCGCCCAAAGAGACGTAAAGGTTGGCGTCGGGCGGTTTAGGCTTCTCGGCAAGCGAAACCGGATCCACGATGTGCGGAGACGGCTTCTTAGTCGACGCCAGGCTGAAAACCTTCGACACGGACTGACCGAAACTCGAATCGCCGACCTTCGCGGCGAATTGCTTGACGGGACCTGGCTTGGCCGGTTGCCCCAGCGACGGGGGCGTCGGCCAGCCTGCCGGCTGTTTGGCGGACGAAGACGCGCAACCCGCCCCCAGCACTAACAAGCCGGCGGCCTGCATCAGCGACAGGAATGTGATGGTGCGCACCACTGAGACTCTCCTTAAAGATATGCCAAGCGAGGGTCGCGCACGCTGAAACCAGACATCCGGGCTGCCGGAGGATTCTCATTCCCCAGGCAGGCGTGAGCGACCTCTCCGCTTGTCGTGCGACGAAATCCGTTGCGGCGCATTCGTTCCAGGCTGCGTTTGACGCCGCGAGCGGGCGCCGCGCGACCCCTTTCTCAACATCGACCTTCGCCCGCTGTGCGCTAAACGAGATTTGGGAGATTAGACGGGTTTTGACGAATTTGACGGCGCCCGCTGCGGGGCGCCATGAAAGCCGAAAACCCTCTCGGCCGGCTTGCGATGGGGCGCCATCGACTACCGACCAAGAGGGCCGTGGTGGACGAAGTGAATTTGCTTTCGGGGCGCCGCGACCCGACCGTTAGCGGGCCGTACTGGCATCGGACGCGGGAACCCCGCCGCCGCCCGAAGCTGAGGGCAGACGCGGGTCCGTGCGCTGGCGTTGTAGCGAGCGCCGATGTTATTGATGTACTCGGCGGACCAGCCGCGGGGCCGGACGTACGACTCGGAAATCTGAGGACTCTCGCCCGGATGGAGCACTTGCTGGGCAAATTCCGCCACGCTGCGCTGCCGATTTTCCGTGTCCTGCGGGTTCTTTCCTCGCAGCACGTAAATCTGCCGGTGCCCTGGCGGGTGTTCGACCAGGATATCACGGGCCTTGAGTTCGCCGGCCCCGATCAATTCGCCAGTTTCCGGATCGAAGTGCTCGTCCGACAGGGTGTTCTGCACCTGCCAGCCGTTGCGAATCATGACTTCGAAAGGCGAGCGGACGGCCATCCGGTCGGGCATGTTGAACGGCTGAGGCCAGCAGTTGTTGCGACGGCAGTCGCGCCGCATCCAACTGAACCACTCGGCGGCGTAAACCTGGCTCGGGGCGGCTACGGCCGCCAGGGTTAACAATAGCCACGCATTGCGACGCATCCTGCAATCCTCCTTGCGCGAAGCCGTGCGAGCGGGCATGCCGTGGGGGGCGCCAGCATCGACGGCCGAACTGTCTCCGTTGTGTACCCTCAGCGCAGCGCCGAAGGGCCGACAAGCGCAGGTGATCCGGCGCCGTGTAGCTCGCCTGGCGAGAAGCCGATCAGCTCTAATGACTTGCGCTGCAGAATCTGCTGCTGCGCCGAGAGCGGCGACCGGGCCATCGCTCATGACCATCCGTGCCCTTAATTTATCGGCAAGGCGACGGTCAGAGTTCCGTTTCGAGCGAGAAGATTCCGCTTGGGCGCCCTGTACGGATCAGTTCCCGCCCATCATGGGGAACATGTCGCGGACCATGGTGATGGCGGCCGGGCCGACGAGCACCACGAAGATGCCCGGGAAAATGAAGATCACCAGCGGGAAGATCAGCTTGACGGCCGTCTTGGCGGCCTTTTCCTCGGCCAGTTGCCGGCGCCGGGTTCGCATCGAGTCGCTTTGCACGCGCAGGGCCTGGGCGATGCTGGAGCCGAACTTGTCGGCCTGGATCAGATGGCCGCCAGCGGCCGCAGGTCGGCCACGCCGGTGCGGATGCCCAGTTCGTGCAGCACCTCGGCCCTGGGCCGGCCCATCTGGAGTTGGAAGTTGGCCAGGCCGAATTCTTCGGCGATCACCCGGTAGGTCGTTTTCATCTCCTCGGCCACCTTGCGCATGGCCTGGTCGAGGCCCAGCCCGGCCTCGACGCAAACGACCATCAGGTCCAGGGCGTCGGGCAGGCCAAGAAGATGGCCTCCTTGCGTTTCCTGGTCAGAAACCAGACGACCGATTTCGGGCAGGTAGAACATCGCTCCGGCGCAAATCGCCGCGGACATCAGCGTCTTCTGGTTGATGTCAGAGACGGTCGCCAGCGTGACGCCGCCGAAGAACAGTCCGGCCAGCAGTCCGAGAACCTTCAGTCCGAGAAAGATCGCGGGGCCGCCTCGCCGCGGAATCCGGCGTGGGCCAGCCGCGGCTTGAGCTTGTTGAGTTCGACCTCGCTTTTCGGCTGCAGAGGTTTGGCCAGGGCCGGCGAGGCCTTGGCCAGCACGCGGGTCATGGCGTCGGACTTCTTGACGACGCCGCCTTGTTCGTCTTCGCTCTTGCGACGCCGCAAGGCGGGGTTTTTCAGCTCGTCGAGTCGCTCGACGCGCGCGGCTGCGGCCGCCGCCATGCGATCCAGAACCCACCAGGCCAGCGGCGAACAGCCCGAACATGGCGAACGGCAGCAATCCTCGAAATCGATCAGGGTGGCGAATAACATGACCGCGGACTCACACTTTGATATTGACGATTTTTCGGATCGCCAACGCGCCGAGCACTTGCATCACGATGGCGCCGGCGAGCATTTTCTTGCCCATCGGATCGGTGAACAGCACCATGATGTAGTCGCGATTCAAGTGATAAACGGCCACGAACAACAGCGGAGGCAAAGCCAGCAGCACGATGCCCGAGAGCCGGCCTTCGCCGGTCAGCGCCTGCACCTGCCCCCAGATCTGGAACCGTTCGCGGATGAGGTAGCCGATCTTGTCGAGGATTTCGGCCAGGTCGCCGCCGGTCTGACGCTGCAGAATGACGGCCGTGACGAAGAACTTCAGGTCGAGGTTGGGAATGCGCTCGGTCATGTTCGTCAGGGCCTCTTCCATGGGGATGCCGAGGTTCTGTTCCTCGAAGACGCGGCCGAATTCGTTGCCGAGCGGCGCCGGCATTTCGTCTGGAACCAGGTTGAAGCCGGCCGCCAGGCTGTGTCCGGCGCAAGGCGCGGGAGATCAGCTCCAAGGCGTCGGGCAATTGTGCGGCGAAGCTCTTGAGCCGTTGCTTGCGGCGGACAGCAACCACAGCAAGGGCAGCGAGCCGCAGCACAGGCCTACCAGCGGCGCCAGCGCCAGATCCCAGCTTCCCGACCACGGCGCCGACGGCGCCCAGCAGGACCAACACGCCCGAGACGGCGAAGAACGTCGGCGCCGTCAGGTTCGTGTCGGCCTGTTCGAAGAGCAGATCGAAGTTGGCGAAGCGGTGCAGAATGGCTTCGAACACGTCGGGCACGGCGTCCAGCGGCTGCGCCAGGACGCTGCTGTCATTGAGCATCGACCGTCCTTGGCGTCGCCGAGCGTGCTCAAGCCGGTGAGCACGTCCAGCCGGTCCTCGACCTTGCTGGCAGGTCTCGCCGCGAAACATCATCGCGACGCCGCCGACCAGGGCGGCGACGCCGACGAACGCCGCAATGCTGATGAGGAGTACGGGACTCAATGACTCAGTCCTCCATCATGACTCGTTGCGCGGAAGGCGCTGGCGGGCAAGCGGCACGCCGGCCGACTCCAGCCGATCCATGAACGCCGGGCCGGATGCCGGTGGCCATCGAACCTGCCGTAGGCCCGGCCGTTCTCGTCGATGCCCTCCTGGTCGTAGTGGTAGATGTCCTGCATGACGACGTGTCCTGCTCCATGCCGACGATTTCGGTGATGTGCGGTGATCTTTGCGCGGCCCGCCTTGCAGGCGGTTGGCCTGCACGATCAGGTCGACGGCGCTGGCGATCTGCTGGCGCATGGCCTTCAGCGGCAGTTCGAAGCCGGCCATCATGATCATGGTTTCCAGACGCGCCATGGCGTCGCGCGGCGTGTTGGCGTGCAATCGTGGTCATCGAGCCTTCGTGGCCGGTGTTCATGGCCTGGAGCATGTCCAGCGTTTCCGGACCGCGGCACTCGCCGATGATGATTCGTTCGGGACGCATACGCAAGGCGTTGCGCACCAGGTCGGTGGCGGTGATCGCCCCCTTGCCTTCGATGTTGGGCGGCCGGGTCTCCAGCCGCACGACGTGGTCCTGCTGCAGTTGCAGTTCCGCGGCGTCTTCGATCGTGACGATGCGGTCGGTGTTGGAGATGAAGCTGGACAGCGTGTTGAGCAGCGTCGTTTTGCCGGAGCCCGTGCCGCCGGAGATGATGATGTTCAACCGGGCCTTGATGGCGCCTTCCAGGAGCATCACCATTTCGGGCGTGAAGGCCTTGTAGTTCAGCAAGTCCTCCAGCTTCAGCGGATTGGCGCCGAAGCGACGAATCGAGACGCGGCCCCGTCCAGCGCCAGCGGCGGAATGATGGCGTTCAAACGCGAGCCGTCGGGCATGCGGGCGTCGACCATCGGGCAGGTTTCGTCCACGCGCCGGCCCACCTTGCGACACGATGCGGTCGATGATCTGCATCAGGTGCGATTGTCGCGGAAGACGACGCTCGTCTTTTCCATCTTGCCGCGGCGCTCGCACGTAGATGTTCTTCGGGCCGTTGATCAGGATGTCGCTGATCGTCGGATCCTTCAGCAGCAGTTCCAGCGGGCCGAGGCCGAACGTTTCGTCGAGCACTTCCTCGACCAGCCGTTCGCGCTCGGCTGCGGTTGAGCAGCGTGTCTTCGGTGTCGCAGAGGTGCTCGACCACCAGGCGGATTTCGCGGCGCAGGACGTCGCCCTCCAGTTCGCCGACCCGGGACAGGTCGAGCTTGTCGACCAGCTTGCTGTGGATCCGCTGCTTGAGATCTTCGAAGTCGGAGTCTTGTGATTTTTCGCCGCTGCGCGCGGCAGTGGGGGGAGACTTGGCCATAGCGAAATTATTGCGGCGGTGAGGTTTTTCGAGGCAGGTCAATCGCGCACGCGGAGCGCAGAAGCGCTCGCCTCAGCAAGCATAGCTCAGGAAACGGAGTGCGGACGCACGAGATTCAGTTTCCAGGAATTCAAGCGAAGCGCACCCATCGCTCCCTGGAGAACTTGCTGGCCGCAACCTATTTGGCCGGCTGGCCCTTGCTCTTGATGGGCCACAGATTGAAGAAGGAGCGGGCGCCCGATTTAGCCGCGTCGCTTTCGCCGTCCGGCTCCGAATTGGCGCCGGAGAGCGCGCTGCGCCAGATCGACGACGGCTTGCGTGATGGCCGCCTTGGGCGCCTGTTCCACCAGCGGCACGCCGTTGTTGCGGACTTCGACCATCGTGCGGTAATCGTTGGGCAACTGCCAGAAGATCTCGCGTCCGATCGTGTCCTGCGGCCTTCTTCAGACTGATGTTGCCGTTGTCCAGTCCAACGCGGTTGACGATGATCTTGACCTTGTCGACCACGCCCTTCATGTTGCCGAACGACATCATCAAACGCACGACGTTCCGCAAGCAAGGCAAGTCCAACTGCGTGACCAGCAGGATCTGGGTGGCCATCTGCAGCGCGACCTGGTCGAGCGCGGTGTAGCTCTTGGACAGATCCAGCACGAGATGCGTGAAAGTCGCCTTCAACAGCCCGATGACGCGTTGCAGGTCGTCGGGCGTGATCAGCGCCATGTCCTCCATCTGCAGCGGGCGCGGCAGCAGAAACAAGCCGGAAGAATGCTTGGTCAGCGAGCGCTTCAGCAGCGCGAAATCGAGACGCGTGACGTTCTGCGCGACGTCAACCAGCGTGTAGTCGGGAATCGTATCGAGAAATACGTCGGCGTCGCCCAGACAGAGATCCAGATCGACCAGCGCCACCGAGTTCTTGGGATCCTGGGCCAGGGCGCATCCCAGATTGACCGCCAGGCTCGTTGTGCCCACCCCGCCGGTCGCTCCGGCGACGGCGATCACCTGCGCTGCCGCGGGCTTTCGCTTCGCCGCGGCCGAATTTACGGTCGCTGATTCGTTCCAAGGAATCGAGCAGATCTTCGCATCCGCACGGGCTGGTTCAGGAACTCCTTGGCGCCGGCGCGCATCGCCTGCAGGATCACCTTGCCGTCGGACGACGAGCTGAGCACAAGTATGCTGCACTCAGGCGACGTCTCGTTCAGCCGATGGACCAGGTCCAAGGCCTTGTCGACGTCCTGGTCGAGGGCCACGATGCCAATGTCGGGGTGGGTTTGAGCGACCACGTCCGCGAAGAATTCGTAGCGCGAGCACTCGGCTTCCAGCCAGACCCGGTCCATCCCCAGCAGCATGGTTTTCAAACTATCGCGAGTGGCGTCGCAGGGGTCGACGATCGCCAGGCGGAGCACGTTACTCATTACGTCTGTTGCCTTGTTACGCTCTTGCTTCGCGCGCGACGGCGAATGATGCAGATGGCCTCGAGCGACCTCTGCGCTGATTCACGTCCGTTTCCTGATGCACCCTACGTCTAACGTAGGTCATAACCGGTGGGACCGATGAATCCCGGCGCCATTTTCTGGCGTTTCGGCGCCGCGGGCGCAGCCGGCATGGTCCGAATAGACGCTTTCTGCAGGCTGGATCGGCCAGGCGCCGCCGGCGACGTGTTGCGGCCGGGCATGAAAGCCGCCGGCTGTCGGCGAGACGACGCCCCGATCTCGGGCAAGCGGATCGTGCGGCGGCGTGATTGTTCGTCGAGTTTGGGCCCCGCAGCTCGAGGGCCGGCGGGCGGCTGCGACCTGGCCGGCGGCAGCGGCGCTTCCTGGGTTCCCGGCGGCACGCGTTCCCGCATTCGCACCGAGCCTGGAACGACCGTGCCGTCAGGATCCGTCGGCATGGCTCCACCCGGCATGGCTCCACCCGGCATGGGGCCCGCGCCGATCGGATGGTAGCCGCCGCCGAAGGGGCCGCTCGGGTAGGGGCCCAGCAACTGGCCGGTCGGATCGCAGTTGGGCACTTCCACGTGGCCCCGGACATAGAATTGCCAGTCGCTGGGCACGCTGCTGGCCATGCCCGGAATCGATGTCGGCACGTCGCAGGGATCCATGGCCTCGACAAGCTGCGGGGTCACCAGGATCAGCAGTTCGATTTCGTTGATCGTCTCGGTCATCTTCCGGAACGGCACGCCGAAGAAGGGCAGGTCGCTCAACCAGGGAACGCCTCGCGTATCGTCTTCGATGCGCATCTGCACCAACCCGGCGATCGCCAGCGTCTGCCCGGCTTGCATTTCGGCGCCGGTGTCGATCTCGCGCGTTCGCAGGCCCGGGACGGTCGTGCCGTTGATGGAGACGCTGCGAGATTCGTCGATTTCGCTCACGCGCGGCCGGACTTCCAGGCGGATTGCTCCGTTGCCGAGCACAATCGGCACGAAGTCGACCTGGGTGCCGAATTTCTTGTATTGAATCGACAACGTACCCAAGCTTTGCGGCACCAGAATCGGGAATTCGCCGCCGACGTTGAAGAACGCCGGACGGCCGCTGACGGTGGTCAATTGCGGTTCGGCGAGCACCTTGGCGACGCTCCGCGCTTGGAGCACGTCGAGCACGCCGAAAAACGAGTTGCCTGGGCTGACCACGCCCCAGGTAAACGTTTGCGCCGGCGGCCGCCATGCCGGTGCCCGCCGCAAAACCTTTCGGCGGCGTACCGGCCGCTGCGGCGGCGTTAATCAGACCGCCCACGCCCTGCACGGCCAGGTCGCCGCGGCTCGTCAAGTTGCCCCAGTCGAAACCGAGTTGCGCGCAGCTTGGTGCGCGAGACTTCGTAAACCTTGATCTGCAATAACACCTGCTGCACGCCGCCCACCGTGATGTTGTTGAGCACCTTGGGGTGATACTCTTCCGAAATGGCGATGATTTTGCGAACCATGTTCGGATCGTCGACCCAGCCGGAAATCATCACGCTGTTGGGCAGCGGCGTGACCTTGAGCGCCGCCTTGGGAAACAACTGTTTCAGGAGCATCGTCAACTCCTGGCTGTCGGCGAACACGATCACGTCCACCGAGTGAACGTGGTCGTCCTCGTCCCACAGGTTGACCTGGGTCACGCCGGGCTTTTTGGCCATGATCTGAATCTGCGTGGCCGAAAGAGGCGTCAGCTCAAGAATGTCAGGATTGTTAACCTGGGCTCGCGGAATCTTCTGGTCCAGCGTCAAGATGCGGCTCGTGTTGACGATCAACTCCATCGACTCGTTCGCGCCTTGCAGCTTGTGCACCACGGCTTTTGGCGCCTCGACCTTTAACTGCTGCGCTGCCGCAAAATGCGGGTTCGAAGCGATCGCGATACAACCGGCAAAACCCAGGCATCCCGCTATTGCCGGCAGTCGCTTACAGCCAGCTTCAATCGAAGCCCCAAGTTGAGCGGCAGTTCGCCGCAGCAATGAAGTCAACATCCGTGGTGCTTCCTTGGATTAATCCGTTAATTCCACTCATTCTGCGCACGGCCGTCGTTTCCATGACGGCCTGCCGCTGACACATCCGTTCAGGCGGCGATTGATCTGATTCTAGCCTGCATGTCTGCCGCGAACTTCGCTCGCGCGTCGAACGACGGAAGCAAGAGCTCGGCCGGCGATCGCGGTTCAGAAGTCCGTCCGCGAAGCGGCCGCTGGCGGGTCGTCCTCAGGAGACATGTCGTCGGTCGTTTCTTCATCGGTCGGGGCGTCGTCTTCCGTCGACGGCAGTTCCGGTTGGCCGAGGCTGGTTATCGGCGCCGAATTTCCGCCCACATGTTCAGGCGGATGTTTGTCGTCCGGAAACTCGAGCGTCTCGGCGTTCGGGCCCCGGATCAGCAACATCGTGAAGACTTTGGGCGGCTCTGGGGGCGCAACGGGCGTCGGTTCAGGAACCGGAGCAGCCGCTGTCGCCGGTTTCGACGGAGCCGGCTCGGCAGGCTTTAGCAGGCTCAGCAGGCCTTCCTTCGTGTCGGGAGCGGCCCCCTTCGGGACGTTCGATTGGATGCCCGTCAGCAGTTCCTGGACGTCGGCGCCGTCAGTCGGCTCGTCGCTGTCGTCCGCTGCACTGCGCATCACGAGCTGCACTGAGCCGAGTTGGGCGGCGAGCATCACCAGTTCCGCCTGGTTGGGCGTGACCAGCAAAGAGATCGTCTTGGCGGAAACGGTAGCCTCGTCGTTGCGACTGAACAGGTCGTCAACGGCGAAGACTTTGATGTTCTGCAGAAAGGTCTGCGTCCGCGCGTAGGGAACGCCCCTGCCCTGGTTTTCCGAAATGTGCACCATCACATCGACGCGGTCGCCCGGAAGGATCATGCCGCTGCTGCTGCTTACGGCATCCACGCGGATGGGGACGACGCGATACCCCTTGGGAATCAGGTCCGTCGCGCTTTGCCCTTTTTCGCCCGGCGCCAGCAGCTTCGCTTCCAGGATCGGCTCTCCCGGGTAGAAAGCGCTGCTTGCAACGCCGGCCTTCCACGTCTTCCAGTTTGCTCAAAGCTCCCGCGGGAACTTTGGCCTTGGGCCACTCTTCAAGCTTCAACATTTCGGCCGTCAACGGATCGCCAATACCGACTTCGCCGAGCGCGACGAATATCGGCGTGGTCTCTCCGGCGTCAGTCGACGGGCCGACGCTCCGATTGGCCATCACCTGATTGATGCCGATCGAAGCCACCAGGCCGCAACCCAACGCCAGAACCAATAAAACCAGTGATTTAGGACGCATGTCCCCCCCTCAAGCCGCCACTCGTCGAGGCTCGCTCTCGCTACGGAAGGGCTCCGACTGAGTGCGGCCTCTTGTTTGCCTAGGTTCGCGAACGATCACGGCTTCGGCCGCTACCATCGTTCCAACTAACAACATTGGCGACCTTCGCCAAGTGACTTGATCGAATTGGGCGCCGCCCGCAACGGCCGCCGGTTGACCACAACCGTTACTACGCGTCCGAAGCGAAGAAGCACTACAACCGGCGCCCGAACGGAGCCGATCGCCTGCGAATCCTAGTCAAACAGGCAACGACATCGCACCGTCGTGACGCGCCGTTTCCCATCGATTTTTTCGGCACAACCGGCAGATCTTCTCCACTTTCAAATCGCACTCTGCACGATTTCGAGGATGGAGGCTGACTTTTACGGCGCCGGCGGCGCTCGGCGACCGTTAAATCAGCATTCCCGCCCAGGCGAAATACAGAATGGAACCGATCGCGATCGGAATGCCGTAAGGCAAGAGCAGCATAGAGCTTTTGCGTCCTGCGGCGACGGTCGACAGTTGGTCGGGATCGCGAATCGTCCAAATTTCATTGGCGATCAACCAGAATTGACTCAAGTGTTTGTCCCATGCCTTGCGGTACAGGACCATCAGCACAGCGATCACGCCCCCAATCAAGGCCGATACGCAAAATGCGTAAACCAGGGTGAGCGGGGCCGCCAGCCAGGCTCCGACGCCTGCGAGCAGTTTGACATCGCCGGCGCCCATGCCGCCGATGGCGTAAGCCGGCAGCAGCAGCCAGGCCGACCCCAGTGGCCGCCATGCTCCAGCCAAGCCCTTCCCAGCCCAGCGTGGCGCCGCAATAGACCCATCCGCCGACAATCATCGGCAGCGTCAGCCAATTCGGCACCTTGAGCTTCCAGCCGTCAATGACGGCGGCCACGATCAAGGCGAGCGTCACGAACCAGATGGGCCCATGCTGAGTCAAACTTTCAGTTGCAGGGATAGAAGGGAACACGCTGATCTCCGTTCAATTTTTCAGTGAGGACGCTCGCGAGGTCGGCAGAGGCACTGCGCCGGCGGCTTTACCCACGGGTTGAAAACAAAAAATTCAAGCCGGCCGCCGCCAGAGCGAACAGCGTCAGCAGCACTTGGGCCGCGCCGCCATATTTTCCCAGGGAATTACTGGATACATCTGACTTGCCTCCTGGTTCCCTGTCACGCCATTGCGCAACGCCAAGAACCGTATATTCCCAACCATAGGTCAGAAAATCGCGCCGGGACGGCCGCTTTATCTCTTTTTTTCCTGGAACTTGCCTGAACGGCGTCGCTTGACTGTCGCTGTGCGTGGCATAGGTGTTAAGGCAGGACCTGCGCGACGTAAGCAGGCCGACCGATCGCTTCCCCCGGCCGCCGCGCCTTGCCTCGAAGAGAACCTGCCATGAAGACCGTTGACCGGCTGCTGCAACGCTGGCGCATTCGCCAAGATCCGTCCTTACCTGAAGCCGGGCGCCCGACTGCTCGACATTGGCTGCGCCGATGGAGCGTTGGCGCGTCTCGCTCCGGAGTTGGCGCGTACCTGGGGGTCGATCCCGGCATCGAAGACTCGGACTTCAACCCGAGCTGCCGGCGGATCAAGGGGCGTTTTCCCAGGCGCTTCCGGACCATGCCGGCGACTTCGACGCGATCGCCATGCTGGCGGTCCTGGAACATATGCCGCCGGCTGCGCAACGGTCGCTGGCCGACGCTTGCCGGCGCTGATTGCGTCCCGGCGGGGTGGCGCTGATCACCGTGCCCTGTCCGGCGGTGGATTACCTGTTGGCCGCGCTGAAATTCCTGCGCGTGATCGACGGCATGAGCCTGGAGGAACACTACGGCTTCGACGTCCGGCAAACGCCCGCGTGCTTCGTCGGCGCCGGATTGCCGTTGCTCGTTCACCGTCGCTTCCAACTTGGTTTGAATCATCTGTTCGTGTTTCGAAAACCGACCGACCCAACGATCGCCAACGCGGACGCCCGGTCCGAAGCGGAACTGGCCGCGACGTCGGCGTGATGAAGGCGCTAGTTCTGTGAACGAGTCGGATAAATCCACGACGATGCGGCCTGCACGAGCCAGAAACTGAGACCGGCGACGATGGCGCCGGCGACCACGTCCGCGAAATAGTGCCAGCCCGTGGTCATTGTCGACAGGACGACAAGGACGTTGAGCGAGGCGAACGCCGCAAACAGCGCGGCGGCGCCGGAAGGCCAGCGCCATCAAGATCGCCTCGGCCGTGTGGAACGACGGAAACGTCACCAGGCCGGCCGCGCCTTGCAGCGAGACGTTCCGCATGTCGCCGCTGCGAAGCTGCTGAAAATGCTCCAAGTAGTGCGCTTGATCGGGTGAAAGTTCATAACCGTAGTAGCTGAAGGGCCCCGCCGCCGGCAACGCGGCGAACAGCGCTACGGTCAGCATCGCGGCGACGATGTCCTGCGTGATGAAGGTCTCCAGCGATCGTCGATCGCCCAGCAGGCCCAGCAAGATGACGATCGCCGGCAACTGAAACAGCAACGTGCCATAGGCGGCGTTCATCATCCATCGCACGGCGCCGTGTTCGGCGGTCCACGCGCGGATGGCAGGCACGCTCACCCCGCAGTAGCGGTCGAAGCCCGCAAGCTGTGCGTCGCAGAGCGGGCGTGCGAAAGTTGCGACCGCGTACATTAAGACCGTGAACGCGGAAATGAACGCGATGGTTTGCGCCAGAGCGGCCAGGCAGAGCACGAACCTCTCTTCGCGGCGGCGATAATAATAGATCGCCGGTGCGCCAGCAGCGCCAGGTATCCGGCTGACGGCAAGAGGGTCTGCCAGGGCACTCGCAGGCCTTGCCGCGAGCAGAGCGCGACGTCGGCCGCGGCGAGCAGGGCAATGACGCCCCACTTGATCGCAGAATCGCGGCTGATCCAGGCTTCGAAGGCGGGAGCGGCGAGACTCCGGTCGGAAAGGATTAAGGCAGCGGGGCGCGGCGTTCGGACATGCATCGGGTTCCTGGGGAGCGGAAGTCGGCTCGAGCGCGCCGCTTCTCTCCAAACCTAGCTTCGCCCCAGTCCGAGCGCCGCAATTAAAAGACGGGCCGCCCTGCGGCGTTCACGCGTCGTCGGCGCGAAAAAAACCCCTTGGATCGTTGTCCTGCGACCCAAGGGATTTAGCGGTTGAAATGGTAGCTTGCTTGCGGGGCGTCGTGCCTCGCGCAGCGGGACGCGAGCGGCGACTAGGAACTGGTGGTGCCTAGCGACGTGCTGACATTCTGGAACACGGCGCTGGCCTTGCTGCCCACGCTCGTGATCGCCGTCAAGCAGACGATGACAATCAGGGCCAACATGACGGCGTATTCAACCGCAGTGGGGCCATCTTCCGAAACGAGGAAACGTTGCACCTTCAGAGCGAGATTCTTCATAATGTCCTCCGCTTTTCTTGTTGGTTCGTCCTCGGCCGGCATGACGCCGCCGGCCCGGGCGCAGGACGAACCGGTTTGGTGAATGGGGCCCGGAAGACGCTAACGCCGACCTGCGCCGGCGACGGCTTGCAAAGCGTCTTCCAAAACCCGCATTCGGCTAACAATCGCCTTGCTCTCAGGAAAGCCGATCAATGGAGGCGCTTGTTCGGCGTCGTCCTTTCGGCAACCAGGCTTCCGTCCGAGCGAACCCGTCCGGCCCTTGGCTTTGCGCACGCGGCCTTACGGCCGGTTTGCCCTTTCGAGGATGCAGTGGCGGCAAGCCTTTGCGCAGGCCCTTTCCGCAAAGTCAAAACAGGAAGTGTCGTTGAGAAATCACAGAAAGGAAACCAACACAGGGCCGACCTCGCGGCCGGCCCCAACAGCAACGATCGTGAATACGTTCCTTGCTGCTTACGAAAACCTAGTTCAGCTTTGCCGCGTGTCAAATCGATGGCTTTAACAATTCTGAAGATTTTTTTCGGCCGCGTTTCGAGCGACGAAAACGGAGCCCCGACGTCGACAATCTCACCTGGCGGCGCCATTCGCTGCGGCGGTGAGCCGCCGTGCTAGGTTTGACTCGTGAACACGTCCCCCGCATCCACAACGACGACTCCGTCCGCCTCTCGCGCCTGGCGCTGCGTGGCGCTGGCCGGGCTGTTTGCCTTCGTGCTGGCGGCCGTCAGCCTCTCCGGTCCCGGCAGGATTGACGTGCTCGACGGCTTGACGCGTTACGAGGTGGCTCGCAGCCTGGTCGAGCATGGCGATTCGATCGTGCGCGACGAGCGCGTCGGCTTTCTTGTGTTTCGCGGCCGCAACGACCGCCGCTACACGACTTACCGCTTTCCTCATTCCGTACTGGGCGCGGCAGCGATCTGGCTGGCCGATTTGAGCGGCCCCAGCGCCGAGCCGCGGCGTCATTTCTTCTTTTCCTGTATCGGAGCGTTCGCGTGCGCCAGCCTGGCGGTCGTCTACGCGTTCTGGTTCCTGCAACAAGGACAATCGTTGCGAGCGGCGCTGTTGTGGCGCTGGCCGGCGTGTTCTGCTCGCCTCTGTGGTTTTACGGTACAACCACGTTTGACGATTGCCTGGGCGCCCTTACCGTCGTGTCTGGCGCTGGTCGCGGCGGCGGCATCGCGTCGCGCGATGCCATGCGTCGGGGCCGCCCTGGCCGGGGTGATGCTCGGCCTGGCGTTCAATTGCAAACCGCCCCTGGCGATCTTTCTACTGGCAGCGCTGGCCGGCAACGCGGACGAACGGTTGCCGCTGCTCCGCCAACGCGCCCGTCAGACGTGGATGCTCGCCGGGGTCTTGCTCGGCGTCGCCGCTTACATCGGTTACGACCTGTATAAGTTTCCGCCCGGAATGACGGACCTGCGCAAGGACCTGGCCGGCTATGCGCCGCTCTGGCCGGGACGGCCGCTGTTTGGCTTGCTCGGTCTGACCGTCAGCCTCGGCGCGGCGCGCTGTGGTATTGGCCGCCCGTTTGTATCGGCTTGGCCGGTTTGCGCCGTTTGTCCCGGTATGAGCGGTGGTTCGGACCGTGGACCACCGCATCGGTCGCCATCTACGTCGCGTTTATCGCCACGCTGTCGTTCTTCGTCGGCGAACCGGCTTGGGGGCCGCGTTACCTGACGCCCGCCTTCGCTGCCGTCTGGCTTTTCGCGCCGCAAGGCGCCGCCGTCATGCGGCGCCGTACGCCGATTACGTTGCTCGCGGCCGGCCTGGCCGTGCAATTCTCTGCGCTCAGCGTCGAAACCGTCCGACTCTACATCGAGCAGCAATGGCCGTTGGAACGATTCTTAAACGACCGCTGGTTCTACTTCCGCCCGCTCGACGCAAAGCTGGTGAATCGGCCGAGAGAGATCGTCGACATCCTGACCTATCGCGGCCCGCCGGCCGAGCGATTCACTCCGGCGCTGGAACCGACGTTTCCCGTTACCGTATCTCGCAAGCCGATCGACGTCCGCCGCTACCAGGTGCTCAATTCGCTGCGTCCTTGGTGGAGCAGCCAGCAGTACCTTGCGCCGGAAGACCGGCCTGTGGCAATCGGAAAGACGGTAACTTTGCTGCTCTCTCTCGCCGCACTTGGCGCGGTCCTAATGGCGGGCTCGGCGACGATGCGAGATGCCGGAACGAAGCATCGCAGCGCCAACGAATGGGCGCCGGAACGCCAACTGTTCCCGATTTTACCGGCGGCGGCGCAAACCAATGATGCCGAAAAAGAAGCTGGCGAAGACCGTCTGTGCGCCGAGCATCATGAGCACCACGGCGGGAATGACTTGCCGCATGGTGACCCTCGGGTCCAGAGCGCCCAGGTCGGCTTGTTGCCAGTCCCAAGCTGCCATGACGAGCATGGACAGGCCTGCGACTCCCAAGGCTAAGCCGGCCAGCACGCCGTGTTCCAGATGCCACTGCGGCTTGTCGCCCAGCAGCTTGTGGGGCGGGTGAAATCCCTCGGCGATGGCGTAAATCTTTGTGAACACGCCGAACACGATCAGTTGATATCCCAGCAGGCAGGCGAACCCGGCCACCAGGAGCGTGTGGATGTCGAATCCGACGCCGGCGATCTCCAACGGACCGCGCAGCAGCAACAGCGAAACAATCAGGCCGACGAAGAAGCAAACCGCGCCCGGCCACAAGAACATCCAGCGCGGGCTGAACAGCAACATGAAGCGCAGATGTCGCCAGCCATCTCGCCAACTTCGCAGGTGAGGCGGCCGTGAACGCCCGTCCTTGTACAGCTTGATCGGCGTCTCGGCGATGGACAGTCCTTGCAGCGTTGACTTGATCACCATCTCGCTGGCGAATTCCATGCCGGTGGTTTGCAGTCCCATGCGGGCATAGGCCGCCTTGCTGAAGGCGCGCAAACCGCAATGAAAGTCATGCACCGGGCAGCGGAAGAACAACCGGCCGATGCCCGTCAACGCAGGGTTGCCAATCCAGCGGTGCTTCCATGGCATGGCGCCAGGCAGGATGCCGCCCCGAAAGCGGTTGCCCATCACCAGATCGCTGCCGGTGCGCAGTTGCTCGATAAATGGGTAAATCGCGGAGAAATCGTAACTATCGTCAGAATCGCCCATGATGACATACTTGCCCCGTGCAGCCTCAATGCCGCCGCGCAGCGCGCTTCCATAGCCCTTTTCAGCCACGTTGACGACGCGGGCCCCATGGCGTTCCGCCAGCGCCTGTGAACCGTCGGCGCTGCCATTGTCGGCGATGACGATCTCCGCCCGCAAATGGTGCTGGCGGATCGCTTGCTGCGCTTTGCGGATGCAGTTGACGAGCGTCTCGGCTTCATTCAGACAGGGCATGAGGATCGATACTTCGATGTCGACCTCGCGGCTTTCGGCGTCCGGCCCGGACGCCTGCGAGAGAAGAAGTTCGGTTGCCATGCTCGTTTTCCTCTGAGACGGGCGCTGAGCGCCGGAGAACGCAGACGCGGGGAATGCGGCCGCTTCATAAGCCGGCCGACGGCGCAGGCGCGCAGTCTGGGACAAGGTCCGAAGAAAACATTAGCTTACGCGCGCCGGCGCGGCGCAAGGCCTGGTAGGGGAATTCGTGAGAATTCCGTGGTTTTCCGGCGCATCCCTCGGAAGTCTCGCGACTTCCGCTCCTTGCGAATGCCATGACTTGGGGCGGGCCGGCGTCGCGGTCCTGAATTCAAAGCTATGGTTGTTAGGGCATTCGCGCATTCTTCCGGTCGCGCCGAAGGGGCGGCGCTCGCTGTGTGATGAATTGGACTGACGACATCTTGAACCGACTTGCCGTCGAGGCCGGTTGGGCCTATCGCGCCGGCGGAGAGTTGGCGTCGGAACCGTTGGCGCTGGCCTCGCTCGCGCTGTCCGGATACCAGCGGACCGCAGCGGCGCAGCGCCCCGCATTGCGATTGAGCGAACTGCAAAACGCGGATGGCTCCGTGGGCGTGATGCTCGACGAGCCGACGCCCGGCTGGCCGACGAGCTTTGCGGTACTTGCCTGTTCGGCCGCCAGGGGCGCCGAGCAGAGCCGGCAATCGCTGTCCCTTGAGCAAGCGAGGGACCGCGGAATCGCCTGGCTGCTTGCAACGCAGGGCGATACGTCGATCCGCAATCCCGTCGTCGGCCACGACGCCTCGCTGAGCGGTTGGCCGTGGGCCGAGGGCACGCATTCCTGGGTCGAGCCGACGGCGCTCGCGGTACTGGCGCTCAAGGCCGTCGGCTATGGCGAACATCCGCGAACGCGAGAGGCCGTGGCTCTGCTCGTCGACCGCCTCCTGCCCAATGGCGGATGCAACTACGGAAACACGACGGTGCTGGGCCAAACGCTGCTGCCGCAGCCGACTTCATCGGGATTGGCGCTCGCCGCGTTGGCGGGCGAAAGCGATCCGAGCGGGCGGCTGGCTCGGACCATCGACTACCTGCGAGCGACCTTGAATGCCGATACGACGTGCCTTTCGTTAGCCTATGGCCTGATCGGGCTGGCGGCGCATGACTGCACCCCCAAGCAATCCGGAGACTGGCTGGAAAGGGCCGCCCGGCGCGCCGGGCGCGAAGCCGCTCCATACAAGCGGGCCTTGCTGACGCTGGCCGCTTTGGGCCGCAACTGCCCGCTGATTTCATCCAACGTTGAATTGCGAGTTCATGCATGATTCCCCCGGCCGAAGCTCGTTCAGATACGTCCTCGCCGCCGGGGATCGATCGCCGGGCGTTGCTGGTTGGCGGCGGTGCGCTGGCTGCCGGGTTGCTGGGCTACCGATGGGTCCGGTCGTTGGCCAGCTGGAGGCGCCCGTCTTCATCGCCCGCGGGCAGCGTTACGACGGACCGCTTGAACAAACCATCCGCGACGGGCTCATCGCCGCCGGGGTAGAGCCCAAGTCGCTTGCTGGCCGCAAAGTGCTGCTGAAGGTCAACCTGGTCGAGCCGCGACGATCCGCGCCGCAAATGACCACGCATCCCGCCATGGTTTTGGCCGCGGCTGAAGTTTTCCGCCGCTGGGGAGCCGAGGTGAGGGTCGGCGAAGCGTCCGGCCACATGCGCGATACGGAACTGGCCTTGGTCGAATCGGGCGTCGGACCGGCGGTGGATGCGGCCGGCCTGGAATTCGTCGATTTGAACTTCGAGGAAGTCGCCTGGGTCGAGAACGGCGGGCGAGCTTCGAAGCTGGCCGGGTTTTACTTCCCCCGCGCGGCAATGGAGGCCGACCTGATCGTTTCCATGCCGAAGATGAAAACGCACCACTGGGTCGGCGCCACCCTCTCGCTGAAGAACATGTACGGCATTTTGCCGGGCATCAAGTACGGCTGGCCGAAAAACGTGCTGCATCATGCGGGCGTTCCCCAGACGGTGTTCGATATCAATGCCTCGCTGGGCAAGACGATCGCCATCGTCGACGGCATCGTCGGCATGGAGGGAGACGGCCCGATCATGGGCAGCGCCAAGCCGCTGGGCCTGGTAGTCGTGGGCGCGAACCCGACGGCCGTCGACGCCACTTGCGCCCGGATCATGGGGCTTGACCCTGCGCGGATCAGCTACCTGCAACTCGCCTCGCAACGGCTCGGTCCGATTGGAGAACGAGCCATCATCGAACGAGGAGAACGTTCGCGCGAAGTCGCGTCGCCTTTCAGAATTCTCGATCGCCCCGAGCTACAGCAGTTGCGAATGGATTCGAGTGCGGTGCGCCGACCTGAGCAGGGAGCCGGGAACCGCGGAAACCGCTCGATAAATTCTCGTAGCTACACGTAGAATATTAATGGCATTTATTAAATTTACTTGACATTTCAAAACTTGCCGTCAATAATGCCGCGGTCCGTCAGGAATTCTACAGCCGTATCTGAATGGCATTTAAAGGCGAACAGCGGCCGGAAGGGCACAGAAGGGCGTCGCGGTATCTCCGCGAAAACTGGCCTGACAACAAGAGGTATATGTAAGAGGGTGCGGCTCTTCCCGCACTTAGGGCAACTTCTTTCGCAGTCGTAGCTGTTCATCGAGCGGTTTGGCGGCGTGGCGCTTCTGGAGCTCGGCACGACGTAGGCGATGCGTCGTTACCTGTGCTGTCATGCGCCCGTGGTTAGCGACGAATCGAAGAGGCTGACCTCAAAGGCGCTAGTCAGCCAAGCATCTATTGCGTGGCAGCGTGTATTCATATCTATCGTTTCTCTCTCGCACCTCATGGGGAGGAGTTTGTCTTATGTGTCTTAGTCGCTTGATCTCTGGATCGTCGAATCTCGGCCGACGGCCATCAGGGCGCCGGGCATTTACTCTGGTTGAGTTGCTTGTCGTGATTGCGATCATCGGCATCTTAATTGCACTTTTACTTCCGGCGGTGCAGGCCGCGCGCGAGGCGGCCCGCCGCTCGCAGTGCACGAATAACCTCAAGCAGCTCGGCATTGGGATGCAGAATTACCACGACATCTACCATTCGCTCCCCGTCGGCTCCTACTCCTGCTGCTGGGGAACTTGGAAAGTGGCGCTTTTGCCGTACATTGAGCAGCTTGCCTTGAGGCAGAAGTACGTGGACAACAACAAGTAC
Organism: uncultured Conexibacteraceae bacterium; assembly: GCA_963745755.1. Lineage (GTDB taxonomy): Bacteria > Actinomycetota > Thermoleophilia > Solirubrobacterales > 70-9 > RHKX01. The sequence goes on along the minus strand of CAVUYP010000001.1, from coordinate 242,708 downwards.
GGCGTCCCGGTGGATAATGCTCGCTATGCCCATGCAGCTAATCTGCCCGTGACGACGACAAGAATCGCGACCTATCAGTGCCCTAGCGACACGCCCAATCCCAACACGTTTATTTCTCGCGTTACCTCCGACAATTATGCGGTGAACTACGGGAACACGGGAATGGGCCAGCAAGCCACGTTGAATGGCGTGGTATTTCACGGAGCGCCGTTCAAGGTTTCCGGCGGCAGTACGTCCCCAGCCGTTACCTTCAGCTTTCGAGACATCCGGGACGGGTTGAGTAACACCTTGCTGGCGGCTGAAGTGCTGCAGGGAATTGGCAATGATTTGCGAGGTTTTTCCTGGTGGGGAGACGCCTCCGGCTTCGAGACCTACTTGTCCCCCAACAGTTCGCTGCCCGACGTGGTCTACACGACCTCGTACTGCAACAATCAGCCGCAGCAAGGTCTGCCTTGCATTGGCACGCCGACGTCCACGCAGCCTTCGATGTTTGGATCTCGCAGCCGCCATCCGGCCGGAGTGCAGGTGGTGATGTGCGACGGCTCGGCTCGCTTTATTCCCGATTCGATCGCCCTGTATCTTTGGCAGGTACTCTCTACGACGCAGGGGGCGGAGAAGTCGCCGGACCTGGTGGGCGAAATCCAGTAGCGCCGTTTTGCCTTTCTGATCGAATGCGAGGAGCTTTCATGAGATATTTTTGCATTGCGTTGACCGTCGCCTTCCTGGTCGCTTCCGTCGGTTGCGGTAAAAAGGCGACTAACGGCCGTCTGCCGGTCTCCGGTACGGTGACGTTTCAGGGGGCGCCTTTAGACAGCGGCTCGATTCAGTTCATGCCCGCTGATACGGCCGGGCAGTTCGGCGGCGGAGCCGTCATTACGAACGGCGAATACAAGATTCCCGAGCAGCAAGGGCTGCCCGTCGGCAAGTACAAGATCGTGATTTCCGCCGGCGATCCCAGTCAGCCTGTACCCGAGGGGCAGATGCCCGGCGAAACCGGGCCTCCCGCCAAGGAGCGGATCCCGGAGGAATACAACGTTAAGAGTGACAAAGTGGTCGAAGTCGTCACTGACAAGGAGAACGTCTTCGACTTTGCTATCCCTTAGGACTTGCTCCCTGGCGAATTGATGTCCCGGGGGTGGAGCTTTCGGCCCCTTTGCCGCCTCGCCAGCGCCGTCAGCCGCTCGCCCTGTACGGCGCCATTGACTAGCGATCCGGATAAACAGCATATCGAATTCCCGAGGGCTGCTTGCCATTTCCTCGCTTGCGCTCAGGGTTGGCGTCGACCGTGCGCAATTCGGTCTCGCCGCCTGGCAGCGGGGGTAGTTTTCTTCGCAAATCGCCTGCCTCAAAAGGGTTGCCAATTCGGGGCAGGTATCGCTAGAATACGAGTTTTCGCCGCTGGTGCGAGAGGCGCCTGCGGCGTTTGTGATTGCGCTTTGGCTCGCCGGGGACGTCGTTCGCGAAGCGCATAAACCACTTGCCAGTCAATACTTACCAGTCAAATAGTTCCGTTAATTTATGTTCGACTCGCTGCAACAAGGATTGAGTTCGGCGTTCAAGACACTGAGCGGCAAAGCGCGGCTCAGTGAGTCGAATATGCGCGACGGATTGCGGCTGGTGCAGCAGTCGCTGCTGGAAGCCGACGTCAGCTTCCAGGTCGTCAAGGACTTCATGGCGCGCGTCACCGAGCAGGCGGTGGGCGAGACGGTGCTCAACTCGCTGCGGCCGGAGCAGCAAGTCGTCGGCATCGTCTACCAGGAACTCGTCAATTTGATGGGGCCGGTGGACCATTCGCTGCACCTGCGCGGCGAGGCGACCGTGCTGATGATGTGCGGCCTGCAGGGCTCCGGCAAGACGACGACCTGCGGCAAGCTGGCGCGCATGCTCCGCGATCGCGGCCGCAAGCCGATGCTGGTCGCGGCCGACTTGCAGCGTCCGGCGGCCATCCAGCAGTTGCACGTGATCGGCGAACAATTGGGCGTGCCGGTCTATTCCGAGCCGGGCGTAACCGATCCGGTGGCCGTCTGCCAGAACGCCGTCAAGCAGGCCAAGCAGAACGGCGCCGACGTAGTGATTCTCGATACGGCGGGCCGGCTGCACATCGACGAAGAGTTGATGGACCAACTCAAGCGGATCGATCGCAAAGTCAGCCCCGAACAAGTCTACCTGGTCGTCGACGGCATGACCGGCCAGGACGCGGTCAACAGTGCCAAGGCCTTCAATGAGGCTTTGGAACTGGACGGCGTGATCATGACCAAGCTCGACGGCGACGCCCGCGGTGGCGCCGCCTTGAGCGTGAAGGCCGTGACGGGCGTGCCGCTCAAGTTCATCGGCGTTGGCGAGCATCTCGATGCGCTCGAGGAGTTTCATCCCGACCGCATGGCCAGCCGCATTCTCGGCATGGGCGACGTGCTCACGCTGGTCGAGCAGGCGCAGCAGAAGTTCGACCAGGAAGAACTGAAACGCCAAGAAGAACAGCTCATGAAGGGGCAGTTCACCTTGGACGATTTCCGGCGGATGATGAACCAGACCAAAAAGCTGGGCCCGCTGAACAAGATCATGGGCTTGATACCCGGCATGGGCGGGCTGACCCAGGCGATGGAAGGCATGGACGCCGACGCGGACATGCGGCGCCTGGGGGGCATCATTGACTCGATGACCGCGGACGAGCGCCGCCATCCGTCGCGCGTGATTGACCAGAGCCGCCGCCGCCGGATCGCGGCGGGCGCGGGAGTCGAACCTTCGGAAGTCAACGCCCTGGTCAAGCAATTCGACGGTATGGCCGACATCATGAAGCGGATGGCCGGGATGGGCGTCCGCGATCGGCTCAAGCAAGTGCAGCAGTTGCAGCAGGGCGGCATGCTCGACCCGGGCGGCATGCTGTCGCGACAAAAGAAGGGAACCGGCAAGCGGCTCAGCAGCCAGGAGCGGTCAAAGCTGAAAAAGCAGCGAGAAAAAGAAGCACGTCGCCGGACGCGAGAACAGAAGAACAAAAAACACGGCTGAAACGAGTTCTACGGACAGCCCTGAGAGCTAACTAAACTCTCGAGGCGAACGGACATGCTTGCCAGGCGGCAGTGCCTGGTTCGACGAATTACACCTAAACTTAACGCTATTCAGGAGACCCGAGTGGCAGTCAAGATTCGCATGAAAAAGATGGGCCGAAAGCATCGGCCGTTCTTCCGTATTTGCGCCTGCGACGCTCGCAGCCCGCGAGACGGCAAGGTGCTGGAAGAACTCGGCACCTACGACCCGATGGTCAGCGACGTCGATGCACGGGTGACGCTCGACGGCGACCGAGTCAAGTACTGGCTCAGCGTCGGCGCCCAGCCCAGCGGCAACGTCAAGGTATTCATCAAGAAGTACGGTTCGGAAGGAACGCACGTGGAGGCTCAGCAAGCGGCGCGCGAGCGCTGGCGATGCCCAAGATCGTGCCGCCGGCGCCTGAGCCCGTCTACGTGGCGCCGTCGAAGGGCCAGGAAGCTCCGGCCGCGCAGGCCGCTGAGCAACCTGCCGAGCAGGCGGCCGAACAGCCCAATGAAGCGGGCGGAGAATCGCCGACCGAAGGCGCGGCCGAATAACGTGCGGCGCCGAGCCGATAGATCGCCATGCGTTTCGACGTTTTGACCCTGTTTCCGGAAATGTTTCCGAGTTACCTGGGTCAGAGCCTGTTGAAACTGGCAATCGACCGCGGCCTCGTCGACGTGCGGTTGCACAATATCCGCGATTGGGCCGAAGGTCGGCATAAGATGGTCGACGACCGGCCCTTCGGCGGCGGACCGGGCATGGTGCTGATGGTCAAACCGGTGGTCGAGTGCGTCGAAGCGGTGCAAAGTGAAGGCGAACGGCCGGGCCATCTGGTCATGCTTTCGCCTCAGGGACGGCGGCTCGATCAGAGCGTGGTCGAGGAATTGGCGGGAAAACGACGATTGTTGTTATTGTGCGGGAGGTATGAGGGGTTCGACGAGCGCGTCAAGCAACTGCTGAAACCCGACGAAATCTCCATCGGCGACTTCGTGCTCAACGGCGGCGAGGTCGCGGCGATGGTCATCATCGACACGGTGATTCGGCTGCAGCCGGGCGTGCTGGGCCATGAGCGGAGCAGTTGCGAGGATTCATTCTCGGGCCCGGAACGTTTGTTGGAGTTTCCGCAGTACACGCGCCCCCGCGAGTTCCGCGGCCTGGAGGCGCCTGAAATCCTGCTCAGCGGCAATCACCAGCAAATTGCCCGCTGGCGAAAAGAACAAAGCCTGGCGCGAACGCGGCAGCGACAGGCGGCGCAACGGGCCGCACGGGCGGCCGACAAGCCGACGACGGATTCGCCGCCGGTTGAGTGAAATAGGAACGAGTAGCGGAATCTGTGAAGATTCCGGGCGGCGCGGTGTTGGCGACGGAACGCTCATGAGTTCCGCTACAAGTCGCACCGGCCGTCGAAACTAGCCAAAAAACGAAACTACCAGAGATTTTGACGAAAGGACCTAGCCATGAGCCAGCAGTTGCTTGAACTGGTGGAAAAGTCGAGCCTGAAGGCCGAAGTTCCCCAGTTCCAAATCGGCGATACCGTCGACGTCCATACGCGCATTCTGGAAGGCGAGAAGGAGCGCATTCAGATCTTCAATGGCACGGTCATCGCCCGCAGCGGTTCGGGCACGCGCGCGATGTTCGTCGTACGCCGCATCGTGCAGGGCGAAGGGGTCGAACGCAAGTTCCCTTTGCACTCGCCCCGGATTGCCAAGATTGAAGTCAAGCGTTCCGGCGTGGTTGCCGTGCCAAGCTCTACTTCCTCCGCGACCGCGTGGGCAAGGCCGTGCGTCTCAAGGAACGCCGCACCTGACAGAGCGAGCGGCACAACCCCGTAGCGGAATCTGTGAAGATTCCCGGGAATCACGTTTGCGTCGCAAGCTGCTTGGTACGGTAAGCCGTGCGAGGTGCATGGAACTGTCACTCTTTTCCGCTACAGCCGTGTAGCGGAATCTGTGAAGATTCCGGAGACGGACCGCGAGGGTTGCATGTTCCGCTCCTGGCTTACCTCGTGGCGGCGGAGCTTGTTTCGCCCCAAGCCGCTCGGACGGCGGGGCGAAGACGCGGCGGCGGCGACATCTCAAGCGGCTGGGTTACAAAATCTTGGCCCGCGGCAGTCGCAGTTCCCTGGGCGAGATCGACCTGGTGGCCGTCGACGGCCGGACGGTTGTATTTGTCGAGGTCAAAACGCGCCAATCGCAGGATGCCGGCCACCCGGTTGAGGCCGTCGATCTGGAGAAACAGCGACGGTTGACGCGGCTGGCCCTCGCGTATCTCAAGCAACACGGGCTGTTGGAATATCCGGTCCGTTTCGATATTGTGGCGGTCACCTGGCCCGCCGGTGCGCGGCGTCCGCGGATCGAACATTTCGTCGGCGCCTTCGAAGCTCAGGGCCGCAACAGCATGTTCAGCTAAGCCGTGGCGGACGGCGTTCACAAGGAACTACCATGATCTTGTACTGCGTGCGGCACGGCGAGAGCACCTACAACGTCGAGCGGCGTCTGCAGGGACAGTCCGACGCACCCAGGCTTTCTTCGCTAGGCGAGCGTCACGCGCAAGCGTTGGCCGCGGCTTTATCTCAAGAGCCGATCGATGCCATCTATGCGAGTCCGCTGGCACGCGCGTCGCCACGGCGCAGCCGCTTGCCGATGCGCTCAAACTGCCGGTGAATGTCGATGATCGACTGCAGGAAATCAACATCGGCATTTTCCAGGGTCTGCTGGCTTGTGAGATTGGCGACGTCCACCCGGAAGAAACCGCTCGCTGGCGCTCGGGCGATCCCGACTTCCGCATCCCCGGCGGAGAGAGCCGAAAAGAATTGATGCGCCGCGCCGAGGCGGCGTTTGAAGACATCCACAACGCGGGGCACAAGCACGTCGCGGTGGTGGCTCACGGCGGAGTGCTGGCCGGCGCCTTCAAAGCGCTGTTGCGGGTTCCGCCGGAACTGAATCCTTTCATGCTCTACAACGGGTCAATCAGCCGTCTCGAGTGGGAAACGCAGGTCAAGCTGATGACCCTCAACCAAACCGATCATCTCCGCCTGGCGGGCTGCGAATTGACTACCCGCACGGGAGATCTCTAAGCGATCTTACGTTGACCTGGCGGAACTCTCCGGAGTGCTCCTGTCAACGCCGCGCCGGCCGGAATCTTCACAGATTCCGCTACGCATTGGGCGGATGCCGCGAGTGTGCCATTCCCCGTGCTGTCTGGGCGGGGGCGTTGCCGCGTCTCAGTAGAATCTCCCGCCGTTTGTTTGAAAACGGGCGAAGAACCAGCCATGCTAGGACGGCGTCGCAGGTTCGCCACTCTTTGTCGCAGGCCATGAAGTGCACGAGGCTCCCGCCATGAATCGCAATTGCTGCTCGTCCATGCGTTAACGTTAGAATGATTCGGCCGAGAACTCTGCGGCTGCAATATCTGCTCCAACATCGCGTGTTGCAGCTATTCACGCTTGTCTTGGCCCTGTTCGCCGGTTCTCTGCAAGCGGCCGAGACCGAGTGGAAAGCGGGCCTGGCGAAGGCGGTGATCACGCCGGACAACCGGCGTCTGGCTCGCCGGCTATGGTTCGAGCGCCCGCCCGACGGCAAGTCTGCACGACTTGTGGATGAAAGCCCTGGCGCTGGAAGACGCAGCGGGGCATCGCGTCGTGCTCGTCACCAGCGACTTTCAAGGCGTTCCCAAGGGAATGAGCGACCCGGTCTTCAAGCAGCTCGAGCAGAAGTTCGGCCTGCGAGCGCCGACAGGTCATGATCACCTTTTCGCATAACCATTGCGGGCCGCGGCTGGGCGACGATCTGGTTGACTACTATCCGGTCGAGGCCGAGCAGGTCGAGCTGGTCGACGAGTACACCGACCGCGATGGTAGACGCGACTGGTGACGATGGTCGGCGAGGCGCTCGACGAACCTGGCGCCGGCCCGGTTGCAGACGGGCGAGGGGAAGACGACGTTCGCCGTCAACCGTCGCAACAATCGCGAAGCCGAAGTTCCCGCCCTGTTGGCCGCAGGGAAGCCGCTGAAGGGGCCGGTCGACCATGCCGTTGCCGGTGATGACCGTGACGCGGCCGGATGGCAGCCTGGCCGCCGTGCTGTTCGGCTACGCTTGCCATCCGACGACGCTCAGCTTCACCACCTGGTGCGGCGACTATCCCGGCTTCGCACAGCTCGAACTGGAGCAGCAGCATCCCGGCGCCATGGCGATGTTCGTCAACACCTGCGGCGGCGATCAGAACCCGCTGCCGCGGCGCAGCGTCGAGTTATGCCAGAAGTACGGCCACATGCTGGCGACCGCTGTTGAGCAGGCGCTGGCGCAGCCGCTCAAACCGGTTTCCCCCGGCTTGCGCACGGCCTTCGAATATGTCGACCTGCCGTATTTGAAGGTCGTTTCCCGCGACGATCTGCACGCCGCAATGCGACCGACAGAACAACGCCATCCGCGCTCGGTGGGCAGCCCGCATGTTGCAGAAGCTCGACGCAGGCGAAAGTTTCCCGACGTCCGTATCCGTACCCGGTTCATGCCTGGCGGCTGGGCAAGGAAATGCTGGTGATCGGCATGGGCGCGAGACCGTGGTGGATTATGCCCTGCGGTTCAAACGCGAGTTCGGCCCCGGCACGTGGGTCTGCGGGTATGCCGACGACATGATCGCCTACATTCCCTCGCGGCGAGTGTGGGAAGAAGGGGGCTACGAGGGGGGCTCCAACCTGTACGAATACGGCCGTCCCGCTTTCCGTTGGGCGGGCGATATCGAGGACCGCATCTCCGCGTCGGTGCACAAGCTGGCCAAGCAGGTCAGCCAGTGAGAACATCGTTGACGATTGCAAACTGCGGCTGTTTTTTTCGAAGCGCCTGAGGCCACTTCTCATGTACGAGCCCCTGGATGACACGTTTCTCGCCGGCGCCGCCACTCGGCGCACATTCCTCGGCGCCGCTGGCTGTTGCCTGGGCGGAATGCTGGCCGCCCCGCTGGGCGCCGATGAAAACGAAAAAGGTCCTCGGTGCGTCCCTATGCACGTTATGCAGACGTGCTCGATGCGATTCGCAATCGCGGGCATCGCCTCCGAGTGCTGACCTCCGCACCCGACCAGTCGCCCATCGTGGCCGTAAAAGCCGGCGGCAAGAAGCTGCCGGCGATCTTCATCAGCGCCGGTGCCCACTCGACCGAACACGCCGGAGTCGCCGCCGCCGTGGAACTGATCGATCAATTGCAGACCGATCACCAGGTCTGGGTCATTCCCACCCGCGACCCGATCGGATTGAACGGTTACCGCTACGCTTTGAGCCTGGGCCTGGGCCAGCCGGCGGAAATCAATTCGCTCGAGTCGGCCGAGGCATTGCTGCGAAACCAAGGCGAGGTGCTATACGATTCCAACGGCACGCTCTTGGCCATAATCGGCGAATATGGCTATGCGAACCGCGGGCTGTACCGCCAGGTGGACCAAGGGGCGAAGTTCCTCGACGCACTGCGCGGCCGCCGTATTTATTTCCCTTCGCGCAGCGACGACATGCCCGGCGCGGCGCGCTGGAGCGAGCTTACACGCTGGTGGTCACGCCGGAAGGCGAGGTTCTGCACCTGAATCGGCTTCACGACACGCCCTGGGCGCCGGCCGAAGTCCTGCGCGGCGCGGGCTGATGGCGGAAATCTCGCCCGGTTTGACGTTCGATCTCCACGAACACGGCAACGCCTTCTTCTGGATGTCGGCCCGTCGGCAAAAGACCGAACAGGACGAGATCTGGGAACGGCGGATGGCCCACGAAGGCGTCGGCGCGGTGGCCGCTGGCGGCGGAGCGTTGGCGCCGGAAGAGTATTCGCCCGGTTCATTTTTCGAGAGGCTCGAACCCGGCGTATTCTGGCTGGACCCAAGCGAACGCGGGGAGGGGCTGAACCTGGCGGATTATGCTTCGGCCAGGTATGGCCCCAGCTTTACCATCGAGACGGGCATGCGCGGCCCCTTTGAACAGCGCGTGCGGCAGCACATGCTGATTGTCCAGACGGCCGTCAAACTGTTTGAGCAGCGTCACGCGTAGCGCGGCAAACTTCAGGAAAACCGGCTCGGGCCTTCGAGGCTATCGGCCAGCTTGCCGAGGGCTTCGGTTTCGATCTGGCGGACGCGTTCGCGGGTCAGGCCGAGCGGTCTCGCCGATCTCCTTGAGCGTGCGCGGCTCGTTGTCGTCCAGGCCGAATCGCATCCGCAGCACGGTGGCCTCGCGCTGGTCCATGGTTTCCAGCTGCCGCATGACGTGGGTCAGGTTGTCGTCTTCGACCAGCTCGTCTTCGGGGCTCGTGGCCCGCTCGTCCATGACCATCTCGCCCAGCGACCAGCCGGCGTCGGCCTGGTCGGTCTGCGGCGTGAGATTGTAGATGCGGATGGCCTTCTTGATGATCGGCAGCTTCTTGCGCGGCAGGCCGAGCACGCGGGCGATTTCTTCGGGCGTCGGCGTGCGGCCCAGCTCTTCGGCCAGCCGGCTGCTGGCGCGCCGCCACTTGCGACAGCAGCTCGACCATGTAGGCCGGGATGCGGATCGTCTTGGCCGTGTTGATCAGGGCCCGCTTGATCGACTGCTTGATCCAGTAGCTGGCGTAGGTGCTAGAAGCGGGTGCCCATGGCCGGGTCGAAGCCTTCGACGGCGCGCAGCAGGCCCGAGGTTGCCTTCCTCGATCAGGTCCTGCAGGCCGAGCCCCTTGCCGGTGTAGCCGCGGGCGATGTTGACCACCAGCCGCAGGTTGGCGCGGACCATGCGGTCGCGGGCCTGGGTGTCGCCGTCGGCCGATGGCGACGGCCAGCTCCTGCTCGTCGTCGGCCGTGAGCAGCGAGGTCTCGTTGATCTCGCGCAGATAGGTCTCCAGGGGAGACTGGACTGCGGCAGTTGGATCGGCGTCGTGTCTTGGGCATCGTAGGGGCTATACCATTGAAGGCGGGCACGTGGGTATAGACCAACCACAACTATCGACGGCGCGTGCGAGCGTTTCTGCAAGCGAAGCGGTCAGGCGACAAGGTGCGGCGGATGTGCGCGAGCTTCGGGCGGTGCCGAAAAGCAACGACCCCGCCGGTCGTTAGCCGGCGGGGTCGCTGTAATGGCCTGGATTCGAACGTCCTACCGCTGCCGCCATGCCGCGCCTAGGTCACGGTACTGAAGACAACCTCGGAGGATTTCGGCCCCGCTTCGCTCGGCGCCGTCTTCGGATGCCCGATCAATCCGCGCAGTCGGACTCAGATTCGGACGGCTGTCGTCCGAGCTTCCTGGCCTGGCGCTTCGATTCGGCTCGAGCTCGTCTTCGGGCTGGGACGCGGCTCGGCGGCTTTGGATCAGCGGGCCGCTGCCGCTGCCGACGCCGCCCTTGAGTTCCGAATCCGGAATGCTGGCGCCGTGAGCCGGAAGGTTGCGTCGGAGCGCCTCCGCCGCCTTCGTCGCCTCGGCCTCTTCGGCCCACTCGACCCGCTTGCGCGACAGGCCGATCTTGCGCTCGTCCGGAGTCGACGCGCAGGATCTTGACCTCGATCTCCTCGCCGACCTTGACGACTTCCTCGGGGTTCTCGACCTTGTGGTCGGCCAGCTCGGAGATGTGCAGCAGCCCTTCCAGGCCGTTTTCCAGGCCGACGAACACGCCGAAGTTGGTGATCTTGGTGACCGTGCCGTTGACCATCTGGCCGGGCTGGTACTTGTCGGGGATGTCGCTGGCCCAGGGATCTTCGCTGCAGCTGCTTCAGCCCCAGGGCGATGCGGCGGCGCTCCTGGTCGACCGAGAGCACCTTGCACTCGATCTCCTGGCCCTTCTCGACCACTTCGCTGGGGTGGCTGATCTTGCGGGTCCAGCGACATGTCGCTGACGTGCAGCAGGCCGTCGATCCCTTCCTCGATCTCGATGAAGGCGCCGTAGTTGGTCAGGTTGCGGACGGTGCCGTTCGACCGTGCGTGCCCGGCGGATACCGCTCGGCCACCTTGTCCCAGGGGTTCTCCTGGGTCTGCTTCATGCCCAGCGAGATTTCCTGCTTCTCCTTGTTGATGCCCAGCACGACGACTTCGATCTCGTCGTCGATCTGCACCAACTCGCTGGGATGGCTGATCCGCTTGGTCCACGACATCTCGCTGATGTGGACCAGGCCCTCGATGCCCTCTTCCAGCTTGACGAAGGCGCCGTAGCTCATCACGTTGACGACCGTGCCGCGTGACCCGGCTGCCGACGGGGTACTTCTCCTCGACGTTTTCCCAGGGGCTGGCCGTCTTCTGCTTCAGGCCCAGGGCGATCTTTTCCTTCTCGTGGTCGATGTGCAGGATCTGCACTTCGATTTCCTGGTCGATCGAGACCATTTCCGAGGGATGGCTGATGCGGCCCCAGCTCATGTCGGTGATGTGCAGCAGGCCGTCGATGCCGCCCAGGTCGACGAAGGCGCCGAACTCGGCGATGTTCTTGACCATGCCCTTGCGGAGCTGGCCGACTTCCAGCTCGCGCAGCAGCTGCGATCTTCTTCTCGGCCCGCTCGCCTTCGATCAGCGCGCGGCGGCTGACCACGATGTTGCGGCGGGCTTCGTCGATCTTCAGCACCACGCACTGGATGGTGCGGCCGATGTAATCGCCGATGTCGGGCGGGCGGCGGATATCCACCTGGCTGGCCGGCAGGAAGACGTTGACGCCGATATCGACCAGCAAGCCGCCCTTGATCTTGCGGGTGACCACGCCGGTGACGACGTCGCCTTCGTGGACCGTCTCCATGACCTTCTTCCAGGCCTCGATCTTCTCGGCCTTGCGCTTGCTGAGGCTGATCATGCCGCGCCTCGTCGACGCTGGCATGGGCGTCTTCGATGTCCTCGATCAGCACCTTGACGGTCTGCCCAGGCTCGGGCGGGGCTTCGTCTTCGCCCCATTCGTTGAGAGGAATCGTTCCTTCGCTCTTGTAGCCGACGTCGACCAGGACCAAGTCCCCCTCGACGCGGAGCACGCGACCCTCGACGATCTCATTGATGGCGATATCTTCGCCGCCCCATTCAATTTCATCAGGATCGGCGCCCTCGAGGGCGGCTGCGAGTTCCTGCTCCCACTCTTGTTCGTTGAGATCGAGTCCGCGAATCAAATTGCGATTAACCATGGAGTGCCAACATCCGACCGTCGGCTGCCGGGGACAAATTCAGCGGGCTCGAACGCCCAGTCGCCCAAACCAACGATCGGCCAAAAGAATATTGAACGTCTCATCCGCCCGGCTCTCTGCGCAGAGAGCTATCCGCGGAAGGATGAAAGAACCGGGCAGTATAGCACAGGCGGCTCAAATGTGGGAAGGCGGAAAACCTGGGTTCTCGGATTGGGCGGCGGCCAGGCGCCCAAGGTACGGGAGCGCCGGGGCTGGCGGACATGAACGAGAACGCTCGTTGGGCGGCCGACGCGAATTGTCGTCGACAATGGATTCCGACAGAGCCGTTTTGCTCACGCCTGCCGAAGCTGCGCCGCCGCGAGGTACGACGTCTCCCTACTGTCTCCGCCGGATTCCGCGGTTATACTCGGGAGAATGCCGGGGAAGCGGGTCGGGAGCGTCCAGGCCGCCAGCGCCACAATCGGGAGGGGGATGCCGCGGTGGATGTGACCACGGCTCAACACTTCATTACGCTGCTACACAAGAGCCGACTGCTGGCAGAGGAGCAGTTGGCCGAAGCAGTGCGCGAATTGGCGGCCGCGCCAGATCGGCCGCCTGCCGAGTGGGCTCAAGAACTGGTCGCCCGCGGCTGGCTTACCGAGTGGCAATCGAAGCAACTGCTCAGTGGCCGCTACGCCTTCTTTATGGGCAAGTACAAGCTGCTCGAGCGGCTTGGCGGGGGAGGCATGGGCGTCGTTTTCACGGCTCACCATGCCATGACCGACCGCGTCGTCGCCTTGAAGGTGATGAACAAGACCGTGTTGTCCAACCCCTTGGCCATGAAGCGGTTTCAGGCGGAAGTTCGCTTGCTCTGCGCGGTGAGCCACCCGAACATCATCGGCGCGTACGATGCCGACTGCGCCGGCGGAATGCACTTTCTGGTGATGGAGTACGGCCGCGGCCAGGATCTGCGAGTTTGGCTGCGTCAGCATCCGCTGTTGCCGATCGATTGGGTCTGCGACTGCATCCGCCAGGCGGCCCTCGGCCTGGAGCATGCTCATCAACGCGGGCTGGTCCACCGAGACATCAAGCCGGAAAACTTGCTCGTGGAGGATCCCGAGCCGTGGAGCCGCCCGCAGGTCAAGATTCTCGACTTGGGCCTGGCTCGCTGGATGGGCGACGAAGTGCCGGACGAGGCCGCCTGCGCGTCCCCGGCCAGATCATGGGCACGGTCGACTATATTGCACCGGAACAAGTCGAGCAGACCGATCTGGCCGATGTCCGCTCGGACATTTTCAGTTTAGGCTGTACGCTTTTCAAATGTCTCACCGGCGCGTTGCCCTACGAAGGCGCCACGAGCTCGGAGAAACTGCTGGCACGCGTATCGCAAGACGCCCGCCTTGCTTCGAGCGTGCGCCGGAAATCCCGGAGCAACTGGATCGGATCGTGGCAAAGATGCTGTGCCGCGATCCCGAGCAGCGATACCAATCGCCGGCCGAGATTGCCAGCGCGTTGTTTCCGCTCACCGCGGAAGGCAAGCTCGCCAAGCCGACGCCTCCTCCTCCGCCGCCGATTGCATCGGCGTCTGCGCACCCGGCTATAACTCCGGGATCGCCGGCGTCGGCGATCCCGGAGTCTGCGCCGGGCGACCACGCCTTGGGATCCTTCTTGAACCAGCTTTCGCAAGACGAGCGACCCGCGACGCCCGAATTTCCAACCCGGACGTCGGCGGCTGCGTTGAACGAATCGCCGCCGCCAGCACTAGAGAGCCTCGCGCCGCAGGCTTCCGCCGCCGTCGTATTCGAACCGGCCGCCTTTCCGACGCCTGCCGCTGAACAGGCCCTGCCGCGACAAAGCGCTCGCTCGGCAAGCTTCGCCGCCGCGCCTGCCAAGAACTGGACGCTCGGGATCGGCGTGGGCGTGGCGATCAGCGTGCCGGTCCTGGCGCTGCTGTTCTGGATCATGCGTCCGGCGCAGCTTGTTCTGCATTGGCCGACGGACCAACGCGGCGGCAGCCGGCTGGACGTCGACGGCGAGCAAGTCGCGATTCCTTCGGCCAACCCGGCGATGATTTCGCTGCCGCCGGGAAAGCACCGCGTCGTGCTGCGCCGGCGGGGCTACGACCAACTCGAATGGAACCTGAGCTTCGCCCGCGGCGACAGTGTGGAGCAGCAGGTCGAATGGAAGGCGCAGGAACTTGGGCGGAGCTTCGGCCTGGGGCTGGGCAAGTCGCCCTAACGTTCTTTTCGTCCCGGCAGGTTTTTCACGGCGATCTCGCGCCGGCCGCAAACTTGCCGGCCGCTTCGCGATCGCGTAACGTCAATAGTGCGCCCGACGGCCGGGCCCGTGTGATGGCGATACCGGCCTGGCGACGTGGAGGTTCTCGCGCGTGAAGTCTGCCATTGGCTTGTCGTTGTCCGCCTCGAGGAGCCTGCGCCGGTCGTTTTCTGCGACCAACCTCTTTCTCCGCAAACAGCTTTGGGCCTGGCCGTTGATCGCCGCCGTGATCCTGGCGGCGATCGGCTACACGATTCGTAGCCACGTGGAGCACTCGATTGAGGTCTCGATGGCCAGCCAATTGACGGCCATGCTGGACACCGACGTCGAGGCGCTGCGCATCTGGCTAAGCACTCAGCAGTCAAACGCAGAGACGGCGGCCAATTCGCCGCAGGTGGCGGCTTTGGCGCGCGGAGTTACCGAGTTGTCGGCTCGGCCTGAGACGACGGCGGTCGAATTGCTGCAGGCGAGCGAGCTGCCGGAATTGCGAGCGGCGCTGCTGCCGGCCATGAAAGCCCACGGTTACGTCGACTTCGCCATGGTCGACCCTCAGCAGCGCTGTGCGGCGGCTTCGCGCGATGAATGGATCGGCCGCCCGGCGCCGCCCCGCTTTGGCGAGTTCCTGCAAACGGCGCTCGCCGGCCGCTCGACGGTCTCTCGCCCTTTTGCTTCGGTCGCGCCGCACCCCGGCGAAGGAGATGAGCTACGCGCCCACGCTCCTACCATGCTGGCGGTTGCGCCGCTGCGCGCCGCGGGCAAAGTGATCGGCGCCCTGTGTTTCCGCCTGCGGCCGGAAGGCGAATTCACCCGCATCTTGAACGTGGCCCGCTTCGGCGAAAGCGGCGAGACCTTCGCATTCGACAAGTCGGGCTTGCTGCTGTCGCAAAGCCGCTTTGATGACGAACTGAAGCGCATCGGCCTGCTCCCGGATCAACCGGGCTCCCGCTCGATCTTGACGCTCGAGCTGAAGGATCCGCTGGTTGATTTGACGAGCGGCAAACCGGCGGCGAAGCGCCGCAGCGAGCTGGGCCTGACGCGGATGGCCGCCGAAGCGATCGCCGGCCGCCCGGGAGTCGACGTCCGGGGATATCGGGACTATCGCGGCGTGCCGGTGATCGGCGCCTGGACCTGGCTGCCCGAATACGGCTTTGGCGTCGCGACGGAAGTCGACGCGGCCGAAGCCTACCGTCCGGCGTATATCCTGCGAGCCGCCTTGTGGGGCTTGTACGCCCTGTTGGCGCTGCGCGCCGCGGCGATCTTCGTCTTCACGGTCGTCGTCGCGCGGATGCGGCGTTCGATGCGGCACGCGGCCTTGGAGGCCAAAAGGCTCGGCCAATACACGCTTGAGGAACTCATTGGCCAGGGAGGCATGGGCGCGGTTTATCGCGGCCGCCATGCCATGCTCCGCCGGCCGACCGCTATCAAGCTGCTGGACGTTGATAGAACGACCGACGAGACGATCCGCCGTTTCGAACGCGAGGTTCAACTGACCAGCCAGTTGAACCATCCGAACACGATTGCCGTGTTCGACTTTGGTCGTACTCCCGAGGGCGTGTTCTATTACGCCATGGAATTCCTGGACGGCATCAATTTGGAACGTCTCGTCGAGCGTTTCGGGCCTCAGCCTGAAGCACGCGTGATCCATATCCTCTCGCAGGTCTGCGGCTCGCTTAACGAGGCGCACGGCATCGGCTTGATTCATCGCGATATCAAGCCGGCCAACATCGTTTTGAACCAGCGCGGCGGGTTGTTCGACGTCGTCAAGCTGCTCGATTTCGGACTGGTCAAGTCCGCCCAGTCGGAGCGGGAGTTAACGTTGACCGCCGTGAACACCATCACCGGCACTCCGCTCTACCTGTCGCCCGAAGCGATCGAACGTCCCGACGAAGTGGATGCCAAGAGCGACTTGTACGCCGTAGGAGCGGTCGGCTATTACCTGCTGACCGGCACGACGGTCTTTACGGGCAAGACCTTGGTTGAAATCTGCATGCAACAGGTCAACGAAACGCCCGAGCCGCCCAGCCGCCGCGCTGGCCGGCCTATTTCCGCCGAATTGGAAGAGTTGTTATTGAAGTGCCTGGCCAAGAAGTCCAAAGATCGTCCCGCCTCGGCCAAAGCGTTGGCCTCGGCGCTTGAAACTGTGCCGAAGCCGGCGCCTGGACGCAGCAGAATGCCGAAGCATGGTGGCGGACATACGCGGCCGAGGTCGATCAGCCGCTGCCCACGGAACCGGCCACGGAAACCTCCAAGCACGAGGCGACGGCTATTTGGACCCAAGACGCGAACGACGTCTTAAAGCAGCTTGCGTGAATGGAGATTGCCTTTCGCTCCGCTACGAATTGACGCCGTCAAATAATTCGAGCGTCGTAATCGGAAAACTGCGGAAACTCTCTTTACTTACCCGCAGGAGAGACGGTAAAGCCGTCTTGCGAGCGGCAACGCTTTTGGCTATGGTCCCGCTCCACTGCCGTTAAGGTCACGGTCTTGTTGCGGAAAGGATTTCCATGAGTCGGACGCGGTTTCTTGCATGGCTTGCCGTTGGTTGTTTCGTTGGCTGCTCGCAGTCCGAGCCTGACCGGGTTGCCGACTCGGCGGGCGCCGAACCGCAAAAAATCGTCGCGAACAAGGCGGTTCCCATGAGCGACGCCGCCGCGCCGGCGGACTTGGGCAAAGTCGTCAAGGCGTCCCATGTTGAACCGCAGATGCCGGCCTCGCCAGCCGCCACAGCTCCTTCGCTGCTCACGGGAGTCTCGACGCCAGGCTTGAGCGTGGGGCCGACGGGCGGCTGCCGCGAGGCTTCGCGCGTCCTCGCCGAAGGAATCAAGGCTCTGAAGACGAAGCTCACGGTGATCAGCCACAATCTGGCCAACGCCGAAACCATCGGCTTCAAACGCCGCCGCATCGGGATCGAGACTAGCGGCTATGAGCAGGTCAAGCTGCCGGGCGCTCAGGATGCGTTCAACAACTACGCCCCTACGAGCGTCGCCGTTGGCCGCGGCTGTCGCGTGCAGAGCATCGAGATCGACTTCAGCCAAGGACTGCACAAAGAGACTGGCCGGCCGCTCGACCTGGCGATCGAAGGCGAGGGCTTTTTCCAGGTCATCGACCCGTCGACCAATAACTTCCTTTACACGCGATCCGGAAACTTCGCCGTCAACGCGAACGGTCTGTTGGTCATCGGCTCGTCGAGCACAGGAAGATTGCTGCAACCGCAGATCGCAATTCCCATCGACGTGACCGGCGTCGCGATCAGCGCCGAAGGCAACGTTTCAATCCAGCAATTCGGACAGCAGCAGTTCTCGCAAGTCGGCCAGATTCAACTGGCGAAATTCATGAATCCGCAAGGGCTGTTGGCGTTAGGAGAGGAACTCTACCAGGAAACGCTGGCGTCAGGCGCCGCGATCTATGGGCAGCCTGGCCTCAACGGTCTCGGCACGCTCAAGCAACATGCGCTGGAGCAGTCGAACGTTGACTTCGATGACGAAATGCTCGCCTGGGAAGCGACCCATCGCACGCTGCAAGCTCTCGAGCGTCTGCGGAAAACGCCCGCGACCTCTCCTCGCCAGGCCTCTCCGGCTGGAGAGTGAAATCTAGACGCGGTCCCGCCGGCAGGC
Organism: uncultured Conexibacteraceae bacterium; assembly: GCA_963745755.1. GTDB lineage: Bacteria > Actinomycetota > Thermoleophilia > Solirubrobacterales > 70-9 > RHKX01. The sequence goes on along the minus strand of CAVUYP010000001.1, from coordinate 224,735 downwards.
GTTCCGCCGGCTTGATTGAGCGCTCGACTCTCCTTGTTCGGAGCATCGTAGATGGCCGGTCAGGAAGGCAACGTCAAAAAGAACGGCCGCGGCCCCGAACGGGCCCCAGAGCAGCGCACGGTCTGCAGCCAATTGTTTCCCGGCACAAGTGCCCGCTGACTTTCTGCGCGGCTCATTCTGCAAAATCGTGCTCGGATGACGGTACGCATCAAAGATCGGTTATAATCAACCGGCTGGCGCAGGGCTGTTGTTGCGCCGCGTCGTTCGTTCTCGCCCGGTCCGTTTTCCCAGGTTTACCGCGATTGCTCATGACGGTTGGTCGCCTGGTTCGACTATTGATCGCTTTCGTCTTCGGCTGGGGACTTGCCTCGTCAAGCTCTGGCGAAGAGAAGCCGCTGCTGTTTGAAACGGACATTCAGCCGCTGCTGGCCGACAAGTGCGGCAAGTGCCATGGAGCAAAGGTAAAAAAGGGCGAGTTGGATTTGTCCACGATGAGCGGACTGCTGCGGGGCGGGGAGTCGGGAGAGCCCGCGGTGGCGGAGACCGCCGAGGACAGCATGCTGTGGATCATGGTCAACGGCGGCGGCATGCCGCCCGAAGGGCAACCGCCGCTTACCGAGCAAGAGCTCGCCCGCATTCGCCAATGGATTGACGGCGGCGCGAAATCGCAGCGGCCCGCAGAAGTTGTGGAGCGGCAGCTTACGCAGCACGACGTGTTGCCGATCGTGCTGCTCAGGTGTACGGCGTGCCACGGGCCCCAGCGGAAAGATGGCGGCCTCGATCTTCGCACGCCCGCCGCGATGCGAAAGGGCGGCAAGCAGCGGGCCGGCGATTGTGCCGGGCGATCCCGACGCGAGTCTGATGATCCAGCGGATCGAAAGCCGAAGCCTGTCCGCCGCGGGAATTGCTGCTCAAGTTTTTTGTGAAACGGCCTTCGACGGAAGAGGTCAAGACGCTTCGCGAATGGATTGCCGCCGGTGCCCCGGAAGTGGAGGTCGCTCCCGATGTCGCCACGACGGCGCCCGATCCGCTGGTCACCGACGAGGACCGGCAGCACTGGGCCTTCCAGCCGCCCGAGGAGAGTGCCGAAGCGGACGGTCGATCGATGAATTCGTCCTGAAGAAGCTCGAAGCCAATGGGCTGACATTCTCGCCGGAAGCGGATCGGGACACGCTGATCCGCCGGGCTTATCTCGATCTGGTCGGCCTGCCGCCGACGCTGGCGGAATGGCGAAAATGGCACGACAGCGCCGATCGCGGACTGGTACGCGGCAATGATCGACCAGCTGCTCGCCTCGCCGCACTATGGCGAGCGTTGGGGCCGCTACTGGCTGGATGTGGCCGGCTATGCGGATTCGGAAGGCGGCGTGTCGGCCGACCCGGTTCGGCGAAGTCGCCTGGAAGTATCGCGACTATGTGATCCGTGCCTTCAACAACGACAAACCCTACGATCGGTTTCTGTTGGAGCAGATTGCCGGCGATGAGCTGTTCGACTACGAGCACGCCCCGGTCGTCACGGAAGCGATGGTCGAGAACCTGATCGCCACGGGCTTTCTGCGGATGGGGATCGATGAGACCGGTTCGCGGACGATGAACTTTGTTCCCGAGCGGCTGGGCGTGATCGGCGATGCGATCAAGGTGGTCGGTTCCGGCGTGATGGGGCTGACGATGGAATGCTGCCCGCTGCCATTCGCACAAGTACGATCCGATCCCGCATCGCGACTACTACCGCTTCAAAGCGATCTTTCAAGGCGCCTTCGACGAGCACGATTGGCTGACCTTCAAGAACCGCTCGCTTGAACGTCGCCACGCCCGGAGCAGGCAAAGCGCGTTGCGGAGATCAACCCGCCGCTCAAAGCCCAGCTCAAAAAACTCGACGAATCAACGAAGAAAGCCGATCGCCGATTGGCAGCTGGAACTGCTGCGGCAGCATTATCCGGAGCAAACGCGAAGCCGACCGCCAGGAAACGTTGCGCGCACTCAAGATCGCCGACAACAACCGCACGCTGCCGCAACGGATTCTCGTGGAGAAACTGCAGCAAGCAGAGAACTGCTGCCGGACGACCAGCAGCCGGCCGCTGTGCTCGAAGCTCGGCAGAGCGTTGCGGACATCGAACACGAAATTCAAGAAGACTCAGCGGGAGATGGAGCCGCCGCTGGACGATTCGCGCGCTGTGGGACCGGGGCGAACCGTCGCCGACGTACATCCTGCGGCGCGGCGAACACGATCAACCGGGCCTTGGTGGGGCCGGGCGTGCCCTCGGTGCTGACGGATGGACAGACGCCGTTTGACGTCGAACCGCCCTTTCGCCAGGCAAAGACCGGCCGCCGGCTGGCGTTTGCCCGCTGGCTGACCAGGCCCGATCATCCGCTGACCGCCCGCGTGATGGTCAACCGCATCTGGTATCACCATTTCGGAACCGGGCTGGTTGCGATCGCTGGAGAACTTTGGCGTCAAAGGCGAACGGCCCTCGCATCCGGAACTGCTGGACTGGCTGGCGGTGCAGTTCGTCAAGCGGGGCTGGAGCATCAAGGAGATGCACCGGCTGATGATGAATTCCCGGACCTACCGGCAGTCGAGCCGCATCACGGACGACCGCTGCGAACGATCGATCCGCAGAACCGGCTGCTCTCTCGCATGCCGCTTCGGCGGATGAATGCCGAAGCCCTGCGCGATTCGCTGCTGTTCGTCTCGGGCAAGCTCGACGACACGGCCGGGCGGGCCGCCCGACTCGGTGACGGTCGACCGCAACGGGCTGGTCAGCGCGAACCCGACCGAGACGGGCGGCTGGCGGCGGAGTATCTATCTGCAGTACCGCCGCACCGAAATTCCCGACGATGCTGGAGACGTTCGACTATCCCGAAATGGGCCCAACTGCGTGGCCCGCAACGTATCGACTGTCTCGCCGCAGTCGCTGATGCTGATGAACAATCAACGGGTCCGCGAACTGGCCGCCGACCTTTCGCCGCGGCGAGTGGCAACGAGATTGCTCGCTGAGCAAGAAGTACGGACAGATCCGGCAGCCCGGGTGGATGCTGGTTTATCAACTCGCCCTCAGTCGACCGCCCAGCGAAAAAGAACGGAGCTCGGGCATCGAGACGCTCCAGGAACTGGAAGCCGACTGGAACGGCAGAGCCCGGGACGGCTCTGGAAACCTATTGCCACACGATCCTGAACTCGGCCGCATTCCTTTATATCGATTGATCGATACGCAAATCAGTGCCGCATGACCATGAACGATCACCAAGCTCAACCTACTCGCCGCGATTTCTTCGCCCGCACCAGCGACGGCGTGCTCGGCGCCGCGCTGACGCATCTGCTTGTGCCAGGACTTCTTCGGCGGCACGTCGGCGCTTGCCGCGGAAGCAGAGCCGCAGACAGCCAGCAGCGTCCTACAACCTCAAACCCAAGCAACCGCATCACCCAGCCAAGGCGACGTCGGTCATTCAGCTGTTCATGAACGGCGGCCCGAGCCAGATGGATCTGTTCGATCCCGAAGCCGGTGCTGAACGGCATGGACGGCGAACCGTTTCCGGGCAACGTCGAAGAGATCGGCAACTCAAACACGTCCGACATCGGCGTGATGATGGGCGGGCAATACCAGTTCGCCCGGCACGGGGAATCGGGCATGTGGATGGCCGACGTGCTGCCGCACACGGCGAAGATGGCGGACGACATCTGCCTGATCAATTCGATGTGGACCGACCATCCGAATCACGACAACGCGCTTTACAAAATCCACAGCGGCCGGCTGTTCATGGGCTACCCGACGCTTCGGCGCCTGGACGGTTTATGGGCTGGGAACCGAAAACCAGAACCTGCCCGCCTATGTCGTCCTCAACGATCCGCTCGGCCCGCCCAAGAACGGCACGCGGAACTGGACGTCCGGCTTCTTGCCGCCGCTCTATCAGGGCACGCGGTTTCGGCCGACCGGTTCGCCGATCCTGAATCTCAAGCCGCAGTACGAACAGCCTTCGGCAGTCACGGAATCGGCCCGCGGATTGCTCAATCAGCTCGATGAAATCCATCGCCAGGATCGCCCGCATTATCCGGAGCTCGATGCCCGCATCGAATCCTACAGCCTTGCCGCCCGCATGCAGATGTCGGCCGGCGAAGCGCTCGATCTCTCGCGCGAAAGCGAGCGACACGCTGGCGATGTACGGCGTTGGCGAGCAGGAGACCGACTCGTACGGGCGGCGGTGTTTGCTGGCCCGGCGACTGGTCGAACGGGGCGTGCGGTTCGTGCAGATCTTTCTCGAAGAACAACCCTGGGACAGCCACGCCGACCTGGCCGCCAATCACCGCGGCGCCTGCCAGCGAACCGACAAACCGGTGGCCGGGCTGCTCGGCGATCTCAAGCAACGGGGGCTGCTCGATTCCACGCTGGTGATCTGGGGCGGCGAGTTCGGCCGCACGCCGACCACGCAGAAGTCCGCCAACGGCTTCTCCGGTCGCGACCACAACATGCAGGCCTTCACAGTCTGGATGGCCGGCGGCGGCGTCAAAGGGGGCACGACCTACGGCGCGACCGACGACTTCGGTCACAAGGTCGTCGAGAACCCGGTCAGCGTGCACGACTTCCACGCCACGATTCTGCATCTGCTGGGGCTGCATCATCAGAAGCTGTTCTTCGACACGCAGCGGGCTGAAAGAACGGCTGACCGGCGTCGAACCGCCGCGCGTGGTGACGGAGATTCTCGCATAGCGTTGATGTGGACGAGGCGGTCAACATGCTCAATCGACGCGAATTATTGAATCTCGCGCGCAGCGCGGGCGTCGCTACTTTGCTGGCTTCCGATCGAGGGCAGGCGGCCGAAGAGAGTCGGCCGAGTTTCCCAATCATCGATACCAACGTCAGCCTGTTTCACTGGCCGTTTCGCCGCCTGCCGTTGGATGAGACGGACAAGCTGCTGAACAAGCTCCGCTCGCTGGGCATCGATTCAAGCCTGGGCCGGCAGTTTTGAAGGCGTGCTGCACCGCGACGTCGCCGGCGTCAATCAACGCTTGGCGGAGGAGTGCAAGCAGCATCCCGGAACTGGTTCCCATCGGTTCGGTCAATCCGCGCTGCCGGACTGGGAAGACGACCTCGCGGCGGTGCATCGAAATCCATCAAATGCCGGGCGTTCGCCTGCATCCCAACTACCACGGCTACGCCCTGGACGATCCGCGTTTCGCAGAGCTTGTTGGAACTCTCGGCCAAGGCGGGGCGGTTCGTGCAGATTGCCGCCGCCATGGAAGACACCCGCACGCAACATCCGCTCCTGCAAGTGCCGGACGTCGATTTGACGCCGCTGCCGGCCGTGCTGAACCGCATCAAGGCGGCCAAGGTGCAAATCCTCAACGTCCGCCCGCGACCGCCTTTGCTGTCGACAGCTCGCGAAAACGCCCGGCGTCTATCTTCGATACGGCCCGCGTCGAAGGAACCGACGGCGTGCCGAACCTGGTGAAAAGCCTGCCTCGCGGTCGGGTGCTGTTCGGGACGCACGCCCCTTTCTGATTCCCGAAGCCGCGCTGATCCGTGTTCATGAATCTAACCTGCTTGACGAAGCGGCGCTCAGAGACGTTTTCTCGGGAAACGCCGGAAAGCTCGTAGGGTGAGAAACCGGAATCCGAAATGCTGAATCCTGCCGCACTGCAACCTGGTTTGCCTTCGCCGGAGCAATTGAATAGCTACCGGATTTGGGATTCGTATTTCACGCCATCGCACTCACATCCCGGCCGCGACGGCGGCCGGTTGATCGCCGACATCGAGCGCTCGATGCCCGCCATTCAAAAAGGGCAGTTTGAGAAGCTCTGCTATTTCGCCCACGTCGGCATCGGAACCACCACCGATGCCGAGTTGGAAAAGACCGTTCGCGCACCAATCCTGAATTGGTTGTGAAAGCCGCTCAAGCGCTGGCCGAAGTTGTTGATCGGGATGATTCAGCTCAATGCTCACGATGTCCAGGCTTCGCTGGAGGCGTTGGATCGCTGGCTGCGCGATGGGCCGATGCTGGGCGTCTATTTTCCCGGCGGCGGACCAGGGGCGCTGACCTGCACGCACCCGAACTTCGTTCCGCTCGTCGAGCGCATCGCGGAACTCAGGGCGTGATCATGCAGCACGCGTGGTTCATGACCGGCGGCAAACCAGGACCGGGGGATTCGACGCCGGCGGAGCTGGCCCAGCTCGCGGCCAGGTTCCCGGAGCAGAAATTTCTCTGCGCCCACGCCGGCGGCGAATGGGAAAAAGGCATCCGCGCCGTGCGCGATTCGCAAGAACATCCTCGTCGAAACTTCGGGCTTCGATGCCACTGCCGGCTTCATCGAAATGGCCGTCCGCGAACTGGGTGCCGAGCGTATCGTCTTCGGCAGCCATCTGCCTTCACGTTCGCTGGGCACGGAACTGGGCAAAGTCCTCGCCGCGGAGATCTCCGAAGCGGACAAACGTTTGATCCTCGGCGAAAACTACCGCCGGCTGCTTGACCCCATCCTGCAAAAGCACGCGATGTAGAATCAGGCAGCGTCTATGCTTCCGGCCAGGCGCCAATCGCCCGACGGACCACGACCAATTGTCCCAAGTGATACGCGTTGTGATCCGCGAGCAGCAACGCTTCGCGAAGCAGCGTGTGACCCGGCAACCCGTGCGGGATTTGTTCCAGAAGATCGATGGCCGGGTCGTTCACGAGTTCCTGCATCGCGTGCATGTCGGCGCGAAACGCCTCGACGCTTGCGTCCCAGGCTTCCTCGGAAGGCGGTGCCTCGCCTTCCGGCCAGTAGCCGTCGGGAAACTCGGGCGAAACGTGGTCGGGATTGCGGCTGTACTCGAGAATGTCCCACTGGCAAATTCGCAAATGCTCCAGCAGCCGCCACGGAGAATGAGGAATGCCTGGGGCCGTCGCCCCGCGGAGTTCGGCCGGCAGCGCTGCAATCGCCCGCTCGAAATTGAGATGCGCGCCGCCGCCTTGCAGCAAATACAGCACGTGTTCCCGCAGACGTTGATCGTTGTCCGTCACATTCATGCCTTAGCGCCTCACTAGCGAGGTTCCTGAGCGCGTCAACAGAAACGCCGCAGTGAACAACTGCAATCGTTGGAATTCAGCCGCCGCGCGTCCCGTCTCACGGATTTCTCGCCTATTTCGTTGCAACGTTTTGATGACAGCCTTCCCCTTGGCGCACGCGACGATTGTCCGTCAGGCCTCGGCCCACGCTATTTTGAGGGCGCCTTGGCCTTCTTTGCTGGTCTTTTCGGTCGTCCGAGCGGCGCCGTTTTCCCTGCCAGGCGGCTGGTCTCCTCCAGTTGCCGATTCCAGAGAGCTTCCAGTTCCTTCGCCTTCTCGGGATGCTCGTTTGCCAGATTGTTGGATTCGGCGCGGTCGGTTGTGAGGTCGTACAGCTCCCACGGATCGCCCTTGGCGGCGACCAGCTTCCAGTCGCCGACGCGAATCGCTCGGTTGCCTTCGTGCAGCCACCAGAGAAAGTCGCGGTCGATGGTGACGTCTGTTCGCAAACGCTGGAGCCAGGCTCCGGCCCGGCGCCGGCGGTATCGGTTCGCCCTCCCACTCGGTCGGCTTCTCGATGCCGAGCACGTCGAGAATCGTGGGGACGATGTCGATCATGTGGCCCGGCGTGTGGCGCAGTTCGCCGCGGGCCTTGATGCCGGCCGGCCAATGGACGACCAGCGGCGTGCTGATGCCGCCTTCGTGAACCCAGGTCTTGTGGCGGCGAAACGGCGTATTGCACGCGCTGGAGAAGCCGGGGCCCAGACAGAGGTAAGTGGCCGCGCTGCCCGGCGCGGCGTTGCGGATCGTGGCCGCCATGGCGCACCATGATTTCCGCGCTGGCGCCGTTGTCGGAAGCGAAGAAGATCAGCGTGTTTTCGTACTGCGCCCATCGCCTTGAGCTGCTCGACCAGGCGGCCGATCTCGCGGTCCATCCGGTCGACCATGGCGGCGTGAATCGCCATCTTCGTCGCCTGAAAGCGGCGTTGCTCGTCGGTCAGCTCCGTCCACGGCAGCGGGCGATTGATCTCGCCGGGCGCCGAGCTTTTTCAACGCGTCGGGAAAATCGTACGGCGGGCCGACGTCGCGGTTCGAGTTTCGACAGCGTGGTGTTGAGCAGACCCATCTCCTGCTGCCGGGCGAAACGCCGCTGGCGCATCACGTCCCAACCGTCGAGGTACTTGTCGCGGTAGCGGGCGATGTCTTCCGGCAAGGCGTGCAGCGGAAAATGCGGCGCGATGAAGGCGACGTAATGGAAGAACGGCCGATCGGCGTACTTCGTCGGCGTGGTCCTGCAAGCAATCGATGGCGTGATCGACGACGGCGATGGTGGCGTAGTAGCCCGACTCGTCGGCCGCCGGCTTCACGGGCACGTCGTCGATGCGAGTTGCCTTTGGCGGTGAAGAAGTTTCCCTGGTTCCGCATGTCGAGCGAACGATCGAAGCCGCCGGCGAGCACCTTGCCGTCGATGTGCCACTTGCCGCTGTGATAATTGCGATAGCCGTAGCGGCTTGAGAAAGTCGGGCAACAGCCGCGCCCACGGCTGCCGTTTGCCGCCGCCGCCGCCGCCCAAGTCCGGCAGTCCGTCGCGATGCACTTGCTGGGCGTAATAACCGGTCAGCAGCGCAGCCCGCGTCGGCCAGCAGCGGGCCGTGTTGTAGAACTGCGTGAACCGCAGCCCGCCGGCCGCCAGTTTGTCGAGGTTCGGCGTGGCGATCTCGCCGCCATAGCAGCCCAGGTCGGAATAGCCCATGTCGTCGGCCAGGATGAAGACGATGTTGGGCCTCTTTGCAGCGTCGGCAGGAGCAGCCCGGCCGAGCAGACAGCAGACGCTTAGAACAACATAGACGGAGCTGCTTCGCATCGCGTTTCCTTTACTAAGTGAAGACCTCGTCATCTTACCCGGGGCGGAGAGCGGCGGGAACCAGCGGGCCTGGTTTCCCCAGTCTTTGCAGGAGATCGCCGGTTTATGTGGCGTTTTGGCCTTTACTACAATGCGGCGAGTTGCGTGGAATCGAGTCGGCAGAGCTGCTGCAACTTCCATAGCAATGCGAGTGGCTTCGCGCCAACGCTAGTGGCGTTTCTCCAATCGCTGTTTGATGCCCGAAATAATGCGAGCGGCATTTTCGTGATAAATCTTCTTCAGCACCTCGTCGGGCAGGCCCACGCCGTAGATGTTCCAAAAGCCCTGCGGCGGGAACGGGTTTTCGGCGTAAGGAAAGTACTCGTCGTAGGTCTCTAGAAACCGCCAGTACGGCAACAAACGCCCGGCGGGCCGCGGGCCATCGGTGCCGAACATGACCCGGTCGGCGTACTTGATCAAGAACCGCCGCGCCGTATATGGCTGACGACCTAACTCGGCCGTGCGCGAAGCGATCTCGACGACCAGGTTCGGATACTCGTCCAGCCAGCGGGCCGTTTGCTCCAGGTCTTCGGCGTCGTTGGCCACGTGCGCGCCAATGAACGTCGTCTTGGGATGCCGGGCAATCACGCGATTGCGGGCCGCATGCAGTTCGTCGCGTGAGGGCCACTCGGGACCGTAAAAACTCCACTCCGGATGCCGGTGCAGTTCTTCCCAGCGTTCGTTGTGCTCGTCGATCGGTTCGAAAAACGCCGACGGGTCGGCCGTGTGGATGATGACCGGCAGCCCCAGTTCGCCGCAGGCTTTCCAGATGGGGTCCCAACGCGGATCGTCGATTTTGATCAACGAGCCGTCGGGATTGCGATAGCCCAAGCCGAACTGTTTGAACACCTTCAATCCGCTGGCGCCTTTCTGCTTGGCCTCGGCCAACTGCGCCGCCATGCGGCGGCCGAAGTCCGGCCGCTGGCAATCCCAAGTGGCCGGCTCGTCAGGACGTCCGCCGCCTCGCCAATCGATATTCGCAAAGATCACAAACCGGTCGCGATAGTTCGTCCACAAGTAGCGGGCGTGTTCGTCGAACGCTTCGCCCAGCCCGCCGTCGAGACTGACGCAGACGGCAATGTTCTGAGCGTCCATCAGCTTGACGAAGTCGTCGAGCTGTTCTTTCGAATGGTGGAAGCGAATCCGCGGATGAACATGGACGTCGACCACGGGGAACTTCGCTCGCGGCAACAGATGTTCGGCGACCTTGAGTTGCGATTTCGGGCGAAACTGATCGAGAGCCAGGTTTCGTCCTTCTCGCCCGTCGAGCGGTTGCTCGCTCTGTTTGGGTTCGGCCGCAAGAACGAATCCATGGTTTGGAGACAAAATCTGTAGAAACCCGCTGGCGCAGAGCAGGCAGGCAATACACAGCAGGCGAGAAGGAGCGATCGGCAAGCGCGCTGCGCGGCGTGTGATCAGCAGCCAGGGAGCGGCAGGCCGACCTGGTGAGATTTCTGGCGTGACGGTTGCCGGCGCCGATGACAGGACGTTCGCTGCTGTTTTGACCACAAGCGGGGCCTCGCGTTTGTAGCGTGGGAGGTGAGAGAGCGAAAGGCGATTCTCGCCCTGGGGAAAAGGCCGCATCCTGCTTGCGGATCGGCTTTGGCTCGCCCCCCTCCGTCGGGTGCGCAAAACCTTAGCAAACCTTAGCGCGAGCACGCGATCGGGCGCTCCGAAGTTTAGGTCGCGGCGGCAACTCGGGCCGAAGCCGACGCGAGAAATTATGGCGTTTGCCGACGCTCCATGGGGGTCAGCGCCGTCTTGCCACGGCCATGACCGCTCCCCTCTGTTGGTTACGCAAAGTCTTAGCGCACATGCCAACGAAGAGGCGAGCGTGTATCTTTCGCGGCGAGGGCAAGATTTTACAGCCGTCCGCGCCCGTGCGGCGCAGCGAGAAATGATTGAGCCATCGTTTTCGCGTGGGGAACTCATATCCAGCCATTGTCCCCAGATGGCTGGCTTGCCGTCAAATCAAGCCCGAATCGCGTTGCTCATCCGCCGAAACGGCGTTGCTCCCGATTGGTTCCGGCACAGCCGCCCAACTGGCGGCCCGAAAGCATGCCACGTAGCACGGAACTTGTTCCGTCCGAAATTGCGGCCGCCTGGGTCGCGCATTGTGCGTTTTGCCCGGCACGGAACAAGTTCCATGCTACGGCAGTTCGAGCCTGGCGCTGGCGGAACGGAACAAAACTGGGCGCAAGACTGCCGACCCACCGTCCGAAAAAGCGCCGCATTTCGCGCAGCCTTGGTTTTCGGTTGCTGCAGACGGGAATCAGATTCCCATCCGCGACAGGGCATCGATCACGCTGCCAACGGCCCCGGAGAGGGTCGGATGCGTTTCTTCGAAGGCTCTCGCCGCGTCGCCGAGCCGCTGTACCAGCGATTCAGGCGTATGGGGAACTTCTGCGGGCGCCTGCGCTTCGCCGCCTTGCTGGGCGAGCACTTGCTCGATGTCGGCCATGATCTGCTGGAGCAGTTCACGGTCGCCCGGCTCGACGCTGCCCGCCGCCGCCAGCTTGCGTTCGAGTTCTGTCAGTTTTCCGCGCAGGTTTTGTAATGCGTCGTCCATAATCATCAGGATAGGTCTGCCGGGGGTTGCGAACAAGGGCAAGTCGCTTGCAGTCCGCGTCTGGGGCGGGCAGGAGCGGTGCGCCGATCGTTGCCCTCAGACCCAAATTGCGCACGCTGACACTAACCCGAAGCGCGAGCGAGGGATGGCAGTCGCCGCGAAGCGACGTCTCGCCCCTCGCTCGCGCTTCCCCTTAGTGTGCTTTCCTGCAACTGCTTGCCGCCGTCACGTTTGCGCTTTCCTCACGACCCTTTGGGGCCCAATCCAGGCTAACGTGCCACGCCCGCGGCTTTCTGCTTCTTCTCACATACGACAATCCAGCCGTTGGCGCAGCCGGCCCAGCAGCCAAGGGCGTTTTAGCGCATGCCGACGCTGGGTGTCGAGCGCGTTGCATTCCACAATCCGAAAGCCGGCGGCGTTCAGATCCGCGAACAATTCGCGGCGAGTAAAGACGTGCAGGAACATCTTGGGAATGCCGCGGTAGTCAAAAAACTTGTCGCCCGGTTCCTGGTTGCGCCGAAAGTGCGCTCCCAACCAGTTTTCCAGCAGCCAGCGGCGCCCCTGGGGATCGAACAGGCTGTACCAGCGGTTATGCACGTGGAGCACGAACTTGCCGCCGGGCTTGAGGATGCGCCAGGCATGACGCAGGGCTTGAAGCCGGTTGTCGCGGCCGCGAATCATGCCCAGCGTGCTGAACATGGAAATGCAGTAGTCTGCCGAATTCTCCCGGATGAAATCGAGTTGCAGCATGTTGGCCCGCACCCGATCGATCGGCAGCCATTCGGCATCGGCCTTCTGACCTACGACTTCCAGCATCGGAGTTGAAAGATCGACCGCCAGGCCGCGAAATCCTCGGCGTGCGAACGGCACCAGGAGCCGCCCTGTGCCGCAGCCCAGGTCGACCAGCAGTCCGGGCTGCTGAAAATGGCGCTCCAGCACTGCTAAGTCGAAGTCAAACAGGCTGTTGTGTGCGAAATACTGGTCGTAGTCGTAGGCGATGTGATCTGCCTGCGCATACTGCCATAAGCCGCGAGTGATGCCGGGCGGAAGCCGCCAGGAGGGCAAGTCGGAAGAAGGCGCCAAGGGGTGGATTTCCGGGCGGTTGCTGGGGTTTAGGGCGATCAGTATAATTCCCCTTTCCATTCAACCACAAGTAACACAAGTCAGTCCGTCGTCGAGCGGCCGGCGAGCCGAAGTTCGCCCTAAGTGTCTTTGTCGCAATGACTTCACTGACGGGGCCGTCTCAGGCGAGAGACGGTCGGGAATGCAAGGAGAATCTTTCGTGGCAATTCGCGTCGCAATCAACGGTTTTGGTCGCATCGGCCGCTTGACGTTTCGCAATCTGGCTGCTCGCCGCGACGAGTTCGAAGTGGTCGCCATCAACGACCTGACCGACAACAAGATGCTGGCCACGCTGCTGAAGTACGACAGCACCCACCGCCGCTTTCCCGGCACGGTCAGTTACGACGAGCAACACCTGATCGTCAACGGCAAGAAGATCCGAGCCTTGGCCGAGCGCAACCCGGCCGAGCTGCCGTGGGGCGACTTGGACGTCGACGTGGTCGTCGAGAGCACCGGCATCTTCACGGCGCCGCGCCAAAGAGGCGAAAGCCGGGCTACGACACGCACCTGGCCGCCGGCGCCAAGAAGGTCGTGCTCAGCGCCCCGGCCAAGGACGGCGCCGACCTGACCTGCGTGCTGGGCGTCAACGACGACAAGCTGACCGCCGAGCATGAAGTGCATCTCGAACGCCAGCTGCACCACCAACTGCCTGGCCCCGCGTGGCCAAGGTGCTGCACGAAACGTTCGGCATCGAGAAGGGCCTGATGACCACGGTCCACGCCTACACGAACGACCAGAACGTGCAGGACCTGCCGCACAAGGATCCTTACCGTGCTCGCGCCGCGGCGCAGAACATCATTCCCACCTCGACCGGCGCCGCCAAGGCCGTCGGCCTGGTGATTCCCGAACTGCAGGGCAAGCTGACCGGCATCGCCATGCGGGTGCCCGTGCCGACCGGCAGCGTGGTCGACCTGACCGCGATCCATGAAGAAGGACGTGACCGCCAAGGAAGTCAACGCAGCCATGAAGGCCGCCGCCGAAGGCCCGCTGAAGGGCATTCTGGCCTACACCGAAGACCCGATCGTCTCGAGCGACATCATCGGCGACCCGCACAGCTCGATCTTCGCGGCCGACTTCACCCAGGTGATCGGCGGCAACATGCTCAAGGTCGTGAGCTGGTACGACAACGAGTGGGGCTACAGCTGCCGCACCGTCGACCTGATCTCCCGCGTCGGCAAGCTGTAAGCCGTACGTTAAAACCCATCAAGCCGTTGCGGAGCCTCTCTCCGCAGCGGCTTTTTTTTGCGCGGTCAACGTCGGCTTTCGCTCCCGCGAAAGCACGAGCACACGCGAAAGCTGACCATGGCCTACTTAGCCGGCCACTTCCAGCCTTCCAACAGCGTCGCGTCTTTGGGCCACACGGCGATTCCGTCGCAGATCACGGGCAGAAATCAAAGACACCCACGTTTTATGACTAGCCGAACCCTTTTTGTTGGCCATGAGCCGCTAGAAAAGACACTCATCCTTTTCCAGTCGGCGACGCGATCAGGGTATGTGAAGAATTGCAATCGACATTTTTTCTATGTCCGCTGAGGGCTCGCAGTTAGTTTTCCGCTCGGCGCTGCACGGGTGGTCGTGTCGCGCTAAACTGTGGGTGTCTGGGCTTCCCACGAGCGGCGCGGAACAAGGAGCGGCCGTTTTAGTCGCAGCTGGCACGGGAAAACGGAAGAGCCATCGAATTGATCAAATTATTTCTTTACAGCGCCTTAATCGCGAGTTCTATCGTAATGCGGCTTCCACCAATCGAAGAAGGTCGTCAGGGACGTCGGTCGTTGCCGTTGCTTCGTAAATTGCTTCGGTCGCGGCTTCAAATGGATCATCACTGTCGGCAAACAGAATGGATGCAACGGCTCTCGCTTGACCGAACGGTCGAAGATGGTCGCCAGCGGATGCTCGCCCTTCCTCTGCCGCTTCCTGCAACTGAAAATACTCGTCGTCAAATTTAGCAACTAGACTGTCAAGACTGGCTCGCTGTTGCGCAGAGAGCCTTCCCTCGTTCTGAAGAGTTACCAGGGCGTCGCCAATAGCTGTGTCATCTAAGTCAGTTTTAGACGCGGCATACATGATCGCCGCTAGGCTCGCAGTGCGCTGTTTTGCTGGGGCTGATTGACGCAGCTGTTGCACAAGTTCGGACGAAACGCTTTCAAGTCGAGACATGGTGTGGCTTCCGAAGAATGCAAAATCATTTTCTGGGCTTGAGAGGGACCGAGATGTTTGCGCCGCTTGGACGAATTATGTCTTGGCAATTCGGACAGATTGGCCGCGTGGATAACGTCTTGGTAGTAGCGCACAAACGAAAAAGGCAGTCCTAGAGTAGGTAGTGATCTTGCGAAGCAACCCTACCGAACTCTGAGAGGACTGCCATGACGAGTGTAGAGCATGAAACGAAAGAAGCAAGTTTCCGGGATGTAATTCGGATCGCGGGCGTAAAAAGGGCGTAAAAAGGTGTCGGGCACCTTTACGTTGACTCAAAAGGCCGATTGGGCTAATTCAGTCGCATGGGAAGGCCGCATCGAGCTGCTGATGGCGGGTATGTTTACCATGTGCTGAACCGCGGCAACGCGCGGATGCAGATCTTCGACGACGAAGGCGATTTCGACGCCTTCGAAAAGGTGCTCGCAGAAGCGGTCGAGCGCAGCGAAATGCGACTGCTGGCGTATTGCCTGTTGCCGAATCGCTGGCATCTGCTGGTCTGGCCGGAAAAAGACGGCGCCTTGTCGAGTTTCGTCGGCTGGCTGACGCTGACGCACACCCAGCGCTGGCACGCGCACCGCCGCTCGGCCGGCTCGGGGCACGTCTACCAAGGCCGGTTCAAATCGTTTCCGGTGCAGGAAGACGACCATTTATATGCCGTCGCTCGGTACGTGGAGCGCAATGCGTTGCGAGCGAACCTGGTTCGCCGCGCCGAGGCATGGCGTTGGGGAAGCCTGTATCGCTGGCGACAAGGCGCTGCCGCGGACAAGCCGCGTCTGGCCTCTTGGCCGGTTGTGCAAAGCGAGTTGGCTTGAGCACGTGAATGCGCCGCAAACCGAAGCCGAACTTGCAGCCGTTCGGCGGAGCGTCGAGCGCGGCAGCCCTTTTGGCGGCGAGGCTTGGACGGAGCGCACGCTCCGCGCACTCGACTTGGAATCGACGACCCGCCCCCGCGGCCGCCCGAGGAAGCAGCCGGACTAGAAAAGAACTTGCATTGGGTTCCTGACACCTTTTCTGGGCCCTTTTCTGGGCCTTCGTGAGTTTGGAAAATATGACTCGAATTAAGGCTAGTGAATTCCAGGGCGAGCATTTGAAGCTAAGTGGTGTCTGGACTTGGCAGGGTGATCTTTACGAAAGCGAAGATTCACTGGTTCCAGTTCCGCTGACCGAAGAGGCGCTAGCCGAGGCCGACTCGCTCTTGATTCATGCCGAATTTCAAACCGCATCGGGGATTGCGTTGGAAGGGCTGATCGTCTACGAACTAGGCAGCGATGAAGTGTTCGCAATTGAAGTGTTGACCAACGGTCAGCGGTTCACGTTCAACAAGCATGTGCCGGAGATGTCTATTCAGGAACTCGATAGATTCGGCGCTGTACTTGAATGTTGATCGTTCCACGTTGCTGCCAATTCATTACTCGGTTGTTCCAAAGGAACTGGCCATTGGTGATGGTGAGTTCGGATTCTGAACGCCCAAGCGGCCGCCGAAGCCGGCGCGATGACCGAGCTGCGGCTGATCGTCGGAGAAGCGGCCGCGAACGAGAAATCAAAGTCACCCATCCTTTACCGGTCGGCGACGCGATCAGAGAAAGTGCAGAATTGCAATGGACATTCTTTTGATGCCTGCTGCGGGTGCGGAGCGAGCTTTCCACTCGGCGCCGCACAGGTCGTCGCGCCTGCGCTAAACGGCGGGCGTCTTTTCTAGAGCAATCGCGCTTCGCTCGGCACAGACTCAGCGGACCGGGCTCAAGGTCGCCTGCTTCGGCGTCATAAGCTTTTCTTTGCGGTGATTTAGTCGCAGTCGGCGCTGGCGCAAGCGGCGTTCATGTCACCGGCAATGAAGACAAGAAGCGGGTCAGATTGCAATCAGACCTTCCTCCGCCCAGGCCTCGTTGCGTTGCTATCCGACGCGCCCCTGCGACGACCAATCAAAAGCGGGAATCCGATTGAAATGCCGGACATGTGCGTCTGGGATTCTGTTTATTTTTAAACAAATTAACATAAATTAATTGCAAATGGATATTGGCGGCTTTACAATCCGCTCGGCGGAAGAGCAGTAGCAGGCGGCCCGGCTTGGGCGTTCGTCCGAAGCGAGGGATTAAGACCAAGACGCCGTTCACCATCCGGCATTCGCTGGAGGAGATTGGGCAATGTATGGCCGCTTGCTATTCGCGTTCTCCGTTTGCGGCGCTTGTTCACTTCTTCATTTTCTTCTTCCGAGGCGGAAGCGTCCTTTGATTCTCGGCAGGATTCTGCCTGCGCCGGTGTGCGTTTCGTCTGTTCAGTACTGGAGACTGACTCATGCGTTCTTTCATTCGCCGGGGCGCTTCGCAGGGCTTTACCTTGGTCGAGCTGTTGGTCGTGATCGCGATCATCGGCATCTTGATTGCCTTGCTGTTGCCCGCCGTGCAAGCGGCGCGCGAAGCCGCGCGGCGCTCGCAATGTGCGAACCAGCTCAAACAAATCGGCCTGGGGGCGGCAAACTACCAGGAGATGCTCGGCGTCTATCCGTCGTCGGGGATCAACCAGGGTTGGTACGGCAACACGACTTCGGGCATCATGTACACTAAGCCGGGTCAATTGACCATGAACAAACACGGCTTCGCTTTGATGTTGCCGTATTTGGAACAGCAGGCGATCTATGGGCGGCTCAACCAGAACGGGTGTTACAGCGCCTGCCTGAACGGCGGCGGCCCCGCCGCGCTGCCGCTGGCGATGGGCGACCCGGCGACCAACGGCAACGGGCCGCTGATGGCCATGCAAGTGCCGCTGTTTCTCTGCCCCAGCGATGATGCCTCGGCGTACGTCACCACAACCGGCGCGTACGGTATTTCCGCGACGACCGCGTACGATTGCCCGCGCGTGAACTACGACTTCTCGACCACGCCGCTCTACGATTACGCCTGGGGGATGAAGTATTGGTCCGGTTACATGGCCCAAAACTATAAAAAGTACCGCGCAATGTCGGGGGTCAACAGCAATTGCAAGCCGGGAGACATTCAGGACGGCCTGAGCAATACGGCCGCGTTCCTGGAAACCACGCGCCGCGTTTGGAACGGCAACGGCAACTCCTGGGGCTATCGCGGCTGGGTGATGTGCGGCGTCACGCTCTACGATCGGCTGGGCAACTGGCCGTTTTCCCAGTGCACCCTATGCTCGAGCCCGATTAACTGCTGGGGACCGCTTTCTTGGGCCCTGACGTCGCAACCTGAGGTCGGCCGCAACGGCACCTGGGGCTCGGCGGGCAGTTTGCACCCGGCCGGCCTGCAGGCTTGCATGGCCGACGGTTCGGTGCGCTTCGTTCCCGAAACGACCAATCTCGTCATCCTGGGCTTCATGACCAGCATGGCAGACGGCGCTGCCCTCGGCGACTTCGGCGGCGCCGCGCCTTGAGCGGCGGCATTTGCGTTCGACTCCCGCGAAAGTATCCGGAGGCAACTTGTGCGATTGACGTTGATGAGTTTAGCGGAGCTGCGCTTCTCGCTGGTCGTTTGCGCGGCAGCTGTGCGGCTGCAGTCAGACTGCTGCCGTGCCAAAAGTGCAGACGTTGCCGGTCACGGGAAAAGTCACTCTCGACGGCAACCCGCTCGCTGGCGCGAACGTCGTGTTCATGTCCGCCGATCCGCCTGCGACCTTCTTTGCCACGACGAAAGACGACGGCACGTATCAGCTCCAAGCGCCCCAGGACCGCGCCGCGCTTCTCAAAGGCTCTTGCAGAGTAACCATCAGCCGAATGGTCAAGCCCGACGGTTCGTCGCTGGCCGAGGGCGAGATGCCCGCAATGGTTCAGGCCGTCGAGCAACTGCCTCAAAGGTACTCGATGCTCGCCATGTCGCAGTTGACGGCCGACGTGCCGGAAGGGGGCGGAAGCGACTTCAACTTCGAGTTGAAGAGCAAATGATCTCAACCGCCTGGCGCCGCGCGGCGTTAGGCGGCCGGTTCTAAGAAATCAAAGACGCCCATCCTTTTCCGGCCGGCGATGCAATCAGAGAATGCGCAGAATTGAAATCGACATGCTTTCGATGCGCGTTCGGGCGCAGCCAGGTTTCCGCTCGGCGCTGCGCAGGCGGTCCCGTCTCGCTAAACTGTGGGCGTCTAAGTTTCCGACAAGTCCTGGAACCTTCGTCGGAATCGCGGCGAATTCGCCGCGAAACTCCACCGGCGCCTGCGGTTTCAGGTCGTACATGTCGATATGGCTGGGGCCGCCCGGCAGGTAGATCATGATAACTGATCGTCGCTTTGCCGCCGCGTCTTGCCTGCCATCGGCTTGTAATCGCAGCACATCGGCTAGCGTCAGTCCGCTGAGTCCCAATACGCCGATATGAAGAAATCTGCGGCGGCAAAGAGCGTGAGGCGCCATCACCATGATCCCAGGCACGATTGGTCTTATGAAATTACCGCGGTCCGTTCCAGCCCCACGCAGGATACGGAAAGACGACGTTGTTTTCGGACATTATACAGCGGATTGCCGAAAACGGTCCCGTCTCGCTGATAGCCGGCCCGTAGAAATCGAAAGACACCCAGCCTTTATGGCTCGTCGAACCCATTGTTGGCCAAGCGCATTGAGGGAAACGGAAAACGGTGCGGCCGAAAACCCGATGGAAGCGGCTAACGAAGTGTCGCATGG
This sequence comes from uncultured Conexibacteraceae bacterium, assembly GCA_963745755.1. Taxonomy (GTDB): domain Bacteria; phylum Actinomycetota; class Thermoleophilia; order Solirubrobacterales; family 70-9; genus RHKX01. The sequence goes on along the minus strand of CAVUYP010000001.1, from coordinate 205,347 downwards.
TTTCGATCCAGCCATCGGGCTTTCAGGACCAGGCGAAAGGGGGTATGACTACGAATCCGGGAACTGCCGCGGCCAGTCGTGACGAAAATGGTCTCTACAAGAGCCTTCAAGACGCCGAACGCGTGGCGAGATTGGCTTGCTAAAAATCACGCGAAGTCAGGCGGCATCTGGCTGCGCATTTTCAAGAAAGGCTCAGGCAAAGAAACGGTCAGCTATGCCGAGGCGCTCGATGAAGCGCTGTGCTTCGGCTGGATTGACGGACAAAAGGATAAGTGTGACGAATCGTCGTGGCTGCAAAAGTTCACGCCGCGCCGCCCGAAAAGCGTGTGGTCGAAGAAAAACCGCGAACATGTCGCTCGGCTCATTGAAGAACAGCGAATGACGCGAGCCGGTCTTGCAGAGGTGAATGCCGCAAAAGAAGACGGACGGTGGGACCAGGCCTATGACGCGGCAAGCACCATGACCGTGCCGGCAGATTTCCTCAAGGAACTCAAGAAGGACAAGCGCGCCTACGAGTTCTTCAAAACACTGAACAAGGCGAACGCCTACGCCATCGCCTGGCGTCTGCAAACCGCCAAGAAGCCGGAGACGCGCGCAAAGCGCATGAGCGTGATTTTGAAAATGATGCGGGAGGGCGAGCGATTTCATTGAGAAGGTGACACAAGCCTTCCAGAAAAGACAGCCATCCATTGTCGGTCGACGACGCGATCAGAGGATGTGCAAATCGCAATCGACATTCTTTCGATGCCCGCTGCGGGCGCTCAGCTAGTTTTCTGCTCGGCGCCGCACAGGTGGTCGCGTCGCGCTGAACTGTGGGTGACTCGGTTTCCGTCCCCTTAGATTGCTGTCGGCTGCCGAATGGACCCTGCCTCAGCGAGGCTCCGTCTGGCTCGCGACGTACTCGCGGCCGTGGGCGTAGCGTGTGTTGATCGGCACGCCTGCCCTGCAAAGAGGGCACTCCGCCGCCGGCCAGGCGGGAATGCGGTACTCAAGCAAGTAAACGAAACCGCCCACGCCCAGCCCCGCCGCATCGACATTGCCGCGACTTACCAGACAGGCTGCCCCCACCACGTCGCCGCCGGCGCCGCGTACGGCCTCTGCGGTCTGGCGCAGCGACCACCCCGTATTCACGATGTCGTCCACAACGAGTACGCGTTTGCCGGACACCACCTGGTCATAACCGCGCCGCAGCACGAAGCGGCCCCGCAGCGATTCACCGGCGGCGGCGGTCGGGTCATGCTCGGCGAAGGCGGCCAGGACTCCCAACTCGTGGGCGGTCCACTGCGCGACGATCAGGCCGCCGCTGGCCGGCCCGCACACCACCTCGGCGCCCCAGCCGCGCACCATTCCCGCCGTTTCCCGGCAGAGCCGCTCAACTCGCTCTGTATGTGGGTAGATGGCGTCTTTGTCGATCCAGCCACTGCCGTGATCGCCGGAGATGTAGACGAAGTGATCATTCTCGAGAAGGGCCTGTGCCTCGGCCAGGATCGCGAGCGTCTCCGCCGCATGCGGATCTTGCCGTTCATTCGTCGCCATAAGCAGCACGCTTCTTTCAGCGGACCTGACGCAGTTGGCCGTCTATCCGGAAGGGACGTGTATTGCCGTCCCAGCCCATCTCGCTTGCCCGGCCTAAGGCCGCTCGAACCTGTGCCGGCGCTGCCGTTACGCTCGACGTGAATTCTACCACAAGGCCGCCCGGCAGCATTCCTGATATCAAATGAAATCAAGGAGAGAAATCAAAGACAGCCATCCTTTTCCGGTCGGCGACGGGATCAGAGAATGCGCAGAATTGCAATCGATATTCTTTGATGCCCGCCGGGCGAAGCTAGTTTTCCGCTCGGCGCGCGCGGGTGGTCGCGTAAAATTGTGGGTGTCTGCGTTTCCGCCTCTGCCGCTTACTGCCGTGCAACGTCGGGTTCGTCGGCATCTTCAATCTTCCCAATAGAACAACGCGTCGAAGTGACGAAACACACGATCCGCCATGATGGTAGGTACACTTACGCCATTGGGCAAGATCGTGTTCAAATCTGACTTGTTGAGTTGCTTCAAGCCGCGATCCGTCAGAATGTCTTTCACGCGTGGCACAAGCTCCATCACATGCTGGTGTTCGATCTCGTCCACGAAATTAAAGTCTGGTAGATACGATGCGCCCGCCGATCTTGTCCCACGATTTGTCGCCCTGTCCAAACACGTAGAACGGCGATAGTCGGCTGAAGAGGACGACAAGTCCGTGGTAGTTGTCACCGGCGCGATATCTGAACTCGGCGTCCGGGCGGTACAGCCAGCAATCGACAAAGCTCGCGTAGCCGGAGCCGTAGTGTCCGTATTCAGTCTTGTCTTCGAGTCGCAACTTGCGACGGATTTCGGCAACAATGTCCTTGATGTTCTTGTCGATTACAGCCTCGTCGTTGGTTGCCCAAGGCCACTCATCCGAGATGGCTAGTTGTTTTAGCAAGAGTGCGATTTGAGTCTCAGTCAAGAGCATAGGGTAGCCGACGAACTTGTGATTCTCTGAATCGAATGGACGGAAATCAAAGTGGCTTCTTGAAAAGACACCCATCCTTTTCCGGTCGGCGACGCGATCAGAGAATGTGCAGAATTGCAAGCGACAGTTTTTTCGATGCCCGCTGCGGGCGCACATGCTAATTTTCCGCTCGGCGCTGCACAGGTGGTCGCGTCGCGCATAAACTGTGGGTGTCTGGGTTTCCGTCTGCCGAACCGCCGCGATACGGACCCGTATGCCCGGTGGTGCGGGAGGGAGGAAGCCGTAAAGCCTCCTGTTATCCCGATCGCGCAGTCATCGGCGTCTTTCGCTCCCGCCAGAACGCGTGCTTTCGCGGGAGCGAAAGCCGACTAAGGCCTACTTAGCGGGCCACTTCCAGCCTTCCGGCAGCGTCGCGTCCTTGGGCAGCACGACGATCCCGTCGCAGATCACGGCCTGGTCGCTGTCGGGCGTGTTCTCGATGCCGCCCGGGTTGGAGACGACGACGTTGCGGCCGATGCGGCAGTTCTTGTCGACGATGGCGCCCTCGATGACGGCGCCTTCGCCGATGCCGATCGGAGTCTGGCCGGCTGCCAGGTCGGCGGCAATTTCCGGCTCGCTCTGGAACACGTCGGCGCCCATCACGATGGAATTGCGGATCGTCACGTTGCGGCCGATCCGGCAGCGCAGGCCGACCACGCTGTTCTCGATCACGGCGCCGCGGCGCGATCTGGCAGCCGTCGGCGATCAGGCTGCTGCGGATCGTGGCGCCTTCAATCGGCGGGCGGCAGGAAGCGGGCGTGCGAATAGATCGGCGCTTCGGCCGAAGTCAGGTCGAACGGCGGATTGGTCCGGGCCAGGTCGAGGTTCGCCTCGTAGAACGACTTGATCGTGCCGATGTCTTCCCAGTAGCCGTCGAACAGGTGGACCTGCACGCGATGCGTGCGGATCGACACCGGAAAGATCTCCTTGCCGAAGTCGCGGTAGTCGGTCTTGGTCAGCAGGTCGACCAGCATGTCGCGGTTGAACAGGTAAATGCCCATGCTGGCCAGGCAGTCGCGGCCGCGGCTCTCGACGCCGCGTGACGTCGATCCAGGCCGGATCGGTCCGCACGATCGCCAGTTCTTCCTCGGTCTGCGGTTTTTCCAGGAACCCGGCCACGCGGCCGTCGTCGTCCAGCCGCATGATGCCCAAACCGGCCGCGTCTTCGCCCGTGACCGGCAGCGCGGCGATGGTCACGTCGGCGTGCTGGTCGAGGTGCGTGCACAGCATGTCGCGATAGTCCATGCGGTACAGTTGGTCGCCGGAGAGGATCAGCACGTAATCGATGCCCGGCTGCTGGATGTAGCGCAGGTTCTGCCGCACGGCGTCGGCGGTGCCCTGATACCAGTCGGCGCTGTCGATCGTCTGCTGGGCGGCCAGGATTTCGACGAAGCCGCCGCCGAACGAGTCGAAGCGGTAGGTCTGCCGGATATGCCGGTGCAGACTGACCGAGTTGAACTGCGTGAGCACGTACACCCGGTTCAGGCCGCTGTTGATGCAGTTCGAGAGCGGAATGTCGATCAGCCGGTACTTGCCGGCCAGCGGCACGGCCGGTTTGGAGCGAACTTTCGTCAACGCGTGCAGCCGCGTTCCGCGGCCGCCGCCAAGAACCATGGTGGCAATGTTGTGCATGATGAAGACTCTCCGCCGGTGTTCAGGGCAAGCGACCGACATTGTAATTGAATGCGTCCCAGGCGGTAGCAGGAAAAATGCTTTCCAGCGGGTTAGCCGACCTCGCGGAAATGCTCTCGGCGCCAGCCGGAGGTCCGGCGCGGCGGCGGATTTAGCGGAGAAAACGCGTGACGTGAGGCGTTTCAAGCCTCGCGAGCAAGCCGCGCAACCGGCGTCATCTGCCGCGATCATGCCCCCGCCGGTTTTGAGTTCAGCTCACGTCGGCGTGCTCGGATGCAGCCCGCAAAGAGACCGTAACCGCGATACTCAAGCGGCGCAAGGCTTGCATTTGTTGCCGCCGGCGATGCGAAAGCGTTAAGCTGAGTGAGCGGTAATCGCCGTTTCCGAAAGCGAGGTAGTAAATGATGCGGACATCGACTTTGACGGCTCTCGTACTGTTGGCGATCGCTTCGGTTGCTCGGAGCGAGCCGCCCTCGGATGAACTGGTGAAGCGGTTGACTGCCGTCATCCGTCAACATTGCCCCGATGCGAAATTCAAGGTCGAGGGAAATACGTTCACGGCCAAGCACGGCACGATGACCTATACCGTGCACGGCAGGTACATGACGGGAGAGATCCGTTCCAAGGCTCACCAGGAGGAAGGGCCGAATTTCAAAGGCTTCCTGCTCACAGTAACGCTGGAGCAGGGACACAGAGTGAATCAAGCGGTAACTCCTCAGACCTTGCGCCAGCCGTACTGGCAGACCTTTATCAACGATCCGCTGACGGAGGATGGCGAGAATCAGTATTGGATCAGGTTTTCCTACGGGAGCAGGCTCGACGAGAAGCTGAAGAAGGCCATCTTAGACGCCCTGCCCAACGGGCGGTCCAAGCGCGAACGCGCGACTCAAAATCCGAATGAATAACGCTGCGGACGCCGGGCAACGCGGCGGCATGGCAAAGTTCGAGCCTGGTTGCCGCACCAGCCCGCGGACGTGCGTGTCGCCCTTGTGGCGTGGCGATTTTTTCGAAGATGCCGCTGGCTTGCCCAGCGGAGTTTTCGCGTTGGTCGTCTAGACTCGACGGCCCCAACGCGTTTCTCCTCTTTCCGCACCGCCCCGCCCGCTTTCGGCGGGCGGGGCGGACGTGACGAAATGGGATTTCCCGCGCCGCGTCTAGAAACCAGCGTCAGCAACCGCCGGGCAAGCCGGCGGCATGGCAAAGTTCGAGCCTGGTTGCCGCACCAGCCCGCCGCGACGTGCGTGTCGCCCTTGTGGCGTGGCAATTTTTTCGAAGATGCCGCTGGCTTGCCCAGCGGAGTTTTCGCGTTGGTCGTCTAGCCGCGCCGTCCTCGCGCAAATTGCGGCAGTCGTCAATCATCGCCACAGCGCCGCAAGTAGGCCTCGAGCTGAGGCGTTGCTAGTTCGCCGAAGCTGCCGATGTAGGCGGCCGGCTGCCATAGCCTCTCGACGCGCGCTTGGATCACGTCAGCCATGAAATCGCGCCACATGATCCGCTGCGCCGCGTTCATTAACTCCACAACCAAACTTGCGGGCGCAATCGTCGGATGTACGCGCACCGCCAGGTGAACATGGTCGGCCACGAAAGACACTTTCAAAAGTGCGAACTTGTGCTCGACCTCCAGCGACCGCCATGCGCGGCTGATCGCCGGGCCCGAAACGTCTCCGAAAACGCCGTGCCGTCGCCATGACGAGAGCACCAAGTGGTATCGCAGCAGCGCCTGGGCGTTCGGCGGTTGCAAACGCTCGTCATCGACGGCGGTGAGGGTGAACGTCTGTACGAACGCTGGCGGCCGTGCGCGATGTGCATAGCCGTGATGATCGCCCTGCGTCGACAAATAGTCATCAACCTGCGAGGCAGTGCTTTTCCCGGCGGTGCAGGCGAAATATCCGCGGCGCTCGGCGCTCGCCGGATTGCTGCCTGAGCCATTTAGCCGCTTGGCCCTTGAGTTTCCCGCCCGCTGCCGCCACCGCGTCCTCGGGTCGCAAACTAACGAGAAGCCGAACGCCACGCGAATCAGTCCGGCATTCCAGGACGTGAATCGAGTATCGGCTGGCACTTGCTTCGACGGTCTCGCGCTGAAGGCCGCTCAGCGCGGTGCTGGCACGGCGACGGTACGCTTGCCAGTGGAGATAGACGTGGCAGACGTAGGCGAATTTCAACTCATTCAAAGAGTAGTCGATCGGCCGCAGCATGGATGACCTTTTGAATCGGACCGGCCCCAAACTTATCCGTGGTCAACTGTCCAAGCAAGATGCCGCTGGCTTGCCCAGCGGAGTTTTCACGTTGGCCGTCTAGACTCGGAGGCCCCGAGGCCCTCCTCCGCTTTGCACCCCGTGCCGCCCGCCGCCCGCCGCCTGCGGCGGGCGGGCGGGGCGGAGGTGACGAAATGGGATTTACCGGGCGTCGTCTCTAGAAACCAGCGTCAGCAACCGGCCGGGCAAGCCGGCGGCATGGCAGATTTCGAGCCTGGTTGCCGCACCAGCCCGCGCAACGTGCGTGTCGCCCTTGGGGCGTGGCAATTTTTTCGAAGATGCCGCTGGCTTGCCCAGCGGAGTTTTCACGTTGGCCGTCTAGTTGGACGGCCCTAACGCGTCTCTCCTCTTTTCGCACCGCCCCGCCCGCCGAAGGCGGGCGGGGCGAGGTGACGAAATAGGGTTTCCCGGGCGCCGCGTTAGAAACCAGCGTCAGCAACCGCCGGGCAAGCCGGCGGCATGGCAGATTTCGAGGCCGTCCGTTCGGCGACACCCTTCTCGCCGCTCGCTTCGCTTTAATCTGCGCGGCCTTAACCCTACGGTCGGAAATCGTCGTCGGCCTTCAGTCTCTAGAATCTAGCGTCAGCAACCGCCGGGCAAGCCGGCGGCATGGCAGATTTCGAGGCCGCTCGTTCGGCGCCACCCTTCTCGCCGCTCGCCTCGCTTCAGTTGCGCAGGCCTTGACCCTACGGCCGGAAATCGTCGTCGGCCTTCAGGCTTTGCACGAAGCCGGCCAGCAGATCGGCCGCGTGGTCGATGTCGTCCAGCGAGATCATTTCCACCGGGCTGTGCATGTAGCGGTTGGGCATGCTGACCAGCGCCAGCGGCCACGCCGGCCGCGGCTGATCTGCATGGCGTTGGCGTCGGTGGCGGTGGCGCGGCCGCTGGCGGCCAATTGGTACGGAATCTCGGCCGCCGTCGGCCGTCTCGATCAGCCGCTCGACGACCACGGGGTTCATGTTCGGGCCGCGATAGATCACCGGCCCGCCGCCCAAGCGCGATGTCGCCCTCCTGCTTCTTGTCGATCGTGGGGCAGTCGGTGGCGTGGGTCACGTCGACGGCGATGCCGACGTGCGGATCGATGCCGAAGGCGCTGGTCGTGCGCCCCGCGCAGGCCGATCTCTTCCTGCACGGTCGAGACGGCGTACAGCGACGCAGTCGAGCGTTCTTGAGCCGCGCGGCGCAAGGCTTCGACGCACGACCCACAGCCCGGTCTTGTCGTCCATGGCCGGCGAGCTGGCCAGGTTGTTGCGCATCGTCCTGGTAGCCCAGTTCCAGCGTGACCGGGTCGCCGATGCGGACCGACTGGCTGCGGCTTCGTCCTTGTCCTTGGCGCCGATGTCGAGCCACAGGTCCTTCAGCTTCGGCACCTGCTTGCGCTCGTCGTCGGTCGAGCAGGTGGATCGGCTTGCGGGCGATGACCGCCGGCAACGGGCCCGCTCGCCGTCCAGATCGTCATCCGCTGGCCGATCAGCATGCTGCGGGTCCCAGCCGCCGATGGGCTGGGCGTAGATGAAACCCTTCGTCGTCGATGTGCTGACCAGCATGCCGATCTGGTCGCAGTGGCCGGCCAGCATCACCCGCAGCGTGGCGCTCGGGATTGCGCACGGCGATCACGTTGCCGTGCAGGTCGGTGCGTCACCTCGTCGGCGAAGTCGGCCACATACTGCCGCACCATGTCCTGGACGGGCCGCTCGAAGCCCGAAGGGCTGGGGGTTTCGAGAGTTTTCTTGAAAAATTCGAAAGCGGCGGCATCCATGAGCATCCACGCTGGGGTTAACGGAGAGGGGGGCTGGTGAACCCAAGCTAGCGTCTAGGGCCGGCAGGAGGCAAGGCAACACGGCGCGCTGGAGTTGCAAACCGGCAACAGGAAGGACGAAGCGCGACGCCCGGATTACCGCGGAGTTTGCCAGTAACCGGCCGCATCAGATTCCCCCCCAGGCAATCTTATGCGTCGGCGGCGGCGCCCCGCTTGCGGTTTTACTCCGCCAGCGAGGGCTGCAATAGGGGAGAAACCCGCCTGCCCCACACGCATCATCAGCACGCATTATTCAGCACGCATTATTCAGCGCTGTCAGGCGGTTCTGCGTCTTCGACCGCCGCGTAAATATGCCCGCAGTCGTGGCAGTGATAAACGTGGTGAGGGTGCTCTCCCAGCGGCCCCAGGCGTTCTTGGTTCTCGGTCGCCCCACAGGATGGGCAGGACATAGCGTTGAGCATGCCAAAAGAGCCTGCGCCCGCCAGAAAGCGCCAGTGCGCCGGCCAGGTGTCGCCCCGAACGGAACCAGCGCCATATTAGCAGCCCGGTAGGTCGTTGCAAGAATAGCGAGTAAAGTGCGGCGTTTCGGCCTCCTTGACGCCCCCCGCCGCCGATTTTACGATGAAGGATTCGCAGATCAGCGATTTGTCGTGGTTGTCGGAAGTCTATGGAAAAAACCAAAGTAGCCATTGTCGGCCTGGGTACCGTCGGGACGGGCGTGGCGAAGCTGCTGCTCGACTACGGCGATCGGACTGCGCGGCATGCCGGCCGCACGCTGTGGCTGGAACAGGTCGTCGTCCGGGATCTTAAAAAAGCTCGCGATGGCGAGCTTCCCGAAGGAGTTGTTTCCGACGACTTGTCGACGATCACCAAGAACCGGAGATCACGACCGTCGCCCAGTTGGTCGGCGGGCTGGAGCCGGCGCGGACGATCATGCTCGAGCTGCTGGAGAGCGGCAAGGACGTCGTCACGGCCAACAAGGCGCTGCTGGCCGAGCACGGGCCGGAGCTGTTCGATCGGGCCCGCGAGCTGGGCCGGTCGATCGCCTTCGAGGCCTCGGTGGCGGGCGGCATTCCGATCATCGCCAACATCAGCCAGTGCCTGTCGGCCAACCAGATCGAGTCGCTGCACGGCATCCTCAACGGCACCAGCAATTTCATCCTCACGCAGATGGAAGAGCAGGGCTGGCGACTATGCCGACGCGCGTGGCCGAAGCGCAGCGGCTCGGCTATGCCGAGGCCGACCCGACGATGGACGTCGACGGCACCGACGCGGCGCAGAAGCTGGCGATTCTCGCGCATCTGGCCTTTGGCGCCCGCGTCCACTGGCAGGATATTCCGCGCCGCGGCATCGACACGCTCGATCTGGCCGACATGCATTACGCGAAGGAGCTGGGCTATCGCATCAAGCTGCTGGCCGTGGCCGAGCTGGTGCCCGACGGGCTGGAACTGCACGTCTCGCCGACGCTGGTGCAAGATCGGCACGCCGCTGGCCGAAGTGCGCGGAGCGTACAACGCCATCAGCGTGGTGGGCGACGCGGTCGGTCCGGTGTTCTTCCACGGCCTGGGCGCCGGGCAGATGCCGACCGCTTCGGCCGTGGTGGCCGACCTGATCGACACGGTCGTCGGCCGCGACGGCCATCACGTTCCGCACGCTGGAGCTGTGGTCGCAGCGCGAGGCGCCGGTCGAGCGCCCGCGACCCGGCCAAGATGTCCGGCCGGTATTACCTGCGGTTCAATGTCGAAGACCGGCCCGGCGTGATGGCCGAAATCACCGGCGTGCTGGGGCAGTCATGGCATCTCGATCGCCTCGGTGATCCAGCACGAAGCCGACGGAGGACGACGACGAGCGTCGTGCCGCTGGTGATCATGACCCATCGGACCAGCGAAGGAGACGCCGAGGCGGCGATTGCAGAGATCGAGCGGCTCGGCTCGGTGCGGACGGCGGCAGTGCGGATGCGGGTCAGAGATTAGCGGAATCTTGCCCTCGCGTTTTGGTGCGAGAGCAAAAGATGAAGGCCTCAAGGAATTGAACGCGGAGCGTTCAGGGTTGCGATGCCACGCGGGAGCGCGGGAACGAGCAACGAATCTATGAAATACGCGATCATCATTCCCGACGGGTGTGCCGACGAAGCCGCAAGAGTCGCTCGGGGGCGAGACGCCGCTGCAAGCCGCCAACGTGCCGGCACATGGACGCGATGGCCGCGGCGGGCGTCGTCGGTCGAGCAATAACGTGCCGGCCTCGCTGCCGCCCGGCTCGGACGTGGCCAACTTGAGCCTGCTGGGCTACAACCCGCTGGAACACTTCACCGGCCGGGCGCCGCTGGAAGCGGCGGCTCAAGGCATTCGAGCTGGGCCGAGAACGACTGGGCCATTCGCTGCAACCTGGTCACGATCGAAGACCAGGTGATGCGAGATTTCACCGCCGGGCACATCTCGACCGAAGAAGCCACGCGAGCTGCTCGCGGCGGCCCAGGAAAAGCTGGGCAACGAGCAGCTGCAGTTCGTGCCCGGGCGTCAGCTATCGCAACCTGCTGCTCTACCGGCCGCAAGGCGAGCCGGCGCCGTTCTCGCCCGACACGCGCACCACGCCGCCGCACGACCTGACCGATAAGTCGGTGCTGGACGATTATCCCCGCGGGCCCGGCAGCGATTTGCTCAATCACTTGATGAGCGAGAGCGTGGCGCTGTTCGCCGACCATCCGGTCAACGCAGCCCGGCGTCAGCGCAGGCAAACTGCCGGCGACGAACGTCTGGCTGTGGGGGCTGGGCAAGGCGCCGCGCGCTGGAGCCGTTTCGCCGAAGTGTACGGCAAGCACGGCGCGATGATCACGGCCGTCGACCTGCTGCGCGGGCTGGCGGCGCTGATCGGCTGGCAGCGGATCGAAGTGCCCGGGGCCACCGGCTATCTCGACACCGACTACGCCGCCAAGGGACGCTACGCCGTCGAGGCCTTGGCGGACACCGACATCATCTGCGTCCACGTCGAAGCGACCGACGAAGCCTCGCACGAAGGCGACGCTGCGACGCCAAGATCAAGGCCCTCGAAGAGATCGACCGGCACATCGTCGGCCCGCTGCACGCGGCCTTGCAGGCTCAAGGCGATTACCGCATCCTGGTTTCGCCCGACCATCCGACGCCGCTGCGGACCAAGACGCACAGCCACGGCTTCGTGCCGTTGGCGATTGCCGGCAGCGGCATCGAGCCGGACGGCGCCAACAACCTACGACGAACCGACCGCCGGCGCATCCTCGCTTTCGTTCGACGAAGGCTGGAAGCTGATGCGGTATTTTTTGACGTAGTCCAAGTCCATCGTCCAAGGTCTAAAGACTTGAGGCCTTGGACTTGCGGACTTTGGACCTTGGACTGAGGGGCTCCTTACTTTCGGACTTCGTCTGCTATTCCCATGTCTTTCATCGTTCAAAAATTCGGCGGCACCAGCGTCGCCGACAGCGAAAAGATTCTCGCGGCGGCCCGCAAGGCGATCCGCGCCCAGCAGGAAGGCAACCAGGTCGTGATGGTCGTCAGCGCCATGGGCAAGAACACCGACATGCTGGTCGACCTGGCCCGCGAGATCACCGACAATCCGCCCGCCCGCGAAATGGACATGCTGCTCTCGACCGGCGAGCAGGTCAGCGTGGCGCTGATGGCGATGGCGATCGATTCGCTCGGGCACCAGGCGGTCAGCCTGACCGGCGCGCAGATCGGCATCCAGACCGACAGCACGCACACCAAGGCCCGCATCCACTCGATCTCGACCGAGCGCATGCAGCAGGCTGCTGGACGAAGGCAACATCGTCATCGCCGCCGGCTTTCAGGGCATCGACGAAGATTTCAACATCACCACGCTCGGCCGCGGCGGCAGCGACACCACGGCCGTGGCGCTGGCGGCCGTGCTGGGCGCCGACGCCTGCGAGATCTACACCGACGTCGACGGCGTCTACACGACCGATCCCCGCGTCTTGCCCGAAGCGCGCGCATGGTCAAGCGGATCAGCTACGACGAGATGCTCGAACTGGCCAGCCTGGGCGCCGGCGTGATGCACAGCCGCTCGATCGAGTTCGCCAAGAAGTTCTCGGTGCCGATCCACGTTCGCAGCAGCTTCAGCCGACATCCCGGGCACGATGATCGTCGCCGAGCCCGAAGTCGCCGGACCGGCCGGTCAGCGGCGCGGCATGGTCAAGAACGAAGCCCGCGTGACGATCCTGGGCGTGCCCGACCAGCCGGGCGCCAGCCTGGAGATCTTCTCGAAGATTGCGGCCAAGAACATCTCGGTCGACATGATCGTGCAGAACGTCGGCGCCGATGGCGAAGGCCGACATCTCCTTCACCGTGCTTCGCGACGACTTGCCGGCCACGCTCAAGGCGGTCGGGAAGCGGCGACTGAACTGGGCGCCGAAGGCTATCACGCTACGACGACAACGTCTCGAAGGTTTCCGTCGTCGGTCTGGGCATGGCGACGCAGACCGGCGTGGCCGAGCAAGATGTTCCGCGCCTTGGCGGACGACGGCGATCAACATTCAAATGATCACGACCAGCGAGATCAAGATCTCCGTGCTGGTCGTCGCGGAGCAGGCGCTCGAGGCGTTGCGGACCGTGCACCGCGCGTTCCAACTCGACAAGGCGCCGGCCGGCGCCAGCGAGGCGCCGCACGAAAGCCGCTCGCATGCGCGAGCCGGCGACGCGACCGCAGTCGTCGCTCGGCTGCAAGGCATGGAAGATCTGACGATCGACGACATCACGCTCGACGATTCGCAGGCCCGCGTGACGATTTCCGGCGTGCCCGATACGCCCGGGCGCTGGCGGCCCAGGTCTTCGAGCGAGATCGCCGCAGGCGGCATTCTTCGTCGACATGATCGTGCAAAGCTTCGGCCGCGACGGCACGCCAACCTGAGCTTCACCGTGCCGCAAGACGAAGCTCGAAAAGGCCGTGCAGCTGTCGAATCGCCTGGCGGCCAGCGCTGGGCTGCGGCCCGGTCGACCAGTTGCCCGCGAGTGGCCAAGCTCTCGGTTTCCGGCATCGGCATGCGCAGCCACACCGGCGTGGCGATCCGCATGTTCCGGGCCTTGGCCGAGGCCGGCATCAACGTGGAGATGATCAACACCAGCGAAGTGCGCGTGAACGTCGTCGTCGATGGCGCCGCGGGACCGAAGGCGCTCGAGTTCCTGCAACGGACCTTCGCCGACGCGCAGCGTTAGACGGCGGCGGGTCAGCGGAACCAGGCGATCCGCTCGCGACAATCAACTATTCCTCGACTGCGACCGCCGCTTGTAGCGCGGCAAGCTGCTCGAGGCGCGTCGTTGCGTCGGCGGCCGGATCGAAGACAAGCCGCCGTTCCAGCAAACGCTCAAGCTGCTCCAAGGCCAGCCGGCGATGGCTCTCGTCGGCTCGTTCGAGCAGCTTGAGCCAGAGCATTGGGTCGCGGATCAACCCCAGGGCCACCCGCTCGGGCGTATCGTCGACGCCGTCGCCGGAGAGATCACGGAACAGCCGCCCCAAGCGAAATCGCTGTTCGGCGTCGAGGCGTCGCCAGTCGATAGACATCAGAAACGGGAGGGCGTCGCGTCCGGCGCGGCGCAGGCTTCGCTCGGCAGCCTGACGGCGGGCGAACTTGTCGCTGGCCAGTTGGCCAACCAGGCGACGCAGGCCCGTCTGGTCGGCTGCCGCCATCGCACGCACCGACGCGTACAGCGATTGCTCGGCGGCCTGTGCCGTTTCAGCCAAATGCCAGTTCGGCTTGAGCAACTCCAAAAGCGGCGCGAACTGGCTGCATGCCTCGGGCTCCGATACCAGCAACCGCCAAAGATTTTCGGCGGCGAATTCCCGCGACTCGGCGCCTTCGCCGATCCGCAGCGAAAGGGGGCCGACGGCCGGCTGATGGAAAACGAGCGGCAGGCAGACGTCTGCGTTCTTCGATTCCCGGCGGAGGGAAACTTCCTTGCCGTCGAGAATCTCAACGCTCCATTGACAATCGGAAACCGACTGCTGGTAACTGATCGTCGTAGCCTCGCCGGAAAGCGTGACTGACAACCGTTCGCGGCGGGTATTGCCTTGCGCGTCGGTATTAGACGCTTGCGATTCCAGCTTGCGATCGCGATGCGGGCTGCTGGCCCTGATGCGGCCTGCATGGACGCCAAGCTGGAAGTACCGCAGCAGGGGCGCCAGGCCAGGATTGACCGGCGCCTCTTGTCCGCAGGCAGGCGCTGCCGCCAGCGAGAGTGCCGCCCAGACGGCCAGGATGGCTGTCTTCCGTACCGCCAGTCGGCTGGATCGATGCGGCATGGGATGGCCCGAATTCAGGCGACCGACTTGCTTTCCTCCCCAGGAACTCGCGCGGCCGCGGTGTGGCTAGGAACCTTTTTCTTTTGTCGACGCAAACGAATACGGAGCAGGCGACGGCGCCGCCGCATGAAGAAATAAAGGATCGCGCCGACCCCTGCAACAGCGATTATGCCGGTTAACCACAACTCCGCGCGATGGATCGAATTCCACAACCCTTGAAACGCTTCGGCAAAGAAAAAGCTGAGCCAGAAAAACAGGCTCACCACCAGCGACGCGCAGAACAAGTCGACCAGCACGAACCGCCGAAACGGCATGCGTAGAATGCCCGCCGTGACATACACCGGCGAGCGCACCCCAACCAGGAAGCGGGCCGTCAGAAACACCTTCAGGCCGTGCTTCTGGATCATGTCTTCGACTTGCCGCTCGCGTTCGGGCGTCATGTAGCGGGCGAACCAGTGGCGGTCCCGCAGCAGACCGTGCCCGAAATGATAGCCGATGGCATACATCACCGCGTCGCCGATCAGAGCCCCGGTCAGACAGGCGACCAGCGCCAGCCAAGGTTCCATGTGGCCATTGTGCGCGGCAATGCCCGCCGTGATGACAAAGACCTCCTCAGGAACCGGAAGTCCCATCCCAGTCAGGATTAACGAGCCGGCGACCAGCAAGTAGGGGGTGACTTGATTGAACACGAAATCGAGCATCGAAGCGGATCGTGGAAGTCGTTTCAGCGGACGGACGTTCGAAGGGTATTCTAACCGGATCGTGCAAGCGGGGTATATTGCTTTTGTGCTAATTGCCCCCTATCGGGCCGTCTCAATCAAAATTAGGGCCTCTATTCATTCATCCGGCGTGCTTGCGGTTGCGAATAGAACGATCCGACCGTAGGTCGCGTACGGCGAATGGTTAAAGCATGGATGTCAGCCGCCAGTCGCTCTCGTTCAAACCGGCGGTGATAAGTTTGACGCTCTTGCCTGGATCGCCCGGAATGAACATCAGCAGGCCAATTTCCGGGTGTTTTTCGCACCAGGCAAGTGCGCGTTCGGGCCCCACGATGTAGAGGGCCGTGGCCAGGGCGTCGGCTTCGGATGCACTTCGCACGAGAACAGTTGTCGAAAATACTCCTTCGGCGGGCCATCCGCTTCGCGGATCGAGAATATGGCCAAATCGCTTGCCTTGGTGGCGGAAAAACTGGGTTCCAGCGCCCGAGGTCCCAATTGCCCGGTCGCGCAAGCGAATTTCGATGAGTTGTCGCTCAGGGCGAAGCGGATGGTTCAGCGCCACCAGCCAGCCGCCTTGGTCCTCCGGCTGCGTGGCTTGCGAGCCGCGAGCCAGAATGCTGCTCTGCCCTCCGTGCCAGAGAAAATCATTCACGTCGGACCCCAACAGGATCTCGGCGGCGCGGTCGCAGCGCATATCCCTTGCCGATGGCGCCAAGATTCAGTTCCATCTCAGGCCGAAGAAACTCGACCGTCTGTTCGTGCGGGTCCAGGCGGAGGAACTGGCTGCCGACTCTCGCGAGGGCTTCATCCAGGTTCTGCTGCTGCGGTAGGGCGCCTTGTCGGCGGTAAAAGCCCCAGGTCTTGGTGAGCGGACCCGAGGTGATATCAAACGCGCCGTCCGTCTGCTGATGCAGTTCCACGGCGTGCTCGAGCAGAGCGAACAGTCGCGGTTCGACAGCCACCGGACCGTTCGCCGCATCGCGGTTGATGCGGGCGATTTCGCTTGTATCGCGGTAGACCGTCATCTGGTCTTCCAGGCGATCGATCAGATCGAGCGCTTCGACCGCCACATCGCTGGCGTCGCGGTATTGGCCTGCGTTGAAGAAGACTTCGAATTGGCAAGCCATCGCCTGCCGGCCCATCTGCAGCAGGTAGGCTTCGGCCGGCGGCCGGCTCGGGGAAGCCGGCGTCTGAGTTTCCGGATCGATCCGATCCGCAAAATCTGCGGCCGCATCGAGCGCCGATTGTCCGCTGAGAAACTGTCGCCGGTTGCTGGTGCGCTTGGAGCCCATCACCCTATTATAGGGCGATTTACCGCCGGAGGTCGGAGGCTTCTTGGGGGGGGAGGCGTCTCAAAGTTGAGTTGATCGGGGACACGAGACAGCAACTCGAAGCGTCGGCGAAGCGGAATAGCCGCCCCCCCTCGCTAACGCTTCGGGTTAATGTGGGCAACCAACTCAACTCTACTCCCACAGTTTGTAATCAACAGTCCAAGAACGCCAAAGTTGATCCCGATTGACAAAAAGACGGAATTGCTTTGGCCACAGAGAGCACCGAGGGCACAGAGAGGAGAAGGGGTGAGGATATAATCTGGCCCACCGTGTCTCCGGTCATGAGTGGTTTCAGTCCGTCTCCTCTGTGTCCTCGGTACGCTCTGTGGCTAAAAACTTGCCTTCATGGGGCGTCATTTGCGAATTGTCGGAATACGACGCCGCCCGCGGCTTCCTATACCGCCGCGCAAGGCCGATCGTCACGGCGCGGGCTTTGGTTCGCAACTGGCCAGCGCCAGCAACGCGAACGCGGTGCCCGCGTGGGTGATGTAGTGCTTGCTGTCTTTGTTCAGCGAGCGGGTGAACCAGCGGCCGCTTTCGCGCTGATTCGCTTTCAGCCAGGCAATGCCTCGCTGCAAGCGGGCGTCGTCAGCCGCCAGACCGGCGCGACGCAAGACGTAGATGACAAACCCTGTGCCATAGCCATCGCTGGCCTGCGGATCCTGCTCTTTGCCGTCGGAACGTTTCCAATCGCCGAGCGAAGCCAGCCCCCAACCGCCGTCCGCATGTTGCAGCTTTAGCAGCGAGTCGATCGTGGCTTGCCGCTCTTCGGGCGTCATGAAGCCGTCGAGGTAGGTCGCGGCCCACAAGGTCATGGCGCGATGATGAAGCGTTGGAGCGGGATTCGCCTTGAGGTAGGTCCGGAGTTTCTCCAATCCCGCTTGGGCTGCGGGCGTCTGCGCATAACCTTCCGGCGCAGCCCCTGCGCCGATGGCGGCCATGGTGGCGCCGAAATGATCGTCGGATTCCATCGGCGGCCAGCCGCACTTCAACCAGTCGAAGCCGCCGTCTTCGCGCTGGACGGTCCAGGTCCGGTCGAGCACTTCTCGCGTGAGCGGGTGCAGTTTGCCGGTGGTCGCCGAGTCGTTCATGGCCAGGATGGCGCCGGCCATTACGACTTCCGCATCCCAACGCGGACCTTGCTCTTTCCAACGCTGGCTGACCAGTTTCTCCGCGGCGGCTCGAATGGTCGCGTGAGCAGGCGCGGCGGCCGAAATGGCAGGCCGGGCCATTAAAAACGCAAAGTTGGTGTGGCAGGTGAAGCACTGCCGGCTTTTCTGCCAGTCGAGCGCCGCTGCATCAAGAAAGCGGACGCTGCGATCCAGCGAGAATTGTTTGGCCAGCGGCTCTGCGGCCTGATTCGGACCGGGAGACACAAAGTTCTCCAAGCTGACGACCGCCAATTCCTTGTCGGGAGCAGCAGTCGGTTCGGCGGCGCGAACCACCGAGACGCAGGCCAGGCAAATGGCAAGGCAGAAACCGAACGGACGGGCGACGCTCATCGCTGCATGGCTCCTATCACTAGTAGTTGCCGCCCCAGGTGAAAACCTGCCTGCTTTCCTCTCCGCGCTGTTCCTTACTCGACGCTCTTTACTCGACGCTCTTTACTCGACGCTCTTTACTCTTTGCTTCCCGTTCACGGCGCCGCGACGGTCACTTTCAACGGCTCGCTGGAATAAGTGTATTTCATCACGAAATTGATCGAGACGTTGGCCATCACGCAAAACTGCTGGTTCTCCACCGGCTTGGCGTCGGCCGCCGCGATCAACGTGATATGGCCTTTTGATTGATCGCCCGCGAGCAACGTCTGGCTGTTTTTGTCGTCGATCTTGACGCCCGGCGGCAAGCTGTTGCCGAACACGCCGCCGAGATGCTGCATCAGGCAATCGAGCGTGACGTTGCCTTTGAAACCTTCCTGCCGCTCGATCTCGACATCGATCTTCTGCGACTCGTTCGGCTTGAGCGTGATCGCGTTCGTGCTGACTTTGATGCTCTTGATATCCATCACGTCGCCGACGGAGACGGTGTGCATTTCCACTGGGAAATGAGAACGCCCGCCGCCGGGCATGTAGATTTCCTGCATCGGGTAGGCCATAGCGGAAAGCTGCAGCGGCGGCTGGTTGGCATCTGCCGCCGGCATGGTCGCCGTGCCGGTGACCTTGACGTTGGCGGCCCCCAACGGGGCATCGGAGGCGGTTTGCAAGACGATGCAGCCGTCCTTTTCGCTGGCAAGAATCCGGCCGCACTGCGCCGTGACGCCGGGCGGCAACCCCTCGATCGCCAGTTGCACGTCGCCGGCAAAACCATTCTTGCGATAAGCCCTCACGAAGATCACCGCGCCAACGCCCGGCGCCAGCAAGGTCTTGTCGGTGTCGAGATCGAGCTGGAAGTACGGCTCGCTGCGGGTGATTTCGAGAAAGTAGACGAACTCCGGCCCGCCGCGCAAGTGCAGGTCGCGCACTTCGACGTAATACTTGCCGTCGGCGGGCGCGGTCCAGTTCTCGCTTTGCGAGTCGGCGTAGATGTGCCGGCCCGTGTTCATGTCGTCGCTTTCCAGAGCCGCGCCCCCTTTTTCGTTGAGCACGCGGACGATGGAATCGAGCGCCGATTGATGCCGCCTGGCCACAATCTCGAAACTGATGTGCTCCCCCTTCTTGGCCTCGAACGCGTAGTAATCGACGTCGCCCGGCTTCGAAATGCAGCCGCTCACCCCGGCCGGTAAACCGACCGGTTGGGCCTGGGCCAGTTGATCGTTGTCGGCCTCCGTCTCCATCGCTTCGGGCAAACGGCTGACGATGACCGGCGCCGGGCTGGCCGGCGGCTCCGGCCAGCGGCAGGTTAATCCACTGCAGACCATCGGGCGTTTCCGGCGGCAACGTGATCAGCGCCGTCGGATCGGCCGGCAAGTTGAAGCCGACCAGCGTGACTCGCGTTGCGGAACCCGGCGTGACGCGCGGCGGGTAAACGTTGGTGATGAACGGGCGATCGTTGGCCTCGATGCTGTACTGCCATTCCGCATTGCCCTGGTAGCGAGCATCGCGGATTTCCAGGATGTACTCTCCCGCCGTTGCAAAGCGGTAGTTGAGCAGCGGATCGCCGAAAAAGTAATTGTCGTTCAGCGCCAGCACGGCGCCCATGGAGTTTCGCAACGTGAGAATCGGATCGGAATGCACCTGCAGATCATGGATCTTGTCTTGGCATCGCGACGACTGCACGTGAAACGTCAACGATTGATTGGCCTCGACGGTGAACTTGAAGAAGTCGACGTCTTCCGCCTTTTCAATCGCTCCGCAGAGCGTCGCGGGCAACGTGACCGCCTGAGCGTCGGCCAGCGCGTCGTTTTTGGCCGCTTCGTAAGTCACCGGGTCTCGCACCAGCACCAACTGGCCGACGGTTGAGGCGCCTTGCGGAGTAATGACGCGAAAGCTGCGCGGTCCCGGCACGGCGTCGGCGGCGACGGTGAACTTCAATTTGATTTTCGGAACCTGGGGCTTCTTGGGCGGTTCGGCCGGCTTCTTTTCGTCCTTGGTCTCGGCCGCTTTCGCCTGATCGGGCTTGGCTTCTTCCGGCTTCGTTTCGGGCTGCACGACTTCGCCCGTCACGCCGGGGCCGTCGACCAGCACCTGGCTGGCGCCGTATAAATTGTAACGCGCCGAGACCTCGTGTTCCGTCGAGGCGCCAAGCTGCACCGCGATCGGCTTGAGGCTCATCAGCATCGGGTATGAGCTTTGGCCGAACGCCGGAGCGGCGCAAGCGGCGTGCAGAATCAATACGAACGTCGACAAGAGCGATGCGGCGCTGAAGACCTTGCGATCAGAGGCTCCGCATTCCGCATTCTGCATTCCGAAGTTGGCTGCCACATGCCGCATAGTCTTCACCTGACGTGCAAAAACTGTTTTGAGTTGATCAGCGTCCATAGCAGGTCTTCGTAAAACGTCTTCGGATCGGGGCATTGGGCGAGAAACGATTGGCAAACGGCCAGTTCTTCGGGCGTCGGCCGACGCGACCACGTGGCCAGGTACAACTCGGTCACGTTCTCTTCGAACGGCTTGTTGGCGGCCAGCAGCGTCGCCAGGCGTCCTTTGGCGTCGCCTATCTTGTTGGCCAGCAGGTCGCCGTTGAGCGTGTGCAGCGCCTGCGCCAAATTGGCGTCGGGCGTACGCTCGCATTCGCACACGCTCACGCGCCCCGGCTTGCCGAACGTCTTGAGGAAGTAATCGGGATAATCGCCGTCAGGCAATTCGATGGCCCGGGTTCCCAACGGCACGCTCTTGAATTTCGTCTGCGTGCCGAGCACCTGGTCGATGGCATCCAGCAGCGGCTCGGCGGCCAGTCGTTTGACCCGATAGTGGGAATAATAGCGGCTATCCGCCGCGTTGGCCGGCAGCGGCTGCGAGTCGAGCTGATACAGGCGCGAGTTCATGATCTTCTGCAGCAACTGCTTCAGATTGAAACAGTTCTTGGCGAAGTCGACGGCTAACGCGTCGAGCAATTCGCCGTTGCTCGGCGGATTGGTGGCCCGCATGTCGTCGATCGGCTCGACCAGCCCTCGCCCCGTCAGGTAGGCGAAGTAACGATTGACGACGTTCTTGGCGAAGAACGGGTTGGCGGGGTTGGTCATCCAGTCAGCCAGCGGCCTGGCGCCGATCGGGCGTTTCGGGCGCCGGCTCGCCTTCCAACGGCGTGGGCTGCATTACCTGGCCGGTGCGCGGATGCCTGACGTCGCCGCCATTGCGGACCATGACCACTTGCTCGCGACCGAACAGGCCGAACTCCTGGCTCGTTCTTGGTGCCGACTCGGGCGAAGAAGGCGGCAAAGCTGTAGTAGTCTTCCTGCCCGTATTTTTCGATACGGGTGATGGTGGCACTTGGCGCATTGCATCCGCACGCCGAGAAACAACTGGCTGGTCGTTTCACACAGGTCCTGCGGATTGTTCGCCACGCGGAAGTAGTTGGCCGGCCCATCGCGATAGATCGAACCCTTGGCCGTAATCAGTTCGCGCACGAACTGGTCGAACGGCTTGTTCTGACGCAACGACTCGCCGATCCAGTTGTGCAAGGCCCACATGCCTTGCTCGCCGATTACCTTCGAATTCGAGCGGATCAGGTCGGCCCACTTCAACGTCCAATACGCTGCATACTGGTTGTTGTAAATGTCCTTCGCCGGATCGCCCGTCAGTCCGAGCAGGCTGTCGATCAACTTCTTGCGTTTATCGGGATCGGTCGAGTCGATGAACGTCTTGGTCTCTTCGATCGTCGGCAGCGTGCCGATGGCGTCGAGAAACGCGCGGCGGACGAACGTCGCGTCGTCGCACAGCGGCGAAGGGGGCAGGCCGAGCTCGCGAAACTTCTTGGCCGCCAGTGCGTCGATGAAGTTGTTTTCTTTCCAGTCGACCAGTTCAAAGTTGTCCGCGTAAGGCACGACGACGGTGGCGATCTCAGCTTGCCCTTCGAAACGCACCATCACGTTCGACTGCCCTTTGCCGGCGGTCGTGAAGCGTCCGTCCTCCGTCACCGTCACCACGCTGTCGTCGAGGCTGTCGAACTTGGCCCAGCAGGTGACGTCGCGCGTCTTGCCGTCGGTATACGTCGCCAACACCTGCAACTGCTGCATCATGCCCACAGGGCCAACCCGGCGCGGCGGAATGACCTTCACCGATTGCACCTTGGGCTCGTCGGCTTTCGGTCCCTGCGCCCCCCGGATCAGCCAGTTCTTGAGCAGCTCGTAATCGATGGAACCGGCAGTCAGTCGACGATTGCCGCCGTGCGGAACCTCCAACGTGGGCTTCTGCAGGAATAAGCTGTGCTCCGGATCCAGCATGTTCACGCGGCGCTGCCGCCGGTCGCGAACGATCGCCTGGTAGTCTTCTTCCGGAGCGAAACTGAACACTGAGAGTTTGAAGCCCCCCTTGCCGTATTGGCTGGCGTGGCAGGGCCCGGAGTTGCAGCCCGCCTTGGTCAGCACGGGCAAGACCTGCGTCTTGAAAGCAATGACGGGTTGGGGCAGCACGCCGCTGACGGTGACCGGCGTTTGCACCGTTTCGGCGCCGGCCGTTACGGAGATTACCGCTTCGCCGTTGCCCGTGGCCAACACAAATCCACTGCTGGAAACCGTGACCACCTGCGGATTCGACGACGCGTACGTCGCGGCGTGTGTCAGGTCGTTCGAGCGTTCGTTGACGGAACCGTCAGGTCCGACCGCCGTCGCCAGCAACTGGGCCCGGGCGTAGTTACCTTCCAGGACGAGCTTGGGCGGCGAAACTTGAAATCCTGCGGCAAGCACACGGGCGGGAGCCACGGCAAACAGCAGGCCCGAAGCCAATGCGGCGAGCAGCAGACGCGAGAAACTCTGGCCAGGCAGGGCGAGAAACACGCGGAAGTCTCCGGCTTTGCGTTGTTCGGCAACCAGCGTCTCCGGCAGGGGATGCATTCGGAACTGGTTACCGGGCGGGTAACGGATCAACGCCTCATTATGTACGTGCAGTGAGCTAACTGCCAAGAGTTTTTCATTTCGTCCTTGAGAGATATTACTTAGATTTTCTCCTGGGGCGACCTGCGATGCCCAGGACCGGCCGTTCTTGCCTGAGCAGTCTGGCGGCAAACTGCGGAGCGTTGTCGGGCTATTTTGTTTGTGCGGCAGACCGTCGGTTGATGAGCGGCAAGATCGACTTGGAAACCCTGTGAAACCGTCCCTTGGACACGCATCACTTCTTCTTGATTGGTTGCAGGGCGCCGATATAATCGAGAGGTCTGCATCGATCCCGCCTCAAAACTTCCCGCCTTGCTCGGAGTAGCAACCAATGCTCAAGTTTCTGCAGGGGACGTCGCGCGATTGCGAAAGCATTCATCGTCGCGAATTTCTTCAAGTGGGCTCGTTGGCCGGCTTGGGGCTTACGTTGCCTGCCCTATTGGCTGGTAGAACCGCGAATGCCGCTCCGGCGCCTGCCAACGACGTCAACTGTATCCTGATCTGGACGCAAGGCGGCACGAGCCATCACGACACCTTCGATCCTAAGCCCGAAGCTGCCGGCCAGCGTCAAGGGCGAATATCAGACGATCGACACGGCCGTGCCGGGCGTGAAGTTCACCGAGATCGTGCCCCGAATGGCCCGCGAGCTGAACCGCTTCGCCATCTTGCGAGGCTGGAACCCGAAGAACGCCAGACACGGCGTGGCCGACCAGTGCATGATGTCGGGCCATCCGATTCAATCCGGCCGTGACTATCCCTGCTTACGGTTCGGTGATCGCCACGTGAGAAAGGCTTCAAGACCAGATGCCGCCGTTCATGCAACTCGGCGACGCGTCGACCACGCGACCTTCGGCGGCGGCACGGCGGGTCTTCTGGGCGCCGAACACAACGCCTTCGAGACTGCTGGCCAACCCGAACACGACGCCGTTCAACGTGCGCGACATCACGCCGCCCAAGGGCGTGGACGTGCCGCGAATCGAACGCCGCAGCCGCATGCTCGGCCAAGTCGACGCCCTGCAACAGAAGATCGACGCTGCAGCCGGCCGCGTTCCACGCCCTCGACGAGCACTACCGACGGCGCTGAACATGATCACCGCGGCGGAAACGAAACAGGCCTTTGATATCGAAGGCGAAGACGCCACGCTTGCGCGATCGCTATGGCCGGACACCGCTTCGGCCAGAGCTGCCTGCTGGCCCGCCGGCTGATCGAGTCGGGCGTGCGGTTCGTGACCGTTACCGACGGCGGCTGGGACCATCACGCCAAACTGTTCAATGGCTCAAGGGCAAGCATGCCGCCGCTGGACCAGGCGATTCCCGAACTGCTGACCGACCTGGAGCAACGCGGTCTGCTCTCCTCGACGCTCGTCGTCTGGCTAACCGACTTCGGCCGCACGCCGAAGATCAATTCGGCCAGCGGCCGCGACCACTGGGCCACCTCCGGCTTTACTATGATGGCCGGCGCAGGCATTCCCGGCGGTTCAATCCTGGGCAGGACCGACGAGGAAGGCGGCCGGCCGGTCGACGATGAGTACTTCACCGAAGACATTGCCGCCACGGTTTACACCAAGCTGGGCATTCCGCTCGACACAATCGCACACCGCACCCGACGGCCGCCCGATCCGGCTCAATGAGGGCCGCGTGATCAAGGAGTGGATGTAAACAGCACGGAGCAGGAAACGCAGAGGCGGGAAACGCAAAGCGCGGAGCAAAGGAAACTGAAAGCAGTTGCGTCGGCTCCCAGACGCACCGTACCGAGATCGATGAGCCGGAAGCCGTAAATCGAGACGGTCAAAGTTTCGACGGTCAGAAGAAACCTATCACGGAGTCAGGCGATCATGCTGAACGTTTGGAGTGGGACGACTCGCGATTGTGAAGGCATCCGCCGCCGCTCCTTTTTGCAGATTGGCGCTCTGGCCGGACTGGGCGTTTCGCTGCCTGTGGCACTGGCTCGCAAGCAAGCCTTGGCGGCTGAAGGCCGGACGACGCGCGATACGAATTGCATTCTGATTTGGACGCAAGGCGGCACGAGCCACCACGATACCTTCGATCCCAAGCCCGAGGCGCCGGTCAGCGTGCGAGGGCCGTTCAAGACGATCGACACGCCCACGCCGGGCGTGCAGTTCACGCAGATCGTGCCGCGGATGGCCAAGGAGCAAGGTCGATTTGCCTTGCTGCGCAGTTGGAACCCGCGCAACGGCAGCCACGGCACGGCCGACGCCTACGTGATGTCGGGCCATCCGTTTAATCCGGCGGTGACCTATCCCTGCTTCGGTTCGGTCGTCAGTCGCGAGTTGGGCTTCAAGACGCCCATTCCGCCGTACATTCAGTTAGGTTCCAGCATCGATCGGCGATTCGGCGGCGGGGCGCCGGGTTACCTCGGCCTTGAGCATGCCGCATTCGAACTGCTGGCCGATCCGAGCAAAGAGCCGTTTGTCGTGCGGGATATCACGCCGCCGAAATCGACCGATGCCGCCCGGATCGATCGCCGCCGCAGCATGCTGGCCGCCATCGACGCGGTGCAGCAGCAGGCCGATTTGCAGCCCGAGGCGTTCCGGATTCTCGACGAGTATTACAAGTCCGCCTTCAACATGGTGACGGCGCCGGAAACGAAGCAGGCTTTCGAGATCGACAAGGAGGATCCGGCGTTGCGAGATCGCTACGGCCGCACCAAGTTCGGCCAGAGCTTGCTCTTGGCCAGGCGGCTGATCGAAGGGGGCGTGCGGTTCGTGACCGTGACCGACGGCGGCTGGGACACGCACCAGAAGAATTTTGATTCGCTCGAGAAGCGGTTGATTCCGCCGGTCGATCAGGCCCTGCCTGAGTTGTTGATCGATCTCGAACAACGCGGAATGCTCGACTCCACACTGGTCGTCTGGCTGACCGATTTCGGCCGCACGCCCAAGATTAACTCGGCCAGCGGCCGCGATCACTGGTCGACCGCGGGCTTTGCCATCATGGCCGGCGCCGGCACTCCCGGCGGCGCCGTGCTCGGCAAGACCGACGGGGAAGGGGGCCGGCCGGTGGATCACGAATACCTCAGCGAAGACATCGCCGCCACGATCTACTCGAAGTTGGGCATTCCGCTTGATACGATCCATATCGCCCCAGATGGCCGCCCCATCCGGCTCAACGAGGGCCGCGTGATCAAAGAGTGGGTCTAGTAAGAACGCGCGGTGGCAGACGGCGGAGTGCGGAGCAAGTAACACAGGAACGACTGATTTTGGTGCGGTTGGCGGCGGCCAAGAGTGAACTGAGTTTGTTGGGAGTTTGTCGATGGCCGGAATCCGACGCCAGTCTGAACGTTACCGCGGGCCGTGGAGCCGTCGCGATCTGCTGAGAGTCGGATCGCTGGGACTTTCGTCGGCGCTGTTGCCGGGGCTAGCTCAAGCGGAAACCAGCGCAGAGCGCGAGGCGGCGCCGCAGGCCAAGGCGAAGTCGGTGATCTTCTTGTGGATGGCCGGCGGCGTGACGCATCACGACTCGCTGGATCCCAAACCCGAAGCGCCGGAAGGCATTCGCGGCACGCTGTCGCCGATCGCCACCCGTCTGCCCGGCGTGCAGTTCGCCGAAAGCTGCCCCAACCTGGCGAAGATCAACGACCAGTTCTGCCTGGTGCGCAGTTTTTCGCACGGCAGCAACGACCACTTCCTGAGCCAGGTGCATTGCCTTTCGGGCCTCAAGGTAACGATGCAGCAGATTACGAGCGAGCCGAACATCGGTTCGATCGTCTCGTATCTGCAAGGTCCGCGCAATCAACTTCCGGGCTACATTGCCGTGCCAGGCATTACGCGGCCCGGGCCCCCGCCGGTCAACGAGTTCGTCGGCGGCTGGCTAGGCGGCCAATACGCGCCATTTTGCGTGGGCGGCGAGCCGGAACAACCGGATTTTACCGTCGGCGAGAAGTCGGCCGATCCCTCGCCGCTGGCCAACGAAGACCTGCTGCCCCAGGCCCTGGAGCTGGTTGAAGGGCTCGATATCGACCGCCTGGGACGACGTTCGCAACTGCGCGGCGCGTTGGACCGGGCGATCGGCGATGCCGAGAAGCGCGGCGCCATGGACGGGCATTACCAGAACGCTTTCCACTTGTTGGCTGCTCCCGCCGTGCGTCGGGCATTTGACCTGTCCGAAGAGACCGAACCATTGCGAGAAAGCTATGGCCGCACCAAGATCGGCGGCCGCTGCCTGATGGCCCGCCGACTGGTTGAAGCCGGGGCGCGCTTCGTGATGGTCGACTACGGCTACGACAACGACTATGGCAACCTGTGGGATAACCACGCGGTACCCGCTCAAAAACAGCCGCATATCAGCGAAATGGCCAAACGCGGCTACCACGTAGCCGGCATCGATCGTGCGTTTGCGGCGTTGCTGACGGATCTCAAGGATCGTGGCCTGCTCGATTCGACCCTGGTCGTGTATCTGACTGAGTTCGGACGCACGCCCAAGATCAACAGCCTGGGCGGGCGCGACCATTGGGGCGCCGCGGGGTCAATCTTCTTCGCCGGCGCCGGCGTGCGGGCCGGAGAAGTCATTGGCGCCACGGACCGCCAAGGCGCTTTTCCGACCGGTCGCGGCTATTCTCCCAGCGACGTGGCGGCCACGATCTATCACGCACTGGGCATTGATCGCGCCACTCGGCTTTATGACCGGCAAAAGCGACCCCGCTTCGTCTTGCCGGAAGGCGAGCCAATTGAAGGCGTGTTCGGCTAATTCTTGCACGACAGGGAGCGTTGGTCGAGTCAATTTTCGCTTCCTTCAGCCCTCAGACCGCCAACTTTGCCGGCACGCTGGGTTGTGGCGCTGCGAGCGGCGTTTGCCGGCAGACCGCTTCAGGAAATTGCTCGAAGTACTCTGCCACCGTATGCATCAATCGCTCGCGTTCTGAGACGGTCATTTCCGGATAGCAGGGCAGGAAGACTGTACCGGCCATCGTCTCGCGCATCGTGCGGTTCCAAGTCCGGTCGGCCTGGTGGCGCGGAAACAACGCACAGGCTTTGCCCTTGCGTCGAATCGAAGCCTGCTTCTCGCAGCCGTTTGATCAGTTCCCGCGGCCGCGACGTGTATACCGGCAAGACCCAGTGCGTATGATCTGCAGCCGCCGCCCCGGGGAAGAGCACCTTTTCTTCCAACCGCTCTAACACTTTTCGGGCGGCCGTCGCTCGGGCTTCAAGCCGCCGACCGTCGAACTGACGGAGCCGGCGTGCGAGTAACGCAAGCAGGGACGCACAGGGCCGGCGGCGAATCTGCGCCAGCAGATCCTGCCTCGCAAAGCCTCGCACCGAGCCGTTGACCAGACGGTCAAGGTCGAACGCGCAACCAACGACAAGCCGTGGCCAGGCAACTGAATGGCGCCGGGGCCGAAAGCAGCTTCAGTCCAGAGTACTTGGCGATGCGCTGCAGGTACTTCAGACGGCTTTGCGTTGGATAGACGGCCTGCCTGGCGTGCATCGACTTCAACGCCTGCGGGTCTCGCACGCGCAGCAGGGCGCCGCCCAGAGCCGTCGCGGTCTTGATCGGACCAAAGCTGAACAGCGAGACGTCAGCTCGGCGATCTCCGAGATCTCCGGGGCCCCGATAGGCTTGTGCGCAGTCTTCGATCAGCAGCAATCCGTGCTCGGCGGCCGTTTCGGCGAAGGGCGCCAAGTCGACCCGTCCGCCGAACAGATGAGCGACGAGCACCGCGCGGGTCGCCGGCGTGATGGCTTGACGAAGCAGCTCAATTCGCGGGCTCATGTCGCGAGGCGTCAAGTCGATGGGAATCGGCTTCAATCCGTGGGCCTCGATGATGGCGGCCATGTCCGGAATCGTGACGGCCGAGACCAGCACTTCGCTGCCCGGCGGCCAGTCGAGCGCGCTCAAAAGCAGGTCGAAACCGCTCCGAACGGACAGGCACGCCAGCACGTCGTCGGCGAATGCCGGCGGCCTGCGTATTTCGCGAACTTCTGCCGTCGGCGGCAGCAAGCAATGCCAGACGCCGTAGGCCAGGTCCGTCCAACCCACATCCAGCCGTTTACGCGACCACATGAGGTTACGCCTCTGAAACCCTAGAGCAGAGAAGGAACGCCGTCGCCACGATTGCGATAACCCAGGCCTGCGCGGAACGCATGGGGGCGGCAAACGTTCCAGCGACGCCTGCCCTAAAGAGTGAAGGCGACGCGAATCCCGCGGCGCAACGCGTCCATTTTGCTCTTTTAGGGAAAAATGAAGAGGAGGATGTGCGGCGCGGCTTGCCGCCGGTTCAGCGAAAGGAATCGACGGCCTCGCGTAACTGGTCGAGGTATGCGTCTGAGTCGAAGGTCGCCTGCTGCGACTGCATCAGCCAGAGTTGCTCCGCCAGAGGGACGCCGATGATGTGGCGGATCTCATGACGCGAGGCGCCTCGTTTTGCCAGTTGCTCCGCTATTTCCGCGATACCGGGCGGCGCATCGGCGGCCAGTTGTTGTTCTACGATCACGTGCAACATCAAGTGCAACCGCGGACTAAACGGCTCGCCGTCTTCGCCCAGCGTTTCTTCCGGCAACGAGTCATTCTCGAACCCCTCGCGAAACTCCGGGTGATCGTCGAGTGCAATTTCCCAGGCACGCGTTTCGTCCATCGATCCCTCCGCCGAACTTGTTTGGGGGCGTTCCGCCAGGCATCCCCCGCAGCCGTGAAGCGAGTTTTAAAGCCTCCGCGCCTCGTTGTTCGCAGCGAGTCGGCAGCGACAGATGCAACATGTTTGCTAGCCCGCGATTGCGTTCACTATCGGCTCGATCTCCGAAGCCCAAATCTCGTAACCGCTTTGAGTCAAATGCGTGTAGTCGGGGAAAACGACGCCTGGCAGAAAGCTGCCGTCGGCGCTCAGCAGCGCTTGCCCGATGTCCAAGTAGTATACCGACTTGCCGTCGGCCATGTTGACGAGCAAAGAATTCGTCGCCGTGACTTCGTGCCGCAAGGGATCGCTTTCCGTTTCGCCGCGCGGCAGAATGCCCATCAAGAGAATCTTGCTTTCGGGAAGTCGGGGCGAAGCGCATCCAAAACGGCCTGCACCCCGCTGGCGACGTCCGCCGGCGAGTCATTCGCCGAAAGGTTGTTCGTCCCAATCATCAGCACGACCAACTTGGGGCGTACGTTGTCCAGGTTGCCGTGCTCGAGCCGCCAAAGCAGGCTTTGCGTTTCGTCGCCGCGAATGCCCGCGTTCATGGCATTCCGCCCGGCGTAGTACTCGTTCCAGACGTTCGTCCCAAAGCCGGCGATGTTCCAGCCCGCCGTGATCGAATCGCCGACGAACATCAGATCGACGTTGCCTTGCCGGGCCCTGGCGTTGATTTGCTCGTTGTCCGTCGCCCACCAACTCAGAGGCGAGGTCGTGGACACGGTCGTGATCGGCTGGCCGGTCTTCTCCTTGAAATAGTCCGCGGTCGTGACGATCTCGATCAGAACCTCATCATTGGATATGCCGGCGGCCAACTGGCCCGACCAGTGAGCAAGACCGGATGGATCGGCCGCTCTTTGGAAAATGCGCTGGTAGTCTTGCTCAACCAGACGCTGATCGGCCTCTTGGCTGCGCGTCACCTCGGAAACGACTTCGGCCCGAGAATGTCCCGCCGCAAGTTCGCTCAACCAGTGCTCTTGCACCGCCTCCTCGGCCGGCCTTCCGAGCGCGGCCTGGTAAACAGCTTGAACGTACGCCTGGTCGTTGCCGCCCATACGCTCATAAAACTCGTCGGCGGCGAGCAGGCCGGCCTCCAACTGCTCCCCCGATCTCTCGATCCAATAGTCGAGCCCCTGCCGGTCGGGCGTGCGAGCCAGAATGGTGGCGTAAGCGGCGTTGATTTTGTTGACGAGAAACTCGCGGCTATGCACGATGCTGGCGGCCAGGCCGTCGATGAGTTCTCCCTGTTCGAGCCGATCGCCCCAATACGCCTTCCCGGCGGCGTCGACGTCTCGGTTCAACAGGTCGTGATAAACCGCGGCCACGTAGCTGGCCTGAGCGTCCGCGGCGCTGGCGAGCATCTGACGGGGTTCTAGGGGCTCAAGCCGCATGTCTTCCCAACGAGTACGTTGCCGCAGGCATGTGAAAACGGTGAGAACCCGACGAGTCGAGCGGCCGGACGCGTGCGCTGCAGGGCAGGCAAACGTTCGAAGTCGCCTGCAAAACCTTGCAAGACGTCAAGAAAAATCCTGTTCGCGGGGAAACGAGGCGCCGCCCGACGCATGCGCTCGAACGTCCCGCCTTACTTTTCATCGGACGAGACGAGCTGCGTAGTTTAGGCAATCAAGGCGTCGACCACTTCGCCGTGCACGTCGGTCAGGCGGAAGTCGCGGCCGGCGTAGCGGTAGGTGAGCCGCTTGTGATCGAAGCCCAGCAGTTGCAGCATCGTGGCGTGCAGATCGTGGACGTGGACGCGGTTCTCGACGGCTTGAAAGCCGAACTCGTCGGTGGCGCCGTAGACTTGGCCGCCCTTGACGCCGCCGCCGGCCATCCAGACCGTGAAGCCGTAATGGTTGTGGTCGCGGCCGTTGATCTTG
Source organism: uncultured Conexibacteraceae bacterium (assembly GCA_963745755.1). GTDB lineage: Bacteria > Actinomycetota > Thermoleophilia > Solirubrobacterales > 70-9 > RHKX01. Next base: position 173,868 of record CAVUYP010000001.1, on the reverse strand, counting down.
CCGGCGTTGGCCCCGGCCTGCGGCAGTTCGACGGTCGGCGTGCGGCCGAATTCGCCGCCCCAGATGACCAGCGTTTCTTCGAGCAGGCCGCGCTGCTTGAGGTCTTTGAGCAAGGCCGCCGATCGCCTGATCGCACTGTTCGGCCAGTCGCCGGTGGTTCACTTCGAGGTCGTCGTGGTTGTCCCACGGCTGGCCCGCGCCGTGCCAGAGCTGCACGAAGCGCACGCCGCGCTCGATCAGCCGCCGGGCGATCAGGATCTGCCGCGCCTGCACGCCCGGACCGTACATGTCCAGCATGTGCTTGCGGTTCGCTGCTGACGTCGAAGGCGTCGGCGGCCTCGATCTGCATGCGATAGGCCAGTTCGAACGACTGTGAATCCGCGCTTCGAGCGCCGCGTCTTGCTCGCGCTGCTCCAGATGCCGCTGGTTCAGTTGCGCGAGCAGGTCGAGTTGCCGGCGCTGGTCGGCCGGTCGAGATCTCGTTGTTCTTGATGTTCTCGATCAGCTTGTCGATCTCGCGTGTGCTGGGTGTCGATGTAGGTGCCCTGATAGACGCCCGGCAAGAACGCCGCCTGCCAGTTCTGCGACTCCTTGATCGGATAGCCGCCGGGACACATCGCGATGAAGCCCGGCAGGTTCTGGTTCTCGGTCCCCAGGCCGTAGGTCACCCAGGAGCCCATGCTGGGCCGCACCAGCCGGCGCTTCGCCGCAGTTCATCAGCATCAGCGACGGCTCGTGATTCGGCACGTCGGCGTGCATCGAGCGGATCACCGCAATGTCGTCGATGTACTCGGCCGACGTGCGAAAATAATTCGCTGACCTCGATGCCGCTTTGCGCCGTACTTCTGGAACTTGAAGGGCGACGGAAAGGCCGCGCCGGTCTTGCGTTCGGTTCGCAGGTTTTCGGTCGGCAGCGTTCTTGCCGGCGTATTTCTGCAGCGAGGGCTTGGGATCGAACGTGTCGACGTGGCTCGGGCCGCCGTTCATGAACAGGTGGATGACGTGCTTCGCCTTGGCCGGGAATTGCGGCGGCTTCGGCGCCATCGGATTGCGCATAGCCGCCGCTCGGCGCCGCTTGCCGCCAGCAGGCCGCCGTCTGACAACACGCCCGCCAGCCCCGCCAGTCCGATGCCCATGCCGGAGCGGACGAGCGCCTCGCGGCGAGAGAGAGGGAGCGCGGAACTCGGAATTCGGAGCTCGGAACGCGTCTGGCGATCGATTTCTATCATGATTGTTTTCTCCTCTTCAATTCCGCATTCCGAATTGTTCGAGCCGCACTTCGCTCAGTCGACGAACACGAACTCGTTAGTGCTGAGCAGGACTTGAGCGAACTGTTCCCAAGAGGAAAGTTTGGAGCCGGGTTGGTCGCCCTGGGGAGGCGACTGGATGAACTTCAGTGCCAACTCCAGCTCATGGGGCTCGGCTGGACGAGTCAGGATCAGGCGATAAAGTGCTTGGACGCGCTTTGCCGGGTCGGCTTCGCCGGCCACTTCCGCCCGAGCGGTGAGGCGACGCACCTGTTCCAGCACAAACGGCGAATTCATGGCAAACAAGGCTTGCTGCGGCACGGTCGTCTTCGGCCGCTGCGCGTTGGATACGTCGGGATTGGCGAAGTCGAACACGCGAAGCACGCCCGGCAAATCCTGACGGTCGATGTAGCCGTACACGGCGCGCCGCGTGGAGAACGGGCGTTTCCAAAGATCGACCGGGCGGCCGCCGACCGTCGGATCGAGCGTTCCCGCCGCGGCCAGATACGCGTCGCGAATGGCTTCGAATTCCAATCGCTGGCGGTTCATGCGCCACAATAACCGATTCTCCGGGTCGACGGCGACGCACTCGGGCCGTTCGTGACTGGCTTGCTGGTACGTGTTGGAAAGCAGGATGACGCGGTGCAGTTTCTTGATCGACCAACCCTGGTCCATGAACGAGGCGGACAGCCAATCGAGCAGCGCCGCGTGGCTCGGCGGATCCGTGCGCGTGCCGAAGTCGCTGGGCGTGCGGACCAGCCCGGCGCCGAAATGGTGCAGCCAGACGCGATTGACCAGGACGCGAGCCGTCAGCGGATTGTCGCGACTGGCGATCGCCTCGGCCAGTTCCAGCCGCCCGCTGCCGTGCGAAAACGGCGGGCGCTCGGCGGGGGACAGTACGCCCAGGAAACGGCGCGGCACCTTGGCGCCGCGGTGCGCGGGATTGCCGCGTACGAAAACCTGCGGGTCGTACGGATGCGGCGCGTCGTTCATGACCATCGCTCGGGGCGGAGCGGCGGGCGAGTTGACCTGAAACTCATCGACCTGGCGCTGCAACTTGGTCAATTGGTCGCGCACGTCGCGGCCGTGAATCCGCCGGAACAACTCGTCGCTCAACGCCGTCGGCGAATCCGCACCATAGAGCACTTGGCGCAACTCTTCCGCCGCGGGGTCTGGCAACTTATCGGGCGCCGGCGTGGCCTTGGCCGCTGCCAGCCACTGCCCCTGGATTTCCGACAACAAGCCGCCGTACAGCCTGGCGACGTCGTCCATAGATGCCGGCGGTTGATTGATGAAGGCGTTTTTCACCAACGCATTGACGGGCTTATCGGTCGGCTCGCCGGCTTTCAATCGATCCACGAGCCCCGTCGCCTTGGCGACGAAGGCGGCTTGATCGACGGCGCGCTAGACGCCATTCGTGCCAGAGACCGAAGACGGCAGGCTGTTGGGCCTGCGCTCTGCTTCAAATAGTTGCGCCAGCGATCGGCAACCGGCCGCTTCAGCTCTTGTTTGCCATCGGAAGTCATCAGCTTTGCGCTGCCTGCGGGCGCCGGTTTGCCGGGCACGAGTTGCAGCAAGTACTCGCCCGCCTGGCTGCGCAGTTCATTTTCCAATTCGCCGCGTTTGGCGTTCGCGTAGTCGACGACGGCCTGTTTGCGCTTGTTCAATTCCTCCAGAAACGCGTCATATTCAGGCGACGGTTCAGGTTCGGCGATCAACGGCAGTTCGTCGGGCTCGACGGAACTGGCGAACACGCCGTAGAGCGAGTAGTAGTCGGCCGTCGGAATCGGATCGAACTTGTGATCGTGGCAGCGGGCGCAAGTTACGGTCATGCCCATCAGCCCGCGAGACACGACGTCGATCCGATCATCGATGATGTCGTGGGTGTTGAAACTGAACCGGCGACCGACGGTCAAGAAGCCCATCGCGCCAAGGTCGCGCTTGTCATCGCCCAGCGGCAGTTGGTCGGCCGCCAGTTGTTCCTTCAGAAAGCGATCGTACGGCAGATCCTCGTTGAAGGCCCGAATCACGTAGTCGCGATAGACGTACGAAAACGGGTAGCGCCGTTCCTGGGTGAATACGTAGCCCTTCGTGTCCGCGTACCGGGCCACATCCAGCCAATGCCGCCCCCAGCGCTCGCCGTAGTGGGACGACGCGAGCAGGCGATCGACGGCGCTGGCCCAAGCGTCGGGCGCGTCGTCATGCTCGAAGCCTTCCATCTCGGCGGCCGTCGGCGGCAGGCCGGTCAGGTCGAAGCTGGCCCGGCGCAACAGCGTGCGGCGGTCGGCTTGCGGCGAAGGAGACAGGCCTTGGGCCTCGAGTTTATTCAGCACGAAGGCATCGACCGGAGTGGCGCACCAGGCGGTATTCTGCACGGGCGGCAGAGTCGGCCAATGCACCGGTTCAAACGCCCAATGGCTCTTCCGCGCGTACGGCAAATCTCTCCGCCTGCGATTGGGCGGCATCGGCCGCCGGACCGGCGGACTTGCCATCTGGGCCGGGCGGCCATGGAGCTCCCATTTTGATCCATGCCGTCAGACTCGCCAGTTCGGCCTCGGGCAGTTTGCCTTCGGGCGGCATCTGCACGTCGCTGTTGTACCGGACGACTTGAATCAGGCGGCTCTTGTCCGGCTCTCCCGGCACCATCACGGGCGCACCCTCGATGCCGGCCAGCAAGGCTTGGCGCGAATCCAGCCGCAATCCGGCCTCTTGATCTTCCGCGCCGTGACACGACTGGCAGCGATTGACCAGCATCGGGCGGATCTGCTTTTCGAAAAACTCGATTTGATCCGCCGAAGGCTGGACGGCTTCGTCCGCCTGTACGGCCGTCGGCGTCGATGCCGCCAGAACCAGGACCGCGAGGAATCTCAGCGGAATGCGAGCTGAAAAAAGCATATTGGGCTCCACAAAATCGCTGTGGCGCAGCGAGCGGCGGTATTCAAGCGTCAGGCAGGCGACGCGTTTGCTCAAAACGCGTCGAAAGCTCGATTTTCAAGGCGTGTAGGAACGGACGACCGTGCGCTTGAGTATACCCGCCGGCGCGCTTGAAAGTCAAAAAGGAGAGAGCCGCAGCCGCCAAAGCGGCAAGGCATTGCGAGTAGGGAAGTTATGCCGGTGCAGCGTGCCGGCGGCAGACGGCCCGGATGCGGCAGAGTCCGCCCGATTCGAGCCGTGAATGCGGGGCCCTTGGGCCGTAACTTCGTCTCCCTGCGATCGCCGTCGGTTGCTTGGCAGGGCGCTAGCGATACGGGGCCCACTTGGGGGACGCAGTCCGTTCCGTCTCGGGGCGAAGGGCCTTAGAGGGAGACTTGAGAGCCGGCCCGGAGCTGGCGTTGTCGGGCGCCGGGCGGACGGCCGTTGCCTTGGCCCGCGGTGCGTCATTCCATTCCTGCGGGGACTCATCCTCCGCCACGCTGGGAATCGGCTTTTCCGCTTTCGACCACGACGGGTTTGCGTCGGCTTTGGTTTTGCCCGGCAGATCAATAGCAATGGTCTTCTCGACCTGTAGCTTCTTACCTTCGGGCGTCGTATAGCGCACGTACAGATTCAGCTCACGATTGACCGGCGGGCTGTGCGGCCAGCGGAGTTCGAAGTGCATTCCGTCGCCCATCGGGGTCCGCTTGATGCGTTCGGCCGCTTCCTCGGCGGTGAAATCCCAGCGGGCGACGCGAGCGGTTTCTCCCTGCTGTGCGGGATCGAGCACCACGACCGAAACCGGTCCGGGGATCTCGAGCAACTGGCCCGCGGCGTCGAGGGGCTCGACGACCACCATCAGCCCATCGTCGCCCGGTTCGCCATCGGCGTTGTGACCGCCTGTCAGCTTGCGGTTAAGCGTAATCCGGGTGACCACATCGCTCGCGGCCGTGCGGTCGTCGAGCGGCGCTTGTTCATCGTCCGGCAATTCATAATCGGGCAACTGCATCTGGTCGCCTGGCGTAGCGCTGGTACTGGGCAATTGCACGTTGGGCGGCGAGAAACGCTCCTCCTTGCGGAGGTGCTCTCCTTCGGGAACTTGCGGATCCGGCGGCGAAATCAGCGGCGGTCCGTCATAGGGCGGCGCCGGTTCTCCCGGCACCTGCACGTCGGGCAGAGACAGTTCGCCTTCGGTCGGGGAGTGGCCCTTGCGCCGAGATTCCAGCCGGGGCGAGGTCGCAACCGGCGTGCTCTTCAGCAAGGTCTGGTTTTCGCGGCGGCAAGATTCAAGCTGCGCCTGGTACTCTTCGATCTGTCCCTGCTGCTCGTAGATCTTGTCTTCCTGCATCCGCAGTTCCTGCTCCAACAGCTCCTGGCTGATATTGGCACGGCAACCACTCGCCGCAACGGCCAGCAGAACGGGGGCGACGAAGTACCAAGCATTCATTGCGGCCTCGGCGCAGAAAAAAACACAACGCCTCGAAAGCGCGTCGCATGACTTGTTGCTGCCCGTACGGCGATGACGGCTTAAGTCCGGCTCCCTGGGGAACAAACGCCCAACCAGGGAACGGCCTGCGTCGCGCTGCCGCACGGCTCTCAATCCATTTCGAGTTGCATGCATCTCGCGGCCCAATGCGGGAAGTGGGGCCTCGCCGGCCGCCCTCGGCCCATCAGGCCTTAGGCGGGCTTGCTTTCCACGCGTTCGATGACGCGGTCGACCAGCTTGTAGTCCAGCGCTTCCTCGGCGGACATGAAGCGGTCGCGGTCGGTGTCCTGCTCGATGCGTTTCCAGGGGATGGCCCGTGTGCTTGATCAGGATTTGATTCAGCTTCTGCTTGACCTTCTTGAACTCTTTGGCGTGAATCATGATCTCTTCGGCCGTGCCTTCCATGCCGGCCAGAGGCTGGTGGATCATGATCCGCGAATTGGGCAGCGCATGTCGCTTGCCCGGCGCTCCGGCGGTGAGCAGCACGGCGCCCATCGAGGCGCACTGGCCGATGCAATACGTGGCCACGTCGCAAGCCACGAACTGCATCGTGTCGTAGATGGCCAGGCCGGCGCTGACGCTGCCGCCGGGCGAATTGATGTACAGGTGAATGTCGGCCTTCGGGTCTTCCGACTGCAGGAACAACAACTGGGCCACGACGGAGTTGGCCACCTCGTCATTGATCGCCTGAGCCGAGGAAGATGATGCGATCCTTCAGCAGCCGGCTATAGATGTCCATAGCCCGCTCTTCGCGGCCGCTCTTTTCGATCACGTAGGGGATCAACGGCATCGTTGAGTCTTCGTTGCCGTCTTCGCTCGCCAGTTTCCGAAGGCTCGGCCTGGTCAGAATCTCATCGACCAGATGCCGTACTGTTTTGCCTCCTCCGGCATCCATGTAGAAATCGCGGTCGGTGTCTTTGGCGATCCGCTCGATCGGCTGGCCCGTGTGCTCGGCCAGAACGTGGTTGAGCACGTCTCGGGTCTTGAGAATCTCGTCGGCCTGGATCTCGATATCCGAGACCTGACCGCCGACTTGCCCGTACGGCTGGTGGATCATCACCTTGGCGTGGGGCAGGGCGATAGCGCTTGCCCTTGCCGTCCCGCCGGCCAGCAGCACCGCCCCGCCGCTGGCGGCCAGGCCCACGCAGTAGGTGGCCACCGGGCAGCTCAGGATCTGCATCGTGTCGTAGATGGCCAGCGTCGCGGTGACGCTGCCGCCGGGCGAATTGATGTAGAAGTGGATGTCCTTGCGGCGGTTCTCGCTCTGCAAATACAACAGCTTCATCACCAATTCGTTGGCGTTGCCGTCGTGAATTTCGCCTTGCAGGAGGATAATGCGGTTTTCCAGCAGCAAGTCGCCGAGAGTCATCTGTCGCTGCCGCTGGTAGTCGCGGTAATTCAACTGCGGATCGGTCGTCGAGCGGGCCAATACGGGGCTGATCCACTGCGGCAGACCTCAGCGACTGCTGTATCCTGCTTGGTACCGGCGCCTGGGCGGCCTCGCCTCGCTCTCGTGCTTCGCTTCGGGAATGTCGCTCGTCCTCGCCGCCCCGCCGATTGATCGATGGCCTCGGCGTCGGCGCCTTCAATTTCGTAGGGCACGTCCTTGAACTTCGCCGACTCCAGGATCAGATCGATGACTTTGCGCTCGATGATCTGGTTCCGCAGCGTGTCCATCAATCCGCCCTTTTCCAACTGCGCCCGGACGCGGCGGGGGCTTTCGCCGCTTTGCCGGGCGATCAGCATGATCTCGGCGTCGTAATCCTGCTCGGCAGATCTTCGATGCTCTTGCTCTTCGGCGATCCGTTCGAGGATGAAGTGCTCTTTCAACGCGCGGGCCGTATTGACGCGGCTGTTCTGCCGCAGCTCATTCTCGTGGGCGCGGATTTCCTCGTCGCTGAAGCCGCTGCGCCGCAGCTCCATCACGCTCGCTCCAGCTCGCGACGGCTCTGACGCTTCAGAGCGCCGGCGGCAGATCCCAGTCGGCGGCTTCGGTCAACGCCGCCGGTGATCTGCTGGCGGGCGCGGCTGCTGCTGCTCGTACTCCAGGCGGCGCTCGAGATTGTCGCGGATCGCGTCTCGCAGGTCGGCCTCGGACTCGAAACCGCCCAGTTGCTCCAGGAACTGCGGAGTCAGTTCGGGCAGCTCCAGCTTCTTGACTTCCAGCACCTCGAATTCGGCCGTGACTTCCTGGCCGCGGAGCGCCTCGTTGGGGGCGTCGTCGGACAGCTTGGCCTTGCCGTCGCGCGTTTCGCCGGCGCTTGACGCCCTGCCATCAACTTGTCGAAGTCCTTCGATCTTGCCGTCGCGGAAGCTCAGCACGGGCCGAATGCGGATGACCTCCTCTTCAGCGCTGGAGAGTTCCGCATCGCCGTGCTTGAACGTCAGGTTGCAGCGTCAGGTAGTCGCCCGGCTCGGCCGGCCCGTCGTGCGGGACCAGCTGGCCGTGGCGCGCCAAGACAGGTTCTGCAGCTGCTTCGTCGACGTCTTCGTGCGCTGAACTCGCGGACGGGCCGCTCGATCGCCAGCCCCTTCCACTTGGGCAGCTCGAACTCGCGGACGGACTTCGATGTCGAACTCGAAGGTCATCGGGCCCTTCGTCGGGCACCTCGACCGCCGTCGAGGTCGAAGTCCGGCTCGCTGATCGCCGACAGGTCCTGCTCCTCGTTGACCTGCGCCATGCTGTCCATCAACAGCGAGCTTTTGACCTGCTCGGCCACGTCCTTGCGGAACCGCGTCTCGACCAGCTTGCGCGGCGCGTGGCCGGCGCGAAAACCCGGCACCGCGGCCTTGGGCATCAACTCGCTGAACTCGTTGTCGAAGTAACGGTCGATGTCCTCGCGCGGAACGGTCACCGTGATGTGCCGCTCGCAGGCGCTGCGAGTCTCGATCTTTACCTCCAGGTCCAGCTTTTCCGCCTCGTCTTCGCTCGGCGCCTCGCCTGCGCCGGCATCTCGAGATCGGCTTCGTCGTCCGCGGCGTCGTCGCGTAGCGTCGGAACCTCTGGGATTTGTCGTTGCTGAGCCATACCGTCCTTGCTATTGAGTCAAGCTGAGGAAAGAGAGAAGAGCGGGTGATGGGATTCGAACCCACGACAACGACGTTGGCAACGTCGTGCTCTACCAACTGAGCTACACCCGCCTGGCCGCGGCAGCGCGGCACATTCCCCACCTTGCCCGTCTCTCTAAAACGGGGCTGAATTGCGGCGGGAATATGGGATTATAGATTTGTCCCCCCGGCTTGCAAGGGCAATCGCACGGGCCCCTGGGAAAAGTCGGTGCGTCCTGGGAACAGAATTGTTGCGACCAGCGTTGCGCAAGTTATAGTAAGGACTTGCGGCACGATCGTCACATCTGCTGTAACGCCGGCTCCCGCAGGGCAAAACAGGGCGTTTGGCAACCGACCTTTTATCCGGAGCCCGATTCCGCAATGGACGCCAAACTCGTTGTTGTGGGTGGAAAAGCCAACAAGGCCGAAGTCAAGCTGAAGCTGCCGACCGTCGTCGGACGCGGACGCGACGCCGACCTTACGGTCGCTCACGGCACCGTCAGCCGCCATCATTGTTTGATCTATGAAGTCGACGGTGCGCTGGTCGTTCGAGACAACGGTTCGCTCAACGGCACGTTGATCGGCGGCGAGCGCATCAAAGAGTCGCTGCTCAAACCGGGCGATACCCTAACCGTTGGCCCCCTGACGTTCCGCGCAGACTACGAGCACAACGGCGCCTTTCCCAGCCTGGGAGATCAGCCCACAATCCCTAACTTCCAGGACACGGTGGGCGAAGAGTCTGCAAGCGGCGGGCCCGCCGTTGTGGCAGAACCGCCTGCTGCGGACCGGCAGTTCGATTTTCTCGATGGCGCTTTGGCAACCGCTCCGCTGGTCGAAGAAGAGGCAGGTCTCGGAGTTCCGAATTTCGAACAGCCTGCCGCCGAAGAGGATGCTGATGATGGTCCGGCCGCAACCGCAGGAGAACAAACGCTCGATTTCCTTGCAGGCGGGTCAGACGTTGCACCTGTTTCCGATGAAGAGGCCCCTGGCTTTGATTTCTTGAATCAGACAGCGGCGCCGGAAGCTGTCGAGCAGGCGCCTGCCTTTGACTCGCTGAGTGAATCGGAGCCGTCCAGCGAGATTGCGACGCCGGAGGCTGATTTCCCAGCGGTGGATGCTGCGGCCGATACTGCCGAGGCGCCCGAGCCGGAAGCGGTCGCCGACGACGTGGAGTCTGAGGCGCCTGCAGCTCAGGCGTCGAGCGGCAGCTTTGATTTCCTCAGTGTCGCCGCCGAGGAGGATGCGGAGGACGAGTCGGCCGCGGCGCTGGCCGAGGAGGCGCCGCCCATCGAACAAGCTGAGGCATCGTCTGGCTTAGAAGATCCGGTAACGACGGCTGATGTAGAAGACGAGACGGTCAGCGAGGCCTCGGGTTTCGATTTCCTCAATCAGTCACAACCTGCGGCCGAAGAGGCTCCGCCGGAGTTAAACGAGGAAGCGGCCGCTGAAACGACCGACACGGACGCAGAACCGGATGCGATAGAGCCGGCGCCTGACGAAAAGTCCGAAGGCGGACTCGATTTTCTCAGCGCCGCTGCCGACAGCGCCGCGGACGAACTGGCCGTGGAAGCTCCGCCCATCGAACAGGCCGGGGAATCGACTGGCTTTGAAGAGCCGGCAGCGTCGGCCGACGTCGAAGACGAAGCTGTCAGCGAGGCCTCGGGTTTCGATTTCCTCAATCAGTCGCCACCTGCGGCCGAAGAAGCTCCGCCGGTGTTGAACTTTGAAACGGCCAACGCTGAAACGGCTAACGCCGAGGCCGAAATGGCCAATGCCGACGCCGAGCCTGCGGCTGTGGAGCAGGCGCCGGACGAGACGCCCGTCGAAACCTCCGAGGCCGGTTTCAATTTCCTTAACGCCGCAGCCGACGAATCGGCCGCTGCGCTGGACGATGACGCTCCGCCCATCGAACAGGCCGGAGAATCGTCGCGCTTTGAAGAGCCGTCAGCGTCGGCCGACGTCGAAGACGAACTGGCCAGCGAGGTCTCGAGTTTCGATTTCCTCAGTCAGTCGCCACCGGCGGCAGAAGAAGCTCCGTCGGAATTGAACCTTGAAACGGCGCCCGCCGATGCGGCAGATGTCGAAGCGGAGCCTGCCGCTGTGGATCAGGCGTCGGACGACCAGCCTGTCGAAACATCCGTAGGCGGATTCGATTTCGTCAGCGCCGCTGCCGACGATGCTGCGGACGAGCAGGCCGCCGCGCTGGACGAAGAGGTTCCGCACACCGAACCGACGGCGGAATCGTCCGCCATGGAAGAGCCGGAATTGACGGCTAATTTAGAAGACGAACCGGCCAGTGAGATCTCGGGTTTCGATTTCCTGAATCCGTCGCAACCGGCGGCAGAAGCAGCTCCGCCGGCGTTGAACTTTGAGGCGGCGGCCGCTCAAACGGCAGATGCAGAAGCAGAGCCGGCCGCGATCGAGCCCGCGGCGGCGGACTGCGCCGGTCGAAACTCCCGTCGAAAAGTCTGAGGGCGGTTTTGATTTCCTCGGTGGGGCTGAAGAGGTCGGCGAGGCGACGTCGGACGAGAAGGGTGACAGCGGTTTTCCCCAGTTCGACATCGCCGCGGAGACGCCGGCCACGGCCGATTCAGAGGCAGCGGAAGATTCTGCGGCCGAAGACGATTCTTCGAGCTTTGGCTTCCTGGGCAGCCTGGCGACGGACGCGGAAGCAGAAAGCGATGAGCCTGAAGTATCGTCGCCGGAGCTTACGTTGCACGACCCCGAGGAATCAGACGACGAACTCGCGGAACTTGGCGATTCGTCCGAATTAGCCGACGAGTCGACTTTGAAGTTCGATGATGAGGAAGCGCCTATCGCGGAAAGCGATGACGACTCGGGCGAGTTTGCGATTCCATTGGCGGCGCCGGCGGACGAGGAAGGCAGTGTTGAGACGTTCAATTTTCTCAACGAAACGCCTGCCGAAGCATCCGCGGAAGAAGAGGAATTCGCGCCCGGCGATGAGGGCGAAGGCTATGCCGTCTCCGTGGAGCCCGCAGCCCGGGCGCCCGAGCAGAGCTTTCCGATTTCTGAGGAAACGGAAACGCCCGAGGACGAGGCGTTGACGGACGACGAGGAGGCGACGCCCGCCGAAGAGTCGTCGGAGGATTCGCAGCCGCAGGGCGCCAAGTCGAAAAAGAAAGGCTGGTGGCCCTTCGGCAAGTCGAAAGAGGCCGCCGCCGACACGAAGAGCAAGTCCGCCAACCAGCCGATTGCGCCGCCGTCTGGCGATGTGCAAGACGCTGCCCAGCAGTCCAAGTTCAATCCGGCGCCGGCCGCTAACGAGGATGACGCGGTGCTCGGGTTCCTTTCCGACGATGCGTCGGCGTCGAGCGATGATCCGCCCGGCTTGCCCAAGAACTCGAACGGGAACGGCAAACAGGCCGCCGAGGGCTTTCAGATTCAGGCTGACGACGGCGGCAAACGCCCGCCATCGGGCGGAGATGACGAGTTAAACAACTTTTTCGAGTCCATCGGACTCGATTAGCGCACCGTCGTCGCGGAATCCGTGAAAACTCCGGGGAGCCGCGTGCGCGGGGAGCCGCCTTCGCGAGCCCGAAGCGCAGCCGTCTCGTGCTGTTTCGCTGCTACGATCGCGTTGGCGACGTTGCGCCGGCGATCAACCTGCCTGGCGACGTTCGCTTGGGGGGGCGGGGTCGCGTGCGCCCAACTTCCAGTGCGGGGCGGGTATCGGAGAGGTCATGGGCAGCACTTGAGGACCGACCGGACCATCGGCAGCGCCATCCCAGGCGTGGGTCTCGATCTGCGACAGGATGCGTTCCGCGACCGCGATGGCATCGCGGCCGTGTTCGCCCGTCACGCGCGGTGCGCGGCCGGCGCGGATGGCGCCGGCAAAGTCATTCAGTTCGGCGGTAATGGCATCGCACGGTTCAGCCTGGATCTGCTCGATCGGCAAGTGCTCCGCCATGAAGCGATCCTTGAGTCGCGTCTTTTCCTCGATCGGCAATTGATCCGCGTCGAATTCTCGCTGCAGCAGCATCTCGCTCGGGCGGACGAGAGACGTCGTCCTGGTGGCGAAGTCGATGCCCGCGAAACCGCGTCGCGTCCAAATCTGCATGGTTCGCGCCGCACTGTGGCTGGCGCGAGACGCGCTGAGCGACGCAACGCAGCCGCTTTCAAAGTACAGCCGGGCGTTCGCCACGTCTTCATGGCGACCGAACAGGGATACGCCCATCGCCTCGACTCGCCGCACCGGCGACTGGACGAGCGAGAGCGTTAAATCGATGTCGTGGATCATCAGGTCGAGCACGACGCCGATGTCCGTGGAGCGGAAGGTGAAGCCGCCGCGTCGGACGGCCTCGACGTATTTGGGATCGCGCACGTGCGGCAGGGCGGCGGCCAAGGCCGGATTGAAGCGTTCGACGTGGCCGACTTGCAGCAGCGCTCCGTGGCGCCGGGCCGCTTCGACCAGTTCTTCGGCTTCGGCTCGCGTGGCCGCCAGGGGCTTTTCCACCAGCAGGTGTATGCCGTGCGACAACAGCTCGCAGGCGATGGCGTGATGATATTTGGTCGGCGCCGCGACGACGGCGGCGTCGATGCGGCCGACGAGCTGCCGAAAGTCTGCGACCGCCTCCGTGCGATAGGTTTGGGCGACCTCGCGCCGGCTGGCTTCGACCGGGTCGGCGACGCCGACCAGTTCAAAGTCTTCCAGTCCGGAGAGAATGCGGGCGTGGATTCGGCCGAGGTGGCCGGCGCCGACGACGGCCGTCTTGAGCGGTTTCACGCGGCTCTCCTGCGTTCTCGGCCGCGGCCGTGCTGCCCCTCCTGCTGGCTCTGCACGAAGCTCAGCAACTCGTTCACTTGGGGAACGAGCTGGTCGTTGCCGCGGAGGATTTCGCGGGCGTGATCCAGGCCCACCTTCGCGCGGTACAGCAGGCGATGGGCTTCGGCCAGGCAATTAATTGCTTCCGAAGAGAAGTTCTTGCGCTTCAGCGCCACGACGTTGATGCAGCGCGGACGGGACGGATGACCATCGACCAGCATGAACGGAGGCACGTCGTGCAGCACGCGGCTCAAGCCGGCGACGAAGCTATAGCTGCCGATCGTCGCGTAATGATGGACGGCCACGCCGCCCGAGAGCGAAGCGTGATCGTGGATGTGCACGTGACCGCCGAGCAGGGCCCCATTGGCAATCACGATGTGGTTGCCCAGCCGGCAATCGTGGGCCACGTGGGAACAGGCCATCAGGAAATTGTGGTTGCCGAGCGAGGTGACGCCGTCCTCCTTTTCGGTGGCGCGGTTGATGGTCACGCCTTCGCGAAGCGTGTTATGGTCGCCGATCACCACCTGAGTGTCGCTGCCGCGATAGCTCAAGTCCTGCGGTTCGCCGCCGATCACTACGCCCGGATAAAAATGATTGTCTTGACCGATGGTGACGTGCCCCATGACCGTCACGCCGTTTTCGAGCCGGGTGCCGCGGCCAATGCGCACGTGCGGACCGATCACGCAAAAAGGACCGATCTCCACGTCGTGGTCGATCTCGGCTCGCGAGTCGATGGCGGCGTGTTCACCGATATAGGTTGCCATGTCTGAGCTCCACAAGCTGGTTAATGGCCACAACTGTTAAGGGGATCGTTGCGTAGCGTACAACCCGGTCATGCGAACTTGAACGTCAGGGGGCCTGCGCGCGCGCCGCCTTATGCGGATGCGCCGATACCCGCCAACCATGTCTCCTTCGGTCAACAGTACTCGAACCATTTCGGCGTTCAGCCGGTGGCCGCTGCGGAAGGCCACAAAATGTCCGGCCAGGTCGCAGCCGGCCAGGGCCAGGTCGCCCACCAGGTCGAGCGTCTTGTGGCGTACGCACTCGTCGCGAAACCGCAATTCGTTGTCGATCGGGCCTTCGCTGTCGAAGACCAGCAAGTCCTTGAGAGTCACGCGCGTTCCCAGACCCTGGGCCAGCAGCCAGTCGGCCTCGCTCTTGAGCATGAACGTGCGGGCGGGAGCCAATTCTCGCCGGAATGAGTCGGGCGTGACGGGCAGCGTCATCGTCTGCCGGCCGATCGCCGTGGAAGAACCGTAATCGAGATGGAACTTGATCGACAGTCCCGCCGCGGAGCCAGGCCGGGCTTCCACCCAGCTCTCGTCGTTGCCCAGTCGCGTTACTTCGCGGACGAATAGCGTCGACCGGACGGCGTTCTGCGCGACGATGCCGGCCTCCAGGACCGCCTCGACGAACGGCAGACTGGAGCCGTCGCAGCCGGGCATTTCGGCGGAATTTACGGCCACTTCGCAGTTGTCGACCTGCAGGCCGCCCAGCGCCGCCATGATATGCTCGACCATCTCCACGCTCGCCGCGCCCGACCGCAACGTGGTGCGGCGAGGCGTTTCGACGCGGTTGGCGACGATCGCGGGAATTCTGGCCTGGGGGGACTGGTCCTCTCGTACGAAGACGATCCCGGTGTCGGCGGGCGCCGGGCGGAATTCGACGCGAACGTCTTTTCCGCTCCAATACCCGAATCCTTCGACAACCGCGATCCCCGCCAGCGTCCGCTGCTGGCGCGGCACGTGCAACGACGGCCGCGAATCATCCTTGAAACGCTTGAACATAGATCCTGGTGACTGGAACAAGGTGATGGCCCCCCGCGCCTCCGTGCGCGGGGCGTCGACGCCGAGCGCCGTCTCGCCGCTCAGCGACTGGTGCGCGGAAGGACTCCTTGCCGCAAACCGGGCTTAGCCGCGGCCGGGGGAAGCGTTTGCCGCGTTTGCGGGCGAGCCGGCCCGGCGCTGGCGTTGCAGGCTTCGAGCACGATCGGCGTAATGTCGATGGCCCGATGGTAGTAAACCACCTGGCGATTCAGTTCTCGCATCACGCCCTGCAGATCGTCTCCGTCGACCGGATCGCCGTTGAAACGCAGGACCAGGCTGATCCCGTACTTTTCGGCATGGTTCTTCACGTGATCGAGCACCTCGCGATAGATCGAAAGGTAGATCTTCGCTTCTTGCTCCATGAAATTCCGCTTCTGGATATTGACTTGCACCTGCAGGTCGGCTTGGCGCTTGGCCAGGTCTTCTTCAAGGTCCTTGTATTCCGGCGACGATTTGACGTAGTCGTCCGCACGCTCGGCCAGCTTTTCGATGGCCTCTTTGGCGGTCTTCAAGTCGCTTTCCGCGGCTTCGACATCCTTTCGCATATCTTCGACCAGCGCCTTGAAGCGGACGTGGTTGGCGAAGATGTAGGTCAGGTCGACGATCGCCACTTGAGAACCGCCGGGGCGCGGTTGAGCGTGGGCGGTGTCCGCCGCAAACTGAACAGCCGCTAAAACGGCCACGAGCGTGGCCACAGACAGGGAATTCTTCACGTTTAGCGCCTCCTTGCTGTCTCGGCGAGGTCGTCCGTGACCGCGTGAATCCCTTCCTTCAGGATTCACGTGCCGACTGTACTGATTGGCGTATGCGGAAGTGGCCAATTGCGAGGCGGTATTGTGCCGAGAAGCCTCAACCGGGTAAAGCCCAGTTCCCAGGCGAAAATAACCAAATGGTCAGCCGCTATTTGCCACGCAGAAATACGCCTTAACTAATTGCCTTGCAAGGAGTATCCGCCCTCGCCTTCGCTCCTTACAAGCGGCGAAGCCGTCACATAATTCTGACGAGACGCGGCGGAGTGACGCTTGAGTGCGACGGCTGTACGCGGCATGGACAACCGCTCGAAGCCATTGTCGCAGCGCGTTCCGGGAGATCGTGCGGCGATTGCGAGGAGCAAATAATGGCTTCGAGTGATTGTCGTATGCCCCGTTCGTGCTGGAGTTCCGTTACGAGTGTTGGCCGGACGGAGAGGCGCCATGATCCGCTGGCGCCCTTGTCAGATTAGAAGCCCAGCTTGCAGCAAGTCGATTTTACATGCCTCGAGCACCCTTTCAAATCCTGGTTATCCCGTTCCGCCTGGCTTTGACGCCCGAATATGCCGTATTCCACCGAACAGACGTACCGATCTGGCAGTTTATCGCCGGAGGCGGCGAGGACCATGAAGGGCCGCTGCAGGCGGCGCAGCGGGAGGCTGCGGAAGAAGCGGGAATTGTTGAGGGCCGATGGCTCCCGCTGGACAGCCATGCGAGCATTCCTCGCACGTCTTTTCCGCACGCGCATCATTGGCCATGCGAGCTGCTTGTGATTCCGGAATACTGCTTTGGCGTCGACGTTGGGACTCTGGAGCTTCGACTTTCAGCCGAGCATTCCAGCGCCGCCTGGCTTTCGTACGACGCGGCATTTGCCCGTCTCAGGTGGGATTCCAATCGAACGGCATTGTGGGAACTCGATCAACGGCTGCGCCCGGGTCAACGCGGCCCGTCCTGATTGCGTCAACCTCGGGCGGGGGCCTTTGCTCCGGCGCCTTACTGTTCGGCGTCGGCTTTTCTCGCATGGCGAATGAGAGACCGCAGACTCCCGAAGAGGCGCCGCTGCTCATTTCTCTCTGCGCGTCGAGCGTTGCCTGCAAGCCTGCGCCAGCCGCTCTCGCAGCTTCGAGCGCCCCTTACTTTTGCAAAACGGCAATGATCCTCAACGGCGCGCCGGTGCCTTCGGCAATCTTCATGGGTAAAGCAATGACGGCAAACGAGTCGCCCGGCAGTTCGTCGAGATGGGCCAGATTCTCGAACACGGGCACGTTGTGTTCGAACAGCCGGACGTGGCTTTGGAAATGCGTCGACTGACCGTAATCGATGCTGGCGGTGTCGATGCCGACCGCTTTCACGCTTCGGTGTTCGACCAGCCACTGCGCGGCGTCGGGTGACAGCCCGGGGAAATGAAGGTTCGCGACGGCCGCCGTGCCCCTCGCCTCGGTCCCCAGGTAACGCTTGCGGTCAGGCCAGCGTTTGCTATAGCCGGTGCGCAGCAGCAGAATCACGTCAACGAGTTGCCGCCGATGGGTGGTTTCCCAATTCCGCAGGTCTTCGATGCCGATCTCGTAGTCTGGATCGTCGGTGCACTTGTCGCTGACGTCAATCACAGCGCCGGCGCCGATCAACTGTTCGAGCGGAATTTGATCGACGGTGCGGCGTCCCTGGAAGAAATGAATCGGGGCGTCGAGGTGCGTCCCCCCATGCTCAGCCGCGGCAAAGCGATTGGCCGCGTAGAAATAGCCTTTTGGCGTCGAACCCGCCGTCACCTTTTCCAGCAAGAAGCCCGGCTCCGTGGGCCAATAGATCGTGTTCTCGTCGAACGGGTGCGTCAAGTCCACGGCCCGGCCTTCCGCCAGAGCCTCAACCAAACTGGTGGCGTTCGTAGGGGCGCTTTGAGCAATGGCCGTCGCGCCGGGCGTGAACACGAATGCAAGCGCCGCCATCGCCGAACTCGCCGCGGCGCCAATCGCCAGAGAAAGCCATGTGCGCATTGAAGGAGGCGCTCCTGGTTGGTCGTCGGTCGAAAATGCCCTTTCCCGTGCATAAAGCTTAGCACTGAATCTCGGCGACGTCCCGCGTCGGCGCGGCTCCGCTCGTTGACGATCGGTTCGCGGCGTCTTGCCCAGGGCGGTCAGGTCTCGAGCGTTTGCGCTGCGCGGACTGGCCGCGCGATCGCTGTGCGGTTTGAAGCGAAGCCGTGCGGCTTCGGCGGTTCACAACTCCTGGCAGTGATTGATAGGCGGGCCTTTATGATTTCACTAGCAGGATTGGTTAATGCGCGTTCTTCGCTCGAAACGCCGCGCTGACGGATTTACGAAGTCTCGACGGGCACATCCCGGGGCGCCGTTGCGGGTCAATACAAAGTGACGATCAGCCGGGTCGTTGCCGCTAGCGGCGCCGTGGTCAAGCCCGAGGAAGGAATGGACATGGAGGAACTCCAGATGATGGGCCAGGCCGAGGAGTCGCTCCCTGAAAAGTATAGCAATTACGAAAAGACCGAGCTGAACGTCAGCATCGAGAAAGACAAAGCCGAGCGCTACGATTTCCAGCTTACGAGCAAATGACTTCCCGCACGGGTGCGAGGCGGAGGTCTCTCGGCCTCAGCCCCTCGCTCAATCGAGTTTCTTGCGGCGCAATAGCAGGCTATTCGTCACTACGCTTACGCTGCTCAGCGCCATGGCAGCCGCCGCGGCCACAGGGGGCAGGCGCCAGCCGAAGACCGGCTCAAGCAATCCGGCGGCCGAAGGGATGAGCAGCACGTTGTAGACCAAGGCCCAGACCAGGTTTTGCTTGATCGTGCTCAGCGTGGCCGCGACAGTCGAATGGCCTGCCCGACGCTGCGCAGATCGGAGCGGACCAGCACAATCTGAGCCGCTTCGATGGCCACGTCGGAACCCGAGCCGATGGCAATGCCCAGGTCCGCGGCCGCCAGCGCCGGCGCGTCGTTGATGCCGTCGCCCACCATGGCCGTCACGCGGCCTTGTTCCTGCAAACGCCGAACCACTTGCTCCTTGTCCGCCGGCAGGACTTCGGCCGTGAATTGGTCGATGCCCGCCTGACCCGCCACCGCTTCCACGGTGCGGCGATGATCGCCGGAGAGCAAATGCACCTCGAGTCCCAGCGATTTCAAATCGTTGACGGCTTCGCGGCTGTGCGGCGCCATTACGTCGGCGACCGCAATCAGACCGAGGTAGCGATTTCCTCGTGCGACAAGCAGCGGGCTGGCCCCTGCGCCGCGCAACCGCTCGATGAGCGGAGCCTGTTGGTCGGGCGAAATGCCGGCCGCATTGAGCAACTGCTCGTTGCCAACGAAGAGCGACTCTCCCTCGCTTGTGGCGCGAACGCCCGCGCCGGCGACCACTTGCAGATCATCAGCCGGGGGGATTCTGAGGCCGCGGCTCTCGGCCTCGGTTACGACGCACGCCGCCAGCGGATGCTGACTGAGCCGTTCGGCGGCGGCGGCGGAAGCAAGCAACTCTTCATCCGTGACGCCCGAGGCGGGGGCGACCTCGGTGACTTGCGGTTTGCCGAGCGTAACGGTGCCCGTCTTGTCGAGCACAACCGTGGTTAGCTGCCCTGCGAGTTCGAGCGCATGGGCTTCTTTGATCAGAATGCCGTGCTCCGCTCCGCGGCCGCTGCCGACCAGCACTGCGGTGGGCGTGGCCAGCCCCAGCGCGCAAGGACAGGCGACTACCAGCACCGCCACGGCGGCCGACAATCCGGTAGCCCAGCCGTCGGCGGCAATAAAGCCCCAAGCCAGCAGCGTGATCACGGCCACGACCAATACAGCAGGCACGAAATAACTGATGACCCGATCGGCCAGCCGCTGGATTTGCGCTTCGATTCCTGCGCCCGACGGACCAGTTCAATGGTCTTTGCCAGCGCCGTCTCGCCCGCCGAACGCGCGACTTCGATCGTCAAACGCGCCTTGACCGTTGATCGTACCGGCCAAGGCCTCGTCGCCGGGCGACTTGTCGACTGGGAGCGATTCGCCGGTCAGCCACGACTGATCGACGCTGCTCGAACCGGAAAGTATCTTGCCGTCGAGGGGGATGCGTCCGCCAGGACGGACCAAGACTCGCTGGCCTGGCTGCACCTGCTCGACCGGAACGTCGCGTGGCTGATCTCCGTCGAGCAGCGTCGCCACGGGCGGGCTTAAATCCAGCAATCGGCGAATGGCGGCCGAGGCGCGGCCTTTGGCCAGCGCCTCAAGCAGCTTGCCCAGCGTGATGAAGGTCAGGATCATGCCGGCATCGAGAAAGAACATGCCGTGGCCGTGCGCGGCGCCGCTGAGCCATTGCTGCACGCCCGACCCGTACGCGGCGCCCGTACCCATGGCCACCAGCGTGTCCATGTTCGTCGAGCCGTGGCGTAGTCGGCCGATCGCGCCGGCGAAATAGGGCCAGCCAAGATAGACTTGCAGCACGGTAGCCGCGATCAACTGCAGCCATCCCTGCACGGCTGCAGAAGCAAAGTCGCCGTACTTGGCAATGGCCAAGAGGACGAGCAGCACGACGCCGACGGCCGTTCGGCTGCCCCACATGACCGCTTCGCGTCGGTTTTTGGCGCCCAGGTCGGCGCCGGTTGCTGCGCCGGCAATGGGGCTGGCGGCATAGCCGCTTGCGCGCACGGCAGCCAGCAGATCATCGAGCTTGCGCGCTGGGGATCGAGTTCCACCGAGGCCTGTTCGGTTGCCAAATTGACTCGGGCCGAAGCGACGCCGGCTACGCCCTGTAACGCGCCTTCGACTCGCGATACGCAACTGGCGCAGTGCATGCCTTCGATATCCAGCAGCAGCCGCTCCGCGGATGGCATGCTGGCGGCGGGAGGCTGGGGCGGCGGCGGAGTTTCCGAGTACTCGAGGGGTGTCGGCGGCGGCATCGTCGCCTGCCCGTCCGGCGACGTCGCGTTTTTGCCGGGCGCTCCCAGGCTGACTTGCACGAGTGGCGCGCTCGTCGGCGCTTCTCCCGGTACGCCGTAGCCCGAGTCGATCACCGCTTGAACCAGGTCGCTACGGCTGGACTGGTCCGGCTCCAGTTCGATTTCCGCTTTGTTGGCTGCCAGGTCGACTGCGGCCGACTGCACGCCCGGCACGCCTTCCAGCGCCGTGCGCACCGCCCGCACGCAATGCTCGCAGGTCATGCCTTCGATGGGTAATTCGATGTGCGTTGTCATGCTCCAATTGTAGCTTGTGGCGCGGCCGGGCAAGTTGAACGATGGATTGTAGCGGACGTCGTGAGACTTCCGGGCGTCTCGCGCGGCTCCGGCGCCACGAGCGGCCCGACGTGCGAACGCGGTTCTCGGAATCTTCACAGATTCCGCTACGGCGCAGCCAATTGCGTAACCCCATGTCGCCATGGCACAATCAGCATCTTTCCGCCCGCTGAAGTTGGAAGGCCGCCGAGGACTGCTGATGATTGCCGAAGTGATTTCAATCGGGGATGAACTGACGAGCGGGCAGCGGCTTGATACCAATAGTCAGTGGCTGAGCCAGCGGTTGGGCGAGATTGGCATCCCCGTGCTGTACCACACCACGGTGGCCGACGATCTGGAAGCGAATGTGAGCGTGTTCCGCACCGCCGTCGGCCGCGCCGACGTGGTGATTTCCACCGGCGGGCTCGGGCCGACGGCCGATGACCTGACTCGCGAGGCGCTGGCCCGGCTGGTCGGCGCGGAATTGGTGCTCGACGAGGCTTCGCTGGCCCATATTCAAGCCATGTTTTCTCGCCGAAAACGCGAAATGCCCGAGCGCAATCGCGTCCAGGCCATGTTTCCCGCCGGTAGTCGCGAGATCTTCAATCCGCACGGCACGGCGCCGGGCATCGACATGGACGTGCCGCCCAAGATCGGCCGCCCGTCGCGCGTGATGGCGCTGCCGGGCGTGCCCGCGGAAATGTTCGAGATGTGGGAAGGCACGGTCGCTGGCTTGCTCTCGGCGCAAGCTGGCGGCGGTCGCGTAATTCGGCACCGGCGGATCAAGTGCTTCGGAGTCGGCGAAAGCGATCTCGAGCAGATGCTGCCCGACTTGATTCGCCGCGGGCGCACGCCGTCGGTCGGCATCACCGTCAGCGAAGCGACGATCACGCTGCGGATTACGGCCACAGGCGTCACGGCCGAAGAGTGCTATGCCGCGATGGAGCCGACGGTCGCCACGATTCACGAGTGCCTGGGCACGCTTGTTTACGGATCTGAAGACGAAGAGTTGGAACACGTCGTACATCGCCTGCTGACGCAAAAAGGGCAGACCCTGGCAACTGCAGAGTGGGGCACGGCCGGTCTGGTTGCGCAGCGGCTGGGCGACGTGCCGGACGAAGCGGGCTGTTATCTCTCAGGACTGGTGCTGCCGGCGCCGGTCGCGCTAATCAAGCAGCTCGGCGTGCCGGCCGAAACGCTCGCGCATCATCCCGCGGCAAGCGGCGAAGTGGCCGCGGCCATGGCCGCGCACTGCCGGGAACAAGTCGACGCCGACTACGGTCTGGCCGTTCGCGCCTTTCCGGCCGTCGATCCGCAGGCCGCGCAGCCCGAGCGCGTTTACTTCGGTCTCGCGACGCGCGACGGCGTGACCACGCGCTCGACGCCCTATGCCGGTCATCCGGCCATCCTCAAATCGCGCGGCCAAGCAGGCGCTGAACGTGTTGCGGTTGGAATTGCTGGGGGATTCGCCCGCCCGTCCGTAATTCGACGCCCCTTGAGCCGAGCCGATGACGAACACAATCGCCATTCTTGATGACGAGCCTGCTCGTGTCGATGCGATGCGGGCAATTCTTTCGCGGAGTTTCTGTGAGGCGCAAATTGTCTGCTTTGATAACGCCCCTGACGCCATCGCCTGGCTTCGAACTGGGATCTCAACGCTCTCTTTGATTTGCCTAGATCACGACCTGGGGCCGGAACGAACGCGAGACAACGCGCGATTCGATCCGGGAATAGGTCGAGACGTCGCGGATTGGCTCGCTGGACAGCAACCCCATTGCCCGATCATCATCCACAGCACAAACGATCTGGCTGTGCCGGGCATGAAGAGGGTGCTGGAAGAAAGCGGATGGAATTGTCGCTGCGTCACGCCTTACGGCGATTTGGATTGGATTGACGAAGTTTGGCTAGATGCAGTCAAGGAAGCCTTGACGATTGGCCCAAATTGAATTCGGCGTTCGCGTCACGCGTCTTATACGCCCAGTTCCGCCTTCACGGACGCGAACGCCTCGATGGCAAAGTCGAGATCGTCGCGGGTGTGGGCGGCGGAGACCTGCACGCGAATCCGCGCCTTGCCTTGCGGCACGACGGGGTAAGAAAAACCGATCACGTAGACGCCCTTCTCCAGCATCCGCTCGGCCATCTTTCCGGCCAGCACGGCGTCGCCGAGCATGATGGGCATGATCGGGTGCTCGCCCGGCACGATCTGAAATCCGAGATCGGTCATGCCCTTGCGGAAGTGCCGGGTGTTCTCGTGCAAGCGATCGCGCAGTTCGGTCGATTGACCGAGCAACTCCAACACCTTGAGCGACGTGCCGACGATCATCGGGCGCAACCGAGTTGGAGAACAGATACGGGCGCGAACGCTGACGCAGCATCTCGATGATTTCCCGGCGGCCGCTCGTATATCCGCCGCTGGCGCCGCCGAGCGCCTTGCCCAGCGTGCCGGTGAGGATGTCGATGCGGTCCATCACGCCGTGGTGCTCGTGCGTTCCGCGTCCGTGCGCGCCCATGAAACCGACGGCGTGCGAATCGTCGACCATCACCATGGCGTCGTACTTATCGGCCAGATCGCAGATGCCGGCCAGGTTGGCGATCGTTCCGTCCATCGAGAATACGCCGTCGGTGGCGATCATGCGGAACCGCGCCGATTGCGGCTTCCTGCAGCCTGGCTTCCAGGTCGGCCATGTCGTTGTTGCGGTAGCGGAACCGCTGCGCTTTGCAGAGCCGAACGCCGTCGATGATGCGAAGCGTGGTTGAGTTCGTCCGAGATCACGGCGTCTTCGGCCCCAAGCAGCGTTTCGAACAGCCCGCCGTTGGCGTCGAAGCACGAGGAATACAGGATCGTGTCTTCCGTGCCCAGGAACTCCGACAGTTCTTTCTCGAGCTCCTTATGCGGCTGCTGCGTGCCGCAAATGAACCGCACGCTGGCCAGGCCGTAGCCCCAACGGTCGAGCCCCTCGATGCGCGGCCGCGACGATTGCCGGATCGTCGGCCAGACCCAGGTAATTGTTGGCGCACATGTTGAGCACGTCGGGCCGGTCGAGCACGCCGATGTGCGCTGCTGCGGCGAGGTGATCACGCGTTCGGATTTGAACAATCCCGCACCGCGGATCTCTTCGAGTTGGCTGGCAAGATGCTGCTGGATGGAGCTGAACATGGCAATCGTGAGGAGTTGAATTTCGGGGGTATCTGAGCGAACGGATCAGCCTTCGTTCCAGGTCAAAATCACTTTTCCAGATTCGCCGGAACGCATCGCGTCGAAGCCAGCCTGAAATTCTTCGGCGGCAAAGCGATGCGTGATGACGGGCGAAATATCGAGGCCGGACTGCAGCATAACCGTCATTTTATACCAGGTCTCGTACATCTCGCGGCCGTAGATGCCGTTGATGGTGAGCATGTTGAACACGACCGTCGTCCAGTCGATGGCGATTTCCTTCTCGGGAATGCCGAGCATCGCGATCTTTCCGCCGTGGCACATGTTGGCCAGCATGTCGCGAAAGGCGCGCGGGTTGCCCGACATTTCCAGTCCGACGTCGAAGCCTTCCTTCATGCCGAGTTGCTTCTGAGCGTCGGCGATGCGTATGGTTGCGAACGTCGAGCGCCACGGTGGCGCCCATCTTCTTGGCCAGTTCCAGGCGGTACGGATTCACGTCGGTGATCACGACATGCCGGGCGCCCGCGTGCCGCACCACGGCGGCCGCCATGATGCCGATCGGGCCCGGCGCCGGTGATCAGCACGTCCTCGCCCAGCACATCAAACGAAAGCGCGGTGTGCACGGCGTTGCCGAAGGGATCGAAGATCGACTGCGACGTCGCGCGGGATCGCCGGGTCGTGCTGCCAGACGTTCGTCATCGGCAGCGAGAGATATTCGGCGAACGCGCCGGGCCGATTCACCCCGACGCCCTTGGTGTCTTTGCACAAGTGCCGCCGGCCGGCCAGGCAGTTGCGGCAGCGGCCGCAGACGACGTGCCCTTCGCCGCTGACGATTTCGCCCGGGTGAAAGTCGCTTGACGTTCGAGCCCACCTCGACGATCTCGCCGACGAACTCATGCCCCACGACCATCGGCACGGGGATCGTCTTCTGAGCCCAGGCGTCCCAGTTGTAGATATGGACGTCGGTGCCGCAGATGCCCGTCCGGAGCACTTTGATCAGCACGTCGTTGATGCCGATCTCCGGAAGCGGGACGTCTTCCATCCATAGCCCCTGCTTCGCCTCTCTCTTTACTAACGCTCGCATCGTGTTCATTGCCGCGCTGGATTCCTTGCCTCGAGGCCCGCAACCGCAGAAGTGTAACACGGAATGCTTCGGGCGTCAGCCAGGGGGGAGGCGTCGCACGCCTGATGTGTGACTGCAGCGATCATCGCGCAGGGACGTCTTGCTCTGCGGTCTGTGACCGACGAGTGACTTTGGACTTTGGACTCCCGGCGCCGGAGCATAAACTTGGAATTGGGAAGTCTAGAACTTGAAGCCGAGGCGGCCGCTGATGCCTGCGATCTTTGATCATCAACATGTCGTCGTCGCCGAAGAAATCGATGCCTTGGGGCACGTGAACAACCTGGCGTACCTGGGCTGGATGCAGGCCGCCGCCTTGGCGCATTCGTCTGCTCAAGGCTGGCCGCCGGAGAGCTATCAAGAACTGGGCCTCGGCTGGGTGGTCCGTTCGCATCAGATAACGTATGAACGTCCCGGTTTCTTGGGGGACGAAGTGATCGTGCGGACGTGGGTAGCCGGATTCCGCCGGGCCAGCTCCGTGCGACGGTACGACATTTTGCGCGGGCAGACGGCAAGCGACTGGCGACGGCCGAGACGAACTGGGCCTTCGTGAATTACGCCAACGGCATGCCTGCCCGCGTGCCGCTCGACATCATCGGCTCGTTCGAACTGGTGGAAGGGATCGAGTTTCCTACGCTCAGGCCGATCGACGCCTTAGGAACGGACGAAGCATAACTTACTCATGATGCTCCCTCTTCCGCTGGGAGAGGTCAGGTGAGGGTAATCAAAGCTGGGAAGTTATTCTTCGTCCGTTTCTTACCAGGCCAAGACGGGCGGCAAGAACTCGGCGACTAGGTCTTCGTAATAGGGGCGCAAAGCCTCGACGTCGGGCCGTTCGGCGCTCTTGGTGTACAAGTCGTAGCCATTGAATTTGCGGACCCAGCGGAACAGCTTCCGATCCTGCTCGTTCATCAACTGCTCGTAGGCGCCTTCCCGATGCGCCGGGTAGAAGGAGTGGTAGCGGAGCATGTACAACGCTTCGACCGGCAGGAAGTCTTTGACGACGTGATAAACATACTCGTCATGGCCCCACGACATCAGCACCTTGTCGAGCCCGCAGCCTGGTTTGTAAATGCCGCAAGGCGTCTGGTATTCCGCCGCCTGGCTGTCGGGATTGTCGGCCAGGAACTCGGCAAAGACGATCTTGTCAGAAAACGCACAGCCGACCGGATACGTGTCTCCGACGACGGCCCATTGCGGCTCGCCCAACAGGCACAGCACCTTGCCCAGGTCGTGCAGTAAGCCGGCCAACACGAACCAGCGGGGATGACCGTCGCGACGGATCGCCTCCGAGGTTTGCAGCAAATGCTCGATCTGCGGCAACGCCGTATCGGGATCGCTGTCGTCGACCAGCGTATTGAGGAACTCGAGCGCCTCCCAGACGCTCATTCTTCGGCGGGCGAGCGGGAGAAACTCGGCCCGTTTGGCCCGTACGAAGTCCACTGTCTGATAGCGATGGTGCAGCCGATAGAACTCTTTGACTTGCGGGCGGGTCGACGCCCGATAATCGCGAAATTGGTCAGCCGTCTTCACCGGCTCTGGATATCGCCGAAGCAAGTCGTCATCCCACTGTTCCAGATCGTCAAGCGGCCCGGACGATTCTCCGTCGCCGTTTTGCAGCCGTGGGTCAGACATTGCTTACTCCTTGGCGGAGGCGGTCAAATACTGGGCCAATCCGTCCAGATCATCCGCGCCGTCAACTCCGCTTGCGGCGTCCGGGGCCCCAGACGGCTCGGCCGGGTTTGGCGCCGGTGTGTTCGCCGTCGCGCAGCACCTGTACGCCGTTGACGAATACGTGCTTCACTCCGGTAGCGTATTGATGCGGCTCGGCATAGGTCGCATGATCGGTGATCGTCGCCGGATTAAACACGACGACATCCGCAAAATAGCCGGGCTCCAGTCGCCCTCGATGGTCAAGGCGGAGGTTCTTAGCGGGCAAAGCCGAGAGCCGATGCACGGCCGCTTCCAGCGGAATGACTTTTTCTTCCCGCACGTACTTGCCCAGCAACCGGGCGAAGCTGCCGTAGGCTCGCGGGTGCGGTTGCGATTTGAGAAACAGTCCTTCGGGGGCCAGCGACGGGGAATCGGAACAGAAGCTGACCCACGGCAGAGCGATCTTTTTGCGGACGTTGGCCTCGTCCATGAAGAAATAAATCGTGCCGACGCGGCTGCCGTCCTCGATCACCAGATTGATCGCCGCTTCTTCCGGCGACACGCCGCGTTGCCTGGCCACTTCCGCCAGCGTGCGTCCGGCAAGCGGCTTGAGGGCCTCGCTCTTGAAGCCCGCGAGCAATACGCGGTCGGGAGAGCCGGCCGCCAACAGCAGGTTCTCCCACTTGTCCGTGGGCGTCCGCATCTCTTGAATCACCCGAGCGCGAATTCGCGGATCGCGGAGCCGTTCGATCCAGCGCTCGAGACCCCCTTCCTGCACCCAGGGCGGCATGGCGGCGTTTAATCCCGTCCCGCCTGCCGTGTAAGTGTAAATGTCGGCCGTGATTTCCAGGCCTTCGGCGCGGGCCCGTTCGATCTTCTCGATTGCCTGATCGAGTTTCGGCCAGTTGGACTTGCCGGCGGCTTTCAAATGATAAACTTCCGCTCGAATGCGAGCATTGCGGGCAATCTCGAGCAGTTCGTCCAGCGATTCCAGGAATTGGTTCCCCTCGCTGCGAAGGTGCGAGACGTACATCCCGTCGTATTCGGCCGCCGCTTTGCACAATTCCGTCAACTCATGCGTATCGGCATAGAAGGATGGGGCGTAAATCAGCGATGAGCCGACGCCCAGCGCCCCGGCCTGCATCTCGCGGCGAACCAGTTGGCACATCCGCTTCAACTCGACGGGCGTCGGCCGGCGGTCTTCATAGCCAAGTTCGTGAATGCGGACTGTCGTGGCGCCGACGAACGACGCGACGTTGGTCGAGGTCCCGCGGCCTTGAAGATACTGGAGAAATTCGGCGAGCGTAGTCCAGGGGACGTCAAATTTGACGTCTGCTTGCGACTTGATCATGTCTGCCCGCATGGTCTTGGTGAGCGGTCCCATCGACCAGCCTTCGCCGAAGACTTCCAGCGTGACGCCTTGGCGAAGGTCGCTTTGCGACCGGCCGTCGTGCAGCAGCGCTTCGCCGGCCCAGGAAAGCATGTTGATAAAGCCCGGGGCGACGGCCAGGCCGCGGGCGTCTACTTCCAGTTTCGCCTGGGCCTTGCTCAGGTCGCCCATTGCGGCGACTTTGTCGCCCACGATTGCCAGGTCGGCTTGGACGGGCGGTTGGCCGCTGCCGTCGTAAACCGCGCCGCCGCGAATGATCGCGTCGTACCGCACCGGCGGCGCCTGCCCCAACGCGGATCCTGAAACCAACAAGATGCCAAAGACTGCAGCGATACGAGAAGGCATGGGAAACGCTCGCTGTCGAGGGGCGAAATAATCAAACGGATCGGGCGTCGAGTCCGCTAGGTCTGTTGCAACCGTGCCGCATGGAGCGTGTTGTGCAGCAGCATCGAAATGGTCAATGGGCCCACGCCGCCCGGCACAGGCGTAATCATGCCGGCCACCTGCGCACGCGCTTCGAAGTCAACGTCGCCGACCAGCCCGGCTTCCGTGCGATTGATGCCGACGTCGACCACCACGGCGCCGGGTTTGACCATGTCGGCCGTGACGAACTTCGCTCGGCCGATGGCCACCACCAGGATGTCGGCCTGGCGGGTCATTTCGGCCAGATTGGGCGTGCGGCTATGGCAGACCGTCACCGTGGCGTCGGCTTCGGGACCGCGCTGCATCAGCATATTGGCCAGCGGCTTGCCGACGATATCGCTGCGGCCGACGATGACGACGTGGCGCCCGGCAGTGGGAATGCTGCGGCGAACGAACAACTGCTGAATGCCGTGCGGAGTACACGGCAGAAAACGCGGTTTGCCTTGAACGATGCCGTCCGACATTTTCTGGATGAAAAGCATCGACGTCTTTCAACGGGTTGACCGAGTGCAGCACGCGTGCTTCGTCCAACCCGCGGCGGCAGAGGCAGTTGCACCAGAATGCCATGTACTTCCGGCGTTTTGTTCAGCTTATGGACTAACGCCAATAAATCGTCGAGCGACACGTCGGCGGGCAGGCGGTGCAGTTGGCTTTCAATTCCGGCCGCGTTCGCAGGCCTTGCGCTTGTTGCGAACGTAGACCTCGCTGGCCGGGTTCTCGCCGACCAGCACGGCCGCCAGGCAAGGGAACACGCTGTTGTTCTGGATGAATTCGGCCGCCTCGACGGCAAGGTCGGCTTGCAACTCTGCGGCAAGCGCCTTGCCGTCTATCACGATCGCGGTCACGGTGAGCCTTTCTTTCCTGCCGGACGCGCCGATACAGGACACAATGCAGCACGCTTCCGCTCGCGGATAACGTCGCGTGCCTGGCAATTCGCCAAATAACCGAACGAGGCGCCATTCTAGCAAAACGCACTCGACTGTCAGCGGTCCGCCGGCTTTTGCGTTCG
Source organism: uncultured Conexibacteraceae bacterium (assembly GCA_963745755.1). Taxonomy (GTDB): domain Bacteria; phylum Actinomycetota; class Thermoleophilia; order Solirubrobacterales; family 70-9; genus RHKX01. The sequence goes on along the minus strand of CAVUYP010000001.1, from coordinate 143,874 downwards.
GGCAAATTTCGGCTCAGTGGCGCCGAATGTCACTGGGCGAATAGCCCTGCCGGATTCCACCAGACGAGCAGATGCAGCGCCAGGTTCGAGTAAATGCCCGCGATCCAATCATCCGCCATGATGCCGAAGCCGTCCGGGAGCCGCTCCAGCGCCCGAGCCGGCTGAGGTTTGAGAATGTCGAAAAAGCGATGCAGCAGAAAGCCCGCGACGACCACCGTCGGCTGGAGCGGCAACATCAGGAACGTGATAGGCAGACTGGCGATCTCATCCAGCACGATGGCGCCGGGATCTTTGCGGCCGCCAAGACGCCTGGCGGCTACCGTACAAATGGGAATGCCGGCCGCACAAACTGCCGCGATAGCCGCGGACTGCATCCAGAGCTCCGGAAGCTGAGATACCCCCCAGGCAAGCGGAATGCCCCACAGCGTTCCCCACGTGCCTGGGGCGAACGGAATGAAGCCGATCCAGAAGCCCGTTGCCAGCCAAACCGCCAGCCCAAGCCGGAGGGGATTTCGTTGAGTTGGTACGTGTTCTGAACTGTCCTCGGGCATGGGGGCATGCTAACGGCCAAGTGTCCAGCTCACAAGCAGGGATTGTCACTCGAGAAAGATCTAGTGACTTGGGATTCCAGGCAAGCTATCCTGTTGACTGATTGCCACTCAATTATGACAATGGTAGTCAAGTACGTGACCATTTTCAGGCGAGCGGCTTCGGCTCCTTCCTGGCGCTCGCCGTTTCCGTTTCTCCAATTCTTTGGCAGCCATGTCAGACAATCCCAAGCTCAGTCCGGTGGAAGGCTTTAAGGCGGAAAGCAATTACCTGCGCGGCGAGATCCGCGACGAACTGGTCGATGGCAACGACTTTTTCGGCAAAGAGAGCATTCAACTGCTGAAGCATCACGGCACGTACCAGCAGGACGACCGCGATCATCGCGCCGCCAGCCGCGCGGGCAGGGGGCAAGAGCGACAAGGCATTCATCGTTCATGGTCCGCACGACGCATTCCGGGCGGCAAGCTGACCAGCGACCAATTGCTGGCGGAGCTGGACCTGTGCGACGAGGTGGGCAACACCACGCTACGGGTCACCACGCGCCAAGGCTTGCAGTTGCACGGCGTGGTGAAGCAGAACCTGAAGGAAGCGATTCACCGCATCAACGAGGTGCAGCTTTCGACGCTGGCTGCCTGCGGCGACGTCGAACGCAACATCATGTGCTGCCCGCGCCGCATCACCACGATCCGGTTCACGCTCAGATGCAGGAACTGGCCGACCGCCTGGCCGAGCATCTGGCCCCGCGGACCACGGCCTATCACGAAATCTGGCTGACGCGATCCCGACAGCGGCGAGAAGATCAGCTGGTCGGCGGGCGGTCCGAATGGCCAGCGATGAGGTCGAACCGATCTACGGCCCGACCTATCTGCCGCGCAAGTTCAAAACGGCGATCGGCCTGCCCGGCGACAACTGCGTCGACCTGTACGCCAACGACCTGGGCCTGCTGGCGATCTGCCAGAACTACCAGATCGTCGGCTACAACCTGCTGGTCGGCGGCGGCATGGGCGTCACGCCCAGCGCCAAGAAGACCTTCCCCGCGCGTCGCCAAGCGGATGGCTTTCGTCACGCCGGACCAGGTGGTTGACGTGGCCACCGACATCATCAAGGTGCAGCGCGACTTCGGCAATCGGGCCGACCGCAAGGTCGCTCGGTTGAAGTACCTGATCAACGATTGGGGCCTGGAGCGCTTCAAGGCCAAGGTCGAAGAATACTACGGCCAGCAGCTCCCCGAGCCGCACCCGGACGACGTGCACGGGTTCGACGACCATCTCGGCTGGCACGACCAGGGCGACGGCCGCTGGTTTTACGGGCTGAACATTGAAAACGGCCGGATCCACGACCAGGACGGCTTGCAGTTGAAGACGGCCCTGCGCGAGATTTGCCGCACGTTCCGGCCAAGTATCCGGCTGACGGCGCACCAGAGCATATTGCTTACGGACCTGGCGCCGGAACGACCGCGTGGGCGTGGAAGACGTCCTCCGCGCACACGGCGTCAAGCTGTCCGCATGAAATCTCCAACGCCCGGCGCTGGTCGATGGCCTGCGTCGCCTGGCCGACCTGCGGGTTGTCCATCACCGAAGCCGAACGGGCTTTGCCGGGGCTGATCGACGAGGTCGAGGTGGAACTGGCCAGGCTGGGTCTGTCGGGCGAGCGATTTACGATTCGCATGACCGGCTGCCCGAACGGCTGCGCCCGTCCCTATAACTCGGACATCGGCCTGGTCGGCAAGGCGGCCGGCAAGTACACGGTCTTCGTCGGCGGACGACTGCTCGGCGACCGGTTGAACTTCGTCTACAAAGACCTGGTTCCTGGCCGAAGTGGTCGTGCGACGCTGATGGCCGCTGTTCACGTACTTCAAACAGGCCCGGCATCCGCGGCGAAACGTTCGGCGACTTCTGCCACCGCAAGGGCGTCGAAGACCTGTTGGCCTGGGCCGAAGCATATGCAAGCCCGAGCGGAAGGCGAAGGACAGGCCGTCGCCGATTAGCACGCGGCTGCCTGGCCGGCAAAAGGAGTCGCGGCATGGAACCGCTTTGGATGAAGCGACTGTTGTGGTTCGTCGGCGGCTATAACATTCTGGCCGGCATAACGATGCTGCTGTTCTATCACGAGTCATTCAAATTCATGGGAGTCGCCAAGCCGCACCTGATGCTGCCGATCCAACTGGTCGGCATGCTGGTCGGTTTGTTCGGCGTCGGTTATTGATCGTGTCGCTGCGAATCCGGCGGAAAACCGCAATCTGCTGGTGCTCGGCTTCTGGAGCAAATTGCTCGGCATCTCGCTGGGCGTCTGTTACGTGGCCGCCGGGCAAGCTGCCGCTTGCATTCCTGGTGGTGTTGTTCTTTCCGATGTCGTCTATTTGCCGCCGTTTTGACTCATCATGCGGCGGCTGGCGCCTGGCCGCCGGCGAGGCGTCATTGGCGGAGGCGGCGACGACATCGACTTCTTCCGGCCAGGCAGACATGCCGCATGGGGAACTCCCTCGATGGCGTTTCGACGTCTGGCCCGTGGCGTGGAAATCGGTCGGAACCTCGCATGAGCAGTCTACCGACTGACGAATGACCGCGAGTCAGCGCCGCGCGGCCAGCGGCGGTCGGCAACGCCGCAAGTTCCGGCCAGGCGTTTACCGCAGCAGCCCCAGTTCGGCGCCGACGGCTGCATGGCGTCGATCACGAACTGGATATGCTCGCTCAGATCGACGCCCAGTCTTCGGCGCCGCGGGTGATGTCCTCGCGATTGACGGCGGCGGCGAAGCCTTCTGCTTGAGCTTCTTCTTCACGCTCGCCGCTCTGCATGCCGCGGATGCCCTCGGGACGCACCTTGGCCACGGCCGTGATGAACCCCGCCAGCTCGTCGCAGGCGTACAGCGTCTTGTCCAAGCGGCGAGACGCCGCGGGCAGTCGGGCAGGTAGTCGGCGTGCGACTTGATGGCATAGATCACGTGTTCCGGATAGCCCCGCTCGGCGAGAATCGCCGGCGCCCTTGAGCGGATGGTCCGGCGGATCGGGCCAACGCTCGTAGTCGAAGTCGTGCAGCAAGCCGACGATGCCCCATTCTTCTCGTCCTCGCCGAACTTGCGGGCGTAGGCTCGCATGGCCGCTTCGACGGCCAGCATGTGCTTGCGCAAGCTGTCGCTGGCGGTGTACTCGCAAACGAGTGCCAGGCGTCGGCGCGATCCAGACGCCCTATCTCCCGCTCTTGTTGCGGGCGGTTTCGTCGTTCGAAGGTCGCGGCTGCTGTCGCCTCTCGGCCTTCGCCGGCTCGTGCCGCAGTCTCGCGCCAAGGCTTGTGGCCTCGTAGCTTTTCAGCTCCTTGGAGCAGCTGTTCCTTCATGGCTCGTCGGTGCCCATCTCCACGGCCTTTCTGGACCACTTTCGATGCCGTGTCGAAATCGCCCGTCTCGGCGTAAGCGGCGGCCAGCGTGCTGAGGATGTGGGCCTGCTTGTAGTCGGTGACCTCGCAGGCTTGCTTGGCCAGCTCGATCGATCGCTTGCCGTCGCGAAGCTTCTCGTTCGGGCGAAGTCGCCAGCACCCACGCCAGGTTGTTCAGCACGCCGCTGTTGTTCGGGTCATGCTTGAGCGCCTTTCATAGTCGGCCATGGCCTCGGCCTGCTTGCCGATGCTCAGATACGTGTCGGCACGGCCTTGAAAGGCGAACCAGTTGGTTGGCTCATGCTGCAACGTATCGCTGTAGGCGTCGATCGCCTTCTCAAACTGTTTCTTGGACCCGTAAATCATGGCCAAACGCAGCAACGCGGCCGTATCTTCCGGGGATTGACGGTGCTGCCGCTCCAATTCGGGCAGCACTTCATCGATCTTGCCCGCGGCGGCCACGAGCATCGCCCAGATCCGGAGCGACTGACTGGCGCCCGGCGCCAACGTGACGGCTTGCTCGGCGTCTGCCAGGCCCTTCTCCCATTGCTTCTGCTCGCCGTGCGCTTGCGCCGCAGCAGCAGGGCGTAGACGTTATTAGGCGAAATCTGCAAAGCCAACGTAGCGTCGTTAACCGCGGCGTCGTTATCGCCGGCGAGCAGGTTGATGCGGCCCCGCTGAATCATCGGCACGGGCGAGTCGGGATTCAAGTCGGCCGCCTGGGTCAGGGCGTCGCGGGCTTCGTCCCATTTCTCCTGCATCCCGTACGCCAGCCCCTGGGCTTCGAACGTGGCTGAGTCCTCGGGATCGAGTTTCAAGGCGGCGTCGAAATCCTTCAAGGCTTCCTGCGCCTTGCTCTGCGCAAATAGACGTTGCCGCGATCGCGCAACGGCCGGGCGTCGCCCGGCGCCAGTTGGATCGCGGTGTTGAGATCGGCCAGTTGTTTCTCGTGGTCTTTCTCCACCGACGCACGCAGGCGGAGCGCCTCGGCGCGGTCGGCGGCGTCGTCGGCTGTCAGCCGGACGGCGGCATCGAGCGCTTTTTTCGCTCGCTCGGCGTCTCCGAACGGCAACGCTTGCAGCTTGCCCATCAGCAGTTGGGCCTGCGCCATTTCCGGATCGGCGTTGATCGCCAACTCCAGTTCTTGTACGGCGATGCGCCACCGCTGGGCGCTCTGTACGTCGAATTGCCCGCCGTCTACCAGCGGGCTGCTGACCGCGTCAGCCCGCTTGAGCAGCGTAGACGCCAGCAAGTGCTTCGCGAAGGACTCGCTTTCCTTACTCAGCCCCTTGGTGATGGCGCTTTGGCACAGATCGGCGACCAGACCCAACTCGCGGAACGACTCCGCGGACAACTTGGCCTCAATAGCCCGGTTGAGATCCTCCTGGCCTGCATCTTCGGCGATGGCGGGAGAGGCGACTCCCACGGCGACCAGCGCGACGGTCAACAGGCGGAGAAACAGCGAACGTTTCGGCATCGAAGTTATGCTCCTCACAAGGGAGGCGGTCGAACAGAGGGCGTCACTTTGCGCATTATGACGCACGAGCCGAAAAAACGCTATCGGAACTTGACGCGACGCTTACAGCGGCGCCGGCAAGTCTCGCCGGCAGAAGACGACCGCCGCCAGCACATACGCCGCCAGTCCCAGCCCGAGCAGTGCGCCGTCGTACCGCAGGCTCAGCTCCCAAGCCCGCTCGGGGTTCACGGCCATGACCTGGGGTTCGAACGCTCCCAGGAAGGTTCCATACAGGAGCCAGTCGAACTTGGGCGCCAGGCGGCCGATGACTTTGATGACGAGCTGCACCATGTAGAAACCGCCCATGATGCCGATCGGCGCCAGCGGTAGCTTTCGCAAGCTGAGATCATCGAACTGACGGCCGCCAGGAAAAACGCCAACGCAAACAAGTTGCCTGCCGCGGGGATAAAGTCCGCGTACGCCACTCCGTCCGACATGCCGCACGCCGCCAGCCCCTGCACGGTGCCCAGCCAGGCTGAGGCCGCCAGCACGGCGGCGCCAAAGGTCGTGACCACGGCGTGGATCGTCAAAATCGAGAGCCGCCTGACCGGCTGCGCCAGCAGCATCTCCATCGTGCCCCGGCCAAGTTCGCCGGCGACGCAGTCCGAACCGCGAGCCAGGGCCCAACTCAGCACGGCGAACACCGCCACCGGATCGATGTAGGCCAACGCGATCCGACCGGTATCCGTGGCCAGCTTGGACAACGGCAGGTTGATCATCGATTGCAGTTCGCCGGGCAAGGCCTGCATGATCAACTTGTAGGCGCCCAGGTCCACCAGGCTGGTCAGCCACACGAACAGCCAGTTGAAGACGAACATCAACAGCGAGAGCGCGAAGAGCAGCAGCCGCGCTTCGCGGAACGATTTCGTCCACAGCGCCCTGTTCATGCCGTTCTTCCCTGGGTCGCCCACTGCAACACTCGTTCGCGCTCGTCGCGTTTGGCGTCGCTTTCTCTGTCCCCGCAGCCGTTATTGCCGTCGAGCGGGTGGAAGCTGTCGTAGATCGCCCGCAAGCCGAGCGGCTCGACGTTGACTTCGGCCAGGGGCAACGTCGCCAGCCAGCCGAGCAACGGCGACAGTTCGCCGGGCGTATGAATCGTGACGTCCTCTGCCGAAGCTGAAATGGTGAGCTGAGCGGCGAGTTCCCGCGGTACGTTCGGCAACGGCCCCGTGAGCCGCGCCCGGATCCGGTGCTGCCGCCGTACCTCGGCCACGCGCTGGACGTGAACCAATTCGCCGCGACGCATGATGCCGACACGATCGCAGGCCTGCTCCGATTCGTCCATGACGTGCGATGAGAAGATCACCGTGCGGCCCGCCTGGCGCGCCTCGCGAACCAGGCTCAGTACCTCGCTACGAACGTTCGGGTCGAGGTTGGCGGTCGGCTCGTCGAGAATCAACAGCGGAGTTTCGGCCGCCAGAACGGCGGCCAGCGCCAGCTTCTGCCGCATGCCCGTCGAAAGCATCGACACTCTGCGAGACAGTTCCAGTTGCAGCCGCTCCGCCAGGTCCAGCCGCGGCGGAAACTGGCGCCGGGGCGGACGTCGCAAAAGAATTTGAGCACCTCGCGGCCGCGCATCTGAGGAAACAGGCGGGCATCGCCGGGCAAGTAGGCGACGCGCTGGTGCACAGCCACGCTGTCGCGGTAGCAATTCAGGCCGTCAATCTGCGCTGAGCCGGACGTGGGCGCAAAAAGCCCATCAGCAGGCGGATTAAAGTCGTTTTGCCCGATCCGTTAGGGCCCAGCAAGCCATACACCTCGCCACGCTCGATCAGCAGGCTGCAGCCGTTCAACGCGGTGACGTCGCCGTAGCGCTTTGTCAGCGATTGCGTTTCAATGATCGCGGCGGGCTTGCTTTGCGGAAGTGCCATCCTGCCAGCGTGTTTGTCCCGTTGTCGATTGTCAAGGGCCTGCCGTGCAGGCCCTCGGCGAGACGCTCATCAAGGAAAGGAACCGTGCATCGCGAGCGTTGATAACGCCGCAAGAGCTGGCTGGCGACGAGGACCAGGCCGGGAATTTCGATCAGGCAAGAGCGGCCGCTTCACTTGGCTTCCTCGGTTGGCACGAACTCCGTTGACCCGTACAGGCGGTAGTATCCGAACTCCGCCAGTTCGGGAAACTCTCGCAGCGTCTTCTCGCTCAGCCCCGATTTTTCAGACAAACTCCGCCAATCCGGCGCGGCCGGTCCAATGACATAGATCTTGGTCGGCCAGACTTCGCCTCGGTCGGTTTCGCTTCCGCCCGCCACGGGCTGCCCGAGGCGTTGGAAATAATAAAACAGGTTCAGGTGGTCTTCGTCAGAGAAGAAGATGCGAAAAGGCCGGCCGTTCGACGTCCGCTCGTACAAGCTCTCGACCACGGCAGAGGGACGATAGTTGGCGGCATAGTAGTTGAAATAACCGTCATGAGCGCCGGGATGCCGGCGACAATAGGCGGCCAGCCGATCAGGGTAGGTCCACAGTTGCGGCGCCAGGACGGCGGCGACGATCAACGCTGCAGCCCAGGCGGTTTTTGCCTCGACCGCCGGCGACTTCCAAGGGACTGCTTTCGCCAATTCGCCCAATGCCCAGGCTTCCATGATCGCAATCAGAGGCAGCAGCGGGCAGAAGTTTCTTGGGAAGGGGCTGATCTGGAGCAACGCACTGAGGGCGAATACCGCGCAGAAACAAATCGCCGCGGCCGTCGGCAGGGCCGGAGACGCCGTCGCCAAACCGCGCACGCGACGCACTGCCCAGACGACCAACCCGAGTCCGACTAACGGAAGCAGCGGCCAGAAATCGTGCTGAGCCGGCGTCACGAAGTTTTTCATCAGCATGAACAAGCCGGCAACGGAGTACCCCGTCCGCGGCCCTCGCTGATTGAGAACCTGCTGGATAATCGGCGCATAACACAGGGCCGACAGTGCGACTGCGGCGGCCCATGCCCCGGCGATCATGACGACGCGACGCCTGTTGTTTGCGCTGCATGCGGCGGCAGCCCGGTTCACAGAGCTCAACACGGATGGAGGCCAGATCGCCCACGCCACGGCGATAGATGCCAGGGGCAGGAAGAACAGCACGTTCGTCGGCATCACATACAAAAACGCGGCGCCTACGAGTGCGATTTGCACGAGCCGCGAAGTTCTCCAGCCGACTTCGGCAGGGACAGCCAGGTTGAAAAGCCAGGCAAAGAGAAACATCGACAGACTGTAGCCGCGGACGAGCATTGCGTGAATCAGAAACATCTGATTCAGGCCCAGCAAAACGACTGCCAGCACGCCCGTGCGCAGGTCGTTAAGGCGTCGTCCCAGTTGATACGTCAGCCACATGGTTGCGGCCGCGAAAACGAACGAAGGCAAACGCAACGCGAAGCTGTTGTCCGAAATCAGATGAACGGGCCAGAGCAACAGCGAGTAGAAGACATGGTTATTCGGCAACGAATAATCGGTGACGATCTTCCTGGGGCCGCCGGCCACGAAGACGTCCAACGTGTAGATCTCATCGTGCCACAAATCGAGATTCAATTTCGCCGCGCAGATTGCCAGCGGCAACGCGGCCGCCAGCGTGAACCACTGCCAGGGGGGAATGCTGGCGGGAGCAGGGAGCGGCCGGGGCGTCGGTTTTTGTTGGATTGCGCGACGGCGACTCATCGATCTAAGCTGAGGGCTGGCTGAGAGAAAGCTTCAGCATAACCTACACGCGCAGGCCGCGCATGCGGGCTTTCGGTGCTGCCGGCGGGATCTTGCCAGGCGTTCCAACGCGAGGCGGAGCGATAGCGACTGTGCCGGGAGGGCCGCAGCGCAATGCGACGTGCAAGACCGACTCTCCCCGACGGATCGCCACCCCCAAATGGCTGAATGTATTCGTAACATCAATAAATATCATAAGTTGCGTTGACTGGCGCCTCGCGGTGCTGCCAAGCGCCGCCATTCCCGCGGCAGGCGTGCAGGGGAGATGCTTTCAAACTTGTAACACTTTGACAATATAACATTCCGGTGCCCGGTGCGTTATCATGCTGCGAAGTGGAGCTTAAGGAAGGTCAGGGCCCCAACGCCGCTCGTTGGGCAATGGGTTCCTGCCATGATCTGGACATCAAGGAGAATCATGAGATGAAACATCTCGTCGCGGCTACTGCAACGACTCGACGTCCCTCATGCCTTCGGCTCGCAAGGATCGCTCTGGCATTGCTGCTCGCAGGTTGCTGCTTTCAGCTATTGGCGCCCCGAGCCGAGGCCCGTCGCGGGCGCGGTTCATCGCGAGCCATGCAGCAAGCCATGAAGAAACAGCAGCAAATGTTTGCTAAATGGATGGCGGAGTACCAGAAGGCTCAGAAGGAACAATACGACGCCTTCATGAAGCGGTTCGACACCAACGGCAACGGCAAGATTGACGGCAAGGAGAAGGGCCCGGCCCAAAAGTACCTGCGCGAACTGCAGATGGGCAAAAACCCCGACAAGCTCAAGTTCACGACCAAATCAAAACCAGAATCAAAATCAAAGTCGAAATCGAAGTCCAGTTTCAGCGAGTAACGCAGCGTCGATTCGACCCGTAGCGAGGCCTGTGGGAGAAGCTCGCCTTGGCCGGCCTTCAGCCGAACCTAGGTTGATCGGACGTCGCAAGAGCGATAAGCACCGGCGACCGAAGGGACGGCAATCTTGATCTCCCGGGCGGCTCCTCGCCGCCGATCTGCATGAGACGCCGGCGTCGGTCAGCCGCGGCCGACATAGAGTTGTTTGCTGGGCAGCACGATCGCTTCAAGCATTTCCACGTGCGGCGGCAGCGAGGCCATCAGCACCGCGACTTCGGCGATCTCGTCGACGGTCATCATCGGCTCCGCATCTTCGACCCGCTCCGTCAACCGCCGCTCGACCTGAATGTTGCCGGGATGCAGGCAGCCGCAGGTGATGCCGTGATCGCGGCCCTCAAGCGCCGTGACCTGAGTCAGGCCCCAGAGACCGTGCTTTGAGGCGGAATAAGGAGCGGAGTGGTATCGCACTCGCTGGGCGGAGATGGAGCCAATGTTGATGATCCGCCCGCCGCCCTGCGGTTTCATCATCCGCATTGCGGCCCGCGTGCAGAGAAACGGCGCCCGCAGGTTCACGGCAATGACTTTGTCCCAATCTTCGACGGAGAGCTCCTCGAGCGGTCCGCCGTCGAACGCGCCGGCATTGTTGACGAGCAGATCCAGACGGCCGAACCGTTCTCGCAGTTTTGCGAACAAGGCGTCGACCTGTTCTTCACTGGTCACGTCGGCCGGGACGGCGAGGGCCTCTCCCCCGATGGCCTTGACCTCGTTGGCGGCGGCGGCCAGTTCGCTTTCGTTTCGCGCCGCGAGAATGAGCGAGGCGCCCTCGCGGGCCAAACCGCGAGCGATGCCTCGGCCGATGCCGCGGCCCGCGCCGGTCACCAACGCCACCTTGCCGGCCAGCTTACCCATCTAGGAATCTCCTGTCTTACGATTTATGGTGTAGAAAGCGTCGATTTCCGTCACGGGGCCGCCCGCCGGCTATTGCATCTCGAGTCGCGACGACCATGAACAAAGCATTCGTCAAAGAGCCCGAAGACACGGGCGCCGCACACTGTCCGCGCTGCGGCTCGCTGGGCGTACAGGTCGGCGACGAGACGTTAACGGCTCAACTTTCCGACGAAGATCGCCGCAACTTGCCCGAGACGGCCTACTTCTGCCCGTTTGCGCGGTGCGAAGTCGCGTACTTCGACCTGTTCGAACGGACCGTCGCCGTCGATCGTTTGTCGCGATCAGTGTACCCCAAAGATCCCGATGCGCCGATCTGCCCCTGTTTCGGATTCACGTGCGATGAGATTGAGCAGGACCTGAGCGAAGGCGTCGTGGACCGGGTCCGCGCCTTGCTGGCCAAAACAAAAACGTCCGATGCTCAATGCACCACGAAAGCTCCCAGCGGGCAGTGCTGCATGCCGGAAGTGCAACGGTATTACATGAAGCGACGAGGCGGAGGATAGGACCTATTTTCCCGCCCGCGCCGGGACATCGGATTCGATGTACCGCCAGTTCTTGATGAACGAGATCAGGTCGGCCATATCCTGTTTGGAAATGCCTCGTTCCAGACCGTCCGGCATGAGCGAGATGCCGTTGGAGCGAAGCTCGTCGATTTCGCTGCGTAGGAGCGAGACGACCTTGTTCTCCGGCATCTTCAGCGTCACGGATGAGGCAGTTTCGGCGGCGATGATGCCGACAAGCGACTGGCCGTCGGCCGTGATGACCGAATAGCTGACATAGTTGTTGTCGATGGCCTTGCTCGGCTGCAAGATGTCGATCAGCAATTGCTCTTGGGTCTTTGTACGCGAGTCGGCGATGCTTGGCGCCACGTCGACTCCTAGCGTTCCGATGCGGTGACAGGCGGTGCAGGTCTTCTTGAAAATTTCCCGACCGTGCTCCGGGTCGGCCTTGAGCTGCAAAGCTTCGCGATAATCGGCCAGGGCCTTGGATCGGTCGGCCGGCAGTGCGGAAGCGAGCAGCTTTGTCGCGCGGGCCCGCAACTCGGGGTCGGAATGTGCGGCTAAGCGGCGGGCCTGCAGCGGATCGAGTTCCGTAGCGCGAAGATTGCCGGCTTCGATTTCATCGAGCAGCATCGCCACGCGCCGCGGATTGGCAATCAGCGCGGTGAGCATTGCCCGCCGTACGGCAGGCGTCTGTTGCTGCAGTTGCTCGAGCATCACGCGCGGCACCTCCGGAGACGATTGCGCCGAGAGCGCAGAAACGGCCTCCAAACGCAAATCCTGCGCGGCCTCTGACTCGATGATGGCAATCAGCGCCGGTCCGGCCAGATCGAAACCGGCGTATTCGAGCATGGCGCACGCCTGTAAGCGTACGTTAAGCGGCGCATGTTCGTCTTGGGCCGAAGCCGACGCCTGTTTGAATAAATGCAGCACTTCGTCGGCGGCGGGGCGTCCGGCGAGGATGCCCGCCAACGAGGCGCCGCGAGAGCGGAGCCCCTTAGCCAAGCCGAGTGCGGCGGACCACGAAAGCCGCTGTGTCTCGCCGTCGGCAGGCAAGGCCGCCAACCCCGCGACGACGGCGGCTACCTTGTCCGGATTCTTTCCGGCGCCGACCAACTGGGAGAACTCGCTCGCCAAGGCCAGGCGACCCTCGCCGGCTTTCTGCTCGGGCGCCGGAGCAGCCAGGACGGCCAACAGCAATTCCGCCGGGTTGTCGCCAATCGAAGCGGCCACGGCCCGTCGGGTCCAGACGTCATCCGCCCCGGCCAGCGCAATCTGAGTTAAGGCCGCAATCGCATCGGCGCCGGGCGCGGCGCCCAAGCTCAACGCAAGTTGGAAACGCAGGCGAGCGTCGGCGTCGCTTGCCAAGGCCAGCGCCTGTTTGCGCAATTCTGCGTCTTCTGCCAGTTTCGCCTCGGCAAGCAAAATGGCCTGTTCGCGCACGCGAGGATGGTCGTCGCTCAAAGCGGCCTGCAGCATGGCGTTCGAAAGCACTCGCAGGCCATTTAGCGCCCACAAGGCATGAACTCGTGCACGAGGATCCGTCGACGTTTTCGCCAGGCTTTCCAACGCGGCTTGCACCGAGCGGTCCTGCTTTTCAAAGAGCAGCCGAGCGGCGGTTTCTCGCTGCCACGAATTCCCGCTGGCCAGCGACTTGACCCACTCGGCCGCCGAGCGTGAAGCCATCGGCTTCGATGCCGGCGCTTTTGCGCCGCCGACGCGAACAATGCGGTAGATTCGCCCGCGATCATCGCCATAACGCAGATCCGGTCCGCGCCTTCAGTTCTTCAGGGACGAACTGCGGATGCTCGATGACGCAACGGTACATGTCGACTACATAGAGTGCGCCGTCCGGGCCGGTCTCAAGGTTGACCGGACGAAACCAGGAGTCCGGCGTGGCCAGGAACTCAACGCCTTCGCGGGCCGGATGCGAAGCGAATGTTGCGCCGGTCGGCTTCAGCACTTCGCGATGGACCAGGTTGCCCGTCGGCTCGCAGGTCAGGCCGTTGCCGTAGAACTCCGCCGGCAAGGCGTCTCCGCGGTAGCACTCCACTCCGCAAGCCGCGGTAAACTGTCCGGCGTGCAGGATGGACGTGGTCCAGGCCTGGCTGATCGGATAGACGTGAGAAGCCTCGCCCGAGGCTGCCACGTCATTCACCACGGAGGGTACGGTCAATAGAGGATTGCGGGCCAGGTAATGTTCGGCCAGCACCACGTGCATCATGGGATTTCGGTTGCTGCAATTGAAGCGATTGCCGTAGTCGTCGAACGTAAGTCCGAATTGACCGGATCCCGAGATCGCCTGGCAGTCGGCCGAGAATGGTTCAAAGCGGAAATCGCGACCGCTGATCGACAGCGGTTTGTCCGACTTCTGCTTCCGATTGACCACGACGCCCCCGCGCAGTCCGTTGGAAACATAGATTCGGTTGTCGAGCGCGAAACGCGGATGATTGGCGCAACTGCGGGTTTTCTTCCGCAAAGCCGGTGAACCACGTCTCGCGATGATCGACGCGGCCGTCGCCGTCCTGATCCTGCATCCATTCGACCTTGCCGGAGAGCGTGACGAACACGCCTCCTTTCCACGGCTGTACGCCGGTGACGAACAGCAGTTCGTCGGCGAACGTCGTCGCTTTTTCAAATCGCCCGTCGCCGTCGCGGTCTTCCAGCAGTTTGATGCGCGACAGCGGCGGACGCCCGTCGCCGGGTCCATTCGGATAGTCTCGCATTTCGACCACCCAAAGCCGGCCAAATTCATCAAAGCGGATCGCCACCGGGTCGACGATTTCCGGTTCGGCGGCGACAAGTTCGAGTTCCAGACCGTCGGGAAGCCGGAATTGCTCCAAAGACGCTTCCGGACTCAAGGGACGGTTCACCGGAGCCGCCGGCGCCTCGTCGGCCGAAGAGACAGGGCCTTGCGAGGCAAGCGCATACAGCAAAAGCAGCGGCAACGCCCAGAGCGGGCGCGATCGAAGCGCGAGCATAAGTCAAAGAACCTCAGGACGCGAAAAAAACGAGGAAGCGAAAAACGCTGTCAGTATCGTTCCGATCTCTTCCAAAGCCGGCGCTCGGAACTTGGGCGGCAGGCGGGCTCCCAAGAGCTTTTGTCACGCGACAAAAGGAGACACCGCCAGCGTAAACCGAGGCAAGGGCGGTGGCAACCGTTTGGGCCAAGGGGGCTGCAAAATGCAACAAAGATTTCGACTGACCGCCGCGCGAGACAAACAGCGGCACGGCGAATCACCACGCCCCGTCTTTTGTTTGCTGAGATCGCCGCCGCAAGCGGGATTCGCCTGGCGCCTCGTGTTCTCCGCAGGCCTAGCGATTGCGAATTGAAGCCACGGTGACGTGAATCCTAATGTCCTGAATCACCATTTGGCCTTCCTCTTCGACGACCGTGAACTGCACCTTGCGGGTCGCCTTGCCGCTGCGATCCGTTTGGCGTCGCGGACGGCCGCGGGTAGTCGTTTGTTGAGGCGCCGGGGCGGCGGGTGGCGCTGGAGGCGTTCTCTTCCAGCACGATGACGTGCTTGCCGAGCAAGTTCATCGCAGGCTGCGCGGTTACGTCGTTCACGCCCTCTTTCAATTCTGAAATCATTGACTCGCTGGCTTTGCCGCTGCGGATCACCTTGGCTTTGCCAGTTGCCTTGCGGCTGAACAGGTCTTCTGCGCCGTTGACGTCGCCGGAGCGCAGTCGGTTAAGAAATTGCTGAACGACGAACTGCGGCGTACCGGGCTCAACGTTCCCGCCAAACGGCGATTGGTTGCCGGCTCCGCCGCGCCAAATTGCGGGTCGAAGCCGGGCATTTCGCCGCCGGGCGGAACCTGGCCCGGCATGGCCGCTCCGGCAGGCATTTGACCCGGCGGCAGCCCTGCGGCCGGTGGCCGCCGTTCGCCCCGGCCTGGCGCCGCATCTGTTCCTGCATCTCAGGAGTCATGCCCGCGGGCGGAGCGACGCCTGGCATCGGCTCAACGCCTGCGGCTGGCGGCGGCGGCATGTAACCGGGCGGATTGGCTCCAGGAGGATTGGCGCCTGCGACGCCCGGCATGGCAGGCATGCCCTCGGCGCCGGCAGGCGGCACGTTCGGCGGAACATAACCCGCCGGATCGCCCGGCATGCCGGCGGCAGGCGGGACGCCGGCCGCAGGCGGCACATAGCCTGCCGGATCCCCGGGCATTCCGGCAGCAGCCGGGTCGCCGGCTGCGGGCGGAACATAACCGGCGGGATCCGCGCCAGGAACGTTGCCTGAGCTGCAGCCGCATTTTGTTGTTGCATCTGTTGCTGGTAATCTGCGGGCGTTCCGCCTGCTGCGGGATCGCCCGGCATGCGCCAGGCGGCATGGCAGCGGCAGGCTCTGTCCCAGGCATCGGCGCTTGCTGGAGCGGCTGCGCCAGGCTCAGCGCCCGGCATCATTGCCGGATTGGTTGCGGGCGCCGCGCCGGACGAGCTTGCGACCTGACGAGAAGACGAATCGCCGCCTCCACAGCCGCTCGCGAAGGCAATGAGCGTGAGGGCCGTATATGAGCAACGCAAAACTGCTTTGCAATCGCAGAACATAAAGAGCTCCTGCCGAGAACGGATTGCAGCCAGGAAGCGCTCCCAGCCGCGCCGTAAGACGCCGATTAGAACGTCGTCATTCTCTCAGCAATCCGGACGCGACGCAAGACAAAGCCGTCTCTCAGCCGCTCAGGAAGCGAAAATCCCTGCCGCCGGACGCCCAACGCGGGCCTCAGAATCGAAACGGTCGCAACCAGAACCGCTAATCTTCACGAATTCACGCTCATCTTGATCTTCCGAAATCAGTGATGATTAGCGCGGATCAGCGGTTCCTTTTGCTTGCTTCTTAAGGAGAGACGCTTATCCGAAAATTCGGTCCCGCAGCGCCTTGTTGTACGCCAGTTTTTCGGCCTGCGTCATGCGGCTGAAGTCAGGGGCCGACGTCGAATCGGCAGGCTTTTTCACGCCCGTTCCGCAACTGCACGTTGCCTTGCTCGAGCCGCCACAGCCGCAATCGCCATGGCGTGAACCGTGAGCATGCCCGTGGTCGTCGGCGGCCGCTGGCGCGGCGCCGGCCGCAGGAATCGGGGCCGGCACGGAAACGGTCGAGGAACCGCCGTAGCTCATCACGCCGCGTTTGCAGCTTCAGGTCGTCGGCCAGCGAACGGTGCGGCCGGATGCCGAGTTTCTGCAGCACGCCGTGATAGGCCCGCACGGCTTCTTCCGGGCTGATCTTCGCCGTCGACGATCAGCCGCAGGAACTCGACGAACGCCAACTGGCATTCGGCGTTGTTGATCTTGCGGCCGAACAGCGCCACGCGGGCGCCGTATTTCTGGCCTCGGCGAGCAGCTTGAAGGCGTCGTAGGTCGTGCCGGCGCCGCCGCCCAGGATGCCGACGACCAGGTGCGGATCGTAGCCGACCAGTTCCTCCATCGCCTGCGGGCCGTGGTAGACGATCTTCAGGAACATGCGGCCGGCCCGCCTGCGGCCACGCCGGCCAGGGTGCGGGCGATGGAGTCGTTGATGAACTGCGGCGATCTGTTCGGCGTCGAGCCCGTCGGGCGCGTTGGGATCGAAGACTTCCAGGAAATGCCGGAAGCCCTTGCGCTTCGGCCTCTAGGCGAAACTGGCTGATAGTCCTCGAGCGCTCGCAGATCGTCGTCGAGCCGTTGTTGAACGTGACGCTGTACAGGCCCAGATTCGCGCCGCGCGTCGCGCTCCGCCGGCTCGCAATTCGACGTGGCCGCACTGGATGTGATCGAGCGTGGCGGTGCGAAACGGCCGGGAGGCTCGTGGATGTACCGGCCGCTGCGGACGACGAAGATGTCGCTGGTGTCGTTGGCCCGCGCGGCGGGCGTGACGTGGCTGTTCTCGAAGAAGCCGTTCGCTGAATCGTCAGCACGTCGTTGGTGCTGGCCGACATCAGCATGATGTCGACCAGGCCCTGCTCGGACGATCTGCGCGGATCTGTCGCGATACTCGGCCAGCGTGCGGAAGCGCGACTTCGCCGCGTGCATCTCGGGCGACTTGCCCGGCGCGCCGATGCCGAACGCCATGTCGGCATCCTTGGCGTCGGCCAGGATGAAGTCCTTCGCCGCCGGACGGATCGGCGTGAATCGCGGCCAGTTTGCGGTCGAGCGATTTTTGCCATGGCATCGGTTGCTTTCCTGCTTTGCTTGCAGCCGCTCGAGCACGGCGTCGACCGTCTGCCGCAGCACCTGGCCGCTTTTGCGCAGGGCCTGCACTTCCTTCGGCCACAGTTCGATTTCGTGCGTGTCGACCACGCCTCCGCGGCCGACGACCGTGGGCACGGAAAGCGCCACGTCGCGGATGCCGTAGCAGCCGCTCTGCACGCTGGAGACCGGCAGCACGCGGCGGCGGTCGAGCGCGATGGACTGGATCACTTCCTGAATGGCCATGCCCGACGGCGAAGCCGGCGCCGCCCTTCTTCTTGATCACTTCGGCGCCGGAGCCCTTGGTGCGCGTGAACAATTCGTTGGCCAGGTTCGGCGTCCAGCCGGGGAACTTGTCGAGCGGCAGCCCGCCGACCGTGGCGCTCGACCAGATCGGGCACCATGCTGTCGCCGTGCTCGCCCAGAATCAAGGCCGCGACCTGCGTCGGCGGCGGCGGCGAGCTGCTCGGCGATCAGGCTGCGGAAGCGGATCGTGTCGAGTTGCGTGCCCAGGCCGATGCACCTGGCTCGTCGGCAGGTCGAGCCGTTGGGCGGCCAGATAGGTCAGCACGTCGACCGGATTCGAGACGACCAGCACGATCGCGTCTTGCTTGTAGCCCGCGCGGCTGGATCTCGGCCAGGATCGCCACGAACAGATCGACGTTGCGATTGATCAGGTCCAGCCGGCTTTCGTCCGGCTTGCGGCGCAGGCCGGCCGTGATGCAGATCAAGTCGCTGGTGGGAATGTGCTCGTAGCCGCCGGAAGTGATGATCTGATCGGCCGTAGCCGGGCGCCGTGCAGCAGGTCGAGCGCCTGGCCGGCGGCCAGCTCGGCGTTGACGTCGAGCAGGGCGATCTCGCGGACGATGCTGCCGGTTTGCAGGGCGAACGCCGCGCACGAACCGACCAGTCCGCCGCCGCCGATGATGCTGACTTTCATGGTGTTTCCAAGCGTGTTCGTGATGGTGCAGTTCGTCGTAGCAAAGTTGCTGCTGGAGATTGAGTGACGACGAGATAGGGCGGTCGCAGTCACTTCCGATCTCGTCGTCGACTCGTGTCTCTGCATCTCACGTCCGCTTCAGTGACTCGATTGTTGATCAGCGCGGCCATCACGCGGTCGGTGATGGCCTGGATCAGTGCTTCCTGGTCAGGCGCGGTGCCGTTGGCAGCCGCGGCGGCGCCTTCGGGCCCATCGGCGGCGGAGCGTCGAAGGCGCGTCGCTCGACGCCGGTGTCGCTTCCAACTGTCGCGGAAGATGTCGTTGGCGCAGATGTCGCAGTTCTCCATGCCCGGCTGCAGCCGCGGGTCGGTGAAGCCCAAGCTTGTTCTTCAGGTCCAGCAGCTCGCGGGTCTTCTGCTTCGGTGAAGTAGTTGACCCTGCCCAGGTCCTCGGGCCAGCATCAGGATGCGGCAGTAGGCGTCGAGGATCTCGGTCCACCAGTAGGCCCGTTCGACGGTCTCGCCGTAGCTGACCGTGCCGTGGTTGGCCAGGATGATCACGTTGGTCTTGTTCACGAACGGCAGGATCGTGTCGGCGAACTCCTGGCCGCCGGGCGTCTCGTACTGGGTGATCGGCACGTCGCCCAGGAAGACCTCGACCTCGGGCAGCACGCACTGCGGGATCGGCTCGCGGGCCACGGCAAAGGCCGTGGCGTGCGGCGGATGGCAGTGCACCACGCTCTTCACGTCCGGCCGCTCCTTCATGATCGCCAGGTGCAGCAGGACCTCGCTGGTCCGCTTGCGGCGGCCGGCGATCTGCTTGCCGTCCATGTCGACGATGCAGATGTCGTCGGGCTTCATGAAGCCCTTGCGAGTGCATCGTCGGCGTGCAGAGCACCTCGTTCTCGCTCGACGCGATAGCTGATGTTGCCGTCGTTGGCCGCGGCAAAGCCCTTGTTGTAGATCCGCCGGCCGATGTCGCAGATTTCTTGTTTGAGCTTGTGCAGGTTGGGCTCATAGTCATTCGCTTGTTTGTAGGGCGGCCATCGCCGCCGCGTGTCAGGGTGGGCATTGCGCACCGTGAATTAGAACAAAGCTTGATCTTGTTTCCTGGGTGGACGGCGTCCACGCTACGGTTTTCTCACGTCAACCGCGTCGAGGATCGCGGCGTTGTACGCGTCGACCGGTTTGAGTTGGGGGTGAACGGCTGGGCCGCTTCGCCCCCTTCGCTGATGGCGATCAGGCTGCCGAGTCCCGCGCCGAGTTCGTCGTAGACGACCAGCTCTTCCGCCGGCCGGTTCGGCGCGCTCGGCCAGTTCGTCGAGCGTCAGCGGCACCGCCAGCTTGTACGTCGCCCCCAGCAAGCTCGGGTGCGAGCGATTCAAGGTCACTTTGCCGATGACTTTTCCGATTCGCATTTTGTTCCGCTCGTAGTTCAGCCTTTTCAGGCTGGCGTAGTTCAGGCGGGAAAGCCCGACCTATGCCAATTCCTTTGCAAACTCCGCGGGGCACGCGTATGGCGCCGCCGACAAACTGGCTGATGATTCGCTGCATCTCAAACGTCGTTCGCCCAGCGGGATCGACCGCCAGCAGGTTGGCGCCGACCGATCGCACGGCTCGCGGCGTGCCGGCAACGCTTGTCGCGGCAACGGCTCGCACGCCGGGCCGCCGATTCGCCAGGCAGAGCGCGGCGGCCGTCTCGCTTGTCAGCAACAATCCCAACTTGCCGCCCTTGCTCGCTGCCGCGCACAACTCGCCGACGACCTGCGCAACCAGCGGCGCGAACCCGTCGCGGACCGGGCGCCGTCGGCAGCCAGTCCGCCGTGCGCCAGTCCGCCGGCTAGCCTCTCGATCGTGACTCCCGCTTTCGCGACCGCTTGCATTGCGCCAGCCGAGTCGTATTTCGTTTCCGCTGCGCCGCACGACGAGCGGCAGCCGCACTTTTGCCGCCGTCTTGCCCGGCAGGGCGTAGCCAATGTCTATCTGCTTCTGCCGCAACAGGTCGCGGACTGCCGGCGTAATCACCGCCTTGGCCGGCACGACCAGTTGCTTGATACCTTCGAGTTTTCCTTCGACCTCCGCCAGCGTGACGATTCGCGAGGCAAGGGTCAGCTCTCGCAGCGAAGGCTTCTTGGCTTGAAGCCTGCCGAGCACTTCGCCCGCGATGCGCTCGACGTTGGCCTGCGCCGCCCGCCGTTGGCAATCGCCTCGCGAACCAGTCTTTCGATTTCCTCCGCAGCGACGGCCATCAGTCAGGAATTCCCATCACGCTCCAGCGGACCGGCGTCGTGTCGCTCTTGAGCAACTCGCGCGTGCCGCGCCCGTCGCTGGTGAAAATCACTTTCTCGCCGCGGCCGGCGCCCAAGCGGTCGACCGCCAGCACCGGTTCGCCGTCGGGCGACTTGCCGTCGGCCGCCAGCAACTGCACGACCAGCAACTTCCAGCCTTCCATCGACGGATGCTTGACGGTCGAGGTTGCGGTGCCGACGACGGAGCCGATCTGCATGTTCAGTCCAAAGTCTTAAGGTTCAAGGTCCAAAGCCGCCAAACGCCAGGGCTCGGCTTGCCCTTTCTGACGCCTCGTCCTACTCCCTGCTCTCTACTCCCACTCCCTTGGTCTCACTTTCCAAGAATCCGCAACTCGTCGATCATCGAGCAGCGCCGCTCGCGGGTGAACGTCAGCGGCGTGGTGACGCCTTCGCCGGTCGGGCGGGCGATGGAGAACGAGAGGTAGCCTTCGCCGCCCAGGCCCAGCGACGGCCATGCACGGGCCGTTCTTGACGAACAGCGTGGTGTCCATGGCCCGGCCCATCTTGGTCATGTTGCGACGTTGTGTCGAATGGATGATGGCCGTGTGGCGGAAGCCGTGCTCGTAGTGCTTCGCCTTGGCGATCGCCTCGTCGACGTCGCGGCAGCGGACGAAGGGCATGAAGGGCATCATCTGCTCGACCGGCACGAACGGGTTCGATTCGTCGGTCTCGCCGAACAGCAGTTCGATCGTCGGCCGAGACGCTCTTGCCGGCCGCCCGGGCCAGCACGGCGGCGTCCTGGCCGAGGAACTCCTTGGCCGGCACGTCGTGCTTGTGCTCGCCTTCGCCGACGGTCGTGATGGCCGACCGTGGTCAGGGCGTCGATCTCGCGGGCGTTCAGCCGCACGGCGCCGGCCCGCTCCATGGCGGCCATCAGCTCGTCGAAGACCTCGGCGACGACGAAGACTTCCTTCTCGGCGATGCAGAGCAGGTTGTTGTCGTAGGCGCCGCCTTGAATGATCGACCGGGCGGCGCGGTCGAGGTCGGCCGTTTCGTCGACCACCACCGGCGGATTGCCGGGCCCGGCCACGATCGCCCGCTTGCCGCTGTTCAGCGCGGCCCGGGCCACGGCCGGTCCGCCGGTGACGCAGATCAAGTCGATGTCGCGATGCTTGAAGATGGCGTCGGCCGATTCGAGCGTCGGCTCGGCGATCACGCAGATCAGGTTGTCGATGCCCAGGTCGCGGTAGATCGCCTCGTTGAAGCGCCGCACGCCTTCGGCCGCCACGCGCTTGCCGCTGGGATGCGGATTGACGACCAGCGTGTTGCCGCCGGCGATCATGCTCACCGCGTTGCCGGTGATCGTGGGCAGCGAGTGGGTGACCGGCGTGATGGCGCCGATCACGCCGAACGGGGCGTGCTCGATCACGGCCAGGCCGTGGTCGCCGCTGAAGACCTCGCTCCGCAGGAACTCGACGCCGGGCGTCCGCTCGCCGAGCGTCTTGAGCTTTTCGATCTTGTGCTGCAAGCCGGCCGATCTTGGTCTCTTCCATCTCCATCGTGCCCAGCTCGACGCACTGGTCGATGGAGATGCGGCGGATGTGGTCGATGATCCGCTTGCGGTCTTCGATGCGTGCGCTCGCGAGAGCTGCTCGAAGGCCTCGCTGGCCGCGGCGACGGCTTCGTCGACGCAGGTGAACATGCCGTACCGGCCGTGCATAGCCGCGCCGGTTGCCGGCACGGCATCGGAGCAGGCACTTGCGCCATCGGCGATGAGCACTTGCTTGAACGACGCTGCGGATCAAGGTTTCGTCGTGACTTGCATGGTGAGTCATCTGAGTTCAGTTGACGTTGGATGCTATCGGATGTCGAAGTCGGCCGCACGTTCGTCTGTCTCGCTCGCGCTTAACGCCTCGTCGCCTTTCTTGTGAATACGCACTGCTGATCGACGTGCACCGTGTCGACGATGCCGATGATCACCGTGTCGATCGGCAGGTTCTTCGTCTCCGGCGTCAGCCGGGCGCTGGAGCCTTGGGTGATCAGCACGAACTCGCCCTCGCCGGCGCCGAGCGTGTCGACGGCCACGAACGTGCGGCCGGTGGTCGTCAGCTGGCCGCGATTCTCGGCGTCGAGGCGGTAGGGCTCGACGATCAGCAGCTTGTGGCCGACCATCGAGGCCGACCTTCTGCGTGGCAACCAGCGATCCGGTCACCTTGGCGACGAACATGGCGACCGTTCAGTCAGACTCCAACAGTTTCTTTGCCTGTCGGGCGACGATCAGTTCTTCGTTGGTCGGAACGACCCAAATCTGCGTGCGGCTCGCGGCGGCGCTGATCGGCATCTCGCCCTTGGCCGCCGCGTTGGCGGCCGGGTCGAGCACGATGCCGAGCTCTTCCAGGTTCGCGCAGACCGTCGCCCGAACGTTGACGCCGTTCTCGCCGATGCCGCCGGTGAAGACGATCACGTCGGCGCCGCCGAGCTCGACCAGGTAGGCGCCCAGGTAGTGGCGCACGTGCCGGACGAAGACGTCCAGGGCCAGCCTGGCCGCGGTCGTTGCCCTGCCGGCCGCCGCTTCTCGATGTCGCGCATGTCGCCGCTGATGCCGCTGAGCCCCAGCAGGCCGCTTGCGTTGGCCAGCATCGTCGAGCACCTCGTCCAGCGACTTGCCGGTGTGCTTCATCACCAGCGGCAAGGCGAAGCGGATCGAAATCGCCCGACGCGGTTGTTCTGCGGCAAGCCCGTCTGCGGGCTCATGCCCATGCTGGTCGGCCACGCTCTGGCCGTCGCGGATGCGCACAGAGCGAGCTCGAGCCGCCCAGGTGGCAGGAGATGATCCGCAGATCGTCGCGTCCCAGCAGCTCCGCCGTCCGCGTGGCGATGTAGCGGTGGCTGGCGCCGTGAAAGCCCCAGCGGCGAATCTGGTGCTTCTCGGCCCACTCGTACGGCACGGCGTAGTAGCGCATGCCGGTCGGGAATCGTCTGGTGAAAGCCGGTTTCGAAGGCCGCCACCAGCGGAATCTCCGGCAGCTTTTCGCTCAGCAGCCGCATCGCCGCGATGTAGGGCGGATTGTGGGCCGGGGCCACGTGCGTTCATCTCCTCCATCGCCGCCAGCACGTCGGCGTCACCCGCTGCACGCCGCTGAACGCGCCGCCGTGAACCGCCTTGAAGCCGATGGCCGACACTTCGTCAGCCGTCTTCAGGCAGCCGTCTCGGGATCGGTCAATTGGCCAGGCACTGGCGCACCGCCACGGCGTGGTCCGGCACGGCGGAGACCGTCTCCTGTCGCGCTTCGCCGATCTCGACGAACGCAGCGGCTCTCGGCCGAACCGATCCGCTCGATGCCGCCACGCGCAAGCTGTCGCTCGTCGGCCATGTCGAACAGGCGGTACTTGAAGCTCGTCGAGCCGAGGTTGGCTACCAGGATCTTCATGACGAGTGCTCCTGCGACCTCCGTGTGAGGCGAGCCGCCGTGCGATCGGCACAGGCGGAACGCTTCGCGCATTCCTGTACGTTCAGGACAGGTACGCTTCGATCAAGCCTTCGGCCGGGCGCGGGATGATGTGGCTGGCGACCAGTTCGCCGACCTGCGTGGCGGCCGTTGGCGCCGGCTTCGACGGCCGCGCGCACGCTGCCGACGTCGCCGCGGACGACGGTGGTGACCAGGCCGCCGCCGATCTGGACCCGCTTGACGATCTCCACGTTGGCCGCCTTGGCCATCGCGTCGGTCGCTTCGACCAGGGCGACCAGGCCCTTGGTTTCGATCAATCCAATGGCGTCTTGCATTGTCAGTTCGTATTCCTTGCGTGTGTAGGTTGGCATTGACTAGGATCTATGATCGCGGTGTCGGCGGCGCGCATGTCGACTATCGTTGGCGAGCCGGAGCGTAGCCCGGGTTGTCGCACGATCCGGAGGCACGAGCTTACGCCTCCGGCTCGCCGTGTTGCGCCGTCTGGCCGGCTTCTTGGCGGCGGCGGCGGCAGCACGATGCCCAGGTCTTCGTGCGGGCGAGGAATGACCTGCACGCTGACCACTTCGCCGATCCGCCGCCGGCGGCGGCGCCGGCGTCGGTGGCGGCCTTGACGGCGGCCACGTCGCCGGTCACGAACGCCGTGACCAGGCCGCTGCCGACCTTGTCCCAGCCGAGGAACTCGACGTTGGCCGCCTTCATCATCGCGTCGGTGGCTTCGACCAGGGCCACGAAGCCCTTGGTCTCGATCATGCCCAGCGCTTCCATTGCTTTTGCCATGATTGGTTCTCCGAGATAAAAAGTAGGGTGGAAACGGTCACCGTGAAACTACGATTGATTTTTCAAGGTGGGCAGTGCCCACCCTGCGGGATCGGGTCCCCGTTAATCCTGCTTCAACAGTTCGACTGTTCCAGGCGTGGTCCAGGTCGGCGGCGTTGCCTTCGTCGGTGTCGAGGTGCACTTCCAGCTTGCTCGTCTCGTCGGCCCGCACCAGCAGTCGTCGAAGCACGGTCGCAGCAGGACGAGTCGATCCGCAGGCTCATCCGGTCGCCGTTCTTGACGCCGTAATAGGCCGGCGTCGTCGGTGCTCATGTGGACGTGCCGCTCGGCGCGGATCACGCCCTGCTTCAGTTCGACCACGCCCTTGGGGCCGACCAGCACGCAGCCCGGCGTGCCCTCGATCTTGCCGCTGGCGCGGACCGGCAGGTCGATGCCCAGCGAGATGCCGTCGGTGAAGGCCAGTTCGACCTGGCTGTGCGGACGCGTCGGGCCGAGCACCCGCACGCGTCGGCAGCATCCGCCGCCGCGGACCGACGACCATCACCGTCTCTTCGGCCGCGTAGAAGCCGTCCTGATACAGATCCTTCATCGGCGTCAGCGTGTGGCCGGGGCCGAACAGGATTTCGACGTGCTCGTCGGTCAGGTGCACGTGCCGGGCCGAGATGCTCACCACCAGCTTCGGCTTCCGCCGGCGGGCCGCCCACGCTGCGTCAGGACGATCTCGCGGACGATCTGCTCGATGACGCTGCGGTCGAGCGTGCCGGCGATGCTCATGCGTTCGTTGTCTGCGTCTGTTGGATTAACCGTTGTCCGTGGCGCCCGCGACCAGCACCTTCACGCCCGGCCGCGGTCAGCTTGCTCGCGCCAATCGCTGGAAATTTCGTCGTCGACGACCAGGTGATCGACGGCGCCCAGCGGGCACAGGTGGGCCAGGCTTTGACGCCCGAACTTCGTGCTGTCGGCCACCACGATCACCTCGTCGGCCGCCTTCATCATCGCCCGTTCCGTCTCCACCAGCAGCAGGTTGCTGTTGAAGAACCCTTCGTCGTCGATGCCGGCCACGCTGAGGATCGTCTTGCGCACCTTCAGCCGGGCCGAGCATCTCGTTGGCATAGGGGCCCAGCGACACGCCGGTGCGCGGGCAGACGTTGCCGCCCATCAGCACCAGGTCGCTGTTTGCCGTCGGAGGCGAACAGGTTGGCCACCGGCAGCGAATTGGTGACGACGTGCAGCGGGCGGCCGACCAGCAGCCGGGCCACCTCGTAGGTCGTGCTTCCGCCGTCCAGCAGGAACGTGTCGCCGTCTTCGATCAGTTCAGCCGCTCGGGCGGCGATCAGTCGCTTCTTGTCCCACTGTGCCGGCTGCCGCTCGTCAAAGTGCGGCAGCTTGGGCGAAGCCCCGGTGTAAAACACCCCCCCGTGCGTCCGCTTGGCGCTGCCCTGTCTCTTCCAGCTGCTCCAGGTCGCGGCGGACCGTCGACTCGGATACCTGCAGTTCGCCCGCCAGATCGGGCAAGGCCGCAAAACCTCGCGTCCTGACCAGCTCCAGCAGCCGCGTTCTTCGTTCTTCCGCCAGCACGGCCAGCACCATCCCCGCAAAAAGCGTCTCGTCCTTGAATGTCTGAGCCCGATTATGATCTCTGCGGCGATTGAACTCAAGCAGATTCTTTCACGGATGTGAAAGATTTCTATCACATGTTTTCAATGAGCCATGTTTTCGCGAAGATTGGGCGACCTGGGAATTATGCCCTGTATTTTCCGGAGCGGCAGACCAAATTGTCGTTTCCGTGGCGAAAACCCACTAGAGGGGGTTCGTGGCGGGCGTTGCGGATGGAAGAATTCTGCTCGATGTCGAACGTCCTGCACCTCTACCGCACGCTGTTGGCGCCGCCGGAACTGCCCCGGCTGCCGGGCGTCGCGCTCCGCCATTTTGCCGGTTCGCAGGACGTTCCCGTGTGGCTGGAGCTACGCCACCGTGCGTTTGCCCGCGAGAAGGTAGGCATACGGCAATGGCAGCCGGCCGATTTTGAGGCGGAATTCTTGAGCAAGCCGTGGTGGTCGCCGGAGCGGCTCTGGTTCGCGGAAGCCGACGGACTGTTGCCAAGCCTGCTTTCGCCTTCGCCCGTCGGCACAATCACGTTGGCCTTTCGCGGCAGCGGCGCCGAGGCGCAGCCGGTGATTCACTGGCTGGCCGTCTTGCCCAGTTGGCGCCGCCGGGGAGTTGCGCGGTTGTTGCTCGCCGCGTTGGAGAAAAGTTGCTGGGACGCCGGCTATCGCGAAGTGGGCTTGGAGACCCACGCCCGCTGGACCGCGGCGGTGCGGTTCTATGAGCAAGCGGGCTATGCTCCGAAGGATTAACCGCGTTTCGAGTCGTGGCTTCTCCTTACCGCGGCAACGACCAGCAAGAATCAATCGCGACCGGTCAACCGATAGTCAAACCGGCCGGCTCGATTCAGCGAACGCGTCAACAAAAAACTGCCGCCAAGCACTTCCGACCGCCGATAGCCGTCGTCATCCGCCGCGACTGGCTGAAACTCATGCTCGCCGCGGACCAAGAGTTGAAAGTCGATCGTCTCGCCTCGGCCGTCAATCTGCCAGTATTCCTGGATGCCTGCTTGAAAATATTGCTCTCTTAACAACACGCCGTCTTTGCGCACCGAACTGCGGCTGACGACTTCGACCACCAGATCGGGCGAACCGACGACTGCGACGAAGCGGTTGCCCCCTTCGACTTGCTCGGCGTACCGCACGCGGCCCGACCCGGTGACAGCCCAACTGCAAAACATCAAGTCCGGCTCAGCGGAAAAATTCGTCTCCGGATGGACCAGCCGGGCGCCGTCTTCCAACACCTCGCCGAGTTGGCGTTCGCTATTCCAATGCCACAACGAGGCGTGTACCGCGCCTTTCAACTTATTGTGCGTCTCGATTTCTTCCGGGCTCATTTCGATCTCGATGTGGCCGTCGCTATAGGTGACCCGGACATTCTTCGGGAACTCGTCGCTGTTCACCCACTCCAGAAACTTTTCGAAATCGAAGACCTCCGCCGGCACGCTGAACTCGTTGAACACCAACTCGCCGGTTAGCGGCGTAATGATCTGGCTGAGCCGTCGCTGCAATTGTTGATCGTGAAGTTCGCCATATACGTCGCCGTTGTACCGCGCGTTCGCTTTGACGACTTCGGGATCCATGTCGATCTGGACGTATCCCTTGATATAGCAAACGTCGATTTTTTCTGGAAAACCGTCGGCATGAATCCACTCATTGAAGTTGTCGAAGTCAAACACCCCGGCCGGGACGCGGAACCCATCGAAAACCAGTTCGCCGAAGGCAGGGGTGGTGGAAATGCTCATGTGCTTGATCTCGCCAAAACGATTTTGCCGCCGCGGCTTATCGCCACCAATATTCTACCGCACTCGCCAAACCGAAGCTAATTTCACACGCATTCTCGCGTTTGTGGCCGGAGGCGAGCCAGACGCACGCGTTCGACGCCTTCTACTCCTTCGTTTCCTTCGTTTCTTTTGTTGCCTTCTGTTCCTCTCTGGTCACGCTCTGCGAAAACGTCAAGGTCTGTGCCGCTGCGTTTTTGAACAGAAGGAAACGAAGGAAACAAAGCAGGCAGTAGAGTGACGCGGAGCCGACGAACGAAGAACCGAAGCACAAAGCCGCAGAAGCAGAGAAGGGCACGCGGCGACGCTCGCACTACAAGGGATTCGACTACTTCGCGGCGGTGCGAACCATGACCTTCCGCCCGGCAACGGCGATGCGGCCGGCGCCGATCAGCCGCAATGCGTCGGGATAGGCTTCGCATTCAGCTTCGAAGACGCGGGCTGCGAGCGAGTTGGCCGTATCGTCGTCCTGCACCGGCACGGCCCGCTGCAGGATGATCGGACCGTGGTCGTACTGGTTATCCACGAAGTGGACCGTGCAGCCGCTCAGCTTGGCGCCGTAGTCGAGCACCGCCTGGTGAACGTGATGGCCGTAAAAGCCGAGACCGCAAAATGCAGGGATCAAACCCGGATGGATGTTCACCACGCGCCATTCGAAATCGGCGGGGATGATGACGAATTTCAAAAATCCGGCCATCACGACAATATCGCACTGCGACGCGCGGCAGGCGTCGAACACGGCCTGGCTGTAGGCCTCGAGCGAGCTGAACTGCTTTTGCTCCAAAGTCTCGGTGGGAATGCCTGCCTCGCGGGCGTACTCCAGCCCGCGGGCTTTCGGATTGCTGGCGATGACCAGCTCAACCCGGGCGTCGAGTTCGTCGGTCGTCGACCTTCGCCAGCAAGTTGCGCAGCGTCGTGCCGCCGCCCGAAATCAGGACGCACAGCTTCAAGGGGGAGCGAGGCGGAAACTCTCGCTCCGGCGTGTTCGTCGTTTCGTTCATCGGGCAGGCACGACTTGAACGTAGAGCGACAGTTTATGCCCGGCCAGCTCCATCTCGACTGCTTCGGCGCCGGCGATCGGCTCGAGCTTCAAATCGACTGTCAGCGTTTCGGCCTTGATGTAATCGCCGAACTGTTCCGCCGCTTTTTGCAACTCGGCCGAATCGGTCACGATGCCGACGGCGATCCGATCGGTGTACTCGCAGTCGATCTCCTTGCGGCGCGTCTGGATGGCGTGCGTCAACTCGCGGGCGAGGCCTTCGGCGATCAGCTCGTCGGTCAGTTCGGTCGAGCAGCACGACGACGGCCAACGCCCTGGGCGGCGGCCCAGCCTTCCTTGGCCTGCAGGCGGACCTGAATGTCGTCGGAGTCGAGCTCACCGGGCCGTCGGGCAGTTCGAGCGTAACTTGCCGGCCGACTCCAGCTCGGCCAGCAGCTGCGCCGCCGTCGGCCGCGGCCAGAGCCTTCTTGACGCGCCGGCATCTGCTTGCCGAGCCGCGGGCCGAGCCGCTTCAAGTCGGGCAGCACCGTGTAGGTGATGTACTGCTCGGCCGCGGCGGTGAACTCGACCGCTTGACGTTCAGCTCTTCGCGGATCAGGCCGGCGTGCTCTTCGAGCCAGCTCTGATGCGTGTCGTCGGCCAGCACCACTTCGACCTTGGCCAGCGGCTGCCGCACCTTCAGCTTGGCCGTCATCCGGGCGCTGCGGCCGAGCGAAGACGATCTCGCGGACCAGGTTCATCCGCTCGGACAGCGCTTCGTCGATCACCGCCGGATCGCCGGTCGGGATAGTCGCACAGGTGCACGCTTTCGAGCGCCCGACTCGCCGAACACGCGCGACTGCCAGGTTCTGCCACATCGCCTCGGCCAGAAACGGCACGAACGGGGCGATCAGCTTGGCCGTCGTCAGCAGGCACTCGTAGAGCGTCCAGTAGGCGTCGAGCTTGTCGGGCGACTGCTTGTCGCCGGCTCCAGAAGCGGTCGCGGCTGCGGCGGACGTACCAGTTGCTCAAGCGCGTCGACGAACTCGGTGATCTGCTCGCAGGCGGCGAAGTTGTCGTAGGCGTCCATCCGCTCGACGACCGCCGCGGCCGTGCGGTTGCAGTTCGCTGAGCATCCAGCGGTCGAGCTCGCTGCGCTCCGCCAGCGGCCGATAGCCTTTGCCGCGGCGCCAGCACGGCCGGCGTCGAGCTGGCCGACCGTCGCCCGTCGAGCGAGCTGCGCGCCGGATCGAACCCGTCGATGTTGGCGTAGATCACGAAGAAGCTGTAGACGTTCCACAGCCGCAGCAGGAACTCGGGGATGCTGTCCTTGATCGCCTGTTCGCTGTAGCGGATCGAGGTCCACGGCGGCTGGTTGGCGAAGAAGTACCACCGCAGGGCGTCGGCCCCGTAGCGGTCGAAGATCTCGTTCGGCTCGCGGTAGTTCCGCTTGCTCTTCGACATCTTCTGCCCGTCTTCGCCCAGCATCAGGCCCAGCACGATGCAGTTGCGGAACGGATGCGGATAGGAATGCGCGGTGCTGTCCGGAGATGGCGGACTGTCTGGAGCTGCGACTTCGGCGTTGCCCGTCGCCTCGGCCGTCTCCGATCGGCGTCTCTCGCCGAACAGCAGCGTGCTGATCGCCAGCTGGCTGTAGAACCAGCCGCGGGTCTGGTCGATGGCCTCGCTGATGAAGTCGGCGGGGAACTGCGCGTCGAACTTCGCTCGCGGCCCTGGTGGCGGATAGCCCCATTGGGCGAACGGCATCGCGCCGGAGTCGTACCAGCAGTCGATCACCTCGGTCACGCGCCGCATCCGCTCGCCCTTGGCGAACGGCGAATCGTAGGTGATCGCGTCGATGTACGGCTTGTGGACCCTCAGGTCGTCGGGCAGCTCGGGATTCTTCTGCTTGGCCGCTTCCCAGACCTCGGTGCCGTCGACGCCCGGCTTGGCCAGCAGCTCGTCGTAGCTGGCCGACCGCTTCCATCTAGCCGGTCTCTTCGCAGACCCAGATCGGCAGCGGCGTGCCCCAGTAGCGTTCGCGCGACAGGGCCCAGTCGACGTTGGTCTCCAGGAAGTTGCCGAACCGGCCGTCGCGGATGTGCTCGGGCAGCCAGTTGATCTGGTCGTTGTTGGCCAGCATCTCGTCCTTGAACGCGGTGGTGCGGATGAACCAGCTCTTGCGCGGATACTGGATCAGCGGATCCTCTTCGGCCCGCCAGCAGAACGGATAGTCGTGCAGGTACTGTTCCTGGTGGAAGAGCAGCCCGCGTGCTTTGCAGGTCGCGGATGATGTCCTTGTCGCAATCCTTGACCCAGCGGCCGCGGAATACTCGGGGCCTTCGGCGGTGAACTTGCCGTCGGGGGCGACGGCGTTGATCAGCTCGGGGCCTTCGCCGTGGCGACGAACGCGATGCGTTGCTCGCGTCGAGCAGCACGTCGTAGTCGACTTCGCCGAAGGCCGGCGCCTGATGCACGACGCCCGTTCCGCTGTCGGTGGTGACGAAATCGGCCGCGACACGACATCTCGCCAGTGCGACTGCTGCTCGCACGCACTCCGCGTTCAGCTGCGTAACCTTGCTCATTCGTCGTACCGAGACGAGCATCGTCGAGTGATCCTGCGTTCAGTAGCAATCGAACGGCGGCATGATATCGCATAGCCGATCAAGTCGTTCGCCTTGAGTCGCAGTGCTTCGATTCGACGTGCAACTCGTCGCTTGCGCCTTGTCGGCGATCGTTCTCGACCAGTGCGACTGGCCACGATCAGGCTCTTGCCGGTCGCTCGATCTTGTCGGTCGTCAACGATGGACGTACTCCAGATCGGGATGCACCGCGGCGAACTGGTTGCTCGGCAGCGTCCAGGGCGTGGTCGTCCAGACCAACAGCGACGTTCGTCAGGCCTGCCGTCGCCTGCTCATCGCAACAACGGAAACCGCACGTACACGCTCGGGTCGGCCACTTCGCGGTAGCCCTGGCCCACTTCGCCGGCGCGAGAGCGCCGTGCCGCCTTGGGCCCACCACCAGACGATCTTGTGGCCCTGGTACAGCAGGCCGCGGTCGAACAGGTTCTTCAGCGACCACCAGACGCTCTCGACGTAGCTCTGGTGGTAGGTGACGTAGGCCTCGTCCAGGTGGATCCAGAAGCCGAGCCGCTCGGTCAGCCGCTCCCACTCCTGCATGTAGCGCCAGACGCTTTGCTGGCACTTGTGGATGAACGGCTCGACGCCGTAGGCTTCGATCTCTTCCTTGGAGTGGATGCCCAGCTCCTTGCAGACCTCGACCTCGACCGGCAGGCCGTGCGTGTCCCAGCCGGCCTTGCGCTCGCAGCGGTAGCCGCGCATGGTGCGGTAGCGGGGAAACAGGTCCTTGATCGCCCGGGTCAGGCAGTGGCCGGGGTGGGGCATGCCGTTGGCCGTGGGCGGGCCTTCGTAGAAGACGAATGGCGGGGCGCCTTCGCGGCGGGCCAGCGACTTTTCGTAGATCTCCCGCTCTTTCCAGAGGCGGATGGTTTCGGTTTCCAGCGTCGGAAAGCGGGGATTCGATTCGGCAGGACGGAACATGGGCTACGGCGCAACGGGCGGTGCGAAAAGTCAAAACCCAAAGTAGACCGGACGGGGGCCAGATTTTCAATTGCCAAGGCCGCGGCGGGGCGGGCGGCAGCAGGCGTCATGCCGGCGGCCGAACGGGATTGGCCGGCGGAAGTTGCAAGTCGCGGTTGCTTTCGCCCGGCGGAGACGAGCCATAGGGCTGGTCATCGGCGACTTGCCGTCTGACACAAGTTCCGCCACTCCGAAAGACAGGCGCCAGCGCAAGCAGGTTCGGGCAGGGGCGGAGCTGGCGGTATGGCAGAAGGGTTACCGCTTGCGCTGGGCCACTTCGATCGCCCATTTGCGATCGGCATCAACCAATGGCGCCGTCGGGGGCTCGGCATATCGCAGGCAACGCTCGTAGCGGCCGCGATCGTAGGCCTGTGCAAATACTTCGGCCAGGTTGATGGGCAAATCGGGGTCGGACGCCTTGAGCGGAATCGGCAACAGCGGCAGCGGCTGACGCAGGGTCCAGGCGTAAACGTCGCAATTGAACCGCCGCTGGCTGTGCGCCACGAAGGCGAAATAGTCACCCGGCGGCAGCCGTTTTCCCAGCGGGAGCCGCCGGCCGCCGAGGAGCAAATCGAGTTCGATCAAATGGACGTCTTGGGACAAGATCGCTTTCCGCTTGACCAGGTAGCTGCTCCGCCCCTCACCCGATTTGTTCGTCGGCGACAATAGCTCTAGCACCGCCACTAACGCGCGATCGGGCATGAAGTGAATCTCGATGTAGGGTTCCACAGCTTCCGCCGGAAAAGCGAGCGGCAGCGTCACTGGTTCCAGCGTCAGTGCGGTCGCCGCGCCGCCGGAAGCAGCTTGCGGCGCACCGCGACGTGCGGATTCCTGCCGAACTACGGCCACGTCCGGAATGATCGCCTTCGCCGGAATCTCCACCGATTCGATCAACGTCACCCGTTCGCCGATCCGGGCATCGTAGTTGCCGGGGAGCCGGTCATTCAGAGTCTTCCGCAGGCAACCTATGAATTCGGCATGAAAATCAGGCCAGAACGCCGGATTCTCCAGATAGGGATCCATGCCGGGAAAGGGACTCGCCATGACTTTTACCTGCGTGCATAGGAAAACAGCTCCCCCATTAAGATCTTATCCTGATTGGCAAGGACGTGCTATCGCACGCCTGAACGACGGATTCGAAGGCGGCGCCACGGCGTTCGACTTCGACAAAGTCGTGCCCGAGCAGGGGATGGCGCTGTTCTTCCTGCACTCGCTGCCACATTGCGGCGAGCCGGTCATTGCAGGCCGCAAATACGTGCTGCGCAGCGATATCATGTACGCCAGGCAGTAGGGGGGACGGCTGCGTCAGTCCCCCAACACGTCGTTGAGCACTTCTTCGGAAACGTAGATCGGCAGCGGCGGATCGCAGGTCACGGCGACGGCGATTGCGTCGGAGGGACGGGCGTCGATCTCGATCAACTCGCCTTCGTGCTTGATGCGCAGCCGGGCGAAGTAGGTGTGCTCTTTCAACTCGTTGATCACCACGCTTTGGAACTCGCCGCCGAGGTTCTCGACGACGCTGACCAGCAGGTCGTGCGTCAGCGGCCGCGGCGAATGCAGCCCCTTGACGCGGCGATCGATGCTGGTGGCCTCGAAAATGCCGATCAGAATCGGGAAGGTCCGGTCTCCGTCGACCTCCTTGCAGATAGATCACCTGCTGATCGTTGATCTCGCTGATGATGATCCGCGACAACTCCATCTGCACGGGCATAGACGAACCCTTAGACGAACAATCTGGAACTCATTCCGAGGAGCAAAGGAAACTTGCCGTCAACCATCAACTCGCTTGCCGTGGCATACGCCTCCGGCTTGCAAGCCAGCGCCCGCCCTGGCCCGACCAGCCAAGCATGCTTCCTGCTTCCCCCGGTAAGTTCGATTATAAGTGGCCCGAAGCCCGAGGGGCTAGAGGTTAGAAAAAAAGAGCAACTGCCCGCGCAGGTTCGCCCAGTTTATCTTTGCGGTCGCAGGCAAAAGCGCACGGCGCCGCACGTTACGACGGTTTACGCCTACGCAATTCGGTGAGCGAGCGTTCAAGCGACGCCAATTGGGCCTGCACTTCAGTCAGGGCCGCTCGCTCATTCTCCACGACTTCGGCCGGCGCCCGGGCGACGAAATTGGCGTTGGACAATTTCTTTTCCTTGCCGGCAATCAAGCCTTGCAAGCGATTGCGTTCCTTTTCCAGCCGGGCCATCTCGGCCTCCAAGTCGATCAGGCCTTCGAGATCGACGAACAATTCGAGATCTTTGAGGCTCATCTGCGCATGAGTGGCGGGCGGCGCCGCCTGAGGCCCCCACTGGACGGCCTGTGCGTTGGCCATCGAAGCGAAGTAGGACTCCATCGGTTCGAGCAGTTTTGCCACATCCTGATCGCAGCGGGCCGAAAACCTGATCGGCGTCTTGGGGGGGATATTCTGCCGAGCTGCGAACGTCCCGCAAACCTCGCAGCGTTTCCTGAAAGCGAGCGAAGCGGGCCTCGATCTCGGCGTCCTGGCGATGGCTTTCCACCTGCGGCCAGTCGGCGACCATGACGCTTGCTGCGGCCGGGGCCGGCGCCGTCAAGCCGCGCGCGGCGCCATCTCGGCAAGCAATTGCCAGATCTCCTCGGTAATGAACGGCATCATCGGGTGCAGCAGCCGCAGCAGTGCGTCGAGCGTGTGGGCCAGCACTCGTTGGGCCACCGCGCTGGCCGGCGTCCTGCAGCCGATTCTTCGACCATCTCGACGTAGAAGCTGCAGAACTCGTCCCAGGCGAACTCGTAGAGCTGCCGCGCGGCGTCGGCGATAGCGGTAGCTTGTCAAGCGCCTCGGTGACTTCGTCGGTGACGGTCGCCAGCCGGCTCAGGATCCAGCGGTCTTCGACGGCCAGTTCCTCGTCCGCCACCGGCGCCGGCGTGTAGCCTTCCAGGTTCATCAGGGCGAACCGGGCCGCGTTCCAGAGCTTGTTGCAGAAGTTCCGGGCCAGTTCGAATCGCTCGCTGACCACGGCGCCGCGCGGCAACGCTCGGTCTTCGGGCTTCTCGGCCCATTGCGTCGAAAACTCCTTGCCGCACTGCGTGCACTTGACACGCGGCAGCATGCGGTTCTTCTTCGTCTGCTCGATCAGCTTGTGGCAGTGCGGGCATTCGAACTCGACCGGCATCCGCACGTCCTGCGTTTCGGTCGTCAGATAGGCCAGCCCGAACCGCAGCGCATCGGCGCCGAACTTTTCGATCACGTCGAGCGGGTCGACGCCGTTGCCTTTCGATTTCGACATCCCCTCGCCGTAGCCGTCCAGAATCTTCGGATGGATGAAGACCTCGCGGAACGGCACGTCGCCGATGTTGTGCAGCCCGGCCAGCACCATCCGCGCGACCCAGAGCGTGATGATGTCGCGGCTGGTGATCAAGCACGCTGGTCGGGTAGTAGTACTTCAGCTCCGGCGTCGGCTCCGGCCAGCCGAGCGTGGAATGCGGCCAGAGGGCAGAACTGAACCAGGTGTCGAGCACGTCTGCCTCGCGAACCGAGCGTTCGATGGCCGGGGATCGGCGTCCTCGGCGCAGACTCGTGCCTCCTGTAGCGCGCAGATCGAGCCACTTGATCCGTGCTCGTTCGTCTCGCTGCCAGACGACGTCGCTCGACGGCCGGCAAAGGCTTTCGTTCTAGATCGGCCTCGCTGGCGGTCGCGACGCGTACCAGATCGGGATTTGGTGGCCCCACCACAGTTGCCGGCTGACGGGCCAATCGCGCTTTTCGCCGAGCCAGTCGAGATAACCCTTGCGTATAGCGCGAGGGGAAGATCTTCACGCGGCCGTCGCTCACGGCGTCCATCGCCGACTGGGCCAAGCTGGTCCATCTTCACGAACCACTGGTCGGCCAGGTACGGCTCGATGGGCGTCTTCGAGCGGTCGGAGTGGGCCAGGTCGATCTCGCGATCTTCGACTTCGACCAGCAGCCCTGCGGCTTCCATGTCGGCGACGACGCGCTCGCGGGCCTTGGGGATCGGCAGCCCCTCGTAGCAGCCCGCGTTTCGTTCAGCGTGCCGTCGGGGTTGAGGATATTGATCATCGGCAGGCTCTGCACGCTTGCCGACGTCGTAGTCGTTCGGGTCGTGGGCCGGCGTGATCTTCACGCAGCCGCTGCCCAATTCGGGCTTGGCCCATGCGTCGGCCACCAGCGGAATCTCGCGGTTCAACAGCGGCAGCATCAACTTGCGCCCGGCCAGGGCCATGTCGCGCAGCTTGACCAGCGTCGGCAGCATCGTCTGGCGGCGCTCGGCCAACGCGTCGAGCTGGGCCTGAATCTCCGGTCGTTCCTTGTCGTTGGCGGCGGCGAGCTTTTGCCGCAGCTCCGCTTCGACCTGGTCCAGCGCTGCGGCCGGATCGGGATGGACGGCCACGGCCGTATCGCCCAGCATCGTCTCGGGGCGCGTGGTGGCGATCGTCACGTGCGAAGGCTCGCCCGGCTGCGGATCGATCACCGGATACCTGAAGTGCCAGAAGTGCCCTTTGACCTCCTCGTGAAACACCTCGTCGTCGCTGACGGCCGTTTGCAGGTACGTATCCCAGTTGACCAGCCGCTTGCCGCGGTAGATCAGCCGCTCCTGGAACAGCTTGAAAAACGTATGCCGCACGGCGCGGGCGCAGACGTCGTCCAGCGTGAACCGGGTGCGCTGCCAGTCGCAACTGCAGCCCATCTGCTTGAGCTGGCCGAGGATGCGCTTCTCGTACTCGTCCTTCCACTGCCAGATCCGCTCGACCAGCTTCTCGCGGCCCAGGTCGTGACGGGTCTTCTTTTCTTCCTGCAGCAACCGCCGTTCGACGACCGCCTGCGTGGCGATGCCCGCATGGTCCGTGCCGGGCATCCACAAGGCGTTGAAGCCCTGCATTCGCTTGAAGCGGATCAGGATGTCCTGCAGCGTGTTGTTCAGCGCATGCCCCAGGTGCAAGGCGCCGGTGACGTTCGGCGGCGGAATGACGATCGTATACGGCTTGCGCTGCGGATCCGGCTCGCTATGAAAATAGCCGCCGTCTTCCCAGAAGCGATACCATCGCTTCTCCGTTTCGGCGTGTTGATACTGTTTGGGCAGTTCGGTCATGAGGTCCCAAGTCCAGGGTCCAAAATCCAAAGCCCAAGGTCGTGTTGGTTTTCAACCTTGGACCTTGGACAAACTAGTTCTCATCCTTGCAAAGCTTGTATTCGATGCTGTCGACCAGCGCCAGCCAACTGGCTTCGATGATGTTTTCGCTGACGCCGACGGTGCCCCAGACGTCGTGTTCGTCGCGGCTTTCGATCACCACGCGCACGCCGGCGGCCGTGGCGGCCTCGGAGTTGATCACGCGGACTTTATAGTCGACCAGGTGCATGTCTGCCAAGTTCGGGAAGGCCGCGGCCAGCGCCTTGCGCAGCGCGGCGTCGAGGGCGTTGACCGGACCGTCACCCTCGGCCACCTCATGGCGAATCTCGTCTCCCACGCGGAGCTTGACGGTGGCTTCGGTCGTGGCGGCGCCCTCGCGGTCGGCCTCGACGTTCACATGGAAATTAAGCAATTCGAAGTGGGGCGGAAACGTCCCGGAGCACTTCTTCACCAGCAGATCGAACGAGCCGTCGGCGGCCTCGAACTGATAGCCCTGGTTCTCCAGCATCGACGACCTGGTCGAGGATCTTGTCCATCAATTCGCGGTCGTCTTGCAGGTTGTGCTTGGCGGTCAGGGCCATGATGTTGGAGCGGCCGGAAAGCTCGCTGACCAGCACGCGGCGCTCGTTGCCGACCAACTCGGGAGTCGATGTGCTCGTAGCTGGAGGCGACGCGGTTGACGGCATGCACGTGCATGCCCCCTTTATGGGCGAAAGCGCTCTGCCCGACGAACGGCTGGCTGGGGCGGAAGTGCATGTTGGCCAGTCTCGTAGACGAACCGCGACAGTTCGGTCAGATGCTCCAGCGCGTCGGGCCGCAGCACCTCGTAGCCTGGCTTCTTGAAGGCCAGGTTGGCGATCACGGAAATCAGGTCGGCATTGCCGCAGCGCTCGCCGAAGCCGTTGATCGTGCCTTGCACCTGTACGGCGCCCGCCTCGACGGCGGCCAGCGAATTGGCCACGGCCAGTTCGCAGTCGTTATGGCAATGAATGCCGACCGGCACGCTCAGCCCTGCAATGGCCTGGCGAGTCAGCTCGGCGACCTCCTCCGGCATGCTGCCGCCGTTGGTATCGCACAGCACGACGAGTTCGGCGCCCGCCTCGGCGGCGGCCTGCACGGTCTTCAACGCGTATTCGGGATTTGACTTCCAGCCGTCGAAGAAATGCTCGGCGTCGTAGATCACCCGCCGGCCGGTGTCTCGCAGGAAACGTACGCTGTCGCCGATCATTGCCAGGTTCTCGCCCAGGCTGACCCGCAGCACTTCTTTGACGTGGAAGTCTGAAGTTTTACCGACCAGCGTCACCACTGGAGCGCCGGATTCGACCAGCGCTTTCATGCCCGGGTCATCGGCGGGAGCGACGCCGCGGCGGCGCGTCATGCCGAAGGCGCAAATGCAGCCGTCAGGCAGCCTGAGTTCCTGCACTCGCTGGAAGAACTGGGCGTCTTTGTCGTTGGACAGCGGATAGCCGCCTTCGATGTAATCAAATCCCAAGGTTGCCAGCCGCTCGGCGATCAGCAGCTTGTCCTGCAACGAAAAGCTGACTCCTTCTCCCTGGCTGCCGTCTCGCAGCGTGGTGTCGTAGATCTGGATGCGACGCATGGAATCCTCGGGCGTGTTGGGCGAATTCAGGCTCAAAAGTTCAGATGCAGAAAATAAAAAAGCCCTGGGCCGATTTTCGGCCGCAGGGCTGGTGGTTGATCGGTTTTGCCGCTCAATGCCCTTAAGGCCGCGCCTCCTGAATAATCACGATCTTGCTAATAATCGAGCCGCGCAGGCAGCCGCCCTTCGGCAGGCTGGAGCGGGACGAGTTTTGAGCGATCGAGTTCATGGCACGCCAAAAGAGAGCAAAAGTCAGTGTTTCCAAGCATACGGCCCGCTTTAAGCCGTGTCAACGGCCGTGAGGCATGGGCGACTGGGGTCGGTACAGGCGAGGTCGGCCAGCGAAATCAGAGGCCGTGATTCTGCGGGCGATGCTATAGCGGAATTCGTGAGAATTCCGGGCGCCTCGCGCAATAATCCAACTGTCTGTCTCAAACTGCCTGCGACATCG
Organism: uncultured Conexibacteraceae bacterium; assembly: GCA_963745755.1. Taxonomy (GTDB): domain Bacteria; phylum Actinomycetota; class Thermoleophilia; order Solirubrobacterales; family 70-9; genus RHKX01. The sequence goes on along the minus strand of CAVUYP010000001.1, from coordinate 103,754 downwards.
CGGCGCTAATGGCGCCTCTCGGAAATCTTCACACCCTACCGCTACGGTTGCGAAATCACGGCCGTCCATTTGAGCCGGGGAAGGCCGCGGCTGCCGGATGGCTGCGGCGTCGGTTCGACGGACTCGCCGCTACTGGCAACAACGCCGGCCGTGCTCCTCGTTCGTATCGATCCCGAGCCTCTCGTAGAGGCCGCAGTATCCCGTCAAGCCTCGATAAGCGATCAGTCCGCCGGCGAAAGCCAGCAGCAGGCCCGGCAACGAGATGCGTTTCAAGCCGAGCGCCGTCAGCAACGCCCCGCCGATCAGGGAAGCCTTGCGTTCCGTCTTGCCGACGTTCACCGTCGGCGCGGGCAACATGCTGATCAAATGGTCGACTTCCGTCCGTGCTTTATGAAGAGTGTCCGTGGCGCTCACGCGTTTCTCCCGATGGAACCAGGTTATCGTATCGTCTGCTGCACAACGCATACCCGGATGTGCAAGTCGGGCGCCAACGAACCGCGGGAGCCAGGCCGGTCGCGGCGTAGACTGCTTTCCGCATGCATTGCGAGTTTCGGCGGCGAAACCATGATCTCAAGTCGGTCATGGTGCGCGCCGTTCGCGCACCGGAGAGGCTTCTCCGGTCGACTGCAACGCGCATTTTTATGCGGTGCTTCGACTCTCCGAGTTTGGCATGCCATCTGCAACCGTTCAGCGAGCGTCATGGAAAGGCGACCAGAGGATTGCGCCCCGTGAGGCGTTCCCGGAACGCCACGATTGGAAAGACGTTTCAGAATCAACTTTTGTGTGGAGAGGAGAACGAACATGCGAATCGTAGTAACCTCGCTGGCTTTGGCATTGCTGGCCTGGCAGGCATCGCCCGCGGGCGCTCAAACCGCCTCGGACGGCGGAACTGCGGCCTCAGGAAACGTCGAAGCGAACGTCGGCGGAACTTCCGCCGCCGCGGGGGCCAATGCCGGCGCCAACGCCAACCAATGGCGCTATCGCCATCACAACGGGCATTGGTGGTACTGGAATCCGAATAACTCCTGGTCGTATTGGAACGGCAACGGTTGGTCCGGCTACAACCCGCAGTCTTACGGCCAGTGGTACAACAACCAGTTCGCGGGCCGCGGCTACGGCCGCTATACGACGGGCTACCGAGGCTACGGCAATGGATATGGCAATGGCTACGGCAGCGGCTATGGTTATGGCAACGGCTATGGGTACGGGAACGGATCTGGATACGGCGCCGGCGGGTATGGCTATGGCAACGGCTACGGCAACGGCGCGTATGGCGGATACAACGCCGGCGGTCAGGCGGGCGCAGCCTTCGGAGGAGCCGTAGGCGGCGCCAGCGGCGCTCGCGTTGGCGGAGCGGTCGGCAACGTTCTTGGTCGTTGATCGTCGCGGGAAGAACCGCCGTTGATGTCTTTCAGGCCCTGGAGAAGGCGCGGCCTTTTTCCAGGGCCTGTTTTCGTGCGCCGGGCGAGCGCGAAGCTTCCCGCCACGCAACTCACAGCGAACGTCGGACGAGCGGCGCTACCGGCTGCAGCGCTTTCATGCGTAGAACTTCTCGCATCGACGCGCCCGGATACCGTCTGCGGCTGGCTTGATCGCGGCCGTCGCGCAGCATGTGATTGGACTGCAGCATGTGACTGCGAATCGAAGCTTCGACTTGGGCCGCAATCGCCGGGTCGGCGATCACGACGCCCGTCTCCGTATTGAGGTATTCCGAGCGTGGATCGAAATTGTAGGAACCGATGAAAGCCGTCGCGCCGTCGATGACGGCCGTTTTGGCGTGCAGGTGATCCGGCCCGGCCAGTTCCCAGACGTCGACGCCGCGCGGCAGCAAAAAGTGGCGTTTCTGATTGGTAAACGCGGCTGCGACGAGCGTGTGGTCGTTGCTAGCCAGCGAATTGGTCAACAGTTGCACGCGCACGCCGCGGCCCATCGCCTCGGCCAAGGCGCTCTTCAATTCGTGCGACATGAGGAAGTACGGCGTTTCGAGCAGGATGCTGGAACGGGCGCAGCGAATGAGGTCCGTCAATTGCCGGCTGATGCCGCGAGGATGCCCTTTCCGCCCGCAAGGATCATAGGCGAAGCATACGCGAGTGACGGCGGTCGTGCAGGCGGTCGACCAATCGGTCCCCGTTTCGGTGAGGACCGGCTGGCAGCAGATTGTCAAGCCGCCGCCCGCGGCGAGCCACAAGCAAGCCTGCTCGCAGGGCGAACGCCGCCCGGCGGCGCAGACGCCGAGCTGACGCAGTTCAAGCTTGTCTTTCTGATGCAGTTCCTGCCAGGGACCGTCCTTGAGCCGGACGGGCTCGACCTCGGCGCACTGCCAGAGGCAATCGAAATAGCGTTGGGCTTGCTGCGCAATGTCGCCGCGCAGGTAGGCGTCGCGATCGACGAAGTTGGTTTCCTCCAGGCCGAAATGCGCGTTGCGGATGTTCCGGCTGCCGACGATCAGTTGCTCGCCGTCGACGATCAGCGTCTTGTCGTGCATCCTCAGGTTGATCCAGCGCGGATGCCGGCAGGAGACGGGATGAAACTCCTTGATGGCGACGCCGGAGCGAACCAGTTGCTCCAGCACCTCCGCGGGAACGTCGTTGTGCTCTGCATCCACGACTAACCGCACTCGGACGCCGCGCAGCGCAGCCGCTTGAAGCCGCGAGAGAAACATCGCCCCGATGCGATCGTTTCCAATCCAATAGTAGGATGTATCGATCGAGACGGTCGCCTGATCCATGACGTCGACGCGAGCTTGCGCGGCTTCGTAGTTGGAAACGAGCAGGCGAAACACGTCGGCGCTGGCGGTTTCCCGGCATAAACCGATAAGGGCCGTTGCCACCAGCGCTATGCGTAGCTTGAACGACATCCGGTTCGTTTCCGCCGACGAAAGCCGGCAGCCTTGCAGCGAGGCCCCGTCGTACAACTCGTTGACCGTCGGCGCGCGGAGGCTGCGCGGCCGAGCTTGCAAAAATCCGTTCGCCTTTCTACTTGCCGGGCGGTTGGACACTACCGCCGGACGAGAATGTCGTACGTGAGCGCGTAGCCTCGGACGACGATCAGGCTTTTCTTTGTTCGGCGTTTTGCCGACGGAAATGCGGGCGGAGAAGACCGCTTTACAAGTTGGAACTGACCGCTCAACGCCGAGGCGACCGTTTAATCGGCCGAACCGAAAAAGTTTGGCGCTCAGACGCTGGGCAGGATCAGGTCGGCGTGCAGGAAACGCCTGAGTTGCCGGACGACCGTGAGAAACTTGTCCATGTCAATCGGCTTCGTGATGAAGCTGTCGACGCCGAGCGATTCGCTTTGCAGACGATCTTCTTCGTCGTCGGAACCGGTCATGATCACGACCGGGATTGATTTCAAATCCAGGTCCGACTTGATCTCGCTCAGCAACTGCCGGCCGTCCAGCTTGGGCAGGCACAGGTCCAGCAGGATCAGGTCGGGCCGGGGAGGCGCGGGCGAATTTGCCTTCCTGCCGCAAGAACTCCAGCGCTTCCTGGCCATCGCGAATGAGCGTCAAACGATGTTGAATCTGACCTTTTTTCAAGGCGGCGATCGTCACGCGAGCGTCGACCAGGCCGTCTTCGACCAACAGGATTTCCATTGGTCTGCCTATCGTCTGGTTGGACATAGGTTGCCTCTCTTTCCAACGCTACAAGCCATCACGGCCAGCGAGAGAATCTCTTGCTGCGTCCGCAAACCCAACGCCTTCCGTCGGTCTTCGCGAAACGATGCGAAGCGCGAAGGCGCGCGTCACCCAAATTATATGCGGCCGCTCGAGGACGTTTCCAATTCCCTCGTCAATCCAGTCTGCCAGGAAATGAGGGACTTGTACAGTACTCTTTCCGCAGGCTGGCGGCGGGCCGGGGCGACCGAGCGAAATCTAACGATTGCGGGGGGAAGGTCAGCGACCGGCCGCGCGGACCGGTTGCTTCAAGCCGGGCGCCAGAAGCCTGGCGAACCAGGGACGGTTTTGCTGGGCGCAAAGCGGACTTTCGGCTTCCCAGCTTTCAAACCAATAGTCGGCCGTGATCACGCGCCAACAATCGTCGGCATCGTCGCGCAGGTAAGCGACCATTGATTGTCGACTCGAGCGGCCACCATATCGCTCGCCAGCCAACGATGATCAAGGCAAACCCAATCGCCTTGAACGAAGTCGAAGAAGAAGACGAGCTGAGCGCCGTCCTCGACATGCACGACCGCGATGGAATCGATATGCTCTTCGACCAGGCAATCGGGCGTTGAGCCGCACGCCACATACAAGACAAGCGCGAGCATTTCCCTGCTCCTGCCGTCGAAAGGATGAAGCCCGTTGGAATTATAGCGCGGCAAGAACGCAGTCAATTCATCGCACAACGAGACGCCGCGGCGACGACTCGATCGCAGCGCCGCGACGCCGCGCTATTGATCGTCCAACGGCAGTTCGATCGGTTCGCCGGCTGCAGCGCTACGCGCGACGGCTTCGGTGAATTCCATATAGCGAACCCCAGCGGCAAAGTCGGTGAATTCGATCATTCCGTCGCCGCGGATCGCAGCGATAAATTCTTCCTCGACTCGCCAACCCAACTCTTCGCCGGGCGGCACGTCGATCTCGCGCAACTCGCTTTCGCCCCAACGCGCACCCCACAAGCGATCGTGCGGCGCCAGTTCATACTTGATGGCGCCTTCGCTGCCATAGAGATGGATCTGCGTTCCCGCGCCGAACCGGGCTACGCCGCTGAAGTGATAAACCGCGTGAGCGCCGTTCGCCAGCACCGTCAACACCTGCACGCTGTCGGGAGTTCCGACCTGGCGGCGCATGCCCGTCGCGGGATCGAGACGCTCCGGAACGAACGCCTGGACCTGGGCGAAGACCCGCACCGGATGCGGTATCCAGCGGGTCAGCGTTTCGTGCACGATTCCCAAGCTGAGCATGTTGAACCCGCTCAATTCATGGACCTGTCGCCAGCTTAGCGGCCGTTCCGCATCGGCCAGGCTGTCGTTGGCCGCCGTGACCGTCACTTCGCGCAACTGGCCGAGAAAGCCTGAGTCGATCATCTGCTTGATAACTCGATGCGCCCGAAACCCGAAGGGGCTGGGCACAATCTGGCAGACCAACTCGGGATGCGCCTCGCTGGCCGCGAGCATTCGCCGCGCCTCTTCGGCATTCATCGCCATGCGGGCTTCGGTCAGCACGTGTTTGCCCGCCTCGAGCGCCGCCAACGTGACGGGGCAATGCAGATACGGCCAGGCGCCGATCACGACGGCGTCCAGTTCCGGGTCGGCGACCAGGTCCTGCCAGTGCTCGTAGGTCTTCGGAATGCCGAACTCGCGGGCGGCCGCCTCGGTCGACTCCTTCCGGCGGTTGCAGACCGCCACGATCTCCACGTTTTCGCAGGCCCGCAATCCGCCGACATGTCTCAGCCGCGTATTGCCGCCCAGGCCCACGATGCCGACGCGGATGGGTTGGTTCGCTCGCGAGGTGGTCATGAACGCAAGTCCTTGAACGTGTCGAGTGGCGGTAGAATTGCTAATGCCTGGGAGACGTCGTGCAGCCCGAGGCGTTAGGGCGCCTGCTGGCTGCAGCGTTCAAGTATCGGCGCGGCGTCGAGAACCGTCAATTTCCACCCATCGGTTTTCGCAAGCAAGTACGCCGGTCGTACTAGCGCAAAGATTTTCAAAAGGGGATAGGGGGATGAGGAGGAGATGGGGAGATGAAGCAGGAGACGATTCCTAAAGAATTCCGATCTCCTTGTCTCCTCCTCATCCCCCTATCCCCTTGAAAAGGGCCGTCGCGACCCGCGCCCTCGGATTCCATGACGCCTCGAAGACTTTGCTCGACCGGGGCGGGTCGACTGCCGCCATTCAAGCGGAAAGGATATTTCGATGACAATCTCGCGGTTGCCGCCCAAGCCGATATACTGAGAACCGTATCCAGGTTTTCGTCGCGAAAAGGAGCAAGACTATGACCTGCGCAGCATCACTTGCATGCTTCACGGCAATCTGTGTATTGACCGCGGGGGCCGATGCCGCGGAAACCGCCGGGAGCCGAGTGCAGCAAGACAAGGAAGCGCTGGCGCCGCTGCAGGTTTACGTGGGCGGCTGGCGGAGTCGGCCAGTTGCGGCGCGGATCGAATCGAGGCGCCTGGACGGAAGCGGCCGATTGGGCCTGGAAGTTCGACGGCGAGCGGGCCGCGCTTATATTCGCGGCGCCCGAAAGTAAGTACTATGTTTCTGGCCGCTTGCTTCCCGGCGACAAACCGGGCGAGTTCGAACTGCGGGCTCGGCGCGCCGGTGACGAACAGGAAGATCGATTTACCGGCCGCATCGACGCAAAGCAGCAGCTTGTACTCGTCGCCGAAACGCCTGCCGAAGATCAGCCGAACCGCATTTCCCTTCGCACCGTCGCCGGCGGCGATCGATTGATCATGCTCTACGAAAAGCAATTGGCCGGCGCCGATCGCTATACCCGGATGGCCGAGGTCGGTTATACGCGCAAAGGAAGTTCGTTCGCCCAAGGCTCGTCGCAGCCGGAGTGTGTGGTGACCGGCGGCTTGGGGACGATCAAGGTGGAGTACCAAGGCAAGACCTATCTGGTCTGTTGCACCGGTTGTCGCGATTTATTCAATGACGATCCCGAAGGCGTCCTGGCCGACTATCGCGAACGGAAAGCCAAAGAGAAAGCGGAGCGAACCAAGGAGGACTGAGGCGGTCGTCAGGGTTCCCGACTAGCGATCAATCGCGTCGGCGACGATCGTGCCGATGCGGCCGACCAGAGGATTGACTTTGCCTTTGCCGTCCGGGTGCAACCGATTGCTGAGAAAGATCACGGTCAGTTCCAACTCGGGATCGATCCACAGCGCCGTGCCGGTGAAGCCGCCGTGCCCGACGGCGCGCGGCGAAAACGTCTCGCCGCGATTCGACGAGTAGCCCGACTTCATATCCCAGCCGAGCCCGCGCAGCGCATCGCCAGGCACGCGTTGCGGCGAAATCATCGTGGCCACGGTTTCCGCGGCGAGGACCCGCACGCCTTCGTACTCGCCGCCGTTGAGCAGCATCTGCGCATAGACGGCCAGATCCTCAGCCGTCGAAAACAGTCCCGCGTGACCGGCCACGCCTCCGAGCGCGTAAGCTCGCGGATCGTGCACCTCGCCTTGCATCCATCGCCCGTCGCGCCGCTCGGTCGGAGCGGCGCGCTCTCGCAGCGAAGCGTCGGGCAAGTAACCGGACTCATCCAGTCCGAGCGGTTGAAAGAGGTGCGAGTGCGAAAAGGCGTGCACGTCCTGGCCCGACACGCGCCGCACCAGTTCGCCCAGCACCATGAAGCCGACGTCGCTGTAGATGAACCTGGAACCGGGTTCGGCCGTCAGCGACAAGTTCAGCAACCGCTCGATAGCCCGATCGTGTCCGTCGGCGAAGTCTTTGATCGAGTTGTCGGCGATCAGCCCGCCTTGGTGAGTCAGCAACTGGCGGACGGTAATCTCGCCCTTGCCGTTGGCGGCGAACTCCGGAAGGTAAGTTGCCGCCGGCTCATCGAGTTTCACGAGCTCGCGCTCGATCAGCAGCATCACGCTGGTTGCCGTCGCGATCGGTTTGGTCAGCGACGCCAGGTCGAAGACCGTGTCGGTCGTCATCGCAGTGCGTTGCGGCTCGACGCTTCGCTCCCCGTAAGCCTTCAGCAGCGCGATCTTGCCTCGCCTGGCCGCCAGAACGACGCAGCCCGGCATGTTCCCGCTCGCAATTCCTTCCGCTACGACGGGATCGATTTCCGCCAACTTTTCGGATCGCATGCCCACAGCTTTCGGCGCAACGCGAGGCAGGCCGGGGGGCCCGGCCCAGCCGACGGACGTTCCTGCAACGGCCAACAGCGAGAGGGCGAGCAGCAGCTTTGCACCTGGCAAGTGAGGGCGGGACGGGGTGAAAACGTCGGCTTTCAGCATGAGTTACCAGGCCTCTGGTGTTGGGCTTCACGAGTTGAGCGCGGGCTCGCGGCAACGAAAGCATCATAAACGACGGGCGCCGCCAGATGTACCGACCGAATGTGAAGCATGCAAATTCGCTCAGCAATCCGCAAGTTCCAGGCATGGCGCCTGTTGCTGATCAGGTCACAGCCATCCTGGTTCGGGGGGAAGCAATGCCCGCTTCCGGACGGCGCCTGTTCGGTTCGAGGGGGACGCAAATCGGTTTGGCACGCGAAATGCAACCTCTCCTCGTGGTCATGGATGAAAGAAACGCACCTGCCCCCCTCCAGGCGCCGGTGTGTTTCTACTCGGCGAACGGAACCCGGTGGCGATTCTACCCCGCCGCTCGGGTTCGTTCGTCGGGATTTTTTGCTTCAGGGATTATCCATCCGCTCCGTCGAGCCTGTACACGCTCATCGCTGGGCGCCAGTCGCAGAGACGGGCTATAGGCCTGACATGCGAAACGGTTACGCCAGCGCATCGAGCATGCGGGAGTCGGTGCATCGATTACCGGTCGTACATGGGAGGGTTGTTGTGACCATTACCGGATTCTCCTGCTGCTGTTGTTGATTGCGGCGATCTTGCGGCAGTATTGCCCAGGCGTTGGTTGGTTATTCGCACGGCGGGTGCCTGGTATCTGCCGCCCTGGGGCTGATCGGTGCGCTGATCGGCAATTGGCTGGCGCAGATGTTGAACCTGCCTTATGGTTTTGCCATCAATATCGACGGGCAGGAGTTTCCGATCATCTGGTCCATTCTTGCCGCCACGCTGTTTGTGGCCGTGCTGAATCTGCTGACGTTCCGCCGTGCTCCCCGAGCCTGAACGGCTGGACTTCTGCTGGGCACTGCGCCAAACTCATAGGCTGTCGCTCTTCATCTTTCGCGGACAGCCGAACATGAGCATTCCCCTCGCACCCTTGGAGCCGGCGGCGAACAAAACCGCCGACAATCGACCCGCCGACAAAGATAAGAAGCCGGAGCCGCCCAAAAAGGCTGCGCCCAAGCAGGCCGTTAAACCGGCGGAGCGGCTTGTTTCGCTGGATGCCTATCGCGGCTTCATCATGCTGGCCATGGCGTCTGCCGGCTTCGGTCTGGCCGGCGTCGCCAAACATTTTCCAGACGATCCGCTCTGGCAGACGCTCGGCTTCCAATTCAGCCACGCGGAGTGGAAAGGGGGCGGCTTCTGGGACATGATCCAGCCCTCGTTCATGTTCATGGTCGGCGTCTCGATGGCCTACTCTTACGCCTCTCGTCAAGTGCGAGGGCAGAGCTATCCGCGGATGCTGGCGCATGCCGTGTTTCGCTCGTTTGTGTTGGTGGCGCTGGGCGTCTTCCTGTCTTCGAAGTCGAGCTCGCACACGAACTTCATCTTTCCCAACGTGCTCTGCCAGATTGGCCTGGGTTATACGTTCTTGTTCCTGCTGTGGAACCGCCGGCCCGTTTGGCAACTACTGGCCGCCGCACTGATTCTGGCGGCCGATTGGGGCTTGTTCTTCGCCTACCCGACGCCGCCGGCCGATTTCGATTACAGCACAGTCAATCTGCCGGCCAACTGGCCGCATCTGGAAGGCCGCGCCGCGCACTGGGACAAGCACACCAATGCGGCCGCCGCAGCCGATCGGGTCTTCTTGAATTGGTTTCCGCGAGAGGAGCCGTTCACGCTCAACGACGGCGGATATACCACGCTGAACTTCGTGCCCTCGCTGGCGACAATGATCTTCGGCCTGCTGGCGGGCGGTCTGATGCGCAGCGAGCGCGGCAAGGCTGCAAAGCTGGGCTGGCTCGTTGGCGCCGGATTGTTCTGTCTGGGCGCCGGCTACCTGCTCGATCGCTACGACATCTGCCCGATCGTCAAGCGGATCTGGACTCCTTCCTGGGCCGTCTACAGCACCGGCTGGACGCTGTTGATGCTCGCAGGCTTTTACCTGGTTGTCGACGTCATCGGGCTGCGCCGCGCGGCCTTGCCGCTGGTAGTCGTCGGCATGAACTCAATCCTGATGTACTGCATGTCGCAGCTTATTGGCTCGTCCAACGGTTGGATTGCGCAGAATCTACAGCGGCATTTCGGCGACGGCATCTTTACGGCCTACGGCCATCTGGATCCGCTCTACTCGCCGATTCTTCGGGCCTCGCTGGTCCTGTTCGTGATGTGGCTCGTCTGCGTCTGGCTCTACCGACAAAAGACCTTTGTGCGGATCTGAATGCAAATCACGCGAGCAACTCGGTTATGACATGGCCGTGTACGTCGGTCAGGCGGCGGTCGATGCCGTTGTGGCGGAAGGTGAGGCGTTCGTGGTCGATGCCCAGCAGGTGCAGCAGCGTGGCGTGGATGTCGTAGCAGTAGGTGGGGTTGTCGGCCGGCTTTGTAAGACCACTCGTCGCTCTCGCCGTAGCGTCACGCCGCCGTTAATGCCGCCGCCGGCCAGCCAGTTGGTGAAGCCGAACGGGTTGTGGTCGCGGCCTTGCTGCCCTGGCGTGCACGGCATGCGGCCGAACTCGGTGGTCCAGAGCACGATCGTGTCGTCCAGCATGCCGCGCTGCTTCAGGTCCTTGATCGAGCGCCGCGGCCGGCTGGTCCATGCTCGCCGCCCATGTCGCCGTGATCGCGTGGCGATGTTTTCGTGCGAGTCCCAGTTGCGCCGCGGGAAGCCGTTGTCGGCGCCGCTCCAGACCTGCACGAACCGCACGCCGCGCTCCAGCAGCCGGCGGGCGACCAGGCAGTTGCGGCCGAAATCGCTCCGTCGACCGTTCTCGATCGACGTCCGTACAGCTCGCTGTCGTCGCGCTCGGTCTCTCTGCGACAGGTCGAGCGACCTCCGGGGCGCTGAGCTGCAACCGGGCGGCCAGCTCGTAGGAGCGATCCGGGCCTCCAGCCGAGAGTCGCCCGCGCGGTCTTCGGCGATGTCGGCGGTTGAGCTGTTGCAGCACGTCCAGGCCGCGCGGCTTCGCTCTGCGAAGTGATGAACTCGGCCTCTTCGGCGGGAACAGATCGGCGATCGGGTTCTTGGCGCCGGGGCGGATCATCGTGCCCTGGTGCGCGGCCGGCAGAAAGCCGGCGCCCCAGTTGCCTCGGTCCGTTCGGCGCGAAACCGCGCGGGTCGGGCAGCACGACGAACGTCGGCAGGTTTTCGTTCATCGCTGCCCAGGCCGTACGCAGATCCAGGCGCCCATGCTGGGAAAGCCCGGCAGCACGAAGCCCGGTGGCCTGCATGAAAGTCGCCGGGCCGTGGACGTTCGACTTGGAGACCATCGAATGCACGAAGGCCATGTCGTCGACGCACTCGGCCAGGTGCGGCACGAGTCGCTCATCCACTTGCCGCATTGGCCGTATTGCCGCCAGTTCCAAGGGCTCTTCATGCAGGCGCCCGGGCTGCGACTGGAACAGCTCGACCTTTTCGCCGGGATCGAACGGCTGCGCCGTGTCGCTTGATCAGTTCGCGGCTTGTAGTCGAACGTGTCGCACTGGCTGGCGGCGCCCGACATGAACAGTTGCACCACGCGTTTGGCTTTCGCCGGATGATGCAAACCGCCGTTCAAATCGGCCGCCGGGCGGGCCGTATCGGCCAGTGCGCCGCTTTGCCCGAGCATCTGCGCCAGCGCCATTCCGCCCAAGCCGCCGCCGTAGCTGCCAAAGAAAGTCGCGCCGGCTGCCGGTGTCGCAGGCCGGCTCATGCGAGAAGGTTTGTTCGGCGGAACGGCAAGTATGGGCAAGTCGCCGGAGCATGGCAGCGGCCTCTCAGTCCAGGAACACGAATTCGTTGCTGTTGAAAATCAACCGGCAGGCGTTGGCCAGTCCGAAACGCTGGGCGTAATCGGTAACCAGCTCTGGTCTCCTGGGCGGTCGGCTGGCGGCCCAGCGTCAAGCGATAGGCGGCTTCGATCTGCGCGCGCGGATCGTCCGCGGCCTGGCTCACCCGCTCGGCCAGCCGTTCGGCCTGCCGCACCACGAAGGGGTTGTTCAACAAGGCCAAGGCCTGCAGCGAGGTGAGCGTGGCGTTCCGCTTGGGGGTCAAGATGGACGGGTCGGCGCAGTCGAGGCATTCCATGAACGGATCGGGCACGCTGCGGACGATGAAACGATAAATGCCGCGGCGAAAGCCGCGCCGGGTCGTCCGAGATCGAACCGTGCGTAATCGTAGATGGGCGAGTGATCGTTCTTGAAGAAGAACAGCTCGGACCGCGGGGCCGCCCATCTTCAAGTCGAGCTTGCCGGCGACCTGCAGCAGGCGTCGTGGATGCCTCGGCCTCCAGCCGCTGGCGGTTCATGCGCCACAAGTAGCGATTGCCCGAGTCGAGTTCGGCGTAGTCCGCGCGGCACTGCGACGATTGCCGATAGACCGCGCTGGTCACAATCAACCGGTGCAGTTCCTTCAGCGACTCGCCCGTCGTCGAGGAACCAGCCGGCCAGCCAGTCGAGCAACTCGGGGTGGCTGGGCAGCGAGCCCATGCGGCCGAAGTCGTTGGGAGTTTCGACGATGCCCCGGCCGAAATGATACTGCCAGACGCGGTTGACGATCGAACGCCGCACCAGCGCATTGGTCGGATCGGAGAGCCAACTCGCCAACGCCGCGCGACGCTGTCCTTCGTCTTCTGGATCGGCGAGTTGAAAATCGGCCGACGGGCCGCCAGCGCAGGCGACTCCGCCAGGCGCTCATCCGTTGCTTGGGGCTGCGCACGTCGCCGCGGGCCAGCAGATGCACCGGTCGCGGTTTGGCCGCAGGTTTGAAAGAACCAGCCGCCTTGAACTCGCTGGCTGCCGCGTAAACGTAACTTTGGGGCGGCAACGCGGCGCTGGCGTACTCGATCTCGCTTAGCTTGTCGACTACCTCAGTCAATTGCCGGCTGATTTCCGGATCGATCGCCGCCCGCGCCAAGCGGCGGCGATCGCCTGCCAAGCGTCCCAACTCCAAAAGCAGCGTTTGTCGAGCAGTCGGTTTGGCGTCGGCGTCCGTCAGTTTCTCGCGGCTCGTTCCGCCATCGACGAGATTCTTCATGGCCCAGCCCGGCGGCGCTTCGATCGAGTCGAGCGACGTGACCGCGGCCGCCGGCCGCCACGTTTTGCGTTCCGGCCAGGGCCATCAGCTCCGAGAGGGCGAAGATCCAGTCGTTGGTCCGCTTCCAGAGTTTGGTCGCCGTGACGCGCAGATAACGTCCCGACTTGCCTGTCGCGTCGATGTAGTAAGGCGTGTCGCCGGGGTGCGGATAATCGGCCTGCGTTTCATCGGCCAGCAAGATCGAGGCGGCGAACTGCGGATCGTCCGACAACTTCGACTTTGAACCGCGGCGGAAAGCCGAAGCCCGGCCCCTTGTGTCCGCCGTAGACGACGTGCGACGGTACGAGCACGACCTGGTCGAGCGAGACCGACTTGCCCAGATCAACCTGCACCCACTTGGTCGCCTGCGGCCGCGGCATGATCTGGCTGTGATAGCCGAGCGTGCCGCTCGGCGGCAGAGTTTTGTCGTCACTCGCCGCCAGTTGCTCCTGCAACTCGGCCGCCTGGCGGTCAAGCGCAGCGATCTCGGGCGTCTCGGCCTGCGATGCGGCTTCGAGCAGTCGTTCTCGCCGGACTTCCCAGTGCTGTTTTTGTTCGGCAAGTTCGCGGCGGCGGGCTGCGACCTTCGCGTCCGGATCGTAGGCCCGGTCGGCCCGATCGACTCCTGCAAACACGGCCTGCAGACGGTAATAGTCTTCCTGCGTGATCGGATCGAACTTGTGATTGTGGCAGCGGGCGCAGTGGACGGTCAGGCTGAGGAACGTCGAGATCGTGTTGGCCACCATGTCGTCGCGGTCGATTCGAGCGGGCGATGTCCTTGTCGACCGTGCCTTCGCGCACCTCGACGTGGCCGATGAAATCCCACGGCCCGGCGGCGATGAAGCCGGTGGCGGCGATCGCCGTCGCGGCTCCTCGGGGAACAGCACGTCGCCGGCGATTGTTCCTGCACGAACCGCGCCTACGGCTTGTCGTCGTTGAACGAGCGATCACGTAGTCGCGATAGGGCCAGGCGTTTGGCTCGCGGCTTGTCCTTGTCGTAGCCGTGCGACTCGCCGTAGTGGACGACGTCCAGCCAGTGCCGGGCCCAGCGCTCGCCGTAACGCGGCGACGCCAGCAGCCGGTCGACCAGGTTCTCGTAGGCCTCAGGCGAGGCGTCTTGTTCGAACGCGTCGATTTCCTCGGGCGTCGGCGGCAGCCCGTGCAGGTCGAACGTGAGACGGCGGATCAACGTGCGACGGTCGGCCTCCGCCGTCGGGGCAAGACCGCGATCTTCTTGCGCCTTGAGAATGAAGCTGTCGATCGGCGTGCGCACCCAATCGACTTGCTTCACCGCCGGAAGCGGCGGACGGCCGAGCGGCTGAAACGCCCACCAATCGCCAGGCGAGGCGAAGGCGAAATCTTTCGGCCAGATCAGCGCCTTGCTCGATCCAATTCCGTAGGACCGCGACTTCTGCGGCGGAGAGCGGTTTGCCCCCCTTGGGCATTTCCGGCTTTTCTCCTTGGACCATGGCCAGCAGCAAGCTCTCATCGGGCTTGCCGGGTTCGATGCCGGGCCGCTATCGCCTCCGGCGGCCAACTTGTCGGCCGTGGCGAGCGATAGTCCCCCTTCCGCCTTCTCGCCGTGGCAGCGAAGGCAGTGCGACACGAAGAGCGGCGCCACTTTCTGTTGGAAGAGGTCATCGTCTGTCGCCGCTACCGATGGCGCCGGGCCTCTGACGAGCAACATCGAAACAGCCCCAGCGAGGCGCAGCAGCGCGCCGAGTCGGTTCATCGCGTCTTTCCCCGTCGCCCCTCGGACTGTATTCTGTTTCGACCCGGCAAGTGGTCTGACCACTCTGCTAGCGTATCGGGCGTTCGAGGGCGTGTCAAATTTCTGAGCGGACGGGACGGGCAGCCGAAAAGGCCGAAATCCAAATCGTTTGCAGTTGTGCGACGCCCGCCTTGTTCCCGACCTGCCGACGGGCCGCTAGGATGACCAATGACAGTATGTCTATTGGAACACAAGAGAACCGCTATGTCTCGCGTGGATCGAGTTTCCGAGGTCGTCCAGGCGCTAGAGGACAAGATTCTCCAGGGCGGGCTTGCGCCGGGCGACCCGCTTCCTTCCGAGCGCGATATCAGGCGCAGATGGGCGTCAGCCGTACGGTGGTGCGAGAGGCCCTCGGCCGTCTGGCGAGCCTGGGGCTGGTGCGCAGCGTCCACGGTTCGGGCACGCGCGTCGAGGCGCCCACGGGCCGGCAGATTTCCGTCGGCTTCGAACGATTGCTGCGCTGGTCTGAATGCCGGCTGGAAGATCTGGCGGCCGTGCGACTTCCGCTGGAAACGGCCATTGCCGCTTCGGCTGCAAGCCACCGCAGCAAAGAGCACCTGGACATACTCGACGAAACGCAGCGAACGCTGGGCGATCCAGCCCAATCGCTCAAGGCGCACGTCAAGGCCGATCTCGAATTCCACGCCATCCTGGCAGAAGCCACCGGTAATCCAATTTTTCAGATGGTGCTGTCTCCCATCCAGGAACTGCTGATCGAAAGCCGGCGACAGACGCTCGGGAATCACGGCTCCGAACTCGCGCACGACCACCATGCTCGGATCCTGGCGGCGGTTCGCCAGGGCGATCCCGAACTCGCCAGCGAAGAGATGCGGCGCCATATCCAAACGAACTTCCAGCATCTGCACGAGGCGGCGGAGCGACCTGCCGCCGACCCGTCAAGCCGGGAGGCAGAAACGCCTGCGGCCGATTTCAGGCCGCCCGTTTGACGGCCGGCGCCGGAGCCGCGGACTCCGCAGTTTGTTCGCTCGGACAAGTTCCGGCATCGCAGCGCCGACCCAGTTGCACAGACCGCTTTGTCGTGTAACGCGGCAAGGTTGTGCGATCACTTAGCTCCTGTCACGGCCGTCGCGGCGGAGTCGCCGCCGACCGTTGAAAAACGAATTTTTCGTTGGATGGCGGCCGCCTCGCGAAACCGCGACGCCCGACCGGGGTTTAAGAGAACGGCAGGACGGCAACCTGCACGGAACAGAATTGGCGTATGGCAAACGAGTCAATGACAGAGATGCTGTGCCGGCGCTCGTCTGGCTGAGCGCGTATGGGGTGACGGCCCTGAGCCTGGCCGTCGGCGTATTTCAACTTGTGAGGGGGCGTCTTCCCATCGGGTCTTTCGCCAGTTGCGCTTCGCTGCGTTGCCTGTTCGCGGTGGGCCTCTTGCCGCTGGTGGATTTCGGCCAATGGCTTTCGGCGCCACTGCAGGAAACGGGACGACTGCTGGTGCAAGCATTGACGCTCGGCGGCGGCTTGCTGTTGGGCAGTCGCATCTGCCTTGGCATGGAATGCCCCGCAACGACTTCGCGAAACGCGAGACTGCGTTTTTCGGCGGGCTTGCTCGCGGCCGCGCTGCCGACAATGCTGTGGTGCTCGCACCGCTTGCATGAGGCGCCGGGGCAAGATGCGGAGGAACTGGCGGAACTCGACCTGCCGCTTCCGATTGCCGAAAACCTGGCGGAGGCCGCCGAGGTCGATTTTCGCACCGATCGCGGCGCCAGAATCCCCGTCTACCGCTTTGCCGACGAGGACGGCGTTCCGGAAGAACAACTGGTCGCTCGATTACAGGCTCGGACTCCGGCATTTTCGCAGATCGGCCATCCAACAAGCTCCCGCCGAACTGCGTGCAAACTGCCACGGGTGGGTGTTCGCCGGCGGCGAGTTCATCGTTCGCGGCGCTGCGGTGGACCAGATCCTGCAAGATAACGGCTACCAGGCGGTCAACCAGCCGCAACCGGGCGACGTGATCGTCTATCGCGACATTGACAACCACGTCTTGCATACCGGCGTGGTGAAGGCGACGGGCAACGACGGCTTTTTGCTGATCGAAAGCAAGTGGGGCTTGCACGGGCGCTTTCCTGCACGAACCGCAGCACCAATCCTATTCGAGTGATTTTGCCTATTACCGCAGCCCACGACGCGGGCATCGGCTGGATCGATCGCGAAGCGCCGAGCCTCGCGAGCTGCGCCCGCCGCAGCGCGGAAACGAAGGCGGACGGCTGCGCAGCCGAGTCGCGCTGCGGTCTGGCGGCAGCGTCCGCCGGGGGTGAGCGAAGCGTTTGCGCCGAGCAATCAGGGCGACGATCGATTATGCTTGACGGCTGACAGGCAGCGATGCGCGGACAACGCGGTCCGTGTTGCAACTGCCTCGCAAACCAGCCGGAGGCCGATCGATGCTGTGGAATCGTCGCAATTGGATGTTGGCAGGCGCCGCCGGTGCTGCCGGCGGCCGGCTTGTTGGACGTTCGGAAGCCGCCGAGTCATCGCCGTCGCCGTCGCCGTTGACGATCACGGACCTTCGCATCACGCCGATCGCGCTGCCCGACCCGCCGCTGCTAGCCGCCAGCGGCTGTCACGGGCCTTATTATTTGCGGAACGTCGTCGAAGCGGTCACAGACGGCGGCCTGGTGGGCATCGGGGAGACGACCGGCGGCGCCCGCGTTACCGAGGGCTCGAAAAAGCAAAACAGCACGTCGTCGGGCAGAGTGCGTTTGCCTATCGCCGTTTTTCCGGCGCCATGAGCGAAGCGGCGTATGCCGCCATCGAGGTGGCGTGTCTCGACGCCTGCGGCAAAGCGACCGGCCGCCGGCTTTGCGAGCTGCTGGGCGGACCGGTCCGCGAAGAAGTCGAGTTCGCCGCGTATCTGTTCTATCGTTACGCCGCCGACCATCCCGAGTTGCTGAAGGATCCGCGCGTGTGCGACGATCGCGGGTCCGGCCGCCGAGGCGCTCGACGCGTATGGCGAAGTCCGTACGCCCGAAGCCATGGGACGCCTGGCCGAGCAGTTCCGCGACCAATACGGATTTCGCGTGTTCAAGCTCAAAGGCGGGGTGTTGCCGCCTGATGTCGAATTAGATTCGATGCACGCGCTGCGAGAGCGGTTGGGAAACAAGGCTCTGCTCCGCATCGACCCCAACGCGCGCTGGACGCCTGAAACGGCCGTGCGGATCGGCAAACAGTTGGCGGACGTTTCGCTGGAGTACTACGAAGACCCGGTCGCCGGACAGGAAGCCATGGCCGAGGTGCGAATGCTGACCGGACTGCCGACCAGCACGAACATGTGCGTTACTCGGTATCAGCACATCCCCGACGCCTTGCGGCTGCACCCGGTTGACGTCGTGCTTTGCGACCACCATTACTGGGGCGGCATGACCGGGTGTCTGGCGCTCGGTCCAATCAGCGAACCGGCCGGCTGGAAGCTGAGCCAGCACAGCAACAGCCACGCGGGAATCACCATGGCGGCCATGATCCACCTGGCGGCCTCGCTGCCGCAATTGACTTACGCCAGCGACACCCACTATCCGTGGCTTGTCGACAAGGCCGAGATCATTGCCGGCGGCAAATTGCCGATCCGCGGCGGAAAAATGCAAATTCCTAAGGCGCCAGGATTGGGCGTCGAACTCGATCGCGATCAACTCGCCCGCGCCCATGAGATTTACCGCCGTTCCGGAATGAAGCAGCGCGACGATGCCGGGACGATGCAACGGGTCGAGCCAGGTTGGAAGCGGGAGTTGTTTTGAGCGGGCGGCATAGCCGAGGCTTCACCTGGGCTGCGTAAAACTGCGCCCGTTTGGCGAATCAGAGCGATGCCGGTTTTGTTTTGCCACGAACCGGACTTGTCCTTTCTCTCGGGCGATGATTTTTTGGCTAGCTCGCTTTCCGCCTCGACATTTGCGTTTCCCTTTTCCGCGTTTGTCCGCCGCCCGCGGGCGGCGGACGAACGCGGAAAAGGGAGGGGACCGCGGCGGGGCGTGCTTTCTAGCTGATCAATCAGGGCTCCACCGGGGCGAGCCCGCCGGTGGCGGATGGGAACAAAACCGGCACGACGCTACAGAACCTTCCAAGCCGAGGCTCTCTCATTCTCCTTTTGCGCAGCCCAGTCAGCGGCGTATCCGAACGCGCGTTGACCTGCGAGCCGATATTGATATCAGTCGCTCGCGGCAGTCTAATGGGTTTGGTTAAAGCTAACCTGCCCGCCTTACGACCTACCCGCCCTCC
The DNA here is from genome assembly GCA_963745755.1 of uncultured Conexibacteraceae bacterium. GTDB lineage: Bacteria > Actinomycetota > Thermoleophilia > Solirubrobacterales > 70-9 > RHKX01. The sequence continues at coordinate 84,793 of CAVUYP010000001.1, read as the reverse complement.
GCTGGGAGCCCGCCCTTGGCCACGCCTGCTTTCCGCTCGATGTTGACTCGTCGCAAACTGCTTGAAGTCGGCAGTTCGGCCTTTGCGGGGTTGTCGTTGCCGATGGTCTTCGGTCGCCGCGCGGAAGCGGCCGCAGAATCGCCGGCGCCGCGGCGGTCCAAGTCGGTGATCCTGGTGTTGTTGACGGGCGGCGCCGCCCATCAAGATACGTTTGATCTCAAACCCGAAGCGCCCGACACGATTCGCAGCGATTTCAAGCCCATCGATACGCGAACCCCGGGCGTGCAAATCTGCGAGCACTTGCCGCTGCTGGCCGCGCGCAGCGACAAGTTGGCGATTGTCCGTTCGATGTCGCACGGCGACAACGGCCACCTGCCCGCCACGCACACCACGCTGACCGGCACGCAGATGCCGCTGCGGCGGGCGAGCGATCTGGACAATGTGCTTTCACGCCGTGACTGGCCCTGTTACGGCGCCGCGCTCGATTACGTGCGGCCTCGCCGCGATGGGGTGCCTAATGGCGTGACATTGCCTCACCGGCTGATTGAAGGGCCCTTGACCTGGCCCGGGCAGCACGCGGGCTTTTTGGCCGCCGCGCACGATCCGTGGGAGATCAATCACGATCCGAACAAACCGGACTTCCGCGTCGACACCCTCACGTTGCCCGACGGGCTCGGATTGGAGCGAGTGGCGAAGCGCCATGCACTGTTGCAACAGATCAACGAAGATCGCGGCCGGCTGGCGGAACTGGCCGAAGCAGGGGAGTTCAACGAACAGCAAGAGATCGCTCTGAACTTGCTGACTTCGGGCAAGGTGGCTGACGCGTTCCGCATTGAACGCGAGACGGCGGAAAGGCGAGACCGTTACGGCCGGCACATGTTCGGGCAGTCGCTGCTTCTGGCCCGGCGATTAGTTGAGGCGGGCGTGCCGATCGTGCAGGCGAACATGGGCATCGTCCAGAGTTGGGACACGCACGTCGACAACTTCGGCCGCTTGAAGAACAAGCTGTTGCCGCCGCTGGACCAGGGCGTCTCGGCGTTGCTCGACGACCTGTCCGCAAGCGGACTGTTGGATGAAACGCTGGTGGTGCTGGCCGGCGAGTTCGGCCGCACGCCGAAGATCGGCACGTTGCCCGGCCAGACCATCCCCGGCCGCGACCACTGGGCCCACGTTTACTCAACCGTGTTCGCCGGCGGCGGCGTGCGCGGCGGGCAAGTCATCGGCCGATCGGACAAGACGGCCGCGTTGCCGGTGACTCGCTCCTACCGGCCTGAAGATTCGGCGCCACCATCTATCACGCTCTCGGCATTGTCCCATCGACCGAGATCACTGATCCGCTCAGCCGCCCGCTGCCGCTCAATCGCGGCGAGGTGATCGAGCCGTTGTTCAGCGGTGCCGAGTGTAGGTTCGCAATCGAGCACGAAGACGAATTGCGAGGGTGTCTGCCAAGCCTCGCTATGCAGGCCGTCTTGCCGCCGGCTCCGCGCTACGCAGTTCCAATGCTCGCAAGGCGCCGATCGCTTTACAAGTCGGCTCAGTCTTCATAAGCTCTGCGCTTGCCGCAACTGCGGATCACTCGGCTGATTTCCTCTCATTGTGAACGGAGACTGGACATGCCTCGCCTTGCACTCTGGCTGCTCGCTTTGGCAAGCGTTAGTTTGGCGTGGGCGCCGACGGCGCGAGCTGACGAAGGCGCCGCCTCGCCTTCGACGGCGAAAAAGCCCGTCCTCGAGGTTTATCATGGCGTCGAGGTGCGCGACGATTACCGCTGGCTGGAGGACTGGGACGATCCGAAGGTGCAGGCCTGGTCGGCGGCTCAAAACGTCCACGCCCGCGCGTATCTCGACAAACTGCCGCACGTGGATGCAATCCGGGCCAGGCTGACCGAGTTGGAGACCCATTCCAGCAGCCAGTACTGGAGTCTCGTGCGGCGCGGCGGGCGGCTGTTCGCGCTCAAACAGCAGCCGCCCAAGCAACAGCCGTTGCTTGTCTGGTTGACTGACGCCGATGACCCGTCCAGTGAACGGGTCGTTGTCGACCCGAACGTTCTCGATCCCCAAGGGCACACGTCCATCGACTGGTTTGTGCCGTCGCTCGACGGCAGCCTGGCGGCCGTGTCGCTCTCGGAAGGGGGCAGCGAATCGGGCACGGTGCACGTCTACCAGGCTACAGACGGAAAGGAGCGCGTTGAGGATCGCATTCCGCGCGTCAACGGCGGCACCGCGGGCGGAAGCCTGGCGTGGGCAGCCGGCGATGCGGGTTTTTACTACACCCGCTATCCGCGCGCAGGCGAGCGCCCGGCCGAGGACCTCGACTTCTACATGCAGGTCTATTTCCATCGCTTGGGCGACGCGGAAGCGGAAGATCGCTATGAGATCGGCAAGGATTTTCCCCGTATCGCCGAGATCGAGTTGCAGACGAGCCACGACGGCCGCTGGGCGCTGGCCAGCGTGCAGAAGGGTGACGGCGGCGAGTTCGCGCACTATGTCGCGCAATGATCAGGCGGGTTGGACCCAGGTGACGCGCTTCGACGACCGCGCGGTCGAGGCCGCGATTGGTCCCGACAAGATGCTGTATCTGATTTCGCGAGCCGATGCGCCGCGCGGCAAGGTGCTGCGACTGCCGCTCGAGTCGCTGAAGCTGGCGGAGGCGGAATGCATCGTGCCGGAGAGCGAGGTGACGATCGTTTCGCATTTTGGCTTGCAGCCGTCGTTCGTCCTCACGCCCAGTTTGTTGTATGTGCTGGATCAGGTCGGCGGCCCTAACCAGGTCCGCATCTTCGATCACCAGGGGCGCCGGAAAGGCTCGCTGCCGCTGCCGGAGCTGGCGTCCGTGGGCGGAATGCTCTCCGCCGACGGCGACGACGTGTTGTTCCAGGCACAGACGTTCATCTCTCCGCCCGCGCTGGTATCGCTACTCGGCTGCGGACGGCAAAGCCGAGAAGACGGCCTTGTTTCAGACCTCGCCCGCCAAATACGAAGGCTGCGAGGTGGTGCGAGATATGGCTGTTTCGAAGGATGGCACGCGCGTGCCAGTCAACATTGTCCGCCGCAAAGAACTCAAGCTGGACGGAAGCAACCCGACGATTCTTTATGGTTACGGCGGATATGGGATCAGCGTGTCGCCGCGATTCTCCGCGAGCCGGCAGCTCTGGCTGGAGCAGGGCGGAGTGTTTGCCGTGGCCAACATCCGCGGCGGCGGCGAATTCGGCGAAGCCTGGCATCGGGCCGGCAACCTGACCAAAAAGCAAAACGTGTTCGACGACTTTTACGCGGCGGCGAAGCATTTGATCGACGCCGGTTACACTTCGCCCGATCATCTGGCGATTCTGGGCGGCTCCAACGGCGGATTGCTGATGGGCGCCACCATGACGCAGCACCCGAAGATCTGCCAGGCGGTGGTTTCTCACGTCGGCATCTACGACATGCTCCGCGTCGAGCTTTCGCCCAACGGGGCGTTCAACGTCACGGAGTTCGGCACGGTGCGTGACGAGCCGCAGTTTCGCGCGTTGTACGCCTACTCGCCCTATCACCACGTCAAGGACGGCGTGGCGTATCCGGCGACGCTGTTTTTGACCGGCGCCAACGACCCCCGCGTCGATCCGATGCAGTCGAGAAAGATGACCGCCCGGTTGCAGGCGGCATCGCCCGATTCGGTCACGCTGCTTCGCACCAATGCCGAAGCAGGACACGGGATCGGCAGTTCCTTGGCGCATGCGCATTGAGGAAGGCGTCGACGTCTACAGTTTCCTGTTCCATGAACTGGGCGTGAAGTATCGTCTCGAGGCGGCCGCCCAGAGCGACTCGAAAACGCCCTAGGGCCGAACTCGATGCTCCGGGCAATGTCGCGACCGAAAGCAAACGAGTTGGTTTGCAGTCTCGACCGGATCTCGGCAGGTCAGGCGACGCCGACCAAGGGCTCGAAATCCGCTTAAGGTCGAGGCAGTTGCATGCTTGGCCCCCGTCGGTTCCATGGACCGTAGGCACTCGCGAGTTTATTGGCTACACACCCCCACATAAGGGCATGTGTACGTGTATTTAATAAAAATAAAGTATTGCATTTAAGCTCAAACCTGGTAAGCTGCGATTGGCAGAGAACGAGGGCTGTAGCGTTTCCTTCATGCGTTTTGCGGACTCTGGGGGAGTCCGCATTTTCTGGCCTGTGGCTCTGCCGCTTTGAGAGGCGGCGCAACCCTGAGCGGACGGTTGACAGGGGCCATGACGTGAGGCGCCTCTTGGTTCCCGCGGGAATGTCCCGCCGGGGCTCGAGGCTCCTGATGGTACATGCGGCGACGCGTCCATTGCGTTCAGGGTCGCGCTTGATGCTCCCGAAGACGGCCGGGCTGGTCCTTCTGCCATCTGGGAGTTTTGCTCATGAGTTGCCGTTCTTTCCAGCGCGTGGCTGTGCGCCGGCCTGTCTCTGCTCGGCAGGCCTTTACCTTGGTCGAGTTGCTCGTCGTCATCGCCATCATCGGGATCCTGATTGCCTTGTTGCTGCCTGCAGTCCAGGCCGCGCGTGAAGCGGCCAGGTGCGCCCAATGCAACAATAACTTGAAGCAGTTGGGATTGGCCATCCACAACTACCACGACATCAACAAGAAGCTGTTGCCCCGAATGGCCGGGCCGTTGGAACCGTACAACACGTATCTGAACGGCATGATCAGGACGCTGCCGTTCGTGGAGCAACAAGTCGTCTATGACAACATCAATCGTGTTGAGACCTATAGCGGGACTGTCTACGGTCCCTGGGGCGCCAGTCCATGGAATGCGAATTACATTCCCTATCGGACCCGGGTTCCGGTCTTTCTTTGCCCGTCCGATCCCCAGGCGGGAATTACGGCAGGCCGGCGCAGGTCGGTCGTTGCAGCTACCATCTCAGTAACGGCGACTATGCCGGATGGTGGGGCGATCCGACGGCCCGCGGCGCCTTCAAGGTAGGAGTTCTTTACGCAAGTTGGTCGAGTTGGTACAGCGGCGCGGACGGCTTCGAGGGCATCACGGATGGTCTGAGCCGAACGGTTGCCATGAGCGAGCGGGGAATCCCGGACGCCACGACGCAGGGCACGATCACCACCGACGTAGCCATTAACCAGCCGTCCGCGGTTTCTTACCCGGAGACCGCGGCCAGCCCGATCGCCTGTATGGCCACGGCCGGCGGTAGTAACCGCTATAACGTGCCCTCGGCGAATTGGGGCCCTGGCAGCTTCAGCTACGGCTGGCAGGGACGCAATGCGGAGATCAGCACCATCATGCCGCCCAACAGTCCCTCTTGCTCCATTTACGCCGAGGACTGGAACGCGGTCATGTTCACGGCGACCAGCTATCATCCCGGCGGCGTGAACGTGTTGTTCCTGGACGGTTCCGTGACGTTCATCGGCGACAACATCAACACGGGCAACCTTGCCCTGTCGCCCGCCGCCAACGGCCCTTCGCGTTACGGCGTGTGGGGCGCCTTGGGTTCGAGAAACGGCGGCGAAGCCGTCGGTCAGAATTTCTAAGTGCGTGTGGCCTACTGCTGTTGAGGAGTCCATCCTATGGTGCGTCGTTTTCTGTTCATCCTGATGCTTATCGGGGCGGGACTGTGTCTCGGGTGCAATCGCAAGCCGGGCGTCGAGGGGGTGGTTGCGGTTTCCGGAACCGTTACCTACCAGGGCAAGCCAGTTGAGGGGCGCTAACGTGATGTTCGCCCCGGAGAACCCGGAAGCTCGCTCGGCCAGCGGAAGAACGGATGCCAGCGGTCGCTTTCAATTGACGACCTTGCAGTCTGGCGACGGCGCATTGTGCGGGGCCTACAAGGTTGCGATTTCCAAGATCCAAGTCGAGAACCCGATGACGGCCGACGAGGCGAGAGAGTGGTTCGAGAAGAACGGCGGGCCGCCCGAACCGGGCAACGTCAAGAACGAACTGCCGGAGGACTACAAGGACGCCGAGAGCTCAGGCTTGACGGCCGAAGTGACCGACGGCGGAGCAAACGACTTCGCGTTCGATCTGAAATGACTTCCGCGCAGCACGGCGAACGCGACATCCGTATGTCGCACCTGTCGCAGCCGTAGATGTAGTGGGGCGGGCCTCGCCCGCCCCACCGCTGACGCCGTTCCCGCGCAGGGAAGACCAACGCGGCCATCCACCTGAGTCGCCCAGTTCGTCGGCGCAGTGGGTATCAGGAACGGTATCTCTCTTTCGCCGCTTCGAGGGGGCCGCCCGGCGAACGCCCGCAATCCTTCGTTTCGCGTCCAATCTCGACGGGAGCCGTATGTTACAGGCGAAAATTAACAATTTCGTGATTGTCGAAATAAGTATTAAACATGACTCGACAGCGCGAACTCTGATGCTCTTGGCGCCGCCTACCACTCCGGAACGCGCTGCGCCTGTAATCCGGATGGAAACAGGTTCTGCCTATCAGCCAATAAAGAACGCGAGTACGTTCGCGCACAACGGCCTGGTTGCTTCGTGACTTTCTCTTCGCAGCCGCACTTTCTGCCACTCGAGCATGTGCTGCACTGCCCCCCCTGTCATATGGATCGTGGTGTCCTTAAGAAAAAGAAAGCATTGCCATTAATTTAATGGCTGTTAGACTGAGTGCGGTAGAGAAAGAGAGCTTCTAATTCTTCGTTCATGCGTTCGGCGGATCGTGGGGGTCCGCCATTTCCAATGTTGAGCTTTGCCTCTATAGGCGCAACGCAAACTTGAATGGACTGTGAACGGGATCGCGGCGCGTTAGGGCCTCTCCGTCCGGCTAAAGCGAGCTGTAAGAGCGCGGCGTTCTGGTCCTGTATGCAGTGCGAATCGATGGCGTTGCTGACGCGCGCAGGTGTGCTTCGTGCGCTGAAAACGGCAGAGCCGATTCTCTTGTCATAAGGGAGCTTTACTCATGAATTGTCGGCCTATCGCGCCCGTGGCTGCGCACCGTCGCGTTGTCGCCTTGCGAGGCTTTACGCTGATTGAGTTGCTCGTTGTAATCGCCATCATCGGGATCTTAATCGCTCTGCTGCTGCCGGCTGTGCAAGCCGCGCGAAGCAGCCCGACGCACGCAATGTAACAACAACCTGAAGCAGTTGGGGCTGGCCATTCATAACTATCACGATATTAACAAAAGGCTTTTGCCACGAGTGGCAGGGCCGTTGACCCCGAACAACGCCTACCTGAACGGCCTGGTCAGGACGCTGCCATTTATCGAGCAACAAGTCGTCTATGACAGGATAAATCGCGTCGAAACGTACAACGGGACTGTATACGGTCCCTGGGGCGCCAATCCATGGAATGCGAATTACGTTCCGTATCAGACAAGAATTCCCGCCTTTCTTTGCCCCTCGGATCCCCAGTCGGGCGTCGCGGCAAGCGGTCAAGTCGGTCGTTGCAGTTATCATCTCAGTTGCGGCGACTATGCGAGTTGGTGGGGCGAACCGACGATTCGCGGCGCATTCAGAGTGGGCGTTCTTTATGCGAGCTGGTCAAGCTGGTACAGCGGCATGGACAGCTTTGCGGCTATCACGGACGGCCTGAGCCGAACGGTTGCCATGAGCGAACGGGGAATCCCGGATGCTACGACGCAAGGCGCCATCACGACCGACGTAGCAATCAATCAGCCGAGCGCGGCCAACAACACGCCGACGACCGCGTCTCCTATCGCTTGTATGGCCACGGCGGGCGGCAGCAACCGCTATAAGGTGTCCACAGGGAATTGGGGGCCCGGCAGTTTCAGCTATGGGTGGCAAGGACGCAATGCGGAAATCAGCACCATCATGCCCCCGAACAGCCCCTCCTGCGCCATGTACGCCGATGACTGGAACGCCGTCATGTTCACGGCGACCAGCTACCATCCCGGCGGCGTGAACGTGTTGTTCCTTGACGGTTCTGTGACATTCATCGGCGACAACGTCAACACGGGCAACCTCGCTCTCTCGCCCGTCATCAGCGGTCCCTCGCGTTACGGCGTGTGGGGCGCATTTGGGCTCGAGAAGCGGCGGCGAAGCCGCCAGTACGAACTTTTAAGCTTGCGTCGCGTTTTGCCATTGAGGAGTTTCAACCATGGTTCGGGCTTGCGTTTTTGTCCTGATGCTCACAGGCGTTGGTTTTTCACTTGGTTGCGGCGGCGGGACGGGAGTCGAAGGGGTGGTTGCCGTTAGCGGGACCGTCACCTATCAGGGGCAACCGGTGGAAGGCGCCAATGTCATGTTCGCCCCCGAGGTCCCCGAAGCGCGGTCCGCCAGCGGAAGTACGGACGCCAGCGGACGCTTTCAATTGACGACGTTGCAACCCGGCGATGGCGCCTTGTGCGGCAGATACAAGGTCGCCGTTTCCAAGGTCCAGGTAGAGAACCCAATGACGGCGGACGAGGCGAGAGAGTGGTTCGAAAAGCACGGCGGTCCGCCGGAAGCGGGTAACGTCAAAAATGAGCTGCCGGAAGAGTACAAAAGTGCGGAAACCTCAGGCTTGACGGCCGAAGTGACGGACGGCCGAGAGAATGACTTCACATTCGACCTGAAGTAGCATGCGAACCCGATGTAAGCGTTGGTACGCGCGGAAGCGATCAGGCTGAAAGGGCAGAACGCCGCACAGATTCGCGTGCCTTGTGAGCGTTTCGATCACCTTGCGAGGCTCGCGACGCAAGCATGGGCAAACTGGGGCGTGTGGGATGCTTGCGAGTGGTAGGGGCAGGGCGTTTCAACGAGTCAGATGGCTAGGCGCTGAGGCAGCCGACTCGCCGATCGGAAATGCCCCGGTCGACGATATGCAAGGTCTTGGAAAAACTCGCCTTCCGGCGGCTAAAGTCCCTGTGTATTCTATGCCGCGCAGATCGATCTGATTCGCCAGGTTTGCCGGCGAATTCAGGAGGGGGGATAAGAGACGACTTCCGCTCGTCTGACTGACGTCGCGCAACCACTTTCTGAGGGGCGGGGCGCGCCGGCGAGGGCGTTTTTCGTCTGTAGCATTAGCAATTTGAGTCTGCGAGGCGATGGCTCGATGAAGGCTTCGTGAATCATTACTTCTACGTAACCGTCAAAGTCTGCCTGGCGCAACCGTCGATGATAGCCGCCAGTTAATTGATTTCCTACGTTCCGGGTGCGCGGGTAATTCGAGAGTCACATGGCTATCCAGGATAGTGCTGATCGTAAATCTTCGACGTCCGACGTTCGTTCTTCTGATCGACTGCGCCGAGAGCCGATGCGGTTCGCCTTTTTGGTGCATCCGCTGGGCGAAGAAACCAAAACATTACTCAATCTTGACCCCAACGGCTGCCTGCAGCGCGAGCAAGCGGGCGATCTGCTGAGCTTTTGCGGTCATCTGCACCAGATGCTGGCCGCGGGAAGTCGCCGCCTGGGCGAACCCTGCCCGCCGGCCGTGCGGATCGCCGATGAGCTGAAAGGATTGGTTTCGCGAACCGGGCTCGCGCGGAAGGGCGGTTTTACGAGATTCCGCTCGACGCGTTCGAAATTCTCGACGACCCCGGCCTGGCCGTCTCGTACATGGAACAGGCCGTCGACGCGGCCTGCGAATGGGGCGCTGAACTGGTCGGATTGGGATCGATGACGGGCGTCGTCGGGGGCCATGGCTCGCATCTGGCCGAGCGCGGGCCGGCGTGCGTGACCACCGGCAACAGCCTGACGGTCTTCGCCGCGTTGGAGAACTTGATTCACGTTTGCGCCGAGGCGAATCTCGATTTGTCGCGAGAAACCGTCGCCGTCGTCGGCGTGCCAGGCAGCATTGCCGCGGCCGCCGCCAAATTGCTGGCGCCGATTTGCGGCGAATTGCTGCTTGTCGCGCGCACGGCTTCGGGCAGGGCCGTGCAACTGGCGGACCGGCTCGATTGCGAGTTGCTGACCGATCTGCCGGCTGCGCCTGTCGCGGGCGAACATCGTGTTGTCAGCCACCTCGTCCGGCAATTGTATTGACCAGAAGCTGCTCTTGCCGGGCAGCGTGGTGATCGACGTTGCCGTGCCGACCGACGTGGAAGGCGGTCGCGCACTGCGCGACGACGTGCTGATTTTGTCCGGCGGCCTGACGCGCATTCCCGAGACCATGCCGCTGGCTTCGCGTTATCTCTGGTTTCATCAGGGGATGATCCCCAGTTGTCTGGCGGAGACCATGGTGCTGGCGCTCGACGGACGGGCCGAGTCCTTTTCGTTGGGCCGCCAGCTCGATACCGACGGCGTGCAGGAGATCGGCGCCCGGGCTAAATTACACGGTTTTGATTTCTCGCGATTGATCTCCTTTGGACTGCCGCTGGCGGACTCGGCGCTCGTCAAGTTCCGCAAGGTCATCGCCGGCCGGCGCGGCCGCACCATCCATGGCGCCATTCCGGTGCGAGAGGCGGCCGACGCGTGCGAAAGCATCGCCGACCATGCCACGCGAGCCGCCACGCTTCACGGCCGATATATCAACCCGGTGATGATGGCGTTGGCCGCGAAGAGCGGCGTGGCCAAGACCTTCGTGCGCGGCGAAGGGACGCGCCTGTGGGATGCCGACGGCAAGGAGTATCTGGACTTTGTCGCCGGCTTCGGCGCCATGAACCTGGGGCATAATCACCCCGCGGTGACTGCCGCCGTCCAGCGGGCGCTGACGGACCAGGCGCCCGGCTTCGCACAATCGTCGGTCAATCCGCTTGCTGCCGCGCTGGCCGAAGAGCTGATTTCTCTCGCGCCTGGCGGACTGGAAATTGCGTTCTTCGCCAACAGCGGCACGGAATCGGTCGAGGCCGCCTTGAAGCTGGCCCGCGCCGCCACCGGCCGCGCGGGGTTGCTGTATTGCGAGCGGTCCTATCACGGCAAATCGCTGGGCGGCGTTGTCCGTGACCGGCAATCAGAATTATCAACGGCCGTTCGGGCCGTTGCTCGGCGAATGCCAATCGGTGCTTTACGGCGATCTGGAAGACCTGGAGCGAGCGCTGGCCACGCGCCGCTTCGCCGCTTTCATCGTTGAACCGATCCAGGCCGAAGGCGGCATGTACGTGCCGCCGGCAGGCTACCTGCGAGAAGCGAAGCGGCTTTGCGAGGCCGCCGGCACGCTCTTGATCGCCGATGAAGTGCAAACCGGATTGGGACGCACCGGAACGTTATTTGCCTGCGAGCGTGCGGAAGTCGAACCTGACCTGATGACCCTGGCCAAGTCGTTGGGCGGCGGCCTGATGCCGATCGGCGCCATGCTCGCCCGACGCGACTTGTGGCTCAAAGCCTACGGCACGCTGCTCTACGTGTACGTTGCACACCAGCACGTTCGGCGGCGGCAGCCTGGCTTGCGCCGCCGGCCTGGCGACGCTCAAGACGCTGCGGCAAGAACGCCTGGCGGAACATGCCGAGCTGCGCGGCCAGCAATTGCGAGAAGGGCTGGCAGAACTGTGTCAAGGAAGCCGGCTGCTGCACGAAGTGCGCGGCGAAGGGCTGTTGGTCGGCCTGGAGTTCAACCCGCTGCCTGAGGCGATTGCCGCCCATTGGAAATTGCTCGACTCCGGCGGCCTCAGCTCATACCTGGTGTCGAACTTCGATCAGCTCGTCGCGGGCATGCCGGCCATGTATGCCATGCAGACGTTGCTCAACGACTACGGCATCTATACGCAAGTCACGCGTTCGAATCCTCGCGTGCTGCGGATTCAACCGCCGCTGACCGTCCGCCGCGATGAGATCAACGCCTTCCTGGAGGCCATGCGGACGATCTGCGACGAAAGCGAATTCGCCCAGCGGCTGTTCGACGGCGTCGTCGCGAAGACCACGCTCGGTAAACACAAAGGCGGCGATCGCCAAGCCAACGCCGCGTAGCCGAGGCGACTGCCGGGCCGCGCAGGCTCACGTCGCAGTATCCTCGAAAAAACGCCGGATCGGGACGGAAAAACCGGGCAGGATGTCGGCGACTTCGAACAAAGTCTTCGCCCGCAAGCGTTTCCGGCGGGCTATCCTGGATAGTAGAGCACTGATCGTTTCTTGCGCCGAATCGACGATGCAAACGCAACTACCCCGGCATCAAGGTACTCGACGGCCTTCTGCTGCAGTTCGCTCCAGCGATCGCTGGGCGAAAGCACCTCGAAGACGAGTTCCGGCGGCAGAGCGGGATAGCCGCTTGGCAATTCGCCCATGGGCAAGCGGTCGGAAGCTGTAAAATGCCACGTCGGGACCCCGAACCGAGTCGGGCTCTGCGCGTGGTCACAACGCCGGCGTCGTTGCCAAGACGCGCCCAAGTCGTTGCTGTTCGTTGAAGCTCGATCAAGGCGAATGCGATTTGCACAGTACATTGCCATGCCTGGCGCCAGGTATGTTCATCATCAAAATCTTTCCTCGCACCAATTCGGCAGGCTGCCCAGATCGGGAAGTCGCAGAAATCGTCTAGCGGTCAACAAGGCTTCAGTTGTGGCCATCATCTACATCTCGGCGGCCCCGCAGGTTCAAGCTTTCGTCCGCTGTCTAGGACAGTCCCCTCGCCTCATATCGGGCGAGGGGGAGCGATACGCGTCATGGCCCTTTCTATGCAGATTCCAAGGGCCGTCTCTTAACTTCTACCCCAAACTCACCGTCACCGTCTTCGTCTCGGTGTAGGCGTCCAGGCCGCGCTTCGCCCAGTTCGCGGCCCATGCCGCTCATCTTGAAGCCGCCGAACGGCGCGGCGGCGTCGAACACGTCGTAGCAGTTGACCCACACCGTGCCGGCCCGCACGCTTGGCGGCCAGGCGATGGGCCTTGCCGACGTCGCGCGTCCAGACGGCGGCGGCCAGGCCGAAATCGTGTTGTTCGCCCGGTCGATGACCTCGTCGACGTCCTTGAACGTCAGCACGCTCATCACCGGGCCGAAGATTTCGTCGCGTGGCGATCGCCATGTCGTCGCGTCACGTCGTCGAACACGGTCGGCTCGATGAAGTAGCCCTTGGTCGCCGAACCGCTTGCCGCCGGTGACGCACTCGGCGCCTTCCTGCTTGCCTAGTTCGATGTAGTGCATGATCTTGTCGAACTGGGCCTGGTCGACCTGCGGGCCTTGCTCGGTCTCGGGGTCGAACGGATCGCCCAGCTTGCGGCGTCTTGTTCATCTCGACGAGCTTGTCGACGAACTCGTCGTGGACCTTCTCCTCGACGAACAGCCGGCTGCCGGCGCAGCAGCATTGGCCCTGGTTGAAGAACAGGCCGAAGTGCGCGCCGGCGGCGGCGGCGTCGAGATCGGCGTCGGCGAAGACGACGTTGGGGCTCTTGCCGCCCAGTTCGAACGTCAGCCGCTTGAGCGTCTCGGCGGCGTCGCGCATGATGATCTGGGCCGTGCGGTGCTCGCCGGTGAAGGCGATCTTGTCGACGCCGGGATGCTTGACGATCGCGGCGCCGGCCGTCGGGCCGTAGCCGGGCACGACGTTGATCACGCCGTCGGGAATGCCGGCCTTCTGCGCCAGCCGCGCCATCCGCAGGCAGGTCAGCGGCGTCTGCTCGGCCGGCTTCATCACGATCGTGCAGCCGGCGGCCAGCGCCGGGCCCCACTTCCAGGCCGACCATCAAGCATCGGGAAGTTCCAGGGGATGATCTGCCCGACCACGCCGACCGGCTCGCGCCGCGTGTAGCAGAAGTAGTTGCCGCGAATCGGGAATCGTCTGGCCGTGGATCTTGTCGGCCCAGCCGGCGTAGTAGCGCAGGCAGTCGATCACCAGCGGCAGGTCGGCCGCCTGCGGCGTCGCGGATCGGCTTGCCGTTGTCGAGCGTTTCCAGCGCCGCCAGTTCGTCGAGCTCCTCTTCGATCAGATCGGCCAGCCTGTACATCAGCCGGCCGCGATCGCGGGCGTCCATCTTGCCCCAGGGGCCGTTTTCGAAGGCCTCGCGCGCGGCCGTCGACGGCCGGTCGACGTCGGCGGCGTCCCCTTCGGCCACCTGGGCGATCACTTCTTCGGTGGCCGGGTTGATCGTCTCGAACGTCTTGCCGCTGGCCGCGGGCACCCACTTGCCCGCCGATGAAACACTCGGTCTGGCTGATTTTCGGCCGAGAAATCGCCTTGGTTGCCGTCGCCATCATTCGCCTCCAGAAAATGCGTATCCGCAAACACGGGTCGGTAATGCCGCCGCCGAGGCGCCGCAAGCCGCCGCAGCACGGCCAAGGTTGCATCCTGGGGAATTATAGGAGTTTCAGCAGATCCCCGCCAATCCGGCGTTCGGCTGGCCGACTACCGACAGCTTGTCGATGCGCTGTGCGAGCCAGGCAGGTCGTACGGGAGTAACGGCTAACGCGCTCGTCGGCGCTGCTGCGCTCGGCGCAGGCTCTTGTGCCGCTTCTTGCGCTCCGCGATCCGATCAGCGACCTGCTCGGCGCTCAGGAGAGCCGGCGCGAGGATCTGCCTCAGTCGCGTGCCGCAGACTTTCTCCTTGAACAGACGGTAGAGCCGCTCGAGCCGGGCCACATATTTCGAGTCGGATAGCACTAACTGGTTAACCATGTCGAGCAGCGAAGAGGAGAACTCAACACGCTCATAGAGCGGATCAAGAAAGGGCCCGCGGAATTCGTCGTCGCGGTCGAATCCGAAGCTGATGACGCAAAGCGACTCGTGAGTCGTCTCCGAGGCCACGTTGAGGGAAACCCGGCCGCAATCGCAATTCTGCTCGTCGCAATACATCTCGATCAGAGCATAGCGATCGGCAGGTATGTCCTCGGCGGCCTCGGGAAGGACGATGACGCGGCATTCCTTTTGACCCAAATCTGGGAACGCCTCTGCAAAGGCTCGCATCGGTATGGCAGGCCTCCGTTTCCTTGCTCGCTCCGCCCCTGCCCCGATCAGAGCGGCGTGCGTCCGCGTTTGGCAATACGCTTTCAGCACTGGTCCATCATCGCCGCCAATAACTTGGCGCCGAGCGCCAGGCGGTAAGGATGGCCGGGGAGTTCGGCCTCCTTCGTTTTTGCCAAAACGGAAATCGCCAAATTCCTGGCGAAGAAAATCTGCCGCGATTTGGGCGTCCCGGAGCCATTAAGACGTTCGGCGGCAAAAAGCGACCGGGTTTGCCGCCAGCTTGACACGCCGCCGCGGAACATTTCAAATTGCTTCTATCCCGGCCTTCAGGCCGGCCATGCCTGCAACCGTTCCACGCTTCTTAAGTTCCGCACCAGGGACCTCGCCTTGAAAGATTTTGAATACGCGGCCGCGACGACGGTCGACGAGGCCGTCAGCTTGCTGGCCGCTCGGGGGCCGAAAGCCAAAGTTCTGGCCGGCGGCACGGATATTCTCGTCCAACTCCGTGAAGGAATGCGCGAAGCCGATCTCGTGCTGGATGTAAAGAAAATTCCAGAGCTGATGGAGTATTCCTTCAGCGCGGAAAAGGGGCTGCATCTGGGCGCCGGGACGCCGTGTTACCGCATCTATCGCGATCCTGAGATCTCGAAAGCCTATCCGGCGCTGGCTGATTCGGCCCGCATTATTGGGGGCTGGCAGATTCAGAGTCGGGGCAGCATCGGCGGCAACCTCTGCAATTCATCGCCGGCGGCCGATTCGATTCCTTCGTTGATCGCGCTCGACGCCGTCTGCCAGATCGCCGGCCCCGACGGGCGGCGCAGCGTGCCGGTCGCCGAGTTCTGCACCGCTCCCGGCAAGAACGTGCTCCGTCGCGGCGAGTTTCTCGTCTCGCTCGATTTTCCAGCCCCGGCGCCTCACAGCGGGTCGCAATATCTGCGGTTCATTCCCCGCAATGAAATGGATATCGCCGTCGTCGGCGTCGGCGCATGGGTCAAGCTGAATGCCGCAGGCGACACGATTGAAGCAGCCCGCTTGGGGCTGGCCGCCGTCGCCCCGACGCCGCTGAAGGCCACCGAAGCAGGCGACTGGCTGGCAGGCAAACCGGCGACCGCCGAGACTTATGCGGCAGCCGGCGAACTGGCCCGCAAACTAGCCAAGCCGATCAGCGACATGCGAGGGCCCGCAGAATATCGCGTACATCTGATCGGGGTGATGACCGAGCGGGCTTTGGCTGGCGCGGTGGAACGAGCGACGGCCAATTGAGCGTATGAGATCACGCAGCGCGAGAGCTGCGAGATGTTCGCGACGTCGACTTGATACAGATAGTTCTCGGCGGGCAAGGCCGCACGATTAATGGCGAGACACCCTGCAGGCAAGGATTTTTTCGAACGTGAGTAAAAAAGCCCATATTTCCACGACGATCAACGGCGAGCCGGTCGAGTTCTTGTGCGAGACCCGGCAGAGCCTGCTGGAAGTGCTGCGCGACGTGCTGCAACTGACCGGCTCGAAGGAAGGCTGCAACAACGGCAACTGCGGCGCCTGCACGGTGCTGTTGGACGGCGTGCCGGTCAATAGCTGCCTGGTGCTCGGCGTCGAGGCCGAAGGCGCCGAGATCACCACGATCGAAGGCATCGCCGACGACGAGCCGCTTGCACCCGATTCAACAGTGCTTTTTGGAAAACGCCGCGCTGCAGTGCGGCATCTGCACGCCCGGCTTCATCGTGGCGGCCAAGGCGCTGCTGGACCGCAACCCCAATCCGACCGAACACGACATCCGCTTCTGAACTGGCGGGCAACCTCTGCCGCTGCACGGGCTACGACAAAATCGTCCGCGCCGTGCAAGCCGCCGCCAAGAACATGCAGGAGGCCCACAGCTAATGGCTACCGATACGCAAAAGAACGAGTCCGCTCCGTCCGGACAACCCGGCGCCAACGGCAACGGCCAGGCCAAGCATTACAAGGTGATCGGCACGCGCCCCATCCGCCACGACGGCGCCGACAAGGTGACCGGCCGCGCGATCTACGGCAGCGACGTTCTTTTGACCGGCTTGCTGCACGGCAAGATTCTCCGCAGCCCGCACGCCCATGCGCGGATCAAGTCGATCGACACCTCGGCAGCCGAAAAGCTGCCGGGCGTGCTGGCGGTGGTCACGGCGCAAGGATTTGCCCGACCTGAAAGACAAGATCGCCGACCTGGGCGAAGGTCGCGTGAATCTGGCCGACCTGGGCGCCAACGTGCTGGCTCACGACAAGGTCCTTTATAAGGGACACGCCGTGGCGGCCGTGGCGGCGGCCAATCCGCATGTCGCCGAAGAGGCGGTCAAGCTGATCGAAGTCGAGTACGAGCCGCTGCCGGCGGTGACCTGGGTGCTCGACGCCATGAAGCACGACGCGCCGCTGCTGCACGACCACATTCACACCGACGCAACTCGGGCAGCGAATCGGCGACAGCCGAGCAACGTTGCCAAGTACTTCTGCAGTTCGAGAAGGGCGACATCGACAAGGGCTTCGCCGCGGCCGACGTGGTTGTCGAGCACGAATTCCGCACCGCCACGGTGCATCAAGGCTACATCGAGCCGCACGTGTCCACGGCGCTTGTGGAACCAGGACGGGCATTTGACGATCTGGACCGCCACGCAGGGTTCGTTCACCGCGCGGCAGCAGACGGCCGAACTGTTGCAGATTCCGATTTCGCAAGTCACGGTCGTGCCGTGTGAGATCGGCGGCGGCTTTGGCGGCAAGATCGCCGTCTACCTGGAGCCGGTGCGGCGCTGCTAGCCGCAAGAGCGGCCGGCCGGTGAAGATCATCATGAAGCGCACCGATGTGTTCGAAGGCACCGGGCCCACGCCCGGCTCGTTCATGCGGGTCAAGCTGGGCGCCAAGAAAGACGGCAGCTCGTAGCCGGCGAAGGCCTGGCTGGCCTACGACGCCGGCGCCTTTCCCGGCGGCGTGATCGGCTCCGGGCTGCATGTGCGTGTTCAGTTGCTACGACATTCCCAACGCCAGGTCGACGGCTACGACGTGGTGGTCAACAAGCCGAAGACGGCGGCCTATCGCGCGCCGGGCGCCACGCAGGCGGCGTTCGCCTCGGAGCAAGTCGTCGACGAATTGGCCGAGCAGCTGGGCATCGATCCGATCGAATTGCGGCTGAAGAACGCGGCCAAAGAAGGGACGCCGGCGGGTCGACTGGCCCGTCTATCCGCGGATCGGCCTGATCGAAACGCTCGAGGCGGCGCAGAACCAGCGAGCATTACAAGACGCCGCTGGAAGGCCCGAACCGCGGCCGCGGCGTGGCCGCCGGCTTCTGGTTCAACATCGGTTTGAAGTCGAGCGTGCTTCGGCCAACGTGAATGCCGACGGCACGGTGACGCTGATCGAAGGCTCGACCGACATCGGCGGCACGCGCACCAGCGTCGCCATGCAATTGGCCGAAACGCTCGGCATCGCCGCCGAGGACGTCCATCCGCAAGTCGCCGACACCGACAGCGTCGGCTACACCGACGTCACCGGCGGCAGCCGCGTCACGTTCGCCACCGGCCTGGCGGCGTATCACGTGCGGTCTGGACATCCGCAAGCAGATGGCCGAACGGGCCGCCACGCTGTGGGAATGCAACGCCGGAAGACGTGAAGTTCGACGACGGCGTGTTCCGCGCCGGCGACAAGTCGATCACCTTCAAGGAACTGGCCGGCAAGCTGGCCGAGTCGGGCGAGCCGATCATCGGCCGGGCCAGCGTCGACCCGCAAGGCCCGACCAACGGCTTCGGCACGAATATCGTCGACGTCGAAGTCGATCCCGAAACGGGCAAGGTGACCATCCTGCGCTACACGGCCATTCAAGACGCCGGCAAGGCGATCCATCCCAGCTACGTCGAAGGACAGATGCAAGGCGGTGCCGTGCAGGGCATCGGCTGGGCGCTGAACGAAGAATACTTCTTCGACGACAAAAGCCGGATGCGAAACGCCAGCTATCTCGACTACCGCATGCCGACCGCCCTCGATCTGCCGATGATCGACACGTTGATCGTCGAAGTTCCCAACCCGGATCATCCGTACGGCGTGCGCGGCGTCGGCGAGACGCCGATCGTCGCCCCGCCCGCGGCGATTGCCAACGCCATCTACCACGCCACCGGCGTGCGGATGTTCGAGCTGCCGATGTCGCCCCCGAAGGTCTGGGCCGCGCTGCGGAAGGCATGAGCCAAATACGGTATTCGGAAGTGGGAATGCGGGACGCAGAACATTCCGGATCGCACGTGAGTCTCCGATTTCCGCATTTCGACCTTGGACCAGTAATCGCTTCGTTTTCAGGCTACGCGTCGATGGCTACCGTCTTCATCCCGGCCCAACTTCGTACGCTGACCGGCGGGGTGGATCGGGTCGAGGCGGCGGGCGAGAGCGTGCGGCAGGTGATTGCGAGCCTGGAGCAGGCGCATCCTGGTCTGGGCGCTCGGTTGCGGAAAGACGACGCACTGACGCCGGGATTGACCGTCTCCATCGACGGCGCGTTCACCAACCGCGGCCTGGCGGCCAAAGTCGGCCCGGCGAGCGAGATTCATTTCTTGCCCGCGCTTGGCGGCGGGTGAGAACGCCCGTGCGCCGCGCATACTTCGACGCGCCAAAGGCGATTAGCGAGAATCGCTGACGCTGTTTTGAAGTCCGCGAGAGCACCCCATACGATGGGCGTATGACAGCGATTTGTTACTTGATCCCGTGCAGATGCGGCGCCCGCGTCGCGGTGAGAGGAGCGGCGGCCGGCGCGGTACTTCGTTGCCTGTCATGCGGTGCAGCTCTTGAGGCGCCTTCCCTGACGAAGCTTCGAGCGTATCCGCAGACGACGGGCGCCGACAGCCAACTCGGAACGCCGGGAGGATTTCAGTTCAGTCTGGCGGATGTCATGTATTGCACAGCCGTCGCGGGTATCTCGTGCGGCTATGCCAGGCTCGTCGACTTCTTCGACGCATTCTTGGCCGGAGCTCTTGCGCTTTACGCAAAATATGAGCTTGCTTCTGCAGCAAAGTCGCAGCGTAAGCAGAAGTTGGTCGTCTTTGGGACCGGCGCCATCCTATTGATCTATGCCTTGCTGAAAGCGCGCAGCAGTACTGAGACGCGCACCACAGCCAGTCCCAGCCTCGCCTACCTCGGCTCGCGCAGCGTTTTCAGCGGCCCGATGGCGACCGTGGTGCAGGTCGAAAGCGGGTATTTCTTCAACACGGCGGCGATCTGGTCAAGCGTCACGGATTCGACGGTTTCGAGGTCGTCCTTGACGGAACGGTAGAGCCGGCGATGCGTCCAGTTTGCACCGAGATTGAACAGCCGGCCGCGCGGCCGCTCGCTGGAGAGCACCACGCGAGCGTTGATCTTGTTCTTGGCCTGGTCGAGTTCGATCGCGGTCACGCCCTCGCTTTCCACGTTGCGGTAGACGTCGAGTATGCGCTGGCAGTTCTCCGCGGCGTACTCCGGGTCGCAGCTCATGTAGGTCATGAACAGGCCGGTTCCCTGGTAGTCGTAGTGCCCGAACGAGGCATGTTCGGCGATTCCCGGATCGACCAGATCCCAATACAGCCGGCTGCCGGAATCGTCTCCCAGGACGGTGGCCAGCAGCTTGGCGGCGTAGCGGTCGTCGTCGGTCGCAGAAGGGCCGTTGGCGAATTGAATGCCGTATTCCTGCGTCGACGTGTCCCTGTGCAGGCACTCGAAAGCCGGAATGGGGCGCCGCCGGTTCGATCGAGCGTTCGGCTTCGAACGCGCTCCCAGGCGCCGCAATACTCTTCGGCCGCGGCCGACAAAGGCGTCGAAGTCGACTTTGCCCGCGGCCACCAGCACGATGTTGCTCGGGACTGTAGCGGCGCTGGAAGTAGTCGCGCATCGCATCGACGCCGAGCGCGGTGACGCTTTCGACGGTGCCCAGCACGCTGCGGCCCAGCGGATGGCGGCCGAAGTGGACGGCCCGGCACTTGTCGTCGGCGCCGAACGGCGGCTGGTCCTCGTACATCTGGATCTCTTCGAGGATCACCTTCTTCTCGGTGTCGAAGTCCTCCTCGCGCAGCGAGGGGCGCAGGATGTCGGCCAGCAGGCTCGACGCCGACTGCCTGGAACTCCGGCAGCACGGCGGCGTAGTAGACGGTGTTCTCCTCGCTGGTGAAGGCGTTGTAGTGGGCGCCCATCTCGTCGAACTCGCGATTCACGTCGTCGGCCGAGCGCGTGGGCGTTCCCTTGAACATCATGTGTTCCAGGAAATGGCTCACGCCGGCCACGTCGTCCGTCTCGTCGCGGGCGCCGGTCTTGACGAAGAAGCCCAGCGCCGCCGAATGGGCCTCGTCGTTGCACTCGGCCACGACCTCCAGGCCGTTGGGCAGCGTGTGTTCACGAAACTCCAACGGGAACCTCCAATGGCTTGGGGCCGAGCGTGACGATCGCTGAAGTCGCTGCGGCGCGATGTCTCGGCCAGGTAGGCGTTGATGCTCTCGCAGCGTCAGCGCGTCGACCATGGCCTCGATCTCGTCCAGCGTCCGGACGCGGCCCAGGTAGATACCAGTCGCGGGCGATGCGCCGAGCTGCGCGCCGAGCTCGATTCCTGCTGCATGATCAGCCCGCTCTTGATCCGGGCCTTGAGCCGCGCCAGCTCGCCGGGCTCGATGCCGTCGGCCAGCCGGATCAGCTTCCGCCAGCGTGACGTCGAGCGTTTCCTGGGCCCGTTCGGCGCTGGTGCCGGCGTAACAGAAAACGCTGCCCCGGTCGCAGCAGCGAGTGGTGCGTGGCGTAGACGCTGTAGCACAGTCCGCGCTTCTCGCGAACCTCGGTAAACAACCGCGAACTCATGCCGCCGCTGAGCACGCCGATGGCCGCGCCAGGCCTGAAAGTAGTCGGGATCGCGATACGGCACGCTGGGATAGGCGATGCCGATCTGCGTCTGGTTCGATTCGTGCTGCATGTGGTGCCGCTTGGCGCCCGCCGGCGTTTCCGTGATGGTTGGAATCGGCTGCTCAGGCCAGTCGGCGAACAACTTGCCGACCTGTTCTTTCAGCTCCGGCCATTCGATCCGGCCGGCAACGCCCAGAATCGTGCCGTTGGGTCGGAACTGCTGGGTGAAATACTGTTTGATCTCCTCGATCCTGACGGCTTCCAGTGCCTCTCGCTGGCCTTGGCTGGGCCGGCCCCAGGGATCCGGCAAGTGGCGCCGACGGAGCTCGAGCATAACCTTTTGACTGGGCTCGTCCTCAACAGCCGCGAGTTCCTGCAAGGCCGTCAATCGGCTCGCTTCGAGCAGATCGGCCGGCAGATGGGGCCGGCGGAGCAAATCTGCATAAATGGACAGCGCCCCCATGAGATTCTTGGAATGTGTGGCGCCGCGGAAGTTCAAATGCACGTCGGCCACGCTTTCCCCGCGCTCGACGCCCAGGTTCTCCAGGTCGTTGATGAATTGTCGATTGTCGCGGGCTCCAGCGCCTCGCAGCACCAATTCGCAAGTCAGTCCGGCCAATCCGCCTGCGATCGTGCGGTTCGTAAGCCGTACCCGCCGGCACGCGAAAGGTAAACGCCGCCGACTCGACCGATTGCATCGGTTCGGCCAGCAATACAAGTCCGTTTTCGAATGTGTGCGAAAGGATGGACTGAGGCACAAAGTCTCCAAGTTCTTTTGGGGGGCAATGGCCGAACTGGCACGATGGGTAACGAGCCGGCGCCGGGCGGAGCAGGACCAGAGGTCCTGGTTCCCAACCAGGCGGCGCATTTCCAGCGCCTCCTTCAGTATATGCCGGCGGAAAAGGTTAGAGCGTAACCCTTCGTCTGGCGATTCGCAACGGTCCGGTAGAGGCGTACGATCCGCAGAAATGCCGTACCGCCGCAGTCAATTCCCGGAGAAAACAAGGCCGCTTTGCTTTACCCCTCGTGGGCAACGGCGCTATGCTTGCTCGCGCCGCGGTGGGCTAGCGTCTTGCGTTTCGCGTCGTGACCGGCGAGTTGGACGGTGAAGCGGTCGAATTCTTTCCCGTCGATGTCGAGAATGCGGACGTCGAGCCTGTCAGAAAATACGCCCGCCAGCCCGTAATGGTTCTCGCCCGCTCTTGAATACGGCCGTGCGCTCGTCAGGCGTTTCCTCGCCGTAGAGTTTATGGCTGGCGCCGCCGCTGGTGACGTAGGTGATTCCGTCGAGCGGTTTGGTGCGATCGTAATAATGATGATGTCCGCTGAGCACGAACGCCGCCTCCGTACCGGCAAGGCGGCCGTGCAGCCAGACGCGGCGCAAGAACTGGTTGCCGATGTCCCGATGCCCGCAAGTAAATACGGGCCGATGCAGGCAGACGACCGCCGTGTGCGGATGCTGCTCAAGTTCGCCAGTCGATGAACCGCCCTTGCTGGCTCCACGGCGCCATCGAGTGTTCGGAATTGAGCATCAGAAAGCCCAGCCCCGCGATGCGAGAAACGGTAAAACGTCTCGGGCAATTCGGGAAAGAACTGGCGGAAACGGATTTCGCCCCGGTCGCCGTAGGCCAGCATCCGATCGTGGTTGCCGACCACCGGCATCAGCTTCAGTTCGTAGCGAGCGGCTTGATCGAGGACGTAGTCCCACTGCTCGTTGATTTCGGCATTGTCGACGATATCCCCCAGGTGCAGCACGAATTCGACTTTGGCCGCGCTGCATTTGCGCAAAGATCTTGTCGACGATGCCTTCGCCTAACTGCGTGTCGCCGACAAATCCGAACGACCACAGCGGGACCTGCTCCGCTGCCTGGGCTGCGTTCTCGTTTGAGGCGGGCGTGAGCGGGATCGCAGTCGCGGCCCGATCTCGGGCGTAGCTAAAGCCCAGGCGTAAACAATCGCCAGGGCGAAAGCCGCAAACCCCAGCCGCATTGCCCAGCGGCAACAACGTCGTCCCATGCGGGTCGCTCCCATTGGAGAAATTAAATTGATGGGCTGCGTATCCTAGGAGAAGCGACGTCTAGCGCGAAGGCGAATCCGGCGCCGGACGCAAACGGCTCCGACGGCGGTTTGGGCGGCTGCAATGAGAGAATGTAAATGCGAGGAAGAGAAGCGAGGAAACGCTAATCTGCGCTAATCATCGCTGATGAAGGAAGATGAGAAGGCATCAGCGGAACAGAGGCGCCATGACGCAACTCGCCGGTCGCGGTCTGCCTAGATTCGCCAATCTGCCGGAAGTAAAGAGCCTCTGGGCTTTATCTACCGGTTTTTATTGCAAGGCGAAGGGAGAGACTTCAATTGCCTTGTATACGGTGCGCGCTTTGACGAAGCCGAGCCGGCGGTAGAGCTTGATGGCGCCGTCGTTCTGGGCGGTGACTTCCAAAAAAGCCCTCCGCAGACCGGCGCGGCGGAAACCGTGCAAAGCCTTCATCATCAGCACGCTGCCCAAACCGCGATTGCGATGGTCGGGCACGATGCCGAGATTCTGAATCGCCCCCATGCCATTCCGGTCGCGGATGCCCTGGACGGTGCCGCAGAATTCGCCCGGGCTCTCTTCGCAGACCGCCAGCCAGGTAGCCTCGGGCAGAAACCCGTCCTTACGACTGATTTCTTGCATCAGCCGCACGCAGCCGTCGTACTCGCCGAGGCAGGGAAATACGTTGGCGTCGATCTCGGCGCGGAAACTCTGATATTTTGTTTCCGCATGTGCCGGCAAGAGCCCCGGATCCCACGCCGCCAGGCGATAACCGGCCGGAATGACGGGTTCTCGCAAGTCGAGCCCCGTGAGATCGATTTCCATCCGGAAACGCTTGAAGTACGTCAGAGCCATGAGCGGAAGCCGATTCCGACCGAAGCGAGTAGAGCCACACTGCCGCAGATTCATCCTATCCGTCGCTTACGGACCGGTCAACTTAGCGGCGCACCCGAAGTGAATCGGCCGATTCGCCGGCGAGAATCTCGGCGTTTTCGCCAGGCCCGCACAGGCGCTAAAAACCTGACTTTTGGCCGCCTGACGCAATGCAATTCGAGCGGACAGGTTGCCTGTCGGCGCGACGACGGGCAGTAGCCTAGGCCTTCTTGCCGCGAGAACGCCGCTTGCCCCGAGCGGGCGCCGCCGCCAGTTCCCGCAACTTTTCCAAGTTCATTACGTCCCATTCCAGCCCGTCGGTCTGTCCCTTGGGCGTCTCCAGGTACATCGGCGTCTGGCGGAATCGGGGATCATTGAGCAGATGACGGAACGGCTCCAGCCCCAGCATTCCTTCGCCGATATGGTCGTGGCGATCGACGCGCGAGCCCAAGCCCTTTTTGCTGTCGTTCAGATGAAAGGCCTTGATCTGCTCGGCCCCGACGATCGTATCGAAAGCCTGCATGGTCGCTTCGTACTCCTCCGGCGTCTGGAGCGGATAGCCGGCCGCGAACACGTGGCACGTATCGAGGCAGACGCCCAACCGCTCCGGCGAGTTTACCCGACTCTTGATTTCCGCCAGATGTTCAAACCGCCAGCCCAGCGCCGTTCCCTGGCCTGCCGTCGTTTCCAGTAGGGTGCAGGCCGAAAGTTCGGGCGTCTGGCGGTGCACTTCGTTCAAGGCCTCCACCACGCGCGCCAGCCCCGCGGCCTCGGTGCTGGTCACGTAGGCGCCGGGGTGCATGACGACATAGGCGATGCCCAATTGCTCGGCTCGCTGCAGTTCGACGACGAAGGCATCGATGCTGCGGCGCCACAAGGCGTCGTCGGGGGTGGCCAGGTTGATCAGGTACGAATCGTGCGAGATCGGGTGGCTGACGCCGGAGGCGGCCAGCGTCTCGCGGAATTTTTCCGCCTCTTCGGCCGTGATCGGCTTGGCTTTCCACTGATTGTTGTTCTTGGTGAACAGTTGTACGCAGTCGCAACCGCACCGCTGAGCATGTTCGACGGCCCGATAATAGCCGCCGGCAATCGACATGTGAGCGCCAAGAAGCATGTAGAAAAACTAAGGCGGGAAGTCGAAGGAGAACGAGCAAGCGGTAAGCATAAAAGACGCACGCGCGAAGCGAAAGCGCTTTCTCGAAGCTTTGCTCGCGTCGCGGTCCGGCTTGATTTTGCTTGCCACGGTTGCCGGCAAATCCCTACAATTACGGGTTAGCCGCTCTTCTCTTGCTCTGAGCGGCGCATGTCGAGGAGCGAGAATGCCATGTCCGGATGGGTTTGGGTCGCAGTCGGCCTGGCGGCAGCAGCGGGGGCGGCGGCTTTGTTTGCCTGGAAGCCCATCCGCTCCGCGATGCGAGCCGCCCGCTACGAGCGCGCCCGCAAGGAATTTCATCGCCAGCGCGAACGTTTGGAGGCCAAGTTCTTTCAATTGGCCGCATCCAGCGGTCGGCCGCGAGGGCTGCGCTGGACCAACTGCGAATTTGAAGATGACGTCTCCTACGCCCGCGATCGCCAAAGCGGAGATCTCTGCGCGTTCGTGGCGGTGACCATCTCCTTCGAGGCGATTGAAGGCGGGCTGATGGAGGAAGTTGAGGCGGTCGGCGATTTGAAAGCCGCTACCGCCATGTTCCGCACCCAGGGAGAGCTCTGGCAGACCGATGGCCGGGCCTTCTTCAACGTCAACCCGGTCGAAGCGATTGATCGCTTCCGGGAAGACCTGGAAGCCCTCGGCCACGAACTCGCCGCCCGGTCGTCTTAGCGTCTCCGGGCGGGCGAGCCGATTGGTTTGCCGGCAGCGGCCTTACTCTCAGGCCAGCAGCTTACGCAGCACCGTCGGCAGGATGCCGCCGTTGACGGTAGTAGTCTAGTTCGACCGGCGTGTCGATCCGCACCGTGGCTGCGAACTCGCGAACCTTGCCGTCGGCCGAGACGGCGCGGACCGTCAATTTGCCGCGCGGCGTGAGATTGTCGTCGAGACCCGGAATGTCGAAGGTCTCTTCGCCGGTCAGGCCGAGCGACTGCCAGGTTTCTCCTTGCGGAAATTCCAGCGGCAACACGCCCATGCCGACCAGGTTGCTGCGGTGGATGCGTTCGTAGCTGGCGGCGATCACGGCCCGCACGCCCAACAGTTGCGTTCCCTTGGCGGCCCAGTCGCGGCTGCTGCCGCGTGCCGTATTCGGCGCCGGCCAGCACGATCAGCGGCACGCCTTCGCTCTTGTACTTCATCGCAGCGTCGTAGATGCTCATCTGCTCGCCGTCGGGCAGATGGCGCGTCACGCCCCCTTCGGTGCCCGGGGCCAGTTGGTTGCGAATGCGAATGTTGGCGAACGTGCCGCGGGTCATCACCCGATCGTTGCCGCGGCGCGAGCCGTAGCTGTTGAAATCGCGCGGCTCGACGCCCTGTTCCTGCAGGTATTTGCCGGCGGGGCTCGTCGCGGCGATCGAGCCGGCCGGAGAAATGTGGTCGGTCGTGACCGAATCGCCCAGCACGGCCAACACGCGGGCGCCGTGGATCGGCTGGATCGGCTCCGGCTCGCGCGGGCAGGTCGACCAGGAACGGCGGCTCCTGGATGTAGGTGCTCTCCTCGTCCCAATCGTAGAGATCGCCGCCGCTGAACTTGATCTCGTTCCAACGTTCGTTGGCGTCGAAGACGTTGTCGTAGCGCTGGCGGAACATCTCGGGCAGCACGCACTCGGCCACGACTTTCGCCACTTCCTGCTGGGACGGCCAGATGTCCCTCAGGTAAACCGGTTGTCCGTCCTTGCCGACGCCCAGCGGTTCGTTGACCAGGTCGATGTCGGTCGTGCCGGCCAGGGCGTAGGCCACGACCAGCGGCGGGCTGGCCAGGTAGTTGGCCTTGACCAGCGGATTGACTGCGGCCTTCGAAGTTGCGGTTGCCGCTGAAGCACGGCCGAGGCCACCAGGTCGCCTTCGGTGATGGCCTTGGCCACCGGCTCGGGCAGCGGGCCGCTGTTGCCGATGCAGGTGGTGCAGCCGTAGCCGACCGTGTGGAAGCCGAGCGCATCCAGGTCGTCCGCCAGGCCGGCCTTTTCCAGGTAGTCGGTCACCACGCGCGATCCGGGGGCCAGGCTGGTCTTGACGTACGGCTTGACCTTCAGGCCCTTGGCCACGGCCTTCGGGCCAGCAGCCCGGCGGCCAGCATCACGGCCGGGTTGCTGGTGTTGGTGCAACTGGTGATGGCGGCAATCACCACGGCGCCGTGGCCGATCTCGGCGCTCTGACCGTTGTTTCGAACCGTCGCCCTTGCTTTTGAGCGGCTTCCGCGTCGAGCGCGAAGCCGCGCTCGGCTGACCGGCGCTCGCAGCGACTTCTCGAACGTCTGCTTCATCGCGGCCAGCGGCACGCGGTCTTGCGGACGCTTGGGCCCGGCCAGGCTGGGCTCGACCGTGCCCAGGTCGAGCGACAGCGCTTGGTGAACTTGGGGGCCGGCGTGTCGTCGGTGCGGAACAGTCCCTGCTCCTTGGTGTAGCGTTCGACCAACTGCGACCTCGGCGTCGCTGCGGCCGGTCCGGCGGAGATAGTTGAGCGTTTCGGCGTCGACGGGGAAGAAGCCCATCGTGGCGCCGTATTCGGGCGCCATGTTGGCGATCGTCGCCCGGTCGGCCAGCTCATGTGCGACACGCCGGGCCCGAAGAACTCGACGAACTTGCCGACCACGCCTTCGCTTGCGGAGCATTTGCGTGACGGTCAGCACCAGGTCGGTCGCCGTGGCGCCCGGCGGCAACTGGCCGGTCAACTCGAAGCCGACCACCTCGCGGCATCAGCATGTAGAGCGGCTGGCCGAGCATCACCGCCTCGGCCTCGATGCCGCCCACGCCCCAGCCGACGACGCCCAGGCCGTTGATCATCGTCGTGTGGCTGTCGGTGCCGACCAGCGTATCGGGCAGCGGCCACCGGGCCGGCCGCGTCATTGCGGACGAAAACGCCCTTGGCCAGGTACTCCAGGTTGACCTGGTGGACGATGCCGACGGTCGGCGGCACGACGCGGAAATTGTCGAACGCCTTTTGTCCCCAACGCAGGAACTCGTACCGCTCGCGGTTGCGCTCGAATTCCATGTCGACGTTGTAATCCAGCGCCGTCGGCGTCGGCGAAGCGATCGACCTGCACCGAGTGATCGATCACCAGGTCGACGGGAATCAGCGGATTGATTTTCTTGGGGTCGCCGCCCAGCCGCTGCATGGCGCTGCGCATCGCGGCCAGATCGACCACGGCGGGCACGCCGGTGAAGTCCTGCAGCACGACGCGGGCCGGCTTGAACGGGACTTCCACCTCGGCCAGGCCCGTGGCGCTCCAGGCGGCCAGGTTCTTCACGTCCTGCTCGCGTCACCTCGTAGCCGTCGCAGTTGCGCAGCACCGATTCCAGCAGCACGCGGATCGAAAACGGCAGTTCGGCGACGCGGCAGAGGCCCAGTTCTTCCAGCTTCGACAAGCGGTAGATGCCGAGCTTGCCGGCGCCAGATTCAAACGTGTCGCGAGCTCCAAAAACGTCGTGCGCGGGCGTGCCTGAGTTCATGCGGGGTTCCCTAAGATTTTACCGGCAATAGGTAGGTCAGGCTTTCCAGCCTGACGCCCGGTCAGGTTGGAAAGCCTGACCTACGGGCCATAGCGCCGCTCAGTTTAGCGAATCGCCGCCCGATTGTCTGCGGGTTGCGGAATGCGTGAAAATGCGGCCCTGCGGCTGCGACCTCAATTCAGCCTGAGAAGACTGTTGCTCGACTTGGCGATCGCCTGCTTGGGCTTGGGCCTATATCGTTCCGTGTGGATTCCGAGGATCGAACTGCGGCCGGTCACCGCTGCTCAGCGATTTCGGCTGCAGGGCCGATTTCTGCGATTCGACGCCCCCGAATCAGTGCAGTACGGGTTTCAGCTCATCAAACGCGACTGCGACGCTCCGGTGATCTACAAGCAAGGCGCGGGTCCAGCCTGCGCGGCGGTTGTTTTAGGCAATTCGTCGAACGCGACGTTTGGCTGGCCGCCGAGGCAGGCAACTATGAGATCTGGCTCAAGCCCCGGAACCAACCGGAAATACGGAGCTCGGAGCGAATTCATTGAGCGCGGCCGAGACAAGGCGTCATTTTCGCCCTTCTGCGACCAAATCATTGATCGAAAGTCCTGCTAAGCGATTCCGGAGGGCCAACGCTCGCATGGCCAAGACGACTTTGCGGCGATTTTCTTCGGTGGCCGCCGGCCTGACGGGCGTCAGGCCGGTCACCGGGACGCCGTGCCTAGCAATCGTAATCACTTTGCCTTCAGCCACGCGTTCGAGAATCTCGGAAAACCGGGTCTTGGCTTCGTAAGCGCCGTCCATGCTCTCCCTAGAAGTTCGCGTAGCTTCCGACTCTCTGGAACGCACGCTACTACCTTGCAAATACGAATCGTCCGGTTTCAGGGTCTAGATCAGGCCTCTTATCCTTTTCAATGCCAGCGCCTCAGCCAATGCGTTTGCCGCCGCGCAGGCAATGACAATCCGCGTTGTGTCCACGGGATGGCCTCCTATCGTCGTCACATGGACTCTCAGTCCGTGCGGGTAATGCGATCGCTTTGGCAGGTGGTCTAGCATATACATAATCCCAAAATTCGCCGCGGCACGCCACGTGTCCGAAACGCTATCTTCGAAGTCAACGATGACCTGATTTGCATTGGCTTCACTCGTGTCAACATCCAGAGCGACTCGCCCGAAATACCCTTTGTTGCCAATCTGCTTTGCAATTGTATATTCGGCTTTTGACATCTTTATCGCCTTCTCATTGAGCGCACCGGATGGACGATACCCAGTTCCGCCAACCGTTCGTTGTTCAAGGGCGCACCATCCAAATAAAAAGTGGTTCTTTCGTATGTATCTGCACGACTTAGAACCTGTTGAAGCTCCCAATCCGTGTATCGGCCTACCCAGGTGTGGTTGTCACCGGCCAATGCCTCTGTGATGTCCAGCCCGTTTAGGTTGAAATGAATAAGGCCGCCTGCAGCCAAGGTCCTTTCAATGACTTGAGCGAATGCTTGGCCCCAACCATCGAGTCCCTCATCATACAAACCCAATTCCTGCCACTGGTTCATGCAGGAGGCGCCGAGCGACGACGCGAACTCATTCTAGGCCCGCCTCCTGCCGCCCCAGAGCGATATTGCACATATCCGTTTACAGCCCTCTTGCGACCATGTTGCGGTTCCGCCCACGTCCCATGGTTGCATTATATCTAACGGCAGCTATTTGGCACGGCAGCCGCCAGCCGGGTCTCAGAATCGCATGACTTGGTCTACGCACCTTGTTGCTGACCAGCATCGTGAGCCGCGGTTTCGTCGAAATTCATTCCTCCAAAAAGGCAGGCTTATACCCCTATCGCTTTGCCGCCAGGCCAGAGGCAGGAGATGCCCGCTTCTTGAAGCCTCTCCCACCGCCCCCCCTCTCGTGGACGGCTGTAGCGTAAAGCGTCATCCATTAGGGCTCTCCAGTTGGTTCGGGCCGCCACACCTGGCGATCATAGGCGGACAGCGCAGACGAAGTCTCGCCGCCCAATTTCCGCCGCAAGCGCCAAATGCGTTTTAATTTGACCGGGCCGCCTGGAGAGGTAGAGTTCGGATGCACTTGTAGCGCTTGGCTTGGCCGAGCGCGGCGGAACAGGCCGACCGATTCAGGCGCCCACCTCCCCACAAACCGCCGCCCTGGGCCGACGACGCTACAAGTCGCAACCGGATCGAAACTTATCGCGGCGGAAAAAATGGCCGGCCCTGGGCGGCAGGAATTCTCCAAGCGCAGGGCGGCCGTGTGCCGCGACGGGCAAGATTAACCAACTTCTTTTCCAACCATGTGGCGGGAGAGACGGGAACGATGCCCGACCTTTCTCAGGACAACCTTCTGGCGCACTTGGCCGGCCGCGGCGACCCGGCAGCTTCCGATAGCGCGTGGGCGTCGCTGGCGGCTACGGCTCCCGATCATGACGCCCCCGGCGCCCCGGTAGAAACGGACGAAGCGGTCGGGGCGGAAGCCGTGGAAGCGGATGACGCCGAGGCGACTCCTCACGACGAAGACAAAAAGCTCGACGAGCTTCTTGGCCGGGTCAAAAAACTGGTCGCAACCAAGGCGCCCGCTGGCGGCGCAGAGCGTACCGCCGCGGAGAACGCCTTCGTTCCGTACGAGCCGGCGTCGCTGCGCGAGGCCGACTTGTCGGAAGGATTAATCGAAGAATTGATCCTCAAGTACTTGCTGTCGATCGGCAACGCGACGGGCCGGGCGATCGCCGACCAGGTCAAGCTGCCGTTCGTGCTGGTCGACGAGCTGCTGCGCCAGATCAAGAACGACCAACTGGTCGTCCATCGCGGCGCCGCGGCGATGAACGACTACGACTATCAGCTCACCGACATGGGCCGCGAGCGGGCTCGGCGGCTATGCCGAACACTGCACCTACTTCGGCGCCGCGCCGGTCTCGCTGCAGCGACTACATCGCCAGCGTCAAGGCCCAATCGCTCGCCGACCAGCATCCGACCGCCGAGGACCTGGAGCGGGCCTTCGACGACCTGCTGATCAACCAGCGAGATGCTGCAGCGCCTGGGGCCGGCCATCAACTCGGGCCGCGGGCTTGTTCCTGTACGGCGCGCCGGGCAACGGCAAGACGAGCATCGCCGAGCGGGTCACGCAGGCCTTCGGCGACGACATCTGGATTCCGCGCGCGATCGGCATCGACGGCGAGATCATCCGCCTGTTCGATCCGATCAACCACGAAGAAGTGCCGCTCGAGCAGAGCGATGGCTTGCTCGACCAGCGCAGGATCGACAAGCGCTGGGTGCGCATCCGCCGCCCGACGATCGTCGTCGGCGGCGAATTGACGATGGACACGCTGGAAGTCACGCTCAACACGTCGACCGGCATCAGCGAAGCGCCGCTGCAGCTGAAGAGCAACTGCGGCACGCTGGTCATCGACGACTTCGGCCGCCAGCGGATGAGCACCGACGAACTGCTGAATCGCTGGATCGTGCCGCTGGAAAAGCGGTTCGACTTCCTCAATCTTGCCCAACGGCAAGAAGATCCAGGTGCCGTTCGACCAGTTGATCATCTTCTCGACGAACCTCGAGCCGCGAGACCTGGTCGACGAGGCGTTTCTGCGGCGGATTCCCTACAAGATCGAAGTCGTCGATCCGACCGAAGAGGAATTCCGCGAGCTGTTCAAGATCATGGCGCCGAAGCTGGGCTTCGAGTACAACCAGGAGGCGGTCGACTACCTGATCGAGACGCACTACGAAGACGCGGGCGGCCGTTCCGCTGCTGCCAGCCGCGCGACCTGCTGCTGCAGATCCGCAACTACTGCCAGTTACGGAAGCAGCCGCCGGAGATGACGCCGCGAGTACTTCGACTTCGCGGTCGAGAACTACTTCGCCGTGATGTAATCGGGCTGACGTGCGGCGATCCGCAGCCGATCCGCCTATCCGTAGTCGCCGCTCGATGCCGAAATCGAGCTGCATTTGCGGATCCTGTTCGCGTTCGGGGTCCAGCTCTTTGAACAGCAGGCTGGGCTGGATGTCGCGGTTGTGCTGGTACTTGTCGCTGGCGTATTCGTTGAAGTCGCCGGCGATCTGGTGATAGAAGATCTGGCAGATCGCCACGCCCGGCATAGATCCGCACCGGCTGAACGGCGAACATCTCCAGCGTCCAGTAGCCGCAGAAGCCGACGTCGCCGAACCCGGCGGTGACGTGCACGAACAGCCCCAGCCGGCCGATCGACGAGCGGCCCTCGATCATCGGCACCAGGTTGTGCGTCTCGGTCCGTTCGACCGTCCGGCCCAGATACAGCTGGTTCGGGCGCAGCACGAGCCCTTCCGGCGGAATCTGCGATGCGGCGCACCCGGTTGGCCTTGCGCATGTCGAGCACGACCTCTTCGTAGATCATCAGCTCGTCGTGCAGCGTGAGGTTGTAGCTGTTCGGGTTCAGCGTGGCCTCGTCGAACGGATCGATGACGATGTTTCGGCCCAACTCGTTGCGTATCTCGTGGCCTGAAAGAATCATGGCATCATTTCGGCAAGCCGAACCGCTCGAGGTTTCGGTTGAGAAACATTCCCCGTCTTGGTGCGACGCCGCCGGGACCGCCCGGCCAGTGCATTGAACCGCGGCC
Organism: uncultured Conexibacteraceae bacterium; assembly: GCA_963745755.1. Lineage (GTDB taxonomy): Bacteria > Actinomycetota > Thermoleophilia > Solirubrobacterales > 70-9 > RHKX01. Next base: position 51,172 of record CAVUYP010000001.1, on the reverse strand, counting down.
CCATCAGGCCCGTTGCTTCCGTTTAGGCTGCTTCTTTTTCGAGCCGCCGCTCGGCGACTCGGCGACTCCCACTCGCGGGCAAATGTCTTTCAACCCGCAAGTCTCGCACTTGGGCCGCCGAGCCACGCAGATCCGGCGTCCGTGGTGAATCAGCCGATGGCTGAACGCGACCCACTCCTGGGAGGGCAACACCGCCATCAAGTCGCGTTCGATTTTTACCGGGTCTTTGTGTTCGGTCAGTCCCAGCCGCAGGCTCAGCCGGCTGACGTGCGTATCGACGACCACGCCGGAGGCAATGTCAAACGCCGTCCCCAACACGACGTTGGCCGTCTTGCGGCCGACGCCCGGCAGTTTGACGAGTTCCTCCAGTTCCCTCGGCACCTGGCCGCCGTGCTGCTCGACAAGCGCCTGGCAGCAGGCCTGAATATTCTTCGCCTTGTTGCGAAAAAAACCGGTGCTCTTGATCAGCTCTTCCAACTCCGACAGATCGGCAGCGGCGTACGCTTTTGCCGTGCGGTAGCGACGGAAGAGATCTTTGGTGACCAGGTTGACTCGCCCGTCTGTGCACTGCGCGGAGAGAATCGTCGCCACCAGCAACTCGAGGGGCGACTTGTAATTCAGGGCGCAAACCGCATCGGGATATTCTTCGGCCAACAGCTTCGCGACGCGGGCTGCATATCGTTTCGCTTGCGCGGTGACGACCATCCGGAGCCCAATCCATCGCGGCTGAGAAAGCCTGAAAAACGCCAACGCCCCCGACCACGATTCTCAGAGCGGCCGGAGGCGATGTCAAGAGGAAGCCGCCGCCGCCGCATGAGTACCAGCCAGACCGGTTTGGCTTGAAGGACCTGCGACGTTTGTTCGGGCCGAGACGGCGGCAAGCGAGCAAGAGCCGAGGCGTCGGAATCGTTACGCCTGACCTGCTCGCAGTCTCCGCTCGCTGCTTTCGTATGTTCACTCCTGTTCGTTTTCTTGACGCCTTCCCGCCGAAGAGATAGGTTTCTGTCAGGCGACTGGGGGGTGTAAGTCCCGCCGTTGGCGCCCGTTTTTCCTCTTCTCATCTTTTTTGGGGTCGCGTCATGAGCTTTGCCGACAATCCGTATCGTTCTCCCGATTTGACGATCGCCGCGTTGGCGGAAGTCGATGAACGCACCGACTTCATCCGCAAGACGTATCTGAACCTGGGCGGCGCGATTTTCAGCTTCGCGGCCATTGAAGCCGTGCTGCTGAACATTCCCGGCCTCGGCGAAACCGCGCTCGCGACCTTGTCCAGCGTGCGATATAGCTGGCTGATCGTGATGGGCGCCTTCATGCTGGTCAGCTACCTGGCGGAAAGCTGGGCTCGCTCCGCCGTTTCAGTTCGCACCCAGTACATGGGATTGTCACTGTACGTCGTGGCGGAAGCGGCCATCTTTTTCCCGCTGCTTTCGATCGTCAATAGGATGGACCAAAGCCACATGGTCATTCCGGCCGCCGGACTGGCGACGTTGACGATCTTCGGCGGATTGACGGCGATCGTGTTTTTCACGCGGGCCGATTTCTCGTTCCTGAGAACGGCGCTATGGCTGGGGGGCCTGATTTCGCTGGGGCTGGTGGCGGCCAGCGTGCTGATCGGCTTTAGTTTGGGCCTGGTTTTCTCCGTGGCCATGGTCGCGTTGGCCAGCGGGTATATACTTTATGATACGTCGAACGTGCTGCACCATTACCGCATCGGTCAGCACGTCGCCGCCGCACTGGCGCTGTTCGCGTCGGTCGCCCTGTTGTTCTGGTACGTCATCCGCATCATCATGGCGCTGACGTCGCGGGACTAAAGCGAAAACCTGGCTGTTGAGGGCCCTGCCGCGCGGGGCCAAGTTTGCCACGGCGGCGCTGGTATCGCGCGAAAGTTTCCCGCGCGGCCGCGAGCGCCGGCCTGTTCGCCTAGCGACCCGAGTTTGCCCCCATGGACGCCGTCCAATACGAACCTCTCTATCTGCAGGGGATCAAGTACTTCAACGAGTGCGAGTTCTTCGAAAGCCACGAAGCGTGGGAAGAGATCTGGACCGAGCACTTGGGCGCCTCGCGGAAGTTCTATCAAGGCCTGATTCAGGCCGCCGTGGCGCTGCATCATTTCGGCAACGGGAACATTCGCGGCGCCAAGAAGCTGTATTTCGGCAGCCGCGGGTATCTGGAACCCTATCGGCCGCAACACCTGGGTCTGAACGTCGATAAGTTCCTGGCCGAAATGGAACGCTGCTTCGCGGAAGTGACGTCCAGCCAGGAAGATTTTCCCGAAATCGAGATCTGCGGCGACCTGATTCCGGAGATTCATCTCGACCCGCCCCCTTCGGATGAGAACGCCGCAGAATGAGCGACGAGTGCGATGATCTGCTGTTTCAGTGCGAGCCGTTCTCGGGCACGGCAAGGCTGTTTCCGTTGCCGAACCTGGTGCTGTTTCCTCACGTGTTGCAGCCGCTGCACGTTTTCGAACCGCGTTATCGCGAACTGGTCGAAGAGTCGCTGGCCGGCGACCGCCTGATCGCCATGGCGTTACTCTCCCCGGGGTGGGAAACCGATTACGACGGGCGCCCGCCCCTTTATCCTTCCGCCTGTTTGGGAAGAATCGCCACGTACCACCGCTTTGAAGACGGCCGCTACAACCTGCTGCTGGCCGGCTTGCAGCGCATTCGCCTGGTTCGCGAACTGGAGCCCGCCAAGCCGTTTCGGGAGGCGGAAGCCGTCGCTTGCCAAGATGTTTACAGCGTGCATCGCGCCGGCCAACGACCGGCGTTGCAGCGTTGCCTGCTGGACGCATTCCGCCGCCTGGCGCCTGAAGTCGATGGCGTAGAGGATTCGCTTGGGGTCGCTATTGGACAGCGACTTATCGTTGGGCGTGCTGACCGACGTCGTTGCTTATGCGCTGCAGTTGAATGTCGAAGTCAAACAGCAACTGCTGGAAGAAACCGATGTCGACCGGCGGGCCGAATCGATTTTGAAAGCTCTGAAGGCAGACGCTTCGGGCCCATTCTCGGCCGGGCGCTTTCCGCCCGATTTCAGCCAGAATTAAGCGTCCTGGCTTTGCATTTCGCGCAAATGCGTGGCGTTTAGGCCGTTCCTTGACCGGTCCCGGCGGCACGTCTAAGATCGAAATGAACCATTATTTAGGTATTTACGAGGTAAACAATATGCGCACGGTTCCTGACACGCTTCCTCGAGCCGACGAAGACGAAGATGCGATCGTCGCCCCCGCCACGGGAGTAGACCAGGAAAGAATCCAACGCGCCGTCCGCGAGATTCTGGCGGCTATCGGCGAGGATCCTGACCGTGAAGGCTTGCTCGAAACGCCCGGCCGCGTGGCTCGCATGTACGCCGAAATGTTCAGCGGCTTGCACGAGGATCCGCGGCGCGCACCTGAAAAAGTTCTTCACGGAAAAGTACGATGAAGTCGTGCTGGTCAAGGACATCAGCTTCAACAGCATGTGCGAACATCACATGTTGCCGTTTATGGGCAAGGCGCACATCGGCTACCTGCCGAACGGCAAGGTGATCGGCCTGAGCAAACTGGCCCGCGTCGTGGAAGTGGTCGCGCGTCGGCCTCAGGTGCAAGAGCGGATGACGGAAACGGTCGCCGATTTGCTGGTCGAAGAATTGGAGGCCAAGGGCGTGGCGGTGGTGATCGAGGCGACCCACTCGTGCATGACGATTCGCGGGGTGCGCAAGCCGGGCAGCGTTTGCGTGACGTCGGCCATGCGCGGCGTATTCCGCTCTCATCTGTCCAGTCGCTCGGAGATTATGAATCTGATCTACGGAGATCGCCGGTAATTCGACCGCTCGCGAAGCCCTGAAACCGACCGGGGCCGAGCGTACTCCGTGATTCCCGCTCGGCGGCTGCCGAGGCGGAAGCGGGGACCCCGAATAAGCCGTTCCCGCCCCCCGCGTTTCCTTGGGCATCGCTCTTCCTCTGTCGCTTGCTTCGTCCTATGGCGCTGCTCACGCAATTCATTCTGCGGCTGACGTTCGGCTTGTCGCTGGCCATGGCCTGCACGTCGCCGCGCCGGGTGAGCAGCGGGTATTATCGAAACAATCTGTACGTGCTGCTCGGGTTGAACGTGTTGGCCAGCCTGGTAGCCGGCATGGGCCTGTCGCAGCAGGCGTTGCCGCTCTGGCCGCCGTTGACCGCGGCCTTGCTGAGTTACGTCGGCGCCGTGCTGTGGCTGTACGAACGGCCTCGTCCCGGCATCGCCGCCTTGGCCGGCATTGCACTCGTCGCGTTGGCGGGCGCCTGGCTCTGCGGCGCCGCGCCCGAATCGTCGACTTCCGCGTCCGCGGGCGCCGTGGCGCTGGAGTGGCTGGACCCGCTTGTCGGCGGCCTGGTGCTGGGCGTGACGATGGCCGCCATGCTGCTGGGGCATTGGTATTTGAACGCTCCGGGCATGTCGCTCATTCCGCTTAAACGGCTGGTGCTGGCGATGGCCGCGGCACTGCTGTTGCGATCTCTGCTCTGCGGGTTGGGCCTGGCGGCCGACTTTGCGGCGGAAGGCCCTTACGAAATGCAGCGCTGGCTGTTCGTGTCGCTGCGCTGGCTGGCCGGACTGGCCGGCGCGGCGGTGGCCGCGGCCATGGCATGGCAGACGTTGAAGATCCCCAATACGCAAAGCGCAACGGGCATTCTGTATGTCGGCGTCATCGTCACCTTTGTCGGCGAGTTGACCTCTCAGCTACTGTCCGACGAGTCCCTCTTTCCGCTATGATGATCTGAATGAACGTCACGTTTGCTTGTCCGCGGTGCGAACAGACCTGCGTCCGCGAGGCGTCGGCGGAGCAGTCCGGACTGCGCTGCCCGCATTGCCAGCTTGAAATCGCCCAGCCGCCCGACGCCTTTCAGGACGGCCGGTTGGACCGGTGTCTGGTTTGTCCCAGCACCGACTTGTTCGTGCGCAAGGATTTTCCGCAACGCTTGGGCGTGGCCATCGTGGTCGTCGGGTTCGCGATCAGTTGCGTCACCTGGTACTTCTATCTGACCTACCTCACGTTTGCCGTGTTGTTAGCCACGGCTCTGGTCGATTTCGCGCTGTTCGCCATCGTCGGCGAATCGCTGACGTGCTACCGCTGCGGCGCACAGTATCGGCAGGTCGAAGGGCTGAAGAACTATAGCGGATTCAACCTGGAAACCCACGAGCGATATCGCCAGGAGTCCGCCCGCCTGAGCCAGACTGCCGTGCGCCAACCCGACGCAGCCAGCCGGTAAAACAATGCGGGCCCGCCGCCTATGGACCAACAGCGCGAACGGATCCAGGAAGATCTGCGGGGCTTAGTCAGCGGGGAGGTGCGCTGTGACGACGTCTTCTTGCAGCTTTATGCCAGCGACGCCAGCATCTACCAGATTGTGCCGTTGGGCGTCGTACGGCCGCGTACGGCCGCAGATATCGCCGCGGTCATCCAGTACGCGCAAGAGAATCACCTGCCCATTCATGCGCGCGGCGCCGGAACGGGGCTGGCCGGCGAATCGCTCGGCCCCGGGCTGGTGCTTGATTTCTCCAGTCATTTTCGCCGCATTCTGCGGACGGATCCGGCGAGCGTGCGGTTACAGCCCGGCGTGGTGCATGAACGGCTGAACCACCATTTGCGGCTGCACGGGCGGGTATTCGGGCCCGATCCCGCCATGAGCCACGTGACCACGATGGGCAGCGTGGTGGCGCTGGACGCCTCCGGCAGCCACTGGCTGAAGTACGGCTCGGCGCGGCGCCACGTGCTGAGTCTGCAGATCGTACTCGCCGACGGCACGGTGCTGGAGGCGGGGCAAGAGCCGCTCGAAGCCGGCGTCAATCTCGACCCCGATCCGCGTAAACGCGACCTGATCAATCAACTGGTGCGCTTGCTGTTGCGAAACCAGGAGGTGATCGGCCGCTGCCAGCCGCGCAGCCTGGTGAACCGTTTCGGATACCAACTGGCCGACGTGTTGACGGCCGATTCGCTCGATCTGGCCCGGCTGTTGACCGGTTCGGAAGGAACGTTGGCGCTGATCACGGAAATGACGCTGGCTACGCAGCCTTTGCCGCGGCACCGCGGCGTCGCGCTGCTGCTGTTCGATCGGCTGGAAAGCTGCCGCCCGGGCCGTGCAGGAGGTGTTGCCGTTCAACCCCTCGGCCTGCGACCTGATGGATCGCCGCCATCTCAGCCTGGCGCGTGAAATCGACCCGCGTTACGACACGCTGATTCCTCCCACGACGGAAACGCTGCTGCTGGTCGAGTGCCAAGGGGACGACCCGGTCGACGTGCGAGGCCGCTTGCGTCTGCTCGTGGAACGCGTGCGCAGAAAAGCGCCTGGCTTTCGACTCTCGGCAAACGTTCAGTCCTCAGGAAATCGAGACCTACTGGCAGTTGGCTCGCAATAACGTTTCTACGCTCTTCCGTTTGAAGGGCTCGACCCGAGCGTTGCCGTTCGTGGAAGATATGGCGGCGCCGCCGGAGACGCTGCCGCGTCTGCTGGTCGACATGCAGAACGTGCTCAAGCGGCATCAGGTCACCGCCACCTTGTTTGCGCACGCAGGTCACGGCCAACTGCACTTGCGGCCGTTTCTGGATCTGGGAGACCCGGACCAGGTTCTCACCATGGAATCGCTGGCGGCGGAACTTTACGAACTGGTGCTTGCCGCCGGCGGCACCGTGAGCGGAGAACATGGCGCCGGGCTCAGCCGCACGCCGTTCGTTCGCCGGCAGGTCGGCGAGCTGTATGAAGTGATCTGCGAGGTCAAACGCATTTTTGATCCCGCCGGTATTCTCAATCCCGGCAAGGTTGTCGAAGCCGGCTCCGGCCGCCTGATTGAGCACCTGCGGCCGCCGCAACGCGTCGCGCCGACGGAAGCTGACGAGACGGGCGATCCTGCGCCGCGAAATCTGGTCGAATTGCAACTGCACTGGGATCTGGACGAAATGGCGCAGGTGGCCCGGGCCTGCAACGGCTGCGGCGCGTGCCGTTCGCAAGCCGCGGAAGTGCGGATGTGCCCGGTGTTTCGGTTTTCGCCCGCTGAAGAAAGCTCGCCCGCGCCAAAGCCAATCTGATGCGCGGCCTGCTGAGCGGGCAACTCGATCCGGAATCGCTCAAGACAGACGCCTTCAAGGCCGTCGCCGACTTGTGCGTCAACTGCCAGATGTGCCGCCTGGAATGCCCGGCGGGAGTCGACATCCCCAAGCTGATGCTGGAAGCCAAGGCGGCTTATGTGGCCAGCAACGGCCTGCGATTCCGCGACTGGATCGTCACGCGGCTCGACTTATTCAGTTCGCTCGGCAGCGCAGTCAGCCCGCTGGCCAACTGGGCGTTGGGCAATCGGCAGGCCCGCTGGCTGCTGGAGAAGATCGGCGGGCATCGCCCAAGGGCGAAAGTTGCCGCGTTTTGCGCCTCGGCCGTTCATGCGGCGGGCCAGTCGCCGCCGGCTCACGCGTCCCACGCGTCGGTCGGGTCGCAAGGTGCTGTATTTCGTCGATACCTACGCCAACTTTCACGATACGCAGTTGGCGGAAGCGCTGGTGGCCGTGTTCGAGCACAATGGCGTAGCCGTTTATGTCCATCCCGATCAAGGGCAGTCGGGCATGGCGCTAGTCTCACTAGGCGCCGCCGACCGGGCTCGCCGCATTGCGGCCAAGAATACTGCAGTCCTGGCGGAAGCCATTCGCCAGGGCTATACGATCGTGACCAGCGAACCGTCCGCCGCGCTGTGCCTGAAACGCGAATACCCTGACCTGCTGCGCGACGACGACGCTCAGCTCGTTGCGGAAAATGCTAGCGAAGCCTGTGCTTATCTGTGGGGCCTGCACCTGATCGGCAAACTGCAACTCGACCTGAAGCCGGTCAACGCCTCGGTCGGCTATCACATGCCTTGTCACTTGAAGGCTTTGGAGGTTGCGTCGCCCGGCGAGAGCCTGTTGCGGCTGATTCCCGGATTGAACGTGCACCGCGTCGACAAAGGCTGTTCAGGCATGGCCGGTACGTTCGGCTTCCGCCGAGAGAACTACCGCAATAGCTTGCGCGCCGGGTGGCCGTTGATTTCCGCAGTCCGCGAATCGACCTGGCAGGCCGGCGCCACCGAGTGCAGCGCCTGCAAGATTCAGATGGAACAAGGCACCACCAAGCCGACGATCCATCCGCTGAAATTGCTGGCCTTGGCCTACGGATTGATGCCCGAGGCCGCCTCGCTGCTGACCACGAGGGGACAGGAGCTGATCGTCACATGAACGTCCGCGTGCAACTTTTCGCCGTTGCCCGCCAGCTTGCGGGTCGAGACGCCATCGAACTCATGCTGCCCGAGGGCGCCACGATTGGTCAATTGCGGCAGTCGCTCTCCGCCCACGTTCCGCAACTGGCATCGGTGCTGCCGCATGTCATGTTCGCCGTCGACTCGGAGTATGCCGACGATGACCGGTCGATTCCGCCCGGGGCGGCCGTAGCCTGCATACCGCCGGTTAGCGGCGGGTGAAGCGGGACAAACGACTCGTCGCCGGGTAGAATTGTGCGTGCCATGATTGCTTTGATCGAACGCCCCATCGACTCGTCTGCCTTGCTGGAACAGGTGAATTCCCCGCTGGCGGGGGCGGTCGTACTGTTTCTGGGAACCACGCGCGAGTTGACGGGCGAGCGGAGAACGCGCCACCTTGACTATGAGTGCTATCCCGAAATGGCCGAGAAGAAGCTCGCCGAATTGGAAGGCGAGGCCCGCCGCCGGTGGAACTTAACTGACTGCGCCATCGTCCATCGGCTCGGGCGGCTGGAAATTGGCGAGGCGAGCGTGGCGGTTGCAGTCAGCAGTCCCCATCGCCAGGCTGCGTTTGAAGCCGGGAAATGGCTGATCGATACGTTGAAAGAAGTCGTGCCGATCTGGAAACGCGAAACGTGGGTCGATGGGACGACCGAGTGGGTCCATCCGGGGCTGGCGGCGGGCGCAACCGACCCGACAGAAAATTCCTCGCAGGGGTGAGCTGGCTGCCGTGAATACTCTCGAGCCCTTGATCGATCAGTTCGGCCGCGTGCACGGCGACCTGCGGATCAGCGTCACGGATCGCTGTAACATCCGTTGTTTCTACTGCATGCCGGCTGAGAACGTGCGGTTCAAACTGCGCAGCGAACTGCTCACCTTCGAGGAAATCGAACGGTTCGTCCACGCCAGCGCCGCTCTCGGGCTGCGAAAGCTGCGAATAACCGGCGGCGAACCTCTGGTGCGCCACGAACTGCCCGAATTGATCGCCCAACTGGCCCAGACGCCCGGTATCGAAGAAATTGCCCTGACGACAAACGGCCTGCTGTTGGCGGAACAAGCGCAAGCCTTGCGCGACGCCGGAGTTGCACGCCTGAATATCAGTCTCGATACGCTCAATCCCGAGACGTTTCAGAGAATCTCTCGGCGCGACGGCTTCGAAAAAGTGCTCGAAGGCATTGCCGTTGCGCAGCAGATCGGCTTCGACAAGATCAAGCTGAATGCCGTGGCCATCAAGGGGCTGAGCGAGCCCGACCTTGTGCCGCTGGGCCGTTTCGCCCGCGAACACGGCCTGGAAATGCGGTTCATCGAATTCATGCCGCTGGATGCCGATGGCAATTGGGACAACAATCAAGTCCTTTCGGGCGAAGACATTCGGCAGACATTGGCGGCGGAAATTCGGTCCGTTGGAACCGTTGCCCGTCATCAATCCCAGCCAGCCGGCCAGGGATTTTCACTTTGTCGACGGCGGGGGCGTCGTCGGCTTCATCAATCCGGTCACGCAGCCGTTCTGTTCCGATTGCAATCGATTGCGTCTGACTGCGGAAGGCCAGGTTCGCAACTGTCTGTTTTCTACCGTCGAATGGGACGCCCGAGCCGTGTTACGGCAGGGGGGCGGCCAGCGCGAATTGGTGCAATTGCTTCGCGACTGTGTCTCCGCCAAAAAGGCCGGCCACGGGATCAACAGCGACGAGTTCTTCAAGCCCCAACGGGCCATGTTCCAAATCGGCGGTTGAGTGCATGTCATCGCCCGCGCGTCGAATCTATCTCGATAATGCCGCCACCAGTTGGCCCAAACCAGAGGCGGTGTACGCCGCCGTAGAGCGCTATCAGAGAGAGCTGGGGGCGCCAGCCGGACGCGGCGCTTATGCCGAGGCGCTGCAGGTCGAACAGATGGTCCAAGCGGCCCGCCGCGCCGTAGCGGGATTGTTGGGCGTCCAAGACCCTCGGCAGATTGTATTTACGCTCAATGGCACCGATTCGCTGAACCTGGCGATCCACGGGTTGCTGGATACGGAAGGGGGGCATGTCGTCACAACGGTCGCCGAGCACAACTCGGTCCTGCGTCCGTTGCGCGATCTGCAGCAAAGCGGCCGGATTACCGCCGACCGGGTTGCTTGCAATGCGTCGGGCCTGATTGATCCCGACGATGTGCGCCGGGCGTTACGGCCCGAAACCAAGCTGATCGCGGTCACGCATGCTTCGAACGTGACCGGGGCGCTGCAGCCGGTGGCTGAGATCGGTCGCCTGGCTCAAGAGCGGGGAATCTTGTTCCTGGTTGACGCTGCGCAAACGCTCGGGGAAATGCCCGTCTCCGTGGACGAGTTACACGCCGATCTGCTTGCTGCGCCAGGACATAAGGGGCTGCTGGGCCCCTTGGGAACGGGCGTGCTCTATATCCGACCCGGCGTCGAGCGGCGCTTGCACAGCTTGCGGCAAGGGGGGACCGGCAGTTTTAGCGATGACGACCGGCAGCCCGCAACGTTGCCCGACAAGTACGAGCCGGGCAACCTGAATGTCCCCGGCATTGTGGGGCTGGGCGCGGGCGTCCAATTCCTGAAACAGCAGGGGCTATCCGAGGTCCGTCGCCACGCGGTAGAACTGACTGAGCGGCTGTTGACGGGGCTAGGCGGCATCCGGGGCGTGACGTTGTATGGCCCGCCGACGGCGGCCGAGCGCGTGGCCGTGGTAAGCATGGCCTGAGCGGCGTCGACAGCCAGGAACTGGCGGCGGTGCTTGACTCGGCGTACCGAATTCAGACGCGAGCCGGGATTCACTGCGCTCTCGGCGCATGCACCAGGCGCTGGGGACCCTGCAGAGCGGGGAACGGTTCGTTTCAGCCTCGGAGTCGCGGCCTCGGCGGATGAAGTCGACGCAGCCGTGGCCGGCGTTCGGGAAATCGCCGCGGCGATGGCTGCTGTCTAGCAACGGATTTACGCAAAAGGATGCAGGAAATGGATCAGGAACCCTGGTTTAAGGATGGTCTTCGCTTTCAGTGCAGTCAGTGCGGCGATTGTTGCACGGGATGCCGGGGCATGTGTGGGTCAATCAGGAAGAGATTCGCAACCTGGCTTCCCAAATTGGCGTCGAGGTCGACGAATTTGAACGTAAGTACGTGCGACGCGTGGGGATTCGCAAAAGTCTGATCGAGTTTCCCAACGGCGATTGCGTATTCTTCGATGGAGAGGCCCGTAAATGCACCGTTTACGACGCTCGACCGCGTCAGTGCCGCACATGGCCTTTCTGGCACTCCAACGTGCGGAGCCCTGAAGATTGGCAGCAGACCTGTGAAGTCTGCCCTGGCAGCGGAAAGGGGCCGCTCGTGCCGGTGGAACGCATTCTGGAACAGGTGCGAGTCTTCAAGCTTTGAGCCGGTTGTAGTTGTTTTCAGTTTTGATTGGAGTTTGCGGATTGGGCGGCCGATTTAGAGGCTGTCGCAACGTGGATCCCCATGATGACGGCGACAGGCTATCCGGAAGCACGGACGGAGAGAGAGTCGCAGATTCTCTAAACCGCGTCCAAATATGGGCTTACGGATTTCAGTCGAGTTGATTTTTCGCTAAGTTCTTTGGCAATTTACAGTTAGCGACTTTGCACTTCGGAGAATCACTCCGTGGAAGAGGTCATTCTGCGGCGAGTCGGGCCTTGGCCTGGCGCCGTGTTTGGTCTAATGCACTTGACACTAGTGCTTATGGCACCTACAGTTGGAGCGTGAACTCTTCAAATGAAGGAAGGCCGAATTGAGCGTCGGCCGTCCCTTTTCCACGGGAGAGCGAGTCGTGACCAAAAAAGAGATCGTCAAGACCATTTCAGAAGAGATCGGGCTGACGCAGCTCAAGACCAAAGAGATCGTGCAAAAGACTTTCGACGCGATCGTCGAAACTCTGGTCGAAGAGAAGCGCATCGAGCTGCGAAACTTCGGCGTGTTCGAAGTGAAGAAACGAGCCGCTCGCAAGGCTCGCAATCCTCGCACCGGCGACAAAGTCTTTGTGCCGGAGAAGTTCGTCGTAACGTTCAAGCCTGGCAAGGAGATGGAAGAGCGGGTCCGGGAATTGGAACGGCAAGCCGCTCAAGCTGCGGCCGCCCAACATCAGACCGAGCAGGCTCCGCCAGCTGCCGCCCCGCCGAAACGCGGCCCCCGCTGAGACACCGCAAGCAACGATGCCTGAACCTCTTAGCGCTCCTTCGGGTTACGGTCCCCCAGATAACGCAAGCTGACGCCGCAACGCCAGTTCGCCCGCCGTCGAGACTTCGGCAATGTCTCCGGCGCCATTCTTCACCAAAATCCCGTCCCGCACGAGCAAATATTGACCGTTCGGCTCAAGCCCCACGCCAGACTGGTCGATAATAGATCATCAAAATAGAGCGAGGCCCATTCACTTCCGGCTTCGCGCGTTGCTCCCGCACGACGAATCACTAGTTTGAACCATTGACGCCTCGGTTTGGAACCTGGGCGGCACGGACGCCTGACATGTTTGGCGCCGCTTGGTTTTGGCGGCGCGGAGCCGACATGTCTCAGGGAGGAGTTGTAATGCGCAACCTGCTAATGGCAGCACTGCTAGGACTTTCGCTCGCGTCGAGCGTGGGATGTATCATCCCGATTTACTCGGGTGATCCAGTGCACCGTACGCAACAATTGATCTGGACGTCAGAAGACTTGCGGCATTTCCTCGAAGACTGGGAACGAATCTGGTTTTTGAATATGCCGTCGCACTTGACGCCCTACCGCACGCACGGCGGAATTATTTAGCCGTCGGAACGTAAACTCCCTCTTGGAACGCACCAGAGGCGTTGACGTAACGGTTGGCTGCGCGGGAGATTCGGACTCCTCGCGCACCCGCACGGCAACGCCGGAAGGTGGTGGCTGCTCGTCCTGCGTATCGACTGTTGTCCATTACGGCCTAGGCAGTTACATTGCTGCCGGGGCCGTTTTTCTTGCGCGGTTGTTGCCGCCGCCGGCGGGGCCTTTCAACACAGACGCTCCGGCGAGCCTTCACCCGCTGCCGCCCTTGGGGCGCCAACGTTCGCCAGCAGCCAGGAAAAAGATCTCGTGCAAGCAGCCGGAATTGACTTGAGCGTTCGTCTTGGACGTCTGCAACTTCCCAATCCGGTTATGGTAGCGTCCGGCACGTTCGGCTATGCGAGGGAAATGGCGGGGCTGGTCGATTTGCGACGCTTGGGCGCCATTCTGCCCAAAACGATCACGAAAGAGCCGCGGCCGGGCAATGCGCCCTGGCGCACCGTCGAGACCGCCAGCGGTTTGCTGAACTCAATCGGGCTCGACAATGACGGCATCGATGCCTTCATGGCCCACCATCTGCCCTATTTGGGCGGCTTGGGCGCCCCGATCGTCGTGAGCATTGCCGGCCGTAGCCAGGAAGAGTTCGTCGAACTGGCCGCGCGGCTCAATGACCAACCCGGCGCGGCGGCCGTAGAACTGAACATTTCCTGTCCCAACGTGAGCGGCGGAGTCGACTTCGGTGCGGATCCGAAGACTCTGCGAGCAAGTCGTCGCCGGCGTGCGGCGGGCCTGTCGGCTGCCCGTACTGGCCAAGCTGACGCCTAACGTCACGAGCATCGCGGCAATCGCCAAGGCCGCCGAAGCGGGGGGCGCCGACGCCGTGTCGATGATCAACACCTGCCTGGGCATGGCGGTCGATTGGCGCAAGCGGCGGCCGCTGCTGGGCAATGTCATGGGGGGACTCAGCGGACCGGCCATCAAGCCTATTGCCTTGCGGGCCGTGTTTCAGGCGGCCCAAGCGGTCCGCATTCCGATCGTAGGGATTGGCGGCATCGCCTCGCTCGACGACGTGATGGAATTCCTCGTCGCCGGAGCTTCCGCGGTACAAATCGGCACGGCAAACTATTATCGGCCTTCCGTTTCGATGCAGATCCTCGACGCCTTGCCCGACGCCCTTGCCAAGCTTGGCGCCGGCAGCATCAGCGAGGTGGTCGGCACGCTGCAACTGCCGCCAGCCGAGAGCCGGGTCTCGCCGGTGTGAATTCGAGCGATTGGATGGTAAACTGAAGAGGGTTTGAGTCCACTCGTAACAGGCCCTATAAGCCTCCGAAATCATGTCCATTTCCACAACGCCGCCGCCCGGCACGACCGCCGATCCGCTCTACCCAGACTCCGATGGGAAACCGATGGGCGAAACCGAATGGCACGTCATTGCGATCTTCGAGTTGTATGGCGCCCTGCGGCGGTATTTCCAAAATCAACAAGATGTACACGTGGCGGCAGACCTGTTTTTGTACTACGAGCAAGGCAATCCACGGGCGTGCAAGGCGCCCGACGTGATGGTGAGCAAAGGGGTGTGCGGAAAGCACCTGCGGCGGTCGTTCCGCGTTTGGGAAGAAAAGGCCGTGCCGAGGGTGGTGTTCGAGGTGACTTCGGCGAAATCGCAGCGTGAGGATGCGGTAGGGAAGCCGCAAGCTTACGCACAGGTCGGAATCGCCGAGTATTTCATCTTCGATCCCTTGGACGAATACTTGCGGCCTCGGTTGCAAGGTTTTCGCCTCGGGCCTCATGGTTATGAACCACTGCTTCCGGACAACGGCGGGCGGCTGCTAAGCCATGAGTTGGGACTGCTGCTGGCGCCCGAAGGTGCGCTGCTGCGATTGATCGACGCGCGGACCGGCGCCGCGCTGCCGAGTCAGGCCGAATTGGAGCGTCAAGCGGCCCAAACGGCCGACGCAAGCTTGGCCACGAAGCGGGCCCAGCGAGACGCGGAACTGGCCAACCAGCGTGCCGCAAAGTTGGAAGAAGAGATTAAACTCCTGCGCGGCCGCGGCGGGCAGGCGGACGGATAGTCATGCGCGTACTTTCCGGCATCCAACCGACCGGGCGATTTCACTTTGGCAACTACTTCGGCGCCATCCGCCAGTACATCGACCTGCAGGAGGAGGAACGAGGCCTACTACTTCATTGCCAACCTGCATGCCCTGACGACGGTGCGCGATCCCGAAGTTGCTGCGAGACTGACGTTCGACGCGGCGCTCGACCTGCTGGCCCTGGGGCTTCGATCCCGAGCGGGCGATGATGTTCGTGCAGTCCGACGTGCCCGAGGTTTCCGAGCTGTGCTGGCTGCTGATGACCGGCACGCCGATGGGGCTGCTTGGAACGCTGCCACGCCTACAAGGACAAAAGGCCAAGGGGCTGCCGGCCGACGCAGGGTTGTTCACCTACCCGGTGCTGATGGCAGCCGACATTCTGATCTATGACGCGGAAGTCGTACCGGTCGGCGAGGATCAGACCCAGCATATCGAAGTCTGTCGAGACATGGCCGCCAGCTTCAATCATCACTTCGGACAGACCTTCGTGCTGCCCAAAGCCAAGGTGGTGGAGAGCTCGGCCAAGGTGCCGGGCACGGATGGCGAGAAGATGTCGAAGAGCTACAACAACACGCTGGAACTGTTTGAAGAGCCGAAGGCGCTGCGCAAGAAGATCATGCGAATCACGACCGATTCGCGTCCCATGGAGCAGCCTAAAGAGCCGGAAGACGGACCACCTGTTCCAGCTCTATTCGCTGTTCGCAACCGACGCCGAACGAGAAGAAATGGCGGCTATGTATCGCCGCGGCGGCTTCGGTTACGGGCAGGTCAAGAACGCGCTGGCCGATCTGGCCGACCGGTTCCTTGCCGAGCCCCGGCGCGACGTGCGGAGTTGGCGGCGCATCCGGAGCGGATTCATGAAATCCTGGCGGACGGCGCCAGCCGCGCGCGAATCAAGGCGGCCGAGGTGTTGCGACGCGCCAGCAGGCGTGTGGGCTCAAATAGCGTCGCTCGGAGGGCGTTTAGCAGCGAGCTCGGCTGCGGCCGGGCTGCCGGCTCAGACGAATCGGGCTATGATGACCGATGCCGCGCTCGCCGCCTGAATGCCATGTGCGCGAGGCAGCCCCATGCCGTTTGCACTGCCCCCGATCAGCCTCGCAAGGAACCGATCCTTTGAACGTTCTCGGAATTGGAACCGACATCATCGAATGCCTGCGGATCGCGCAGATGATCGAGCGGCACGGCGAATTGTTCATCAACCGCGTTTACACGCCGCTCGAGATACGACTACTGCCAAAGCCGCAAGCAGGCCACGCAGCACTTCGCCGGACGCTGGGCGGCCAAAGAGGCGATCCTCAAGGCGCTCGGCACCGGCTGGCGGAAGGGCATCAGTTGGCGCGATATCGAAGTTCGCAACGATTCAAGCGGACGGCCCTCGTCGGGCTGCGCGGCGGCGCCCGAGACATTGTGCGAACAACGCGGCATCCGCGAAATGCTGGTCAGCATTTCTCACTGCCGCAGTCACGCCACCGCGTACGCATTGGCGCTCGGCGCGCGGCGGAAGACGGACGTCGAAAGCCGAAAGCCGACGAACGAAGAGCTGAGCGGCCAGCCGGAACACCCGGTTCACGGACGCCGCTTCTTCGCGTCTTCTTCTTCGCCGTCTTCTTCTTGGCCGTTTTTTTCTTGGCGGCCTTCTTCGGCGCGGCTTTCTTGGCGACGCTTCTTCTTCGACGGGGCCCATCGCGGCGCGGTCGGCCAGCAACTTCAGCGCCGTCTCGAACGTCAGTTCCTCGATCGACGTCCCCTTGGGGATCGAGGCGTTGGTCTCGCCGTCGGTGACGTAGGGTCCGTAGCGGCCTTCGAGCAATCGCACCGGCTGCTCGGTGACCGGCGAGTCGCCGAAGGTCTTGAGCGGCTCCTTCGGCGGCGCCGCCGCGGCCATGCTTCTTCGGCTGGGCCAGCAGTTCGATCGCCTGCGCCAACGTGACGTCCAGCGGCGACAGGTCGGCCGGCAGCGAACGGGTTTCCGAGCCGCACTTCACGTACGGACCGAAGCGGCCGTTGTGGGCCACGATCGGCTGGCCGGCCAACTCGGCGTTGGTCTCCGGATGCGGTCCCAACTTGCGCGGCAGCGTCAACAGCTTCAAAGCCACTTCCAGCGTCGATGTCTTCCGGCTGCCATGCCCTTGAGCAGCGAGGCGTTCTGCGGCTTTTCTTCGTCTTCGGCCGTGCCGCGCTGGACGTAGGGACCGAACCGCCCGACCTTCAGATAGACGGGCTTGTGCGTGTCGGGGCAGATGCCCAGCGGCTCGTCGCCTTGCTGGGCCTGCTCCAGCATCTCCAGCGCCTTCGCAAGCGTCAGTTCGTCGGGCGGAATGTCCGTCAGGCATGCTGGCTCGCGTTCGCCCTGTTCCAGGAACGGCCCG
The DNA here is from genome assembly GCA_963745755.1 of uncultured Conexibacteraceae bacterium. Taxonomy (GTDB): domain Bacteria; phylum Actinomycetota; class Thermoleophilia; order Solirubrobacterales; family 70-9; genus RHKX01. The sequence continues at coordinate 33,741 of CAVUYP010000001.1, read as the reverse complement.
ATACCGGCCGACGCGGACGAAGATCTCCGCGGCTTCTTGCCCTCGCCGGCGGTTTGCCCAGCGAAATCCGGCTGACGTCGCGGGCGTCGATCTCGTCGACCTTGTTCTTCAGTTGCTGCTTGAGGCCCGGCGTCGTCCGTTGCCGAAGTAGAAGCCTCGCAGGTAATCGACCAGCTGCGCTCTCGCCGCGGCTGATGGCGTCCAGATCGTCTTCCATCTGGGCGGTGAACTGTAGTCGACCAGCGTCGGCAGATGCGTCTCCAGCAGTTGCGACGACGGCGAACGCCGACCCAGGTCGGCACCAGCGCGTTGCCGCGTCTTGAACACGTAGTCGCGGGCCAGGATCGTGTCGATGATCGACGCGTACGTGCTGGGCCGGCCGATGCCCATCTCTTCCAGCGCTCGGGTCAGCGCGGCTTCGCTGAACCGGCTGGGCGGCTGCGTGGTGTGGCTCTTGGGCTCCAGGTCGCGGCACGTGCAGCGCTTCGCCCACCGCGACGTCGGGCAGCACCGTTTCCTGGTCGGCCAGTTCCGCCTGCGGGATCGTCGGAGCCTTCGACGTAGGCCCGCAGGTAGCCGGGAAAATCGATCGTCTTGCCGCTGACCTGGAAGACGGCGCCGTCGCCTTCCATGGTGATCGTGATGCCGCGGCCGCGGGCGTCGGCCATCTGGCTGGCGACGGTCCGCTTCCAGATCAGGTCGTACAGCCGGAACTCGTCGACGATCGAGTTCGCTGCGCAGCGCGTCGGGCAAGTCGAACGGATGGCCGGCCGGCCGGATCGCTTCGTGGGCCTCCTGGGCGTTCTTGACCTTGGTCCGATAGATCCGCGGCTGCTCCGGCAGGTACTCGTTGCCGTACTGCGAGGCGACCAGTTCGCGGGCGGCCTCGACGGCCACCGTGGCCAGGTTGGTCGAGTCGGTTCGCATGTAGGTGATGTGGCCGTTTTCGTACAGGCTCTGGGCGACCTGCATCGTGCGCCGGGCGGTGAAGCCGAGCTTGCGGTTGGCTTCCTGCTGCAGCGTGCTGGTGGTGAAGGGCGGATAGGGCTTGGTGGTGTACGGCTTGTCTTCGAGCGTGGCCACGCGGAACGACGCCTGCCGCAGCTCGCTCGGCCAGCTCGGCCGCCTGCGCGCTCGTCCAGCAGCAGCAACGTCTGCGTCCTTGAGCTTGCCCGTCGCCGGATCGAAATCCTTGGCCGCCGGAATCTTGCGGCCGTCGACCGAGACCAGCGCCGCCTCGAACGTTCGCCGGCGCGTCTTGGCGAAACTGCCCAGCAGATCCCAGTAGGTGGCCGAGACGAAGGCCATCCGCTCGCGCTCGCGCTCCACGATCAGCCGCACCGCCACGCTCTGCACGCGGCCGGCCGAAAGCCGCGGGCCGACCTTTCGCCACAGCAGCGGCGAGACCTCGTAGCCGTACAGCCGATCGAGGATCCGCCGCGTCTCCTGGGCGCGGACCAGGTCGTCGTCGATCTCGCGGGGGTGCGCCAGCGCCTCGCTGGATCGCCTCCTTGGTGATCTCGTGGAACACCAGCCGGCGGACCGGCACCTTGGGCTTGAGCACCTCGCACAAGTGCCAACTGATCGCCTCCCCCTCGCGGTCTTCGTCCGTCGCCAGGTAGAGCTCTTTGGCGTCCTTGAGCAGGCCTTCGAAGCTTGCGGACCTGCTTGGTCTTGCCGGGGGGAACGATGTAGATCGGGTCGAAGTCCTCGTTGACGTTGACGCCCAGGTAGGCCCACTCCTCCTCCTTGTACTCGGCGGGAATCTGCTTGGCGCCTTGCGGCAGGTCGCGGACGTGGCCGATGCTGGCCTCGATGATGAAATCTCGCCCCAGGAACTTGCCGATCGTCCGCGCCTTGGCCGGCGACTCGACGATCACCAAAGACTTTCCGCCGGCGTTTGTTGCTCGTTTCGCCATGCTTCGTGCTTGGAAAAGAAAGAGGTTTAAGGAAGCATACTTCCTGTTTGGGATTGCATTTACGTCAATCCTACTTAGAATTCACCGGCATTGAGAAAGCTCGGTAAGCTACCGGCCCTCTCATTAATATTTGTATTGTCAGGCTGTCAAGGCATCTTCCTCCCTGCGCGGGGGTCCTCTCAACACGTAGAGCACGATGGCGTCTCCCTTTAAGCATTTCCGAAAACATCAAAAAGCGATGCTGGCGGTGATCGGCATCCTGACCATGTTGGCCTTTACGATCCTTCCATCGGTCATGGATCAAATGGGCAGCAGCATGTCCTCGCAAGATCCGGTCGTGGCGACCGCCAACGGCGAAACGCTGCGGCAAGCCGACGTCTCGCAGATGGTGCAGTCCCGCTACCTGGCCAACCAGTTCGTGCAAGGCTGCCTGGTCATGGCCGCCGGCAGCGAGCAGATGGCCAACTTCCGCTCGGTGTACCTGCTGCAACGAACGCCCGGCCAATTCTTCGGCTCGACCTCGGAAGAGGAGGTGATGCGCATTCACTTGCTGGCGGAAGAGGCCGACCGCGTGGGCATCGTCGTCAGCGACGAGGCCGTGAACAAGTTTTTGCGAGAGATTACCGAGGACAAGGTGCCCAGTGCGGGGTATGCGTCGCTGGTCAAGCAGCTCAGTACCAGTCAGACGCAGGTGTTCTCGGCCTTGCGTACGGAGCTGGCGGCGGAGCGATTGGCGAGCATGTCGGCGCCCAACACTCAAGCTACGCCCGCTCAGCGTTGGGACTATTACCGCCGGCTGAAACAGCGCGCCAGCCTGGAGCTGGTTCCCGTCCGCGTCGCTGAGTTTTTGGATCAGGTTGACGACCCCTCGAAGGATGAACTGCAGACCTTCTTCGATGCTCACAAGGAGCAGGAGCCCAATCCGCTTTCGTCCACGCCCGGCTTCAAGATGCCCAAGCAAGCCGCATTTCAATATTTCGTAGCCGACTATGAAAAGTTCTACGATGAATCGGCCGTCGCTCAGGAAGACATCGAGAAACATTACGAGCAGTACAAGGACCAGCGGTACCTCTATTCCGCGTTTGATAGCCCCGAGTTCGATCAGCCGGCCGCCGAGGAAATGCCCCAAGCCGACGACGAAGCCGGCGCCAAGGACGCGGACGAGAAGGGAGAAAGCGAGTCCTCGAAGTCGGCTACAAAACCCGCCGACAAAGCAGGCAAGCCCGCCGCCGAACAGCCTGCCGAGAAGAAACCGGCTGAAAAAACGCCTGCGGAAGCCAAGAGCCCTGAGAGCCAACCCGCCCAAGCCAAACCCGCTACGGACAAGCCTGTCGAGCAGAAACCGGCTGACGAGAAACCGGCTAGCGACAAGCCTGGACGCGACGCCGGCGACAAGCCGGACGCTCAATCGTCCTTGCCGGGCCAGGCGTCGCAACTGCTTGCGGCGGCCGCCCTGCGCGGCGCCTCGGGCGTGTTGAGCAGCCTGGTGCTGGCCGACTCCGAGACGGAAGCAGCCGACGAGAAACCGGCTGACGAGAAATCGGCTGACGACAAATCTTCGGAGCCGGCCGAGAAGCAAGGCGACTCCGACAAGGCGGCCGAAGCCGGAGGTAAAGCCGACGCCAAGCAGCCGGCCGACGGCGAAAAGAAGTCCGCCCAACGCCGAGGCGCAGAAACCGGCAGCCAAAGATCAGGCCGCCGCGCAACAGCCGGCCGGGCCGCCGCCGCCGATCTCCGATGAACTGCTGTTGCCGCGAGACATTCGCGAAGGCCCCACGCCGAAATATGCGCCTCTGTGGCGCGTCGAGGCCTCGATCCGTAAGGAACTGGCCGGCCAAAAGGCGGTGGAAAAGATGACCGAGTGCGCTCGAGGCGATCCAGGCCAAGATGCGGCGTTTCAGCCGCAATTTGGGGCCTGGAGACGAGATGCTGGACGAAGACGGTGCGGCCGAGACGGGTGCGGCCAAGTCGATTCGGCCAAGACGAAGCGTTCGTTGCCCGACTTCAGCAAGTTGGCCCAGGAACGTCAATTGACCGAGCACACGACCGGATTGCTGACGGCGCTGGCGTTTCGCGACAAGCATCCGGCGCTGGCCGAAGCCACTCCCGAGACGCCAAGCATGTCGGAGCGGCCTCGGCACTTCATTGAAATTGCGTATGGCGTACTGCCGGAATTGCAGAGCACCGTCGTCAAGGACCTGGCGGGCAACCGCTACCTGGTCTGGAAGACCGACGGCAAGGATGCTTATGTTCCGGAACTGAGCGACGTGCGGGATGAAGTCGTGCGGAGCTGGAAGATGATCAAGGCCCGCGAACTGGCCCGAAAACAGGCCGAGACGCTGGCCAGCGAAGCGAAACAGGCCGACAAGTCGCTGCGCGAAGCATTCGGCGACCGCGAAGACTTGACGGTCGCGACGACGCCCTCCTTCTCGTGGCTGACGCGAGGCGCCGCCGGCGCCCTCGATTCGCAAGCGCCGGCCAGGTTGAGCGAGGTCGAAGGCGTTCAAGACGCGGGTCCTGATTTCATGAGGGAAGCGTTCAGTCTTGCCGTCGGCGAAACGGGGCAGGCCATGAATCGGCCCCAGACGATTTGTTACGTGATGCGCGTCGTCACGCTCGAACCGTCTCGCGAAGTGCTGCGGAACACATTCATGGTCGACGCTTACTCCGGCTATGCGGCCGCCTCGCTTGAGGATCGTCAGGAAGCCATGAACGCCTGGATCAAGGGCATTGAGAACGAGGCTCATCTGACCTGGAAACGCCCGCCTGACGAGCGCGATCGATAACGCCGTTTCTCCGCCTGCAAACATCGGTGCGCGGCGACGCCTCATGCGAGGCGCCGCCGCGCAGGCCGTTTCCCCGTTACCGGCGCGGCTTGAAGATCACCGCCGCCAGCGGCGGCAACGTCATGGAGATCGAATAAGGCCGGCCGTGGCTGGGGATGTCCTCGGCAATCACGCCCGGTCCGTTGCCCACGTTGCTGCCGCCGTAGTACGTCGAATCGCTGTTGAAGATCTCCTCGTACCAGCACGGCTCCGGCACGCCGAGGCGGTAGCTCGTGCCGCGGCACCGGCGTGAAGTTGCAGGCGACCAGCAGGAAGTCGTTCGGGTCCTTGGCCTTGCGGATGTAGGCTCAGCATGCTGTCGTCGTAGTTGTGGCAGTCGATCCACTCGAAGCCGTGCCAGTCGAAGTCGACCTCGTGCAGCGCCGGCTCGCGGCGGTAGAGCGCGTTCAGGTCGGCCACGCACTTCTGCAGCCCCTGGTGCGACTCCCACTGCAGCAGGTCCCACTGCAGCGCTGGCGTCGTAGTTCCATTCGTTCCACTGGCCGAACTCGCCGCCCATGAACAGCAGCTTCTTGCCGGGGTGCGTCCACATGTAGCCGTACAGCAGCCGCAGGTTGGCGAACTTCTGCCACAGGTCGCCCGGCATCTGGTCCAGCAGCGAGCCCTTGCCGTGCACCACTTCGTCGTGCGAGAGCGGCAGCACGAAGTTCTCGGTGAAGGCGTAGATCAGGCTGAACGTCAGCTCGTCGTGGTGGTACTTGCGGTGGATCGGCTCGTGCCGCATGTAGCGGAGCGTGTCGTTCATCCAGCCCATGTTCCACTTCAGGCTGAAGCCCAGGCCGCCCAGGTACGTCGGCCGCGAGACGCCGGCCCAGGCGGTCGATTCTTCGGCGATCGTCAGCACGCCCGGGTACTGCAGGTGGGCCTGCTCGTTGAACTCCTTGAGGAAGTCGATCGCTTCGAGGTTCTCGCGGCCGCCGAATTCGTTGGGGATCCACTCGCCCTCCTCGCGGCTGTAGTCGAGGTACAGCATCGAGGCCACCGCGTCGACGCGCAGGCCGTCGATGTGGTACTTGTCGAGCCAGAACAGGGCGTTGGAGAGCAGGAAGTTGCGGACCTCGTTGCGGCCGTAGTTGAAGATCATCGTGCCCCAGTCGCGGTGCTCGCCCTGGCGGGGATCGGCGTGCTCGTACAGCGCGGTGCCGTCGAACCGCCGCAGGCCGTGGCCGTCGCGCGGGAAGTGGGCCGGCACCCAGTCGATGATCACGCCGATGCCGTTCTGGTGGCAGTGGTCGACGAAGTACATGAAGTCTTGCGGCGTGCCGTAGCGGCTGGTGGCGGCGAAGTAGCCGACCGTCTGGTAGCCCCAACTGCCGGTGAACGGATGCTCGCTGACCGGCAGCAGCTCGATGTGCGTGTAGCCCATCTCCTGGCAGTAGTCGACCAGCTGATGGGCCAGCTCGCGATAGCTCAGCCAGCGCGTGCGGATCGTCGCCGGGCCGCTGCCAACTGCCCAGGTGCACCTCGTAGATCGACATCGGCTGCGTCGAGCCAGTTGATGCTCCGGCGCGGCGGTCCATCCACTCGTCGTCGTTCCAGTGGTAGCGGTCGAGGTCGGCCACCATGGAGGCCGTCCGCGGCGGCACTTCGGCGGCGAAGCCGTACGGGTCGGACTTCTCGAACACCTGGTCGCCGTGGCTGCGATCTGGAACTTGTAGAGCGTGCCCTCGCTCAGTCCCGGAACGAACAGTTCCCAGACGCCGCTGGGAATGTGCTTGCGCATCGGGTGCCGCCGGCCGTCCCAGTCGTTGAAGTCGCCGACGACGCTCACGCTCGTCGGCGTTGGGCGCCCAGACGGCGAAGTTGACGCCCTCCACGCCGTCGACCGTCCGCAGTTGGGCGCCCAGCCGCTCGTAGCTCTTCCAATGCGTCCCTTCGTCAGCAGGTGCAGGTCGTAGTCGGTCAGCAGGGGCGGGAAGGCGTAGGGATCGTGCATGGTCTCTCGTTTCCGCCTTCTTCGGCCAACTGCAGTATGATAACGTTCGACGGCGCGATCGTCCGCCGTCGGGACAAATCGCCTCGAACAAGCCCGGCCGGATGGATCCGCCGCATGGGCCGCGTGCTCGGCATGGGCCGGGTCCACGACCCAGGCCTGCGACGAATGCGGCAAAAACGCCCGCACCGCCACCGCCCGTCGGCCCGAATCGATGATTTCGTGCGGACCGAGCAGGTCAAAAGGGTTCTCGTTGCGACCTTCCACGAGTCGACTGACCTGGTCCAAAGGAACTGCCGTCCGCATCCATGTCTCCTTACCGGGGTATCAAGATTGTCTAGTTTTGAGGGCGTTTAGTCTAGCGGTTGCGAGTCTGTGGGCTGTTTGGGTTGAGTGCAGTGACTTTTGCCCTATCTCAGGGTAATGAAGGGCAGTTACCCAATCCAGGGCTTGGGCAGAAAGCAGGTTCCGAGCTGCTGGCAGCTCAATTTCCAGCCTTCCAACCGGTCTTTCACCCGCTGGCCCAATCGCCCGAGCCAGCCCTTGGGAGACGGCGTCTCCTCGTGATTCGGACGGCTTTCCTCGGCGCCGAGCATCTCTGCCGACGCGCAGGCGCCGTCGAAATGGCCCACGATGAGGACCGTCAAAACGGTAGCCGCGAAACTCGATCCGGTGAAAGCTCAGCGCGCGGTCAAGCCGCTGCCAGAGGTCGCCGTTTTTGACAGGGACCATTTCGCCAAAGCATTCCCAGGTCCAATCGTTCCGCCGCCACTCTTCCAGCCCGTAGGCGATGCCCCGATTCACGTACTTGCTCGGGGTGAAGAGCGTGACATTCGATGGCTGATCCAGCGCTTCCAAACCGCGGACGACGGCCAACAGCTCCAGCCGTTCGCCGCACACCTCGGGTTCGAAATCTGCTGCTTCTAACGTTGCCGATCCGTCGGCCGCTTGCAGGACAAACCTCCACTGGCCCTGCCGGTCTTTCCCCCTCGCCTCGGAGAAGAGGAGGAAATGCGGTGCTGGGACGTTCATCTTCGCGGGGGGTAACTTCCTGGGCTCGAGGAAAAGAGAAAGGTTACGGCAACAATTTCGCCACGCTAATTTGCCTTATCGGCCAGGGCGTCCTAGACTCCGCACTTCAGTTGGCTTGTTTTACCCGGATTGCCCATTCTTCGTCGCTGGTCAGGTCGCAAGTTGACGGATGTGCCAATGAGGTGCGGGGGGCTGGGCTCCCGCCACCGAAAGGGCGCTGCAGAATAATGGGCGCTTTCCAACAGCGCCTTTTAAAGAGAGTGAACATGGCACAAAAACGGATCTTGATGCTCGTTGGCGACTACGTCGAGGACTATGAGGCGATGGCCCCGTTTCAGATGTTGTTGATGGTCGGCCACCAGGTCGACACCGTCTGCCCGGACAAGAAAGCGGGCGACCACGTCGCCACCGCCATTCACGACTTCGAAGGAGACCAGACTTACAGCGAGAAACGGGGACACAACTTCCGGCTCAATGCCTGCTTCGCCGAAGTCAAAGCCGAGCAATATGATGCGCTGGTGATCCCCGGCGGGCGAGCGCCTGAATACCTGAGACTCAACCAGCGCGTGCTGGAAATTGTCCGGTATTTTGCCGAGACGAAGAAACCGATCGCGGCCGTCTGCCACGGCCTGCAGATCCTGACCGCCGCGGGCGTGGTGCGCGGTCGCTCGTGCACGGCCTATCCCGCCGTACAGCCTGAATTGCTGGCTGCAGGATCGGAATGGATAGAGCCGAGCGCCGGGCTCGACAGCGCGCACGTCGACGGCAACCTGGTGACGGCGCCCGCCTGGCCCGCACACCCAGCCTGGATGCGGGCCTTCCTGGAATTGCTGGGAACTCCGGTCGGCGCGTAGAGCGTTTGCATCGGAAGCAGAAGCTGTGAAGATTCCGACCCTGCGGAGCTGATTCGCCAAAAGCCTCATTGGCGTTTTGGGATCTGCACCGAGTGGCACGGAATTGTCACCAATTCCGCTACTGTGCCCGATATGCACCCCCATTCCCGGGCGCATTGGCGTTGACCATTAAACTTCGGCGGCCGGCGTTCGCTTGCCGGCCGCGTCCGTTTGTACTTGCCGCCTTAGGCGGCCAATCGCACGGCGCCGGCCTGGATCTGGATGCCTTCGATGAATTCTTCGAAGATCCGCATGTCCAGCGCGCGGGCCGATTCGCTTTCCGGATGGAACTGGGTGCCGAAAGCGAACCAGTCGGGCCGGATGCTCTCGATCGCTTCCATCACGCCGTCCGGGCAGCGGGCCGTGACGGCAAAGCCGGGGGCGACTTCGTCGATCGCCATGTGGTGCGTGCTGTTGACGCGGATTTCGCCTTCGCCGTAGACCCGCTCCATCAGCGTGCCCGGCACAACTTCCAGGGCGTGGCGATGGGCCGGATCGAGCGAGTCGCGGTGGGGCAGTGCCTTGGGCATGTCTTCGGGGATGTGCAGGAACAGGTTGCCCCCTTCCGAGACGTTCAGCAGTTGCATGCCGACGCCAATACCAAACAGCGGCAGCCGGCGATCGGAAGCCATGCGGACCAGCCGGCGGTCGAACCTTTCGCGCCGTTGGTCGAGCAAGCGGACGGCCGGGTGCAGCATGAATCCGTCGCGGCGGGGGTCGAGATCGGCTCCGCCGATCATCACCAGCCCGTCTAAAAGGTCGAAGACGCGATCCAGATCGGCCTGGTCTTCGAGCGGCGGAATCACGATGGGCACGCCGCCCGTTTTGACGATCGCGTCGAAATACCCTGCACAAACGTAGCTGAACGCAGGAGCGTCCTTCTTGGCCGCGCGGTAGTCAGCGTTCAATCCGATCAATGGCTTCGTTTGCATTTCCCTCTCTCCTTATTGGACAAATCCCTTGTCCTGATCACTGTGAAACGGGGCAACTGGGTCCTGTGAGGCGCCGTTCGGCGCTGACCGCAGATGGGAGAGAGTGGAAGCGAACTGGAAATGCGGCCTCGCAAGGCGGCATTCCACGGCAATTCGCTTGTTCAATTGCGACGGACGAAGCGGGCGCTTCGCAAGTCATCCTTGACGAACCACTTTCGAGCAAGAAGCCCTCAGGCCTCTCGTTGCAGTCGGCGGAGATCGAGCCGCCGGGAACCAACGGCTGCCATACGGGCGGCTGCCGAGGGAACGACCGGGACCTTCAACCGGGCGACTAGCAAAGTCCCATCCTGGGTATAGAGCCGAACGAAAATAGTGCCGGAGCGGCCGGCATTCTACGGCCTCGAAATCCTAAAACACGCACGCACTTCCCGGTGTCACCCAGAGACGAAGCAAGCGACAGGGGCGAGTTATAGGGCGGCTGGCCCAAATTGCAAGCGATTCGCTTATCTTGGGCATTTTCCGACAGGCGACACAAGATCCGGTGCTAGCACGGTTTAAACGCCATTCGCGACCCGCAACCCTTTACGCACTCGTCGCCACGCTCTATTCTGACTTTTCCGCCTTGTTTCCGCTCGATCATCACTGTTGCGCCTCTCCGATGCAATACGAGAACGTCTGCCTGGAAGCCTTTGGCTATACGCTGCCCGAGGAGGTCGTCACTTCCGCCCAAATCGAAGACTCGCTGGCGCCGTTGTACAAGCGGCTGCGGCTGCCTGAAGGCCGCCTCGAGTTGATGACCGGCATCCGCGAACGCCGCTTCTGGCCGGTGGGCATGCTGCCGAGTGAAAAGAGCGTGGAAAGCGCCGAGAAAGCGATTGCTGCAGCAGGCGTCGACAAGGCCGAGATCGGCGCCCTCATCCATGCTTCGGTCTGTCGCGACCACCTGGAACCGGCGACCGCCTGCAAGGTCCACCATCGCCTCGGCTTGCCGCTGAGTTGCCAGATCTTCGATCTTTCCAACGCCTGTCTTGGCGTGCTGAACGGCATGGTGCAGGTGGCCAACATGATCGAGCTCGGCCAGATCCGCGCCGGCGTGGTCGTGGCCACCGAGAGCAGCCGCCAACTGGTCGAGACCACCATCGCCGAGTTGAACCGCAACGAGTTGCTCACGCGCGAGCAGATGAAACTGGCCGTCGCCTCGCTGACGATCGGTTCCGGCAGCGTCGCCGTGGTGCTGGTCGACCGGGAGTTGAGCCGCACGGGTAACCGCCTGCTGGCCGGAGTCGCCGCGGCAAACACCGCCTTTCACGATCTCTGCCACAGCGGGCGCGACGAAGCCGTCGCCGACGAGATGCAACCGCTGATGCAGACCGATTCCGAACGATTGATGCGGGCCGGGGTCGAGACGGCCGGCCGCGCCTTCGCGTCGTTCCTCGATGAGCTCGGCTGGCAGCGCGAGCAAATCGACAAGACCTTCTGCCATCAGGTCGGCGTCGCCCATCGCAAGCTGCTATTCGAGGCCTTCGACCTGACGCCCTCGCTCGACTTTTCCACCGTCGAGTTCCTCGGCAACACCGGCTCGGTCGCCGTGCCGATCACCGCGGCGATGGGCATCGAACAAGGCCATCTCGCTCACGGCGACCGCGTGGCCTTGCTCGGCATCGGTTCCGGCATCAACGTGTTGATGTTGGGCGTCGATTGGCAGGGCGCTGTTGCCGGTGAATCGAAGGGGAAGGCTCGTACCCACCATCGCGACGTGCCCCGGCGGCCCATCGCGGCCCGCTGAGTGGCGGGCGCCATTTCGGACTGCCGCGCGAGTGTCATGAAACATGCGGCGAGTCGGCAGCGTCGTTCCTCGCGAGTTGGAGGCGTCCACTCAGGCGAGCCGGAGGCGTAAGCCTCTGTTTAAATTGAACAGGAGGTTGCGATTTACTCCCGTCAATTGAATCTCTACTCGCCAATCGCATAACACGCCGCCTCTTCGCCGTTACGCACATAGAGCCGCCCGTCGGCGACCAGCGGATAGTTCCAGCATTTGCCCTCGATCGCCTGGAAACGGCCCAGCTCCCTGAATTGATCGGGATCCGCGGCCACCAGCACGGCTTCGCCGCCTTCCGACAGCACGACCAGCAGTTGTTGCTCGGCCAACAGTATGGCCTGGCCGTGAGAATAACGGCCGCGCTTCCAGCGGCGTTTGCCGGTCTTCAGGTCGAGGCAGCCGAAAATGCCTTCGTCAAAGCCGTAGGCTGCGCCGCTGAAGACCATGAGATCGTTGAACGAAGACCGCAGCGCTTGCGATTTCCAAGCTGCGTTGACGCTCCATTTGCCGTCGTCGTGCGAGAGTTCCAAGAGTTTCAAGCCCGTGCCGGCTTGGATCAGCAGTTGCGTATCGCCGGCGACGTGCGGTTGGATCTCCGGCATGGTGACGGAGTTGCCCATCGAGAATTCCCACAGTAGCTTGCCCGAGTTGGGTGTCACGGCGATCAGCGTCTGGTCGGACGACATCACAATCTGCTCCTCGCCGCAGAGTATCGCCCGCTGCGGCGAGCTGTAGCTGTTGGCGCCGCATGCCGCGTTCCACGCCCGTTCGCCGCTCTCTGCATGGTATGCCACAAGGCCCAGCTTGCCGCCTGCATAGACCATGACCAGTCCGTCAACGACGAGCGGTGAACTGGAATAGCCCCAGATCGGAACCTCGGCTTCCGCATCCGCGGCGACGTCTCGCGACCAGAATTGCTTGCCGTTGACGGCGTCGAGGCAGTGCAAATTGCCTCGGGCGCCGAGCGCATAGACTCGCCCGGCGGCGAAGGTCGGCGTGGCTCGCGGGCCGGCGCCGGAAAGGCCTTCGAAGAATCGCACCTGGTCTTGCTGCACCCACAGTTCGGCGCCCGTCGCGGCGTCGTAACAGACGACGGCTTCGAACTCGCCGCGCTGTTCCTGCGTGAACAGCCGCTCTGCGGCGATCGAGAAGGTCGACCAGCCCGGCCCGATCCGCTGACGCCAGATCAATTTCGGCGGCTTGTGCTGCCAGTCGTCGTGGATGCGGCAATCGAACACGATGCCGTCGCGGTTGGGGCCTCGAAACTCGCTCCAATCGCCCGGCGCCGGCGCCAGGGTCTGCGTCTGCGGTAAATCGGCAGCTCGCTCCGATTCGTGCTCGCCGGTTTCCTGTTTTGTTTGTTGTGCAAGAAACAACTGTTCCGCGCTCGGCTGCCAGCGCCAAGCGAGCATGCTGTGCTGGCGCCCGTCAATGCCGTCCAGCCGCAGCAACGTAAAGTAGCTCCAGGTCAGCAAAATGACGAAGCAGAAGCCGGCGTGTTGCACGGTTGGAGACGCATCACGCGCGACCAGCGCCCATGCGGCCCAAACGGTGAGCACGCACGGCACGCCGAGCATGGCCAAGGCCAGCGGGGAAAGCGTCGGATCGCGAAACAGCCCGGCGACAACGCCGCCTACGACCACAACGGCCAAGGCGCCTAACCGGTCTGCCAGACGCACTCGCCGGCTGGCGAACCACCAGACGAGAAATGCGACGATCAGCAGCACGTGCGCCGCCATGCGCAGTAATGAAGACCATCAGCGTCGACATATCGAACTGGTCGGCGCCAAAGCGGAAGCTCCAGTACAGAACGAGCATGGCGGCGGCGGGCCAGACGCGCAAGGGCCTGGCTATTGGTTGCGTTGCCTCTTCGCGTTGCTCTTCCGCAGGGGGAATTCTGACGTCTTGGGCCATGACAGGATCCTCAGGAAAGGGCGGCGCCCGTCGTGAGAATTTGCCGGCGCCCGGGTCCATCATAGCAATTCCCGCCCCAAAGGCCCTATCCCGGTTGACGGACTGGCGTAGCGAGGCGTTTGCCTCGTGGGACAGCGGCTGTCAGGCTTCGCCTCTCCGCAGGCCACTCGTTCCGCACGAGCAAAACGCGCGTGGCGTCGTGCCAGGCGTTTCCATCGCGCGGAAGCGTGACGGCCACTAAAAAACCAACGGCACACTCCCGCATAAAACCGGACGAGTCGCGAAGCTGAGCGTACAGTAGGCCTCACGCTCCCGCGTGAGGGAACCCGACAGAAACACAGCGCCTAAACAGAAGGAGACTCGGCGACGGCTTCGGCAGAATGCCGCCGTGCCAGGAAATCTACCAGCCAGCCAACCAAGCCTTGTTGGTCGCGCATTGCGTCGGCATGGTTGTGAAACGGGTCTGGCCGCTCGTTCATCTCAAGCTGCCGGGGACCATCAGCGGAAATGCAGCAGCGAGACTTTCGTCAAAGTCAGCACGTCGCATAAACGGCCATACGGCATAATCCCCTGCGCTTTGGAACTGGTTAAAGTCACGCTCCAACTGCCGGCAATGGCGTGCGGCAGGTCGGCGGACGGCACGTGCAATGTGCCCAAAGGAGTAGGCACACTCCGCTGTGCCGTATCTGGAAACGAGACAGGCTCAGATGCGTACTTCCGAGTTGGATCGGCTCAAATCGCTGGCTTTCTCGTGCGGCGGCGCCGCCGGGCGGCATACTGAGTATGCCTGCTACTTTGGGGCAAACGGCGCTCCTGTGCCAAGCCAGACGCGCTCTAACCTCGGCGGAAGAATCCCTCCCGTTCCTCGTTACTGAAGGAGACCGCCGATGTCGACGGGGAAAGTTCGCGGCGCAGGCCGGGAACGTCATCCGGCGCTGAATTGCGCCTGTAACCAGGGCCAGACGTTGGTGTAGATCGTCGTGCCGATGGCGTAACACGAGACGACGGTGATCGCCAGGAAAGCGAGCAAGAAACAAGCGTCGACCAGCGGCGAGGGGGCCAGTCGCGGATCGACGCGACGGTAACGCAGATAGATCGCGGCGCCGCCGATAATCGGCAGCGTGGCGGCCTGGGCGAAACCGCCGAAGATGACCATCGTGCGCGGATCGCCGAAAATCAGGTACAACAGCAGCGCAAAGGTCGGATAGAACACGCAGAAGTATTGAATCCACCGCGAGCGTTGGCCCGCCTCGGTATACCGAACCAGACGGGCAAGACTGAGAAAGTCGGCAGACAAACGGCTATGCCCGGCGGAGGCGACATAAAGCGTCTTAAACAGTACCACGCAGGCCCCGATCAGAAACAACGTTTTGGTCCAAGGGTGCCCGAACGCTTCGACATACATCTGGGCGAGTTGCTCCATCATCTGGCTGCCGCCGGGATGGAGTTTCAGCCGGTAGAGCACGGTGGCTCCCATCACGTAAAACGCGACGGTGGCCACGGTGAATACGAGCATGCTTACCCAGGCGTCGAGATACAGCACGCGCATCCAACCGTGGGCGCGCCGGGCCCATTCGCTGTCCGGCGTGCAAGGCCCTGTGTAGCGCGCGTAGCCTTTTTCGACGCACCAGTAGGGATAGGCGTACAGCTCTGAGGCGCCGACGCCCGTGATGCCGAACGCGCTAAACGCCGCGGCGATGCCGACGGCCGGCAGATCGAACGTGAAGCCTTGTTTCCAGTCGGCCAGAGTAATGGGATAGCCCGCAAACGGCAGCGCCATCACGCACGCCACGGTGACCAGCGTGACGCCGGCCACCAGGATGGTCGTAATGAACTCGATGCGATGATACCCGCCGCTGAGCAACAGCAGCGTCGCCGTAAGAGCCGCCAGGATAGCCCACGGATGTTCCGGATGGGCGGCTATGTGCCGCCGCCCAACCGGGAGCGAAGCCTTCGAGTTTCGCCACCACGGTATCGGTCGCCTGCGGCCAGAGCAGGTGCATCGCCTGGCCGACGCCGCCTTCCATGGCGCCGAGCTGAGAGACGGTGAGCAGCAACATGCCCAGCCACCACCAGCACTGCCAGTTGGCGCCCAACCGGGGGCCGGGCATTTCATCCAGCGCCGCCAACGTGGGCTTGCCGGAAGAGAGGGTGTACCGGCCCAACTCGACTTGCACGAAGACCTTGATCACGCAACTGAGCAGAATCAGCCATAAGAAGACAAAGCCATGCTCGGCGCCCAAGCCGGTGGTCAGCAACAATTCGCCCGTGCCGATAATGCTGCCGGCCAGAATAATGCCGGGTCCGATCTGACGCAGCGCCTTGAACAGCGTGGCGGGCGGCTCGCGCAGCCCATCGGAGGTCATCAAATACGGATCAAACTCGTCAGATGCGTCGCTCATAGTCCGATTACACCGGGCCGAGCGCGAAAGCAACCAGGGACGAGCTTTTTTCGAAGGCCGCCGGGCTCGACTCGCAGCCCGCGGCCGAGTCTGTTCCGCGAAGGGCCAGACTCTACCCGGACTGTTTAGCGGAACAGCCGTCTCAGCAACGGACGGTGCGACATGCGAGACGGCGGACCGTAGTTCGCTCCTCGCGGCGGCATCTGCTCGATGGCGTAGGGATCCGTTTGGCGAGCCCCGCCGGCTCGCGGCGGGTAGGGAATGCCTTCACCCGCATAGGGATCGTACTGCGAGTCCATGCGTTCTTCCGGCGACAGGGGGGCATGGTCTTCGACATAGAGACCCGACTGCGGAACGATCCCGGTTTCCGGAGACATCGGCGTGGCGTCGGGGTCTCCCAGTTCTCCCTCTTCGAGCTCCGGCGCTGGAATCGGAGCTGGCGTCGGCACGTTTTCGCCGTCCTCCAACTCGCCGCCCGCTTCGGCTTCTTCTTGGGCTTGCACTTCGGCCAACGCAGCCATCGCCTCGGGGCGTTTATCGCCGCCGAGAATGGAATTGCGTCGGTGCATGAAGTCGCAAGGCTCATCCGGCATGGGGCCGCAATAATCCAACTGGCCTGCACAGGAGCGGCAACCGACGGCTCCGGCGGATGCCAGCGACAAAACAATCAACAGCGGCACAAAACGGCTCATGGCACTTCCTTATATCCCGACCGCGCCAAAACGGCCAAATCCGTATGTGTGACGACAAGCGGTAGCGATATATTCGTCCGAATAACTTGCACAACCCGCATCTTTTTCCGCGATTCGTGCTTTCGATCAACGCATGGCAACGATTCAGGACCCGTCGCGTCTGCCGCATTCTCCCCAGTCTCTCCAGATAACGGAGAGCGGATCGGTGGCATCGCACCAGCGAGCCGGGGCCTTGCAATCTTTAGCCCCGCCCAAAGCCCTTAAGGCGCCGGTCAATTTTGTTTCGGACCGCCGGCCGTCGGCCTCGGACCTTCCTGATTCACCCTCGGCGTTCATCCTTCAGCTTGGCTTTCCCGTCCTGCTGGCCGTTCTGGTTCGTCTGCCTGGGCTTTGCCGTCCGCTGTTAGGGCATTTTGCCACCAAGAATGTGACTTACGCCATGATTGCACGGAATTGGGTGCTCGGTCGGGCGAGCTTCTGGCATCCGACGATGGACTGCATGGCGGGCGGAGATCGGGGCTGGCACTTGCTGGAAGTACCGGTCAGCGCCTACCTGGCCGGCGCCGGCTGGTCGATATTCGGCGGCTCGCTCGATATTTGGGGGCGGGCGAGCTGTATTGCGTTCAGCGCCGGCGCCGTGGCATTGATGTTCGCCTTGGTGCGGCGCTGGCACGGGCCAATTGCGGCTTGCGGCGCCAGTTTCGCGCTGGCTCTGTCGCCCTCGTCTGTGATCTTTGGACAAAGCTTCATGCTCGAGGCGCCGCTGATGTTCTTTGCGTTGGCAAGCTTTTTTTGCTTGGAGCGTTGGCTATCCAGTAATCGCCGGCGTTGGTTGCTGTTGGCCGCTACGAGCTTCGCGCTGTTGCTGTTGACGAAGATTTATATGCTGGTGCTGGCGCTGCCGCTGGCCGCGCTCGTCTGGCGCAGGGTTGCCAAGACGGCCCGCGCCGCGGGAGTGCGAACCGGTGTGGAGTTCGTCCTTGCCGGGCTGGCGGCCGTGGCGCCGGCGGCGCTCTGGTACGCCCATGTCTGGCAGATCGCCGCGCCAGGCGAGCCGACCTCGGCTCACGTCTTTTACTCCGTCCGCCAAAGCGCGACGGTGCATGGCTGGCCTCATCCGCTGTTGACCTCGGCCGACTTCTACCGGCGATTGCTCGATGATCTGAGCGGCTGGATGCTCACGCCGATCGGAGCGGCTTTAGCGCTGGCCGGTTTCTGGAACTCGGCCTGGCGCCGGCACGCCGCCTGGCTGGCGGCGACGGCGATTCTGGTTGCGGCATTGCCTTCGAAGTTTTACGAGCTGTCGTACTACGACCTGGCCATTCTGCCGGTTTTTTGCGTGCTGGTCGGTTTGGGCTGGCAGACGGTCTATGAGCGAATCAAACCCGGTCGCTTCGGCGTTGCATGTACGCTGCTGGTTGCAGTTGTCTTCTCCTTACGCCATGTGGCGCATCCCGCCTTTGCGACTCCGGCGGAAGATCGCGGCGTGCTGGCCGCCGCCGCCGCGGTGCGAGAGCGGACGCAGCCGGAAGAACCAATCGCCACGCTGCACGGCGCTGCGAGCGATCTGCTGTATTATTGCGATCGCCCTGGTTGGGCCTGCTCCGTCAACGACCGCCGCCTGACCGAGAAGCTGCAAATGGCGCGAGAACAGGGCGCACGCTGGCTTGTCGTGGCCGATCTCGATTCGGCGTTTGGCAGTCGCTCCGCCGCAGCGCTCGCCAAGCTCCGCGCCGTCAGCGAAGGCGAAGATTTCCGCATCTACGAACTGGCGGAATGACGTTCGTGCAGATCACTCCGGCGGGATTTCCTTGCCGTGAGGATCGATGTCGGGGCGGGCCAGTTCGCTGGCCAGACGCTCCTGGAGTTTGGGGCCGATATAGTGTTCCACGCGCTCGGCCGGTTCGTGAAGATGATCGAGCGGCAAGTCGAAGTGTTCGCCGAGGAAGGCCTCCCACAAGCGGTGCGAGCGGACCAGAGATTGCGCCGCACGGCGGCCTTCGTCGGTCAAATGCACCTGGCTGTCGCCCGTTCGGAAAATGGAGCCGCCACGTTGCAACCGCCACAGCGCCAGCCGGGCGATCCAGCCGCCTCCGCTGGCCTGCGAACAGACCGACCAGGCGACGCCCAAGGCCTGGCGTGCAGCTTCGCCGGCTGGGGAGGCGTGCTGGCGTTCTTCGGCCCGGTAGACGATGGCGATGATATCCTCGGCGACAATCCGCACGCTCAAATTCAAACGGCGCCACGCGCGGCTGACCAGTCCGTGCCGCGGAGCGAAGCAGACGGCCAATGCGAATTCGGCGCCCAGCACCGCCGCCAACATGCCTGCGACCACGGTGTTCAGCCAGACGGCGCACAGGTATCCCAACGCGGCTGCGATCAGGGCAATCGCAACGGAAAGCAGCAGCATGACGCCGAAGCGATCGGTCAATAAGTGTGCCGCGGCGGCAGGCACGATCAACATCGCCACGACAAGCGGGGAGCCGGCCACATTGAAGGCGGACACGCTCACGACCGCCACCATGGCCATCAGCAGATAATGGACGAGCGCCGCGTTCAATCCCATGGCCGTGGCCAGGGCCGGATCGAACGAGGCCAACTTGAGCTCCTTCCAAAATACGGCGACGAACAGCAACGTGGCGGCAAGCGTGGCTAGCGGCGGCAAAAACGCCGTTGGGACGGAAATGCCGGCAATCCGGACATTGGCCAATACGACTTGCTCGATTCGTCCGTAGAGCACGCAGTCGGGATCGAGGTCGA
Source organism: uncultured Conexibacteraceae bacterium (assembly GCA_963745755.1). Classification (GTDB taxonomy): domain Bacteria; phylum Actinomycetota; class Thermoleophilia; order Solirubrobacterales; family 70-9; genus RHKX01. The sequence goes on along the minus strand of CAVUYP010000001.1, from coordinate 14,599 downwards.
CGCGCCCGGAAGCGAGCCGAGCGATCATCACGACGCCCAAAGCGAACAGCGACGTGTAGACCACGCCCATGCTGGCGTCTTCCGGCACGTTGCCGGAGCTTTGAACGGCTTCAGTGAACAACGCGGTCAGCAACCCGGCGACCACGGCGCCGATAAACATCGGCAGCGTCGAGGTGGTTCCGCCCAGCCAGAACGCCGCCGCAATGCCGGGCAAGATGGCATGGCTGATGGCGTCGCCCAGCAGGCTCATGCGCCGCAACACGAGGTAACAGCCCAAAATTGCGCACGACGCGCTGGAGACCGCCGCGACGGCAATCGTCCAGCCGGCCTGATTCCAATCGATGGGGATCAGTTCAAAGCCGTTCATGGCGCCGCCTCCGAGGCTGCGGCCGATTGTTTCGGCAACCGGCCCTCGGCGGCCAGTCGGGCTTCAAATGCTTCGATCAGCTCGCGAGGCAAACGCTCGTCGGCATTCTCGACGTCAAGTTCCCCGAAGCTGCCGTGTTGATCGGCGTATTCGACAAGAAACAACTGCCACAGCCGATGCCCTCGCGCGATCCGCGAAGCGATTTTCAGCCCCGCTTCGGTCAGTCGCAACTTGTCCGCCGGTTCCGTAGAAATCCAACCGCTGGCAACGGCTCGCCGCACGGCGCCGGGCGAGAGAGACGAGCGTCGCAGGACTTCGCTGGCCGGCACGGCGAGACGGTTGGGCAGCGACGATTCGCTGGAGTCGTAGAGGCGCCGCAACAGCGATTGCATTTCCAGTCGGCGGCGGAAGCGACGCTGGGCCAGGCGTCTGGCCAGACCGCCGCGACGCCGGGCGAACAATGCCGACAGCAGAAACGCGGTTGTCGCCGGCCAGCACAATTGTCGGACCGGTCGGCAGCCCGCTGAATTTGCGCTGAGCAGCGTTCCGCACGCGGCCGTGATGCCTCCCAACAACGACGACAGGACGAGCATTACGCCGAGTCGCTCCGTCCAGAACCTTGCGGCGGCGGCGGGCAGAATCAGCATCGCGGCAATCAACAGGGCTCCTGCCGCCGGCAGGCCGACCACCACGGTGATGGCGATCAGGCCCATCAGCAACAGATCGAGTTTGCCGGCGGGCCAGCCTTGTACTCGGGCAAAACCCATGTCGAACGCGACCAGCTTGAACTCTTTGTACAGCAGCAGGACGACGACCAGGCAGAGCGCGGCCACGCCGGCGATCCACCACAAGTCAGCGATCCGCATGGTGGCGGCGCTGCCAAAGATATACGAATCAAGCCCGGCGCGGCTGCCGCTCGGCGAGCGGTTCTGGATCATTCGGCTGAGCGCCAACCCAATGCCGAAGAACACGCTGAGGACGATGCCGATGGCGGCGTCTTCCTTGATCCGCGTCGAACGGCGCAGAGCGACGATCAATCCCACGCCGATAATGCCGGAGACGAAGGCGCCGACCAGCATCGCCGGCAGACTGCGCCGGTCGAGAATCAAGAAAGCGACGCAGAGTCCGGGCAGCGCGGCATGCGCCAGCGCGTCGCCCAGGCAGCGCCCGGCGGCGCAAGACGGCAAAGCTGCCAACCAGGCCGGCGCTGGCGCCCAGCAGGCTGGCGCCGGCCAGCACGACCGCGGTGTTGTAGGCGATCATCGGCTGCGTTCTCGCGCGGCGAACGCATCGGCCGCGTCGTCCAGAATGTCCAACCGCCCGCCGTAGGTCTTGCGGAGGTTCTCGGGCGTGAAGACCTCGTCGGTCGGGCCGCTGGCGACCAGCCGCATGTTCAGCAGCACGACTTGGTCGAAGTATTCAGGGGACGGTCCGCAAGGTCGTGGTGGACGACGAGCACCGTCTTGCCGTCGGCGCGCAGTTCGCGGAGCAGCGCGAAGATGACGGGCTCGGTGGCCGCATCGACGCCGGCCATCGGCTCGTCCATGAAATAGACGTCGGCCCGCTGGGCCAGGGCCCGCGCCAGGAAGGTGCGCTGCTGCTGGCCGCCGGAAAGCTGGCCGATCTGGCGGCGGCCAGGTCGGCCAGGCCGACGCGATCGAGGCACTCGCATGCGCCCAGGTCCGCTCGGCGCGGCCGGGGCGGCGGAACCAGCCGAGTCGGCCGTAGGTCGCCCATCAGCACGACGTCGAGCACGCTGACCGGAAAGTCCCAGTCGACGCTCTCGCGCTGGGGACATAGCCGATCCGCCGCCGCTCCCGCGCGACCGGCCGTCCGAACAGCGGACACGATGCCGCTGGCCAGCGGGACCAGCCCGAGGATGGCCTTGATCAGCGTGCTCTTGCCGGCGCCGTTCGGGCCGACGATGCCCACCAGGCAGGGCGCGGCGATCGTCAGATCGACGTCCCAGAGCACCGGCTTGCGGTGGTAGGCGACGGTCACGTCGTGGACGTCCAGCACCGGCGCGGCTCCGGCCGTCGTCGGCCGCCGTCGCGGCCGAGCGTTGGTAATCCTGCGATCGATTGAGACGTGTGACTTGCCGTCATTCCAGGGCCTTTACCATTGCATCGACGTTGTGCCGGACCATGCCGGCGTAGGTTCCCTCGGGAGTGCCGGGCCGTCCCATGGCGTCGGAGAAAAGCTGGCCGCCGATTTCGACTTCGTGGCCGCGGGCGCGGCAGCCCTCGACCAGCGCCTCGATGTTGCGGTCGCTGACGCGAGGTCTCGACGAACACCGCCTTTACGCCTCGGCGGCTGATGAACTCGACCAGGTCGTTGATCTCGCGGACGCCCGCCTCGCTCTCGCGTGCTGATCCCCTGGATCGCTTTGACCTCCAGGTCGTAGGCGCGGCCGAAGTAGCGGAAGGCGTCGTGGGCCGTGACCAGCACGCGCCGGTCCTCCGGAATCCGGCCGATCCGCTGCCGGCATTCTTCGTGCAACTTGGTCAGTTCCGTCCGATACGCCTCGGCGTGCTTGCGGTACTCGTCCTTGTGCGGCGGATCAAATTCCGCCAGGGCGGATTCGACCGCATCGATGGTTTGGCGCCACAGCGAGACGTCGAACCAGACGTGCGGGTCGTACAAATGCTCGCCGACCTGGAGCAGCTTGTCCTTTGCGATGGCCTCGGCGACGGCCACCGTCGGCTTGTCGTCGCCCCATGCGCTCGAGCACGTCCGCCATCTTTCCTTCCAGGTGCAGGCCGGAATAGAAAATAATGTCGGCCCGACTGAGCTGGGAGACGTCGCCGGGCGAGGCCTTATACAGGTGCGGATCGACGCCCTCGCCCATCAATTGCAAGACTTTGATCCGCGGGCCGCCGACCCGTTTCGCGAGATCCGCCACCATGCCGGTCGTGGCTACCGCGTGAATCGGGTACTCGCCTGCAAACTTCGCTGGCTCCCGTTTGGCGCCGGCGGCGCGCGCCCCCCACGTCGCTCGACGCGTCGCAGCCGAGTGATAGCATCGCCAGGACCAGGCAAAGGACCGCCGGCCGGAAGAGGAAAACGCGGAGCACGATTCACGTCCTAACGATAGGGAGGCAGGGGATTTTGCTGGCTGGAAAGTTTTTTTTGGGCTTTCAAAATCATACTGGCCTATTGGGCATGCGGTCAAGTCGGCGCTGCGCGAGAGCGCCGGCAATCTCCCAATGCGTCGCAGCGTTAGGAGTTACGACGCAACTCTGCAAACAACCGCGCTGCGACGCACACCCGGCGGCGAGATGTCGCTTGGGCGGTGGCGCCGCAAGCTAAACGCGGTGAATAAACAAGCTAACCAGCCTTTTCGTGTCTCGGATCTGAGCCGTATGAGTGGTTTGGGGCTCTCGCTTGATGCTCGCTTCACCGCCGGGCATCCAAGTTGTCTGCGGCCTTATGCATTATCCGGACTGGTGAAATTTGGGGTGATAAAGAGCCGTGACGCGATCACCTGGAGAAGATAAGAAGCATACAAAGACTCGATAATTTGCGTTGAGCTGGTCGATATTTTCCACGGGGCAATAGCACTCGCTCGCTTAGCTCGCAGAATCAACTCCAGCTTGGTAGGAGACCAACATTGCACACATCCACTGACAGAAGGGAATTGCACGCAGCCAAGGACGGCGCGAATCTCGAAGGCCCTAAACTTTCGCGAAACGCTGCAATTTTTGCCGCAGGCTTTGCTATCGGGTTGGTCGTATTGCACGTCACTGTCATGCGCCCCATGACGCGGGAGTTCGCCCGACTCCAGCATCAGGTGGGCAACTTGCAGCGGGGCGTGCAGAAACTCACCGGCCAGACGGAGCAGGCGGCAAAGACAAGCGAGCTGTTGGGGCTGTTGGCGGAACAAGGTCGGAAAGCGCGGGCGGCGACTGACGCGCTGGCTCAGATCGAATCGTTGCACTCGCAGCTCATCAAGGGACGAGACGCCACGGCCGAGGCGCGTTCGGCGTTGAGCTCCTTGTCGCAACTGCGACGCGACGCTCTCGACGCCAAGTCGGACAGCGGCGACGTGGCCTTGGCCTTGGAGCAATTGCAAAGCCTGGAAGACCGGCTGATCGGCCAATATCATTCCACTGTCAATGCTCACTGGACGTTGGATGAGTTGACCCGGCTGCGAGAGCAGGTCGAAAGCGAAGGCGCTCGCCTGGCTGACCGCGCGGCAGGCGCTGGAAGGGTTGATCGAGGTCGAATCTCGCGCCTTGGCCGAAGGCGAGCGCGCCGAGCAGGCCGCTGCATCGGTCGCGCAGTGGGAACGCCTGAACGATCGCCTGATCGAGGCGTCTGACCAGACGGCCGTGGCCCGCGACGTCGGCGAGGAACTGGTGGCAATCAAGGAAACGATCCTCTGCGGCGACGATGCAATGCATCGCCAAGACGCCAGCGACGCGCTGAGTGAACTGATCAAGATCCGCGAACGGTTGGACGGTCAGTCGCACAATATCGCCGCCGCACAGGTCGGGCTCGACGGATTGCTGACGCTGAAGGATCGCATCCTGGCTCGCACCGGAGATCTCGCCGACGCGGTCGAAACGTTGGAGCTGACGGGCGATCTGAACCGCCAGTTGCAAGACGCGATCCGCCGCTTCGACCACGTGCGACGCTGGCTGGTCGAGATCGTGACGCTCGAACCGACCATCGAGCGGGCCGTCGGCGCGCTCAAGCCGCTGGAGGAGCTTGCCAACCTGCGCCACCTCAGTCCCGTGGAATTGCGTCGTGCGGCCCGGGCCATTTCCGATGACCGCGCCGCCCGATTTGCCAAGAAGCCGGAAGCCGCCAGGTCGGAATTGGCCGCGCCCGGGTTCGGAGTCGGCGGACGACGCGGACGCGGATGCGTCGGAAGCGGCGAATTCGAACGTGGAAGCAATTCCCTACCCTTGTGAGTCGGCCCATCACGGTTGCGAAGCGCCCGCCCCCAGCTTCGAGAACGTGAGCGAGGACGCCGAATGCGGAAGTGAGCCTGGACGAAATCTACAACGATTGATCCAGCAGACCGGGATTGCATCCGTTCGCAGAATCAGGCCGCCGGCGTCGATGGCGCCGGCGGCCTGCCTCGTTTTGATCGCGTAACTTCACCTGGACTGCATCCCGGAGTAGGATGCGCGTTTTTCCCAGACGCTGTGGAGATTGACCCAGGTGGACTTGCAACTGAAAGACAGCGTGGCTGCGGTGATTGGCGCCGCACAGGGAATCGGTCGCGCCATCGTCCAGGCCTTTGCTGAAGAAGGCGCCCGCTTGGCGCTGATCGACTTGAACCCGTCGGTTGCCGAACGGCGCAGGAGTTGGAGCAACGCAACGGCCGGCAAGCCATCGGTTGCACCGCCGACGTTTGCGAATACGCCGGGCTGCAACGCGCCGCCCGCCAGACGCTCGACCGCTTCGGCCGGTTGGATCACGTTGTGTTCGCTGCGGGCGTCGGTACAGGCAAATTCGGGTTTCCGTTCTGGAACTTGGAGCCGAGCGACTGGGAACGCATTTTGCGAGTCAACCTGATCGGCGCCGCCAACGCAGCGCACGCCTTCGCTCCGCCTTTGATTGAAGCCCGTAGCGGCAGCATGTTGTTCTTGTCATCCGTGGCCGGCCAGATCGGCTCGCAGACCGATCCGCCGTACAGTGCGGCGAAGGCCGGCTTGATCAACTTCGCGCAGTGTGTCGCGAAGGACCTGGCGCCCTACGGCGTGCGCTGCAACTGCATCTGTCCCGGCATGATCAAGACGGCGCTGAACCGCTCCGTGTGGGCCGCCTGGAACGCGCAGCAAGCGGCCGACAAGCAGCAGACTTACGACGAATGGGCCGCAGAGAAAATTCAGCGCACCGTTCCCTTGGGCCGCTGGCAGGAGCCCGAGGACATTGCCGCGCTGGCCGTTTTCCTTGCTTCCGACAAAGCCAAGAACATCACCGGCCAGACCATGAACGTCGATGGCGGACAGGTGATGCACTGGTGATGCGGAGACTTACGCAGGGTTTTCGGCGAATTCCGGCGTCGTCGTTTCCGACCTGTACGCCGCTGATTGCGAGTACGACCCGGACGTCCACGTGTTTTGGGCATCGTTGTCAGATTGTACGACGAATCGACCTCGGCATCCCTGAGGGAAGCGACGTCGATTCACATCGGACGAGTTGGCGGAACTGTTTTGGCTCGACCCGCTGGCAACGAGCGGTTTGACCGCCTTGGCGCCCTGCGATAGTCGGTGCGCGGGCTCGCAAGATAAGCGGCGATAGTCGCGGCTACCGGGGTGGTTCCTCTGGTCGGGCCGATGGAAACAGGCCAGCCTCGATGAGGAGCCGTCGATGTTCGACTCGCTCCGGCAAGTTTATGCGAAGTACGTTGATGGTCGTTCGCCCGCTCGGTCCCACACGCGCTGGCGACGGGAGACTGCCATCCATGATGCACCGGGTTGAAGAGAACGACGAGCCTTGGCTTGCAGGATGTTGATGAGACTGCCGACCCGAAGGTACTTTTCGAGCTCGTCACGCTCCTGGGCGGTGATGGTTCCCTTGTTATTGCGGTCGGCCAAGTCGTTCATCTGGGCCACAGCCCGGTCGGTGAATTTCCAACGCAGCACCAACTCAGCCACGTCCGCGCTCGGGTCTCCCTGATCGGGTGCAATGACATCGGCGAGGATTTCGGATTCGGTAATCATCGGCGTTCCCTTGGTAAGTCAATTTTATCCCGAAACGGCGAGCAACGCCAAGGCGTTCCGAAAATTCAGATTATGCGGCTGACGCGAGGCGGTGACCCAAAGTCGCACGACCTTGCGCAAGACCCTATAATCCGCAAGCGGCGAGCCAACTCCGCTCGTCGCAACGCCACACGTATCTTTCCGCTTTTGGGAGCTGCCATGCGATTTTCTTTTCTTTTGTCCGCCGCGCTGTCGCTGCTCAGCGCGAGTCTGCTGCAAGCTGCGGAGCGCCCGGAACAGTCGGTGCGGTTGTGGGCCGACGATGCTCCCGGCGGCACTGGGGAAAGGAAGAGAAGGACATTCCCCGCTTCACGCCCTATTGGCCTGCCGCGGGAAAAGGCACTGGCGCCGCGGTCATTGTCTGCCCGGGCGGCGGGTACAACGTCCTGGCGGCTCACGAGGGCGAGCCATTTGCGAGATGGCTCAATGACCTGGGCATTGCTGCGTTCGTGCTCAAGTACCGGCTGATCAAAGACGGCTATCACATCCCTGAGATCCTGGGCGACGCCGCAAGAGCCGTGAGAACGGTGCGGGCGAATGCCGAAGCGTGGGAGCTCGATCCCAACCGGATCGGCATCATGGGTTCTTCCGCCGGCGGCCATCTTTCGGCCACGCTCAGCACCCGCTTCGATGCTGGGCGAGCCGCTGTGCCGATCCGATCGAGCGAGTCAGCTCGCGTCCCGATGCGACGATACTTTGCTATGCCTTCATCCTCTTCGATCGCAACGACAAGCCGGAACGCCACGAGCGGTTCCTGGGGCCCGAACCGACGGCGGACCAGATTCGGGCCTATTCGCCGGCCTTGAACGTCACGGAAAAGACTCCGCCTTGCTTCATCTGGCAGACGGTCGAAGATCCTGGCGTGGTGGTCGAGAACGCGCTGGTCATGGCCGACTCGCTGCGCAAGGCCGGCGTGCCGTTCGATCTGCACCTGTATCAAAAAGGACGGCACGGCATCGGGCTGGGCTTCAGGACCTATGAGCCGGCGAAGCTCCATCCGTGGACAACGGCGTGCGAATTCTGGCTGGGCGAGCAAGGCTTTACAGGTAAGCCGTAACGCCGCAGCAAGGCTCGCACTCAACTTCTGTTCTAGAGCGGTTCTTTGCGCCTATATCTCGGCGCCGATTGACTTTCGGTAGATGCGTAAAATGCGCTGAAGAAGCAAGCCCCGGCGGAACGATCCCTAGGTAGGCCTCTTTCGCCCCCACGGTCTTGCAGAGGATGCACTCAGCCATGTATTTCGGCGACCTGGTAGCTCGGATTCGAAGCGTCCCGTCCGTTCAGGAATTAGCCCGGCAGTTGGCGCAGACGCACTTACGCGCCGGTTCGCGACAGCGTCGAAGGGCGAACCGGGGATATGAGTCGGGCCGAAGCTCGCGGCTACGTGCTGGCCAAGGCCGGCCCGATCCTCCGCAGCGAACTGGCCGCCCTGGCCGGTCGCACTCCGAATCTCACGGCAACGCTGCAGCAGACGGTTTTTCAGCACGCCAGCGGGCGCGTCGTGCAGTCGGTGCTGGCGGATATCCATCGCGAGCAAGTTGCGTCGGGAATTGCGCCGGGCCGCGTAGCGCTGCGTCAAAGTTGAGTTGACGGAGACCGGCTGGCGGGGCTGCGCACAGGTGACGCCTCAATCCGTTTTTGGATCGCTTCTCGCGCCGCGTTGAGGACCCGGATGCAGCGGGGCCCTATCAGGCATCCGTTGATTGATAACCGAACCGCTGGGGTTCGGGCTGATTTCCAGGCGAATACGCACTTCGCTGGGGCATCGCTGACGCTCTGCCGCCAGCTACCCAAGCCGATGACGCGAGATTCCTTACGTTCCTGCCACGAGCCGGTCTGACCAGCTCGACGAGCGGCATTTCGCCCACCGCCCGCCAGGGCGGGCGCCGCTAGCGAGCGCTCTGGCCGAGCCGCTACAATCCGCTGTTTTGCGGCCGGTTTCTCGTTCGTTCCCTGTCGGTCTTCGTGCGATTCAAAGACGGTATTTATGAGCCAATCATCTCGGCGCCCCCGCAATATGGTCGTGGCGCAAAGCGGCGGGCCCAGCCCGGTAATCAACAACAGCCTGCGGGGAATCATCGAGACGGCCCGCGAACTGTCCGAAATCGGCACGGTCTACGGCGGCTGGCACGGCATCGAGGGCGTGCTGAAGGAAGAACTGCTCGACCTGTCGGCGCAGTCGGCCGAAGAGATCGCCCTGCTGCGGTTCACGCCGGCGGCCGGCTCGATCGGCACCTGCCGCTACAAGCTGAAAGCCGAACCAGCAGGAGGACTTCGAGCGCGTGATCGAAGTGCTTCAAGGCGCACGACGTCGGCTACTTCCTCTACATCGGCGGCAACGACTCGATGGACACGGCCAACAAGATCGCCGCAGCTGGCCCAGCGAGCGCGGGCTGGACCTGGTGGCCGTCGGCGTGCCCAAGACCATCGACAACGACGTCGGCGACAGCGAGTTCAAGCTGATCGACCACACGCCCGGCTACGGCTCGGTGGCCAAGTACTGGATGCACATGGTCCAGAACGCCAACGAGGAAAACGCGGGCTCCTGCCCGGCCGACCCGGTGCTGGTGATGCAGGCGATGGGCCGCAAGATCGGCTTCATCCCGGCCGCGGCGCGGCTGGCCGACCCGGCACCGCGAGATGCCGCTGCAGATCTACCTGGCCGAGAGTCCCTGCTCGCTGGAGCAACTGGCCGACCAGGTCAACGACCAGCTTCGCAGCGACGGGCCGCTGCATCGTGGTGGTCAGCGAAGGCTTCGACGTCGGCGACCTGGGCGAAGTCAAGGACGCCTTCGGCCACGTCTCGTTCAGCGCCAGCGAGATCGACCGTGGCTCAGATCGTGGTCAACTACCTGAACGAGGTCGGCCTGGCGGCCAAGGGCGCCGCCCGCGGCAACGTCCCGGGCACCGACCAGCGCCACGCGATGGCCTACGCCTCGACGGTCGACCTGGACGAGGCCTACCGCGTCGGCCAGATGGCGGCGCTGCTGGCCGCCGGCGGCGAGAGCGGCTACATGTCGACGATCCTCCGCAAGCCCGGGCCGATCTACAGCGTCCGCTACGACAAGGTTCCGCTGCGGAAGTGGCCAACAGCGAGCGGCCGTTCCCGGAGAACTGGATCGCGCCAAAGCGGCTACGACGTGACCGACGAGTTCGTGCGCTACGCCCAGCCGCTGGTCGGCGAGGACATGGTCAGCCTGCCGATGGTCGACGGCCGTCAACGGCTTGACGCGTTTCCAGCCGATCTTCGCCAGCCAGAAGCTGGCCAAGTACGTTCCGCAGGCGGATCGGGCGAAGGCTTAAGCAGTAGGCAGCAACTTACTTCAAGCAGCAAGGCCGGGCAATCCGGCCTCAGAGTCGAATCATCAAGAAGAGGTTGGGACGTGACGTTTTGACTTCAGCGTAAGCACGAGTTCTCTGGTCGGCATCGATTCGGACGGCTGCGCGTTCGACACGATGGAGTTGAAGCACAAGGAGTGCTTCATCCCGAACATCATCAACTACTACGAGCTGCAGGGCGTGAGCAAGTACGCCCGCGAGGCGGCCGAGTTCGTCAATCTCTACTCGAAGAGCCGCGGCATCAACCGCTTTCCGGCGCTGGTGGAGACGCTGGAGTGGCTGCAGAAGCGGCCCGAGGTGCAGGCCCGCGGCGTGAAGATCGCCGATTCCCGCAGGCGCTGCGTCAAGTGGATCGAGACGGAGACCAAGCTGGGCAATCCGGCGCTGGAGAAGGCGGTCGAGGAGACGGGCGATCCGGATCTGAAGCAGGCGCTTGAGCTGGTCGCAGGCCGTGAACGAGTCGGTCGCGCAGATGGTCCGCGGCGTGCCGCCGTTTCCGTACGTGCGCGAGAGCCTGGAGAAGCTCTCGGGCAAGGCCGACATGCTCGTCGTCTCGGCCACGCCCAACGAGGCGCTCGAAGCGGGATGGGACGAGCACGACATCGCCAAGTACGTGGCGGCGATCTGCGGCCAGGAGATCGGCAGCAAGAAAGAAACGCTCGGCGCCGCGCAAGCAAGTACGCGCCGGGCCATACGTTGATGATCGGCGACGCGCCGGGCGACTATCAAGGCGGCCGCGGCCAACGAGCGCCTTGTTCTTCCCCATCAATCCCGGCGACGAAGAAGCCAGTTGGCGGCGTTCTGCGAGGAAGGGATCGACGGTTCCTCTCCGGCACGTTCGCCGGCGACTATCAACAACAGCTACTGGACGAATTCGACGCGTATCTGCCCGAGCGGCCGCCCTGGGAGCACAAATAGTCCCGACTGCGACAGTTCCAAGTCGGACCAAAGCAAGCGACTTGGACCTGGGACTTGGGACCTTGGACTTCTTGAACTCGGACTGACTCATGGCTGAACTTTGCGACATCGGCCTGATCGGCCTGGCCGTGATGGGCGAGAACCTGGCGCTGAACATCGAGAGCCGCGGCTATTCGCGTGGCCGTCTTCAACCGCACGACGAGCAAGGTCGACAACTTCATCAGCGGCCGCGCGGCCGGCAAGAAGTTCGTCGGCTGCCACTCGCTCGAAGAACTGGTCGAGCACGCTGGCCAAGCCGCGCAAGGTGATGCTGATGGTCAAGGCCGGCCCGGCCGTCGACGAGTTGATCGAGCAGCTGCTGCCGCTGCTCTCGCCGGGCGACGTGATCATCGACGGCGGCAACACGCTACTATCGCGACACCGAGCGGCGCACCAAGTACGTCGAGTCGAAGGGCCTGCTCTACATCGGCACGGGCGTCTCCGGCGGCGAAGAAGGCGCGCTGAAGGGCCCCAGCATGATGCCCGGCGGCAGCGCCGGACGCCTGGCCGCTGGTCAAGCCGATCTTTCAGGCGATCGCCGCCAAGGTCGGGCCCGAACAACGACATTCCCTGCTGCGAATGGGTCGGCCCGCGCGGCGCCGGCCACTACGTGAAGATGGTGCACAACGGCATCGAGTACGGCGACATGCAGTTGATCTGCGAGGCCTACTTCGATGCTCAAGCAGGCGCTGGGCCTGTCGAACGACGAGCTGTACGACGTCTTCGCCGAGTGGAACCGCGGCGAGCTGGACAGCTACCTGATCGAGATCACCCGCGACATCTTCAGCGTCAAGGATCCCGAGACGGGCGGCGACCTGGTCGACCTGATCCTGGACAAGGCCGGCGCCAAGGGGACCGGCAAGTGGATGAGCCAATTGGCGCTCGACCTGGGCGTGCCCAGCACGCTGGTGACCGAGGCCGTCTACGCCCGCTGCCTCTCGGCCATGAAGGACGCCCGCGTGCGGGCCAGCAAGGTGCTCGACGGGCCCCGGCGGCAAGCTACGACGGCGACACGCAAGGAGTTCATCGAGCAGGTCCGCCAGGCGCTGTACGCCTCGAAGATCTGCAGCTACGCCCAGGGCTTCGTGCAGATGCAGGCGGCGGCCGCCGAGCACGACTGGCCGCTCAACTACGGCGACATCGCGCTGCTGTGGCGCGGCGGCTGCATCATCCGGGCCGTGTTCCTCGAGCGCATCAAGGAGGCGTTCGACGCCGACGCCGCAACTGGAGAACCTGCTGCTGGCCCCCTACTTCACGCAGGCGGTCGAGCAAGGCCCAGGAGGCCTGGCGGCACGTGGTCACCACGGCGTTCGAGCTGGGCATTCCCGTGCCGGCCTTCTCCGCGGCCCTGGCCTACTACGACGGCTACCGCCGCGAGCGCCTGCCCGCCAACCTGCTGCAGGCCCAGCGCGACTACTTCGGCGCCCACACCTACGAACGGATCGACAAGAGCGGCGTGTTCCACACCGACTGGCTGCATCTGCGCCGGCCGCCGCAGGACTAGCCGCGACGCCGCATCATCACCCGACGCGTTAGCGAGGAACCTATGACAACGGAATATCTGAACCGGCTTTTCGGGCTTTCCGGCCAGGTCGCCGTGGTGATCGGCGGCACGGGCGTGTTGGGCGGGCGCACTGGCCGAAGCGCTGGCGCAAGCCGGCGCCCTTGTCGTCGTCGCGGGCGCGGCGCCGAACGAGGCGAGGAGCGAGTTCGCGCCATCGAAGCCTTGGGCGGCAAGGCCGAGTTCGCCACGGTCGACGTCTCCAGCCGCGAGTCGATCGAGGCCTTGCTGGCGCATGTCATCAAGTCCTGCGGCCGGGTCGACATGCTGATCAACGGAGCAGGCGTCAACTCCGCCAGTTCTTACTTCGAAGTCCGCGACGAAGACTGGGACTGGGTCATCAACTCGAATCTCAGGGCGGTGCATCGGGGCTGTCAGCTTTTCGGCCGGAAGATGGCCGAATCGCCCGAAGGGGGTTCGATCCTCAACATCGCCAGCGTCACCTCCGACAAGCCGCTTTCGAGGGTCTTCGCCTATTCGGCCTCGAAGGCGGCGGTGGTGAACCTGACGCAGAACGTGGCCCGCGAACTGGCGCCGAGCAACGTCCGCGTCAACGCGCTGTGCCCCGGCTTCTTCCCCGCCGAGCAGAATCGCAAGATTCTCGACGCCGACCGCACGGCCAACATCATGCGGCAGACGCCGATGGCCCGCTTTGGCGAACCGCACGAGTTGGTCGGCGCCGCCTTGCTGCTGCTTTCTCGCCAGGCGGGCAGTTTCATCACCGGCGCCCCTCTACGTCGACGGCGGCTTTACCGCGATGCGGCTCTGAGGTTCGCCACGATTTTTAAAGGGGATGCGGGAATGAAGAGGAGATTGGGGGACGAAGAAGGAGATTCGCCACCGAGGGCACAGAGAACACGGAGTTTCTTGGGCCACGGATTTGCACGGATCTATCACGGATGAAGAAAACCGAACAATAAAAGAACATCCGTGTTTGATCCGTGCAAATCCGTGGCTTAATAACGTCTTCTTCTCTGTGTTCTCCGTCCCTCTGTGGCTTGATAGCTCCTCGTCTTCGCGCCTCCGAGGCGAGCCGCTTCCTCCTTTCGTTCATATCGCCATGTCCTACACGATCGTGATCTTCGGCGCCTCGGGCGATTTGACCAGCCGTAAGCTGGTTCCGGCGCTGTACCAACTGTTTCGCAAGCAGCGTTTGCCTGAAGGGACAAAGATCGTCGGCCTCGCCGCAGCAAGTTCAGCGACGAGCAGTGGCGGAACGACCTGGCCGAAAGTACGGCCAGATTCGCCGGGCGGAGCTTCGACGACGAGGCTTGGAAGGCATTCTCAGCGGCGATCCATTACCAACCGGGCGACCTGGCCGTCGAGGAGGACTTGCGACAGCTTTCGCAGCGTCTTGATGAATTAGAGGCCGGCGGCGAGGCGACGCGAGTCTATTACCTGGCCACGTCGCCGCAGTTCTATGAACAGGCCGTCGCCGGATTGGGCGCCTGCGATCTGGCGGACGAAAGCCGCGGCGTGCGGCGGATCGTGATCGAGAAACCGTTCGGCGTCGACCAGGCCTCGGCCCGCTCGCTTAACGAAGCGGTCCATCGGGTGTTTGCCGAGCGGCAGGTCTATCGCATCGACCACTACCTGGGCAAGGAAACGGTGCAGAACATCCTGGTGTTCCGCTTTGCCAACGCCATTTTCGAGCCGCTC